>CAWAIQ010000001.1:0-217730 GCA_963782225.1 uncultured Chitinophagaceae bacterium
TGAACTTATGCTTTTTTAAGATTGCCCAGTAAGCGTTAAAAAACAAAAAGGCCCGGGTAGAAACCCAGGCCGTGTTTTAAATCCAATATCCTATGAAAAACCTGCACTATCATTTCAAGGCACATGCCAAATGCAAAACCCGCTCTGGTGGCGGGTTTCAGCGACTTCGTATGTCCATTACAGTTTCAAAATGGGACGAATTCTCTAATCATTGGAATGCGTCTGATAACGCACATGCCTACCTGAAGGACGCCAAGCTGCTAATTGCCGTGAATCAAACGAAACACTTTCGTTTTAGCCAAACTCATCTCGGTGGAATTGATTATCTGGATCTTTCTTATTAAAAGGAAACCTAAACACTTTTTGTCCGCCGAGTTTTAAATCGGGAGTTTCAAAATAGATTACCGGGTCAATAAATAGCAGGTTACCCGCACTATCAAGAAAAACGTTTTCGTCGTGCAGGTCCTCTAATTTGACGCTTATAGTTTTGTTGTAGTAGTCGTCGTTCTTATATCGGTCGAATCCATGTTGTTTCAAAAATGGTTCGACTACATCGCGCGGTGCGCCTTGGTTAAGAATAGCAAATGGTTGTCGGGTGATGACCGAAAACTTTCCGTCATCTTCAGTGAAACCAACAGTATCATAGTATCAAATCCATCTTCCGACAGATAGACTTTCTGTTCAGCACCTGAGCCAATAAACCGGCTCTTGTATTTGTCGAGGAAATTCTTTTCGGTGAACCAGGAATTTTGGTCAATAGCGAAGACTCTTAATGCAGCTTCTTCAATCGGTTTTACTTTTTCACCGAAGGTTGTCCTTTCTTCACGGCCGACAGGCTCTGGTCCTTTAGCCGCTTCACTTGAGCTCTGGCATCCTCCACAGATATCGGCAGCTTGCTTCGTTGCGAAGTCAACGTTATCATAACTCCCATCTCGTTTTTGACCCACGTATTGCCCAAAAATCTCCGGGTAGTGATTTTCCATTCGTCTAAATTCATATCTGTCAAAATGTGATGGTCAAAATTAGATAAACTCTCGGAGAAATACTACTGTTGGGTTCTAAGGCTAAATCCGAGGGAATAGGGCGCTTAAAAACAAAATAGGCCCGGGTAGAAACCCAGGCCGTGTTTTAAATCCAATATCCTATGAAAAACCTATCACTATCGATTTCAAGGCACATGCCAAATGCAAAACCCGCTACCAGAGCGGGTTTCAGAAGATTCATATGTCCGTGACCGTTCCAAATTGGGACAGGTCTTCCGGCGTTTGGATGTAGTCGAATGAATTTTTAGAAATCGCTTGCTTTCACTCAGATGTCATCTCGAACGGAGCAACGCCAAGCGTTGCGATGTGAGAGATCTGCGGAGAAGGGATTCGTTGCAATGCGTGTGTCTCACCTGCTATATAGAAAGATAATAGGCGCGATGTTATTCTTTTTCCTCGTTTTACCAGTGGTTCTCTCTCGCAAGTATTAGTAAATGATCTTAAATGCCCGAACTTAAAATGGGCTTTACCAATTTAAAGGGATTGTAGGTAAGTCCTGCTCTTCATGTAAAACTCAGATGCCTTCTGGAGAATATTTCGAGCTTCGTCCAACGATATATCCGCGTCTAAATCGTAATCGGCTTCTTGCCTGTAATCGAAAAGCGTTGTCAGATCTTCTGACAACTCCGGTGGGAAAGCTTTGAGATCTTTGATAAAAATTTCGGTGAATTTTGACTTTGTGCCTTGATGGGTTTTTGCATAAACGTTCTTAGTATACAACAGTGCCGACATACAATAGTAGCAGGCATAATAAGATCGATTAGCCGCCGCCAGAGATACGAGCCCTTTAGATTGTATTCAGCGTTTTCCAATGCATCTGCCGCTCTATGCAACGCCTTTTCTGACTCTGTTCGTGTATTTGTCATATAGAAATTCCCTCTGTTCGGATCGCCTGGTAAACCCACTGCATTGAGTGTTCCTTCTTTTCGCTAGACACTGCTAAACTGGAAATCATGATTCCATGTTTCAAAGATATGCGCGAGGAAACAGGTGCTATTTTTAGTATTTCTGCTGAGGGACGAATGTTAGGGTTCTTCAAAACCACAGCAAAATCGAGATCTGATTCACTATGATAGTCACCGCGTGCGTAAGAACCAAAGAGAATAACCTCCGATAGTTCGTTACCATAGACCGCCTTCAAGCCTTCTTTATATTCAGTCGCGACCTTTTTAATTTCTGGGAGCATACTATGCAATTATCCTACAAATTTAACATCTGGAGAATTTATTTAAAAACCGATGTTTTCAAAGGAGTCCACAACGAGCAAGTAACACACCCAAGGTCATTCGTCATGGAGTTTTTTAGATCGGAGGAATACTATCATAACCTTTCAAAAAACAAAAAGGCCCGGGTAGAAACCCAGGCCGTGTTTTAAATCCAATATCCTATGAAAAACCTGATACTATGTTTTCAACTCTCGTGCCAAATGCAAAACCCGCTACCAGAGCGGGTTTCAGAAGATTCGCTTATACATGACTGTTCCAAAATGGGAGAAGTTTTCCGGCGTGTGGATTTAGTTGAAGAAGTTTTTTAAAACGCATGCTTTCAGTGTACAGTTGTCATCACGAACCGAGCACCGCGAAGCGGTGCGAGCGTGAGGGATCTGCCGAGAAGCGATTCGTTGCAATGGGAGTGCCCCACCGCTATATAGGAAGCTATAGCGGGATGTTTTTCTATTCCTCGTCTTTGCCAGTGGTTTAAGTTCTGTCGCAGCCTACACCTGGAGTCCTGATGTCAATTCGCTCCCTGCTGCACCTGCATCGCTGCCCCTTCTTTTTTACCTGTACTGAACGATTTAACTAGCAAGTAGGCAACAACAATAATCAATACCAGCAGCGTAAGCTTAATATACGATCTCGAGATAAGCGGTTTGTTCATGTTTGTGGTTTAAAACATTAATACAAGGTATACTATCATCAAAAAGGCAACTACTGCTGCTATCACAATATAAAAGTCCCACACGTTCTTATGCTCTGGCTTATACCAACCGGTTACATTCTTCCATTTCACACCCTTGTAATTTACCCCTGCAGCTTTAAACCAGCTCTTCGCCCAATCCGCTTTATAATCGTTCATCAGCATTTCAAACAACTTCATGTTGCTGTCGCTTTGCAGTATCCATGCGTCAAGGTCCTGCGCTTCTTCTTTCGAAATTTTCTCGCGCATCAGCTTTACGATCAGTGTTCCATATTTGAAGTTGTCGGTCATTCGTCCTTCTGGTGATATTATGCGTTCAAGCTTTTGAAGGTCCCACGTATCTTCCCTTAATTCTCCTGGCGTGCAACCCATTTTCTTAAATGCCCGTGTAAACGTACTCACTGTATCGTATCCTGCTTCTTCCGAAAACATTTTGATTGACGCGTCGGGTTGCTGAACGATATTCTTCGCCGCCTTGCAAAGCAATTTATATCGCCTGTATTCTTCAACGCTGTATCCTGCCACTTTCGGAAACAGCTTCTTCAGTTTATATTCATTCACGCCCACTTTTATACTTAACTCCGGCGTAGTAAACTGGGTGTTGAGATTGTAGTCAATCAGCTTTTTCGCTTTGTTGATATTATGCCAGTCGGCTTCTTTCATTTTCTTCTTTACCGATTCGCATTCTTTCATCTCGTAGAAAATGAGTTTTATGAGCCTCGACATTAATTCATCATAAACGGGCACACTCTCGCCTTCGCTATAATTCAACGCAAGCAATTTGGCGATAACGTTATGCATTTGATCGCTCAGATCTCTTGCAGCCGGCGTTAACCGTTCTGGCAGGTCGAATTGTATTTGCTGGCTCAGCTTGTTGTAGTAAGGATCGTCGCTTAACAGCGTACTGACAAAGTCTGCGTTCCAGGTGAAATCAGTGAAGTAGTGGTCGCCCGGTTTCTCGGAGATCAATAACCCGCTCCATTTGCTGCCGGATACAACAGAAAACTGCTGTTTTTGCTGGTACATATCGCCTGCGCCCTTTATTACTTCGCAGATGCTTTTATTGTCGGTAGCGCGGCAGAATATCACTGGCGCCAGGTAATTGTGTTCGCATTTGATGCGAATGGGTTTCTGCCAGGTTACCTGCATCTTGCGGATGGTGCATTGGCGGGTAGTAAATTCCTGTATAACGATGGAGCCGTGTGAATGTAGGACGTGCGAGGTGTGAGCGCCGTTTAATATAGCGCCTGTATAATTTTTAGGAAGTCCCGCTATGCTGGTTAACGGGGTTCCGTCTGTCAAAGAGAAATGCAATGACATATTTGTGGTGGCAGGGGTAGTTACGGCAACAAACATCCGAAAAAGTTTGAATATGGCAAGGATGGAATAGAAGGGGGGATACTAAGAGCGGGGCATATTAAATAAGAAGTCATTTTATGAACAAGCACGATTCATGGATCAGGCATCTGCGATCTTGAACTTTACCGTTCCGGGGTCTAGCTCATGAAATTGTTTTAAGAGTTTGCGAAACCGTTTTTGCAAAGCTTCAACTGACTTAGCTGAATCAACGAGTAGATCATCGTCGTATACCACTCTACCCCAAACGATGCCGGCAGTTGTTTTTTCAATTGTTAATACGAGAGTTGCCATTGGTTTCATAAAGCAAAGTAACAATTTAGCTACCATATTTTAACATGGAGGCACTGCACACTCTAAAAGAAGCGCTTAGCGAAAAGTCTAAAAATAAAAAAAGATGAAGCAATGTTTTGTTGTCTTAGAACACTGCTTCATCTTTACAATATGAAAGTCAAAATTACCACGGCAAGCTGTAAGTTGGTACTGACGGTACCTCTTAAAGTTGTGAAGCGGATGATCAAATGGATCATTTGGCTTTAGTGGTAAGGCGGGGATATTTTCCCCGCCCTTTCTTATAAAGTTAATAAAAAAATGAACTTCTGGCAACGCTTTAAACGCGCGTGGGACAATGACGAAGATTTCGAAATTGAATTCGAAGCCTGGCATCTTTTGCCTATTACCGGAATTATTATTTTAATCTTATTGAACGTGTTATAACGAAAGTTTTTGTAATTAAGCCTGACCCTGAAGCCTCTTAATTTCCTCGACAATCAGATTATAAATATTTCTTGTGCAACTGCTCCAGGTTTGCTTTCGGAGCGAACTTCTTTGCTAAGCCGCTCTTTTCTCCGTTGAAAGCATCTTGTTAAGATCACGCATTTTTAAGTCTTCCGCTTCCAGGAGTCTCAAAGCTGTTTGTATCACTTCGCTGGCAGAATTATATTTTCCAGATGAAATTTTACTTGATATCAATTCCTCGAAGTGATCTCCTAAAAAAATAGAAAGTATTACGTCCCATAACGTAGTTTTTTACAAACGTACCAATACTTCGTATTACTCCCAACGCCACTTTTAGCAATCTGCTCCAAAAAAATCTTTGTGCACTCCGGGAGTATTTATGTGCACGGAGGGAGCATTCGTGTGCAGCGCGGGAGCGTTTATGTGCACACCGGGAGCGTTTTAAACGGAAGCGTCAAAATTCACTGGGAAGTGTTCCATCTCTTGGAAATCGTCTCGCTACCACACGTCAGAAACTCTTGCATTCTTGTGCTCAGAATTAATCGTTGCTAAGGGCAGCGTCCGAAGTTGGAGAGAGACGCCTTCAGCTTCACCGAAAGCAACGATAAATTCAAGTATACATCTGGACCTTATCTGAACTACTTCTCGAATACTCGTAGAGAATACAAGAAGCAAAGAACAAGTGAACGAGATGTATACAAGAACAATTAAAACTTTTTTAAACACTTAAAAATAAATTAAAATGGCAAGCAAAAGAATAACATCATAATGCGTAGTAACCCGAGGTATGGTAGGCGGACAAATAGTTTTCAAACGCAGGGCTGGTAAAGGATATGTATCCGCGGCACCTGAAGTAAATGAAAACAGGGAACCTACAACGGCCAGTGAGCTGTACAGGATAAATTCAAATGCGAGCATTGCGTATGCGAAAACTGTAATCCTTGAACTGGCGCTAAAATGGCCTATAAATTAAAAGCGGCACGAAATCAATCTGCTTTTAACATGGCTTTCCTTGACGCACAGAATGCTCCGAAAGTAGAGAGTTTAATTGCCACGGCTATACTGGTGCTATAGGCAGCGTAATAGTTGCCCGAGCCAGCGACAATTTCAAGGTAAATCCGTTAAGATTTCCATTCAGGAGTTCGAACGACGAGTTGATCGAAGAAGGACCCGCTACCGCTCAACCTGCAGGCCTGTGGATTGTAACTTCATACAGCGAGTAACCTAAATCTTTCCGGAACAAAAATCAAAGCGACAGCTTATGATATCCCGGAGAATGAAGGCTCATTGGAAGTGACCCTGTAAAACTCAATTTAAAACAAAAAACAATCAATCATGGAACAAAGAGATATCGATAGTTTATCTATCCTCGAACGTGCAGCAATGCCAACACCAAAGTTTTTCCGGCTACTTAAAGTAATCGGACTAACACTCGCCACTGCAAGTGGTACGTTGCTGGCTGCACCGGTAGCTCTTCCCGCAATTGTAATTACAGTTGCAACCTATGTAGCCGTAGCTGGTACGGTGGCCACGGCCATCAGCCAGATCACTGTTGAAGCATAGGTTTTCAACGCCTGCAACCCCGTAAGGTTGCAGGCTTATTTTAAACAATTAAAAATTAAAAAATGAATAACTCTACTACTTCAAACTGGCCTCTTAACCTGTTTTTCGTTCTGTTAACCGCTGCGGCGATGTTTTTAATCGGTATAACATTTACGGTGGGGAAATTAGAAGCGAAGCAGGCACGTGCTGCCTCCGCGCAACATCGCTAATAGCTCATGATTATCCGCGCCTGCAACGTTCGAAAAGTTGCGGGCGTTTTTATGTTTATACCAGGACGCTTAAAAACAAAAAGGCCCGGGTAGAAACCCAGGCCGTGTTTTAAATCCAATATCCTATGAAAAACCTGCACAATCATTTCAAGGCACATGCCAAATGCAAAACCCGCTACCAGGGCGGGTTTCAGAAGGTTCGTGTATACATGACTGTTTCAAAATGGGACAAATCCTCCGGCGTTGGATCGTGCCTTAATCAAAAAGTTCAAACGCCACACTTACATTACCCGTCCCCAACGCAGCAACAAGCGCCGTAGTATCATCAATCCGCCCAAGCTTCGTATAGGAATAAGAAGTGGGAAATGTTTTATAAAAAAGTACCAGGGTTGAAGAGCCGTACAACATCAAATCGCCATTCTTGATAGTCCGCGGATTGGATGCATTCGTAGGAAGATTTCGTGGCAGGTCAATATACTTTTCATTGCTGTTCAGTTCAACCATTAGTACGGTCATCGGCAAAAGCGATTTGAATGCGGCCGCCGTTGCATTGTCATAGAGTGTTGCTGTAAAAGTCCTGTCCCTAATTGTTATTTTCATTTTACTGCCGTTGGAATTTATGCCATTGGATTTAACGAGTGACAATATTAATGAAGCAACAATTAAGAACTGTTTCATGATTTTTCAATTTATATCCCGAAGATCTTTACTCATTCGAGCGAATCGTAGCGAGCTGGTCTTGGTTGTATTCTGCTTCTGTCACCGGCCGAAGCCATTTCACAATCCCTTTTTCTGTATTGGTGATAATGTATATCTGCTGTAACCCACTATCTCTACTTGCACCGTGCCAATGTTCAACGTTCGGTGGACATTTTACTACATCCCCTTTTCTGAGTGTTTGCCTTGGCTGCCCCTTTATTTGATGATAGCCCACACCATCTGTAATCACCAGGATTTGCCCAGCCGGATGAATGTGCCAATTGCTTCTTGCTCCTGGTTCAAAGTAAACATTTCCAACTACTGTATTGTAAATGGTGTCATTTGCAACAAGCCCGGTATTCCAGGCTTTGCCGGTGAAGTTCTCAGCCGGACCTAATTCACCTTTTGGAAAAATGGCCGCTAATGGCGACCCTTCTTTGTTTGAGCCAGTTTCCACTGTTACTGTTGCGGGAGAACTTTCCTTCACCTTAGAAATCTTGTTATCGGTTCCTTTATTTAAATGTTGTTTAAAGAATGATGTTAGCTTGTCAAATGGAATAACATCTAATCTGTCATACAGGTCCACGTGCACTGCATTAGGGATGATCATGAGCTCCTTCTGTCCTGCGGCTGCTTTGTAAGCATCTTCGCTGAAGTACCGGGAGTGCGCTTTTTCACCAGCGATCAATAACACCGGGCGAGGTGCAATTTCTTTAATGTACGTCAACAGTGGCGTGTTCATAAACGACAATGCATTGGTAGCTGTCCATGCACCGTTTGAATTAATCGAACGGGGATGAAAGCCGCGGGGAGTTTTGTAATAATCAAAATACTCTTTTACAAATTGCGGTTCGCCTCCCTGCAATTTTTCCGGTAGGTTATTGGTAGATGGAGCCGGTGCATCCTGCTCCGCATCTTTCCAACGTTGCTCACTAATTTGTTCAAGTGTGTTTGTGCGCTCTTCTGCGGTCATTTTATCATCATACCCCTTTGCATTGAGCCGCGACATATCATACATACTTGTGGTAGCAACGGCTTTAATTCGTTTATCTACCGCGGCAGCATTTAAACTGAAACCAGCCCAGCCACAAATGCCAATGATACCGATGCGGTTTCTGTCCACAGATTTTTGTAAGCCGAGAAAATCTACAGCTGCACTGAAATCTTCTGTATTAATATCCGGAGAAGCAACGTTCCTGGGCTCGCCACCACTTTCGCCGGTATATGATGGATCAAAGGCAAGCGTTATAAATCCCCGTTCTGCCATTTGATTGGCATAAAGTCCCGATGATTGTTCCTTTACAGCCCCAAACGGACCACTAATAGCCAATGCTGCTAAAGGTTCCGGGCCACTGTTTTTCGGAACGTATAAGTCACCGGTCAACAGGATCCCGTAACGATTTTTAAAGTTTACTTTTTGCCTGCGTTACCTTATCACTTAAGATAAATGTGTATTGATCTGCAGTTCTCATCTCTTTAGAATTTCCAGTTTTTTTATTTCCCGTTTGGGCAAACGATCTTCCTAAAAAAATCACTGCAGCAAGTGCTATAATCAATAGGTTTTTCATGTCCTTTTTCATTTAAATTGTTTTGATAGTTTTTGCGGGAACGCCTGCTGCTACAGTGTTAGCAGGCACATCCCTGTTTACTACGGCGCCAGCTGCCACCACCGCGTTTTCGCCAATGGTTACACCGGGAAGAATAATTGATCCGGCGCCAATCCAGGCATTTTGCTTTATGTGTATTTTTCCGGGAACAAGTGTTTGCCGGTCTTCGGGGTTTAATGGGTGACCCTCTGATAACATCTTTACACCAGGGCCGATCAATACGTTGTCTTCAATCGTTACACCGCCCAGCGTTAAAAAGGTACAATCGAAATTGATGAAGACATTTTTACCTATACTCAGGTGCCTGCCGTAATTAATATGGATCGGCGGAAACACGGTTACGGTTTCGTCAATCGGTGAACCGGTGACTTGCGAAAGGATTTCCGTTATCTCATCTGGGTCCGAAGAACGATTGAGCTCCTGCACCAGCCGAATGGTCTCATACGACTGCATTCTCAATTCCCGCGCCTGCGGATGATTCCCCGCGACAGGCAGGCCCTTTTTCAAAGTGTCAAAGACGTTTTCGGTTGTACTCATACTTTCAATTTGATGGCACAAAGCTACTACTGCACAATAGTACAATCGTGACACATAACACTACAATAGTGTCACATATAGCGTATTTTTGTTAAAAGAATTTGGGATGGTGAAGGAGAGCAACGCCGTTATCAGGTTATTGGAAGTAAGAAGAGGGGCTGACTTTCCCAAAAATTTTCATCGGGCATATCATACGCACTTGCTTTGTCAAGCCGGGAACATTCAGTTTTTATTTAACGACCAACAGATGCAATGCAAGTCCGGTCAGTTTCTATTTTGGTTCGCGGAAAGCCGGCTGGCGGGACTGCAGTTTGGGAAGAATTTTAAAGCAACTGTACTGCTCGTTGAAAAGAATTTTCTTATGGACAATATTCCCGACCAGAGCTGGAGTATTAATGCGCTGCTCCATTCCAGGGTGTACCCGGTAAAAGACAATATTACTCGCAGGGACAAGCAAAAGATCCTGCTGAATTTTAAATGGCTTCACGAGCGCTTTCTGGAGACGAGTCATCGTTTTTATGCGGAAATGTTGAAATTACAAATGCAGCTGTTCGTATTGGAAATGTGGCACACCTTTGCCAACGAATACGAGCAGCGAAAACACAGCCTGCAAACAGGTACGCTTTACGAACGATTTATGCAATTGTTAGCCGCGCATTGCATGCAGGAGCGGGAAGTGCAATTTTACAGCGGGCTATTGAATATTACACCCAAGTATCTTAACTATCTAAGCAAAACCCATACAGGTGTAACCGCTTCAGAATGGATCCATCGCCATGCGAAGGAGCGAATTATTATTTTGTTGCAGAATAAAAAGTTGAATATTTCTGAGATCGCGGATGAAATGGAATTTAGCAGTCGTTCTTTTTTTACCCGTTATGTTAAGAAACTTTTAGGAATGACTCCAAACGAGTATAGAAGTAGACTTGGGTAAGCTCCAAAAAAAAGGCCCGGGTAGAAACCCAGGCCGTGTTTTAAATCCAATATCCTATGAAAAACCTGATACTATGTTTTCAACCCTCGTGCCAAATGCAAAACCCGCTACCAGAGCGGGTTTCAGAAGATTCGTGTATACATTACTGTTTCAAAATGGGACAAATTCTCCGGCGTCTGGATTTAGGTTGTATGAACATTTAGCAAACGCAAGCTTTCACTGTGCAGCTGTCATCTCGAACGGAGCAACGCGAAGCGTTGCGATGTGAGAGATCTGCCGAGAAGCGATTCGTTGCAATGGACGTGCTCGCTTGCTATGTAGAAATAAGGGAATTTTTACTGCCGGATTTTAATCCTAAATAAGACAATATGCGAAGCTCTCTACCCGTTTAAGTGCCACTAAAAATACCCCCTATGAAAACCCTCACCTTAAGTGTAGCTATTTCAGCAAGTCTCTTCCTTTTCTCTTGTCAGAAAGACACTGAAAACAACGAAAAACCATCTGCGGAGATATCAGGAACCACATGGGATCTCGTATCCATCGACATGGAAGGCCAGGCAACATCAGAGTTTGCCGCGGACGGATTAGGCACAATGAAAAGCGTAATGGCGTACGACTACCTCACCAATTCTGCTGAAGGCGTTATCACCTTCGGTGCCGATAAAATGACCTCATCAAACCTTGCATATGTATGTTCAGGAACGTTCCAGCTTCAGCAATTTATGGATGGCCAACTGATGAACACCGTCGACTCAACTCTCGATCATTATACTATGCCAGCATCTAACGGGGTTGTAGAATTTGTTAAGATCGGCACAGATTCACTTTACTGCCCGAACGGCGGCTTCATCGACCTTCAGGGTTCAGGTGAGATGCAGTCAAAACCTGCAGGTATCAAATATTCCTTCGACGGCGATAACCTGGTCTTGAAAGTAAACGAGCAAACTACCGAAACAACTAGTGAAGATGGAATGATCCAGGTGGATAACACCAGCCAAAAAGCAACAATACTTCTCAAAAAGAAATAAGGGCATGCTTTCTTACAATTAGCATGCGTTGAAATTTTCAAACTAAGACAAATAACCATCGGTTGTAAAAAGCTGATGGTTATTTGCATTTTATATTTAGCGAGTATTATTTCTTACTTTTTAGCCCGGCTGCTTTCAAACCGGCCTCTGCGCATTTCACATCAACGGCCGCTGCGGCACCAGATACGCCTATTCCACCAATACAAATACCATCGCTGGTAAAGATGGGAAGTCCACCGGGGATGGTGGCGATATCAGGCGCGTTGTTTACATTCCAGGTACCGGTTTCTTCTGTGGAAGCCTGATAGGAGGCAGCCGAAACTCCTTTCCATTGCGCAACTTTTGATACACCCAGTACTGTTCCTGACATGCGGCCGAAACAAATCATTTCCCCTTCGGTGTTATAGATCGCGATGGCCATATTCAATTTGGCGCTGTCGGCGTAGGCTACACTGCCGGCAAGAATCTTCTGTGCACTTTTGAATGTAAGGACAGGTTTCGATTCCTGTGCGTGGCTGACGTGGTTGGTTGCGCAGGCGAGGAGTAACAAGATAAGAATGCGGTTCATGTTTAGTAACGTTTAGATAATTGAATGTACAAAAAAGGCCCGGGTAGAAACCCAGGCCGTGTTTTAAATCCAATATCCTATGAAAAACCTATCACTATGATTGCTATACTCATGCCAAATGCAAAACCCGCTCTGGTAGCGGGTTTCAGAAGATTCGTATATGCATTACAGTTTCAAAATGGGAGAAGTTTTCCGGGGCTTGGATTGGGATGAATGAGAATTATGAGTTCTTGGCGCTTATCGGCGTTCGCGGAATAAGATAAATGCGGAAGGAAGCAGGATCAGTCCGCATGCGCCAAAGAATACCGGGGGTATGATGGTCACAGGATAATTAGATAGCGAAATCCATATGCTCGCTTCTATTACGAAACAAATCAAACCAATCACCCCTAATATAATTGCAATAGCCTTCTTCATTGTTGTGTAGCGAGTTCAATTTACAAAACTTCTTCCCAGCCGGTACGGTAAGCGTTTAGTAACGTTTTCTAAGGCTTACGGAATGCTTAAACATCATACACTGAGCATCCGGTACTTCATCTGGCCGGGCAATTCGAATGGTTGGTGGAAGTTGTAATCGTTTCATGGGTTAGTTTTATTTCTTCCATTCCTTCACTTCAACCGAACGCACGGTTGAATCTTTATCGAGCGTAAAGAGCAAATTCTTCGCGTATACCGGGTCGATATCGGAGGCAAAGCGCGATTCAATAGAGTATCCAAATTTGCCAGCGTCGTTGAAGTCTGGCTTATAGAGTAAGTCGTGTAATGTCTGAATAGCGTTTGCCTTTCAAGTCGTAAGATTCAAGAAGGTCATCAAGCATATACTTTCTGTTTTGCGAGGGAAACGCTGGGTCGCTCTGTTGCTGCCATCCGACCCTATCAAATTTTATATCATGGTTACAACCTAGGAGGACAAGCATTATCAATATCAGATAAAACAGTTTCATATAGGCTAATCTACATCCTTTATATATTCTGATACCACCGACCATCCGATTTATCTCGCCGAGATAATTTATGACGCTATGATGGATTCATCTAATTTGCCTGCGGCTAAGGCTTTTACAAGATGATTGATAGTGAGTTCTTTTTTATCCGGAAATTTCATCTTCAGCAATTTTCGCCAGTAGGGAGGTAGCATAAACCCTTCGCCACTAAAGTAGTCTGCTGCTAGAAATCTAGTAACGTCTACATTGAACTTCTTTCCAAACTTCAATATTAGTTCCAACGCGTCGTCGCCGTAAATGCCTAAATCCTTTTCAAGCATTGTGGTGCTATCCATTTCACTCTCATCTCTCCCTGCTTCATCTGCTATGAATGAGCAAACCAGCTTTAAAACATCATCGTTCATAACTGCTTAACTGTTTTGCATGAATTATCGTGCCAGTCGGCTCTATAGCATTGTATAGCCGTTCGTTTCATTAGTCACCCAAACAACTCCGAGAGCATCAATATCACTAATAACCTGCCTATGTTATATTCTTCGCCTTCAAAGTAACAGATAGGAAATGATACGAAGCAAATGTTAGTGCGACCAAGGCGCCAAGCAGCAACCAGTTCATCCCCTAAAATATCAAAATAAAGAACTGAAATGATGATTGAAGGGCCCGCCTTTTAACCGTATCCAATATCCATCGTACTTACCCAATCAGTTGACGATCGAAGCCGGTTTGACTTACACCTTTAAGATAAATTAACGGAACTAAATACCATAGAATAAGAGAAAGAAGAAATTAAAATCTCGACATCATTATGCCAAAGCCAGAAGAATTAAGTGGAACGAAGCCATATAATGCATTCGGCTTGGTTTCAAGCTTCCATTTCATTGTGTAGAAGAAGGGTGAGACATACAAATCTTTGGTTAAGTGAATAGGCATACCGATTCTTGCATTAGTGTAAGACAGCGCTTTTCTGGAAGAATTTTGTAACTCTGCCTTGCCTACTCTGATCGTCACGAAAGGAAGTTTGGACTTCATAAATCCAATTTCAGCAAACATGGGATAGCTTACCAGCTTAGACGACCCGCTAACCACTTGTATAGGGGTCATTTGAATACCACCTCCAACTCCAAAATGCAATCCCCTATTTATATAGCCGGCTGAAATGTCGGCAGAATGTATTTTGTGCGTTCCGTATGAAGCGTCAACAGTTGCATACAATTTACCTTTTTGGGCAAAAGATAAAGCTGGAATAAATAGGAGAATAACGAAAGAGCGTAGCATAGTTTTAAGGTTTATGCCTATTAAATTACTTCTTTTTAGGTGGTTTCGAGCTTAGGATCGGATCGCTTACCCTCTATTATGTGTGGTACACATTTTTTAGCATTGTTTGTAAAGCGGCGACAAAAAGCATCCATATGAAAAAAGTACTGCGTAATAACGGCTTGTCAATCGCATTCTGCCTGCTATTTTTATTCAGTTTAGTAGGACAGGTGATGACAGGCCTACAAGAGCATAACAAAGAAGTGAGCGAGTTGGGTGGCGGCACGGTAACATTGCCGCAATACATTCTGTCCGGTCATTTTCTCCAGGCGACATTTGAAAACTGGGAAAGCGAGTTTTTACAGATGGCGCTCTTTCTTATTCTTACCATGTTTCTTTATCAAAAAGGTTCGTCCGAATCGAAAGATCCCGAGGGCGAGAACGATGTTGACAGAGAACCCAACCCTAAGCGAAAAAATGCACCCTGGGCAGTAAAAAAGGGCGGATGGATTCTAATTATTTATAAGCACTCATTGTGTTACACGTTTAGTATTTTATTCCTACTGTCTTTTTATGTACACCTAAAGGGTAGTTGGAAGAATTTCAATGAAGAACAGCTGTTAAAGCATCAACCAATGGAGTCGATTATGGAATACCTGGGTGGATCACGCTTCTGGTTTGAATCCTTTCAAAACTGGCAGAGCGAGTTCCTGTCGATTTTTGCGATGGTGGTGTTTAGCATCTTCCTGAGAGAGCAACACTCTCATCAATCTAAAGCGGTTGATGCTCCAAACTCGCAAACAGGTTGAAGAAGTAACGACATTTACGCCTGCAGAAGCGGGAGTGTTACAGTAAACACTGCACCTTCACCTTCTGTGCCTTTTGCAGTGATCGTGCCGCCATGCCGCTGCGCGATTTTATCACACAGTGCAAGGCCAAGGCCCGTGCCTTCAAACTTATCCTTTGCATTCAACCTCACAAAACTGTCAAATATATCCTCAGCATATTGTTGTCGGAACCCGATCCCGTTGTCTTCGATGTCGATCACCACATTTTTATCCGACAGTATAGAGGAGATCCGCACCACTGGTGTAGTGTCTGCTTTTGTAAACTTCAACGCGTTATTGAGCAGGTTATAAAATAACTGGTATAATAGTACAGCGGAACCTTCTATCACCGGCAACCGGTCAGCAATAACCTGCGCTTTTTTTTCTTCGATGGCGATTTCGAGGTCTTCGCGAATTTGACTCATCACATTGTTGAGATCGACCCGTTCAACGTCTTGTTGGAGTGCGCTCAGCGAAGAGTACAGCAACACGCCATCGATCATCGCGCTCATGCGCGAAGCCGCGCTCTCTATTTTTCCCAGGAAAAGGTTTGCTTTTTCGGGCAACTGTTCTTCATACTGCATCTTCAGGCGACTCAGAAAAATTCTTATTTTTCGTACTGGTTCTTTCAGGTCATGTGATGCAACGTGCGCAAATTTCTGCAGCTCTTCATTGGATTCTATCAGTTCACGCGTGCGTTCTGCTACACGAAGCTGAAGATCGATTTCGCTTTCCTCAATCTTTTTTCGCTGCCGCACCTGCTCGGTCACTTCAACCGCCACGGCCAGCACGCCGGAAATGGTCCCGTTCTCCTCATGATAAGCTTCATACACAAAATCGACGTACACGTCGTCGATTGTTCCATTGCGCGGCAGCTTAACCGGCACACCATAAGCCTTCACAGTCTCTCCCGTTGAATACACCGACATCAACAACGCTTCAAACCCCTGGCCCCTGGCTTCTGGCAGTCCCTCGAATATCGGCCGGCCCAACACTTCCAAACTTCCTTTCCCCCAAAATTCAAGCATCCTTTCGTTGGCGATCTCCACCACGAAATCGGGACCTTTAAAAATGCACATGGCAACGGGCGCCTGCAAGATCGTATTGCGAAGATTTTGTTCGGACAGCCGGAGTTTTTCATCGGCCAACTGCCGCTCGGTGATGTCTGTAAACAGCAGCGCCACTTTACGGGCCGCCGGATCACCCACGCGAAACGCGTTCACGTCAAACCACCTTCCCATTGCCGATGAACCCTGGATAAATCTTTCCGTCTGGCCGCTCGTGGCGATACGACCATATAATTCGAACCACTTCTTTTCTAAATCCGGCACCAGCTCGCGGGCCGTTTTGCCCACTGCGTTTTTCAAACCCGTCTGGGCTTCGAACACTGCATTGATCTCCAGGAAGCGGTAATCCACCGGTGCTCCCGAAGCATCGAATATCATCTCAAAAACACAAAATCCCTGGTCCATCGAATTGAAAAGGCTGCGGTATCGCGCTTCGCTTTCTTCAAGTTTATGCAGGTTCTGCACTTTACCAGTCGTTTCCACGCACGTTACAAACACCCCGGCGGTGTTACCCAACTCATTCATGACGGGACTGTAGCTGAACGTCCAGTATACGTCTTCCAGTTTACCGTTACGGTAAATGGGGATGAGCTGATCCTCGCTCCACGACGACTCCATCGTGCTTTGCACCTGGTCGATCAATGGTTTGATGACGGGCCATATTTCCGGCCATACGTCGGCTCCTTTTTTACCGACAGCGGGATGTTTGCCGTCGTTGCCGAGGCTCGGCCGGTAGGCATCATTATAAAAGCAGATGAGATCATCTCCCCAGAATAGAAACATGGGAAATTTGGAATGGAGCAGGATGCTGAGCGAAGTGCGCATGGTTTGCGGCCACTGGTCAGGTGTGCCAAGCGTTGATGTTGACCAGTCAAAGCTGCGGGTCAATTCTCCCATTTCACCGCCTCCCTGTAAAAAGGGAACGTCCTTACTCAGCGCCTCACTTTGCAAAATATTCCTGTTGAATTAGGTCGTCAATTTAAGGAATTAAGATGGCTTTGTGATTTTGGAGTCGTGGGAACCCACAGGAGATTACTCCTGGTGTTCACGGTATCCTTACCGTATCACGCACAGCTGGTGGCTCTTTGCCGGTGCTCTTGATTCCGAAAACATTTCTCTACGGCGGTAAATCTTCATAACTTTTAGTCACTCAAAACCCAGCATATGAAAAATTTTTGTGCCGGATTTATCGTGTGCCTTTTGTTGATCATTTTCATGGGATTCATTCGTCATGACAACTCAAAGGATGATCCGAAAAAAGAATGGATTGTCGCCCCGCGTTTTCTTACGCTTCAAAAAGGAATTACAAAGCAGCAGGCGCGAGAATGGATGGAAAAGACTTATCTGCCTCTTTACAGGCATTATTCCGGTTGGAATGCGCAGCTTGGCGAACCAACGGCTTCCGGGAAATGGGGATTAGGTGATAATACCGCAAAAGAGAAAGGTGACTTTGTGCTTTTGTATTTGTTCGATTCACCACGCACGCGCGATCATTACTTTCCACCTAATGGAGAATGGAGCGATGAGATCAAAAAAGTTTTGACGGATCACCCCGGTATATGGGATGATTTTTTTGGAAAATATTTTATCCAGGATCGATATCGAAATGAAGAGTACACAATGTTCGCTTCCGCCAAGTAATGTGCTTCTTCGCAGATCCCTCGCTAAACACACAGAATAGTTTGAGTATAACGCGCCGTGTGGCACACTCCTTTTATTTAAAAAAGGATGGCGATTGAATTACGCAAACTTCAGGAATATTTAGTGGATCTAAGATCTGTGTATGCAGAGTGTGTGTACAACGAAAAATCGACCTATGAGCTTAATAAAATTAACACGCAAATAAAGCTGATTGAAAAGTTGATCGAAGATCATAAAGACATAACCGAAGATAACGAAAGATCAGCGGGCACATGATTTGACTGTACTACAGATCTTGTTTATAGTTTACGCGGAGAATGGAGCGCTTAACAAACAACGGAAGGAATCTCCAGATCACGGATTGGCAGGAGATGAGTTCTTGTTATCCTTAATATTGAAATCACTTGGAGAGAAACATTTTTTCCAGTACGTGATGATAGACACTACATCTTCCTCCAATTCTTTAAAGCTTACTGGCTTAATAAAAAAACCCTGAGCCGAAAACGCATAAGCGTTTCTAACGGCTTCCTCGCTTGCTGATGTGGTAAAGAAAATATAGGGAATACATTTTTTGCTGAGCTCCTTGTTTGTAAAAACCCGCTCTCTAAGTTCGAACCCATTAAGTTTAGGCATGTTGATGTCGGAAAGAATCAAAAAAGGCTCTATGTCAGGTTGCTGAAGATACTTCAGTGCCTCTTCGCCGTTATCAAAGAACAAAACCTGGTTATCTACTGCTAAACCCTTAAAAATTTCTGCAAACAATTCCTGGTCCTCTTTATCATCCTCTATAATAATGATCTCCCCGTCTTTATTCATCAATCCTGTAATTGGTAGAGTGGTAAGGTAGGTCTATTTGGCGATAGGTGAGAAGCCTGAGTATTCGTGAGAACGCTGAAATGAGTTATAAAACAGCGGCACACTGCAACGATCTAACTATAACCCGCGAATAATCCGGTAGAATGTGCGATTCGCCTCTAATACTGTTCTTCCCGTGCACAGAGTGCTTAATAAATTAGCTGTAGATTACATGATGCGTAGAATTTATTGAACACGATCATCCCTCACTTACACCCTCCTGATCATATTCTGAAACCTACTAGCTTCCCTGTCTTCAACACGGTACAAGAGCCTTAAAGGGAATGTTGTCATCACCGTTGCAAAATAAAAAAATGAAAAAGTTTAGTTTTCTTCTTTTCCTCCTTGCAGGAACGATCGTTGCATTTGCCCAGTCTTCAGCAAAGACTGTTGACTTCAAAAAATCGCTGCGGCCTGCGTTGTTACTGCCTCTTACCGTTAACCCTCAGACATCCGAAGAAACAATACTGGCGAAACTCAAAGAGACCGGGTACAAACCAGAAAAAAACGGAAACCTTTTTAACAAAAAAAACAAAGAGGAAGGATATTATAAGTTTTCGGGCGTAGTGCTTCCGCAACTGGCCAATCAAAAACTGGATCTCTACTTCAAAGTAGATCCTATGGAAGCCGATAATTTCCGGTCGTCTATCACACTAATGGTAAGTAAAGGTTACGATAATTTCGTTTCACCTGAAAATGATTCCGCAACATACCAGGCATCCCAGGATTTTCTAAATGGATTTGTGCAGAATGCAAATGTGTATAACATCAACCAGTTGCTCGAAGAACAAACTAAGAGCATTGCAAAATCTGAAAAAAAGTGGACAGAGTTGAGAGATAAGCAACAGGAGGCGAAGAAAAAAATTGACCAGTTACAAGGCGACATTCAAACATGGCACCAGGAAGAAGAACTGCAGCAACAGGAAGTTGAAAAGCTGCGTTCAGAGTTGAAGGACCTGGAAGCCAAGCGTACGTCAGCAAATAGTTCAGTAAAGTGAGTTACTATTTAATTATGCAAACGAGCTACTATCACCTACGTTATAACGTTTATGAACCGCCGGGATCGCCAGTGGAAAAAGAACGATGGATCAAATTTGACAAATTCGTAGACGAATCGATCATTAGGGTCGACCTCGAGACAAAGCATCAGAACAAGGTTTCACTCATTCTGTGTAAGGAAATCTGTTTAGAAGAATTCGAACAAAATCATTTGAAGATCTCGTAAAAACTGGTGGCCGTGTAATTGCAACAGGATAAGCAACAATAAAATTAAAAAGACAATATGGATAAAATAGAAAAGCTGAAATTGATGGATAAGATTCTTCGTGAACTGGAAGATCTTCAGAGTAGCCAGACTGCGGTCCTTAAAAAGGTATCGCAAATTGAAGCACACAACATTTCCCTGGGATTACAGTCATTGCAGGATAAATTACCTAACCTCCACGAGCAGATTGATTCGAGCGTTGTGATTGTCTCCGATTTGGTGGAAGCGTTTTCAACAGAACGAGACACGTTCTTTATCCAGAATAAAATGGGCGCTATTCTCGATCCCACTTTGTAACGACCGGAGCCAGCTCAATTTACAGAGGCTGGCTTGAAATATACAGTATACGCGTTGAGTGTGACCGGCCTCGAAATGGGTCGGTCACTTCTTTTTTATCGTTGTCTAAAAAGGTCTGAGAGCGTTACTATGTGGTTGTGATAGCAAAGTCGCAACTGTTCCAGCGAAAGGGATTCTAAATTCAATTGGTCACCACCTTTTTAGGAAGTCGTTCCTTTGGTTTGTGGGTATTCGTGACGGCTATCTTGATGACATTTTGCATTGCCGGTTGTGTGCTGACAGGTTTTTGGTATTTGTCGGCTCGTTTCTTCTTAGATTTCGTCATATCCGTAAGGTACTCATTATTGGCGGGGAACCATTCAGCTGAAGCAGATATATAATGTTTAGCGAAATATTAATCAACCAATTAACTTAGTCTTTGCAAAGGTCGAACAGCATCGTCTGAATATTTAAGTAAAGTTAATAAGTGACAATTTTTTAACTCCCCCCAAAAAGATCAAAGCAGACTTTGGTACGAATTTGAAACTTTTGTAAATTCACTCTACTGGGATGCCCTGTAATATCAACGCTTATTGGCTTTATATTACAGGGCATTTTTTTAAAACAGGAGGTATGGAATTACACAATATGACGAAACAGGAGTTGCTGGAAACATTCGATGTAGCAAACGATAACTACTGGAAGCTTATGGAAGGCCGGACGATAGCGCAGTTATTGATGATGCCGGAATACTCATTTGCAAAACACCACCTTAATGAAGTAATCGCTGAAATGAGACGCCGCCGCCTGTCGAACGCCTCCGTGTAGGCGTTAAAGTGCATTAAAAGGAGTACCTTTTGAGTGCCCAAAGTGGAGGGGAGCGTTGAGGAAGAATAACACCGAACTATGCAGCGAAGTCCAAAAACGAAATTACTGGTAGCACTTTCCGAGGAATTTCTTGACGTTAAGGACAAGATGACCAAGTACACAAACCGAATACTTCCTAAAGAATGGGATGCGATGAAACTCCGTACCTATATGGAGCAATTAAGATCTATCACGTCCGAGTTTGACAGAATACGCCGCACCAGGGATTAAAACGTAGAAAGGATCAACGGACAACGCTTAAACATTCCATATCTGGATAAAACTCGAAAAAATCATTAACTTCCTTGTATGGCTGCGATGCGAATTATTGGTTTTGTTATCATGTTTGTGGGTATTGGGCTTAAAATAGCCGAGATGCCTGGCTATACTACCGCCTTCATTATTGGCGCCATCTTCATACTTATTCCCCGTCTTTTTCAGTGGTTTAATTTCTCGCGTAGGTCCTAGTAGATGTGCGCTGGAAGTGAGAAGGAAAGTGGTCTATTTCGCTGCACGGCCAATCGATTGAGATAAGTATGCGACAGTCAGCTAAACACCGTCTTATTCTTCTCACTTGGCTGAACCAGGTCCCATAAATTTCCATATAGATCCTTAAAAACAGCGACTGTACCATATTCAAATTCTTCGGGTAGCCTTACAAATTCAACATCTCTGTTTTTCAGTTTTTCGTAATCCCGCCAAAAGTCGTCAGTAAAAAGAAACAAGAAAACTCTTCCTCCTGTTTGATTACCGACAGCTGCGCTTTGTCGCTCATTCGCTGCTTTCGCTAACAATAAACAACATTCTTTGGCTCCCTGCGGTGCTACCATTACCCATCTTTTATCTTCACTTAGTTTAGTGTCTTCTAATAAGTGGAAATCGAGCTTTTGTGTATAGAATTCAATTGCGTCATCGTAGTCGTCAACTACTAAGGCGATATGGGCTATTCTGTTGTACATTTTGGGCAGCTAATGTCAGGGTTTCATTTTGAGGTGTTTCGAATACTTCTTAAAGTCGTATTTAAGTTCGTACGTAGGACCCAACGCTTTCAGGTAATTCGGGAAACTGCAATCGTCAAAAATCTGAAGTTCGTTCTTAGTGAGAATAAAGTTGTCGACATTTACGGCTGCACTGCATTCATCAGCAAGTTTAACCGCCATCTCTGCCGCATCTTTATCTGTTGAGTCCAGATCTTTCTTATAATTTTTCAACGCTCTTACTTTGTCGTCAAAAACAATCTTCCGGAACGATTCAACATCATTAACAACATCGTTTATTGTGAGCCGCTCACCACTTGCCAGGTCAAAATTGTAATAGAGAGTGGTGGTAGTGCAGTAAGCACCGCAGCCTTCCATGTTGATCTTAAGCGACAACAACCCGATCGTATTGAGTGTTACCTCGTAATCCATCGTGTACAGGTTATCGCGTATAGACTGGTATAATGCATCCATCGTATTTAACGTATCATCTGCCGATAACGCATCGTCGCGTAAAACACTATTGATCTTCCTGCTTACTTCTTCATTGTCTGCAACAATAACCGGGTAAAGGATCTGCGCCTCATACTTACCAGCGTTTCTTATGCTTACGTTGCGGTGTCCGTTCTCATCCCTTCCACCAGCATCTTCTACCTGTAATTTAATTTGCTTCACCCTCACCTGGGCAGTCGAAACACCCGAGAGGAACAATAACGATACCACAAGAATCCGGTCAATCATCAGGCAAATATCCGCATTTATAGATTGCTTATACATAGCAGCACAAAGCCACGTAAGTGTTTTCTCTTAAAAACTTTATAGATGTCCAGTCACAATTAGAGTTGTATAGGCGCCGTTTATACCTTTAGCACCCCAACAACCTTGAATATGAAAAACCTTATCTTACTCGCAGCGCTTGCTGTCTTCGGATCTAGCTCATACGCGCAAAACTTTCAACCTGCAACAATTGTCACCAGCGACGGAAAATCAGTAGAAGGAGAAATAGATTATAAGAACTGGAAGAAAAATCCTGCGCAAATTCAGTTTAGGAACAACGCAGGTTCACTGCAATCCTACAATGCAAAAGATCTGAAATCCTTCCAGGTGAGCGGCGACAGGTACATGTCGGCCATTGTAGACATCGACGACCGGTTAGATAATACCACCAACTTAACATCAGAACCCGGCATCATTACGCACCGCGACACTGTTCTGCTGCGAGCCCTTGTAACGGGCACAAAGTCGTTGTACTACTATGTTGATGCTGTGGATCACTTTTACATCGCTAAGAATGACACTTTCGAATTGCTGAGGTATAAAAGATATATCGCTCCAGGGGATATGTATAAAGTGTTTTTATACAATCGCGATTTCGTTCCGCAACTCATAACTTATTTGGAAGGCTGTGGCTCGATGCCAAGCAGCGCTTCGAAGGCAAAATACGATGCTGACTTTCTCAAGAAAGCTTTCAGAAAATATTACGAGTGCAAGTCGACGGCGCCGGAATTCGTAATGACGCGCGAATCAGAGAAAGTAGAGATCGGTGTGTTTGGCGGTGCCAGCAGCACGCATTTAAAAGTAAACACGTCATCAGACAATATCTACATGATTTCGATGTCGAGAGCAAATTTTGCGCCTTCAACAAATGCGACAGGAGGTGTTTTCTTCGATATCATATTTCCACGTCAGCGTGGAAGACTTAGTTTGAATAACGAATTAGCTTATGCATCGTATGAAACTTCGGGCACATATCGTGCGACCAGTTCACCGTCGAGCTATGATGAGCGGACTTTTGATGTTTCTTATGCCTACCTGAAACTGAATAATATGTTACGCTACAAGTTCCTGCTCAATAAATCGGCGATTTTCGTGAACGCTGGATTGGCAACGGGTTATTTGCTGAAGGATGAAAACAAGATTACGCTTGTCAGGAAGAGCGGCAGTTATGAAACTACCCAGGTTGAAAATGCCTTTAAAATTGAGGCCAGGAAATATGAACTGGGCTTTATGGCAGGAGCTGGTTTCAGAACAGGTCGTCTATCAGCTGAATTGCGTGCGGAAAGAGGCAGTGGTTCGCTTAGCGAAGTTAAATCGTCGGCGAATGTGCTCCGCTATTACGCGTTGCTTGGCTTCAGGATCAAGTAATAGTTTGCCGAAAACCGGATTGATATAGTAGCTGACGACAGAGCAATGTTCATTCATTGAAGCAGTCATATAATTGCAATGAGAATAGGCAGCTTTATCAATATTTCAAAATGTTGTTTTTTGCAACGTACCTGGCGATATTGGTACCTGTTTTGATGATTGGCATACCGCTCGGCCTTGCCGTTTTTGGTACGTTTTGAAGCGAATACATTTTTGAGGCTTTTGTGCGATCGGCGCTTTATTAGGCATCGCTTCCTACCACTTTATCAGTCATTTTTCGTTATGCATATTTCATTAAAATATCAAAGAAATCCAAATTGAGATACCACCATCTGCGAAGCTAAATTTATGAGCCCCGCATTTTGGAGGAGGATTGTCTTACTATATATCTTTTCATCCTGTTTAGCATTGGCACGAAATTGTTTAGGGTATACCTAAACATAGTTGCGCATGGCAAATGAACAAACGGTTCCCCAGCAGGACCAAAGTTTACCAGGTAAGGAGAGCAAAATGGATCCCAAACCTGTTAGTGACGATCCGCAGTATAAGGCCTCAGATAAACTCAAAGGAAAGGTTGCGGTCATCACGGGAGCAGACAGCGGAATAGGCAGGGCAGTCGCTATTCTTTTCGCGAAGGAAGGCGCGAAAGTGGTGATTGTTTACCTCAGCGAGCATGACGACGCAAAAGAAACCGCATCGATTATCGCCTCTTACGGGGGCGAGTCGCTACTGATTGCCGGAGATATTAGCCAGCCACAATTTTGCGAAAGCGTGATCGAACAGACGGTGAACAAATTCGGCGGCGTCAATATCCTTGTGAACAATGCTGCCGAACAACACACGGCCGATACCCTCGAAGAGCTCACCAACGAAAACCTCCATCACACCTTTGCAGTGAATATCTTTTCGATGTTTTATTTGACGAGAGCCGCGCTCCGCCACTTTAAAGATGGGGATTGCGTTATCAATACTACCTCTGTTACTGCTTACCACGGAAGCCCGCAATTACTCGATTATTCTTCTACGAAAGGTGCCATCGTTGCATTTACGCGTAGCCTCTCCCAGAATCTTGTAGAGAAAAACATTCGTGTGAACGCGGTTGCACCGGGTCCAATATGGACGCCTCTTATTCCCGCCACGTTCGACCCGGAACGTACCAGTAAGCACGGCCTCAACGCGCCAATGAAGCGGCCGGGTCAACCTGTTGAAGTGGCGCACTCTTATTTGTTTCTCGCGTCAGAGGCGTCGACCTATATTACGGGGCAGGTGTTGCATCCCAATGGTGGCACCATTGTGAATGGATAGGGAGATCACGATCATAACTAATAATTTAGTTGTTAAACTAAAAAGTTAGTTATATTTGATCTATGGCATTCATCCGTTGCGGACTTGTGTTACAGGTTTTAATCTTTTGCGTATCCTGCCAACAGGCAAAATGTCAAATCAACGGCGCAATAGTAACCGACTCTGCTGGCCATCCTTTGCAGTTAGTATCGGTCATTCTCATGCATGACACTACATTCATTGCAGCCACTACCACGAATGACCAGGGCTATTTTGAGCTGCCCCAACTTCTTCAAAAAAGCAAAAAATATACTCTTCATTTAACGCTAGTGAACTATTCATTGGTAACAGTGTCGTTCGTCTTTCCGGATATTCAACCTTTGCAACGTTTGATACTTTCTGAAACGGCTAAGACCCTTGCGGAAGTGTCCGTCACGGCAAGGCTACCGGTAATAACCCGGCGGGCCGACCGCTACATCATCAATGTTGAAAACAGCATTTTGGCCAATGGCTTAACAGCGACAGATGTGTTGCAAAGGTCACCAGGAATATGGGTTGACAATGCCGGAAATATTCGCCTGAAGGGAACACAACCGGTTACCGTAATGATTAATCACGTGATCCAGCGGATGAGCGCCGAAGAACTAAGCGATTATCTCCGTTCACTCAAATCTGAAGACATCAGTAGGATAGAAGTGATACCCACTCCGCCTGCAGAGTTCGAAGCCGAAGGTTCTGGAGGTGTTGTTCAGATTTTTCTGAAGAAAGCCCGAAAGAGTGGTTGGAGCGGCTCGGCTAACGCACAATACTGGTGGCAGGATCAAAAGCCTTACTTGTCGTCGGGCATAACGCTTAACTACCAGCTTCGTCAACTCAATCTTTCTGCCACATACGGTTATGTTAGAGATCTTCGGTCGATCACAGAAAAAACAGACATTTTACATCCCGACCAAAGTGAGTACCATAATTCTACCATGCGTAACGAAAACATCGGCAGGCACCAATACCGCATTGCCGCTACCTACGACATCAATTCCAAACATTCGGTCAGCGTTGAATCACTTGTTGCCACAACCAAATTCGATCAACGGTTTCTGAGTGATGAGATGCACGTTAAGGATACCACTTCATTCACTTACTCGACTTCCGAAAAAAAACGCGTTTTTGGAATTCAGGGTGTTACTGTTAACTATTCAATTGACTTGGATACTACTGGTAGCTCACTTCGTTTTATACTTGATTATTCATCGATCGGGCGGTCGGAGAAAAATAATTTCTTCGACGCTCACACCTGGCGGACCGATGCGCCAACAGACACCAAAATACGAACGGCACAACTGGATTATACAAAAGTGATCAGTAAGTCCGCAACTTTTAAGGCGGGGTTGAAGTATGGTTCGATCTCCCGCGATAACCTGCTGACGACCGAAGCGCTTTCAAACAACAATTGGATGATCGATTCCGCGCGAAGTAATCATTTTACTTATACGGAGAATTTATTAATGGCCTATTCGGCTATCGAGCGCACCATTCATCATACAACTATCAATGCCGGTATCAGGGCGGAGCAAACGTTTTCAAAGGGATACCTTGTTTCGGCAGACCAGCATTTCTCCAGGGAGTATTTCGGAATCTTTCCATCTCTTTTTATTCTGCGTCCCATCAATGAAAAAAAAGGTAGCACTGTAAGCGTGGCTTATAACAGGCGGTTGACAAGACCCGCTATGAACGACCTGAATCCTGCGCGAATGGTTTTCAGCAGGTACACGGCGCTTGTTGGTAACCCGAACATCCTGCCGGAATACAGCAATAACTTTTCAGTGACATACGTGTTTGTGAAAAATCATTCGGTAGACGTATACTTCTCGCGCTCGCGGAACGCTATTTCGCTTTCTGTAAAGCCTGGTGAAGATAACTCGATAGACTACTATTCAGCTAATACCGGGTCTGCTTCGCAGTATGGGATTAGTTACAGCGGTAGTTCTTCCCCATCAAAAGCCTGGACGATCACTAACAATCTTTCTGCATATCGTTCCGACTACACCTTCGCGGATGTGGATTACAAGCAAACCTCATTCTCGGTATCGTCAGTGCACGTATTTTCGTTCGCGAAGTTTGGTGATATAGATTTGATTGCGGGGTATCGGTCGCCTTACATTTATACCAACCTGTATACCTATGGAAACGTGCAGATCGATTTTGGAGTAACGAAAAAACTGCTCAAAGAAAAAGTACGTCTTCGATTGGCTTGTACGGACGTATTGAACACCTCGCGTGAAAAAGAACTGACCAATGAAAAGGGTACGCGCCTCGAATTTTATCGCAAGCGCCCAACAAGAACACTGCGGTTGTCTCTGACGTATAATTTCAGCAAGGGCAAAAAGATGGCAGATAAAAAGATTGATCACAGTAGTGTGGATGAAAAATCACGGGGAGCTAATTAGACGGTAGCAGGATATGCGCAGACTCGCCGTTACAGTATCTTTGAAGCTTTATTTCAGTCACATGAAACAACAGTTGCAAAGCGAAAGGAAGAAGCTACTTAAGTCCGTGGAGAGATTGCTGGAAGGTCCGATGATATTTTTGGGATTTGTCTGGTTGATTTTGCTGGTGGTTGAACTGGTTTGGGGTTTAAACAAGCCACTTGAGTATACCAGCCTGACAATTTGGATGATTTTCATCATCGACTTTCTCATAAAATTTGTTTTGGCACCGCTGAAGTTGGCTTTCTTAAAAAAGAACTGGTTAACAGCCATAAGCCTGCTCATTCCTGCGTTACGGGTGTTTCGCATATTCAGGTTCGTACGAGTGCTAAGGGGGTTAAGAGGCATTAGATTAGTGCGTATTGTTTCTTCACTGAACAGAACGCTGAGAGGCTTGGCCGCAACGATGAAAAGGCGAGCCGTTGGTTACGTGCTGATGATCACTTTAATTGTAACCTTCGGCGGTGCCGCCGGAATGTATGCACTTGAAAAAACAACGCCGGGATTTGAATCCTACAGCATGGCGTTATGGTGGACTGCCATGCGGGTGATTACCGCGGGTAACGAATTCAACCCCGCGACGCCGGAGGGGAGAGGATTGGCTTTAATGATCGCGATTTTCGGTTACACCATTTTCGGGTATGTTACGGCAACGTTTGCCACGTTCTTTATTGGCAAGGATGCCGAAGATAAAGACGCGCCTACGGCAGGTTCGAACGATATAATGAAATTGAGAGAAGAGGTTAGTGCCCTCACAAAGAGTATTGAACAATTAAATGCGAAATTTCGCTAGTCATCTCTCGCCTTGATGTATAACTCCTGCGTCAGGATCATTATAATCAGCATCAGCGGTGTGGCCAGGATCAATCCCCATCCTCCCGCGAATGGGCTGATTAAAAGTTGTGCCGAAATAATTAATGCCGGCGGAATGCTGATCAACCTTTGCTGCACCATCGGGGTGATAAAATTGCTTTCCACCACCTGGATCACTATATAAATACCGGCAACCAGGGCGGCCGTTGCAGGTCCTTGCACAAGTGCAACCAGCACCGCAGGAATCATGGCGATCAATGGACCGAAGTTGGGAATGAAATTAAGGATGCCCGCAATGATCGCCAGCACCAACCACAACCGTACCCCAACAATGGCCAGTGCGATTGCAGTTAATATCATGACAACGGTCATGGCGAAAATCTTGCCCTTTAACCACTTCCTTAAATTTGTTCCCAGTTTATTCAATACTTCGCCGCCTTTCTTTTGTCCTTTGACCGGAATTAACTGAACAATACCATTTCTATACACTCCCGGAGAAACAGTGAAGAAAATTGCGAGGAACAAAACAACATATATATCGCCGGCCACACCGAAGGAAGATTTGAAAAAAGTACCTGCCATACTTTCTGCCTTTTGCATGGACGATGGGGATGAAACTTTTTCGACGATTTTTTTACCGATAGGATTTTGATTTAATGTGGCCTTTGCTTTATCAATCATTTCAGGCATCTTATCACTCAATTCCGTTACCTGGGTTTGAAGTTTGGCTCCGATCAAATAGAGTACTCCGCCAATTAAAAGTATCATCCCAATAACAGCAATGGCCAGACATGCTTCTTGCTTCCATTTCGTTTTTCGACAGATAAGGTCACTCAATCCTCTAAAGAATATCGCGATCAATGCACCGGCTAAAATGAGAAGGAAAACCGAGAAGGTTGCCTTGAAGAACAAAATGAGCAATACGATTAAAGCGTAGGTGCCGCCCTTTATCCAAACTTTCGTTTGATAGCTTAATTCGGAATCGGGTTTCTTGTGTGTGTTCATTTCCACGCTGCTGCTTAAAATGCTTTGTACTTATTTCGGCTAAGTCTTTCGTCTCACATCGAACGAGCACATTTTGCAATAGTCGTTCCATGTGCAATGCCGCCAACTCCTTTCAAGCTCGCTGGCAGCAAAAAAATAAGCCGGAACGTTGAATGCCTTACGTTCCGGCTTACACCTAAAACTCATGAAAAGATTCTAATAGCAATTTTAAAGTTAGTGAATATGGGTTCCCAGGAACGAAAACGTCCTTGATTTTAATCAAACTATAATGCGGATTAATTTCTTTTTAATTCCTTTTCTTATAGCAAAAATGATAAAAGAATTAGTTTTGAATCGTGCAGAACGTACTTACTATACCAGCTGTTTACAACGACGATAAATATTACCTGTTGGTGCAGAAGCGCGGCCTCAACGAAACTTATAAACTTCATGTAACTGCTTTAACCGAAGCGGAAACAAGAGTTTATGGCGCATACATCTTCGAAGTAAAGAACAACTTTTTCTGCATCATCAGCCAGCCAGCCGGTGCATTGACAGATTTGGCAGAATCCATTGCCCTAACAATGAAGAAGACGATCTTCAATGCGTTATAATAGTAAGAAGCACTTTTCACGGAACGTTATCAATCAAAACGAAGCAGAAGCGTATGAGGTTCGTATACCTGCCTGGCTGTATCTCGTTTTAATAGTTTTGGGCGCAATCGTTGTTTTTTCATCGGTCTAACCTTATAGAATTCGATTACGCGGAACTTTTTGCGCGCTTATTTTTATCGCCCTGTTTTATGTAGACATATTTTCGCCTCCTTCCGACTCCTTCTTTCACTCAATTAAAAGTATATTAAAAGCTTAAGATGTTTTATCTTGTAAGGTCGTTCATTTATGTCTTGCACCGCTTAGTAGCACAGTCTTTGACCATACCGATAAGGATTATTTGATCACCCAAAAATAAAATTTTATGAAAGGTTATCATCAGTACCAGGCTTGCATCGAGGCATGTTTGCGGTGCGCAGCGCTATGTAATCATTGTGCGGCATCCTGTACAAAGGAAGACGATGTAAAGATGATGGCGCGATGTATAGAACTGGATATGCAGTGTGCGGCGCTTTGTTATGCGGCAGCTCAGCTAATGAGTTTTGGTAGCGACAAAGCGAAAGATATATGCAGAATTTGCGCGGAGGTATGTGAGGCTTGTGGTAACGAATGCAAAAACCATAAGAACGAGCATTGCCAGGAGTGTGCGAAGGCTTGCTTAGCCTGTGCGGAAGAATGCAGGAAAATGGCATAGAATATAACAGGAGTGTATTTCTTACCAAATCATATTTATGAAAAGTAACTTTTCCAGGGGACCCGTATGTAGCTGGCTTCTCTTTCCGTTTTTATTGTTAATGATCGTGTCATTGGGATCTTGTGCGCGCAGCATCAACTTCAATTCTTCGGCGGTAGTACCAGCAGCGGAGGGTAAGATTAAACTAAAGAAGGACCGCAATAACAATTATGCTATACAAGTACGCATTAACAACCTTGCGGATCCCGGCAAGCTTCAGCCGGCACGTTCGACATATGTACTGTGGATAGAGTCAGTTGACAACGGTTTCAAAAATCTTGGGCAGTTGCGCATTTCCCGAGGCGCAATCGGCTCAAGACTCAGAGCTTCGCTGCAGACGGTGACGTCGTTCGAACCACGCAGGTTCTTTATTACGGCGCAAGATGACGGAAAGGCTCAGTATCCAGCCAATGAACGTGTGTTGGAGACTAACGTGGTTAAGAGGTAAGGGAACTGATAAAAATCGATAAGTTTGGCGCCGCATGAAGCTAATCGGTTCCCTTTTATTGGCGCTACTTTGCCTAAACGTGTGCGCTCAACATCAACTTACCGGTAAGATATATGGCGCGGGCAACGCAGCCGTTGCTTCGGCAGTTGTTACAATAAACGAAATAAAAGTATTAGCAGACAGCACCGGTTTTTTTGTGGTAGATAAACTTGCCACTGGCAAATATTCGATAGAAATCACACACCTGCAATACAACGCGTATCACACCGAATTGAATGTCACCCACGACACGTCGATTCACGTACAACTGTTGTTGTCTGATAAAATATTACAGGAAGTAGTCGTAACAGGAAATACGGCTTCATTGCAAAAAAGCGATGGCAAGCTCACTTACAACCTCGCAAACAGTGTGATGGCCTCGGGAAGCACGTTGTATGAGGCGGTGACGCAGGTGCCGGGTATCAGGGTAGATAATAATACAATCGTAATGGCAGGCAGGAGCGCTGTGAAAGTAATGATCAACCGCAGGATCGTGTATCTCACAGGTGAAGACCTTGTGCGGTATCTTAGATCCATCCCCGCAAATGATGTTTCAAAAATTGAACTTATTTCGAATCCGTCTGCCGCATATGATGTGGAAGGAAACAGCGGCATCATTAACATTATAACAAAGAAGAATCGCAACGCTGGTTCGTCCGGAAACCTTCAATTGTCCGCCCAGCGCACAGCACCTTCGCGCTCCAATATATATGGTATTAAGAATTTTGGTGAAGTAGGAGTGAGCGGTAGTTATTTTTTCAATTCAGACAGGTGGTCCACAAACATCACTGTTCATGGTGCCAAGGGACATTTACTCGAAGGATTTGAAACTGATGTATTTTATCCAACACAACAATGGTTGCAAACCGACACCGGTATCTATAAATACCCGGTGCTAAATGCCTCCGCTGGTGTAGAGTTCCGTTTAAATAAAAATGTTGTGCTGGGCGCATCTTACAACGTTAACAGAACGGTTTATAAGGGTTCGGACCATGTAAATAATCCAATACTGAATGCGCAGGGAGCAATTGATTCGACGTTAAAGACCTATGCGGTATATTATCCCATCGCCTGGAATAATTCTTACAATGTGTTCAGCGAAATCAAACTCGACACATCAGGCACGCTGCTTACACTTAATGCAGATTACCTGAATTATTACCGTACAGATCATTCTGATTTTGAAAGTAACGGATACAATGGGCAGGGTGCGTTGAAGCCGGGAAGCAGGGCATTGTACACGTACGACAACAAACAAAATATTTCGGTATACACATTTCGGGGTGATGTGGATTTCGCCACTCCGTTTGCTAAATTTTCGACGGGTAGCAAAATCAGTTTCATTGATAATTACAGTAATGCATTTTATTACAACAGGTCTGCTTCCGGCGCATTAACTTATGATACCAGCCTGAGCAACGAATTTAATTACCAGGAAAACACGCAGGCGTTGTATGGAAGCATGACTAAAGAGCAGGAAAAATGGAAGGTGAATATTGGTGCGCGGGCAGAGCTTACGCAAACAAAAGGATACTCGTATACCTTAAAGGTGACTACACCGAAAAATTACTTCAAGTTGTTTCCATCGGCACTTATTTCCTACCAGGCAGATACTAACAACAGCTTTTCGGTTTCGTATGGGAAAAGAGTTAATCGCCCTACATTCTGGAGTTTGAATCCTTTCAAGTCACTTTACACTGCTTACAGTTATGGGATGGGTAATCCTTACCTGCAACCGGAGTATACCACAAATATAGAAGTGTCGCATAATTACAAACGCAAACTCACGTCAACATTGTTTGCAACCATTACAAGCAATGGTTTTACTGACATCACGTTTGTTTCTGCTGACACAAATTTGGTATACAGGGCTCCGCTCAATTTTATAAGCCTTCAGAAATTTGGATTATCCGAAAATCTTTCGTTGAAGATCAGCTCCTGGTGGGAGAGTAACCAATTGGCTATGGTGTATCATACGGATGCACGGTTTTCAATCCCTGAATTGGTTGATATAAGTGGGTTCGGGGGGTATTTCTCAAGCAACAATACATTTACCATTAATAAAACCTTTACTGCGGCTGCTAATTTCTGGTACCAGTTTCCGGAGATCAATACCATTGGCCGTTCAGACAGATATTATAAACTTGACGTGGGTGTGAAAGCGACAGCAATGAAAAGCAAAATGGATGTTGCGTTTAACCTGTTTGATGCCTTTCGTACGAGCGCTCCATCCATTACTGCTATTGTTAACGGCATACCACAACGGTTTACGCGCTTCCAGGTAAACCGGTTCTATCAGCTGGCCGTTACTTATAGATTCGGAAGTAAAACTACGCGTGAAAACCACAGGACTCCCGGTAACGAAGAAGAAAAAGAACGTATATGATCAAGGGGTTCGTTGACCTTCATCAAACTCTTGGTGAATTTCATCTACGTGTACACTTGTAAGTTCATCTAAGCGTTAACACTTAGGTGATTCCTGGAATTACAAGGTTCCTTTTATCGCCGACCCTATAAAAAAACCCATAATGAAAGTTCTTCTATTCCTGTTTTCCGTACTCTTTGCGTGCGTATCCGAGGCGCAAACTAATTATGGATTGAGCTTTAATGGAACAAACCAGTATGTAAGTATTGGCTCGCCATTATCGAATAACACATCTTACACCAAAGAAGCGTGGGTTTACTCGACTACCAATACGGGATCGCGCAACATCATATCCTCGTCGAATTCGCCATTTTGGTTCAACAATGGAATTCTGTCAGCCGGCCACGGTGGCAACACCGGCCAGGTGGTGGATGCGACTGCGTTTCCGTTAAATAAATGGACGCATGTGGCCGTAACCTACGATGCGGCGAGTACTACAATGAAATTATACCGGGATGGAACGTTGATCAGCACTAACGCAGCGGTAGCATCAAACTACGCGAGCCAGGTTACTTATATCGGTTCTTCGTCTGCCGCCGCAGGATATTTACAGGGATCGGTTGATGAGGTGAGAATATGGAATGTGGCGAGAACGCAAACTGAATTAAAGCATTTCTTGATAAGGGCGCCCTCAAATACTGCAAGTGGTTTGGCCAGTTATCATAAATTAAATAACGGATCGGGAACAACTTCAACCAACTCAACAGGCGGCACAAACGGAACATTGGTCAATACACCCGGATGGGTGTTGAGTCCCGTTTCTTTCGTCGGTAATGCGTTAAATTTTGATGGAACGGATGATGTTGTCACTGCTGCTTCGAACAGCACGTTGAACATTACTTCGTCGATAACGCTCGAAGCGTGGGTATATGCTACAAAAAATTCGGGTATACAGAATGTGGTGAGTAAATCGAGCCAGAGCATAAATACCGGATATATATTTCCAAGAACAGATAATGGATGGACGAGCGCAGTGATGTATTTATATATTGGAGGCAACTGGCGCACGTTGAGTGCTCCTTTCCCTTCGTTGAATGCATGGCATCACCTCGCTGCAACATATGATGGTGCGAATATGAGGATATATGTGAATGGAGTATTGTCGGCAACGCAGGCTCAAACAGGTGCAATTGCCACTAATACAAATGTGCTCGCATTAGGTAATCAGCCCGGTTACTCGGAGTATTTCGGGGGATCGGTTGATGAAGTGAGAATATGGAACATTGCGCGTACAGGTGCACAGATATTAGCAGATAAAAACAAAGTGCTTGAGCCTTCTGTGCAGACGGGACTCGTTACATACTATACGTTCGACCAGGGATTAACCGGCGGTGCAAATGCGGGCATGAGTTCAATAGTTGATCTGAAGAACGAAAACAATGGAACGCTTACAAATTTCGCACTTACCGGAAGCTCATCGAATTTTTTAGTGCAGAATGCGGTATTGCCGGTACGTTGGTTGAATTTCTCCGCCCGCGAGAATAAATCCGGGGTTAGATTGGATTGGAGCACTGCGAGCGAACAGCACACTGCTGAGTTTATTGTTCAGCACAGTGTGAATGGACTAGATTTTTCTGATGTTGGAAGCGTTGTTGCGGCAGGTAATAGTGATGTTGTTTCGCGGTATCAATTTTTGCATTCATCACCGGCGGCTGGTATTAACTATTACAGATTACTACAGGCAGATATCGATGGCAGGAGCACTTATAGTGAGGTGAAGACGATCAAATTAAGTTTCAACGATGAGTTTGTTTTGTTGAACAACCCTGTAGAGGCTGGCAGTATTAACATCAAACTAAATAAAGATGATCTTGTGTCACTCTTTAGCGCTGACGGCCGGTTATTGTTTTCAAAGCACTTTCCTTCCGGGGTTAACCGTATTTCAGTAAAAGGTTTTGTTAAAGGGGCGTACTTTATTAAAACTTCAACGTCGACAAGACAAGTCATCATCAAATAACCGCCGATAATACGTTACCTTGTTAGCCATCAAACTTTTAAGCTTATGACCGACGGCCTAAGACGCGCGGAAAAAGAAGATGACCTCCGCGTAAACGTTCACAAGTCTCATGAAATAAACTACTGGGCCAGGCAGCTGCGCACCTCACCAGAACGAATAAAAAAGGCTATAGACACTGTGGGACCGATGGTAAAGGATCTGAAGAAGTGGTTATCATTGAATTCTTTAAAAGCCAGTTGAAGCCAGCGCGGAAGTACTTAGTTTAATGCAAACTTTTGGAAATGCAGTTGCTTTTCAACATGTTTGATAGCTAAGAGCATTACGCCGATCTCTGTAACGTTCCTGTTACTTACAATAGCCTGATCCCGTCCTTTGCGTAGTTGATCGAGCTGAATTTTGAGGTTAACTATTTCCATTTCCAGTACTCAGGGGTTGAAATACTCAGTAATGCTTAGTAGCATTCAAAGGGATCGGAAATTCGGAAAAGGCGTTTTGGTTACGGCCCTGCTAACAGAACGAATGTAAACTTATTCTGCTTAGCCTGATCTTTTCTTTTAAGCGTTGTTCAAAGAAAACCAGAACGCAAAGGGAAGGGAACAAAGTTGAAACAATACACTAGATTACACTACGATAACCACATCATGCCAACCGAAGTCTTGCTCCTGACCGAGCAGTTACTCAATTTAAAAGTCTTGTACGAAGATGCCGTTCTCGGCAAACCTATAGCGGTAATCAAAAACATCAGCAGCCAGATCCAGGAGATAGAGAAAAAGATTAAGGCGGATCTGCAGAACTGAGGTGACCTGATTTCAATGCATTTGCCTTCTTCATTAAAAATGGGTGTACCTTGGTTACACCATGAGTGAAAAAGACGAATACATCATTTGGAAGGGCAGTCAGTTTCGCATTACTACAAAAATATCGATGACGAAAAACGGTGTCTCAATGATTCTGGCACAGGGTAGTAATGTAGCATACCCGTCTCAAAAATTTGAAGAAGATATGGCGGAAGCCACTTATAAAGAGGCAAAACGACAAGCCACTTTGAAGAATGTCGGGATTTAGATCGCTTCTGTGTTCACTCACCATTAACACGGCTTGTCGCAACCTTTATGAGCAGAAAGATTTTCTCTCAAAGAGGCTGGCGCGAAATGGTCATTAAAAAAACTTTTTATTTATTCTCCTGATACGATGTGTGGCCCCTACATCCGTCTGCTTTAAACTCCTGGGCAGGGTATAACGGACCGATGAGCTACCGTACTTAGCCGTGATAGATTGTGTGAACCCTTGGATTGGAGCGTTACGGAACGGCGCAGGGATATGCATTATTAGTAGATGTTGCATCATCGAAAAGATGTTACTGAGGTTGTGCTTTGCGCTTTTTGATCTCGCGCATTATATGTCCCATAAATTCGCTGACGTAGATATTGTTTTCAGACAGTAAGTCTTTATTATTGGGATCGTTAACAAATGTAACGTACTTCTGTACCTCTTCGCGAAAGGCGGCTTGCAGTTCGTCGTTACTGAGATGAATTAGGTCCATTATGTATAAACTCCCTGGTTGGGGTGGTTCAGCGGAAGATACTTAAAATGTCGTGCCGCGCACATTTATCTCTGTTTTAGGGGATCTTTTCATTCAGCGTCTAAATAAGTTGTCTATGACCGATAAAGGAAGAATAGAGAAATCCGTTTCAAGAATATTCAAAGCTGTGTTTCCCGACAGCACCAATCACTACGACACTTTGTTTGGCGGTGCGGCGATGCAGCTGATGGATGAGGTGGCGTTTATAACGGCAACGCGGTATAGCCGGCAGAAAATGGTGACGGTGAGTAGCAGTAAAATAGATTTTGAGAAGCCTATTCCTGCCGGTACAATCATAGAGTTGGTGGGCGAAATTTCTCATGTGGGCAATACCAGTCTGAAAGTAAGAGTAGATATTTTTGTAGAGCAGATGTATACCGACGTTCGCGAGAAGGCTATTACTGGTGAGTTTACGCTGGTGGCGATTGATGATAATAAGCAGGCAGTGAAGATAGTTTAGAGTCACGCAGAATTCATGACTAGCGATGGAAAGATTTACGTGTTATTATCGCTTGCACTAAGTATAAAAAAGTTTGAAGTAGAATGTACTTCCTTCGCCGGGGATACTATCTACGCCGATTAATCCATGATGCTGCCGGATGATCTCGGCAGCGATATACAAGCCAAGGCCAAAGCCGGGCTGACTCGGTAGACGTTGGCCCGATCCCCGGTAATATTGCTTGAACACATGTGCCCGGTCTTCAGCGGCAATACCAGGTCCAAAATCTCTTACTTTAATCACTGCCCCATCAAGCGCATCTTCGGTAGAAATAATAACCTCGCTGTTGCCTCCGTATTTAATTGCGTTGGAAAGCATGTTTGTCAATACCTGCCCTATTTTTTCTTTATCTGCTTTAACGAGCCCAATGCGTGCGGGATTAAAAATTAATTTGCGATCACCTGCCAGGCCCCTCAATTCTTCTACCCGCTCGAGCGCCAGATCATTCAGATCAAAAGTTTCAACGTTTATCGCCATTCTACCGTGCGTGATTTTCGTGGAATCTATCAGCACGGTAAACAGGTGAATGAGGCGGTCGACCTGGCCATTCAATTTTTGCACGATGGCAGCACTTTGCGTTTCATCGGACTCCTGAAAGGATTCTAAAAGGTATTCGGTGTAAGCTTTGATGCTCGTGACCGGAGTTTTTAATTCATGGCTGGCTACGCTGATAAAATCGTCCTTTTGTTTCTCTAATGCTTTTCGTTCAGTGATGTCGTATAGCACTCCGATCATTTGCGGCGCAGCATCCTGGTGGGAGACAACGCGGCCGTAGCAATTGATCCATTTCATGTCGCCACTCCTGGCGCCGAAGATTCTTAGTTCTGATTGAAAAATGTTCGACCCGTTAACACTTTTTTCGAACTCAGCCTGCACATCGGAAAGGTCATCAGCATGAATGCTTTTCCAGATGGAGTCAGCATCAATGGTGTCATTGTCCATTTCCAGAATTTGCCGGGCCTTCTCATCAATGGCTAAGGTATCTTGTTTAACATCCCAGCGCCATTCGCCCATATGCGCTGAATCCATTGCCATATTGTTTCGATGCTCTGCCAGGAGCAGGGCTTCTTCAGCCAGTTTTCTGTCTGTGATGTCGCGCGTGATTTTTACAAAACCGTCATAATCTTTCATTGGCGCCATCACGCCGCTCATAAAGAACGTTGAGCCATCTTTTCTTTTATGCCATCGCTCATCGAGGGAACGCCCTGTATCGCGAGCCCTGATTATTTCGGCTTCCACGATACCACCAGCTATATCCTCGTCGGTAAACACGATTGACGAATGCTGCCCGATCGCCTCCTGCTCCGTATATCCGAACATTTTCTCGGCACCCCTGTTCCATGCGATGATCGTTCCCTTGCCGTCGAGGTTAATAATCGCAAACTCAACCGCCGCGTCCAAAATGGCTTTCAGATAGCTCGACGTTTCCCGCAGACGTTTTCTCTCTTCTTTAAGAGTGTGAATGTTGGTAGCGGAGCCGAACCAACGGACAGCTTTCTGCTGGCCGTCGTTATAGGGCACATTGGTAAGCCGGTGCCACTGATATTCGTTGTGTTTATTGCGAAGCCGCGCTTCGGCCTCGAAAGTCCGGTCTTCATTAAATGCACTCCACCATTCCCGAACTGCATCGATGTCCTCTTGATGGGCTACCGCTACCCACCCATCTCCTTTTGATTGCTCGTAGGTGAGACCCGTGTAGTCGAACCACCGTTTATTAAAATAATTAGCTTTACCATCTGCGTCATTTGTCCAGATGATCTGCGGCAACATGTCTGTGATATTGAGCTGTTCCAACATATTTATTTTAAGGTTCCAGCGCTCTTCGAACGACCTCCCTAAGCGTTTTTATGCTAAATGGTTTTTCGACGATATCGGATGCGCCAGAATTCCTGGCAAGCGAGCGGATATTCGGACTGGCCGAAATAATTACCACAGGTATATCCCTGGTTGCCTCTTGTTCCTTTAATAGTTGGCATAGAGCCAGTCCGTCCATGCCGGGCATTTGCTTATCAATCAGGTACAGATCCGGGGGAGGCGTAGATAAATCCTGCAGGAAAATGTATGCGTTCGGGTAGCCGATGATGTTGTAGCCTGAGGCCTCCAACAAAAGCTTCAGTGACTCAAGAATATCTTTGTCATCGTCTATTATGACAATCCTTTTCATTTGGCTGTTCCTTTCGGGTGAATACTACCGGGCTGGTTTTGACGAAGGCATAAACTATACCATAGTTTCCAGGATAGTCAATTTACAGGCTTGTAAGGTGCCTGAGCGTTACCCCACAGCGTTCGTGATGTCGACCTGGTCAAGGAAGGGTTCAAGAAGTTCATACCCCGACGAATAGACAATCGTGTCAACTTCGCAGCGGTAAGTGATAAAGAAAATTTCGGCGTATTGGTGGCCGATCGCGTAAAGCAGACTTATGTTACCCCCCGTCGATCGTTTCGCCACGTATACTCCATGCTGATAGAGATTTTGTATTTGCTGTTCGAGAGGAAAGCTTGCGAGATTTGTGTTGTCCATATGGGTGGTTAACAAATCTAATCCTTCAACATCCGGGCCGTCTTCAAACTGGGGTGATTTTCAGATTGCGTCAGAACAGTGGGTAAGTAATTTCTCTGTAATTAACCGCATTTGCGCGCCGTTGATCGGCTTAGTGATAAAGCCAACCTGATTGTCGCGTGCGAATTTTTTGTCCATCGGGTGAGATGAGGTGGTGAAAATGACCACGGGCACGTTGTGAAACCGTTCCAGGTCTTTAATAACGCCGACGGTAACTTTGCCGTCAAATTTGGGCATATTCATGTCTACAATGATCAGGCAAGGCAGTGAATCAAATTCGGAATATTGGTAAAGGTATTTTGTGAGGTCGTAGCCATCAGGGAAGGTGATCAGCTCAATATGAGGCTTAAATGCAGCAAAGGAATGTTTCAGGAGCTCAATATCGTCGCTATCATCATCGGCGTACAAAATCCGGATGGGTTCGTTCGGGCTCATTTTGGATTCTATTGAGGTGGTAAGGTAGGTATTCCTAATGCATTAATTTAGGCAGCCTTCCTGTCAATTTTTCTCTTTGTGCTCCATTTCTCCAACTTTTCTTGAATGTCTTCCGGTTTGACTGGTTTGGAGATATAGTCATTCATACCCGCTTTCAAACACTCTTCCTCATCTCCCTGCATCGTGTTAGCCGTGAGCGCTATAATTACTGGCTGCGGGCCCACCGAGCCGCGGATCGCCCTGGTTGCCTCCAGGCCATCCATTTCAGGCATTTGCATATCCATCAAAACAATGTCAAATTGTTTGTGCTGTAAGGCTTCAAGCGCCTGGAGCCCATTTTCAACAACCTCTGCATCATATCCCATCCGTCCAAGGATGTGGAGGATAACCTGTTGATTGATGAGATTATCTTCTGCAATCAAAATATCGAAGGGATGCTGCAAAGCAAAGTCTGAAGCCATTTTCTGCTCTGTCGTTACAAGATCTGAATTAACAGGCAGTTGATTTTGCAGTGCAGACAGGATATGCTTACATAACACGTGCTGCCTTGCTGGCTTGGTGAGTATTGAACTGAAAAGATTTAAATTATTATGGGTGTAATCATCGCCCATAGAACTTAACAGTATCACCGGCAATGCAGGGTACTTTTCCTTTAAAGAGTTGCCGAGTTGAATGCCATCCATGTACGGCATTTGCATATCGGTGAGTACAAGATCAAAATGATTTTGTGCGTCCAGTATTTCAAGCGCTTCTTTACCGGAGCTGGCAAGGATAGGAACCAGGTTCCATAACTCCAGCTGATTTTTTAAGATCGCCCTGTTTGTGAGATTATCATCAACAACCAGGATTCTCTTTCCTTCCTGATCGGCGAGATTATAATGTGTGTAGCACGGAAGAACCTTAATACCCTTTTCGGTAGAAATGCTGAAGGAAAAAGTCGATCCTATTCCTTCCTCACTCTCTACTCTGATTTCACCGCCCATTAATTTCACGAGTTTTTCCGAGATGGCGAGGCCAAGTCCCGGTACCGCCGTACTTGCGGGTTGTAGATGAATCAACCTGTGAGAACGCCTTGAAAAGACGGTGTAATTTTTCCTGCGGAATACCAATGCCGCTGTCCCGCACCTCAAATTCAAGTTGCATCTCGCCGGTAGAAGAGCGATGAAGACAATAGGTGAACACCCACAAATACCTCACCCTTTTGTGTGAACTTCAATGCGTTTCCGATGAGATTAGTGAGGATCTGCCGCAGCCGTAAATTATCTCCAACAATCTGTGGCGGAACATTCTCATCTATCTTGTATACGAGATCAAGACCAATATGAGCTGCCTTCGTTCCAAAAACATCTAACACATCCTCTATGCACACACGCAAATCGAAGTCTTGTTTTTCGATCTCCATATTTCCTGACTCGATCTTTGAAAAGTCAAGAATATCATTGATCACGTTCAACAGGCTTTCGCCACAAGTTCCGATGGTTTGAGTGTACATCCTTTGCTGGTCGGTCAATGCAGTTTCTGCAAGCAGTGCAGACATGCCAATCACTCCGTTCATCGGTGTACGAATCTCATGACTCATGGTGGCAAGGAAAATGCTTTTTGCCTGGTTTGCCTGTTCGGCTTGCTCTCTTGCTATTCCCAGTTGAATATTGGACATCCTCAATTCTTCATTCGATTTTTCGAGGATTGTCTGATTCTTTTTCCGCTCTTCATTTAAAATTGCTTCCTTTTGAAGACGGGCCATTTCCAATGTTTGCCCGATCTGGCGCTCACTGTATTTGCGCAACTGATACGCCCACAATCCGGATATAAAGAAAATAATAGCGGCTATTATAATGTGTATTATAAAAGTCTGAACGGTAAAATTATCGAGCTGCGTAAAATAGATATCGTTATAACCAGAGTTCTGCAGGTAGCCGAAAAAAGAATGATGAACAATTACAATCAGTGTTAAGGGCAGTTGCAATTTCCAGTTCTGATAGGTAATCAAAAGCGCTGAACCTATAAACGCGAAGAAGTGCATTTCAAACAAGCCATGCATCTGGTATATATACTGTGCCATAAAAATTCCGAGTACGGCACTTAATACATACTCAGACAGATGAGAATGCGGTAGAATAAATCTTACGGAATAGTATGCCGCAAGGGAAAGCCCACCTACACCTATTGCGATAAAAAATGTATCGTAGAAACTGGCAAACAGGAGTCCGCCTATAAAATAGGTCAGAAGGAAATAGTTCATCAACCGGTCAGACCTTTTTTTCACTTCCCGGCGAAGCAGTATGGTATGTTGTTGTTCTTCAGGAGAAGCATGAATGAGCATAGCAGCTAATATTTATTACATTTCGGTAATTGACACCCGTATGCAGTTAAGGCATAACGGTCAAATGATACGTTCGCAGAATTCTTCAGCAATGCATTGAGCGCAATCTGCGCATAGTTTGTTTTTTTATCGGTGCAATAGCGGGTCTTATTATAATTGCCCCTGTAAAAGAGGTGCTGATCTTTATCGAGGATTGCCGCCTGGGGAGTTGAATAAACGCCACAGGATGTTGCGAGAGAAGTATCGAAACTCACAGGAATGTCTAAACCGAATTTGTCCTGAATTTCTGTTGAAGTGTAACGATCATTGTTCAGTACAACGATCATAAAATTCACCTGTTCTTTATGTTCCCTGACAAGCGATTTAAAATGTGTGATGTTGAATTTTGAACAAGGGCAGTCCGGATTGAAGAAATGAATGAACACAGGTTTATCCCGGTTTACTTTCAGTTGTCCGGGCAAGGCAATCTGTACTCCGTTTTGAACCGGTTTATAATGTTCCGGCACAGGCGTGGGGAGCTGGTAGATCCAGTCACTATACCAGAATATTCCCAATATCCCGGTAAACAGGATTGCCAGCAAGGCGACTACAGCCACTCTTCTCTTCATGGGGATTGGATTGCCTGTACAACGCTGCGCGGCTTCTAACTTGTTCGTTAGTAGGAGAAAATCTTTTTTTTTAGGTAGAAACCCTTATTGGTAAGGGTATTTCTTTTTCGCGGGCTCTAAGAGTGAATGTTATTCGTTACGATAATTAAACGTTTCTAAGCAACGGCATTTTCGTGTATCGATAGGGTATCGAAGCTGGTGGTTCTTCGATGATCAATCCTTCGCGTTTAACCGCGATGGCGCGCACATATCCCAAAAACTCGCCTGCATCGGCATTCAAGGCTTCAATTTCAATAGCATTGTCTGGCGCGATCGTGTGATGCCAGTTCAACCAAAACCTCCAGCCTTCCTCCAGGGTATCTGCCGTTAACACGTCAACGAGGTCTGTACGTTGCCAGTGCTTTCTCCACCATTCTGCACTATGAAGGCACCAAAGGTCCGACGTCCACCATTGTTTAAGATGCGCCGGTAACGTTTGAATTTCCCGGGTCAATCCGGCGCCGGCAATCGCAAGCACACCGTTAGGCTTCAGGTATCTTAAAATTGAACTTAAGTAAAGATCATCGGTGCCATAGTAGAAAAATGAATCGATACTGATGATGGCATCAAAGAATTCGGCGGCGAAAGGAAGGTGACGTGCATCTGCCTGTAATGGAAAAATATTGTCGGCCATCCCGGCATCGCGAACACGTTCTGAATTTTCGGAAGATGATACCATCATATCAACTGCCCATACCTGGACCTGGAATTCGCGGTGCAAAAAGATCGACGACATGGCCCGGCCGCAGCCGAGATCTAATACACGCATCCCGGGTTTGAGGTCTAGTTTTTCGGTTAGCCATTCGGTTAACCAGAGCGGGTTAGCGCCACCACTTACCGAGGCTTTGATCCAGTCAGGATGATATTTTGATGAGCGTGGAAAACGGGGTGATAGTAAAAGATCGAGCATGTGCAAACTTAAGCAGGGTTTATTAAAAGGATATGAGCATCAAGCGCAGGGGACTTGCTTTTCGGCAGTTACTCAATCGGTTCACCTTGATAATGCGCCAGCCGGGCTTCGAAAACTTTCATTTTAATCCCTGGGTAAGTGCCTTTGCTTCGCAGGATCCCGACAGCTTTTCGTTGCGCTTCTTCAGCATTCGACGTGTCGTTTGCGCGCCAATACCATGCAGCCATCCTGCTATAATAATCCGGCATGGGAAAGATTTCCGGGTAAGGGATTTGATCAATTTTAATCTGATAGGCCTGGGCACCTAGCGTATATATTTCACGAGATAGCTTGAATTTATCCGAATTTTCTTTTATAGCTGAGATAATAGCATCATAAGCCGGATCATCATAGGTAGGAGTGGTGATTGCAACCTTCCCATAATCAAGTGCCTTATTCAGGTCTGTTTTCAGAAGAAATACAAATGTATTGAAGGCTATGAAAGGCGCATACTTAAGTGCCGGTTCCGTTTTGATCATTTCCTGAATGGCCAAAAGACCTGAGTCCGGTTTTCCACGATAATCATGTTTGTAATAGTTACCATGATACTGAAGCAATTCATAGTTGAGACGAATCGTCAAGCGCTGCTAAATATCTGTCGAACTTTTCTTTTAGCATGCGCTTTCCTAATGTCCCAGGTGTGGTTAACAATTTTGTCCAGTACATCACCCAGATCTTTAGGATGGCCAATCCATGCAATCCGCCCTTCGTCGTCCACTACAAAGGTTTTCGGAATTCCCTGCTCCGCGGAGGCATTCATCCAGGCTGCCGACATAGCCTTATCCTGCATTGCTACCGCGTAATCCATTTTAGTGCCCATACTGTCCACAAAAGCATGAACAGTTTGTTTGGTCGTATGTGGTTCTTCAAAAGAATTAATCCCTAAAACAGTCACCCGGTCGCGATATTGTCGGGCTAATACTGAAAGATGAGGCATTGCAGCTTTGCAAGGTTTGCACCAGGTGGCCCAATATTCAAGTACATACGTGTGGTTTTTGACAAATTTCTGAACAGTGTCGCCTTTTATCCAGGCAATTGTCTTAAAGCGTGGAGCAACATCGCCGATATCCAAAGATGACACCCGCCTTTTTTGTGCACTAACCGCGGCGCATACAACCGACAACAATAGCATTAGTCGAATGTTCAATTGCATATCAACTACGATTACCGTAAAAGATGAGAAATAGCTTTTATAGAGCCACAAACGATGCGGGCATCAACAACAGCATCCGTCCGTTTGCGTATGGCTTATGAACTTAATTTACACAGAATACTCGTGACTTGGGGCGCTTGTCCAAGGTAGTGGGAGCGGATCAGTGTTTTGCATTGACATGCTCGTATGACTTTATGTAAAGTAAACTTGACAAATTGAAATGTTTGCCTATCTTTGGTGCATTAAAACCGCTAACAATGGAACAATCTAACAAAATCGCCGCCCCCCGCTCTATCGCCTTTGCAGCGATACACGCAGCCACCTACGTGGTGGGCACGTGGCTACTGACCTCTTACAACTTTGAGCAACCGGTTGCAGTCATCATCGCCGTGGTGCCGATCATTACATTCGCCCTCTTTGTTTTTCACTACATCAAAGCGATTGCGGCCATGGACGAAATAAAACAGCGTGTGCAACTGGAAGCCGTTGTCGTTGGTTTTTCGTTGATCACGATGTTACTGATGCTTTTGTTCCTTCTGAATCTTTCTGGTATCGAAACGTCCCACTGGTTTGGGCATGCGTACCTGGTTATTTACTGCTGGGCGTTTTATTTCATCGGTTGGTTGATTTCGAAAAAAAAGTATGGCGTTTGAAAAACACAATCAAAGTAGAACGGGCCAGGAAAAACTGGACCCAGGCGGAACTTGCGAAACACATCGGCTTATCGAGGCAGGGACTGAACGCGATCGAAACCGGTAAATTCATTCCCTCGACTTTACTTGCGTTGCGGATGGCGAAAGTCTTTGATACTACAGTTGAAATTTTATTTCAACTGGATGAGGATGAAAAGATGGAATAGGCGCAAAGACGAATAGGGGGGACCGGACTGTCGGCGTCATTGCGTTAAGCCTTATATTCGGATGACCATATGCGCAAAAAGTTAACCCTCCCTACTGCCACCACACTGATGATGACGGTAATCGTTCTTGCTGCTGTCGGCACCTGGGTTTTACCTGCGGGACAGTATAGCAAACTGACGAACGACAACAACAAAAGATTTCTCATCACGTCATCATCGGGTTCAGTTGCGGTGCCTTTTACGCAGGCAACTTTAGACAGCCTTTCAATACTTATTCCGCTTGAGAAATTTACAAGAGGCGAAATCGGAAAGCCCATCTCCATTCCAAACACTTACCAGGCTGAAAAGAAAAATCCGCAGGGGTTCATCGCCATACTCCAGGCGCCAATCAAAGGCATCATCGAAAGCATAGATATAGCGTTGTTCATTTTGATCATCGGCGGTTTCATGCAGATATTCAATAACACCGGGGCAATGTTTACGAGCATCAAGCATTTTGCTCACAGCATGAAGGGTAGGGAACGATTGCTGATCATTATACTGACTTTTGTTTTTTCATTTTTGGGCGGCTCATACGGAATGGATGTCGAGTCTGTTATATTTTATCCTGTTCTGGTACCGCTGCTGCTGGCAGCCGGGTACGATTTGATCGTGCCATTGGGTGTTGTGTTCGGCGGTGCGGGTATTGGTTATATCGCGAGCTTTTCAAATCCTTTCTCTACAATCATTGCCAGTAACACGCTGGGTATTAATTGGCTTGATGGGTTTTACGGTAGAGTTATTTATTTTATTGTTGCTACAACTTTGTTCACCTGGTACCTGCTGAGGTATGCGGCGAGAGTAAAACGTAAACCCTCTTCCTCGCTCGTGTACCGGGTTGATGGAAACATCGGTTCTCCATTTGATTTGCATGTATCGGAGCAAAGCAGCGTGAAAACACTCGATAAGAAAACAATTCTCCTTATGATCCTGTTTCTGCTCACATTTTTAAGCATGATCGCAGGTATCATCTTCTTTAAGTGGTGGACCTTGGAAATGTCTGCTTTGTTTTTAGGCGCATCAATGTTGATTGCTGTCATTGACAGGATGAATGAAAAAACATTTGTAAAGGAGTTTACTAAAGGGATGGAATCGTTGCTTACCGTTGCGCTGATCGTGGGATTGGCGCGTGGAGTGACCATTGTGCTTAATGATGGATTAGTAAGTGATTCGATTTTATATTATGCCTCGAATGTGGTTCGCGGTTTTTATCCCGCGGTTTTTATCGTGCTGGTGATGTTGTTTTATTTTTTCTTTACTATACCGGTGAGTTCATCGTCGGGGATGGCTGTGCTCACGATGCCGATTATTGGTGCGTTGGCGATACTATTGAATCTTCCCGGGCGGGAAGTGGTTAACTCATATATATATGGCATGGGCATTATGTTCCTGATTACGCCCACTGGTTCCATTTTTCCCGCGTTAACGATGGTGAATGTGAGTTACAAGGCATGGTTGAAGTTTATTATGCCGTTTGTGTTTGTGTTGTTATTGTTGAGTGCAGTGTTTCTTTTAGTGGGAATAAGGCTTTAGCCGATTCCGTGAAAACACCCTTTGCGATTAAAGTGTTTCTCTGTAAAATTACTTACCAGGATCTATGTAATGAGAGCATTCAGCGCAAATGAAATAATGAATATTGCTTTGTTGGGAACATCGCTTCTGATGCTCAGTATTTTGATTGTTGTGGTAGTTAGTGTTGTTCTTTTTAAGTTCCGTAATTTAAGTTGACCAACCTACCTGGCACACATACTTGTGAAAAGACCCTTATTAATCCTATCATTGCATCATATATTGCGCTGCTGGCGCGCTTCGATTGCTGCCTAATTCAACAAAGAATCAGGCGATGATAATTAATGTTCAATCCACTTTACAATACCAGGCTGAAGCGCAATGCTCAGTGATCCTGAATATTTGCGCGTTACAGCCACAATGGGAGAGTATTCTGTGCAACCCGACGCATCATCTTGTGCCGGACCCATCGTTCAATAACCACCGCCTATTGCAACTAAATGTTGCGGATGCCGGAACTTTCGACCTCATCTACACTGCAACGGTTTCACCGCTTAATCGCCTGATCGACTGCTCCAATACACCAGCGCTTGAGGTGCCTCCTTTTCATCCCGACGTGTTGCCATTTCTTTATCCAAGCCGATATTGCCCGTCGGACCGGCTCACTGGTTTTGCGGAGACACGGTTCCTGAAATATGCGAATGCATTTGAGCGCGTGCTGGCGATCACCGATTGGATTCATGAACATGTCACGTACGTCAGCGGATCTACGGATTCATCTACGGACGCCGCTGACGTGATCCTGCAGCAGCAAGGCGTGTGTCGCGATTTTGCACATATCGGCATTACACTGTGCCGTGCGTTGAACATTCCCGCCCGTTATTGCTCCGCATATGCTTTTCAATTGGAGCCGCAGGATTTTCATGCCTGCTTCGAAGCTTTCATCGGCACCGAATGGATCGTTTTTGATGCTACCCGGCTCGCGCCGCTAAACGGACTGGTTAAAATTAGTCATGGCAGGGACGCGGCCGACACAGCGGTGGCGAGTCTGTATGGTAACGTAGCGGGTACATATATGGAAGTATCAGTAACCTGCGACGATGCTGCGTTTGAACCGCTCTTTTATGAGGTTGGAAACCTGGAAGGATTTTCTTTCGGTTTATGATGATTTAAATTGCTACCATACTAATGGATGTTGAATAAATTCGCAAGCGAATGAACACGTTAAACGAACAACTTTTATCAGCCGCATCAAACTCCGATCTGAAAGGCGTTGAATAACTCGTGACCCGGGGGCGCCGACATAAACTATATAGACTCAATGGGAAACCACACGCCATATTTACGGGATTCGGATTACTGCGGTTATTACTTTACGAAGGCGTAGTTGGCATTTGGTAGCAAGAAAATAATCAGAGCCGAAGCTTTGTTTTATGTACACGGGCGATAAGCCCCAATTGTTTAAACAAGCTGTGAGTAAATTAAAATAGTCGGCAAATGTTTGGCTAACTGCAAATCAAAATAGTACTATTGCAATCACGCCTTGCATCTAAGGTTGATACTTACATCCGCATATCTTTTTATCAACCTGAAAATGCACCAAAATGCTCACTCAATCCGAACTTCAGACTAAATTAGTTTTACTTCATCTTGACTTTCACAAAGCGATTAGTGATGGCCAGACGTTCGACGAGGTTAGAACTATATTTATGGAGATAAAGAAACTCCAAAGAGAACTTTCTATATTAGAACCTCAACTTAAGACAATAACTTAAGCCGATTAATTCAGCAGCCTAAGCTATCTGACTTCCAGTGCGAGAAATCAAGGCTCCCGCCACTAGCTTGTTAAATTTTTGCAAACTGAAAAGTCTGACATTCCGTACTTAGTTGCATGAGGCATGTGATATTGAGTATTCTCGGATCTTTTTTAGCTTGTCTGACGCTATCTGCGCAGCAATCTCCGACTTATCAACTCGCAGACAGCGCGTTGCCTAAACTAAAAATTAAGGACGAGGCGCGCTTCTACATCAATATTCACGGGGGTTACGCCCTGGGACTCGGTTCAACGTTTAAGTTTTATCCCGACGATGTAAGATCAATCACTATCACTCAAACAAACAACAATCAGCCGGTAAAAAACACAACCTACCAGGCACCGAAGAAAGGGCTTGGCCAGGGACTACGAGTGGGTGTGGGAGTGTCGTACATTATGAATGACTTTCTTAACGTGGGATTGGATATTGATTACTTTCAAAGTACTATTCGCAAAACACGCGATTCTTCCTTTAACATGACGGAATCTGTCAATGGGCCCACGTCGCGCAGCTATACAGAAAAATATACTATCAGCTACGAGACCAGGCTGCTTACTTTCACGCCCAACATTGTATTCAAAGCTATTTCCAGGCCCAACTGGTATGTATATAATAAGCTCGGCATTGTAGCCACGTTCAGGCCTAACAGTCTGCAGCGCGAAAAAACTGATGGTCGTTACGAAACCACCACGCAAGGTGCCTCAACCGATTCAGCCGCATCCAGCGAAAAAGTGTACGACTGGGGAATCAGAAACCCCTCAATCGGTTTCATGGGAAGCATAGGCGCGCAGTTCAAACTTTACGGACGTGTAAGGGTGTTCGGCGAAATTCAGTTCTCGCATATTGTATTTGTGGTGCGGGATCGTACGGTGTCAAGTTTCAAAGTAAACAACACTGAGATGGTCAACACCCTGGCGCGGATGGATCGTGAATTGCTATTCGAACGTAATCTGAGCTCCACCGACCTTACACCTAATCCTAATCAACCCACAAGAACGATTATTCAACGAATTCCGATCACTTACGTAGGAGCGCAGGTAGGGTTTGCTTACCGGTTTTAAGAAATAAAATATTATGCACAACCAATCCGCGTCGGGCTCAACATCGGGCTTTAAGAAAGTGGCTTTAATAGCCGGCATCGCAGGAGCGGTGATATTGGCCATTGTAATCATCACTACAGGCAGCCTGAGTCAAAAAAAGAAAACTGGGCAAACTGTTGACAATGGTGAGTCGACATTGCAGGTTGTTCATAACATTCATCGCGAATTCGCGGCACTGCAGGAACAGGATGAAAACTATGCAGTAATGCTGGGCTCTACCGGAATAAATATGGACAGCGCTGACAAAGTAATCCTGGGTGCCGAAAAAAACTTTACTACTTATATCGATAACATAGAACAAAACTTATCATCTTATCCCCCGGCTGACCGATTATTAGTAGACAGCCTGATCTCGAATTTCCGTCTCGCGATCATCAACAGGCAGTATCTCTCTGGTATAAGGAGCAAACTGAATGATAAAGATATTTTCATCTCGCCCCGCCAGGGTGCTGTTGAAAAACTAAAGCTAATGTTGTTTGAAAAGGATAGACAACTACAACAGTTGTCGGGCCGCGATGTTAACACGGCAAAAACTGTCAAAACGAATCGTCGTGATTCACTTGCCAGGATGCTGGATGAAGAGGAGAGCAGGTCGACCGGGCTTTTGGATATTGTAAATGATTTAAAAGCAGAGGTTGCTTCACTTCGGGCGCGCAATAACTTATTGCAATCAGACCAACGGAAGAGTGTTGATATTGCCAGGTACCATGATTTACAACGCGAGATCGAAGAAATTTCAGCAGAGCTTTACCTCGCCAAAGTAGACTGCAACCTCACTCGTGTTGATGCAGATAAGATCGTATCTACCTCCCGGCAAAGAAAGCAACTGCTTAGTGATGCGTTACAGGTATTGGACAATATGTCGCAATCTGATAATGAAACCATAAAGGCCAAAGCGCTGGAAAAGCGGCAGTATCTACAGGAAGTATCGGCCAAGATACGCGAATGATTAAGACAGATCTTAGCGTAGCCCAAATAAAAAACATAACGTAATTTCTCGCTTGTAAGCTGACAGATAACATCAAGCGATGGCCGAGAACATTACCAATAGAACAGTCTTCTCTCTGCTGGAAGTCACCAAAAGTGTGAAAAACACGCTGGAGCAACGATACAGCTCATCATATTGGGTGAAAGCGGAGATGAACAAGCTCAACTTATACCCGCAATCGGGACACTGCTACCCGGAACTGGTGGAAAAGCAAGATGGAAAAGTCATCGCCCAGATGAAAGCAATTATCTGGAAGGATCACTACACACGCATCAACAATATGTTTGTGAAAACCATCCGGGAGCCGTTGAAAGATGGAATAAAAATATTGTTGCTGGCAAGAATCAATTTCGATCCGATACATGGGCTTACGCTTACGGTGCTCGACATTGATCCGTCTTTTACGCTGGGTGATATTGAAAGAGAACGACGCGAAACTATAATTGCCCTTCAACAGGAAGGAGTCTACAGCAACAACAGGGCACTGAAATTTCCACTGCTTCCGCAGCGTATTGCAGTGATTTCAGATGAAACCAGTAAAGGCTATGCTGATTTCAAAAACGTAATCGATACTAACCCGTGGAACTACAAAATATTTTACATGCTCTTCCCTTCACTACTACAGGGAGAAAGATCGGTGCCGTCGATCATTGAGCAGCTAAAGAGAATTAAACAGGTGAGGCAACATTTTGATGCCGTAGCGATCATCAGGGGCGGGGGAGGAGATATTGGGTTATCCTCATACAATCAGTACGCCCTGTGCAGGGAGATCGCACTGTTTCCAATTCCCATAGTCACCGGCATCGGGCATTCAACCAACGACACAGTAGCAGAATTGGTGGCCTATTCAAACCAGATTACACCTACAAAGCTTGCAGACTTTATCTTACAGTGTTTTCATAACTATGCCGTACCCGTTCAGAAAGCACAAGAAAGGATCACGGAGCAATCGAGGAGAATCATCAGGGATGCAAACAAAGATCTTACTACTAACCAGCGAATACTTATTCAGCAAGCCAATAATATTGTGAAAACTGCGAAGACGAATTTATCTGTCACTCGTCAGCTAATGAAAAAAGATGTGAATGCGCAGCTGCGTACCTTCGCGCAGGTACTGGGCCAGCAGCAGGCCGCCATAGTGAGCGGCACAAAACAATACTTAAAAAGTAAGCAGACAGGTGTGGAAAGCCTCGAAAGAAATTTAACCAACATGAGCCCGGAGAAGGTGCTTAGACGCGGATACAGTATTACTTTGCAAAATGGCAAAGCAATAACAAGCGCCGATGATATCCAGGTTAATGACAGCATCGAGACGGTATTGTTCAAAGGCACTTTAAAAAGTTCGGTAAAAACAAAGAGCAATGAATGATACAAATTATACTGAAGCGTTCGAAGAGTTAAACCAGATTGTGTCGGAAATAGAGCAGGGTGAGATTTCGGTAGATGAGCTTTCGCAAAAAGTAAAGCGAGCCGCAGAGCTGATCAGGATCTGCAAAACGAAACTGACGTCGACAGAAGAAGATGTGTCGAAAATTTTAAAGGAACTTGACGCGACGACGCCCGGGAATGACTTATGAATTTCGCCGAGGTATCGGCCAGAGGTCCGCTCTACGGGATCTTCACCAGGATACTTAAGACGAGGCGCTTCTAAACCCGGCGAAAAGCGGGCTTTTCTTCTGGCTCGGGAATTGAATAGTGGTTCATATACCTAAAGCACACTTATGATAAATAACCCTTTCGCAACTTTGGATATTGAACCAACAATAAACGAAGAGATTATTACACAGGCTTACCAGGTTTTGAAACAGAAAGGAGGAACTGCCGAGCATCTGAAGCACCTGGATGCTGCGTTCGAGGAATGCCTGCTTTATGCGCGGTCAGAAGGCGGAATAGAAGCGTTTACTCATAACGATCTTAATCAGGATTCCTAAGCCACTCGCAACTGTTACTAAACAATGAAGTTGTCCGATCTGCACATCGCGTGGGATATTGACTATGTATTACCGTTACCTCCAGGTCATCGTTTTCCGATGGAAAAATATGAACTCGTTCCGGGCCAGTTGCTCTACGAAGGCGCCATCACTTCAGCTAATTTACGATCACCTCATGATTGTGACAGGGACGATCTGCTCCGGGCTCATGACCAGGAATATCTCGATAAACTTGATAACAACTTATTGTCACCACGGGAGCAGCGCGTTATAGGTTTTCCGCAGACGCCACAGATGATTCGTCGCGAGCGGATGATTGCACAGGGCACAATCGATTGCTGCAAAGCGGCCCTATCGCATGGAGTAGCACTTAATGTTGCGGGCGGAACGCATCATGCATTCAGGGATCACGGCGAAGGATTCTGCATTCTTAACGATTTTGCTGTGGCTTCGCTCCATATGCTGGCTCAGAAACTGGCGAGCAGAATTCTGATCATTGACCTGGATGTTCACCAGGGCAATGGAACCGCAAGCATCATGAGCGGCAACGAGTCGGTTTTTACTTTCAGTATGCACGGACAACATAACTACCCTTTCAAAAAAACGATCAGCGACCTGGACATTGGGTTGACCGACGGAACGGGCGATGAGATTTACCTGCAAATTTTAGAAACAGAATTAACCGGTGTGTTAGATAGATACAAGCCAGACTTTGCGTGTTTTGTAGCAGGCGTTGATGTGTTAAAGACAGATCGCTTCGGCAAGCTCGGATTAACAATGGAAGGGTGTGCGCGGAGAGACCGTATGGTAATGGAAGCTCTTTTTTCACGCGATGTACCTTGTGCGATTTCGATGGGCGGGGGTTACTCACCGGATATTCGCACTATCGTTACTGCGCATGTAAATACGTTTAAAACGGCGATTGATATTTATGTACATTAAATGAAAAGCCCGGGTAGAAATCAGGCCGCGTGCAGCTTTTCTTAACTCCGGAATTGCGTACATTACATTAAACCCCCAAACATGAGTAAAGCAAGAAAAAAGAAACCCGCCCCGAAAAGTTTTTTTGATAAAATAGGTGATACTTTAAGCCACGTTAAGGACGCGGTTGTTGAAAAGAAAGATGATTTAGTAGACGCTGTGGAAGACAAAGTAGCAGCGTTTAAAGAAGCGCTCCAGGAAAGAAAAGATCGAAAGAAAAAGGCTGCGGCAAAAAAGAAAGCACCTGTTAAAAAAAAGGGAAGCGTCCTGGTAAAGAAGAACGCGGCCGCTAAAAAGACGAAGACTACCGCTAAGACACCCGCAAAAAAGAAGGCCATTAAGAAAAAGGCCAGGTAAAGTGGGGGTTATAACGCTCGCGGGGATTTACCCAAAGCAATTATTCTGCTCAATCACGCCTCCAGGTCCGGGCTGGTCAAATGCTCTTTTGCCATCGCAAGGTCGTCGGCAAGCTGTGCCAGCCTTTCCCGAAGGAGTGACCCTTTTTCGGGAGCAATAAGAATACCGGTTACAACACCAAGAGCAAAGAAGCACAAAACTATTTTCATGGCTTAAAGTATTAGACAAGATCTTATTAAAATGTCGTGCCCGACGTGACTGCGACTTTTTTACTTGGCAAGGTCCACCCAATCCGTTTTAATGGCCTAAGTTCTAATTTTCGCAAGGGGTTTCGATGTCACGCACAACATGCCAACTAAAACATTTAATTTGGATGGCACTATTGTGACAACAATTCGCTAAAAACGAAACTCCTTGTATGAAAAGGTCCTTCTTTATTTCTGTATTCATTGTAATATTTTCTCTTACTGTTTCGGCCGACGTTAAGCTTCCATCTTTGTTCAGCGACAATATGGTATTGCAGCGCGATCAGGCAATACCCGTATGGGGCTGGGCAGCACCGGGCGAAAAAATAACCGTACAGATAAACGAAGAAAGTAAAAAAGTAACTGCGGGTAAAGACGGTAAGTGGATGATAAAGTTGCCTGCAATGAAGGCAGGAGGTCCGTTCCAGCTCATAGTGACCGCCAAAAACACCATCACGATAAAAAACGTACTGATAGGTGAAGTTTGGTTGTGTTCCGGTCAATCAAATATGGAAATGCCAATTGAAGGCTGGGGCAAGATTAATAACTACGAACAGGAAATTAAGGATGCGAAATATCCGTTGATCAGGCAGTTCAACGTTTCGAAATCTATCAACGCAAATCCCCAGGACGAAGTAAAAGGTGACTGGATGATCTGTGAGCCGGCAAACGCAGGGAATTTTATTGCTACCGGATATTTTTTCGCGAGAGAATTAGCTCAGAAGCTGAATGTGCCTGTTGGTATCATCAATTGTTCGTGGGGCGGATCGATGATTGAGACCTGGATCAGCCGGGATGCATTTGAGAAAAGCAACGACTTCAAAGAAATGATTAACGGCATTCCGGCAAACGAGATGTCAAAGCGCGATCAACAAATGAAAGAAGCAATTTCGAGTGCTGTGAAACAGGTACAGGCCGACATCCCGGAAAAGAACCAGGAAGGAAGTTGGTCTCAAAAGGAATTCGAGGATAGCAAATGGCCTTCGATGAAACTGCCTGGATTTTGGGAGACAGCAAATCCTAAACTAGCCGAGCTGAATGGAGTTGTATGGTTTAGAAAATCGTTTGAACTGTCCTCCAAATTAGAAAATGACTTAACGATTTCGGTAGGCCAGCCCGATGATGTGGTGGAAGTTTTTCTGAACGGTGTTAAACTCAATTCTACTACAAACCTGGAGGGGCAGGTTCACACTTTTTCAGTTAGTGGTAACTCCGTGCAAGCAGGTAAAAATGAAATTGCGATGAGGATGAGAGATTATGGTGGATCAGGAGGTGTTATCGGGGAGGATAAGGATATGTTCATCAAGGTAGGTGATACTACCTTGCCGCTGAATGGCGAATGGAAGTACCAGGTTGAGAGTATCGGGTTCGGTGCCAATCCGAATAGTTATCCGACACTATTGTATAACTCAATGGTAAATCCACTCGTTCCTTTTGCGATAAAGGGTGCATTGTGGTACCAGGGTGAAACAAATGCCGGCCGCGCATATGAATACAGAACAACATTTCCGCTTCTTATAAATAACTGGCGTGAGAAATGGGGACAGGGCAATTTTCCATTCTATTTTGTTCAGCTTGCGAGTTTCAACGCAAACGGTGGTAACAGCGAAAAGGGTAGTACATGGGCCGAGTTGCGTGAAGCGCAGGCTATGACCCTAAATGTTGCGAACACAGGAATGGCTGTAACTACCGATATTGGCGACTCTACCGATATCCATCCAAAGAATAAGCAAGATGTTGGTAAGCGGTTAGCGTTCGTTGCGCTCGCGAAGACGTATAAGGTATCTATTCCTTCGACAGGTCCGGTATATTCGGACATTAAAATCGATGATGATAAAGTGATTGTTTCGTTTGTAAACAGCGGAAATTTGATAGCGAAAGACAAATATGGTTATCTCAAAGGATTTGAAGTTGCCGGGGCCGACCAGAAGTTTCATTGGGCGATGGCGCGTATTGAAGGAGATAAAGTGATCGTTTCCAGCAAAGATGTTTCTAATCCCGTTGCAGTTCGTTATGCATGGTCCGACGTTACCGACGATGCTAATCTGTTCAGTGATGCGGGACTTCCCGCGCCGCCCTTTCGCTCAGATAAATGGAAAGGTGTGACGGAAGGGGAGAAGTATTCGGTTGGGCGATAGAAGCAGTGAGATTTTACTTTGGTTCGCGCATTATTTTTTCAAGCGTCTTGCCTTTCGCTAGTTCATCAACAATTTTGTCGAGATACCTTACTTTCCTGGTCAGCGGATTTTCAATTTCTTCAATTCTATATCCGCATATCAAACCGGTGATCAAATGTGCATTTTTATTCAGTGTCGCATTATCAAAGAATGTTTCGAAAGTTGCTTTTTCCTCAATTAATTGATGAATCCTTTTATCCTGATAACCGGTAAGCCATGTAATAACTTTGTTGAGCTCCTCTTTAGTTCTGCCTTTCTTTTCCACTTTCGTGACATACAGGGGATAGACTGTACTGAAAGTCATGTTCCGCATCCGGTCATCGTGTGTGCTGGTGGTTTTCATTCGTTACAATAGTTTTGATAGTTACAATTTCCGAAAATTTAAACAATGGCTGCGTTAGTTACTGCTTCGTGCATTCGTATCCATATCGAACAGCTCTTTTGAGTACATCCACATTTATATCCTGCAAGGATTTGAACTTTATACAATAGCCGGTCACCCTGGCTTTTCCGATAGTCTTGTCAAAGGTCTCAGGTAGGTATTGTCTGATAAAATGAGATGCAACGCCTGGAGGTCACGCCGCTTCGGTTCAGGGTGGTTGCCAATATAATTTTGAATTTCGCTTTGAACGTTCATGCAATACGAAGATAGCTTTGGCAAAAACTCTTTAAGCGTTAAGGCTCTTAAAATTATTATCTTTCAATATACATTTTTATCAACTCTATAAAGACCATCGAACAATCATCTCGCAAAATATTATCCAGGGCAGGCAACGTGGTATTGATTGGTGTGCTGCTTCTCTTTTTGCTGAATCCTGAAGCAAAGGTTTGGGTCCTGCGACAATTGATGTGGACAGGTTTATACAATGCGGACATCGGTAAAATTGATACGGTTTCGAAATCATCTATGGCCTTTTCTTTCAGGGACGAAACAGGAAAGGTTTCATCTACTGGCGACTTAAAAGGGAAAATTGTATTCATTAATTTTTGGGCAACCTGGTGTCCGCCTTGTCGGGCGGAAATGCCCTCACTCGACGATCTCTATCAACAATTCCGCGGAGACGAGAGAATTGTTTTTCTTTTTATAAATGAAGAGAGTGAAGTGTCCAAAGTAAAGGCGTACCTCGCAAAGAATAAGTATTCAATACCATATATGTCCAGGGTTGGTAGTGTTCCCGACGAAATCTTCAGCGGAACGCTGCCCACTACCGTTCTGCTGGATCGCCAAGGCCGAATCGTTTATAAACACGAGGGTCTGGCAAAATATAACACTACCGAATTCGTCAATCTGTTAAACAGTTTGCGGGAATAGCTCTTTTTTTATTCAAAAGATGTTCAGCATTATCACATCTCATAAAATAGTACAAAATACCCATTAAAGGGGGTGGAAATAAACTTTTATCTCTTATATTCAGGCTCGACCGGCTCCTGTGCAAGAAGTTTCTCAACCAGTTAAGCAGCTATGTGCGGGATTAGTGCTGTCGTAAACATACGAAACGCTCCGGTCGAACACGACATCATTCGGAAAATGAACGCGTCTATTGCGCATCGTGGCCCGGATAATGATGGTGCGTACTTCTTTTCAAACTTCGGGTTGGGCCACCGCCGCTTGTCCATCATGGACACGAGCCATTTATGCCATCAGCCCTTCAAGTATAAAGATTTCATCATTACCTACAACGGCGAAATCTATAATCACCTCGAAATACGCGATGAATTACAAAAGCTGGGATACGATTTCACTACTTCCGGTGATACCGAAATTGTTTTAGCAGCATATGAAAGATGGGGCGAACAATGTGTTTCCCGCTTCGAGGGAATGTGGTCGTTTATCATTTATGATTCCGCAAAGAACATTCTCTTTGGCAGCAGGGATAGGTTTGGTCAGAAGCCTTTTCATTACGGAGAATTTAATTCCTATTTTATCGTCGCGTCAGAAATAAAGCAGTTCATGCACGTGCCTGGCTTCAAGGCAACGTTGAATCACAAAGAGGGTTTTAATTTTCTTAATTACGGCGGATTAAATTATTCTGACGATACGCTTTTCGAAGGCGTTCGTTCGCTGCCATCCGGGCATAATCTCTATTACGATCTGTCGACACACAAGTACACAATTTCGGAGTGGTATTTCTTTCCGGAAAGGAAAACGAATAGAATCGGCCTGCACGAAGCGGCCCAGGAATTCCGCCGGTTGCTGGAACAAAGCGTACAACTCCGCATGGGAACAGATGCCAGGCTGGGTTCATGTTTGTCTGGCGGGTTAGATAGCTCGTCCATTGTTTGCATTATCGACAAGCTCATAAAAGATAAAGAGAACTTCGTAACACTGAGTATTTGCTGGCACGATAAATCGATTGACGAACAAGAATACATTGACATCGTTTCAGATCATACATCACACGGTATTAACGAAAAGATATTTCCGGATCTCGATGATCTGAACCAGCGGAATATTCTTGAAAAAATTATTTATCACCAGGACCAACCGATTCTTACCGCGTCTCATTTTGCAGAATACAAAGTATATGAAGCGGCAGGCGAAAGAGGGTTGCGTGTAGTAATGGATGGACAGGGTGCAGATGAGTATTTGGGAGGATACGGGCTTTTCAACTGGTATCATATGCATGGTTTGTTTAACCAGTATCGGTTCCGTTCACTTTCCAGGGAGTGGCGCGCAATGCGCGAGCGTTCCGACATGCGTCACCACCAGATACTCAGGCATCTCTTGTACATGAAGTATACACGGAGAAAGCCGGCGATGGCGGGATTCATTAATCCGCAGTGGGCAAAGGATCTCATTGATGAAAATCCAATGCTGCCGCCAAATAACGCGCGGTTGAGTGCGAAATTTCTTTCGCGTCACCAGGTGTTTAATTCGAGTCTTCCTTATCAATTGCATTCCGCCGACCGGAACTCGATGTGTCATTCTGTTGAATCGCGTTTGCCGTTTTTAGATCATCAGCTTGTAGAGTTCTGTTATCTGTTGCCTGATACTTTAAAGATTTCAGCAGGAAAAAGTAAAATAGTTTTGAGAGAGGGCATGTCGGGCGTGTTACCTGATGAGATCAGGGACCGGTCAACCAAATTAGGTTTTCCTTCTCCCCAGAAAGCATGGATGTTGAAAAATGCTAATTGGATAGGAAAGGAATTGAATGGAAACGCAGTGGCCTATGGCGATTTAATTGATCCATCTAAAATAAAGGACGAGTTCTGTCACTTTGCAGCTTCAGGCCGCGGCGACCACGATCACTTCTTCAGAATTTTAAGTTTCAACCAGTGGTTGAAAATCTTTGATGTTTCTATTTCCTGAGTATTAACTACATGGTGCATTATTGATCCTGCGCAAGAGATATCGTTGAGAATAATCAAGCAATTAAAGCCCTCCAGAAACGTTTTTATAGCAGAATTCCGTCCATTAATCCATACCTATGACCCACTTATTACGTCTTGGTTTTACCTTACTATGTATTACGTTAGTTACTAACCTTTCAGCTCAATGTATCAGCCTGAATTATAGCTCCACCGACGTTTCATGTTATCTCGGAACTACCGGCTCTATCACCGCGAACGCATCAGGCGGCGCAGACCCTTACCAATATCAACTCGCTGAAGCAGGCGCCGGCGCATGGTCATCCAATAACGTTTTTACCGGTCTTGCTGCAGGTACTTATCCTGTTTCAGCAAAAGACGGTGCAGGATGCGTAAGAACCATCTATGTAACCATCAGCCAACCGGCCGCACTCTCGGTAACCTATTCATCAACCGATCCTGTCTGTTCAAGTTCTAATAACGGTTTCATCAGCACGCAAACAACAGGTGGTGTGGCCCCTTATTCATATAACTGGAAGAAAGATGGTGCAGCATTCGCCACTACTGCAAGTATTACCAACCTCGCACCAGCAAACTACGACCTAGTAGTAACAGATGCAGCAGGCTGCTCAGCGAAACCGTCGGTTCCGCAAACGGTTCGTCCCGTTACACTCTCCGGCTATAATGCCGATGTAGTGGCTAACGGCACAACTACCACAGCAACAGCAAGCACCTCCACATCACTCGACCAGGCAACTGGCTACGTATTGTTTGGAGGGGGCTACACCAATAGTGGCAGCACGGCAGGTACGAACGGATTACCCTCTAGCCGCACGTTCAATAGTGCGCAGGATAACGCACGCGCTTACCAGCTTGCATCGTATTCATCTAACAACGTTTTGTTATTGCGCTCATCGACCGATAATGCCGCAGGCGGTGCAACATCGGGCACACTAAGTTTCGGATCAACCTATCAAAGTAATTATTCAACACTATATGTAGTAGGTACCACCGGTTCAGGTACAGGTACCATTAACTACCAGGTTAATTATTCTGACGCAAGTACCAGCACCGGAACGCTAAACTTTCCGGATTGGTTTTTGGCATCGTCGAGCGCATCAACAATTCGTGCGTTAGGTGGACTGAATCGTGTGGCCAGAACAAATGCATCTGCATTTGAAACCGGCGGAAACTTCAACCTATTCGAAGCGCCCATCACCATTACGGTGGCTAACCAAAGTAAGGTTGTATCGTCAGTAACTTTTACCTGGTCGGGTAGTGGTTCTGCAAGAACGAGCATCTTTGCTATTACAGGTTATACATCTAATACTAATGGTATCCGTATCAATGATGGCCCCGCGTCAAGTGTGGTACCAGCAGTGTCAATTGCATCTGATGCTACGAACAATCAAATATGTTCAGGTCAACCGGTAACATTCTCAGCAACGCCAACAAATGGTGGCACAACACCATCGTACCAGTGGAAACTTAACGGCAGCAATGTGGGTACTAATAGTGCAGCTTATACTACATCGTCACTTGCTAACAACAGCCAGGTAAGTGTTGTACTTACTGCTGCGGGCAATGTAGGTTGCCTAAGCACCAGCACTGCAACCAGTAACGTGATTACCACAACAATCGCCAGCAATGCAGCTTCGGTTGCAGTGGCGGCAAGCGGCAACAATATTTGTTCGGGAACAAGCGTAACGTTTACAGCGGCGCCAACAAACGGAGGTCCTGCTCCATCATATCAGTGGCGACTGAATGGAATAAATGTGGGATCTAACAGCAGCACCTACACTACAACGAGCTTAATAAACAATGATAAGGTAAGCGTAGTGATGACGAGTAATATTGGATGTGTAACCGGCAACCCGGCAACATCTAATCTTGCTACGATGACGGTTAATCCATTATTGACCCCGGTAGCGACAGTTTTGGCAACTAAAGTTAACCCTGGTTTGCAGCTTACCTCAACGGTAGCGAACGCGGGACCAACACCATCGTACCAGTGGTATAAAAACGGTGTGGCAATAGCCAGTGCAACATCTACCTCTCTTAGTGCACCAACCGCTGCCTTGGGTGAAGTATTTTCGCTTAAAGTAACATCATCATATTCGTGCCCTTCTCCTGCCGCAACCATGAGTAACTATGTTACTGTTAGCGCAGCACTGCTGCCGTTAACGCTTGAGTGGTTCCGTGGTACAAAGGACGATAACTATGTTACACTTACCTGGAAAACAGGTGCAGAAGAGAACCTGAAAATATTCGAAGTGCAGCGTGCAGACGAAGCAAACGGTGCGTTTGTAACCATTGGCAGTGTGCAGCCTAAAAACGTTGCGGAAGGTGCAACTTACAGTTACCGCGATCAGCCGCAGGTGAAAGGAACATTTACTTACAGGTTAACACATCGCGACCTTAGCGAAAAAAGTTATGTGGATGGAACCGTAACCGTTCGTCTTGCGGGGTTGAACGACATCCGGATTGGCACTAAAAACGCCAGCTGGCAGGTGTTCACAACAGGTTCTACGAAGTATTGGTTGGTAGATGCTTTCGGTGTGAAGATCCAAAAGGGAGAGGCAGAAGGCAGCTTTGAAGTGTTTAAACCAAAATTAAAAGGTATTTATTACCTGCAGTTGCAGAAAGAAAAGGAAACGTTTACCTATAAAGTGATTAATTAGGTTTTCCGCAAGGCTCAAATAATTAAATGTATCTGTAACTTTCGGGGTGCCTGGTGCGTAATAGCACCAAACAGTCCCTCATGTGCAGTTTTACCCGTTTTTTGAGCGTTGCTTTACTGGTTCTTGTTACTGGTAACAGCTATAGTCAAACCATCAATACCCGTTCTTTTGATAAAGTGATCATCAGCCCTTTTATCGAGGCCACCTTTATTGAGGGTGACCAGGAGCAGGTTGTGATCAATAGCTGCATCGTTGACCCTAAAAAGCTGCATGTAGAGACCAAAAACGGCACTCTAAGAGTTTACCTCGAAGGAGCGAAAGAAATTCCACGCGACTCGCGTGAGAACAGAAACAGCAATCGAGACTTATACCCCGCGCATGCGGTCAACGCTACCATTTATTACAAGAAGCTGGATGCACTTTCTCTTCGGGGAGAGGAGAGCTTTACCTTCCCGCGCAGGTTATCGGCTGAACGCTTCACTCTAACTCTATACGGCGAACCCATTATCACCTTCGCCGATGTACATATCAACGAACTGCGTGCGACACTGTATGGCGAAGGCTCTCTCGAAATTCAATCAGGATTAGTCAACACGCAAATTTACACTTCCTACGGCGAGGGCAAGGTGACTACTACCGGAATCTCAAGCAACGAAGCGAAGCTTAAAGCTTACGGCGAGGCTGAATTCAACGTTAATGTTTCTGAGCGTATCAAGATCACCTCATTCGGCGAAGCAAAACTTCGTTACAAAGGCAACCCCGAAATCGTGAAAGGTCTTCATGTTGGGGGAGTAGATGTGGCAAGATTAGATTGATTGATATAGTACCTATTTTGTTTTGCGCACCGTCGCCATGGGCATACGTTTTGCGATAAACAGGATATCATCAAATTATCCTGTGATGGTTCACTATCTTATTTATCTAAGCACCGCTACCGATCTTTTCACCGATGATACGTTGCAATCTATTCTCGAATCAAGCCGAAAAAATAATAGTAAAAAGGGCATTACCGGTTTGCTCCTCTACCACGATGGCGCCATACTACAGGTGCTGGAAGGAGACCGGGAAAGTGTAACTCAGCTATACAAATTGCTGGAGCTCGATTACCGTCACCGAAGTGTTATTAAGGTAATGGAAGGCGATGCCGACACACATTATTTTAAAGACTGGTCGATGGGTTTTAGAAGAGTGAGCTCAAAGGAGTGGGAGGATATCGAAGGATATTTGCCAGTGAATGGCACGCCGTTTAGTCGTGAAGCTGAGCAAGACGATAGCCGACAGGGTATGCTGGCTTTTCTACATTCTTTTTACAGAACCAATTTTAGCGCCCGATGATCTTTGCGCTATACTGTTTGCATTGAATATCTTTGAGAAGTTCTTCAGCCTAACAACTTCATCCCCCCCACATGCGAAATCGTCCATGGCCTGTTATAATTGTTTGCATACTGTTCCTGGTTGCGGGCGGCGTGGGTTTCCTGTATCATCTTCCGGAAGTATTTACATCGGGTGACCAATTATATGATTCGGTATGGGTAGAATTTGTACGATTACTAGCGATTGTTTGTGCTGTGTTCTTGTGGAGAAGAGCAAACTGGGCGAGATGGTTAGCGCTGGCATGGGTGGGTTATCATGTATATGTAAGCAGTAAACATTCGATGAGCGAAGTAATTACGCACATTGTAGTTTTGCTAGTGGTTGCGGTGCTATTGTATTTGCCGCGGTCATCAGCTTTTTTCCGAATGAATAAAGTGAGAGAGAAATGAATGTAGAAAGATTTATTACGGCGCAGGAAGGGACTTACGAACGCGCTTTAGCGGAGATAATAAATGGGAGGAAAGTAACTCATTGGATGTGGTACATTTTTCCGCAAATAAAGGGATTGGGTTTTAGCGAAACCGCGAAGTTCTATGCTATTGCTGATATACAGGAAGCGGAAGCTTTTCTCCGGCATCCTGTTCTGGGTGAACGCCTTATTCGCATTTGTAAGGAGCTGTTAAAGGCAAAAAGCGATAATGCCTTAGAGATTTTTGGAAGTCCTGATCATTTGAAGCTGAAGTCGTCCATGACTTTGTTTGGTTCTTTGAAAATGGAACCGGTTTTCGATTCGGTACTGGATAAATTTTTCAACGGCGAAAAAGACGAACGGACGCTTAGCATTCTTAACAGGCAATAAACTGATCAAGACTCATAACTCATTTATCTTTCTGCCACTTATATCCTCGCCAAATACAAGCTCATACCCGTTATTATCCAAAATGCTGAAGTCTCTCATCATGTATTCGCGATCCGCGATGGGTGATTTGACTTTCACTTTATTCTTTATCTCTTCCCATAATTCATCAACACTTTGCATGAAAACGTAGATGCTGCCAGTGAAGATTGGTTTTGGAAAGAATGCCTCGGTGGTGTCGCAGTCTTCGCGATCGTCTGTTGGAACAATGGCCATTATCTGCACTTCGTCCCGTTGAAAGGAAGCGAAGTTTGGAAAGTTGCTCCGGCTCTTAAATCCCAAAGCGTTTACGTAAAATGAAATGGTTTCATTGAGGTCTTTTGTCCAGACAATCAAACTGAGTTGATGAAGAAGGCTGCCCATAAAAGATTCGTTACAGGTAATAATTTACGAAAACTTGTTAACCATACCTGATCGCATCGAAAGACCTGTGCACCGGACACCCGTCCGCAAACGTACACTTTCGCTAAACTCCTAAAACCCATAGTGCTGATTTACAGTAGCTTTTAATTGCGGCATTGGATTCGTGACCCAATTACAAATCTCTTGATACTATGTTTCGGCATATCATGCTCATCGCTTACAGGAACATCATCCGGCACAAAGGTTCTTTCTTTATCAACCTTATCGGCCTTTCGACAGGCCTCGCCTGTACGTTCCTCATTTACCTGTGGGTAACGGACGAACTGACCTTTGACAAGTTCCATCGTAACGACGGGCAACTTTACCAGGTTATACAGAGAAGTGTTGAAAATGGAAGTGTGATCATCCACGAAGGCACACAGGGTCCACTTGCAGCAGCAATGAAAAATGACCTTCCCGAGGTAATAAGTTCAGCGCCGGTGATGTCGCTCGAGAAGAATGGCATGAAGATACCTTTGCTGTATAATGATAAGGTAATTACGGGAGCAGGCATCTTTGCAGGCACGAGCTTTTTCGGGATGTTTTCTTTTCCCCTGAGGGCCGGCAATGCAAACACTGCCTTAACGAACAAAGAGAATATTGTTTTATCAAATGAATTTGCGATCGCATTATTTGGTTCGCCTGAAAAAGCAATCGGCAATAATATATCATGGGAAATATTGGGAAAGAAACAAACATCGAGAGTTTCGGGCGTGTTCGCTTCCCTGCCTGCTAACAACTCAATGAAATTTGATTTTGTTGCACCGTTTGATCTGATGTATTACGACCTCTTTCCAAATATGCAAAAGTGGTGGAATACAGGTCCGGATACTTACCTGCTTTTGAAGCCAGGCACAGACGTCGCACGATTTAATACGAAGATTGAAAAGTTCATCAACAAATATCTTGAGAACAACGAGTTTACGATGTCTGTACGGCCTTATTCAAGCGCTTACCTGCATGGTAATTACGAAAACGGTGTTCAGGTGGGAGGCAGAATTGAATACGTTCAATTGTTTTCTGTTGTAGCGCTTTTTATACTGGTGATAGCCTGTATCAATTTCATGAATCTTGCTACGGCTAAGTCGTCGCGCAGATTGAAAGAAGTAGGCATTAAGAAAGCTATAGGCTCTACACGAAAAGCACTCGTGCTTCAATTTATGAGCGAAGCAATGTTAATGGTATTGCTGTCAATGATCACTGCAATTCTGCTGGTAGTTGCAGTGCTGCCCTACTTCAACCATCTAACGGGCAAATATCTAAGCATAAGCTTTAATCCGAAAATTATCTCACTCGCGCTGCTTACAACAGTAATTACCGGCTTGTTCGCAGGGAGTTATCCAGCATTCTATATGTCGGCGCTAGAAGTAGTGAGTGTATTCAGGAGAAATATAAAGAAGTCGTTGCCGGAGTTGTTTGCAAGGAAGGGTCTGGTTGTATTTCAGTTTGCGCTTTCGCTCGTGTTGATAGTGGGAGTAATGGTAATCGTTAAGCAGGTGAATTTTGTACAGCAGAAGAATATCGGGTACGATAAATCTAATATCATTCATTTTAATAAAGAGGGCAAACTGATTGAGAATGGAAACGCATTTCTTGCCGAATTGAAAAAAGTTCCGGGCGTGATGAATGCGTCGAGCCTTGAACAGAATGTAATGCAGAAAGGAAATGGTTCATCAACCTATGGTATCAACTGGCCGGGAAAACCGCCTGATGCAAGAATCGACTTTGCCATCAGGGTGGTAGATGAGGGACTGATTGAAACGATGGGAATGCAAATAATGAAAGGAAGATCGTTTTCAAAAGCATATGGTACCGACGAAAATGGGTTGATCTTTAATGAATATGCTGTGAAAGTGATGGGCTTGAAGGATCCGGTTGGAACTAAGGTAAACCTGTGGGGCGAAGACAAGACGATCATCGGCGTTGTGAAAAACTTTCATATATCATCTTTGCATGAACCCATAGCGCCGTTGGTGTTTAGATTTGCGCCAGCGAATACTTCTACGTTTATGGTCAAAATTGCGCCGCGCAAAGAAAGCGAAACGATCGCGCAAGTGCAGGCTCTTTATCGCAAATTCAATCCGGGATATTTATTTGAATACAGGTTTTTGGATGAAGTGTACCAGGCGCAGTATATTTCAGAACAACGTGTGTCGGTGATCTCAAAATATTTCGCTGCGCTTGCCATTATTATTTCATGTCTCGGTTTGTTCGGGCTTGCCACTTTCAACGCAGAAGTGCGTACGAAGGAAATAGGAATCCGTAAGGTGCTGGGTGCTTCGGTAAGTAATGTGATGGTGATGCTGTCGCGGGACTTTGTAATTCTTATTATCATCGCGATGATGATTGGGTTTCCTGTGGCCTGGATCGCCATGAACTCATGGCTTAATGGCTTCGCTTATCATGTAGATGTTAGTGCCGATTTGTTTGTGATGGCCGGTATTGCGTTGATTGTACTTACTTTAATTACTGTTAGTTATCAATCTTTGAAGGTTGCGTTGCGTAGCCCCGTGAAGAGTTTGCGCAGCGAATAATTGCGGAGACGCGCACCGCTTTCACTTCGTTCATCAAACGTCAATATAGTAGTATTGGCAGTTCGTGCTGCCTGCTTCCGTCTTTCGCGCTGGCCTCGAACAAGGTCAGTTGCGGAAGGCTTTCGGGTCCGTGCTTTGCGGCGGTGACCTCGAAAGTAAATTTGCCCCATTCAGGCGCGCCGGCACTTGTAGTTCCGTGACCCTGCTTAATTACGTGTTGTCCATCTTCTATCGCCCAACTGAAAGCCGCCTCAAAAACCTGGGCCTCGCCTTTAACCTCAAAGGTGGAGTCTCCGGTTTTATTTACCTGCACATTACGAAATCGCCCACCGGAGAATACGTCGAGAGTATCCGGGATATGCTCGTCATCTTCAAAAACGGCTACCGTATCAGTGGTGGGGGGTGGCATTTCTGCGGATTCATCCTGGCACGCGAAAAGTAATGTAAGAGTGCAAATGACAATTAATAACCTGTAGGGCATCAATTAAAGTTTGGTTTGTTTGATTGTGGCATGACAAATGAAAGCATTTCCGTAGAGACGTAGTTACAAAAACCGAACCTTGATGCTTACACTTTTTCCAAATGAGTTGATTTTGCCAGCGGGATTTCTGTATGTGCCGGACTTTATAACGGAACACGAAGAACAACGATTGCTTGACGTGATCTCTAATATCGAACTGCACAACTTTACATTCCGCGGATTTGAAGCGAAGCGTAAAGCGGCGAGTTTCGGATTCGATTATCACTTTGAGTCCGGCCAGTTGACTAGCGGAGCCCCGATACCCCTCGACTTTATTCCGCTCATTGAGAAAGTCAGTACATACTTATCATTGCAAAAAGAGATCGCTGAGTTGCTGGTGTTACAGTATCCGGAAGGCGCTGTGATCAACTGGCATCGCGATGCGCCTCCATTCGATATCATCATCGGCATTTCCCTGTTAGCTGAGTGCACTTTTATGCTTCGGCCGTATGACAAAGCAAAGCAGTCGCGCAAGTCAATTATTCGGTTACAGGTTGGGCGGCGGTCGCTCTATGCTATGCAAGGCCCCGCACGCAGTGAGTGGGAACATAGTACGGCGCCTGCGGCGGCGCTGCGATATTCCATTACGCTACGAACCTTAAAGGCCTGAACATAATATTTTATGTAAAACATAAAACATTTTATATATTGCATATAATATTACTAAATTTACATAAAAACAGCCATGAGCCGAATCTACACCCGGATACTCTATGTTATCACGACCATAGCCTGGTACCTTTTCCTTTTACTCTTCATATTTGTGTTTGGCGTAATCGTTTTGAGATTAGTCACCAATGGTTATGTTATCCAGGATGTGGTCGCGCATCTGAAATCGGTGGATAGCCTTCCGAGCCTTTCACCGAACACCACCACATATACTTTACATTCCATTCCCGGCGCGGAAGCATTGCTTAAACTGAATATCCGGATGACGCCGCTGAATGCAGTGCTTGTGATGGTGGGATTTCTATTATATGCTTTCCTTACGTTAACTATAATTGTGCAGCTGCGAAGATTATTCTCTTCACTACTCAAACAAACACCTTTCGACACGGTGAATGTGCGGCGCCTTTACAGGATAAGCTGGTGTCTTGTGGGTATATTCATCATAAACCTGGCGACTAATTTATGCCACGGGTATATCTTGTCCCATTATTTTGACCAGCCGAAATACATCGCGAAATTAGACCCGGGATGGAGCCTTTTATTGATGGCAATGACCGTGTTTGTGCTATCTACGGTGTTTTATAAGGGGTATGAATTGAAAAGCGACAACGAAACTATTATCTGATGCCAATTATTATTAACCTCGACGTGGAGATGGCAAAAAACAAAATGTCGCTGACGGATTTGTCGGAGAAGGTTGGTATCTCCATGACTAATCTCTCTTTATTAAAAACGGGTAAAGTAAAAGGTATTCGGTTCGAGACGCTAGAGGCTATCTGCCGCGTGTTGAAATGTACGCCTGGCGATATTCTTGGTATTTCGAAGAAATAGATGAGATCTGGAACTGCCGTTAATTCTTCACAACATTTTAGCAAAACTTCCGCTGTTACTCGCTATATTTAAGTACCCTCTTTTAAAGGCGAAAAAATATATAGTGATGAAAGAAAATGAAGGTATAGCAATCGAGTACCAGGCGCAAACAAACGACTTTCAACAATTTCTTCAAACCCACCTCGATCACTCCCATCCATGCGTTGTAAATTTTTGTTTTGAGCATATTGTGGATTACATGCTTGTACACAAGGCTGATGGCGATCTCCGACAAATTAAAACGGAAACACTTAAACAAAAAAAGGCCCTGGAGTCGATTCTTGATTTGATGCAATGGAATGAAAAGCATCAGCCAAGCATCACCCTGCTGCAAGCCGCAATCCCTATGGTATCTGCAATCGCCGATATTTTTCCGGTTGAAGCGTTTACCCGAAAAGATTTTCCAGCAGAAGTGCCTATTTACAGCCTGCCGGACCACGGTTGATTGCAACGATTGGCCACTATAAGGTGTCTTACTAAAAAAGATGCTATGCGCGTATTTATTTTCCTGACGCTTGTTTTTATATTCGCTTCATGCGAGCGTGACGATGTTGACAATCAGAACACAAGCCTTCTTGGTAAATGGAAACTCACTGCCTTCAACATCTCGAATGGCGGTCCGTCAACGTGGCAGGACGCCGACCCTGACGACTCGTCTTATGTTACGTTTACTTCCACAGGAAAACTGATCTTTTCGACCCATAATGTAGAAACGCATTTCGACTACCAGATCCTGGAAGAAGGGAAATTCACCGCCACCCGCGATAGCAGTTCTTTCGATTATTGGTATACTCTCGAGGGAAATATATTAGAACTCACCGGTGGAGGATGCATTGAAGAGTGTTCCAGGAGGTATAAACGTGTTTCAGACGCATTTGAAGACTAGCGTGACTAAACCCTGTTCTTTCACCTATTTTATTTTCATAACCGGTATGAGCGGGTCAACTTCTACAAGTTCCAGCGATTTTACCATATTAGCTGTGGCATTTTTATATTTCAGGAAGTGCGGCGTTTGTATGTGTGCTTTATAGGCAGCAGAACCTGCGTAAATTTCAAGTATCGTAACTTTCGTAGGGTGCTGTTTCTCGAAAACCGCATACAGCGTTAACACTCCTGGTTCAACTTTTACTGACGTTTCTATTTCTTCTTTAAGAAAAACTTTATACGCATCAAGTTGTGCTGAATCTATTTCAAGCTTCGCAAGTCGTGTCATGCGATTCTGCGCAGCGGCTTTACATGAAAGGAAAAGGGAAAAGATAAGCAGATACTTCATCCTCCAAAATTACAATAACGCGTCCTTACATTTTAAGGGAAACATTCCTGTTGCAGATTGATTTGAAGAGGCCCCCAACCTCTTTCATTTCATCGAGGCGTATAGGCTTATTAATAAAATCCTCTGCTCCCAGCGAAAGGCTTTGATCGTAGTCGCTTCGTGCTTTTGAGCTGCTAAACATATACACCGGCAGCTTCGAATATTGTTTGCTGGCCTTTAATTGCTCCAGCGTGTATAAGCCATTCCAGATGGGCATATTTACATCGAGCACGATGCAGCAGGGGAGTGGAGTGCCTGCAGGCAGCTTATCGAGAAATCTCATCGTTTCGCGCCCATCCGGCACACACACTACCCGGAGGGCAGGATCGGCCTCGCTGAGGATTTCAATAACGGTCTCCCGGTCGTCGGGATCGTCGTCCGCATACAGAAGATACTTTTCCGCAGTATTGGTCATTGTAAAGAAAGCTAATCAAATATAAAAATATGGTCAAAAAAAAGAGCCCGGCATCCAACTTTTAATGTATCGCCTTACCGTGCTCATTTCCGTACTTTTGACCATTAATCCTCCAACATGTCGGTGATCCAGCGAAATAATGTCAATGTAAGTGGTAAAGGTACAGTGCCAATGCTTTTTGCCCACGGTTTTGGATGTGACCAGGAGATGTGGCGGTATGTAGCCCCGACTTTTGAGAAAAATTATAAAGTAATACGGTTCGATTATGTGGGCCACGGGAGGTCGGACCGCTCTGCGTATAATGCAAGCAGGTATCAGTCGCTTCGCGGATACGCACAGGATGTGCTGGACATTTGTCACGAACTGGCCCTGAAAGATGTAGTATTTGTTGGACATTCTGTAAGCAGCATGATTGGTATGCTCGCTGCGATCGAAGCACCCGGTGTATTTTCTAAACTCATCATGATTGGGCCCTCGCCGTGTTATATCAACGAAGCCGATTATACGGGTGGATTTGAAAAAAGTGATATAGAAGCGTTGTTGCAAACGATGGATAAGAATTATATCGGTTGGGCAAATTACCTGGCGCCGGTAGTGATGGCTAACCCGGATAAGCCGGAGCTTTCTGCAGAGCTTGCCGAAAGTTTTTGCTCCACTGATCCGAAAATTGCGCGACAATTTGCACAGGTAACATTTTTATCCGACAACCGCGACGACCTGCATAAGCTGAAAACACCATCGCTCATTCTGCAATGTTCTAACGATTTGATAGCTCCCGCAACTGTTGGTGAGTACCTTGCGAAAAATTTACGTAATAGCCAGCTATGGAATTTGGCGGCGACAGGGCATTGTCCGCAGATGAGTGCACCGCAGGAGACGATCGACGCAATACAAAAATTTTTAAGAGTAGCTTGATAACTGAAGGATATTGGCATACCGCACCAGCATTGTATCTCACCTTCACCGACGATGGTAAAATATTGTCGTTTAATGACACGTTATGTCATTTGCTCGGGTATGATTCGAGTGATTTAGAAGCGGCCACTCTCGATAACATTCTTCCTGTATCATCGCGGATATTTTATCAAACTCACTGGTTTCCGACACTGCGGTTAACTCAAAACGCAAATGAGCTTTTTGTTTTATTCAGGCATAAGAATAAAAGTGATCTTCCTTTTCTGTTGAATTCAAAACGGCAGGAAGTTGATGGTATGATGGTTACTGCATGTGTGGGCATACTTGTACTGAACCGGGTGAAGTATGAAGATGAGTTGCTCGCTGCAAGAAAAGCCTATGAGTCGGCCCTGAGTACAAATGCTGCACTTTTTGACGCGCGTGAACAGCTTGCGAAACATAGCGAGCAGCTCGACAAAAATTTTTCTCAGTTGAATCAGCAACATAGTGAGTTGCGACAAATAAGTAAAGTAGTGACGCACGATTTGCAGGAACCGCTTAGAAAACTACTTTACTATGCGGATGTATTGCATGAATATGGCGACACGCTTCCTGCTGAGGTGGCGAAAAAACTAAACAGGTTGCAGTCGGTTACTTTGCAGTTGCAACGCAGAATTGGCGGCCTGCAACAATATATGTGGCTAACGGAGGACGATGCGCCGGTGAGAAATGTGTCGCTCGAAAATGTAATGGATGTTGTAAAGGATACACTTGACCTCAGGTTTGGTTCAGGTCAGTTTATGTTGGCATGTGATCCATTGCCCGAGATACTGGGAAATGAGCGGCAGCTCGAAGTATTATTCACGCATATATTAGATAATGCCGTGCGGTTTGTTCCGGCGGATAAAAAACCTGCTGTAAAAATCAGGGCGACACAACTTCAAAACAATCACTTCAGGAATCTGAAAGAAGAATACAGGTACACCGATCATTTGCGTTTGGAAATTGAGGACAATGGAATTGGGATTGAAGACGAATTGCGAGAGCAGGTGTTTGCGATGTTTTATTCCTCGAATAACCCCGACGGTGCGGGGATGGGGCTGGCACTTGTTTCGAAGATTGTAGAGTTTCATCATGGAACGGTTAGTGTTCACAGCGAACCAGGGAAGGGTACAGTCGTGACGGTCACTTTTCCGATGGGCAACCTCATTATTCATTAAAAAAACTACAAATTGGAATTCAACCCAGGCAACCAGGTAGTAAAAAGGTGTCTTGAAGGCATGGCGCTCGAAGGGCGCGGCAACGACCCAGAAGCTGCCCGCGTTTTCATGCAGGCATGGAACGAGGCAACGAACGACTTTGAAAAGTTTCTGGCAGCGTATTATGTGGCACGACACCAGCAAACGGCTAATGATCAGGTGCAATGGCTAAAGACCGCTCTGGCATGTGCAGCCAAAGTAAACGACGAATCGGTGAGGGCAGGAATGGTGGCATTGCATGAGCGTTTAGCACAGTGCTATCAAGAATTAAATGATGCCGACAACGTAAGGGTGCATCAAAAGTTGGCGGCAGCGCTCAATACTACGCCGGCCGACAAAGGACCTTTTTATCATGGCACGCGGGCTGCTTTAAAGGTGGGGGAGTTGCTTATACCAGGCTACATGTCGAATTACAAGTCGGATTTAATGATGAATCATATTTACTTTACGGCGTTGGCGAATGGTGCCGGCCTTGCTGCAGCTTTGGCGAAGGGGGAGACTAGCGAACGGGTGTACATTGTTGAGCCGACCGGTGTGTTTGAGGATGATCCTAATGTTACAAATAAAAAATTCCCGGGTAACCCAACAAGATCCTATCGAACGCAGGAACCATTAAAAGTGGTGGGTGAATTAACGGAATGGATGAGAATAACGCCGGAAGAACTTCGGAAATGGAAGGAGAAATTAGCGCAAAGTGATGGCGAGATTATTAATTAGGATGTGAGTTAGATGCAAGATATACGCGTACATTCGAAATAAAACCTAAGGATGGCTAAGGAAATGGTAATTGAAAAAAAGGTTTCTATCGATAGAAGTGTTTCTGAAGTATTTGAGTTTTTGAAAGAAACGAAAAACCAGGACCTCTTCAGTGTGTGGAACATGAAAGACCCGGACATGAAGAAAAGTTACTCCGGCACCGATGGCACTGCAGGTTTTATTTATTCATGGGACAGCCAGGACAAAAGTGTTGGCGCGGGCTCCCAGGAAATTACCCGCATTGCACCCGACAAGATGATTGAGTATGAGATGAGGTTTCTGCGGCCGATGAAAAATACTGCGTCAGCTACATTTTTAATTAGTAAGGTTGTAGGCGAAAGCACTCTGGTTACCTGGACTTTCAAAAGCCCTACGAAATTTCCGATGTCGCTTTTCAGCCCAATATTTAAAAACATCTTAGGAAAGCAGCTTCAGCAAAGCCTGGATAATCTAAAGGCGCTCCTGGAGAAATAAAGCATCAGCCGGGGCATTGGCATAAGATTTATAGCCCATATTATCCATTCTTTTACAAATGTGATTATATGAGGCGTAGTAGATGCTGGTGGGTGTGCATAATCTTATTCTGCATTTTTAGCAATGAAATTTATGCGCAGCGAGGCCTTCCTCCCAAAAAAAAGACACGGTCGACACTCGTAACGAAGTATCCCCAACACCTGGACTTTTTACCAGACATGGTAAAACTTCTTAAGGTGCCTGATGGGTGGGAAGTTAAAGTGGCGGCGTCTGGCCTTGGCAGGCCGCGAATGATGTATAGTCAACGCGAAGGCGAACTGTATATCACACGCCGTGATGCAGGCGATGTGTTGTTGCTTAAAGACACCGATAATGATTCAGTCTTTGACGATGTCAAAACCATTGTATATCCATTCAAAGGCGTTCATGGCATCGCCATAAAAAATGGATGGCTCTATCTCTGCAATAACACAGAACTCCGCAGATATCTCCTCAACTCAGATGGCACTGTAAGCAACGAAGAAGTGCTCATAACGGATTTGCCTAGTGGAGGCCAACATCCAAACAGAACAATAGCGTTTGGTCCCGATGGTAAACTATATATCAGCGTCGGCACGCTTTGCAATGATTGCAAGGAGAGCGATAAAGAAACTGCATCAATTTTGCAGGTTGACACCACAACGTGGAAGCGTACTATTTACGCCAGCGGCTTAAGAAATACTATTGGTTTCGACTTTAATCCCGAAACCGGTAAGCTGTGGGGTATGGATAACGGCGGTGACGGTAAAGGAAATAAATGGCCACCCGAAGAGCTTAATTTAATTGAAAAGGATGGCAACTACGGCTTTCCATTCGCTTATGGAAAAAAGGAAGTTGACCAAACGCGCGAAGATCCCCCGGGTGATGTAAAAGAAGAATGGGTGAAAAATACTCAGCCTTCGGTGATGGAATTTGCCGCACATATGGCGCCTATCGGTTTTACATTTTTGAAGAATACAAGGGGAAGTTCAGATATGTCGGGTGATGCGCTGGTGTGCTGGCATGGATCATGGAACCGCAGTAAACCTGTGGGTTTTAAAGTACAGATGAATATATTTTGAAAATGGCCAGCCCACGAGAGCAGAAGATTTTCTAAATGGATTTCTGAAGCCTGGATTTTTGATGTTTAAAAGGAAGGCGAGGTTTGGTCGTCCTGCGGGTGTAACCTCGTCGCCTTCCGGCATTATATATGTTTCGGATGACGCAAATGGAGTTATCTATTCTATCCAAAGAAAAAAATAACATGAAGAAGATAATTGTGATTGTGATAGCGGTTATTGCTTATGGATGCATCGCCATTAAGCCGACGGAAAGAATAAACTTCGATGCGCCTGGAACTTATCCTGAAGGTATCGCTTACGACAGCGCAGCTAAAACATATTATGTTTCAAGCGCACGACTCGCGACAATCGGGAAGGTAACGCCGGAAGGCGCTTACTCGGTGTTTCATGCAGATAGCACACTTAAGTCGACTTACGGAATGAAAATTCATCCCGATGGAAAGCGTTTGTTTGTTTGTGTGAGCGACGCCAATTACAGCAAATTTACTTCACCGGATACGCGGAAGAAATTAATACGATTACTCAGTTTCGATGTGGCATCAGGAAAGAAGGTAGGGGATGTTGATTTATCGTCGTTGGTGCCTGGTGAGCATTTTGGAAATGACCTGGCGTTTGATGATGCTGGCAATGCATATGTTACGGATAGTTACGCGCATGTATTTATAAAGTAGATGCAGGCGGTAAAGCGAGCGTATTTGTCAAGGATAAAATGTTTGAAACGAAAGGCATTGGGTTAAATGGTATCGTGTATCATCCTTCCGGATTTTTGCTCGTTGATAACACCAATACTGGTGCATTGTATAAAGTTGACATTAAAGATCCGACAAAAGTGAGTAAAGTAAAGTTGAACCAGTTTTTTCTGGGAGAGATGGTTGATTTGGAAAGATCCTGAAAGTTAGTGATGGTGGTAAATGGGAACAATGATAAGATTTATCAGCTTACTTCCGAGGATAACTGGAATAGTGCTGAAATGAAAGCTACTACTATAATTGCGGATCGGTTTACTTATCCTGCCACTGCAGCGCGCAATGGTAATGATATCTGGATAATGAATGCAAAGTTTAATGAATTGGTAGATAGCAACAATGTGCCTTCAAAATCCTTTGCTATTCAACGGGCGGTTTTTAAGCCTATCCCTAAGAAGCTTAAGAAAATAAGTTGTGAAATTAAGCACGCCTCGATTGATATTTGTCAAAGCGTGCTATCTTTTATTCGTTGATTACTTCGAGTATTGTGAAAGTCTTTTTACCTGCGGGTACTTCCCAATTAATTTGTTGACCTTTTCGAAATCCGATCAATGCCGTTCCTATAGGTGCGAATATTGATATTTTTTGCTCCTTTATATTTGCTTTGTCTGGTGTTACGAGTATTACATTCATTACTCTTGTATCGTCTTCCGCTTTGATTGCAACTTTTGAGTTTAATCTTACAATGTCCAGTGGTATACTGTCGCTGCTTACCAGCTTCGCTTTCCTTAATTCTCCTCTCAGATCTTCTAAATTTTTTCTGTCGAATGCGGTTTTACCGAACAGGCCGTTGAGATATGAGGTTAAAAGCCTGTGGTCTTCTTTTGTAAGAATAAGATTGTTCTTTTTCATGATTATTTGATTTTATAGTTGATGGCACATGCGGCTGCATGCCTTAATAGGTAGAAAGTAATTTCGCCTAGCGTTCCGAGTGTTTGAAGGCTAGGGCTTACTTAGCAAAGTCCTTAAAACAAGGAAGGAAATCGTTTGATGTGCCAGAAGAAAAACGGCGAGAAGCAGTAGGTACAGACACCTTTGCGAGGAGATTTCGCATGTAACAGGCAATATGTTGTTCTACTTTGGCCATTTTTACAAATATAACGATTATCGCGCTGTAAGCGTTGGGGATAGGGCAGTAGATTTGTTAAATGGGGAGGCATGAAGAACAGGTGAACAGGAGTTAAGCGATTCTGGTCAATAACTTATTGCCTTTGTAGAACTTGAAGTACACACTATTCGCGATATTATTATTGACTACAGTTTGGAGCCATTCCCAGGTACGAATGGCTGATACGTGTGTTGTGTATTTTCAGTTTAACAAAACAACCCTTCACCAAAACCAGGTTACTGCCCTGGATGAATGGGTATCGCGTCAAGCATTGAGAGCGTTTTCCGAAATTTGTATTTCTGCTTATGCCGATTCGGTTGGTAGCGAACATTATAATCTTCGCCTTACGGCGGAGCGTGCAAACACTATCAAACAGCTGTTAGCTGATCGCATGGACGAAAGCATTTCGATTCACAGCTACGGAGAACAGTACGCGTCCACTGCGCCGGCAGCCGCCGACCGAAAAGCAACAATCATCGTCAAATACTCGGAAAAACAATTAGATCAGGAAACGCAAAAAACAACAACAGCAATCGATACCATTATCACCCTGAAAAATATTCAATTCATCGAAGACCTCCCATACCTGACAGCCGAAGGCGAGGGGGTAATCAAAACGTACATCACGATGATAAAACGATTCAGGTTTGACCGTATGGAGATTGTTGGATACTATTTTTATGATGGGCCCTCTTTAAAACCAACAGATTCGAGATTCAAGCTCTCTGAACAGCGCGCAAAAGTGATTGCCGATATTTTCAGGAATGAAGGCTTCGATGCCGCGAGAATATCATCAAAAGGAGGTGGAAACAGCAAGATGGTGATAGAACACGCTAATACTGATGAGGAGAAAAGGAGAAATATCCGAGTAGAAGTGATTCTGCACTCCGCCGGGAACTAGACACAAGAAACCATCCAGGAAGTTACCCTCCTGGATGGGAAAATATTTAGGAGATAAAGATCAAATGCGTCGCCCGCTTGTAGCCACCTGCAAATGACCCTTAAACGTGATAGCCGCCTTAGTATCTTGATCCGCGATCATATCCACCGCGTCCACCGCCGCCGCCTGGCCTTCTGCCACCGCCGCCTGAACCGCCTTGTCCGCCTGATCCACGGGGTTTATCCTCCGCTTCTTTAACGGTCAGCGTTCTGCCTTCGATGCTTGCGCCATTCAACGCCTTTACAGCCGCCTGCGCCTGTTCGTCGTCTTGAAATTCTACAAATCCGAAACCGCGGCTTTTGCCTGTGTCCCGGTCCATGATCACCTTGGCAGAAGCCACTGTACCATGTTCGCTAAAAACTTCCTGGAGTTCGTTGTCATCCATGTCGTAAGGGATGCCTGCAACAAATAATTTCATTCGTGATGTGTTTTAAATAAGAGAGGTGCAAAATTAATACCGACCTCGCGGTGTGAAGGTAAGCACATAGCGGTAATTAAAGCAGCATTTATTTGACTATTACGGTAGGGGGTAAACCGGCGGTGGAGCGCGGGGGGATGAGGATCCATCGATTATGGCGAAGGAAAAGTATTCTTCCGAAAGATGGGGTAAGAAATCATCATCAAAAAATAAAAAATGTTAACAATCCGATACATAACCGCAGTTGATAAATAGCAAGTGCACTGAGAGAAATACAACAGGTACTAAGGCATACTAATTGGATACAATCGTTCAGGAAATCTCATCATTGATCTTTTAATCACTTAGTTTATGTTTTATCATATCAAAGAACTACAGTTTAATGCCCGTGTGTCAAAACCCGATCCTGCATTTGCCACATTGTTACTCGAACAATTCGGCGGTGCCAATGGTGAACTCGCGGCAGCACTCCGTTATTTTGGCCAGGCGTTCGCGGCGAAAAAAGCGTATCCGGATAAATACGACCTGCTGATGGATATTGCCACAGAAGAATTCAGCCACTTGGAAATTGTGGGGGCTACTATTCAAATGCTTACGGGCATCAACGGCGACTTAAAAAACGCGGCTGATAATTCGGAAATAATGCAGTTCTTAATGGCAAAGCCGCGAAAGAAGAAATGATTCACCAGGGAATGGTTGCGCCGCAATTTTTTGTTGGTACAGCAGGCGGACCTGCCTATACCAATAGCCAGGGCGTACCATGGACCGCGGCATATATAAACGGTGATGTACAGGGCGATCTTACTTCGGATTTACGCTCAGACATCGGCGCAGAAACAAGGGCCAAGATGGTGTATGAATACCTGCTTCAGTTTACAGACGATCCTTATGTAAAGGAGACGCTTCGCTTTCTTATGACACGCGAAGTGGCGCACTATCCAAATGTTTGAAGCAGCACTTGCTACCATTCAACCTAACTTTCCTCCGGGAATTTTGCAAAGTGATCCACGCTACAGTAACTTGTACTTCAACATGTCGACCGGCAACGATTTTCGTGGACCATGGAACCAGGGACAAAGTTCCCAAATGGGCGAAACATTCCAATTTGTTGATGATCCTATTAAGCATGTGATGGATACAAATGGAATGCTGAAGCAGGAAGCTGCCGGCACCGACAGAACAGAAAAAGAAGTAAGTAAATTAGATAAATCATTAAGTGCGCTGAGGAGTGGGGAAGTTAATACCGCGAATGTGATGGGCGCTCAACAGTGGAACGATCCCGAGGCAGAAGAAGAAATGCAAACCAGGGTTTTGGCGAACAACGCTGTACCAACGCCTGGTGAGGACGCCAACATCACCGCCAGGGAAGCGCAACAACCCGGCACGAATGCGAAAAGAAGTAACGGCAAATAACACAACAGACTCTACCGGCTACCGGATCATGTGTACGCTTTACACTGATCCGGTATGTTGTTGGAGCTGGGCAATGGAATCGGACTTAGAGCGGCTAAAAGAATCATTAGGCGATCAGGCGCAATGGACAACAAAAATGGGCGGATTAATACCCTCGTGGAATAATTACCACGATGAATCTAATTCTGTTACACGCCCTGCGCAAATGGGCCCCGTATGGATGCATGCGGCCACTGTTGCCAATAGACCAATCAATCATCTGATATGGGCGAAAGACCCGCCTGCATCGTCTTTCCCTGCATGTATTGCAGTGAAGTGCGCCCAACTTCAATCCCCCGATATGGGCGAATCGATGTTGCACTTGCTACGCGTTGCCATGATGCAGAACGGTGAAAACATCGCAAAGCCCGTGGTGATTTCTGAAATCGCAGAACAACTTGCTGCGACGACTCCTTCTTTTGATATTGAACGATTTATTTCAGACTATAACGGAGATGCGGGCGCTGCTGCATTAAAGGCAGACCTGCACGAGTTGCAATATCACCGCATCAATCGCTTTCCATCAATATTAATACGATCTGTGGAGGGGAAAGTTATTTTATTGCAAGGGTTCCGCACGTTTGCTGATTTACAAAGAGAAGTGACAACGTCGTTCCCGGAAATAACGCTTACTTCACCTGTATAACGCGGGAGATACCGGTTAGGCACATTTTTTAAAGCTGACCCAATATGCCGTCCACCGTAATCAAATCATATGACTTTGATGCCGCTGCGCGTATCCTTACCATCCGTTTCACCAGCGAAGCGGTATATAACTATTTGGAAGTGCCGCAGGAAGTGTATGATGCTTTTAGAATGTTCCGGGAAAAGGGTATCTTTTATAACCAGAATATCAAAGGGAAGTATCAGTTTCAACGAATAGATTTTTTAAAAAGATAGTACCTTGAGGGAACAGGCTTTGCCTGGCTATTTATATGGATTTTGATGAGATAAGCGATAGTAAGTTGTTTGATCTTTTTCTTGAATACAACGAACGATATATCAGGATGATTTCGGGGCCTGTTGACAAGTATATCAGCGATCCGAAACTAGAACCGCTTCAGCATAATTTTAAGTTGGTACTTGAAGAATTACGCCGGCGAAGGCGGTATCCGAGTACTCCCATCAATTTCCATCAGCAATAAAGGGGATGCCCAGCATATAAAACCAAACATGAACAGAATATATTTAGCGCTCACTTTCGTGGTTCTCCTTGCGCAATGTGATCGAAAGGATAAAACGTCTAACAGTACCAGATAATACGGAGGTTACCTATAAAGAAAGCCTTGAAGACTTTGCAAACCCGGAGCGGGGCTTCTACATTTATTCTGAAACAAAAGCAAGTAACCCTTCGCCACTAACGGCGGATGATCTTAACGGGTACAAACCATCCACACAAGCCAGCAACGGCAATTACTCCGTTTTCAGCACGCTCATCTTTAGGTATTATGTGCTCGATATCTTCAAAGACAAAGCGATCTCTACGTCGTTCTTAGAGAGCATATCGGAAGACTTTGCTATCGCACGGCAAACAGGCTTCAAACTGATTCCGAGATTTACTTACACCACAAAACAAACAGCCGGAACATGTCCGGAAGGGTTCATTTGTCCACCATACGGCGATGCTCCGAAAGCAATCGTGCTGCAGCATATCGCGCAGCTCAAACAACTTTTTGAAACCAACGCCGACGTGATAGCAGCAGTGCAGATGGGCTTCATCGGCGTGTGGGGCGAACAATACTATACCGACTACTTCGGCGATGCATCTCAAAATACCCCTACTCAAAAGCTCCTCGACCCAAACTGGCAGGATAGAATAGAAGTGCTCGGCGCACTGCTCGATGCAGTACCTGCAGACAGAAACATCCAGGTGCGCTACCCGCAGATCAAACAGCGATTTACTAATGGCGTCAATGCCAACATTACTATTGCGCCAATGCAGGAGTCAGACGCTTTTACAGAGAGTGATAAAGCACGGCTGGGATATCATAACGATTGCTTCCTGGCCAGCGAAAATGACTACGGTACATACGAGGATTATGGAAACTCATCGTCGCCGCGTCAGGACGCTAATACCGTAATGCGGTCTTTCATGAAAGCAGATTCTAGATATGTAGCAGTTGGTGGAGAAACGTGTGATGACGCGTTTAGTCCGCAGAATGATTGTGAACCCGCAGGACGTGCACAGACGGAAATGAAAGAGATGCACTATAGTTATCTGAACAGTGCTTACAATAACAAAGTGAACGACGATTGGCAGAGCGCCGGCTGTATGGACAGCATCAAAAGAAATCTCGGCTATCGTTTCGTGTTAACGCGGGCCAGCCTTCCGAAAGCTGTCGAACCTGGAGGAAGTGTAACTTTTTCATTTACTATCGCGAATCGCGGCTACGCATCGCCGTTTAACAAACGACCTGCAAAACTAATATTGAAAAGTAAACAAAACGGTGAGGAAAAAGAGATAGTGCTGAGCGCAGATGTGAGAAAATGGTTTAGTGGAACGACTACCGTTGAGGAGAAACTATCTCTGCCGGCGAATATGGTGAAAGGTGAGTATGATGTGTTCTTATCGCTTCCCGATCAATATGAATCAATAGCAAAACGACCTGAGTATGCAATTCGGCTGGCTAATGAAAACATTTGGGACCCCGCCACAGGTTACAACAATTTAAATGCAGTGTTAACAGTGAATTGAGCGCTGCTTATTTGATTTTGAAACTCACCCCTGCGGTCGCATCCAATTGCTTTGTCGGCTGCGCGATGCTGGTGAATAAGCCCGACGAGCCAAGGGTGACGAAGCGATATCGCATCATAACACCTGCACGGGTGCTTGACAACCAATCGTACGTTACAGGAACAGCAAAAGCAAAGTGTTCACTTTCATAGCGCGGAATAAGCGATACATAGTTCCACGCTGCTTCGGTAAGTGCAATGTTCGAAGACGAAGCAACAAAGATGTTTTTAAGTATGCGTTGATCAAGATCTACATGCAAAGCGGTGGGTAACGTTGACCTGAACTGTGGTTTGTCCGTTTCTGGTAATGCCTGGAAGTTCTCGGGATGAGAATCGAATAGTTGGCGCGCTTTTACAAGGTCGAGACCAAAGAGTTCCCTTAACCGCAATGGCGTTGCAGCCCGAACGTCGATGTTATAGCTTCCGCTTTGTCTCAAATCTTTCCTGTATTTAATATTGCCAATGTCAACGACCGCAACCCCCATTCTGAAGTTGTGATTATCGCTTTCGTCGTCGGCTCTAAATTCATAGGTCATACCGATATCCAATCCAATCCCCCTGTTATTAAACGCCGGAAAATTATCGCCATCTCCTTTTATCTGCACTTTCGATAAACCAGGCGTGCCTTCAGTGATTACTTTATTGAGACTTAACCCTGATATTTTCAGTCCCGAAATATTAAGCGACACATTGCCGTTTGCCTGGTTAATAGCATAGTCTTTAATTGATTTATTATACCCACCCACACCTTCAAAGGCGCGCAAAATCAAAATCCGCACTCGCTATACCCGAGAGGAACTTTACGCCGGATCCTGCACTGAATTTGTGATTACCGTTGTCAACAAGGGTTCTTGAATACGAAAAACCGATTTCCGTCCATGCATTCAGACTCCCACGCATATGTGATGAAGAGGACAGTCTAAATGGCTGCGCCTGCGTGCTAAAGTATTGTTCGTTTAAACTGTGGGCGAGTTGCCCATCGAAGTCGCGAACGTATCCGCTCATCCGCGCACGTGTGTACAATGCAAAAGTGTTTTGACCAGACTTTTTCATGACTGCCGGGCCCATTACATCTACGGATGCCGAGCCAGACACAGTCGCTGTATTCTGAAATATTGTATTGCTAAAATGTTTTGGACTCAGATTGGCCAGCGAAAAGTAAGGTTGATTGCCGGAGAAATTTGCTGATGCGGAAAATATTTGGATCTGCAGTTTGTTGCGCGACGAAGAGATGAGCGATGGATTGGTGCTGATGGAGGATAATCCCGGGTGGGAACTTATAAAGTTTTGGCCATAGCCGATATTGCACATGATGCCCATAAACACCAGGCAGATCAGTGTTTTCATAGGAGAAATTGGATTATTACACTTTAACGGCGATGAGAAACAATTTATTGGAACGTTGGGGTAATTATTGTTTTTTCGCCGGATGGGTCAGGTCAGGAATGAACAGTTGCTTCGCAGGATGGCGTTGGTACTTAAACAACTTAGGGAAGAGCAGAATCTTACCCAGGGAGAGGTGTATGCGGAGACGGGCATTCATATTGGTAGGATAGAGGCGTGTAAGTCGAATTTAAGTGTGAGTACATTGTTTGAAGTTTTAAAGTTTCTTAGAACTGATTTGTCAGTGTTTTTTGAAAGGGTCGAAAAGAAATAAAAAAGCCCCGGTATAAACCGGGGCTCCACATATAACTGTTATTCCTAAAATTTTAACGAAGAAAAAGCATCTCTCTATACTTAGGCAGCGCCCAGTAATGATCGCCTACAAGCAATTCGAGCTTGTCAACACTATACCTGATCTTATCGAAGAACGCTTCTTTCACCTGCTCGGAGTAAGCAATCGCTTTCTCGCGAGTATCAGTCAAAGCATTAACCTTCTTCCTTGCTTCAATCATCTTTTCAACAAGGTCGCTGGTTTTGCTGATGTGCTCAGAAATCTTCATCAGAATCTGTTTCTGATTAGCATATGATTCACCATCAAGCCCAATATCTTTCAAACCCCTGATATTTTCAATCAGCACATTCTGATAACGGATCGCTGCAGGCAGGATATGGCTGGTAGCCATCTCACCCATAATACGCGCTTCGATCTGAACCTTCTTAATGTACTTTTCTAATTCAATTTCATGACGTGCTTCAAGCTCAGCGTGAGAATAAACACCATTGCTTTCGAAGATATGCTTAGCCCTTTCTGTAACCATTGCATCGAGTGCATATGGAGTTGTACGAACATTCGGTAAACCTCTCTTCTCTGCTTCAGCATGCCAGTCGTCGCTGTAACCATCGCCTTCGAACAATACTTTCTCGCTGCTCACGATGTACTCGCGAATAACGTGCATGATTGCGATTTCTTTCTTTTCACCTTTCTCGATCAGTCCATCAACATCTTTTTTGAACTGGCCGAGTGTCTGAGCCATGATAGTGTTCAATACTGTCATTGCGTTAGCGCAGTTTGCAGCAGAACCTACAGCGCGGAACTCAAATTTATTTCCGGTAAACGCGAACGGTGAAGTACGGTTTCTGTCGGTGTTATCCATCAACAGTTCAGGAATGCTTCTGTGAAGATCGAGCTTGAGGATCGCTTCGTCCTGTTCGTCGAACTTATCACCAACTCTCTGCTTAACATCTTCCAGAACCTTTGAAAGGTAACCGCCGATGAACACAGAAATGATAGCCGGAGGAGCTTCGTTTGCACCAAGACGGTGATCGTTACCCGCAGACGCAATAGATGCGCGGAGAATATCTGCATAGTCATGTACCGCTTTGATGGCATTCACGAAGAACGTGAGGAACATCAGGTTGGTTTTTGGTGTTTTACCTGGTGCGAGCAGGTTAACGCCTGTGTCGGTAGCCATGCTCCAGTTATTGTGTTTACCACTACCGTTAATGCCGGCGAATGGTTTTTCGTGGAGCAGTACTCTTAATTTATGTCTCTTGGCAACGCGGTCCATAATGTCCATCAACAATGTGTTGTGGTCAACCGCAACACTTACTTCTTCAAATATTGGTGCACACTCAAACTGTGAAGGTGCCACCTCGTTGTGCCTTGTTCTTAAAGGAATACCGAGTCTGTACGATTCAGTTTCGAAATCTCTCATGTAGGCGTACACTCTTTCGGGAATTGAACCGAAGTAGTGGTCTTCGAGCTGCTGGCCTCTTGCAGGTGCATGTCCGAATACTGTTCTGTCCGCTCGATACGAGGTCAGGACGTGCATTGAACATCGCTTCGTCAACAAGGAAATATTCCTGCTCCCATCCGAGGGTAGCAGTAACTTTCGTTACATTTTTATCGAAGTAGTTACAAACTTCTACTGCGTTTTTTCCGAGGACTTCAACTGCTTTCAGCAATGGTCCTTTGTAATCGAGAAGTTCGCCTGTATATGATACGAAGAGGGTAGGGATACAAAGCGTTTTACCCTCACCGATATCCATGATGAAAGCCGGAGAAGAAGGATCCCATGCAGTGTAACCGCGTGCTTCGAAGGTTGCCCTTAAGCCGCCGCTTGGAAATGAAGATGCATCGGGTTCCTGCTGTATAAGCGTGTCACCATCGAATGTTTCGATAGGAGTACCATCGCTTTTAAGAGTAAAAAATGAATCATGCTTTTCAGCTGACGATCCGGTAAGAGGCTGGAACCAGTGTGTGAAATGGGTTACACCCTTTGACTCTGCCCACTGGCGAAGTGCCAGAAGCAATCTGGTTAGCCACAGCGCGGTCGATCTTTTTGCCGCCTTTTATAGATGTTGCCAGGCTCTTATAAGCCTCATCGCTCAAAAATTCCCTTGCTACTTTAAGGGTAAACACATTCTCATTAAAAATGCCGGTGATTTTGGTTGAACGTCCCAGTTCCTTCCCGTTCGAAGAAGAAGTGAGATCGTTAATAGCTTTGAAGCGTAATGATTCCATTTAAAAGATAATTTTAGGAGCTGCAAATAAACGATAAAATGACGGGGTAAAAAATTTTTGGATGGCTAAACGGTCAAAAAAAATCCCCATTTTAACCACAAAAATGCGAAAGAAATGAATACTATGTTCTAGTTAACCCGCAATTAGTACCCAAAAAGAAATATATATAATAATCCTAATGTTTCTGGCTATTGCACCGCGAAATACTTGCTAAGCTACACAGGATCAGCAATTCAGGTATTGCTTTATATCGCACATATGCGCCCGGAAATGGAACAATATATGAAATAAATACATATGTACTGATTCCGAGAATAACCAGCGCCAGGAGGGCAGGTGTTTGTAAACGGTTTTTCCATAAAGGGTGTCGAAAAACAACGCAGGCAACGATGATAATCCAGAATGCTGCAATTTCTGCGGATGCCAAAAATTGTAATACTCCTTCGGCCTCCCATGGCAACGGCCGAAAAAAGATATTTGCTGCTGCGCGCGGAAAAGATCTGATGTAACTCGCGGGGGACGGGTCGAGATTACCAATCCCGAATTTAGTGCCTTTTAACATGAGAAAGGCATGTTGTTTTTGCGCAACGGAAGCCGAGATATTCAGGCCGGGCAAAAAGAATAAAACGATTCCTGTAAGGTATAAGCCACCAAATGACAGCAGTATTTTGCCCGTCCGCTCAGCCAGATACCACGCAACGGTTACCAGTATTAATAATATCCCTATCTCCGGTCGGCAGATGAATACACCAATGAACCCGATAATCACAGGAACAAGTCGCGCTGCACCACGTTTAGTTTTTGTAAACAGGTGAAATAAATACATACCTGTAAAAAAGAATAACATTCCGTCTACCCTTATTCCACTCAGCCAGAACACGGCAGGCAAAAACAGGAACAACAGGATAAAGTATAAAGCCTTCTTTTCGGGGAATAACTCAGTCATCAACCGGTATAACCAATAATGGCCGAAGAAAAATATAGCATTGAGCAGAACTACATTCACATAATAGTTACCACCAGTAACAAGATTGAATACGGCCATCGTTTTTACAAGCAGCACATATTGCAGGTCGTCGAGGTATACACCCAGGACCTCTACAATCGTTTTCCCGGTAACGAGCGCGTTATGAGGTGAAAATTCATTGGTAAAAAACTGGCCTGGCTTATTAAGTAACAGGTCCGTTTCGAGTAGTGAAGAACGGAACAACTTCCAGGTGTCGTCGCCGTTGTAAAAATGCAGGAACACATAACCATAGATGAGTCCCAGTAGTACTTTTACCAGAAACCCCGCAAGCAGCCAGCGTTTATCGTCACTGTTTTTAAAAGGCGAATCCATTTTTACATAGTTACCTATTTTTGATATAATATAATTGAATGCGAGGTCCGATAGCGCCAAATAAAACGATAGCCTTTGTTTCGAACAACGCGTGGTCGGTTTATAATTTCAGGCTCGATGTTATCCGATGGTTGATTAGTCAGCAGGTAAAGGTGTTGGTGATATCTCCTTCGGACGATTACGCATCTAAACTAACTGATGTGGGTTGCCGGTTTATTCCGATCGAGTTCAATAATAAAGGAGTAAACCCGCTGAATGACTATTCCTTCTACAAAAATCTCAGGAAGTTATACAAGGAGCAACGGCCTGATTTTATTTTCCATTATGTAGCGAAGCCAAATATCTATGGCTCGCTGGCGGCTGCAGCCGAAAACATTCCGAGTGTGGCGGTCATCACCGGTCTAGGTTACCCGTTTGCGAAAAGAAATTTCCTCTTTCATGTTATCCGCGCGCTCTACCGGCGGTCGCTTAAGCATACCAGTGAGGTGTGGTTTCTGAATAACGAAGATGCAAAGGTTTTTATCACCGAAAGGATCGTGTCGATCAGCAAAATGAAAGTGTTGCCGGGCGAGGGGGTAGATACAAAACATTTTGCACCTCCTCCGCACCATTCCCCCGGCGAAACTTTTCAATTTCTGATGAGCACTCGACTGTTGAAGAGTAAAGGCGTAGGACTTTACGCCGATGCTGCGCGGCTCCTCAAAAAGAAAAATTACCGGGTATCGTTCGCATTGATTGGTTTTTTTGAACAGAACCACCCCGACTCCATTACTCCTGAACAATTGAGCAGCTGGGAAAAAGAAGGTCTGATAGAATACAAAGGATTTGCGGATGATGTGCGGCCTTTTTTGAAGGAAGCGGACTGTATTGTTTTCCCTTCCTTTTATAATGAGGGCGTTCCGCGATGCCTGATGGAGGCGGCAAGTATGGAGAAGCCTGCGATCACGTCCTTAAATCGCGGTTGTAAGGAAGTGGTGCTCAACAATTCAAACGGATTTATCTGCAACCTCAACGATCCGTTCGACCTTGCGGATAAAATGGAGAAAATGATCAATCTTCCGCCCGAAGAAAGACAGCGTATGGGCAAAAACGGCCGGCAGCTGGTGTTGAAAAAATTCGAGATATGCAAAATCATAGAGGAATATTCGAATACCTTAATTTCGGCCTTTGAAACACTAACCATGGAAGTAACAGTTAATACGGCCGCGCAGTTAAGGATTACCGCGGAAGAATTTGAACTGATCAGGCAAAAGCTAAAAAGAACTCCCAACTTCAACGAACTCTGTGCATTTAGCGGCATGTGGAGCGAACACTGCAGCTACAAGAACTCAATAAAATGGCTCAAAACCTTACCCCGCGACGGTGAACGTATGCTGGTGGCAGCCGGTGAAGAAAATGCCGGGTTAATGGATATCGGCGACGGCTACGGTGTGGTGTTTAAAATAGAATCGCATAATCACCCTTCTGCCATCGAGCCCTTCCAGGGCGCGGCCACAGGTGTAGGAGGTATTCACAGCGATATTTTTACGATGGGCGCGCGGCCCATTGCATCGCTTAATTCTTTACGCTTCGGTAAGCTTGAAGAAGCAAAAACACGCCACCTTCTTGCAGGTGTGGTGCATGGCATTGGTCATTACGGCAACTGCTTCGGCGTGCCTACTGTAGGCGGTGAAATATATTTTGAAGAGCGCTATCATACCAATCCACTTGTGAACGCAATGAGCGTTGGTATATTAAAAGAAGGCGAAACAGTTTCGGCTACTGCCAAAGGTATTGGCAACCCGGTATTTTTTGTTGGAAGCGCCACCGGTAAAGATGGTATCGGCGGAGCATCGTTTGCGTCTGCAGATATTACTGCGGAAAGCGCGGAAGACCTGCCCGCAGTGCAGGTGGGAGATCCATTCCAGGAAAAGAAATTACTTGAGGCTTGTCTCGAGGTATTGCAAACTAAAGCAGTAGTGGGCATGCAGGATATGGGTGCCGCAGGCATCATTTGTTCCACTGCAGAAATGAGTGCGAAAGGAAATGTGGGGATGAGGATAGACCTGGATAAAGTGCCTACGCGCCAGAAAAACATGAAGACGTGGGAATTGCTGTTAAGCGAGAGCCAGGAGCGGATGTTGATGGTGGTGGAGAAAGGGAAAGAAAGCGAAGTGTTGAGGATATTTGAGAAATGGGATCTGCCCTGTTCAGAAATTGGTGAAGTAACCGATGATGGTCTCCTCAAATTTTATATGAATGGCGAACTGGAAGCCGAAATGCCTGCGTATGAGTTAGTGCTTGGTGGTGGCGCACCACAATACGAAAGAGAATACCGCGAGCCGGCATATCTGTCAAAAGTAAAAAGCTTCGATCCGTCAATCAGTTGAGGTTCCGGATAATTTAAAACAGGTTGCGGAACAAGTTGGTGTCGCAGCCAAACATCGCATCGAAGAGATGGATATTTACACAGTATGATAGTATGGTAGGAACAGGAAACGTTTCTACAAACGATCCGAGTGATGCAGCAGTGGTGGTGGCAAAACCGACAGGGAAAGGACTGGCGTTAACAACGGATTGTAACAGCCGCTATGTTTTTGCAGATCCTTATAAGGGTGCGATGATAGCAGTAAGCGAGGCAGCGCGAAACATTGTGTGCAGCGGTGGTGAGCCATTAGGTATTACAAACTGTTTGAACTTTGGTAACCCGTACGATCCGGAGGTATATTACCAGTTTGTTGAGGCGATTAAAGGAATGGGAGAGGCGTGCAGAAAATTCAATACACCTGTAACAGGTGGTAACGTTAGTTTTTACAATCAGAATCCTGATGGTGCGGTTTATCCAACGCCTACAATAGGAATGGTAGGATTGCTGGAAAATGTAAATGATAAGATGACGCTGAGTTTCAGAAACGAAGGTGACATGATATTACCTGATAGGAAAGAGTCAGCAACGATATCAATTCATCTGAGTATCTGCAAAAAGTTGCAGGTGTTGATTTTAGTCCTGCTCCTGAATTTGATCTCGACACGGAATTTAAATTGCAAGAGACAGTTTTGAAATTGATTAAGAAGGGATTGATAGAATCGGCTCACGATATAAGTGAGGGTGGTTTATTTATTACATTGATAGAATAGTTCGTTTACACAACGATCTTGGTTTTGATGTGGTGGCATCGGATGCCAATATCCGGAAAGATGCGTTTTGGTTTGGCGAAGCGCAAAGCCGCGTTGTGGTCAGCTGTCAGAACAAAAAAACAAAAACTCATTTCATAGCCGCCGTTGGGAGATCATCCTTTTGAAGAACTTGGCGAAGTAACGGCAGGTTCTGTTGAAGTAGATGGACAGGAATGGGGAGAAATTTCAAGCTGGAAGACATAAATATAATACTGCGATCGAAAAAATACTTGGAGTAGGTGCAAACAACTAATGGTGCAATAGTAGTAACCGGTGCTGCAGGTTTCATCGGCAGTTATCTCGTTGGATACCTCAATGAAAATGGTTTCGATGATATTATTATCGTCGACGACTTTTCAAGAAGTGATAAAGAAATTAACCTTGAGGGCAGAAACTTTTTGCATAAGATTGACCGGAATGAATTTTTCGACTGGATAGCTAAAACAAAATTACTGTTGATTTTGTGTTTCATATTGGTGCGCGAACTGATACAACTGAATTTGATTATGAAGTGCACCGAAAATTAAACGTTGAATACTCGCAAAAAATCTGGGCGTACTGCACGGAACAAAATATTCCCCTGGTGTATGCTTCTTCTGCTGCTACTTACGGTGCAGGAGAAATGGGTTACGATGACAATCATGAAGTGGTAGAAAAACTCCAGCCGCTAAATCCTTATGGCGATTTCAAAAAACGAATTTGATAAATGGGCGCTGGCGCAGACTGCACATCCACCCGCGTGGTATGGCTTGAAATTTTTTAACGTTTACGGTCCTTTTGAATATCACAAGGGCCGTATGGCAAGTGTGATCTGGCATTCATTCAACCAGATAAAAGCCAGCGGAGAAGTAAAACTGTTTAAATCGCACCGCCCCGATTTTAAAGACGGCGAACAACTGCGTGATTTTATATATGTGAAGGACGTTACCAGGGTATGTTTCTGGCTAATGGAAAACAAGCCCGCTTCGGGGCTGTATAATTTAGGTACCGGTAAGGCCAGGAGCTTTGCCGACCTGGTGGGTGCTACCTTTTCTGCCATGGAACTTCCCACGAACATCCGTTTCATCGATATGCCTGAAGATATCAGGGAGAAGTACCAGTATTTTACTGAAGCCAACATGCAAAAGCTTCGGGATGCAGGGTATGGTGACAGTTTTTACTCACTCGAAGAAGGAATCCGCGACTACGTGCAGCAATTCCTGATGCCGCGTTTCCCACCTATCTTTACAAAATGAACAAAAAGATCGCCATTATTGGTGGCGGCAATCTCGGAACTGCTATCGCAGAAGGATTGATCGCCAGCAAGTTTGCTAAACCTGCGGACATCACCATTACTAAAAGAAATATCTCCACACTGAAGCCGTATGAGAAAAAAGGCATACGTATAAGCGGCAGTAACAGCGATGCTGTGAAGCAGTCGGGAATCATTATTCTTGCGGTAAAGCCTTTCCAGGTGCAGGAAGTGGTGGAAGGCATCCGTAAGGAGCTTTCTTCGTCGCATATTCTGGTTTCGGTACTCACGGGTGTTACGATAAAAGACATGGAAGAAATCGTAAAGAAAAAAATGCCTGTGTTTCGCGCGATGCCGAATACGGCGATTGCGATCCGCGAAAGTATGACGTGCCTCAGTTCTTCAAATGCTACTGCAGAACAGGTGAAATATATAAATGATTTGTTTTGTACAGTGGGTAAGGTGGTTACGATTGAAGAAAAATTAATGGATGCGGCGACGGTGCTTGGTGCGTGTGGTACTGCTTACGCGATGAGATATATCAGGGCGAATATCCAGGGCGGAATCGAGATAGGTTTTGATGCCGCAACTGCAAGTTTAATTGCTGCCCAAACTGTTAAAGGAGCTGCGCAGTTGCTTCTCGAAAGAGGATCGCATCCGGAATATGAAATTGATAAGGTTACTACGCCGAAAGGATGCACAATTGCCGGTCTTAATGAGATGGAGCACAGGGGGTTTAGTTCTTCTTTGATTAAAGGGGTGGTGGCGAGCTATGATAAAATTTTGAATTCGTAAAGGAGCGATAACTAAATTCTTTTTTCAAGGATTATCCCCGTGACGGAGGCACTTTTCCACACTAATTTTTATGCGCTCCGGCAATTAAGAAAAACGGCGTAGCTTTGTATGACCTTCAGGATCACGACTTCCATTTTATTCCCTTAGGTCGGCGAAAAATCTCAAACATATGGCGAAGTATATTTTTGTAACGGGCGGAGTTACTTCCTCCCTCGGTAAAGGAATTATTGCTGCATCGCTGGCGAAACTTCTGCAGGCGAGGGGCTTGAAAGTAACCATCCAAAAATTCGATCCGTATATCAACGTCGATCCCGGAACACTGAATCCCTATGAACATGGCGAATGTTTCGTAACAGAAGACGGCGCCGAAACAGATCTTGATCTGGGCACTACGAACGCTACCTTAAATATATTTACCACGCAGGCCAATAACGTAACCACTGGTCGCATATACCAGACCGTTATTAACAAAGAACGTGATGGTGCATATCTCGGAAAAACAGTGCAGGTGGTTCCTCACATTACAGATGAGATTAAAGCGCAGAATGCTTCTGCTGGGTCAGAGCAAAGAATATGATATCATTATTACAGAGATCGGTGGAACAGTGGGTGATATTGAAAGTTTACCTTTCATTGAAGCACTGCGTCAACTGCAATGGGAGCTTGCCGGAAGAAGATACTGTAGTGGTGCATCTTACCCTAATTCCTTATCTGAAAGCAGCAAAAGAATTAAAAACAAAACCCACACAGCACAGCGTAAAAATGCTGAGCCAGGAAGGTGTGCATCCCGATATAATTGTTTGCCGAACAGAAGAATCATTATCTGCGGAAATCAGGAGAAAGATCGCGCTGTTTTGTAATGTAAAACAGGAAGCAGTAATTGAAGCAGCAGATGCGCCATCGATTTATGAAGTTCCCCTCGCAATGATGCGTGAAAAACTTGATCTGATTTGTTTAAGAAAATTAAACATCAGCGCAGTACAATGAGCCGGAACTGTCGAAATGGAAAGAATTTCTCGACAAATTAAAATATCCGAAGAGTAAGGTAACAATCGGACTGATTGGAAAATATATTGAACTGCAGGATGCGTACAAATCCATCCTTGAAGCATTTGTGCACGCAGGCGCGATGAATGAATGTAAAGTGCAGGTGGTAAATGTGCACAGCGAATTTATTACTGATGAGAATGTTGCAGAAAAACTGGGACACCTCGATGGATTGCTGGTGGCTCCAGGTTTTGGTCACCGCGGCGTTGAAGGAAAAATCATTGCAGTAAAATATTCGCGCGAAAATAATCTGCCATTTTTCGGTATTTGTCTCGGAATGCAGATGGCTGTAATTGAATTTGCGAAGAATGTACTCGGTCTTACAGAAGCACATTCAACAGAAATGAACCCTGCAACCTGCGATCCCGTAATCGACCTGATGGAAGATCAGAAAAAAGTAACTGCAAAGGGTGGTACCATGCGCTTGGGCTCATACCCATGCGAACTGCGCGAAGAACTCACTTGCCCGCGCAATATATGATGGTGAGACACTGATTAACGAAAGACATCGTCACCGTTGGGAATTTAACAACAACTATCTCGAGCGATTTGAAAACGCAGGTATGGTGGCGAGCGGAAAAAATCCCGAAAGCGGCCTGGTGGAGATCATCGAATTGCCCTCGCATCCGTTTTTCATTGGCGTTCAATACCATCCGGAACTGAAAAGCACGGTAGAAACCCCGCAGCCGATATTTGTAAGCTTCATCACAGCGGCAAAAAATTATTCTGAACATAAGAGCCATGTGCAAAAATCCTGCCCTTCAAAGCGAGATGATTTAAAGGAGAGCGAACCCCTATCTTTGCACTCCAAATTTAAATCTCGATAATGGGTAGTATGGATCGCAATACGGTGATAGGCTTCGTTTTATTGGCCGCGTTACTGTTTCTTTATTTATTTCTTTCTACCAAAAGCAGCCAGGATCTCCAGAAACAGGAGATGGCCCGGCAGGATTCCATAGCTGCGCTGCAAGAGAACACAGGACTCTACAAGAATCGCAACTGATACCACTCATCAATTAGCTGGTGATTCTGCTTCTGCACCTGTTGTGGCAAAAGAACAACTTGTTACAGTTGAGAACGAAGTACTTCGCATAACATTTTCTAATAAAGGTGGTCAGCCTGCACGTGTTGAACTGAAAAATTATAAATCATTCGACAGCACACAGATTACACTCGGCGGAAAAGACTTTGATGGAATTTCTTACGCGATAAACACCGGACAGGCGCAGTCGTCGCAGATCAGTGAATTATTTTTTACTCCGGGAACAGTTAAAAAAGAATGCAGATAATTCTCAAACCATATCTTTCAATTGCCTGTTTCAGGTGGAAATATTCTTCACCAGTACACATTGAAACCAGGAAGTTACCTGGTCGACTGGAACATTCAGATGAATGGTGCGGACAAGTTGCTTACGCAGGGTGCGTTCAATTTAATTTGGCAAAGTCGAGCCCGTGCAGCATGAAAAAGATGTTGTGTACGAGCGCCAGCACACCAACATTTGCTTTTATGAAGATGAAGATTTCGACTACATCATGTCGAACACTTCGCACAAATTTGAGAAGCCGGTACAGTGGGTAAGTGTTGCGCAGCAGTTCTTCAATATTACCTTAATTAATAAAAATAATTTTACTTCCGGTGACGTTAGTTGGGTGAAAGAAACTTCAGATACTACACGAACCATAGCGAGAACTACCGCAAATCTTCAGGCTAAATTGCCGATGGGTGCGATGGCTACTCTGCCTTTGCAGTTGTATTTATGGTCCCAATGAGTACAAGATTTTGACGCAGCAGGCTCCTGAAATGGATAAGATCGTAAACCTTGGTAGAGATTTTTATGCGTTTGTGCGGCCGATAAATAAGTACATCGTGATGCCGGTGTTTGGTTTCTTCACATCGTTTGTTGGGAGCCTTGGATTGGTGATTGCGTTTCTTACAATATTTATTCGTTTGCTTACCTCACCGCTTGTGTACACCAGTTATTTGAGCGGAGCGAAGATGAAAGCGTTGCGTCCGGAGATCAGTAAGCTGAAAGTGAAAAGCATGGAAGTGATCAGCAGGCGATGGGCGTGGAGCAGATGGAAATTATTCAGGGAAGCGGGAGTGAGTCCGTTTGGTGGATGTATTCCTGCGTTGTTGCAGATTCCTATATTCTTTGCATTGTATAGCTTCTTTAACTCGAACATCATGTTGCGTGGTGTGCCTTTTCTTTGGGCGGAAGATTTGTCGAGTTATGATGTGATTGTTCGATTTCCTTTTTACGTATGGGGATTGGGAACGCACTTAAGTTTGTTTACGCTTCTTGCGATTGTTACGAGCTTTTTGATCCAGATATATAATATGAACATGACGCCTGAGCAAAGTAATCCTGCGCTCAAGTACATGCCTTACATATTTCCTTTTATTCTTCTTTTTATGTTTAACAGTTTGCCTTCGGCGTTAACGTGGTATTACACGGTGTCGAATGTGATTACGTTGTTGCTGCAGTTTGTGATTAATAATTATATTATCGATCACGATAAGATTCTTTCCAAGATTGAGGAGAACCGGCGGAAGCCGAAAACGAAAACGAAGTGGCAGGAGCGGCTTGAGCAAATGCAGGAGTCGCAGAAGAAAATGCAGGAAGCGCAGAAGAAGCCTAAAGGTAGATAAGGTGGATCCCTCCGGGGGTTACCCTGCCGGGGGCTTTTTATGAGGTTATCCGCCGCAGGCATTTTTCACGACGAAGCGCATTTGCTGTCGCAACGTTCATTACGCCTTTAACAAGGTCGCAAAGCAATAGGGAGTCACCCGCAGGTTAAAAAACCGAAACGCCCGTTAATAATTCGCGCCAGGTTTAACACTCAGCCGCACGCAGTGCATTGAAAAAGCGCCGCAGGCCTCACTAAACCGTAACGCAATTCGCGCCAGGATTAACACTCAGCCGCACGCAGTGCATTGAAAAAGCGCCGCAGGCACTCACTAAACCGTATCGCAATTTGCGCAGGATTAACAACTCAGCCGCACGCCGTGTATTAAAAAAGCGCCGCAGGCATGGCGCCGCAGGCACATCCACAATAAATAAAAAAGAAATTAGTTTTTTATTAATTGTAAATTGTTAACAGGCAACTGTTTCCTGCCTTTAACCGTCTATTCGATATGAAAAACTTTTTAAGTTTCCTCATCATTCTTCTCGCAACTTATTCATTAAGCGCACAGAAGAAAATCTCCGAACTAACCCTTGTTTACGACGCGAAGGTTACCACCGGCAACGCCGAACCAAAAATGGCCGATGCATTCGATGGTGCCACCACAACAATTTATCTGAAAGGCAACCTTAGCCGTTCAGAAATGGTAAGCGCACTGTTTTCTTCCACAACAATTCATGACGCAAAAACAGGCACAGCAGTAGTGCTCAGAGAAGTAAGCGGACAGAAACTATTGATCCGCATGTCGAATAAAGACTGGAAAGAAAAGAATGACCGGTACGAAGGCATCACGTTCACCAATACAGCTGAAACAAAAGAAATCGCGGGTTATAAGTGTACGAAAGCTGAAGCCAAGATGAGCGACGGATCTTCGTTCATTGTTTATTACACACCTGAAATTATTCCGGAGAACAAAGAATACGATTATCACTTCAAAAACCTCAACGGACTTCCTCTTGAATACGAGTTAACGCAAAGGAACCTTACTATCCGTTACACGGTATCAAAGATCAATTTGAATCCTGTGCCGGCGTCAAAGTTTGATATCCCTACAAGCGGATACAGGGAAATGACCTACGCGGAAAGTCAGAAGATCAGAGCAGAGAAGAAAAAGTAAAGAGAGAAGATGCAATAAAAAAAGCCTTTGATTAAAAGGCTTTCGAGGGGAACGAAAATATTTTACAGATTACCTGCTGAGCCTAACCTTCAAATCCACCACATTCAAATTAGATTTGAACGATGTGTTCGAGTTGAACGACAGCTTCCGCTGATTATTCAATTTGTACTGAGACGGAACAACAAAAGTAGTATTACCTTTCTGATAAGTTATCACCGACCTGTACGCAGTTGAATTTTTCAGATTAGCGGTTGAATACAACGCACTTCCTGAATATGAAGGTTTAGTCTTAAGAGTGAAAGTGCCATTGGAACGGATTGGTATGATTCCAAGGGTAGAACCTGTTGATCTCTTCTTCCCGCCACCACTGCTCGCAAGAGCAATGATAACCAACCCCAGCATGGTAGCGCAAACGATGAATTTCTTCAGCATGTGGTTTAGTTTTAGCGTAAAGATTTTATACATATCGTAGGCAAAAATAATGTTTTTTTAGGATTCCTTTAACCGTCCAGTCAAAAAGTTTAAGATTTCTTTGACCTGTTATCCAGAATATATACGCTTTATTAGGGAATTTGGTTGCATCCACACTTCTAAACCTCTGGTATTAAATAAAGTTGGTGGTCTGATTTGGATGGACTATTTTACGTAAACCCTTCATTAAATACATGAGAGACAACTCGTTTGGTGAGGATAAAGATGAAATAAGACAGCTGGTTAAACAGTTCCAAAACCTCCGGTCCGGCCGCGGCAACTCATTCCTCGAAGAAGACGCCTTTGAAAAAATTGTGGATTACTTTGACGACCTGGAAGACCTTCCCCAGGCACTCGAAGCCGTGGAAATGGGCCTGGAGCAGTATCCGTATTCGGCCATGCTTCACATTAAGAAGGCCGATCTCCTCATCGCCACCCGCCGCTATCACGACGCCCTCGATATACTCAACCATGCCGAACTGCTCGACAGCAACGACATCAACCTCTATATACTTAAAACCGACGTTTACCTTGCCCTCGACCAGCAGGACAAAGCAGTCGCACTGCTCGAAAACGCCCTCTCCCTTTTTGACGGACAGGAAAGAATTGAAATGCTGTTTGAGCTTGCAGACGTGTACGACGACTACGAAGAATTTGATAAAATATTTGACTGCCTGAAACTGATCTTGGAGCAGGAGCCGACAAATGAAGAAGCGCTTTACAAAATATGCTTCTGGACCGATTTTACAGGTCGTAATGAAGAAAGCATAAGGCTGCACCAGCAGATAATCGAGGACCATCCTTACAGTGAGCTGGCTTGGTTCAACCTTGGCGCCGGATTCCAGGGATTGAAGCTTTACGAGAAATCTATCGACGCATACAAGTATGCCGTAGCTATCGACGAAAAGTTTGATTACGCTTACCGCAATATGGGTGATGCGTATATCCGTTTACGGAAGTATAAAGATGCAATCGAATCGCTTGAGAGGGTGCTGGAGCTTTCACGTCCGGAAGATGTGATATACGAAGCCATCGGCCACTGTTACGAAAGACTGAAAAATTTTGCACAGGCACGGTTCTACTATCGCAAAGCATCGCACCTGAACCAGGAAGACAGTAAGTTATACTTCAAGATTGCCTGCACCTATATGAACGAAGGCCAGTGGAACACTGCGTCCAAACAATTACAAACGGCGTTACAGATACACCGCCTGCAGCCTGAGTACAACCTCGCGATGGGAGAGTGCAAAATGCAGCTGGGTGAGTTTAAAGAAGCGATCCAGTTCTTTTCTACCGTTGTAGCACAACGCCCGAAAAACATATCGAGCTGGGAAGCCCTTATCAGGTGCTTGTACATAGGCGAATACTACGACGAAGCTGTGGAACAGGTTGACGCAGCCATTCGCCATACCGATAATAAACCCATCTTTACATTTTATTTAAGTGCTATATACTTTGCAACCGGACGATCGAAAGAGGCGCTGATTCATTTGGAAAACGGAATGAATAAAGCTCCTAAATTGCTGAAGAAATTAATCGACCTCAATCCATCCATCCTTCAACATCACCAGGTAGTTGACCTGGTGGCGAAATATAAAAGGAACAGGGCGATATAATTTGAGTAAAAGCAACTCTTCCCTATTTTTGCGCGGCTAATTAAAACGGAGTGAATGAATTTTAATCTTCAGCAGATACCGGAGCGGAACACGAAACCCCGTACGCATGGCATCACAATGGTGATGGATAAAGGTCTCAGTATTACAGAAGTTCATCATTTTATGAGTGTCGCGCAGCCACACGTAGACATTGTTAAGCTTGGCTTCGGCACTTCATTTGTTACTCCAAATCTCCGCGAAAAGATAGACGCCTATAAATCCTATGATATTCCCATTTATTTCGGCGGAACATTGTTCGAAGCTTTTCTCATCCGCAACCAGTTCGACGACTACATTGCTGTTTGTAAGGATTACGGCATCGACTATATGGAAGTAAGTGATGGCTCGATAGATATTCCTCATGCTGAAAAATGTGGTTATATTGAGAAGCTTACAAAATACGGCACTATATTAAGTGAAGTAGGAAGTAAAGATGCGGCGCATATCATCCCTCCTTATAAATGGATTGAACTGATGCGCGCAGAGCTCGCGGCGGGATCTTCGTATGTAATTGCCGAAGCACGTGAGTCGGGCAATGTTGGTATCTATCGTGGAAGTGGTGAAGTGAGAGAAGGGCTCGTGCAGGAAATATTAACCCAGATACCTGAAGAACGAATTATTTGGGAAGCACCGCAAAAGGGACAGCAATTATACTTCATCGAATTAGTGGGAGCAAACGTGAACCTCGGGAACATCGCGCCAAATGAAGTCATTCCTCTCGAAACCATGCGACTTGGTTTACGGGGCGATACATTCCATTTATTTCTTGATAAAGAAATTATTCAGTGAAACGTTTCGGCCTGATCGGCTATCCGCTTAGTCACTCTTTCTCAAAAAAATACTTCACAGAAAAATTTGAAAAGGAAGGATTGAAAGATCATGTGTATGACATCTTTCCAATTTCTTCTATTGATAAACTCCCGGAGGTGCTGGCTAACAACCCTGACCTTGTAGGCTTGAACGTAACCATTCCCTATAAACAACAGGTTTTGCAGTACCTGGATGCATCGAACCTCCCGGAAGGTGTGCAGGCATGTAATTGTATTAAGATTGAAAACGAAAAACTTACAGGCAACAACACCGACATCACCGGATTTCAAAAAAGTTTCGCAGAAAAACTACAGCCTTATCATAAACGTGCAATCGTTTTAGGTAATGGCGGTGCTACCGCTGCCGTAGTGTATGTTCTGAAGACATTGAATATTGAATACGAGATTGTAAGCAGAAAGTTGCATCAGGGGTCAACGCTTACTTATGATGATTTAACTGATGACGTAATAAAACATCACACGGTTATTATCAATACAACTCCAATAGGTACATTTCCGAATGTTGATCAGGCGGCACCAATTCCCTACGACGCAATTACGAGTGATCATTATTTGTTCGACCTGATTTACAATCCCGACAAAACCTTGTTTTTGAAGAAGGGAGAGGAACGCGGCGCGACCACAAAAAATGGATACGACATGCTTGTGATTCAGGCTGAAGAAAGCTGGAAGATTTGGAAATAAATTATTGCGAAAGCACATTCTTCACGGCATCGGGAATAGATACGACTTTTTTTCTCACATAGTCAAAGCAGACCATACCCGTTTGCGCTTCTGCTACCACAACGCTATCGCTCTTCTTCAACAGGTAAACCACGTCAAACGACGCTCTTGATATGTTGATCGCAGAGACGAAAGCCTTTACAACATCACCATAAAACAATTCCTTTCGGTAATTGATCATCACATTACCCATGATGGTTCTTACACCACCGAAATCATTTTCATTATAACCGTAGTGTTGGAAGAACTGAGCCCTTGCTTCATGAATAATTGACAGAATAGTGTCGTTGCCAACGTGGCCGCCGTAGTTGAGGTCGGTAATGCGGACGGGGATGTCTGTTGAAAATTTGAATTCGGCCGGAAATTCGATTTGAATCTTTGCCATGCGCTTGCGCTTTACATTTCCTGTAAAAGGTCCTTCAATTCAAAAATATCGAAGAAATTATTTGCAGTAGGAATAAATGCGGGCTCACTCAATATTCTTCTTCTCCATTCTTCGAACTGAGCCGTACACCGGATGCCTTTTGAATCCAGTTCAGAAGCGGAAATGTTTCCATTCATGTAACCCAGGCAGCTTAGGAACTTACTCGAAATCTTTGTTTGCTTTCCGTTAGGACCCGTAACAGCGATGTATTCATCATCAGGACTGCTAATGGTGGCGAGATCCAAAATAAGATTGCCTGTTTTATCTCTCAACGGCGGAGCAGATACAGAAACTGGCTGCAGTGCCGAAACGGTACTCAGTTCATATAAGGGTGCCTGCTCGGGCGAAGGTTGTGAATATTCGTCCGATGTATTTTGAATTGCCGCGTATGAACCGGGCTCCCGTTGAATATTTTTCTTATGTGAAGATGTGTTGGTTCTTTCCTCCGATGGTGCGGTAGGAATAACATCAGCTATCTGTGGCTTCTCGGGCGGCACTGTTTGTGAAGGTGGCGTGTTCTGAGTAGGAACATTTACAATTGGCGGTTGGTCCGTTGTTCTGTTCCCCGTGAAATAAACGATGCCCAGTGCAATCAAGCCGATAGCGATTGCCGCGACAGCGATGCGTTTAAAAACAAGCGGAATAATTTTTCCTTCTCTCTTTTCTGCTATTGTTTCGCTCGATAATTCGGCGGCTATTTTGTCCCACAACTGCGGAGGTGGGGCGATAGAGGCGATGTCGAGCTTTTGTGATATGCCGGTGTCGGCGACTGCAAACTCGCTGGCGAGTTGTTCCGATAGCCTTTCCCAAACCATTGGCGGGGGAGTAGCTTCGTACTGTTGCAGTTTATTCTGTAATGCGCCTGACATGTTACCTTGTATATGATTTTTTTGTATCGCTCAAAAAGTGGGATACTTTCTTTTGCAGTATCGCTCTCGCGCGTGCGAGCTGCGACTTGCTTGTTCCTTCGCTGATGCCCAGTTGTTCGGCTATCTCCCTGTGCGAAAATCCTTCTATTACGTAAAGGTTGAACACCGTTCGATAGCCTGGCGAGAGTTCCTGTATCAGGTTGATGATATCTTTTTCTGCGAGGCTATCGAGTGCCGAAATATCAGTATCGCCGATAGTTTTTTCCTCTCTTTCGCTCACTTTGGTTAGCTGAAGCGACTTTTTCCTGAAGTGCTCAATAGAAGAATTTATAAAAACCCTTCTTATCCACCCTTCAAAAGAACCTTCTGCCCTGAATCTGTGCAGGTTCCGGTAAACTTTTATGAATCCCTCCTGCAGCAGGTCCTGCGCATCATCTGCGTTGTTGGCGTACCGGAGGCAAACGGCATACATTTTACCGGAGAACCGCTTGTAAAGCTCTTCCTGCATTTGCCTGTCTCCCTGGATACACCCACTTATTAAGTCGGGTTCGGGGATGATATGGTTGCCTGTGTTTTGCAAATTGTCAGATAAGTGACTGCAAAAATACAACCATCTGCCCGGCTGCCTTTTTTCGGTGGCTATAAGTGTTCTTTTCGTTCATATCCATTTCTCCAAACGTTTTATTGCTGCCGGTTGGTATAAAAACGGGATCGTAGCCGAAACCGCTGCTGCCTTTTCGCTCTGTAATGATAGTGCCTTCACAGATACCTTCAAAGAGATGTTCCTTTCCGTTCCAGATTAAAGAGATTACTGTGCGGAAGCGGGCGGATCTGTCTTGTTGGTTTTCGAGGTTTTTGAGCAGTTTGTCTATGTTATCTTCTGCCGAGTGGTCGCCGGCGTATCGGGCTGAGCGAACGCCTGGCTCCCCGTTGAGCGCATTTACTTCCAGGCCGGTGTCTTCGCTGAAGCAATTTATTTTTGAGAGGGAAAAGATAGTGAGCGATTTTTCTGATGCGTTGGCTTCAAGGGTATCGTGTGGTTCGGGGATATCGATATCGATTCCTGCGGCTTTCAAACCCGTTACGCGAATTTTATCGCCAATAGCGGATTGGATTTCGGAAATCTTGTTCTCATTATTTGTCGCGAATAGGAGCGTTTGCATGTGCCTGCGGCGCTTTTTTGTTGTTATAAATTGAAGAGGCTTTTCAGTTCACCCCACGTCTTCCTCTTCAATAACTTCGATTCATCAGAAGATTGCATCATTTCATCGAGCGCCGGCGCATTCAGATAACGCGTTCCACCAGAATTCTCCATTCTGAAAAGTTCCGTACCGGAACCCGCACCAAAAGAAAGCACATAATGCGGAGCAAGTTCAGCAACAATCTTATCATAGGATTTCCCGTTTTCGGTGGTATTTACAACCGTAACCTGATCAGGGGTCAACTTGCACGCAGAAAGAATCTGCATCAAAAATTCACGCTGGTGTTCGTTCAACGCACTCTTCACGGCAACCATAATTTTCTTAGCAGAAAGGTCCACCAGCGACGTACGGTAAAGTGAGGTTAGCAACCCCGCATTTAAACGAATATTATTCAACTCATTCATCAAACTAACAATTGTTTGTAAAAGTTTTTGTTGCCCCGAAGTTTGTTTGTTTCTTTGTAAACACGAAAATAAATCATAACCGGATGAATAATCTGACAGCCATGAAAGGCATAACCATCAATAGGGTTGACCGAAGTAAACTTCAGGATATACCGGAGAGCATCCCGTTCGGAAAATATTTTACCGACCACATGCTCGAGGCAGACTACGAAAATGGTGAATGGAAAAATGTCGAGATTAAACCTTACCAGCCTTTGCTTTTAAGTCCGTCTGCAGCCGTTCTGCATTATGGACAGGCAATCTTTGAAGGCATCAAAGCATATAAGGACAAAGATGGAAATGCATCTATTTATCGCCCGTACGACAACTACAGGCGCTTCAATATATCTGCGGAGCGCATGCAGATGCCCGCGGTTCCTGAAGAAATTTTTATCGATGCAATGGCAAAGCTGATTGATCTCGATAAGAATTGGATCCCCGCAAAAGAAGATCATTCTTTGTACATCCGTCCCTTCATGATTGCAACCGACGAATGGATAGGTGTTAAGCCGAGCGATACGTACAAATTTATGATCCTGCTTAGTCCAACCGGACCATACTATAGCGCGCCGATGCGTATTTATGTTGAAGAAAAGTATACACGTGCGGCTCCTGGTGGAGTAGGGTACGCAAAAGCTGCAGGCAACTATGCCTCGAGCATGTTTGCAACTGCGGAAGCACGCCGTAAAGGATACGACCAGGTTCTTTGGACTGACGCAAACGAGCATAAATATGCCGAAGAGATCGGTACCATGAACGTGTTTTTTATCATAGATGGAAAAGGTGTTACGCCTGATTTATCTACTGGCACTATACTGGACGGTGTTACCCGCAACAGTGCGATTACCCTTATGAACGATATGGGAATTGCTGTTGAACAAAAGAGGGTAAACATGGATGAGGTGGCTGCTGCCTACAAGGCGGGGAAGGTTACCGAAATCTTTGGAACCGGCACAGCTGCGACCATTTCGCTGATCCGCGAGCTCACTTATAAAGACACGGTGATGTCGTTTGATGAAAGCAAATGGAAAATAGCCCCTGAAATTAAGAGACGTATGGACGCCATCAAAGACGGCTCAGCGCCTGATATACATGGCTGGATGTACAAATTATAATGAGAGGTCAGAAGTGAGAGGTCAGAAGCCTTTTCTCGCCTCTCACTTTTCACAATAAATATTTTGAATTCTCCCCACCGACATCTACCTTTGCCGTCCGAAAATTTTTAAAAGTTCCGAATGCCTACTATTCAGCAATTGGTAAGAAAAGGGAGAGAGATCATCAAGGCTAAGAGCAAATCCAGGGCTCTGGATTCCTGCCCGTTCCGCCGCGGTGTATGTACCCGTGTTTATACAACTACTCCTAAAAAACCTAACTCTGCCCTTCGTAAGGTGGCCAAGGTAAGGTTGACAAACAAAGTTGAGGTTATCGCCTACATTCCGGGTGAGGGTCACAACCTCCAGGAACACTCGATCGTTCTCGTAAGAGGTGGTCGTGTAAAGGACCTTCCAGGTGTTCGTTACCATATCGTTCGCGGAAGCCTTGATACAGCAGGTGTTAAGGACCGTAAACAAAGCCGTTCCAAATACGGTACTAAGCGCGAAAAAGCTAAAAAATAATATTAAAGACAGATGAGGAAGACCAAAGCCAAAAAGATTCCGCCAGCGGCCGACGCAAAGTACAGCGATGCACTGGTGACAAGGTTCGTAAATAACCTGATGTGGCAGGGAAAGAAAAATACCGCTTTCAACATTTTCTACGATGCCATGGACCGCATTGGTAAGCAAACCGGTGAAAACGGCTATGAAATCTGGAAAAGAGCGTTGTCTAACATCACCCCGGCTGTGGAAGTAAGAAGCCGCCGTATTGGTGGTGCTACCTTCCAGATCCCCTCAGAAGTTCGCCCCGACCGTAAAATCTCCCTCAGCATGAAATGGCTGATCAGGTACAGCCGGGAAAGAAACGGCAGAAGCATGGCAGAAAAGCTCGCCGGCGAAATCGTTGCAGCCAGCAAAGGTGAAGGTGGAGCATTTAAGAAGAAAGAAGATACCCATAGAATGGCTGAAGCCAACAAGGCTTTCGCCCACTTCAGGGTTTAAAATATCGGTAAAGTAATTGCTAAACCCTGCAAATCGCAGGGTTTTTTATTGGTTTTTACATACCTTTGCGCACCCAAATCCGGGTCAGGTTATTACTAACTCATTTAACGAATAAAAGCAAATACGACAGGTCATGGCAGACTTAAGACTTCAGAGAAATTTTGGTATTGCGGCTCACATTGATGCTGGTAAAACCACCACAACAGAGCGCATCCTGCGCTATACCGGCATGATCCATAAGATAGGGGAGGTGCACGATGGTGCTGCCACTACCGACTGGATGGAGCAGGAAAAGGAAAGAGGTATCACCATTACCTCTGCTGCAGTAAGCTGCCAGTGGAACTTTCCTACGGTAAAAGGAAAGGCTGACGCTAACACTAAAAAATATTACTTCAATATCATCGATACTCCCGGTCACGTGGATTTTACCGTAGAGGTAGAACGTAGTATGCGTGTGCTCGACGGTCTTATCGCCCTTTTCAGTGCGGTAGACGGCGTTGAACCACAGAGCGAAACCGTTTGGAGGCAGGCTAACCGTTACAAAGTTCCGCGTATCGGATTTGTGAACAAAATGGACCGTTCAGGTGCTGACTTCCTTATGGTAGTTAAGCAGGTGCGTGAAATGCTCGGCGCGAAAGCCGTTCCGTTACAGCTGCCTATCGGCGCTGAGGACGATTTCAAAGGTGTGGTTGACCTTATCACCATGAAGGGTGTTATCTGGGATATGGCTACAGAAGGGATGACTTTCGAAGAGATCCCTGTACCTGCGGACATGGTTGAAGAAGCACAGCACTGGAGAGAGCAACTTATCGAAGCGGTAGCAGAATATGACGATAAACTTATGGAGAAATTCTTCGATGATCCTAAGACGATCACCGAACAGGAAGTTCATGAAGCGATCAGGAAAGCAACACTTGATCTGAGCATCGTTCCGATGATGTGCGGATCATCTTTCAAAAATAAAGGTGTGCAGACTGCCCTCGATGCGGTGTGCCGTTACCTGCCTTCTCCTGTAGATCTTGAAGATACAGTAGGAACAGATCCTGATACAGGCGAGCAGATTACACGTAAGCCGGATCCTAAGGAGCCATTTGCTGCTCTTGCATTCAAGATCATGACCGATCCTTTCGTGGGTCGTCTCGCGTTCTTCCGGTGCTACAGCGGACGCCTCGATGCAGGTTCTTACGTTAAGAACGTGCGCAGCGGAAAGAATGAGCGTATCAGCCGTATCATGAAGATGTTTGCAAACAAACAGAACCCGGTTGATTTCATCGAAGCTGGTGATATCGCTGCAGCTGTGGGTTTCAAAGAAATTAAAACCGGTGATACCCTTTGCGACGAAAACCATCCGATAGTTCTCGAAAACATGTTCATCCCTGAGCCTGTAATCGCTATCGCGGTTGAGCCTAAAACACAGGCCGACGTCGATAAAATGGGTATGGCTATCGCTAAGCTGGTGGAAGAAGATCCTACCCTCAGGGTAAATACAGACGAAGAAACCGGCCAGACCATTCTTCGCGGTATGGGAGAGCTTCACCTTGAAATCATCATCGACCGTATGCGTCGTGAGTTTAAGGTTGAAGTAAACCAGGGTGCACCACAGGTGGCCTACAAAGAAGCATTCAAGAAGACTATCGAACATAGGGAAACACTCAAGAAACAAACGGGTGGTCGTGGTAAGTTCGCTGATATCGTATTCGAATTCGGCCCTGCAGACCAGGAATGGCTGAAGGAAAACCCGACTGAACATTTCCAGTTTGTGAATGACATTTTCGGAGGTTCCATTCCACGTGAATTTATCCAGCCGATCCAAAAGGGTTTCAATGCTGCCATGACAACAGGTGTGCTGGCAAGCTACCCGGTGGAAAATATGAAAGTGCGCATTTTTGACGGAAGCTTCCACGCGGTTGACTCCGATGGTATGTCGTTCGAACTTTGTGCAAGGGCAGGTTTCCGTGAAGCTGGCCGTAAGGCGCAGCCGGTGCTGCTTGAGCCGATCATGAAGGTGGAAGTGATTACGCCAGACCAGTACATGGGTGATGTTACGGGTGACCTTAACCGCCGCCGTGGTATGCTGGAAGGTATGGATAGCCGTGCAGGTGCACAGGTGATCAAGGCCAAGGTGCCACTAAGCGAAATGTTTGGTTACGTAACGCAGTTGCGTTCATTGAGTTCGGGTCGTGCAACTTCAACAATGGAGTTTTCGCACTATTCACCGGCTCCGAATAATATTGCTGAAGAAGTGGTGGCTAAGGTAAAGGGTAAAGTAAAGGCTGACTAAGTAACCATCAAATGATAAATAACGCAAAGGCAGGTCTGTAAGTACCTGCTTTTTTTATTCGAGGCTATTTGTAATAAAAACTTAGCTACTTTTCTTTGTCAGTTTACTAAACTCCCTTACCTTCGCATCCCCATTCGAAAAAATGGTGAAAGGCATATGTCCCAGAGAATCAGGATCAAATTACAATCATACGATCACAATCTAGTAGACAAGTCTGCAGAGAAGATCGTTAAGACCGTTCGCAGCACAGGTGCAGTGGTTACAGGGCCAATTCCCTTACCAACGCGCAAGAAAATTTTCACTGTACTGCGTTCACCACACGTGAACAAGAAAAGTCGTGAGCAGTTTCAACTTGCAACGCACAAGAGGTTGTTAGACATATATACATCATCGTCACGTACAGTAGACGCGCTGAGCAAGCTCGATCTGCCAAGTGGTGTTGACGTTGAGATTAAGGCATAGAGTTCTTTTATCCATCTGCGAAGGCCGAAGGGCAATAAGCAGCGCTGGAGTTGATAAATAAAAATATGAACTAGCCGTTCCGGGTTAGTTTACTGCCGGTACTTCTTTCACTCAACTATGCGTAAGCAAAGAAGTGAAACACAGAAAAGGTCGGCGGCAAACGGGGATTGAAGGAGATGGTATTTCCATCACTGTCCTTTCAACCTGAGAAGGCACAAATCGAAATGAATGAAAGGTATTATCGGTAAGAAAATCGGGATGACCAGTGTCTTCACTCCCGATGGTAAGCAGACTCCCTGCACCATCATTGAAGCGGGTCCCTGCACAGTGACCCAGTTAAAAACCCAGACTACTGACGGGTACAACGCTACACAGATCGCTTACGGCGAAAAGAAAGAAAAACACTCCAACTCCGCGCTCAATAAGCATTTTGCAAAAGCAAACACAGGCGCAAAGAAATTCGTAAAAGAGTTTCGCAACTATTCCATCGAAAAGAATTTAGGTGAAGCTATAACTGTTGACATTTTCGCAGAAGGCGAAAAGGTTGATGTTGTAGGCATAACAAAAGGTAAAGGATTCCAGGGCGTAGTAAAACGTCACGGCTTTCATGGTGTGGGCGAACAGTCTCACGGCCAGCACGATCGCCAGAGAGCTCCGGGATCTATCGGTAACTCATCCGATGCCTCGAGAGTATTCAAGGGCATGCGCATGGCAGGCCGCATGGGCACCGACCGCGTTAAGATCAAAGGTCTTAAGGTGATTAAAATATTCGCTGACAAAAATTATATCCTGGTAAATGGTTCGGTTCCCGGTCATAACGGATCAATCGTCCTCATTCAGAAGTAATCATTTTAACCTGAAGCAAAATGCAAGTAGATATTCTAAATATAAAAGGTGAAAAAACAGGCCGCTCGGTAGACTTGCCTGATGAGATCTTCGCGGTTGAACCGAATAACCACGTTATCTGGCTCGCAGTAAAACAATTTTTAGCTGCACAGAGACAGGGAACAGCGAAGGTGAAAACACGCCTTGAAGTAAAAGGGTCAAGCAAAAAGTTACACCGTCAGAAAGGTACAGGTGGCTCTCGTAAAGGGAACATCCGTAACCCGCTCTTCAAAGGTGGTGGAACAATCTTCGGACCTAAGCCCCGCGATTACGATTTCAAGCTTAACTATAAAGTGAAGGGACTTGCAAAAGTTTCTGCTCTTTCTACAAAAATGAAAGAAAACAGCCTGATGGTTGTTGAAGATGTAAAGCTTGAAACCCCCAAAACAAAAGAGGTAGCAAACATTCTTAAAAGTCTGAACGCAGGTAATAAGAAAGTGCTCATCCTTACAAGCGGTGAAGAAGACAACTTTACGCTTTCTTACCGTAACCTTCCTAATGTAAGAGGTTACCAGTTTAACGACATGAACACTTACGATATCGTGAACTCAAATGTTGTTTTGCTTACAGAGAGCGCAGTGAAGTCGATTGTGGAAGATGCAAAAGAACTGAGTACTAATTAGTCAATAATAAATTATTAAGAGATGAAGCTCTCTAACGTTTTAGTTAAACCGATCGTCACAGAAAAAAGCAACAAGCTTACTGATACCAGGAAGACTTACGCTTTCCGTGTTGATCGTAAAGCTAACAAGCTGGAAGTGAAGAAAGCGGTGGAAGAATTTTACGGAGTAACTGTTACCGACGTAAACACCGTGGTAGTTCCGGCGAAAGCAAAATCAAAGTTCACTAAAGCAGGATTTATTTCAGGTAGAAAACCTGCTTATAAGAAAGCATACGTGAAAGTTGCTGAAGGCGAAACAATCGATCTGTATTCAAATATATAAGTGAAGTAAAACTCACTTTTAACTATTAAGTCAATACAATGGCACTGAGAAAATTTAAACCGGTCACCGCAGGAACCCGTTGGAGAATCGGAAACGCGTACGCGGAGATCACGAGTGATACTCCTGAGAAATCACTTCTCGAAAAGAAGTCTTCTACAGGTGGAAGAAACATCCAGGGTAGAAGGGCTATGCGTTACAGGGGTGGTGGAAACAAGAACATGTACCGCATCGTGGATTTCAAGAGAAACAAGAAAGAGATTCCCGCAACAGTGGCTTCTATTGAATACGATCCAAACCGTACCGCGTTCATCGCATTGCTGAATTACGCGGATGGTGAAAAAAGATACATTATCGCGCCACAGGGTTTGCAGGTAGGGTCTACCGTATTATCCGGCGACGCAGTTGCGCCCGAAATTGGTAATGCTCTTCAGATGAAGAACATGCCGCTCGGTACCAACATCCACAATATTGAAATGCAGCCCGGCCAGGGTGGTAAGCTCGTTCGTAGTGCTGGTGCATCAGCTCAGCTTACGAATAAAGAAGAAAGATACGCTGTGTTGAAGATGCCTTCAGGCGAGTTGAGAAAAGTACTGATCAACTGTTACGCAACAGTTGGTGTGGTAAGCAACAGTGATCACAGCTTGGAAATGGCTGGTAAGGCAGGACGTAACAGGTGGAAAGGTATAAGGCCGCGTACCAGGGGTGTGGCAATGAACCCTGTAGATCACCCGATGGGTGGTGGTGAAGGTAAAGCTTCAGGTGGTCATCCGCGTTCAAGGACCGGCAAGTATGCTAAGGGTCTGAAGACACGTAAGCGTGGCAAGGGAAGCGATAAGTTGATCATCCAGACTAAGAAAGGAAAGAAACTGGCTCAGTAATTCACTGCAGCATTAGTAAAACTGAAAAAGTAAAACAACAATAATGGCTCGTTCAATTAAAAAAGGTCCTTACGTAGCTACCACGCTGGAGTCGAAAGTTCTGGCTGTGAATGAAGGAAAGGCAAAGAAGGGAGTGATCAAGACCTGGAGTCGCCGTTCAACCATCACACCGGATTTCGTTGGTCACACGTTCGCTGTGCACAACGGAAACAAGTTCATTCCCGTGTATGTTACCGAGTTCATGGTGGGTCATAAGTTAGGTGAATTTGCGCCTACAAGGAACTTCAAAGGTCACTCAAGCAAGAAAGTAGTTTAATAATTATAGAAACATGGAAGCAATAGCTAAACTCAGAAATTATCCCACGTCGCCGCGCAGAATGCGTTTGCTGGCAGACGTGATCCGTGGTATGGATGTATATAAAGCACTGGCTTTGCTCGAACATCATCCGCAACATTCTGCTACACCGCTTTTCAAATTACTAAGAAGTGCGATCAGCAACTGGGAGCAGAAGAACGAAGGATCAAAAGCTGAGGATTCGGGACTGGTTGTGAAAACAATTTATGTTGATGGTGCAAGAACGTTGAAGAGAATGTTGCCGGCTCCACAGGGTAGGGCATACCGCTTACGCAAGAGAAGCAATCACGTTACTTTGGCTGTAGACGTTAAACAATAATTGAAAAAAATATTTAAACCATAATATGGGTCAGAAAACAAATCCAATCGGTGCCAGGTTAGGGATCATCCGTGGGTGGGAATCGAACTGGTATGGTAGCAGGAAAGATTTTGCAAGCAAGCTGATCGAGGATAACAGAATCAGGACGTACCTCAATGCCCGTATCAACAAGGGTGGTATTTCCAAGATCGTGATCGAGCGCACGCTGAATAAATTGATCGTTACCATTCATACCTCCAAACCGGGTATCATCATTGGTAAAGGTGGTGGAGAAGTTGACCGTATCAAGGAAGAGTTGAAGAAGTTGACTGGTAAGGATGATGTACAGATCAACATCCTTGAAATCCGCCGCCCTGAACTGGATGCGATGATCGTTGGCGATACTATAGCTCGCCAGATCGAAAATCGTATCAACTACAAGCGTGCAATTAAAATGGCAATTGCTTCTTCACTCAGAATGGGTGCTGAAGGAATCAAAATAAAAGTAAGCGGACGTTTGGGTGGTGCTGAAATCGCCCGTACAGAAGAAATCAAGCAGGGCCGTACGCCTTTGCATACTCTTCGTATGGATATCGACTATGCAAATGTTTTCGCATTGACAGTATACGGTAAGATAGGTATCAAGGTATGGATCTGTAAAGGTGAAGTACTTGGTAAGAGAGATCTCAATCCAAACCTCGTAGGTGGTAAAGCTGAAGGTACCGGGGATATGAGAGGCGGCAGAAGTGAAGGAAGACCAGAAAGACGTGATGATAGAAGAGGTGGTGGAGACAGAAGAGATGACAGACGCGGTGGCGGCGGTGGTGGCCAGCGTGGTGGTGGTGGCGGTGGACGTCGCTAAGAGCAATTTTTAACTATTAACTTTTCAAGTTTTATATGTTACAGCCTAAAAGAACCAAACACAGAAAAGCGCAGAAGGGACGTATTCGTCAGGTTGCGAAAAGAGGTGCAACGATTTCGTTCGGCTCATTTGCACTGAAGGCGCTTGAACCAATATGGATGACCAACAGGCAGATCGAGGCAGCAAGGCAGGCGCTTACGCGTAGCATGAAGAGAGAGGGTAATGTTTGGATCAGGATTTTCCCTGACAAGCCAATCACCCGTAAGCCTCAGGAAGTGAGAATGGGTAAGGGTAAAGGTAACCCCGAATTCTGGGCAGCAGTAGTAGAACCAGGACGTATCCTGTTCGAGTGCGACGGTGTACCGGAAACAGTGGCAAAAGAAGCACTGGGTCTTGCAGCACAGAAGTTGCCGATTAAAACAAAGTTTGTTGTCCGCAGGGATTACAGGGCATAAATCATAAATCACGGAAAGATGTCAAAGAGAATTGATTTTGTTAAAGGGCTTCAGGAAATGAATGAAACCGACCTCAAGGCGAGGATCCAGGAAGATGAGCTCCGTTTGAAGAAACTTGAGTTCGCTCATGCCATTTCTCCTTTAGAGAATCCTATGAGCATCCGCCTCCTTCGCAGAGACGTAGCTCGCCTTAAATCAGAATTGAAGAAAAAAGCATTAGGTGCTAACCTGTCAAAATAAGTAACAATGGTTGAAAGAAATTTGCGCAAAACCAGGATCGGGCTGGTAACAAGTAACAGGATGGATAAGACCATCACTGTAGCTGTTGAAAGAAGAGTAAAACACCCGATCTATGGAAAGTTCGTAAAGAAAACAACGAAGTTCCACGCTCATGATGAAAAGAATGAGTGCACAATAGGCGACACAGTACGTATCATGGAAACACGTCCGTTGAGCAAGCTGAAACGCTGGAGACTGGTAGAAGTAGTAGAGAAGGCTAAGTAGTAGTGTGGTTCTGTAAAATGTATGTTTTAAATGGCCGGCAGTTTAACACTACGGCACAAAGCAAAATAAAATGATTCAGCAAGAAAGCAGATTAAATGTGGCTGATAACAGTGGTGCAAAGGAAGTATTGTGCATTCGCGTGCTTGGAAACAGCGGACAGGATTATGCCCGGATAGGTGACAAGATCGTTGTATCAGTTAAAGACGCCATTCCTGCAGGAGGTATCAAGAAAGGTACCGTTACTAAAGCAGTTATTGTTCGTACAAAGAACAAGCTGCGCAGAAAAGATGGTTCTTACATCAGGTTCGACGACAACGCTGTGGTTCTTTTGAACCAGGCTGATGAGCCTCGTGGTACACGTATTTTCGGACCGGTGGCGAGAGAGCTGCGTGATAAGGGTTACATGAAGATCATTTCATTGGCACCTGAAGTGTTGTAAACGTGAAACGTGATCGGGTTCACGGTTCACGAAAAGAAATTTAGAATAAGATCAAACATCATACAATGAGCAACAGATTCAAGCCCAAGTTCAACATCAGGAAAGGCGACACCGTAGTGGTGATCGCGGGCGCAGCGAAGGATAGCAAAAAGCCCCGCAAGGTGCTTGACGTATTTCCTGATGACGCTCGTATCCTGGTAGAAGGCGTTAACGTGGTTAAGAAACACACCAAGCCTTCTGCGCGCAATACAAAAGGCGGCATTGTTTCGAAGGAAGCAGCGATCAGCATTTCAAATGTTATGCTGTGGGATGCAAAAAGCGGTTCAGGTTCAAAAGTGAAACGCGTAAGAGAAAATGGCAAATTGGTTCGTGTGGCTAAAAAGTCGGGCGAGACTATTAAATAATTAAGCAATGAGCACTACTAAATATACTCCGAGACTGTCTGACAAGTACAAGAAAGATGTTGTACCTGCCTTGATGAAGCGCTTCAACTATGATAGCGTAATGCAGGTTCCGCGCCTCGAAAAGATCGCGATCAACCGCGGTGTTAACGGCGCAGTGACAGACAAAAAACTTGTTGACGTTGCTGTTGATGAACTGTCACAGATAGCGGGACAGAAAGCTGTTCCTACTTATTCGAAGAAAGATATTTCGAACTTCAAGCTCCGTAAGAACATGCCGATCGGTGCGAGAGTAACGCTCAGGGGCGTGAAGATGTATGAATTTCTCGACAGGCTCATCGCCACTGCACTGCCACGTGTACGCGATTTCAAAGGAATTAACGAGAAAGCTTTCGACGGCCGTGGTAACTATACACTCGGTGTAACAGAACAGATCATCTTTCCTGAGATCGATATCGACAAAGTAAATAAGATCACAGGTCTTGACATCACGTTCGTTACTACAGCAGGCACAAATGAAGAAGCATTTGAATTGCTGAGAGAAATGGGAATGCCATTCAGGAAAAAAGAAGCTAATCAATAAATAACAACAAATCATTATGGCAAAAGAATCAGTAAAGGCCAGGCAGAGAAAGAGGGAAAGATTGGTTGCTCAGTTTGCTGAGAAACGCGCACAGCTGAAAGCTTCAGGCGATTTCAAAGCACTCGATGATCTTCCAAAGAACTCTTCAAGGGTGCGTTTGAAAAACCGCTGCCAGCTTTCCGGACGCCCAAGAGGATATATCCGCTATTTCGGATTGTCGAGGGTAATGTTCCGTGATATGGCACTCGCCGGCAAGATTCCCGGAATCAAGAAAGCGACTTGGTAGTCAGAAGTGAGAAGTCAGAAGTGAGAAGATATCTCACGTCTCACCTTTCACCTCTCACAAAAAACATTGAACAAAGTATATAATTAAGATAAAATGGTAACAGATCCTATAGCAGATTTCCTCACAAGGGTGCGCAACGCGCAGATGGCAGGACATAGAATTGTGGAAATACCTGCATCGAATCTTAAGAAACGTATCACTGAGATCTTATACGACCAGGGATACATTCTTAAATACAAATTTGAGGATGACAGCAAACAGGGCGTAATCAAAATAGCCCTCAAGTACGATCCTCAATCAAAGGAGCCTGCAATCCGTTCACTCGAAAGAGTGAGCCGTCCCGGACTTCGCCAGTACTGCAAGCCCTGCGGAATTCAAAAGGGTGAAGAACGGACTCGGCGTAGCTATCCTCAGCACATCAAAAGGTGTGATGACCGATAAGCAGGCGAAAACGCAGAATGTGGGCGGAGAAGTGCTGTGCTACATCTATTGATAAACAGAATATCTAAATAAGCAGACTATGTCTCGTATAGGAAAACAACCGGTAGTGGTGCCATCAGGAGTAACTGTAACATTAAGCAAAGACAATCAGCTTATCGTTAAAGGTCCTAAAGGTGAATTGAAACAAGAGGTAGACAGGGACATTACTGTAGAAGTAAAAGATAACCAGGTTACATTTGCAAGGCCTACCGATCAGATCCGTCATCGTGCAATGCATGGTTTATACCGTTCGCTCGTCGACAATATGGTAAGAGGCGTTACAGAAGGATTTAAGCAAAATCTTGAGCTGGTGGGTGTGGGTTTCAAGGCTTCTAACCAGGGTAACCTGCTCGACCTGTCACTCGGATATTCGCACAATATCATTTTCGAAATTCCGAAGGAACTGTCTGTAAAAACAGCACAGGAAAAAGGAGACAATCCGAAAATATTTCTCGAAGGAATCGACAAGCAACTGATCGGACAGGTAGCAGCAAAACTGCGCAGTCTTCGTAAGCCAGAGCCATACAAAGGAAAGGGTGTTAGATACGTGGGTGAACAGGTTCGTCGTAAGGCAGGTAAGGCAGCAGGTAAATAATTATTAAAATAACTAATAATAAATAGCAATGGCTACTAAACTTGAAAGAAGGCAAAAGATCCGCTACAGGATTCGTAAGAAGGTAGCGGGCACTTCCGGAAAGCCAAGATTCTCAGTGTTCAGAAGCAATGCAGAAATATATGTGCAGCTGATTGATGATCTGAACGGAGTTACACTTGCGTCTGCATCATCAAGAGATAAAGACATTGCCGCTCAGAAAGTTACAAAACTCGAGAAGTCGAAGCTGGTAGGTGCTGCAATAGCGAGAAAGGCGGTTGAGCTCGGTGTAACAACTGTAGTATTCGACCGTGGTGGTAACCTTTATCATGGTCGCGTGAAAAGCGTGGCTGACGGTGCAAGAGAAGACGGCCTTGTATTTTTAAAATCAATTTCAAACAGAACTAATGTCAAAAGTTAATTTAAACAGGGTTAAGCCCGGAGAACTGGAACTGAAAGAAAAAGTAGTTGCCATCAACCGCGTTGTGAAAACTACAAAGGGTGGACGTGCTTTCAGTTTCTCTGCTCTCGTTGTGGTGGGAAATGAAAAAGGTGTAGTGGGCCATGGACTCGGAAAGGCTAAGGAAGTTCAGGAAGCTATCACGAAAGGAATCGAAGATGCAAAGAAGAACCTTATCAAGGTTCCTATTATGCATGGCACTATTCCACACGACCAGCTTTCGAAAGAAGGTGCTGCCAAAGTATTGATCAAACCAGCTGCTCATGGTACTGGTGTAATCGCCGGAGGTAGTATGCGTGCCGTGTTGGAAAGCGCAGGTGTTACAGACGTACTTGCAAAATCACTTGGCTCAGCTAATCCTCACAACGTGGTGAAGGCAACTGTAAAGGCTTTGGCAACACTTCGCGAACCATTAAGTGTTGCTAAGCAAAGGAATCTAAATCTTAAAAAAGTATTCAACGGTTAATAGCCGGATACAGTAATATTTCACATCATGCAAAGATCAGGATCACCCAGGTGAAAAGCGCAATCGACAGGCCCGAGCGTCAGAAGTTAAATCTGAAGGCACTTGGTCTGAACAAAATGAACGCTTCCAAAGAAGTTGAAGCAACACCACAGATACTTGGTATGATCACCAAGGTTACAGCACCTTGTACAGGTGGAAGAAGTAAAATAATTTATTAAGCGAGGGATGATTTCCCGTTGAGTTAAAATCAAACAAATGAACTTACACGACATCAGACCTGGTAAAGGCGCTACGCATAAGCCAAAAACCCGTCTCGGACGCGGTGAAGCATCAGGTAAAGGTGGTACATCTACAAAAGGTAATAAAGGTGGACAAAGCCGTGCAGGTTACCAGAGAAAAAATGCTCATGAAGGTGGTCAGATGCCAATTCAGCGTCGTCTTCCGAAAAGAGGTTTCAAGAACATCAACCGGATCGAATACAAAGTGTTCAACCTCGGTCAGGTTGAAGCTATCAAAGAAAAATACGGTATCGAAGATTTCAGCCTTGAAACGCTTTATACCAATGGTTTGATCAGCCGAACCGACAAGGTGAAAATCCTTGGTAACGGTGAACTGAAAAGCAAGATCACTTTCAAAGTGAACGCTATGAGCGAAAAAGCCAAATCCGCTATCGAATCAGCGGGAGGTTCTGTGGAACTGCTGTGAAGTAAATTATTGTAACTTACGACGGGCGTTAAATTTTTGCGACCAGTGAAAAAATTCATTAATACACTTAAGAATATTTGGAGCATACGAGGAATTGAGGAGTAAGATCCTTGTTACTATCATGCTCATCGCGATATACCGCCTTGGAACGCACATCGTTCTGCCGGGCATCGATCCTATCAAAGATCGACCCGACTGCAGCAACCGGTGGTATCCTTGGGTCTGATCGATGCGTTTGCAGGTGGAGCCTTTTCCCAGGCCTCCATACTTGCATTAGGTATCATGCCGTACATCTCTGCATCGATTTTCATGCAGCTGATGACCATTCTTTATCCACCTTTCCAGAAATTACAGAAAGAAGGAGACAGCGGAAGAAAGAAAATCAACCAGTACACAAGATATCTACTGTGATAGTAGCATTGCTCCAGGCAAGCGCTTATGTTCAGTACTTGAACAGTCCGGGATACAGGCAGGCTATTACTGCCTTCTTATTCTGACTTTTTCTGGTTCTCTACAACAGTACTTCTCACTGCCGGCACATTGTTCGTAATGTGGCTTGGCGAAAAAATAACAGACAAAGGTTTAGGAAACGGTGCCTCCGTGATTATCATGGTCGGTATCCTTGCACGTCTTCCACAGGCTTTCTGGCAGGAATGGCAGGCAAAGATTCCAACCGGCGGTGGTGGATTGCTGATTTTCGTTATTGAAATCGCAGTACTTATCGCAATCATCATGGGCTTGATTATCCTGATTCAGGGTGTACGAAAAATTCCTGTTCAATACGCAAAACAGATTGTTGGTAACAGGCAGTTTGGTGGCGCAAGGCAGTTCCTTCCAATGAAAGTGAACAGCTCGGGAGTTATGCCGATCATCTTCGCGCAGGCGATCATGTTCCTTCCTACATTATTGTCAAACTTCGAAACTACCCAGGGCCTCGCTAAAATATTCGGTGACCATACCAATTTCTGGTACATGGTGATCTATGCAGTAATGGTAATTGGTTTCACATTCTTATACACTGCACTTATCTTCAATCCAAAGCAGATTGCGGATGATCTGAAAAGAAACAATGGTTTTATTCCGGGTGTTAAACCTGGTCAGCCTACAGCCGATTATATCGGTGCGGTGATGGATAAGATCACATTACCCGGTGCGGTGCTTCTTGCTGTGGTGGGTATTCTTCCGGGTTTCGCACAGCGTCTTGGAGTGCAGCAGGGATTTTCTTTATTCTTCGGAGGTACATCGCTTTTGATCATGGTAGGTGTTATTCTCGACACACTGCAGCAGATCGAAACACAATTGCTGATGCGTCAGTATGATGGCCTGATGAAGAGTGGAAGAATCCAGGGTAGGCAGACCGTTTCTCCTGCGTCTTCGATGTAATTATTCATGATTCATTATAAATCTCCTGCGGAAATAGAATTGATGCGAGAGAGCGCTTTGCTCGTGGGTAAAGCTATTGCCGAAGTGGCGAAGCTTATCAGGCCCGGCATTACTACCGCGCATCTCGATAAAGTGGCTGATGAATTTATCAGGGATAATAAGGCAACACCATCTTTCAAAAATTTTAAGGGATATCCCTTCGCGACCTGTATTTCAGTAAATGATGCAGTGGTTCATGGTTTTCCTTCAGATGCAGAACTGAAAGAAGGTGACATCATATCTGTTGACGTAGGCGTTTATAAAAATGGTTTTCACGGCGACAGCGCATATACATTGGCGATAGGTGATCCTGGAGCTGAATGTGCTGCAATTGCTGAAGGTTACCCGCGAATCGCTTGACAAAGGAATTGAAAAAGCCGTTGCCGGCAACAGGGTTGGTGATATTGGTTATGCAGTGCAGGATTATTGCGAAAAGCAATATAAATATGGCGTGGTACGTGAACTCGTTGGCCATGGAGTTGGGCAAAAGCCTCCATGAAGATCCGCAGATACCGAACTTTGGAAAAAGAGGTAGCGGCGGGAAGTTGAATGATGGAATGGTGATCGCTATAGAGCCGATGGTGAATCTGGGCACCAAAGATGTTTGGTATGATAAGGATGGCTGGACGGTGAGAACGAAAGATGGAAAAGTATCCGCGCATTTTGAACATACACTCTGCGTAAGAAGAGGACAGGCAGATGTGCTCTCCTCATTTGAAGATATTAGAATTGGCCGAAAAGAGCAACCAGTATTTAAACGGTAGTTACTACTGAAAAAAACGGTGATTTTACAGTGATTTACACCTCGCTTCGGCGAGGTTCTTTTTTAGCTTCACTTCTTAAATCACTGAACCATGAAAAGTATCACCGACGACAATGACAACGGCCCATTGTTCGATCTCAGCCTCGAAAATGAATTACTGATTCTAAAGCTCAAAGCTGAATTTGGAACGGAATGTTCCGAAGGCAGCGGTGATCTTCCTCCGGAAGTAGTCAATGAATTTCTTCGTTCCGTGTACGACTTCGAACACAAATTCAGAGAGCCCCGCCCGATAGTGACCGTCTATGAAAAAATCGGACGACCACCGTTACTACGATCAGATGCTATTGAGGATGGCGATATACCGGCCGAACTAAACCGGGTAAAAGCATTATTAAATCATTATCACCTCGAATTGGATGTGTTGGGCGAATATTCTGACAGGCACATTTACAGATTCATCACAGAAGAGTTTGTTCATCACCAGATGGAGGAGTTTGAGATGAAAGGTTACATGCACCACTTTTGTTATGAGGATTTTTATCCAAACTATGAACTGGAAATAAGGCAGCGATCGGTAGAATTTCTGTTGCAATGGTTCAGTCAAAAACTAGGTGAGTACAGCTGGGAACTTGCGGACCCTTTTATACATCCGGACAGCAGGCAGTTTTCAAGGGAAACAGTGCTCAGGCATATCAACAACTTCCACGAATCGTTTACCAGGTTTTCGAATTGTCATTATGAAATCCATAAGCTGGAATATGAGTGGGATGATACGAAGCAGACTGGTTCCGGGTTTGTGTATGGGTACGTAAAATACGATGCTACTACCGAAATAGGTGAGCAGGTGCACTACGAAGGCGCATTTGAATTCTACCTTTGTAACTCCGGTACATGGTGGACGATATTCTATTTTGTGTTTCCCGGGTTTGTGTGGAAGTGATAAAATACATTTTGTTTTCCTTGAAGAAGTAGAAAAGAAGACCTTCGCGGGATGCGACTAACGGTAATAGGAGGCGGAGCGGCGGGATTTTTTTGCGCGGTAAATGCTGCGCGGATGAATCCGTTGTTGCAGGTTAAAATTGTTGAAAAGTCAAACAAGCTGTTATCGAAAGTAAGGATTTCGGGTGGTGGAAGATGCAACGTTACGCATGCATGTTTCTCAATACCCGACATGGTAAAAAAATATCCGAGAGGATCGAATTTCGTAAAGAAAACATTTCATGAATTCTTTACGGACGACACAATCGCGTGGTTCAATGAGAGCGGGGTGCGATTGAAGACGGAGAAAGATGGAAGAATGTTTCCGGTGACAGATTCATCCGAAACAGTAATCGATTGCTTGTATAACGAAGCGAGAAAATATAACGTGAGTGTGGAGACAGGCGTTGAAGTAAAAAATATCGAAAAAACGAATGAACAATGGATCATCATCTATGCAGATGGCACCACAGAATACCTGCGAATTTGTTTGCGTGGCTTGTGGTGGATATCCGAAAGAAGGAATGTTTGATTGGCTGAAAACAACGGGTCATTCAATTGAGCCGCCAGTGCCCTCGCTTTTTACTTTCAATATGCCTGGGAATGGAATCATCAATTTGTCGGGCATATCGGTAAACGCGCGTGTAAAAGTTGCAGGATCGAAACTTGAGGAAGAAGGCCGGTTCTGATTACGCATTGGGGATTAAGCGGTCCGGCTGTATTAAAATTAAGTGCGCGGGGTGCAAGAGAGTTAAATGAAGTGAATTACCGGTTCACGGTAATGGTCAACTGGTGTGGTGCATACAATGAGCAGAGCCTGCGTGAAAAACTAAATGAGATGCGGACGAGCAATCCCGCGCAAAAAGTGATTAACGGAAACATTCGCCGACATCGCGAGAAGGTTATGGGAGTACTATCATCAGCATAAGCGATATCGATGAAAATACCGGTGGGCCGATCTGCCGTCTGCGAAGATGAATGGGTTGATAAGAAATCTGTGTGCACACGAAATGAAAGTAGAAGGAAAAACTACTTTCAAGGAAGAGTTTGTTACGGCCGGCGGCATTCGGTTATCGGAAGTGAATGCGTCCACGATGGAAAGCAAAATCGCGCCGGGGTTATATTTTGCCGGCGAAATTTTGGATGTGGATGGTGTAACAGGAGGATTTAATTTTCAGCACGCATGGACGAGTGGGTGGATAGCAGCGAAAAGTGTTGCCTCAAAAGGTTAGCCTTCAGTTTCTTACAGTGTTTAAAGATGGCTTTTCGAACTGGAGAAAATGCTTATCTTTGCACCCCCGAATTAAAATCATCGGGTTATTTATGTCTGATAACAATATTATTAACCAAAACGCTGAATCACAGGAGTCTGAAGCAGAAGTTGCGCAGGCTACAGCGACACCAAACGAACCTGTGAAGGAGAAGGCTCCGCCAAAGGTGGAGACTGCTCACGACGATTTCGACTGGAGCATCGACAAACGTAATGTTGCAACTTACTCAAGCGAAGAAAAGAAGAAGTATGATTCTGTGTACGAAGGCACTTTCAAAGCAGTAACCGATGGTGAACTGGTGAGAGGTATCGTAGTAGGTCTTACTAAAACAGATGTTGTAATCAACATTGGTTTTAAAAGTGATGGTCTTGTTTCGCTGAATGAATTCCGCGACATGCCGAACCTCAAAACCGGTGATGAAGTAGAAGTGATGGTAGTGGAAAAAGAAGACCGGGAAGGAAATCTTAACCTCAGCCGCAAACAGGCACGTATCACACGCGCATGGGAAAGAATAGTTGAAGTTCACAAAACCGGTGAAGTTATCACTGGTACTGTTACTTCAAAAACTAAGGGTGGTCTGATCGTGGATGTGTTTGGAATGGAAACGTTCCTTCCAGGTTCACAGATCGATGTTAAACCTGTTACCGATTACGATCAGTTCGTTGGAAAAACAATGGAGTTCAAAGTGGTGAAGATCAACGAAGCCATCAAGAATGCAGTAGTTTCTCACAAGGCACTTATCGAAAGCGATATCGAAGCACAACGTGCAGAGATCATGAGCAAACTCGAAAGAGGCCAGGTTCTCGAAGGTACTATCAAGAACATCACCGATTTCGGTGCGTTCATGGATCTCGGTGGTCTCGACGGATTGCTTTACATCACTGATATCAGCTGGGGCCGTATCAGCCATCCGAGCGAAGTACTTAAACTCGATCAGAAACTGAAAGTGGTTGTACTTGATTTCGATGATGAGAAAAAGAGAATCAGTCTCGGTCTCAAACAACTTACTCCACATCCATGGGATATTCTTCCTGAAAACATCAGGGAAGGTTCTGTAGTGAAAGGTAAAGTTGTGAATATTGAAGATTACGGTGCATTCCTCGAAATACTTCCGGGTGTTGAAGGTCTTGTTCACGTGAGTGAAATCACATGGGCAAACACGCCGATCAATGCTAAGGAATTCTTCAAGCTTAACGATGAGCACGAAGCTAAGATCGTTACACTTGATAAGGATAGCCGCAAGATGAGTCTCTCTATCAAACAAATGAGCGAAGATCCATGGAGCACTATCGAAAACAAATTCCCTGAAGGAAGCCGTCATACTGGTCTCGTGAAAAATATCACTCCTTACGGTGTGTTCGTTGAACTTACACCAGGTATCGGTGGTATGATCCACATCAGCGACCTTAGCTGGCTCAAGCGTTTCAATCACCCATCTGAGTACACCAAAGTTGGTGGACACATCGACGTGATCATCCTTGGCATTGACAAGGACAACCGCAAACTGCAGCTTGGACATAAACAACTGGAAGAAGATCCCTGGAATACACTTCAGGATACTTTCGCACAGGGCACTACTCACGAAGGAACAGTCATCAGGAAAGATGATAAAGGTGCAGTTGTTCAATTTCCTTACGGTCTCGAAGGATTTGCTCCTAACCGCCACCTGAACAAAGAAGATGGTAAGCCGGTAGCAGCTGACGAAACACTTCCAGTTCGTTGTGATCGAATTCGATCGCAATGAAAAGAGAATCGTTGTTTCTCACTCACGCGTTTGGGAACAGGCGAAGATTGACGAGAAAGAAACAGCGAAGAAAGAAGCCCGTGTAGAAGCAGACACTACCAGGAAAACAGTGAAGACTATCCAGAACAAAGTGGAAAAAGCAACACTTGGTGATCTTGGTGCGCTTGCACAACTTAAACAGAAATTGCAGCAGGAAGAGCAACAGGGTGGCGACGAAACGAAAGAAACGACCGAAACGAAAGAATAATTCTTTTAGTTATATGAGCTGAATATAAGGCGTCCACACGGACGCCTTTTTTTATTTGACCAATCGCAATAAGAAGAAACACTTAAATGCGTTTAGTATATACCGAAGTCATGCTATACAGTAGTATTCCTATTGAACCAGATGCTCCGGTTTACTATTTTTACAGTTGATTCAAGCGACAGATCCAACCCTAATGAAAGTACTTGCAACCATAGTATCCATTCTTATATCTATTTCTGTTCACGCCCAGGTAAACGGGTACGCACAGGTTACAGCCATCACTTCAACAACTCTTACCATTGGGTCGAGTAGTGAAACGTACGGCACGTTTGCCGTAGGCCTTCCCGTGATCATCATGCAAATGCAGGATAATGCGATCGGGGCGAATACGGGTAATAACTCCTCATTTGGAAATCTTTCATCGTTGCAGTCAGCCGGTCTTTACGAAATCGCTCACGTAACTGCTGTAACCAGGTCGTCTGGTTCAATTACGCAGATATTGATTTCAAGTCCTCTTGCAAATACATATAGTTTTAATAGCAACAGCTCAGTGCAGCTGATTACTTATCCTTTGTTAGGAAATAATTTCACAACAACGGCTGATATCAGCGCAGTTGCCTGGGATGGCGCCATTGGCGGCGTCGTAGCGTTGCGGGTAACGGGCACGCTCACACTAAATCATAACATCACTGCCGATAATGCCGGATTCAGAGGTGGCGCAGCAAACGCCGGCAACGCCGGCTCGTGCGACAATACCACATATATCACTGCCGCGAACGAGCTCAATGCAAACAAGGGCGAAGGTTTTTATAAGGCGACCAATTTATCTTATGCTGCTGGCCGAGCGAAAATTTTGACGGGTGGCGGTGGAGCAAATAGTCACAACGGCGGTGGCGGTGGTGGATCAAACGCATCGGGAGGTGGCGAAGGTGGTCGCGGGTATGGCTGTTCGTCAACTGCGGCAGGAGGCCTCGGAGGCATTACATTATTAAGTTACATCGGTGCCAACAGAGCTTTTATGGGCGGTGGCGGCGGAGCCGGCGAGGGCAATAACAACTTCAACACAGGTGGTGGAAATGGTGGGGGAATGATAATTATCAGTGCGAACCAGGTTGCCACGACTGGCAGCGGATCTACAGTAAGAATAAGTGCCAACGGGCAAACAGCAGCCGATGTTGGAAACGATGGAGCAGGTGGCGGTGGAGCGGGTGGAAGTATTTTATTGAGAGTAAATTCATGGAGCGTTGTTGCCACTAAAACATTGACGATATCTGCCAATGGCGGTACCGGTGGAAATGTAAACGATGCTGCCGCGCACGGCGGTGGAGGCGGAGGCGCACAGGGAGCAATTATCTTCAGTACTGCGACCCCCGCATCGAATATTACTTCAAGAACATTAAACGGTACGGGTGGAAGAAATTTTTCAGGCGGCACATTCGCGGACAACGCAACAGGATCAGATAATGTGGGAATATTCAACGCCTCGTTCGCGCTGCTTCCTGCAAAATTCATTTCTTTTAAAGGCAAAAAAGCTGATGCAGGAATTGACCTGATGTGGCAAACAGTTAACGAAATCGGGGTCAATTATTACGAAGTGCAACGTTCATATGATGGAGTGAACTTTCACAAAGTAGGAATTGTCACTCCAGTCGATGGAACCTATAATTATCGTGAACCGAGCAATGAATCGAATGCATACTTCCGCGTCATCATGCATAACGCCGGTGGCGCCCAGCAGGCAAGCGCAACCGTACTGATAAAAACAAAAAGCTTCTCATCAGTGACCCTGGCACTCGCTCCGAATCCCGTTTTCAATAACACAGCGTTGTTGATAGAAAGTGAGCACGCATCTGCAGCAACAATAAGAATTGTCAACTCCCTTGGGATGGTAGTTGCGGTGAAGAATATTACGCTTAATAAGGGCGAGAATAACATTCCGCTTACTTTGTCGGCCAACATTCCGGCGGGCGGTTACCAGGTAGTTTTAAATGCCGGAACTTACTCAACTTCAGCTAAAATGTTAGTATCCAGGTAGCACTTTCATTAGTTGGCAATTCCATAAATTCGCGTGGCAGCGAAACAGCACCCATGGGATTTATTGAAAGGATAAGGAAGGTAAGGCTATTAAGAAAAGTACTATACTTCTTCATTGGCGTGGTAAGCTATCCGCGCTTTGTTATTATTAATAAACTGAAAATTTCAGGGACCGAATACCTGCGGGGTCTTCCCAAGCAGAATGTTCTCTTTGTAAGTAATCATCAAACATACTTCGCCGACGTAATAGCGATCCTCCACGTTTTCTCAGCAGTAAAGTGGGGCAGGAAAGATCAACTCGGGTTTCCGTTTTACCTTCTCAATGCTTTTACTAATGTGTACTATGTGGCAGCAGAGGAAACCATGAAAGCGAATTGGCTCGCGAAGCTATTTACTCTCGGAGGAGCCATTACCGTAAAACGCACGTGGACCGGCAAACCAAATGAAAAGCGTCGGGGCCTTGATCCGTCGGACACGCGCAAGATCAGCAGGGCACTGGAAGAAAATTGGATAATACAATTTCCGCAGGGTACCACCACACCGTTTGCGCCAGGCAGAAAAGGTACTGCGCACCTCATCAAAATGCATCGGCCAATAGTTATACCGATAGTAATAGATGGATTCAGCACTGCATTCGACAAAAAAGGAATAAAGCTTGTTAACCGCGGCACGCAATTGTCAATAACGTTTAAGGAAAACCTCAAGATCGACTACGATGCGCCGGTTGAAACAATTCTCGACGGAGTAATGACCGCGATCGGCCAGAAGCGGATATAATCAGGTAAACAGTGCCTTCAGTTCTGTAGCATCACCCGGTTTCATTTTGCCTCCAAGTATCAACCTTAATTGTCTTCTCCGTAATGCCCCGTCGTACAGCTTTTGTTCATCCTCTGATTGTGGGATCACCTCAGGAACTTTTTTAGGTTTACCATTCGGGTCCAAGGCTACAAACGTATAGTACGCTTCATTGCTTTTATACTTGTACTGCATAATGGCATCTTCGCCCCAAACGCTTATGTGCACTTCCATCGATGTATTGAAAGATCTTGAGACGTTCGCTTCGATATGTACAGCGTTTCCGAGTTTGATAGGATTTTCAAATGAAATATTATCAACCGAAGCTGTTACCGTGGGCGAGGCGCAATGTTTTAGAGCGGAAAGTGCTGCAGCGATATCCATCCAGTACATCAATCTTCCTCCCATCAGGTTGCCAAATACATTGGTATCGTTCGGTAGTACCAGTTCTGTCATCACTACCAGTGAGTCTTGCGGTTTCTTTGCTTGCGGTTCCATGTCTGATTGTTTATTATTAAATGGTAACGGATTCACACTTCCTCAAAAAGTCATCATTTGCGTCGGCGCCTATCCCGGGATCTAATGGTGTTTCAATAATGTATTTTCTATAGCGCACCCCCCCAACAACAGGATCTTCAGTATGACCGAGCATCGGCGTATCCATATCAAAGTACCGAACGTTGTCGTGCGAGAGTGCAAAATGTGCAAAGGCACTTTGTGCCACCCGGCTTTCTAACATTCCACCCATCATGCATGGGATATTATGTTTCTTACAAGTATCGTGAATGCGGATGGCTTCGTGTATTCCACCTGATTTTGCGAATTTGATATTTACGGAATCGCACGCATTTGCTTTGATCAGTCTTTCTGCATCGCGGTGATCGTACACACTTTCATCGGCCATGATAGGAATCGGCGAAATCTTTTTCAGGTTAGGCAGGTAATGGTCATTCCAACTGCGCATCGGCTGCTCACAAAATTCAATATTATACTGTCGCCATCGAAAGCAATGCATCTACAGCATCTTCATAGCTCCATCCCTGGTTCGCATCGATGCGTAAAATAGTTGATTGACCTGCTGCCTCCCTGATGAGTTTAACCCGTTCGATATCGTCCTCTACTTTTTTGCCCAGTTTTATCTTGATGATGCGCACGCCATCTTTCACAAATTCGACTGCTTTTTTCGCCATTTCGCCAGGCGAAGCGATGCCAATAGTGAGATCGGTTTCAATTTCCTTATAACTGCCTCCCAAATACCTGAATAGCGGCAGACCGGCTTTCTTTGCAGCGATATCATACAAGGCAATATCAAATGCACTTTTGATCGTGGCATTAAATGCGGCAAAGTCGTCCAGTTCGTCGGAGCCGTGCATCGATATCCAGCGGGTCTTTTCCTTTCCATAACCGGGCAAAGTCTTTGGCCATTTCAAAGCAGGTGGCCTGAGTTTCGCCCGTGATCATTGGGAAAGCTGAACATTCACCAACGCCATATGTTCCGTCAGACAGATGAACTCGTATAAACGTATTCTGGGCAAACGTCATGGTGCCCGTTGCTATCGTAAACGGGTGCATGGGTATGCTGAATTTCCAGATGTCTGTATGGGTAATGGTCATGAACGGGTGCAATTTACAATCTGGATCATCAATTTGGCTTTTCCTATTTTTGCGCCCTAATACCCGCAAAAAGAATCCATGGCTTACGATCTCTCTTTTGAAAACACTAAAAATGCGTTTGCCTATAAGTCAGACAAAGAACTCCGGCACGCCAGGTTTTTATTTTCTTCCATGAGCTATCAAACGCTCGTTAAAATAGGCACATCGCTTACACCATTTATTATGAAACTCGGTCTGCCTGTTAAAGGTTTGATCAGGAACACCATTTTCGAACAATTTGTGGGTGGCGAGTCGCTTGACGAAACAGCACGAGTGGTTGACAAACTCGAGAAATTCAACGTGAATGTAATCCTCGATTATGGGGTGGAAGGAAAAGAGGGAGAGGATAGCTTTGAACATTCATGCGAAGAATTTATCCGGGTGGTGAAGTATGCATCCTCTCAACCAAATATTCCTTTTATCAGCATTAAAGTAACCGGATTTGCACGTTTTTCGCTGTTGGAAAAACTGGATGCAGCCGCAAACGACCACAGCGGTTACACGGGAAATGTACATACAGAAGTGTTGAATGATGCAGAAAAAGCAGAGTGGGCGAGGGTAGTGGAGCGTATGGAAAGAATTATTCGCGCTGCTGCCAACGGCAATGTTGCGGTGCTTGTAGATGCAGAAGAAACATGGATACAGGATCCTGTGGATGCCGTTACGATGCAGATGATGGAAAAATACAATCGCGACCGCGCCGTGGTCTATAACACCATCCAACTGTACCGAAGCGACCGGCTTGCATTTTTGAAACACACATACAATGAGGCACGGAAGAAGAATTATATTCCGGCTGTCAAACTCGTGCGAGGTGCATATATGGAGAAGGAACGAAAACGGGCTGCGGAATTAAATTACACTTCACCGATACAACCCGATAAAGCATCTTCGGATAGAGATTATAATCGAGGCGCTTGAGATTTTCAATTGATAACATTGCAGATATCGCCGTGATCGTTGCCACGCATAATGAGCAGAGTAATTTATATGCTACGAAGTTGATGCACGAAAAACAGATTCCTCACGATCATCCGCATATTCATTTTTCGCAGTTGTATGGCATGAGTGATAATATTACGTTTAACCTTGCCCGTGAGGGATATTCGGTGAGTAAGTATCTGCCATTCGGCCCGATAAAAGATGTGATTCCTTATTTGATGCGGCGCGCGCATGAAAATAGTTCGGTTGCGGGGCAAACAGGGCAGTGAACTAAGTTTGATAAAGAAGGAAATCAGCAAGAAGAAAAACAACTCTCAAATCATCTTAAAAACGCCCTCCGCAGGAGAAAAAGAATCTTCTTAAAAAAGCCTCCGCAGGAGAAAAAACTTTAGTTCTGTAACAAAAAAATCTACTTAAAAAAGCCCTCCGCAGGAGAGAAAACCTTCTTAAAAAAATCCTTCCGCAGGAGAAAACAGAATCTTCTTAAAAAAGCCTCCGCAGGAGTAAAAAAACTTTAACTCTGCAACACATCCGGCATCGGAAGCGGCAGCTTCTTCACCTCACTACCAATCAACTCTTCAATATTTTTAAACTTCCTTCTATCGGCCTGGCCGATTAAAGTAAGCGCAACACCTGTAGATTCAGCGCGGGCGGTTCTACCTACACGATGGATATAATCCTCCGCATCGGACGGAACATCAAAATTGATCACAAGTCCTATCGAGTCGATATCAATTCCTCTTGATAATATATCAGTGGCTACCAGTATCTGCAATTTCCTGCTTTTGAAAGCGCGAAGCACATCATTACGCTCTTCCTGTGTAAGATCGGAATGAATATGAAGCAGCATTCATACCTATCTTCTTCAACTCCCTCTCAAGGTCCTTCACTTTACTTTTTGTAGAAGCAAAGATGATTACACTTTTGATTTTTTTGCCTTTCAAAAGGTTTTTGATCAGCATAACCTTCTGCTCATTCGGCACCATGTAAGCGCCCTGGATTACGCCTTCTGCAGGCTTAGAAACGGAAATATTTATTTCAACGGGTTGCTTTAAAATCTTGGTTGCCAGCGAACGGATCTTCGGAGGCATCGTTGCCGAAAACAAAAGCGTTTGTCTTTCTTTCGGTAAGAAAGCTGATAATTCTGTTCAGATCATCACTGAAACCCATGTCAAGCATACGGTCCGCCTCATCAAGCACAAGATGCTTAACGGTATTGAACTTCACGTAACCCTGGTTAAGGTGTGCAATCAACCTGCCGGGAGTGGCAATAACGATATTAGCACCATGAATAAGCGCCTTCTTTTCCTGGTCGTACGTGGTACCATTTGTACCGCCGTAAATAGCAATAGAATTGATAGGTGTGAAGTATGAAAATCCCTGCAGCGCTTCATCGATCTGAATAGCCAGTTCGCGTGTAGGCACAACGATCAGCGTATTAACAGTTTCGCTGTGTTCCTTAATGATTTTGTTGATCAAGGGGAAGAAGAAAGGCGGCAGTTTTGCCTGTACCGGTTTGCGCGCACGCAATCAGGTCCCTGCCTTCCAATACCACAGGTATCGCCTTCTCCTGGATGGGAGTAGGTTTTTCAAAACCCATTGACGAAAGCCCCTCTAAAAGTTCTGGTTCAAAATACTCGCTGAATGTCACAATAACAGATTAAAAAGATGATTTTTCAATGGATAACACCCTCACGAAAGTACTAAACAAATTCTATACCTTGCGTTAATGCAGCAATACCTCCAGCTACTACAGCATATTATTGATCAGGGCGTTAACAAATCTGACCGGACCGGTACAGGAACGAGGAGCTGCTTCGGTTACCAGATGAGGTTTAACCTGGAGGAGGGCTTTCCACTGGTCACCACAAAAAAGGTTCATGTAAAGAGCATTATTCATGAACTGTTGTGGTTCATAAAGGGCGAAACAAACATTAAATATCTTACCGATAACGGCGTATCTATATGGAACGAATGGGCCGACGAAAATGGCGAACTGGGACCGGTTTACGGCAAACAATGGAGATCGTGGCAGGGTGCGGATGGTAAAGTTCATGACCAGTTGAGTGATGTTATCCGCCAGATCAAAACCAATCCCGACAGCAGGCGAATCATCATCAGTGCATGGAACGTTGCCGACCTTCCGGAAATGGCGCTGATGCCCTGCCATACCATGTTCCAGTTTTATGTAGCAGAAGGAAAACTAAGCTGCCAGCTGTACCAGCGAAGCGCCGATGTGTTTCTTGGCGTGCCATTCAACATCGCATCATATGCACTGTTCACGATGATGATCGCACAGGTTTGCGGCTTGCAGCCCGGTGAATTTGTTCACACTTTTGGCGACGTTCATCTTTACAATAATCATTTCGAGCAGGCCGAGTTGCAGCTGTCGCGAAAGCCATATCCATTGCCGATAATGCGCATCAACGAATCGGTAAAAGACATCTTCGATTTTAAGTTTGAAGATTTTGCGCTCGAAAACTATCAGCATCATCCTCCCATAAAAGCTCCTGTTGCCGTTTAGTACAACTACAACCGATATGATCATTAACCTCGTAGTGGCGGCCACAGAGAACAACGTTATCGGAAAAAACAATCAGCTGCTTTGGCACCTGCCAAACGACATGGCGTTTTTTAAAAATACCACCTGGGGTATGCCCGTTATCATGGGCAGAAAAACATACGAATCGCTTGGCAAGCCGTTAAAAGGCAGAACGAATATTGTCATCAGCTTCTAATCCCGCATTTCAACCCGGCAATGATGTTATTACCGCTGCATCATTAGAAGAAGCGATCACCAGGTCTGCAGAAACCGACGCGAAAGAATGTTACGTGATCGGCGGAGGTGAAATATTCAAACAGTCAATGCCAATTGCCAACCGCATCTACATGACCCGCGTGCACACGAACCTGGAGGGCGACACCTTTTTTCCCACAATCGATCAAAAAGAGTGGATAATCAGCGCTTCCACGCCGTTTGAGGCCGATGCGAAGCATGCATTACAGCTACACTTTTGAAATCTGGCAAAGAAAATGAGGCATAGAAGCCAATGTACTCCCCTCTGACACTCGCCACCAAATACATCGGTTACCGGATTAGTGCGTCTAACGGCAAAGGCCATGGTATCCATTCTCCATTCGTTTTCGATTTCGTTGAAAAGGTATTGAACGACAAATTTGCTTACTCAGAATATTCGGAGGCAGAACGGTTGAGAAAAAAACTGCTGGCCGATCAAACGCCAGTACCTATGGAAGATTACGGTGCAGGTTCAACAAGCGGCAGGGGCTCTAAAAGCGTATCGCAGATTGCAAAGGTGTCGGCAAAGTCGGCCAAATACGCGCAGCTTTTATTCCGTATTGCCAGGTTTTATCAGCCTCATTACATCCTTGAATTAGGTACGTCACTAGGTGTTTCTTCCGCATATCTCGCATTGGCCGATAAAACTTCGGCTATGGTAACAGGAGAGGGAAATTATGCGGTGGCAACTCGATTGCAAAAAACAACTTCGACTCGCTGGGTCTCACAAACGTTCGTGTGATTACCGGCAATTTCGATAATACATTACCGGAAATGGTATCGGCAATTCCGCATATCGACCTGGCCTTTATCGATGCCAATCACCGTAAAAAACCCACGCTCGCATACTTTCCGCGAATTGCTGAAGAAAATGTCGGAGCGATTCGGTGATCATCTTCGATGATATTCATTGGAGCAAAGGCATGGAAGATGCGTGGAACGAGATAAAAGAACATCCTTCCGTAATGCTAACGATCGATCTCTTCTTTATGGGCATCGTTTTCTTTCGTCCGGAATTTAAAGTGAAACAGCATTTCACGATCAGGTTCTGAATTGAGAAAAAAAATTCTATCTTACTATCGGATTAGTTAAACAATGGTTGTTGTTTAGTTCCAAAGTCTTCTGCCTATGGTAATTGGTGTATTGAAAGAACCTTCTACAGAAACAAGGGTTTCTTTGTTACCCGATGCTATAGCCACCCTTACCAAAAAAGGAATCTACAGTGCTGGTGGAAGACGGCGCGGGCGAAAAAGCCTTCAGTAACAACGACGATTACACAAAAGCCGGCGCGCAAATCGCGATCTTCCGCCGAAATTTTACAAAGTGCCGACGTTATTCTCACCATTCATCACCAGTCATTTATAGCATCTGATAAAGTTTTTATCGGCGTCTATCAGCCCTTGTTCAATGCGCCCTCAATGACGGACTGGGCTAAAAACGGGCGCGACGGTATTCAGTTTGGATATGCTGCCCCGCACCACGCGTGCTCAAAGCATGGATGTGCTCAGTTCGCAGGCAAACATTGCAGGTTATAAAGCCGTGCTGTTATCTGCAGAAAAGTATTCGCGTTACTTCCCCATGTTTATGACGGCTGCCGGCAGCATTGCTCCGGCAAAAGTGCTGATACTCGGTGCAGGCGTTGCGGGCTTACAGGCGATCGCAACAGCGAGAAGGCTTGGCGCAGTGGTGGAAGTATTCGATACCCGGCCCGCCGTAAAAGAAGAAGTAATGAGCCTTGGTGGAAAGTTCATTGAAGTGGAAGGTGCGGCCGACGCATCGAAGGCAGGGGGATATGCAGTGGAACAATCAGACCGAATTTCAACAGCGTCAAAAAGAGAAAATTTCCGAAAGCATTGCAAAGGCCGATATAGTAATCACTACTGCGCAGATTCCGGGAAGAAAAGCGCCGATATTAATTACGAAAGATATGATTGCGCGTATGCGAAAGGGTTCGTTGATAATAGACCTGGCCGCAGCAACCGGCGGTAATACCGACTACACCAAGAACGATGAAACAGTAATGATCAACGGCGTAAGCATCATCGGCAATTCGGCGCTTGCAGCAACGATGCCTTCCGATGCAAGCAAGTTGTATGGTAAGAATGTGTTGAATTTTCTGAATCTGATCATTGATAAAGAAGGAAAATTGTTTTTGAATTTTGAAGATGACTTGGTGAAGGGAAGTTGTATCACACATGGCGGTGAGATTACGCACGAAAAAGTAAAAGCTTTATGAACATTCTCAGCTGGATAGCCGCAAACCAGGAAATGATTTACGTTGTTGTCCTCATGATTTTTCTCGGTATAGAAGTGATCGGACGCGTGCCCAGCGTGTTGCATACCCCGTTGATGAGTGGTGCAAATGCGATTCACGGAGTGGTAATCATCGGTGCGATCATAGTGATGGGCAAAGCTGAATCGGATAATTATCTCGCACTTTCTTTAGGTTTCTTGGCGGTGATACTCGGAACATTGAACGTGGTAGGTGGATTTGTTGTAACAGACAGGATGCTTGAGATGTTTAAAAAGAAGAAAAAATAAATGGAATTCAGCATACTCACCCTTATTTACCTCATCGGTTCAGTGACCTTTATCATTGGGTTGAAAATGCTTTCCGATCCTGCCAACGCGCGCAAAGGAAATCTCATCGCTGCCGCAGGAATGACCCTCGCCATTTTCGGCACCATCTTCTTATATGAATCAGAAGGCGAAAAACTTCACAACTACGGCTGGATATTCGGTGGACTCATCATCGGCGGGATCGTAGGCACACTTGCTGCGAGAAAGGTACAGATGACCGCGATGCCGGAAATGGTAAGCCTTTTCAACGGTATGGGCGGCGCATGCGCAGCATTGATATCGATAATAGAGTTTGATCACCTTGCATATAGTCCCGTTATTGTACATCCGGGTCACGTGCTCATCATCTTTGCGGGGCTGGTAATAGGCACCGTTTCATTTGCAGGAAGCGTGGTTGCATGGGGAAAGTTAAAAGGAAAGTTTGGCGACTTTTCATTCAGGGGGCAACATATCGTAAACCTCCTTATACTGCTGGTAATTGTGGTGGCATCGGGTTACGTTATCTACAATTCGGAAACAGAGTTGAATGTTGCGTTTCTTATATGGCATTCTTGCTGTTGTCGCTGGTGTACGGAATTTTTTTCGTGCTGCCGATTGGTGGTGCCGATATGCCTGTAGTAATTTCGTTACTGAATTCTTTCACAGGTGTTGCTGCAGCATGCGGCGGATTTTTGTATGATAATAAAGTGATGCTCACCGGTGGTATACTGGTAGGCGCGGCGGGTACACTGCTTACCATCTTGATGTGTCGCGCAATGAACAGATCGCTGAAGAATGTATTGATCGGTTCATTCGGGGCAACGGGAACTAAGTCGTCTGCGGCTGGTACAGACCAGGGCCAATATAAAGAGATTTCAATACCCGATGCTGCAGTAGTGATGAGCTACGCTTCGAAAGTAATGATCGTACCGGGTTATGGATTGGCTGTTGCGCAGGCGCAGCACGTTTGCCATGATCTTGAAAAAATATTGAATGATAAAGGAGTAGATGTAAAGTATGCGATTCACCCTGTTGCCGGAAGAATGCCCGGGCACATGAATGTATTGCTTGCAGAAGCAGACGTTAGCTACGATAAACTACAGGAGATGGAACACGCGAACGAAGAGTTTCCATCAACTGATGTGGTGCTGATACTCGGCGCGAACGACGTAGTAAACCCGGCCGCAAAAACCGACACTTCTTCACCAATATATGGAATGCCCATCCTCGACGTGGAACTGGCGAAAATGGTGATCGTAAATAAAAGAAGCATGAAGCCCGGTTATGCCGGTATTGAAAACGATTTGTTCTTCCGTCCGAAAACCTCGATGTTATTTGGCGACGCGAAGAAAGTGTTGCAGGACCTTGTGGCGGAAATAAAAACCTTATAGCATTTTGAAAAGTGGCATTGTTCCGCACGAACTACTGCAATCATTGCAGAACGTGAGGGGATTCGATGAAGCATCGTTTGTATCGGTTCATGAAAATCGTACACAGGTAGTTTCTGTCCGCATCAATCCACGGAAAGTAAAAGAAGTACACTCATTATTTCCTGAGGCAGCAAAAATTCCGTGGAGCAACTATGGTTATTATCTTCCCGAACGCCCTTCATTTATTTTCGATCCTGCATTGCATGCGGGCGCCTATTATGTGCAGGAAGCGTCTGGAATGTTTTTAGAACAATGCCTTACACAGACACTTGATCTCAATGAAAATATTTGCGCACTCGACCTTTGTGCTGCACCCGGCGGAAAATCGACACTCATTCAATCTCTTCTTTCTCCCGAGAGCTTGCTTGTAAGTAATGAGGTGATTAAAACAAGAGTGAGCATATTAACGGAGAACATGACGAAATGGGGCGGAGAAAACGTGGTGATCACCAATAACGATCCACGTGATTTCGCACGACTTCCTGCATTTTTCGATCTGATGGTTGTTGATGCTCCTTGTTCTGGTTCGGGATTATTCAGACGGGATCCTGAGGCCGTGAGAGAATGGAGTGAAGATGCAGTTCGCACATGCAGTCTCCGGCAGCAACGAATTTTGGCTGACGCATATGGATGTTTGAAGAAAGACGGAATATTGATCTATTCCACGTGTTCATATTCACCGCAAGAGGATGAGGAAATTTCCGATTGGTTGATGTCGAACTACCAGCTCGAATCAATGCAAATTACAACCCGGGCGGAGTGGAATATTGTGGAAACGGTAAGTGCATCACACAGTGCCTTCGGGTATCGTTTCTTTCCGGATAAATTAAAAGGGGAGGGGTTGTATGTTGCCTGTTTTAGAAAAAAAGACGGTGATGACGAAAGTGGCGCTCCCTACGGAAAATTTAAACTTGAAAAGGCTACTTCTGCGGAAAAGGCATTAGTCGCTAACTGGATCGAACCCGGTGTATCGCTCAATTATTATCGACACCAGGAAGATCTTTTTGCGTTTCCGTCGTTTTTAGAACATAGCCTGGTCACCATTCGTTCTTCACTCAATATTCGGATGGCGGGCATCACGATTGGCAAAACGGTACGCGACGAACTTATTCCCGACCATCACCTTGCCGTTTCCGGAATAGTGAACCCCGAATTGCCTAGTATTTCGTTAAAAAAAGAGGACTCCCTGCAATATTTGCGCAAAGAAGAAGTTACCATAACAGCTACGCACAAAGGATGGTCGCTGGTTAAATACAATGGTTTAACATTAGGGTGGGTAAAAATTTTGCAAAAAAGAGTTAACAATTATTATCCTAAAGAATGGCGCATTCTTAAAAGTGGAAATTCCTGAATAGTTATCTTTACAGATAGAATTGAAAGACCGATGAACAGAAACAGAAGTTTGTTATTGTCCCTCCTCGTATTGTTTGTTCAGGCTGTAACCGGTCAGGAACTCCATACAGAGGGTGCTGCCCCTGATCTTTATGTTACCCATAAGGTTGCCGCAAAAGAAACATGGTTCAGCCTGGGCCGTACCTTCAGCCTCACTCCAAACGAAATTGCCTCATACAACAAGCAAAGCACAGACAAGCCGCTGGAAATAGGAACTACGCTGAAAATCCCGCTTACAAAATCGAATTTTTCGCAGGAAGATCCAACCGGATCTGTTGACGACCTGGTACCGATATATCATGTGGTAGCCGATAAAGAGTGGATGTACCGCATTAGTGTTAATCACAATAAAGTGCCGATCGAAAAGCTTGAGCGCTGGAACAACATTACCCGCGATCAGGCGAAAGCAGGAAAAAAACTTATTGTTGGATTTTTAGCTCCGGCTAAAAGTGCTCCCACTACGGCTTCAACAACTACCGCTTCTTCCACGCCGCCTCCCGCAAAGCCAGCAACGCCTCAAACGCCTGTTGCTCCACCTGCTGCAGCACCGGCCAGCAGTGGCGGAACATCTACGGCAGGATCGAAAGAATCTGGCGGATATTTCAAAACACAGTACGATGAGAATGGAAAAAATCAGCCTGCTGTATCAGGAATATTTAAAAGCACAAGTGGCTGGAACGACGGTAAGTATTACGCGCTCATGAATAATGTTACTGTCGGAACGATTGTCAAAGTGAATTATCCTTCTACTAATAAATTCGTCTTCGCAAAAGTGCTCGGCGAACTGCCGGACATGAAAGAAAGCGCAGGATTATCACTCCGCATCAGCGACGCAGCTGCAAAAGAACTTGGTGCTGTCAGCAATAAGTTTAGTGTGCAGGTGATGTACTAAAGATGTGCCTGTTTTCCCTGGCCCATTTAATCGTTTCCTTCAGGCCCTCCTGGATATCGACCGACGGATCGAATTCAAATAATCGCTGTGCTTTTTCAATAGAGGCAAGGCTGTGCTTGATGTCGCCAACGCGCGAGGGTGCGTGGTTCGCAGGAATTTCTATCCCGATATCATGTGAAATAGCTTTCCACAAATCGTTCAGCGTAGTCATCCCGCCACAGGCAACATTTACAATTTCATGTTTTTCGATCGGGGCCATCAGTGCCTTGATATTCGCTTGTACCACATTCTCAACAAAAGTAAAATCTCTGCCTGTTTCCCCATCGCCGTTGATTGACGCAGGAGCCTGCTCAAGCGCGGCCTGGATAAATAAGGGAATCACCGCCGCGTACGGTCCGCGGGGATTTTGACGTGGTCCGAATACATTGAAGTATCTCAGTCCATAGGTATGGAAGCCATAGGTGCGCGAAAAAACGCTGGCGTAAAGTTCATTTATATATTTTGACACGGCATATGGCGAGAGGGGATTGCCGATCTTGTGTTCAATTTTCGGAAGACCCGGGTCGTCACCGTAGGTACTTGAACTGGCTGCATAAACCATTCGTTTCACCCCGGCGTCGCGGGCCGACACCAATATATTCAGGAAACCACTCACATTTACTTCGTTAGTTTTAATGGGGTCGTTTATTGAGCGGGGTACCGATCCCAGCGCCGCCTCGTGTAGAACATAGTCAACCCCCTGTATGGCATTTTTGCACATGCTGAGGTCGCAGATGTCACCTTCAAACAATTTGAAGCGTTCTGATTTCTTGAACTCCGTCAAATTCTCGCGTGAGCCGGTGCTGAAATTATCCAGTACGCGAACGCTTTTCGCGCCTTTCTGCAGAAGGTATTCAACGAGGTGAGAACCAATAAATCCGGCACCGCCAGTTACAAGAAAAGTTGAAGTATTAAGAGGCAGATTGTGATAGCTTTTTTCGTACATATCTAACGTTTCATAAATCGTTAAAAGGGTAGCAAAGCTATCTTTTGGTATCAATATTGCCAAACTAAGGTGTCCTCCCCCTTGAATATCGTCCGATCTGCTTGTGAGACGATCTTTTAAACGTATGAAGTCCTCTCATATAAGGGTTTCCCTTTATACGCTAGGTGTTTCAGCATTTGCTGGTTATTAACACGTTATTAATGTAATTGCGCAATTTTACGCGCGATGCAACGTTTACTAGCCGGCAATGGTCAGATTCGGTGAATGTGGCCCTGCCGCATGAACCTTATCAAAGTGATTTGACTTTCTTTAGAAAGACAAATTCTGGAAAAACTATTTTAAATCCAATCGGGGAGCGCCCCATTCAGGAAGTATGAAATCGGCATTAACGTTAGCTCATTTGACCACCCGGTCAATGACGGAAAAAGTTTCTCTAAGGCATTATGTTGATGAAAAATCAAGTTACTTTTTCTTCAAGAGGCTTTTTGACATTACCTTCTCCCTGCTTGTTATCGTTGGAATTCTCAGCTGGCTGATCCCTGTTGTGGGATTGCTGATTCTCCTCGATTCAAAAGGCGGCATATTTTTTATTCAGCGCCGGGTAGGAAAGGGTGGAAAAATCTTTGGATGCATTAAGTTCCGCACAATGATGTCGAACGCCGAAGCAAATGAAGTGCAGGCAAAACCCGACGACAAAAGAATAACACGCGTTGGCAAGTTTTTAAGATTCACCAACCTCGATGAGTTTCCCCAGTTTTTAAATGTTGTAACAGGTCACATGAGCATTGTAGGTCCAAGACCTCACATGATCAAAGACTGCAACAAGTTCGCAAAAGTGGTAAGTGGCTACAAGTTCCGCAACATGGTAAAGCCCGGCATCACTGGTCTCTCGCAGGTGAAAGGATACAGGGGCCCCGCAAAAGAATTCGCAACAATTTTCCGCAGATTTGAATACGATGCATTTTATGTAAGAAATGCAGGCTTCGGTCTTGATTTAAGGATCATCCGCCAAACCACCGGACAGGTAGCATACGCCCTTCTTCGCAGAAGGATGCCTATTCCTGCGCCATCATTGGTTGACCAGGAAAAAGACATCAAGCTTCAGCTGTTTACTGCTAACTACAGCATTACAGACTATCTCCGTGCATCAGAAACTATTATATCTAAAGCAAGGATCAGGAAGAGCTACGGCGTTTCGGCACTTGCAGTGCACGGACTTATAGAAACGGTGAAAGATAGATCTTTCCGTAACCTGGTTAATAAGCTCGATATGGTTGTGCCCGATGGCCAGCCGATCCGCTGGGCTTTAAACAGCTTTTACAAGGCTGGCCTGGAAGACAGGGTTACAGGTCCGATCCTTACAAAATATGTACTCGCACGTGCCAGCGAAGAAAAGCTCAGTGTTTACCTCTACGGTAGCACAGCTGAAACGCTGGAGAAGTTCATTGCATTCATCAACATCAACTATCCGGGCGTAAGCATCGCAGGCATACATGCCGACCGATTCAGAGAAGCTACTCCGGAAGAAGATCAGGCTGATATCGATAAGATAAACGCCAGTGGCGCACACATCGTTCTCGTTGGCCGTGGTTGCCCCCGCCAGGAAAAGTGGGTAGCGAGCCACTTGGGAAAGATCAGCTCCGTAATGATGGCCGTTGGAGCAGCATTCGACTTTCATGCAGGAAATATCAGCCAGGCTCCGGCATGGATGCAGCAGGCTGGTATGGAGTGGTTCTACAGGCTCGTTCAGGAACCTAAAAAGCTCTGGAAGAGATACCTCACCACCAACCCGCATTTCATCATTTTATACCTGCTTTGCAAACTTCGCTTGCGTAAAGTTGCATTTGCATAATTTTATCCGAACAAACAAACTTCCCACGGATGAAAATTGCCTTAATCACCGGATCAGGTGGCCTGATCGGCAGTGAATCAGTATCCTTTTTTGCCAGTAAGTTCGACCTCGTTGTAGGCATTGATAATAACCTTCGCCAATATTTTTTCGGCAAGGAAGCCTCGACTGATTGGAACCGGAGCAGGTTGCAGGAAAAGTTTTCAAACTACCGCGACTATGCCGCCGACATCCGCAACTACACGGACCTCGAAGTGATCTTCAAGAAATATGGTTCAGATATTTCCCTTATCATACATACTGCTGCTCAGCCAAGCCACGACTGGGCCGCGAAGGAACCGCTTACCGATTTTAGTGTGAATGCAACCGGTACGCTCAATCTACTGGAACTTACAAGGCTTCATTGTCCTGAATCAGTATTTATATTTACCTCAACCAATAAAGTTTACGGTGATAATCCAAACCTATTGCCGCTTGTAGAAACCGAAACAAGATGGGAAATCGATTCCCGTCACCCTTATTTTGAAAAGGGGATCGACGAGCAGATGAGCATCGACCATTCGAAGCACTCGGTATTCGGTGCTTCAAAAGTGGCTGCCGACATCATGGTGCAGGAGTATGGCCGGTACTTCAATATGCGTACGGGTATATTCAGGGGCGGATGTTTAACCGGTCCAAATCATTCCGGCGCGCAGCTGCACGGTTTTCTTGCGTATTTAATGAAGTGCGCTATCACCGGAAACCATTATACGATATTCGGGTATAAGGGCAAGCAGGTTCGCGACAACATACACAGCTACGATCTAGTAAACATGTTCTGGCACTATTACCAGGCTCCACGTTTCGGCGAAGTATATAACGCAGGTGGAAGCAGGTATTCAAATTGCTCCATGGTAGAAGGCATCGCAATGTGCGAGGAGATAACCGGTAACAAACTTTCTCACTCATATAGCGAAACAAACCGCATCGGCGATCATATCTGGTACATCAGCGATGTAAGCAAGTTTCAGTCGCACTACCCCGGATGGGAGTTCACGTATGATATTAAGCAAACGCTCGAACAGATGTTTGTGAGTATGAAAGAAAGGATTGAGGTGATAGCATGATCATTTACTTTTTTACGGCAAGCACAACGTTATTAAAGTAGAGCGATTTGTCTACGGGAAATAGCGGCGCAAGTATACAACCAATGATATTTATTGGAACGATGAACAGCATCCGCAGAAAGAAATTTACGGTAGCGTTTTTAGTATTGATGATACTGTAAAAATAAAGTGCAGTCATCTGAAAGTTCACCCTGATAAAATTTCCGCTTTTCCTGTATTCTGCAATTTCGAATCCCTGTTTTTCGAAGAGGTGCTTTATGCCAAACGAAGTATATCTTCCAAAATCATAAGGCGTTTCATGTTCGTGCCATGCAAATGGCACGGTAACAAGAATTTTTGCGCCAGGCCTCATCACTCTTTTTATCTCAACGATAATCTCATCGAGATTAAACACATGCTCAAATACTTCACTACAAAACACGCTGTCGAAAGAAGCGTCCGGAAAGGGGATATGCTTTCCGTCGTAATACACATCAATTTTTGAATTTTTGTGCTCATGGCCGGTTTGCTCCATATCTATGCCGATATACTCGTTTACGGAAAAGAGATTTTCGTAAGGTTTGCGGCCACATCCAAAATCGAGTAGCCTCCCTGATAATCTGGGTGCAAGGCTTTTTACATTCAGGAAAAGCGGCCTGCGCACAAAGTAAAATGGATTTACAAAAACGGCTGCAAGGCCCGGTTGAAAACTCTGCTTTCTTAGGAAAGTCATGATACTCATGGGTGGACCAATTTAAGCTGTTCCATTCGTGCATGTGCGAACTTAATTCCGAGTATCACCAACAGCATAACTTCCGGGTATTCATAATAGTTATCGATCAGCAAAAGTAAGGGCAGCAGGATAATCAGAAACTTAAAAAATCTGAAGATCGCTGTAAGTTCGTCATCCTTCTTCGCTTTATATATTGCGGCTACCCGCTTATAATACATGTAGTACAGCCAAAGAAAAGCAAGTGTAAATATCAACCCATACTCGCCAAGAAAAGCGAGCACCGATGAGAATGGTTGATTACGAAAACCATCAAGGTAAAGTTCCTTCTGGTTGTTGTTGGCGTTCCACAAGGTGTAGGCAAAGTTCTTAAAATAGTAAGGTTGCCGGTCTTCTTTTATAAAGGGCAGTAACTGAAAGTAGCTCGGGCTCCCCACCATAAATGCGCTGCGGCTATTAAACGTGCCAGGTCCTGATCCCAATAAAAAATCTCTTGCATCTTTTGGGTAGGAGACTCCGTAATTATAAAACGACCTCACTTTTCGTGCCCCGTGTTCAGGGTCAAATACAAGAAGCTTTTTTACGTTCGCAATATTATATTCCAGTACCAAGGGCTTAACGAGATACATAATCAGTATCAGCACAGCCACCGACGCAAGGCCAATGGTTACGGTGCGAATCATTGCCGCAAGTTTGAATTTGAAGAACGCAAGAATAAAAGCAACCATAAATATGGCGAGGCCACCCCCGTAGAAGCCAAGGATTGAACAGCACAGAAAAAATACCGCGGGGGCGAGATACAGTAATCGTTTCCTGGCAATGAACAACATGAAGTAATAGAAAAACAAAACAGTGTTCAACAACATCAGCCCGTTAATGGAAAGCGAATATTGTGAGTAAAGCCCAAGAAAACTATCATCCGAGTTAGGGGTGACAATTACTTGTATAATTCCCAGGAGGTCATTAATCAGGGCGACGATTGAAAGGCAGGTAATAAAGATAGATAAGTGGTTGACTTTCCTGTTTTGCTCTGCTGCGGGATCACAGAACAATAAAAGCAGGAAGGGCAACATGTACGACAGGGATAGCAGCTTGTATTTAATGAACAGGTTTTCGAAAAGGGAGAGCACGAATGTAAACGCTACAATACATAACAGGAAGATAAATGATGGTGTAAGCCTGAACCTGTAAAAAGCGAGTATAAATAAAGTGACTACTGGATACAGCACTAAAAGTGAGATCCTTAAGGCTGTGCCGATGAGCAACGAAACAACAATAAGTACAATGGATGAATTTCTTGTTTTGCGAACATGGTCGCCAGCTAATGATGAATGGAGCGTTACGTCCATGCAGCAGTTTTTTTGAGGCTGGAAGCTGCGTTATATAATTTCATGATTGCGTCGTAGCATTTATCCGGATGATATTTTTCAAGGTAGATGTTGCGCGCGTTTGCATACATAATATACTGTTTATCGGAAATTGCAGCATTAAAACGCTCAATAGCGCTTCTTAAACTACCCGTATTTGCTACCTCAAACAATAACCCATTATGCCCGTCCCGGATCATCTCGCTCATTGCGCCAAGATTAGAACCGATCACCGGCGTGCCTGTGGCAAACGCCTCGATGATAGTAAGGGGCAGCCCCTCGTACCAGATAGAAGGAAAGATAAGTGCACGGCATTCTTTCATTAACCGGGTCACCTCTTCTTTTGTTTGATGACCAACAAATCGAACATTTTTTAGATGACCGTATTTTGTTCTCAGCGTTTCACCTTCCGGTCCATCACCGGCAATCACCAGCTTATGCTCAGCAAAACCGCTCCAGGCCTCGAGCAAAACGCCGACACCTTTTTCAACCGACAATCTGCCAACAAATAAAAAGCTTTCTTGTCTTTGCTGAACATCGGCCTCGCCCGGATCGTTGATAAAATTGGCTTTTACAGCAATTTTGTCCGCATCAACATTGAACGACGAGTGTACAAGCTTGTTTTTGGCGAATGCTGATGGCGTAATATAAAGGTTGACTACCTTCTTCCAGGTGCCGCTCCATTTATGGAACGCCGACATTGCGCCAATAGCGGCACTTTGTACAGCTGAATCATGATAACATTTATATTTTACGCCATACCAGGGAAAGTCGTGCGAAATGCAAAGCTCGCACACTTTATTGTTACGAAGTAGCAGCGCATTTGCGCAAATCAACCGGTAATTGTGTATGGTCACGACAAGAGGTATACGATGGCGATGTACTTCGCGCAATACCGATGGCGATGCAGCAAAGAAGAAATTGTGCACATGAACCACATCGGGAGCAAACTCAAGTAAAACCTTGTTTATTTCAGCTGCAGATGACCGGTTATACACAGCCGATATTCCAGCGGTAAGTTTTCCTTTGATGCCTCCGCCGATATTTGCGTTATCGAAAAAATGCACGCGAACATCATGCCCCCTCGATCGCATCAGCTCAGACTCGGCCTGCACAGTGGTATCCTCGCCGCCGGCGCTATGCAAATATTTTGTATGGATGTAGAGTATTCTCAATTCTCTAATTTGTCACTTCCCTCGATAAGTTTCCTCCAGTGCAGGATAATTTTTTTTACATCGAACTCGCCCGCACGTTCTAAAGATTTTTTGCTGTAGCGATCATATTTCTCCTGGTCTGTTAATAAAGTTGTGACGGCTTCAGCAGCAAAATTTGCGTAGCGCTCATCATCAACGCCATCGTTTGCTGCCACCGGGGTTAACACGCCGTACTCGGCATATTCTACATCAGTCGCCTTCGAACGAATATTTGTGAAAGGACTTAATATTTCCCGAGGACCAGATGGACAGTCAGAGGAAATTACCGGGAGTCCGCTCGACATAGCCTCAACGAGCACATTTGGAAAACCTTCATAAACGGATGTCATCAAAAAAATCGCGCTTCTAGAAAGATACGGGAAAGGGTTTTTAGTGAAGCCTAAAAGATACACATCAAAATCACTTTCAGCATCGTCCGAATGTAATGCTTCTTCGTACACCCTCAGGCCATTCGCAACGGCAGCCTCGTAGATCTTTTCTTTTAATTGGCCATCGCCAAGAATAACCAATTTCGCTCCCGGGATGCTTTGCCTTACGGCTGCAAGGATTGTGGGTTGGAGCCACTGAGCCTTCGGATAATTAATGCGTCCGACATTTATGATAACCGGGCCACCGCCGAATATTTTACTGTGGTGAACAGGCAAAGGCGCATTCTTCAATACTTCCGCTTTGTTGAAGTCGGTGAAATTATAAATTAAACTTACCTTCTTTTCAGGCACATCAAAATTGTCGACGAGGTCAAGTTTAAGAAGATTCGCGGGAACTACAATATGATCCGCTCTTTTATAAAGCAATTTGATGAATGTTCCGAATACTTTTAATCGCGGAATATCCGCAAATTCGTTGCTCAGGTAACTTCTTACGCTGATAATAGTCTTGTCTTTTTGCTTCGTTAAGATATTGATGATGTTGGATGCTTCCAGGAAGCTAACGGTCGCATCGATGTTTCTGGTTTTCTTCAGTTTTCGAATTTGCCGTAAAAGCGAGAAAGACCTCAGCACTCTTTTATGCAGGGGATTACTGTGGGTATCCTCAGCATAGGGTAATTCGAGTTTAACAAGGTCTCCTTTATGTTCAAAAACTACTTTGTCTGTGTCGTTATAAATGGCAAGCGTAACGTTGTAGTGTTCCGACAGGTAAATGCTTAGGTTAGCGATCACTTTTTGGGCACCACCACCATGCAGCTGATTTACAAGCAACAGAACATTTTTATTCTTCAACCTTCGTCTGCTATTTTAGTGTACAGGTTTTTATATTGCCCGGCAACAATTCTTATATCGCACCTCGCTTTAATTCTTTCGTATCCTTTCTGTCCCATTTCCGCTGCCCGTTCCGGATCACTTAGCATTTTTATTAAGGCTGATGACAATGCAGCAACATCACCAACGGGCACGAGTAGTCCGGATATATTATTTTCAACAAGATCCTGGCTGCCGGAAACGTCAGTTGCTACTACCGGCAGGGCGCAGAGCATCGCTTCCATTAACGCATTCGACATTCCCTCGCGCCTCGATGGAAGCACAAAAATATCCGCGTTCTGCATACGGTCTTTAATATTTGACTGCTTTCCGAGGAAAAAAACATTCTCAATGGTGTGCTCGCGGGCGAATTTCTCATATGCACTCACGTCTCCACCGCCGGCAATGTCAATCGTTGCATCCGGAAATGCTTTGACCACCTCTTTCCATGCGAACAGTAAGATATCGATTCCTTTCGCAGGTTGCTGTGTAAGGTTGCCAACAAAAAATACATTGTTGCGCCATTTGTGTTCCTTAACAACAACGTCGGTTATTTCTATGCCGTTGGGAATATCTGTTATTCTATCTTCAGAAACTCCCGCGCGTGAAAGGTTCTGATGAATCATTTTAGTCATGGCTACGCAATAGGCAGTATTTATAATTTCGCGCTGTTTGCTTTTGCCGTTAGGATAGCGCATGATGCTGAAGATGCCGTTCATCGTTGAATCCTTTACCACCACTGGCTTTTTCAATCGTTTACCCAGCTTCACTGATACTATGGCCGGCCATTCCATCATGTGTGCATGGATAACATCGAATTTTTTTCTCCTCAGCCAGAGGTATACCAATGCGTTAACATAAAAAAAAGTGTAGCGCGTTCTCATTCCCATCCACACTTTGCCAGTTATTTCAGCAGTCTTTTCAGTAGCGTTCGTGTAATCAATTTTCGTTGTCGTGATCGTCTTTTGTTTCGGCTTTAGCAGCGAAAGCACATCGCTAAACAAATCCAATACTGAGCTCAATCGCGTAAAAGGAAAACCGTCGTATTCGCCGTGTTTTTTATCCCATATTTTTCCATAGGTGATAATCTCTGTCTCTACACCGAGCCTGTTAAGTTCTTTGCAAAGGCGAACCGCCTGAATTTCTGCTCCGCCCACAGGTAGTGGAGGCATACTGCCCAGTATCATTACAACGCGCAGCGGTCTAATTCTTTTTGTAGACGTCATATAATGATGATAGCCCTACGCTTTGTATATTTTGTTCGTTACAATAATTAAGGAACCATTCCAGTGACTGCAAATAGTCAGCACAATCTTCCGCTGTAGCCGAGTAAGGACTCAGACCGGGCATTACTTCAACGTTATGGAACATCATGTTGAAGACAACAGCCTCTCGGCCAACATTCTCAGCAGTGATTTTATCAACGATGCTTTTTAATTGATCAACCCCGGAAAATTTTGGCCGTAGCCACACCGCGGAGGAACCTTTATACGGAATCCGTTTATTTTTTAGGATGTACTTTATATATGCTGGCAATGAAAGTTTACTGAGAATGATGCTCAGGGGTACTTCGAGCAACTGGCCGGTTGAGCGTTCCTTCTTTAAGTTGGCGCTCTCTATACGATATGGTTGAGTTGGTGATCCCCGAAAGTCAACCGCTTTCTCTCTCGTCCTGTCATCCCACCGCATATTAGGTGTTACACTGGTGTCTACCTTATAGTTGAGCCTTGTGAGGCTTTCAATAGTGTTAGACCCCGCGCTGAACCTTCCGGCCCTGAATGATGTGGGGGAGTATCCAAACTGCCTTTCGAATAAAGCAGTAATGCTCTTTATTTTTTCAAACTCTATTTCCGGCGGATAAAAACAACAATTTGCAACCCCTTTCTTTCCGGCATAATTGAATTCTGTTTTTTGCGGCTCTATGAATTCTGGGTGAAGGTGGGTGCCCAGTTCGAAATTCCCGTCCAGATTTTTGAATGCATTTATGCTTCCGCCATGTTCCAGTACCACGTTGTTGATAAGATAGGTAGGAGTAAAGGAATATTTATTAAAAAGCGGTTGAAGGATTTTTCCGATGCCTTCCTGCACGCCATTAAAAGTGAGTGGATTTGAATATGTCCAATTTGGCGAACAATCCGGTTCAACGTCAATAGTTATTACAACATATTTGTTCATCCGGCTAATTTATCCGTCATGGTATCAAATTGTTGTTTCCACAATGCCAGGTTAAACAGGTACCATACTTCTACTGAACTGTTGTCGGCGTTGCTGAAGAACTTATCTTTTACGTTCAAAAAATATTCCGGGTCAAGACCAACATCAGACAGCATATCGCGCGTAACAATATCGTTCACCTGATCGCGCCAGTTTTCGAGCAGCCACTTCTTCAACGGGAAACTAAAACCTCGCTTGGGCTTGCTTATATCAAAGTGCGGCGCCAGCTGCTGTAACAGGCTTTTAAGATTTGCTTTATTTCTATGCTCACCATTCGATTTAGCACTAAGCTTGGTGCGAAGCGCGTATTCAAGAACTTTATTGTCGAGGTATGGAACTCTTACCTCCAAACTGGTAGCCATACTTGAACGGTCCACCTTATACAACATCGCATCACTCAGGTAGGTTTTTATGTCGAGGATGGCCGGGAGATCAGCACGGTTTGCAATACTGCTGGTATTTTGCAAAGCCCACAGAGGATGCTTTGTAATTGGATTATTTGCAAAGTAGTCTCTGAAAGCAGGCATCAGAAAGAGATCGAAATGACGCTCAACCGGATCGGGTCTGAATGTTTTCCGGATTCTTTTCGCTACAGCCCCCTGCGGAAATAAACCGGCCGTTTTGCTGATCGTATTTGATAATGCAGGAATAGCATTCAGCTTTTGAAGATCCTGCCATTTGTTGTAACGCGTATATCCCCAAAAAAGTTCGTCGGCGCCATCACCCGAAATCGCAACGGTTACAAAGTCTCTCGCTTTTTTCGATATCGCCCAATTAAGCAATGAGGCATAATCGCCAAACGGTTCATCATAGTAATGATACAATGATCCGATTTGATCCTGCATATATTTTGGATCAACCTGCAGCAGATGATTTTTTAAATGAGGATTATTGAATCCCTTTATAAACCGCCGGGCGTCTTCGCTCTCATCAGTGGCCGTTGCTTCGTTGAATGATATCGTAAAGAAGTTCACATCCTGGTCGGTGGAAAAATATTTGTGTACAATCGCCGCAAGCAGCGACGAATCTACACCAGAGCTCAGGAATAATCCGAGCGGCACATCGGCCTGCATCTGGCGTTTAACACTATCCTTCAGAATTTCTTCGAGTGATTCGTTTGCATCACGCGAACTACCCAACGCAAATGTATAAGCATCCCAATACGCAACAGGCTTCGCTTCTGCGTTCAACTTATCCAACGAGGCTTCTATGATACAGCCAGGAGGTAGCTTATAAATTTCATCATAAATAGAGTAGGGCGTGGGCACAAATTGCATCCACAGGTACATCTCCGCTGCCTTTTTTGAGATCGACGGCTTTTTTGGCAAAAGCCTTATGATGGAATTTATTTCCGAGCTGAAATAAAAACTGCCGTCGCTAAAATGATAGTACAAAGGTTTTATTCCTAGTCTGTCGCGGCCGGTAATGAACGTCCTGCTCTTCTTATCAAGCCAAAAAAAAGCAAACATTCCGTTTAAGCGTGGCAATGCGTCTTTACCCCATTTTCGCAATGCGTAAAAAAATACTTCTGTATCCGAGGTTGTACGAAATGTAACCCCGTCTTTTTGGAGTTGGTCTTTTAGTTCATGGTAATTATAGATTTCACCATTAAACATCAGCAGATGCTGATCATCTTCAAAGGGCTGGTCGGACCGGCTATCGAGGTCGATTATTGCGAGCCTGTTAAAGAATAGTGCTGTATTACCGGACTCGGCTTTTTGCATAGAGTGGTCGAGAATGCGAATGCCACAACTATCGGGTCCGCGGAAATTGACTTGCGAAGCCACGCCGGCAACGTCAGCTGCCGTCATTAATTTTTTGTGACTGATCACTCCACCGAATCCGCACATTTTTATATCTTTTTTTTGATTGCCCACACTTCTCTCTGCCTCGAATATTCACCAATCCTGAATACTGAACAATCCATACCGCCTGTTAAAAATTCAATATTATGATTATAACGGTACGCCTTGTCCTGGACCGTATCAACCAAAATCTCGCCACCAGGTTTCAGGTTTTCCCTGAAGTATTGTTCGATGTTCTTTTTAAGAACAACCGGCTCAATATGATGGATCCAATTCACCATCGTTATTACATCGGATGTGCCTGACAGGGCAGTTTCCGGGAAATTGAACACGCTGTACTTCACCCGTTTTCCCGTCCGTGTTTTCGAAGGTAGGGCGCGCGCTGCTTTTAACACTTTTGAATCGTTATCGTATCCTGCCCTCGTAACATAGTCAACGTTCCTGATGATGTCGCCAAGGCCGCAACCTATCTCTACAAAATTATTTCTTTCGCTCCTGTTGTTGCTATATGCTATCACATCTCTTGCATATGGCCGCTCTGAAAGTGGTGAGATGTGCCATTTATCGAAACCATATATCAGTTGTATAAGTTTTCGCTGTGCTTTCGTTATCAGTTTCCTAATCCTCATTTTTCGGCGATGCAGATAACGTAAGGTGAAAATAGGCGAGATGGCAAATCAAAAGGCAGGATCTTGAAAATATTGGAAAGTACTTTGTCTGCTAAGTTAAAAGCACCAAAAAAAATCTTCCTTCTGAAAGTATTTTTTCGCAGCAACCAGTGATCACTTTTTATAAGGGGCATGACGCCGAAAGAAAAAATTCCCGCGTACCCATTTTTCAAAACCTTCAGGTTGTTCGCTGTATGGTAAGATGCAAGCTGCTCCTTATTTATCTGCCGGTGAATATTGTATACATCCGGCAGGAAATACTTAGTGAGTTTCGCGTTAAGACCAGTGAAGTTCGGAACAAGCGTGATCATCACGCCGCCATCATTCAATAGCCTGTCAAATATGCCCACAATCTCTACGGGCTCGGTGAAATGTTCAATTACGCCGTAACTGAAAACGATATCGAACTTTTTACCGTCGGTCGGATTTTCTGTGAAGAAGTCCCTGCAAAGAATCGGATCATGACTGATGCCCAATAGTTCGAGATTCTTGATAGCGAGCTGGCATCCAACTTCTGAATAATCAAGCCCGGAAACCCGGTAGCCGTATTTATTTGCAAAATATGGCAGCCATCCGGATGATCCGCAGCCTACTTCAAAAAACGTCTTGTACTTCCTGTTTGCAAGTATTTGGTCAACAAATTTCATGGTAACCGAGTACAGGTAAGACTTAGGACTGTTAACTCTTGGTAGCCTGGCCGACTTTAACACATCATCCCAATAGGATTGGGTTGAAAGCTTACTGTCCACTTCGTGAAGCTCCATAGTTAAATATTTTTTTTAGGGTATTTTCAAGATGTAAGGTTACGAGGTTGTTCAACCTGAAGGTTTTATTTGAGATGATCAACAGTAAAAGATAAAAGATGCCAGCAATACTTACTTTCAGCAACGCACTGTTGACGGGCACAAATTTAGTGCAGTATACGACAATAACAGCGATGACGAGATTCACAAAAGCCACCATCCAGAATTCCTTATAAATTGCGCGGAAGTCAACGAATCCAAAGAACCTTTTCTCCAGGAAGTAACAGAAACCAAAGTTCAGAAAATAGGTGACCACCATTGCGAGAGGGTAGCCGACAATGCCAAATTTTTGGACAGAAAAATAAAGGAAGATGATGAGAAAAATATTGAAGGCAACCTGGTAGGCAAACGACTCTTTTATTTTGTGGCTGGCCATGAAAAGCCGCGCGATCAGCGTATTCACCACCATAAAAGGCATCAGGAAGCCAAGGTATTTCAGAAAAAGGGCTGCGTACTCCGATACCTGCTCCGATAACGAGGTAAAACCTAATATCACCTCAATTATGTCGCGCGAAAAGAAAAACAGGAAACAGCAAATCGGTATCATAACGAAATGAAGAAAGCTCGCGCATTCGCTGAACACACGGTTCAGGCTCCTGGTATCTTTAGCGGCATACAACTCATTGAACTTTATGCCAGCCACCGAAGAAAACTGGTAAGTAATGAGCGTTGTAGGCAACGATGAAATTTGTTGTGCGAAAGTGAGCGCCGTGATAATTCCCGTATTGAAACCGCTCAGTATATACATGGGCATGTAGCTCGCGGCTGTGCTGGTGAAGTTGCCGAGCTGGGCAAAACCTAAATTTTTCCAGATGCGGCCGTCTTTCACAATATGCACTCTCGTAAACTTCCAATGAAGAAATCTTTTCATGATGTATACGAGCGTGAGGATGTTGAGCGTATACGACAGTAGCAGTCCGTAAAGAAAACTCTTCACGCCAAATGTTTCATGGAATATCGAAATGCACAGGAGCGCGAAAAGGCCGTTTACAATACCCACAAACATGGGAATAGTAAAAAACTTATGTGAAGTAAGGATATCGATCAGGATGTTGGTGATGAAAATCATTCCGAAGAGGGGGAGCGAAAGATACAGCAGCGTCTTGTTGCTCACCAGCACATCCTTATTGAAATTAGATACAACCGAATAAAAAGAAACCGGGTCAAAGATCAGGGCCAGCGAAAGTATAAGCGTTATGACCGCTGCGTAAAAATAAATATAGAAGTTAAGGAAGCCCATCGCACGTTCGGGACTTTCCTCCGTTCGGATACGCATGGACTCCGGGATAACAACGGTGCTATTTAATGCCGTGACTAATGCGCCCAGAATGAGCACTGAGTTATTGATATAAAATACGAGGTCCGTTCCCGGCTGCACGCCAAACAAATAGGCAATGAGAATACCATTGATGAAAACGACCGCCTTGTTGAAAATGTTGAAAAAAGTGGAAACGACTATGCCTTTTTTGTATGATTCTACTTTAAACAAAGGTGACCGTTTAAACTTTAGCCGGTTTGCGCTTTAACTTCTGCGAGGTCTCCAGGGCTGATAGCCACTTGTAAGATCCAATCAACACGATAATGATTGATGCCAGCAGCAAACCGTAAAGTGCCATTGTCACTACGCGGTTAATCGTAGAGATCTTTTTCCCGACCGGGTTAAAGGGCGATTGAATTACTACCGGATTGGTTTCAAACGCTGATTTGTTGCGCGACCTTTTAAGCAGGTCCTGCAGCTCTATCATTTTGTCGTAGAGATCAATTTCCGGGGTGCTTTGCTCCCTCGTGCCCTGTAATACGATCATCTGGTTTCCATTCGGCGTTGCAGGCTCGCCTTTCAACAAACGCTGGTTATATGCGTTTCGCAGTGAGTCAAGATTGCCGATGGAAGAGGCCAGAAGTTTCTCTTCGTCGGAATTGCTTTTAATTTGTTCATCCTTCACTTCAGCCAGCAATGGATTGCTGTTGATATAGCCGGCAATGCCGCTTCCTAGTTTAGAAAAAACGGTTGCATGGCTGGTCTTCGCCGTGATCCTGTAATATGGATAGTCGAACTTGGTAAGGTTTTCTTTGAAGTCTTCGTATCGCACGGTCCGTGTCCAGAAAGTATCGAGACGATTTTTCTTATTACGTTCCGGTTCTAGAAATTCCTGCCGGTACATCTCTGCGGTAATCACTTCAGAAGTTTCGGGCTCTATCGAGAGGTCGCTGAGGTATCCGGCCTCCACCGCTGTTAAGCTGAAAAGCTTACTGAGTTCGGCAACCTGTTGAGTGGAGATAAGAGAGTTCACATAATCGACGGCTCCGTACAAATTGCGGCTGCTACCGAAGTTCGCCTTTACGATCATATCAGAGCTGAAAGCCGGTTTTTGCGATACCTGGTAAAAACCAAAGGCTAAGCCAGCGGCTAATCCTATGAGCAGCCATAATAAATTTCGGAAAAGAAGCAGAAAGAGGGCACCGATCGCGCTGCCTACAGCGGCGATCCCACGGCCAATCCATAAGAAAAACTGTTTAATGGAATGCCCGGTCTTGTAAAGCAGAAGGCTGATGTCTGCGTCAGAATCGCGGTTGGTTTCGGTGGGTTTATTTCCAGTTTCCATATAATTGAATTCAAGATATGCACTAATTCACTGCCTCCCATGTTTTTACGTTGTCGAAGGTAAGGGTTAAATCATGATTTTTAAGCCTACTTAAACACCAAAATCTTCTGCGCACTAGTAAAACCGTTACGATTTTTCAGGTACAGGAAATAAACGCCCGGCTTAACCGCACTATTATATCGGATGACCGTTTCGCCAACGAAAGTTCCGCTTTTCACTTCGGATCCCTGCAATGTGCGCAATGACCATGAAATCGTTTCAAGATTTCGGGCCACACGCACCGTTACCTGGCTGGAAGATGGATTTGGGAACGTCACTACACCGATGTCGAATGGCTCTGATAACTCGGTGAGGCAGGTCGGGATTCCGGCGCGAACCGTGTACCGACCCGATTTCAGCACCTGCAGCGATGGCCCCGTTGCTCCACTGATCTCCTTTCCGTTATAGTACCATTTATTTCCCGTTGCATACGATGAGTGCAGTTTACCATCTGCTATACTGATCAGTGGCCGTTCAAACATGTTGCTTTTTTCGATGTTGATGTCGGGCAGCGAAATAACGGCGCCAGACAAATTATGTATAACGGGCGTATACCGGCCAATGCGGCTCGCAATGAAAGTATGAGAAGATGTTGAGTCGACCTTCTCTCCGTCGCAGTACCAAACCACATCGTATGTACCAGTATCCGACACTTGCAGTTGAAGTGTATCATTATCACAGATCATATTAGACGCGCGGGACGACATTGTTGTAAACATTCCCTCGAGGCGCTCATTCGCAATGCCATTAATGATATTCGCCTGGATACTATCTATCGCCAGTGTTGAGATACGGTGCGAATCACTGGCAGTATCAAACAAAAAATCAAATGTGCCCGGCATCTTGCTCGCTGTCAGCGCGCTATCAACCTGCTTTTCCCACAGAAGGCCGCCATCATATCTGAAACAACACTGGTCTTTTTTAATCAGGATCTGGTATTGTTTACGACCCCTGCCTGCCGCTCCGAGAAAGTACAGTGTCGAATAAGTGAACTGCTTAAAGAATGGCGGATAATATTGTTCTACATCGCCGATCTCGAATGGTTGACGGAGCGGAATCGGTACCGTTCCTGCAACAGGGAAACTAAGGCGGATCCGCGGATCAATAGCGCTATATAACGTTGTCGCCCAACCGCCGCCCGACAAACCATACATCACGAACTCATTCCAGTGGCGGTTAGCCTGCAAATAATCTATAGCGGATTTTATGGGTGCGAGAAAATAGTAAAATGGATGATCCAGGAAAAAGAGATCATCGTGCCCCGACGTCCGGTACACCACGTTGTTTTCCGTTACCTGTGCAGGATGCTTATTCTCCCCAAAAAATGGCATATCAATACCAACGATAGTGAAACCTCTTGATAAAAAATGCGTGATGGTAGCAGCGTCAAAATTTACGATTACATCCTCCCGAAATACACCATAACCGTGACCGGAATGATAGATGATCGGAATGTTTAATCCATTGTCTTTGGCAGGATGAAGGATGAAGATTCTGCTGGTAAAGCCATGTTTTAGTCTTACAACACCAACCTCCAGCTTACCCATGTGTTGCGGGGGAAACGCAACGGAAAGAATCGACTTGGACGCCGACGAGTCAAGCAATTCAAACTCCGGAATAATTTCATCACCGAATAAAATATCGCTGATTTCATCGCGAATGCTTTGAATGTTTGAAGAGTCAATTGGTAGAATACTGTCCACCTGGGCGCGCGATATGATCGAACACATCATCCATAAACAGAACACTATCCCCGGTTTCATAGGAGTAATATAAATATTAAATTTTATTACATACCTATCCGGCACGCGAAAACCTAAGGATTTTGCTTTCTGATGTCGTTGGTGATATTTTTCTGCAGGTACTCGGAAAATTGGCGTTGACCTTCAGCATTCACGTGCCAAATGTCTGCATAACACGAATCCGGGAGGGGAAAGTCCTTATAATCGAGGTACAGGATGTCGCCGAAGTATTTCTTGCGGTTGGCTTCAAACCGTTCCACATCCATGTACGTGGCTGAATGGTAAATGGGTGTATTGATCAGTATGAGTGTAATATTTTTTCGTTTGCAGTAGTCGGCCGTCTTCCGGATATAGTCTATGCTAACCTCCGACAACTTTTCCGGCGGAGAGCCCTTTACGAAAGGTTTTGTCGCCGCTACATCTTCTTTGAGTTTATTATACGTGAGCGCGCGGGCAGAACCGATTTTTTCATTCTGCCATATATACCGATGCTCCAGCGTATCCTGCTCGTGAAATTCCCGTACTGTAAACGGCATCTGGATCACCGCCTTCCAGAATTGCGGAGAAAACTTATAGTTCCAGTAGTCCCCACCGTTGAAGTAGGGCAGAATGTAAGGAAGCTTGGTAGCGATTACTGTTTCGTCATACATCCACACACTCTGCTGTTGATCGGAGAGGCTGGAGTATTGATAGGATAGCAGGACGGTATCTAATTCAGGGTTATCGGATTTCCATTTCCGGATGAGTGCAGATGAGAATACATAAGCGGAAGCAGACTTTGATATATTAACTGAACGGGTGAACACATCATCATCTATCGCGCATTCGGTGTGCGAGTCGCCAATAACGAGAATATGCCGGCCGCCCATTGGGGAAAAAACAATACTCCGCATATCCCGAACATAATACGCTACCATCCCTCCTGTGAGCAGAACGAAAACGAGAATAAATAGTAACAGCTTACTGAAGAACGCGCTCATCTGTCGTTAAAATTGAAAGTATATAAAGTCCTCCGGCTTACCCGCGAACCACACGATACAAACAACGATTGCCGTGTATAATACTAATCTGGCGATCTGCGGAAATCCTTTACCCGTAATATTTAACCCATGCGGCTTCATCTTCTGTATCCATTCCACGAGCAACAAAAATGCAATGAAGCCCATCGTCGTATACGCTTCGGGGTGAGCCTCGAGAATGCTTGCAGATGATTTCTGGCTGACAATATTTTTCATATACAACCATGCCTTTGAGGCCGATTCGGCCCGAAAGATGATCCAGCCAATAGTAACTAAACAGAATGTGATCAACATATTAAAAGCGTCGACCGGGTGAGGGAGTATGCTTTTGATCGGGTCAGCATGTTTTCTCTTGGATCCCAAAATTACTAATGGGATAAACAACATTGCATGGAAGAGCGCCCAGAGTACAAACGTCCAGTTCGCTCCGTGCCATAGACCGCTTAGCAAAAAAACGATTATCGTGTTCCTGATCGTTTTCATTTTTGATCCGCGGTTACCACCCAACGGAATATATACATAGTCTTTGAACCACGAGGTGAGCGATATGTGCCACTTGCGCCAGAACTCCGCAATGTCTCGCGCAAAATAGGGGTAGTTGAAATTCCGAAGCAGCTCGAATCCAAGAAGCCTTGCCGATCCGAGAGCGATATCTGTATAGCCTGAGAAGTCGCAATAGATTTGAAATGCGAAGAATACGGCGCCTATAACAAGGCTTATCGATGAGTAGCCATCGGCGTTGCTGAATGCATCATTCACCACCAGCGCACAATTGTCTGCAATCACGATCTTCTTGAACAGACCCCATAATATCTGCCGCATGCCATCTGATGCAGTGGCGTTGTCGAATAGGCGTTTGCGGCTTACCTGCGGAAGCAGATGCGTTGCGCGCTCAATGGGACCAGCTACAAGCAGAGGAAAAAAGCTTACGAACAGCGAATAGTCAACGATGTTCGTGGTGGGTTCAATGCGCCTGTGGTAAATATCAAACACGTACGACAGCCCATGGAACGTGTAAAATGAAATGCCTACCGGAAGGATGATGTTCAGTAGTGGAACATTGGGTTCAAGACTAAAGTATTTTAGAAAATCCGCTGCCGACGTAACAAAGAAGTTGAAATATTTGAACACGCACAGAAAGCCGAGGTTTATCACGACACTGATCGTGAGCCAGGTTTTTCTGGAAGTGGTAGTTTCGGAGCGGTGTATCTTAAGACCGGTAAAATAGTCGAGCGCGGTAGAGAAGGCGAGCAGAAATAAAAACCGCCAATCCCAGAATCCGTAAAACACATAGCTCGCAACGAGTAAGATGGCATTTTGAAGCCGAAAAGATCTTCCCGCCACAAACCAGTACAGGATAAAAATGATGATAAGGAAACCCGCGTAAGTGAGGGAGTTGAAAATCATAGAAGTGCTTAACCGGAAATCGTCTGTAGGTGTTCGCGCCCGAAGATAGTAGTAAATTCTATATCAGATAGTTACTCGGGCAATTTGCCGCGGTGGTTTTGGTCTATCCGGCAACAAAGCGCATCGATCTTTTCGATTTGGTTAGTGAGCTCCTGCTGGCTTGCGCTGGAAAGAAACATAGTTACCAGTGCCTCCTTTTCCTGGGAGAGCGTCTGATGGAGGTGCGACATGTTCGGAGACGTAGCTGACGTTATTCCTCTATTGGATTTCATATACTGAATTTAAGTAAAAACCCCTATTATTCAAAATCCATGGCTTTCCTTTTCGCCTGCCTTATCCATTATCTTTGACCCTCATGAAAGACTTTATACTCATAGGAGCGGCAGGGTACATCGCCCCACGACACCTCAAGGCTATAAAAGACACTGGAAATAAGCTCGTTGCTGCTTTAGACAAGTTCGATTCGGTGGGTATTATGGATAACTACTTCCCGTCGGCCAGCTTTTTCGTTGAATTTGAACGCTTCGACCGCCATATAGAAAAGATGAAAAGAGAAGGTCGGTCAATCGACTATCTATCAATATGCTCTCCCAATTATCTACACGATTCTCACATAAGATTTGGCCTCAGGCATGGCGCCACGGTCATCTGCGAAAAGCCACTGGTACTTAATCCATGGAATGTTGACGCGCTGGCCAAAATTCAGGAAGAGACCGGTCGTGAGGTGTATAATATCCTCCAATTGCGTCTCCATCCCGATATCGTCGCGCTTAAAGAAAGAGTCGCAAAAAGTGACCCTTCCAAAATATTTGACATCAACCTTAGTTATATCACCTCTCGCGGAAACTGGTACTATACCAGTTGGAAAGGTGACCTCGACAAATCCGGCGGCATCGCCACCAACATCGGCATACACTTCTTCGATATGCTTGTCTGGATTTTTGGAACAGTAAAACAGAATATAGTTCACATGCATCAACACGACAGAGCCGCAGGCTTTTTGCAATTGGAAAGAGCGCGCGTTCGATGGTTCCTGAGCATTGACGAAAAAACGCTTCCTGCAGAGATTTTGAAAAAGGGCCAGAAAACATATCGTTCACTACAGGTAGAAGGAGAGGAGATAGAGTTTAGTGATGGTTTTAAGGACCTGCATACTTTAAGCTATCAGAATATACTCGACGGTAACGGATTCGTATTAGCCGAAGCGATGAGGTCAATTGAGATTGTTCATGAAATCCGCTCCGCGGTGCCTGTTGGTCTTAAGGGCGATTACCATCCTTCCGCAAAACTTCCATTATCGTCTCACCCCTTCAAGTAGACCTATGATTACGATCATTGATTATGGTATGGGTAATCTCGGATCCATTAGTAATATGTTCAAACGTATTGGGGTCGAGGCTGAAATTACCGGCGATAAAGAAAAGATTGCCGCATCGACAAAGATTCTGCTTCCCGGCGTCGGTGCATTTGATGCAGCAATGCAGCGAATAAATGACTTCGGTTTCAGGGAACTATTAGACAGAAAAGCATTGCAGGATAAAACGCCGGTGTTGGGCATTTGTCTTGGAATGCAGCTCCTCACCAATTCAAGTGAAGAAGGAGCGCTGCCTGGCCTTGGATGGATTCCGGGAAAAACAACGAGGTTCAATTTCGAAAAAGGTTCGTCGCTTAAAGTTCCTCATATGGGATGGAACCAGGTACACGAAAAAAATGCTAGCGCGCTTACAAATAATCTTCCTCCGGACCCAAGATTTTATTTTGTGCATTCCTATTATGTAACTGCCGACGATGCAAGCCATGTGCTCACCACCACTGTACATGGAATAGAATTCAATTCAATTATACAAAAGGAAAATATTTTCGGCGCACAATTTCATCCCGAAAAAAGCCACAAGTTTGGAATGAAGTTGCTGGAGAATTTTGCGCGGTTATGACACCTTCATAGAATTTGGTGCAGGCACCACTTCCGTCGGCTGATGAACAGGCAATGAAATAATAAATGTAGAACCCTCATTCACCCTGCTTCGCGCGGTAATAAAGCCGTGATGCTCCTCAACTATTTTTTTGCAAAGCGCCAGGCCAATGCCGGTGCCTTCAAATTCGCTATGCAGGTGGAGGCGCTTAAACATTCCAAATATCTGCTCTGAATATTTTTGATCGAAACCGATGCCATTGTCTTCAACATAAATGCGACAGTATTTTCCTTTCGCATCCTGGTCCGATCCGTTGTGGCTGGCACTGAATTCGGAGTATATCTTTACAACAGGCTGAACATTTTTCTTTGCGTATTTGATTGCATTGCTGATCAGGTTATGAAACAGCGGTCGCATTAATACGGGATTCACAGAAAGAGATGGCAGGGTTTCAGCATCAATTTTCGCATCTTTTTCTTTTACTGTCAAATCCATTTCTGCGAGCACATCATTCAGGATTCCATTTAAATCTGTATCTACAAACGTTGGCTTCTCAATAGACGTCTTCGAAAACAGCAGGATGTCTTTGATCAACGCCTGCATCCGTTCGCCAGCATGTTGTATGCGGCTGATGAACAATCGTCCTTCTTCGTCTATTAAGTCTTTGTATTTATATCCGAGCCGGTCACTGAACATGAGCATTTTTCTCAGTGGCTCCTGTAGATCATGAGAGGCCATGAATGCGAATCTGTCAAGGTCGCGGTTTGCAGATTCGAGGCGCTCTATATTTTCAAGCAGCTTATGGTTAAGCTCCTTGATTTTTTCTTCAGATACTTTTCGCTCATGAATCTCCAGTTCAAGATTTTTGTTGATCGCCACCAGCTTTTGTTCCTGTGCGAGCAACCGGTGATTCTTTTTATACAGGTCGATGAAAACGCCAACCTTCGCGCGCAGCAGATCGGGATTAATGGGTTTGTAGATATAATCAACCGCGCCGGTCATGTAGCCCTGGAACATTTGCTCTTCACCATAGTTATTTGCCGTGATAAAGATGATCGGGATGTGACGGAGTTTGTCGCGTTGATAGATGAGCGATGCTGTTTCGAAACCGTTGAGGTTAGGCATTTTCACATCCATCAGGATAAGCGCAAAGTCGAATTCGTTCAGAAGCACCTTCAGGGCTTCACGTCCTGAATGCGCTTTTACAAAGGTGTAACCTGCAGGTGCGAGGATCGTCTCAATCGAGAGCAGGTTATCTTCGCGGTCGTCAACTAATAAAATCTTTTGTTGCATTATGCAATTCGTTTTCGTGAGGCGTGATGCGTGAGATTTTTTTTACGCTTCACGCTTGCCACTTACGGTTCACTACTTATAAAACCACATCCTCATCAGCGATAACAACTGGTCGATCTTCAAAGGCTTCGTAATATAATCCGAAGCGCCGGCTTCAATACATTTCTGTCTGTCGCCCTTCATCGCTTTCGCCGTAACTGCAATAATAGGTAAGTGAACTGTTTTTATGTTCCCTTCTTATTTTTTGGGTTGTTTCATATCCATCCATTTCAGGCATCATGATATCCATCAGCACCATGTCGATCCTTTGATTATCGCTCATCAGCAAATTAATCGCTTCCTTGCCGCTTTCAGCAGTGATCACATTGATATTAAATCGCTCAAACACCGTAGTCAGTGCGAAAAGATTTCTTACATCATCATCTACCACAAGAATATTTTTTCCGGTAAGAATATCTTCCTTCCTTCTTATGTTTTCAATGATCTTCTTCTTCTCAGGAGCAAGGTTGTTATGATTGATGTGCAGATGCAGAACGATTTCTTCCAGAAGATTTTCAAGAGAATTCACACCCTTCAACAAGATAGTGTTTGAATTGTTGTTCAGCGTTTTAAGTTCGTTCCTGTTGAAATCTTTTGCCGAATAAACAATCACAGGCGTAAGCTTCTTCTTGATCTGTGCTAACTTTCTTTACAAGGTCGTGCCTGAAATATCCGGCAGCGTATAATCAAGGATGATGCAATCAAATTCCTTGCTGTTCAACAAGTGGAACGCCTTCTCGCCCGTGTCGGCAATCGTTACTTCAACGCCTTCACCGTCAAGCATCTTCACAATTTGTGATGAGTCGATTTCATTGTCTTCAACAACGAGAACAGCTCTTCTTTTCCTTGCTATTAGAGGTAATGATGTCTGCAAACAGATCTGTTAAACCGTCGTTATCCAGCGGTTTAAGGTGAAAACTTCGCGCACCGCGCTTCAGTGCCAGCGTCTGATTTTCTTCGCCTGAAATCAGATGAATAGGAATATGCCGGTAATTGAGATCATTCCTTAACAGGTCAAGCACTTTCCATCCACTGGTATCAGGAAGTTTAACATCGAGGGTAATAGCAATAGGAGAGAACCTGTTGATGAAATCGAATACCTCAAGATAATTCGTAGCCACTACCGCCTTCAGGTTTTCATCATGGCGCTTTATCAATCAGGATCTTTGCAAACCGCAGATCATCTTCAACAATCAATACCACTTTATCACTTCCCGAAATATGGCTGCGGTCATCGCCGGTTTCATTGATCATTTCGTTAACGATCTCCATGTTCCGCGACTCAGCATTTTCTGAAAGCCTGATGGAGTTCAATAATGTATCAATGTCACCAGTATCGGCTCCTACCTGCATCTGCTGGTACGTGTTGATCGTTTCAACAACTTCTTTAGAGGTTACCACCGCCATATTTTCTACCGGAACATACAATGTGAATATACTTCCGATCCCGGCTTGCTTTCCAGTTCGATGGTACCACCAAGAAGTTCTGCAAGACCGCGGCTGATGGAAATCCAAGACCTGTTCCGCCATACTTACGGCTGGTAGAACCTTCTGCCTGCTGGAACGCTTCGAAGATGATATTTTGTTTATCCTGCGGAATACCGATACCGGTATCCTGATCGCAAATGCAACAACTCTTCGATGCATTATCAAGACTCGCATTACCGAACTTTCCAATTTTTCTGCGCTTCGTAGATTCTCAATTTCACCTCGCCTTTTTCTGTAAACTTAAATGCATTTGAAAGAAGGTTTTTAAGGATCTGGTTGAGCCGTTGAAGATCGGTTTCAAGCGATTCAGGCAGTTTCTTATCCGTTTCAATATTGAATTTAAGATGTCTTGCTTCGGAAATCGGTTTGAATGTTGTTTCAACAAACGATGCGATTTCGCCAAAACGCACCTTCGAGAAATTCGCAGAGATAAATCCGGATTCGATCTTCGAAAGATCAAGAATATCATTGATCAGGTTGAATCAGGTCATCACCGCAGGAGTGAATCGTTTTCGCATACCTGATCTGTTTTTCGTTAAGGTTTCCTTCCGCATTTTCATACAACTGCTGCGCAAGAATCAGCAAGCTGTTCAGCGGTGTACGCAACTCGTGCGACATGTTTGCAAGGAACTCCGATTTATATTTAGAAGTAAGTGTAAGCTGTTCTGCTTTTTCTTCGAGCGAACGTCTCGCTTCTTCCACCTCTTTGTTCTTCGCTTCCACTTCTTCTTTTGCTTCACCAGAAGAAGTGCTTTATCCTGCAGCTCTTCATTCGTTCTTCTTAACTCTTCCTGCTGAATCTTCAACTCTCCCGCAAGCGATTGCGACTGTGCAAGAAGTTCTTCCGTTCTTGAGTTGGTTTCGATCGTATTCAATACGATACCGATACTTTCTGTAAGCTGGCTCAAGGAAGTCGAGGTGCGTTTCGCTGAATGTCATCAAACGATGCAAGTTCGATAACCGCTTTCACATCGTTTTCGAACAATACCGGAAGTACGATCAGGTTGATCGGTTTTGCATTACCCAAGCCCAGAACTGATCTTGATATAATTGTCAGGAACATTCGTACAGGATAATTCTTTCTTTTTCGAATGCGCACTGTCCAACCAATCCTTCTCCGATTGCAAATTCTTTAGGAATATTTTTATCTGATTTATATGCATAGGCTGCAAACAATTTCAATTTCATTTGCTGCGTATCATCGTCCTGCTGCAAAATGTAGAACGCACCATAGTGTGCAGTTACCACCTGTGCAAGTTCGGAAAGGATTCGTTTTGTTACCGTGTTCAGATCTTTTTGACCCTGCAGCATCTGCGTAAACTTCGCAAGGTTCGATTTCAGCCAGTCCTGTTCCTGGTTACGCAATGTTGTTTCACGAAGGTTGGCGATCATCTGGTTGATGGTATCTTTCAATGCTTCCACCTCACCTTTCGCTTCCACACGAATGGTTCGTGTTAAGGTCACCTTTCGTTACCGCCGATGCCACTTCAGAAATCGAACGCACCTGTGTGGTAAGGTTCTGCGCAAGCTGGTTTACGTTCTCCGTAAGGTTCTTCCAGATACCCGATGCACCCGGTACACTCGCCTGTCCACCCAGTCTTCCTTCCACACCCACCTCACGGGCAACGGTTGTTACCTGGTCGGCAAATACCGCAAGCGTATCGATCATTTCGTTGATCGTATCGGTTAAGCTGTGCCACCTCACCTTTGGCATTGATCGAAAGTTTTTGTTTAAGGTTACCCGTCGCAACCGAGGTTACCACTTTCGCGATACCACGCACCTGGCCGGTAAGGTTCGATGCCATCATGTTCACCGAATCGGTCAAGATCTTTCCATGTACCGGCAACACCTTTTACTTCTGCCTGTCCGCCGAGTTTACCTTCTGTACCTACCTCACGCGCCACACGCGTTACCTCGAATGCAAACGAGTTCAGCTGATCCACCATCGTATTGATGGTATTTTTCAGATCGAGGATTTCTCCTTTTACATCGATGGTAACTGTTTTCGAAAGGTCACCAGTCGCCACCGCTTTTGTTACTTCGGCAATGTTACGCACCTGAGCTGTAAGGTTACCTGTCATCTGGTTTACCGAGTCGGTCAAATCTTTCCATGTTCCTGCAACACCCGGCACAAACGCCTGACCACCCAGTTTACCATCGGTACCTACCTCACGCGCCACACGCGTTACTTCGGATGCAAAGGCACGCAGCTGATCCACCATCGTATTCAGTGTTTCTTTCAACTGCAGAATTTCTCCGCGTACATCCACCGTAATTTTCTTCGACATGTCACCGTTCGCCACCGCAATCGCCACCTCGGCAATGTTACGTACCTGTGCGGTAAGGTTACCTGCCATCTGGTTCACCGAGTCGGTCAAATCTTTCCATGTACCCGCAACACCCGGCACATTCGCCTGTCCGCCGAGTTTTCCTTCGGTACCTACTTCACGCGCCACACGCGTTACTTCCGATGCAAACGCACGCAGCTGATCCACCATCGTATTGATCGTATTCTTTCAATTCAAGGATTTCACCTTTAACATCCACCGCAATCTTCCGCGACAAGTCACCGTTCGCCACCGCTGTTGTTACCTCGGCAATGTTACGTACCTGGCTGGTAAGGTTACGACGCCATTTTATTTACTGAATCGGTCAAATCTTTCCAGGTACCACCAACACCCGGTACATCCGCCTGTCCGCCGAGCTTTCCTTCCGATCCTACTTCACGCGCCACACGCGTTACCTCCGAACCGAATGAGTTCAGCTGATCCACCATCGTATTGATCGTATTTTTCAACTCAAGGATTTCTCCTTTTACATCCACCGTAATCTTTCTGCGAAAAGTCACCTTTCGCCACCGCTGTTGTTACTTCGGCAATGTTACGCACCTGGGCCGTAAGGTTCGATGCCATCTGGTTCACAGAATCTGTCAAATCTTTCCACGTACCACCCACACCTTTTACCTTTGCCTGTCCGCCGAGTTTTCCTTCCGATACCTACTTCACGCGCCACACGCGTTACTTCGGAAGCAGAATGAGTTGAGCTGATCCACCATCGTGTTGATCGTATTTTTCAACTCAAGGATTTCTCCTTTTACATCCACCGTAATTTTCCTGGACAAGGTCACCGTTCGCCACCGCAGTTGTTACCTCTGCAATGTTTCGTACCTGGCTGGTAAGGTTCGATCGCCATCTGATTTACCGAATCGGTCAAGATCTTTCCATGTACCACCCACACCTTTCACTTTCGCCTGTCCGCCGAGTTTACCTTCTGTACCTACTTCAAGCGCCACACGCGTTACCTCGGAAGCAAATGAGTTCAGCTGATCCACCATCGTATTGATCGTATTCTTCAACTCAAGAATTTCTCCTTTTACATCCACCGTAATTTTCTTCGACAAGTCACCATTCGCCACCGCTGTTGTTACCTCCGCAATGTTTCGCACCTGGCCTGTAAGGTTAGATGCCATCTGGTTTACCGAATCGGTAAGATCTTTCCAAACACCACCCACACCTTTCACCTTTGCCTGTCCGCCCAGTTTTCCTTCCGATACCTACTTCACGTGCCACACGCGTTACCTCGGAACCGAATGAGTTCAGCTGATCCACCATCGTGTTGATCGTGTTTTTCAGCTCAAGAATTTCTCCTTTTACATCCACCGTAATCTTTCTCGACAAGTCGCCTTTCGCCACCGCCGTTGTTACCTCCGCAATGTTACGCACCTGGCGGTAAGGTTGATCGCCATCTGGTTCACCGAATCGGTCAGATCTTTCCATACACCACCAACACCTTTCACTTTTGCCTGTCCGCCGAGCTTTCCTTCCGAACCCACTTCACGCGCCACACGCGTTACTTCGGCAGAGAATGAGTTCAGCTGATCCACCATCGTGTTGATCGTATTTTTCAATTCAAGGATTTCTCCTTTCACATCCACCGTAATTTTCTCGACAAGTCACCTTTCGCCACCGCTGTTGTTACCTCGGCAATATTTCGCACCTGGCCCGTAAGGTTCGATGCCATCTGGTTTACCGAATCGGTCAAATCTTTCCATGTACCAGCAACACCTTTTACCTGTGCCTGTCCGCCAAGTTTTCCTTCTGTACCTACTTCAAGCGCCACACGCGTTACCTCCGAAGAGAAGGAGTTCAGCTGATCCACCATCGTATTGATGGTATTTTTCAGCTCAAGGATTTCTCCTTTTACGTCTACCGTAATTTTTTTCGAAAGGTCACCTTTTGCCACGGCTGTTGTTACCTCCGCAATATTTCGCACCTGGGCCGTAAGGTTACGATCCCATCTGGTTTACCGAGTCGGTAAGATCTTTCCATACACCGGCAACACCTTTTACTTTCGCCTGTCCACCGAGCTTTCCTTCTGAACCCACTTCACGCGCCACACGCGTTACCTCCATGGAGAACAGGTTCAGCTGCTTCACCATGTCGTTTACTTCTTTGGCGATACGAGCAAACTCACCCTGCAGGGTATGGCCGCCGATTTCCAGGGGCATCTTCTCGAGAAGATTTCCTTTCGCCACCGAACTGATTACGTGCGCAATTTCGATAGTAGGGTGAACAAGATCGGAGATGAGCGTATTGAGCGATTCAACGCCTGTGCTCCACGATCCCTTTGCATTGGAACCTCGATACGCTGCGTAAGCTTTCCCTGTTTACCGATAGTGTTACCGGCACGGGTAAACTCCTGCATCATTTTTTCGTTGAGGGAGATAATATCGTTGAGCGTATCACAGATTTTGCCATCAATACCTACCTGGTTGATAGGCATACGAACAGCAAAGTTTCCGTTCTTCACCTCTGTCAGAACCTCCAGCAGTCCTTGTTCGTCGAAAACACTCGGGTCACGCTCAATGGCATGTTTACCATTGCCGTTTCCGTTGGCGCTTTTTTTAACCGGAGTTTGTTTGTAGTGAACCTGGGGTTTCTGGCGCCCGTTGGTATGTCCATTCTGCTGACGGATAGGCGATTTGGCGGTCTTCTTTTGAGTAGGCATCGGCTTTAATTTGGGTTTTCAAATGTAGGAAATAGGGGGGTGGGTACAAGGGTTTTTAAGAGTTTCTTTCTATCGATAGTAAGGGGTAGTTAATAAACGGGATTATTAATGGGTTAAGAAAAGTTTTAAGAAGTGATTATCCCGCAATTTCGGGTTGTCAAAACTAACCGCTTTACCTCTTTACAACAACCACTAACAGGTTTTTATACAGCAACAACCAACGTCCCTGCTTTTTGGCGGGGACTATTTTTTTGCGTGAAGCGTGAGAAGTGAGTGAGCAGTGAGAAGTGAGTAGTGAGAAGTGAGTGAATATTTTCTCACCTCTCACCTCTCACCTCTCACCTTTCAGTACTTTCACCCCCATGAAATACAACCGTTGCGGCAATTCGGGATTGCTGCTGCCCGCATTATCGCTGGGCCTATGGCACAACTTCGGCGGAACTGACTCGTTTGAGAATGGAAGGACAATAATCCGGCACGCGTTCGACAAAGGCATCACACACTTCGATTTAGCAAACAATTACGGTCCTCCCCCGGGATCAGCTGAAGAAAATTTCGGCATGGTACTCAAAAAAGATTTTCCGGGATATCTCCGCGATCACATCACTGTCACTACAAAAGCTGGATATACAATGTGGGATGGCCCTTATGGCGACTGGGGATCGCGCAAATATCTTATTTCAAGTCTCGATCAGAGTTTGAAAAGAATGCAGCTTGGGTATGTAGACATTTTCTATTCTCATCGTCCCGATCCATTAACACCTATCGAAGAAACGATGACGGCACTCGATCACGTTGTGCGGCAGGGTAAGGCATTGTATGTGGGCATATCGAATTACAATGCGGAACAAACAGAAAAGGCTGTAGAAGTTTTACGTTCTCTCGGCACGCCGTGCATCATCCATCAACCGAAATATTCGATGTTCGAAAGAACTCCTGAAAAAGGATTGCTGAATGTTCTCGAGAAGAACGGCGTAGGATGCATTCCGTTTTCGCCTCTCGCGCAGGGCATGCTCACCAACAGGTATCTCGATGGAATTCCTTCCGGTTCCCGTGCTGCGAAAGGCAATTTTTTGAAATCACAGGATATCACTGAAGAAAAACTTTCTAAGATTCGGGCGCTTGATGCAGTTGCGCGCTCGCGTGGTCAGAAGCTGTCGCAAATGGCTGTGGCGTGGCTCATGCGCAACCCGGTGATTACATCTGTGTTGGTGGGTGTAAGCAGCGTTGAACAACTCGATGATAACCTCGGTGCATTAATCAATACAAGTTTTAATGATGACGAGTTGAGCCGCATCGAAGAAATTCTGGCATAAACTATTATATTTATCATTTTCACACAAAACCTAACTAACGATGATCTCCAGCCAGGAAAATTCAACTGTAATTCGCGACACAAGCGCTAATCCTGCTCCGCTCGGCCTTTTTGGCTTCGGTATGACGACCGTGCTGCTGAATATTCACAATGCGGGATTTTATGAACTTAATTCCATGATACTCGCCATGGGTATTTTTTATGGCGGGCTCGCACAGGTTATTGCGGGTGTGCTTGAATCGAAAAAAAATAACACGTTTGGGATGACGGCGTTCATCTCCTACGGATTTTTCTGGCTTACACTTGTAGGGTTAATTTTGATGGGGAAGTGGGAGTGGATTACAGCCACGTCTAAAGCTTCGCTGGCTACTTACCTGATGGTGTGGGGCATTTTTACATTGCTACTTTTTATCGGAACTTTTAAATTGAATCGTGCGTTGCAGTTTGTGTTTGGCACGCTGACGATATTGTTTTTTCTTTTAGCTATTGGAAATTATACAGGGAATGAAAGCATCATTGTTTTTGCGGGATATGAGGGGATTATTTGTGGTGCTTCTGCGATTTATACCGGTATAGCAAATTTGTTGAACGAAGTTTATGGACGAAAGGTGCTGCCGCTGGGGTAAGCGCCGCAGGCAATCAGCCGCCGCAGGCCATGCACCGCAGGCGTTTTCTTGCGCCAAGCTCAAATGATTATTTGCATAGCTTTTTAAACCCACCCCTTACCCCTCCCTGAGGGAGGGGTATTTTATTTTTTTATTAACCTTTTTGATACCGACACGCGCCGCAGGCAATCAGCCGCCGCAGGCGATCAGGCGCCGCAGGCTTCCCATCCAATCATGGCCGACTTGCGCGCCGCTCCCCAATGATAATGCCCAAACTCACCAGTTGAACGGATAACCCTGTGGCACGGAATAAGAAACGCCACAGGGTTGTCACCAACCGCCGAACCCACTGCGCGGCTCGCCTTTAAATTATCTATCGATAAAGCAATAGACGAATACGAGCTCAGCCTGCCCATAGGTATCTTCAACAACGCCTCCCACACCTTCACCTGGAACGGCGTTCCCTTCAGATGAAGCTTCAACTCATTTAGATCAGAACGATTCTTGTCAAAAAAAGTCAACGCATTCGCCTGGTGCAGATCCGACATCTGGTGATACACTGCATTTGGGAATGCTTTCTGCAATAATGATAACGCTTCTGCAGCATCATCGTAAAACGCGAGGTAACAGATACCCTTGCGCGTACTCGCCACCAGAATATTTCCAAATGGTGTTTCCGAAAAACTATAATTAATACTTAACGATTCACCTCCATTCTTAAACTCCGCAGGCGTCATCCCTTCGATGGATATAAAGAGATCATGCAGCCGCCCGGTACCCGAAAGTCCCGTTTCGATAGCCGTATCGAACAACGTAGCCTGCTTCTCCTTCAACACACTTTTTGCATATTCAACACTCAGGTACTGAATAAATTTTTTCGGGCTCACCCCGGCCCAATCGGTAAACATTTTCTGGAAATGAAAAGGACTCAGATGTACCTGCTCTGCAACGGTATCCAGTGAAGGCTGCAGCCGAAAGTTTTCTTTCAAATATGAAATCGCCATCGCAATCCTCTCGAAATCAATATTGCTCATTGTTCAAAAGTAGGTTATGGATTTTCTGAATAAAACCCGTTTCTTGCGAACTATGGCAAAACAAGCATTACCATCTCAGTTTCAGTTCTATGCCGACGTGGAAGTACGCTCACCGGGAAGGATCAATATCATTGGCGAACATACTGATTACAATGAAGGATTTGTGCTTCCCGCGGCGATTGACAGATACGCATATGTAAGCCTCGGTAAAAGAAAGGACAATCTTATTTCGCTGTACGCAACCGAGTATCATGAGCCGTTCGAAGTGGCTGTTAACGATATCGCTCCAATAAAAGGCAAATGGACAAACTACGTTCTCGGCGTAGTTGACCAGCTTATCAAACGCGGTCACAAAATCGGTGGCTTCAATCTTGTTTTGTCTGGCGATGTACCGGTGGGTGCCGGCCTGTCATCATCCGCCGCAATTGAATGTGCAGTGTGCTTTGCGCTTGACCAACTGTTTGAGTTGCACCTCACCAAATTTGATATCGCGAAAATCTGCCAGATCGCGGAACACACTTATGCCGGAGTAAAGGTGGGCATCATGGACATGTTTGCAAGTGTGTTCGGCAAAAAAGATCACGCATTAAAACTTGACTGCCGTTCACTGGATTTTGAAGAAGTGCCGCTGGTACTCGAGGGCTATAAAATTTTATTGCTCAACACGAACGTAAAGCATTCGCTTGCTTCAACGGCTTACAATAAAAGAAGAGAGGAGTGCGCAGCGGGCGTTGCGATGATTAAGGCACATCATGAAGAAGTTTCCAGCTTGCGCGATGTTACAATCGATATGCTCGATAAATATGTAACCGATGCCCTTATTTACAAACGTTGCCGCTTCGTGATAGAAGAAAATAATCGTGTTCACCAGGCTGTTGAATACATGAAGAAAGGCGACATCAAAGGCCTCGGTGAACAGATGTTCAGAAGTCATGACGGCCTGAGTAAAGAATACGAAGTAAGCTGCGCAGAACTCGACTGGCTCGCCGACGCGGTGCGAAACAATCCTCATGTTGCCGGTGCAAGAATGATGGGTGGTGGTTTTGGCGGCTGTACAATTAATATTGTGAAAGAAGAAGAGATAGAAAATATTGTAACGCCAATCAAGATTGCTTACGAACAGAAATTTGGTAAGGAACTTACAGACTACCGGGCCAACACATCAGATGGTACTACACTTTCTTAAGCTTCCATTTACCGCGGCGAAAAATAATATACGATGCAGTGGAGATGCACGTTTCCGCAACCGGCACCGCAATAAACACACCAACCGGTCCTAATCCGAAGTATTGGGCGAGGAGGTAACCCAGCGGAATCTGAAATAACCAGAAGCCGAAAAAGTATATCCATGTTGGTGTCCATGTATCTCCCGCGCCATTGAAAGCATTCATGGTCACCATACCGATGCCATAAAAAATATAACCAAGGCTGATAATTCTCAGCGCAGTAACCGCAATGCTTCTTACTTCCGCATCATTGGTGAAGATGGAGATCAGCATTTCGCCAAACAGAAACGTAAATACTGTTATACACGCCATGAAGATTACGTTATACTTCATTGTGGTCATTACGCTTTGCTCGGCACGCTCTGCATTCTTCGCGCCGAGATTTTGTCCAACGAGTGTTGCGGCTGCATTGCTCATTCCCCATGCAGGCAACATAAAAAACATCATTAGCCTTAAAGCTGTTTGATAACCCGCCGATCCTTCATCATGACCAGTCTTCGCAACAAGATTCGCGAGAAATATCCAGCTGCACGACATGATGATAAACTGCAATATGGCTGGTCCGGCAATTTTTAAAACCGATCTGATGATAGGCACGTCAATTCCCCAGCTGCTCATCAGTATTCGTATTGACGATTTACCGAACATGAGATGGTATAGCTGATATATTACACCGATACCTCTTCCAATTGTTGTAGCAATAGCGGCACCCGTTAAGCCAAATGCCGGAATCGGCCCAAAGCCATTAATCAGAATGGGACAAAGAATAATATTAGCGATGTTTCCCACCCAGAGGCTCTTCATCGCCATCGCGGCATTGCCTGCTCCGCGGAAGATACCGTTGATGAGGTAAAGGAGCATTATCACTACACTTCCTCCCATCATGATACGAACGAAAGGTGTGCCCAACGCTGCCGTTGCTTCTTCCGCACCCATCAGCAACAGGATGTTCTTCGCATACATAAATCCAAGCCCGCTCATAATTAATGTAATGGCGAGCGCTACTATTAATACTTGTGCTGCAGCATGCGACGCTGCTTTAGGATTTTTTTCGCCTATGCGACGGGCAACGAGCGCCGTGGCAGCCATGCTCATTCCGATCGCGAGAGAATATATAATAGTTAATACCGACTCCGTCAATCCAACAACCTGTATTGCCTGGCTGCTGTTTTCGAGGTGCCCAACAAAATAAAGGTCAACAACCGCGAACACAGACTCCATGATCATCTCAAGCATCATCGGGATCGATAACATGAGCACCGCCCTGCGAATACTGCCGGTAGTGTAATCCATTTCTTCACCACGCAGCGACTGCCTGATAAGGGATAACCAGTTTGATGAAGTAGCAGTAGTTGTGGTGTTGCTCATATAAAAAGGGCACTCAATGTAGCACATAATAACCTAAATTGTGGCCCTAAGAAATATGTTGGAAACGCTGACTGCTTCGGGGCTTAGTGAAGATTTCTCCCACCTTATAGAACACGTACCTGCGCTCATTGCGGTACTGCACGGTCCGGAGCACCGCTATATTCTTGCAAACAACTCTTACAGGCAGATCGTTGGTCGCGACAGGCAATTAACCGGCAAACCAGTTCGTGAAGCATTGCCCGAGCTGGAGGGCCAGGGTGTTTTTGAATTACTTGACTCCGTATACAAAACTGGTATTGAATATAAGAACCCTGAGTTGCGTTTGATGGTCGACACTAACAACGATGGCAACCTGTCGGAAATGTATTTCAACTTCATTTATCAGCCAACCCGCTCGGAACACGGAATCATTACCGGCATTTTCTTTCACGGCATCGACGTTACCGAATATGTTTTGGGCAAGAAAAAGCTGGAAAGAAGTGAACAGCAGTTTCGCAGCCTGGTAATGAACTCGCCTGTTCCGACAGCTGTGTACGTTGGAAAAGACATGGTTGTGGAGATGGCGAACGCAGCGATCCTGGAAACGTGGGACAAAAAAGAAGAGGTGATCGGAAAAACTTTCCGTGAAGCGTTACCGGAATTAGAGGGCCAGCCCTTTTACGACCTTCTCGACAGAGTGTACACGACCGGAGAAACATATAAGGCGATGGAAGACCAGGTGCTGCTGTTTCGCAACGGCAGACTTGAAACAACTTATTACAACTTTACTTATAAGGCGTTGAAGGATGAGAGCGGAAAAGTGTGGGGAGTGATGAACACCGGAGTGGAAGTAACAGAAATCGTTGAAGCAAAGAATCAAATCAAACGAGCCGAGGAAGATCTTGAAAAACAGGTCAAATTAAGAACACTCGAGCTCGAAAAACTGAACACCGATCTTACACATACAAACGAACAACTGAAACAGTTTGCGTACGTGGCATCGCATGATCTGCAGGAGCCGCTCCGCAAAATAAATATTTACAGCGACAGACTTGCTACAGGCATATCCAATCTTGACCCTGAAAGTCAAAAGCAATATCTGAATAAGATCATCACGTCTGCCAGCCGGATGTCGAACCTTATCCGCGACCTGTTAAACTTTTCGCAACTGGATTCTGTTCAGCAATCATTTGTGGCTACTAATCTTAATCAAATCGCCGAAAGAGTGAAAGAGGATTTCGAAATCCTTATCAATCAAAAATCGGCTAACCTCCAAATCGGCCATCTTGGTACCATAGAAGCAAATCCGCTGCAGATGAATCAGCTGTTGTACAACCTGCTTGGTAACGCCTTGAAGTTTTCAAAGCCAGGTGAGCGTCCGGAGATAGAGGTGACTTCTCGAATACTTCCTGCAGACGAGGTTGCAGAATTCGACGCGTTAAATAAAAAATGGTCGTACCGCGAGTTAATCGTAACCGATAGGGGAATCGGGTTTGACCAGCAATTTGCGAAACAGGTCTTTGTGATTTTTCAGAGATTAAACAGTAATGGAAAATTTGAGGGGACGGGCATCGGTCTAGCCCTTTGTAAAAAAATAGTTGACCATCACCATGGCGAAATCTTTGCGATGTCGCGTGAAGGCGAGGGCTCATCATTTCATATTATCCTTCCTGAGTCGCGCCCTTAAGCGTACCTCTCAAGCAACGCTTTTGTTTTCCTGATTCCATCTGCTTCCTCTTCCATCAATTTTACCGAAGATTCAATTCCAATGCATCCATTAAAGCCGGCGTCTTTTACAATTTTCATCATACGTGCATAATCGGTTTCACTACATTCTCCATTGCCTGTAAACGCCATCACTTTTGCGCTTACTCCCTTTGCGAATGGCATCAATTCAGTAACGCCTTTGTATTTGTCATATTCTTCGTAGCATGTGTCGCCCCACGTAAGACCGTTTTCACTTCTTATGCAGAAATTTCCAAAATCTGGCAGCGACCCAACGTTCGGTTTGTTTACAGCCTGGAGGATCTCTACCATCCAGCCTGCATCCGAGGTGTATCCGCCATGATTTTCTACCAGGATGTTGATGTCTTCGGCTGCCGCATATTCAGCCAGTTTTCCTAACGAATCGATTGCTGCGGTTTTTAATTCCTCTTTTGTGCCCGTACCAAAAATGTTGACTCTTATAGAAGTGCAGCCAAGGTATTTTGCCGCGTTCACCCATTTGTAATGGTTTCCTATCGCAATCCTGCGTTCACTATCATTCGGGTTGGCCAGTTCACCTTCGGCATCTACCATTATAAGATGATTGGTAATACCATTGTCATTGCACCGTTTCAATAAATCGTTCAGGTAGCCTGTATCTTCTGCTTTATCCTTGAAGAAAAGATTTACATACTCCACCACATTTATTCCAAATTGCTTTGCACTGAATGCCGGGAAGTCGAGATTTGTAAGTCTATTTGCAAAAAGTGTTTTATTGAGGCTCCACTGAGCAAGAGAAATTGTGAACCAGTTTGCAGGCATCGATTAAGTTTGTATTGATAAATGTAGGAGATAAAGTTATGAAGGCAATTATATTAAAAGATTTTGGTGGTGTTGAGCAGTTGATGCAACAAGAACTTCCAAAACCCGAAATAAAAGATAGAGAAGTGCTGGTGCGAACGCATGCAGCAGGCTTGAATCCCGTTGATGTAAAAACGAGGAAAGGAAAAGGTCAGGCTGCGCGATTGAAGGCCGAGAATCCGATGATTCTTGGTTGGGATATATCCGGTGAAGTTGTAGAGGTAGGTAAAAATGTTACACGTTTCAAAACAGGCGATAACGTTTTCGGCATGATCAATTTGCCGGGCGTCGGCAAGGCTTATGCAGAATATGTTGCTGCACCGGAAAGTGACATTGCCATTAAGCCGCAGAATATTTCGCACGAGGAAGCTGCAGCTGCATCGCTTGCTGCAATGACCGCGTGGCAGGCACTGGTTGACCAGGCGCAGATTAGGGCTGGTCAAAAGATATTAATTCATGCGGCTGCCGGTGGTGTTGGCCATTACGCTGTACAGATTGCAAAACATTTTGGAGCGTATGTTATCGGAACTTCGTCCAAAGAAAATAAAAATTTAGTAATCTCGATTGGTGCCGATGAACATATCGATTATAAAGCAGTGCGGTTTGAAGATGTTTGCCCTGAAGTAGATGTTATCCTTGAAACAATCGGAGGCGATAATATCGACCGCTCACTGAAGGTGTTGAAAACCGGCGGCACCGTTGTAAGCTTACCCAGCGGCGTAAGTGAAGATGTGAAAGACAAAGCTGCCGCGCAGAATAAAAAAGGTATTTTCTTTTTTGTTAAGTCGAATGCGGCTGATATGGAGAATATTGCTGCACTGCTCGCTACAGGTGAAATCAAGTCGCACGTGTCGAAAAGGTTTTCCTTTGATGAAATCCGGGAGGCGCATGAGGTTTTAGAATCGGGGAAGACCGTCGGGAAGATGGTGTTGATTGCGTAACAGTTTTTAAATAACAATGTTTTTATTTTTACTCTTCACGTTTGCGGTTTGCCGTCTCATGTTTCACGTTTTCTCTCACTGTTTCCCAGTACCCCTTCCCATAATTCACCAAAATCTCCGAACCGGCGGGTATGTTTCTCGTGCTCTTAATAAATATCCTTCCATTCACATTCACAAACCTGCTATTGTTATGTAACCCATTTATCTTCGTCAACCCATATGCATCATTCGCATATCGTGCAATTACTTCCGGCCGATCTTTCGCATTGATCACATAATCATCATTCACGTAATATAGATACGCGTTCGATGGATCATAACGAACCGCTTCCCACTTTGTGATCTCTCCAACGTACTCAATAATCAAAGTTCCCTTCTTGATATCTTCTTTTGTAAATAGCCCCATCCCGATATTCGGTATCGTTGATTCGGCAACATACAAGTGCTCACTGTCCATTTAACAAACTTTTGTATTCAGACGATTTTACTTCTTCTTCAAACGCAGTCAAATATATGAGCAGGAGATTAAACAACCGGTTCAATATTTAAAATGAGAAAAATCTACACACTGACAGCAATACTTCTAACAATTGGTGTCGTACAACTAAATGCGCAGGTAACTTATGGTATTGGTGCTGGTATTAACCATTCTTCATGGAAAGGTGATGCAGTAGGAAGCCTTGAAAACCTCGTTGACCTTACTAACGGAATGATCACTCCACAAGCAAGAAACAGTTTCTATATCGGCGGCTTCGCTGAAATGCCTTTAGGCGAAAAAATCTCGCTGCAACCCGGGGTGTACTACTCACAGAAAGGTTACACGCTAAAAGGAAACCTTTTGGCTGATAAGTTCGAGTTCCTCGGTGTAACCGCACGAGCTCAATTGCAATCACACTATATAGATATACCTCTTGTCATTAAGGCTGAAGTAGCAAAGGGTTTGCAGATCTATGCTGGTCCCCAGCTTTCTTACCTCGTAAAAAACAATCTTAGAATGGACGCGGGACTGCTTGGAGTATCGCTCGTAAACACAAAAATGGATGTTACGGACAACTTCAACAAAGCAGACGTAGCCATCACAGGTGGTGCGAGCTATACATTCGGCAACGGTTTCTTCATCAATGCCGGATACGACCATGGTCTGAGCAGGCTCGACAAAAACAGCAACTTCAAATCTTACAATAGAACAGTGAAAGCCGGGATTGGATTTCGGTTTTAGTGGAAAAAGAAAAGCAGAACGAGTAGTTCTGCTTTTTTAACTTTATAGTAAAAAAATGAAATCCTTTTTGTTTTTTTTACTATTTCCCGCTCTTTCCTTTTCTCAAATCGGCATCAAAGGCGGTTTAAATTTTTCAAACGTCACCAAGGCTTCACAGATCAATTCTAAAAGTTCAACGGGTTTTCATGCGGGTATCTTTCTCGCCCCAAAAACGAAGTCCGTTCTCGGTTTCCGGTCGGAGCTGATCTTTTCCCGCCAGGGTTACGATTACAAGAATGGAACAACCACAGGCGCCGTCGACCTCGACTACCTCCTGTTGCCTCAATTGCTCGAGATAAACATTACCAAATATGTTGCGCTCCATGTGGGCGGACAAATGGCGTTTCTTCTTAACGCAAAGGATGATGCCTCTAATAACACCGGGAACGCACAGGTAGATAAGATAATCGACTTTATGAACCGCTTCGATTATGGAGCCGCCGGTGGGGTGGAGGTGCACCCGGTGAAAGGTTTACTGCTAGGTGCCCGCATGAACGTGAGTTTCAGCAAGGTTTTTAAAGAAATCGATCCGGCGTCATCGTTCAGGCCGTCCTTTTATGCAGAGGCTGCCAAAAACAACGTCATCCAGGTTTTTGCAGGCTACCGTTTTTAGTCTACTTGTTGAGGATCACACTATAAGTGCATTTTATTAATTTTAATGTTTTCCACTTATCTTTTTAAAATAATCTCATAAATACTCGCGTTCTAACACCGAATTAAGTAGTATTGAGTCATATTAACCCCTTAACCCAGCTCCAAATGAAATATCTATTAGTCGCTGTCATTGCAGTTGCTTTATTCGCGTGTAAAAAAAATTCGGAAGCTCCTGATCCTATCAGGTCCGAAGACAAAGCAAAGGCTGCCGCCCTTTCTGAGTTTTTGAAAAGCGAAGAGTTCCGCCTCACCAAATATTACTCCGACGTTCCCATCGATTATATTGACACTGACCAGGTGGTAATGCAGGAGACAGAACTCTGGCAGTACGTAAGTAACTGGCTGAAAGACGACACTTATTCTTTCCGAGATAATGGTGATGTGCTCATCAACCAGGAGGCAACACGTTACGACCTGGACACAGCGGCAGTACTTACAAGGCATTTTTCCGTGACCGCCGACACTGGTGGCGTAGGTTTTAAATTTCTTGGACACCAATACCAGGACCTCGATTATCGCCTCATATCTTTCTCAGATACCAATCTTGTCGTATCAGCAAAATGGAATGGAAAGAAAGTTATTTCAGAATACAATACCGTTCCATAATTTGCCCCTTTATTGATCTAAAAGGGGTATGCATTTAAATAAGGTTGTATTTTTTATCAGGAAGGCTGTGTGCTTTTCGGCTATCTGTCTGTTTGCTCTTAATTCTTTCGCTCAAAAGAAGAATGAACGGTTTCAGATCCATATCAAAAAAACGCTTTCCAGCATTAAAATTGACGGCCAACCCGCCGACCAGGGATGGCTGGATGCAGAAATTGCGAGCAATTTCTACATGATTCTCCCAATGGACACAGGGATGGCCCGTGTACGCACTGACGTTCGTATGGCCTACGATGAGGACAACCTTTACATCCTCGCCGAATGCTACCACCTCCTTCCAGGACCTTACTATGTTGAGTCGCTCCGAAGAGATTTCGCGTTCGGAAAGAACGACAACTTCCTCCTTTTCATGGACCCCTTCGACGACCAGACCAACGGCTTTTCGTTTGGTGCTAACGCCGCAGGTGCCCAGTGGGACGGAACGATGTATGAAGGAGGAAAAGTCGATTTGAACTGGGACAACAAATGGAATTCCGTTGTGTCGAACAGCGATGAAAAGTGGGTGTTCGAAGCATCAATACCTTTCAAGAGTATCCGCTATAAAAAAGGCATCACCGAGTGGGGCATCAACTTCAGCCGGCTCGACCTTAAAACAACCGAAAAGTCTTCATGGGCACCGGTACCGCGCCAGTTCCCCTCTGCTTCTCTCGCTTACACCGGAATGCTTGTGTGGGATGCACCGCCACCAACACCCAGGATGAACGTGTCACTCATTCCGTATGTGTTGGGAGGTATCAATAAAAATTATGAGTCCGATACCAAAGCAAAGTTTAGGAAAGAGATAGGCTTCGATGCGAAAGTGTCGCTCAGTTCCTCACTTAACCTTGATCTTACTGTCAACCCCGATTTCTCCCAGGTAGAAGTTGACCGCCAGGTAACCAACCTCGACCGTTTCGAATTATTCTTTCCCGAGCGCCGTCAATTTTTTCTTGAGAACGGCGACCTGTTTTCAAATATTGGCTATTCAACCATTCGTCCCTTCTTCTCACGTAGAATAGGTTTGGGTACGCCCATACACTACGGTCTAAGGCTCAGCGGAAAATTAAATGAAGACTGGAGGATGGGATTGATGAATGTGCAATCGGCCAAACAGGAAAAAGATGGATTGCCAATACAGAATTATACTGTAGCCTCAATACAAAGGAAAGTCTTCTCGCGCTCCAACATTGGGTTATTCCTGATAAACAAGCAGGCGATAGGCAGCGCAGGAAGTGATAGCGCAAAGGAGGCATTCAATGACTATAACAGGAATGTAGGCATAGAATACAATCTCGCGTCTTCTAATAATAAGTGGACTGGAAAGATGTTGCTGATAAAATCCTTTACCGAAGGAAATTTCTCAAACGAGATGGTGAAGACCGGGCACTTGCAGTACTCAAGCAGGAAGTGGTTGGTGGCGTTTCAATACGAAGATGTGGGAAGTGGATACCAGGCTGATGTGGGCTATGTGCCGCGCCGGGGCTATTCGAGAATATATCCCCAGGTGTCGAGGAACTTCTTTCCAAAGGGAGGCATTGTTCTCGCACATGGACCTAAGCTTACGTCGAGCTACTTCTTCACAAGAAAGTTTGCGCAGACAGACTACGAGCACGTATTCGCCTACAATGTGGCTTTTCGCAGCCAGGCGGTGCTTACGCCGTGGTACGCAAATAACTACGTGAAACTGTTGCTGCCTTTCGATCCCACCAACAGGACTAAGGACACGCTCGCACGAAATACCAAACATTTCTGGAACGCTTACGGTGCTGACTTCATTTCGAAACCTCAGAGTCTTTTTACCTGCAGTTTGTCGGTACGCTTCGGCGGCTATTATGCAAACGGCAAGCGTACAAACCTGGTAGCGGAAGTGGGCTATCGCTGGCAGCCTTATCTCAACATCTCACTGGCAACTAACTACAACCGCATTTCGCTGCCGCAGCCATGGGGCGACGTGAATTTCATCCTTGTCGGTCCACGTGTGGACGTAACAATGTCTAACAAACTCTTTCTCACAGGATTTTTACAGTACAACGAGCAAACGGAGAACATCAACTTCAATATGCGTTTTCAATGGAGGTACAAACCGGCCTCCGACCTGTACCTGGTATTTACCGACAATTACCTTCCGGAGAATTTCGGCGTGCGCAACCGGGCCGTGGTGTTGAAGTTCAATTATTGGTGGAACCGTTAACGGGATAATATTTGATGGCATATTTTTTATGGCATTCCCAGCATGAACATCCGGGAAAACAAGGGGATGGTTACGTCCGGCGAGAACGTGCCATATTGGATTGATTCCGTAAAGCCTCCAGAATTTTCGCCTCTCGACAAAGATTCAGCAGCCGACGTGTTAGTTGTTGGCGGCGGACTTGCGGGACTCACTACCGCCTATTGCCTTTTAAAAGCAGGTAAAAAAGTAATCTTGGTTGAAGACGGTTTGCTGGGTAGCGGCGAAAGCGGCCGAACGACAGCACACATCACAGCGGCGCTTGATGATGGCTACGATGAAATAGCCAATGTATTTGGTGAAGATGGCAGCAAGGTTGCCGCCGAAAGCCATACCGCAGCTATCAACTTTGTAGAAACCGTTGTTAATAACGAATCTATAAACTGCGACTTTAAGCGTGTAGACGGCTTTCTCTTTCTTCATCCATCCGATAAACGTGATAGTCTCGAAAAAGAATTCGATGCCACAAGGCGCGCGGGTTTAAGCACCGAATGGATCGAATCTGTTCAATGGGTTGCAGCGACTAATAGTCCTGCGATTCGTTTTCCGCAGCAGGCACAATTTCACATCATCAAATATCTAACTGGTTTAGCAACGGCTATTATCAATATGGGCGGTGCCATCTATACAAATACAAGGGCGGAAAAAATTAGTATTAAAGGCAGCACCTGCAACGGCCATAATGTGGTAGCTAAAAGTATTGTAGTAGCTACGAATACCCCGGTGAACGACATGGTTACTATGCACACAAAGCAAATGCCTTTTCGCTCGTATGTAATCGGTGCGAAGGTGCCGAAAGGAAAGCTACCCTATTCATTGTGGTGGGATACCGGCGATGTAAATTCAAAATGGTTTAACGCGCCATATCATTATGTACGGCTGCAAGAGCTGGATAACCAAAATGATTTGTTGATTGCCGGCGGTGAAGATCACAAAACAGGCCAGGCCGATGACGAAGGAATATTGGAAGAAGACAGGTATGATGCATTAATAGAATGGACCAGGAAACATTTTCCCGCGATCACCGACATAGTGTACAAATGGTCGGGGCAGGTAATGGAGCCTTTAGATTATATGGCGTTTATTGGCAGAAATCCTGGTGACGATAACATCTATATAGCCACAGGAGATTCCGGAAATGGAATGACGCACGCAACAATTGCTGGTATCTTAATTACCGATTTAATTCTCGGCAAGGAAAACAAATGGGAGAAACTCTACTCGCCAAAGCGAATTCCTGTCAAGCTGCCGGGTCGTTTCCTTTCTGAAGCCTGGAATATGACCAAACAATATGGTGATTTCATCAAGAAGGGCGATGTGGAGGAAGCAAATGAACTGGCTAATGGTGAGGGCGGCGTGCTATCGAAAGGTCTGAAAAAGATTGCGCTGTACCGGGATGAACACGGAGAACTCCATTCATATTCTGCTATTTGCCCGCACCTCGGGTGTGTTTTGCAGTGGAACGGCGAAGAAAAAACATTTGATTGTCCTTGTCATGGATCGCGATTCACGAAAGAAGGAAACGTTATAAATGGGCCGGCGATATCCAATCTTGAACAAATAAAAATCTCGTAAAGTTGATAAAATCTGCTTTTGAACGAAAGAAATTGGTGCCGTTTTCGTTTTAATTTGTATTCTCTTGAAATGACAGTCCCCGGCAGCGTTACATATAACAACAAAGCACCCGGTCTTTCTGATCATCGTGAACAGATTTTCAAGCGTCTTTTAGAGACGCTACCGCTTGCGGTATACACCTGCGATAAAGAAGGATACATTACTTTTTACAACGACCATGCCGCAGCAATATGGGGCCGCAAGCCAGAGTCCGGTAAGGAGATGTGGTGCGGCTCCTGGAGAATTTACAATGTAGAAGGCGAACCGATGTCTCGCGACGCGTGCCCCATGGCCATTCTGTTGAAGACAGGTAAAGAGCACGAAGAGCACGAGATAATCATTGAGCGTCCGGATGGTGGGCGATCTTTTGTATTGCAGCATCCGAAGCTCTTTTTCAACCCGGAAGGTGAACTGGAAGGGGCGATGAATACGTTGGAAGACATTACCAGTAAAAAGAACGATTCAGAAAAAGCAGCAATGCTCGGAGCGATCGTAGGCAATTCAAATGCTGCCATCATTAGTAAAACACTAAATGGAATTGTTACAAGCTGGAATCCCGCAGCACAGCAGATATTTGGTTATTCCGCTGAAGAGATGATCGGAGAACCCGTCATCAAGTTGATTCCACACGATCTGTACCACGAAGAAGAACATATCCTTGCTAAACTTCGTCGAGGGGAAGTGATCGAGCAAATGCAAACAGTGCGTATAAGAAAGAATGGTGAACTCATTGATGTTTCGCTCACCGTTTCGCCTGTAAGGGATGAGAAGGGAAGAATTATCGGCGTGTCAAAGATCGCAAGAGACATCACTGCATTCAGGAAAGCCGAGCGCCTGATACGTGAGGCCGACGAAAAATTCAGGATGGCAGTGGAGGCTACTAAATTGGGTACATGGGAATATAATCCACTTGCACAGGAATTACTTTGGTCAGGAGAAACACGAAGAATTTACGGCCTAAGTGAAAATGACCCGGTAGATTTCCATGTTTTTCTGAGGCATATCCATCCCGACGACTACGACTATGTAACACGCGACGTAGAGAAAGCCCTCGATCCTACCGGATCGGGCAGCTATGATATCACTTTCAGGATAAGACAAAAGAATGGTGCAATTAGGTGGGTACGTACACAAGGCAAAGCGTACTTCAACAAGCAAAACATTACCGAACGCTTTATTGGCACCGTACTCGATGTAACGGACGATAAAAATAAAAACGCAGAGCTGGAGAAGCTTGTATCCGAACGTACGCGCGCGCTGAAGATGATGAATAAACAGTTGCAGCGATCTAATTCCGACCTTGCCCAGTTTGCTTCCGTTGCCAGCCACGATCTACAGGAACCGCTCCGGAAAGTACAAATGTATTGCAATCGCATCCTGGAGGCGAAGGATAGCAAAGCAGTATTCGACAAATTTTTCCCGCGAATTATAGATGCATCGGCCAGGATGTCGCAACTTATAAAAGACGTATTGCATTATGCGCAAATACCGGATGGCACAGATCAGATGGAGCAGACTGACCTGAACGAAGTTTTCGACAATGTAACATCCGACCTCGAAGTGTCTATAAAAGAAAGAAACGCAAGAGTTACAGCAGATTTTCTTCCATCCATAAAAGGCAACGCTTCGCAGCTGCGCCAGCTGTTTACTAATATTATCAGCAATTCAATTAAGTTCAGTACAAGGGTTCCGGAGGTGCGTATTACGAGTATGATCCTGCGCAAAAGTGAAGTGCTCAGCAGGAACCGCCAGGTACATGAAGCTCCATCTTATGTAGAGCTGAAATTTAAAGACAATGGCATTGGCTTCGAGCAGAAATACGCAAAACAGGTGTTCGAAATCTTTCAGCGTTTGCAGGACCGCAGCGTGTACAGCGGTACCGGAATTGGCCTTGCCGTATGCAAAAAGATCGTAGAAAACCATCACGGCACGATATCCGTTGAAAGCGAACCGGGCGAAGGCACAACTTTCACAGTGCTGCTCCCCGCGGTTTAACGATTATCTTCGGGCAAAATAACTGCGTGAGAGGGCCATCAAATAAACCGGAAATAGACAGCATCAACGTTCTTCTTGAGGAGTGCATTATGGCCTTCCCCGTATCTTCCTTTATTATCAGTTTGTATAAGCAGTATCAGCAACGTGGAAGTCTAAGTAAAAAGCAGCTGCAAGGGTTGTATGATAAAGCCTCAGGAATAGAGGGCCTTGCCCCAGGCAAACTCGCAGGAGTAGAGGCCATTATTAAAAAAATGCCTACGCGGTTTAAATCTGCGAAACCCGAGAACAAACCGCTCTACGAAAGAGATGAAGAAGCAGGCGGCATGCTCGACTTTATTCTTTCTAAAAATCCGAATCATAAGAGAGTGATTTTTTTGAGAGCGAAATTTGATAACAATGAAACGCTCACGCCTGCCGAGATTACTGAACTAAAGAAGTTTGTACAGGTGTTCAGTAAGTAGTAAATTAATCCCTCAACACAACGATCAGCTGCATATGAGAATCCCCGGTTTCTTCTTGATCCTGATGTTTTGCTGCAATCAATTGATGGCGCAAGACAAAATGAATGCGTTCGTCAGTACTCTCATGAGCAAAATGACAGTTGACGAAAAGATCGGTCAGCTGAATCTTGTAACGCCCGGCGGTGCAGTAACGGGATCCGTTGTAAGTAGTGATGTTGATAACAAAATTCGCAAGGGCCAGGTAGGTGGACTGTTTGGCATCACTGGTCCGGATAAGATCCGGCAGGCGCAGGAGATCGCTGTAAAGAATTCAAGACTGAAGATTCCATTGTTGTTTGGCCTCGACGTTATTCACGGCCACCGCACTATTTTTCCTATACCCATTGGCATTTCGTGCAGCTGGGATACGGCAATGATCAGGCGAAGCGCAATGATAGCGGCTAACGAAGCCACAGCCGATGGATTGAACTGGGTATTCTCACCGATGGTAGACATCGCCCGCGATCCCCGCTGGGGAAGAATTTCAGAAGGAAGCGGCGAAGATCCTTTCCTCGGATCAGCCATAGCAAAGGCGATGGTGCAAGGTTACCAGGGCAATGACCTTACAGCTAAAAATACCGTACTCGCTTGTGTAAAACATTTTGCATTGTACGGAGCAGCAGAAGGTGGAAGAGACTATAACACCACCGACATGAGCCGCATATCGATGCATGAATATTTCCTTCCGCCATATAAAGCCGCCATCGATGCAGGTGTTGGAAGTGTGATGAGCTCATTCAACGAAGTAGATGGAGTGCCTGCTACTGCGAACAAGTTTTTACTTACCGATGTACTGAAAAAACAGTGGGGCTTCAAGGGCCTCGTAGTAAGCGATTACACTTCTGTAAGCGAAATGGTTGCACATGGGATCGGCGATCTGCAGAGTGTTTCAGCTGAGGCGCTGAAAGCCGGTTTAGATATGGACATGGTGAGCGAAGGCTTTCTGAATACGCTGAAGAAATCACTACAGGAAGGGAAAATTACCCAGGCAAACATTGATGCCGCGTGCAGAGAAGTGCTTGAGGCGAAATACAAACTCGGACTTTTCGATGACCCCTTCCGCTATTGCGATGAAGAGCGATTCAAAAATGAAATACTAACGAGCGATAACAGGAAAGCGGCAAGAGAATTCGCCGCACACTCATTCGTGCTGCTGAAAAATAAAAGCCAGGTTTTACCACTTAAAAGTTCAGGCACCGTTGCACTGATCGGCCCACTGGCCGACAGTAAATTTAATATGCTGGGCACTTGGAGTGTTTCGGGCGATCATTCAAAAAGTATTACAGTATTGGAAGGAATGAAGAACGCCGGCGCTGCCAATATTCTTTATGCAAAGGGTGCGAACCTTACCGACGATACTGCTCTCGCAAAACGCGTAAATGCTTTTAATAAACAAGTTGAAATAGACGCACGCACTCCCGATGAGATGGTTCGCGAAGCGCTTGATGTTGCTGCGAAGTCTGATGTTGTAGTGGCAGTGGTAGGAGAGGGCGCGGATATGACCGGTGAAGCCTCAAGCATGAGTAACATTTCACTGCAGCCATCACAGCAACGCCTGTTGCAGGAGTTGGTGAAAACAGGAAAGCCGGTAGTAGTGGTGCTATTCAATGGCCGGCCGATGACGCTGCCCTGGGAAGACAAAAATGTCAGCGCCATGCTAAGTGTATGGTTTCCGGGAATAGAAGGAGGAAATGCTATTGCTGATGTACTGTTTGGGAAATATAATCCTTCAGGAAAGCTCACAACAAGTTTCCCGGTGAATACCGGCCAGATACCGGCGCATTACAATAGAAAAAGAACTGGTAGACCATTTGATGGCGATGTGAATTCGGCCAAATTCAAATCAAACTATCTTGATGTCAGCAACGATCCGTTATATCCGTTTGGATATGGATTAAGCTATTCCACCTTCGACTATAGCGATGTTAAATTAAGCAAGACATCGCTCAAGGGAAATGAGACGCTAACGGCAACAGTTACCCTAACCAACGCCGGAAAGTTTGACGGAGAAGAAGTTGTTCAGCTTTATATTTCCGATCCTGTCGCGACGGTTACGAGGTCCATTAAAGATCTGAAAGGATTTCAGAAAGTAAATGTAAAGGCAGGAGAAAGCAAAGAAGTAAGTTTCAAAATAACAACGGAGCTGTTGAAGTTCTATAATTCTAACCTGAAGTTCGACTGGGAAAGCGGCGAGTTTATTGTTCATGTCGGTACGAGTTCCAGCGATGTTAAATCTGCTAAAGTAACGTGGACAAAATAGGCAAGACCACAGGCACATATCGCTGGACCATTGTGGCACTTTTATTCTTCGCCACCACCATCAACTACCTCGACAGGCAGGTGATCGGTTTATTGAAAGATAACCTGTCAGAAGATTTTGGCTGGTCTGAGATCGATTACAGCCGGATAGTAATGGCGTTCTCAGCAGCATATGCAGTAAGCCTGCTCCTGTTCGGAAGAATCATTGATGTACTTGGCACCAAGACCGGCTATGCGGTGAGTGTTGTCATCTGGAGCTTTGCAGCGATGGCACATGCTATTGCCACTACAACCGGTGGATTCATGATTGCGAGGATAAGCCTGGGCCTAGGTGAGGGAGGAAACTTTCCCGCCGCCATTAAAGCTGTTGCAGAATGGTTCCCACGCAAAGAACGGGCACTTGCAGCAGGTATTTTTAATAGCGGTACAAACATCGCGGCAATACTTGGTCCTCCGTTAATTGGGTGGATATACTCGAGCTATGGCTGGGAGGAAGCATTTTTATGGACGGGTGCAATTGGCTTCATATGGCTCGTGTTATGGCTTATTTACTTCGAAGTACCGGCAAGGCAAAAACGCCTGGGCAAAGCTGAGTTCGATTACATTCACAGCGATGGATCGGAACAGGCTTCGGAAGAAGGAATAAAAATGGGATGGGGCAAAATTCTTAGCTATAGGCAAACGTGGTCGTTTGTACTTGGGAAAATGCTCACTGATCCCGTTTGGTGGTTCTATCTTTTCTGGGTGCCTTCGTTTTTCAATACCACTTACGGCCTCGACCTAAAAAAATCCGCCATTCATATCTCAACAGTGTATGTTGTATCATCATTCGGAAGCATCTTAGGGGGATATCTTTCGGGATTTTTCATTAATAGGGGATGGCCGGTATACAAAGCGAGAAAGATCGCCATGCTGATTTTTGCATTCTGCGTGGTGCCGGTAGTATTCGTTCAGTATGTCACAAACATCTGGGGAGCAGTTGCGCTGATTAGTCTCGGAGCCGCTGCTCACCAGGCATGGAGCGCAAATATCTATACAACTGCCTCCGACATGTTCCCTAAGAAAGCGGTGAGTTCTGTAATTGGAGTAGGAGGAATGGGGGGATCATTAGGAGGAATATTGTTTCCTTTTTTTGTGGGATGGATACTCGACAAATATGAAGTGATGGGTGACAAAACAACCGGCTACAACATCATCTTCATCATTTGCGGAAGCGCATACTTAATTGCATGGCTTGTGATGCATTTACTTGCTCCCCGAATGACGCGGGTGGTTAAATAATTATCTTTTAGAGAAGTTCAGGCGGTATGATAACCCACCTTCAATAATATAATCTGAAGATTCTTCTGATAACCCTACGCCTGCACAAATGTCAAGCGCAAAATCTTTCTTGAAAAAATATTGAATACCTCCATCGAAATAATGCTCGGCACCAGTGCCATTTCTCAGGAAAGCATATTCTTCGATGAATACCTGCCACGTGTCGTTCAACTTAAGTACCGGGGCGATGGTATACATCCATTGCTTGTTATCGCGCTTGATGTTGGTTTCATTCCACGATACGCCCACGTTATATTGTAAGGAAAATTTATCGGTGATATTGTTATTGAACAGTGTGCGGAATTCGAACGGTATTCCATCTACAAAAAAATCTCCGGACGCGAGTGACGGAAACCCTACTTGCGCAAGTGCCCCAATGGAGGGCAACCATTTATATTCAGGAAGAATTTTAGCTTTTATGCCGAAATAAACCGGCGCGATCCCACTTGAGGATTGCTTATTGACATTGTCTTTGAGCGTTTGCGAGGTTAGTTCCATGCGAAGCTCAAGTGCGTTGAACAAGCCAAAACGGAGTAACGCTTCGGGGTGTTGGTACAGGTAGTGCGAAGGGTCCTGGCGTTCTTTCCTGAAACCTACTTCTGCCTGCAGGTGATTGCCTTTTACCAATTCGGGAGTTCTTGTTTCGCCCGGCCTTTCAGGGTTTAATTGATCCTGTGCAAAGGCACTGGCGGCGGGACTAAATAACACGATATAGAATAACCACTTATACACTGATGTTCTCTTGTATTAAATATATTCAATTCCCCGCGATTTTCCTTGCTTTACGGGCCAATTCATGGTATAGAAAAACGAAAGCCAACGCCATGAACCGTTTCAATGGTAACCTTCTCATCTGTTTTCAGATACTTTCGCAGTTTCGTCATATAAACGTCCATACTTCTACCCAAAAAGAAATCATCCTTGTTCCAGACGGCCAGCAAAATTTCTTCCCTTTTAAGTATCCTGTTAGGGAAACTGCATAAAAATCTTAGCAATTCTGCCTCTTTTTGCTGCAGCGTATGGCTGGCCAGGGGGGTCGTTACCGTGAGGTCGGAGTAGGAGAAGATAGTATCGCCGAACCTGAACTCGACCTTCTCTTCACTGAATGCCTGGCGGGATCTTCGTAAAAACACTTCGATCTTCAGCAGCAGTTCCTTCATACTAAAGGGCTTGGTAATATAGTCGTCTGCACCGGTGAGGTACCCCTTCACTTTATCTTCAAGCATCCCTTTTGTACTGATGAAAATTATTGGATGTACATCGCTCTGCTGCCTTATTTTTTTCGCCACCATAAAACCGTCCTTCAAAGGCATCATCACATCGAGCAGACAGATATCGAAGCTATTTTTCGTGAAAGTATTGATCGCTTCCTGCCCGTCGGCGCATTCAGTCACGGCATAACCATTTTCTTCCATGGCTTCTTTCATCAGTTCACGCAGAAAAGTATCGTCTTCTGCAAGTAGTATCCGTGCCTTGTTCGTCATGCTATCGGTATAGAGACTGTAAATGTAGTGCCTTCGCCTAATGCGCTTTCTACTTTGATGTTGCCGTTATGCCGCAGCACCGCTTTGCGTGAAAGATATAAACCCAGCCCCAATCCCTTCGACTGATGAACATTACCGTTTTGCACCCGGTAGAACTTACGAAACACGTTGTTTATTTCTGTCTTGTCAATACCAGGCCCGTTGTCTTTTACGCGGATATTGTAATGATTGTTTTTTGTGTACGTGGTGATAATTACTTGTGGATGCTTTGAATATTTGACCGCGTTATTCATGATGTTGAATACGACCAGGTACAAATGATCAGGTTCGCCATGCACTTCAATGTTTTTGTCTTCAAGCTGCAAGATCATCGTGCCATTCTTTTCATTTGTAAGTGTCGATAGCTCATTCACTGCCCGCTTTATTAATGTATTTACTATCACGGGCGATTTCTCGAACGATGATGCATGATGCTCCGCCGTAACGGTATTCATCAACGATTCGATATGCTTCTTAAGATACGACACCTGGTGCCTGATCATCTCAGTGTACTTGGATAGCCGGCTGTCGCTTTGTTCTGCGTGTCGTTCCAGTCCATCGGTCGACAACTCTATCACTGCCAGCGGCGTGCTGAATTCATGCGTAACATTATTGATGAAATCGGTTTGTACTTCGTTAAGAAATTTTTGTCTGAAGAAATAGTACAGCGTAAACGACAGGCCTATCAACAGTAACAGCACAATGATGGTTGCTACGATCCAATTGTCCATTTTTGAAAGAACAAACGATTGCCTGTGCGGGAAGTATAAACATACATACGAGTAGTTGCGTTCATACAATTGCAACTGTGTATTGTTCATTTTCGATTTCGGCGTCCCTACCGATGGCAGGTATCCCACAAATGCATAAGCGCTTTTATCTGCGTTGTAGATACCTGTAATGCAATCGGTATACACATTGAAATCATCGAATTCGTAACTGAGGTAATTCATTAACGAATCTGACGAAGGCAGATTGTCGGCGCGAAAGATATAAGTGTCCGGATTTACTGCTTCGACCAGCGTATTCATTTTGTTTCCCGGGTCGTATACCATGTCGATGTCTTCGTATAAACCTCTTATGCTCTTTACTACGGATGTATGAAAATTCTGTTGTTCGTAAATGTAGGTTCTATGGAGCCAGTACATCTGTAATCCTACAATGATCGTAATGAGAATGCCGAAAGTGAGAATAAAAACCCTGGTTGCAGATGAGCCCATAGCTGGAATGAATGCCGTAAAGATCGGCCGAATTCTGGTTAAACGCTGGTTAAACAGATGCAAAAAAAGAACATGGGATATTTATTCGTTCATCTTTGTGATGTAATCGATCTTTTAAATGTCAAAAAATCTGAAAAGATGAAAAAGCTGGTTCTGATCGCAATGATCATGAGTTGCATGGCAACAATTACCATGGCTCAAACGCATCCATCAAAGAAAACAACGCCCGCAACAACTAAAACAGAAGTGAAGAAAGACAGCGCGGGTGCTGCCACGGCTTCAACCATGAATAAGCATAAAGGCGCTCATAGGAAAGGTGCCCATAAAAAAGCGTGAGTTAGGTGTTCGTACCAGGAGGTGATAGCCATCCGTCTGCTTGCGGATGGCTTTTTTTATTTGTACCTGACCATAATGATGTGGTCGATCCCATCTTCATCATATATGTTCCCGGTTTCTACAAAGCCCAACTCATTATAAAACTTTTTGAGATAATACTGCGCGCCGATCCTGATGGTACCTTCTCCAAATATTTTCATGCAATATTCGATAGCGAGGTTCATCAATTGCTTGCCTGCACCGCGTCCTCTTACATCTTTTGATGACACTACACGACCAATTGACATTTCATCATAAGAAATTCCCGGCGGCACCAGTCGTGCATACGCCACTAATTGTTCGTTGTCAAACAACATCAAATGATGACAGTATAAATCTTTATTGTCCAGGTCCTGGTAGGCGCAATCCTGCTCCACTACAAACACCTGGTTACGTAACCGTAATATCGTGTATAGCTCACCGGGCGAAAGATCGTTGAACCGTTTAACGGTGTGGTCGAATAGGTTGTCAGGCATTGTTATAAACCTTAAGTACGGTTTCGCGCAACGTTCCACTACGTTCGCTCACCACAAATTCTAAAACATCTGCAAGGTCAGTTGGCTTTACCCAGTCTGCCGGATTTGCTTCTGGCATACTTTTCCGGTTCAACTCTGTATCGAGTGTACTTGGTGCGATAACGGTGGTGACAACATTTTTACCTTTCGCCTCAGCGTTCATGTAGTCCGCCAGTTTAAAAAGAAGCGATTTACTTAATCCATAGGCTACTGAACCTTTTCCGGCTGTTGCCTGCAGCGCAGGTTTCGATCCGATAAAGACAATTCGTCCTGCGCCTTTCTCAAGCATGTGTGCAAACAATGGTTGTGCAACATGAAACGCCGTATCGAAGTTGAGTGCAATCTGCGTATGGATATCTCCAATAGTTGCCTTTAGTATATTGCCTGCTGCATATCCGCCTACCAGTAGCAATGCAGCATCAATTGTTCCGTTCGCTGCAATGGCGTCACTGATAAATGATTTCGCATCTTCTTCATTCATCAGGTTCACTGCCTTCACTTCCAGGTTTGGATGTGTTGAAATGTCTTTGATCATTTCCGGTTTGGCTACGGTCGCAACCACCCTGTAACCTCTTTCGAGAAACGTGGTCGTTACGGCCGTTCCGAGGTTTCCGTTCGCCCCGGTTATTATTACATTTTTCATTGGAGGAAGGTACGTCAAATGCAAGTTTGTGCCATCTTTACAAAAAAACCGATGCTGGTACCATACAATGAGTTGAAGGAAGAGTTTAAGCGAAACTTGCTGAATGCGGGTATGACAGACGACAGAGCTGAATTGTGTGCCGATATCTTTGCAGGGAACAGCAGGGATGGTGTCCACTCTCACGGTCTCAACAGGTTTCCTACGTTTCTGAAGCATGCACAAGATGGATTAATTGATGTAAATGCCGAGCCGGAGCTGATATCGGTTAAAGGTTGTTTCGAACAATGGGATGGACACCTTGCACCAGGAATGTACACGGCAACAAAAGCCGTTGCACGCGCAGCTGTTATAGCAAAGGAAAGCGGTATAGGCATCGTCGCCGTGAGAAATACTAACCATTGGATGCGCGGCGGTACTTATGGGTGGCAGGCTGCAGATAACGGATGCGTTGCCATCTGCGCTACCAATTCTATAGCAAATATGCCACCCTGGGGAGGAAAGGAGCCCACCCTCGGGAATAACCCATTGGTGATCGCCGTACCGCGCAGCAACGGGCATCTTGTGCTCGATATGGCCATGTCGCAATACTCGTATGGTAAATTGCAGGAGCATCATCTAACAGGAAAGAAGCTGGCACATCCGGGTGGATATGATAGCGAAGGACACGCGTCTACTGACCCTTTAGCGGTGATGCAATCCAAGCGAACGATGCCTGTTGGGTTATGGAAAGGTTCCGGACTTTCACTAATGATCGATGTACTGGTTTCGTCGCTAAGCGGCGGAAAGACCGTCGGAGAAATCACTTCATCGGGCAGTGAATATGGGGTATCCCAGTTTTTTCTGTGCATTTCTCCATCGTCCATCAGTGAGCGAATAGTAGATGAGGTAATTGCCTATGCAAAATCTTCTGCAGTAGTAGATGAAAATTCATCGATTCGTTACCCGGGAGAAGGCGTGTTGCGTACGCGCTTGAAATCGATGGACGAGGGCGTTTATGTGAACGAAAAGTTTTGGAATGAGGTAAAGGGTTTTTAATTTTTTACCACTGTAATATTGCCACCGGCTTTAAAACTAAGCTCCAGGAATTCTCCTTTTTCCTGAACAGTAACATCTTTTGACGAAGTCAATTTCCACTTGGTAAACGGAATCTTCAATTTTGTGCTTGCCTGTTTCTCCGCATATATCGTTACCTCCTTCTCTTTCTCCGCACTCACTAAAAACGCCCCTTCTGCGCGCAACGTTTTGAATGAAACATCCTTCCACCCAACCGGTACAGCCGGAAAAATTTCTATGACGCCTGCGTAACTCTGCAACAACATCTCCTGCAATCCTGATGCAAACGCAAAGTTGCCTTCAAGTGTAAAAGGCCGATACGTAAAATTCGAGTATCCTGATTTCGTTTGATCGCCGTTCACGTGAAAACTATTCTTCAGGCAAAACGCTTTTGAAAATATGTCAAGTGCTTTTGCAGCGCCATCGCCATCCTTCGCCCGTGCCTTTAAATTTGCGAGCCATGTGTAAGAGTAGCCGCACCATTCGCCGGGCCCTACGTTGTCAAGTGCATCCAGTGATTGTTTAATAATTGTTCGCGATTGTTCACCATCTTCCCACTTCAATAATCCTAGTGGATGTATCGCCATAACATTCGAAAAATGCCTGTGAGATTCATCGTACGGTTTACCGGGAGCAAACATCAACACGTTCTTATCGTCGATGCTAAAACCCCCGAACTCGGTCAATAATTTTTTCCATCTTTCGGATTCATCTCGTTTGTGTAACACTTCAGCTAATTCAGCAGCGGCATGTGCAACAAATTTCATGAGTGCGAGGTCGTAGTTCGTATTATTACTGAACCAGGCCTCCAAACTATTATTAAAGATCTCAGGACTTGAACTGATAGGTAGCTTTCGATTTCCGGAAGAATCTTTCTCTGTAATATTTTCTATGAATGCTGCTGCTTCACTTATCCAGGGATATGCGCGATCGCGTAAGAAGACAGTATCCATGCTGTATCGCCATTGCAGGTAGTAGTGGTGTGCGAGCCACGACGATACGGTAGGAGAGCCGGAGTACTGAATCCATCCACCCATTTCAGTTCCCTCCAGGGTTGTTACGCCAGGAACATTCAATCCATCTACACCAAAAAACATTCTAGTGTAGCGTTTGTAGTTGGATTTGTTTTTATCAAGATGGTTCAGATACCCGATTCCTTCTTCGAGATGATTGCCACTGTACGAAGGCCAGTAACTCAGTTGCGTATTGAGGTCGTGATGAAAGTCGCCTTTCCATGGCGGAATTCTTCCATTGTCTGCTGTCCATACCGCTTGTAACGAAATAGGTGGCGCATCTGCGCGTGCGGTTGATCCCCACTTATACATTTCCATGTACCACTGATTTTCAATTCGCTCGTCAGGCACATGCAGCGAAGATTTGGACCAGAAGTTTGTCCACCATTCCCTATGCGATGCAAATGCATTATCGTATGTAGATGTTGCTTTTTGTTTTATACGTGATGTAGTGGATATGGTCCATGTGCCTTCTACCACTCCGTTATTTTGTTTGTATAACACGTTTACTTCATACCTGAAGCCGCCCCATCCTTCCTGTATATAGTTGATAGCGCCAGGTGTGCTCGAAACTTTACCTTGTTTATAGCCAAGCCTGTTTAAGTCGTCGCCTTCAACGGAACCAGCGCCGGTTTTGTTTTTTGTATTATACGGAGGAGGATCTATTCGTGGTTCGAACGTACTCTTAAGGTTTTCTATCCTAAACCATCCAACAGCTTGCGTAGCGTGCACAAATGTTTTGATGAGAATCCCGTTTTTGTATTTTATCCGGCATTCTGCGTCAGCTACATCTAAGCTTACTGATTCAACCGGTCCCCACAGCTTCGAATTAATCATCAATGCAGCGCCCGGAATTTTTGTCGGCGCTGCTTCGCGTTCGTATGGTTCATCAAGATTTTGCTGTACAATTTTATAATCTTTCTTCTTTACCTGGTCTGTTATCCATCTATAACTGAAGTGTGGGCCGTGTAAACCCTTCATCGGGCGGAGATCCCAAAGATCTGATCTGTCGAGCGAAAACCGGAGTTCGCCGTTCTTTTCCCAAACAAGCGCGCCGATGGTTGCGTTGCCGAGAGGAATGCCTTCATCCCAGGATGTTGCGAGAGAATCAAATCTTAATCCGTGTTGACTAAAAGATTGAGTGCAAAACAGGATCAATATCCATAAAAGGACGACCTTATTCATCTTTCAATTTAAGTTAAAATGATGATCAACATCAAGAAGTGTTAACAGCGAACAACTTAAAAAGAAGCTTTTTCATCATATATGCGCATCTGCGTTTATCCATAAAGTTGAATTTTTTTTTAGTGTAAATTTGCCGACGAATGACCGAATCGCCTAATACTCAGGATCCATATATTTTGTATGCAGACGATGATCCCGACGACTTATACCTCCTCAAAGAAACTTTTTCAAAAACACAACCCCCAGTGAGTTTCGTAGGGCAGGAGAATGGAAAGAAAGTTTTTGAATTTCTTGAGTCGATCCCGGTTGGTGAGCCGTTGCCCGGTATTATTATTCTTGATCTTAATATGCCGGTATGGAATGGCACATTTACACTTGAGACGATTAAAAAGGCGGATGTATATAAGCAGATTCCTGTTTACATTTTCACTAATTCAGATCATCCGAAGCATCGCGAGGCCGCGCTCACAATGGGAGCAAAAGATTTTATTATGAAACCTTACAGCAGCGAAGATTTATTTGCAATATGCAGCCAACTTGCTGCGCAAGCCAACACCGCCAAACTTTTTAAGTAGCACTTACACATCCATTTTCTTCAGCATCCCTGCTAACTCAGTTGAAAACCGGTGAATGTCCGAAGCAATGTGTTTAATCGACTTTGTTTCATCATGTGCATCCTGCACAAGAAGATCACTATACAAACTGATCTTACGGAGCGGCTCGCGTAAACTATGATAGGTGAGATGTTCGTAACGCTTTGTTTCTTCCTGCGCCTCATTAAGCAGTTTATGGCTTTTTTGCACCACATCAATGGCTTTCAGGTGAAAGGCGAGCAGTTGCGCAAAAAGGGTAAACATCCCTGATATTTTTACGTCACTAACGTTCAGCGGTTTGGGATCTATAGCGCATAACGTTCCAAAGAATTCGCCATCTTCCAGGATAATCGGCATCGAAATATAGCTTTGAAAGCCGTACTGTTTAGGCGTATGATGATCACAGAAACGGGTGTCCTGATCCACATGATCAATGATAACCGGCTCCCTGCTGTCGCGGATTTCGTTACAGATTGTGCTTTTGATTTCAAGCTCTCCACCAGGTTGCAAACCAAACGAAATTTCATCTCTCACGCTGCAGGCTATCCACCTGTCTTCGGTTACACGCGCGATCGCCGCAAACCCCATTCCCGTGGCACGGCAGATTACCTCAAGCATCGTAGGCACAATTGTAATTTGCTGCACCTTTTCGATGTCGGCGATCAATTCTTCGTCTGTGTATTTCATACGGCGTGAAGATACTTTTAATAAGTCACCTTACCTACCGTCCGGCCTGCAGACGCTCGAGTTGTTTCACCGCATCATTTTCTACACGGTTGTTAAATTTGTTAACAGATACGCGGTAGGTGTTGATCGCTTCCTGCCTGTTGCCTGCCATCATATATGCACGCGCCAGAACATTGTAGTTGACGTACGATGCGCTGTTCACTTCACAATTGAATTTCAATATTTCAATTGCTTCTTCCACCTGGTTCAACTCAAGCAATTTTTCGCCGGCTTCGCGCAAGCCATTTCTTGTAGTGCTTCTGAAGTTGTAGAAGTAATACATGTGTGGATACGAAGTGAGCTTTCTGTATTCGTCGATCGCTGCCTGCGGGCCGCTATGCAGTGTTATATTCACCATCATCTCGCCATAATCTTTCTTCGGCTCGTTGAGATTGGCTTTTTTGGTGAGCACATCCCGTAAATATTCTGTTGAAATCACTACCGATACATCGCGGTTTGTTTTGTTATCGTAGGAAACAGACGACATCACGCCGATCAATAAACCATTCGCATCAATAACTGCGGAACCGCTTCCACCTGGTTGCAGCGGTTTGTCGGTGCTGATTAAAATATCCAAGCCATACTTGTTTACCACGGTACCAGTGGTAACTACACTTGTTTTGTCTGCATAAGGACAACCGATCACGTACACTTTTTCCCCGGGTTTCACCATAGAGTAACGCGGACGAAGCGGATGAATAGCGGGAGATGTTTTTTTGATTGAGAGCACCAGCATATCGCGCTCAAAAATTGTTGAGGTGCTACCTTCTATTACTTCCGATGTGTCGTCGTTTAATAATTTGTCGACCAGCACAGAATCGAACGCCATACCTTTTGGGCGCAGCGACCAGCGAAGCAACTCGTTGTTGATGCTTACTGAATTACTTTTCCTGTTCCGCGCAATTAGTAAGACGTGTTTTGCGGTCACTGCAACAGTATCCCTTCCTGTGTTGACCAGAAACCCCGTTCCTGCATAGGCGAATGAAGGATGTATGTACTGATCACCGTTTTTGAAGACGATATTGTTGGTAAGCGCTATCTGGGGCCACTGCGATATCGGGCGGTTCACCCATGGCTCAGGATATTGAGCCGCAACGCTAAACGATAGGAGAAGGCCGGCTATGACTAATCTGATCTTCATAAATGAATGACGAAATTATTAATGTTCCGCCTTTAAAACAATTCCTCGTCGTTAATAATAATATCTTTAATTCAAACTTAGCACATCATGAAAAATATATCTCTTTATGCATTTGCATGCATCGTATTTTTCTGTACCACTACTCAAAACGCAACTGCTCAAAGCGAAACTGAAATGAAAGCCTGGATGGAATACATGACGCCGGGCGAAATGCACAAAGTGCTGGCTTCCTACGACGGTGACTGGACCGTTGACGGCAAGATGTGGATGGATCCTAAGGCACCGCCGATGACCAGTACTGGCACCGCGACTTATAAAATGGTGATGGGTGGCCGCTACCAGGAGTCGGAGTACAAGGGAAACATCATGGGCCAGGCGATGGAAGGCTTTGGACTGCTGGGATATGATAATTTTAAGAAGGTATTTGAAAGTACATGGGTGGACAATATGGGAACCGGCACAATGAGAGCGGATGGCAAGTATGATCCCGCTACCAAAACATTCACGATGACCGGTAACATGGTGGATCCTATGACCGGTAAGTCATGCACCGTTCGCCAAACTGAGCAAATGGTAGACAACGATACGCACATCATGACCATGTATAACTCCATTGGCGGGGCCCCTGAATTTAAAACGATGGAGTTGACTTTTAAAAGAAAGAAATAGATTTTGATTCTTCCCTATGTTTAAAATATACTTCAATACGGCCATCCGCTATTTGTCGCGAAGCAGGCTATACGCGTCAATAAATATTATCGGGTTGGCCACGGGCATCACCGCGATGCTCCTGGCCATTTTATTTTGGCGTGATGAAGAAAGCTTCGATGAATTTCATAAAAATGCAGCGCAGCTTTATAGGGTTACTACTACGCACAGACCGTTTAAGGACAAGGATTTTGAAACCATCGGTGCAACGGGCCAGGTGCACGGTCCCGCTTTTGCTGCGGAGATACCTGAGATAAAAAAATTTTCACGGGTGTTTGGTGGCGACTTCTTCAACAATGTAATTGCTGAAGGCAAGACGATCAAAGTGCGTCCGTTTTATGTTGACAATGCTTTTCTCCAGATGTTTTCTTTCCCGGTGCTTCATGGCAACGCTACAAATGCATTGGAAAAAGTAGAATCGGTTGTGCTCACAGAGTCTACTGCAAAAAAATTCTTCAACAGCACAAATGTAGTAGGTAAGTTGATGGAAGTAGATGCAGATCCATCATTTCAAAAATTAGGGCGGCCGCTTGTAGTCACCGCTGTGATCAAGGATCCGCCACCAACTTCATCGTTACAGTTTGATGTGTTGTATTCTTATCCGTTCATTCGTTTGTCGTTTGAAGAAGACTCGTGGGTGATGGCGTATATGGGTACGTTTTTATTACTTGATCCCAGTGCCAATATTAAGCAGGTGTCGGCGAAGATGAATAAAATATATGAAAGGAACGCCGGGCCCGGACGCGAGCAATCGAAAAAGAACCTCGGCTACGATCCGGAATTTTCGTACGGCTTACAAAACATAACGGATATACACTTCAATGCCATGAGCAGCACCAGGAACAGTGAAGAGGCAGGAGTGGTGAATGGAAGTGATCAATCGCGCAGCATAGTTTTTCTCGTCATAGCAGGATTTATCCTGATGATGGCCGCCATAAACTTTATCAATATTACTCTTGCGAATTCCATTAAGCGCTCAAAGGAAGTTGGAGTGAGAAAGATTGCGGGTGGTTCGCGATGGCAGATCGTTGCGCAATTTCTTGTTGAGGCGTCGCTTCTGTGTGTAACAGCATTTATTATTTCAGGTTTCGCTGTATACATTTTACTGCCGGTGTTTAATGAGCTTACCGGAAAACAGTTAATAGCCACCAGTATAATTTCTCCAACTGTACTCCTCTGGTTTACCATTCTGCTGGCCATTCTTATTGCGGTCACGAGTGTTTACCCTGCACTGTTGCTGGCAAAATTCAAACCTGCGGCTGTGTTGTATGGTAGAGTGAGTAAAGGAAGTTCGGGTATGCTGAAGAGTGCGTTGGTGGTGGTGCAGTTTACACCTGCCGTGTTCCTGTTGATTGCTACGCTTGTTTACTACAGCCAGATGCGGTATATGCGCTCGAAAGACCTGGGTTACAATCCCACACAGGTCATTACTGCCGGCGTATATGGTAACAGGGATTATCATTCAACCATCGGGTTTTTGAAAAATGAATTCGCGCAGGAGCCGTTTTTTAAGTCTGTTTCTTTTGGAAATGCGGGATATACTAGAAGATATGAGATAAACGGTGTGAGTATAGAATTGTTTCGTAAAACTGCAGATGAAAATTTTTTGCCGATGATGGAGATACCACTGGTGAGTGGACGCAACTTCATTGCTTCGGATGCCGGCAAGGCGATGATTGTGAACGAATCGTTTCTGCGTGCCCTGAACATTGATTATACACCAGGCATGCCGTTGGAGTTATCTGATTACGATCAAAGGTTCACAAGAAATGTAGTTGGCGTGGTGAAAGACTATCATTACGCTTCTCCGAGATTGAAGATTCAGCCGATGGTGATTTTTACGGATATAGAAGGGGAGGGTGATTTCTGGGTTAAGGTGGACCAGGCTAATGTTGGTAAGGCGGTAGCTGCGCTTGGAAAGATCTACCGTAAGGCAATGCCCGGTGCTTTATTTGAATATAAGATGATGGATGAGGCGAATGCTGCTGATTTTGTGAAGGAGGTGCGGTGGCAGAAGGTGGTGACGGTTGGTACGGTGTTGTCGTTTGTAATTTGCTGGTTGGGGTTATTCGGTTTGGCGCATTTGGCGGCTTACCAGCGGGTGAAAGAAATTGGCATTCGTAAGGTGTTGGGTGCTTCGTTGTCGCAGATAATGTTATTATTGACGGGCAGGTTTGTTCGTTTGGTGGTGATTTCGATCGTTGTGGCTTCGCCGTTGGCGTGGCTCGCTATGAATTATTGGCTCCGCGATTTCGCGTATCATATTGATTTGGGTCCCGGGTGTGTTTGTTATTGCTGGTGCGATGGCGGTGAGTGTCGCGATTATTTCTGTGAGCTATCAAAGTCTCCGCTCCGCATTAACGAATCCTGTGAAGAGCTTGAGGGCAGAGTAGGTGGCGCTGCGCGCGGCATTCACAAAACAGAAATCGGAATTTGCCTTTTCACTCAGAAAGGATAGCTTCCAATAGATCAGAATGTCAGAATCTTCCCCCTCGTTAGTTTGAAACTTTGTCGTTTTCTTCCCAAATCAGCCACCTACGAACAAGCCGAGACAAAGTCGGTTTTTCAAAAAACTATAAACAAATCGTTAGTTAACTACCCTCATATTCAAAAAGATATGAGAGGAACTACAAATATGTTTTAGGAGAGTTATTTATTTTGGAAAGACCGTTTCCCCCCTTACTTTTGCGCCGGAGAGATGGCAGAGCGGTCGAATGCGGCGGTCTTGAAAACCGTTGAGGTGAAAGCCTCCGGGGGTTCGAATCCCTCTCTCTGCTGAAGCAAATTTGTCCCGCCAAGGCGGGCTTTTTTGTTAGTAGTGGCGCGCAAAGTTTACTTTGCTAAGACACGTAGAACAAAAAGAAAAGTGAGCGCAGCGAACGGGACAGATTCGCTTCAAAGCCTCCCATCTAAGGGATCAGCGCAGCTAATCCCTCTCTCCGCCAAACAGAATCATAGTGCTCCCAACGGGAGCATTTTTTATTTCCGGACGCGAGTCGAGCTTGCTCGAACGAGCGAAAGGAGAGAAAAAATGACCACGCGCGGTGGAGCATGTATAACTGGTTGCAAAATTATACATTCCGAGTGGCCATGGAATGGTGGGTATTTGCACTGGCTGGTTCATTATCAGTAATGATAGCATTGCTCACTGTAAGTTATCAAGCTATAAAAGCAGCGGTCGCAAACCCAGCTAAAAGCTGAGAACAGAGTAAGTGAGAGCCTAACTTCCTTCAGTTCATGAGCTTCTCTTTCGGCGGATATTTCCCTTTGATTTTTGAAAATGAGTTATACTCCTGTATAACATCATACAGCACCCGTTACCCGGACTTTTCAATGATTGAAACGGCATGGTAGGTAAAGTCGCCCACCTTCGCATACAAATTACGTAATTGACCAGGACTTATGTCTAAAAGCAGAGGAATCTCAATTTGGAGAAAAGGGCGATCTGCTCTTTACTATTACCACGAATAGGTAAGAGACACATATTGCAAGAGATAGAGGATTACAATACTCATTCAACCCTTAGATGATTCTCAATAGTATTAATTGTACCTCATTTGTAACCCGTCAAGCTAAAACATAGACTGGATGAAGGAAATTACTTTCTGTATCGAAAAGGAGTCACTCACAATGATTACATTTTCTCGGCATGTATCGGAGTTTTTGAACCATAGTTATTTGCCTTCCTTCAATGCCAGCTTGTGCGTGGGCTCCGGAGATCATGGGATGATGCGAATTCTAGAGATAAAAAAAGAAACAGTAACAACCTGGAAATCATTAGTTGCGTGATGCTGAAAGCGCTTAGAAAAATCGCTTTGAAGTTCATAACACCAAAACTAAATATTTTAGAACACCTCAAACTCATTAGTGGTGGATCCCGGGTTGAATCCCTGAAATCCGCGCGAGATCATTCTGTTGTTGTCCGAATCAAAATCCTGTCCATGCATTAACATTTGGCGCAATTGACACTTGTAATCCGTCATCACAACTGAGCGGGGGTGTGCGATTACAATCCTGAATAATAGTCATATCCTCTTTCCGCCCAGTAGTCTGGAGGCCGGTCATCAGAAAAAGAAATGCTGCCGATCCGCTTTAGATTTTTAATGCCGTATTTCACCGGAACAATTAGTCTCAGCGGATAACCATGTTCCAGAGGCAACGGTTGTCCATTTACCTCATAAGCCAGTATAGTTTGCGGATGCATAGCACTTGGCATATCTATTCCAACGTAATATTCTTCATCGGGGGTGGCCAATCCCAAATATTCCGATCGCGCCTCGTCATCCAAATTATATTTGGCAATAAAATCAGAGAATTTTACTCCGCCCCACCACGACACCTGGTCCCATCCTTCCACACATTTGAAATCGAAAACAATTTCAGTTTTCGGCAGGCGTTTTAATTCATCGAGGCTTGTTGTCCTTTTTGTTCCGTCTTTTTTATTAATGACGAGCTGCCATGTTTCAGCGTTCACATCATTTTCTTCCATACCGATGTCGCTATTCACCCGAACTTTTTTCGCGGCCATCGATTTGGGATACGTCTTTACAAGATGGTCGTGACTGAACGTTTTACGAAACATCTTTTCATTTTGATATAACGCATTCCTCAATGGTCCCCGTGCTCCACCCGTGATGCCTGGCTTTTCCGGAGTGGCGTGATACAACCAACGCCAGGCGCTCCACGCCAAAGCATTCAAACTAATAAAAACGCCAAAAGAAATAAAACTGCGGCGCCTTAGTTTTTTAGAAGATATAGTTTCCTCTTCTGCAACTTTAATGGGTGACTTCATCGTCGGTTTGAGCATTTAAGGTTTCGCTTTTGTCTTCTACCACTTCAAAACCTGCGATCAGTGACCGGAAATTGTTCCATCCCGCAATAAAGACCTGTATAATGTGAATGAGGAAGAACAATATATAACCAATCGTCAATATGAAATGCTCTACACGTGCCAGGTGGTATCCTCCGCAGAGCCAGGTTAACCAGTAAAACTGAACGGGTTTATAAATCACAAGACCGGTGACCAATGACCCGAACCCCATAACAATAATCGAGGTGTAAGCAATACGTTGGGCAGCGTTGTATTTTTTTTGAGGAGGTAAGCTTTTCCTGATGTGAAGGTCATGCAACAGTACCTGCCATGCTTCTTTGAACGAACCTCGTTTGGGCAACAGGGCGCGCCATTCACCAGAGATAATTGTATACAGCACATACATAAAACCATTAATCGCAAAGAACCACATGAATAGAAAGTGGAAAGCCATTCCTTCTGCCAGGCGATAAGGAATTTTAAATAAGCTATAAACTGAATCGGGGAAAAAATGAAAAAGTTTGAACCCAAATAAGGACAAATAATATTCATCATTTGCCCAATAGATCAACATGCCGCTCCAGATCATGATAAACAATACTGGAAAATTCACCCAATGCGTCCAGCGTATGGCCAGTGAATGTTTTTTCCGGATGCGTTTCATTATTGTATGGTTTGCTGGGCGGCGGCGAATACCTGCAGTGTGTGTTTATCCTGTGTGTAGGCAATCAACTTAAGATGTCTTTTATCTAACCCGGCAGGTATTTCCATTGTTGCAGACTCGTTTAGTTCGTTGTCGATCGTTTTAAGTGAACGTACAATATTTACGTGGTGCAATATTCTGCCGCCATTTTCGCCGGCTCTCACTTTGCTGGTTGCTTCGGGCTCGACAAGCGCAAGATTTAATAGCCAATTATTGCTAGTGCCAGTTTTATAACGGACAGTGATTTTATTACCATTTTTTTCAGCACTTATCTCGAGTGCTGGCTGGAGAGTTTTACTGAGGTTCGATTCAACGACCTTATCCAGCTTATTTTCATCTGAACCAACAAATTCAGTTGAACCATTTACCACAACCTGAGGTGTATACACGGACTGCAATCCAAAAACTCTTGCATAATTCCGTTGACGCATAGAAAATGCCGCATCACTGTAAACATCCTTCCAGCCGAGCCTGTTCCAGTAGTCAACATGAAACGAAAGTATAAAAACATTGTCCATCTGTTTTTCAAGCAGCCTGGTAATATTGTTGTCTGCATCAGGGCAACTCGAACAGCCTTCTGATGTGAATAACTCTACAACCGCAATTCCATTTCCTTTCGGTTCATTCATTGATTTCGTACCCGGCGATAAGATGAAGAGTGAAAACAAACATGATAAGTATGCTACTTTACTCATTTCGTTTTATTGTTTGAAGTTTCCGCTGAATTCCTTTTTAAAGCGGATAAAATCCGGTATCGATACAGATTGTACATATCCATTTTCCGGATGATTAACAATGTATTCCTGGTGATATTCTTCTGCAGGGTAAAATTTATTGATGGGTTTCACTTGGGTAACGATCTTCCTGTTATATTTTTTTGACGCCGTCATCAAATTTATCTCATTTTCGATGATCTCCTTTTCTTCTTTGTTACGGTAAAAGGCTACTGAACGGTATTGCGTTCCCACATCATTGCCTTGCCTGTTCAGTTCGGTGGGGTCCTGGCTCGCGAAGAATGCCTGCACCAGGGTTTTATATGATATTTGTGCCGGATCATAAAACACCTGTACCGCTTCCGCATGCCCTGTTTCACCGGTGCACACCGATTCATAGTCCGGATTCGACACATTTCCTCCGGCGTATCCCGAAACAGCATCCCTTACTCCCACCAGGCTCTGGAAAACGATCTCAGAGTGCCAGAAACAACCTTCGCCAAAGGTAGCGACCGCTTCATTTGATGAACGTGCATGGGTTTCACCCCGGGGTATTTTCAGGCTTGCATCCTGAGCCTTTCCACAGGAAGCAAAAATCAATATTGATAAGAAAAAAATTATGCTATTTTTCATAGGTATTATTTAGAAGTTGTAGGGGCGGAGCCGCCTGCAGGAACAAATATCAGCGCATCGCTGTTCATACAATATCTTTTGCCGGTAGGTTGAGGGCCGTCGTCAAAAACATGGCCGAGATGCGAACCGGATTTGCTGTCCACCACTTCCCATCTTGTCACACCGAGTTCCTCGTCTTTAATCAGGTAGACGGCTCCGGGATCGATCGGTGCGTAAAAGCTGGGCCACCCTGTTCCGGAATCAAATTTGGTGTCGGAGGAAAACAGCGGCTGCAAGCTTGCGGCAGAATAGTAAGTGCCTTTTTTATAAAAATGGTCATATTTGCCAGTTCCCGCGCGTTCTGTTCCTTTTTTTCTAAGTATATAATACTGGTTGTTTGTCAGCTTTTCCTTCCATTCGTCATCGCTGTGCTTTTCAGAAAAATTATAACCGCTTTCCACTGTTTTCGGATTGTCCATACTCATTTTTTTTGATTGGGCCACCGTTAATATTGAGGAGCCTAAAAGCATTCCGAGAAAAATGAATTTATTCATGACTTATTCTTTGAGGTATAAACGAGATAAACTTACGTGCGGATGCACAGAATATCTAAAGAACTGTCAAAGTTATCAATGGTACGCTGCCGTATTTCACGGATAAATAATAGAACACAAATGTTATACTTCTGTGATATTTTTTATTGTGGTTCTTCGAACCTTTGAGAGGTAAAAAAAATTGGTTTACCAAAAAACAAAAACATGAAAAACGTATTGGTGTTAGCAATGGCATTCTTCTTTAGTGCAGCCGTATTTGCGCAGGACAAAACAGGCAAAATGGATGACAAAATGAAAAAAGACTGCGTGATGATGAAAGATGGTAAAATGATGGTGATGAAAGATGGCAAATCGATGATGATGAAGGAAAACATGACCATGGAAAATGGCACCATGGTGATGACCGATGGTTCAGTCAAAATGAAAGACGGCAGCACCAAAATGATGGAGAACGGGCAGTGCGTTTATATGGATGGAGAAATGGGTAAGATGGAAATGGGGAAAATGCACGGGAAAAAGAAAAAAATGGAATAGATATCCATCAAAGCAAACGGAATAACAAACCGCCAGGCAGCGTTATTCCGTTTTTATTTTATTGAACTTTGTTATTGAACAACATCGAAATCCGCCAATCCCAAGAAATTGTATTTCCCTGGTAACCCTGCGCCATCTGCTGTTGTACTTAATATAGTCTGATTCATGTACGTGATACCGCTTCCCCTGATATCAAAACGGTTGATCGAAAAAGAGCCAAACGATCCGAGATTGTACAAATATTTATTATCTCTTGTAATGAGCAATTCTTTTGAATCACCCATTGGGGCAAGGTCGCCTCTCTTTTCCGATTGATATAAATTTGCGGCTGAACCGCTTATGTCGAATGAAGAAACAAGATTGGTAGCAAAACTTGCCACAAACAAGGTATTTCCGGCAGGATTCATAACGGTCCAACAGGCTTCGTTCATCGCCGCTGGATCAGTTACTGCATGATTTTCGCTTTTGGTTACGGCACTTCCATCATCTGATAATACGGTCAGCGCGTTGTCCTGCATGTCGGCAGTCAGGTTAAAATTAGAAACGAACATTTTTGAATTACTATTCTTCGCCCAGTTGAATCCAATGGTTCCCGCGATACCCTGCTCTTCAAAATATCTTTCATTTGAAACGGCGCCGTCAGCAAAATCATAGACATACACTCTGCTTGGATGTTGTTCATCCAGTGAAGTCATCATTGTTGCAAAATGAGCGATGCCCCATGTTGAAACCGCCAGCTTGCTGCCATCGTCACTAAAACTTACGCAGGTAGGACCGCCATTTTCTCTTACATAATTATCAAGTGTCATTACCGACGTAAGGGTACCGTCGGATACATCAAATGAAAAAAGCTGAATGTTTCGTTGATTATCCGATGCATCGGGCATAGTAAGGTCCTGCATGTGAAACGCATCATCGGGATACCTTTCAATCATTGGTTCGTCTTTCTGAACATTGGGATTATTTAGCTGGTTGCCTACAACGATCCAGTATTCATTATCACTTCCTTCCTTTTTATGGTAAGCAATACTAACAGGTCTGCCGCCGCCGGAAGGCGTGTTAGTTTTGTGGGTAAGGTTACCATTGGTTTTGTCGAGCGAAAAAACTGAAACATCGTTTCCTCCCGCATTTACAGCGAGAAGATAATTGTCGATAATCTGCACGGCCCCCTGCGAATCGAAATCGCCGTGAGCGTCGCCACCCATCGATCTGTCCGCACCACCCATGCTATTGGTACTAAAAGCTGATTCATCAGAAAGCGAGCCATCATTATGTCTCGCAAAACGTATAACCTGGTTAGTGCCTTCGCCATTAGTGGTAGTATACACATATCCTGCTACTTCGTCCGTTGTTGAATTACTGGTATTGTTTTCGTTTTTATCACAACTGGTGATGAACCCAAAAAGACTTAAGGCAATAATCGCTGAGCTGATCTTTTTTTTAATGACTTGCATACAAAATAAAATTTTAGATGATTTTGATGCAACAGGGGTTTGCAAAGCGGGGACCACCTTATCCAGAAACAATCACAGAATGATCACAATTCGATACAATAACTAAAAATTTAATTTCGGTGTACCAACAATACCTAATTTACCTGGACGATGATGGGAAAGATATCGATCAGTCTGGTTGTAGTAATGATTTTATTCAGCATGTGCAGAAAAAAAATGGGTGGGCATGATGCTTTCCCGGAAATCGAACCACATAAATATGAACTTATCGGTGTTCACGAAAAAATAAACCAGGCCTTTGGGGGATATTATGTCGGATTACCGCCGCAGTATCATGATAACACTGACAGCCTTCCTTTGTTTTTATTTTTGCATGGATTGGGACAAATGGGAAACGGACAGGACCATTTGCCGTACCTGTTATATGATGGAATAGGAAAATTACTGAAGGATAACCGTGTGCCCACCACCATTCGTTCCGGAAAAGAAAACTTTTCTTTTATAATAGTATCTCCTCAATTCAGTGTTCAACCCTCAGTAAATGAGGTAGTCGAAATGCTGGATTATATCTGCAAGGCTTACCGGGTGAACAAGCGTCGGGTATATCTGTCGGGGTTAAGCCTTGGGGCAAGAGTTGCAACACTGGTTGCTGCAGAATTTCCCTATCGGTTTGCTGCAATTGTGCCGATTGCCGGAGTAGCGATCACGCCGGGGATGCAGGATCGGTGCAAAGCAATTGGAAAGGCCATGCTGCCGGTATGGGAGTTTCATAATAGCGACGATCCGCTTGCGGACGTAAATGATGCAAAGCGCTTTATTAATTTCCTGCTGGCAATTGAGCAAGAGACGGAGGTTAAAATGACTATTTTCGATGCTTTCGGGCATGATGCATGGACCAGAGCGCTTGATTCTTCTTACAAAGAAGATAAAAAAAATATTTATGAATGGATGCTACAATTTTCCCGGTAACTAAAATCTATGAAAAGTATTCTGTTAGTGGAAGATGACCCGCATATCACTGAACTACTTGAATTGCATCTCAATTCGTCCAGCTTTCACATCATCAGTTGTACCGATGGTGAAGCTGCGATGCGGAAACTGGAAACAGAAAGTGTCGACCTCGTCATACTGGATATCATGTTGCCTGGGATAAACGGAATGGAAGTTTGCAAACAAATTCGAAAAACTAAATCCGAATTACCCATCATCATGCTCACATCCAAATCGGATGAATCGGATAAGGTGCTTGCCCTTGAACTCGGGGCGGATGACTATGTTACGAAGCCTTTTGGCATACTTGAATTGATTGCAAGGGCCAAGGCGTTATTGCGCAGGGCATCACTGTCTGACATTCCAAAAAACACAATTGAAAAACCCATTTATTTTAAAGATCTCCAGGTAGATGAGCAACTAAAAAAAGTGACAATGAACCGACAACGCCTTGATCTTACTCCTAAAGAATTTGATCTGCTGGTATTGCTGGCAAAGCACCCCGGCAAGTCTTTCAGCAGAAAACAACTACTGGAACTGGTGTGGGGGTTTTCGTTTCAGGGTTATGAGCACACCGTTACGGCACATATCAACCGGCTGAGAATTAAAATAGAACCAGACATAAATAAACCCGAATATATCCTTACAGCCTGGGGGATAGGATATCGTTTTGCAGAATGAAAAATAAAATAACCAGCTTGCGGCTAGTACTATTGCTTGTGTTTTTAATGATCACAGGGACTGCAGCGCTGTTTATGGCGATCACCTACTATTCCGCGCAGCAGTATCACCAGGCCACCACACAACTACTCAACAGGGAGGTTGCGGAGCACATTGCCAAATTCACATCGCCATACGAGAGAAAGGGGATCAATAAGATTATCGCCGACTCGGTGTTTCATAATGCTATGGTGCTGAGCCCAAGTATTGAAGTATATTTTCTCGACACCACTGGACGGGTAATTTATTTCGATGCTCCGGAAAGGGAAATCCTGCAACGAACGGTGCCACTTGATCCAATCAGGAAATATATTTCTGAGGAAGGAAAAATATTTATTACCGGACGCGATCCGCGAGATCCCGATGAAGAAAAAATATTCTCGGCGGCGAAGGTAAATGTGGCAGGCAAGGATCACGGATATATATATGTTATTCTCGGCAGCAAAGAATTCAGAGTGGCTTCGCACATATTGTATAATAGTCATATTGGCAATTTGCTCTTGAAGGCATTTATGTTTGTGATCATCAGCTCCATAATCATTACCTGGTTATACTTAAGGAGAGTGGAAAAAAGATTCAACAGGATGATCGCAGTGCTGGAACGATTCAAAAAGGGAGATTATAATGCAAGGTTCCAAAATGAAAAGAGCAGCGAATTTTCAGTGTTTACAGAATCCTTCAACACCATGGCGGAATTGCTTGTACGCAATATCAACAACCTCAAACGTTCTGAAGAAGAGAGGAAACAACTTGTAGTAAACATCTCTCACGATCTGCGCACGCCATTATCTATTGCCCGTGGATACGCCGAAACTTTATCAATACAGAAAAAGGAGAATCAGTTACAACCAGGGAAACAGGATGAGTATACTCAGTTGATCGTTCAGAAAATTACACAGGTGGAACATATGGTGACTCAGTTGTTTGAGCTATCGAGAATTGAGTCTGCGGAAATAATTCCGCATAAACAGCCCTTTATTTTTTCCGAGATCGTACTCGAAATAATTAATTCACTAATGTTACCAGCATCTCACAAAAATATCACGATTGAATGCTTTGAATGTTCTGACTTCTCATGGATCAATGCAGATATTAAACTAATGGAAAGTGTAGTGCAGAACATCCTTATAAATGCAATAAGCTATTCAAAAGAAAAAAGCGCTGTCCGGGTATCTATGAAACAGGTTAAAAAGAAGTTGGTTTTCGTAGTCGAGAACCTCGGCGATACTTTACCAAATGATCTCCTTGAATGGATCAATGCCGCATCAGACAGGGATAGTGATATCCGTCCACAGAAATCCATGATCGGTCTCACTATTGTAAAACGTATTATTCATCTCCATCAATTTGATCTGCGTGTTACATCAGGGAAGGGCCATAATACATTTCAAATTGAAATGCCTTTATTCACAAACGTTCCATGAAAGGTCATTGATTTTAATGCGTGTTATCCTTCCGTAGAAATCGATCTGCTATGGATTGCGATTAGCAACGGTTTGTCCCAACAAGTTTATAGTCGCAGTCACATGTGTATACAATTCGCGACTTTCTCACATTTCTCTAAACTTTCGCCTTCTGCCTGGTTTAGATGCAGTTGACCAACATACCTTGGACATTCAGTTATAG
>CAWAIQ010000002.1:0-15038 GCA_963782225.1 uncultured Chitinophagaceae bacterium
TTCATTTTTTAATTGGTGCCATGCAAACTTAAATATACTGAGCCATTTGATAGCGAACAGACATATAACATAATGTATGCACTACCCTATCGCACCGTATGTTCTTTCATTGTATTTTCCGAATTCTACCAGTAGTTGATGGTTTCGGAGCTCCATAGTAAGCTATTGAAAATAAAATTTAAGATGACCGATACAGGATTTTATTTTTCGGCCACCTATGTACATTGTCTTTTGCGCAGAAAAAATATTCTCCAGTCGTGTCAAATAATTTTTCTTTTTTATCAACTTGCTCCGGACACGTCTACTAGAGGATCGTCCACCAAATATTCCGATCGCCACGTTTACCCCAGCTTTTTAAAGAGGAATTAAGATTGTCGGCGAGCTTCTTATTGTTGATACGCTGCCCCTTCGTGGGTATTATAAAATCTTTTGCAGCCGGCGCGATCAATTCCACCTTGGTAGCAAACCACGTAGTATGCAGTCTCGGGATAGCTATTCCCAGGATCATCCCCGGCAGACCGCCAAACGATTCCGGCCCTCCACTTACAGGCATTTCATCCGTATAGAAAGCCACCACGTATACAGAATCGCAGATAATAGTAACCGCCTTACTGCATTCAAATCCCGCAATCGTTCTTTTTCGTTCGACACGCGCCACCGAAGTGGATAGATTGAATCGTTTATAATAAATGTGGATTCATAAAATTTTTTACTACTTGTGCGTGAGTGCTGTTCAAAATTATTATACACAACGTTTTCCTTCGATGGACCCAGAAGCCAATCCGCTGTGAACTGCGGCATAACGCCGCTAAGTTTATAGATAGACTGACGTGCATTAAACTGCAACGAGAACTCGCTAGTGTGAAACGTAGGAATCTTCTTTACAAGATCCTTGTAACTTTGGAAAAGAAATCAACATCATCCAGTTGACGGTGGTTGTTAATGGTTCTTTGATACAATATTTTCCCTTCTTCTATAAAATTTACCTGCGCAGATAATCCCATTGGAAGCGCGATAATTGAAAAAAGAATAAATTTTAGCATCGTCATGGGTTTTTGGAAATATTGTATTGCAGGCCGATCATCCATAATCTCCGAATAGTAAGAAAATTCGTTTCAGTAACTATGTTCGTCCGGGCGATGCGCTCAAATCCGATGTTTTGATTAAGCAGGTCGTATACCGCAAATTTAAATTCGAGAACATCGTTCTTCAAAAACTTACGTGTAATATTTGCATCCCACTTTGTGATATTCCGGTTTACATCGAACGCATCCGTTTTTTGACGAATACTAAAATTAACGTCCGACGATAACGCCATCTTCCACGGCAGTTGTACCCACGTAAGACCCGCGAATCGCTCGTAAAATACTCGACTACTATATCCTTCCGAACGGTTGACGTGCTGCGGGTAAAACCCATTCCCGGCCGCAAACTGACTGAAAACTTATTGTTTTTACTGATATTAATATCGGGAGAAACGTAGGTATATATACCGGTTAATGTTACCTAGTCCATTGGTAAGATTTTTATAACGGTTGACATTAACGCTGCCGTAAGCTCCGATATAAAAAGGCGATTTTTTCACCTTCTTCCCCACCTCCATAGAGCGATACGTTGTAGTTGCCATCGACATTTATGGGTTGGATGGTTGTTTTTCCCGACTCGTCTGTGTTGGTTGCATTGCTGAAGGCGTTTTGAACCAGGTTCCATGTTCCTCCAAACTGCACATTTGTCTCTGTGAGCATTTTAAAGGAGTACATATAGAACATGATCGTGTGCGTGAATGACTGCCGCAGCCCAGGGTTTCCAAGTTGAATATTTATCGGGTCTGTATTCTGACGGTATGGTTGTAATTGTTCAAGCGTTGGAGCGTTGTTCAAACCATTATAACGAAACGTGATATTTTTTCCTGAACGAGGGGTGATCCGGATTAAAAGTTTGGGGAGATAGTTTATGTATGAATACCGGCGAGACGAATCCAATAATAAGTCAGTCTGCCGGAAGTCGGAAAAGTTAACACCTGACCCAATAGACATCATCCATTTTTTTCGATTGATTTTGATGTCGGCGCCTGTGCTATGCATACCGTACCGAAACCGGAAGTCACTACTAAAAAGGGGATCGCGTTCGTCATATTTATCCGTAGCACTTTTGTTGAAACTATTCCTGTCCGCATCCATCGAGGAAAATCGCAGGCCATAATTCAAAGACAAAAAAACGGACTTCGATAAAGGTTCGGTGTAAACCAAGCTACCGTTAACCCCAATGCTATTTGTGCGGTTTCGTTTCTGCTGGTCGAAAATTTCTTCATCATTCACTTGTCCGGTGGCGTCATAGAACGTTGTCGTGGATTGAAGTAATCCATCGAGATCCTGCTTACTATGTTTTTGCTCGACATTTAATGATAAGGTACGGCCGGCTCGCTGAACCGCTTACGGAGAAGCAGTTTCGAGTTAAAGTTTTGCTGGTCAGTGATCCCCGAGAGGTACCTTATGTTTTCATTAACCTTTCCGCTATCCGCACTTAGCATATCGCTCTGTTGCATGGAGTTATTATCATTGCGGTAATGTCACCGCCAATTGTAACTTCATTGTTGTATGGATCGAATGCGAGTTCATACAATCCTTTTAGCTGATGACCCGTTTTGCTGTTTTGAGAACGCCTGGTAACACTGTTGAAATACTGCGTGTCGGGTAAAATATACTGGCTGAAGGTTCCGACTTCCGATTCGAGATCTTTCTTAAGAAAGCGGTAATTGGTATTTATCTTTTCGCGTTCAGCGTTCCACTTATCAGAAAAATGGAGCCCACCTGACCATGCAGTAGGCAGCCCCTGTTGAAGGTTAGAGCCCTCGTCAAATTCGTCATCACTGCCATAAACGTACATCGTCTGCTCTTCTTCATTATACTCTGCATTGTTGCCTCCGCCGAAACGCTCCGCATCCTGCCAATCAAGCCCTTGCTGACCGGTATTGGAAATAATGCCAAACGCGGCTGCCTTGCGTGTGCCTTTAAATGAATTAAGCATCAGTGAATTGTCAAACGATTCATTGGTGCCGCCATTCAAAGCGGCTTTAACGAAATAACCTTTTTTCTTTTCCGGCTTTATGGTAAGGTTGATGGTTTTAGATCGCTCACCATCATCGATACCTGTAAATTCTGCCTGGTCGCTTTTTTTGTCAAACACCTGGACCTCCTTCACGGCTTCAGCCTGGAGAGTGTTAATGACAACTGCCGGATCATCGCTGAAAAATTCTTCACCATCCACAAGAACCTTGTTTACCGTCTCACCTTGTGCAGTGATCTTGCCATTGCGGTCCACCTGGATGCCCGGGAGTCTTTTAAGCAATTCAGCAACGGTAGCGCCCTGCTGAACTTTGAAACTGTCTGCAAGAAACGCGAGGGTGTCTCCTTTCATCCGAATAGCTGCGACGCGTTGTTGAACGATAACGGCTTCAAGGAGCTGGCTCTTTGGTGTGAGCGGCACGATGTCAAGAGCAACGATCTTTCGCGCGGAGTCACTGACGATTTCAAGAAAATCGGCGTACCCGGGGTATGTGATAACGACGATATATCTTTTTGGAACATGATCGACTTGAAAGGTTCCATCGGTCGTGGTTCTCGTGAATTTTAATAAAACGGAGTCTGCGGGATCGATAATACGAACTACGGCATTTTTCAAAGGCTTTTTTTCCGCCGTGTCGGTAACGGTTCCGGAGATACGGTGGGGACTGTACTGCGAGAAGATCTGCAGACTACATAGGACAAAAAAAACCAAAAGAATACCACGCATAGACTGTCGTCAATTTATCAAGAAGTAACGGAATAGCAAACAGTGAAAACACCCTAAGCCGGTCTGCAATCGATCAAGACGTCAAGCCTTAACGGAAAAAGGGCTTCTTGTTTTCAATCGGAGGCTAAGCCTGTACATATGCAAATCATTTTCTCATCCAAAGAGGAATCGTTGCGGAAAATGGCGGGCGTCCGCTACGATATCTCAACTAATCACAGGGAAACTGGAGGTAATTGATTTCTGAAGGGTCGGCGGTTGAATCCAATTTTCTTACCATTGTACTTGAGATCAACAATTTCTGGACTTTGATTGTTGTATTGAGTTTCAAAACACCATCGAACCGTCACATTTGCCCAATTCATTCGTTTCCTTACATGATTGGTTTTATTGCACGACAAGAGGGACGCTGTTACGCCCAGTGCGATTATTCTCTTCATTGCTACTTTGGTTGTATTGCAAGATAACTTTCAATAGTGCATTTGTAAAAACGATTCAAGGATCGCTTAAGTAATATAGCTTAAGACATAACGTTGGATATATTCTGGCTTTATTAACGAATTTTCCACCTAAAATAATCCAAACCCCACGAGATCATCTGTTAATACATTCATCAAACGCTCAACTCTTACGGATTAAATTGTTTGTTTTTTCCCTTTTATTTTTTGCAGTTGAATCCACCGCTCACTTTTCCCGAGAATCTTCGATGCTTCTTTACTTCTTGCCAACCCGGCGTGCCAGCCTCTACATATCTCTTCCATGTTCGATGGTAAGCCGAATGAAGATGGTACAAAGCCGGCGAGCATTTTCATTGAATAATACAAAACGACGATGATCAATAAAATTCATCAGGCTGATCATGCAGAAAGCCGTGGACCTTTCCGAGACAGGATTTTTAACCACAAAACTCCCTTCTCATTCGAACAGTGAAGCTTACTGCAACAAGAAAACAGCCCCTCAGGATAATCCTTACAGGGTCACTACAAGTGTTCCTTCATTTTCCGGAATATCATACGCCGAAACTTTCATTTTTGTTCCGCAAATATTTGGATTTGCTTCGGGTAGCAAATAGACCCATAAACCGTCAGCATTTTTGTTGCGGGTCCCTCTTCAATCAAATCGTGTTACAATTGCTGATGGTAATCTTTACCTAGTTTACTTTGAAGTCGTCGATCGCACGGGCAACAATCACGTTACCCATTGCACCCGTGTAGTAATTGGTTATTAAACTTTCAACCTTTGTAGCATATTGTGCGTAAAGCCACATTGAACGCAATTGAGTTCGTGCTGCTTTTAATTCATAGGCCATTTAAGCGCCGGCTCCGCGATTGCAAGTTTTGCATACCCCACGCAAGCTTTAAATTTGTCCTGTACGGCTTTCTGGCGGCGGTAGGTTGCCTGCCTTGCTTCACTACTGGTGCAGCGGCAATGTATCCGATATCATCCTGCGTTTAAAACTATTTCCCGCCAATCATACTACGTGCGTGACGCATGATGATGTTGTCTTTTTCTTTTGATTTCAATTTTGTTTTTAAACGTTTTACATGTTGTTTCGTATATCTCTCGTAGGCTTCTTAGAGGCTTCTTGTATAAGGTTTGGTTAAACAAGGAGCCTTTGAGAGAACTTTTAGATTCCTGCGAGAGTTGGGTGAAGCAGAAGGCGTCTCTCCTCTCCTTCCACGCGGCCCCAAACATTCGCACGAATCTGGGCACAAGAATGCAAGAGTTTCTGACGTGTGGTAGCGAGACGATTTCCAAAGAATGGAACACTTCCCGGTGATTTTTGATGCTTCCGTTTAAAACGCTCCCGGTGTGCACATAAACGCTCCCGCGCTGCACAAGAATGCTCCTTCCGGTGCACATAAATACTCCCGCATTGCACAAAGATTTATTGAAGCCGCCCACTGATGCGGATTTTCGCTTAAACGCAGTAAGGCTGTGGGTTTTGACTATAACATTTCAGTCGCTATCGCGTCAGCGATAAACAAGGGAATAGGTCCGAGGTCATCTGAAAGTGCACCAGCTTTTAAATTACGTTGAAGACCTTATAGGAAACTCGCTGCAAGACTGAAAACTTGTATGACCCATTGACAGTTCCGGGGTCGGTGGTAAACAATGGGGTGGCCTATCGCCGCATCAACACCGCTCACCCGCTGGGGGGATTATCCCTTTACTTTGGTCCACCCTAAAAAAGCTGTTAACCGTTTGGCCTGCTTTCTTGATCATTTGCTTGCTGGCAAAATCGCAACCCGGTACAAATGATGCATACACACCGGTGCGAACTAACTGGATCGTACACACGCAAATGAAGGGCTTCTGGAAATCAATAGGCGGCGGGTATATACTGGACGCTACTGGCGACTGGGTACCGCCCTGCGTAGTTACACCAGGCATTTTTGTTACAAAGAGAAGAATGACTACGCGGAGCAACGGCTGAATAACCAGGCGACATTTAAAAGGCGAAATAACGATACCGTCAGCATTCTCATGTCCGACTTCGGCGAAAAATCTGAAATGCTCCAGGTCAAAAATGATTTCGTTCGAATCAAAAAACTACCTGCAGGCACACTCACCTTCGCGCAGATGACACAGCTGCCAGCTAAGCAACTATTCACGCTGTACATCGAAACCATGAAGGAAAACTATGCCTTCAGCAAAGAACGAAAGGTGGACTGGAACCAAATCAAAAAAGAATATGCAAAAAGACTTACCGATACAACCACCACTGATCAACTTTTTAGAAATTAGGTGAGATAGCTGAACTTGACCAAAGATCATCACACGAAGGTCATTTCAGAAAAGGGTGAAACGCTACAATACCGGGGCACTACATCCGGCGACATTACTGTTGCTGCATTTAAAGAACAGGATTCGATCAAAGAACTCAACACCTTTTTCAATCTCTTCTTCAACAAGAACTATCAAAACATCAGCGATAGCCTCCTGCATGGTAAGGGAGAGAAGACCCTCAATGGACAGGTGGAATGGTGTCAATTAAATGACTCCGTCGGCTACATTCACATCTATTCGTTTACTGATTTTGCACCTAAAGGATTTACACGCACGCAGCAGATAGATTCTGTTTACGAAGCGATGGAAAAATTATCACCGCGTGAAGACAAGGAGGCGATAGTAGTGGACGTAAGTTTCAACTTCGGGGGGCTATGATGCCGCGTTTTTAGCCATGGCCGGCTTCTTTACCAACAAAACGACTTTCGCCTATACGTGCCAGGTAGTCAACCAGGGTAAGTTCTATAACGCATCGAGGATTGACGTCCATCCTTCTGGCAAGGTACAATACACGAAGCCTGTGTATCTCCTGATGACCGATATCAGCAGGAGTGCCGCGGAGGGTTTTGTGCTGGCGATGAAACCGCTTCCACACGTTACGCAGGTCGGCACCAATACCATGGGCATCCAGTCAGGCATGCTCGGCAAATCGATCGGAAATTTTTATTGCACCGTTTCAAACGTAAGATTCTCTCAATCGCAACGGCAAATTTTACGAAGCGACTGGCATACCGCCGGATGTTCGCATGACGGTCATCACAAAAGAAAACATTTTTGAAGGGCATAAAGAAGCAGTGCGCGCGGTTGAAAAGATGATCGGTAAAAATTGATAGAACCATTTATCGCTGTATTACCTGGTACTATAGCATTATAAATAAAAATAATTTCAGAAGCCTGGTGCTTAAGGACCTCTGTCCAAGTGATCACCTGCATATTTGTTTCGCTTGTCCATACAAAAATGCTTCACCCGCGAAAGGAAAAATCAATGGACGTTGATTTAAATCCATGAAAAAGTTTAATGAAGCGGATCATCGCCGCGGTAACCTTGTGAAGTGCTTTAACATTAATCATGTCAAGGCGGGTTTGACTATCTTAGTATGATTCAAATAATAGTCATGTCAAAAGCGGCAAAGCAAAATCCATCACTGCAATCCTTCGATATATTAATTGGGAAATGGAAAACAATCGGCCATCATCCTCTTGTTCCCGGCGTCACGTTACATGGCGAAACTTCTTTTCAATGGCTGGAAGGTGGCGCGTTCGTGATCATGCGATCGCACATTGATCACAAAGATTTTCCGGACGGCATAGCTATTTTCGGAAGTGATGATGGTGAAGACGAATGCACCATGAATTATTTCGATGAACGCCAGGTTTCCAGGAAGTACACCACTTCCATCGAACACAATATTTGGAAATGGTGGAGAGACAATAGTGAATTCTCTCAACGCGTGACGTGTGAAATAAAAGATGATGGAAACACGATGATCGCGAAAGGAGAAATGTCGCGCGATGGCAAAGACTGGGAAGAAGATTTACAATTGATATATAACCGGGAAACCGAATAATTTAATACCCTCTTGTGTTGCAAAAATGAGACTTCAGCAGTATCTTGTTTGGGCCTTAAAACATCTTTATGCGTCACTGTGCCCTGTTGCTGTTAATTGTATTTGTCTTCCTGTTCAAAACAGGAATGAGAACACTCCTCCCTGATGGCACGCTGGATCCAATTACAACCGCTGTCGTTGAACTGACACCATTCCTACTCGTGCAGCCACCGGCACCGTGTATGTTGTCGTGAGCCACGACCCGGCTCAACTTTGATGTCGGTTACCTGTACGCTATAGAGGCTGCCACCGGTCCGTTGAAATGGAGATGCTCTTCGGGCACCCCACTTGTTGTCCACACCCATTGTCACCAATCCAGATGCGGGTCTGGCGGTGTGGCGGGAGCCGTGCCGTTGGTGTACTTGATACTGCCACTCACAAAGCCAGGTGAACATTCCCGGCACACCAAGGCGTTATGCAGTCACCTCCCGCAATCCATAACAATGCTTTATAATTTGTTGACGTGGATGATCGGCTTTGCTGCATTGGAACTTGCATCACCAAATGTGAAATGGGAGAAATTCATCGGGGATGTTTATGATCAGCCCACCGCCACATCATCGCCCACCGTTGTCAATGATGTTCTTTATATCGGATCGAAGCGATCAAATATCTTACACATTCAATCCCACCACCGGCCAGGAAAAATGGAAATATTTTGATAACAGGTCATCAGGTACACAACTGTATGCCAGTCCTGCAGTCGTAAATGGGGCGGTATATTTTGGTGATAATAATTATAATGTAGTTTCATAAATACACTGACGGACCAGAGGCGCTGGGCATTTCATACAGATGGAATGATCTTTTGCAGCACGCTGTTAACAATGCTTTATTTTGTCAGCAGCCGAATGGCATTCACATTATGCGCTACGTGCTACAACAGTTTGTGAAATATGAAGTTGTTATTCAATGTACGGATTTGATGCAAGCCCTGCTGTTAATGGCAACGTAGTATTCATGGAGAAGATAATGATACACAAGTACAATGCCGCTTTTTTGCGTTCGGTGCTGCCACAGGCGATACGCTTTAGACCGTGCAGGACAACATTGGATTTGAAAGCCCAGTTATATTCAGTAATACAGTAATCACTTCCTTCTACCGATGATCTTGTTACGAGTTAAATAAAATAACGGATAATAAACGCGGTGGATTTACTTACTGCCCGGCGAATATGAGGAAATCTTAGGTTGTCCATTAAATTGTAATCACAGCGTAGTGTGTCATTGTTTTATGCATAATTGTGCAAACACAGTGTAATCAACGCTAAGCGAAATAAAAAACGATGATTTGTGATGGTTTTGAACACGCAGGCTAACTGCGAATTATTCTTGACCTTTCTATTAATTACATTCTTCCCTGCCTTCAGCATCACGTTCACCGGCGCAGCATTTGATCAATCACTCGCGGCAGAAAATAAGTGTGCTTCGCAGACATTCTTATTCGGTGGAGTTCCTTCTGAGAGGTGTATCTGACAATTGTGGGGCCTTTCTCCAGCGTGGTTAAGGGCCGAAATGTTACTTCCGTCGTAATGCGAGCCATCTATTGATATCTGCGAACGGCAAGGCGTTCACGTCATTGTTTTCACTAATCCCCCTTTCCTTGCTGCGGCCACGCACCAGCCGGACCTTATCGATTTCGCCGATGCTGTGTGCGTACACGGATCTAAATCAATATCATAACGCCTTTTTCCAATGCGTCGAGAAATGCGACCAGTTGATATCCAGCCAGACGGGTTCCTGGTTTCTTCAAATGAAAGGTTCATTGTATTGCAACGGCACATGCATCAATCACTTTCTGAACCGGAAAAAAATACCTGGACGAATCAGGCAGCTGCCTGGCCGTCATGCGACCTAGTATGGTAGTGTCAGGAACTCAATCAGGCCCGACTCATCTTTTCGTTGCTTTCTGTTCATCCATTTTCAACTGTTGATAAGTAGAGATGATTACGAGGTAGAATTTGTTTCAACACAGACGCGTCGTAATCAAGCTGGCCTGATATAAGTATGTCGCATTCGACACTGGAAAAAACCCTGAACGGCGAAACTTTTTTATTGATCTGCTCAATCACGTGGTCTGTTTTAACGAAATTTCTCCTCCTTTCATCTCCACCTGCAACTTAATGTCATATTTCAAATAGTACAAATGATGGCGTATTCAAATCCTTTTTTCCTGCAGGCTGCAATAAAAGATTGCAGACTATAATTAATAAATCCAACTCACAAACGATCTAAATTGATGCTATAAAAAGAAACATTCCACCCTCGAAAGACGATGAACGAGATGACACTTCATGTCACGTCCGCCGACGGTACGAAGATCGCCTACGACCGGGAAGGCACTGGCCCGACGGTGATCCTCGTCGGCGGACCCTAGACGACGGCGCCGAGAACACACCGCTGGCCCCGCTCCTTACCGATCATTTCACGGTCTACAATTCCGCACGCGCGGCCAGGGCACCAGCGGCAATACACTGCCCTACGCCTTGGCGCGGGAGATCGAAGACCTCGACACGCTGATTGCGACAGCCGGTGGCTCAACTCGTTTGTACGGCGCCTCATCTGGCGGCGCCCTCGCGCTGGAGGCAGCAGCGGCAGGTTCGGCGATCGGCAAGATGGCCCTAAGAAATGCCATACCGTGATCGGGGACGACCAGTGGCCGAGGTTCAACCAGTACCGCGCGGACACCCACCGGGCATACAAAGCCGGGCGGGACGAGGAGCTCCTGGAACTGCTCATGAGGCTTACCGGCCGACCAGCGCGGACATCGCGGCATACAAACAGTACCCGATCTGGGCCGCGTCCGTCGCGCTCGCCCACACGCTCGTCAAAGACGCCATGATCCTCAATGACTACAAGATCCCCACGAACCGACTTGCCCCACATCACTCAGACGGTCCTGGTGACCACCGAGGGTCCAACCACCCAGCGCCAGTTCGCAGGCCTCCCGACCGACTTCTTCGACCGCGCCGCGAAGCGTAACCACTGCCATCCCCCAGACCGAATCAGAGCGCCGCGCTCGACGGGCAGGGACACGTGATCACGCCGAACTCATGGCTCGTGTACTGAAGACGTTCCTTGAACCAGTAAGGGGAATTTGTGTACCGCAAACCGATGGCGAATATGAATAGGAGCATGTTCGACCCGCCCAAATGGGACGCACCGTTCTTGGCGGCGATCTTTAACAAGCAAAGGCTTCGGCAAAGAGCTGCCTCGACGGCCTCTTCTCTTTTATTTCACATATTGTGGGGAATTCGCTAAGTATTTTTTTTTATGGTCTTTACATCTTTTATACTCATGTTCACCTCCTGTTTGTTTGCTTGTCCCTGTTTTTTGATGACAAGTCTATTAGACATTTTTACAACGGAATGTTTGAAATCTGCGGGCGGACGGATGTTGCTCAAACCCCAGGTAAAATGAAAACCGCAATGAATTCTTCAGCCATTTTGCAGCCTTTGCAAAGCTTTCGTGCAAAGTAATTTAGCAAAGATAAAAAAAATCTTTTTCCCCCGTATTGTAGTGGATTGTATCCCACCCCCTCCCAATCTCCACGCTCCCCTGCCTAAAAATGAACGTCTTCTCCCCCTCCCATCCCCGTCGAGGGGGCTTTAATTTCAGGATACTATTCGCTACGCGTAAACGCGCGATGCGGCGTTTACTTCCTTTGAACATAACGTATTTCACATCCGTATATACACCGTGTACACACGATCCCGTACCTAAATAATCACAGAAATCAAACACGCCCTCGCTAAAAGCAACCCCATTGCAGCGAAGGCGCCCAAGCGAAGGGGAGCCGGAGTCGCAAAGAATTGACTGACAATAGCCATCGCTACACGTGTACACGTCCAAAATCGTTTCATGCGAAGCAGTGTAATGACAACAACAAACAAACCTACCAGACTTAAAAGAAACAGGGAAGAGATATGCTGATGGACAGCAGCCAGTCCGTAGGCAACAGCCAACACCTGGACGGCATTGGTGATAAAGTGAGCAATGATGCTAGTCCAAATGCTGCCTGAATAATGATACATGGCGCCGGTGAACGAGGACCTATTGGCTACACGTAACCCAGGGCGGACGCTGCGCCTTTCTTTTCGAACCGAGTTCACCTCGCATTACCTGGGATCTACATCCACCTCTAAGCAAACCGCGCGTCTGAATTTGTGTTTTTATTTTTCTTGCACGCTATTTCTATTTTCAAATCTATCACTACTATCCAATGCTATGCGTATGAATTAGTGTTTTTATTTTTTGGACTAAACTGCTAATACCGGCAATTCCCCTTTGAACTTCTTCGCAGCTTTGTTTCTGATTTCTATCAAGTCTTCCTGAAATGGTTTCAGGTATTGCCTTACACGGTAACATCGGCCATTGCTGAGATCTAGTTTGAATATTTTCATCAACCTGGTGCGCATGTGGCTGTGACCGAGATGGACAGCATCGTGCTCGTCAATCGTCCACACAACCCCATAGATTTGATATTGACACTCGCACTGATAAGTCCAATTATCTTCAATCAACTCAGCATCCGGAAACAATATCCTTGCAGCGAGCAACAACGCAAAATCGAATGTGCTAAGCTGTTCGAGCAGCAAGTCAAAGTCCATCTCCCTGTCCAGCACATCCATTACCCATTCCATCTCGAGCCGATCACCATACAACATGAACAATGCGTAGTACACGTCGTTGCCAGAAATACGCTGCTTAACTTCAGTACTAAGTACCGCTGCAAGCTTTTCCACCGTATGACGTTGATCGTTCAAAATGTTTTTCTTTCACTGTTCAGACAATGCTATCTTAATTAGTTCACTTCTTTAACCCGCACCTGGTTGCCGTCTCTACGCGTGTACACTCCATTAGCCTATTTTAGTTTTACTTTTGCAAGAGCCCATTGACCCTTCGTAGAGCGGTACTATTTTGGCCAAGGCTTTCTTATTCAAAAGGAAGAGACCTACATTGCTCTGCAAGACGTGAACGAACTAAAAATGCTTTTTGAGAAATATTGATTAAAAGCAGACAATATTAAAGCGCGTAAAATCAAATAACTGTTGCGTTTATGATGTCCTCTTGTACCAACACGTATATCGTTGCCCATATTTTGGCGTCTCGTGATTTACAACGAGATAAGGAACGTTGCTTCTTAGCATTGTTATCTCGGGGTCTACCTTACGTCCCCCTCACATCAATGCTGTCGTCGTAAACGATTAACCTAATCCGAAACTTTCCATTCGTAACCCTGAAAGAATTTAAAGTTCCACTGAACACACCCTCAAAAATGTTGTTTCGGAAGCTGATGACCGTCATCTTCATATTGTCACCGTAAATACCACCGTAGAAAGAGTAATTGTAGTGCTCGAGGTTAAGGAGCTGAAATTCACCGATCTCACAAACGTAAGAGTCAGGTCTCGGAAGGTTATACGGGTAGTTGCGTGCGAGCGCGTGTGTGTTCTCTAAAAAAATAGACATCTGCCATTTACCATCGGGACCCTGCCTTATCATGTACAGTCAAAATACTGATCGCCCGTATCCCTTTTTATGAAGCCATGTCTAAGAAAGTTCGGAAAAGTATCAACCATGCCGGGAGGCGTAACGTCGAAGCATATGGGCACACCTTCGATAGTTGCAGATATATAGTCCTCTTCCAGTGCCTTTGACGATGTGTCGGAACAGGCACAAGCCTCAAAGCGTTTAACATTATCGGTTTGCGGGGCGTCCGCGTTTTTCTTACATGAAAGAAGGGACGCAAGCGTGATAAGGACAAGTATGGTGCGCATACTTAGTTTTCACGGTTGACAAAGCGGCTGGCTTGCCCGCTGCACGACGGGTAAGATTTAGTTTACCACTGGAAGCGAAGTTAATGATGAGGTTTCCCTCCGGTACCTAATTCAAAAGCCTCGGTATCATTAGGATCAACATCACCGTCGCCCTCTTGATTTTGATTGACTGGTTTGCTTTGATGTTACTGAACTCCCATGATTAAACTTCCTTTTCAGGTATGTCTGATGTTATTGACCCAAATTAAAATCGTAAATTCAGTTTATGTCACTCCTAAATCGCAAGTCTGCATAAGCGTACACTTCTACTAATACCGATGACGGTTATGATAATGTTGGCATCGTGCCAAAAAGAACTCAGACCCACCGGATGCTGTGGCCCGACCAGATGATATTATTGGAACCTGGGAGCTCAGAAACTCCATGTATTGCTGTGGCCATGAAAACGTCGATGACGCAAAGCCAGGAAATGGACGCAGATACAAGTTTAGCACAAGCAACACCTGGGAATGGTACCAGGCTGACACGCTTTATCATACAGAGCCGTATTCGTTAAGGCTTGATACAGTTCCTAACACGACTACGTTGAAGTACAGGATTGACCTCAGAAACATACCCGTTTTCGTTGAAAGAAACGAAGAAGGCCTCATAGTATACTTTGGTTCAGTCGCCTTTGACGGAAGTGTCCAGAAATTTGTGAAGATTGATTAGCCTCTATGCTATCAGCCCCTTATAATTCGTATTCAGGCTTCACCCAAACAACAACATCTGTAGTATTCTTTCTGAATCTTGTTGCTCTGTTAGGTTCAATTTCCTTCTGTAGCGGACACTTGCGATTGGTTTCAACTTGCTCAATACATCCTTCTAGCGAATCCGCGAAAATACGGTCCCTATCAAACCGAAATTACTCCTACCCGCTTGGGGAAAGCAATATTTTGACCGTATGGGGTCATAGAAAGGAATTAAATGACATGGAAGAGATGATCTTAAACGAAGTAAGAAAAGTTCAAGGAGGTCAACCGACAATCAGGAAAAGCCAAACCCCTTAATAAGCAACGGCCTTCCCCCTTTAAAG
>CAWAIQ010000003.1:0-18361 GCA_963782225.1 uncultured Chitinophagaceae bacterium
TGCATTTCATCTTATGTGATTAGCCAAATATACCGCGACGCAAACGAATTTTAGCAGTAGCTATTTTTGAGATTCGGGCACTGGATTTGCTTAAAGTTATTGTTAAATTAAAAATACTTTTATGATCATTGTACATGATACTTTCATTTGTAAGCCGGGTAACGCTTCCAAACTGGCAAAACTTTTTAAAGAGTGGACCGACGTGGCGAAGGATAAAAATGTCGGTGTGATGACTGATATGACCGGTCAGTTTCATCGGGTGATTGTGGCTTCTAGTTTTGAAAGTCTGGGTGCTTATGAAGAAGCCATGAAGACGATGGGTGAAAGTGAAGAAGAAAAGAAGGTGATGGAAAAATTCAGCAGCATGAATGAGATGTATGTGTCAGGAAGCAGGGAAATTTTTAAGGTCTGGTAAAATATTCACCGCTATCAGAAATATCGACCAGCTCAGATTTATCCTGTCGGCAAAGTCATTGAGACATCGCTTCATCACTATCCAGGCAACTGGAAATGCAATCAACAAAGAGATCGCCACGGGCAGGAGAAAGTCTTTCACAAGCCCATACAGGAAACAACAATGGAAAGGCAGCAAAGTAAATAAACAGTTTTCCGAACGTCGCTTCACCTTTATACTGTTGATTGAATGACTCGTCGAGGAACTCCGCTTTACAAGGTGTCTGCGGAGCCAGTTGTTTCCATTTTGTCCCTATCGCTGCTAACGTAGCCGGCAACTTTTCATTCTTTAGATTCAAAGGGATAAACCTGAAAAAAATTGCTCACGATCCTCATGGGTTTACCTGTTATCGCAGGAAGCGATAGTGAAAGTCTTTGACCACCGCGATAAAGTTGCCTTTTTCCTGGAATCGCCTGCCGATTACTTTCTCCGGGTCAATATAATCAAGTTTCTTGAGCGCCGCCTCAATGATCACGACACTTTCATCGCTTCGGCTAAGCATGTCCGTTATCAGCGGGACCGCTGGTAAGCAATGTATCATCCCTTTATCACGACATTTCCGCTACCACCTCTCTTAATGATCAAATGATAATCACCGTTGGCTAGCTTCTTAATACTATAACCTTTTTTCAGGACGCCGGTTTGTTTCGCGAGCGCCACTCCATTCAACGTTACCTGTCGGGGTGCAAAGTTGGTCTTCACATAATCGATACCGTTCTTGCCCGCTACAGTGTAGCCAATCTTTTTCTCACCATACACAACATTTTGCATCACGTCAATTGAATAGAGAATATGATTCTCTCCAGGCGGCGCCCATTCCGGTACGGCGGCCATCGCAGGATAAAACATGCGCGGGCCCTCGCCGTACGTGTCGGAATACCAGTTCGAAATACCCACACTCAGCGGACACTCAAACGCCATCCCGTTCGAATCACTGCAATACGTTACCCAGTTGAGAGAACGATATGCTTTTTCCTTGAATGAACTATCTCCTGAAAGAGCAGCCCACCGGGCGCACTCCGCACCATACCTCGCCGTTTGATAATCCATTTTGAAAATATACCCATCCTGCTCACCCACAATGTTCGCTCCCCACATCGTACCAGGCTCACTCGAGTCGCCCCTGTGCACGAAAAAGTCTTCCGTCCACTTAATTAATTTTGGTATATCGCGCTTCCATTGCGGATTGAACGCCGGGTAATCAAGCATCAGCAACGTCATGTTGCTTGCACTCAGGTTACTTTTATAGTTATTTGTTTTTACGTCGGTGTCGGTATGACCATCGGTCCAGTATCCCGTCTGCATCGGGTACGTCATCACGAAGTCCTGTATAATCTTCACCGCTTTTTTGTAGTCTTCCACTTTCCCGATTTTCGCATCCACAAGATTTTGCAACAGCAGGTACGTTTGCGACCAGTTGGCACCATACTCTGCAATTACATCTCCCGTACGCATGTTCACCCTGTATGGCCATGGAGATTTCTCAGCGGTGCCCGGTCGCACTTTGCTCACAAGCGTATTCGCTACATCTATCGCCGCTTTCAGAAATTTTTTCTTGCCCGAAAACTCATACATGCGATAATAGGTCAGTCCGATATCACCGGCATGGTCAACCTGTATTTCATGCAACTGGAATCTATTCGCCGATGTGAAGCCACGAAACAGCGTATCACCTGCATTGGTAGTGGTGTAAGGAAAGTTTGGCCACGAAAAATCCGACGGACTTGTTCCGTGCTCCAGCGAATAATCTACAAAATCGCTCATGAGTTTCATCACTTCTGCATCGCCTGAGTAAGCATAATATAATCTTGCAGACTCAAACCAATTCGGAATTTTCTCTCCCACATCATTCATCCAGTTGTCTGGCTCAAGTATTCCGTCATGAGGTTTAAATGCGCAATAGAAATAATACTGCGGATAATTTGATCGGGGCGTCGGGCCGGGACTCTTCGGAACCATCGTCTTGATAAAGTTCCAACGCCTGCGTAGAAACACATCGTAGGCACTGGACTGTGGCGTTGTCCACGGAAGAATTTTACCAGATTCATCAAGCACCACCTTGTGCGTATTTCTCTGAAACCTCGCCGCTGCCGAATCAAATACCATTTTTTCCCTGGCAGATTGGCTTCTGACATCAACACCCAACATCATCAATAGTTGCGCAAAAATTAAAATCCTTACAAACATTTTACAATGATTTATACTTATTAAATACTTCGCGTAGCGATTTGCCTTTTTTGAGTTCTGTTCGCGACAGATTTTCACTGGTTACTTTCTCTGTTGCTTTGTCAATCACCTCCAATTCAATCGCACTGGGCACCACTACTACGCCATCAAAATCAGCGTAGACCAGGTCACCGGGTTCCACTTTAACGCCGCCACACATAATGGGCACGTCAAACGCTGTGACCACTCCCCTGCCCTTCGAATCCAATGGGCGGATGCCTGCGTAGTACACGGGGAATTTCATTTCGATAATCTTTATACAATCTCGAATCTGGCTATCACAAACGCATCCCGCTACCTTTTTGTGCATAGCGATGGTCGACATCAGTTCGCCCCACGGCGCATTAGTACCATTCTCATCTGTTGAATGGATCGGCACATCGCCTTCCCGCAGGCTATCAATGGCGGCGATTTCAAGCCTGTAAGGATCGTCCTCATCGATCTCATCGGTTTCCAGCCACTGCATCGTTCTGGCCCTGCCGACAAAACCACAATTATACATGTCGGGAAGCAGGGGGCGCAAACGATGGTGCATCGCCTGGTTTCTATACCCGAGGTCATCAAGGATGTCGCACACTGCGGCTACATACAGATGCTTTTTTATAAAATCGAATAATTCAAAATCATTCTTAAAACGCGATAACGTTTGCATGGTTGTTAATCTTTGTGTTCACGCAGTGGTTTACTTCGCCGGCGATACTCCATACCTTTTTATGATGTCGGTATTAAACTCGATACCCAGACCTGGCGCCGTCGGCACTTCAACATATCCATCCTTCATTACAAAAGGATTGACAAGAATTTCTTTTCGGATCGGTGAATCTGTTACGGAAAATTCAAGGAATGGCGCATTCGGAACTGCAGCCACGTAATGGATAGATGCCGCAACAAGGATCCCCGTTTTGAATGCATGCGGAACCGCAGAAATGTTGGCATCATGCGCGATCATCGCAATTTTCTTTGCTTCTGTCAAACCACCACAGCGCGACATATCCGGCTGAATGATGTCAATATGTGTTTCTTCGATCAGCCTGCGAAAAGCGCGCCTGCCACTTTCTTCTTCGCCCGTAGCGATGCGTGTGGTAGTGGAGGCAGTGAGTATTTTATATCCTTCCAGATCTTCAGCGGGTAGCGGCTCTTCCAGCCAGTAGATGTCCATTTGCTCCATGGCACGTGCAACACGCAAGGCCGCTTTGAGCTGGTAACGCTTACCGATGTCAATCATTATTTCAACTTTATCACCCGCCGCTTTCTTCGCTGTTCTGATCAGTTCTATGTCTTTGTTAATATCATAACCAAGAGGTCCCCAGCCAAATTTGATCGCGGTATATCCAAGCCCGACATAACTGTCCACCATCTTCTTTACTGCATCAGGTGTTTCAGGCATGAGTGCACTTGCATAAGCACGCGCCTTATCTTTATAGCTTCCGCCCATCAACTTGTGTACAGGTTTGCCGGTCGCCTTGCCCATAATATCCCATAACGCCATATCAATTCCACTCATCACATGCATCACCGGCCCGCTTCTTCCATAGTAATACGACTTGAACCACATTTCTTCCCATATCTGTTCATAGTCAAATGGATCTTTACCTACTATGACTTCTTTAAGACCGTAACACATGCCGTGCGACATGTACGCATCGATAACGGCTTTACCCACCATCGGTGAAGTGTCTATTTCACCATAGCCGGTAATTCCTTCATCCGTTTCTACAATCACGACAAGATCGTCCTGGGTGCCATCGGCGGCGTCTGAAATTTCGGGTAGTTTTAAAATGATCGACCTTACATTGGTAATCTTCATACTGTTTCGATTATTTTTTGATGTATGTTTTACTTTTTGTCTGCGTACTTTTTGGAGATAAAAACGCGAGGATCGGTTTCTCGTACACACTCACGATGAGCGTGCTGAATAAAATAATAATTCCGCCAATCAGCATCGGCATGGTGACTTTCTCCTGCAACAACCACACACCAAGCAACGCGATAAAAAAGGGCAACAGGTAGTTGCCAAGTATCGCCTGGGTCACATCCATACGGTGAAGTACGTAAAAGAACAAAAGCATCGACACGCCATACACGATCACACTAAGTTCCAAAACGCCGAGCAGCGGCCCGGTTCCACTGTTCGCGAAAGCAGCAACGTCAAATGGCTCGTACCAGATGAGTAGCGGGATGGCCGCCAGGCAGCCTATAATGGAACTATACACCAGTATTTCAAGCCCGGTATATTGTTTATCAACGAGCTTTTTGCACCATGCATTGTAAAATCCGCAACATGCGCAGGCAAGAAAGAAAACGCCGTTGCCTGCAAAGTACTCTCCCTGGCTAAAGTTGGAGCCTGAAATATCACCGACTGACGTAAGTAATACTCCCGTGATCGCAAGGATGAAACCGATTACACGGACGATATTTAATTTTTCATTCAAAAAAGCGGAAGCGAAGATGGTTACGATTACAGGGATAGTAAGTGTGATGATGCCTGCGTTTGCTGCCAGCGTCATGCGCGATCCTACCGTGTATAAATATTGCATGAGAAAGATGCCGATCAGGCCCGGAATAATAAAGTCCTTTATATCAGTCCATCGCCATCGAAAGGAAACATTTCTTTTTTTATTCTCCACTGCGAGAATCGGAAGAAAAATAATAGTGCTGATCAACATGGGAACGAAAGCCACCGTAACCTCTCCCAACCTGTTTCCGATCAACCGGATCACAGGTACCTGCGTTGCCCACATGAAGTTGAAAACAATCACGAGTATCCAGTCCGTTATTTTCTGCGAGGTGTTAAACTTCATCTGGATTGAACGATTTTTTATAACTTGAATGAAACTGTTTTATGAGGCCGACATTCAAGGCAATTCCAAAAGAAAACTGCCGGTTATTCCGAATAGAAAGACAAAATTCATTTCAGGAATTTAATTATCCCTGGCATTACCATCCCGAATACGAACTCACCCTTATCCTTAACCGCGCCGGCGTTCGCTATGTCGGGAACAATACAGAACACTATTTTGATCATGATCTGGTTTTTATCGGTTCTAACCTGCCTCACACATGGATTCATTATGAAGAGCAGGATCAAAACCCCGATGCGGTCGTTATTTTTCTCGATCAGCACTTTATCGAATGGCTCAATAACGACCAGTTTCCCAATCTCGTTCAACTCTTCAAACGATCGCAACGCGGAATCAAATTTAGTCGCGATACTGCGATGGATATTAAAGCGAAACTTCCAGAACTCTTCGGCGGCACTCACCTCGAACAATGCATCGTTCTTCTTCAGATCTTAAGTAGTCTCGCGTCTACTAAAGAATATGATCTCCTTTCACACGAGGCATTTTCTTACGAGCCAAATCCTACCAACAGTGAAAGAATCAATGCCGTGTATGAATATGTCGCAAACCACTACGCCACCAAGATAACACTTGCCGAAATGGCACGTCACGTAAACATGAGCGAGGCACAGTTTTCCAGGTTCTTTAGTAAGACCATGATGAAATCATTCTTCGCTTTTCTTAACGAATACCGGGTTAACCGTGCCTGTAAACTCCTCATAGAAACCGACAGGCAAATAAATGAAATTTGTTACCAGTCGGGCTTTCAAAGTATTCCTTTCTTTTACCGTCAATTCAAAAAACTTAAACTGTGTCAGCCGAAAACATATCGCGATAAATATGCGCGTGCATCTTAAAAAGCGGTCACTCATTCTTATCCCACCAAAGAGGTGTCGTCACTTTGTCGGGCCCGTCGAGCAGGTTGACCGCAGCATTAACGGCTTCTCCGTTCGTTTGTGTTTCCGAGAGTAAAAACGGTATCCTGCGTATCCACTGTGTTGTTGTATTGGTAATATCGTCGTTGTCGGAATTAAGGACCGGGTACCTGACGAATGCCCGCCCTCTTCTGTAATCGGCCCAGGCCTCGTAACCATCAGGAAACAATGCCAGCCATTTCTGAATGCCAAGCTGAACAGTCTGAACAGCGGGATCAGCTGACCATTTCACTGGTGCGTCGGATACCGCAGGCGAATTGAAATAGTCGCCTGGCGCAACAGGAATATTGTTACTGTTGATGTAGGTATCAATTGTTGCCTGGTCAGTTACTCCCCATTGTTGCATCGAATTTTTGATACCCTCTTCGTACAATTCTTTTGGTGTTCCGCCCATGTTCCATCCAAGCATCGAACCTTCTGCACGCAGAAAGTAAGCTTCAGCAGTACACATTACATTTTGCGGTGTTTCAAGAAAACTTTCTGTTCCACCATAAGCAGGCGACGTCCACCGTGGCCCGAGGTTCGACAAATTGCTCGCCTTATTTTCATTCTCTACCATCTGAGTTGTCGTCAATCCATTCCTTAACCCTTCAAATTCGCCGGTTCCATCCGGGTTGTCCTGGCTCGCGCCAACAGGCGAAAAATAAACGGCCATCCTGGGATCCTGGTAGCCCTTGAGTACAGACTCCATCGTTGCACTCATCCTGAATTCGTCCCATGCAGTCATATTCGATAATCCGTTGTAGTCTTTACCGGTTAAACTTTTTTTCATCAGCGCATCGTCATCGGGGCTTAACTCAAACACTCCATTGGCATACGCCGCTTCGCCTTCTGCCTTGGCACGTGCAGGATCTACATTCGATATCCTGAGCGCTAAGCGCAAACGCAACGTGTTGGCAAGTTTAATCCACTTACTAATATCACCACCATAAATAAGATCGAAATTGCCATACGACACAACCGAACTGTTCTTCAGCGTATTGACGGACGAGTCAAGTTTCTTGAAAAAATCATCGTAAATCTTATCCTGCGCATCATAAGGTATGGATTTGCCTGGGATGCCCGCCTGGAAATACGGGATCGGCCCCCAGTAATCGGTTACGTGATGAAAGCCGTACACCCAAACGATATTGGCAAGCGCATACTCAGCCGAGTTGGGATCGGTGAGTGAAAAGATCGTCTGCAGTTGCGGTACCATGTCGGTATAAATGGGATCAAACGCCGAAAAGATCCAGTCCATTCGAATCACATTACGGTCAGATGGAAAATAAGTTGCAGTGCAGGCGAAGTACTGAGCATAATGATCGGCGAACAGGTGTTGCGATATTTCATAATTGTCTGTATTGGGCACCGCCGAGTGTTGCGCCTTCGCAAAAATAAAGGGCAGCTCAGCAGAAGATACTGTCGCAACGGTATTGATGTCCTTGTTCGCGTCGGTGAAGTTTTTCGTGCAGGATGAGTATAGCAGACAACTCAATATCACCGGGCACCACTGTATAAAACGGGAAGTTTGCCTTTTCATATTTATTTATTGAAAAAATTAAAACGTAAGTTGAAGGTTAACGCCCAGGCTTCTCGTAGAAGGTATCGCTCCGTACTCAACACCCTGCCAGTTTCCATTGCCCAGAGTCATGTCTGGATCAAATTTCATTTTCCTTCTTCCAAGACCAGGGATATCCATTTTCGATTTTCCCCTGTAGATGAAAAAAATGTTTCGACCCACCAGTGATAACCTCGCGGTTTTAATAACGGACACCTTCTTTAACCGGAATTCATACCCGGCACTCAATTCGCGCAGCCGGAAATTAGTGGCATCATAGGCAAAGAATTCTCCGGCTCCATAATCCTTACTCGAAGCCGTTTGCCAGAAATCCTGCGCGGAGATGGTTTGACCAACCGGTGCTCCGGCACCATCAACAGCACCAAGGTTCCAATTCCCTTCGCGATACTTTTCTGTCACTTCCGGGATACCACTGAATGCCAGGTTCATTTCCGTTCCCGATACCACTGTTCCGCCCACTCGTCCATCCACCAGGGCACGAACAAAGAAATCGTTGACGTTAATCGTATTGGTAAAACCAAAAGTTGCTTTGGGATTATAGTTGCCGATGTACTCCTGCTCTTCGCTGATTACTGGTTTGCCATCGCTGTCTACGACGCGGTTGCCCTTTTCATCAGTGGCCCATTTAAACCCGAGCAATTGACCATAAGGCTCTCCTTCTATAACAACCGGGGTAGCTGATCGCCCAAATCCGCCGCCGAGGTAAAATATTTTTACGTCGTCACTCAGCGACTTCACATCGTTTTTATTCACTGCAGCATTTAATGAAATATCCCATTGCACATTCGATGTTTTTATGGCCGTTCCGCTTAACACGAATTCCACCCCGCTATTCTGAATGTTGCCTGCGTTGATGTATTGGTTAGCGTATCCCGATGCTACAGGAAGATCTACCTGTAGGAGTTGGTTGAAGGAATTGCTCTTGTAGTAAGTAGCAGATAATCCAAGCCTGTTATTCAGGAATTTTGCTTCTGCTCCCAACTCGAGATTTTTTACAATCTCCGGCTTTAAATTCGGGATGGGGAAAGTAAGGCCGCGTTGCAGGAAACCTCCACCGGCTCCCTGGTCATAAAAATATACGGCGTTGAGTAATCCAAACCGTCCGCCATTTCCTACCTGTGCGTAGTTAGCGCTGATCTTAAGAAAGGACAGGTTACCGGTCATGTTAAACAGATCAGAGAGAATTGCAGAGGCGCCAACAGAAGGGTACTGGTATGAAAACGGGTCAGGCAATCTTGAATCCCAATCGTTACGCAAACTTGCATCGAGAAATATCATGTCGCGGTAAGAAAAGTTCACTTGTCCGAATACTGCATGGGTAAGTACTTTTGAAAATGATGAACCAACAGACGGAGCACGTGCGAAGTTCATGCTGAACTTGTTGGTGACATTTAATCCATTCGATGAGGTGTTGGCCGATATGAATCTTGAGTCCTGCATGATGCCTCCCAAATGATAGGTCACTGAAAGATCTTTCGAGAGGTTATTATGCCCTTCCAAAATCACGTCGAACCATTTGTCGTATTTGGTGATGGTATTGGTAGAAAAATTGCCACCGCCAGTTTTGGCACCAAGCGATCCCTGGTACACCGAGTTTTCACCGTTGTCTACTGTGCGATCGAGGTTGCCTCGTGCTGAAATATTCAACCAGTCGTTGATCTGGTATTTCGCACTCAAAAATCCTATCAAACGATTTCTTGCTTCATTGTTAAAAATTCTGTTCACAATCCAGTATGGATTTTGATACAATGCAGCAATAGATGCCGGAAAAGGTGCCGGCGTAGGTACACCCGCCGCATCCATTATTTCATACTGACTGACATCAGAGGTAGGCACACTGCGTGGAATCTGGTAAAGCTGAAAAGCAGAACCGCCGGGTCCACCAGTCGGTCGGCTGGTGATATCCTGAATAACGTAGGTGATCTTAGAATCTGTAGAGAAGCGTTTTCCAAACTTGTTACCTACTCTCATGTTAACTGTGTGGCGAGAGAGTGTATTTTTCGGAAGAATGCCCTGCACGTAGTTGTTCGTGTACGATACGTACGCCTGCGTTTTTTCATTGCCACCTGTAACACCAATTGAATTGTTTGTGCTGAGTCCCTTCCTGAAAAAATCTTTTAAGTTGTCAGGCTGAGCGGTATATTTTTCCTGCGTTCCGTGATAGCTTGTATAGGTCGATCCGTCAATTGCTGGTCCCCAGCTGTCGCCGGTAGTGACATCAAGCGTTCCGCCATTCCCCTGTCCGTATTTATTCTGAACAGCAGGAAGGCCCACCACACTTTCACCCACCAGGCCCGAGTTCAGGCTTATTGCGAGCCTGTCTTTCGAACCTTGTTTCGTTGTGATCACAATCACTCCATTACCGGCCTGGCTGCCATACAAAGCCGCAGCAGACGGTCCCCGTAATACGGTCATCGATGCGATGTCGTCGGGATTAATATTCGACGCGCCATCGGATCCCTGTACACCACCGAAATCGCTCGAAGGCCGGCCATTGGTAGAATTGTTAAGAGGGATGCCATCCACAACAATCAATGCATTGTTACTTCCCTGGATTGACCGGTTACCACGCAGAACGATCCTTGATCCGCTACCAGGTCCGCCGGAACCCTGCGTGACTACAGCATTAGCAATTTTTCCCTGTAGAGAATTAATAATATTGTTAGGGTCACGAGCCTCAGTCAGTTCAGCTGGCTTCACCGATTGTGTAGCATACACCAGTGTCTTTGCCTGTCTTGATATGCCAAGTGCTGTCACCACTACTCCACCGAGTTCACTACGGTTTTCTGTAAGCGCAACATCAAATTGTGATTGTCCTTCGGCCACTGGTCTTTCTACCGGATCGAAGCCAACATTTGAAATGACTAACACCTGTTTACCTGGGGGAAGGTTTAATGAGAAATTTCCCTCACTGTCAGTAACGGTTCCCACATTGCTTCCTTTTACCTGGACGGAAGCGGCAGCAACGGGGGTGTTGTCGGTGTTGGAGGTGATTTTACCATGAATTGTTCTGATCTGAGCCGTTACCGTATAACCGCTGAGCACCAGGAAAAAAAGAAGGAGCAATTTTCGTCTTTCCATAATAGTTAGTTTGTGGCTGTTTGTGGAATGAAGTCGCCGGAAACAATTACAACCAAATTTACTTTTGCAAAAAAAGCCTTCATTATCTTAAATCGACAAAGGAGTACCCTATTCGGCGCATCGGTAAAAATGTTTATCCTATCGATTTAAAGTGAGTGTTCGGAATAGGGTAATAATTAATCTGAATAGGATAATCACTACCTCGCGCAGCTGACTAACTTTATCTTCAGATGATCATAAATGAATAATATGAAACACTGCCCGCACCAGCTTTCAAGAAGACAATTTCTGACTACAGGGTCGATGTCTGCCGGAGCGATACTTGCTGCCGCTACACCCCTCTCCGCTTTGGGTGCTGAAACCAGGGAGGAATGGGCGAAAAATGTTAAGATACCCACGTTGAGGGGTTTGATGGATCCGGAAAAATTGGGTGTGACCCTCATGCATGAGCACTTGTTATTCTTCAATGGTGCAGCACCCGATGATCCGGGCTATCAGCCTATCCCGGAAGATCTTCGCGAACAGTCGGTAAAAGTTGTGGTGGAAAATCTCAACAACGCGGCGCGCGTCGGCATCAACACCATAGTCGATGTTGGGCCGTATCGACCTATTGATATTTACGAGCAAATCGCGAAAAAATCACCCGTTAATATCATCGTTTCAACAGGCTTCTATCGTGAATCGACACGCCCACCCTGGGCTGTTGAAATGACCGATCAGGAAAAAATGGTACAATACATGCTCAGGGAAGTTCAGCATGGTATTGGAGATTCTTCCTACAAAGCGGGGATGATAAAAGTTGCGCAGCAGAAATCACCCATGTCTGAATGGGAGACAAAAGTTTTTACAGCGGCTGCGACGGTGCAGAAAAAAACGGGCGTGCACATCGTGACGCATACAGGCAATGCTGTTGAACAATTCAACCTGCTAACTAAAGCAGGCGCGGATCCCAAACGTATTTACTTTTCGCATTCGGACGTAGGAAGGAAAGGGAAAGTGGACGACCTGCTCAATTTGTTGAAGGCAGGCTCCTACCTGGAAGTGGACACATTTGGTCAGAGCTTCTATACTCCCGAATCGCTGCTGGTATCCTTCATTCGATCAGCGTGCGATGCCGGATTCTCCAAACAGTTGTTTATCTCTATCGACAGCAACTGGCATTGGGCAAAGGGTGAAGTAAAATATGAAGGATCAGAAGCGCCGCACTTTGATGCGATCGCGCAAACGCGCACCTTCTCCTATATGATGACGGACGCCATCCCAATGCTTTACAAAAACGGGTTCAGTAAAAGAGAAATCGATACTTTTCTCATTGACAATCCCCGCAATTTTTTTAGCAACAGATCTTAAATACCGCTATGCGAAAATATTCTTCCCCGCTCTTAGTGTTTCTTCTGAGCTGCTGCGCAGTTCATGTATCAGCGCAATACAATTCGCCGCTGTATCATTTCCAGAAAGGTGCAGACGCAAGATGGAGCAGCCCTGAAAATCCAAATGGAGCAAGGGGGAACGGCGGTAAAGAAAATAACGGCGCGAAAGGACGTCCTTACCTGACGATGCACCCGGGTAATGTTCTTGAACTACTGAATATAAAGGGACAGGGACTTATTCAGCGAATCTGGATCACCATTACCCATGAAAGACAAGATCCGGAAACGCTGCGATCACTTGTTATGAATATGTATTGGGATGGTGAAAGGAAGCCTGCTGTGGCGGTACCGTTTGGTGATTTTTTTGGCGTCGGTTTGGGGAGGAAGGCTACAATGGAAAATGTGTTTTTCGCTAACCCGGAAGGCAAGTCATTCAATTGTTTTATTCCGATGCCTTTTAAACAGGGCGCGAAAGTAACTATCACCAACAGCTATAGTAAAGACGTAGACATTTATTATGATGTTGATTACACGCTTACTGACACCTGGGACCCGAACGCGCTTTACTTTCATGCATACTGGCACCGGGATACTGCTACCGAACTATCGAAAGATTTTGAGATACTTCCCAAAATCACTGGCAAGGGAAGGTACCTTGGCGCCAATATTGGCGTAAATGGAAATCAAGGATACGAATCTACCTGGTTTGGTGAAGGAGAATTTAAATTATATAAAGATGGAGACGATCGATGGCCGACCTTAAATGGAACCGGTACAGAAGATTTTATCGGAGCGGCATGGGGTCAGAAAGAATTTATCCAGCAATATACCGGGTGCACCGTGGCTGATATGGAGAAAAAACAATGGGCCTTTTACCGCTATCACATACCGGATCCTATTTTCTTCAACTACGATTGCAGAGTAACCATTCAGCAATTAGGTGGGAGCTGGATGCCGCAGGCACAACGTTTCCAGGAAAATGGCGTTCCAATGATTCCGGTTACCACAGGCGACGATGCCGAATTTCGACATGTGTATAATCATGATCATCCATTAAAGTTGGACACTACGCAAAAAGAAAATGGATGGACGAACTTCTACAGGTCAGATGATGTGTCTGCGGTAAGCTATTTTTACCTGGATAAACCAGTTGATAATTTGCCTGCCCTGCAACCGCTTTCCGTTCGCACATATGGCTTGCGGGTGAAAGATTAAATTGGTTCCAATCTAAACTCGAAAGACGTCAGCGTTTCGCAACCATACGATGTAACAAGTAAGAGATGTTCAAGGCGAATGCCGTATTCGTCGCGATAGATGGCTGGCTCCAGCGCGATGATCATGCCTGCCTGTAATTCCATTTCGTTATACGGTGTTATACGAGGTTCTTCATGATTCATTGTGCCTACGCCATGTCCGCTATGATGAGGATAGTCGGATACATGTTTGCGCAGGAACTCGTCGAGCTGAGAAGCTTTGATGCCAGGTTTGATAATATCTATGGCGCGAAACAGACCGTCCCTGACAGTTTCAAAGTCGCGACGTTGCGATGTTGAGGCAGTTCCTGCTGCTACGGTACCACAGCAATCTCCCCAATAGCCATTAAAGCACGGAGTAAGATCGCAGAGCAACAAATCGCCTGCTGATATCATTTTCCCGGACGGAATGCCTCCACCTGTTGCTGTTCTCGGTCCCGACACAAAGTCGGCCATAACAGGAACGCGGGTACCGGCCCCTTCATTGATCGCCCTGCTCACAATGGAAAATAGTTCCAGTTCCGACTGCCCGACCTTTATATTTGTTTGTAAAGTACGCTGACCGATATTGCAGAGCGCGGCAGCGTGTGTGATCATCTCTATTTCCAATTCATCTTTAATCATTCGTTCGGCACGTATTTCATCTGAAACGTCTACCCACTCTATATTGCTAAAATCATCAGTAAGCGTTTGTGCAATGATTGCGGGGCATGCACTGCTTTCAATTCCTATACGAATTTTTGTTGACGTCGCTTTCCCGATAATGTTTTTCATCTCCACAACAAATGAATCCGCAAACATTAACGGGTGTTGATACCCGTAAGACTGGTAAGTGTGTATTTTTAATTCAGCGGCTGTTGATTCAGGAACCTGTTCATTGTCGGCTATCAGCAACGCCGACCCATTGTTTTCAGAGGCGATGAGTACAGCAGGTATTACCTGGAATGGCGACGGGCCATGTTCAAAGTAGAAAAAATGTCCGCTATAATAAGTAAGCGTTGGAGCCGAAGTAAGAATGCAGAAGTCTAAGTTCCTTTTCTTCGAGAGTTGATGCAATCGATTTAACCGAGCGGAATAAAATTGCGATGGGTTTGAAACTGGCATTCGCCAAATCTAAAAAGTTTATCGCTTATTTCATCCATCGCAATAAGCGATTGCAGGTATAGTAGCATAAATGAGTATTTTTACCGTCAATCATTCTTGAGAAATTTGTAAGCGAATGTCGGCAGCAAAACAAAACGTGGGTATCGGAATAGTTGGCGCGGGAAACATCGCCCACACGCATGCAGAGGCCATCGCGGCCATTGAAAATGCTACACTTTTAGGAGCTTATAATATCAACAAAAAGAAATCCGATGAGTTTGCGCAAACCTATCACTGCAAATCTTTTTCGTCTTTCAATGACATGCTTGAAGACGCTTCAATCATGCTTTACTGTATTTGCACCCCATCCGGCTTACACGCTGACTACGCCGTAAAAGTGTTGCAGGCGGGCAAACATTGCCTGATTGAAAAGCCTTTAGAAATAACACTCCAGAGATGCGACGACATTATTGATACCGCAATGCGGTATAATGGAAAGGTGGGAACTGTTTTCCCATCACGATTCTCCCCCGCCAGCATGTTATTGAAGTCGGCAGTGGAAGAAGGCCGGTTTGGACAAGTGGTATTAGCCAATGCATACGTCAAATGGTTCCGTTCAGAGGAATATTACAACTCTGCGGCATGGCGGGGAACGTGGAGTTTAGATGGCGGTGGTGCTCTGATGAATCAGGGTATCCATAGTGTTGATCTTTTACAGTGGTTAGCTGGCGACATTGATTATGTAAAGAGTGTATCCGCCAACATCCGTCATCATAACATTGAAGTAGAGGATTCTGTTGTGTCGGTTTTGAAATTCAAAAATGGCGCTTTGGGCACAATTGAATGTACGACGGCAGTGTATCCCGGCGAACCAAAAAGGATCGAAATTTCAGGCACTAAAGGAATGGTCATTATGGAAGAGAATAAGATCGTGAAATGGGAATTTACAGATAAGCGTTCTGCCGACTTCGACATCATCGCAGTCTCTTGCAGGTTCAAACAGTGGCATTGCAAGTTTTTCTGTTCCCACCGCCATCAGTCATACCGGGCACCAGAAGCAAATTGAAAATATGATAGACGCAATAATGAACAACACTCCCATCCTGGTAGACGCCGTCGAAGGCAGGAAGTCCGTCGAAATAACATTGGCCATTTATGAAAGTGCAAAGACCGGCCAAGCAGTCGCCTTGCCTTTCACATCGAGTCCTTTCAGGTAGGAGGCCCATTGAGTGTGAACGGCGTTTCACTTCGTATACCAAGTAATGGTGACAACAAAGGTTTCTCAATGAAGAGACCCAAAAATGGCGATTGCTTTCTAAAGATAAAAAGACCAGACGCCGGAAAAGTAATCGTAAAAGGATAACAGGAATTGATTCGTTTCCTTTAATTTCCAAGAATGAAACTAAAGAACAGAACTGCAGTGATTACCGGCGCAGGCTCAGGCATCGGTCGTTCATGCGCAATATGTTTCGCGCGTGAAGGTGCAGACGTCGTTGTGGCCGACATCGACCTTGATGCTGCTAATGAAACGGCTGCTATCATCAAAAGTTTCGGCGCAGGTTCGGCTGTTGCGTGTCAGGTTGATGTCGCAGATGAAAGGTCAGTAAAACAACTGGTTAGTTTTGTCAGTGAAAATTTTTCCGCGTTGCACGCATTGATCAATAACGCCGCAATACAGGTTAACAAAACTGTTGAAGACACTACATTTGATGAGTGGCAAAAACAAATGACTGTTAATGTGGGCGGAGTTTTTATGTGTTCTAAGTATTTCCTTCCATTGCTCCGTGTGACCAAAGGCAGCATCGTCAATATGTCTTCAGTAAACGCATACTTTGTCGAACCTTCCTGTGCCGGATATTGCGCAACGAAAGCTGCGATTATTGGTTTGACAAAAGCGATGGCAATTGATCATGGGGGGCAAGGAGTGCGGGTAAACTGTATTTGTCCTGGTTACATCGATGCGGGACTGGCCGCCGGATATTTTGAAATGCAGTCCAATCCTACGAAAGCGCGTGAAGAGGCTGGCCAACTGCATGCCCTAAAGAGAATCGGCAGCCCCGACGAAGTTGGAAAAGTTGCAGTGTTTCTCGCCAGCGATGACGCGTCTTTCATCACCGGTTCTGCTGTCAACGTAAACGGTGGCTTCGGTTCAGGATTGCCACCACTTTAAATTCAACCATGATAACTGTCGAGAAGATCGAATTCGCAGGCTGGCCCAATTGTTTGAAGATTTATAACAGCGAAGTAGAGTTGATTGTTTCAACCGATATAGGGCCGCGCATTTTGTCTTACGGTTTTTCGGGTGAACCGAATCTTCTTTACCTCCTTCCTGATCAGGTCGGCAAAACGGGTGGCGATGAATGGAGAATTTATGGTGGCCATCGTTTGTGGCATGCACCCGAAGCAATGCCGCGGAGCTATTCGCCCGATAACACCTCCATCCAATACAAAGAAATAAAAAATGGTGTACACCTGATTCAGGCACAAGAGCCGTCAACGGGTATCAGCAAGGAACTGGAAATCACTGTCGGCGCAAACAACGACGTTACCGTTGTCCACAGGCTGGTGAATCATAACCTTTGGGAGGTTCAACTTGCAATCTGGGCGTTATCAGTGATGGCTCCTGGAGGCAGAGCGATCATTCCGCAGGAAAAATATGGCAAAGCAGATGTATTTCTTCTGCCTGCACGACCGTTGGTATTGTGGCATTTCACAAAAATGAATGATCCGCGTTGGATTTGGGGAGAAAAATATATCCAGGCGGTCCACGATCCAGCACATTCTTCAGAACAGAAGATTGGTGCAGGCAATTCGCTTGGCTGGATTGCGTTCTGGTTAAACGAAACACTTCTCGTGAAAAAAATTGAATTCGATCCCGCTGCCACCTACTGCGACTTTGGATGTAATGTTGAAATATATATGAATGGCGATTTTCTAGAAATGGAAACACTGGGACCGATCAGAAAACTTGCATCGGGTGGCGTTATTGAGCATGTCGAAACATGGGCGTTAGGAAGATCGCCACTCCCGCAAACCGACGATGACATAGACAGGTTTGTTATACCCATTTTGAATAGGTGAGTCTGAAAACATTAGTCGCGATAAGCATCGGACGTATTGGAAATGTGACAGCTGAAATGAAACAGAAAGATTTTCCGAGATCAAACAAACGCAAAACAAATCGTCATAACTGGGTTGGCAAAAATGCTAAATACACCTTCGCTCTCGAAGTATATATTAACCCAACAACATATCTTCTCTACCTTTATTTCATAATCAAAAGAGTTTGTAAAACTCTGGCAACTTTAAAAATTCCGGCATGCTGCATCAGCGGCACTCTCAATCAGAATTGTTGTTGAGGAGTAGATACTGCAGGAGACGTTTTTAATCTGAACAAATAATTATCGCAGGAGGGTGTTGTCTAATGAGGAAGTGGAGAGACGAGTACAGGAAATGCAATATGTAAATGATTGTAGGCTTATCCAGTCAAAAGGCCAAAAGGTCGCAATTTTTTTGTGGCACCTTTCTTAGAAATGATTGACTACAAAACGATAAAAG
>CAWAIQ010000004.1:0-2035000 GCA_963782225.1 uncultured Chitinophagaceae bacterium
TGCAGATAAGTATGACGTCCTTCTTATTGAGGATGCCGCCGAGTCATTAGGCTCATCGTTTAACAATCAACCTACCGGTACATTTGGAGACTTATCAATTTTGTCATTTAATGGCAATAAAATTATAACCACATCCGGTGGTGGCGCCTTGGTATCTAAAAATACTGAATATGTAACTCAGGCTAAATTTCTTGCCACTCAAGCTCGAGATCCCGCTCCCCATTACGAACATTCGCAAATTGGGTATAATTATCGGATGAGCAACATATGTGCGGGCATTGGACGAGGTCAAATGGAGGTGTTGAAAGAAAGGGTGAAAACACGTAGAAAAATAAATGAATTTTACCGCGAGAGTCTCAAGAATATTAGTGAAATTGCCTTCCAGCTTGAGCCGTCCGAAAACTATTATTCCAATTTCTGGTTAACATGTATTCTGGTTCCTGATTTCAATACCAGGGAAAAAATCAGGCTCAATCTCGAAAAGAATAATATCGAATCCCGCCCCCTCTGGAAGCCCATGCACAGGCAACCGGTTTTTTCAAACGCCCTTTATTATGATAATGGAGTAAGCGATGATCTTATTCAATCGCGGACTTTGCCTTCCCTCAGGATCCAATCTCACACATGACGACCTGCGACTAATTGTTCGCAAAATCCAGGAAGTATTCTGATTTATTAACTGTTTGTTGTGCTCAAGCGAGTGCTCCATTGAAAATTAAACCTTACCATGCCATTCCCTAAACTAGATTTCAAACGGTTTATCGTTCCACGAGCGTTAGTATTGTTCGTTGATTTTTCGATAATTCTGATTGCTTTCGTTTTGTCTTATTTTGTCGTTAAGCAATTTCAGTTTCCGACGATTTTGCGAGGGCATCTTGTCATTTATACGTCTGCCTTTTGCGCCTGCTCCCTTTTAGTGTTTTTTATTATGCGGATACACACCGGGGTTATACGCTTTTCCACGTTTTCCGACATGTCGAGGATATTTGCAGCTATCCTCATTTCTTCGGCGGCTTACGCTATTATTGACAAATTAATTATTCAGAATGTTTACGACATCCACTCACTCCGCCTAACTAGAATTCTCATAGTAAACTTCTTCGTGTCATCTTCTGCGCTTATCATGTTACGAATTGGAGTTAGAGGATTCTACTATTACATGAAGCGAAATGCAAAAATTCGGCAGAGCGAGTAGTTATTTTCGGCTCAGACAATAAAGCACTTGTTATTAAGCAAGCCTTGGAATCATCGGATGATTCGAAATACAATGTGATTGGTTTTTTGGCCGAGCAAGAGAAAAATCAAGTTATTTATATCCAACAGAAAAAAGTTTTTTGCTACAAGCATTTGGAGATGCTTAAAAATAAATTCAAAATTGATCGACTTGTAATAACCAGCAACGACCTGACCGAGGGATATAAGCAACAAGTGGTCAATAGGTGTTTAGAACTTGGAATAAAAATTTTAACCGTACCTCCGTCTCAGCAATGGGTTTATGGTCGGCTTAAGCTTAAGCAAATTCAAGATTTGAAAATTGAAGATTTGTTACACCGAGAACCGATAAGAATTAGTGACACCAATATTTTCAGCGAACTTTCAGGTAAACGTATACTAGTAACTGGCGCTGCAGGATCGATTGGATCGGAGATTATTCGACAAGTATTAAGATATCATCCTTCGATGGTAATACTATTGGATCAAGCCGAATCTCCCCTTCATGAATTACAACTTGAAGCCGAAGAAAAATATCCACACGTTGACATCAAAACTCATATAGGGAGCGTTCGGAATTTAAGCAGAATGCGTATTGCATTTGAGCAGTGGAAACCTGAGATTGTTTTTCATGCAGCAGCTTATAAGCATGTGCCGATGATGGAGAAACATCCTGTTGAAGCCGTACTAACAAATATTCAGGGAACTAAACATCTGGCGGATCTTATCACTTTACTATGGCGTTAAGAAGTTTGTGATGATTTCGACGGACAAGGCGGTTAATCCAACAAACGTAATGGGCGCATCGAAGAGAATTGCCGAGATGTATGTGCAAAGTTTGAATAACGATGAAAATCCGCGTTCAACAAGGTTTATGACTACAAGATTCGGCAACGTGTTGGATTCAAATGGTTCGGTTATTCCTCGATTTAGATCACAAATTCAAAGCGGTTCACCAGTTACGGTAACTCATCCTGATATTGTAAGATATTTTATGACTATACCTGAAGCGGTGCAGCTGGTGCTTGAAGCAGGCGCAATGGGAAAAGGTGGAGAGATATTTGTATTTGATATGGGCCATCCGGTTCGTATTTATGACTTAGCAAAAAACATGATTCAATTAGCCGGATTAGTAGTTGATAAAGACGTGAAAATTATTTTCACTGGATTGAGGCCTGGCGAAAAACTTTACGAAGAGCTATTAAATGATGCTGAAAATGTTTGTGAAACGCATCATGAGAAAATAAAAATTGCTAATGTCATAAGACAATCTAAAGGAAAAAATGAAAGTCGGCAATAGACGAATTAATTGCGATGACCAGGAAGATCAGACAATTTCGCGATTGTAAAGAAAATGAAGCAAATTGTTCCAGAATTTGTTAGTCAAAATTCAAGTTATTCAGATCTCGATAAGAGTGGTGTTGAAATAAGTAGTTAAGGAATCTTTCAATGAGGGGTTTGATGTTATGAAGAGGATATTGCTTTTATTTCTTTTATTCCCAGCGATAGTTTTTTCACAAAAAAAACTGTATCTGACTTTCCATGGAGGAATGTCAAATTATCATGGTGATTTGCAGGAAAAATTTTTTACCTTTGAACAATCTCATAAAGTTTTTGGCGCTGGGCTAGCTTTAAGAATACTCCTAAGTTTTATCTGCATGGAACATTGATCGAAAGGAAAAATTTCTGCAAATGATCGCCTTCAGCAGTAACAGACTCAATAAAGCAAGAAATCTTTATTTTCATTTCAAATATCTATGAGGCCGCTTTAACTGCGGAGTATTCAGTTTTTTGATTTGAGCGATAAGATCGTGGACTCCTTATGCGTTTGTTGGCTTAGCGTTTTTCAGGTTCAATCCATGAGGACGCAATCGTGGCGAACTACCGTATTTTAAGTACAGAAGGGCAAGGATTCTTGCCGGAAGAAAACCTTACCGAATTATTACAATTGGCGCTCCTATTGGAATGGGCATTCGGTACGAGTTAGCAATAATGTTCATCTAGGATACGAGATTGGTTTTCGACCTACATTAACGGATTATATAGATGATGTCAGCAAAACTTATGTTGATCAAGAACTTGCTTCGACAGCGCAGAGGAGAAAAAGCGGTGCAGAGCAGCGTTCCGGGGCAATCTTGTAGACAAGAACGCAGTATATCCGGTTGCTGGAACACCTCGAGGCAACCCGAATAACAAAGACATGTATTACTTCTCTACCATTCGTCTCTCTATCGGACTCACTAACGACGATGGAAAGCTTTTCGGCAAAACAGTGAGAAGAGGAAGCACCATTTGCCCGAAGTGGTAGGACTTTATACCCTTAAGAGTTATTCTCGTTCTACTTATTCAACCGTTATTATTCAACTCACTTCCAATTCGTTGAATAACACCTTGCGATAACGTCTCCACTCCAATCTTCCTACCTTCAAACCCAACCCCCTCATAACCCCTACAACTGTTGAAATTATCGGTTTTAATAACGCTCATCGTATGCCTTATCGGCATCAGTGAAACGTTATCTGCGCAACAAACATCTTCCACTTCTACTTCCTCCAATCAAACGCTTTCTACACAGGCTGTAACGCTAAGCGTTCAGACAAGTAACGCTGGCTGCAACACCAACAGCGGCAACATCATCGCCACGGCATCCGGTGGCACCCCTCCATATCAATATAAGTTTAACAACGAAGGTCCATTTAACAATGGCTATTATCCTGGTGTATCACCAGGAAGTTATTCAGTCAACGTAACAGATGCTAACGGCAGCACCGCTTCTGCAACAGCAACCGTTGGTAACGTTAATGACGCACCCGTACTCACCGTTACCTCATTCACCAACCCTACCACATGTAATAGCGCCGATGGCAATTTTGTTGTAACCGCATCAGCTGGCGTGGCACCCTATCAATACTCGCTCGATATGGTAAACTTTTCCAGCACTCCTTCATTCAGTAATCTCGCTGCCGGCTTTTATACCGTAATGGTGCGCGACGCAAAAGGTTGTATCGGCGAAGTGCGCGTTACACTCACCAATCCTTCTTTATGCGGCATCCCCATCGTGGTAACCTATCCCTCCCCTGTCTGCGGTAGCGAAGGCTCAGTCAATATAAAATACTTAGGTAACGATCCTCCATACGAAAACAGTCTGAATGGTGCAGCCTACGCATCTACCACACAGTATTCAAACATCTCTCCCGGCGCATACACACTAAAAGTTCGCAGCGGCACTGGCGAAATCACAACACTCATGTTTTACGTTGTTAAAGGTTGTATCCCATCCACTCAAACCACTGTAACCGATAATACGTGCAATGCAGCAAACGGAAGCGTTACGCTCACAACAGTCAACGGCACACTCCCCTACCGTTATAGCATCGACGGCGTAAATTTTCAAACGTCTAACACATTCAACGATCTCGCTGCCGGCAAATACAATATCGCTACTATCGATGCAGCGGGCATCGTAGTGCGCACCGAAGCTTATATAAATGGCGGATGCTTTGTTGTAACGGAAACGCACAACGATGTGACGTGTGGTGCCCCCGATGGAACAATAGAGCTTACACCTTCAGGCGGACAGTCACCCTATACTTACTCACTTAACGATGGCGCCTATCAATCGTCGAACGTTTTCCAGGGGCTACGTCCCGGTACCTACCGCATAACAGTGAAGGATGCAATCGGCGCATTGAAATCGATTAGCGTTGATATTAAAAACATTTCCGGGCTTAGCGGGCTTACAGCTGTTACTGCCGCAGGTTGCCTTGGCGATAACGTAAAAATGATTGCATCAGTCACCGGGGGTGCAAGCCCTGTTGAATACAGTATAAACGATGTGGATTACCAGTTGAGCCCCGAATTTGATGTGGTAACGGGGCAGTCGTACGTTGTTTATGTAAAGGATGGCAACGGATGCAAACTGAGTAAAGCTTTTGTGGCGCCTGTGGAATGCTTTCAAATGGCAACTACTGTTACCAATGAAGACTGCGGTGTAAATAATGGCACGTTGCGGGTTACCACAACAGGAGGAACGGCTCCTTTTGAGTACAGTGTTGACGGTGTAAACTTCCAGGCGTCGAATATTTTCAGTAACCTGGCACCGCGTGCTTATGAGCTTACTATTCGCGATGCGCTAACGAATACGCGGGCAGTAAATGTACAGGTAGGTTCTAATTGTCCGCAGGTGCGTGTTGCTGTTCAGAATGCCAGTTGTGGAAATATAAATGGTAGCATCACTGCCACGGGATCGAACGGGGCACCGCCCTACCAGTTTGCTGTTAACTACGGTGCGTTTTCATCGCAATCGGTATTTACAGATTTGTCTGCTGGCACCTATACTATTTACATGAAAGATGCGTCGGGCGATATTGCTCAACAGCAAGTAGTGGTGGCAAATACTTTGAACCCGGAATTAACCGTCACCGCTACAGATGCGTTTTGCTCTACAGGTGGTACAATAAAAATAACAGGATCGGGAGGAACGGGTGCGTTGTGGTATAGTATCGATGGAACGAATTATTCTTCTAATGATGAGTTTACGCAGGTTCAGTCTGGCGTGTACCAGGCATATGTAACGGATAACGTTGGTTGTAAAAGTTCGATGGAAGTAGAAGTGAAACTGGATGAAAACTTTTCGTTTGAGATGACGCCGGATTTTGCGATATGTGCGAATCAACCGGGTGTTGTGAATGTAATGAATGCCAAGCCAACGTATACTTATGCATGGAGCGCAGATGGCGGTTCACTTGGTGCAAACACTGCCTCTATAGATATTGCGCCTGTTCAAACAACAGAATATTCAGTTACGGTTACAGATGGATTGTGCGTTGCCAGTGCCTCTGCTGTGGTAACAGTGAACCCGTTGCCGGTGGCGGATGCGGGTGAAGATATCATTGTGTGTTATGGTGAAGATGCGCGTTTGAATGGATCGGGTGGGGATAGTTATGCGTGGAGTCCGTCTACCTATTTATCTGATGCGAATTCGAGCAGTCCGAAAGTAGTATTTGCTACTGCATCGCAACAGTATGAGCTGACTGTTAAAAATGAGTTTGGCTGTGCTTCTTTGGAACCATCGTCTGTGTTGATGACGGTGATGCCTCCCGTAGAAGTGTATGCGGGCAGAGATACTATTATTGCGAAAGGAGTGCCTTTGCAGTTGAATGCGATTGATGTTGGCGATGGTGGGTTTACGAGTTATGTGTGGAGTCCGGCTGTTGGGTTGAGTAATCCTTTTGTGGCGAACCCTGTGGCTACGTTTGCAATCTTCGATTGTTTATACTGTAAAAGCCACTACAGAAAATGGATGTGAGAGTAGTGATGAGATCAAGATCACGGCCTATACAGGTCCGGATATTTATGTGCCGAATGCTTTTACGCCGAATGGTGATGGGGTGAATGATGAGTTTAAGATCTTTCCTGTTGGGGTGAGTACGTTTAAATACTTTGCTGTGTATAACCGGTGGGGGTTGCGGGTGTACTATTCCACCAATGTATCTGCAGGATGGAATGGAAGTGTTGGCGGTAAGTTAGCGGAAGTTGGGACTTATGTTTGGATAGTGGAGGGTGTGGATGTGAATGGGAAGAGTATTTTGAAGAGGGGAACGGTAGAGTTGGTGAGGTGATGCCTGCTCGTTGAAATGTCCGCCTTTAATCACTCTTGTATCGAAACCGACCACATACATTTACTGCTGATTTGTTAAGGTATTGACGATGAGCGCCATCACTAAACGGCCTTCTTTTGGCTGGCTACGGGCAAACGTGTTCCATGCTTAGAAACAACGTGCGAATCGCCTGGCGTACCCTCAGTAAGAGCAAGTACTATTCAATCTTAAATATTGCAGGACTAACATTCGGTCTCACCTGTTTTATGCTGATCGGCCTGTTCATATTCGATGAACTAACGTTCGATCAGCAGCACAGCAAGGGACAAAACATCTATCGCCTGGTAGAGAACATCACAAAGCCGAATGAAAATATACTCGAGGCCGCAGGCGGTTACCAGATAGCAGAACAGGCGCCCAAAAAAATACGTGGCGTGGTAAGTGCCGCGCGGATGCAACGCATGGGACGAGCGAACCTGGTGAACCCCGCCAACCCGGTAAACTTCCAGGAAGATGTGACTGCTGCCGATGCACGATTTCTCCAGATCTTCGACTTTCCATTATTAGCCGGCAACAGAAATGCGCTTAGCGAGCCCAATACCATAGTAATAAACGAAGAGCTTGCACAACGGCTTTTTGGTACTACAGATGTACTCGGGCAAACAGGCACAGTTTAGTTTTATTGATGAGCCGCTGAAAATAACGGGCATACTTAAGCGCCACCCGGCTAATTCCAGTTTTACTTTCAACTCCCTGGTGTCTGAAGCAACATTCAACAATGAAGAGTTCCGCGCCGAAGCAAACAATGACTGGCTCTCCGGAAACTATTCTGTTTACCTATTGCTTGATCCTACCGCAAATGCACAATCCGTTGCGCTGGACATCAAAAATATGCTGGGGCAAAATTATAAGCTCCCAGCCGGAACGAAAGTCAACTACACGTTGCAGCCTTTAAAGGATATGCATTTGAAGTCGGCCGGCATTCTTGATGGCGCACGAAACAGTAATGTCGAAGCGATGCCGCAAGGCAGCAGCTTTTATATCGGCCTGTTTGCTTTGATTGCGTGTTTCGTTTTGGTAATAGCAGCTATCAACTACATCAACCTTACCACAGCACGGGCATCGAGCCGCCTGAAAGAAATTGGTGTGCGAAAAGCAGTCGGCGCCGTTCGCGGTCATCTGTTCCGGCAGTTTCTATTGGAAACAATGCTGATCACCACCATCGCTTTCGTGTTGTCCGTGATTTGTGTAAATGCATTGCTGCCCGCTTTCAATGCCTTCACTGAAAAACAATTAACGCTCGGCGCATCGAGCGACTACCGCGTGTGGCTGCTCGCAATCGGGTTTGCTGCATTAACGGGACTAGTTTCCGGAAGTTACCCTGCGCTTATGTTATCGCGTTTCCATCCTGTTCTGCTGTTACGAGGTTTTAAGTTTAGAAATAAATATCACCTGTCGCTACGAAAAGCGCTCGTGGTCTTTCAGTTTGCAACATCGGTTGTAATGATAATAGGTACAGTGGTGCTTGTTTTGCAAGTGCGTTTTCTGTCGACCACTAATCTTGGTTTCAATAAAGAAATGTTGGTAGTAGTGGATGTTAACACGCTTAAAGCGCGACAGAACTATCAACAGCTGAAGAATGAAATGCAGATGATACCTGCAGTGAAAAGTGTATCGGTTTCTTCAAGGGTTCCGGGAGAATGGAAATCGTACCGGGTGATAAGAATAGTTAGAAACAATTCAGGCGAGGAGCCGCTGACGTCGTACATGTTGGGGGCGGACCAGGAGTTTTATGAAAACCTTCGACATGAAAATCAGCAGCGGAAGAAATTTCGAGGGTTTAAAAGATTCATCGAGTGTGATACTCAATGAAACAGCTGCGAAGCTATTAAACATCACGGAAGCATCCGGCGAACTGGTAGATATTCCCGAGTATGCCGGCGTTCAAGGCGGCGCGTTCAACGAATTGAACACACCGTTCCGCGCGCGGGTGGTGGGCATTGTAAAGGATTTTCATTTTCAGTCGCTCAGGGAAAAAATCGAGCCGCTGGTGATTGCTTACGCGATTAATCCCATTCAGCCCGTTGATTACTACACAGCGCGCGTTGAGCCTGCTAATATGCCTGCCACGCTCGCAAAGATGAAGGCTGTGTTAGTTGCGGCCGATGCAACGGAACCGTTTGAATATCATTTTCTGAATGAACAGATCGCTCGGTTTTATGCGGAGGATACGAGAAGGCAGTCACTATTAACGTGGGCGTCGATGGCAACAGTGATCATTGCCTGCCTGGGACTGCTTGGACTCGCGACCTATTCAGCAAATCAGCGGGTGAAGGAGATAGGCATTCGCAAAGTGTTGGGTGCGAGCGTTACGAGTCTTGCTGCGTTACTATCAAAAGACTTTTTAAAATTGGTGCTCATTGCTAATGGTATCGCTTTCCCGATTGCATGGTGGGCAACACATAAGTGGTTGCAGGAGTATGCTTACCATATCGATGTGCAATGGTGGGTGTTTGCTGTTGCGGGGTTAGCTGCTATTGTTATTGCGCTGTCTACTATTATCTACCAGGCGGTGAAGGCCGCGCTCGCGAATCCTGTTGCGAGTTTAAGAACGGAATAAGGGTTTGAACTGAGATGGTTTGTTACCCGAAAACTCTTGAGAGTATAGGCATTGTTGCCTTATATTATGCTGGTGAAAGTTAAACGTTTCGCATTTTCTATTTACTCGATTATACTGGCATTAATAGCTATTGCGCTTTTGCTGCCGATACCATGGCTTGTCGACTTTCCTACGGTAGTAGAAGAGATATATAAAGACAAAACTGGGCAGTTGATTTGTCAAGAGAGCTCTACTACTCAGCGAGAATGAGAGTAATAGCCTTTGGGTTTGTCGGAGTGTCTATTTCTTTCATTGTCTTTTTAATCAGCACATTTATTCGGCCGCCGTCGCCTGTTCATCACCTTCTTAATCTTACCCTTTTTAGTATTGCGTTCGCGGTGGGATTTAAGGACTACGCGTACCTGGCCAATGGGTTGTTCGATGTGTTTATTACGGGCAGCAGAACATCCCAATACGATCCAAAATCGATTTTACCGATGGCGTATTCTGATGAAGCCGGACAATATTGGAGAGACTCGATACTATGGTTTTATCTTTTCTCTTTACTGTTCGTGCCATTTTTGCTGTACCGGATTACTTCTACCATTATGCGCAAAACCTTTCTTCAGCCAGTGAACTTAGCGATTGCTGTTGCTACGGTGGTGTTTATCTTCACGTTTATCGTTACCCCAAACTACCTGGGTTGGCTTTTGGATTAAACACTAATGTGGGGCAGAATCAAAATGATATATAAATGAGTGGAGTAACGCTTAGCACGCGATGAGAAGTATTTTAAAATAGAAGTTTTTACTTTCTTCCGCTTTTTTGAATAGGATGTATGCGCAAACTGTCAGCGCGAAATAATAAATAGTAGAAATAATTAAAAGAATACCCATCGCTCCTGCCATTTCTCCTCCTCCGAAGTCGGAGACAAACGTTCTGTACCATGTCCAACAAATCAGAGCAAGGATAACGAGTTGAACTATTAAAACAGATAACGCTACAGTCTTGATTTTCATTATTTAAATTGTTTCACTCGAAAAACTCTCTTGCCTCTCTCCAAAAGTTATAAGCAATCTCTCCTCTATATTTGACTTTCCTCGCAATTGCTGATTTAAGATCGTAGTAATTCGCATGATAAAACTCTGAGAGCTTAATTACTTTCTTCCCCTCTCTCATTAAATACAAGTATTCGTAAGCACGCGTTTCGGCTTCTAAATTCGAGCAATGATATCCATCGAACGAATTGAAGAAATGAAGCTCCTCTCCTCCCAGGCCCAAATATCTCCTTACAGTTATCGTTTCACTATCTACACTTACTTTAATCGCCCTCTTCCTTAACTCTCCGAAAATCATCAGGAACCCAAGTCCGATCATAAATATCAAAAACACGATTAGTCCGGCCAGGGGTGCGTCGGGGTACTGGCTCCAGATCCATCCGATAATGATCATTAAGCCAACAATCATTACCAGCACAACGATTGGACCGGCAACATTTCGGGAGAATTTAGAGTTGATGAGCATGGATGATGTAACTTCTTTGTATTGTTGTTTAACGCAGACGGTTCCCGGTTTGTTTTTTTAGGGTGAAAGTAGCACGTTTCTCGTTTCTATTACCAGGCGTACTTGCTGTACTAAGCAATAGTCGTTATGCTGGCGAGACAATGGCTCATTCGTTTTCCTGCGAAGACATCGCAGCACTTATCCACATTGTGGGAATATTTGATGCCCTTCGAATTTTGCATTTACTAATTTGCCACCGGATGCATACGAAAGAAGAACTGGAAGAACTATATGGAGAAGACGAAGCTTCTGCTCTATGGACATATGTAGGCAATAAGGTTCAGGGTGGCCGAAATAACAGCAAAGGAAATGTATTTGAAAATCATTTTGCTGTCTACAAACTCGCGAGCTTGATGCATACCGAAACAAATCAAGATACTGTACTCCTTTCTTCACAGGTCAAAGCTTTCATTGACGATTTGGTCATAGAAAAAACGGTTGACAAAACGAATGAGTACTACCAAATAAAGGACGTTGCAAGTCTCGGCTGGAACGACCCCGCTCATCCGTTATCTAAAGACGTGTCTATCCAGCATGACTTGTGTACTAGTAGCGGAATACAGCCACAAATTGAAATTGTTGTGTCTAAAAAGGAAGTGCAAGGGCGCCTCATCGATCATCTTCCTGGCTCACTTCAGAACAAGGTGACCATTACTCATTTCCCTGCAGCCACTTCTATCAACAACCAAATTCGCAATAATCAGCCCTTCAAAACAGCGCTGGCTCAGATCTGTTCACTCAATAATCCAACTACAGACAAACTTGATGTAGTCGGCAATTTATTGCTTGGCGTTTGGGGAGGAATAGCGCCGGAGAAGGTTCCGCTGAAGAGATACATTGACGGCTGTCATGCTTCCAATCCGAACTTTTTCAAAGGAGCCGGCACGAAACTGTCGGACAAGCTGGCAGCAATATTTGCGAACATCCGCGGTTTCAATTATACCCTTCAGAATGGTTATATTAGCTGGACATATGAGCAGTCCGACAACGGGGTAATTCCCCATGCGATCGGCACCTGGCAGTTCGAGCAATGGGAAAATGATATCTTCCAATTGGATCCGATTAGCACATTCGATGACATCGAACCTTATTTGTCAAAAGTATGAGCAGACAATATTCATCCATAGCGGAAGCACATAATGCGCCGGGTCTCCTGGAAAAGCTGGTCAATCTAAATACAGCTCCAGACGATTACGGGCATACTCTTTTTGAACTGGGTAAGGAGTTCGGCATTGCGTTATCGGAGAAAATTGACCCATCAAAGACTATTACACTTGCGTGCACAGTTGAAGATGCAGACTATTTATGCAGGGGCATTTTAGATTACCTGCACAGCCTGCAGCGACATGTGCGACTAGTTGTGTTCTGGAACAAGCGGTTTTACGCAGATAAGGAAAAGCGACTTCCTGTAGCGCCCATCGTCAAAGAATACCATGAAAAAGGGTTTGATGACTCGGATGTTGTCGTTATTGTTAAGTCTATAATCTCCAGCTCTTGCGTTGTCCGGACCAATCTGACGCACCTCGTTGAGCGTTCAAATCCGACCAGTATTTTTGTAGTCGCTCCTGTGCGCTTAAAAGGAGCCACAGACCACCTTGAACAGGAATTCGATCAAGCGATCTCCGAAAAATTCCAATACTTATATTTTGCGGAGGACAGTGAAAGTGATAAGAACGGAATTGTTTATCCCGGCATAGGTGGCGACATTTATCGCCGTCTTGGATTTGCCGATCAAAAGGACAAGAATGCTTCAGTGCCCAATCTTGTAAAAGAGCGGCGCAAATCGATGCGATAGTACGTGAACAGTTTGTTCTTCTTCACCTGATGACAGCAACTAACCCCGCTACCACCAACGCAACCACTGTTGAAATCACTAATCCCTTTGTAAAAGCTTTGAAGTGGAAATAGTAATCTTTATATGCCGGATGACCCTCGGTGCCCTTTAGAACTACAAAACCCGGGGTGATAAAGCAGAACATCAGCCAGTCTATCACCAATAGATCGAAGAGGTTTATAAACTGCGTTAAGAGCGATACGAAGAGGAATGTTTGTGAGAATTGCCAATTGAATGTAGTCGCGGCGTTGTAAGTAACGATAAAGGGATAGGTGAGAAAATTATGATGAACGCAATTGAGTAATAGATTGTGAGGCGCTTTTCGCGTGGTGTTTTTGGTGGAACGAGGGCTTGTATTGCTTTTGGATAATCCTGCAGCATTATTCGCGGGCCGGCGATAGCGATTGTCGCCAGCATAGCGGTAAAGATTACGGCGTAGATGCAGGCGTGATATATGGCGAGTGTAAACACGGTTTAAGGTTTACTGGTTATGATAAATTTACTTTTAACCAATTGAGTTAAACAACCATTGACCTAATCTTATCGGCTCCTCTACAGTTATTGGTGAACCTTCGGCAAGCATAACAGAATCAGGAACGCGATCCCTTAAGAATCCAAACTCTGACCCATACAGCTCAGCGAAGCGCACATTTACTTTATAATCTTTTACAGGATAAGTCTGCCAGCGAGGATGTTCTACCTGGTATTGCGAAGTAACGTTGTTCGTTATTTTCGTGTATCCCCAATAGTGTTCGGTAATAAACTCTTCTTCCCCACCCACTTCCATTTCTGTTAACGCTGATGACGCACTTACCTTAAGCTCGTTCCATTCGTTTCGGAATTTAAACTCATAGCCCGCATCAACGGTTTCATCGGCTATTTTCCATTGGTGCCTAGTAGGAAGAGTGAGATACTTTTCACTGTAGATTTTATTGGCAACCAGTGTGATTAACGCCCGTGGTACTATCTCACTAATGAACGTAACACCTCTTTTCCATTCATTGTTTTCTTTATATCGAACGTAAAACCTCAGATTGATTTCTTCGAAATTCGTATGAAATGGAACGTATACTCCTTTCAGCTTAACCTTGATAAACCGAAAACCAACGAGGCTCACATAACATTTTCCTTGCCATAGATCTAACTCGGTACCGTACGATAAATATGGTTTGAGTATCTCCGGATCAACTGCATAATTAAGAGATTACGAGTTTGCGCCACTCGGCTGTCATAAAAATGCTTCGCATCCGTCAAAAGTAGGTCATATAGAGCGAGTGTAAACACGGTTTAAGGTGAGTAAAGTTTGACCTGTATAATTGGTTAACGGTTTCCTCTGCAGATCCCTCACGCTCGTGGCAGGGCCACTCGGTTCGGGATGACAGCCATGGTTGTAGAATAAAAACCTTCTCCGAAGCCGCCTTCAAGCGCTTTACAATAATTTACAAAGTTTACATTTTAAATTACAATCCTGTCCCTTTAAGCTGAAAGGATCAAAGTAGTTTCGCTGTATCCCTATCATTAAATAGAAAAAATCATGAAACACGCATACGTATATACTTTGTTCCTGGCGTTTGTTTTTCACACCTCCTGTGGACAAAACCAAACAAACCCACCAAAAGATAATATCAAGTACAATAGAACAGGATTATCCGAGTCTCAACTTAAAGAGGCGGCCGCCTCCAAAGTGCCTATGAGTATGGTCCGGAATGTAAGGAAAGCCAGGAACGGGGACATTTTGATTGCTTCTTACTTAGGCGTGTTTAGATACGATGGAACATCTTTTACTAATATAACAAGTGAAATAAGTTGGCCGACCTTCTGGGATGTGCTGGAAGATCGAAAAGGAAATCTATGGTTCGCTTCTCAAGATTCGGGTGTTTATTATTACAATGGGAAATCCTTTCAGCATTTTACAACAAAGGATGGACTTGGCATTAATTCAGCGCTTCATATTTATGAAGATAGAGCCGGTAATATTTGGTTCGGATCAAGCCGTTACGATGGGAAATCTTTTCGAAACTTTACCACAAAAGATGGATTTCCCAGTAACAGTATTCGTTTACTGTCTTGAAGACAAAACCGGCAAGCTTTGGTTTGGTGCACAAGGAGAAAATATGTTCGTTTATGATGGAAAAACATTTACGGTTTTAAAAAACAAAGACGGCAAAGCGTTTAAAAACGTTTGGTCAATAATCGAAGATAAAAAAGGAAACATTTGGTTCGGTGACGTTGATGGTCTTTGGCGCTATGACGGCAGAACCTTTACTAAGGTATCGCAGAGGGGGGCTTATGCTATCATCGAAGATAAAAAAGGAAACATCTGGACTACTGGTGACGTAAATCCTCCTGGTGATAGCAACTGGGCACTTTCCCGTTATGATCAAAAGTCCTTGTACGATAAAAACCCCACTGTAACCGAAATTATGTCAGGACAACCAGGTCTTTTGGGACTTTTGGAAGCTAACGATGGAAGTATTTGGTTCGGATCTTATAAAGGAGTATATCGTTATGATGGAAAGACCATCACGGACTTTAAGAGTAAAGATGGCCAGAAGTAATATGTATAGCCGACAATTTTTACTCTTCGCGGCCTTCAGGATTTTTTTATTCTTAGATTTTTTTGTTCAAACAAAAAGTGGCCATAAATACAAGTCGATACTGAAGTGTTCTCCAAAGCCGCCTTGGCTCGCGAGCGAAAAACAAGAAGTTTATAGTTAATGCATCTTACTGCGAGCATGCCGCAGCGGCGGCGGAGAATGCTGAAGGAAGACTGTCAGAAAAACGGTTTCCTCCACCTACTAACTATTTATTTCGCAAACACCAATTGCTTCACCTGCTTCCATTGTCGCTTACCAGCAGTAGCCTCCAACTGTAAATGATATAATCCACTAGCCATGTACCCCACATCAATTACCGATGTATATGCCCCTGCCGCCTGCGATGCATTGCGAAAAACCTTTACAATTTTGCCCGAAACATCGCGCAACACCATCTGCACTTTAGCATCTTCCGGCAATGTATACTGAACAGTTGCCGAACCGCGTGTAGGATTTGGAAAGGCATTAAACGCAAACACCGGTGGAACTGTTTCGTCAAGCACCGAAGCGGTGCCAGCTAATTGCTCGTACTTTACTGTGTAAATAATTCCGCCGGTAGTATTTCCCGTTACATATATCGAGGGAATCTGAAACCCTGAACGTGGTGATCCCGCATGATACAAAGCAATGCCTGTAGCGTAGTCTGAACCGTTTGCCGGTGAGTTAAATACCTTGGACCACGCCTTAGCACCTGCAGTTGTGTATTTCATCGTAAGATAGTCGGCACCGGTAAAACCTGTAACATACACGTTATTGAAAAAATCAGCCGCTACACCAGATACCACATCGTTGCTGGTACCGCTATGATTATATTCAACCAGCCAATTCCTCCGGCCGGTTACTGAATATTGCGCAATCAAAATGTTGTTGTGACGCACCGACCCTTTATCGGTAGACGTTGCTGCGAGATATACATTACCCGCAACATCTGTGGCTAAATGTACATTGCCCCCAACACCGGCTCCTGTTGCGCCTACGTCAGCAATAGACGCGGACAGCAATTGCGTACCAGCTGGCGAATACTTTACATAAGCAATACCGTATGTGTAACCGAAAAATCCCGACCCCCACGATATACCCGCCACCAGGATGTCGCCGTTAATGTCAATTTTAATCGCTTTCACCTGCACCTGGCGGTTCGCTACGGAATACGATTGTTGCCACAGCAATGTTCCGGCAGCGTTAAATTTAAAGGTGGTGAAAGCGTTGGTTCCATAGGTTGGATTTGATGATTCCAGTCCGGCCACGTAAATGTTGCCGCTATTATCCTGCACCACTCCCACATGCCTCAGGAACGGAGTAGTTCCTACACTTTTCTCCCACTCGAGCACACCCAAAACATTATACTTTACAATCAGGGGATATCGCGCGCTATTATCGGGGGATGTTGCTTTATACCCTACTACATATGCATTGCCGCTGCCGTCGACGGTAATGTCGGTGGGACTGCTGCCGTACGTAGCCTGTCCATAGTCGGCCGACCAAACGAGGGAACCCGTAGAACTATACTTTCGTGTTTTTATGATGTAACTATCCGAGAACGTTGTACTATTATAAGTGCTACCGGTTAGGTATACGTTGCCAGCTGCATCGACCGCCATTGCAGACAACAGATCTTTAAGATTGTAGCCGCCATCATATTGAATTGACCAGAGCACTGCGCCGGCGGCGCTGTACTTTGTTAAGATTATATCGGAGTAAGCGGTAGTAGTAACACCGGCCACATACACGTTGCCCGAAGGATCTGTTTTAATAAGGCCTCCATAGACATAGCCAAATCTGCCTTGCGACCATGCGGACTTCACCTTTTGCGCCGTAGCCGATGCTGCGCAGATCACCAACAGAAAGGGTAAAACTCTTTTCATAACGATAAGTGTAGTGTTGAGTCGATAAATAAAAGGGAGGATAAATAGCGTAGGGATAACGGTTGAGAGGCTTTATGGACGAGGGTAAGATTACGCCTAACCGTTAGATGAATATACGGATTTGTGTGATAAGTGGGTGGATGAGAATATTATCTTTATGTAGAAGCAGACTGGCAGTTTCCGTAAATTACAATATATACCTGCTGCATGTTCCGCAACTACCTCAAAATCGCCATTAGCACTTTACTGAAGCATAAGTTGTTTTCATCGATCAACCTTTTAGGTTTATCCATCGGGCTCACATTCGCAATTGTTATTGGCGTGTTCGTGTTGCAACAATATGGCATCAATAAATCACTTAAAAACGCAGACAGGCATTACATCGTAAAAAGCAAATGGAAGCAGAAAGAAATGGGACTCGAATTCACCACCATTCCTGCATTTCCGAGAACGCTAAAAGAAAAGTACCCTAACCTTATAGCCAATTACTACCGGTACAACCCTGTAACGAATGTTGTGTCCGCCGGCGAAAAGCATTATAAAGAAGATGTTGCCATCGGCGACACTACGCTTATTTCGATGTATGGTTTCCCATTACTATACGGTAACCCAAATCGCCCATTCACCGACAACAGCTCTGCGGTGATCACAGAAACAATGTCGAATAAGTTGTTTGGTGCTGCAAATCCTCTCGGTAAAACCATGAGTTTGCTTGGCACAGCCGGTATAGAGCAGTTGTATAAAGTGTCGGCTGTTGTTAAAGATGTTCCTTACAATTCGGTTACGCATTTAATGGGCACCACTTACAATGTGTTTGTTCCTACTGAAGGTAACCAATACTACGGTGGCGGCGATCCATCGCTTGCATGGGATAATGCATACGAAATAGCAGCAATAGAATTGCAACCCGGTGTTAAGGCTTCACAGCTAGTATTGCCAACAAGGCAGCTCCTCGAAAAATATGCACCCCAAGTGCTGCGTGAGAACCTGCAGGTTGAATTTGCCGCGGTAAGCGATTACTACCTGAAAGATAATAACAGCGCAGCTTACCGCACGTTAGCAATACTTGCAGCAGCAGCTTTGTTTATTTTGCTGATGGCGGTGATCAACTTCGTGAACATTCATATTGGAGTAGCCTCGGGCAGGCTGAAAGAAATAGGACTCAGAAAAGTGTTCGGTGGAAGAAAAAAAGAATTACGCACGCAGTTTATTATAGAAGCATTGCTGCTGGCGTTTGTATCTGCAGTAATTGCGTTGATACTGTATGAATGTTTGCGAAGTGTATTCAGCGATATACTAAATGCGCCGCTTGCATCGATCATACATTTTAATATTAGCACCCTGCTGTTGATTATCGGTCTTATTGTATTGACCGGTATCGCTGCAGGAATTTATCCCGCGTGGATATTAAGTGCTACGAGAGTAACGAGTGCCGTAAAAGGTAAAATGGAAAACATCGGCGGAGGAAACACGTTGCGAAGAGCGATGCTTACGTTGCAGTACACCTTGGCTATTATTGTTTTTGTATGCGCGGTTACTGTGAGCGACCAGGTGAAATACGTTTTCTCTAAAGACATGGGCTATAGTAAAGACCAGGTAATGGTGATGACGGTATTTCCTAAACAATGGGATAGTGCAGGCGTAGCGAAAATGCTTTCTGTAAGAGATGGGTTAAAGCAAGTGGCGGGTATTAAACAATCGTCGTTATCGTTTGAGATACCTGAACGTCTGCCTCCGAATAGCATTATGTTGTCTGTATCAGGCAGCGATCGCGAGGTGCTTGTGCCGTCGTGCGGTGTTGATGAACAGTTTGCCGCAACATTCGGATTGAAAGTGATTGCAGGAAGTTGTTTTGTGCAAAATGGCGGGCATATTCCCAATCAAATGGTGTTAAATGAATCTGCCGTGAAGGCATTAGGTATTACTCCTGAATCGGCGATTAACCGCCAGTTGCGAATAAACAACCCCGGGGCCGATCCGTCGTTTGTAACAGTTGCCGGCGTGGTTAAAGATTTTAATTATACCACACTCCATGAAAAGGTTGGCCCGCTCGCATTTTTCAGTGTGCGGGATGCTACGTCGTACCGTTTTATATCGCTGAAGCTCGCGAATACGCAGATTGCGGAAACAATAAAGCGAGTTGAACAAAAGTGGAAGGAGTTATCACCGGGGGCACCGTTCGAGTATATGTTTATGGATGATCACTTTGCGAAGTTGTATGAAACGGATATGCGTTTGCAGAAAGCAACGTCTATTGCTACGGCCCTTAACCTGTTGATTGTATTCCTGGGCATCTTCGGCGTGGTGTCGTTTACGTTAGCTAAACGTACGAAGGAAATTGCAGTGCGAAGAGTGTTGGGTGCGCGGGTGAGAAGTCTCATCTTGTTATTTGCGCGCGATTATGCGATGATCATTGTTATTGCAAATTTGCTGGCGTGGCCTGTTGCGTATATGCTCACACAAAAGTGGCTGGAAGATTTTGCTTATCGCATTCAACCTGGGTTGTCGCCTTATTTGATTGTGGCGATCTCGGTTGCGTTGGTATCGCTGGCGTTGATTGCGGCGCAAAGCGGGCGGGTGGCGGTGTCTAATCCGGTGAAGTCGCTACGGGCCGAGTAGATGAGTATTCCAGAAATGACTTAATTTTTCCCAGGATGAAACTGAAATGAAATGTTTATTTCGCTGAAACCCGCTCCCAGAGCGGGTTTTGCATTTGGCATGAGTATCGCAATCATAGTGATAGGTTTTTCATAGGATATTGGATTTAAAACACGGCCTGGGTTTCTACCCGGGCCTTTTTTATTTGACGGCTATAACGGAAGGATATGAAACGTACATTTCGCAACGCGGCCCATCACACAAACTTCTCCCCTTTCTGGCGCTTCACATCACTTACAAATTCCTTAATCTCCTGTTCCTTCTCTTTGCTGCATACCAGTAGAACATCGCCGGTATCTACCACTATAAAATCATGAAGGCCCTGTAACACTACGAGTTTCGATTCTGGCGCTTGTACAATGCAGTTGCCGGTGTCGGACAACATCACGTTGTTTCCCGCGATAGCATTCGCTTCGCCGTCTTTGTGGAGATGCTCGTAAGCACTTTTCCAGGTGCCGATATCACTCCATCCGAATGAAGAAGGAATGACATACACATTTGACGCCTTCTCCATGATGCCGAAATCAATTGAAATGTTGGTCGATAGCGGATAGATTTCCTGCAATGCCTGCTGCTCAGCTGGGGTGTTGAATTTATCTTTCTGTGCATTGAAGATGTCGAACATTTCAGGGAGGTATTCTTCAAATGCACGAATAACATTCTTTACCTGCCACACAAAGATGCCTGCGTTCCAAAGAAACTCACCACTGGAAATAAACGTTTTGGCGAGCTCATGTGAGGGCTTCTCGGTAAAGGCCTTTACCTTATATACGTTGTCGGACACGGGGTGTTGTTCATACTGAATGTAGCCATAGCCCGTGTTAGGAGCGGTTGGATTGATACCCAGTGTGATGAGTGCATTATGTTTTTTTACAAACGACAATGCTTCCAGGCAAACCTTAGTAAACGCAATGCTATTCGAAATAAAATGATCAGCGGGTGCTACAATGAGTTGCGCCTGCGGATTAAGCTTGTTGAGCTTGAAAGAAATATACGCGATGCAAGGTGCAGTGTTTTTGCGCGAAGGCTCAGCAAGTATATTCTGCTCAGGGAGCTGGGGTAACTGTTCCTTTACAATGTCTACGTATTCAGCTGCAGTAACCACGTAAATATTCTCAAGTGGAATAAACGATGCAAACCGCTCGAATGTAGTTTGGATAAGCGTTTTCCCGGTATTGAGTATGTCGAGAAACTGCTTAGGGAACTTCGTTCGGCTCATGGGCCAGAACCGTGTGCCGATGCCACCCGCCATTATTGCAACATAGTGTTGTTTACTCATGCTCTTCTTATATTGCTTTGCTGAACATACTGTTGTTTATACTGAAGTGGCCGGCCGATACTTTCATAATGAAATCCCAATGACGCCATTATCTCAGGTTCAAAAAGATTTCTTCCATCGAATACTACCCTGTTCTTCATGGCTGTTGCCATTCTGTCGAAATCCGGCGTTCTGAACTCACTCCATTCGGTTGCGATGATCAGCGCGTCTGCGTTGTCAAGGCAGTCATACTGGTTGGCTGCGTACGAGATCTTATCACCCAAAATTGCTCTTGTGTTATTCATCGCCTCCGGGTCATATGCACAAATGGTTGCTCCTTCAGCTAGTCAAAGCCTCTATAATACACAGCGCAGGAGCTTCTCTTACATCATCCGTATTGGGCTTGAAGGCAAGTCCCCAGATCACGAAGTGAGTATTTTTGAGATCGTTGTTGAAAAAGCTTTTGATGCCGGGTAGAAGGTGGAGTTTTTGTTTGTCGTTTACTTTCATAACGGCTTCAAGTATCCGAAATTCGTAGCCGTTCTCTTTTGATGCATTAGAAAGTGCTTTCACATCTTTGGGAAAGCAGCTTCCGCCATATCCGATTCCCGGAAATAAGAATCTTCTTCCTATTCTATCGTCGCCGCCGATTCCACTTCGTACCATGTCAACATCTGCTCCCAGCCTTTCGCACAGTTGGGCGATCTCGTTCATGAAAGAAATCTTCGTCGCGAGAAAAGAGTTGGCGGCATATTTAGTGAGCTCTGCTGAACGTTCATCCATAAATACGATCGGGTTTCCTTGTCGCACGAATGGGGCGTATAGATCATTCATAAGCTTTCTCGCTCTTTGCGATCCCGTACCGATCACTACCCTGTCGGGTTTCATGAAATCGTCTACGGCCACACCTTCACGAAGAAATTCCGGGTTCGATACTACGTCGAATTCACCGGTGTAGTTCATCGCTATTGCGTGACGGACTTTATCTGCAGTGCCAACGGGGACAGTGCTTTTATCTACGATTACTTTGTACTCGGTCATTACTGTGCCGAGGTGTTTCGCAACACCTAACACATACTTAAGATCCGCCGATCCGTCTTCGCCTTGTGGTGTAGGTAGGGCGAGAAAAATAATCGAGGCATCGCGGATGCCGTCTTCGAGAGATGTAGTGAAAGATAGGCGCTCGTCGCGCAAATTTCTTAGAAAGAGTTTTTCCAGGCCGGGTTCATATATGGTAATGTGTCCGCTGCTTAGTTTATCTACTTTAATTTTGTCGATGTCTACGCAGGTCACATCGTTTCCTGTTTCTGCGAAACAAGTACCGGTTACAAGGCCTACGTAACCGGTTCCAATTACTGCTATTTTCATTAGTGGGGGGTTTTATTTGAGTTAATTTATAAGTATAAGCGCCTGCGGCGGCGTGCTCCGGCGGTTTTATTCGCATGAAGCTGCGTGCCTTCGACGAATTATTGCCTGCGGCGGCGTGCCTCCGGCGGTTTTATTCGCTCTTGAGGCTGCGTGCCTTCGACAGTTTAATTGCGCCTGCGGCGGGCGTGCCTCCGGCGGTTTTATTCGCGTTTTGTCGGCTTGCCTTGGCAGTTAATTACTGCCTGCGTCTGCGTGCCTACAGCAGTTTACTTGCGCCTGCGGCGGCGTGCCTCCGGCGGTTTTATTCGCGTTTTGTCGGCTTGCCTTGGCAGTTAATTACTGCCTGCGTCCGCGTGCCTACAGCAGTTTACTTGTCGCCTGCGGCGGGCGTGCCTCCGGCGGTTTTATTCGCGTTTTGTCGGCTTGCCTTGGCAGTTAATTACTGCCTGCGTCTGCGTGCCTACAGCAGTTTAATTACTAAAAAAAGAGAAGAAAAGGGAGATTTTACTCCCCCCTTCCAGGTATTACATAAGACGGATACTATTGTTTGATGAACTTAATCACCTGTTTATTATTAAGTGTCTTTACAGTAAGGAAGTAAACACCCGGTTTCAGTTGAGCCGTTAGATCAAGTGCCAGCCTGTTTGTCGCCAGGTTATGATTCGATGCTACACAAACCTTACCCAATACATCAGTGATAGTAATAGAAACCTTACCGCTAACACCGGTACCAAACTCCAGGATCATCCTGTTAAGAACCGGGTTAGGATAAAATCTCAGCTTATCATTTCGTGTATTGATCAACGTTTCACTTCCACCATCAAGAACAGATGGGCTACCTCAAAGGTGCTCCTGCCGTCGGCGAAACCAACTCACCTATTTCCGCTGTACTAAGATCCCTGTTGTATAGCTGTATATCATCGAGTATACCCTTCCACCTTTGTGATCCGTTCAATGCACCGATGTACAATCCCGAAGTATTCGTCCTGATCGTTACAGGCGCATACGTTGCGCTTCCACTTAATACACCATTGATATAGATCTTCGACGATGTACCATCGAATGTTGCTGCGATATGCGTCCATGTTACTCCATCAGCTATGTAGCTTCCGGTAGACAACAAACGATACGTATTTCCATTCGCTGTGCTATTGAAACGGAACTCAACTTTTCCATTCGCATTTACACCAAGTTCATAACCATCAGGTGCTGTTTTACTGATCACCGTCCTGGTGGCCACATCTGCAGGCCTGATCCACGCAGCAATGGTAATCTTGCTGGTAATATTTAGCGTTGCATTATTAGGCGCTATGCCGAACATATTCGTTGAACCTAACACACTCAATCCTGGTCCTTCAACCGCCGGAACCCATATTACATCATCGAAAGTTTGCAGTACTGCGTTGTTACCATTGCCTGATGCATCGAGCAGCAGTTTGCCACTTTCTTCATTCAGGTTCCAGTAACCTGCCAATGAACTTGCAGCAGACAGACTTGTTGTTCTGAACGATCGCACTTCCGACCAGGCTGTGGTTCCGCGTTCGTTTGTAGCCTTTACTCTCCAGAAGAACACAGCATTTCGTTTCAGTCCCCGCACCTTCAGCGATGTAGTGACGATGTTGTACTGGTTAACAATGAGGTCATCAAAGTCTGATGCGTCAGAAACCTGCACGGTATAGAAATCAGCATTGGATGATGCGTTCCACGTAAGTGTTGGAGTGATTGCAATATTAGTTGCACTCCTCACCGGCGATACAAGCGTAACCACTGCAGGATATGGTGTAGATGACGCAGCTGTTGTAAAGCTTCGCACGTCTGACCATTCGCTGCTACCATTCGGACCCACTGCCCTAACTCTCCAATAGTAGAGTGCACTATCTAACAGATCGCTCACATTAGCTGTTGTTGCAGCAACACCACCCTGATCAGACGCAGGCGCAAGGAAATCGGGTTTAAGCGACACCTGTATGCGGTATGCTGTTGCCTGAGCAACGGCCTGCCATGTAAATACTGCTGGCGCTTTCGGCACATTCTTCACAGTGTTGCCCGGCGACGTGAGCACTGGTATAACGCCTGTTGTTGGTTCAAAGAATGCAGTTGCGCTTAAGGCACCAGTTGGCGTAATGGTGAGATCTTCTGTTGTATAATCCTGTCCATTGACTGTCCAATGATGGAATACCCATCCCGGATTAGCGATCGCTTTAAATGATAGCGGCACGTTTGCGAAATAGATGCCCGACCATGGATATGGCTGCGAAGCATTCGCACCAATGGTAGCGCTGTTGATGATGAGCGAATTGAGTTTAATACTTCCATGCGATTTATCACTCACATTTAATGTTACTGTTAGCTGGCTACCTAGGCTGAATGCGTTGATCACATGTTGCCTTAGTGCGGCAGGCCGTTGCGTATTAAATGTTTTGATCGCATCCACTTTACTGTTCCAGCTCGACAGCGACGAAGGCACTCTCCATCTGAGTGAATGCTCTGCCATCTCTGGCTGCAGCACGAGTTTCATACTATCTACAATAGTATTCGCACGCGCAGTAACAAATGAGCTGTTCAGCTGATCGGCGATGCGGTTAATAAATCCGAATTTAAACTTCTGGTTGGTGAGCAGTTTGCGCAACAATTCGTTTGGCCACGCTGCATTTCTATCTGCATTGATAGGTGCCGTTACCCAATCGATAGAATTGAACTGCGCGTCGATAAAGCCCTGGTCCATGTCATGTAATATCCATCTCCACCTTCCATCTTTTCCTTCAGCAGCGGCGGGATCGAATTTCACGCGCAACCGCCAGTATTCAATATTGCTTTGCGGCCAGTCGGTGTTTGCAACATATATTTCGGAGCTGAAGTAGTTCAGATAACTATTGATGTCCATCTGTTTTTCAACTTCTTTGAAATTATCGTCCGAAGTGAGGTCCGTAGCCTGAACATAGTTTAGCAGTTGCTTGTAATAGATATCTTCGCCGTCTTCAATTTCATACTGCCTGGTGAGGTAATCTATGTTATCGGGATCGATACCATAAATGCTCTCGAGCATGTATTTGTCAACGTGTTCCCTTATCAGGTGCACGCCCCAATACTCACCATTCAGATATACTACAGAGAGCCTGTTATGTTCCGTAGGCAGAATATGGCTCACGAGCCTGCTACCAATCGCATCTCTCAGCAATGATCCACCCCAATCGTTACCACCATTGGCAAGTTCAAGACGCTTGAAGCTCGATTGCGCAAAGTCTGTGAATACTTTTTGGTTGATAGAGCTCGGTCCGAATTTACTCTTTGCTACAAGTCGCAAAGATTTCTGAGGGAATCGTCTTGAGAAATCTCCATTAATCCTGTAGCCTATATTTTGCTGGAACTTGAGACCAGTGGAGAAGAATTCTACTGAGCCCGCTCTTTCCCAATCATCACCTCTCTGGTAATAGTTGCCGGATCCGTCATCGCCTGTGAAGAAGTTGAATCCCGGTACATAAATTCCTTTATCAAATCCGAATAAACTATCGGTATGGGCAATCACAGAAACTACTGGTAACGTGTACTGGCGTCCGGGAATGATAAGGAACGTTCCGGTTAAAGTAGGCGACTCTGCGGAGTTTGTTTTGAAAGCCTTCGCACGGATGATCGTTCCTTTTCTTACTAATCCATTCGGTGGATTCCACATCCTTGAACCGGTTGTGAGATTATTCGTTTTGATAAGTGAAACGACATTCGGATCGCCGGATTTGTCCTGTACCTGTATCGGGCCCGAGTACACCTGCGATGTGGCGTTAGGTTCTGAACCATCAAGCGTATAACGGATGGTTGCCCCAGGATCGTTATGAGTGATTGCAAGAGAAATACTGTTCGGGTATATTCCCGTAGGCTGACTGAAGCCAGGTATAGCAAGAAATCCATCTACACCGCTGCCTGTATTTGTTGCACCAGGCGTGGCCGGTATGATATATTTAAATACTCCTGTGCCATCTGGTTGACGCGCACGCGAAGCCCCCGAAGGTATTGCCACTGCAGGAGAGATATCTATCCTTACGCCATCAGGTGATGTGAGAACGATGTCTTCACCCCCTGAGCTGATGGCAAAATTGGTATGCAGTGGTTGGTTTGGATCAGTACGATTTTTGTTAGATGCCCATACTATCAGGAATTGTCCAGCAGCAATTGTTTTTGCAGGGAATATCCATTTGAATGGCGTTGCTGCGAGATCGGTTAATCCTATTCCGGCCAGGTTAACCGGCGAAGTGCCATAATTGTATATTTCAACCCAGTCTTCGTTGGATCCATCTTCGTCTGATATGAATCCTGTATTTGTAGACACTACTTCGTTGACCGCTAAAGTGTACACTACAGACTGGAGGATGGTCTTGAATGTTTTAACAGTTGACCATTCACCATCTCCACCAGGGTTAAATCCCCTTACTCTCCAGAAGTAGTCAGTAGCCACATTCAATGGTGACTCAAGTTTATGCGTTTCACCGGTAACCGTTTTTTCGGCAACAACATTTGTAAACGCGTTGTCTGTAGCTACCTGTAATAAATATCCTGCTGCGTCGGTTGCTGCATTCCAACTAAAGTCGGGGCGTAATGCTACTTCCTGTGCATTATTTGCAGGAGCAATAGTTTGCACCTGTGCCGGTAATGTGAAACCACCGAGTGATTTGCCTTCGACAGTTACATTATCGAACCTGTTATTTCCTGCTGTTCCGCCGGCGCCTTGCTCAAACTGTATTCTTATTTTGAAATTTGGATTATTATCTGCACCGGCAATTGAAGAGAAGTCGAGCGATACAACTCCGGGTATACCGTCAATTACATTAACATCGGGAAGCGAGGTAAATGAAGTGCCATCGAGACTATAGGCAACCTTTTGTATTTCTGCACCGGTGCCTGAACGGCGTGTTTCATACTTAACAATGACATCTTCGAATCCGGCGGTGGAAATACCGAACGTGATGGTTGAGCCAATCGGAAGGTTAAGCCTGAAATGGCCGAGGGCAGCGTCACCGTTTCTTGCATTTGCGGCCGCGAATAACTGACCTGTAGACGATTCGGATGTAGAGCCTGTAATGAGGTCCGTAGTCATCGTACCGCTGTTAAGTGTGACGGTTGGCGTTTGCAGTGCTGCTGCATTATTGAAGTTCCAATAATGTATCAGTGCCAATCCTGCCGGCGGAGTAGAAGCTGCAGTAGTGAAACCGCGAACAGTTGACCAGTCGCTGTTGCCACCTGTGTTTGCCGCTCTCACTCTCCAGAAATACTGCGTACTTGCCGCCATGGCCGACACCTGCACAGATGTGGCCACTACATTGTTATTGGTGAAAAACGTTGAAGTGAAAGTTGCGCTGGTGGAAACTTCAATTTCATATTTGGTTGCATTTGCTGATGCGTTCCAGCTTAATGTGCTCGTTACAGGGATATCGATTGCATTATCTGCGGGAGTGGTAAGGACCGGTGCGGCCGGTGCAACAGGTGCAGGAGCTACGGTTGTAAAGCTTCTTACCGTTGACCAGTCGCCACTGCCAGCAGTGTTTGCTGCACGCACACGCCAGTAGTATTGCGTATTCTGTGCCATGGATGAAACCTGCACAGACGATGCCGTTAAATCGTTTTGCGTAAAGAATGTTGTTGCAAATACCTGGCTGGTGGACACCTGTATCTCATAGGTGGTTGCATTTGCTGAGGCGTTCCAGCTTAGTGTGCTCGTTACCGGTATATCAATGGCGTTATCTGCAGGAGTGGTAAGGACCGGTGCAGCCGGTGCAACTGGCGGAGTGGCGGTACTGAAGCTTCTTACTGCAGACCATGGGCCGTCTCCTGTAGCGTTTGCTGCACGCACACGCCAGTAATATGTTTTAGTGGGCAACATATTTGGCACTTCAATAGAAGTTGATGCAATGTCGCTTTGTGCAAAAAATGTAGTGGCAAAAGCCTGGCTCTCGGAAATTTCTATGCTATACTTGGTAGCTGTTGCCGCTGCATTCCAGCTAAACGTAGTGGTTGTTGCTATATCGGTCGCCGCATCCGCAGGCGATACAAGCGTTGGCGCACCTGGTGCCGGATCGGTTGGTGGAGGTGTTGGCCCTGTTCCTCTTAATTCAAGGTCAAAAACCATTTCAGGCGAATTGATGGCCTGCAGATGGATCTCAACAGCAATCACGTTTGTACCAGCAACAAGATTCGTTTTCTTAACGGTAAACGTTATCGGGGTAACCCCTTTGTCGCCGGCTGACGTAGCGAGCGTGGTGTTTGTAGGTGTACCGGTAGCCATTTTGCTGCGGTAAGCTTCTTTACCATTAACATAGATCACTACTCCATCATCTCTCCTTGCATTAATCGTAAATGAAGTAGTATATGCATTTGGATCAATTACGTTGAATGATTTTCTGAAGTACGTGGTGATGTACTTCTGAGCAGCGTTGGGGCCGTAAGAAATCGTGGTGGTTGCATCGGCTATTCCATGTCCGAATTTGCCGTTACCCGTTTTCCAGCTGGCATCGTTAAATAATACTGCCTGCCACGTTGTGCCGGGATTGGTTCCGTCATCAAGATATTTCCAGCTACTTCCATATGCAAACAATGCATGTTCTGTTATACTTGATATAATATATGTTTGACCGGTAGTGAAACCTGTTGCAATAGGATTGCCTGCAACATCAGTAATACCGGTTCCGGAATTTTTAAGGTCCAGGCGCAATGTGCCAGTTCCGGTAATTGAGTTGATTGTAAAATCATATGTAGTGCCTGCAGTGCCGGATGGTGCTACTGATGCAACAGTTCCTGCAGCGTTTCCACTCACTGTTGTGAGAACAACATCACCTACATCCACATTATTTACAGCTTCAGAAAATACCGCACGCCATACGACTGTTGTTGTAGCCGCAGTTTCTGTAGCGGGATTAAACCTGTTGATGCTTGAAACAGTAGGTGCTGTTGCATCGCTGTTAGTAATTGTATAGGTTTCGCCGGAAGTGAATCCTGTGGTGATGGCATTTCCGGTAACATCAGTTATACCGGTACCTGAGTTTTTCAAGTCAAGCCGGAGCACACCTGTGCCGGTAATAGCGTTGATAGCAAAATCATACACGGTTCCGCCGGAACCAAACGGAGTAACCGATAGTACCGTACCGGCTACGCTGCCACTTACCGTTGTAAGGGTAACATCGCCAATTGTAACACCGTTCACTTGTTCGTCGAAAGTCATTCTCCAAGTAACGGTCGTTGCGTTGGTTGTTGCTGTTGATGGGGTTAATCGGTTGATGCTTGAAACTGTTGGCGCTGTTACGTCTCCGGCGTCCTTAATATAAGTTTCACCTGTGGTGAATCCGCCACTGATAGGGTTTGTTGCTTCGTCGGTGATACCCGTGCCGCTTGCATTGAGATTGAGCCGCAACTCGCCTGCGCCGGTTATCGTATTGACAGTAACGTCATAATTTTTTCCATCTGCACCGAATGGCGCTACAGAAGAAACCGATCCGGTTGCAGTGCCGGAGGTTACAAGCGAAAAATCGGCAGCGTCAACTCCATTTACCTTTTCATTGAATGCTATTCTCCAGGTTACGGATGTCGCGGTTGTATTTTGTGTAGCCGGTGTAAGACGGTTTATGCTTAAGGCAGACGGAGGGCTTACGTCAGCCGCTTCTATAATATATGTTTGACCTGTTGTAAAACCAGTAGTAATTGCATTTGAGGAAGCATCAATTATCGCTGTGCCTGTATTTTTAAGATCGAGGCGCAATTCACCTGGTCCTTCTACACTGTTTACTGTTACATCGTATGTTGTTTGTGATGAGCCGGAAGGCGCGATCGAAGCGATAGAACCAGAAGCAGATCCATTAACTGTTGTTAATGCAAAATCGCCGGCATCAACTCCGGTAACTGCTTCGGAAAAGTTCACGCGCCATATCAGTGTGCTGGCAGTGGTATTGGCCGTTGAAGGCGTAAGGCGGTTGATACTTTGCACCGTTGGTGCCGTTACATCGGTTTGGGCTGGTCCTGTGCCAGTGAGTTCGATGTCGAATGCCATTTCAGGTGAAGAAGGACTTTGAAGATGAATTTCAACTGAAATAATATTCGCACCATTCACAAACTTTGATTTGTTGACGGGGAACGTAACAGGTGTAACCCCGCGATCACCCGAGCCTGATGCCAACGTTGTATAAGTGGGCGTTCCTGCAGCCATCTTGCCTCTATAGTATTCTGTTCCGTTTATGTAAACAACAACACCATCATCTCGTTTAAGATTGACATTGAAAGATGTAAATGCGGCGGGATTCGTAATATTCACGACTTTCCTGAAGTAGGTGGTGATGTACTTCTGTGTTGCATTACCTCCGTATGAAATAACAGTCGCAGCATCGGAGATGCCATGACCGAACTTTCCGTTTCCTGTTTTCCATAATCCATCATCAAATGCAAGCGCTTTCCATGTAGCACCGGGATCGGTACCGTTATCAGTGTATTTCCATGAACCGCCAAATGGAACTAATGTCTGGAGAGATACCTGCGCAGTGATAGCAGTCGCTACCAGTGAGCAGAGCAGAAGGAGAGTAAACTTCTTCATGGCATAAGGAATTAGCTTGGTTGTTTTGCAAAAATGTTTTTGTTCGATTGTCAGAGGACGGAGAACAGATTAACGATGCTGAAATAGAAAACCTTTAATGATTATTCCGGAGATATTTGTCTTTAAAAAAGGTCTCAGTGGATATGTATTTATTGCAGACGATCGAAAATATTGTTTAAAGAAACAGTAGCCAAACTATTTGGAATACTGGGCAATAGTGGGCAGCATGAATGTGCGTGGAGAATAAAATGCAGAAGTAATTAATCAATATATGGCTTGAAAGTGTAGCGCGTTATTTTTTTAACCTGCGCTTCGTAGGAGATATCTTTATTGAGTTCACTATGGCTGGGGCAATCTTCAAGTACTCTTTTTTCCATTGCATCGAAATTGGTAAGTACACGTGCGGGCACACCGCCTATCACCGATCTTGCCCTTACCGATTTGGTCACTACAGAACCAGCTGCGACAATTACCTGGTCCTCTATTTTAACGCCGGGAAGAATTACTGAATTAACACCGATAAATACATCGTTACCTATTTCTATCGGCTGATAAGAATAGCGCCTGCCTCTTTCATCCTTCATAAGCGAGAGCGAACCATCGTGCGTAATTAATTTTACACCGGGTGCGATAGTTACATTATTTCCGATACGAATCAGGAAGGGTTCAGTTCCTATGAATGTGGTGAATAACCGGCAGTTCTTACCGATTGTAACACCTCTCATCCGCGCAAATTTGATATTTCCGAAGATTGCGCGGTAAAATTGTTCGTACAGTTTTTTGTAAGCAGCCATAGTAAATAAGTATCAGCGAACAATAATAAATATTATTACGCTTGTTTTTTTATTTTTCAAGAATGGTTATAAATGGAAAGAAAAATAATAAAAACTTAACGCACTTTTAATATTCGAACCACTACTGACCCACAGTTCACGCTTATCGAATACCTCTGCTCCTGTTACCTTCTATCCCATGGGATAAGGAATAGCGAAGCTGTAAAAACCACTTCCAATCTTCCACTTTTGCACGCTGACGATTGCACATTTTCGCCGCCTATTGTCCGGTGCCGTTTTCCCTATTTATAATTTATGTTTTGCCGTGTGATGTAAAATATCACGGGACTCAAAATACTTTGCTTTACCAGAACCCCTAAACCCTCCTATTTGTAAAATGAAAAAAATCAATTCCTCATGGTATGCGATCTATACCAAACCTTTCTGGGAAAAGAAAATTGCAGCCTTATTAGAAAACGCGGGAGTGCTATGCTATTGCCCATTGCAAAAAATACAACGTCAATGGAGCGACAGGAAAAAAACAATCTACACTCCCCTGTTTACGTCTTATGTATTCATATATATTAATGAAGGTCAGAAAGCGCTGGTGAGGCAGATTTCGGGTGTCATCAATTTTGTAAACTCATTAGGACGACCCGCAGTGATAAGAGATCACGAAATAGAAGCGATTAAAAAGTTTAATAACGACTACGAAGATATAGAAGTGCGGAAGGCGCCGTCTGACAAGACCACTACCGCAAAAATCATCAGCAGTCAGTCGCCTGATCTGCAGGTGAGCATCAAGGAGGTCGGCCCGAAACGGGTAGAATTACATCTGCCTGGATTAGGGTGTACCCTCACTGGTAAGGTTGCCCAAACAAACTATGGGGGCAGTTACCAGTTATCGTCCGGATCCCGTTCGGAGAAGGCATAAAGCCATCTGCCTTCAGCTCTCGTTTTCTCCCCAACCACATTTTAAAGCGACTCCCATAAATCCATGAACAGACCTGTCTATATCCGGCCGCTTATGCTCGACGATGCTATGGTTACATATCATTGGCGGAACAACCCGAGCATCTGGCCCTATTCCGGTTTAAGACCTGGCAAACTGATAACACCTGAGCATGAAAGAGAGTGGCTGGCGTCGATATTAAAAAGAGAAAACGAAAAGAGGTTTGCCATTTGCCTGGAGTCGAACCACCAGTTGATTGGTTGTATATATCTGACAGACATACGGGCGAAGCAGGCAGTGATGCGGATATATTTTGGAGAGTTAAAATACTGGGGAGCGGGAAGAGCGCAGCGGGCATGTTCGCTGCTTTTGGAGCATGCATTCAACAAGCTTGATATAGAACAAATATTTATTGAAATAAATCCGAATAATAAAGCTGCAAAGCAATTGGCGAAACAGATGGGCTATGAGAAAATAGAAACGATCTACGATGGCAGTAAGCGGATAATCCTGGAAAAAATGGTGTTTAACAAAGAAAGATATAAGTAATGGACGAACCTAAAGTAACCCTCCTTAAAGAGGAAGCAGAACGCGTATATGGCAGGAAGATCCTGAGCGCTTCTGACTGCGAATTCCTGGGAAGAGAAATCTTTGAACGCACACAACTTAAAGTAAGTGTAAATACGTTGCGCAGGCTCTTCAACCTTATGGCCAGTAAATACCAGGCGTCGTTGTATACACTGGATGTATTGGCCAAATACTGCGGGTTTACCGGCTACAGTGATTTTATCATGCGTGGTCAAAAGTCGGCCCAAGAAGCGCCCGACCACGACTCGGGTTTGCTTGACCTGTTGATACTAATGTTCAAAGACACCGATCACAAAAGCATCAATGATCCACATTTCTTTGCGTTGATCGATGGCACCATCAGCAGGTTGAGCCAATGGCCCAATATCATTGACCAGTTTCATTGCCGCATCGCAAAAACCGTTAACGGGCAACGCATCTATTTCGAACAGTTCATCAACATCGATAAACTTAACTCTTACTTCGGAGAAGGACTTAGGTACTACTTACATGAAAAAAGAAAACCTGAGGCGCAACTCTTCGGACATTCCTTACTATGCTTCAATAGCTGGCTAACGGGCAATCAAACACTGCTGCATCATCACTACAGAGAAACGATCCGGTACAATATCGATGAAACGACCGACATGTTCCTCTGTGCGCGGTACTTCTCTGTAGAATTATTTTACTATGACGTTACGGGTAAAGCGCTGGCGCCAATATTAGATAAGGCACGCGACTTTCAATCTTCGGCCAATATGTTCAAGCCTGATGCGAATGCTTTTCCAGGCTTCGAATATATCATGGCAGAGACGCTTGTACTACTTCAGCAGTACGATGAAGCGTTATATTATATTCATCGCGCACTGAAAAAAAGAAACAGTCATGTGTCTACCTACATGAATGCAAAAATGTACGAGTCAATTTGTCTCTTCCAGGCGACTGCCCTATGGCATTCCGGCAAAACTGAAAAGGCAAGAGATATTTTTGATACGATCAATACAACCAATTTTCATTTTCTATCGAAACAATATAATACCATACTGTATATCCTGCTCAAACGGAAAATGGACAGGGGTAAAAATTACGACAAGCAGCTATGTTACCTCGTGCAGCAAACAGGCTTCAGGCAATTATATTCGGGCAACGACATGATGAAAGCAGCATCATGATTTATAAATAGTGTGTGGGCAAAACTGGGCAATTAAATTTTGATATTGAAGTATATTTTAGTACGGCATAATTGATATCCGCCTCTACGCATTGCTCCATGCCATCGAATCCAGCTCCTTGAAGTAATCTGACAGCAGAAAATCATATATCCATTTACCAGTACTAAAATTTTTTAACGGACATGTTAATGCCACCGTCGTTGGGTGCATTGACAACCAAATTAACTGACATGACTATTAAGCAAACCTTCATCTTTGTTTGTGTTATTGCAATTGCAGGCACATCATGCGTAAACACAAAAAGCGCAACTTACTTCAATGGATTATCAAGCACCGACATTCTTTACCAGGCAAGAAGCCTTGAACCGGTAATTCAGAAAAACGATATTCTCAGTATCGTTGTCAACAGTCTTAATTCCGAGGCGAGCCAGCAGTTTAATTTGTATACCATCTCATCATCTACCGGTGCCGTTAACTCTGGTACGGTTACACAGACATCCGGGTTTCTTGTAGACCAGGACGGAAACATAGAGTTCCCAATTCTCGGCACCTTAAAAGCAGCCGGGCTAACAAAAAAAGAGCTGAAAACCGAGATCATTAGCCGTATCACCAAAAAGAACCTGTTATTTGAACCGGTAGTAAGTATCCGCTACCTGAACTATAAAGTAACCGTATTGGGCGAAGTAGCGCGGCCCACCGTTATAAACGTACCTGGAGAAAAGATATCCCTGCTGGAGGCTATTGGCCTGGCGGGAGATCTTACTACATACGCTAAAAGAGATAATGTGCTCCTTATTCATGAAGAGGCAGAAGGTAAAAGAACAACACAACGCATAAATCTAAACGACACGGCGATATTATCTTCTCCCAACTTTTTCCTGCGGTCGAACGATGTAGTATACGTAGCGTCAAATAAATCTAAAGTAGCGAGCGCCAGCACTACAAAGCAATGGCTGCCCGCGGTGTTAGCAAGTATGTCGTTCATAGCAGTGATCGTACAGGGAATTACCAGGTAAAAAAATCTTCAACAAATAATAGTCCTCTTAAACTTTTGATATGAAACCGAACACTCCTGCCGCCGAAAGGAAAAAGAACGTGATAGAAGAATTCATGTATCAGTATTTTCCTTACTGGCCCTTATTTGTAATACTTTTCTTCCTGTCGCTGGTAGCCGCGTTAATGTATATGAAATATGCAATACCGGAATATGAGATCAATGCGACTATATTGATAAAAGATGAAAAGAAAGGGGCAGATGACTCCAAGTTGCTTGAGGCACTCAATATCTACTCCTCTACGAAAATTGTGGAGAACGAAATTGAAGTGATTCAATCAAAAGAACTTCTAAAAGAAGTGATCGGGAATCTTTCGCTGTTTGCTTCCGTTTACGAGGATGGCCACTTGCTCGCACGTTCTGCCTATACTACCTCCCCGGTAGCTGTGGAAGTTCGGTATCCTGACAAGATAAAGGACATCGACCGCGTTGATTTCTCCTTCAGCAAAAAGAGGCAGGTAGTGAAGATGGATGGCAAGGCCTATCCATTGAACGTTTGGAGTGAAACACCGTATGGCGAATTGAAGTTCGTTGTAAACCCTCACAAAGAAACGAAGACAACGAAGAAAAAATTATTCCTCGCATTGAGTTCGCCTGAGCAAGTGCTTAGTAAGCTATCTGATAATATAAGAGCTACACCGGCAGGCAAGCTGTCAACAGTGATCAATCTTACTATGAATGACGAAGTGCCTGAAAGAGGTGAAAACATTCTTGACAATCTCTTAACTGTATATAACAAGGCAGCGATCAGCGATAAAAATGTAATGTCGTCCAATACGCTCGATTTTGTGGAAGAGAGAATACGATTCGTGGTGAAGGAACTGGATTCCATTGAAACCAAATTGCAGAACTATCGCACCAAAACCGGTGTAGTGGATTTGAGTGAACAGGGAAAGCTGTACCTCCAAAGCGTTGGAGAGAACGACCGTATGATGACCGACCTCCATATTCAAACCGCCATGCTGGATGAAGTAGAAAAGTATGTGTTGGCGAAAGACAGGCAGATCGGGGTTGTTCCTGCTATTACAAGTGTAAAAGATCCGATGTTAGGACAGTTGCTGAACAGCCTGTTTGAGTCGGAGATGCAATACGAAAAACTTAAGAAGACTATTCCGGGTGGAAACCCTACGATGTACACGCTAAAAACGCAGATTGAAAACTTGAGGCCCGCAATTTTGGAAAGTATCCAAAACCAGCGTGCATCGCTTAACGCCAACAGATCGAAACTGGGCGCCGGAACAGGCATGTATACCTCTATATTGAAAGGTATACCCAAAAAGGAACGCGACCTGTTGGATATCAGCAGGCAGCAGGCAATCAAGAACGATGCATACTCCTTCCTTCTTCAAAAGAGAGAAGAAGCTGCCATTTCCTATGCCGCAGTAGTAGCAGACAGCAGAACGATCAATCACGCCACGGCGTCATTTCTTCCAATAAGTCCCGAAAAAACATTTGTATACCTGGTATCAATAGTGATCGGGCTGCTGATAGGATTTTCATTTGTGATCATAAAAGAACTGCTTACACATAAAGTGCAGTTCAGGCACGACATCGAACGCCTCACCACTATTCCTGTGGTGGCGGAAGTTATCAAAGTGAAGGCAAAGACTGCCGATGTGTACAACAATACAAAACGGCAATTGAGCTTCATTGAGCAATTCAGGCAGTTGAGAGCATCGGTTGCACTGAACGGACGCAAACTGAAATACAGAAGAATCCTGGTTACATCGAGTATCGCCGGTGAAGGAAAAAGCTTCATCGCCAATAACCTGGCATTGAGCCTGGCTATCTCGGGTAAAAAAGTGGTGCTGGTGGATCTTGATCTGCGCCATCCGAAAACTACAACGATGCACGACCTCAACGGTCAGCGGGGTGTCGCTGAGTTTTTAGAGAATAATGAAGTGCCGGTTAGCACCATTATGTATCCCACCTCAAATGAAAAGATCTTTGTGGTTCCCGCAGGATATTCAGATGTTAATCCTACAGAGCTATTGCTGAATGGAGATATCAACGGTTTACTCACAAGACTTGAAGCAACATTTGATTTTGTTCTGATAGATACCTGCCCGGTTGATCCCGTAACGGATGCTTATATACTATCAGAAAGTTGTGATCTCACAGTATTTGTTGTAAGGCACAACTTTACTCCGAAGTCGATGATTGAGATGCTTGAAGAATCGCATAAAGTCGGCGCGTTAAAGAATATTTCGATAGTATTTAATGGCATAAGATCAAGGGGCTTCTTCAAAGGTAAATACGGTTATGGTTATGGATACGGCCGTAAAAAGGTTTATGGTGATCACGTTTACAAATCCGAAGCAGTGCAAAGAAAAGCGTAACAACGCTAGGTCAGCAATATTTTAAGGATGGATTTTTTACAATGCTTACTTACGAGTGTAGGTAAGACAGCCAAAGGCATGTCCAAGAAAAAGATACAGATAAAATTTCCAGACCACTTAAACAATGACGTATGAAAATCTTAGTTACGGGGAGCGCGGGTTTTATTGGCTTCCATCTAACGACTGCTTTGTTGAAATTAGGCTATGAAGTTGTAGGGATTGATAACATCAATGACTACTACGACGTAGAATTAAAATATGCCCGACTGAATGAAAACGGAATCGAACGGACGGAAATTCTTTGGAACAAAGAAGTAAGAAGTTACCGTTATGAAAAATATAGGTTCATCATGCAGCCTCTCGAGGACAAAGATGAGCTGATGATATTATGCAAGAGAGAAAGGTTTGATGTAATAGTGAATCTCGCGGCACAGGCAGGTGTAAGGTATTCGATACTTAACCCCGATGCGTACCTGCAGTCGAACCTGGTGGGCTTTCTGAATATTCTTGAAGTGAGCAGGCATTGCATGGTGAAGCATCTCATTTATGCAAGTTCATCGAGCGTATACGGACTGAACGAGCAGATTCCATTCTCCGTTTCGCACGGCACCAATCATCCTGTTTCGTTATACGCAGCAACAAAGAAATCTAACGAGATGATGGCTCATGCATACAGCTATCTCTATAATCTGCCCACTACCGGCCTTCGGTTCTTTACAGTGTATGGTCCCTGGGGCCGGCCGGACATGGCGTGTTTCCTTTTTACACAATCCATCTTGAACGACCAGCCGATCAAAGTGTTCAACAACGGCCAGATGAAAAGAGATTTTACTTACATCGACGATATCGTGTCGGGGATTGTCAAGGTGCTGGAAAGCCCTGCTACAGGTAACAAAAAATGGAATGCGAGCTCGCCGGATCCTTCCACTTCCAAAGCGCCGTACCGGATATTTAATATAGGCAACAATAAGCCGGTTGAACTGATGACGTTCATCAGGCAGATCGAGAAGCTGCTCGGTAAAAAGGCCGACATCGAAATGATGGACATGCAGCCCGGCGATGTAAGAGATACGTGGGCCGACGTAGACAATCTTATTCATTCTTTCGGTTACAAACCAGATACAAGTATTCAAACAGGTCTGAAAAACTTTACCGACTGGTACAAGGAATATTATAGTGTTTCGATGCTGTCGGCTGTTCCGCAGGATGCAGCGTGAAGTAAAACTTTAAATGTCGATTTCAATGGTAACACTGGCGTACTCATATCAACAGGAACTTGCAAAACGTAAAACAACCAAATTGCTACTCGTGCGGGGTTTGTTTGAAGCATTTCATGAGGCTAATATTGATTATTGCCATTGGAAGAGTAATGAACACCTCGATGCTTCGATGAACGGCGACACGGATCTGGATATATTGTTTGATGCCGCAAGCAGAAGCAGGTTGGATAAAATACTACGGCAACTTGACTTTGTAAAATTCGAGCCAGTACCGCAAAAGAAATACAAAGACATCGAAGATTTTATCGGACTGGATGTAGAGTCGGGCAAGATCATTCATTTGCATGCGCACTTCCGCCTCACCATGGGTGAACCCTATTTGAAAGGTTACCAGCTGAACCTGGAAAGAATAATATTGGACACGCGGGTCTTGGATAAAGATTTCGGCGTTTTTTGTACCAGTCCTGTTTACGAATTGATCCTCTTGTTTTGCCGGCAGGCACTAAAGCTCCGGAACCGCGACAGGTTCAAACTTTTATTCAACAAGGGAACCAAAGTTGCACCGAACCTGGTTCGGGAATATGAATGGCTCAAACGTGCATGTTCGCTGGAAAAGATCAGGAGTGCCTCGGAATATTTATTCTCAGATAAACGAATGGAAGCCATTTTCCTGGGCCCATTCGATAAAAAACAATTTCACAAATTATCGATACTGCTTCGTAAGGAGCTTAGAGACTCGAGGACATATCACCCGATGACTGCACTCGTTACCAGGTGGCATCGCGAGTTTGTGCTGAAAATGAAAAGGAGACTGGCAAACCATTCAAGGACTCCGATTGTGCATAAAAGAGTTCATCCCACCAAGGGCGTGGTAATAGCAGTGATAGGCGCCGATGGGTCCGGAAAATCTACGGTGATCAAAAATATCAATTCTACGTTCAGCAAGAAGCTGGACGTGTATCCCATCTACTTCGGTAATGGCGGATATGTCTCTCTTTCTACGAGGATATTAAAAATGCTACGGAGGAAAAAGGCGCCAGCTGCCACAGTAAAACTATCTGTGTCGGTGCCGCATGTTGAAAAGAAGCAGGGCTTTCTTAAAACTTTATTTAAATGTCTTGATGCGCTGGAAATAGCGGGAGTGAAGAATAAAAATCTCGACAGGATGTGTGCTGCAAGGTCAAAGGGAATGATGGTGATCTGCGACAGGTATCCGCAAACACAGGTAGCAGGTTTCAACGATGGGCCGCAGCTAAGCGGCCTCATCGTTTCGCGCAACTGGCTGTTTCGCTGGCTCGCACGGAGAGAAGACAAGATTTTCTCAAGGTTCAATTACATATCACCCGATATCGTTTTCAAACTCGTGGCCGATGCGAGGTTAATCGAATCGCGAAAGCCCGGGCAAACACCACTGGCATTGCTGGAAAAAAAGATAGGCGCCATAGTAAATATGGAGTTTCCTCACAGCGCCACAGTGGTTACCGTAGACGCATCGCGGCCCCTTGACAGCGTACTGCAAATAGTAAAAAGCAAAATCTGGAAATATTATAATTAATGAATTTGTCGATTGACCATATCACACCAACAGAAACCGCACCAGCTGACGCTACTATTGCGCCTAAGCAAAAGTTGAAAGGGAAAGTAAATCTGAAACAGCGTGCTTACCTCAACTCCCTTTCTGGTATGATCGACTATGCCGGTGTACAGATTACAGGGTTTTTCATCAACCCGTTTATCGTGAGTGGCCTCGGATCATCGATGTATGGTATCTGGCAAATGATCAACCAAATGACCGGCTATACCAAAATGGTCGACACAAGAGCCACCCAGGTACTAAAGTGGTCGTTGGCCGCGAAAAGAGATGTAGCCGCAGAAGAAGAAATGCGCAACGATGTAACAACTGCGCTGGTGGTGACAGCGTTAACGATGCCCTTTGCATTGATCATTGGTGCGGTGCTATCATGGTACGCGCCACACATAGTGCAGGCGCAAGCCGAGTATGTGAACCTCATCAGGATAACGTGTTCAATTCTCATCTTCGGATTGATCATCAATAAATTCTTTGATCTCTTCGAAGCGGTGCTCGGTGGAATGAACCTGGGATACAAACGGATGGGCTTTCGTGCAATGGTGATTGCTGTGGGAGGAGTGATCAAAATACTGGTTATTATATACGGGTTCGGCATAATCGGATTATCAATTGTACAGGTTGCCCTTTCTCTTTTTACCGGATTTATCTTCTACCGTATTGTTAAAAAGCATGTTCCGTGGTTCAGGTTCGGTAAAACGAATATCGGCAGAGTAAAAGCTTTTGGAAAACTCAGCGGGTGGTACATGGCGTTCACAACGTTGAAAATGTTGCTGATGAACAGCGACAAAATTATACTCGGATATATTATAGGACCGCTTTACGTTGCCAAATACTCGCTTACGATGTTCACGTCGATGGCGGTACAAGGCGCGGTGGTGAATATGATCACAGGTGTTACACCGGGCATCAGCAGCATGTACGGCAACCAGGAATTTGAAAAGGTAAACCGCGCCAGGAAAACAATCATGCTATTCGCGTGGTTAGTTTCTGCAGCAATAGGTTGCACCATTTTAATGGTGAACAAGTCGTTTGTGAGCTTATGGGTGGGCAGCGAACATTACGCCGGAAATTTCGAGAACCTGTTGATCCTGCTCATATCAGTACAGGTGATCTTCTTCCAAATTGACAGCTTTATCATCAACGTTACACTTAATATGAAGAGCAAAGTGCAATTGTCAGCATGTGTAGCGGTGCTGTCGATCGTGCTCGGATTTCTTCTTATTCAAAGGTACCAGATAGCAGGTCTCTGTTTCAGTGTACTGATTGGCCGGCTGTTCTATACAATAGGCTTTCCCGTGTTGTTCAAAAAGCAAATGAAAGACCGGTTTCAGCCATTCAGCAGGGACAGTGTGCAACCGCTCATCGTTACACTTATCATGTTCGCGCTAACATGCTATGCCGGATACTTTGTTAATATATCGAGCTGGCTGTTGTTGATCGTTTCGGCCGCAGCAATTTTTAGTGTTGCGGGATTCACTTGCTGGTACCTGGCTATTCGCAAAGCAGACAGGGCAAGCATCATAACGCTTTTATCAGGTGTAAAAATGTTCAGGTTGAAATAAAATGAATGAATTAGCAAACATATCACTCGTTGAAACAGAAAGATCAGTAAACGGACATACATCGGTTCGTACAAACATTATTGAGTTGATAGGTCCGCCCGGAGCTGGCAAGTCGACGATATATAAAGCGCTGGTTGATAAATGGACAAACAGGTGTTCATGGGACCACCAGTTTAACCAGGTGAAAAGGAGCAGGTGGGAAAAACTTTTACGTTCGGTTTCCGGGAAAAAAGGGGGCGACCGTATTAAGATTGAAAAGGGTATGGAGTTCATCAATACGTATCCAGGGCTGGCAGATTTCCTATGGTCGCACTTGTCGGATGTAAAAACATACTCCGCTGAGCATAACGATAAAAGATTCCGTGCGGCGTATTTCATCTTCACAGATTTCTGCAAAATGCAGTCGATGATAGAGAAATGTATTGAGGAGCCGGTAGTGATCGATGAAGGTTTGCTGCAGCGTTCATTCTTACTGGATCACGATCAGCAACGCATGTATAAAAATGTGACGGAGTATATCGACCTGATTCCATTGCCTGCCGCGGTGATCGTGGCAGATGCCGAAAAAGCGAACGTGCTATTCAGCAGGATAAAGAACCGAAAAAAGATAATTGCCTCTCATGTTGGCCTGGATGACTTTCAATTATACCGGGATCTTGAGAACTGGCAGTTGTTGTTTAGAATGATCGTTGAAAGGCTCGAAAAGAAAAAAGTGCGCGTGTTCAGGATAAACGCAGAAGAGCCCGCAACCAAAAATGCAAACCTTATTTATGAATTTCTGAACGCTTTAAGTGTATGAATATATTATTTATCCTCCTCGAGCTATTTATGTACGGATTTGCGATATATATCGTGATCGTAAAAAAGGAATTGGCCCTCCTGTATCTGCCGGTGTTGTTCTTCATTAATACACTGATCGGCGAACATGCAATAACTGCGTTTGTATACTATGGCATTATCTGTTTTCTGATCATCTATATTATCAGGCATAACTCTCATTTTATGAAGGCGAATGTTTTCGCCATCATGCTCATCATCTATTTCGCCGTGCTGATGGGTAAGTCTGCCAACCTGGTAAAGATGCGGTCGGATGTATTTAATGTAATGTGGATGTTTTTCCTGATTCCGCTTGTACCGATGGTCTTTAAAAAATATACGCGGGATGTGATCATGAAAGAGTTGGGGCTCTCGTGCTGCATCATACTTATCATCTTCATCGTTAACACGGGGCTATCTACTGTTTTCCATTATAATACCCAGGCGATGTATGGTATTACGTCGGGTATACTGTATGGGAACATGTATGCTACTGATTTCAATATTCTTTCGATAGCAATATTTGTTTTACTGCTGCGGGCCATCAACACTAAAAACATCTTGTACCTGGTGGTGAGCATCATCGCACTGGGTTTTGTGACGCTTACCCTTCGGCGGTCAGTCATCAGCCTGAGCATATTGGGTGTAGGCCTGGTTGTACTTCTATTTTTTATACAAAATATTAAAAGTGCCATGATATTCGGCATAGTAGCCGTACTGGCAGTTGGATTATTCTTTACAAAATCGAAGTTCCTATCCACATTTAATGAGAGGTATGAATTAAGACAATTGGACGAACGCGCACTTGATGAAGAAAAAAGACTTTACGAATATGAGCTGATTTACCGTGACATGTTTATTCATCATCGTTACAGCATGTGGTTTGGGTACGGGTTGCTTGACAGCCCGGGGCATTACGGCGACGGTAAGTTATACGACCGGTCGTTGCACAGCGACGTAACGAGTATAGCACATTCCAGCGGAGTGATAGGGCTCATGCTGTATATGCTGATGTTCGCACTGGCGTTCGGGCGAGCCATTAAGGCTTCGTATCTGCGGGCAGATAATTTCATCTTATTCTTTTGTGCAATTGCATTTATCACTTACACCGGAACAGGCAGGTTCACACAGGTGGGCTGCTTATTCCTGCTTACGCTGGTGTTGAGTATTCCCTTGGCAGCACCAGTGTACGAGATGGAAGTTGAGGAGGTAGAAGAGCCCGAACCAGGTAATGACACTGGGCGACTGATGTTGAATTGAGAACAAATTGTACAGCAGAAACTTAAATATAAAACCGGTGGCCAGATTTTTATTTTTTGATGACCAACTCATCAACGTATTACTGAAAAGCGAAAAGCCTTCAGGCGGTTCTGCGGTGCAGACCTATGGATGGATACGAGGCTTGATGGCGCAGGGGCAGGAGGTAGTGGTGATGACGGACCTAAAAAATGCGGGCGACCTCAAAGACAGCTGCCGTGACATTCAGCTCGTGCCCTTTTACGATAGAACCAAAGGGACGAGATGGCTGAGATGGTTGTATTACCGTATTCCACACGTTTACCGCACCATAAAAAAGTCACGCGCGGATTATGTATACCAGGGCGTGCCGGGCTGGACCACCTTTATCCTCGGTGTCATCTGCAGGATGCTGGGCATAAAACTGGTTGTGCGGATCTCTAATGATTTTATTGTTGATGAGCGAATTTTCAACAGGTTCTCACGGGCCTACTGGTTTCTCCAGCAACAGGGTATTGGGATGTCGTATTGTGTGTTGTGCCAGAACAAGTACCAGTACAGGAAAATCAGCGAGCGCTTTCCGCGAAAGAAAGTAGTGATGATCGCCAATCCCATCTTCGAAAAATACAAAGGCGAACTTTTGCCGGCGGACGAGCGAAAATATATTGCGTGGATCGGCATCTTCCAGTACCAGAAAAATATTCCGTTACTATTTGAGATCGCGAAGGCTCATCCGGGCCGTCACTTCGTAGTGGCAGGAAAAGAAGATCCGAAATGCGATCTCGAAACCTCGCAATATCTACAGAAGCTGCGTCAATTACCTAATGTAGAATTTGCGGGCTTCTTAGGCAGGCATGCGGTATTGGACTGTATTGCCCACGCAGAATACTTGCTTAACACCTCGCATTATGAAGGATTCAGCAACACATTCCTGGAAGCAATGTGCTGCGGTACACCGATACTGACCACCAATGACGTAAATCCTGATTCGATCATTTCGGAAAACCATTTGGGAATTGTTTACAGCAATGCAAAAGACCTCGCGAAGAAGCTTGCCTTCATCACCGGGGAGTCATACGCAACGCTCTCAGCAAATAACTACCAGTACGTTAAGCAACATCACGACTATAAAAAGTTAGCCGGAAGGCTGATCAGTAGCCTTGACGAAAAGCATATGGATTCGGAAAATATTCAGCGGCCGTTACGAAAAGTGCATGATCCCATTAAATCACTAACTAAAATTTAAGCAGTATGAACGGCACTAAACATAAGGTCCTGATTTTTATAGGAAGCCTTCAATGTGGTGGTAAGGAGCGGCGCCTGATTGAATTGCTTACGTATTTGAAGAGCCATTCGGAAATCGAATTCCTGGTGGTAGTAACAAGGGATAAGGTCCACTATAAATCATTCTTCGATCTGAACATCGCTTATCATGTCATTCCAAAAGCGAGAGCCAATTACGACTTAAGCATCTTTCGGAAGTTCCATCGCATCTGCAAGAACTTCCGCCCCGACGTTATTCACACATGGGGTAAGATCCAGACGTTGTATGCACTACCTGCCGCAAAGCTTTTAAAGATACCACTGTGCAACAGCCAGATCACAACCGGCCAAAGAATGCCAGAGAACTTTTTGCTCCGCTTAATCGACAGGATCAACTTTAGATTTTCTGACGTGATCCTCTCAAATTCTTTCGCAGGCGTACGTGCTTTTCAACCTCCAAAAGAGAAAACGAGAGTCATCTATAATGGCATGAACCTGGAGAGATTTGAAAATCTCCCTTCTGTTGGCCGCGTTAAATGCCGTCACGATATAAAAACATCACACGCAGTGGTGATGGCGGCATCGTTTAATGCAAACAAAGATTACGACCGTTTCTATCGGGTAGCAGCGTTAGTGACCAAACAAAATGAAGACGTGACTTTCATCGGGGTGGGCGACTTTAATAAGGAGAATGATTATTACCTGCGAATAAAAGATCTAAGCAAAAACAATGACCGGATATTATTCCCCGGCAAGGTGCAGGATATAGAGGCACTGGTAAATGTATGCACCGTGGGAGTGTTGTTTTCACCATTCGGCGAAGGGCTTTCGAATGCCATCCTCGAATATATGGCACTTGGTAAGCCGGTAGTGGCCACTGATTGTGCGGGCAACAGTGAGTTGATAAGAAACAATGTGAACGGTTACCTGGTCAACGATGAATCCGATGAGGAGGTTGCAGCTAAAATTATGAACCTGATTGGTGATCCTGAAACATGTGAGGCGTTCGGAAGGTTCAGTAAAGCCAAGATTCACCAATCGTTCAGCAATGATAATATGGGAGAAGCCTTCAGACGGGTATATAATTCAATAGTGGGTGACAGTATCCCGCAGAAAGTGCCCGCAATGATATTTACCGTAGACATGAAGGCCAAAGTGGCGAAGTAGGAAATATTTTATTTGAGCATCATGAGTAATTCTAACCATAACAGCAAGCGTATACTGATCGACATCAAGCATCCGGCGCAACTTAACCTGTTCAGGATTTTTGCACAAGAACTGAGGGATAAGAACTGGGATGTTACGATCACGTACCTCAACCGTGGAAAGATTCCTGCTATTATCCGGAGGGAATACAAAGGATTTAACACCATCCCCGTGGGCAGCAGCCGGGGAACCAAATGGTCCATTATATGGGACGGGAACATAAAAAGGACAGTAAAGTTTATATACCTCTTGTTTCGGTATAAGTATGACATCTGTGTAGCATCAAGCAGTATTCCTTTAGCAGTAGCGAGCAGAATACTAAATGTGCCTGTGATACAATTTTATGACGATCCGGAAAGGAAACGTATAAATGCCATCAATGCAAGGATCTCGGATCAGTTATTCTTCCCCCCTATTGTTGACAAAACGAAAAAGGTTTCGGTATTCAATTGCTTAAAGGAATGGAGTTACCTGAGTCCGAAAAGGTTTACACCAAACCCGGAAGTGCCACTGGCGTATGGCCTTAAACCCTACGAATATGTGTTTGTACGGGAAGTGTCGAATCATTCATTTAATTATTTCACCCAGGCCGATGCGATCGTGTGCAGCTTTTCTTCTTCTATCAACAGCGATGTTGCCGTTATTCTTTCCCTGGAAGACAAGCGTATCGCCGACAAGTTCCCTGCGCACTGGGTGTTATTGCAGGAACCGGTAAAAGATATTCATTCACTGATTTTCTATTCGAAACTGCTTTTGTCATCGGGAGACAGTATGGCCCGTGAAGGCGCGATGCTGGGAGTGCCAAGTATCTATTGCGGAACGCGGACGATGAAGGCCAATCAAATGCTGATGGACCTTAACATTTTACACCATCTCCCGGGAAATTCAGGCCTGAAAGAAATCAATAGCGTGATCGTGAAAAGGTTCGACAACGATCACCAGGCTAAAATAAGAGCGGACCTGCTGCACAACTGGGACGACATGGTTCATTTTATGAATACACAGGTAAACCGGTATAAAAAAGCGAATTAACCACAAAACATAACAGTATGAGAGTTTCAATTTTTGGATTAGGATATGTTGGATGTGTGAGCGCAGGATGTCTTGCGCAGAATGGACATGACGTGATAGGTGTTGACATCAATAAATTTAAAGTAGAACTCACTAACCGTGGCATCGCTACAATAATGGAGAAGGATATCGATACAATTATTAAGGACGGATTTGAAAAGGGTCGTATTACAGCGACAACGTGTGCAGACGAAGCGGTACAGAATACTGACATCAGCATCGTATGTGTAGGTACGCCCTCGTCGAGGAAGGGACATTTGAACCTGTCATACATCTTCGAAACAGCAGAACAAATTGGTGAGGCGCTGAAAGAAAAAGAATCTTTTCATACTGTGGTGATCAGGAGTACCGTGCTGCCGGGCACCAATAAGAAGTTTGGGGAGGTGATTGAGAAGTTTTCAGGGAAAAAGCGAAATGTACATTTCTCAGTCGTATCGAATCCCGAATTTTTGCGGGAAGGAACTGCAGTAAAAGATTATTACCATCCATCAGTAACAGTAATTGGTGGCGATAATCCTTTTGCGCTCGAACAGGTTGCCTCTTTATACAGCAGCATCGATGCGCCGATTGAAGTTACCGAGATTAAGATCGCTGAAATGATCAAGTACGTCAACAATTCATTTCACGCCCTTAAGATCACGTTCGCCAACGAGATTGGAAACATCTGCAAGGCGCTTGAAATCGACTCATATAAAGTGATGGACCTGTTCTGTAAAGACACCAGGCTAAATATTTCAACTGCCTACCTGAAACCAGGTTACGCCTACGGAGGCTCGTGCCTTCCCAAAGATCTGAAGGGGCTCGTTACGCTGGGGCACGACAACTATATTCCAACACCGGTACTTGGAGCAATTGACGTTTCCAATGAGATCCAGAAACGGATGGTGTACGATTCAATTGAAAGCACTGGTAAACGTAACATCTGTATGATCGGTCTCAGTTTCAAAGAAGGTACAGACGACCTGCGTTACAGTCCATCAGTTGACCTGGCAGAGAAGCTCATCGGCAAGGGCTACCGCATTTCAATATTTGACGAGAATGTTCACCTGTCGAAACTCATCGGAGAAAATAAATCCTTCATTGATGAGCGGCTGCCACATTTGTCGGAACTGATTTATACGGACCTCGAGTCGGGAATAAAAAATAACGACGTGGTTATCATCAATCACAAAAGTTTTCGTGCCAGTGGTTATCATGATCTCCTCGAACAGAAAGACGCGGTGCTCGACCTGGTGCGGATACCTGAACTGGAATATTTACCCAACTACCAGGGCATAAGCTGGTAGACAAAAGTATTATATGATCAGAAAATTATTGATCACCGACCAACTAATTAAACCTTAAGATTATGATTACCCTAAAACCTAGGCGGCTCCTTACATATCTTCTGGGTGATGCTTTAACCATCATTTCCTGTTCACTAACCCTGCTATACTTTTTCCGCGAAGTGAAGTTCTCGGTATCGGAGTGGATCGCACTATCTGCATTCGTGCTGCTGTGGTTTCTTATTGAGTACTGGCTTAAACTATCAGGCAGGGCGCTCAACCAGAAATTTCGGGCAAGGGTTGTAGATCACTTCAAAGCGTATTCAATATTTATAGCGGTGATCTTCTTTTTCTATCTCTTCTGTCCTGTTCAAATCCGACATCGCAGCTACATCATCGCTCTCGTAATCGCCGTTGCGATTTTCGACATCTTTATAAACTATTTATTGTTTGTTTTCGGAAAGCTGAAGATACACCCGCCGAAACACGTTGTAATCGCCGGCACCGGCAATTCGGCCAGGAACGCAGAAGACCGGCTCACCACAGAAAGAGGGAACGATTACCTGTTCCAGGGGTTTATTAATTGCGACCAGGAAGAAGAATGTGTAATAGAAGGAAATCGTGTACTCGGTCACATCAACGACATCAACCAATACTTCGAATCGAACTCCATTGATGAAATCGTAATAGCCATGCCGGGGCACTTTACCAAGGAAATTCAGAAAGTAGTAAAAGTTGCCGACTATCATGGGATACGAACAATATACCTGCCTGATTACAGCGAATTGTTCGGCAGCCAGTATTCCATCAGCAAGTATGGTGAAGTAGATGCTGTTAATGTTCGAAGTGTGCCTATGGATAGAAGGTTTCCACGCTACTGCAAATCAGCTTTCGACAAAGTATTTGCTGCAGTTGTACTCGTACTGTTGTCACCGCTTTTTTTACTGCTGTCAATACTGATAAAAATGGAATCTCCGGGTCCTGTGTTGTATTGCCCGATCCGCATTGGAAGAGGCGGCAAACCTTTCAAGGTTTTTAAGTTCAGAAGCATGCGTGAAAACGACGACAGCAGCAAGGGCACCTTGTCTACAACAGAAAATGATCCCAGGATCACCAGGCTTGGTGCAACGTTGAGAAAATACAGCCTCGACGAGCTGCCGCAGTTTTTTAACGTGTTAATGGGCGATATGAGTGTAGTAGGCCCGCGACCGCACCGGCGTTTTCTCGACAGGCAGTTACAGGCTTCAGTGGCGAATTACATGATCAGGCATTATGTAAAACCAGGGATCACAGGTTGGGCACAGGTGAATGGATGGAGAGGACCGTCGACAACTGACATTCAAAAAAAGCAAAGAACCGAACATGATCTCTATTACGTGGAGAATTGGTCGCTTCTGTTCGATATAAAAATAATTCTTTTAACGTTCGGCAAAAAGGCACATTCTGCCGCTTATTAGTAAACCAAAATATCCTGATGATATCAACTTTATCGTTATGCTAACAACAAAAAAGCTGCACACAGCATGCAGAAGTGTTTCCAAATTGCTGATCATAATTATTGTTGTTTGTTCCGGATTCTCTGCTCTTCATGCGCAGGTAGGCTCAACACTAACGCCCTTATCGCCCGTGCCGGTATTGATGAACACCGCTGAGATTCAGCAATCAAAAATATGGACCTACGCAGGAAAACACTGGTGTGTGCTTGGCACATCCGCCGGTACGATCATCATGCGACTGGACGGCACTACGTGGACCAACGTATTCACGTTGGCCAGTGGCAATTCTATAAAGGCAGACATCAAAACAGTTGGCAACGTTGTGCATATACTGGTTTATAAAGGGAGCACATCTGTATTGTATTCTGTAGAGTATGTTGATGCGACAGCAAATTACCGGTTGTGGACGCCGAGAAAAACAAGGGTAGACTTCACAATGGAAGCGAGTAGTCAAACAGCAACAATTGATATAGATGCAACCGGAAGAATGTGGATGGTATCAGACGGACTACGAGACGTAAACGTGCGGTGGAGCGACTCGCCATATTCTGTGTGGAGTGCGCCTATTAAACTGGAAACAAACACTGCTACAGGAGATTTGTGTGCGGTAGTGGCATTACCCGGAAAAATCGGCGTATTCTGGTCGAATAAGGTAACCAGGCGCTTTGCTTTTAAAACACATACAAATGGCGATGACCCGGCAACCTGGTCGGATGATGAAGCGCCAGCTTCGCAGTCTGCGCTCAACATTGGAACGGGTTTCGCGGAAAATCAATTTAATTTGAAAGTAGCCACGTCAGGCAGACTATATGTTAGTATAAAAACCGGTTACAACTCTGCGTCAAACACACAACTCGCGCTGCTTGTGCGGCAAACCTCCGGCAACTGGGATGCGGCGTACCCGGTAACCGTTGGTACAGGCTTGCGTCCCATCGTGATTCTTAATGAAACGCTTGATGTGCTGAAAGTGATTTACACATTGAACGGAACTATTGCCTATAAGCAATCCCCGTTGTATCCTGTTTCATTTGGCGACGAGGCAACATTGCTGAATGAGGCTTATGATAATGTTAGCAGCGCAAAAAATCCATATAACGAATCCGCCGTTGTTCTTGCATCTACTGCAACTTCAGCTGCAGGGGTGCTTATTGAAGATGAATTGCAACAAATAGATAATACTCCGCCTGCAGTTGAAAGTATCGACCGCCTCACTCCTTCCGGTCAAACTACTTCGGCTACTACCGTTACTTACCGCGTTTTATTTTCCGAAAAGGTTACAGGCGTAAATGTTTCTGATTTTTCACTGTCAACAATTAGCGGCACAGCCGACGGAACATTGGCCACCGACGCTGTAACCCCTGTGGGTACTGCGGGCACTACCTACGACGTAGACGTTACGGCTGTAAATGGCACAGGCACTTTGCGACTTGATTTGAAATCAGCCGGAACAGGCATCGCCGATGTAGCGGGCAACAACATAACCGACGGCTTTACCACAGGGCAAACATATATCATCACCCAAGCTGCGCCGACATTAACATCCGTTACAATAGCGTCCGACAATTCAAATTCCGCTGTTGCAAAAACAGGTGACGTTGTTACTTTATCATTTACCGCGTCACGAACTATCAATCAACCTGTAGTTACCATTGCGGGCCATCCCGTTACGGCAGTTGCGCAGGGCGGAAACAGCTATGAAGCAAGTAGGACCCTGGCAATTGGTGATGATGAGGGACAAATACCTTTTTCGATTGATTTTACAGCTACAGATGGTACAGACGGCGTTACCGTAAGTGCCACTACAAATAATAGCAAAGTAATTTTCGACAGAACAGACCCGGATGCCCAGACAATTAACAGGCAGGTACCTGTTACGCAGACTGTATCGCTGTCATCTGTAACTTATCGTGTTGTATTTTCTGAAAAAGTAACCGGCGTTACTTCTGATGATTTTGCACTTTCAGTAGTAAGCGGTACAGTAACAGCAACGATCGCATCAGATGCAGTTTCAGCAGTTGGAACAGCCGGAACAACTTATGATGTTGATGTAACGTCCATTGACAATGCAGGTACATTCAGAATCAACCTGAAAGGATCAGGCACTTCCATCACCGACGTTGCTGGCAATAGCATAAGTGGCGGATTTACTACCGGGCAAACTTATATTATCAGTCAACCGGCCCCGGTATTAAACACGGTTACCATCGCGTCGGACAATGCAAATAATGCTTTAGCGAAAGTTGGCGACGTGGTAACTCTTTCTTTCACTGCTTCAACAACAATCCAAACGCCGGACGTTACCATTGCAGGCGATGCAGCAACGGCCACAGCACAGGGAGGCAATAGTTACAAAGCAACACATACATTAACGGCGTCAGATGCTGAGGGCCAGGTGCCTTTCACCATCGACTTTACCGGAACAAACGGTACTGCAGGGGTAACTGTTGATGCTACTACCAATAGCAGCAAGGTTACGTTCGACAAAACCGAGCCCACAGCCGAGAGTGTCGACAGACAAAATCCTTCGGGTCAATCGATCACCGTAACAACGGCTACCTATCGCGTGGTTTTTTCAGAAAAAGTGACTGGTGTAAATGCAACAGACTTCATATTAACCATTGTTAGTGGTTCGGTAACTGGTGCGCTTGCGTCTAATGCGGTAAGCCCCGTGGGTTCTGCGGGAACCACTTATGATGTTGCGATTTCTTCTATCGCCGGCAACGGAACACTTCGGCTGGATGTTAAATCAAGCGGAACAGGAATAATTGACCAGGCCGGAAATGAATTGGACGAGGCGTTTACCACAGGTGAAACCTACATCAAAACTACACCGACAGTTATCGATGGATTCGCTTCGTTTACACCGTTAACACCTTTGCCTGTAAGCACGGAAACAAAAGACAAACCACAGTCGAAGGTTTGGAAATATGCAAATAAGTGGTGGACAGTGTTGTCAGTAAGCGGCGGAACGAAAGTATATCGCCTGGATGGTGTAACGTGGACCGCTGTACTTACTTTGGCAAGTACCAGTGCAAGATGTGATATAAAAACAGTAGGCCCCGTGGTGCATGTTTTGATGTATAAGGGAGATGGCAGCACTTCGCTACTTTACTCGCTTGAGCATGTGCCATCGAATAATACATACAAGTTGTGGACAGCGAGGCCGGTGAGAGCCGAAATCGATTTTCCTTCAGGCACTGAAACCGCCAACATGGTGATCGACGGAAACGGCAGGATGTGGGCAACAACTACAGGAACTACCCAGGTGTATGTTTATTACAGCGATTATCCATATTCAACCTTTAGCGCCAAGATCCAGATCGGATCAGGAATTAAAGATGACGACATCAGTGTGATTACCGCACTTCCAAACGAGAACAAGATTTCCGTTTTATGGTCGAATCAAACGACCAAGCGTTTCAATTTCAGAACACATACTGATGGAACAGATCCTACGGCCTGGTCCACTTTGGAAACACCCGCTTCACAATCTGCAATTGATAATATCGGTGCAGGAATGGCGGATGATCACCTGAACGCAAAGGTGACATCAAACGGTACTTATTATTGCGCCACTAAAACAGGTTATAACAAGAATGGATATGCGAAAGTTGCTTTACTGGTGCGGCGACCAAATGGAGTGTGGGATAATTTGTATACAGTCAGTAGTAATCCCGACGGCACACAGCCAACTATAATCATTAACGAAAGCAAAGGCACGCTTAAGATTGTGTATTGCTCACTCGAAAACGGAGGCAAGATCATATACAGGGAGAGCCCGTTAAATACTATTGCTTTTGGTCCGGTTAAAACACTTATCAGCAATGGTTCTACATTGTACGACTATGTGTCGAGTGCGAGTGAAAATTACACCTCCGAAATCGTATTGATCGCCACGAATCTGAGCACCAATCCCAAATCCGTTGTAGGTGTGCTGGCTACGGATGATGAATCCGGAAGCCCTGTTGTTCTTGACACAACAGCTGGAGTGATGATTGAACCTGCCGAAACAAGACCGGCGCAGCTTACGCTTACACAAAAAGCGACCGTTTTTCCAAACCCTTTCACCAATACAACAACATTGAACTTCACGCTTACAGAATCGGCACGGTATACTGTAATGCTATATGACCAGACAGGTTTGCTGCTGGGTGTCATCAAACAGGGATATGGCAATAGCGGCATCCAGAATTCCATCCGGATTAACCAGGCGGGACTTGCAGCTGGCGTTTACTTCTTAAGAGTTCAAACACAGAAAAACAGTCAGACGTTCAAAGTGTTGAAAAAATAGTACGGTACAATTTGGCGGTAATAAAAAAAGTAGCTGAGATCAGCTACTTTTTGCTTTTAATCCTAAATGAATATCAACCTGTGATTGTGAAGTTCAGTGTTACCGTTTTGCCTGCCGTTCCACTAGCTTTTGTACCTGAGTATGGCGTGGCTTTCAGCGTGTACTTGCCCTGAACCGGATTCTTCCAGATTCCGTAGTAGTAGTTGCCATTACTGTCATCACCAAACAAGGCAAATGGCAGTTGCGAATCTTTTGAAGAGTAGGCCTGCGGGCCGGTTAAATCAAAGCGAACGCTTTGGTCTGCCGATTGAAGATTAGCGCGGATGTTGGCCTTGAAAAGATTATATTTTGCAAGGCTGATAGTAGCTCCCTCACTAATAACCAAAACGTCTTTTTCTGTCGCCGCATCTATGAGGGTGAAACTTTTGATAGCACCGCCTGAAGATGGTGGTATTGGCGTAGTAGGCGGCGCGGGTATAGGCTCTTCAGGTTTAGGCTCTTCAGGAGTCGGTTCCGGATCTGGCGTGGTGCCGGGATCAGTTGGAGTACCCGAAGAAACCATATTCGCGTACGTCGCCTTCTCGTTACCCAAACGAACATTGTCAAAAAAGATCACTCTTTTTTTCGTATCTGTTGTTCCATCGCCATTCCAATCCCATTTATAAAGGCCCAGCTTCCATTTTGGCTTGTCGAATGAATTGAAATCGTAACTATTGGCACCTGTGCGCGTAATTACTTTTTTACCATCCTCCCAGATCTCTATAAGACCATCGGAGCCGTGCGAGTGAATCACATGCAGCACGTAAGTGCGCCACTTGTTTTTGATGATGGTGCCGATGTCAAACCGTTCTTTTGATTCAGGTTCACTTCTTGTTTCCAATGTAAGCTTATCATATCTCGTAATAAGAGAAATAGAAGGGCTTGCGCCGCCTCCCTGGTGCCACTGGTTGATTATTTCGCCTTTTGAATCGTAGGCATAATCAGAAGATGGAAAGTAAACAGAGAAGGAATACCAACGGTTTGGATTAGTAAGATCCGGGAATTTCACTTCGGTTCTTGTACCACCACTTTGGATGGGGTCGGTATCACGAAGTTCGAAACGTCCTGCACCAGTTCCTTCGAAGGTGGGTGAGTTGACTTTACTAAATCCGTAAGAGGTTCCGATTTGCCTGGTAACGTACGTGGTGAATGGCGCGAATCCTTCAAATGTTTCCTCGTAAAGTAGGTTAGGATTTGAAGCAACGGCGCGGTCGGCATTAATCTCAGCCGCATTTGTGTCCAGTGAAAGCTCGCCTTTCTGGCAAGAAGAAACGATAAGTGTGGTTAAGATAACTGTGAAAAACATCAGTCTCTCTTTTACACACAAGTTCCCTGTAATTTTCATAAGGATTGAATTTTAATTGTAAAAAAAATATGGTTTCAGAAGGATGGACTACCGGAAAAAATTCCCCAAACAGTCCAATCGGTGCAGCCACTGATTTCAATATATGTGCCAGAATGCGGTCACTTTTTATAACGTGCGGTTTATCACTGCAGAACTATTTTGGGAACTTTGCTATTTCGGGAATCCCGACCGGCTGGCAAATTAAATCGCAGTGAATAAATTACTTGAACGAACAGAATTTGGAAATGCGCCGACATGATCCTGGTTACTTTCGTTGTAAGGAACGTTCACTTACTGTTCGCGTGAAGCAATGAAGTGTTACCTTCTGGAATGGTTCTCGTATAAATACAACTAAACTAGTTGATAACTCATGTGATTTCTACTAACCTTCTCTATCCAATTTCGTAATATTTAAGAACCTATCAGATCCTCTCTCCTTTCTTTTCGAAGGTATCATATTGTGGTTTTGTAAAAATGTTTCGGAATGTCAAGGAAACCTACCATCGCGGATGAGAAGACGCTCAACTCTTTAAAGCATTTAATCAGGCTTAAATCAAATCTTAAGTGTGCCTCATACCCTGAGATACAGCAGCTTCACACCTATATATTAAAGGCCACAGGGGCGTATCTCTCTGTACAAACACTTAGCAGGGTGCTTGGTCTTGTACGTACCGAATTTCACCCTTCATTGCATACGCTGGATATTTTGTCGAAATATATCAATCACTATTCGTTTGAAGATTTTCAACACCTCCATGAAACGGAAGGTGTGGTAAAGAGTGATAAATCACATTTCGTCGGCAATTTTTTCAATAATATCTTTTCGGGCGTCAACGATTTTAACACCAATGATAATTATAACCTTCTGCAGAATATTCTGACGTGGATGCAAAACCATCCCCAGTTTAATGCAGAGATATATACAGGAGTGTCTAGCACACCTTACGGCCGCAAAGTGTTTTTCAGGGATTTCGTAAACATCGATGCATTTAATAAAGGGTTCGGAAAAGGACTTCACTATTACCTCCTGCATACGAATGACCAGGAAGAAAAGATGCTTGCCCACTCATTGAGCTGCCTGAGGTACTTTCTGAATGGCGACGCGGTGAAATTTAAAAACTGTTTTAAAGGGATCAAGGACTGTAAGCATGAAGACATCATTTCCTATCATCCCATAGTGATCGATAGATATTATGCGACACTCATTCTTAACCAATCGATTAACAGGGAACCATATGGCGTAACAAAGGAATCTGTCATGGCCGACCTGGATATGCTGGGATCATCTTCACTATCAATGGCAAACTCGTGTTACCACGTAGGCGAGGCATTGCTGCTCACGGGCGAGTTTAGCAAGGCTCACGACATTTTTACGTCGTGTAACATTAAGGATCTCGGTATACCGGACCTATTCAGAAAGGACTTTCTCACACAACTCAAGACGTTTAAAATGGTGAGCGCCTTTTTTATGGGACTCAGGTCACCTGAAAAAGTTAATGCCTTTATCGACGACGTTAATTCGCACGAGCTACCATTACTTCAAAGAGATTATCTATCGCTGTTTCTACTTAGCTTAAAATATAAAGTTGTTCCTAAAGCTCGAAGTAAAAAAACGATACTGGATAGTATTAATATGCTGGTCGAGAAAACAGGCTTTCAGAATTTTCACTCCATATTTAAGAAGATGGAGCAAACAGGTGTTTTTGTAAAAGGGATCATAATGGAGCTGATAGTATTATTAAACGGTGAATTTATAGCCACCCTTGGATCTTGAGCTTTTTTAGACTGTTTGTCTGAATATTGTACTCTTTGAACACATCGCCCGCATTCGACTGAAATTTTTGATACTCGTTACTGTTCGTTGCAAGCTCCAATATTGCAGACGCCAATGCTGCAGCGTCGCGTTCGGATATTAACCTGCCATTGTAGCCATCAAAACATATTTCTTTCATTCCCGAAACATCCGTTGCGATAACAGGCAGGTTGTAAGACACGGCCTCCATCAGCACTACCGGAATGCCATCCATGTCGCTATGGAGTTTTACTGACGGCATTACAAACGCATGGATACTTTTGAAGAAGGCAGTTTTCGTTTCCGCATGCACAGGACCGATGAGTTTTACGTTCGCCAGCGATTCGTTTTTTATTTGCTGCTGATAACTTTCGGTTAGTGGTCCATCGCCCGCGAGGAAGAGCTGTACAGGTACCTGCTTGTCCCTCAGTATGGCCATAGCGTCAAGTAAATAACTAACACCTTTTTTCTCTACAAACCGGCCCAGGAAACCAATCGTGAACGGTACAGAGGAATGTGACGGCACCGCGTTGGCAGGGGCAAAAGCACCCAGCCTGCTTACAATCAATCTGTCAGCAGCCAGGCCCCTGAATTTCTGCTTTACATAATTGATGTTGTAGTCGGATATACTGAACGCATGTTCGCTATGGTTGACGAGTGGGTTGAACCAACGATTATTGAAATAAATATCGTAGGCATGGAACGTGAAAGTATAGGTGATGGACCTGCGTTGAAGTTTTAGTAACAATGCAATTAACGCAGGCTGAGTGGCGAACTGCGCATGCAGATTTGCATCTGGAGCAATACTGCGCTCATCCAGGCGCAGGAACCACACCAGCGACTTCCAGCCCACTACTGCACTGTAACCAGACAGGAAGGCCGCGGGATAGCTTAAAATCATTCGAATAGCAATGAAGAGCTTGTGTATAGAAATGTTGAAACGGTAAGGATTGGTTATTACCTCAATACCCTTGTCTTTCAGTAAGGACAGCTGGTGTGTGTATTTACTTTCCGGAGTGCGCAGCAGAAGTACCGAATAAGAAGTGAGGTCGGCAAAAGCGAGCAACTCATCAAGCATCCAGGGCGAAAGATTTTTAACCAGGTAAACCTTTTTAGAGGCCATGAAGATGTTTTGGTTGGGGGTAACCCAAGTTAAGTAATTATTCAGTTCAGATTTTCGTTCAGGTACGTATGCAGCGGGAATAATCCATTAAATTGTTGCCATGATTTTAATGAAACAAACAATGCGGTGGTACGGTCCAAACGACCCGGTAAGTTTATGGGATATCCGGCAGGCGGGATGTAGCGGGGTGGTGACCGCCCTTCATCATGTGGCCACTGGTGAGGTGTGGACGATAGAAGAAATTTCCAAACGCAAACGGGAAGTTGAGGCAGCGGGTATGGTTTGGGAAGTGATAGAGAGCCTGCCTGTGCACGAAGAAATAAAGATGCGCAGCGGTAATTACGTGAAGCATATTGAAAATTATAAGGAGAGCCTGCGTAACATCGGTGCGTGTGGATTGAAGGTGGTTACCTACAATTTTATGCCGATACTCGATTGGATGCGGACCGATCTTGCGTATGCAATGCCTGATGGCAGTAAGGCGCTTCGTTTTGAAAAAGCTGCGTTCGTAGCGTTTGATGTTTATTTATTGAAGAGACCAAACGCCGTCAAAGACTATTCTGCAGATGAACTTGCTAAAGCGAAAGTTTATTTCGAGAAGATGAGTGATGAGGAAAAGAAGACGCTATATCAAAATACTTTAATGGGGTTGCCAGGAAGAGATGATAAGTTTTCGGAAGAAGAAATTCGTGCGGATCTTAAAACGTATGAGAATATTGATGCGTCGAGGCTGAAAGAAAATCTCTTTAATTTTTTGCGGGAAGTGGTACCGGTGGCAGAAGAAGCTGGTTTGAAAATGGCTATTCATCCTGATGATCCGCCCTATCCTATTCTTGGGTTGCCACGCGTGGTAAGTACGGAGCAGGATGCAATGGAATTATTGCAGGCGGCGCCTTCGAAAGCAAATGGTTTGTGTTTTTGCACGGGTTCCTATGGTGTGCGGGCGGATAATGATTGTGCGGGTATGGTTCGCAGGCTCGGTGACCATATTCACTTTATTCATTTGAGAAATACTACGCGCGATGCCGAAGGCAACTTCTACGAAGCGGACCATCTTGAAGGCGATACGGATATGTATGCAGTAGTGAAAGAGATAGTGTCGCTAATGTCACGTACAGGCCTATCTATACCTATGCGCCCCGATCACGGCCACCAGATGCTTGACGATTTGAAAAAGAAAACCAATCCAGGTTACTCTGCTATAGGCCGCTTAAGAGGTTTAGCTGAATTGCGAGGATTGGAATTGGGTATTGCGCGTTCTGTTTGAAGTTCATCTTTGAGCGAGCGCGGGGGACGACTGACACTTCCTGAAAGACCTCTGCCGTCTGCCGTTTCCCGTTCCCCCATCACAGACAGTCGTAAATCAATTTCACACTTTCAAGTTGATTAAAGAACAGATCGTTGTTAGGCTTCATACTTAGCGGCAAACCGAGTGAATTGTATTTCGGCTGCGGAGCGGCATTATTCATACTGTAATTGCGATGAATAAACTGAAACACCTTGTTCTGCCTTAACGGGTTAATCTTATTATCGTAACTCGACGATTTCCATCCGGCAACGGCGAGGTTTCCGCGATTGTCGTAAGTATATGTTGGCCTGCGCGTTGGTGCTATCGGACCGTAATAGTTATATTTATTTACGATCGTTTCTTTGATAATCCTTCCCTGTGAATCATACTCGATCGTAGATACGTCTATAACTGAAAGCTGACCACAGCAGTCATAATACACTGCAGAATCTTTTACAATCTGATCGAGCGCATTATGCGTGTAATAGTTGTTACCACCGGTCCACCTGCCACCTAATTCTTTGAGCCTGTTTTTAGTGTCGTAATAGAAATAATAGTTGTTAACCCCAGTGCCGCCGTTTGAATACACTACGCTGTAAGGGTTGCCTGCTTTGTTGTAAGTAAACACAGCGGTGGCCTGCACATTGTCGTAAAGAATGTGATAAAGCCTCCTGAGTTTGCATGTGCTCAGATCGGGCGTAGTGGCGTTGCTTGATACAGTTTGTGCGATCTGCTGTTCCGAAATGTTTTCTTTCATACAGCTTGCAAGCGAAAGCGGAAGGGCAATAATGACAATTGCCCGGGTGAGGGGGTTCATGTTTGAGTGTTTTAATTATCCTGAAAGGCGTTACGGAAGAGGCTTTGCAAGGAAGCGGGAGGAATTAAAGTTACATTTTTAATAGTGAGAGAAAGTTTGTTTTTATAGCGTTATAACACTGATTCCTGACGGCCGCAGCCACGCCGCTCACCAGGCAGCTTTAAAAACACAAAAAAAGCCCCGCAGGGCATACATTTGTCTATGACCTTCTTAGACGACAACTTCTTATTGAAGACCAAAACAGCCCAAAGATTATACTTCGACTACGCGGAGCGATTACCTATAATCGACTACCACAACCACCTGCCCCCACAAGAAATAGCCGACGATAAGAAATTCGCAAACATCACCCAGGCGTGGCTTTACGGCGATCATTATAAATGGCGTGCATTGCGCACCTGTGGCGTGGACGAAAGCTATATCACCGGCAACCGCAGCGACAAAGAGAAATTCATAAAGTGGGCCGAGACAGTTCCGGCAACATTGCGAAACCCATTATACCACTGGACCCACCTCGAACTCCGCAGGTATTTCAATATTTCAACATTATTAAATGCAAACACCGCAGAAAGCATTTATGAAGAATGCTCTGCGAAGCTCAACACTACCGAGTACTCCGTACGAAACCTGTTGAACAAAATGAATGTGAAGGTGCTCTGCACAACAGACGATCCCACCGATTCGCTTGAACATCATCAGAAAATCGCAAATGACAAGTTCAATATCCAGGTTCTCCCCGCCTATCGACCCGATGCTGCAATGAACACTGCTGATAATGTCAAATGGAAAGCCTATCTCCAAAAGCTTCAGAAAGTTTCAGATACAGACATCACAACATTCGACACCTTTTTATCGGCGCTAAAAAAGCGACACGACTTTTTCGCTTCGGTCGGTTGTCGCGTTTCAGATCATGGACTTGAAGAATTATACGCAGATGATTTTGACGATCGATCAGTCCACAAGATTTTCGAAAAATTGGTTAACGGAAAAGCGCTGGACACCAGGGAAGAAAGAATGTTCAAGTCAGCAATGCTTTATCATTTTGCTTTATGGGATCACGAAAAGGGATGGATACAGCAGTTTCATGTTGGCGCAATGCGCAATAACAACACACGCAAAATGAAAGAACTCGGCGCTGATACCGGGTGGGATTCCATAGGCGACTTCACCCAGGCGCGTTCACTCTCCAGGTTCTTAGACAGACTTGACAAAGAAAACAAACTCGCAAGGACTATCATTTACAATCTCAACCCGGCAGACAATCATTTGATGGCATCAATGGTTGGAAATTTTAATGATGGTTCAGTAGCAGGAAAAGTGCAATGGGGATCGGCCTGGTGGTTCCTCGATCAGAAACACGGAATGATGGATCAACTCAACACACTGAGTAATATCGGGCTCGTTGGAAAGTTTATCGGCATGCTTACCGATTCGCGAAGCTTTCTTTCATTTCCACGACATGAATATTTCAGGAGAATACTTTGTAATCTTTTTGGAGATGATATTGAGAATGGAGAATTACCGGACGATTTATTGCTATCAGGTAAAATGATCCAGGATATTTGTTACTATAATAACGTCAATTACTTCGGCTGGCAGGGCTTGTCACATTGATCCTTTCCTTCACCCATTTCATAGCCATGTCAAGTTGTTGCTTCATGGTGAGTTGAGAGTTGTCGAGCACTAATGCATCTTTAGCCTGGCGCAGCGGACTTACCTCACGATGCGAATCGATATAGTCGCGCATTTCGAGGTTAGTCTTTATTTCGTCTATCGTTATGTTGGGATTCTTTTCGTACAATTCTTTAAACCGTCTTTGTACTCTGATGGCATTATCTGCAGTCATGAAGATCTTTAATTCCGCATGAGGGAACACAACAGTGCCGATATCTCTTCCATCCATCACAATTCCCTTATTCTTCACCCAGTGCTTTTTGCTGCTTAACTGCGAAAGTCTCTTACTTCTTTGATCGCTGCCACTTCACTTACTTTTTCTGCAACCACTAAATCGCGGATCACATATTCAACATTTTCATCGTTCAGATACGTTTCGCTTCCTTCACTCTTTGGATTGAATACAAATTCGATATTGATTTCTTTCAACGCTTCTTTTACTGCACTATGTTTGTCCAGTCAACGTGATTACGAAGAAAATAAAGTGTGATGGCGCGGTACATGGCGCCGCTGTCGATATAAATGTAGCCGAGTTCTTTTGCGAGTTGCTTTGCCAGTGTGCTCTTTCCACACGACGACCATCCGTCGATGGTGATGATTATTTTCTGAGAGGATGACATCGCCGTAAAGGTAAAAAGAAAAAAGCCGCAATTGCTTGCGGCTTATATGATAATTTAAAACGTAAACATTCACGTCACTTCTCACCTCTCACTTCTCACGCTTCAGACTTTTCTTTTGACGGCTCTTTCAGTGTAAACTGAATTTTGCTCTTATCCTCATTGAGATCGGCAATCATTGTATCGCCTGGTTTCAGGTTGAGGCTAAGTATTTCTTCTGCCAAAGGATCTTCGAGATACTTCTGAATAGCCCTGTGCAACGGACGTGCACCAAACTGGGTATCGTATCCTTTATCGGCAATGAAGTTCTTCGCTTCTTCAGTCAGCTCGATGGTGAACCCGAGCGTGCTCAGTCTCTTCATTACATTCTTCATCAGGATATCAATGATCTGGAAGATATTGTCCTTGCTAAGTGAGTTAAAGATGATCACATCATCGATACGGTTAAGGAACTCAGGAGAGAATGTTCTCTTCAAAGCTTTCTCAATTACCGCTTTATTATTCTCATCTGAAGTTTGCGTTCTTGATGCGGTGGCAAAACCAACACCTTCACCGAAATCCTTCAACTGGCGAACACCAATGTTGGATGTCATGATGATCGTTGAGTTCTTGAAATCCACTTTGCGTCCCAGACCGTCAGTAAGCTGACCATCATCGAGAACCTGCAGCAGGATGTTGTAGATATCCGGGTGAGCTTTTTCAATTTCATCCAGAAGTATCACTGAGTAAGGCTTCCTGCGAACTCTTTCAGTCAGCTGGCCACCTTCTTCATATCCAACATATCCGGGAGGCGCTCCTATCAAACGGCTAACGGTAAATTTCTCCATGTATTCACTCATATCGATGCGGATGAGCGCATCTTCTGAGTCGAACATGTAACGTGCAAGTGCGCGTGCGAGCTCGGTTTTACCTACACCTGTAGGTCCGAGGAATATAAATGTACCGATAGGTTTCTTCGGATCTTTCAGCCCCACCCTGTTACGCTGGATAGCCTTAACCACTTTCTGAATGGCTTCATCCTGGCCAACCACCATTCCGCGCATTTCTTCAGACATCCTGCGAAGTTTTTCGCTTTCTGCCTGCACCATCCTTTTAACAGGGATGCCGGTCATCATGCTCACTACTTCTGCAATTGCCTCTTCATCTATGGGGTAGCGTTTGTGTTTGCTTTCTTCTTCCCAATGGCTCTTCGCCTTTTCAAGATCTTCCTGCAATCTCTTTTCAGTATCGCGGAGTGATGCGGCTTCTTCGAACTTCTGGCTTTTTACCACTTTGTTCTTTTCCACCTTTACATCTTCGATCTTCTTTTCAAGCTCGAGTATTTCTTTCGGAACGTTGATGTTCTTCAAGTGTACCCTTGCTCCTACTTCGTCCATCACATCGATAGCCTTGTCGGGCAGCAGACGATCGGTAATATAGCGGTCGCTAAGCTTTACGCACGCGTCGATCGCATCGTCGCTATAGGTAACGTTGTGATAGTCTTCGTATTTAGACTTGATGTTGTTAAGGATCAGCATGGTTTCTTCAACACTTGGTGGTTCAACCATTACTTTCTGGAAGCGGCGGTCGAGTGCACCATCTTTCTCGATGTACATTCTGTATTCATCGAGTGTTGAAGCGCCAATGCACTGGAGTTCTCCGCGTGCAAGAGCGGGTTTGAAAATGTTTGAAGCATCGAGTGAACCGCTTGCGCCACCAGCACCAACGATGGTATGAATTTCATCAATGAAGAGGATCACATCCCTGTTCTTCTCGAGTTCGTTCATGATCGCTTTCATGCGCTCTTCGAACTGGCCACGGTATTTGGTACCTGCAACAAGTGCTGCAAGATCGAGCGAGATGACTCTTTTATCGAAAAGCACTCTTGATACTTTACGCTGCACGATGCGAAGGGCAAGGCCTTCAACGATCGCTGTTTTACCTACTCCGGGTTCACCGATAAGGATTGGGTTGTTCTTTTTGCGGCGTGAAAGTATCTGCGATACTCTTTCTATTTCTTCCTCACGTCCGACGATTGGATCGAGTGCCCCGCTTTCAGCAAGACGGGTTATATCTCTTCCAAAATTATCGAGTACGGGAGTTTTACTTTTGGCAGTGCCTGCAGCGCGCGATTTCTGTTGTGAATACTTCTTTTCTTCATCAAAATCATCGTCGTTTTCTTCTGCGTATTCACTGCGGACGTCATTGCTTTTAACAACGCCTAGTTCATTTCTGAATAAATCGTAATCCACATCAAACTGATTTAAGATTTGAGTAGCTATGTTTTCTTTATTCTTCAGGATCGAGAGCATCAGGTGCTCAGTTTCAACAGTAGGACTCTTAAGAGCTTTCGCTTCGAGTACGGTGACCCTTATCACCTTTTCTGCCTGCTTGGTTAGTGGCAGACTATTTATATTGGCAATGTTCTTACCGGTCTTGTCTTTTACTGCCAGTTCAACTTCTTTCCGTAGTTCATAAAGGTCGATGTTGAAGCTCTTAAGGATTCGGACGGCGGTGTTATCGCCCTCCCTGATCAACCCTAGTAGCAAATGCTCTGTTCCGATAAAATCATTCCCCAACCGTAAAGCCTCCTCCCTGCTAAATGAAATGATCTCCTTTACCTGGGCCGAAAAATTGTTATCCATTTTTCTAATTTGTTGGGTTTGATACAATAATAACGAATATTTTTGACTTCTATTCTCCTGATACTTAAACAGATGTTAACAATATCAAGACTCTATGTTGGTCAAAATTGATACCAGAGAAAAATTCCATGTCATTACGATTCACGAAGCTGTTCTCGCTGCTAATATGACAGAAAAGATGGACGAAAGTATTTTGACGTTGCTTGATGATAACGTTAAAAACGCCATCATTAATATGAAAGACATAAAAATGGTGGAGAATGCTGCTGCTGATGAACTTGTGAAATTGCATGAGGCCTTTTACAATGCGGGAGCATCGTTTGTTGTGTGCGAATTGCAGCACGAAGTGAAGAAAGCCTTTGAAAGTGCAGATCTGCTGGAAAAATTGAACTACACTCCCACCGAAAGTGAAGCGATGGACATCGTTCAGATGGAGGAGATTGAACGGGAATTTGGTGAATTCTAATCTTCTTCTTCATGAAAAAATATGCGGTTATTGTTGCGGCGGGATCTGGAAAACGCATGGGCAAAGACATTCCCAAGCAGTTTCTTACACTGGGCGCTAAGCCTATTTTAGCGTATACGCTTGAGGCTTTTTACGCCGCTTACCCCGATATTGAGGTGATCCTCGTGATACATCCGCGGTTTAGAAAGTGGGGTGAAGACATTGCAAAATCGTTTGAAAACGCCGCTATCACGATCGTTGAAGGAGGCAATTCTCGCTTTCAATCTGTTAAAAACGGGTTGTCGCATGTGAAGGAACATTCTGTCATATTCGTTCATGACGGAGTGCGGTGTTTGGTAACGGGTCAGTTGATTCATCATTGTTATGAGCAGGCAATTGTTAAAGGAAGCGCAATACCCGCGGTAGCCGTTACGGAGACCGTGAGACTGGTTGATGATGCCGGGCACCACATGCTCGACCGAAATGCCGTTCGCCTCGTACAGACGCCCCAGACGTTTCTAAGCACCATTTTGTTGAAGGCATTTGAACTTGAAGAGCAGGAAAGCTTCACAGATGAAGCGAGTGTTGTGGAGGCTTCCGGCGAAAAGGTGTGTTTGATTGAAGGGGAGTATACGAATGTGAAAATTACTCGGCCGCAGGATATGGCGATAGCCGAGGAGATTTTAAGGTTGAGGGGAGTTAGTGTTTAAGATCTTTTGATGTAGCTAACGCGATGACTCTTCCTTTAGTTCCTACAGCATTATAAAAGTGGTATACTACCCCGTTCCATTTTATCATCCATGGTTTGTGTGCATATTGCTGGTCGTACGGTTCGGAGGGCTCTACGAGATTGGCGCCATTCCAGTCTGTCCAGTTGATCAGGTCATATGAGCATGCAAAGCGACCTGTGCTTTTGAAAATGGTTTTGTTGTCGTACCATTTTGCTGACGTATCTGTTGCTGATAGTACAGGCCGTGTTAAGCGTTGTACTTCTGTTGGTTTTGTAAGATCATTTGCATTCGACATACCTACTCCTGATCGTCCGGCTTCATATCCTGCGTCGGCGCCGCCGAGGTACGACATCCAAATAAAGGTTGAATATTGTTGGACTATCAGCCATCTTCGTGGAATCGGGTGCAGTGAGCACGATGCCGTATTTGAATGGAGTTTGCACTTCGTTGTACACCTTCTCCATTGTTTCGTTAGAAACAATTTTTTGAGCAATTGATTTATTAAATAGTATCAACATGAATAGTGAAGAGAATAACAATTTGAAAAAGATATCGCAAAGTAGTATGTTTCAAAAATAACGAGTTAAGCGGATTTCGTAACTTAGTGGTCGATTAATTTGATACGTATGAGCCAGGCGTTTGTGAAAGAAAGCGACGAGGAGTGGTTGCATGAAATTGCTCCGACTATGACAGCCTTGATTAATTATCTGACCAGGCAAAATAACGGAGTGCGTGTGTATGAGGTGAAGAATTCTTTTTCTAAAGATGGAAAGGAGTTGCATCATATGAGTAACGGTTTGCAGTACTTCGTTGACGATAAGAGCCAATGGAATTTCGTTTAAGTATTTGAAAATAATTTTGCTTTGAGAAGACTTTTATTTGCTGCTATTGTGATGGTTTTAGTTGCATGTAATGAATCGGCTGAGTCGGAAGAAACGCACAGCGAGTCGATGGTCGTTGACACTGTCAACGCGCCGCGGGTCGTTACTTCTCTTCCTGATGAATCGTTAGTATTGACAGCCGAAACGGGCAAAGGTTTGGGACCGGCAATTAAATATATGCCTGAGTGGAGAGCGTTTGGATGGTTTACTTCAGCAGATAGCGTGGTGTGGGATGTTGATGTAAAAGATGCCGGTGACTTCCAGGTGGAGTTGGAATGGTCTGTCGATGATGGAGAAGCCGGCAAAGAGTTTTTGTTGCGCGCAGGAAGCAATCAGCTTACAGGTAAAGTGGGAAAGTCCGGCTCCTGGGAAACGTTTAAGAAAGAAAATATCGGAGCTATAAAACTAAATAGCGGCCCACAACAAGTTATATTCAAATCAAATCAATCCTTTGGTAAAGACAGTGCGTTATTAGATCTGAGAGGATTGTATTTTAAGAAGAAGCCTTAACGACGTTGTACTAATTTCTCGATAACAGAAAAATCTAAGCTGAAACTTACTCTCTTACCAAAAGAATTCTCTTCGGGAACGGATTTCAGGCGGTCGCGAAACTGCTTGCTGTAGAGAATGGGCGCGTATATGTTGAGAAGGTTTTTGAATAAGCTAAGCTGGAGGCCCGACACATACAAGAATCGCGGGTTAACATTATCCGCGTCCCAGGCTTCGCTATAGGTGCCCGCATCGAAGAATATTTTAACAGGAAGCCGGACAGGAAAGATATCGGGTAGCGTGGTAGAAACATTCACGGAGGCAATCCAGTTATCTGAACGCCCCTGCAAACCTTCAAAAAGATCGGTGCGAAGCTTCAACCCTCCATCCCGCAACATCATCTGCTGACTACCCAATCCCTCAAAATCATTTCGTCCGACAAAGTAATTGCTATAAGTATAATCTTCTCCGCCCCTTACTGCAGTCAGCTTCGGCTGATATCGCGCAGTAGCAAATTTTTCTGAAGGGCTCAAACTTCCGATATAACCGAATTTCGCCGCAAACACGCGAACAGCCGCACCGCCACCTTTTGGATAATTGAAGAAATAACCACCCGTAGCATTCACCCGATAGAAAGTTAAACCCTGCTGCACCTGCAACTGTGCGCGATAAGGATACAACACCCTGTCGCTTGCGTAATCGAATGAAAGTTCATTTACAAATCGCGATGCGTACTCACCTTTCGATGGATAAAAGAATGAATCACCACTGTACCGCACAAATTCAAGATCACGTTCGTTAATGATGTAGGATTTAAATGCAATCGTTTTCGAAATATCAGGTCTTGCAGCAGGAAGTTTAACGGTGATGTAGGGAACGATCTTGAAAAGTTTACCGTACACATTCTCACCCAAAGAATCTACTCCATCATCGTAAGAAAAAGTAGAAGCGGAGAATCCCAGCTTTATTTCTTCGGCAATTTTAGATGGATAAAAAGTATAGGATGCCCCAACGATACCAGCAAGGCTTTTGCTTTTGAATGTATAAACCGGCGCGATGTAATAGTGAAGGTTTTGTTCTTTTTTATAGAGGTTATGCGATAATACACCGAGTTGAAAGCCGTCGTAAGTATTGTAGCCGATGGCGGGGAGAATGGGTTTTGAAAGAAATTTAGCAATATTGGATTTGAAAGAAGAATCGAATAATGTAAGTGATCTAGTCTTGGCTGGTTTGAGAGAAGAATGAGGTAAGACAATTTTGATTGGAAGGTCCTTAACGTTGCTGAATGAAACGACAGTTTGTGTAAGAGAGTCGTTTATTGAATGAGAAGTTGTCGATTGAGAATTATTTGGTCCGATAAAGTTATACTTCGAGGGGAAAGTAAAAGATAATTTATAATCTCCTGTTTCAGTGGATGATGAATCCGGGTGCGTTAAGGGTTTTACGTAATTCGCAATAGCGGGATACCAATACTTTAAATAATACTCAAAATTGGCGTAGCCGATCCCATCAAAGTTATAGGGCACCTTCACATGAAAAGGTGTAGTAATCGTAACACGCTCTCCCGGGGCGAGCGGCTCTTTCAAAGAAACTTTTATAACATCGAGATATTGCGGGTGATCTTCCGTCAACAAAATACTTTCACCTGAACGGAAGTCCAAACGATTAATATACCCTCTCTGTTGCGGCGACGAAAAATAAAAGTCAGTTCGTCTTTTTGATAACAGGTATTCTGAAAACGCAGTTCTGTCGCTTTTGAAAGCGTTTGGATAAATGTTGAACCACAAATATTTTACAGTATCACCAGTATTATTCGTGTACAAAACTTTAAGCAATCCATCAAGCGACCGCTCCCTATGATTAAGCTTAACATCAATATCGTAGACAGGCCGCTGCTGGGCGTAACTGCAGCAAAAGAAAAAAAGGATCAACAAACCGCAAGAACGTTTTTAATCAATTGAATTTTTTGTTTGCCGTGAAGATAATCTTCAGCGTTCTGAACATAATCATCATATCGAGTGCAAGCGATCTTCTGTTCAAGATACAACTGATCATACTTCATCCTTTCCCTCATCTTCGACACACTGTTCGCATAACCATAATTAATAACGCCGAGCGATGTAATGCCGGGCCTCACCTGGAGCAAATGGTCAAATGGCTGCTGCTCCATTTCTAATTGTCTTATATAATATTCTCTTTCGGGACGCGGACCCACAATACTCATCTCCCCTACCAACACATTCCACAGCTGTGGCAATTCATCAAGCTTCCATCTCCTCATCTTCCTTCCCCAGGGAGTAATGCGTTCATCGTTGTCTGCCGAAAGGCGCGGACCATTCGTCTCCGCATTTACATACATCGACCTGAATTTCTTTATTGTAAACTTTCTGCCCTTATAACCCACACGTTCCTGCAGATATAGTATGGGACCATTTGAAGAAAAGTATACGCGTATAGCAACGAAAATAATAAGAGGCATCAATATGATGAGACCGCAAACGGAAATGAGAATATCCAGCAATCGTTTCATAATGGCTTGCATAGGCATCATGCGCTTTTAATCGCGGAAGGCACTGATATTATTGGTTTTTATTTTTTGCAAAATCTGGTGAGCCACATCCATCGCACGGTATCCGTCTAGTCCGCTTACCACGGTATCTGTATTGTTAAGAATGGCATCTCTGAATTTCTCGAGCTCAAGCTTTATGGCGTTTACGTCGGAAATGGCCGGCGTAGCCACAGCAATTGTTTTTGTTCCACCGCCGGGCGTGTCAACATCAAATGTAAACGAGTTGATATCAGCCGGTGTTTTCAAACGAATGATCTCTGTTTTTTTATCCAGGAAGTCAACCCCGATGTAAGCATCTTTTTGAAACAGGCGCATCTTCCTCATCTTCTTCATCGATATCCTGCTCGAAGTTAAGTTAGCCACGCATCCATTATTGAACTCTATCCGCACGTTGGCGATGTCGGGTGTTTCAGTCATAACCGTTACGCCGTTGGCAGCGATGGATTTCACTTCGCTTTTCACGATGCTGAGAATGATATCGATGTCGTGTATCATCAAATCCAGGATAACGCTTACTTCTGTGCCACGCGGATTAAACTGGGCGAGCCTGTGCACTTCAATGAACATCGGGTTTAGGTTCAATCCCTCTATCGCGAGAAAAGCAGGATTAAAACGCTCCACATGTCCTACCTGCATCTTTACATTCGACTCACGTATCAATTTAAGAATTTCGTTCGCTTCCTGCATTGTATGCGCAAGCGGCTTTTCTACAAATACATGTTTGCCTTTACGGATAGCCCTCTTACAAAGATCGAAATGAAAATTGGTAGGTGCAACTATGTCAACCGCATCTACTGCGTCAATCAGCGTATCTGCATCAAGAAATCTTGCCAGCTGGAACTTTTCGCTTACTTCCTGTGCCATTACGTCGCTCGGATCGTAAAAGCCCACCAGGTCTACGTCGTGGATTTGCTGCCAGTTGGCGAGATGATATTTCCCGAGGTGACCTACTCCAAAGATGCCCACTTTCAACGGACGCTGATTCATGCGGCCAAAGATAAGCGAATGGTGAGCGATTTACGGGGCCGCTTGACGTCGGTGGCCATAATATTATTAACGTATTGTTGAAATCTATTTCGAAAAAATAAAGTAGTTATTTCGTAAATTGAAGATGTGATGTAGGAGGCAGCAACTACCCTACGAAGATTGAGCATTGCAAACTAAACAGACATCCTTGACAGACACTATCATTAATCTCGAAACCGTTAACCCAATTGAATTTTTCGGAGTTAACAATGGAAAGCTCGACATACTAAAAAAGAAATTTCCTCTACTAAAAATACTCTCACGCGGCACCCAGCTCAAACTCAGCGGGGCACCAGAACAGGTGGACAGTGCAAAGGAAAAAATTGAACTGATCGTTCAATATCTCCAGCGTAATGGTCACATGAGTGAGAACTATTTCGAGCAGATACTTGGCGGCGATGACGCCGAGATGGTAGACAACTTCCGTGAACGCAATCCGCATGAAATCCTGGTGTTTGGTCCTAACGGTAAATCCGTTCGCGCGCGCACAGCCAACCAGAAACGGATGGTGGTGGAAGCGGACAAGAACGATATCGTTTTTGCCATCGGGCCCGCTGGTACCGGTAAAACGTATACCGCGGTTGCGCTTGCTGTCCGTGCATTAAAAAACAAACAGGTAAAAAAGATCATACTTACCAGGCCCGCTGTAGAAGCTGGTGAAAGCCTTGGCTTTTTGCCCGGCGACTTAAAAGAAAAGATCGATCCATACCTGCGTCCGTTATATGATGCGCTCGATGATATGATACCGGCTGACAAGCTTGGATATTATATGAGCACGCGTGTAATAGAAATTGCGCCGCTTGCGTATATGCGTGGTCGTACCCTTGATAATGCATTCATCATATTGGATGAGGCGCAGAATGCAACGGACCTGCAGATAAAGATGTTTCTTACGCGTATAGGTGCAAATGCGAAAGCCATTATTACCGGTGACCTTACGCAGGTGGATCTTCCGAAAAATCAGAGAAGCGGATTGGAAAAGGCTTCGCGGATTTTAAAGAATATCGATGGTATTGCGCACATTGTGCTCGATGAGGAGGATGTGGTGCGTCACAGGCTTGTGAAAGCTATTATCAGGGCGTATGATAAGGAAGGGCAGCGGATTGACCAGCTGAAGGATGCGTGAGGCTTGAGACGGCAGACGTGAGAGGCAATAATCAAATCCTTAATTTTGCCGTATGAGGCTGAAATATATTTTTCTTCTTTTTATTGCGGGATGCGGTGCTGGTGGCGGATACGAAAAGGCTGAGGATGCGCAGGATGCGGGCCGCGAGTTTATCAGGGCCTCGCTTGATGGTGACTACCAGAAGGCGCGCTTCTTTCTTTTGCAGGATACCACTAATCTTCTATTGATTGAGAGGTGGCAAAATGATTACAAGGGTTTGAGTAATGAAGAAAAGAAGCAGCATCGTTCGGCGAATATTCATCCATTGAGTATTCAGAAAGTAAATGATTCAACGACGTCCTACCAGTATTATAGTTCTTACAATCCAAAAGATACTACTACCATTAAGATCGTGAGGTCGCGTGGAGATTGGTTGGTTGATTTGAAATCGATTTTACGATAAAAATAACCCTCCCCTGCCCCTCCCTCAGGGAGGAGAAAATTTTTTCTGTATATCATTTTTAGAGGCACCTTTCTCCCCCTGCTAAGTAGCCCGCCGCAGGCAAAGAACTTCATTTTCAAATAGCCAGCGCAGGCGAAAAATCACTTACTTTGCATGCATGCTAACAGTTACCCATCCATGGCACGGCGTTTCATACGGTGTTAACGCACCACGCATCGTAAACGCCATCATTGAAATTCCACAAGGCTCACGTGCGAAATACGAAATTGATAAAGACAGCGGCCTGCTGAAATTAGACAGGATCATCTTTTCGTCGTTTCACTATCCCGTTAACTACGGATTTATTCCGCAAACTTATGGCGATGATAAAGATCCGCTGGACATCCTGGTGATCACTTCTATTCCTGTGCAGCCCATGTGTCTGATGGAAGCGAAAGTGCTGGGTGTAATGCACATGGTTGACAGCGGCGATGCCGATGATAAAATTATCGCCGTTGCTGCAAACGATCCGAGTGTAAGACACTATAACAACCTCGAAGAATTACCTAAACACTTTTTCGACGAACTGCGCCATTTCTTCGAAGAATATAAGAAGCTCGAAAATAAAACCGTAAAGGTTGATGAACTCGGCGACAAGCATACTGCATTGAACGTTATCGATTCCGCAATTAAACTATACGCAGAAACCTTCAGAAAGAAATCATGAAACCTCAGTTTATGGACATCCAGGCTTTAATCATCCTAGTTATGATCGGCCTGGCTGCTGGTGTATTGAGTGGCCTCGTAGGTGTTGGAGGAGGAATTATCCTCGTACCCGCACTCGTTTACTTCCTCAACTACAACCAGCACCAGGCCCAGGGAACATCTCTGGGAGTGCTTACCTTTCCCGTAACGATCCTCGCCTTCTTTGCTTACTACCGCGATTGCATCAGCACCGGCTCACCCATTCAACTGCCCGTTATACTCGTTATCGCAGCAGGATTTTTAGTTGGTGGACTACTGGGCAGCGCCATCGCAGTTAAAATCGACCAGCAAATGCTCAAAAGAATATTTGCAGTCATCCTCTTTTACACCGGCATTAAAATGCTCGAATGGGACAAAACATTTGTAACCTGGATTAAACATTTGTTTTCCTGATTGCCAGACAAACATTCGCATATAACCGACGAGCAGCTTCTTAATAATTTCTACCACGACAGAGATAATCAATGGCTGGGCGTACTTCTCGAGAGGTACACCTTGCTCTTGTATGGTGTGTCGATGAAGTATTTGAAGAATGAAGACGAAGCGAAAGATGCTGTGCAACAGGTTTTTTTGAAAGCGATCACCGAGTTACATAAATATCCTGTGCAGTATTTCAAATCATGGCTGTACATGGTGACGAAAAATCATTGCCTGATGCGCCTGCGGCAGAAGCAAGGTAAGATGAGTGAGATACCTGATGAACACATTGCAGACATCGCTGATCCGCTGGAAAAGCATCATCATATTGAGAAAGATAAGAAGCTGGAGCTTTTAGGTGAATGTGTGGAAGAGCTAAATGCAGAGCAGAAACAATGTGTAACTTTATTTTACCTGGACAAGAAATCGTACCAGCAGATTTCTGAAGAGACGGGGTTCACGGTGATGCAGGTGAAAAGTTATATTCAGAACGGCAAGAGAAATCTTAAGCTGTTACTTGAAAAAAAGATCAGAAACCAATAGCATTCACTATGCAAGACGACCTGCTGAAAATATTATCGGATAGCAATAAGGAGATAGATAATCAGAAGCTGATGGATTATCTCAGTGGAAAGCTATCTGATGAGCAGAAGCATGAAGTGGAGAAATGGATTGTAGATAACCCGTTTTTTGCTGAAGCGATGGAAGGGTTGCAGCAGGCAGAAAATGAAAAGAAGGTTAAGGCTTCAGTGGAAGAGTTAAATGGAGCGTTGCATAAGTTTTTGGCGCAGCGCAAGAAGAAGAGACAGAGTAATTTCTTTCAGTTTAACTACTGGGCGTACATTGCGGTGGTGTTTATACTCGCGTTGGCGGTGTTAGTTTATTATTTGATAAAGAGTATGAAATAACAAGTTTTACGATCCAGGCGAACCTTATAATAAATTTTACTTTTTAAAACAAGAAAAATCCCTGCCGAGGAAAAGAAGAGCTTCTATCCTATTTGAGTTTAAATACATTGAGTTCTTTTAAAATAATATCCGTCTACTGATACTGGATATAAACCGGCCTTGGCTTCAACTTCAATAATTCCTCCGGCGTCATCAATCTTGCCTTCGAACGGATCACATCATTCTTATAGAACAACTTAAACCCGGTAAACTGCACAGGTTCCCTGTGAATGTATGCTTTGTAGGTGCCAATCTTTCTTTCTGGTGATCCCCATCCGTCCATATGCATCACGATCTGCACTTCAGGAGTAGTTTTGATATTCTTATAATTTGTAACACCACCTTGCGTAAAGCGATGGACCACTAGAATCTTTGGAGGCAGGTTATTTTCTTTTACAACCTTCGCCAAATAGTTCGTCACAAAGTTGATATCCGCAGCATCATATACACCTACGGCCTCCCCTGGTTTGTGTGCAGCCTTCATGGCAAACTCCGGATCGATACCAATATGAACATTGGGCATTTTCAGATATTTTTCAAACTCGGGTAATTCGTTCTGGATAGTGCTCTTTCCAACTTGTATATCAAGAAACACAAGTGCATCAATTTCCCTTGCCATGCTCAACACAGAATCAATCTGGTGAAAAGGCATTCTTAATCTATACTTACCAGCCTTTCCTGGTGCTAACTGTGCAGTTACTGCGATATAGTGGAGTGCAGGTTGGATATCGAGTGTTGAATCAGCTTTTTTCCATTTAGCCATTTCGCCCTGCAGTTTCTCAAGCATTTGCTTTCTTGGCAGCTCTCCTAATATCCCCATTTGTTTTGAGTAGAGGTTGCCGTAAAACGCAAGTATCGTCTTGAACGGAAGTATGGCGCCCGGTAACGGATATTCAGACTTAACAGGCCATTTGCCCGATGAATCGCCGTTGAGCATATGCTCAAGCCTCTCGTTATATTGGGCTGTATCCAACATAGTTGAAGGCGTTGGCTCATTCGATGCAACATCTTGTTTTACAGTAGTATCACCTGCGAAAGAGCTTTCTGCCTTCGCAGTGTCCTGCGACAAACATGAAGTCAACGTACAGAAAGTAAGCGCAAATGCGGAGAGGATAGCGACCGGGCTTTTCATATTGAACATTTAGGCGAATGTATTTCGATAAAACTAAACGGATATGGAGTAAGAATATTTTGTGCCAATTTGTTCTTATCGACCTAATTGACCACAATAAATTGTGGTCGCCGGATAAACTGGCTGTTATACTTGAACTTTACGTTCGTATTAAACTCTACCCGCCAGTAACTTCCATCAAAGTTGCGATTGGGAAAAAAGTAGCCGCGTAGTTCGAGCGTACCAAACACCAGGCTTTCGTTCCTGGTTCTTAAGCCGGCTCCAAGCGTATTGTAAAACTTTGTTTTGATGAGCGGTTTATGTTCCGGGGTAAGTAGGCTGGCATTGCCGAAAATAAACGGCGCAAACCTGAACGATATCACTCTCCAGTTGTTGAACATCACCGTTTCCGCCTTGAGGGTTAACCTGTGGTCGCCGCCGAGAAAGATGTTTTGATATTCCGGCAATCCGAATGCACTTTCCAAAAAAAGTGGTTCTGCCAGTTGCTTCTTTATCTGTGTGGTAATGCCAGCAGAAATAAATGTTCGCTGTTTCCAGCGTTTTCCGAGAGGCCTTAACCGCGAAAAGAATTCAACGTTTCCGAGTATACTAATGTCCTCGTATTTTTTCTGATACTGATATCCGCCGATGCGCAATGTGTAGTTGTAGTAGTTATTTTTCTTAGAGAAGTAATTCACCTGCATATCGAGGCCGATGTATGGCCTTTTGCGATTGTTTTTATTGGTGTAACCGCCAGTTAGGGAAATATCCAATCCTTCAGGAACGTCCTCGCTTCTACCAAAGCCATATACATATTGGGTTTTGTAAAAATCCTGCCTGAATATCGACATCGAAGCGAGTACGCCCGGTAAGGTCGGCATACTGGTAGTAGTATACAGTGTCGTATTTCTGTGGGATCGTATGGAATTCATTATGAAGAAAGCGCAGACCAAACAAGCTTCTTAAACGGTCCTCTTCCTTGTCCCGGCTTCTTATAGATGCACTTTTATTGAAGCCGATCCAGGCATCGATATTGTAGTACTGGTAACGGTTGGCCGCCTCGAAGAGAGAATCGCTCGCATACATGTTGCGGTTTTTGTGGTACGCAGCTTCGAAAGCATACGTCCACTTCGTATAAGGATTCACCAGCGGGCGGGTGAACAATGCGTAGGCAGTCTGCTCCTGCTTTTCGAATGTGTTGAACGCATTAGCGTAGTTGCGTACTCCGAACTGTGCATCCATAAAACTACCGCCAACATTTCGCAGGATATACTCCGCCCCCATGCCAAATTTCGTTGCCCGTTTCTGATCGAAAAAGGCGCCTACCTGGAACTTGTCGCCAGTGCCACCGAAGTTATCTTCGCGAACGGCGGTTTCAACTTTCGTCAGCGAGCTCATCTTGAACTGGCCGCCGATAGACAATACATCTTTAGTAAACACGACAATATCTACAGAGTCGCGGGTACCGAGGACACGCTTCACTACTATCCTGACATCGTTGAGGTAAGTTTGATCACGAAGATGCCGCTCATTATCAGCGAGTAAAATAGGCACAAGCTTCTCCCCTTCCTTGAAGAAAAGGTTCTTACGCACTACATATTCCCTGGTGGTGTGGTGGAATTTATCCGCGAGACGCGTGAGCCGGTTTTTGAAGCTTCGGCTAGTATCGTTGATAGGCACCCCAAAATCGACACTCCTGATTTCTATGCTGCGGATGATGCGTCCACGATAGCCTCTGTAGAGGTAATCAAGTCTTACAAGATTTCCGTCGCTTGAAGTGTCGGTGGTAATACTTTTGGCGAGCCGGCCAAGAAATCCCTTTTTTTTGAGGAGGAAGAAACTATCGTTCGGTGTTGCTGCTGCGGTGTCTCTCTCGAAAATAACGGTAGTATCAACGCGGGGTACAATGGTGGTATCTTTCGAAGGTGTTCCTGAACTATCAGGATGCTGCGACCGCACATCGGACACAGACATTATGATTGCTGACACAACACCGAGCGCATACAGAAAATATGACCGGGTAAAAGAGATGTTCACTCCGATATGATTGCAAATGAGATACCTTGTCAGGCCCTCTTCTTCGCAGGTGCTTTTTGAATTTTCATTGCCTCAAGAACCGCTCTCTTAAGCCCCTCGAAAGTTGGCTTTCCTTCATACATTTCCCCGTTAATGAAAAACGTAGGCACGTCACGAACGCCCTGACCCAAACCTTCGAGAAGATCATTTCGCACCGACCAACCATACACCGAATCAACCAGCTCAGACAGCAGGCGCTTGTTTTCAACACCGGCTTCCTTCGCATACAGCTTTAAACTGATGGTTCCAAGCTGGCGGCGACGTGCAAAAAGAAGGTTGTGCATTTCCCAGAATTTACCTTCCTGGGAAGCGGCAATAACTGCTTCTGCAGCCTTCATAGAACGTTGATGTATCTTAGTTAATGGGAAATGACGGAAGTTAAACTTTAACTTGCCTTCGAATTCTATAAGTAACTTTTTTACTACCTCATTCGCCTTGGCGCACGCCTCACTTTCATAATCGCCAAACTCAACCAATGATATCGGTGCTTTCTTATCCCCTACCCAGAACTCCTTTGGTGGAATAATTTCGATCTGTTGCTTAACTGCCATATTATGTTCTCCTTTGTTCTCATGCTGCTATTATTGATGCAACATTTGCCGGAACTGCAAGATTAGGTTATTTTTCGGCCATTCGCCCGCTCTATTTCGGGCATATCATTCCTAAAAACTACATTTCCGTCGAATACGTCTATTAATACCGGCCGGGTTTTGTCGATGTCACCGGCCAACAGCTTTTTACTTAATTTATTTACTAATTCTTTCTGGATCAATCGCTTGAGTGGCCTTGCTCCAAATTGTGGTTCAAATCCGTTTTCTGCAAGAAAATCAAGCAGGTAGTCGCTGAATTCCAGGTGAATACCCGACTGTGCCACAAGATTTTTCAGGTGCTCAAGCTGGATCTTGATGATGCCCTTGATCTCCTTTTTCAACAAAGGCTGGAACATTATTATCTCATCAATCCTGTTTAAAAACTCGGGTCTGATACGTTGTTTTAACAATTCAACAACCTGTTGACGCGTCCTGGCCACTACTTCGTCGGTATTACTCTCGTCTACATCCGCAAAGTTTTCCTGGATAATCTCGCTACCCATGTTGCTCGTCATGATGATTATGGTGTTCTTAAAGTTCACCACCCGGCCTTTATTGTCGGTAAGCCGACCGTCGTCGAGCACCTGCAACAGGATATTATATACATCAGGATGCGCTTTTTCAATCTCATCAAACAGTACCACGCTATACGGTTTGCGCCGCACGGCCTCAGTAAGCTGTCCACCCTCATCATATCCCACATATCCCGGAGGTGCACCCACCAGCCTGCTTACTGTATGTTTTTCCTGGTACTCACTCATATCAATCCTCGTCATCATATGTTCGTCATCGAAGAGGTAGTCAGCCAGCGCCTTAGCGAGCTCTGTTTTACCTACCCCGGTAGTACCAAGAAATATGAATGAGCCGATGGGCCTCTTTGGATCCTGTAGTCCCGCGCGACTTCTTCTTATCGCGTCGGAGACCGCTTCGATAGCTTCATCCTGTCCGATCACTCGCTGATGAAGTTCCTCTTCAAGATTGAGCAATTTTTCACGCTCGCTCTGCAGCATCTTCGTAACCGGAATACCGGTTGACTTAGCCACTGCATCTGCAATGTCTTCTGCGTCTACTTCTTCTTTCAATAATCTCTTTTCGCTTATTCCTGTTAGCTGTTCAGTGTAATCAGCAATCAGTTTTTCCTGTTCCTGGATCTTACCGTAGCGAATCTCGGCAACCCTTCCATACTCCCCGTTTCTTTCAGCTTGTTCAGCCTGTTGCTTAAGATTTTCAATCTCTGCTTTTGCGTTTTGCAGTTTTTCAACAATGTCTTTCTCACGTTGCCATTTTGCTTTCAGCGTATCTCGCTGCACGGTATAATTGGATATCTCGGTGCCGAGCTCTTTCAGCTTCACCTCGTCATCTTCTCTTTTAATCGCCTCCCTTTCAATTTCAAGTTGCCTGATCTTTCTTTCAAGTTCATCCAGCTCTTCGGGCATCGAATTCATCTCCACCCTAAGCTTGGCCGCCGATTCATCTATGAGATCAATCGCTTTGTCGGGCAAAAATCTATCGGTGATATATCGGTGAGATAATTCCACAGCTGCAATGATCGCCTCATCTTTTATACGCACATGGTGGTGCGTTTCGTAGCGGTCCTTCAAACCCCGTAATATCGAAATAGCATCTTCAACACTCGGCTCTTCGATCATTACCCGCTGGAACCTTCTTTCAAGAGCTTTATCTTTCTCGAAAAACTTTTGGTATTCGTTCAGTGTTGTTGCACCGACTGCGCGGAGTTCACCGCGAGCCAGCGCCGGTTTCAAAATATTGGCTGCATCCATTGCACCCTCGCCACCACCGGCGCCGATCAATGTATGAATTTCGTCGATGAACAATATGATCTCACCGTTGCTGTCGCCCACTTCCTTCACCACCGACTTCAATCTCTCCTCAAACTCACCCTTATATTTTGCGCCTGCTATGAGCAAACCCATATCGAGTGCGTAGATCACCTTCGATTTAAGATTTTCAGGTACATCGCCGTTTACGATCCTGTGAGCAAGACCTTCGGCAATAGCGGTTTTACCTACGCCGGGCTCGCCGACAAGTATCGGGTTGTTCTTGGTTCTGCGCGAAAGGATGTGCAGGGTTCTCCTGATTTCATCATCACGTCCTATTACCGGATCAAGCTTTCCATCTCTCGCCGCCTCGTTAAGGTTGCGGCCATATTTATTTAATGCGTTGAAAGTAGAAGAACTGGTTTGCGATGAAACAGTAGACCCTTTCCTTAGCTCTTTGATAGCGGAAACCAGGTTCTTTTCAGTGACGCCAGCATCCTTCAACAGCTTTGCTGCGTTGTCATTCCCCTGAACGATGGACAGCAGCAGGTGTTCAACGCTCACGAATTCGTCGCCGAATGTTTTAAGCAAACCACTTGTACGCAGTATAACGTTGTTCAGGTCGCGGCTTACGGCCTGGGCCGGATCACTGCCGCTTACGCGTGGAAGCTTCTCAATGGATTCATCGAGTTTAGTTTCTATGAAGGCAACATTTACATTGTTCTTTTTGAGAAGATATATAACTGGAGACTCAGCATCATCGAGCAACGATTTCAACAGGTGCTCCGTCTCAATACTCGGATTGCCGTTGTTGAATGCAATCTGCTGAGCCTTTGCAATTGTTTCCTGAGCCTTGATGGTGAAATTGTTAAGATTCATTCACTATTGATTTTATTCTATAATTTCCCGCAAATCATAATCCAAAGAAAAAATCTCTGTTACCATGTCACCTAAAGCTCGTTACGCCTGCCTTTCCTTCATCTTTTTGGGGTGTTTAATGCTAAATTATCATGCGCTCAAAGCGCAAAACTTCGCGTCGCTGGATGCGGTAATTGAGAAGCAGAAGAAACCTTTTGGCGGCAAGATGGCTGTAATGTTATGGAAGGACACTATTGTATACAAGAAGCTGGTAGGCGAAGATATGTCTCTCAATACTCAGTTGCCGGTTGGTTGCGCGAGTGCATGGTTTACCGCAGCGCTCACCATGACTTTTGTTGAACAGGGCAAGATAAGTCTCGACGATCCTGTTGCAAAGTATCTCCCGATTTTTGGTACATACGCAAAGAGCTATCTCACTATCCGGCACTGCCTCGCAAATGTTACGGGCATAGAACCGGAGAAAGAAGGCATTCAAAAGTTTTTCCAGAAAACGAAATTTGCGACACTTGAAGATGAAGTGAATGCGATTGCTAAACGGGAGATTAAGAATAATCCGGCAGAAGTTTTTTATTATAATAATTACGGTTCCAATATCGTAGGGCGGGTGTTAGAAGTTGTTGGAAAGAAAGGCTTCGATAGATTGATGATGGATAGAATATTTCGCCCTAGTGGTATGAAGCGAAGTACGTTTTCAACCGATGTTGCGATTAATCCTTTCGCTGGAGGGATGTCTACACCGGCAGATATGGTTAAGTTCCAGGCGATGCTACTTAGTAAAGGGATGGCAGGTACGAAGAAGGTGTTGAGTGAGGAGTCGATTGCTGAGATGCAGAAGTTGCAAACGGGGACCGCTAAAATTCTTTTTGTTCCGAAGCATGTTGAAGGGTACCAGTATGGGTTGGGCGTGTGGATTAACAATGGGATTGTTACGAGTCCGTCGCTTCGTGGAGGATGGGCTTATATTGATACGAGGAAGGGGTATGCTTGTTTGATTTTTGGGGAAACCAAGGAGGATAAAAGAGAATACTACGAAGAAATAATAAACACTGTAAGTCAACAGTTCTAAAAACTAAAAAAATACAAAACCCACCCCTGGCCCCTCCCTCAGGGAGGGGATAAATTTTTCTTTTCAAAGAAATAAAAATAAAAAACCCTCCCGAAGGAGGGTCAAATATCGCATCACGATTCACGCCTCACGATTCACGCATGACGGTTCACGCTAAAGAAAATGATTCACCAAATTCTCCAACCACTCCTGCTTCCCTGAAATCTGTTTCGGCTCACCATTAGCAAGCGCAAATTCACGAAGATCTTCGAGGGTTAACTTTCCTTCTTCAAACTCCTTTCCTTTTCCACTATCAAAAGAAGTATAGCGGTCACGCACAAACTCTTTTAGACTAGACTTCTCAAGAATCTTTTCTGCAGAAATAGCCGCGCGCGCAAACGCATCCATACCGCCGATGTGCGCAAGAAAAATATCCTCCAGGTCAGTCGAGTTTCTTCTTGTCTTTGCGTCGAAGTTCACCCCACCTCCTGCAAAGCCTCCGGAATTCAAAATCACCAGCATCGCTTCAGTAAGCTCATTCAGGTTGATTGGAAACTGATCGGTATCCCAGCCGTTTTGATAATCACCCCTGTTTGCATCAATACTTCCGAGCATTCCATGATCAGCAGCTACCTGCAGCTCGTGCTGGAAAGTGTGCCCCGCAAGTGTTGCGTGGTTCACTTCTATATTAATCTTGAAATCTTTATCAAGACCATACTGTTTCAAAAATCCTATTACTGTTGCGCAATCATAATCGTATTGATGCTTAGTAGGCTCCATCGGCTTTGGCTCAATGAAGAACACCCCTTTGAATCCGTTCTTACGAGCGTAGTCGCGTGCAGTAGCAAGAAAGCGGCCGAGGTGATCCACTTCACGTTTCATATCTGTATTCAACAGCGTCATATATCCTTCTCTTCCGCCCCAAAAAACATAGTTCTCTCCGTCGAGCGCTATTGTTGCATCGAGTGCATTCTTTACCTGCGTAGCGGCACATGCCAACACATGAAAATCAGGGTTTGTAGAAGCACCGTTCATGTAGCGCGGATGCGAGAACACATTCGCTGTTCCCCAGAGCAACTTTACACCTGTGTCTTTCTGTTTTTGCTTTGCATACTCAACGATTGAGTGCAGAATTTTTTCGTATTCTTTCAGATCGCCGGGATCATCAAACAGGTCAACGTCGTGGAAACAATAATAAGGCACGCCAAGCTTCGTGATAAACTCGAAGTTTGCATCCATCTTATCTTTTGCTCTTTGCATTACATCGCCGGAAGCATCCCATGGAAACTTCTTGACGCCGGGACCAAACGGATCAGCTCCGGTGTTACAGAACGTATGCCAGTAGCAAACAGCAAAACGGAAATATTCTTTCATCGTTTTACCGGCAATTTTTCTGTCTGCATCGTACCACTTGAATGCAAGTGGATTATCTGAGTCACGGCCTTCGAAAGGTATGTTACCTATCGCCGGAAAAAATTCTTTGCTGTTTCCTGTTGTGTAGTTCATGGTGCTGGCTGATCGTTTTTATTAATAATGTGTTTTAGCTGGCGGTTCCACTTTTCGTATACGTCCTTGTATTGCGCTACCCTGTCTTTTGAAGGTTCGATCGTTTTTATTTTCTTCATTCCTGAGAAGCTCTCACTGAAACTCTTATAAATTCCTGCGCCTACACCCGCTGCACGGGCAGCACCTGTTGCGCCATCTGTATCGTACAATTCCACGGCTGCGTTCGTAGTATTGGCGAATGCATCCTGGAAAATTTCGCTGAGGAACATGTTGGCATAACCTGCTCTCACCCTGTTCACCTGCATGCCCATTTCTTTCATAATTGCAATGCCATAATATAGTGAGAACACAATTCCTTCCTGTGCTGCACGCGCAACGTGCGCATTCGAATGCGTGTTGAATTGCAGGTGGCGGATGGCGGCACCGGGATTTTTGTTTTCTAATACCCGCTCTGCGCCATTTCCGAACGGATATACCAATACACCTTCGGACCCGATCTTCACATTCGCTGCCTTGCTATTTATATCGGTATAAGATGCATTATTGAAGAAGTTTTTTCTTAGCCAACTGTTCAATATGCCCGTGCCATTTATGCAAAGTAAGATTCCGTATCGCGGTTTGTCTGCAGTGTTATTCACGTGCACGAAAGTGTTTACTCTCGAAGCGGGATCGTATTCCACTTTGTCTGTTACACCATACACCACACCTGATGTGCCGGCAGTTGCAGCAATTTCACCAGGCTGAAGAACGTTGAGGGAAAATGCGTTGTTGGGCTGATCGCCTGCGCGGTAACAAACCGGCGTACCCTTTTTTAGTTGCAGTGTTTCGGCAGCTGACGAAGAAAGCTGGCCCTGTTCACCAAATGTATCGACCACATCGCTCACTACCGATTTATCTATTCCATAAGTGTCGAGTAGTTCTGTGGCGACCCTGTTCTTTGAATAGTTCCACATGATGCCCTCGGATAAGCCACCTATTGTTGTTACCGGTTCGCCGGTAAGGCGTAGAGCTATGTAATCGCCAGGCAACAATACTTTATGAACCTTGTTGAACACTGCCGGTTCGTTTTCTTTAACCCACTTCAGTTTAGAAGCTGTGAAGTTTCCCGGAGAGTTGAAAAAATTACTCAGGCAGAACTCCTCTCCCATTTCCTTAAAAGCCTTGTTGCCTATTTCCACTGCGCGACTGTCGCACCATATAATGGAATTACGAACGGCTTTGTGGTCTTTGTCTATGCACACGAGGCCATGCATCTGGTACGAAATTCCAATGGCAGCGATATCTTCTCCGTTGAATGCTATTTTATTCCTTAGTAATGCCAAAGAGTTCTGAAGTTCGTTCCACCACATGTCGGGATCCTGCTCTGCAAAACCTGGTTGCGACGAGATCATAGGCATTTCATCGGACGGCGAGAAAGCAGACGCCACAGGCTCGCCTTTGTCGATACTTAAAAGCGCAGTCTTAACAGATGATGAACCGATATCTATGCCAAGCAGGTACTTCGAGGACATTAGCTAAATTTGGGTCTTCAAATTATGTAAATAGTTGCAAACAATCGCGTCACATACCCTGATGGTCCGCAATTTCGCAAAGCAGCTCGGCTTCGACCAGTGCGGAGTAGCGCGCGCGGTAATGCTCGACGATGATGCGCGTCGATTGGAAACGTGGCTGAATAAGGGGATGCATGGCGGGATGGCGTACATGGAAAACCATTTCGATATGCGTGTGGACCCTACCAAACTGGTTCCGGGAGCTAAATCTGTGATCACGCTGCTGATGAACTATTTTCCGGCTGAACGCCAGATCGACGATTCGTACCGGATATCTAAATATGCTTATGGCAGCGATTATCATGAGGTGATACGTGGAAAGCTAAAAGAGTTTCTTCATTTGATCAATGAACAGATCGGTGAAGTGCATGGACGTGGATTTGTTGATTCTGCGCCGGTGCTGGAGCGCGCGTGGGCACAACGTTCCGGGACAGGATGGATAGGTAAAAGCGGAAATCTTATTACGAAAAAGGCAGGTTCATTTTATTTTATCGCGACGCTGATTACTGATTTGGATCTTGAATACGATGATCCTTTTGCGAAAGATTATTGCGGTAGTTGTACGCGATGCATTGATGCATGCCCCACAGATGCGATACTCGAGGATAGAGTGGTTGATGGAAGTAAATGCATTTCGTACTACACTATAGAATTAAAGGAGATGATGATACCGGAGGGTATGAAGGGCAAGTTCGACAACTGGATGTTCGGATGCGATGTGTGCCAGGATGTGTGCCCGTGGAACCGGTTTTCGCAACCCACGAGTGAGTTTACTCCGTTGCCGGGTGTGTTGAATTTATCTACTAAAGATTGGGAGGAGCTTACAGAGGAATCTTTCAAAAAGATTTTCCGTGATTCGCCAGTTAAGCGAACGAAATTTGCGGGAATTAAGAGGAATATTAAGTTCTTATCCCGGGATAAAAACGATTAGTCGAGTATAAAATCTTTTTAAAGCCGGCCGCAGGCATTTATTTAATAAACAACTTCACATCAACCCCAAAGGATGCAAAGCTTTTGCTTGCAGACACATCCTTCTGAAGAATCTTTGAAACATTGTATCGCGCGAATGGCCCGACCCACACCGGCCGTGGTAGTTTTATTGAACAAGCCAACAGAAAACCCTGCTTTACCGGCGAATTGCGTTTGATTCAGCAGTTTGTCATTCTTATAATACACCCCGGTGCTACCATCGAAATGCAAACTGTTTGATTTGATCAGTTGCGAAACCGCAATGCCTGTATTGAGATAGAGCGGCAACTTTTCCGAGCGATTAAGACGAGTGTGCAATTCAACGGGCATTTCAATAAAGTGATACCTGTTACGATATTCGGATGGCTGATCCTGTTGAAGCGTGTAATAGCTAAATACAAAGATGTATCCGCGGTTTCCATTATTTACTACCTGCCTCTGATCGATTCTGCTGCCAACCTTATTTCGTGTGTTCAGCTGCAGATAATTTAACCCAGCGGACAAAGAGAACCGTTTTGAAAGATCTCTTTTTACGAACCCGCCTAAAGAATAAGTGAAGCCGGAAGAGATAGAAGATGGGCGATAAGGTTGCGGTGCAAACGATGGTGTGATAGCAACGTCTTCTACCTGTGACTTTTGTTGAGATCGAAGAAAGTTCCTTCACTCACGGTTGAGATACCTGCGGTGCCGGTTAGCCCATACGACCACTTGCTTTGCTTTTTATTAAGCGATATTTTTTTAGGTGCGGCGGTTTCGAATTTTGGCAGGGCCGGTTTGGCGGTAACTTTTGAGTTAAGTGAGAGGACAACGCGCGATGGAATCTTATCGTTCGATATATAGTTGAAGATGTTGAAATTGTTTGATGCCTGCGGGGCGCGTGTTTGCGCATTTGCCTGGGGCAGAAAAATCCGCGTGGAGTTAACCTGCCCGGCGTTTGCATGTGGAGCAATTGTTATGTACGGGCCACCTGCATTCGGCGCTTGAGCCTTCTGTGCGGGCAGACGAGGCAAATTTGTTCGTTGATTGTTGTCAGGCAAAGAATTCACCTGTGCAGCATCTGCCTCGGGCGCTGCCGCCTGCGGGGTGTTTACTTGTGGCGTTTGAGTAGCAGCATTTTCTTTCTTGCTGGTAACAGTTGTGGCAACAACATCTTTTTGCCCCTCGTTTCTAAAAATAAAATATCCTCCCGCGGCTAAGCCTACAAGCAAAAGCGGCAACCAGAAAATTGGCACTACGCGTCTCTTTTTTTCGCGGAGCTTATCCTCGATATTCACCCAGGCTTCCGCCGAGGGCTTCATTTTCAGGTCATCTAATTTGTGCCTGACCTGTTTTTCGAACTCATGGCCGGACATAGCTAGCAGTTTTTTGTTCTTCCGATTGTTTTTCGAGCCAGGTGATTAATAATCCCCTTGCCCTTGCATATTGTGATCTTGAGGTCCCTTCATTGATCCCAAGCATTTTTCCGATTTCTACATGTGTAAAGCCTTCTATCGCGTACAAGTTGAAGATAGTCTGATAGCCTGTGGGCAATTGCCGGATCAGGTCCGCAAGATCCCTTGCAAGTATCTTAACATCTGGATTATCGTCGGATACCGGATGCATGCCATTATCAATAAACGACAGGTCCGATTGGTAGTTCCTGTTTTGCTTCAAATAGTTCAATGCCGTGTTGACCATAATCCTCCTTATCCATCCGCCCAATTCACCCTGAAACTTGAACTGTTCGATATTGCGAAAAACCTTAATAAATCCCTCCTGCATCACATCTTCAGCGTCCATTAAAGACTTTGTGTACCGGTAGCATACCGCCAGCATCCCCTCCGAAAACTCATCGTAAAGCTGGCGTTGGGCCTCTGGCCTTCCTTTGATACAGTCTTTTACCAACCTGTGAGCATCCATGCGGTAGTATACGTTTTGATGACAAGACCGGAAGGCTTTTCGTTGCACTCACCTTCCTGAAGCTCCTCTATCCCTTAACTTTGAGCGCCTATGGGTGCATCTTTACCGGAACGGGACAAAAAAATCATCTGGCATCCTTATAGCCCTCAAAAGTACGCACCCGAACCCATTCCCATCACAAAAGGCCGTGGCGCGTGGCTGTTCGACGACCAGGGCAATAAGTTCCTCGATGCCATCAGCAGCTGGTGGGTAACCATTCATGGTCATGGCCACCCTTACATTGCTGAACAGATCTACAGGCAGGCACTTGAACTGGAACAGGTAATTTTTGCCGGCTTCACCCACGAACCAGCAGTGAAACTTGCCGAAAATCTGCTTATCCTCCTGCCCGGCGATTTTGCGAAAGTATTTTATTCCGACAATGGATCAACTGCGGTGGAAGTCGCGATAAAGATGGCTACTCAATACTGGTGGAACCAGGGACATAAAAAGCGGAGCCGCATCCTTGCCCTCAAACATAGTTACCATGGCGACACTTTCGGCGCTATGAGCGTGAGCGAGCGTGGCTTGTTTACACTTGCCTTTCAAGACCGTTTGTTTGAAGTGGTTTTTGCTGAAACGCCCGCCGCAGGGAAGCCGATTGCCATAGAAGGCTATAACCAGGAGCAAATAAGCCGTATCCTCGATGAATGCGCATGTGTGATTTACGAACCATTATTGCAGGGCGCCGGCGGAATGGTGATGTATGATGCAGCCGCACTGGATGGATTCATTTCCGAATGCAGGGCGCATGGAATATTATGCATTGCCGACGAAGTAATGACCGGCTTTGGAAGAACCGGAAAAATGTTTGCCTCCGGACACTGCATTAACCAGCCCGACATCATTTGCCTCAGCAAAGGTATTACCGGTGGAACAATGGCGCTTGGCGCAACAGTTTGCAATAAAAAAATCCACGATGCTTTTGTGGTAGACGACAAAACAAAAACTTTTTTTCACGGCCATTCCTTCACTGCTAATCCTTTGGCATGTGCTGCCGCAAATGCGAGTATAGAATTGTTTGAAAAAGAAAATACACTGCAAAGCATAGCGCGCATAGTGAACCGTCACGTTGAATTCGCTAAAAAAGTTTCACAATTTCAAAACGTGTCGAATGTGCGGTGTTGCGGTACGATCATCGCTTTCGAAATTGATGATAACGTGCAGGGGTATACGAGCTCCGTCCGTGATATGATTACTACAAAAGCACTGGCTAAGGGAGTTTATCTGCGTCCTCTCGGCAACACAGTTTACCTGATGCCGCCATACTGCGTAACTGAAGAGGAATTAGATATTATATATGATGTAGTGATGCAAACAATCTCCGCAGATCCCTCCGCGGCGATGCCGCTTTCGGGATGACACGAAAAAACCCGCCGGGTGGCGGGTTTCAAAAATGTTTTGAAATGGCATTAGCTCGTTTGAATCGGCACTTCAACATGCGCCTGGTCCCACTCTATTACGAGGTTGTTCTTTTCATCAAACTTCAGCGTCAGCTTTTCAACGGGTGAATCAACTTTTTTAGCAGGCACCTTTACGTGAGGAAGATCCTTGCTTTTTATTTTGTCGTATCCGTATGCGCCCCACTGCTTCAGTTCGGGATTCAAAATTACAGTCCATTCATTTTCATTAGGGATGGTGAAGAGCGTATACGTTCCGGCCTTTACTGCCTGACCTCCGAAAGTTGCGTCTTTCTTGAAGGTGATCTCAGTAGCCTCGTTGGCACCCGTTCTCCATACTTTTCCATATGGCTCCAACTGTCCGAATATTACCCTGCCTCTCTTTGAAGGCTGGCCGTACGACACTGATACATCTTTACCATCAGCCGTTACGCGCGGACTTTTGGGTGGCTGGCTGCTGCATTCCATGAATGCGGCCGATACCATGATCAATGAAAGAAAAAGTAATTGCCTCATACTATAATTTTTAAAATTAAGAATCGAATATATGAAGGATGCTTCTAAGTTACGGAGAGTTGCTGACCAGTTTCTTAAGTTTTGTTAAAGACGCTTCCATCGGCTTACCAAACTGATCCTCAAAAGTGATGCTACCAAATTTTTCCCAGGGATACCACTTCAACCTGAAATCGAAATACCATTGCACCACAGTAACATCCCCTATTCTTTCGATCCTGTAAAAACCGTCCAGCGAGCGGTCGCCATAGCTCCAACGCGAGGAAATGAGGTTACTGTCCGCTTTTAGGATCTCAATCTTTATGCCATCGCCCATCAACTGGTTCCAGGGTCTCCAGCGGCTGGTGTCGGCAAGGATTGGATACACCAGCTCTTTCGGCGCATTAATATTTATCGCCCGCGAAATACGCACGGTGGAAGGCACCATCCGCGAAATGAGGAAAATGACGATGAATAAAAAGATGAAGCTGATTACAGCCAGCTTAAGTACTCTTAGCATTCGGCGCTGATTTATTCCCATTTAAACACTTTGATGGCTAAAGCATACGCAGCAATGCCCCAAAGCCCGAGGATGCCCAGCTGCGTTCCGCAATCAGATAAATGGGCGCCTTCAAAGGCTACATTCCGCATAGCATCGTTGAGGTGTGTAAGCGGCAGCACCTTACAGATCGGCTGCAGCCACGTGGGAAAATTATCGATCGGAAAGAAAGTCCCTGACAAAAGAAATTGCGGCAACGTAAACAAATTGGCAAACGGGGGAATGGAGCTTTCGTTCTTAGCCAATCCACTTACAACAAAACCGAATCCCATAAATACGGCTAACCCAACAAAACTTAATACTAGCAATTCAAGAAACGTTATCCAGCCATGCACGAGGGTGAAATTAAATGCATAGTGGCCGATCAGTAAAATAACGACTGCAGTACTCAGCTGAAATAAAACTCTGCTAATGGCCTCGCCAAATACAATGTATGGCCTGGCAATAGGTGTTGCGAAAAATCGCTTCAGTACAAGTGTTTGCCGCAAACTAAAAAAGATAAATGCCACACCAAACACACCTGCGCTTAATAAAGAAAAGCCGAGCTGTCCGGGCAAGATAAAATCTATTGTCCGGTATACGCGTCCCGGTACCTGCTCTACATCGTTACTGATTGTAGCGAATGTGGGCGTATCGGAAAATATTTTTTTATTGATACCATTGATCATCCCACCAAGAATCGACCGGAGCACCTGGATGTTTTGCGGATTTACAGCTTCGGAACTTTTAAGGGCGATGGAATATTTCGGAAATGAATCGGTTTCATTCTTCCGGAGTGCAACGATGGCATGAAGCCTTCCACGTTCAAGATCGTTTTGTAATTGCTGCTCGCTACCGCTAACCACTTTGATCCCCTCCATCGTGCTGATCTGCCTGTACATTTCTGTGGTGGTATCGGTTTGCCTGTCGAAAGCGATACGGACCGACATGCGTCCGCCGCCACCGATAAAACCGAAGACGAGAATAAATATCAATGGAAAAGCAAAGCTGAAAATAATGGCGCTCGGACTTCTGAATATCGCTCTTAAGCTTGCCCGCGTGATCGCAAACATCGCGCGCGTTTGACTATACTTTCTGGACATTAGTGATTATTCTATAATGAACTCGAAGGGCATCAGCGCCTGGGCCGATCCCATCATCTTCTTCACTCTGCGTATAGCAGAATACGTTTTGAACCCCTCCTCCCCTAACTCTTCTTTTATCATCGTTTCTTTCCTTGACTCCTTATTGTCGTTGAAAAGCATTTCGAAAAAAGTCTGCTTGCCCGGATATTCTTTTAACCGGTAATCGTCAAGTTTCGCTTTTCGTGCGGCAGCTTCTATCGCTGCATCCAATCCGCCAATGCGATCTACCAGGCCGAGTTGCAATGCACGTGATCCGCTCCACACTCTACCCTGCGCAATGCTGTCAACAAACTCCAAAGACTTCTTTCTTCCAGAAGCCACCCTTTGCTTGAAGTCCATATAAATCGTATCAATAGAATTTTGAATGAAGCGCCTTTGCGATGGTGTGAGTGGTTTAGTAACCGACATCATCGCAGCATCGGGAGATGTTTTCACTTCGTCGAATGTTACACCCAGCTTATTGTTGAAAAACTTTTGCATGTTAGGTATCACACCAAATACCCCGATCGAGCCGGTGATGGTATTATCCTGGGCATAGATGATGTCTGCACCGCATGCTATGTAATATCCGCCGGAGGCCGCAACGTCGCCGAAGCTCACTACTACCGGCTTAACTTTTTTCGCCAGCTCTATCTCGCGCCATATCAATTCGCTTGCAGCGGCACTTCCTCCTCCCGAGTTAACCCTCAAAACAATTGCCTTCACCGATTTATCCATTCTTGCACGGCGCACATGGTTTCTATAAGTTTCCCCGCCGATTACATCGCGTTCACCGGAGCCATCCTGGATAGTACCTTCAGCATAAATCACTGCAATTTTCTGTTCACCGGACTGCTGGTAATCTTCGCCATCGGCATATTTCGATGTGCTTACGAAATTGATCTTTGCATCCTTTTCAATTTTCAACAGGCCGCGGATTTCATCTTTCACCTCATCATCATACTTCAATCCATCAACCATTTTTTTATTTAAAGCGTCCGACGCAAACTGTAATTGGTTTGAATCAGCAAATAATCGCAACTGCGCACTGTCGAGCTTTCTGTTCTTAGAAATGTCACTGATAAATTTAGTGTACAAGTCGTTGAGCAGTTCAAGACTTTGCAAGCGGTTTGCATCTGTCATCCTGGTTTCACGAAGCGGTTCGGTTGCGCTCTTGAATTTGCCCGCATAAAAAATCTGCGGCTCCACTTCCAGTCTTTCAAGCGTACCCTTTACAAAAGGCATCGACATTGCAAAGCCGTGCCAGTCGATACCACCAGTAGGTGCGCAGTACACTTTGTCGGCCACAGACGCTACATAATATGCTTTCTGTGGAATGGCTGCATCATACGCGATCACAAACTTTTTTGAACGTTTGAAATCCATGAGTGCGTTCCGGATATCCTGCGATGCTGCGAAGTCGTTATTATTTGAGCCGGTTTTGATATAAATGCCTTTAACGGCGTCGTTCGATTTTGCGTGATTGATGATTCGCACAATGTCGTACAGCGATGGGACGCCGCTGGCTTCACTGCCGCGGAAAGCAGAAAAGGGGTCAGCCTGCTGAACTTCTGAAAAGTGTTGCGACAGGTCAAGAACAAGCACAGCATTTTCTCCTGTAGCCGCTTCTTTAGAGTTGGCAACGGAAGAAACAACTCCCACGGCCAGGATCAAAATAATGACTCCAAAAACCACCAGCGCAAGCAGTGATGCAAAGAAAACCCTGAAAAAATTATTCATAGATGAATATTTTGATAAAGAGCATGCAAATGTACCAATAGGCACCTTAATGATTGGTTTTTTATTGTTTAGGGGTTACTTTGCAGCGGATGAATTCAGCATATCTCGTTACAGGCGGAAACATTGGTAACAGGCAGAAGGAGCTGGCCAACGCTGCCAAGCTGATCGAAGAACGTTGCGGCGCCATCATCGACAAATCCGCAATATTCGAAACCGCTGCCTGGGGGAAAACCGACCAGGACAACTTCTTCAACCAGGCGATTGTGCTGGAGACATCGCTCAACGCCCGTGACCTGCTCAACGAAATTCTTTACATCGAAAACCTGATGGGCCGTGATCGTCTTGAAAAATACGGTCCGCGAATCATTGATATCGATATCATTTTTTTCAATCACCAGATCATCAGTGAACCCGGTTTAATTATTCCTCACCCCGAGATGGTGCGGCGCAGGTTCGTGCTTCAGCCACTCAGCCAGGTGATTCCTGCGTATATTCATCCTGTATACTATAAAACTGTAATGCAACTTCTTGCTGAATGCGATGACGCATTGCCCGTGAAACAAATCGTATGAACTATCATTTCATCGCAATAGAAGGAAATATAGGAGCAGGAAAAACAACTCTGGCTCATGTTCTCTCCAAACAGCTTAATGCACGCCTGGTACTCGAGGAGTTTGCGGATAACCCGTTTCTACCGAAGTTCTATGAGAATCAGCAGCAGTATGCTTTTCCGCTGGAGCTTTTTTTTATGGCTGAACGTTACAAGCAGTTGAAGGAGTTGATCCATACGAAAGATCTTTTTCAAAATGTAACGGTTTCAGATTACCTGTTTACGAAATGCCTGCTGTTTGCAAAGGTGAACCTTACGGAAGAAGAGTTCAGGTTATATCATAAGCTTTACGATATTATCAGGCAGCCGCTCATTCAGCCCGACCTGTTGATTTACCTGCATGTGCCGGTGCAGAAGCTCCAGAAAAATATCAGAAAGCGGAATCGCGCATATGAGTTGAACATTCCGGATGAATATCTCTTCAATATCCAGGAAACCTATACTCATTACATTAAGCAGCACAATTTAAAAACTTTGTTTATTGATGCCGCAAATGCGGATTTCCTGTCCAACGAAAAACACTTGAAAGCGCTGCTGGATGCGCTGGAGAAGGATTACGAAGATGGGCAGCATTATTTAGTATTGCCCTGAAAAATATATTTTTGCAGGATGGACGTGCTGCATAACTGGCAAAAAAAAACAAAAGAAAGAAAGAAACTTTACAAACAATACCTCGACCGGGCAGATAAAAATAAAGTCCTCAAACAACTTCCCCCACTACATAATGAAGCCTTTGAAAAAATAGACTGCACAAAATGTGCAAACTGCTGCAAAAACTATTCGCCCCGCTTCAAAACTCCCGACATCAAACGCATCGCGAAAGAGCTGAGAATGAAAGAAGGCACCTTCATTGAAACGTATCTAAGATTAGACGAAGACGGCGATTACGTTGTAAAGTCTTCACCATGTCCGTTTCTGGGGGACGACAACCTCTGCAGCATTTACGAGAGCCGCCCCTCCGACTGTCACCGCTTTCCTTACACAGATGAGGACACCTTTATTAAAAGACAAAACATCACACTGAAGAACGCTGAGTTCTGTCCGATTGTATATTATGTTTTGGAAGGTTTACTGGAAAAGAAATGATTATTGCTTCTCGTGCGACCAACCCGGCGGTCCGAAGATGTATCGCAGCTTATCTTTCCAACCAACATCTTTCCGCTTTACATCTTTAACGATGCTGATCCATTCATGAAAGATCACTGTGAACAGGTTGGTATTAGATAAAGGTTTGGTGAGACCGTATCGAATGGGTTCATATTCTTCGGCGGGTAATTCTTTCTGAAATGTTCCAAACAATCTATCCCACACAATCAGCACCATCCCCATGTTCTTATCGAGATATCTTTGGTTCGAAGCATGATGAACGCGATGATGCGAAGGCGTAACAAAAATATACTCCAGCCATCCGAGCTTGCGTACCATTTCGGTATGTTCAAACACCGCCCATATCTGCGAGATGGAATACATCAGCATAATATCTATCGGCTTAAATCCAACAAGGGCAAGCGGCAGAAAAAACATGAAATCGTATAGGGGCCTCATGAGTGATGCGCGGAACCCGACTGTAAGGTTCATGTGTTCTGCAGAATGGTGCGTTACATGCGCCGCCCAGAATACACGGCTGAAATGTTCTAGACGGTGAAGCCAATAAAACTGGAAATCGACCAGAAGGAACAACAAAGCCCAGTACAACAGAGGCGTAGTTACCTCAAACAGGCGAAACTTGTAAATCAACACTAACAGAATGAGGTATCCGCCCCTGATGGTAAGATCGAGCAGGCCGTTGAGTACGGAAAGAAAAAAGGTGGTGAAAGTTTCCTTCCAGGTATAAACCTTTTTATGCTGGTAGTTGCTGAGAAGAACTTCCAAACCGATGATTGCCAAATATATAGAGGATATTTCCCACTTCATTCCGCGTCCCTTTTCATCAATTTAGCAAAAATTGCACCTCCCCTAACAGTGTGGATACAAACAACTGTTAGGTCTGGCTGAATCGCTTTAACTTTGCGGAACTTTTTAAAAATTTGGTCACCTCTGCTATGAATCTCTTCGAAGAACAAAAGAATGAATTTCAAAATCGTCATATAGGCCCGGATGAGAATGAAACAGCAGAAATGCTGAAAATTATTGGTAAATCCTCCCTTAATGAACTGATCGAAGCAACTATTCCAAAGGATATCCTGCTTACAGAACCATTGGAAACCTCCGACCCGGTCAGTGAGCATGAATACCTGCAGGAGCTTAAAATGGTTGCGTCGAAGAATAAAGTTTTTAAGACTTATATCGGCCAGGGTTATTATGGAACGATTACACCCTCGGTAATACTGCGCAACGTTTTCGAAAATCCAGGATGGTACACCCAGTATACTCCGTACCAAGCTGAGATCTCGCAGGGACGACTTGAAAGTCTGCTGAATTTCCAGACGATGGTTACCGATCTCACGGCTCTCCCACTCGCGAACGCATCGTTGCTTGACGAAGCTACAGCCGCAGCGGAAGCGATGACGATGATCTTTCACCAGGTGAACAGAACTGACGAGATCAAACAACCGAAATTTTTTGTAGACCAGAATATATTCCCGCAAACAAGGGATGTGGTGATTACACGTGCCAATCCCATAGGTATTGAACTGGTTTTCGGCGACTACCGTAGCGCGTCAATCGATGACACTTATTTCGGTGCAATTCTTCAATACCCTGATAACACCGGTAATGTTGAAGACACCCGCGACTTCATAACGAAGATTCATCACGCGAAAGGCTTTGTAGTGATGGCCACCGACCTGCTTGCATTAACGTTGCTCACTCCTCCGGGCGAACTCGGTGCAGATGTGGCCGTAGGTTCGGCGCAGCGATTTGGCGTGCCGATGGGATATGGCGGTCCGCATGCAGGATTTTTTGCAGCGAAAGATGAATTCAAAAGTGGCATTCCGGGACGTATTATCGGCATTTCAGTAGATGCAGCCGGTAACCGTTCGCTTCGTATGGCGCTGCAAACACGCGAGCAGCACATTAAGCGAGAAAAAGCCACATCAAATATTTGTACTGCACAGGCACTGCTTGCCAACATGGCCGCGATGTATGCAGTGTATCACGGACCGACCGGGTTGAAGAAAATTGCCTCGCGCATCAGCACACTTACGCACACTCTTGCGGAAGACCTGAAACAACTTGGTTACGAACAAACAAATACATGTTACTTCGATACTATAAGGGTAAAGGTCGATGATCCTTCTGCGATACGTAAGATTGCGGAACGCAAAGAGATCAATTTCCGCTATTTTGATAATCAGTTCATCGGTATCTCGCTCGATGAAACGAGTCTGCCATCAGATGTACTCGACATCGTTTCTATCTTTGCAGAAGCAAAGGGCAGCGACATCTCGTCGCTCACGATAGACAATGAAACCGATCTTTCTCATATACCGTCTACGCTTAAGCGCAGTTCAGCATACCTCACGCATTCCGTGTTCAATGCTCACCATAGTGAATCGGAAATGATGCGTTATATCAAGCATCTTGAAAACAGGGATTTGTCGCTGAATACATCGATGATACCACTTGGAAGCTGCACGATGAAACTGAATGCAGCAACAGAACTGATTCCTGTAAGCTGGCCGGAGTTTGCACACCTCCATCCTTTTGCTCCGGTTAACCAGGCAGAAGGCTATCTCCATATCACTGATGAGCTTAGCGATTTTCTCTGTAAGATCACGGGCTTCGCGGCTTGTTCGCTTCAACCCAACAGTGGAGCACAAGGTGAATATGCAGGTCTGCTTACGATTCGCGCCTATCACCTTGACCGCGGAGAAGATCATCGCAATGTGGTGCTGATTCCTATCTCTGCTCACGGAACTAATCCTGCCAGCGCTGTGCTCGCAGGGATGAAGGTTGTTGTGGTAAAGAGTGATGAGGAAGGGCATATTGATGTAGCCGACCTTAAAGCGAAAGCTGAACAATATAAAGACACTCTTTCGTCGCTGATGGTAACCTACCCATCAACACATGGAGTATTTGAAGATGCTATCCGGGAGATCTGCCGGATTGTTCATGATAATGGCGGTCTTGTTTACATGGATGGCGCGAACATGAATGCGCAGGTCGGTATTACATCGCCGGGCAACATTGGCGCTGACGTTTGTCACTTAAATCTGCATAAAACATTTGCTATCCCGCACGGAGGGGGCGGTCCGGGAATGGGGCCGATCTGTGTGACAGAACAACTCGCCGCGTTTTTACCCGGACACGTATCGATCAATAAAAAAGCTGCTCACGCTAATGCAGTAAGCGCAGCGCCTTACGGATCTGCGAGCATTCTGCTCATCAGCTATGCATATATCAAATTACTGGGATCAACAGGATTGCGTCGTGCTACTGAATATGCTATTCTCAACGCAAACTATATGAAAGCGAGACTGCAGAAGTATTACAAAATACTTTACCTCGGTAAGAACGGCACGTGTGCGCACGAATTTATTGTTGACCTAAGGCCGTTTAAAGCTACCTGCAATGTAGAGGCTGAAGATGTTGCGAAGCGGTTAATGGATTATGGCTTCCATGCTCCTACAATGAGCTTTCCTGTTCCAGGAACGATCATGATAGAGCCAACGGAAAGCGAACCTAAGGCAGAACTTGATCGTTTTTGCGATGCTCTCATAAGCATTCATGAAGAGATTACCGCTATTGAGTCAGGTAAGTCTGACAAAGTAGACAACCCCCTGAAGAATGCACCCCATACGATGGCGGTTGTTTGTGCAGATGAGTGGAAGCACTCTTATTCAAGGCAGGAGGCAGCTTTTCCGTTGGCTTATGTTGCAAAGAACAAGTTTTGGCCGTCGGTTGCAAGGATCAATAATACGTTTGGTGATAGGAACTTGATCTGTGTGTGTGAACCGACGGAGGCCTATGCCTAGAGATTATTGGAACTGTGTAAAAAACTGCTCACTTACGCAATCAATCCAATTTGACTCGAATGCGCCAACGCATCCTCGCTATGTACAAAATGGCAAACCGGAATGCCTGCAGCTTCTATTTTGCTGATAGCAGCTTTCACCACAAGCATATTTTTCTCAAACACATTTCTTAAATAGACAGCCTTTATCTGCCCCGGAAAATGCTCAACAATCGATGCATATATAACGGGATCCTGCTGCGAATCATCTCCCAATAAAATGAACTCCTGGGCGGGAAAAGCCTGGAGTATTCTTGAGATACGGATGAACTTGGTGCCATGCTTACTTTGGCCCGTCTTCCACGCCTGCGAGAGCCGCTTCATTGTATTGAGTAGGTAGATGCCCTTTGGCAATTCATTCTTTTTAGCAAACTCGCGGATATAGTCATACAGATTCCACTCACTACTCGACACATAAAAGAACGGATTAGGCTCATCCACTTGCGTACCTGCGTTTGCGAGCGCCTGGTAATGCTTTACCACTCCATCGAAGGCTTTGCGGCTGTAAGCGTTTTCCGTCAACAGCACGAACAACCTTTTCCTAAGATTTGAAGAATAGGAGATTAGAAATGTATCATCTATATCGGAAATTATCGCATACTGGTTTACGTGAGGAACAAAAATTTCACCCTTCCCTGATATAGTACCATGGTACTTCTTTACGATGCCTTCGGCGAGAATAACCTCTACGTTATGCCATCCCGGTGACGGCATACTATAAGGAGACCACTGAAATCTGAAGAACCCATCACTTTCTGTAGCCTGCTCCAATGTTTCACCCTGGAAAGTAATAGTGACTTTTGCGTTCGGGATCGGCTTTACAATAAAAAGCCTGATAAGCGCCATTGTGTTTGTCCAGAAATTTCGCCTGTACTTTACTCTCGGCAGCGGGCTTGTCTTCAACACGTGGCCGAACACAACAATTTCTCCGTTTCCGCCATAACCATGATACACTTTAACGATAGGTCTGTTTGTAAGGCGCATCCAGTAGAAAAGGCGTTCCTTGATCCTTTTGACAAAAGGAGGGGAATAATTATTGTTAGTTATGATGGATTCGTCCATATTTGACCAAGCTTTTAAAACCATTCTCATGCCAACGGGAGAATCTCCCCTCATTCTTTTTGTAATTAATCCTATTTCAGGCGGTAAATCGAAAATTGAATGGGAAAATTTTGTTCGCGATTACTACAAGAACACAGATGCTAATATCGAATTCTATGTGTTAACAGGCGAAAACGATTCCGAATCGCTGCGGCATTGGATCGAGCGCTTGCAGCCAGGTACGGTTGTAGCCGTTGGTGGCGATGGTACTGTTTCGCTGGTTGCAAAGGAGGTGCTTAAAAAAGATATTGCATTGGGCATTTTACCCGCAGGATCGGCTAACGGCATGGCCCGCGAGCTTAACATCCCCGAAAATATAAACGACTCCCTCGAAATTATTGTCAAGGGACAAACGAAGCAGGCGGATGTAATAGATGTGAATGGCCACATTTGCCTTCACCTGAGTGATATTGGACTTAATGCGCAACTAATAAAGCATTTTGAAGAAGGAAAACTCAGGGGAAAACTTGGCTACGCAACCAAGGTGATTAAAACCTTGTGGACGAAGTCGTGGATGACGCTTAAGATTGATGTGCATGGCAAAGAAGTAACGATGAAGGCGCTGATGGTGGTACTCGCAAACGCTACGATGTACGGAACAGGCGCGGTCATCAACCCCGAAGGCGATTTATACGATGGCAAGTTTGAAGTAGTGATTATGAAAAGGCTGGCCCTCTCCGAGCTGTTTAAAATGTGGGTGCGTCCGCAACCATTCAATCCCGAAAAAATAAAATCTTATCCTGCAACCTCCGTGTCGATTCAAACGACTAGAAAAGTACACTTCCAGGTGGATGGAGAGTACCTGGGTAAAGTGCATACTGTAAATGCGAATATCATTGCTGGCAAGCTGAAGCTGTTAGTACCTTAGTTTGGTGTATATTTCAAGATTAATCAACTTTACAATTCAATTTCAAAAATCACTACGGGTTATGAGATTTTTACTTCTAACGTTTATGATAATGGCTTCTTACGTATTAAGCGCACAGGAAAAAACTTTGCTTGTTGGTACTTACACAGGCAAAAAGAGTGAAGGTATATATGTTTACAAGTTCAATACATCAACAGGTGAATTGACGAAAGTAAGCAGCACCTTTACCGAGAACCCTTCATACCTCGCATGGTCGAACGACAAAAAGTTTGTTTATTCTGTAAATGAAAACGGCGACGGCAAGGGCGGCGTAAGCGCGTTTGCATTCGATGCGACGTCAGGCAAATTAACTGCTCTTAATTCACAGCTTACCCACGGGGATCATCCATGCTACATTTCTGTTGATAAAAGTGGCAAATGGGTTGTTGCCGGCAACTATAGCGGCGGAAACTTTTCTGTTTTTCCGGTTAACAGTGATGGCTCGCTTGGAGAATCTGTACAAACTATAAGTCATAGCGGTAGTGGCGCCGATAAGCAGCGCCAGGAAAAGTCGCACGTGCACTCTGTAGTGTTCAGTCCCGACGGGAAATACCTGGCCGTGGCTGATTTGGGCACAGACAAATTATACATGTATCCGTTCGATGCATCTGCCGAAAAACCTGTAGCGGAGAAGGCCGTTGAAACCAGTACTGCTCCAGGTGCAGGTCCGCGTCATATCATCTTCCATCCCTCACTTCCTTTCGCATATACTATCGAGGAAATGTCTGGAAAAGTAAGTGCCTACAGTGTAGGCACGGATGGAACGCTGAAAAATATTCAATCGATCAGTTCGCATCCTGAAGGTTTCAAGGGCGACATTGGTAGCGCTGCCATCAAAATTTCAGCTGATGGCAAATCGTTGTACGCATCTAACCGTGGAGCAGCAAATAGTATAGCAACATTTGCAATTGATGCAGCATCAGGTAAGGTGACTTTGAAGAAGATCGTTGGAAGCGGTGGCGATGCTCCGCGCGACTTTACCGTTGACCCGACAGATAAATTTATCCTGGCTGCCAATGGCGGCTCAAACAACGTAACAATATTTAAAAGAAATGCTAAGACAGGTATCCCTGAAGAAACCGGCAAAAAGTTAACGATCACACAGCCGGTGTGCCTGTTGTTTTATTAGTAGTGATATCGAACGTCGCCACAAGTTTGCAGCCCTGTTCCGGAGAGGAAATTACTTTCATTTTTCCATTGAACAGCTCAAGCCTGTGGCGAATGTTTTTAAAGCCGAGGCCTCCATTGCTTTTGAGAATATCGAAACCTACGCCGTCATCTTCTATCGATAATTGAATAGTGGAGCCGGTTCGTTTAAGTTCGATGTCTACATGCTCCGCTTTGGAATGCTTTAGTATGTTATTCAGTTGCTCCTGCGTGATACGGTACATCATGAGCTTTTGATTGTCTGTAAGGATGTTCTCAGAAAAATCGCTGTGATGAACGTCGATCTGAATACCTTTTATCTTCAGAATGCTGTCGATAAGTTCTTTCAGCGATTCCATTAAACCCAGGTCATTTAATGTAGGTGATATGAGTGATTTTGAAAGGCTCCTGATTTCATTGATCACCTGTATAATAAATTGCGAGCTTTTTTTGAGCATTTCATCACGTGCCGCGGGGTTTACCTGCGCATGCTCTATATACAGCTTCACAACCCCCAGCAACTGATTTACATTGTCATGTAATTCTTCACCCATCTTTTTCCTTTCATGTTCCTGCGCGTTGAACACTTCGAGCGCCAGTTCATTCTTATACCGTATGCGTTCGTCACCAAGTTCCTGCTGCAATTGCTGCTGTTTGCGAAGCAGCCTTCTTGAAACAAAAAAAATGAGCGCCGCAGCGATGCACATGAACAATACGCCCTTATACATTTGAAAGCGTGAAAGAAAGGCAAATTTATTCTCCGAAATATTTATGATAAGAAGGTCAGTAATGATGATCCAGAGTGTGCCGAAGAGAAGAAAGACGATCGCGAGCTGCATGGGCGGTGTTAATCTGGACCGAATCATAATATAAGTTAACCATAATTTTAAAATGACGTTTAGTTAACTTCGCGCCATGCATTATGTTTCTGCAGAAGGATTAACGAAGTCGTACGGAATAAAACCACTTTTCAAAAATATTTCATTCAATATAGAAGAGGGCGATAAAATTGCATTGGTGGCCAGGAATGGCAGCGGAAAGTCTACTCTTCTTCGCATACTCGCGGGCAAGGAAACGCTGGAAAGTGGCAATTTGTGGATTAGTAAAGAAGTAACGGTCGCGCTGTTTGAACAGGAGCCGGTATTTGTGGAGGACAAATCCATTCTCGATAATATTTTCCAGCATAATCATCCGGTGATCAATGCGATCAGGGATTATGAGGCGGCAATGGATTCAGGGGATGATAACGCCCTGGTCGAGACACTTTCAGCTATGGATGAACTGTCGGCCTGGGATTTCGAAAACAAGGTGCACCAGATATTCGGCAAGCTGAATATTCATCACCTGCACCAGGTAGTGTCAACTCTTTCAGGAGGTCAGCGTAAGCGTGTTGCGCTCGCTAAAACGCTTATTGATATTGGCTTTGAACACAAGCACGTGTTGCTGATAATGGACGAACCTACCAACCACCTCGACGTTGAAATGGTGGAATGGCTGGAGCATTATCTTTCGCAGGAGCGCGTTACACTACTGCTCGTTACCCACGACCGTTACTTTCTCGATAACGTATCCGACGAGATCTGGGAGCTCGACGACAGCACGATGTATGTTTACAAGGGTGACTATGAAAACTACCTCGAGAAAAAAGCTGCCCGCATAGAAAGCGATATCGCAAGTGTAGATAAGGCTAAGAATTTATACCGGAAAGAACTGGAATGGATGCGCAAGCAGCCAAAGGCCAGAACAACCAAGTCGAAAAGCAGGATCGATGCTTTCACCGATGTCGAGTCAAGAGCTAAGAAACGAATTGAAGACAAGCAACTGCAGCTGGAAGTGAAGATGAGCAGGCTTGGCGGTAAGGTCGTAGAAATGAAAAAGGTGTATAAGCAATATGGGGAGAAGATAATTTTACAAGGATTTGATTATACGTTCAAAAAAGGCGAAAGAGTAGGTGTGGTTGGCAAAAACGGCGCAGGCAAATCAACCTTTCTGAACATTGTTCAGGGACTTGAAACAGCCGACAGTGGAAAGGTGAATATCGGTGACACTATAGTATTCGGCAATTACTCGCAGTCTGGTTTACCTGTGAAGGAAGACATGCGGGTGATAGAATACGTGAAAAACATCGCCGAACATTTTCCTCTCGCGGGAGGCGGAACGTTAAGCGCCTCACAGTTTTTGAAGCTGTTTTTATTTCCAGACGAGCAGCAGTATACGCCGATATCGAAGTTGAGCGGTGGAGAAAAAAGAAGGCTTCATTTGCTTTCGATATTGTTCAAAAACCCCAATTTTCTTGTGCTTGATGAACCTACAAACGACCTCGATCTTCCAACGCTAGGCGTACTCGAAAACTTTCTTGACGACTACCCCGGATGCCTGCTGATCGTATCGCACGACCGGTACTTCATGGATAAGCTAGTGGACCATCTGTTTGTATTTGAAGGGGACGGTGATGTAAGAGATTTTCCGGGCAACTATTCAGATTACCGCTTGTCACTTAAACCTGCACCGGCGGTTGAAGAGAAACCAAAAATTGTAATTTCAGATAAGCCGCAGAAAGAGAAAAAGAAAATGTCGTTCAACGAAAAACGTGAATGGCAGACCTTGCAGAAAGAAATAGCCGATTTGGAGAAGGAGAAGAAGGTTCTCGCCAAAAAACTGGATGATGCCGCTCTTTCTTATGACGAAGTGATGCATGCGTCGGAAAGGATCGGCAAGATCAACGCCCTGCTAGACCAGAAAGAAACCCGGTGGCTCGAACTGAGTGAGATAGAAGAATAATAAACACAGACCAATGACAACCGTAGGAAAAAAGAAATCAACATTATTGCTGATAACGGTTCTGATTTGCTCCATAGCGTTCTCGCAGGTTGAAAAATTTGCCGGCAGTATTACGGCCGACGATCTGAAAAACCACCTGTTTAAAATTGCGTCAAAGGAGATGATGGGAAGAGAAACCGCGACTGAAGGGCAACGCATTGCGGCAAAATATATAGAAGACCAATTCAAACAACTTCATCTGCTGCCGGGATGGGATGGCGGGTATCAGCAAACGTTCCCGGTATTTCGCGATTCACTGGTTAATGCTGTGCTCAACATTAACGGGACCGATCTTCAATACGACCAGGATTTTGCGGTGACAAATAATTCAGGGTTCAATATGTCACTTGAATCGGGGGAGATTGTTTTTGTGGGGATAGGAAGAAGTGATAGCGCACGCGATGATTACAAAGACATTAATGCCAAGGGAAAAATTGTGGTGGCGTGGCCGAGGCTTCCGGAAAAGAATGCCGCCGGCAAGCGTGCGATAGAATTTGTGCCCGACTACCCTACACTTCAAAAAGCGGCGAAGAAAAATGGTGCGGCGGTGTTGCTGGTTATTCAATCTTATTTTCCTAAAGGAAGAACGCCACGCGGAGGCAGAATGTACGTGCGCGATTTCAGGCAGGATAGCATTACGAACACATTTGTGATATCGGATGAAAAAGCAAATTTGTTGTTTGGAGACCAGTTTATCGCGATAGAAAAGTTGATGAAAGCGGGCACGTTTGCTTCGAAGGCTTTTCGCACACCTGTAAAACTTTCACTTGAAAAAAACACAGAACATCTTGAAAGCAGTAATGTAATTGGGATGATAGAAGGGAGTGATAAAAAATCGGAAGCGATTGTTATTACTGCTCACTACGATCACCTGGGTATGAGGGACTCACTGGTATATTATGGCGCAGATGATGATGGGTCGGGAACAGTGTCGGTCCTTGAAATGGCCCAGGCTTTTTCTTTAGCTGCCGACTCAGACATGAAGCCGCGACGCACTGTTATTTTTATGACTGTATCTGGCGAGGAGAAAGGATTGTGGGGATCGGATTTTTATTCTGAACATCCGGCCTTTCCGCTTGACAGCACTACGGCCAATGTGAACATTGACATGATTGGGCGCATTGAAAAAGGACGGAAAGCCGACTCGCTCAATTACATTTATGTTGTTGGAGATAACAGGCTAAGTTCTGATTTGAGGCCTATTAGTGAAGGGTTAAATAAGAAGTATTACAATCTTCAGTTCGATTACAAGTACAACGATCCTAACGATCCGGAACGGATCTTTTACCGCAGCGATCATTACAATTTTGCGAAGAAGGGCGTGCCGGCGATATTTTATTTTAGTGGGTTACATGAAGATTATCACCGGCCTACTGATACGCCAGATAAAATACGCTATGATTTGCTTTCGCGACGCGCGCAGACTATTTTTTATACGGCATGGGAGATCGCTAACCGCGATGAGATGTTAAAGAGAGATTTGGAGTAAGTTGTTTTTCTTAAAGACAAAAGATCGTATAGATTCGCTTTGCATTTTCATTAAGTTTGTTATTTCGAAAGAAATCTCCACGACGAAGGGAATTATTGTCTTTTTTACTAGCGGAATAAAAAAACTATGGCACCGTTATTTCCTTCTTTTCATCAAGAAGAAATCTTCTGTGGAAAAAGAGATTTGAATCAATTTCTTTTACTTCAAAAAAAATTCCATACAGCCCAAAAACCCTCTCCCGGAGGGAGGGAAGTCCTTTCTATTTTTAATGCAGAAAGAATCTTCATTGGAAAAAGAGATTTGAATCGTTTTTTATCTTGATAAACTCCTGGCAGGAGAAAGGAATTCGCTTCCCTTTAAAAAAAAATAAAAAAATTCCATACAGCCCAAAAACCCTCTCCCCGAGGGAGAGAAGTCCTTTCTATTTTTAATGCAGAAGAACTCACTGCTAAAAAAGATTCGAATCCAGTTCATTTTACTGCAAAAAAATCCTTCGCATGGAAGCCAATTCGTTTCCTTTTACAAAAAAACAAAAACCTCCTAAGGTCAAAAAAATACCCCTCCGGAGGGAGGGGCATATTCAAATATTTTAAAACAAACCTTTTACGAACACAATATGTTCGTAAAAAATTTAAGAACCGAATACCTTTTTAAGAATATCCGTCACCCGCGCAGCGGGATCCTTACGAATCTTCTGCTCCTCTAACGCAACCTGGTAAAACATCCCAGTAAGCGCCTTATCAGTAACATAACCCGACAAATCCGTATTCACTTTATTAAAAGTAGTCGGAAGCTTATTATAGGTTTCAAACAAATCTTTCCAGTACTTGGTAGCATTTGTTTTTTCGAGCGCCTGGTCAATCACAGGTTTAAAAGCACTCGTCAAACTCATAGTCGTTTTCCCTTTCAGGTAAACTGTAGCAGCACTATCAGAACCCTTCAAAATACCAAACGCATCCTGGATACTCATCGATTTAACCGCATCAACAAAGATGGGCGCGGCAGACTTAGATGCCTCCTCAGCCGCACGATTCATAGAAAGAATAGCATTATCAACAAGGTTACCCAGGCCAAGATTTCTTAGCGTAGATTCAACCTTCTTAGCTTCTTCAGGCATCAGCACTTTAATCGCCGCATTTGCAAAAAACCCGTCGATAGATGAAAGTTTGTCTGCACTGTTGCGTGCGCCAACTGAAAGCGCTTCTTTTAACCCCGCCACCACATCTTCATTAGACAAACCACCACCACCCTTCTTACCGAAGATGCTGCCAGCTTTTTTCAATATATCGCTTGATGAGGTCTTTTCCTGTGCGCAGGAAACCAGGGAAGTAAGCAGAAAAAAGGATAAAACTATATTTTTCATGAGGAGTGTATTAGAACCAATATAACGCCGGATTCGTCAAATTATTTGTTAACCTTTAGTGATCCGTCCTTACTTTTGGCGCTGAATTGAAAACCATGATTAAAGCGATATTTTCTCTTGTTTTTGCGGCTCTTAGCCTTGTTGTCTCTGCACAGACGAAGCCTGCAGCCAAAAAAGTTGCAACTCCTGCGAAAAAGACAACGACCGTAGCGGCGCCGGTGATGAAGAATGCCCTTGATTCGTTCAGTTATGCGCTCGGATTAAGCATGGCAGGCTTCTACAAGCAGCAGGGTGTTACAGACATCAACTCGGCACTCGTTACACAGGCTTTAAAGGATGTTAAGTCTGGCAAGCAAAAGCTTGATGAATCGCAGATCAATTCATGTATCATGGATTTCATGCAGGCTAAGAAAAGCGAAGCTGCCGGACCAAACAAAAAGAATGGACAGGCTTTTCTTGATTCGAACAAAACCCAGCAGGGTGTAGTGTCGCTGCCTAGCGGCCTGCAATATCGCATTGTTAAAGAAGGCACAGGTCCCAAGCCTGCTGCAACCGACAGGGTAAAAGTTCACTACCAGGGCGCGTTAATCAATGGGAAAGTTTTTGACAGTTCTATTGAAAGAGGCGAACCGGCAACCTTCGGAGTAACCGAAGTAATTCCGGGCTGGACAGAAATTCTTCAACTTATGCCAGTCGGAAGCAAATGGCAGGTATTTATCCCTTCGGACCTTGGTTACGGCGACGCAGGAGCCGGGGCAGATATCCTGCCCGGATCTACGTTAGTATTCGATGTTGAATTGTTGGAAATAGTTAAGTAAAAGATTTACTTATACAGTAAATCGTAATACTCTTCTGCCATTCTGCCGGATTCAAATTCAATCCGCACATCTCTCATACCATTCTTGCATATTTGACGCCAGGTATCGTAATGTTCGTAGTAAAGCGGAAGCGCTTCCCCTTCGAGGATTTCGTATAATTTATCGAGGTCGTACTGATCCTGTTGCTGCACATTCATGTTTGCATAATCAGCTTTAGGAATAACGAAACCATTATTACCATGCTGCACGAACTCTGGTATCCATCCATCATCAGTAGAAAAATTCACTGCACCATTCATAGCGGCAGTCATTCCACTTGTACCTGATGCTTCACGCGGAACACGCGGATTGTTCAGCCAGATGTCGGCTGCCTGCTTCAATCTTTTTGAAAGACCAAGCTCATAACCGATCAGCACAGAAATATTTTTATAGTTCTTACTTAAGTGAACAAGGTTGTTAAACTCATCTATCGCAGGATAGTCCATCGGGTAAGGCTTTCCTGCCCAAATGATCTGTACAGGATACTTTGCATTGCTAAGCAACTTTTCGAATCGCGCGTGATTTCTCGTGATTAGCTCGGCCCTCTTATATCCTGCAAAACGGCGCGCCCAAACGATGGTAAACACAGATGGATCGTAAATTTTACCTGTTTGATCCGCAACTATTTCAAAAGCCCTTCTCTTCAGATATTTCTTTCTGTCATCCCATTTAGCGTCGTTGTTTTCATCCGCATACTGGTACAGCTGCTTATCTGCCCAGTACCGCCAGTTTTGCGAATTGGTGATAGAGATGATTGGACAAACGCCGGGGGTTTTCTCCCACATGGCTCTCGACACTTCGCCATGCAGTTTTGATACACCATTAGCGAGTTTTGCAAATCGCAGTGCTACCAGCGAATGGTTGAAAGCACCATCCGTGATACCAGTAAGTCTCCGCACTTCATCGAGGCCAATGCCGCAGAAGTAGCTCATTTTTTCACAGAGGTAGATGTCGTGCTTTTCATTTCCGGCTTCTTCAGGAGTGTGTGTGGTGAAAACAAGACGCTTCTTGATTTCTTCAACGTTTCCGAATTTTTTGTAGAGATAGAAAACAGACGATACTGCATGCGCCTCATTAAGGTGATAGCGCTCAGGATTGAAATTAAGTTCATCAACGAGCTTTGCGCCTCCAACGCCGAGCAGAATAAACTGCGCGATCTTGGTAGCCATGTTCGCATCATACAAACGATGAGTAATGGTTTGCGATACGTGGTCGTTTTCGGGAAGATCTGTACTTAACAGGAACAGTGGTGCCGTTTTAAACGTTTCAGGATTCAGGTATAAAACTTTCACCCAAACCGGATGATCGTGAATGGTGATCTGAAATTTTAGCCCTGTATCTTCTAAGAAGCTGTATTGCTTTTCCATCCAGGTTACCTGCAGGGTTTGATCCTGATTCCTGGCCTGGTCGTAATAACCATACTTCCATAGTATACCTATGCCTATTAGATTCTGTCGTAATTCATATGCGCTGCGTAAATGCGAGCCTGAAAGGAAACCGAGACCACCACTATAAATTTTGAGGGGCTGGTGGATGGCAAATTCCATTGAGAAATATGCTACCTTCTTTGAATACCTGTCATCAATCTTGTACGGAACCTGGAAATTGCTAAAACTCATAGTGTGGTAAACTTTTTATAACAACGGTGAAAACAACGCTTTAAAACTAATCTTCGTATTTACTAAGCCTTCTTTTTCACGGCTTTGCTTTTCTTTTTCGGATAGGTTCCATCAAAAAAACATTTGATATCCCTGAAAGAGCCGCATCCTTCAACTTCTTTCATAACAACCGACGTTGTTGTAAATGTAAATTCGAGCGAGCATGGATTGCCGACAGCTTTGTAAACAGCTTTCTTTGGTGACACAAAACGTGCCGTACCTTTCAATTCACCCACACATTCTCCTTTATCTTTTTCGAAATGTGTGAAGAACAAAATCTCCGAGGTATTTTTTCCGTCTCTGAACGAGACGAAATTCTTTTTGTTGGAAGGATAATCGCCAGTGTATTTGTTCTTTTGGGTGAAGGTGTCAATTGGATTAAGAACATCTTCTACGAATTCATCGTTCGGTTCCGTAAGTATCAGCGTAAAATCGTTTGATGCGCTATTGTAGATGTAAATATTGCGTTTGAAAGAAGTTTCACCTGCGCTCTTTCGCTCCCTGTAGGTAGTGATCTGAAATTTTTTATCAAGCGATCCGTAAAAAGATGTGTAATTCTCGCCCGATCTTACAAGCCTCAAAGTGTTGAGATATTTGTTTTCGTTGTTGAAAGTGATCAGGTACCCCACCCGTTTTGTGCCTTGCACCGCGCGGACAAAGAGGTATGTTTCCTTTCCTTTCTCCGTAACACGACCAAGCGGATATATTTTAGGTTTAGCCTTGCTGAAGTCTTTCGTCAGCACAGAATCGGGAACAAATTGATTGAAAACAGTATTGGAAATGAGAAGCGAGTCGGAGATCTTCCTGTTTAAGGTTGTATCGGCAACTATAAACGGTAGCTTCACTTCAGGGAAAAAATCGATGAATTCAGAAACCTCCACCGGTTCGTCACCAGTTAGCGAAGCTTTCTTTTTATCCGTGCAACCTCCTGTAATCCAAACTAAAAAACACAGTCCCAGAAGCAGTTTGTTCATACCATATTAGCCATTAAACGGTTAAATGTAGCAATTCGAGTGCATCAATGGAAATAAAAATGATGCCCGATTGCTTTTATTTTTTAGATTTGTCTAAAAAATAATTTAGATTAGCTAAACTTCTGAACACACCGCCATGAAAGTTTCATCGAGTAAGGAAGATTACATCAAGGCCATCTTTCATCTCCAGGAAGAAGATGCGATCGTCACTACTAACGCGTTGGCCCGACAGCTTGATACAAAAGCAGCGTCAGTTACAGACATGCTCAAAAAACTGAAGATGCAGAAGTTGCTTCTTTATGAAAAATACAAAGGCTTCAAATTAAGCCCTGATGGCAGGAAGATGGCGCTGCAGATCATCCGCAAGCACCGCTTGTGGGAATTATTTCTCGTAAAAGAATTGCGCTTCGGTTGGGAAGAAGTTCATGAGATGGCGGAAGAACTTGAACACATCACCAGCAAAAAACTTATCGAGCGTCTTGATGAATATCTCGGATTTCCTAAAGCCGATCCGCATGGCGATCCTATTCCCGACAGCAATGGAAAAGTGCCCGTAAAAAAGCAGATGAATCTTGCAGAAGTAAAACTGAACATGCCTGCAGTAGTGAGCAACATTAGCGATCAGTCGACGGACATGCTTGAACTATTACGGCATAAAGGGCTGGCACTTGGAACGAAAGTGGAAGTAAAAAAAAGGTTTGCATTCGACAATTCGATTGAGCTGAAGATCAAAAATCTTCCGGCCGTTACAATTAGTGGAAGTGTAGCCAAAAATGTTTTTGTAACAAATGAGGAATAGTTATAGCACAGATACATCGTTGAGTGAGGTACACGGAACGGTGGACGTTAATCAACGACCCAACGGATGGAGAAAGATCTTCGCATTTTTTGGACCTGCTTACCTGGTGAGCGTCGGTTATATGGACCCGGGAAACTGGGCTACAGACCTGGCAGGTGGTAGCAAATTTGGTTACACACTCATCTGGGTATTATTGATGAGCAACCTGATGGCCCTGCTGCTTCAAAGTCTATCCGCACGTTTGGGCATCGTTCGCCAGCGCGACCTTGCACAGGCAAACAGGGAAACCTATCCGCGACCAGTCAATTTCATACTGTACATACTGGCGGAGATCGCTATCGCTGCAACAGATCTTGCAGAAGTGCTTGGAATGGCTATCGGTATTCAATTACTTACGGGTCTGCCGCTTGTGTGGGGCGTAACCTTTACTGTTCTCGACACTTTCCTCCTGCTCTATCTTCAAAAGTTAGGTATGCGTAAAATGGAGGCTTTCATCATAGCACTGGTTGCGATTGTTGGTTTGTCTTTTTTAGTCGAAATAATCCTGGCGGGACCACAGCTTACAGAAGTAGCCGCCGGTTTGGTGCCGCACATTCCAAACGATGAGGCACTCTACATTGCGATCGGCATCATCGGTGCCACGGTAATGCCGCACAACCTCTACCTGCACTCGGCACTTGTTCAAACCCGAAAAATAGGCACTGAGCCGTCGGCCATCAAGCGGGCGTTGAAATGGAACTTCATCGACTCTGCTATTGCGCTGAACATCGCGTTCCTCGTGAACACCGCCATCCTCGTTCTCGCAGCAACCGTATTTTTCAAAGCGGGACGGACAGATGTTGCAGAAATCCAGGATGCCCACCAGTTACTTGCACCGTTGCTCGGTTACAAAATTGCACCGATCCTTTTTGCTGTGGCGTTGATCGCCGCGGGGCAAAGTTCCACGGTAACGGGCACACTCGCAGGTCAGATCGTAATGGAAGGATATCTTAAACTACGGCTTAGTCCGGTACTTCGGCGTTTAATTACCAGGTTGCTGGCGATTATTCCCGCAGTGCTGGTCATCTGGATTTATGGCGAAGCGGAAGTGAACAGCCTGCTGATTTTTAGCCAGGTTATTTTGAGCATGCAGCTGGGGTTTGCCGTGATACCGCTTATTCACTTTTGCAGCGATAAAGAGAAGATGGGTCAGTTTGTTATTAAGCCATATGTTCAGGCAATAGCCTGGGTGATCGCAGCAATTCTTGTATACCTGAATGTGAGATTGCTTTATTCCGAAGCGAAAGATTTTTTCGCAAGCTCGGAGAGCGTATTCTGGAAAGGAGTGATTGTTGCCGGCGGTGTGGGGATAGCGGTGCTGTTAGTGTATATAGTGGTTCAACCGCTGATGAAGCGTCGGAGGTCCATTATTTCAGGAGGTGCTTGAGGCGGCTGAAAGTTTCAGGCTTAATCTCTAAATAAGAGGCGAGAACTTTTTGCGGGACGCGCTGCAACATCTGCGGATGACTTTTCACATAGTGCAGAAACCGCTGGCGCGTAGTGTTGTTCAGCTGCGCAAAGTATCGGGCATCTTTTTTTATGAACAGGTATGTCATCATTTCCCTTCCAATTTGTTCTGCAGCGGGAATATTATCAAGAACCTGCTGCACTTTGTCGTAACGCATCGATACCAGCACGGATGGCTCAATAGTTTCGATGATCACGGTAGAAGGGATACGCTTATGAAACGATATTTCTGATTGAATTACTTTGCCCTCGATAGCCAGCTGCAGCGTTTTCTCATTTTTTCCTACCAGCACGTATTTCCTGAGTAATCCCTTTACTACCAGGTTGAGGTAGTCGTCGGTTTGACCGTAACGCAGAACTTCTTCGCGTTTCGCAAAAGTTCGCACTTCGAAAAAAGGAAGAAACTGGTTGAAATCCTGTTCAGAGATCTTAATGTACTGCTGAACAAATTTCAGAATGTACCCGGCGTACTGGTTAATATCAGTGCCATTGGCCTGCATACTTTTTATAACGATATAGCAGTGTTAGAAGTATTTCGTGTGCGTAACAAATGTTTGAGCCTGCTGAATGTTTCCGGCTGGATATTGAGATAGGAAGCGAGGTATTTTTGCGGAACGCGCTGAAAAAGGTTAGAGTTGGTGCTAAGGAATCTTACAAAACGCTCCTGTGTGCTGTAAAGTATGCGTTCGAGATCCCAGGACTCCTTCTGGAGAAAAAGGTCCGTAATGATGAGCCTGCCTAAGCGTTGCCACTTTTTATCGGCGGAATATAACTTTTCGATTGCTTCTTTGCTGAAAGAAAGGAAGGTTGTTGGTTCGATGGTTTCAACGACGTAGAGCGATTTGTCGCCTGAAAGAAATGAGACAGAAGAGCTGATGATCTCTCCTTCCTTGGCCAGCTGGGTGATGATCTCTTCTTCTCCTTTGTAAAAATATTTCCGGGCGAGTCCCTTGATAATAAAATTGAAGTAGTTCTCCTGTTCGCCCTGATCGATAAGTTTCACCTTTTTGTCGTAGGTTCTTACCTCGGCGATGTTAGCCAAAAATTCAAGCTCTTCGTCACTCAGTTCGATAAACCTGGCAAGATATTCTTTCAGCGCCTTTACCATTGATGCAAGATAAATTTTATATATGAAATAACGTCTCTCACCAGTCTGATGAAGAAAGGTTAAGGGTTTTTGCCTATTCCCGTAAGTGATTTTTCTTACTTTTGCGGTCCGCTCGAACACATACATTAAACAGTAACGGATGAAACAGAAAATTAAAGTAGCAAACCCTGTAGCAGAATTAGATGGTGATGAAATGACACGCATCATCTGGAAATTTATTAAAGACAAGCTGATTCTTCCATATATGGACGTGGACATCCGCTACTTCGATCTTGGTATCGAGCACCGCGATGCAACCAATGATCAGGTAACTGTAGATGCAGCAAATGCCATCAGGGAATTTGGTGTAGGTATAAAGTGCGCAACCATCACTCCCGATGAAGCGCGCGTTGAAGAATTCAAATTGAAGCAGATGTGGAAGAGCCCGAACGGCACTATCCGCAACATTCTCGACGGCACCGTTTTCAGGGAGCCAATTGTGATCAGCAACATCCCACGCCTGGTATCGAACTGGACGGCTCCCATAATTGTTGGCAGACACGCGTTTGGTGATCAGTACCGTGCTACTGATACGGTGATCAAAGGGAAAGGAAAGCTCACGATGACGTTTACACCGGAAGGTGGCGGCGAACCGCAGACTTTTGAGGTGTACAACTTTAAAGGCGACGGTGTTGCACTCGCTATGTACAATACCGATGAAAGCATCAAAGGTTTTGCAAGGAGTTGTTTCAACATGGCACTCAGCAAAAAGTGGCCATTATATCTTTCTACAAAGAACACTATTCTCAAAAAATACGACGGACGCTTCAAAGACATTTTTGAAGAAATATACCAGGGTGAGTTCAAACAAAAGTTCACTGATGCAGGAATCGTTTATGAGCACCGCCTGATTGATGACATGGTTGCCAGCGCGCTGAAATGGAATGGCAACTTTGTATGGGCTTGTAAAAACTACGATGGCGATGTGCAGAGTGATTCAGTTGCGCAAGGCTTCGGTTCACTTGGGTTGATGACTTCTGTGCTGGTTACACCAGATGGTAAAACGATGGAAGCGGAAGCTGCACACGGAACGGTTACCCGTCACTTCAGGGATCACCAGGCCGGTAAGCCAACCTCTACGAATCCTATCGCTTCGATATTCGCATGGACGCGCGGACTGGCCTTCAGGGGCAAGCTGGATGGCAACCAGGAATTAATTGATTTCTGCGATACGCTTGAGAGAGTATGTATTGAAACGGTTGAAAGTGGAAAGATGACCAAGGACCTCGCGATGAACGTTCACGGAAATAAAGTCAAACACGGCGATCACTACTTGTATACAGAGGAGTTCCTGGATGCGATAGACGAAAATCTGAAGAAGAAGTTTTAGTTCCGGATCGCAGATCGTGAGGCGTGAGGCGTGCATAACAGTTCGGTTCACGCCTCATGCATAACGCTTCACGACAAAAAAATGGCCTTCCTGGGAACAGGAAAGCCTCTAACGATTGCTTGCCATATAAAATCTTACTTGCTTGCAGAGCTGTCAGCCTTTGTAGCTGAAGTATCAGTAGCAGGCATAGTTGCTGTATCTGGAACTGCTGGTGCAGTTGTGTTTGTGTCAAGAGTTGATGTTGCAGATGTGTCTGCAGTTGTTGAGTCGTCTGAAGCGCTTTCGTTACATGCAACAAAAGCTCCGATTGCCAATACTAAAAGAAGTTTTTTCATTGTGCCAGTTTTTGTGTTTTTAATGATTATTTGGTGTTAATACCCCAACACTAAAAAGGTAACCCGCATGTTTCCAGAAAAATTTAAAATCTTCCCAAAGGGGTTACTTCTATCATAATTTCGGTATAAATAGAGGCTAAGATTGAAACCAGAACCACAGGAATTGCAGTTGCTCGCAGGATTGGCCCGGAACGACAGGGAGGCGGTGGAATCGATATATGGAAAGCACTTTTCAATGGTTCAGTCGTTGATTATCAACAACAATGGTTCTTCAGAAGATGCCAGGGATATATTTCAGGAGGCGATGATTGTGTTGTACGAGAGGGCAAGAAACGCCTGAATTTGAACTGCATTGCCAGCTTAAAACGTACCTGTATTCCGTTTGCAGGCGTTTATGGTTGAAACGGTTAAGCCAGGCGCAGCGTTTTATACCCCAGGTGAGCAGCCTTGAGGAAACGGTACCGGTAGAAGAAGACCTGGAACTGCACGATCAGAAGAACATGGAATTCCAGGTTATGGAAAAGGCCCTTTTAGGTCTTGGTGAGCCCTGTAAGAGTTTATTGGAAGCATTTTATATACAGACGTCGCAATATGAGCGAGATAGCCGGCACCTTCGGATACACAAATCCCGATAATGCCAAAAATCAGAAGTATAAATGCCTCCTGAGATTAAGAAAACTGTTTTTTTCGGAATATAAAATCAATACGGTGTAAATGGACAGGATTCAACTTTTGGACGACATTGAAAGATACCTCAGGAACGAAATGACGCCCGGGGAGAAATATGCTTTCGAAGATCTCCGTCAGAGTGATCCGGATGTCGACCTGATGGTTGTTGAACACAGCCTGTTCATGAACCAGCTCGAAATGTTCGGCGACCAGAAGAACTTCCGCTCCACACTTCACGAAATCCACAGCGACCTGGCCTCGAAAGGCATTATCAAAGAAACTGCTCCGAAAGCGATACTCAGGCAGCTTTGGAAAAAGCATCGCAAGGTAATGGGCGTTGCGGCTACCATAGCCGGCCTTACCACTGTTCTCATCGCGGGCGTGTTCCACCTACTACTCACGCAAGGCAAATACCGCAGAACTTCAGCAGTTGAGCAAAAAGTTTGAGAATACGGAAAGAAAAGTAAATGCGCTCAGGCAGCAGGTGGAAAAGAAGGAAGATGTACAGCCTCCCAAAGCTCCCGCCACGCCTATCAAATCGGGCGGTACAGGTTTTTTTATTGATGGCAAGGGTTATATCGTAACTAACGCTCACGTAGTTGAAGGCTCGCAGGCGGTGGTACTCCAAAATAATAAGGGTGCCGAGTTCAGGGCGTCTATCATCCACATTAACCAGGAAAACGATATCGCTATCCTAAAGATCGAAGATGGTGACTTTAAGGCTCACACTGCTCTACCCTACAGCTTTAAGAAAAATGGTGCTGAACTGGGCGAGCAACTTTTTACACTGGGCTTCCCCAGGGAAGAAATTGTTTATAACGAGGGATACATGAGTGCCGTTACAGGCTACAATGGCGATACACTCTCTTGCCAGATTGGCGTTTCTGCAAATCCCGGAAACTCAGGCGGACCTGTCTTTAACAGGAATGGTGAAGTGATAGGAATTGTGAACACACGTGAAACACAGGCCGAAGGTGTTGTATTTGCAATCAATGCGAAGAATATCTTCAACACTGTTGACAGTATCATGAAAGTTGACTCCAGTGCCAACTACTTAAAGCTTCAGTTAAACTCGCAGGTGAAAGGGATGGACCGCGTTCAGCAGATCAGGAAGATCGCCGACTGCGTGTTCATGGTGAAGAGCTATTAATCAGCGGTTACGCCCACAGGCTTTTCGGATACTCACCCTTGTCAACCAACTCATCAAGTCTCTGCTGCACTTCAGGAGCATCTTCTTTGTAGGTTACACCAAACCATTTGGCAGATGTAGGAATTACTTTTATCACACCGCCTGATTTAATAAACTTATCTGCCACTATCGGTATAAAAAATTCTGACTTGGGCTTTTCCATATTTTCATCAAGAAACTCTCCAAACAATTTCTCAGTATAAGGAAAGATAGACGGATGAAAATTCCAGAAGTTCATCGACACGCTTGAATCTCTTGGTAACTCATGCGGCTCAAAACCGTCTTCAACAAGTATTTTACCATCTTTCTCAGCGATGTTAACACGCTCCGCTATGCCTGAAAGATTTCCTTTGTCATCCACCTGGCATACCCCCCTGTTCACCGTTCCATTATCTGAAAGTGTTTTTACAAGGTCGTAACCAATGATGGAATAAACTTTTTCACTGCATTCGCCGGTTAAAAAAGCATATGCTTTTTCAAAAGCATCCTTGCCATAAAAATCATCTGCGTTTATTACAGCGAAAGGTTCGTTCACTGCATCTTTCGCGCAAAGCACCGCATGCGCTGTTCCCCAGGGCTTGGTTCTTTCTGCCGGAATGTTTCTGTTGCCGGTAAATGATTTCAAATGCTGGAACACGTAATCCGTTTCAATTTTTCCTTTCAGCTTGGGCTCAAATATTTTTTTAAAATCGTCCGCAAATTCTTCACGGATAATAAAAACAACTTTTTTAAATCCTGCCCTTATAGCATCGTAAATTGAATACTCCATAATGGTTTCGCCGGTAGGTCCGAATCCCTGGATCTGTTTCATACTTCCATACCTGGAAGCCATACCTGCCGCGAGTATCAATAGAGTTGGCTGCATTATATTAATTTTAAAATTTCAGGTGCGAATGTATAAAAATATAGTGACACAAACTTTACGCAAACCGTTGTTCAAAACAAAGGGTTTAAGCCTTGATGTGTTACGGCTTGACAAGATACATCGCCATATTTCCGGAAACAAGTGGTACAAACTAAAATATCATACCACGGAGGCTTTAAGGCAGGGAAAGACCGGCATAGTGACCTTCGGCGGCGCCTATTCCAACCATCTTGTAGCTACGGCCGTTGCATGTAAAGAACAGCATCTAAAAAGCGTTGGCATCGTGCGTGGTGAACAAACATTCCCTGAAAACAATTCGATAGTTCAGATGAAAGAGGCCGGGATGGAGTTGATTTATGTTAATCGCGAAGAGTATAAAAACAAAGAGCAACTGATCACCCTCTTTATCGAAAAGAATAATGAATACTATTATGTTCCTGAAGGCGGCCAAAGCGACCTCGGTGTGAAGGGAGCAGCAGAAATACTAAGCGAAGCTTCAGATACCTACACCCACATTATCTGCGCGGTGGGCACCGGCACTACTCTTGCGGGAATCATCAATTCCTCTGCCGATGGCCAAACAGTAATCGGAACATGCGCTTTGAAAATACCGGATCAAAATGATAACGAAATCGACCGTTTTATCAGGTCAATCACAACAAAACGAAATTGGTTCATCGATTACGATCACCATTTTGGCGGCTACGCTAAGAAAACAACGGAGCTTATCGCCTTTATGAATTCGGTTTACCAGGAAGAAAACATTCCAACCGACTTTGTATATACTGCAAAGATGTTTTACGCCGTTTATGATATGGCCGCGAAAGATCTGTTTCAACCAGGTTCAAACTTATTAATGATTCATACCGGCGGATTGCAGGGAAACAGATCGCTGCCGGAAGGAACGTTGATTTTTTAAAGCAACGCATTCGATTATCTTTGTCCGTAAACCAATATTTGAAGTAAAACCGATCGTCGGATCATGACAAAAATCGCTGCCCTTTTCTTTTTGTTGATTTGCATCTGCTCCGTTCACGGTATTGCACAGGATACATTGCCTCGGTTTACTGCTGTTGCAAAAGCGAATAACCGGAACGTTATCAGCTGGACAAATCCCTATCGCTCTATTACTCAAATTGGCATCCAGCGTTCAACCGATAGCTTAAAAAATTTCAAGACTATTATCACTGTTCCCGATCCATCTGTGCAACAAAATGGTTTTGCTGACACTAAGGCTCCCTCGGCGCCGATATATTACCGCATGTTCATTGCGCTTGACAGCGGAAAATATTTCTTCACCAATTCAAGACGACCGGCAAAAGATACCGGCACTGCAGATGAATCTTTTTTGTTCAACGATAACCATCGGATCAAGTTTTCTGATAGCCTCAGCACTAACGAAGTACGGGCATTGAAAACTGCACCAAACGAAAAGTTGTATGTGGTGAAAAGAAGAAATATCTACACCAATATACCGGAGAGTGGATTCAAAAAATTCCGCGACTCGTTGCTGTATCTTACGAAAGACACTATGCTGTACGTATCGGCAGATTCAATTCTTATAAAACCTTTTGAACAAAAGGAAAGTTACCGCGCGTCCAGATTTGTGTTTACAGAAAAGTTTGGAAACGTTATGATCGCGCTACCTGAAGCAGAGCGCAAAAAATATACAGTCGCGTTTTTTGAAGAGAATAGAAAACCTGTGTTTGATATCAAAGAGATCAAGTCCACACAGTTGATAGTGGATAAGTCGAACTTTGTGCATTCAGGATGGTTTTGGTTCGAGTTGTTTGAGAATGGAGAATTACTCGAGCGACATAAGTTTTTTATTCCGAAAGACTTCTAGACTAACTGTGCCGCGAATACTTCCTCAAAGTACCCTTTCACTTTCTCCTTTACTTCTTCCATGTCCAGTTCTCTTCCCAATTCTTTTTGGAGAGAAGTAACCTGTTTGTCCTGGATGCCACATGGAATGATATTGCCAAAATATCCAAGATCCGTGTTCACATTAAACGCAAGCCCGTGCATGGTAATCCATCGGCTGCACCTGATACCGATAGCGCAAATTTTTCGCTCTCTACCCTTCACTCCCGGATCGAGCCATACACCTGTTTCGCCAGATGACCTTGCTCCCTGCAATCCATAATCTGCGACTGTACGAATGATTACTTCTTCAAGATCGCGCATATAGCGTCCGATGTCGGTATAAAATCTTTCGAGATCAAGTATAGGATAAGCTACAATCTGGCCGGGCCCGTGAAACGTAATGTCTCCTCCCCTGTTGATTCTGAAAAACGCGAGCTTTTTCTGTTTTCTTTCTTCCTCACTTATTAATACATGTTCAATTTTACCGCTTTTGCCTAAGGTGTAAACAGGAGGATGTTCAACAAACAGCAAGTGATGGATGGTTTGCTGCTCAAGAGCTGTAAGAATGTCGGCATCGCTTTCGTTTCGGCGATTCTGCGTTTTTATTTCGACATTTTTGGCAAGCAATTCTTCCTGGAAATCCCACGCAGCCTGGTATTCCATCTTTCCAAGGTCCTGGAAGAAAACTTTTTGTGAGGGCATAGGTGCAAATTTAGCATTTTTGCAGGATGTCACCCGACCAGCCATACAACGAGCAACCCGACGATCAAGTAGAAGATCCGGCCGAAACAGGCGATACGCTTTATGAGCGTACCACCGTTATCATTGATCGTGGACAGGAACCTATGCGCCTGGACAAATTTCTAACCGCACGCATCGAAGGCGCATCTCGCAATAAAGTGCAGCAGGCCATAGAAACCGGTCGTGTGCTGGTGAATGGCAAAAAGGTCCAGGCAAACCATAAAATCAGACCCGGCGAGGAAGTAGTCGTGTACTCCGATAGGGAAGTTCACTCAGAGGAAGTGATACCAGAGGAAATGCCGTTAAACATTGTGTATGAAGATGATGAGGTAATGATCATTAATAAGCCCGTTGGGCTGGTGGTGCATCCTGCCAGCGGAAATTATACCGGCACACTGGTGAATGGCGTGGCCTGGTATCTTTTGCAGCAAAACAGTCACCTTACGGCTGCCGATTTGCCAAGATATGGCCTTGTGCACCGTATCGATAAAAATACCAGCGGGTTAATGGTACTGGCAAAGACTGCGAAGGCGGTTGCAAGCCTTGCGAAACAGTTCTTTGACCATACGGTGCATCGTCAATACGTTGCGCTGGTATGGGGTGATGTGGAAAATGAGTCAGGCACTGTGCGTGCGCATATCGGAAGGCATAAGCGATTTAGAAAATTGTTCGATGCATATCCAGATGGGGAATATGGTAAAGAAGCTGTTACTCATTACAAAGTCTCGAGCGATTTGGTTACGTTACACTAATACAATGTGAACTTGAAACGGGTCGTACGCACCAGATCCGGGTGCATATGCAGCATATAGGGCATCCGCTATTTAACGATGAGATTTATGGTGGAGATAGAATTGTGAAAGGAACAGTTTTTACAAAATATCGCCAGTTTGTTGAGAATGCTTTTGCGATTTGTCCGAGGCATGCCCTGCATGCGAAGACTATTGGGTTTCTTCATCCGAAGACAAGGGAGAAAGTAAGTTTTGATAGTGAGGTGCCGGAGGATATGGCGCAGGTGATTGAGAAATGGAGAAATTACTCGAAGACCACAAGACAAACTACTAATTAGAACCCACCCCTGGCCCATCACTTCTGAAAATCAAATAACGTCGCAGTAAAGATACCCTTCTCTCGTTTCTTAAATATAACATCCCAATCCCCGTTATACCTCATCACTTTCGGAACAAGGTACTCACCAAATTTCGTCATCTCCACTTCTATGTGCACATCAAAATCGTACACGCCGGCTTTGTAACTCAAATCATAATTACGTCCGCGGATTTCCCACGTGTTGGTATCGAACCATGTAGTCATTTCATTGATAACTATTTTGTCTTTTTGAGAAGAAGTAAGGTTTGTCATGGGAACGATGTAAAACACATAACACAGTTCACCTTTGAACTCAACCATATCAATGGTAAAATCATACAGCGCCGATACATCCTCGTCAAACAAAGCGATTTTATTTCCGATAAATGGCAATCCGGGAATTCGTTTACCTGGGTTGAAAAACAACATCTTCAATTGCTCCTTGTGCTTATCGATACCACTTTTATTTTGCGTGCTGAATTTTGTTCCGGCAACAATATTCGTTTCACCGCAAATAGTATCGTGCGCAAAAAATATTGATGAGTACAATTGGCCGGTGTAGTAATTATAAGCGTGCCTCGGAGGTGAACATATCGCCTGTGATTTTTCTTCAAGCGTATGCATCCATCTGCAACCGTTACCAGTTTCCTGCCTCGTGCGGCTGACAAGCGTGGCTTTCGGTGTGCCTTTCTTGTCGAGCATTCTTATATCGTTCAGCGAAGTGTAACCAAGCACTTTAAGATTCAGAAAAGCTTTATGAAAGGTGGTATCATCTTTTACCCGCTGAATAAACCGGGCACGTTAAGGTTGCTGCGTACAACCACTTCTTTAAGTGTAACAGCCTTCTTTTCGAAGTTAACCAAAGAGTCCTGTGCGGAGCTTTCGAAACTTATCGCGCAAAGTAATATGAAAACTGCGGCGTGCCACTTCACTTTACAAACATCATTTTGTAATCCACTTTCACTTTGCCCTTTGAAATATCATCGAGCTTTCCTTTCATCAATTTACGCTTCAGTGGCTTAAGGTAATCGATAAACAATTTACCTTCTATATGATCATATTCATGAAGAATAACGCGTGCCGTTAAGCCGTTGAATGTTTCGGTGTGTTGTTCAAAGTTTTCATCCTCGTATTCGATTGTGATCTCTTCGTTGCGCGAAACATCTTCTCTTATTTTAGGAATACTAAGGCATCCTTCGTTGTAGCTCCATTCTTTGCCATTCAGTTCTTTGATCTGCGCGTTGATGAATACTTTTTTTATCCCTGGTTCATCGGGATATCTTCCCTTGTCTTCGTCTTCCTGGTTTGTGAAGATCTGGCTGCTGTCAACAACAAAAAGTCCTGATGTCTTTATTGATCTGCGGCGCGGCAAGGCCCACGCCATTGCTGGCATACATCGTTTCCCACATATCTTCTATCAGTTTTTGCAGGCCGGGATGATCTTTATCTATTTCCCTGCTCACAGACCTTAGAATCGGAGCGCCATATGCCACTATCGGTAGAATCATTTTACCCTGTTTTTAGGAAGCGCAAATTTACGTTTATTACAGGGAACGCAAGTATTCCTGAAGCATAATAGTAGCGGCGATCTCATCTACCAAGGCCTTATTTCTTCGTTGCATCTTTTTCATCCCCATATCAATCATCGCCTGCGATGCCATCTTCGAAGTATACCGCTCATCCACCCTGATAATGCGCATTTCCCTAAATTCTTTCATCATTTTTTTTACCACAGTGTTAACAAGCGGTGTGGCATGCGTATCAGTGTCGTCCCAGTTCTTCGGTTCCCCTACAATCACTAATTCAACTTCTTCTTTCGAAAAGTAATCTTTCAGAAAATTGACGAGCGTTGTTGAAGGAATGGTAGTTAAGCCGGTAGCGATTATTTTAAGTGGATCCGTTACCGCGATGCCTGTTCTTTTTAATCCGTAGTCTATCGCCATAATTCTCGCCATCAGAATAAAATCATATCTGTGATAACAAAAACGCAAAGGCTACACTGGCAATACCGTTGGCGGTCATAAACGCAATGTTTACACGAGAAAGATCCTTTGGCTTTACGATAGAATGCTGATATACAAGCATGCCGCAAAATATGGCGGTGCCTATCCAATAGAGCCAGTGAAATTCAGCATTTAAACCGATTACAACAACCAGGATAGCCGCAATAGCATGCAGTGCTTCAGAAAAACGAAGTGCATTTTTTTTCCCAAGCCACACCGGGATCGAATGTAAGTTTTGTGAACGATCGAACTCCTCATCCTGTAAAGCGTAGATGATATCAAAGCCACTTACCCAGCATAATACAACAAATGAAAATAGAACGGGTATAAGGGAAAAGACGCCGGTCACTGCGAGATATGCGCCTATCGGTGCGAGCGCGAGACCCACACCAAGCACTAGGTGACAAAGGGGCGTAAACCTTTTGGTATAACTGTAGAAGAGAATGACAAAGAGCGCCACGAACGAAAGATAAAAGCAAAGAAGATTGATAAAATATGTGGTGATGATGAACGCAATACAATTGAGAATAACAAAAATCAATGCTTTATTTGCCGATATTATTCCGGCAGGGATTTCCCTGATCGCAGTTCTCGGGTTTTTGCATCGAAGTTTTTATCGAGCCAGCGGTTAAAGGCCATTGCGGCGCTGCGCGCAAACACCATACATAGCATTACCAGCAAAAGCTTAAAGAAAACAAAATCGACTCTTTCACTTAATACTCCCAAAACAAACCCGATCATCGCAAAGGGCATCGCAAAGATCGTATGAGAGAATTTTATAAGACTTAAATACTTTTTGATCATCTCCTTAAAACTATTTACTTCTTCTGCCGCAAAGTTCCCACAAAATTATGCCTGCTGCAACAGATATATTCAAAGAATGCTTCATGCCAAATTGCGGTATTTCCACGAACCCGTCACAAAGCGCCAGCACCTCTGCATCCACACCGGTTACCTCGTTCCCGAATATCACGGCCACTTTTTCTTCGGAATCGAACGAAAAATCCTGCAACGACACGCTTTTTTCCACCTGTTCCACCGCGAAAATGCGGTACCCTTCGTCCTTTAAAACGGTCAGCGCATCAGCCGTTTTCTCCGCATACTGCCACTTCACAGTTTCCGTTGCGCCGAGCGCCGTCTTCTGGATATCGCGGTGCGGAGGCCTTGGGGTATAGCCGCATAGCCACATTCCGCTCACAAGAAACGCATCCGCCGTTCTGAAAACACTTCCCACATTATGCATGCTCCTCACATTATCAAGCACAACAACCACCGGAAATTTTTCCGCCTGCCTGAATTCATCCACAGTCTTACGATTCAGTTCTGTGTATTTCTTAATTTTCAAAGTTCCTGCGCTTCCTTTAATTTGGGCGCAGTTTACATTTAATTTCTGATTTGGCACTGAAGACCGCAAACGATACCCCCCTGATGCAGCAGCACAGGGCTATCAAGCAAAAATATCCCGATGCAATACTGCTTTTCAGGGTCGGCGACTTCTACGAAACCTTCGATGAAGACGCGGTTGTAAGCTCGCGCGTACTAGGCATTACCCTCACCAGGCGCAATAGCGGTTCGCCAACCTCCAGTGAGCTCGCCGGTTTTCCGCATCACGCGCTCGATACGTACCTGCACAAACTCGTAAAGGCGGGTTACCGCGTGGCGATCTGCGACCAGCTGGAAGATCCCAAGCAAGCCAAAGGAATCGTCAAACGCGGCGTTACCGAACTTGTTACCCCGGGCATCGCCACAAATGAAAAACTGCTCGACTTTAGCAACAACAATTTCCTGGCAGCAATCCATTTTACAGATACCCAGGCAGGCATCGCCTTCCTCGATATTACCACCGGCGAATTCTTTGTAGCGGAAGGCACACAGGAATACATCGACAAATTGCTGCAATCGCTGAAACCTGCCGAAGTAATATTTCAGCGCAGCTATCAAAAACATTTCAAGGAACAGTACGGTACTACGTTCTATACTTATTCTCTTGAAAGCTGGATATTCGATTCGAAATATGCAAACGAAATTCTGCTAAAACATTTTCAGACGCACTCGCTGAAAGGTTTTGGAATTGAAGCAATGAACGACGCCATCATTGCAGCAGGCACGATCCTTCATTATTTAAAGGATACTGAACATCCGAATCTTCAGCATATCACCACCATCCAGCGGATCGATAAAAACGACCATCTATGGATGGACAAGTTTACCATTCGCAATCTCGAGCTTCTCGGCAATGGCACAGAGGGCAATCAATGTTTACTTAAGGTTCTCGACAATACAATCTCTCCGATGGGTGCCCGCTTACTGAAGCGTTGGACGATTATGCCATTAAACGAAGAAAAGCGAATTAATGAAAGGTTGAACCTCACGGAGTTTTTTATCAAGGACATAGACCTGCGAAATAAGATTTCGATGCACCTTAAGCAGTGCGGCGATGTGGAGCGTTTGGTGAGTAAGATTCCGATGAAGAAGATCAATCCGCGCGAAGTGATGCAGATTGCACGTGGGCTGGAGCATATTCAAAAGATAAAGGAGCTCTGTATTAATGAAAAGAACGATCTTCTTAAACGCCTCGCTGATACGCTTAATCCCTGCCAATATATTTTCGGAAGAATTGTTAGCGACCTGGTAGAAAATCCCCCGGTTGCCGCAGCGAAAGGCAACATGATCAGGGAAGGTGTTTCGGCAGAACTGGATGAACTACGCTCCATCGCCACAGGAGGAAAGCAATACCTCGTGGCACTACAGCAACAGGAACTCGAAAAGACGGGAATATCGAGTTTGAAAATTGGTTTCAATAATGTGTTCGGCTACTATCTCGAAGTCACAAACCTGCACAAGCACAAAGTGCCCGACAGTTGGTTGCGTAAACAGACACTTACCAATGCTGAGCGATACATTACGCCGGAGCTGAAAGAATATGAAGAGAAGATAGTTGGCGCAGAAGAAAAGATATCTGCCATCGAAATGATGGTGTATGAGAAGCTTTTGCTTGAATTACAGGATTACATCACGCCCATGCAGGTGAATGGAAATATCCTGGCCATTCTCGATTGCCTGATATGTTTCGCTAATAATGCCGTTCAATACAATTATCATAAACCCGAGATTCACCAGGGCAGTCACCTGGAGTTTAAGGAAAGCAGGCATCCGGTTATTGAGCGCAACCTGCCAACAGGCGACGCCTATATCACGAACGATATCGAGCTCGATCCGTCAACGCAGCAGATTATTATTCTTACCGGGCCAAATATGAGTGGTAAAAGTGCCGTGCTCAGGCAGACCGCTATTATTACCCTCATGGCGCATATGGGAAGCTTTGTTCCGGCAAAGCAGGCTAAGGTGCCGCTGACGGATAAAATTTTTACACGTGTCGGCGCAAGTGATAATCTGAGCGGTGGTGAATCTACTTTTATGGTCGAGATGAACGAAACGGCGAGTATCATCAATAATATCACCTCACGAAGCCTGATTCTTCTTGATGAAATTGGTCGTGGTACATCTACGTATGATGGTATCTCCATCGCGTGGAGCATTGCTGAGTTCCTGCACAATTCGCACCATGCACCAAAAACATTATTCGCTACACACTACCATGAACTGAATGAACTGGAAAACAAATTATCACGTGTTCGAAATTTTCATATCACCAACAAAGAAGTTGGAAACAAAGTTATCTTCTTAAGAAAGCTTGCCCCCGGAGGCAGCAAACACAGCTTTGGTATCCACGTAGCGAAGATGGCGGGCATGCCTCCGGAGCTAATTCAACGTGCGAATGAAATCTTGAAACAACTGGAAGAGAAACACGTCGACGACTCCATTCGCGACCAGGTAAAAAAGATCTCCGCGCCTAAACTTCAGCTGTCGATATTTGACGCGCACAGCGAAACGTTCAATGAGATCAGGAAGCTATTGGAAAATATTGATATCAACAGGCTCACTCCTGTTGAAGCATTGATGAAATTAAACGAAGTGAAAAATCTTCTTAAATAACTGTCTCAACTGCGTGACCGCCAAATTCGTTCCGTAGGGCAGCCACCACTTTTCCGGAAAATGTATCCTGCTGTTGCGAGCGATAACGCATAAGCAACGACAAGGCGATCACTGGCGTGGCAACTTGTTTTTCCAGTGCCGTTTCAAGCATCCATTTTCCTTCTCCCGACGAGTGCATTACGCCACGGATCTTATCAAGTGATTCATCTTTTGAAAACGCGTTATTCATCAATTCCATCAGCCAGCTCCGAATAACCGATCCGTTGTTCCATAATTTTGCAACCGCTGCATAATCGAATTTGTATTCACTCTGGTGCATCAACTCAAACCCTTCTGCAATGGACTGCATCATTCCGTATTCGATGCCGTTGTGAATCATTTTTGTAAAGTGTCCACTGCCTGGTTCGCCGCAGAATAGGTATCCATCGGGCACGGATATCGCTTTGAAAACCGGTTCGCAATAATCAAACACATCTTTCTTTCCGCCGATCATTGCGCACACACCGTTCAATGCGCCAGTCATACCGCCGCTGGTGCCGCAGTCCAGGAAGTCAATACCCTTTTCTGCAAGTGAATTTGATCGTATAACTGAATCTTTATAATTTGAGTTTCCTCCGTCGATAATGATATCGCCCTTGTTTAATATCGGCGAAAGCGAGGTGATGGTATTCTCGGTAATTATTCCTGAGGGCACCATTAACCAAATCACCCTTCTTCCGGTCATTGCATCAAGTCATTTCTTTCAGCGAATTCTGGGCATTGATGCCATCGAGGCGAATAAGTTCCCGTGTTTCTTTGTTGATGTCGTATGCGAATACCTCGAAGGAGTTTCTGTGGAGGTTGAGAGATAAGTTGTATCCCATTTTTCCGAGACCGACTACTGCTATTTGCATGAGTATCCTATTTGATTATTTAATAAAATAACTCTCCCCCCCCCAGGGAGGGCAGGGGTGGGTTATAGTTTTGAAGACTATACTCGTTTGAACCTCAAATATAGCTCAGAATAAATCTTATAGTTTTTCAAATAAACATCGCGATCGTTCAAATCCGGCTCAAAGGTCTCCTTCACCGAAAAAAATTCCCTCATCTCATTCAGGTCTTTTTTAAAGCCAAGCGCCAGCATGCCCAACATTCCCGCCCCTGCCGCAGAAGAATCCTCAGCATGCGTAACGCAAATAGTACGACCTAACACATCAGCCAACAATTGCTTCCATTTCTCCGAGCGTATAAAACCTCCGCTCGCATAAATATTCGCAGCGGTACCAATCGTCTCTTCCATAATACTTAAAATTTCAAGCAGCGCAAACGATATTCCCTCCATTATTGCACGCATAAAATGCGCGCTCGTATGCACAGACGATACACCATAAAAGATGCCCTTCGCATCCGCATCCCAAACAGGAGCCCGCTCTCCATATATGTAAGGCAGAAATATCAACCCATCCGCCCCGGGTGAAATGGCACACGCTTCCGCAATAAAATCCGCAAACTCTTCTGTCGCAGAACAATCCTTTTGCAAAAACCCTTTCGCAAACCATTGCATCACATTTCCACCATTATTCAACGCTCCGCCCGACAAATACGCGTTATCCATCATCACATAGTTAAATATCCTTTCTTTCGGATCGTAAGCCGGCTTGTCGACCATCATCCTTACCGCGCCACTCGTTCCAATCGTCAACGACACATCTCCTTTCCCCAACGCGTTACTTCCAATATGGGCAAGGCATCCATCACTCGCGCCAATTATAAATGGTGTATCACCGCTAATGCCGAACATCTCTGCATACCTGGCCGACAACCCTGTAACAACATGAGTTGTTTTAACCAGTCTTGAAAGTCTATTCGCTGTAACTCCTGCAGCATTCAATGCATCTTGATTCCAGTCCAGCTCGTAAATATCAAAAAGACCAGTAGACGAAGCAATCGAATGATCAATCACAAACTCACCAAAAAAATGATAGAACACATATTCTTTGATGGAGATAAACTTGTGAGCCTTATTAAAAACTTCTGTTAGATTTTCCTTCATCCACATCAGTTTGCACAAAGGCGACATCGCATGAATAGGAGTACCAGTACGTTCATATATTTTATGGCCCACATCAGTATCCTTTAGCCGCATGGCGTATTCATGACTTCGCAGATCGGCCCAGGTGATCATATTCGTGAGTGGCTCACCTTGATCATCCACAGCTATTAAACCATGCATTGCTGAGCTGAAACTTACACCAGCTAATTGTTCGCGGGGTAGTTTGTCCAAAACACCTTTCATCACGTCGATCACGGCGTTGAAAAGCGCACGCGGATCGAGTTCGTGAAAACGTTCGTGTTCTGAAATAAATGAATAGGTGCTGTTGGCCTGTGCAACAGGCTTACCCTGCAGATCGTATGCAACCGCTTTAGTGTTGGTTGTTCCGATATCAATACCAAGAATATACTTCATGCCAGCGGCGGGATCGCTCAGATCATCGTTTGTAGTTTATCTACCACTACATCTATTTCGTCCCGGGTGTTAAACTTACTGAAAGAAAACCGAACGGTTACCTGGTTAGGGTTATTATTGATCGCACGGATTACATGTGAACCCTGGTCGGCGCCACTCGTACACGCACTTCCGCCGCTTGCGCAAATATTTGCAATGTCGAGGTTGAAGAGTATCATTTCCGACTTTTCAGTTTTTGGAAACGACACGCTCAGCACCGTGTATAATGAATTGCCAAGCGGATCTCCATTGAATACTACTCCATTTATATTCGCAGCAAGTTGCTGCATCATATACATCTTCAGTGAATTTATATATTCACTTTCTTCTTTATAATTTTTCGTGGCAAGCTCCAGGGCTTTGGCAAAACCAACGATACCATATAAATTTTCGGTGCCGGCTCTCATGTTTCTTTCCTGCGCACCACCGTGCATGTATGGCTTGATCTTTACGTTTTCGTTGATATATAAAATGCCAACACCCTTCGGACCATGAAACTTGTGGCCAGCAGCTGTTACGAAATGCACAGGTGTATTACGCAGATCGAACGGAAAGTGACCAACTGTCTGCACAGTATCCGAATGAAAAACCGCCCCATATGGTTTGCACATCTCTCCCACCGCATGTATGTCGATGATGTTGCCTATCTCGTTATTTGCATGCAGCAACGTAACGAGGCATTTGTCGGCACTCTCGTTCAGTAATTGATGGAGATGGTCAAGATCGATGTGCCCGTCAGGCAAAACATTTACGTAGCTGACAACAGCCTCGCCGCGACATTGCAGGTATTCCACTGTATGCAGCGTTGCATGATGTTCTATCGGGGATGTAATGATGTGTGTACAGCCCAGGTCGCGCACCGATGAGGTGATAGCTGTATTAGCGCTTTCAGTTCCTCCTGATGTAAAGAATATTTCAGCAGGGTGTGCATTAAGTATTCGGGCAACCAGCTTTCGGGCTGTTTCGATGGCCATGCGGCTTTCGCGGCCATAAGAATAAATAGATGATGGGTTTCCGAATTTTTCTGTGAGATAGGGAAGCATTGCATCGAGCACGTCCTTATCGAGTGGCGTGGTAGCGGCGTTGTCGAGGTAAATACGGTTCATGGTAAACTCAAAAGTAAAAACTTTTAAGTTGTTAACTAAACTCTTTGATATCCTGCATCAAACGCACTGCTATATTATTCGCGGTAGTCTCGAAACTACTCTCAGCGTATATTCGAATGATCGGTTCTGTGTTTGAAGTACGCAAATGAACCCAGTCGTTATCGAACTCAATCTTCAAACCGTCTTCTGTATTAACGGGCTGCTTCTTGTATTTCTGTTGGATCTGCTCAAAAATCTCCTTGACATTCACGTTTTTACCCAGCTCGATCTTATTCTTCGAGATAAAATAGTCGGGATACCTTGCCCTGAACGACTTCATGCCGTTGCGATGGTTTGAAAGGGAACTGAGAAAAAGAGCGATGCCTATCAGGGCGTCGCGACCATAGTGCATATCAGGAACGATAATGCCTCCATTACCTTCTCCGCCGATCACTGCGTTTACTTCCTTCATTTTTGTGACAACATTCACTTCTCCTACTGCAGACGGAAAGTATTCGCCGCCATGACTAAGCGTGATCTCCTTGAGCGCCTTGGTGCTACTCATGTTACTAACGGTGTTGCCTGGGCGCTTTTTCAAAACAAAGTCTGCCACCGCCACCAGCGTATATTCTTCACCGAACATGCTGCCATCTTCACATACGAAGCAAAGGCGGTCGACATCCGGATCTACTGCAATTCCTAAATCGGCTTTGTTTTTTCTGACCGCAGCACTTAATTCAGAAAGATTTTCTGGCAAAGGCTCTGGATTGTGTGCGAATTTTCCGTCAACATCACCATTTAACACAATTACCTCGTCTACACCGAGCGCTTTAAGCAAGGGTGGAATAAAAATGGCGCCGGTTGAGTTGATTACATCAACTACTATTTTATACCCTTTTTTGCGAATATTTTCTACTTCAACAAGCGGATAGTTGACAACCGCCTCAATATGCTTTTGAAGATATGTGGTGTTGACTGAATAAGAACCGAGTTTATCTACTGCAGGAAAATGAAAATCGTCTTTTTCGGCTTTTGCAAGAACAGCTGCACCGTCTGCCGCGTTGATAAACTCGCCGTTCGAGTTAAGGAGCTTAAGAGCGTTCCATTCGCGTGGATTATGGCTGGCAGTGATGATCACGCCGCCCGCAGCTTTTTCGCCTGTAACCGCTATTTCAACAGTTGGAGTGGTGGAAAGTCCGAGATCCACAATATCGAAGCCTAATCCGGTAAGGGTGTTTACGACAAGGTTTTGAACCATCGCGCCGCTGATACGGCCATCGCGGCCTATTACAATCTTACGGTTATTTGATTTTTCGAGTAACCAGCTTCCATAAGCTGCTGCAAATCGTACTACATCGAGTGGTGTTAAATTGTCGCCTGGCCTCCCCCCAATCGTCCCCCGAATTCCCGAAATGCTTTTAATCAATGCCACAATTGTCCGGTTTAGTAGGCACAAAAATAATGGTTTACGTGCTCACTTACGTTGTTTACTTTTGCAAAGCGGATGGGTGACAAGTGAGCAGCTGGGCAGATATTGCTTAGCTTAGATAAATAATATCGTAAATGGGAGAGATTGTACTAATCCTGGGCCTGATTTTACTGAATGGATTGTTTTCGATGGCAGAGATAGCCCTGGTATCAGCCCGACGCGCGCGGCTTGAGTCGCAGGCGAATAAGGGAGATAAGAAGGCGAAAGATGCCCTCGAACTTTCTAATCACCCCGACACTTTTCTTTCAACAGTTCAGATAGGCATCACACTGATAGGGATTTTAACGGGTATTTTATCCGGCGAAAATCTCAAAGAAGAACTTTCAGCTTTTCTCAAACGTTTTGAATCCATCGCCGACTACAGTAACGGCCTGGCCACAGCCATCATCGTTATCATCATCACCTATTTTTCGATGGTGCTCGGAGAACTGGTTCCCAAGCGTCTTGGCCTCGCGCGACCAGAAACAATTGCGAAGTTCATGGCCAGGCCGATGCACGTGCTCAGCCGTATCACCCATCCGTTTATCTGGCTCCTTACGAAGTCGACCTTCCTGATTGTGAAGCTTTTCAATATCCAATCGAAAGATAACCAGGTAACGGAAGATGAAATAAAGGCCATCATCAGCGAAGGGACCGAGCAAGGAACAATTGAAGAAGCAGAGCAGCAGATCATTGAAAGGGTTTTTCATCTTGGAGACCGCACCATAACATCTTTGATGACGCACCGGAGCGATATCATCTGGTTCGATGTAAACGATAATGAAGCAGCGATAAAAGAAAAAATAATACAGGAGCCTCACTCCATATATCCCATCTGCGATGGACACATTGATAACATCAAAGGTGTAATATCCATCAAAGATCTTTACGTTAAACATGATCTCACGCTTTTCAGAGACATGATGAAGCCGCCTTTATATGTGCCGGAGAATAACTCGCCATACCAGGTGCTTGAAAAATATAAACAATCGAAAATTCATTCGTGCTTTATCATTGACGAATACGGCAGTTTATTAGGCATGATTACGCTGAACGACATTCTTGAAGCGATCATCGGCGACCTTCCCGAACAGCACATGGACGATTATGAAATCGTTGAGCGTGAAGACGGATCTTACTTGGTAGATGCGCAAATTCCTTTCTATGACTTTTTACGCCGTTTCGAAAAAACGGAATGGATGAATGAAGGCGAGCAGGAGTTTGATACGCTTGCAGGATTTGTGTTGCATCAACTGAAGCGGATACCCCTTACTGGTGATAAATTAGATTGGGAAGGATTTAGTCTTGAAATTATCGATATGGATGCGCAGCGTATTGATAAAGTGTTAGTGAATATTTCGAAGGAGATTAAAGAGAATATGGAAGAGTAAGGATTGCGTTATGAAAAAAATAATCATCTTTTTTATAGCCTTTGCTCAAATAAAAACTTTTTCACAACACGGCAACAAATTCGAACCACTCGGCACTCTCCTCCCTACGCCTAACGAATACAGAACCGCCAGCGGCGCCCCCGGATCAAAATACTGGCAGCAACGCGCAGATTATGATATCACCTGCGAACTTGATGAAAAAAACCTGCGCCTCACCGGGAAAGAAACCATCACGTATCACAACAATTCTCCTGACGAACTCACCTATCTGTGGCTTTCGCTCGATGAAAACATCTATTCAAAGGACCGCAACGCCAACTATCAATACAACACGGCCGTCCCGCAAAAAGTATCGCCCGACGAAGTAAAAAAGTGGGATGAAGATGAAAATAAACCCAATGGCTACGGCGTAAACATCACTTCAATCACCGACGCATCAGGCAAAAAGCTGAACTATACCATCAACAGAACCATGATGCGGATAGACGTTCCGGCCGCGATAAAAAGCAGGCAAAAATTTGTTTTCAACATTTCATGGAACTACAACATCACCAACCGGATGGTGTTTTATGGTCGTGGTGGATACGAAAACTTCGCTGCTGATGGCAATAATCTTTACACCATCACGCACTGGTATCCGCGCATGTGCCTGTACAGCGATTACGAAGGATGGCACAATCAACAATATAACAATAAAGAGTTCGCCCTAACATTCGGAAACTTCAAAGTGCGCATCACGCTTCCTGCCGATCACATTGTAGGAGCAACAGGTGAATGCCGCAACTATAAAGATGTGTTGACCGCATCACAGTTTTCGCGGCTGCAGAAAGCAGAGAACGCAAGCGAGCCGGTGGACATTATCACGCTCGACGAAGCGAGAGCAAACGAGCTATCGCGGGCCACAGCGAAAAAAACATGGGTGTTTGAAGCCTCTGATGTTCGCGACTTTGCCTGGACCGCATCACGAAAATTTGTGTGGGATGGTATGTCCGCCACTATCAACGGGAAAAAGATTCTCTGCATGAGCTATTTTGGGAAGGAAGCTTATCCGCTCTATCATAAAACATCGACGAAGCTTGTTGCGCATACCCTGAAAGAATATTCGAAATACATGTTTCCTTATCCATATCCTGTAGCGCAAAGTGTTGAAGCTTCAAACGGAATCGAATTTCCAATGATCTGCTTCAACTACGGACGTGCAGATAAGGACGGGAATATTACCGACAAGCTGAAAATGGAAGTGGCGCACGTGATCATTCATGAAGTGGGACACAATTATTTTCCCATGATCATCAGCACCGATGAACGACAATGGGCATGGATGGACGAAGGCTTCGATACCTTCTTCGGCTCCCTTGCTGAAATAGCATGGGATTCAACATACAAGTGGCCACGAGGCGGCGCAAGAACAATTGTACCTGCACTTCAACAGCCCCGCGACATTATGGAACCGATCATGACCTATCCCGACAACGCCGCTCAATATCCCGTCAGTTCTTATTTTAAGCCCGCTATAGGCCTCAGCATGCTGAGAGAGACCATTATGGGTCACGAACGGTTCGACACCGCTTTTAAGACGTATGCAAGGCGATGGGCGTTTAAGAATCCAACACCCGCAGACTTCTTCAGGACCATGGAGGATGCAAGCGCGGATGATCTTTCGTGGTTTTGGCGGGGATGGTTTTACACTACTGAAGTGTGCGACATTTCCATCGACACAGTAAAATTCTACACGGTGGGAGAAGGTAAGTACTACTACCAGGTAGAGATGAGCAACAAAGGCGGATTGGTAATGCCGGTGATTATACAGTTTAACTACGAGGACGGCTCCAGCGAAACCGTTAGAATCCCAGCGCAGGTATGGCGTCATAACGAAAGCAAACTCACGAAATCATACAAAAAAACTAAGAAAGCGACCTCTATCAGGTTGGATCCCAACTTCGAAACCGCAGATATCGACGAAGCAAACAATGTTTGGTCACGTTTTGGACAACCAGTCGCCATCCCCGTTGAGTGAGGTTTTAACTTTTAACTCTTAGCAATTTTTCTAATTTTATAGGATGAAATTCATCCTCGCTGTAATGCTGTTTTTCTCTGCAACATCTTTTGCACAATGGAAAGATTATCGCCTTATCAACGATGGCAAAGACACGATTAACCGTGTTGACCAAAACGGTATCAAACACGGCGAATGGGTTGTTCGTGTGGAAAGTGTGCGTGGCGAACCGGGTTACGAAGAAGAGGGCGTGTTCTTAAACAACAGGAAGGAAGGAGAATGGCGTGTGTTCAATTTAATGGGCGACCTGATTGGTATTGAACATTACCGGTGGGGTAATAAAGACGGAGTAGCACAGTATTTCGATATTAACGGCGCCCTTCGGGCCGAACAGGGATGGAAGGCGCTGAATCCTGATAAGGCTTACGACACTTTGATGGTGGAAGACGTGGATAAGCTCGACAGCTATCACGAAGTAATTGTAAAAAATGACGGTGCGGCGTTGAAGCACGGTGTTTGGAAATACTACGATCCGGCAAGTGGTAGCGTGATACGCACAGAAACATATATGCTTGGAAAACTTGAAGGCGATAATAGTTCTGCTGCCGCCGACCCTGCAGAAAAGAAGGCTGTTCCTAAGCCTAAAGAAGTTTTAGAGTTCGAGAAGAAAAAAGGAAAGAAGAAGATCAGGTACCAGGACGGAAGTACGAACTAAGCCCGTTGGTTGACGAGGACTTCGACCGCCAATTCATACCCTTTCAAACCAAGTCCGATTATCGACCCCTTGCATTTAGCTGAAACGTGCGAAATCTTTCTAAAATCCTCTCTCGCATGCACGTTGCTGATATGAACCTCAATAACCGGCACATCAATAGAAGCAATTGCATCTCCAATCGCAACAGAAGTATGAGTATATCCGCCGGGATTTAAAACAATCCCGTTACTGGATAGATTTCTGCCAGCCCGCTGCAACTCATTGATCAACTCGCCTTCCACATTACTCTGAAAATAACTAAACTCAACATCGGGATATTTATCAACGAGCGTTTTATAAAACTCTTCGAAAGTCTGACTACCATACACAGCCGGCTCCCTTGTACCAAGGAGGTTGAGGTTAGGACCGTTGACGATGGCAATCTTTAGTTTCATGATTGTTTTTTGATCATATCAATGAAGTCATCGAACAGGTAACGGCTATCATGCGGACCAGGCGTGCTCTCCGGGTGATATTGAACTGAAAACGCAGGCTTATCTTTCAACCTTATCCCTTCAATCGATTGATCGTTCAGGTTCACGTGCGTCACCTCAACATTCGTCGCCTTCTTTACTTCTTCCGGATCCACTCCGAATCCGTGATTCTGGGTGGTGATTTCGCATTTTCCCGTGATCAGGTTCTTAACAGGATGGTTAAGCCCACGATGTCCGTGGTGCATCTTGAAGGTATTGATTCCATTTGCAAGTGCCAGCAGCTGGTGCCCCAGGCAAATGCCAAATGTTGGTTTGTTTTCCTGTAATACTTCCTTCAACGTCTCTACGGCATACCCCATCGAAGCCGGATCACCGGGGCCATTCGATATAAAATACCCGTTAGGGTTAAAGCTTTTAAGATCGTTCAGGCTGCTTTTAGCAGGGAACACTTTTACATAAGCCCCGCGGTCAACCATACATTCTATGATGTGCTGCTTTGTGCCATAGTCGAGCACTGCAATGCGAACATCTGAGTTCTCGTTACCTTTTGTATAAGCTTCTTTCGTACTTACCTCACTTGCCAATTCAAGACCTGCCATCGGAGGGGCCTTGGCGAGCTCTTTCTTGAGCTGTTCGATATCTGTGGTCTCAGATGAAATGATGCAGTTCATCGCACCCTTCTGGCGCACGTGAGTCACGAGCGCCCGTGTGTCTACATCTTCGATGCAAACGATATTGTTTTTTATGAGATACTCTTCAAGCGACCCCTGCGCGAGCTTTCTACTGTACAACTCCTCAAGATTGCGGGCAATAAGGCCTTTGATTTTTACACTGTCCGACTCAATATCTTCATCTTTCACGCCATAGTTACCAATGTGAACGTTATTCATGATCACAACCTGGCCAAAGTAACTCGGATCGGTAAATACTTCCTGGTAGCCGGTCATACCGGTATTGAAACATATCTCACCGCATGCTGTGCCCTTTTTGCCAAAGGCCTTACCATAATGCACGGTTCCGTCTTCGAGTAAGAGAACAGCAGGCGCCTGCTTCTGGGATGGATTCATTCAGGGAAAATTTTGCAAATAAAAACAATTATTTACGAATAGTAACTGTCAATTTCTTCACAGCATAAAAAAAGCAAGACCGGAAACGATCTTGCTTTTGTATAATTAGAATGTTTTGAATCACTCTTTTTCGGCTTTCGGCTCTTTAGCTTCTTTTACCGGCGCTTCAGTTTCAGCTGTTGCAACTTCGCCTTCTGCCTTGCCTTCGCCTTTCTTGGCTGAGCGGCTTCTGCGGGTTCTCTTAGCTGGTTCTTTTTGCTCGCCTTTGCCTTTACCGTACACGTCGTTAAAGTCAACCAGTTCAATCATCGCCCTTTCAGCGTTATCGCCGTGGCGTATGCCAAGCTTGATAACTCTTGTGTAACCACCGGGACGGCCGCCGATTTTCTCAGCGATTGGTCCGAACAGTTCAGTTATTGCTTCTTTATTCTGCAGGTAGCTGAAAACCGTTCTGCGCTGGTGAGTGGTGTTATCCTTACTCTTAGTGATCAGCGGTTCGATGTAAGTTCTAAGTGCTTTTGCTTTGGCAAGAGTGGTAACGATCCTCTTGTGAGAGATCAGCTCGATTGCCATGTTGCTCAGCAGCGACCTTCTGTGGGAGGCCGTTCTGCCGAGGTTGTTAATTTTATCTCCGTGACGCATGACTGTTTGTTTTTACACTGTACCGTGTCAGGAATTACAGCGTGTGTTTATGTATATCTTTTTGTTCGTGATCTGTGAGAAGTCAGAAGTCAGAAGTGAAAAGTAAACTTTTTCCTTTCACGTCTCACCTCTCACTTCTCACATCTTTAAAATTCTTCCTTATCCACACCCAGCTTACTCAAATCCATTCCGAAATGAAGTCCTCTTTCTGCGAGCACCTGCTCAATTTCAGCAAGTGACTTCTGACCGAAGTTTCTGAACTTCATCAGGTCTTCCTGTTCGTATTGAACGAGTTCGCTAAGTGAATTGATCTTCGCTGCTTTCAGGCAGTTGAATGCACGTACTGACAGATCAAGATCTTCCAGTGGTGTTTTCAGCACCTTGCGAAGCTGAAGCATCTGCTCATCAACAACATCTTCCTTCTTATCTTCCTTGCTGTCGAACGTAATGTTCTCGTCAGTGATGATCATCAGGTGCTGGATGAGAATGCGGCTCGCCTGCTTAACAGCTTCTTCCGGATGAATGGTTCCATCGGTAGACACATCCATAATCAGTTTCTCATAGTCTGTGCGTTGCTCAACACGCGTATTTTCGATTGCGTACTTAACGTTCTTGATCGGGGTGAAAATAGAATCTGTAGGGATGTAGCCGAATGGTGCATCCTTGATCTTGTTATCTTCTGCAGGAACGTAACCACGGCCTTTTGCAATGGTAATCTCGATGTCGAGCTTTGCAGAAGGATCGAGTGTGCAGATCAGCAGATCGGGATTCATGATCTCAAAGCTCTGCGTTGCATCGCCGATGATACCTGCCGTAAATTCTGTTTTATTTTTAATGCTAAGGCTAACTTTCTCTTGTGTGAGATCGTTATCAAGCTTTTTTCTGAAACGAACCTGTTTGAGGTTGAGGATGATCTCTACCACATCTTCTGAAATTCCTTTGATGGTAGCGAACTCATGGTCCACTCCTTCAATACGTACTCCAATGATCGCATAACCCTCCAATGAACTCAGCAGCACTCTGCGTAGTGCGTTGCCAATGGTAACGCCAAAACCGGGCTCCAGGGGACGAAACTCGAACTGAGCTTCGAAATCAGTAGCCTTTTGCAAGATGATCTTTTCTGGTTTCTGGAAATTTAAAATGGCCATATTGGGTGTTTGATTGTTCTTTAATTATTTGCTGTACAACTCTACGATAAGCTGTTCCTTGATATTCTCAGGAACGCTTTCCCTTTCAGGATACGCAACGAAAGTGCCTTTCATTTCACCTTCGTTCCAATCGAGCCAGCCAAATTTCTGGTTCTTGCCACGGAACACACTCGTAAGCGATTCGTTCGCCTTATCCTTTTCTTTGATACCCACAGTATCACCTGGTTTCAGCTGATATGATGGAATGTTCACCACTTCGCCATTTACCGTGATGTGCTTGTGAGCAACGAGCTGACGTGCAGCAGGACGTGAAGGCGCAACTCCGAGACGGAACACTGTATTGTCGAGACGTGCTTCGAGCAATCTCATCAGGTTTTCACCGGTTACACCTTTGATACGTGATGCTTCTTCAAATGTTTTGCGGAACTGCTTTTCCAGAACACCGTAAGTATATTTAGCTTTCTGCTTTTCCTTCAGCTGGAGCGCGTACTCTCCTGGAGCCTTACGCTTCTTTGTTGGACCATGCTGGCCGGGAGGATTGCTGTTCTTAGAGAGATACTTTCCGTTTCCAAGGATCGGTTCGCCAAAAATGCGGCAGATCCTGGTTTTCGGGCCTGTGTAACGTGCCATGTTGTTATTTGATTTTTTTGGTTAAGGCCTGCGATCGGTAAAAATCATAAAAATGAATCGCGGACCCTGTATAAATAAAATACTAAACTCTTCTCTTCTTTGGAGGTCTGCAACCGTTGTGAGGAAGCGGCGTCATATCCTTGATCATTACTACTTCGATGCCTGAGTTAGAGAGAGCGCGGATAGAACTTTCACGTCCTGATCCCGGGCCTTTAACATAAACATCTACTTTCTTTACACCGGCGTCAAAAGCAGTTTTAGCTGCATCTGATGCTGCCATCTGCGCAGCGTATGGTGTGTTTTTCTTTGAACCTTTGAAACCCATCTTACCTGCACTGCTCCAGGAAATAACCTGTCCGCCCTTGTTGGTAATACTGATAATAAGGTTGTTGAATGTTGCGCTGATATGAGCATCGCCGTAGTTGTCTACTTTAACGATCCTCTTTTTTGCTGCGACTTTGGCGCTTTGTTGTGCTTTTGCCATTTGATTCTGTTGGAGGTAGTCTATTAACGTTTATAATGCTCCCGTTTGACCGGGATTGAACATGCCCTGATCGCTATCGCGATTTACGGCGCACGGTCATTTATTATTTCTTGGCTGCTTTCTTCTTTCCTGCAACTGTCTTACGCTTGCCCTTACGTGTACGGCTGTTTGTACGTGTGCGTTGGCCGCGAACAGGCAAACCTTTACGGTGGCGGAGGCCACGATAGCAGGCGATATCCAGAAGGCGTTTAATGCTCATCTGCACTTCAGAGCGCAGCTGGCCTTCAACCTTAAATTCATTCGTTATTGTTGTACGAATGGCATTCAGCTCATCATCATTCCATTCCTGCACTTTCTTGTCGACGCTGATACCTGATTTTTCAAGAATATATTTAGCAGTGCTCGGACCAATACCAAATATGTAGGTAAGTCCAATTTCTCCTCTTTTATTCTTGGGCAGATCCACTCCTGCAATACGAGCCATAGTATAATTAACTTTTTACGTGTAAACTGATTCGTTTAATATCCAGGATTATCCCTGCCTCTGCTTGAAGCGAGGATTCTTTTTGTTGATGACATACAATCTGCCTTTTCTGCGCACGATCTTGCAGTCAACACTTCTTTTCTTGATAGATGCTCTTACTTTCATCGTTCATGTATTATTTGTACCTGAATATTATTCTTCCCCTTGAAAGATCATAAGGACTCATCTCAACACCAACCTTGTCCCCGGGCAATATCCTGATGTAGTTCATTCTCATCTTTCCTGATATCGTTGCGAGGATCTCGTGACCGTTTTCCAACTTTACTTTGAACATCGCATTTGACAGCGCTTCTAAAATAACTCCATCCTGTTTAATCAGTGGTTGTTTACCCATACACTTTTAAGGAGGCGCAAAGATATATGAAAACAGGTAAAAAATGAAAAAATTAAATCCTTTATGGGCTGGCAAAGATATTGAATACAAAACGGTCAAAACAGAGGACACCTCGATGAAATATGATGTATATCCCGGTGAACCCTACCCATTGGGCGCCGCCTGGGATGGTGAAGGAGTCAATTTCGCCGTTTTTGCCGAAAATGCTGCTGGTATGGAATTGTGCTTTTTCAACGACCTCAATGGCCAGGTTGAGGAGGAACGTATACGCATTACTGAAGTGTCGCACCACGTGTGGCACGCCTATATACCCGGCATGCAGCCAGGACAGCTTTACGGCTTCCGCGCCCACGGCCGCTTCGATCCCGCCAACGGACTCAGGTATAATTCAAATAAACTGCTGATTGATCCCTATGCTAAGGCAATTTCCACACCTGTAGTATGGAACGATGCTCTTTTCGGGTATATCATGGGGCACCCCGATGAAGACCTCAGCTTTAGCGAGGTCGACAGCGCCCCCTTTGCGCCAAAATCGGTGGTTGTTGACCCCCGGTTCGACTGGGAAGGCGACAAGCCGCCTAAAATACCCTACCATAAGACCATTATATATGAAACACATGTAAAGGGCTTCACACAAACACACCCCGACATTCCCGAAGAGATCAGAGGCACCTACGCAGCCATCGCCCACCCGGTTTCAATCGAATACCTCAAAAATCTGGGTATTACAGCGGTTGAGCTGATGCCCGTCCATCATTTTATCATCGATAAGATCCTGAAAGATAAAGGCCTTAACAATTATTGGGGATATAATACTATCGGATATTTCGCTCCGGACATTCGTTACACCCGTAGTGGTACCACTGGTGGCCAGGTCTACGAGTTTAAGAACATGGTAAAGGAGCTTCACAAAGCCGGCATAGAAGTAATTCTCGACGTGGTATATAATCATACCGCAGAAGGCAATCACCTCGGACCTACCCTTAGTTTTCGCGGCCTCGATAACAGCTCGTATTACCGGTTAACGGAAGGGGGACGGTATTATATGGACTATACGGGTACAGGTAACACCCTGAACGCCCGAATGCCCTCAGTGCTGCGGTTAATAATGGATAGCCTCCGTTATTGGATACTAGACATGCACGTAGACGGATTTCGCTTCGATCTCGCAGCCACTCTCGCACGCGAACTGCACGAAGTAGACCGCCTGAGTGCTTTCTTCGATATAATTCACCAGGACCCCGTCATCTCGCAGGTTAAGCTCATCGCTGAACCGTGGGATATCGGTGAAGGCGGTTACCAGGTAGGCAAGTTTCCAGCCGGATGGGCGGAATGGAACGGAAAGTACAGGGACTGTATTCGCGACTACTGGCGCGGAGCAGATAGCATGCTCGCCGAATTTGCAGAACGCTTCACAGGAAGCTCCGACTTATATAAGGCCGATTACCGTCGCCCTACTGCGAGTATCAACTTCGTTACGGCGCACGATGGCTTCACCTTGCATGACCTGGTGTCGTACAACGAAAAGCACAACGAGGCGAATGGTGAGAATAATAATGATGGAGAAAGTCATAACCGTTCCTGGAACTGCGGCGCGGAAGGCGACACCGAAGAAGAAGAGATCATACAGCTTCGGAAGAAGCAAAAGCGCAACTTTCTTACTACGCTCATGTTGTCGCAAGGCGTTCCGATGCTGGTGAGCGGCGACGAGATCAGCAGAACGCAAAAAGGAAACAACAACGCATATTGCCAGGATAATGAAATATCATGGCTTGATTGGGCGAATGCAGATAAAGAACTTCTTGCCTATACACAGAAGCTGATTCACTTTAGAAAAAAACATCCAAATTTTCGTAGAAGGCTATGGTTCCGTGGAGTGCCCATCAAGGGTGCTGGTGTCGAAGACATCGCATGGTTTTTACCCGAAGGCATTGAAATGTCCGAAGAAAACTGGAGCCACGATTTCGCGAAGTCGCTCGCGATCTTCATGAATGGTGAGGGCATAAGAACTGTTGGCCCCAAAGGTGAACGCACAGTCGACAATAGCTTCTATCTCATGTTCAACGCCCATTACCATGGGTTGGATTTTAAGCTTCCTCGTGAGAGGTATGGTAAGACATGGATGAAGGTCATAGACACATATGAAGATCTGTTTACCGAAAACGGACAAATCTTTAAGTATGAGGAGTCGATTCATGTAGAAAGCAGATCCATTATATTATTGATGAACCCTACTGTAAATCCAAATGCGCGTAAATATTCATAAAAGAAACGTCGGCATCAATATACGGGATGGCAAAGCTGACATCGCGATATGGGCGCCGCTCGCTCAACAGGTCGATGTTTTATTAGAAAATGATAAGAGAATCAAACTGGAAAAAGGTGAGCGTGGATATTGGACCTCTTCTACGCAGGAGATTTCTGAAGGCACAAAATATAAAGTATCGGTAGACGGCGGTGATCCGCTTCCCGAACCTGCATCTTTACTGCAATCAGAAGGGGTGCACGGCTCAGGTTCGGCTGTCGATCTGCAGCAATATAATTGGAGAGACTCGGCTTGGAAAAACATTCCATTAGGGCAGTATATAATATATGAATTGCACACAGGCACCTTTTCGCCTCAGCAAAATTTTGATGGCATCATTGAAAAGTTGCCTTACCTCAAATCGCTTGGCATTACAGTGATCGAAGTGATGCCGGTCGGACAATTTCCAGGAAGCAGGAACTGGGGTTACGACGGCGTTTTTCCCTTTGCAGTCCAGGACTCTTACGGCGGTCCCGCAGCGCTGCAAAAATTAGTAGATGCCTGCCACAACGAAGGGATAGCTGTTATACTCGATGTTATATATAATCACATCGGTCCCGAAGGAAATTATCTTTCACAATTTGGCCCATACTTCACGGATAAGTACAAAACACCCTGGGGACAAGCACTGAATTTCGACGATGCGTGGAGCGATGGTGTAAGAGAATATTTTATTGAGAATGCATTGATGTGGTTCAGAGATTTTCACATCGATGCATTGCGGATGGATGCTGTTCACGCCATCAAAGATTTGGGTCCAACGCATATCATAAAAGAAATTAAACAGCATGTTGATGAATTAAGTAAATCAACCGGCAGAAATTATTACCTTATTGCGGAGATGGATCTCAATGATCCGATCTTCATCAATCCACTCGAAAAATGCGGTTACGGCGCCGACGCACAATGGATAGATGAGTTTCATCATGCGTTGCGGGTGGCCTCAGGTCAAAAACAGGAAGGGTACTATTCAGACTTCAACGGTGTGGAGCATCTTGCAAAATCTTATAACGATGCTTACGTCTATGACGGACAGTTTTCGGAGCATCGTAAAAAAATATTCGGAACAAAGACAGACAACCCCGGAAACCAGTTTGTAGTATTCTCCCAAAATCACGATCATACCGGCAATAGAATGCTGGGGGAAAGAACAAGTCAGCTTGTAAGTGCCAATATGTGCAAACTGATGGCAGCAGCTGTGATGTTGAGCCCCTATTTGCCAATGCTGTTTATGGGTGAAGAGTGGGCAGAATCCAATCCGTTTTTGTATTTTATCAGTCACACCGACAAAGAACTTGCTGCATTGGTAAATAAAGGACGAAAAGAAGAGTTCAGCTCTTTTAAGTGGCAGGGCGAAGCACCGGATCCTCGGCTCGAGGAAACATTTACCAATTCGATGTTGCAATGGAACCTGGTAGAGAAAGATCAGCATAAAGCGATGCTTGATTACTACAGGCAACTGATTAACCTTAGGAAAACACTTCCCGCTCTCAACAATACCGATCGTAAAAAGACATTAGCAGAAGTGGATCCGGACACAAAAGTGCTTAAACTCCAACGGTGGTCCAACGAACAGCATCTTGAATGCTATCTTAATTTTTCCGATTCGGATCAGCCTTTGTCTTTAGCAGAAGAAAGAAGCTTTCGTAAGATTTTTGAATCTTCTCCCTTATCCAACGAAAAACTTATTCGCGCAGAATCAATTGTAATTTTTGAAAGAACATGAGCATCAACCCGATTTCAACATATAGAATTCAATTCAACAAAGACTTTACTTTCTCGGATCTCGAAAAAATAATTCCATATCTCCACAAGCTTGGTGTGAAAACTATTTATGCGTCGCCGGTTTTTGAAGCTAGCCCCGGCAGCACGCATGGATACGATGGCACGGATCCGAACCATATTAATCCGGAGATAGGAACAGAGGACCAGCTAGAAAACATTTCCGCCGACCTGAAACAGAAAAACATGTACTGGCTTCAGGATATCGTTCCGAACCATCTATCCTTTGACGAGCATAACAAATGGTTGATGGATGTGCTTGAGAAAGGAAAGTCTTCTCAGTATGCTTCTTACTTCGATATTAACTGGGAACATCCCGAATTTGATGACAAACTCATGGTTCCCTTTCCCGGAAGTCCATTGGAAAAAACACTTAAAAAGAAGTTTCCTGCCGGTTCACATTATGTGGTAACACCATGGCAGGATACCGACAGTACAATCAACTACCGGAGGTTTTTCTTAGTGAATAGTCTCATTTGCACAAACATCCAGGATGATAAGGTGTTCAATCACTACCACGAATTGATCAGAAAATTATCTGATGCTAAAGTGTTCGACGGCCTTCGGGTGGATCACGTTGACGGCCTTCACGACCCGCGGAAATACTTGAATGATCTACGTCAGCTCGCAGGCGAGGATTCATATATCATTGTTGAAAAAATTCTGGAACCTGGTGAGAATATGCCGGACAACTGGCCTGTAGAAGGCAACTCCGGGTACGATTTCCTTGGCATGGTAAATAACCTGTTTACCAACCGTGAAGCCGAGTTTGAATTCACCAACCTATACAACGAAATCACAGGAGACCGGACTCCCGTAGAAACGCAGGTACAGGAGAAGAAGGCGTACATACTGCACAACTTTATGCGCGGCGAACTCGACAACCTTACACGATTATATAAAGAATGTGGACTCGCAGATGGAATTGGCGATGACGGCATAAAGAAACTAGTTGCTGATTATCTGATCAGCTGCCCGGTGTACAGATTTTATGATGAAGATGTGCCGTTGATGGAAAGAGACAAAGGCAAAACCGGTGAGGGCATAAAAAAGTTCTATAACCGGTGCATGCAGTTTACTGGTCCTTTAATGGCAAAAGGTGTTGAAGACACACTGATGTACACTTACAACCGTTTCATCGGGCATAACGAAGTTGGTGATTCGCCTGAAACCTTCGGCTACTCAATCGAAAAGTTTCACGAACTGATGACCTACCGGCAGCAGCACTGGCCGTTGTCGATGAACGGTTCGTCTACCCACGATACAAAACGGGGAGAAGATGTTAGGGCACGTCTGAACGCTTTATCCTGCTTCTATTCTGAATGGATAGAATTGGTGAAAACATGGATGAGAGACAACACTGGTTTAAAGACTAGCGGATTTCCGGATAAAAATGATGAATACTTTATTTATCAAACGTTAATAGGCAGCCATCCAATACCCGATGATGATAAAGAGATGGCCGCATACCCTGGAAGATTAAAGGAGTATTTTCAAAAAGCGCTCCGCGAAGCAAAGGTTAACAGCAACTGGGCGGAGCCAAATACAGAATACGAAGAAGCGTGCGTAATCTTTACAAACAAATTACTCGAAAAAGATTCGGCGTTTGTGAAATCATTTCAACCGCTTTTCGAAAAAGTGTGCTATTACGGAATGATAAATTCCCTTGCCCAACTCGCGCTCAAGTTTACGTGTCCCGGTGTTCCGGATGTGTACCAGGGAACAGAATTATGGGATCTGAGCCTTGTAGATCCAGACAACAGGCGCGCAGTTGATTACGACAAGAGATTGCAGCTACTCCATCGCGGTAATTCGATCGATGAATTAATGACGAACTGGAAAACCGGCGAAGTGAAGTTCGCGGTCCTCAGGAAGCTTCTTGAGATTAGAAATGATTACCCATCGATACTCCTCAATGGTGAATATGTGCCGTTGAAAGTGATTGGAAAATATAGCGGCCATGTTATTGCTTTTATGCGCAAACACGGCCGCAGTGGGATCGTTGTAATTGTACCTGTAAGACTTGCACTGATCGATCAGCACTCAGCTGATTTCAGCGAAGCGTTACATGGCCTAATACCCGAAAATCTCGTCAAGCGTCAACTCCTTCACCTCTCCGATCTTTTTCAGATCGTCCAGGTTGATCTTGTCGCGTGAGGCGACAACACAATACGTAAAATTCTGACCGGATATATATTCCGAATGAAATTTTTTGATATCGTCGAAGGTGAGTGACTTTACTTTCTCGTAGATGTCTTTACGGTAGTCGGTATTTAGTCCAAGTCGTTGCGTAGCCAGGTAATTGAACACAATCTCGTCTTGCGTAATGCGTTCGCTTGCCAGGTTCTTCCTTATGTTCTCACGCGCAGCGTCCAGCACTTTTTCTGTTTTAGGTAATTGTTTGAGCAAATCGTTCATGGCTGCGAGGGCATCATTCATTTTATCTGCCTGGCTACCCACGTATGCAAGCATACTATATCGCGCGTTCTTTTTATCGGGAGCATAGTAGAACGCATAAGTCGAATATGCCAAAGCTTTAGACTCTCGTATTGTCTGAAATACGACCGAGCCCATATCGCCACCAAAATAACTGTTGAACAATTCAACAACACTGAGCTTCGACGGGTCATACACCATCGAGTTTCCCACCCAGGTTACTTCCGACTGTACCATATCATACGGCGTAAACAACACTTTACTTTTCTCAGGCACTTTCTTCTCAAACTTTATAGCGTCGGGTACGGGTGTAAATGTTGCAGGTATCGTATGTAGCTTCTTCAGCCCCGCAACAAATGCAGGAAGTGTTTTCGGCCCATAGTAGATGATCGAATGCTTCCACCTGAACATTCCATGCAACAGGTCTGTAAGCTGGGAGGCCGTAACACCTTTCAGTTCATCGGTGGTAACGGTGTAGTTGAATGGATTCTTCTCTCCGTACATCGCATAGGTTGTTAGCCCTCTCGCTATATTGGTCTTATTTAGTTTCGCGTCCGAGCGGGTTTTAGCAATTCGCAGCTTTAGATTCTCGAGGGCCTTTTCATCCGGCGAACATTTGCGGATAAAGTTTTCGAATAGCGCCACTGCTTTGTCAAAATTTTCCTGCAAGCCCACTAAGTGTAATCGTAGTGTATTCGGTCCTCGCATCTATACGGAAACTGCACGCCAGGTTATAGAACTGCTTCGTAATCTCTTCCGCGCTGTTCTTGCCATCACCAATATACTGCAGGTAATTTGCTGCGAGTGAAAGGTATTTGTTGTTAAAATTACCTACATCAAAGCGGTAGTGTAATCGAAATAATTCGTTGTCTTTATTCTGCACATAAAACACCGGAGCCTCTCCTATCTTCGATCTGCTGATTTCTTTGTTGTAATCTATCCACTTCGGTTGAAGCTCGGACGATGGCATCGATAAAATTCTGCGCGCAAAATCTGATTGGTCATCATTGTTTACTGCCACCGGCGTAATAGGCGGCTTAACAACCTTCTCAATGTTTTTATTCTCGCCCTTTCTCTTGTATACGCCAACGTAGTTGCTATTAAGGTATTTATTTACGAATGCTATCACATCCTTCTTCGTCACTCTCGCCATTTCATCAAGAAATGCAACATCCCTGTCCCATAACAAACCTTTATGGGTAATAAATGAATGCGAAATGCTGCTTGCCCGATTCTCGTTATCGTCTAAGCCCTGCAGTTCTGCAAGTTTGTAATTCGCAACAATTGCCTTGATCAGCGATTCATCGAATTCGCCTTTGCGCAATAACTCTATCTGTGATAACAACAGATCCTTAACCTCATCAAGCGATTGCCCTTCCCTGGCTTTGCCAGACAATACTAGCAGTGTATAATCCTTCCAGTATTGCACATCTGTGCCCGAGGTAAGAAGTTTCTGCTGTTTGTTAAGATTGATGTCCATTAAGCCGGCTTTGCCATTCGATAACAGGTTGTCGACCACCGAAAGCTTCACAACATCATCGTAATCGTTCGCGCCTGGCAATCTGAAACCCATCTGCACATATTCAGCGTCCGGACCAGTAACTTCCTTCATCACAGGAGCGGTGATTGCACTTTCTGCTGGACCTTTATATTCATCCACATCTAACCTTTGGCATGTAAGCAAATGCCTTGTCTACTTTTTTGACAACCTCATCGGGATTAAGGTCACCAGCCATGATCACCGCCATATTGGACGCCACATAGTATCTTATTATAGAAATCCCTGATGGCTTTAATTGAAGGATTCTTGAGATGCTCAACGGTTCCGATAGTGGATTGCTGTCCATAGTTGTGATGCGGAAACATCGTTGCGAGCATATTCTCCCAAACCTTGTTGATATCGTTGTCGAGCGTGCGGTTCTTTTCTTCATACACAGCTTCGAGTTCGGTATGAAATAACCTGAATACCGGGTTGCGAAAACGCTCCGACTGCAGCGCCAGAAATTTGTCAACTGCATTGGAGGGAATGTCTTCCTCGTACACCGTTTCTTCTACTGCCGTATGAGCATTGTGATCCCTGGGCGCCCATCGAAGTCATCATTTTATCATACTCGCCTGGAATAGCATACTTCGCTGCGACACCCGAGATACTATCGATATTTCTGTAAATAGCTTTACGTTGGTCATCGTCTGTCGTTTGGTTGTATTGATCATACAACGTATTGATCTGGTCTAAGTATCCTTTTTCTTTTGTCGAGTCAAGCGAGCCATATAAATAGGTACCCTTGAAAAGAAGATGTTCAAGATAATGAGCCAGCCCTGTATGGTCCTTCGGATCGCTGTTGCTGCCGGCACGCACCGCGATGAGTGTTTTAATGCGCGGCACTTTGTTGTTTCGTGTAAGGATGACCGTTAATCCGTTTTTCAAGGTGTAGAAACGGGTTTTCATCGGATCGTTGGTTACATACCGGTACGGGTAACCGGCTGTGGTAGCATCTTTCCATTCGAATTTCTTTTGAGCTGATGTGGCAAAACATAAAAGTGTGGCAAAAAGAATAAAGGTAAGTCTGAGGTTAATCATATAGAGTTCCGAAAATTTCCTGTAAATAAAAGATTTCTTGCGTAAAACGGGTACCGCTCATAAATTATAAAGACGCTGGGCACCCTGGACACACTCACAGAGCCATTTCCTGATTGGTTGGCATTACAAAGAAAAACACCTTTTTCGTTCGGTAAATTAACAACGAAACAGAAAGAATTTCCATAGATTCGTCGGAAGTTATTGGCATACCGATTGCCTGTATATGTTCAAATGTCCCGTATGAAGAAAATTTTATTAGCGGCAGCATTATTAGGTACAGTAGCCGCAGTTGTAATAGTTTACGTTCAGTATTTGGCTGACGAAAAGCACATCGAAGATCCTACTATGGACATCTGGATGTGATGAAATTTATTCCCATCTCACCGGGTGAACTGTAACATCCACTCATACATATTTTTTCCCTTCTTCTTTGTATTCCGGATCGCTGGCAAGCGTCCATGCATCATGACCACCGACGGGCCATAAAGTCATCTTAGCAGGATGGTCAGGGTGTTGAGAGTTGATGATATTCACATAGCGCCGCGTTGAATTGACGGTTACCGCGTCGTCGTCAATGTTGTGAAAGGACCAACTGGGAACATCGTTGGCAGCAATTTTCTTCGCTACTGCACTGTCGGCCCATGAAGCGCCGCAAATAGGAACGATCGCCGCTATCGACTTACCATACTTCGAACCGGCATACTCCCATGTTACCCCGCCCCCCATACTTAATCCCGACAAATAAATTCTGCTGACATCAACCCGATAATTCGACAGCGCATATTGTATAATCTCGTGTACATCTTCAACAGATGGCCATGCCTTAAACTGCGGACTGATAACGATGAATGAAAAATCTTCTCCGCCTTCATTAAACGTTAACGGTAACGTTCGTTGATCGAGCCTTTTTGTGAGTGAGTTTTTTAATATGAGTGGAAGGTCGCTCTCTCCGTTACCGAGTTCACCCCCTCCATGCAAAAACACAAGCAGCGGGTATTTTTTACTGTTGCTATCATAGGCAGGTGGCAGTGCCTCGTAAAATCCGCCTACGTTTCCATTGATGGATGTATGAACAGCAATTTGATTGTAGGTAACGGGAACCGGCTCGGTTGGAATAGTGTCGTTGCCGGGAATGGTATCATTACCGGGAATTGTATCAGTAGGAACAGTGTCTCTTGGAATAGTATCCCCAGGAATAACAGGCGGAGGTATTTGCGGAATAATGCTTCGCTTCCGGCAGGCACCAATTAAAAGAAATGTAAAGAAAACTAAAGCCAGGGCTACCTGCCATTTTCCACGCATAGGGGGTCAGAATTGAGCCCTATAAAGATACATTTTTATTTGCCTCCTCTTTTGTACTGAAGCATCCATTCATAAACATTTTTGTCGTCTGATTTTGTTGAAGGATCATAGGCTTTTGTCCATGAATCATGACCTCCCGTTGGCCATGTTGTATATTTTGCCTTAACCGCCGGTTGATGGCTGTTAATTCCGTTTACATAGTCCACTGTATATGAAACGGGTACAGTTTTGTCATCTAAATTATGAAATGCCCAAACCGGGTATATCGAATGCTGCGAGCTTGGCCGCCCTTTTAGGATCAGGCCACGAGCCACCGCAAATAGGCGCAATAGCCGCCACGGAGTTTCCAAACTGCGCGTTGAACTCCCATGTTACCCCACCACCCATACTTAAACCGGTTACGTATATGCGCGACGTATCTACCCTGTAGTGTTTTACAGCATAGTCAAGCACGCTTTTTACGTCGGTATTAGAGGGCCACTTTTTGAATTGCGGAGAAACAACTATAAAAGAAAAGTGCTGTCCGTTTACTTCAAAGTCGGCCGGGAACTTTTTTCTATTGATCAGCCTTGGCAATCCTGCCCTGAGCATTTTAGACAGGTCGGTACCGAGTTCTCCGATACCATGCACGAATAATATGAGGGGGTATTTTTTAAGGCTTGAATCGTATCTCGAAGGAAGCGCTTCATAATAACCAGCACAATTGTCATTGAGGTTGGCGTTTATCGCCGTATGAACGGGCGGGGCGGTTTCTATAACGTTGTCAGTAGTACTTCTCAGGTCAACTGAGAGATTCTTTTTACAGGCGAAAAGGAAAAGGGACAGCACGCAGGCGATCACCACCCTTTTGTTAGGATTTTGCATAGGAATGACGGATTTCGGACAGAATAACGGAGGCAAACGCCGGAAATTGTGCAATATTTTCCAGGTTCCCAGCAGCAGATCGACTTCCAATTGTGGGAGGGATTCAGGGGGATTTCAACCCCGGCCCTGTTTTTATTGATACCTTTGTACTTCAAAAGGATACGCGATGAAAGTTGTAATTGTGGGAGGTGGATTTGCTGGTTTAAATCTCTCCAAAAAGCTGGTTTGCAAAAGTGATTTCCAGGTTACCCTGGTAGATACAAATAACTATCACTTCTTTCCACCTCTTATATACCAGGTGTCAACAGCATTTATAGAGCCTTCCAACATTTCTTACCCTTTTAGAAAAATGTTCCAGGGTAAGAGGAATTTTCGCTACTACATGGGATCGCTCACCAATATCGATACCGTCAACAATATCGTTGAAACCGATACTGGAAGCCTTGAGTACGATATACTCGTCCTCGCAATGGGTACCGAAACCAATTACTTCGGCATCGAAAATATGAAACGGTTGGCATTGCCAATGAAAACGATCGACGATGCATTGAATTTCCGTAATCATATTCTGCTGAATATTGAAAAGGTGATCCGCATGCCGGAAAGCCCCGATCGCGAAAAGCTTCAGAATATTGTTATTGCAGGAGGTGGTCCTACAGGAGTTGAGATTGCCGGAATGCTCGCTGAAATGAGAAAGAACATTCTGTTGAAAGACTATCCTGAACTTAATAACGTAAGAGGGCACATCTACCTGATAGATGCAGGTCCAACATTACTCGGACCGATGAGTAAAAAGTCTCAGGCAGAAGCATATCAGGTGCTGGAAAAACTTGGCGTGAAGATCATATTGAATACGGCGGTGAAGGATTACGCGAACCAAAGTGTTGTCCTGGCGAATGGTTCAATCATTCCCGCTGCAACAGTTGTGTGGTCTTCGGGCGTTATTGCGCGGGAAGCTCCGGGGTTACCACAGACAAGCATCGGCCGCGGACGAAGAATCCTGGTTGATGAGTTCAACAAAGTAAAAGATTCAACAAACATATATGCCATCGGGGACATCTGCTATCAAACAACTGATGGAGCGTTTCCGAACGGACACCCGCAGCTTGCCCAGGTAGCGATTCAGCAGGGCCAGCTGCTCGGCGAAAATCTGCGCAGGCTTAAAGCTGGTAACGCGATGCGGCCTTTTAAATATAATAATAAGGGCAGCATGGCCATCATCGCGAAGTATAAGGCAGTGGTCGATCTTCCGAAGGGGTTTTTCAAGGGCTTCTTCGCATGGCTCGTCTGGCTGTTCATCCATATCATACCAATTGCCGGATTCAGAAACAAACTGAAACTTGCATACAACTGGTTATGGTCATTCATTACAAACGATCCAACATTAAGACTAATCATAAGGCCGCGCAAGGAATCACAACAAATATTGAGGGAGAAGGTTCCTGAGAAAGTTACCTGATTTTCTTAATTACGATTACTGCAAGCACGAGTACTACGGCAATCATTACCCAGATGAGGTATGAGTACTTTTTTTCTTTCTCCAATGTTCCAGGCGGCGAGTAGTTGATAACACGCGAACCATCAAACAAACTTTCGAACTTTATATTTGATAGCTTTTGACCGCGCAAAATATACAGGTTGCTTTTATCCGACACCTCTTTACTGAATGGAGAAATCAGTTGTTTGTATAGATTGTCCTTTGAGAGTTTGCTGGCGTCGAAAGTAGTATCGACACTTGCGCGGGAGCTCAGCACTTTATTTCTGCCCAGGTAGATGCCGATTAAAGTGGTGTCGCCAACTTCATACGCAAGCACCGCATGATCTGCAGGAATCTCTGTTTGTAGTTTTTTTATGTCGTTATGCCCTGTAGCAAATGCAAGCGCATGCCGCAAAAATACCTCGTCGCCTGTCAGCTCATAAAGCTTTACAGAAACATCAACAGGCTCGAATCCGCTGAGTGGAATCAGGCGCCAAACGGCCAAGCGAACTGTAGGTGTACAATGCCGATACAAGGTCGTTCACCTTCCCATCTGCATTAAATCGCTTAACTAATGTTTTTGCTTTAAGCAACAACACCTGGTATAACTCCTCCCGAGGCACTTTGTTTCTTGCAAATTCAAATGGGTTGAGTCGCAGATCTGCTTCATTAAAATCGTCGACAAGGTTCACCACAGCTTGCTGATAATATATAAGTCCGGAATCGAGATCTCTTTTCGAAACAAACTGGTCGCCAAGATTTTTACAGGTAAATGCATATTCTGCGTTCTTCTTGCCGTTATTAGCCACATTTGCATCAGCGGCTTTGCGAAAAAACATAAAAGAAGAATCCTCTCTCCTTCTTATCCTGCTAAACGCAGTACCAAGCTCATTAAATTTTTGCTGATTATCATATCGCACCCGCAAAAGATATCGGGCAGCAATGCTATCCCTGCCATGTTTGAGATACTGCGAACCGACAATGTGATAGAGAGTGTCTACATTTTTTGAAAGCGTGCGACTGCCGGAAAGGCTGTCAGCAACTCTCTGAAGAAAAGCTACAGAATCGCTGCGCTTAATGCTTTGCGCAACCGCACCGTCACAAACACTAAATACAGCTAAAATAAAAATAGTGAGTGCCTTCATTTCGGTTAGCCTGGTAGCGGACAAATGTATTTAAATTAGTCGTCGTCTCCTCCACCACCATTTCGGTTTTCCCGCTGGTTACCAAATTTGAAATCACTTTTCCCAAACCTGTAAGAGAACGACACCCTGAAGTTTCTGACATTCCATCTCCTGTAGGCATCCTGGTAAAAATTTTCCGTATCATATATCTGTCCCCACCTGTCTGTGTTAAACAGATCGTTCACAGCAAAAGTGATTGCAGCAGCCTTGTTTTTTAAAAATTCCTTTCTTAAGCGCAAAGTCAGATTCAAATTGTTCTTTGTTTCGTCCCTGGGGTATTATTTCTTTCGATTCGTATTGGGCAGACAGTTGAACGTTTGTATTTTTCAGCAATCCCTTCTGAGCAGGAAATTTATAATTGAATATCAGCTTCGATTCCCAGTTGAATCCCTGGTTGTTAAGATTCAGGTCACCAACCACCGCCTTTACTTTTCTATATTGAAGGTTGATGTTCGGAATAATTTCGAGTGTTCCGATTGTTTTATTTAATGTAAACTCTGCTCCCATCCTGTTTGTATACTGCGCGTTGATGAAAGTGTTTAGTATAGCATTTGGGCTAATTGCTGCGTTATTCAACTGCTGGAATTGTTCAGTAGTGATGGTATCGCTGAACATGGTAATATCCGCCACATTGTTACGGAAATATAACACGCCAAGAAAGTTGCCATTTGTTAATCGCTGATTGTAGTTGAACTCGAATGAATTCACATACTCAGGACGAAGCCTTGGATTACCCTGCCTGATATTGAGCGGATCGTTGATATCGATAAAAGGATTAAGTTGCCAGAAATCCGGCCTCCTGATTCGCCTGCTGAAATTCAGTTGTATCTCTTTTCCTTCGCTTATTTCCCTTGTCAGATATAAACTTGGAAAGAGTCCATCGAATATATCCCCTGCATCAAGTGGTAGCTTATATCCGAATTTTTGGGCACTATCTACCAATTCGCCATCAAATTGCGAATACTCTCCTCTTAAACCCGCCTGGAATCTTATGCCTTTCCATTTGTTTGAGTATGTAACATATCCTGCATAAACATTCTCATCGTACTTAACATTAGTACTCAGCGGAAGTTTTATTTCCGTTGCGTTGTTAAGCGAAAATGCATTGAACACATTTGAATTGTTCTGGCTAAACGCGCGAAGTCCCATTTCCAGCTTTGAATTCTCCGAAAGTGGATTTACAAAGTCTGTCTGAATGGTGAGCTGGTTGCTTTCATTGTTACCGCTGTTGCGCACGAAGTTTGGATCGATGGCTGTTGATCCATCAGGATTGTAGTAGTAGTTGGAGATAAGCGAGCGATTGAATCCGTCTCCCGCATTGTAAGTAACGTCGGCAGTTAACTCCATGCCTTGCTTTGGAAAGTTGTGCGTATAGTTCAGCTGCGAATTACCGCGTTTGAATTGAGAATTGCCGTCGGATGTCCGCGAACCGGTTTGCGTAAGCAGGTAACTCGCGTCCCGGTATTCCTGCATTTGCATTTCGGTGTTTCCAAAACGACCCTTTCACAAAGTTTTGCGAGAAAGAAAGTGTGTTGCGGTTATCAATGAAGTAGTCGATACCAAAGCGGAAGTTTTGGAACTTCCTTAATCTTTCAGTTTTCGACTGCTGGTTAAAGTAGTCGGTGATTACGCCGTTATCTTTATTCTGGCGTTTCGCTTCGCCTTTAGGCGCACCCCCCGAGCGATAATAGTTTGCGCTACCAAACAAATTGAGTTTGCCCTTCCTTACGTTAAGGCTTAAATTTCCATTCCGCACACCCGGTGTACCAATCCCCGCCGACACGCGACCGTTTATACCGAGGCGCTTGGTTTTCTTGAGAACCACGTTGATGATACCGCCGGAACTGGCTGCATCAAATTTAGCAGATGGATTTGTGATCAACTCTATCCTTTCAATATCGTCTGCAGCAATTTGCTCAAGCGTAAGAATTGTGGGACGCCCATCAACAAAAATCTGGGGACTTGAATTGCGGAGCAAAACGTTGCCTTCGATATCAACTGTAACTGAGGGGATGTTTTTCATCACATCCACGGCAGTTCCACCAGCAGAGGTGATGTTCTTGTCTACGTTGAAAATCTTTCTGTCGATCCCCATCTGAAGAGCTGACCGCTGCGCTACTACTGTTACCGACCCTAACAGGTCAGCCTGGTTCGCAAGTTTGATGTTACCTACATCCATACCGAGCTTCGCAATATCTGCACGGTCCATCGCAACGAGCTTCGAATTCTCAGCGAATCCCAGTGCAGTTACTTTTACCGAAAAACTGTCCGGCAGAGTGAGGTTAACAAAGTTAAAATCACCATTTGGTTTGGTGAGCATGCCTGCGATCAGGCTATCACGCTGCTCTCCTGTTGTGTCTCTTGTATGCGCAAACACCTGTACAGATGCCGCGTCGAGCCCTTTACCGCTTTTGCTGTCGACCACGCGACCAAACAAACCTTTATCAACAGATGCGCGAGGCGCACCTTCGAAAGTATTATCTTCTATAGGCTGTTCCTGCGAAACAGCAGTGAAAAATGAACCCCAAACCAGTACCAGTAGTAAAATTCTTAGTCTCATCGCGAAGCTTTAACTTAAAATGTCGTGCCTCCATTTAGACGACTCTTCAGGTAAAAGCTAGCGCGACGGCCAACTGAATCTTTTCAACTTTCATCGATTTTTAATCCAGGAGCTGTTGTAGTATTTCATAATCTTCATTCGATTCCACATCCAGTTTTGATGCGTTGCCATTATATGCTGCACGTGTCCATTCTGCTATCTTGTTGGAAGCATGAGCTGAAGAGACTTCATTAAGCAGTTTTTCAGCTTCACCGCCCCGCCCCGCCTGCTTCAGTGCAAGAGCTGAGATAAGGTTATTTACGGACGGACGACCTTCAATTTTAATCTTCGAACTGTACGCAATGATGTTATCGAGCATCTGTTTGGCACCGTTCGTATTCTTGGTTTTAACAAAACATTTGTAGTTCATCCAGTCTTCCAGGCGCATATCGATATCTGCATCGTATGGTTTGCCTGAGCCGAGGCGTTCCGGCCATTGCCTTGAATCGCTGATATACTGCAGTGCTTTACTGCACTTGCCTGCCTTCATCTCTTTCAACGCAAGCATCAATTTTGCCTCGCGGTAGAGTTGACGGCCCATTGTTGCTCCTTCATTCGGTAACACTTCAATCCTGGATAATATCTTATCGGCATCGCCGTACTGTTTGTTTAAGATTAGCGCTCGTGCGTAAAGCATTCCTATAACATAATTCGACGCAAACGCTTTCGACTCGCTCGCTCCAACTGAAACCGCTTTGTCGTATTGCTTGTTTTTAAGGTAATAGTTAATGAGATCCTTGCCAAAGCGCCACTCGCCCTTTCCGAGCTCCCGTGCTTTCTGCAGGTCGGCGAGGCGTTTTTCACTGTCGCTGTTCACCTTTGCCCTCGCCGAATAAAACGGCGCATAATCAGGGGTACTACCACATTCATCAAACAATTTTTTTGCTGCCTCAATATCATTGCTGCTCCAACGCAGCAATGCAAGATGATATTTGGGCAACCAGTGACCAGTTTTCGCCACGGCGTTCTTGATCACTTCCTCCGACTCTGATCTGAAAGGAAACACCATCCCCGGCTTCAGCGCATTCACGTCAACCGGTTTGCCAGACAGGTATGCGCGCCAGTACAATACTTCAGCATCGGGTGCCGAAAGTTCAAGTACTTTCAAAGCATCTTCATTTCTACCAGCGTTATAATACCAGGCAGCGAGTTCGAGAAACGTCTGCTGTGGCATTTCATTTTTTACATTGCCTGTAAACTCGCCTCTGCTTTTGTCCGATGCATCCCACAAATATTTTTCGAACCGCGCGAAATGATTCAGCGGATCAATTTGTAAAATGCTATCCAGAAACTTTGATGCATGTTCTTTTTCTTTTTGAACACGAAGCAGCACAGCAAGTAATTCGTGTGCATCTATCGCGAACTTATTGTACTCAATCGCAAGCCTTGCATAATGCTCTGCGCGTGTAAAGTTGTTCTCCCGGAAGTATAATTGTGCAAGCTGCGTGTAGGATGCAGTTCTATATTCCAGCGACTGCGATGCTAGGTCAAAACCATCTTTCGCATCTGTTGTTTTTCCAAGCTTCACATTTATTACTCCGTAATAATAGTTCGATGCAGGATCATACGTGTCAACAGACAATGCTTTTTTTGCTAACTGCAGACCTTCATCGTATTTCATATTCCTGTACAGGATCATTGAAAGATCAGCCAGGGCAGGCAGATAATTCGCGTCCGCTTTCAGACACTCGCGCAGTTTTGTTTCAGCAGCAGGATACATTCTTTGCCTGATCAGTTCTTTACCCGCGATATGTAAACCCTGTACCGATTTCCAATCAAAATCTGCAGGCGTTTCCACCGGCCTCGACATATTACCAGCTACGGGATCGGCGTCGTACACGAGTTTGTCACCACCAATAGTGATTCTGAATTTTTCCGAAGCTGAAACAGTTATGGAATCCGAAAACAGCTGAAGGGTTTTCAGATTCAAATTTTTCGAGTACAAAACTTTGCCGCCGTCAGTAATTTTCAACTCTTCGCTTACTGGTTGTAATGGCATGAAATAGATCTTCAGTCTGCCATTCTCTTTTTTAACATTGATTGCGCCATAGTCACTCGCTGAAACAAATCCCTGCGTCTTCAGTACAGGAAACCAATATTCAGTCCACGTGTCAGTTGCATAAGGGGTAAATCCGCGGTTTTTAAATGGAGTTAACGTACTGTTCTCTGCAGGCTGATTAAATAATCTTCCGCTTTGTACTTCAACGTACTGCCCATCAGTATCCGTAAGCAAATTTTCCCAAATCATGCCTTGTCCCGATAGTCCCCATATCCATACTTTCTTCCCGGGTTTATCACTACGCGAAGAGAATCTTCCCATACCAAAATCTTCATCATGATAATATCCTCCAAAGAAGTCGGCGTACTTACCGAACACGTGATATGATTTGTATTCGCCGAAATCATTCTTTTCATAAAAAGATATATTCCTGCCTTCCTTGTCGATTGGCCAGTCGGCATATTCACCAGCGTGACCAATATATTTTGTACCGGGATATACAAATTCAAGATTGCCTTTCGCTTTCAGCCCGGTATTCATCCAGGTGTAATACGGCTGTTCGTAAGGAGATGAATTAAACCAGGTTGAAGAAGTCGTAAAATACGCTTTGTCTTTTTGCAGGTTGATGTCCAGTCTCCATGTAGTACGCGTTAGAAGATCCAAAACACCTATCACGCAACTCACACTTCCATCGGGTTTTTCTGTCATCACATAGTCTACCGGCGTTGCACAGTTTGGCGTATGGCCAACAATTCCATAGTTCGCTTCGATACCGCCGCTCGTCCATGGTCCGCGCATCGCAACATCTCTGAATTTTACTACCTGGTTATAATAAAGAAATGATTTACCTGTCGTCTTTTCAAATGCTCCCCATATCTTGCCACCCACTTCAGGAAGAATCATCACCTTAATGAAGTCGTTCTCCAGTTCAACAACTTTCCATTCTTTGTTCACCGCGTTGTTTGTATACCCATCGTAGCGGAAATACGGATATATCTTGCTCATCTCGGGGGTCGGATCGGGATCAGAAAACGGGTAGGTTTTAAATACCTTCTTGTATTCCCTCACTTTTGCCGCTCCCTGGCCAAAACCTGCAACACCCAGACACAAGAGTGTCACGGCGAAAAAAATACCCTTCATAATGTGCTTTTATAATGTTCAATTGTTTACGTCGTAAACCATAACGCCGGAGTCGTTCACCCCAAAAAAAAGTTTCTTTTTGTTTTTTGCATTTACAATCTCAAGACTGCGAACATCGCCGCGTATGTTGAGCCCGCTTTGGTATTGCGGTAAGTAGGTGAAATTTCCCTTCCCGTCTCCAATCAGCACTATTCCATGATTCGAGCGGTACCTTCCAAATCTAACCCTTGTCCATGCGTTATTTCCTGCAATAATTACATCTTTTTTTCCGTCCATATTTACATCAATCGTTTGCATAACATGCACCGGCGAATATTGAACTTCGGCAGGAAGCGACTTCACTGCGAACGAGCCACCTGTGTTCTCAAGATAAACTGTAGTCAACATGTTTGCATTCATAATCTTTGCATCTTTTAGTTGCTCTGCAGTAAATACATCGCTTATCGTAGCCTTCGCATAGGAAGCGTAGGAATTGAATTTTTTCTTTAGCAAAGGAAGTTGCTCTACCAGGTCATCTCTCGATGCAGACGGATACGAAACACCCTGGATAAAATAACAGAATATCGGATCGGTTGAACCGTTTCCATCGAAGTCGTTGTAATACAGGCTTACAGGTTCCTTCTCGCTGGCGCGGAATTGTAAATTGGTACCTGCATTACCGACAATTAAATCGGTATCGCCATCTCCGTCAAAATCATCAGCAAGAATTTTGTTCCACCAACCGACGGAAGAAAAAGGAACATACTGCGAAGAGGCATCTTCAAATTTTCCACCTTTATTCAAAAATACTTTTATTGGCATCCATTCACCTACTACAATCAAATCGCTGCGACCATCGTTATCGAGGTCCGTCCATAATGCATCGGTCACCATTCCGATATTTTTCAGCGCTGGTGCAATAACATCTGTACCGTCAGAGAAGTGCCCGCGTCCATCATTCACCAATACTTTTGTTTCAGGAGCTAGCGGATATCTTCCGGGTACTACTCTGCCTCCAATAAAAATATCCTGGTCGCCGTCTCCATCAATGTCAGCCGGTTTTACGCAACCTGTACTAATGTGGAGCGCCGGCAAAGCATCTTTGGCCTTTTTAAACGCACCCTTACCATCATTTAAATACAAACGGGTTTGCAACAACGCATCGTCTTCATCGAATTCATACCCACCCGACCCAACAAGCAAATCCATGTCTCCATCATTATCTGCATCGAAGAACACAACCGACACGTCCTCGCTCGCCGAGTCTGCAGCTATCTCTGCCTGCCTGGCAAGTGAAAAACTTCCAGTTGACTGCTGTATGTACAATTGTGCCGGATTGCCTTTCGCTCCACCAATGAATATATCCTCGAGACCATCTTTATTTACATCGGCCTTCGCCATGCACGGACCCTGCCGTGAAAAATAATGAAGCAAAAGAGGTTGCACCGTAAAATCGTTGAATCGGTTTTCCGTGTGACGCATTCCAAAAGCATCTGCAGAGCGCAGCATTGCGTTATTACCAACAACAGGATCAGGCGCGTTGAAAGGCACCGCTTCACTTCCTTTTACTACGATTGTTTGATTCACCTGCACATCACGCAACAGCTGCGTTTTCTCTTCAGCCCAAATAATGCGTATGGAATCAATTTTAGCGGCCTTCGCTAATCCAAAGTTCAACACCATGTCAACAGACGATTGATATCCGCGGACCGGATATTGTTCCTGAACTAATTTCTCTCCATTGCAATACACATTCACTCTTGCGCCAATTCCGTTGGTATTCTTCCCACTTCCCTCAAGCTTTATCCTGATGTAGTTGTTTTTCTCCAGTTCCCTGCTGTTGTTTCTGTATACTCCTGCAAATTGATTTGAATTGTTAACGATGATGTCCATATCACCGTCATTGTCAAGATCGGCGTAAGCCGCGCCCGAGGCGATCTCCGGCTTTGCAAGTCCCCATTCCTTTGTAACATTTCTGAAAATGCCGGCACTGTCGTTATGAAACATATAATCCGACAATTTGATAGTCGGCATCTTTTCAATCGTCTCTTCGAATGTACCCGAGTCCTCGCCTTTTCTTTTCTTAATCAGCTTATCTGTCGAATATACCATGAAATCCAGATCCGAAAAGTCTTTCACAAAGCCGTTGCTGATATATAGGTCCTTCTTCATGTCGCCATCAAAATCGCACAGCAATGCCGTCCAGCTCCAATCGGTATTTGAAATGCCAGCCATCTGCCCTATTTCTGAGAAGGTGCCATCTCCATTATTCTTATGCAGCATGTTGCGCATGTATTGCGGTTGAAAACCTTTGGAGATGAGATAGCTGTTTTTATCAAATGCATTGGGACCAGCATGTGTTTTCTGTAGATAATTATCTTCCGAGAGCATGTCGAGCGTTACAAGATCGATGAATCCATCGTTGTTATAATCAGCGGCGTCACTTCCCATTGAATTCAGCGATGCGATGTCCATACACTTAGCTGCACTTTCCGTAAAACTTCCATTTTTATTATTGAGAAACAAGTAGTCGGATTCTTTAAAATCATTTGATACATAAATATCTGTCCACCCGTCGTTATTAAAATCTGCAGTAGCAACGCCTAAACCAAAACTCAACACATTTGAAGTGATTCCTGCCGAATCACTTACATCTTTGAAGTGCTGGTTATCGTTGCGATATAACCGGCTGGCATAATCGGGCAACTTTTTATTTCTCATTTCCGGATTCTCCGTAACGCCAGTTGAATATTCAGAAACCGAATGATTCAATACAAAGCAATCGAGATCGCCATCTTTATCATAATCAAAAAAGGTAGCCTGGGTTGAATAGCCATTATCGGCAAGACCGTACTGTTCTGCCTGTTCCGAGAAGGTGAGGTTTTTATTGTTGATGAACAGAAGATTCTTCCTGCGTGCAGGATCGTCGTCGGCGCTTCTGCAGATGTAGATGTCCTGGTAACCATCGTGGTTAATGTCAACCATACTTGCACCCGAGCACCAGCCCTGCATTTCGGCTACGCCGCTTTCGTCTGTTATATTCTCAAATTCAAAATTGCCTTTATTAAGGTACAGCCGGTTCTTTACCATGTTCCCGGTAAAAAATACATCCTGTAAGCCGTCGTTATTTACGTCGCCAATAGCAACGCCTGCACCATTGTAGAAATAGATGTAATGCGCAACGTTAAGGTCTTTGTCTTCTACAAGCAGATTTCGAAACTCAATGCCAGAGTCATCGTGGTCTATCTCAGAAAACATCTTCCCCTTTCCGTCGCTGCAGGCGAACAGTAATGTAGTGGCATAAGCCAGGCAGTAGACAGCGAATTTCATCCGTATTTGTTAGTTAGTCGATTCTGAGTACGGATTTTTGTAGCGGATAATTTTTTCGTTGTTAATACCAAAGAAGATATGATTGCCGGCAACGACGCTGTTCCTGATATCGCCCCTGATGTTTAGGCCGGAATGCACTGGCGATACTCTTTCAAAGTCGAACTGTCCCCTGTTCAGCAACAAATCACCTCTTCCGGTACCATACGCGCCGAATTTGATCCTTGAGTACGATTGATTTCCACCCATAATAAGGTCTTTTTTTCCATCACCGTAAATATCAATTACAGCAATGCTATATACGGGATACCATTGTATCTGTGAGGGCAACTGGTGCAGGATAAGTGTATTGTTTTTGTTCTCGAAAACCACTGACGCCATCTGCGAAGCGGTATAATGCTTTGCCGCCGACTTTTTATCGCCCAGTATTACATCCATATCCGCTTTCGCGTAGTCGCTATAATACAGGAACTTTTTGTTGAAAATTGGAATTTGTTGAACAAGATCATCACGACTATAGATCGGCCACGATTTGTGTTGAATATAATAAGAGATAATCGGTTCAGTAGTACCATTACCGTCGAAGTCGCCATAGAACATTTCCATCGGCTCGGCGCTACTGGTAGCAAACTGGGTATTCAATCCCTGGTTGCCGGCAACAATATCCACGTCACCATCATTGTCAAGGTCAACAGCGGCAAGGGTATTATACAAGCCGGGCTCATTAGCGGCGGCAGACGAAGTATCGCGTGTAAATTGATTGTTGTTGTTCAACCAAACTTCAACTCCCATCCAATGGCCTGCAATGACAAGGTCCTGCTTACCATCTTTATTAATATCGGCGGCAACTGACGATGTAATCAAATTACTTTGATTGAACTTATTGGTGTAGGCATCGCTTTTCTTGAAGTTGCCCTTTCCATCGTTCAGCAACAACTGCGAGCCACTTGCTTCCGGATATTTTCCAGGTATGCAAAATCCACCGTTGAATATATCAATGGATCCATCGCCGTTAAAATCGGCTACCGCAATGGCATTATCATTTATCTTATCTGCCGGAAGGCCGGTCGAACGCGAGAACTTCCCTCTGCCGTTATTAATGTACAGGCGGTTTTGCAGCAGCGCATCATCAGCAGCCAGTTCATAACCACCACTACCAACAAGCAAATCGTTATCGCCATCCCCATCGGCATCGAATATAGCAGCGGTAATATCTTCAAAACCCGCGTCAGCAGCCAACGCTCCATCCTCCAATTTTGTTGAATTACCTTCTTTGTCGTTCACGAAAAGCCCTCCGGCCTGTCCTTTAGCCCCTCCCACAAAAACATCTTCCACTCCGTCACCATTGATATCGCCTTTAGCCATCGCGGGTCCCTGGCGACTAAACCATTGAGGCAACAGTACCTGTTGGGTAAAATCGTTGAAATTATTTTCAGTGTGCTTAAAGTCGAGCGTGTCTTCAAATTGAATAAACGGCGATTCGCGGGCAATGTCCTGCATATTGCCGCCAATAGAACTCTCGGCATCTTTTATGTCGATGAAGAGCTTCTTGTTTTTTCCCGGCGTAAATACCTGCGAACGTTTATTGTTTGGCCAGTGGACAGTAACTTGTTTTACAGAATCTGAAGATCTTATGCCAAAGTGAAGGATGTAATCAACACTCGACTGAAAACCGCGTGAAGGCATCATCTCCTGTACCTGCCACGTGGAATCGGTAAATACTTCAACCTTCGCTCCCAAACCAAATGTATTTTGACCTTCACCTTTCAGCTCTATGCTCAGGTAACCGGCATCGGCCTTCCTATCGTTCAGGTTGTTCCTGTACAAACTTGCTATATCATTACAATTGTTCGTAACAATATCGAGGTCGCCATCGTTGTCGAAGTCTGCATATGCCGCACCTGCAGATATCACTTGTTCATCGAGTCCCCAGGCAGACGTTTGATTGGAGAATTTGAGGTTCCCTTCGTTCTTGTATAAGTAGTTTGATATTTTTATCTCAGGAAGTTTATTCATCCTCTCCTTCATCATCGCCTGCTGTTTCGATTGATCTCTTTCAATAATTATATCAACATTGTACTTGATATAATCCATGTCTGTATAATCTTTCACGTAGCCGTTGCTGATAAAAATGTCTTTATTGCCATCGTTGTCGAAGTCGGCCGCGAGAGGGGCCCAGCTCCAATCGGTATTACTGATACCTGAGAACTGTCCTGTTTCATCGAATGTTCCGTCGCCCCTGTTTACCTGGAGCATGTTGCGGCTATACTGCTGAAAGAATCCTTTGTTGAATAGAAATTGAAACTTGTCGAAATTCTCTGAGCCATTATGCATCTTCTGCAGGTAATTGTCTTCAGGAAGCATGTCGAGTGTAACAATATCCTGCAAGCCGTCGTTGTTGATATCAGCTGCAGCGTTGCCCATGCTGAACAAACTTGTATAAGGAAACATTTGCTTACTCATTTCCCTGAAGGTGCCATCGCGTTGATTGATGAAGCAATAGTCTGCCTCATTGAAATCGTTGCTGATATAAATATCTGCGAAGCCATCGTTATTAAGATCGCTGACAGCTACACCCAATCCAAAGGTCAATACATTTGAAGTGATGCCTGCAGAGTCTGTAACATTATTATAGCGGCCGTTATCGTTCCTGTATAAATGCGTGCTGTAGTCGCCATTCTTTTGCTGGCGGATACCTGGCTTTTCCTGCTGCCCCTGCATGTATTCTTTCTGACTATGATTGATTACCACAAGGTCGAGATCAGAATCATTGTCATAGTCGAAGAACGCGGCGTGTGTACTGTATCCTTTGTCTGCAATACCGTATTGGTCTGCAGATTCTGTAAAAGTGTTGTCGTGGTTATTAATGAATAATAAATTCTTACGCCTGTTGCCATCAACATCTGCACTGCGGCATACATAAATATCCAGCCAACCATCTGCGTTTACATCGGCCATCGTTACACCGGTGCACCATCCCTGGTTAGCGGCCACTGTACTCTTTTCGGTGATATCTTCAAACTGCATATCTCCCTTATTCAGGTAAAGCCGGTTTTTAACCATGTTACCTGTAAAGAACACATCGGTAAGGCCATCGTTATTAATATCGCCAACGGCTACTCCACCCCCGTTATAGAAGTAAGGATAGTTAAGCACATTGAATTCTCCATCTTCAATAAGTGTGTTCTTGAAAGTGATGTTTGAAGAAGACGAAGAAACTTTTGTAAACAGCTTATCAGACGATTCGCCGCAACTACACCACACGATGAGCAGTAAGTATAATATTCTGTGCCTATGCATATATTAGAAGAAGGGTCACTCCATAAGAAGTGACCCTTCAATTTATTCAATAAAATCCATCTGTATTAATCAACATCCCACCAAAGAGGAATATTATTTCTGTCGCCACCGAGGAAACCAACACCTGATTCATATCCTTTAGGATTGATGATTGATTCATCCGGAGGGAAGATGAGCCTCTTAAGGCTGCTTGCCGCTGTAGATGCTTCAGGATTGTCGTTATTTAATCTTGGCAACAGTTTAGGATAATTGCTTCTTCTGAAATCAGCCCACGCTTCAGGACTCATTGATGGGTAGAGAGACAACCACTTTTGAGTAGCAATTTGTTCTCTCATTACATCATCAGAGCTGCCGAATGCTACCGGAATGTTTGTAGCAGCAGGCGTGTTGTAGATATCTCCAAGCGCTATTGGTGTTGCACTGCTTGCAACATATGCTGTAACATCACCGCCGGCTACGCCCCACTGTGCCATAGATGCCGCGATACCGCCTTCGTAAAGTTCTTTTGGAGTAAGTGCGCTTACGTTCCATCCGTTCACTTTCGCTTCTGCGAGGTTGAACCATGTTTCAGCCGCTACCATCAAACCATGAGGCTCGGTAACGTTTGCAGCGTTCTGGAACCTTGCAGGTACGTTACTGTTATTTTCGTTGCTGTTCTGTACTTCAGACATCTGCTCGATAGTTAAACCGTTGCGGATACCCTTGTAACCATTTGTATTTTTAGCAGGCTCCCAGTATTTTGGAATACGTGGATCAGCATAACCTTTCATGATACTTTCCATAGAAGCACTCATCCTGAACTCACCCCACTCAGAGATTACACCGAGAGGATTGAGGTAATTAGGAGGAGATGGCTTCATGAACGCGTTATCAGCGTTGTCTGTCATCAGGCCACCTGGTGCAGCAGCAGCAGCTTCAGCTTCAGACTTAGCTTTATCAGGCATAACCTTAGATACACGCATTGCTACTCTCAAACGAAGGCTGTTTCCGAATTTCAACCATCTTGCCAGGTCACCATCAAAAATCACATCGCCATCAGCGAATGTAGTTCCCTGTGCAAGGTTTGAATTCAGTACTGCAGTTGCGTCTGCGAGCGATACCATGAAGTCAGCGTAGATCGACTCCTGGCTGTCGTAAAGAATTGCATCTTCACCACTACCTACCTGCGAGTACGGAATAGGTCCGAACAGGTCAGTCATCGGCATGTACATATATACTTTCCAGATCTTGGCAACAGCTTCCCTTACAGGATCTGGCACTTCAGATTCAGGACCGGTATTTTGAAGGATAACAGCGAGGGTATTTGCTCCCTGGAGGAACGCACCCCAACCACCGTTGATCCAGTTACCCACCATCGTGTTACGGTCACTAGGAAAACGAGGCTGTGTACAGGCGAAAAACTGTGCCTGCTCATCGGTGTACAAAGATTGAAGCAGCTGGTATCCACCGGCCCACTGGTCGGTGTTGGTAATACCGGCGTACTGTGCTGTTGTAAACAGCTTATCCAGCTGTTTACCTTTCAAGGTTACAATACGCGTTTTGTCGGTATTTAAGTCTTCGAAGTTTTTTGTGCACGATGAAAACGTCACCACCAGGCACATAACAGCGAGGAAATTAAACCCTGTTATATTCTTTTTCATAATCATCATAATTTCTATAATTAGAAGTTCAGGTTAAGATTAATGCCAAAAGAGCGGCTGAATGGTAAACAGAACGATTCAGTACCAATAGAACCTGAAGCAGTGTTTACAACCATTTCCGGATCAAAGTTCTTAGCATCGTTTCTGAAGAAGAACAGGTTACGGCCGGTGAAAGAAACGCTAGCGCCCTTTATCGGTGTTCTGTCCAGTGTGCTCTGTGGAATGGTGTATGTAAGAACCACTTCTCTCATACGGATATTTGAAGCGCTGTATGTGAACAACTCACCTACAGGTGTGTTTCTACCTCCGAGGATGTTCCAGTACTGCTCAGCAGTTACAGAAGTTGTGTTCGGTGTTTTGTCGGCTCTGATGCCGTCGATCACGAAACCGTCCCTTCCTTCAAGTGTTCTTTCAGAAAGACCATCACCTTCAAGGTTAGCATCTGTGAATGATGTGATCCTTCCACCCATACGGGCAGTTACGAGGAAACTAAGAGAAAAGTTTTTATATGTGAACCTGTTTCCGAAACCACCGTTCCATTTTGCACGGCTGTTACCGAGGTAAACGCTTCTTGCAGCAGTTACACCTGGTCTTCCGTCGTCCTGTACTATAACCTGGCCCGTTGTCGAATCTCTAAGGAGGCCGCGACTGTACATTTCGCCGAGAGGTTTTCCTTCAACAATTTTTGTAAGGTTGATGAAATCACTTCTCAGGATCAGTTCCGGTGAAGCCTGTGCGATTGAGATAACCTTGTTATCGTTCTTCGCATAGTTCAAATAAGCAGTCCATGTGAAATCAGCAGACCTGATCGGAGTTACGTTCAGTGTAATTTCCACGCCTTTGTTCTGGATGTTACCGGCGTTAATAAACTTGCTTGAGTAACCAGATGCAGGAGGTGTTGCAACACTTACCAGCTGGTCTTTAGAATTTGTTTTGTAATAAGTAAACTCAAGACCAATTCTGTTCTGTAAGAAGTTCACATCAAAACCAAATTCTCTTGCTGTTGTTATTTCAGGTTTCAAGCTATCACCAAGGGGAAGTACATTACTTTTCGCAATACTACCGCCTGGGTTGATGTTGAAATATTCAAGTGTCTGGAATGCATCGGTACCTGTACCTGTGCGTGCAATTGAACCTCTTACTTTAAGGAAAGAGATAGCTGTTGGCATTTTTACCACTTCTGAGATAATAGCCGTCAGACCAACTGATCCATAAGGGTATGACCAGTTAGCAGGAGGTAGAGTTGAGTTCCAGTCGTTCCTCGCTGCGACAGACGCCACGAGAAAGTTTCTGAAGCTGATATCAGCACTACCGTAGAGAGCGTGCGTTTCGGTACCCGGCACGATATTCTCGTCGGAAGAGAGTTTACCCTGTGCAGCATTGTTAAGTGTGAAGATATTTTCGTTCACCATTTCACTTGCCGTAGACGTAAGCTGTCTGAAACTTCCCTTCCTGATAAGACCACCAAAAACACCGCTGATGTTGAAATCGCCGAACGTGTTGTTGTACATCGCTAACAACTCACTGTTGCTTTGCGTTGCTGTTGAATTACCTATTGAATAATAACCGGTGTTAGCAATTACATATGTATCGAAGGATCTTTTTTCGTCCTGATCTGTAACCGTTCTGTTCAAACCCTGGCGGAACATTACGCTCAGCGAAGGCAGAAGTTTGTAGGTGAAGGAAGCAAGACCCTTAATAGCATTCGACTCGTAGAAGTTGGTAACATTATACTTTACCCAGAATGGATTTTCACCACCATTTGAATTAGGGTGCCAGTAGTTTTGTTTCAGTTCACCATTCGCGTTTGTAAACTGGTAACGTTCTTTAGCGTAGTCAATATCTATGTTAGAAGGCAGACGAACGATCTGTCTGTTCACATTCGAAAAGTCTTCATCAGACCTTACGTAGTTGTTAGCCTTCTGGTAGAAGTAAGTAATTTTTGCATCGAACGACAACCTGTCAGTAAGTTGACCACCAACCCTGATGTTGAAGTTGTGACGGTTGAATTTGTTGTTATCAACAATACCGTTACCGTAGATATTATTATAAGAGAAATAAGTCTGAACTTTTTCACTGCCACCAGTAAGCGCAACACCATTAGTGAACGTTTTACCAAGGCTGAAGAAGTTGTCGTAGTTGTCTGGATGTGGAGTCAGCGCATAAGTTGACGCAGAATCTTCCGGATCGATGCTCCACGTTTTTACGATCTGTCCTTCCATTCTTGGTCCCCATGTAGCTTCTGCATCTTTCAGGTAGTTACCATTAGAACCCTGCGCATATACATTCTGGAAGTTGTGCAGGTTAACAGCTTTGTCCAGTTGAAGACTGCTGTTAAGTGATACCGATGTTTTTCCGGCAACACCTTTTTTAGTGGTGATCATTATCGCACCGTTGGCAGCGTCGCTACCATATAATGCAGCAGCGCTCGAACCTTTTAGTACGTTCATTGAAGCCACATCATCCGGGTTAACGCTACCCAGGTCGCCCGGGATACCGTCGATAACTACGAAGGCTTCACTGTTTCCGGTGAATGTTTTGTCTCCCCTGAGAACCACACGCACATTAGAACCTACGCCCTGTGAAGAACGCACGATATCCACACCGGCAATTTTACCGGAGAGTGAGTTACCGATGTTCGTTTCACGCGCCTTGGTCATGTCCTTAGTTTCTACAGTCTGCGTAGAATAGGTAAGGTTTCGTTTGTTTTTAGTCACACCAAGAGCTGTAACAACCACCTCATTTAATTGGGTAGTAGTTGGAACAAGGTCGAAGGTGAGATTCGTTTCAGCTTCACCAACAGCTACTTCCTTCGAAGCGAAAGCCACAGATGAAAGTTGAAGAGTTGTACGACCTGTAGGGGCCGAGAGAGAAGGTACCGTCGGTACCTGTAGATGTGGCCGTTTGCGTGCCTTTAACCGCAACGGTTACACCTGCAATTGGAGTCTGGTCCTGTGATGATATCACTTTACCGGAAATCGTCCTTGTCTGTGCCGATACTAATGTTACAAAAAACAAAAACGGCACAAACAAAAAATGCTGAAGTTTAATCATATTTCGTTCGTTTTGGTAGCAGGAATTTAGTACATCTCCCTGATACTCAAAGCAAAAATTTTTCAGTCGCTCAGAAGTGCTTGATTTGCATTGCTTTGCCCCCATCGGGTAGGTTACCGTTTTTGAGCAATTTCCGCGCATGGGGTTAAAAAATCTTTAATTTTTGCAGACGACAGCTGCTCCTGAAAAATTGGTGAAACAAATATTACTACGGAAAAAATAGTATCGGGTTGCGTGCCGAATAAGCTGTATTGTGGAAATACGTTATATAATAAAAAAGGCAAAATTTTCATTTTGCCGTGATTATATAGGTGGCATTATAGCTATTAATACTTCGCCGAAAGTGTGGCAGCCTCCTGCAACTGGAGCGTCAGCACCTCTAGCATATCCTTTGAGTAAATACCTAATTCGCGCTGCAGACCCCGGGCATCGTGCTGTTTAAACAGGTCCAGCGCCCTGCTTTGAAGCCTGATCTGGCTGAATATATATACTGAATCCAGAGAAGTTCCTTTTAATGTTTTGAGCGAGTCGATCAACTGTGAATACTCTGCATCCAGGGTATTGGTAGTAGCTAATCCGAGCTGTGATGCGATAGACTGCAATTCGCCTTGCGCCGCAGTGTGGTTGGCGAGCACGATTTCAGCAAAATCGATGATGGTGGAGTCGGCCGAGCTGTCCGCTACGATCTGGCTCGAAGCGACCGCGCCGATGTTGACCATAGATGCAAGAAGTGTAAACGTGGAGTCGTCGTAATTTACTCGCGTAGCAGCGCCTTCATCCTCCTTATCACAACTGATGATTGAGAGCGATACCATCGCCAGGGTAAGGAACAACCAATGTCCTTTTTTCATAGAACCGTATTTAAAATTTTAAAAGTCAAAGTAATATCAAAAACTCAATATTTTCATCATTAAGTTATTAGTAAGTGTGTAAAAACCACGTTTTTACCCCGCAGTTCCGGAGCTTTCGATCTTAAAACCGGAGTTGTGATTTAATAGGCGTCGCGATATCGCGGTAGCAAACGGTTCGCAGGCCGCTCACCGGACTAATTATGCCGCCTGGTGGTGTGCCGACATAAAGGTTTTTATGCCCGGATGCTATCGTTTGAAGCTTAAGAAGGTCATCAGTGTTTTTGCCTGGAATGAGATACGATACCAGCACATCAGGATTATATTGATCAACTACATTCTTTAAAATATTACCTGCCACATTAGTACCGAGATAGAGAATTCGGATACCACTCTGCTCAAGTAAATAGGCCATATGGAGAAGCAACAGATCGAAGTGCTGATTAGCAGGCAAAAACATCACGGCTGTGTATGCAGTCGATGAACTGGTAACCGTCTCTGAGGCCTGGTGAAGTTTTTTACGGATAGCGGTTACAACGAAGTGAGTGGAAGGACGCTGATCGATGTAACCGTAAAGTCCCACACATTCTATAAATGGAATGATTACCTCCACCGCGCATTTGTGGGAACCGTGTTCAACTGAATATTCCGATAGCAGGTTCTCGAAGCAAGCAATGTCACTTTCCACGTAAGCAAGCACCAGCTGGTTTAGAATGATATCTTTCTTTGCTCCTGTTGTTTTAAGATGGCTGATCTTACGCGTGATATCGTCGGGCGAAAATTGAAGAAGTTTTGAAATGGACGTTCCGTACCTGTTTAAAACGGAAAAGTCCAGGAGCGTTTTAAGTTCGTCGGCACCATACAAACGCCTGTTGCCCGCAGTGCGCGAAGGCTCAAACACTTTGAAGCGTTGCTCCCACGCCCTGATGGTGTGTGCCTTAATCCCGGAATACCTTTCTAATGTTTTGATGTCCAATTTCACCAGTTTTTCGTTCTGCAATACCTGAAGTCAAGTTAGTGTTTAATAAGTAAATGCTTAGTTATCAAAACACTTAGACAAATGAGGTCGGAACATTTTTTGAACTAATACACCGATCCCATCTTATGCATTTCCCCATATACGTTGCAAGTTCCCCTAAAGATTTTCCAAAAATTAATAAATGACTGACTTCATTGCCCGGTTGAAGAGCAAAGACCAAAATGCTTTCAATCAACTCTATTCTGACTACTATGGTAGCCTTTACAGTCGCATCAAGAAAATGACCGGGGACAAGCTTTGTGCAGAAGACATTTTGCAGGACGCATTTGTAAAAGCATGGACCGGAATCGAAAGGTTCGATCAGGGTAAGGCCTCACTATTTACGTGGCTCGTGTCAATTTGCAGGAACGAAGTAGTTGATCAATTCAGAAACCGAAACTCGGCAAAACGAAAAATAACGGGCAGCTACATCAGGTATCTTGAAGTCAATTGCACCAACTCGCCGGGAAACAAGGTCGACGCCAGGATGTTTCTCGCAGGTCTCGAACAACGCGACCGCATGCTGATGGACCTCATCTACTTTCACGGTTACAGTTATTCTCAAACATCGGAGTTAATGAGTATGCCATTGGGATCCGTAAAAACAAAGGTTAGAAAACTGCTTTGCAAGTGGCGGGCTAATTAACTCAGTCCTTGATAAACTTGATGGATGTAATGTTACTTCCCTTAGCAATTCTTACAACGTAAGTGCCGTGGGCATAACTATTAATATCAAGCTTGTAGCTGTCCGATGTTGCTTTCGATGAATGCATCAAAGTTCCCGCAAGATTGAAAACTTTAATCTCACTGTTATTTGCCCCATTGATTGTTACTGAATGATGCGCAGGGTTAGGCGCAATAGTTACACGTGTGTTTTTGCCCATAGTAACCTGGCGAACGAAACTATATTTAAAGTGTCCATCAATATCGAATTGCTGCAAGCGATAATAATTATTGCCATCAACCGGTGCATCATGCAGAAATTGGTAATACTGTTTGATATCTGTTGTGCCAGCGCCGCTTACTGTCCCTATTTTCTGAAATGAGATGCCATCAGTGCTGTGCAACACATCAAAACGTTCGCAGTTAATTTCCGTTACGGTACTCCATTTAACAGCAACAGATTTACCCGCGGGCTGAACGTTCAATTCAAGGCCCGTTACAGGAAGTATACTGTTGTTGGCGATAGTTTTATTTGCGGTAAGCGTTAGCACAGGGTCAGTTGATAAGCCGCCATATTCCACCACATAAGCTAAGCTTTGACTGCCGTTAAGGTCGTTCCATTTACCTAGGTTGGTTCCTGACGCGTATATCTCGCCATAATTCTCACCGCCAGAGTTGTTCGGTTCGCCGTTGTTCCAGTTGTTATACGCACTTCCGAATGCGGTTCCCGGCACCGTTCCATTTGCAGCATTTGCCGTGGTCATCTGTGTTCCTTTTTCAGGGCCGGTTACCCAATACCATTTTCCTTCAGAGGCCGTTTGGTTGGCATAGGTTGTTGCGCCAGTCGCTGCGTTTATTTCTGTGTAAGAGTCGCTGCTCCCGATCCATGCATCGGTACCGATCGTTTGCTTGATGAAATCGTTTTCCGATGCAACGGTGATGGTTGCGAGGTATCCTGTGAGGCCCATGTATGTTCTGGCTGCAGCATTTGTTTTGGCTGTGCTCCACGTAGCGCCGGCCGTAACCGATTCGTAGAAATGCCCGTTCGTATTCGCAACGAGGTTACCAAGAGAAAAGGTGATCATCCTGTTTCCAACAGTGCTCGACGAAGAATTAAACTTTACTGTTCGCAGTAATGTTTGCCAGTTGGCAGGAGTGGTTGTTCCGCTAAAGCTTAACACACCAGTTGTTGTATTATATCCCGAACCTGCTACGGTAACACCGCTGGGTAAACTTCCTGAATAAGATAATACATCCCCGGTACGAAACCCATTTGCCACTGTAACTTTTGCATTTGTAATATTTCCCGTGCTTGTTATCGTTAAGGCGTTGTCTACAAAAACAGACGCGGCCTGAAGTTGATAATTAGTATTTGATGTGAGCGTTTTCACTTCTGTTGCTATCATCACGAAAGTCCGGCTGTGGTCCGCATCGATTGTGGGATCACCAGCGGTTCCGCCGTATTCGACAATATATCCCGAAGTACTTCCTTCCTGGCTGTCGTTCCATGATCCTGCTCCGTATAAATTTTCTAAATAGTGCTCAGTAGAATTTGAGTTATTCGGCTCGCCACTCACATAGTTCGCATACGTAATGACTGTTGTTCCGTTTGAAAACTGTGTACCCTTTTCCGGACCGGTTACCCAATACCACTTGCCCTCTGAAGCGGCCTGGTTGGCAAAAGTGGTTGCACCAGTGGCTGTATTTATTTCGTTATACGCATCACTCGCGCCCAGCCAGCCCCTTCCACTAAGTGCATTCACAAAAGTGTTTTCAGCAGAATTAGTCACCGTTACCAGGTATCCCTGCATGCCGAATAACGAACGTGCGGCAGCCGCTGCTTTCGCTTGCGTGAACGTTAGTGAACCAGGTATGTATGCGTAAAAGTGATTGTTTGTTGAATAATATGAACTCACGCCGTCGCTGGCGCGGAATGTGATTGTGCGATTGCCTGTTGATGCTGAAGTAGTAGTAAATGTTACAGTGCGTAATAATGCCTGATAGTCGGTTGCCGAAGCTGAACCGGAGAAAGTGAGAATGCCTGTGCCTGAAGCATAGCCAGCAGTTACTCCCGATGGAAGAGTACCGGTATAACTCAGCATGTCACCCGAAGAAAAGTTAGTCGCCACTGCAACTGTGAAGCCCGGAATGGTTGCACCTGACGTAATAGTTAATGCGTCGTCAACAACAACCGCCGGTGCATTGTTTGGGACCTGTGATGTTGCAGAAGTTCCTGTAACACTTATTTGCGAAAAAGAAAACGAACAGAGACTCAAAGAGAACAACATTGAAAATAGATGCTTCATACGAATACGGATTCAATTTACCTTACGCCGCCATTAACGCCGTTGCACCTTCGAAATTTTCATCATTGTAAACTTTTATGAAAGTAATAGGTGGATTTACTTAGCTTAATAGTAGATTAATCGAAGTCAACATACCGAATTTTATCTATCATAAACTATTGTGGGATAGAGTTCCTACATCCTGCAAATATTTATGCTGCGATGCACATTTTGCAGTTGAACGTGGTTCGAAAGTTTTTGATGACAATTATCAAACGTTGATAAACATCAACTCTTTTAAGTTACTTCACTAATATGAAATTCTATATCACGGCGCTGTTCTGTATACTCATTTCTATCGCATTCGGACAACAATCTCGCGACTGGCTTATCAAACCTCCTTCTGATAAATCTGTCATACAAAAAAGTAGCGACGGCAAAAACATAACGTTATCAAACGGACTTGTACAACGCTCTTTTAGGCTTCAGCCTAACCTGGTATGCATTGACTACAAAAACCTGGTGACCGGTCAACAATTGCTTCGAGCGGTAGCACCCGAAGCTGTTATTACGATTGATGGGAGAGAATACAACATTGGCGGCCTGAACGGTCAAAAAGAAAAAGCATACCTGCTTCCCGAATGGCTGGAAACTTTTACAAAGGGCGACAACGATTTTGGATACGTAAGCTATAGCGTTGCCCCACTGCAGCCGTTCGTAAAGTGGAAACCCGAAGGCTGGTGGGCAACAAATAAGAAACAGCCCGAAGGAAAAGTGATCTCCTTCGGTTTCTCTCACAAAGATTTGAAACATCTGCAGGTAAAGGTGCACTATGCCATTTACGACGGCATCCCGCTCATTGCAAAATGGCTGACAATAGAAAATAAGGGAGCCGTGCCCACAAAAGTAAACCGGGTGAAAAGCGAAGTGATTGCTCTGGTTGAGGAAGAGAGCGCCGTGGTCGGCAAGCCGGACCTGATGAAAAAACCACAAGGCATTTACTTCGAAACAAACTACGCTTTCAACAACGCTATGCGTTACGACATAAGCGATCAAACCACACATTACAAAATCGATTCGTCATACACATCCCAGGTAAACTACGACTTCAACACGCCATGTGTTCTGGAGATTTATCCTGAGAAAGCTCCGGGAATCGAATTAAAACCAAACGAAACCTTTACCTCCGTTCGCACAAATGAATTACTGATGGACAGCTACGACAGAGAGAGGCGTGGCCTGGCCGTCAGACAAATGTACAGGGTGATTGCACCCTGGACAACGGCCAACCCGATATTCATGCACCTCGTGAGTAAAAATGACGAAGAAGTGGAACGTGCCATTGATCAGTGCGCCGCAACCGGATACGAAGCCTTGATTCTAAGTTTCGGTAGTCATATTGATATGGAGGATACTTCCGCCGTTAACATTGCGCGCTGGAAGAAGAACGCCGACTACGCTCATGGAAAAGGAATTAAAATTGGAGGGTACTCGCTCTTCAGTTCAAGAAAAATAAGCGAAGAAGACGACGTTATTAATCCCGCAACCGGCAAAACCGGCGGTGCATTTTTCGGCAACGCTCCATGCTTTGGTAGTAAATGGGGATTAGGCTACCGCGATAAAATAAAATCCTTTTACACGAATACCGGCTTCGATATCTGGGAGAATGACGGTCCGTATCCAGGCGATGTTTGCGCATCAACCACTCACCCGGGTCATATGGGCTTAGACGATTCTCAATGGCGTCAGATGGAAATTCAAAAAGAATTATACCGGTGGCTAAATGAGAAAGGAGTCTACATAAACGCGCCGGACTGGTATTTTTTAGACGGAACGCACAAGATAGCAATCGGCTATAGGGAAGTGAATTTTTCCTTACCCAGGGAGAATCAGAAAATTCTTAACCGTCAGAATATTTACGATGGCACGTGGGAAAAGATTCCGAGTATGGGCTGGGGATTTGTTCCCCTGACGAAATACCAGGGAGGCGGACCTGAAGCGGTGCTTGAGCCATTATCAGAGCATCTGAAAGACTATGAACAATTGATGATGCAATATTATAGCGCAGGTGTTCAGGCCTGTTACCGTGGCCCCAGGTTATATGATACCGACACCACGAAGCGTGTTGTGATCAATATGGTGAAGTGGTATAAGAAATACCGCGACATCCTGAACAGCGACATCATTCATTTGCGCAGGGCAGATGGCAGGGATTGGGACGGTATTATGCATGTGAATGCTGATCTTAAAACTAAAGCGCTGATCGTGCTGTATAATCCTACCAAGGAAAAAATTGAACGTACGGTTAAGCTGCCCCTATATTATGCAGGCCTGAATGGAGCAGCACGCATTCGTGAAAAAGAGGGTGCTTTGAGGAATATTTTGATCGATAAAGAGAGTGCCGCAAACTTAAAGGTTTCACTTGCACCGTGGAGTTATTCCTGGTGGGTGATACAGTGATAACACTATTCATTTAAAAGAAATCTTGTAATAAAGAAGTTATGCCTTTAGAACGACTAGCATTCAAAATGCAACTCAAAACCGGATATGAAGCGGAATACAAAAAACGCCACGATGAGTTGTGGCCGGAAATGATTGATCTTTTAAAACATTCCGGCATCGCACACTACTCAATCTTCCACGATCCCGAAACAAACATCTTATTCGCTTATATGTTAAACGATTCCTCCTCACCTACTTTGCAAACAGTTGCAAACCCTGTTGTAGAGCGATGGTGGAAGCATATGTCAGACATCATGGAAGTAAATGACGACCTTTCGCCTGTACAAAAACCATTAACGGAAGTGTTTTATCTTCAATGAATACAAAAATGATGAAAACATTCGATTTGCGCGCAGAGCAGTGGCTTCCGATATCCGTTAATGAAGCATGGAGCTTTTTTTCTTCTCCCAAAAATCTCTCTGTAATCACTCCACCGGATCTCGATTTCACCGTTACATCAAGTGACCTCGCGCCAGAGATCTACACCGGTATGCTTATAAAATATCGTGTGAAACCATTGTTTGGCATTCCTGTTTCGTGGGTAACAGAAATCACAGATGTGAACGCACCGCATGCATTTGTTGATAAACAATTAAAAGGACCGTACAGTTTATGGGAGCACCGACATACTTTTATTGAAAAAGATGGGGGCACACTTGTAGTTGATCATGTTAGGTACGCATTACCATTCGGAATACTGGGCTCCATCGCACAAGTGTTACTGGTAAAGAAAAGATTGAACAGCATTTTTAATTTCCGTCGCGCAACATTGGAAAGATTATACGTGAAAGGGTAATCCGCTATTCGAGAATCATTCTGTTCGCATCAAGCACAAAAGAAGAACCCGGACGCTTAGCATACGGCCCAAGAAAACGTGAGGTGAGATAATGAATATGATCCGGGATTTTAATAAGAGGCACAACAAACAATTCTGACGGCTGCTCTGCCTTTCCACCCACACCGAGCACCAAATACACAGGCAAATGATGTTCGCGTTCATATTCGCGGTAGTGACGAATCTGCCGGCTATTCGCCCAATAAATCGCATCGTCTAAAAATTCGGAACGAAACTTACATTCAACCGCAAAAGGAATCAGCTTACCGCGAACGTTCAGTTCAAATACCAAATCAGGATTTCTGCTTGTTGAAGGGAACGGTTGTTCCTTCTTAACATCACTCCTCCATTCCTTGCAATGAAAATATTTCGGATCGAACCTGTCGGCTACATACTGTTCAAAGGGATGTCCCTTCAACTTAACTATAGAGATAGGCCTGGTAATACCATCATCGACAGATTCGCGTGCAATAAAAGGCAGAACGGGGGCATTTTGAATGAAGCTGATTGGCTGCTTAGCTTTGTGTTCTTTGTAAAAGTTAAGTGCAGCGTATCCAAGCGTAGCAATGGTTAAAAGTGCGAGGATAATGCCAACAATGGCCATGGATATAGCAGATTTGGGTTTATAACGGTAAAACCCCCCGAAAATTATATACATCGGTAACGAAACATCACCAACAACTACTGCCGACATTTTCATCAGAACAAAAAGCACTCAAAAAACCACCGCTGGAGAATAGTTTCGATGAAGTTGCGATCTACTTCAACAACAAACTATCTATTTCTTTGTTGAACAAATTTTGAAGTGTGAGCGCATCAGCCAGCTTCATACCTGCTTTCATCTCAGGGCGCGCATGGCCGGAGGCAGTCAGCCAGGCATCTTTCATAATGCGCTGCTTTTCCCTGATCTTTTCGACAACCTTCAAACCATTAGAAAACTCTTGGGCGTATGAGCGGATAGACGCAATAGTGTCGACACCTTTCTCTCCCATCGCCAGTAATATAGTCCGCGCCATTAACCAGTGAGCATTATCATTTGGATGAACACCGTCCGACGCCACTTCAAAACCATCCAGATGAAATTTTTTATCCAATTCCCGGTGGGCGGTCAAATACTGTTTCATCGGATCATAAACATTAATCACGTTCCACTTCGCAGAATCTTTCATCCCTACTAACCACTCAGCATACCTATCCATCGTACGTTCATATCCTTTGTTCCCGGCCCGTGCCTCATCATAGTACGGCGCCGTCACGTGAATGACCTTCGCGCCGCTCCGGATAATTTGGGCATGCAGCCATTGTAGTCCGTTCCGGTATTTTGAAAATCGTTCTTCATCAAAGGGCATGTAAATTCCATCATTGATACCGTATGAAGCAATTACCAGGTCGGGGTGACAAGTAAGGAGCACCCTTCGAAGACGATCATGCAAATCCGGGCGTGGAAACCTGTTATCAGCATGCCCTGGCTCCGACAACCCCGAAACAGTCTCGCTGGGCAGCCCCGTATTAATGATTTCGATTTTAGTCTTAGGATACTTCAGTTTGAGATATGCCTCTATATCTTCGATGAACCGTCCATCATAAGTAATACTATTCCCGAGAAAAAGCACTCTCTTGTGAGATAAGAACGAATCCTGTGCCCGCACAGCGCAGCACAGCAGAAGTATTATAGCGAAGTTGACTGAGCGTTTAAACATATAAGTCACACCCAATTTACTTATGACTGCGTTATTTCACTAAAATTTTACATCACGGCTTCCAGTCTTTGCATTGTTATATTACTTTTGCGACGCTAATGAAACTGGCGCTTCTGTATATAATGGTCCTGGTTTCCTGTTTAATGGGAACGCAACAGCTGGCTTTTGCCGGCCAGCATACTGGCAAATCATCATTTGCCCTGGTAGAAAAACAGCTTACGCAAGGTGACCACGTTTTAGGAATCGAAGACGAGAATGATGAAGACGAACTCACAAAAAAGCTCGCCTCCAACGCCAGGTGGCTCACGGCATTCTCACAGTCTTTCCTTATCTGCGACCTCGTAGATACAAACCGCAGTTTTCCAGGATATCATCCCGCTTACCACGGCTGCAACATTTATATTGTACAGCGCGTGCTCAGAATTTAGTCTGGCACTCCCCCGCCTCCAGATAAATATCACTCCACGGAACGACCGTTCCCCAAGCATACCGTAATACCATTCAATAATGAACAAGATAGTTGTGCTGCTAAGCCTGGCTGTAGTTACCATGAGTACAGGCTGCGCTACAAAAGCAGAAGAAAAAGAAGAATCCGTAAAATACTCCGTTACCACACCTCTTAAAGTTGATACCTCCTACACCAAAGAATATGTGTCGCAAATCCTGTCGGTACGAAATATCGAGCTGCGCGCACAGGAAAAAGGGTACCTCGAAAATATTTATGTAGACGAGGGCCAGTATGTAAAATCAGGACAACTCCTCTTTCGCATCATGCCGAAAATTTATGAGGCGGAACTGATGAAAGCCGAAGCCGAAGCAAAGATTGCAAACATTGAAGTGCAAAACACGAAAGTGCTTGCCGACAAAAACGTTGTATCGAAGAATGAACTTGCGATGGCACAGGCAAAACTCGATCAGGCGAATGCTGAGATGTCGCTCGCAAAACTTCACTTGTCATTTACTGAAATCCGCGCACCCTTCGATGGTACTATCGACCGCCTTCCCTTAAAGCTCGGAAGTCTTGTAGACGAGGGTGAACTGCTCACCAGTCTCTCAGACAATAGCCAGATGTTTGCTTATTTCAATGTTTCAGAACCTGAATACCTCGACTACCAGACGAACACAAAAGACCGCGGCGATAGTAAAGTAACCCTCTTGTTAGCAAATAGCCGACCGCTTAAATACCAGGGCAAGGTCGAAATTATTGAAGGTGAGTTCGACAACGAAACCGGCAACATCGCTTTCAGGGCAAGGTTTCCCAATCCGGATAAGCTCCTGAAAAACGGAGAGACAGGAAAAGTGCAGATGACAGTTCCTCTACATGACGCGCTCGTGATTCCGCAAAAAGCCACTTACGAAATCCAGGATAAGAAATACGTATTTGTTGTTGATGACAAAGGAATCGTAAAATCAAAAAATATTACTGTCAACGCAGAAATGCCCGACCTCTATGTTGTTGGAAGCGGACTAGATGAAAATGACAAGATTCTTCTTGACGGCGTACAGAAAGTAAAAGACGACAACAAAATTGAAGCTGAAATAAAGTCACCGCGCGAGGTTATTGCGCAGTTGCGATTGAAGGCTGAATAACACTATTACAATGTTTAACAAATTTATACACAGACCTGTTCTGTCGATTGTCATTTCATTGATCATCGTGTTCCTGGGCGTTCTTTCAATGACAAAAATGCCGGTAACGCAGTTCCCGTCTATCTCTCCGCCAAAAGTAAATATCGTTGCAGAATATCCCGGTGCTAATGGCGAGTTGATGATCAAGTCGGTCATCATTCCGCTTGAACGCGCTATCAATGGCGTACCCGGAATGAAGTATATGGCGTCTGATGCGGGCAACGACGGTGAAGCGACTATACAGGTAATCTTCAATCTCGGGACCGATCCCAACCAGGCGTCGCTCAACGTTCAGAACCGTGTAGCATCAGTTGTAAATAAACTTCCTCCCCTGGTTGTACGCGAAGGTGTAAAGATCACCCGCGAGGAATCGAACATGCTGATGTATGTAAATCTTTACAGCACCGATCCGCATATGGATGAAAAGTTTCTTTTCAACTATGCTGATATAAATGTGTTGTCGGAGTTGAAACGCGTTGATGGCGTGGGATACGCTGATATACTTGGCAACCGTGAATATGCGATGCGTATCTGGCTGAAACCCGATCGTATGCTTGCCTACAAGATATCGGCCGAAGAAGTGATGAAGGCGCTCGACGAACAAAGCCTTGAAGCATCGCCAGGTAAAACAGGAGAAAGTTCCGGTAAAAGATCACAGGCATTTGAGTATGTGTTGAAATACCCCGGCAGGTTCAGCACAAAGGAAGGTTATGAAAACATCGTATTGCGGGCAAGTGCCGATGGAGAACTGCTGCGATTGAAAGACGTTGCAGAAATTGAGTTCGGCAGTTCCATGTACGATCTGTATTCCAATTTGAACGGTCATCCTTCAGCGGCGATCGTATTAAAACAATCGTATGGTAGTAATGCCAGCCAGGTAATTAAAGATGTAAAAGCAAAACTGAAAGAAATAAAGGCCACATCGTTCCCGAAAGGGTTGGACTATGAAATCAGTTATGATGTTTCCAAATTTCTTGATGCATCGATAGATAAGGTTATTCATACACTCATTGAAGCATTCATACTCGTGGGCATTGTTGTGTTCCTGTTCCTTGGCGATTGGCGTTCTACACTTATCCCTGCCTTAGCGGTTCCCGTTTCCCTGGTAGGAACATTTGTATTTATGCAAATGTTCGGCATCACATTAAACCTGATCACACTGTTCGCGTTGGTGCTCGCAATAGGGATAGTGGTCGATAACGCGATTGTGGTAATCGAAGCTGTGCACGCTAAAATGGAAACGCGAAACCTTTCGCCACTTCGGGCAACCGAGGAAGCAATGCGTGAGATAAGCGGCGCTATCATCGCTATAACATTTGTGATGGCCGCAGTGTTTATTCCTGTAGCGTTTATGTCTGGACCGGTGGGTATTTTCTACCGGCAGTTTTCCATCACCATGGCCACTGCGATCATCTTATCAGGTCTTGTGGCGCTTACGCTCACTCCTGCCCTGTGCGCGATTCTTCTTAAAAATAATCATGGAAGAAAGCGAAAGAAAAATCCTCTCGATAAAGTAGTGGGCGGATTCAACAACTGGTTCGGACGTTTATCACAGCGATATCAAAGGCTGCTTTCGGCTATCGTAAACCGGCGTGTAATCACGTTCACCATGTTGATAGCCTTCTGCGCAGGAACGTGGTGGCTCAGTGGAAGTCTTCCATCAGGGTTTATTCCAAACGAGGACCAGGGAATGTTCTACGCGGTAATTCAAACGCCGCCAGGGTCTTCGCTTGAACGGACAAACCAGGTTTCCGAAAAGTTGCAGAAAATAGCGGAAGAGATTCCGGACGTGCAATCCGTTTCTTCTCTTGCGGGTTACGAAATTTTAACTGAAGGAACAGGCGCTAACTCTGGAACGTGTCTTATCAATTTGAAGAGCTGGGAAAACAGGAAACATTCGGTGCAGGAAGTGATCAACGAACTTGAAGAACGCGCGAAGGATATCACCGGCGCAACGATAGAATTCTTTCAGCCGCCTGCTGTACCAGGATACGGAGCTGCGGGAGGCTTCGAACTACGTTTGCTCGACAAATCCGGTACCGGCGATTTCAAATCAATGGAAACAGTAAGCAGAGAATTTGTCGAAGAGTTAAGCAAACGGAAAGAATTATCATCTGTGTTTACTTTTTATAGTGCAAGCTTTCCGCAGTACATGCTGCGCATCGACAATGATATCGCACAGCAAAAAGGCGTAACGATTGAAAATGCAATGAGCACACTGTCTACTTTGATCGGCAGCAACTATGAAACAAGTTTTATCAGGTTCGGCAGGCAATACAAAGTGATGGTGCAGGCGTCGCCGCAATACCGGGCACTACCTGAAGACGTACTGAAATTATATGTGAAGAATGATCACGATGAGATGGTACCCTTCTCGGCTTTTATGAAGATGGAGAAGGTTTACGGTTTATCGGAGATTACGCGGCATAATATGTACAACGCTTCCGAAATAAGCGGATCTGCCGCTCCCGGTTACAGTAGCGGATCGGCAATAGCTGCAGTAAATGAAGTGGCGAAAACAAAACTGCCAAGAGGTTTCGGTATCGACTGGGCTGGCATTTCTAAGGATGAAGTGGGGCGCGGAAATGAAGCAGTGTATATATTTCTTATTTGTCTTGGCTTCGTGTACCTCATTCTTGCGGCGCAATATGAAAGCTTTCTTTTACCGTTTCCAGTGATCCTCTCATTACCCGCAGGTGTGTTCGGTGCGTTTTTATTGCTGAAAATATTAGGACTTGAAAACAACATCTATGCACAGGTAGCAATGGTGATGCTGATAGGACTGCTTGGAAAGAACGCCGTGCTCATTGTTGAATTCGCCGTTCAGCGCCATCGCGCCGGCGATTCAGTTTTGCGCGCTGCCATTCGTGGTTCTGTAGTAAGATTTCGCCCCATTCTTATGACGTCCTTTGCATTTATCGCAGGTCTGATACCTCTCGTGTTTGCAAACGGACCGGGTAAGGTAGGAAACCGTACAATCGGCTCGGCCGCAGCGGGAGGAATGCTGTTAGGTACTGTGTTCGGAGTGATTATTATTCCTGGGCTCTACTACATTTTCGCAAAAATTTCCGCTAAACATATTCTTGTTAAAGACGAAGAAGAAAATCCCCTTACCGAAGCAATTGATCAATATGTACAGAATTAAGTTATTGGTGCTGCTAATAGGACTGTTCTCTGTAATCGGCTGTAAGATTCCGGAGGTGGCACAGCATATGGAGAACAGGTCCGTACCTTCTGTTTACAACGGCAGCAGCGACTCGAATAATATATCAGCGATTAACTGGCGGCAATTTTTTACCGATGCTGATCTTATCAAGCTCATCGATACCGCACTGACGCGTAACCAGGAATTAAATATCACTTCACAGGAAGTTGAGATGGCGATGAACGATATACGTTTACGGCAGGGCCCGCTGTCGCCGACTGTCGGTGCAAGAATTGGAGCAGGTGTAGATAAAGTTGGCCGTTACACGAGCCAGGGTGCTGGTGATGCCTCTACCGAAATTACTCCCGGTAAAGAAGTGCCGGATCCGCTGACAGATATTACCGGCGCAGTGTACGCACATTGGGAAGTAGACATCTGGAGTAAACTGCACAACGCGAAAAAGGCTGCCGTCACGCGTTATCTTTCAACGATTGAAGGCAGGAACTTTGTTATCACGAACCTGGTGGCAGAAATTGCGAATTCCTACTACGAGTTACTCGCTCTTGATAATCAGTTGGAGATCGTTCGCCAGAATATTTCGCTTCAGAACAATGCACTTGAAATAGTAAAGGTTCAAAAGGATGCAGCACGTGTAACCGAACTGGCAGTGCAAAAGTTTGAGGCAGAAGTATACAATACGCAGAGTTTGGAGTTCGATATTCTGCAAAAGATCAGGGAGACTGAAAACCGCATTAATTTTTTACTTGCGCGGTACCCTCAACCGATTCCCAGAAGTCACACACATTTTCTTGAAACATTGCCTTCAATAGTAAGTAGTGGTGTTCCCTCACAGTTGCTCGCCAATCGGCCGGATATCAAAAGAGCCGAGCTTGACGTTGCTGCTGCGAAACTGGATCTCAAAGTGGCCAGGGCTGAATTCTATCCTTCATTTGAAATATCCGCAGCAATCGGCCTCCAGGCGTTCAAACCATCCTATCTCGTAAAATTTCCGGAATCGATATTATACTCGCTTGTCGGCGACCTTGCAGCACCGCTTATCAATCGCAACGCTATAAAAGCCGAGTTTCTTAATGCAAATGCCCGACAGGTGCAGGCAATGTATAATTATGAGAGAAGTATTCTCAATGCATATCTCGAAGTATCGACACAACTTGCGAAAATCGACAATCTCAGCAAAAGCTACCAGCTGAAAAGCAAACAGGTTGATGCATTGACGCGCTCCATCGAAATTTCTAACAGCTTGTTCTCGTCGGCGCGTGCCGATTATCTTGAAGTGTTGATGACACAGCGCGATGCGCTGGAGTCGAAGTTGGAATTAGTGGAAACGAAGAAAGACCAGATGGTCGCGGTAGTAAATGTGTACCGCGACCTTGGTGGTGGATGGCGATAAATATCTTAAGCACTATAGACAGCGTTGAACTCGCCCGCAAAATCTTCGAGTTTCGTTTTTCCGAGTTGTTTTGGACGATTGGCTAAATAGTGGTTCCACATTATGCCTGTACGCATGGCACGGCCCATCTCGGTATACTTGTCGGCCATTCCTTCAGGTACACCCGCTTGTTTCAATCCTGCGTTTGCATCTTCATCGCTGAAATTGATCCACGGAAGATCGGGCTTCCCTACGGCTGTTCCAAGCACCTTTGCCACTTCACCGGTTGTACGTTCATCACTCACAACGTAACGAACCGAATGTCCCGTAAAGTTTAGATCCTGTAATGCTTCGGCAGCGGCAGCAGCAATGTCTTTAGGATGAACCAGGATCATTTTCGCATTAGCATCGCCATAGTTCCCGCCTATGATATTAGCCCCTTTGATCATACCAATGTTGCCGAAAAAATTCACGTAGAAGAATCCCGCCCTAAGGTTTAGAACGTTTACGCCTCGTAATTTCTCAAACTCTTCTTCTACAAGGTGTAATCCACTAACCGGGCCCACGCCTGAAGGCAAATCCGCACCAACACTGCTGAGATTCACCACATACTTCACATTTGCCGATCTTATTGCATCTGCATAAAGACCTGCAAGTTTCTGATATGCATCCAGGCTACCAATGGCATACTGGGGAGGTATCATAGTATACACCGCGTCTGCGCCGGCGAATGTCTTCCTTAAGAAATCGATATCATCCACAGAGCCGATGCCTGCCGTTGCACCCTTCTCAGTTAGCGGTAAAAGGTTTTTTTCGTTACGACCGATCACCGTTACCTGGTGACCTGCTGCCAGCAATTGCTCCGTAAGAGGCTTCGAAATGTTTCCGGCTGCACCGATAATGACGTACTTCATAATTTCTGGTTTTTATTTATTTGTATATACAACTATTAAAAGAAAAAAATTTAGTGATCGAGCTGATCGGCAACTTTGCCAATACTTTTTACAATCCGATGCCCCTCTTCTACTCCTATTATTTCAGAATATTGTTTTGTAAAGTTGTTTACGCAATTCTCCATCAGTGGCAACAGTTCCTTCGCTTTGCGTGTGGGAAATACACTGCATGTCTTCCCTTCCGTGGTACGAATCAATAATTTCTTTTGTTCCAACTTATCAATGAAACGGGTAATAGTGCTGGGTTCAAGATGGAGCACAGCGGCAAGCGACGACGGTTGAATACCCGGATCTGCTAATACCGCCATTAACAGGTACCCATGGCTTGGAGGAAGCTCTACCGGCTTCCACGCCTGCACGGCGATCTTCTCAACCTTCCGCGCAAGCGCTGCAGAAGCAAAATAAAGGCACTCGGCGAAACGGCTGTCTTTTATCTTCATCAGGACAAAGATACGGAAACATCATTTGTATATACAAATATTCTTTTAGTTGCCGGTCCGGCTGCCGCAGCAAGGCTTAATACTTAATCTTTCTTATATTCCAACATGAGAATTTTGAACATCATTCTTGCGTTGCTGTATGCGCCTGCTCTCATCTCCCAAACTTTGAACAATCACCAGGTCAGGCTGGATGATCAGCAAAAAATATTGCCGAGGATATCGTATGACACGTTTCTTCACCAGCGGTGGAACTTCATCAAACATAAAGTGCCCTCTGCACCCGGACCCGCGCCACGCTCCAACTACCCACAATATTTCTTCTACTGTGCCTTTATTCCGAAGGATGGCGAACTGGTACCCGACCAATGGATGAACGACGTTGGAGAAAAAATTCCGAACTGGTTTGAGTCCGCACGTCATTACTATGCCTATACCGGCGACGATACAGTCATGGCGATAGTCAAACGTCTCGCCGACTATTCCCTGGACCACGGGATCAGTCCCGCGAATTTCGCCTGGCCCAATATGCCGTACACTACAACAAATGCAGGCGATACTATTTTCAGGGGATTTACCTCAGCAAAGCGCTTTCTCGAACACGAAATACAGGTAGACCACGCCGGCGAGATTGGACTCACCTACTTCCGTTTGTACCAGTACACTAACGATAAGAAATACCTCGGGGCCGCAATCAAAGTCGCCAATACACTTGCGGCAAAAGTCCGCACTGGCACCGCCACCCATTCACCATGGCCTTACCGCGTAGTCATGAGCACCGGGAAAGCAATTGCTGAATATGGCGCGAACTGGTTCGGATGTTATGAATTGCTCGATCTGCTGCAGAAAAACAACTTCGGCAACCCTGCAAAATACAGGTCGGCCCTCGCGAAAGTAAAAGACTTCGTCGTGAACTTTCCGGTCAAGACAGGCTATTGGACAGACGGCCATACCGACACTGATGTAAACAGTCACACTTACAGAAGCAACATGAGCGCGAGTAATGCGAAGTTGTTCATGTTCGACAGGCCGGATTTTAACAAGAACTGGAAGTCGGATATTCCTGGTATGATAAAATGGACAGAAAAATATTTCATTGAAAGGGGTGCACCGGGTGAACCAGGAAATCAGTGGGGAGCAAACATTGTAGGTGAGCAGGATTCATATTTATATAAGATGGATTATCAAACCGCACGCTATGCGGCAGAATGTGCGAGATGGTATGGCATCACCGGCGATGAGTCTTTCAAGGACAAAGCATTCAGGAGCTTAAACTGGGTAACGTATTGCAACGATGATGAAGGAATGGCGACTGAAAGTCCGCTAAGCAAAGGAATCAACAGTTGGTGGTCTGACTGCTATGGTGAAGGCCCGCGAATGTTTTATCATGTGTTTGCAGCTATCCCTGAATGGGCACCTTCAAACAAGGATCATATACTATACTCGACCGGCGTTCTTAAAAATGTTTATTACAAAAAGAACAAAGTTGAATACGAAGCATCAGATGCTGTGGGCAAGGAGTATATCAAATTAACGTTTACACCAGCAAACATAACAGTGAATGGCGCACCGGCAACATTCAAATCAAAAACACTCAACGATGGTACAGTGTCGATCATAGTTGAGCGGACTAAAAGAGGAAAAGTAAAAATAAGTGCCGCGGGTGCAGATGAGGTTGCAGTTAAAATTAATACGTCGAAAAGATTTCAGAAGATTGACGGCATAGGAGTAAACGCCAACACAAGAAGCTGGAGCGGAAATGAACTTAAGCCGGCACTGGATCTCCTCATTGATTCAATGCATGCACCTCTATGGAGAGTGATTGTTGAAACCGTAGAAAAATGGGAAGACAAAAACGATAACAACGATCCGTTTGTGTTCAACTGGGAATATTACAACAAACTTTACGAGACACCGAAGTTTCAGAAAGCATGGAATACCATCGCGTACTTAAACAGCCGTGGCATTACCGACAAGTTGATGATCAACTTCATGGGGCCCGTGCCGGCATGGATGGGCAAAAAAACGGTACTGCCTCAACACGAAGATGAGTACGTAGAAATGCTTGCATCGTTCTTCTGGTACGCAAAAAATAAAAAGAACCTTACCATCGGCCTCATTTCTCCTACCAATGAATCTGATTGGCGCAACGAAGGACCCGAGCTTGACGAAGTACACTATTCGAGTGTTATGAAAAAGCTGATGATACGGATGGATTCGCTTGGGATGGGAAATATTAAATATGTAGGTCCCGATCCGGCTGATATGAAAAAGGGCATTTCCAAATACGTTCCCGAGATGATGAAGGACTCGTTGATCATGTCGAAGCTGGCGCACATTGGATTGCATAGTTATGGCGGCTATTACGCTAACGTCGATTCAGCCATCAAACACTCAAAATATCCGCAAAGCACCTACTGGATTACAGAATGGAACGCATGGCGCGATGGATTAGACGATGGCAAAATCGGTGTATACGATTACACATTCGCCAGCCAGAGCGTCGGTTATCTTATCGAACTTCTGAGAAACGGTGCATCCGGTTTTATGGAATGGGAAGGCTTTGATAGTTATTATGAACACCATTATCCAAGCCTGTTCAGTTACTGGGGCATTCTTGGATATAATCCATCAACCAAAACTTATTCTCCGCGAAAACATTTTTATACCATAAAGCAGGTGTCGAAATATGTTACGCCCGGAAGTACCCGCATTAGTATGGAAGGACCTGCCGACCTCAATGCCGTCGCATTTGTTGACTCGTCGAATACTCGGATGATAATAACGGGCATTAACGAAAACGGCGCGTTTCCCTTTAAGGGAACTGTCGATATGCCTGTCGAAAACATTAGCATAACGTATACTGACAGCGCTCGTAATCTGCAAACAACTGACATCACACAAACTGCAGATGGTTTCTCCACAACCATTCCTGCGCAGAGCATCTTTACGATTACCGCAGACTTAAAAAAGATTAGGCCTCAACCCTCCAATTGGTATTCAGGCGATATCCACGTACATAGAAACTGCGGCAATGATTCTGTGTTGAATGAAGATCAGCTGACAAAAATGATGGATCCGAATGATCTTGATATCATCTCAGTTCTTGCCGACATGGGTAATGGAGAAGTGAAATATGCGGATCAGGATCTGAAAAAAATAACCGGAACAGACGCGCCTCAAAGCAAACCTGGTAGAATCGTTCATTGGGATGCAGAATGGCATTGGGATGCAACCTACTCTAATTTCAGTCACCAGGCACTTGGAGGTCATCTTGTATTGCTTGGATTAAAAAACAGCCAACAGATCTGGGAAGAGTCTCCTTACAAAATTCTTGAGTGGGCAAAAAAGCAAAACGCGGCACGGGGATTTTGTCATTTTCAATATTTGAACGACAGTATTCAAAACGAACTCAATTGCTGCATCCCGGTCGATTACCCGGTTGAAGCGGCACTCGGAAATATAGACTTCATCAGCGAAGATGTGTACGGGTATAAATCGCCTGGCGAAGGAACCTTCAGTAGCGAATCGGCAATGAGTGCATATTACAAACTGCTGAATTGCGGATTTAAACTCGGCCTCGCTGCGGGCACAGATTATCCATGCAATTCGTTTGAACCACTGGGCAAATTGCTCACCTACGTAAAAGTGGACGACGAGCTCACGTATCAAAAATGGGTGGACGGTATTAAAAATGGTCGTACGGTTGTATCACGAAATGGTAACAAAGAATTTATTGATTTGAAAGTTGGAACGAATGGTACGGGTGATGAGATCGCACTGCATGCTGGCGAACAACTGGATGTTGAGGTGCAATGGACATCGGCTGTAACTACCCCCGGAACGATAGAACTGGTTTGCAATGGCGAAGTAATAGCGCAGCATACCGACTATGCGAAGCCGGGTGTTCCGATTGTGTTCAAAACGAAAAGAACATTCATCAAAAGCAGCTGGATCATTGCAAGAAGAATGTATAAGGGTGAGCATTTGAGTCATACCGCGCCGGTATACATTAAGATAGACAACAAACCTATTCGCGCAAACGCTGATGATGCAATGTATTTCGTGAAATGGATCGATAATATTCTGAAGAACATTGGCGAAGGTGGACCATGGAACAAATATTTTACGAAGGATCTTGATTCAGTAAAGCAACATTATACCAAAGCAAAACAAATTTATCAGCACATCGCGAATGAAAGCACAGTAGATAGAACTTCGACTGTAATGATCCTTGCAGAAAAAGGTAATTATATCGAAGAGATATTGCGTGCAGAAGGATTGAATTCATTCGAAAGCTCAACCATCATTAATGCAAGCATACCGTATGAGGTAGTGATCGTGCCTAAGGCAACGTTGTCTGACAGCCAGGTACAGAATCTGCAACAATATGTGCAGCAGGGAGGACGCGTTATTGCATTTCACCCCAATGCTGAATTAGCTGAGCGATTCGGTCTCAAGCTATCTGACAATGTAATAAGAAACGGATATCTCAGCATAAACACATCCAACAAAATCGGGAAGGGCCTCGCGGCGGCATCGCTTCAAACACATGGATCTGCCCAGGGGTTCTCAGGTAAAAAGCTCACTACAATCGCAACGCTTAACAATAACCTGCCCGCAGTGGTATCCATACGATCAGGTAAAGGACAGATCATTGCATTCGCATACGATCTGCCGGCAAACGTTATGCTTACACGCCAGGGAAATCCGAAAAGCGCAGGTATCGAAAAAGACGGCATCAGGGGTTTACGCGCGATGGATCTATTCACTGATGGGTGGGTCGATACATCGAAGAACAGGCTTAACCAGGCAGACGAGCAGATGCGATTATTAACGCGATGCATCCGCTCGCTCGCAAATAAACCACTTCCATCCTTATGGTACTTCCCTGACTCGCTGAAAACACTCGTTACGCTCACCAACGACGGCGAGTACAGCGACGAAAAAGATATTGAGCCCCAGTTTGCAGATATCGAAGCGAAAAATGCGAACATGAGTTTGTATATTTTAACAGCATCCAAAATATCAAAAGCCATCACGGATGCATGGCAAAAAAGAGGAAACGAAATTTCCGGTCACCCCGACAATACGCAGAACGCAGAGCATCCAACATGGCAAAACATGAATGCCGCGATAGATTTCAAAATAAATGAGATCGCAGACAAATATGCCATTCAATCCATGCGCACCATAGTTAATCACTGGTTCGTTTGGTGCGGAAACAATGCGAAGGGCGAGCAGGATTTTACGGCACAGGCACGTATAGAAAGATTGTACGGAATCGGAATGGACATCAATTATGCACACTACGACAACAATTCATCGCAACAGCGCTTTTTGGGACCTCTCGGCGAGCAGCAGGGAAACTACGCAGGTACCGGCCTGCCAATGAAGTTTGGTGACATGAACGGAAAAACGCTCGATATCTACCAACATCATAATAATGTTTACGACCAGCAGTACATGGAGAATAAAGATTCGCTGGGATTTTTCAATGCCTTCAAAGGTATTATGGATAGAAGCATCAATAACGAAGTGTACTCTTACATCAGCGTGAAATGTCATAACGATGAATACTTTTTTTCGAAAGTACCCCTGTCAAAAATGCTTGACTATGCTGCAGCTCGAAACATCCCGGTATGGGCCCCGCAAAAACTGCTCGACTTCCTTATCGCGAAAGACAATGCAAAATTCAACAACATAAAATGGGCCGGCAACAAGTTATCGTTCACTATCGCCTCCGATTTTACAGCATTCCAGTAAACTTTCGGTTACAGTACCGTATACCTTTAACGGACAGCGTTTGAAGTCTTTGAATGACGGTGGCAGTGTAGTAAACTATGGTCGTCAGAACCATAAAAGGTGAGCAGTATGCGATGTTCCTGATTGAGCCGGGCACAACTCACCAGATTGAAGCAACATATTAAATTTGCAGATGCTTTGCATTTATCTTCCCAACACCTAACCAATCGAATTTTTCGTTACTTTCCTCTTCTAAATAATTGCCATGACCGACCGTCGCCGATTTATTCAACAGAGCAGTTCATTAATTGGTGGAGCCACCCTGCTTTCCGCCATCGACAATAAAGCCTTCGCCATACTTAAAAACCGTTTTCCCGCAGCCGATCAGATTAATATCGGCGCGATAGGCATCAACGGAATGGGATGGGCAAACGTTACTTCTGCAATAAAAATTCCGGGCGTAAACCTTGTGGCAATTTGTGATGTAGATAAAAACGTGCTTGATAAACGCCAGGCTGACTACGCGGTATTAAAACCTAATTCCGCAAAGCTTAAAACATATTCCGACTATCGCAAACTGCTCGAGCAAAAAGATATAGACGCAGTGATCATCGGTACGCCCGACCATTGGCATGCACTCATCATGATCGATGCGTGTGCAGCAGGCAAAGATGTATATGTTGAAAAACCTGTCGGCAACTCTATCATGGAATGCCGTGCAATGGTGGCCGCACAAAAAAAATATAACCGCGTCGTACAGGTTGGACAGTGGCAACGCAGCCAGCAGCACTTCAGAGATGCGGTTGATTTCGTTTATTCGGGTCAGCTTGGAAATATTCGTACCGTAAAAGTTTGGTGTTACCAGGGTTGGATGAAGCCCGGCCCCACAGTGCCCGATTCGGCAGCGCCTGCCGGTGTTGACTACAAGATGTGGCTGGGCCCGGCTACTGACAAGCCGTTCAATTCGAGCCGCTTCCATTTTAATTTCCGTTGGTTCTGGGATTATGCCGGGGGACTCATGACAGATTGGGGCGTTCACCTTCTCGACTATGCATTGTTAGGTATGAAGGCGCCTGTTCCAAAAACAGTTGTTTCACTCGGTGGGAAGTTTGCCTACCCAGAGCTTGCGCAGGAAACACCCGATACATTGACTGCTCTTTATGAGTTTGATAACTTCAACCTCGTATGGGATCACGCAATGGGAATAGATAATGGCTCTTACGGCCGCGATCACGGAATTGCCTACATAGGTAACAATGCAACGCTCGTACTCGATCGCGGTGGTTGGGAAGTACTGGAAGAAAAGAACAGTAAGAGCAAAGTGAGCAAAGCTATAGCGCGACCTTCAGATAATGGCCTTGATAAGCATTGGGAAAACTTTATTTCGGTTGTGCGTTCACGTAAGATGAGTGATTTGCATTGTTCAGTTCAGGATGGCGCACATGTTGCTACCGTTGCACAAATGGGAAACATAAGTTATTTGAGCGGGCAGCGTGTAACGTGGGATAAGAATGCCGAAAAGTTTACTGATTCAGGATTGAATGATAAGTATTTGATGAAGGAGTATCATAACGGGTACAAACTACCTTCTTAAGGGGCAACCTTAGCTTTCACATTTTTCGCAAACAGAGAAAAATGATCCGCTAACGTCGACCACTCTTTATTCTTAATAAAATTACTGAGAAACAACTGTCCTCCAACCCCTACTCCACTGGCGCCAGCAGCAAAAAAATCACCGCAATTCTGCAGGTTTACGCCGCCGGTGGGCACTAATTTAATATGAGGCAGTGGACCTCTAACTGCCTTTATATATTCAATCGCATTTCCAACCATCGGAAAAACTTTCACCATATCTGCACCCGCCTTCCATGCAGTAAAGATTTCTGTCGGTGTGTATGCACCTGAGAAAATGGGAACCGACTGCTTCTTACATTCTTCTATCACGTCAACGTTTACGATTGGTGTAACAATGAATTGTGCCCCCGCTTGCAATGCGTTTTCCAAATCCTGCAGTGTGCAAACCGTTCCGGCCCCAACATTCAATTTATCTCCATAATTTTCACGCACATATTGTATGCTCTGTTCCGCGCCTTCAGAATTCATCGTAATCTCAATCGTGTTCAGGCCGCTATCAGCATACAGAGGTAAGATCTTTTCGATATCGCTTTGCTTAAAGCTTCTCATAATGCCGATAACAGGCATTAAATTAAACTGGTTCCACCGAAATGCTTTCCGATCCATAACTAGCTTTTATTGCGAAAATTCTTAAATATTTCTATTTGCCCGGCTGCGGCGGCAGCATCCAGGATATTCGATTCAATCACCACAACCTTCCGCGACAAACGTAGGTAATCCAATGCGTTTTCGTACAACTTTAAAAACTTACCCGAACTACATAATACCACTTGTGTATTGTCGTCTGACTGAATATATTTCACTTCGGCACCAATCAGTAAACCGCTCAGATAAAAATAATTCTGTTCAGTCGTCATCCTGTTTTTCAACTGGTTGATGCGAACAGAGAATAAACTGTTCAGCAGATCTGTATCCAACGCCTTTTCTACTCCTTTCCGAAAGCTTTCAATATCCTGCTCTCCCGTGGTACTCGTTACGGCATGAGCGAGAATACTATGTTTAGCCACGAGCTCAAACATCTCCCCTGTCATGAAAGTTTTAAAATCTACAATTTCACCCTTCTCCACACGAATATGCTTCGAATGTGTGCCCGGAAACAGGAAAAGCGCCCCGATATCTTTTTTAAGATCCACCTGCGACATAACACCCACCAGCTGCACTTCTTCCCCACGCATTACATCGTTCTCACTTTGCACTCCGGAAATAAGCAAAACGTCGTTAGGCAAAACGGGCTTGGCATCGATCCATTCTGCCTTTGCCGTGTGTCCATCGATTGCGAAAGGAATATTACCATAAGCCAGCTCCTTCATGCCTATTGTGGACGATGCCATTCCGGATACAAGAATCGGCACATCGTTCAACCTCGTATCCGCTTTTTGTGCTAAGGCATCAACACCTTCCTGGAGGTACACAAGATAAAATCGAAGGCGGTTGGTATCAGGCTGTGCCTTCCATTTATTGAAAATGGATGCGTTGCCATTGTCGGACGTTACCTCCGCTATGCTCTGTCGCGTCTCAATATCAATAAGGCGCAGGCGAAATGAGGATGTTCCCCAGTCACAGCTGAGTATTCGGTTTGCTGTCTGCATAATTTTAGACGCGGGCAAGATAAGTGATAAATAAAAAAAGCCCGGATAGAAATCCAGGCCGTGTTTTAAATCCAATATCCTATGAAAAACCTATTACTATAATTACGATAGTTGTGCCAAAACTCAAACCCGCTCTGGACGCGGGTTTCAGCGAAATGAGCCAACCACTTCCGTTTCATTCTGGGAAACATTTACTGATTTTTGGACGAGGCCAGCCTAATAATGGCTGAGCCAGTGACCTCGACATGATTCGAATGCTGCTGCAGTTTTCATCAAAAACATCGAAATTACAGGCCCGGCAGGCTGCCGTTCAACAGACGCCCCGATACGTGCATAAACACTAAGTGATGAAACAAATTTTTCTTACGATAGGTTACGCTTTACTGTTCCTGACTGCTGCGCACAGTCAATCAACTAGTAACCAGGAAATGGTCAAACTGCTGCATGAAACCCAACAGAAAATTGAAGTTCCTCAAAATCCATTTTCATCGACCTCGCGCATCGCACTTTTTACAAAAGAACTTGCGGCAGCTACCAACATCCAGGATTCATCCAAGTGGGCATTTCTTGCATTATCGACATACATAGAAAACGGCCAGGAAAAAGAAGCTATAGAGATTGGTGAATTTTTATTAAAAAGATTGGCAGAGTTTGGTGCGGGACCAATGCAGGTAGTGCGGCGGCACCTTGCGCTTGCATACCTGCGAGATGGCGAGAAGACAAATTGCGTGATGGATCACTCCGGCGAGTCATGCATATTTCCTATAGCAGGCAGAGGTATTCAAAATTATAAGACCAGCACACAAAAGGCGATTGATTTGTATGAGCAGATTCTAACCATCAATCCGTCAGACGTGGAGTCCAGATGGCTGGTCAACATTGCATATATGGCGATAGGTGAATATCCTCAGTCTGTTCCGCCTGCCTTGTTGTTTCCCGATCTTGATGCGGTGCCTGCGGTGACCGTTAAACCGTTTGAAGACATTTCGATGAAAACCACATTAGGCGTCAACAATCTCGCTGGTGGCAGCATTATCGAAGATTTCGATAACGACGGGCACCTGGATTTGATAACAAGCAGCCTTCAACTTTCGCAACCGATGATTTACCATCATAACAAGGGTGATGGAACTTTTGAAGATCTGTCGGAAGCGTCGGGACTGAAACAATTTACTGGCGGACTGAACATCATGCAGACCGATTACAACAACGATGGATTCAAAGACATATTCGTGTTGCGTGGTGCGTGGCTCGCTAACTACGGTGAACAACCCAATTCACTTCTTCGCAATAATGGCGACGGAACGTTTACCGATGTCACAGTGGAAGCGGGCGTGCTAGCCATGCGCCCGACCCAAACCGCAACGTGGGCCGACTTTAACAGTGATGGTTGGCTGGATCTGTATGTTGGAAATGAAACAACAGTCGGTGTAAACTCATATCCATGCGAGCTGTATGTAAATAACAAAAACGGAACTTTTACTGAAATAGCCAAAGCAACAGGCGTAGATTTTACATTGTTCGTCAAGGCGGTGTCATCAGGTGATTACGACAACGATGACAGGCCAGATCTTTATATTTCAACGCTGGATGGAACTAAGATCTTGTTGCATAACGAAACGGTTGGCAAGGGAGCTATCAAATTCGTAAACGTTTCAGAGAAAGCTGGCTTTTCAGATACGAAGACCCGCACATTTACCACCTGGTTCTGGGACTACGATAACGACGGATGGCTGGACATATTAACGTGCGGATACGAATTTGGAAAATCCCTTGCCTGGCATGCTGCGCAGGAAGTACTGAAACTATCAACTGAGAAATCGGGAGAGGTGTTCCTTTTTCGAAACAATCATGATGGAACATTCGAAGAAGTGTCTGAAAAAACAGGTTTTGATAAAATAGTGTTTGCTATGGGCGGAAACTTTGGCGACATCGACAACGATGGGTTTCTTGATATTTTTCTCGGCTCCGGAAATCCTTTGTACCAGTCTCTCGTTCCGAACAAGATGTATTTAAATATGAAGGGCGCGTCGTTCGCAGATGTTACTACCTCTGCACGCGTTGGCAACCTGCAAAAAGGACATGGTGTATCGTTCGCGGACCTGGATAATGATGGCGATGAAGATATTCATATCGATATGGGCGGAGCCTTCAATGGTGATGCTTATGAAAGTGCATTGTTCCTGAATCCCGGCCAATCAAATAATCATTGGATCAAATTATCGATGGAGGGCGTAAAAGCTAACCGGGCCGCAATTGGCGCGAAAATAAAACTTACCATTGAGGAGAACGGAACGTCAAGAATCATTTACAGGGAGCTCAATTCCGGCGGAAGCTTCGGATGCAATCCTTTAATGCAACATATCGGAATTGGACAGGCAACAGTGATTAAAAAGCTGGAAGTGAAGTGGCCGGGTAGCAGAACGATGCAAACATTTAAAAACATCAACGCCGACCAGAATATATATATTAAGGAAGGCAATTCATCCATCAAAACGAAAACCTATCCCAAAGTCAATCTTGCCTCCGATGATAACAACATGCCCAACCATCAGCAACATACCGGGCATTGAGGTTGCATAGTAAATACATACAAAATTTCCACTGATGAAAAATACGAATGGCGGCCCGGAAGTAAAATTATTCAGCAAGCTTGATAAAATTGTATTTGCAGCACTCGGACTTGTTGTGCTTGCGGCTGTTTCATGGAAAATACTGGATGTAACGACTGGAAAAAAAGATAAGTCAGAAACAACAAAGTCAGAAAAGAAAAGGGAGAAAGAAGAGAAGGCGGAGTTCAAATCAAAACCTGTCACCTCCGCCACCCAGGTAAAAATTATTAGGAAGTGGGACATGCCCGCCGAGTTAAAAGAGATTTCGGCGCTATGCTATATGGATGAGCATAGGTTTTTGACTGTGCAGGATGAGGTGGGCACTGTATTCATTTATAATACCGAAACTGAAAAAGTAGAAAAGAAAATACCTTTTACCGGCAAAGGCGACTTCGAAGGAATAGCATTGAAAGAAAAGACTGCTTATGTAATGCGCGCCGATGGCAGAATATTCGAAGTTGATCTTGAAAAACCTGGTCAGGGAGCGAAAGAATTGAAAACGTCGTTAACGGCGAAGCATGATGTAGAAGGATTTTGTTACGACAAAGACAATGATCGTTTGTTGCTTGCCATAAAAAATGTTGAGCCGGGCGGTGGTGCAGATTATAAGGGCATTTATGCATTCGACCTAAAAGAAAAGACATTTATTGAAGAGCCGGTGATTAAAATTGATTTGAACGATCCGGCTTTTGAAGGCGGTAAAAAGAAATCTGTGATGCCTTCATCCATTACCATTCATCCTGCATCGAAAGATATTTATATTACCGACGGGCCGAAGTCCAAATTGCTGATCATTGATCGATCAGGTAAGGTAAAAAATTTTATTGCATTAGGAAAAGACTTCACTCAACCAGAAGGTATCACGTTTTCACCGGGCGGGCAACTTTATATTTCAAATGAAGGAACCAGGGAACCGGGAAATATTATTGAACTGGAAATCACGGCAGAATAAGTACTTTGTTTAAAGAATATAATACTTCACATGAAAAAGGTCATCCTGGCTTTCGTTCTATCTGCACTATTCAATTCAGCTTATAACCAGGACAGCAGCAGTTTCAAATTCTCTGTCGATCACCTGGCGCTATCAGTAACGGATGTAAACAGATCCGCAGATTTTTACATGAACGTTCTGAAGTTGAAAGAGATCACCAACAGATCAAAGATCGAAGGGATAAGATGGTTTGTACTTGGCGATAACAGGGAATTGCATTTGATATCGGTGATCAAAGAAAAGGTGACCATAAACAAAGCATTGCATATCGGACTATCGTCGGGAAAGTTTGACGATTTCGTCACTCATTTAACGCAAAAGAAGATTGCGTATTCAGACTGGCCCGGCAAAGCTAACACCGTAAACATCAGGGCCGATGGCATTAAGCAGATCTTCTTCCAGGATCCTGACGGATACTGGATAGAGGTGAATAGTTTAAAGAAAGAGTAAAATCGATCTTTGAATGATCTTAGTTCATCTTGATGAGTTTCTTCGTCAGCGTAAAATCTTTTCCTTCCACTCTGATAAAATACATCCCGGTTGGATTTGAGTTGAGATCGATGTTCACCTGGCTTACACCTGCCGAGTGATTCGCCGAATACGTTTTAACCAATCTTCCCATAATATCCGCGATCACTATCCGGATATGCTGAGGGTGATCAAGATGTATCAACGCGAGCACCCTGCTGCTAAACGGATTCGGACTGATACGAACCATCGACTTAGGAAGATTCAGGAATCTATCGTCAGGATCGAGTACAGGTGATATAACCGGAGGTAGAGGATCAACGGGCGGATCGGGATCAACAGGAGGGTCTGGGTCTACCGGCGGATCTGGGTCCACTGGTGGATCAGGATCGACCGGAGGATCAGGATCTGGATCAACAGGTGGATCCGGATCGACAGGAGGATCTGGATCTACAGGCGGAGGCGTGACAGTAGCATTCGTCTGCCTGATGAACCATTCATACATATTCAAATTCACCCCGTCATTTACCGCAGAAGAATTTCCACCACTATATTGATGACTCACTTTAAAATTAGGATCAAACGCCCGGCTCCAGGCATCATGTAAAAGACTATCGCTACAATTATACAGTGTTGCAGGATTAACATTTCTAAGTCTCGTGTACCGCGGTGCAACAGCGCCGGGAACTTTCATAATACTATCTACCCATGCATCCGGCACTTTCAACGCAGGACCGCTTCCGCAATTGTCGGCTTCGCAATACACAAACCATGTCTTCAATTTCGCAGTGCCGATATTCTTAGCGAAGACTCCGCGGTCGGTATTGCTGAAGTGCCCGAGTTGGGAGCACAATGCTACCGGTAATATTGCTGCAACCCGTTTCGCCCGCGCCACACTACTGGCAACATATTCAATGATCATATTAGCGCCGTTGCTATATCCCGTAAGGTAAATACGACTGGGATCGACTCTGAATCTCTGCTCAGCAAAATTTATGATATTTTCTACCTGTTTCGCTGACGGAAACTGATCCGCCACACCTTCCTGCAGCCGGATGTACTTGTTGAACTGCGGAGCGATAACAATGTACTCGTACGTAACACCATTGTAAGTCTGCGTAAGCTCAGAAGTATTCCTTTCCACACGACCAGGAAATGTTTTATGTCCGGCAGAATCTGCGCCCCTGTCTTTAAATAACCGGCATAGTTCAAGCGCACTGCCATTACCTCTCGCGCCTCCCCCATGCAGACTTATTATTAACGGGTATTTTTTATTTGAGTTTGATGAGTTGCTGTAGCTGGCAGGTACATACTGGAGCATGCCATTGAAGTAATTATCGCCGCCAATATTTAATCCTGAAACCTTCTGCATTTTCATCGGCGAAAAATTCCAGAGTGGATTCCAGAGGTATTGTTTATTTCCGGATGTTACGGGATAACGACTATCGTAGTTTACGCAATCGTTCTGCGCGATTGCAGCCGAGGAAATGGCGAGTAGTATCAGAATAAGGGTGCGTGTCAAGACATATGGATTAAAACGTTTCAGCAAAAGGCAGTGACGAATGAAAGTACCAAACTTTTTAGTTCCGTGGCAATTAAAAGTTCCTACTCTGCGTCAATATGGAGTCGCGGTGCGAGTTTATCGTTGGCTTCATGAGCGTAGAAAGATGCGTTGACCGCACCTAATGGCCTGATGATAATACCCTTTGTTCTGCCATCAATCAATCTTTGCATCACTGGCTGGGAAATCGTAAAGAGCATCTTTCCATCTTTATTCCATCTTACACTGTCGTCTATAATCATCTGCGTATTGATCACTTGTTCCCACAGCGTGCCCGCTCTTAATTTATCGAACGATACATCACTCTCATTCCACTCGCTTTCACCACCAAGTATTTCCGTTATTCTCACCATCCCGAAATCTTTTACATAATCCGGATCACGTTGAACGCTGAAAGGAGTCACTTCAAGCAAACCGGCGCGCTTCGCGTGTTTGCCTTTTAGGGAACTGAGATCCCACCTGAGTATCGTCATCTGCGTACCGTTCACGTTGAGAATATTCGTGGGCTTTCCGGATACACCGGCCGATTGCCAATTATTAAAATTAAAAGTCGGGTATTGCTTATCGATTGTCGCATCTGCAATGACATCGATGTGGGTAGGAAATCCTGAAGGATCTTCTACAGGAGGATGATAAGGAAGTGGATTACCGAGGTCCTTACCGGCGCTATCAGTGTTTACTACATCTACTTTTATGTAATCGATATCTAATTTATATTTTCCGAGTCCCCAATCCATCATTGCCAGTTGTACGGCAACTGTATCTCCAACACGCGTTTCAAATTCGCGCGCGGTAAAGGTTAATACGTGCCAGTTGATTGTGTCTGGCAAATCGTATTCCATCAGGTTAGCATGGTAGTCGGTTGTTCGCTGGTGGTTTACGCAAAGATTTATCCTTTTGCAGGCGCTGCCCGAACGAACCTTAGCTTCAACACGTAGGCTATGTCCGGGCATGGTGAGCCGTTTCATATCTATTTCCGGAAGTTTATGATGGATGATGGCCCACCATATGCCGAGCGTATCTTTTGTAGCGTCTATATATACTGTGGCATTGCCACGATGCTGTTTGAATTGAATTTTCGCAGCTCCGTCACCGGTTCTTGCGCGCCAGCCTTTGGGCATCCCTTCGCCGTTAAACGAATCAATGAATTGCGCATTCGCGCGAATGGCTATTAAAAGGAGAAGTATTAAAAATATTTTTGCGTTCACGATGCTGTAATTAAAGATTTTGCCCTGCGGGCGGCGTGCCTGCGGCGCTTTATGCATTGGCGACTGACTTCTCCCCTTTCGCCTCTACCCTCTCCTTAAACCCAAAAAAATACATCACCGTCGCTACTACGGCAACTGCCGCAGGAATAAACCAGAACGTTTGCCATTGTGCGGAAGTTGAAGCGCCACCACTCATCACACTATTAAAGATAAAACCCGCTACAAGCGTACCAAGTCCCTGCCCTACACCGTAGGCAACCAACACAAAAAAGCCTTGCGCCTGTGCACGAAATTGCGGAGCAACATTCTTATCGATATATACCTGCGAAGCAACATACACGAAGTCGTACGAGGCCCCATGCAATAAAATTCCAACGATCATCATCCAAGCAACCGCATCAGGTGCAGCAATGGCAAACAATCCATATCTCACCGCCCACGCAAGCAATCCCATTATCAACACCCATTTAATGCCAAACCGTTTAAAAAACCATGGCATCAACAATAAAAATATTACTTCCGACATCTGCCCAAACGTCATCTTAAAGGCAGGATCCGAAAGTTTTGCTTCATTTAGAAATAATGGCACGTATGAAAAGTAACTCGCAAACGGTATGCTGATCAACAGTAATCCAATGATAAACACAATGAAGGGCCGCGAAGTAAATTGCGCAAGCACATCTACACCAAGCACATCACGCACCGATACTTTTTTGCCCGCTCCTCTTGGTGGTATGTGTGGCAAAGTAAAACTGTACAGTCCCATCAACACACTACCCACGCCAGCCACATACATCGGTAATGATGTAGTATCTGCCTTCAATACATAGCTAACGAGAAAGCCGGCGCCGATCCATCCGAATGTCCCGAACAATCTTACAAATGGATACTCTTTCTCCTTATTATTTACAAGATGAAATACAGTTGCTGAAGAAAGCCCCACCGTCGGCATGTAACAAAGCATATGCAAAAACATGCACACCAGGAATATAACAGGGGATGCTTCACCGAAATATGGCGCACAAAAAAGAAATACACCGCTAAGCAAATGCAAAACACCCAGCACTTTTTCTACAGCGAAGAAACGATCCGCCACCATGCCCAGAAAAAACGGAGATACTATAGAACCGATAGGACTCGCCAGGTACACGAGATATATAATATCCGACATGCCATGGCTCGCCATGTAATTGCCGCCTGTTACATACCACGATCCCCACACAAAGAATTGCAGGAACATCATGAGCATCAGGCGCGCCTTCATGGACGACTGGTTAGACAAGCGAAACTTTTGTAGTGGCAGTCTTTTTAGTTGCACTAACGCGACGCACTAAATCTTTCATGTAGCGCAAACCTCTGCGTGTGGCTTCGTCAATATCTTCGATACCGCAAAGTTTATGATCGCGCAGAATAGGCAGGCAATATTCAGATGTCAGGTAGCCATCATAACCTATCTGGTGTAACCCCTCAATGAAAGTTTCGTAATTAATTTTACCGCCCCAAGAAGGCGCAGGGTCAAGATTTATTTCACCATCCTCGTTTTCACTGAAGTTCCATGCACCATAGTGAGTATAGCGGATGTATTCTGCACATTTTTGGACCGACTCACGCACGTAGTCGTCTTCCTGCCGGTTAAAGAACATCGGCACATCCAAACATATTTTGAGGTTCGACCTGTCCACTTCTTTCGTCATCGCTAACACATCTTCGTAACCAGGGGTAAGTACCGGGCCATGATTCTGAAGAACGAGCGTAATGCCCATATCCGCTGCGTAGTCGCATACCTCGCGGATACCATTCACCGCGCGGTGCCAGAGTTTTAGGTCTTCCGCAAACATCGGCTTGTAATAATTTCCCCTGTCGTATGCGCCGTAGATCGCAGGTTGAACATCATCTACGATGCCTGGCCACGCCGCGAATATTTTTACCATGCTCACACCGAGATCTTTAGCCAGTTCAAGCACTAGCCGCGTCATCGCTATGTTGTTCTCGCGCTCCTCCATGAGGTTACTGCAGAAGTTGGTCACGCTTTCAACGCACACCAGTTCTACGCCCTCATTGGCAGCCAACGATTTAATCCGCGCACGGTCTGCCTTGGTAAGGTCTAAGGGCGAGGCAATTGGACGTTTTGTTTCGATGGCTAATCCGTCGAAACCAAGGTCTTTTGCTTTATGTATCTGTTGCTCAAGGGGAAGCGCTTTTCCGTTATAAAACAGTCCTGCATACGTCACTGAAAGAAGGGAAAACTTCATATGGTTTTGGTTGCGTTAAAAGGACGATGAAGATAGGGCAATTACGGTATTTTACCTATGGGCCTGAAACATCAAATAAAATTATCGGTCAAGCGTTAATATAGCAAACCCAATAATTTATGAAAAAAATTCTCGTAAGCTTACTAGTTGTTTTTACTCTTGTTGGAACCACAACAATTACAGGTTGCAAAAAAGATAAGGAAGCCTCAAAGCAGGAGCAAATAGTAGGTAACTGGAACATGGACAAGGCTTATTCTGTGATGAGCTTTGGCGGTTCGTCACAAAAAGACACAACAGAGTTTGAAGATGGTGAGTATGTAAATTTTAAGGCAGATGGAACGCTGACAAGCAATGACGGCGGCGGTACATGGGAAATCAGCGGAAGCAAGTTGAAGATTACAAATCCTGATGAAGATGGACCACAGGAGTTTGACATTAAAAAACTCGATGGAACGGAATTACAATTGTATAGTAAACAAACAGAAGGTGAAAGCTTTTTTGAATCAACGCTGTTTTTAAAGAGATAAGATATTTTTTTAATTAATTAAGCCGCATCGGAAGATGCGGTTTTTTTTGCGATAACTTAGGCATGCTCATACTTAAGGATATAGGCGATCCATTGATTCCTGCAGACTGGATGAAATCCTTCGAAAAACCATCAGGAGAATAACCTTGCGAACCATTCTTATTACATACATGCTGTTGTTGGGCGTTTGCACTGCGCATTCACAAACGCACACGTTTACAAATCCGCTTCTACCTGCCGGTGCCGATCCGTGGAGTATATACAAAGACGGTTACTACTATTATACACATACCGTAGGTGATAGCATTGTTATTTGGAAAACACCAAATCTTGCAGGATTAAAAAATGCAGTGAGCAAAACAGTCTTCGTTCCGCCAGCGGGCACAGCATACTCAAAACAATTGTGGGCACCAGAAATTCATTTCCTCGATGATAAATGGTATATCTATTTTGCTGCCGACGATGGAAAGAATGAAACACATCGCATTTACCTTCTTGAAAACTCATCAGTCGATCCTTTCGCGGGAGAATGGGTGTTCAAGGGTAAAATAGCGGATGCATCGGATAAGTGGGCCATAGACGCCTCGGTATTTAGGTATCAACAAAACCTGTACATGGTTTGGTCAGGATGGGAAGGCGATATCAATGGCCGGCAGGACATTTATATCGCAAAGATGAAAAACCCATGGACGATTGAAGGGGTCAGAACTCGCATATCCAGCCCGGTTTATAATTGGGAAACTTATGGTCCACTGAACGATTCAACGAATCCCGCGGTCGTTACCGTTAATGAAGGGCCGCAGGTGTTAACGCACAATGGCAACCTTTTCCTGGTGTACTCTGCAAGCGGATGCTGGACCGAAAAATATAGTCTTGGCCTGATTACGTTTACAGGGAAAGATAACTTACTCGATTCATCGTCTTGGAAAAAATCACCGACCCCAGTTTTCGAAGCGAACATTGAAAACAGCGTTTATGCGCCGGGACATAATTCTTTTTTTAAATCGCCTGACGGCAAAGAAGACTGGATACTCTATCATGCCAACGCCGCACCAGGCCAGGGTTGCGGAAGAAACAGATCGCCGCGGGCACAGAAGTTTTATTGGAAGAACGGGAAACCTTACTTTGGCAAACCGGTTAAGACCGGGCTCCGGATGAAGGCTCCGTCGCAAGGCTAAAACATCAATTATGATCGTAACACGATATATTATTACGACACTCGCTTTAGTAACGCTGTTTCTTATTCCATTTATAAGTCCTGCGCAGCAATTGGTGATGCGCGGCGACCATGCAGATCCTTCCGTTGTAAAAATCGGCGACAGTTACTGGGCAAGTGCCACAACATCAAACTGGTTTCCTGCATATCCGTTATTAGAATCAAAAGATTTGATTAACTGGACACCGAAAGGTTACGTCTTTACGAAAATGCCGGATTGGGCCGACTACTATTTTTGGGCACCGGAGATAGAGTATGAAAAAGGAAAAGTGTATATCTATTATGCCGCGCATAAAAAGAACGGCAACCTTTGTATTGCAGTGGCCAGTGCCGATAATCCGGAAGGTCCTTACACTGATCATGGTCCGTTGATGTGCGAGGCAGATGGGTCCATAGATGCATTTCCAATGCGCGACGAGAACGGAAAGCTCTTCATGATATGGAAAGAAGACGGCAATAGTGTTAAGCAACCTACGCCGATATGGATCCAGGAAATGAACGAAGAGCGCACGGCTTTGCTTGGCGAGAAGAAAGAATTATTCAGAAATACTGAAGCGTGGGAAGCAAACCTGGTTGAGGGTGTATCGATGATAAAGAAGAATGGTTACTTCTACGCGTTTTATGCAGCAGCCGGATGTTGCACGCGCGAATGCTCTTATCAAACGGGTATTGCACGTTCAAAAAATTTGTTGGGCCCGTGGGAAAAGTATAGTCGCAATCCAGTACTTAAGAACACCGAAAAATGGAATTGTCCGGGTCATGGTACGCCAATAGAAAAGGATGGCAAGTATTATTTCCTCTATCACGGTTACGACAAAAAGACGAACGTGTATACCGGCAGACAGGGTTTATTGCAGGAATTTGTGTTTGACAATGATGGATGGATATCGTTTGTTCAAAATGAAGAAGCTAACGACGTACCCCTTCAGTCTTTTTCAGACGACTTCAACCAGGACTCTTTGAATATGAAATGGCAATGGAGCGTATTCAAACAACCTAACCACAGACTGTCGAGTGGTAAACTTCGGCTCGTTCCGGACACTACCACTTCGGGATCGTACATCGGTATTGCCACCACAAGCGGAACATATACTGCCACAGTACAGTTGGATGTGAGTTCTTCAAGTTCGAATGCCGGTTTAGGAATTTTTGGAGACGACAAGAACTTAATCAATATTCAGTATTCAAAAGGTTTACTGAAAGCTGTTTCACTGAAAGGCGGAACAGAAAACGTAATAGCATCGCAAAAAGTTAAAGCCGCAAAACAAATCTATCTACGTGCAAACGTCACTAACGGCAACAACATCCAATTCTCTTACAGTGTAGACGGAAACATTTTCAAACCTATCAACAAACAACCGGCGGATGGTAGTTTTCTTCCGCCATGGGATAGGTCGCTCCGTGTGGGGTTAATAAGCAAAGGCGGTCCGCAGAATGTGGCGGTATTCGATAATTTCCATCTGGAAAATCTTTAGAGCACGTTTTTTTCGCAAATTGATCAACACATTTCGTTTCTGTTGAAGCGCCATTTATTTCTTCCGAACAGAAAATTATACTTCTAAATAACCGTTTTCCAGTTTTGTTTTTTGAAAAGATTCGCTTCTGATGTTTTGGTAATTAATTCAACCACTTTTACGTCCACGCTAAGGAGCTACGTTCACTTGCTATGCAGGCGAGGTGTTGACCGCACCTCGCTTTTCTTTTAATATTCACCCATTCCAATTCTCTTCTACTACCCACTTCTTTCTTCTCGCTATTTCCGCATCACTTATTTCATCCGGCACATATGATCCCAGCTTCACTTCACCACCAGGAACATAAGTTGTTACAATCACGCCCGATGTAGAAATAGCCGACTCCGTCAACTTCCACTCCTGCGCAAGTGCACCGTCCGAAAATAATTTCTTCCCCGTACCTAATGTTATCGGGTAAATTAAAAGATGCAACTCATCCACCAATTGATTTGCAAATAACGTTTGAACCAACTGCCCGCTGCCATGCACAAGTAAATCCGGACCATCCCCGGCTTTCAATTTTTTCAATTCATTCACCACGTTGTGATTAATCAACACAGAGTTTTCCCACGATGTATCAATGGGCGTGGTAGCCACTACGTATTTATTGATACTATTAAACTTATTACCGATCACATCGTCTTTATAGGGCCAGTACGCCGCAAATATTTCATATGTGCGACGACCAAGCAACAGATCAAAGGGCTTCGACATAATCTGACCGATCTTACTTCCAATCATTTCATCACTGTACGCAAATTGCCACCCGCCCCACTTAAATCCATTCGTGCGATCTTCTTCTGGTCCGCCCGGTGCCTGCAGAACACCGTCCAACGTTAGAAATGTGGCCACAATAATTTTTCGCATAGTGCATGTATTTATTTTACAAACTTAAATCCCTTCGATTTAAAGGACCGTACGCAAACGCGACAATAATGAAGTGATTTTGCGACACACATCCCCCTACACTTACAACTTCTCGATCTCCTCGAACTTTATCCTTATTGTCTCCTTACCATACCTTAAGTTGATATATAACTCGCCGAAAATAAGCTGGATACTCGGGCGCATTGCAGCGTCTCTCGAAATTCTCCAGTCTGTATTCCTCTCAATGTATCGCCGCATTTTATCCCTGTAATTTGCATTCACTCTCTTCTCGACTTCTGATGCATCTTTCACAACGGCCCAATAAACATGATACTTTTCTCCGGTCAGCATTTCGAATAGCTTCTGCTTATGTTCAGGCTTGTTCAGGTCAACGATGGCAGCCATCGCATCTTCTTTCACGGCGTTAAAATGAGTTTTAGCAAGTCCGGGATCATCATAAACAGAAACTAAAATCGATTTCGCTTCCGAAGTAGAAAAATGCGGCGTACCGGCTTTATACGATTGCGTGACGAAATATTTTTTATTCGTTGCTTCCAGCTTCTCCACATATAAGGGCAGTAATCGTATGAATGGCTGGAGAATCATTTGTTATTGATACTTAACACCTGGTTTATATCAGTGGTATATTTTTTAGAAAGATGATCTGCACGCAACTTGTACGATCGCGTAAAACCCTGCACCGCCATCCGAACGACATCTTTCCCTAACTGCTGATTCACTTTATCCATCGCGTCCATCAGGCGTGCATTTTTACCATCATCACGGATGTCGAATAGATTTTTCTGCACAACCTTGTCCGAAATAAGATCGCTCGCAATGATGCCGGCTTTCATATACTCAAAACCATCTTTAAAAATCAGGTCGAGACCCTTCAGTGCATACTTGATAAGTTCCGGCGTAGCGTTCGAAGAAGACGCCAACTGTAAATCTATCGAGCGTAAATATTGCGGACGTTCTATGCGATGCGGATTAGTTTGAATAAATACATTCAGCGACCTGCAATGAGATCGTTGCGCCCTTAGTTTTTCCGCAACATTTGCAGCGTAATTTGAAAGCGCCTCGGCAATATCTTCTTTACGGGATAACAGGTAACCGAACGATCTCGAATGTGTAATGTTCTTTTTAGCGGGTTGTTCAAACTCCCATTGAATCGCCGGCACACCCCTCAATTCATTCAGTAGCCGCTGCCCTACTACACTCATATTTACTCTCACCCATTCTTCCGGCGCCCTTGCAAATTCAGCAGCTGTCTTAAACCCTCTTCCCTTCAAAAATTTCGCATACTGATGCCCTATGCCACAGATATCCTCTACCGGCGTGTTCTGCAACATTTCATCAACAAGATCATCACTACCCGCATAAAACACACCGACCTTCTTAAATCTTTTCTTGGCGTACCGATTAGCCATCTTCGCCAACGTTTTTGTCGGAGCAATCCCAATGCTCACCGGTATGCCTGTATGTTGTTTAATAGTTTTTCGAATATTTATTCCCACGTTAAACAAATTATCATGAGGCATGTTGTGCAGGTCCAGGTAAGCCTCGTCGATTGAATAGATTTCCATCCGGTTACAGAACGTGGCGAGTGTGCTCATCACCCGGTCACTCATATCGCCATATAGCGTGTAGTTCGAACTGAACACCACTATATTCAGCTTTTTTAATTGATCCTCAATCAAAAACGCCGGTGTGCCCATCATTATGCCGAGGGCCTTCGCCTCATCATTTCTCGCAATGATGCACCCATCATTATTAGATAACACCACCACCGGCTTGCCCTCAAGTTTAGGATCAAAAACACGCTCACATGAACAGTAAAATGAATTCGCGTCAACTAATGCATACATAACAACTCCTCGCCCCAAATATATACCAATATGCTAATTATTTTAGTATCTTTAGTGCTAAATAATTTGGGGATGAATGATCGGGTGCGTGAAAAACTGAACATACTTGCAGATGCTGCGAAGTATGATGTGTCCTGTGCTTCTAGTGGTAGTCAACGCAAGAATAAAAACAAAGGCCTGGGAGATTGCGGCGCCGGAATCTGTCATACCTATACTGAAGACGGACGTTGCGTTTCTCTCCTGAAAATCCTTCTTACTAATTTCTGTATTTACGATTGCGCCTATTGCGTTACGAGAAAAAGTAACGACATCAAGCGCGCTGCCTTTACAGTTGAAGAAGTTGTTGATCTCACCATCAATTTTTATCGTCGCAATTACATCGAAGGTTTGTTTCTCAGCTCCGGCATTTTTAAAAACGCTGATTACACAATGGAACGCCTGGTGCGCGTAGCAAAAACTTTGCGCACCGATCATAAGTTCAATGGATATATTCATCTTAAATCAATTCCCGGCGCCAGCCAGGAGCTGATACATGAAGCCGGTTTATACGCCGACCGCTTAAGTATGAATATTGAAATTCCTACTGAAGAAGGACTTAAACTTCTTGCACCTGACAAGAAGCGCGAAGACATGACCACGCCGATGAAACAGGTTACGCATGAAATCATCCGGTACACTGATGAACGGAAAGTTTTTAAGAAAACCCCTTCGTTCGTTCCGGCAGGTCAGAGCACACAAATGATCATTGGTGCGTCTGGCGAATCTGACAAAGACATTCTATATACCGCGAATTCATTCTACAAAACATACCGCCTGAAGCGCGTTTATTATTCAGGTTACGTGCCTATAAGCAACGACAACAGGTTGCCTGCAATTGGTTCCGGTGTGCCGATGTTAAGAGAGAACAGGCTTTACCAGGCCGATTGGCTGCTGCGGTTTTATGGATTCGCTCCCCACGAATTACTCAATGACAAAAATCCATTTCTTGACACCGATGTTGATCCTAAATTAAGTTGGGCAATAAGGAACCTCGATAAATTTCCTGTAGACATCAACAGGGCAGATAAGCTCCTAATACTGCGTGTGCCTGGCATCGGGTTACAATCGGCCGACAAAATTGTTGCCGGTCGCAGGTTTGGCAAGTTGAGCATGGAACACCTGGGTAAAATGGGAGTAGCAGTGAACAGGGCCCGCTACTTTATTACTTGCAATGGTTACCATGAACGCCGCGACCTCACCGAAATGAAGATCAAACAATTTATTCTGCAGGAATCGCAAAGCAAATACATCAAAAACAATATTCAGCAGGGAAGTTTATTTGCATGACGACGCTTTTGTACGACAATACTTTTGAAGGTTTTCTCTCAGCGATATTTGATGGGTATGATCGAAAGCTATCCGTCTACAGAATACGCAAAGAAGAAAGTTATACCGGCGAAATGTTTTCAAATACCATTATCGTCGCTACAGTTAAATTAAAAGCCGACCGTGTATGGAAAGGATTATGTAAGAAGATGACACGCACCGGGCAGGACTATCTTCAATGTGCGTTTCTAAGCGAGATGCCTGAAATGGAAGATTTGATGCAGTCGTTCATCGTACATCTTCTTTCTAATGCTGAAAATGCTGAACGCGATTTTTCGAGTAATGCAGTGTTGCAGATACAAAGAATAAGCAAGCAGGTGCACCGCGAAAGGCATCGGATGAAAGCATTCATTCGCTTTCAGCTAACAAAAGACGGGATTTATTACGCTGCCATCGAACCGGATTATAACGTGATCCCGCTGATTCTTATGCACTTTAAAAACCGTTATGCCGACCAGCGCTGGCTTATCTACGACTTAAAGAGAAAGTATGGCATCTACTATGATCTTGAAAAAGTTGAGACAGTAACCCTTGATTTCTCCACCGAAAATCACTCCGGCCGCGACATAAGCGTATCATTCGATGAAAAAGAAGTGTTGTACCAACGTCTTTGGCAGGATTACTTCAAGAGTGTAAACATTGTCTCCCGAAAAAATACACGCCTGCATTTGCGCCATGTGCCTAAACGTTACTGGAAATTGCTGACGGAGAAGTTGTAGGCAACTATGATGGTATAATTTATGCATACCTGCTTGCTAAATTCATTACCATGAATCAAAGAAAACTTTTGCTTTCAATGCAGGTGACCCTGGATGGATACGTTGCAGGCCCGAATGATGAAATGGATTTCATTGATGGAAGCGAAGATGAGTGGGCGGACCTTGCAAAAGATCTTGAAAAGACTGACACATTTCTGCTGGGCCGAAAGATGTATGAAATTTATTCACCCTTCTGGCAAGCTGTACTTAAGGATCCTGGCAGTAAAAAAGAAGATTTACAATATGCGCAACTTGCTGACAAAACCCGTCATATTGTATTTACCACCAATAAAGAATTTAAACCCGATTGGAACAACACAACCGTTCTGCACGACATACGAGAAATCGCTACGCTTAAACAACAACCTGGCAAGAATATCATCGCATGGGGCGGTGGCATTTTCGCGGGCAACCTGATAGACCTTGGCCTTGTTGATGAAATAAGGCTAGGACTCAATCCCACGATATTGGGTGAGGGAAAATCGCTTTTTAAGCACATTCATCAGCGCAGGAAACTCAAATTGATCAAATCAACTCCGTTGTCATCGGGTTTGATCATATCACGATATACTCTTCACTCCTAACCGGATATTAAAAAATATTTTGTAGTTTAAGCTGATTACATTTTGCCGCAAAGCATCGGTAAACTACAACATTAATTGAAAAATAAAATTGGTCTCCGCACAGCCGCTGCCATTGTAACCGCGAATATGATTGGCACTGGTGTATTTACAAGTGTTGGGTTCCAGTTGTTCTCTCTTCAAAATACTTTTACAATATTATTGTTGTGGTTTGCCGGCGGCGCGCTTGCTTTATTCGGTGCCTTTGCCTACGCAGAACTAGGCACTCACTTCAAAGAATCAGGCGGCGACTATATTTATTTATCACGCGTATTTCATCCGGTGATGGGATACCTTTCCGCGTGGGCGGGCTTAACAGTTGGTTTCTCAGCTCCTGTTGCATTAGCCGCAATGGCGTTCACCAAATATCTCGCACCGTTTGGCTTGCAAAATAATTTATGGCTCGCTATCGGTATTACTATTCTCATAGGCTTGATGCATAGTATCTCGGTGCATCACAGCAGCAGGTTTCATAATGTTACTACGTCTATAAAAGTTTTATTTATTGTTACGCTGATCATTCTGGGTTTCGCATTGCCCGGCAGTGAATCGAATGCGTTACTATTTTCAGGTAGCTGGAAAACTGAAATTCTCACACCGGGTTTTGCCGTGTCGATGGTGTATGTGAGTTATGCATATACGGGTTGGAACGCAGCGGGATACGTAGCCGATGAAATACGGACGCCGCGAAAAAATATCCCAGGAGCCTTAATTGGAAGTACTTTGTTTGTGGCAACCTGTTACCTGTTATTTCAGTATGTGTTGTTGAAAAATGCAAACGTAATGGAACTGCAGAACAAGGAAGAAGTGACGTTTATTGCATTTACAAATCTGCTTGGAGAAAACGGAGGTAAATGGGTAAGCATCTTTATCGCCATTCAACTCGTCGCAACCATGAGTTCTTACATATGGGTAGGTCCGAGAGTGACATGGGCGATGGCTTCGGAAAACCGGTTATGGACCTTCCTGTCGAAGAAAAACAAAAATGGAATTCCTGTTGCGGCCATCTGGGTACATGTACTGATCAGTATCCTGCTTACACTAACCGGCTCTTTCGAGAAAGTGCTGCTGTATTCCGGATTTGTATTGCAACTAATGGCATCGCTGACCGTAGCGACAAGCTTATTCATCAGGAATAAAAACCCGGGCAGTTTCACGAGTCCGTTCAAACCATTCTTACAGGTTTTCTTTCTCCTCTTCAACGGAGCCGTGCTCGTCTTCACGTTAATCAGCAGGCCGGTGGAAAGCCTGCTGGGAATAGGCATTTTGTTATTGGGTTTGATCATTTACCTGTTCGATAAACCAACGACCAGGCTAGACGCAGAAAAGTTATGATGTGAAACCAGACTGAGTTAGATTTGGCCTCACTTTATGCCCGTTAACCAACACACGCAAACAATCCGTTTCATAAACGTTGAAGATGACGAATTAGACAGGCTTTCTCTGAAAAACCTTGCCTCCGCTTACCCCGCGCTTGTACAGGTTGGTGAGTGCAGCGGCCCGGCGGAAGCGATAGAAATGATCAACACACATCGGCCAGACCTCGTGTTCCTCGACATCGAAATGCCTGGCCCTACGGGCATTAAGCTACTCAAGGCCGTTAAGTCGAAAGTTCCAATGGTGGTGTTCATTACCTCGGACCCCGATTATGCCCTGGAAGGCTTCGATCTAAACGCATTGGACTACATTCTCAAACCATGCACCGAACATCGGTTCGCTGTTGCGTTCAGGAGAGTGGAAGAATATTGGGAAATGAAACAGAACTCCCCCCTTTTTAAAGTGCAGTTCGAGAACGATACCGTTATTATCAAAGAAGGTCGTACACAGATCAGTATTCCGGTAAATACAATACTTTATTGTGAAGGGATGCAGGATTACACAAAAATAGTTTCGCGTGGCAAAAGTTACCTCATGCAAATAACGCTGTCAGACTTCTTCGAAAACCTCGACCACGAAATGTTTATGCGTGTGCACAGAAGTTATGCGGTAAATATCAGCGAGGTGCGCGCGTTTGAGCCAGGGAAATTGAAGGTGGCCAAAACCGAAATTCCCATAGGCAAAACATACAGATCGACCGTCAACAAATCCTTATTCAAACCAAATAAGCATCCCTAAAATTCTTGTTGGCTGTCTTTCTATATTTATCTGTCTTCGCACATCACTCTGCCGGTCACCAAATATTACTTATCTTAAGTCTCTCAAACTAATTACATACTCGTGAAAAAATCTTTGTCGGTTCTCTTATTAATCCTTCCAGCGATTCTGTTTGCCCAATCCAAAAAAGCTTCGAAGAAAAATCAATTCGTTCTGTTCGATGTGCAGTTTACTTATACAAAAGCAAATGCGGATAGTTCAACACCCAGTAAATCGCATTACTATGTGAAACACGATATGCTTAATCCAAAAACTCCAACAGATTGGACCTCTCCTATTGATTACCGGAATGGTACCGTGCATATTCGGTTAGAGGTATTGGAGAAAGCACCTGGTGGCGCTCCTACCACGTGGACGCTCTGTTATATTCCGAATAAGGGCCAGAAAAATAATTATGGTTGTACGAGCACGGGGCTTTATACGAAAGAAGGGGTTTATGAACTTGATGTGCCGATGACATCGTGGTGGGAAAATGAATCGATCATCTGGACAGAAGGAATTAAGCAAATGGATCTTGTGATTAAGGATGATAGTGGTGGGCAGGGGCATGCGCATAAACGCGCGGACCACGAGAAGTTTTTTCCGACAAAGGTGCGCATCACTATGATACAGGTCGCGGCCGGCGCGAGTTATAATGCGAAGTTGTTGCCGAAGAAGCCAACTGTATATTGATTACTTCCGAACGCCAACGTAAACTTACCTTAACAGGGCTCCTCATGAGCCCTGTTTTTTGTTTATTCCTTATGATTATTAATAATCAATAATCATAAATCGCCGTGTAGTAGTATTCAATTAGGTAACGAGGTGCCCTTAAGACTACCTTTCCAATACAACCTCGCAACATGAAACTGCGCCACCTATTCTTCATCATTACAGTTTTGGTTTTTATCTCTTCATGCAAAAAAGAAGCTTCACGAGATCAACCTTACAAAGATGCGTTGATGGGCTCGTGGCGGATTAGTGAATTCTTCACGAACTATGATAGCTCAATTAGCTATGTAGGCTATAATTTAATATTTACCGCCGATGGTAAAGTACAGGCAACTGACACCAACTCGATATCGGCATCAGGAACATGGTTTGAATATAGCTATGAATGGCTTGACGAGTATTATCTTAAGTTAGAGCTCCCAGAGTCGTGTTATTACCTGAATGGTAGCTGGACTTTCTTATCCCATTCACCTACCCGGATAGATTTCGACATTCATAGTTTTGGAACCGTTTATACAATGACTTTGTTGAAGAATTAAGGCGTTCAACTATTAATTAATTACCTTACAAAACTTTGTTAATCAATAAAACATGGAAGAATAAATATCAAAAATCATCTACTTTGTTCGCATGCTAAAACTACTTTTCCTGTTTGCGATTATGCAACCACCTGGCTATAAAGTTCAAGGATTAATCAAAGGTGCTGAGGGAAAGCGCATACACCTTATTGATAGGGCATTCTACAACAAAACACATCCGAAATTTACGGTAACGGCCGATGCTGCCGGGCGTTTTACTTTCAACGGCATAATTAATGAGCCGACTTACTATGGAGTATTCGTAGAAGGCGTAAATGCACCGGTTGAATTTATACTGCAAAATGCAGATATCAATATTAACGCCGATGCGGATTCTCTGTGGACTGCTCAAGTAACCGGATCAACTGAGACAGATATCAAAAATCAATTTGTTTCGTTCACAGGATATGAAGCGAATCAATCCTTGTACAACACGTATGAAACTGAGTATGATGCCGGAGTGAAAGCAGGTGACACCAGTGCATATTCAGTATGGCAATTCCGAAGAGATTCATTGATGAAAGGGATGCGCAATGCTGCGGGAAGGTTTATCAACAAGTATCCTCACTCTATAACAGCCATAAATTCCACGGTTTATTACATGGAAAATATCTATGAGGCAGATTCGCTTATTCGCGTGTTTGAGCAGTCGGACGTTGCAAAAAATAAGCAGGTTCAATATTTTCGAAACCTGATTGATAAGAAGAAATCGCTCACGCCTGGTTCAATGTCGCCTGCCTTTACAGTAAAGGATACTGCCAATACATCGGTGTCGCTGTCGTCTTTCAAAGGTAAATATGTGCTTCTTGATTTCTGGGCTAGTTGGTGTGGACCGTGCCGCCAGGAAAGTCCTAACCTTGTAAATGTTTACCGGAATAACAGTTCAAAGGGATTCACAATTATTTCGGTTTCACTGGATGAATCCAAAGAGTCTTGGATCAAGGCAATCCGTAAAGACAAGCTCGGCGCCTGGACGCATCTTTCAGATTTGAAGGGATGGAATAGCGAGGTGGCCGCTATATATGGCGTCGACCAGATTCCTACGAGTCTGCTTATTGATAAAGACGGACGAATCATAGCAAAGAACCTGCGCGGCATAGCGCTTGAACAGATGGTTGACGGTTTACCTGCCAATTGAAAGCGCTGAATGCTTATTAGATGACGTATACCGAGATAATCCAGGGTTCTGATCCGGTAGTCTTTCTGTAGTTTGTTAAAATGTAGGAGGGCATAAAAAAAGCCCTGATCTCTCAGAGCTTTGCGGACCGGACGGGACTCGAACCCGCGACCTCCGCCGTGACAGGGCGGCATTCTAACCAACTGAACTACCGATCCTTCTGCCCGAACACCCTCAGGCAAAATGGACGGCAAAGATAAGGGAGAGATTATTTCAAGCCAAGATTAATTGCTTCTTCATTTCCAGTTATTCCCTGGTTTATTTCTATCGCGCTTTTCTCACGTTCCGATACGCATGTGACAGGCACTTTGAACGCGCGAGATAGGCGACTCATAATAAGAGAAGTATTCCAGTTAGCCGCACTGAAAGGCCTTGATCAATTCAGGCTCTCCAATGAGCTCGAGATTTTCGCCCGTTGAAAGGAAGGCCTTAAACTCTTCCTCATCCACATACTCCAGTAATTCCAGCGTTTCGCCAGACAATACGTCCATTAGCCTCTCATGCAGAACCGCCCGTATCACCCCATAATAATCCCGGTCCCCAGATTCCCCAACTATACAATACCCATCTTTCGGTAAAGAATTCTTTAGTGAGGTGAGTTCATTATGTGTGAACGCACAACGGAATAGCAGCATCCAACTTGTTTTGTGACAACGATTTGTATAAAAATCGTGCTAATCCAGATATACATTGTTGATATTTATCAATGTTATAAGAACACTTTAATTGTAATGTGTTAGTTATCAAAGAAAATTCTAATTCCCGTATTAGGAAATTGATTATAATTAACCGGCCTTGGCAGCTCGCACAATCTCTCTTTTGCCATGCGGACCGGGCACTTTGTCAACTTTGAAACCCGCTCCAGCTAACGCATGCCTCACACTGCTCTTGCTGCTGTAAGTAACCAACACGCCACCTTCATTCATCAGGGCGAATATTTTATCAAATACTTCTTTCGTCCATAGTTCCTGGTTGGACTAAAGGGTCGAACGCATCGAAGTACACGAGGTCGAATGTAGAACGTGAGTTGAACGGTAAGAATATCCTGCCGTGACTTTTTTAAACTGAAAGTTTTCTGAGATTTGGGTCCACGTATTCCACTCAGATGAATGCATGCTTAAAAATCTTTCCCTGTATTCCTCTGCGTGGAGAACGGACAAATAATTGAGTGCAGATACCTGAAGATCATCCAGAGGATATAGTTCAACACCTTCATATAAAATCTCAAGATGATCATGGTTTGCGTGTATGAGTGTGAGTAATGCGTTGAGCCCTGTTCCGAATCCTACATCTAATATGCTTACCTGTTTTTTGTTTATAGTTTTTAATCCTGTGTTGATGTATACGTGTTCGCTTTCTGCGATTGCACCGTGGGTTGAGTGATAGCTTACGTTTAGATCTTTGTTTAATATTGTGTGTGAGCCGTCGGCGGTTACAATGAGTTTGCGATGCATTCTCTAAACTAAAAAATCTTTTTAAGTGATCCCGCCAGGCTCCATATAAAACACCTCCCAAAGATGCCCATCAAGATCTTCAAAACCCCATCCATACATAAACCCTAAATCCTGTTTACCGGTAGGCGTATTACCACCGGCATCAGATGCCCTGTGCACTATTTCATCAACCTTCTCCCTGCTTTCTGCAGACAACGCAAGAATAACTTCAGTTCCCTTCGCGGCATCATAGACCTGCTTCTTCGTAAATGTTCGAAAATATTCTTCTGCGAGGAGCATCACATAGATGTCCTCTCCTATCACCATGCACGTGCCCTTCTCATCTGTATATTGAGGATTGAACGTAAACCCAACCTTTGTAAAAAAATCCACCGATCTGTCGAGATTCTTCACCGGAAGGTTTACGAATAGGTTTGTCTTCATCTCACAAATTTATTCTGAAGGACGAAGATTTACGGGGGGTAGAGATGACAAATAGAGGGGCGGATTGCGCAAAAAAAATCCGGACCTTATAAAAGATCCGGATGAAATTATTTGTTTAAAGGAAACTTGCTCCGCAGATCCCTCACACGCGTTCGGGATGACATGATACGTTACTTCGCCAGGTTGAACCTATAGCGAAGCACTAAAGTCATAAACTTCCAGTTGCCTACCATATACCTCTTAAACATACGCTTCGGTTCCTGGTACACACGATATGCCCACTCAAGTCCTGAATGCTGCATCCAAACCGGCGCACGTTTAACATGACCTGCAATTACATCGAAGCTTCCACCCACACCCATCGTGAAGTTAACAGACTTCAACAGGTCACGGTTTTCGTAGAGGAAGTTCTCTTTAACAGGTGAAGTAATCGCCACGAACAACATGTGAGCGCCGCTGTCAGCGATCTGTTGTGCGATAGAACGTTCTTCTGATTTTTTGAAATAACCGTTGCGAGAACCTGCAACGATGTCGGGAGAATATTTTGAAGAGTAATGCTCAACTACTTTATTAAGCACTACATCCTTAGCGCCGAAGAAGAATATTTTGTATTTCTTACGGTACGCGAGTTCCACAAGATTGTCCATCAGGTCAATCCCCGTTACTCTTTCAACAATAGGTTGGCCCAGAAACTTTGAAGCCCAAACAACACCCTGACCGTCTGCATTAATGATGTCTGCTGTAACAACGCTCTCTTTCAGCTGTGAATCTTTGTGCATCAGAACAATCTTTCCCGCATTTACCACAGTGTGGCTGACACTCTTCTTGTTCTCGATAGCATTTTCAATCAACCCCAGCGTTTGCTGCATAGTCATATTGTCAATGGGTGTTCCCAGGATATCAACTCTTGGCTGTAAAACTGCTTGCATATGGTGTTTAGATTAATGACCAGGTAACGAATACTTGGTTTTGAAAGGATCATGGAAAAGCAGGTAGCCTTCGGAGGGATGGAGTAAAAATTGGCTTTCAGTAAAAAGTAGGATTGAATCTAAACGTATGGAGCGAAGGGGTAGGTTTGCTCCAATTCGGACATAAAGATATACAACTTTAACACAAATGCAAATGTGAGTAAGAATCGGTATTAAAAGTTTCATATTCAGGGAGTACGTGTTTCAATTTCTGTGCCGCCTCAAGGCAGTTGCATGAAGAGGGAAACGCAATATGAATACTTTAACAAACAAACATTTCAGTAATATCAAAACTCTTATTACATTTGCTAACACCGTTAGATTTTATACTATGGGTATCGCAGAAAGGAAATTGAGGCAAAAAGAGGAAGTCAGGGCTTCCATCCTGCATGCAGCCTTGAAGGTTGTACAGGATGAAGGCTGGCAGGCCCTCTCTATCCGCCGCATTGCCGACGCGATAGAGTACAGCGTACCCGTCATATATGATCACTTCGAAAACAAGGAGGCTATCCTTTTGGAATTCACGAAGCAGGGTTTCGGAATGCTTAGTGATGAGCTGGTTAAGGCCAAAAAGAGGTATACAGATCCAGAGAAGCAGATTGAGGCTATGGCCTACTCCTACTGGGAGTTCGCTTTCGATCATCCCGCTTACTACCAGGTGATGTACGGATTGGGAATGCCTTCGTGCGATACCGTTAATAAGGTACCTGAGCTGGGCATCTTCACCGGCCTCGTACTGGAATCCATTAAAGCGTTGATTGCCAGCAGTAAGAATGAGAAGGCCGATGCCATGCTCAAACTGCACACGTTCTGGTCTATGCTTCACGGGCTTATTTCCATCAACATGATGAACAACAACCAGGCAAAACAGGAAATGAACCAGATGGTGATCCAGGACTTCATAACGGCCTTTATTTCAGGCATTAAGAGGTAAAACCCTTTTTTTTTGGCCTATTAGTTAACACTGTTAGTATTTATAATCATATTAATTAAAACGTTAAAAACAAATAAGATGAGCACGTCAAAAACAAAATGGGTATTAGATCCCTTACACAGCGAACTTGGTTTCAAGATCAAACACCTGATGATCACCAATGTTTCAGGCAACTTCAACAAATTCGACGTCTCGGCTGAGTCGGATGGTGACGATTTCACCACCGCACAGATCGAGGCAAAGATCGATGTAGAGTCGATCAACACGAATAACACGCAGCGCGATGCCCACTTGCGCAATGCAGATTTCTTTGAAGTGGAAAAATTTCCATTCATCACCTTTAAGTCTTCTAAGATTCAGAAGGTGGATGATGACAATTACAACCTGGTTGGTAACCTTACCATTAAAGAAACTACTCAACCCGTTAAACTGAACCTTGAGTTCGGTGGCGTTACGAAAGACCCTTACGGAAATATCAAGGCTGGATTTTCTGTTACAGGAAAGATCAACCGTCATGAGTTTGGCGTATCCTATAATGCGGTTCTGGAAACCGGTGGTTTGGCGCTTGGAGAAGATATTAAGCTTTCTGCGGAGATACAGTTAGTGAAGCAAGTTGTTGCGGAAACTGTTGCGGCTTAAAATATTTTCCGTCGAAAGTTTTGAACCCACCCCGTACCCCTCCCTTAGGGAGGGGAATTTTTTTTATTAATAGGGTGATACCTGCGGCAGCTTATAAACAGGCGGCAGCCACGCCCCGCAGGGCTAATCTTTAACCAATTTCCTCACATGCAACAACTGCCCAAGCCCGTTAGTAATCTTAACGAGATAAATCCCCGTACGGAGATTCGCCACATTCAACTTAATCTGCGAGTTGAAGCTCCTCTCTCCCATCACTCTCACACCATCAATCGTATATAATTCTACTACTGCGGGCTTCGCGAAAGAACGCGGGTAATCTATTATAACAATATCACGAGCAGGATTCGGATGTAATGAAAGGGACGTCAACAACACGGGCCTCGGAACACGCGCGAGCGTATCACGATTTAGCAACACACCGTCATAGGTATATTCCATGATCGCTCCACCATTAGCAGACGCACCAATATCCCGTGCAACATAAAATCGCCTTCCATCAGGCGCCACACGAATTCTTCTCACCCTGTTCCCATCACCCCTGAAATAACTTATCGTATCTCCGACGACAGCATTGCCACTTGCATTTAACTTCAATCGATATACAAGATTTTCTTTCAATGGCGAAACGAGTACAGAATAGTTCCAATTAGGAATTATCCCCTGTGAATAATGATCGATACTAGACAATGCAGCTGTTGGCCACAATGCATTACTCGCCGGCATCGTTGCTACTTCCGCGGCAGTCGCAGTGTATAATGTATATATAGGCTCTGTATGATCGGAATGCGAACTACAGTATGCACTTTCGTTTGCACTGAGTGTTTGGCCGATTCTCGTGCCATTTACATTATCATCACAATAGCCAGCGACAGAATCCCATCCGTAATTCTTTCCCGGCTGAATAAGGTTTACTTCATCGTCGGTTTTATCCATTTGCTCCGACTCATATAATGAATAGGATGAGCCATTAAATCCCCAGGCTAATCCCTGCGGATTTCTATGTCCAAATGAATAAACATAGTCACGCGCAGTAATGGATGCATTATTAAAAAACGGATTGTCGTTCGGTACCCAGGCATCTGCACCAGCATCTCCATCGTCTTCGGTGTTCAGTCGCAGCACCTTCCCTTCAAATGCATTCAGGTTAAGTGAATTTTGTGTGCGGGTAAGATTTTTATCGCGTCCCGCTCCCATGTCACCTAGCGTATAATACAATCGGTATTGTGTATGCGCCGCATTAGAACCTGTTTCTATAGTGGGACCAATGATTAATCTTCCCGAATTATGATCGTTACTTCCCGGAAGGTTATCCAGCACAATCAGCGGGCTGGTCAGCGTATTACCACTATAAGTATAGCGTACAATCTTCGTTGTAAACGAACATGATGTTTGCGTACCGGGGCATGTATTTCTTTTATACACATACACCACGTACACCCACGGCTTAAGCGCCCGCACAGCCGCATTTGATGAATATAAATTCGGGTGAATAGCTATACCCATTAAACCACCTTGCGCTTGTTGCCCTGTTGCAGGTAGATTGATAGTACCGTCTGTAGCTTTGATATCTATTAATTCGGTCTTGTTACCGTTACCAATATTTACGCGTTGAACCTTGTATGATTTGTTTTCGGTTACCCATAATGAGTCGTTGGGGCCGTACAGCACTTCCCATGCCGAGTTGAATCCTGTGGAAACCACGCGTTTGGAAAAGGGCTCATTCTGAGCATAGGATACTGCAGAAAAAAACACTGCAACACCAATGAAAAGTGTTCGCATGGTTGGTTTTGTTGGATTATGTATGTGAAAGTAATATTTAAAGCGCCGGCGTCATATAGTATCTTTTTGCAGATTTTACTTGCTCTTAAACCGTAAATTACACGTGGTATTTTCTTTGCAAAGGATACATCTACTATGATACGCTATACTAAAATACTCGTTTTCATCGCGTGCTTATTGTCGCTTGGGCAATGCGCTAAAAACCCCGTTTCAGGTAACCGCCAACTGGTGCTAATGTCCGAATCGCAGGAGATGGACATGGGAAAATCTGCCGATCCGGAAATTATTGCACAGTATGGGTTATATCCCGACTCGTCGTTGCAAAGGTTTATCAACGAAAAGGGTAAACAGATGGCGGCCGTATCGCACCGGCCGAATATTGAGTACAATTTCAGAGTTGTTGATTCGGATATTATCAATGCGTTTGCAGTGCCTGGTGGTTATGTGTATTTCACGAGAGGCATTATGGCGCACTTCAATAACGAAGCTGAGTTTGCCGGCGTGCTTGGTCATGAAATCGGGCACATTGCTGCGCGACATTCGGTTATACAACAACGTAATGCGATGCTTGGACAGTTAGGCATTATTGCAGGGGTGATCATAGCGCCGGACCTCGCGCAGTTTGCAGAGTCTGCATCGCAGGGTGTAGGTCTATTGTTGTTGAAGTTTGGCAGAGATGCGGAAAGGGAGTCAGACAGACTCGGCGTTGAATATTCTTCTAAAATAAACTACGACGCAGAAGAAATGGCGGGCTTTTTTAAAACACTGCAACGTCAATCGGAAGGGAGTGGTGCACAAGAACTGCCAGGCTTCTTGTCAACCCATCCAAATCCGGGTGACAGGTTTGTAACGGTATCTAAACTTGCGAAAGAATGGAAGAAAAAGTTGAATCTTACCAACCCGCAGGAAAACCGTAATGCATATTTAAAAAGAATTGAAGGATTAATTTATGGCGAAGATCCTGCACAGGGATATGTTGAAAACAATGTGTTCTATCACCCGGTGTTGAAGATGCAGTTTCCTATTCCACAAGCATGGTCGTTTGTTAATTCTCCGAATGCTTTTCAGATGGCGCCAAAAGATGGAAAGGCGATGATGATGCTTACGCTTGCGCAGGGTAAAACTTTGCAGGAAGCAGCGAGTGCAACACTTCAGCAGTATAAACTGACTGCTGTGCAAAACCAGGAAGTGAAAGTGAACGGGTTGAATGCGTTTGCGGTAGTTGCGGATCAGAAAACTGAACAGCAAACCTTGCGTACGCTATCTTACTTTATTCAGTATAACAACAATATATATCACCTGCTTGGTGTATCTGCTATTGCTGATTTTGATGCTTATGCAACTTCGTTTAGCAATACGATGAAAAGTTTTAATCAGCTTACGGATGCTGCTAAGATTAACAAGAAGGCGGAACGCGTCCGCATTAAGACTTTAAGTAAAGCCTCAACTTTACAGGAAGCGCTTCGCTCTTACAACGTTCCGGAAAAGAGGTATGAAGAGATGGCGGTGTTAAACGGGATGGCGTTGAAAGATAAGTTAGCCGCAGGAACGCTTATTAAGGTGATTGCCGAATAAATCCTTGATCGTTATTATCTGCGCCTGCCGGTAGTTGCGCTTGCCGGTAGTTGCCCCTGCCGGTAGTTTCGCCTGCCGGCGGCAGCCACGCGCCGCAGGCAAACACTATTTTACCTTGTACCCCCTCCATCCATACCATGCCACATGAATGAAACAAAGCATGGGCACTAAATAAGAAAACGCCGTACCATACGCCTCGGCAGCATAGCCCATCACCACTGGCATTACCGCACCGCCAACAATAGACATAATCAAAAACGACGAACCCTTCTTAGTATGATGACCTAGATCTTTAACAGCAAGTGCGAAGATCGTCGGGAACATAATCGATTGAAAGAAGAACAACGCCATCAACGAATAAATAGATACCCAGCCGGTAACAAACGCTACCATCACACAAAGAAACACATTGAAAATAGCGTAAACCATCAACAATTTATTAGGAGCAATTTTGCGCATTAACGCAGTACCCGCAAAACGACCAACAGTAAACAGTAACAAACTTCCCGAAAGCAAATAAGACGCAGTTTCGTTATTGATGCCGTTTCCGCTTTCTGTACAATAGTTAATGAACAACGCAGCAATACCTACCTGGGCGGCAACATAAAAGAACTGCGCAATTACCCCATGAACCAAATTCGAATGCTTGCCGAGCGGTTTTCTATCGAGTGCCTTCGTCGAAGTAAGTTCACTTTCTTTTATCTCAGGCAGTGAAGTCCGGAAAAATAATCCCGCAACTATTAAAACCACCACAGAAATAACGATGTACACCATCTTCACGCTATCCAACTCTCCTCCTGAATCCTGGCCTTCACCAAAAAATAAACTTGCAGCGATCAGCGGACCAGACAATGCTCCAACGCCATTAAAGCTCTGTGAAAGATTCAAACGGAACGCACCAGTTTCAGCCGGTCCTAATACGGTAACATAAGGATTCGCCGCGGTTTCAAGACACGTTAGTCCCGATGCAATCACAAAAATTGCAAGCAGGAAAAACTCGAAGCTCATCATCTCTGCAGCAGGATAAAACAAAAATGCACCCAGCGCATAAAGTATAAGCCCCAGGATAATTCCTTTTTTATAGCCGAACCTTGTCATGAACAAGCCAGCCGGCAGCGCCACGAGAAAGTATGCGCCGAAATATGCCGCCTGCAGCAATGTGGATCTCGCTTTTGAAACGTTCAGCGTTTCCTGGAAGTGCTTATTCAATACATCAAGAAAGCCATAAGCTAGTCCCCACAGGAAGAACAAACTTGTTACAAGAATAAGCGGGATGAGGTAGTTAGACGACTTTGATTGGTCTGACTGAACGGTAACGGTAGTTCCACCTGCTAAGGCCATATGTTATTTATTAAGCTTGAAAATCGGATTCATCAATACCCACTTTTCGCCGGGAGGCGCCCACGGTAGTTTTTCCTGGTAGCTCGACATCAAAGCCTCCCACTTCTTCACAACAGGATCGGCTTCATCAATTGCCTTTTTCTTTTCGAATGAGAACTGTTCGTTTGTGTCAAGCAACATAAAAAGCCTGTTGCCTGTTCTGTACAATTGCACATCGGTTATGCCTGCACGCTCGAAGCTTTCGCGTACCTCAGGCCACACATTTTCATGAAGCTTTTCATACTCCTCGATGCGGCAGGGATCGTTTTTAAGATCAAGTGCGAAGCAATAGCGTTCGTGAGAGGGCATCACTAAAATTAAGGACTATCCCTATTCGCCAAGAAATTTTTTAGTTTTCATCTTCTTTCTCTTTTTCAAACCAAATCCTTCTATTGCATAAGTGGTAATGTGACCAATAGCTTCTTCGATAGAATCAGTGAAGAGGAATAGATTGAGGTCGGCGGGATCGACAGTTTTCTCGTCTGCTAACCTTTGAAGATGGCGGTAGAGGTCCTGGTGATATTCTTTTCCCATGAGCACAATCGGGAACTTGCGGAACTTGCCTGTCTGAATAAGCGTGAGCGCTTCGAAAAACTCATCGAGGGTACCGTACCCGCCAGGCATTACAACAAAGGCGTACGAGTATTTACTGAGCAGCGTTTTTCTAACGAAGAAAAAGTCGAAATCAACCCATTTATCTAGGTACTTGTTGGGACTTTGTTCGCTGGGCAAAATGATATTACAGCCAATAGATCTTCCACCCACATCTTTAGCGCCACGGTTGGCAGCTTCCATAATACCGGGGCCGCCGCCGGTGATCACGGTAAAGCCAAGTTTTGCGATCTCCTGGCCTATTCTTCTCGATAAAATGTAATAGGGATGATCTTCTTTAAAACGTGCGGATCCGAATACAGTTACACAGGGTCCGGTAAAGTGAAGCTTTCTGAATCCGTAAATAAATTCAGACATCACCTTAAAAAGAAATCCTATTTCCTTCCATCTCGAGCTAGGTCCCTCTAAAAATTCCGTCTCCTTATTCGACCCTACGGGTGTAAAATCTTTGGTGGTCGTCATTTGGTTATTTCATTAGGCAATTCCCAGTCCAACCTCATCATGAAGTGCCGGGATCTGTACATCGGAAAAACCCTTGCGCATCAGCCTGTCTGCAAACCGCTGCTGCACATCGTACTCACCATGTACAAGGAATATTTTTTTCACATCAACGGGTCGCTGACACGCGAGCCATTGGCACAGATCCTCATAATCGCCGTGGGCGCTGAGGCTGTTTATTTCTGCAATCTGGGCATTTACTTTAAAGCGTTTTCCGAAGATTCCTACCTCTTCAGGCCTTCTCTTTAATCTTCCGCCTAACGATTCCGGTTCGCAATAGCCGGTCATCAAAATAGTGTTGCGTGCATCTTCCACATTATGCGCTATATGATGTTTTACACGCCCCGCTTCGGCCATCCCTGAAGATGAAATAATCACACACGGATCATTCGAATCATTCAACGCCATCGACTCCTCTTTCGTGTCGAGGAACTCCAATCCTTTGAAATCGAAAACATCCTTGTCCTGTTTCAGGAGGCTCTGCACATTTCCATTGAAGTAATCAGGATATCGTTTGATCATCTCCGTTATCTTGATCGAAAGCGGGCTGTCAACGTAATAATTCAATTGAGGTAATCTTTTTTCGAGCTCAAGATGGTTGAGCATAAACAATACTTCCTGTGTCCGTCCGAGGCTGAACGCCGGAATGATGAGTTTGCCTTTCCTGTTGATACACGTCTCCGTAATATGGTTCAATAATGTATCATTGGCTACCGCAACAAGTTCATGCAGTTTATCGCCATAAGTAGATTCCATAATAACAAACTCAGCTTGCGGAAAGGTATCCGGCGAGCGCAGGATCATATCACGATATCTTCCAACATCACCACTGAACGTAAGCGTTCTTCTTTTACCATTTTCTTTAATCACAAGATTCACCGCGGCACTGCCGATGATATGTCCACAATCGGTAAACACCAATTCTACCTGGTCGTCTATCCTGAAATGTTCATTATATGGAACTGTTTCGAAGAGAGGAAATACAGCCGCCGCTTCTTCTTCGGTATATAACGGCTCTACATGTTCCCGGCCCTCTTTATCTCTTTGTTTGTTTATAAACTTTGCGTCAGTCTCCTGGATACGCGCAGAGTCGAGGAGCAATAGTTTCGCAAGACTTGCCGTGGCAGGCGTGCAATATATTTTTCCGGGGAAGCCGTCTTTCACGAGCTTCGGTACGAGGCCGATATGATCGATGTGTGCGTGCGACAAAATGAGATGATCTACGTCGCGCGGCTCGAAGCCCCAGTGTGAATTCAGGGCGACAGTGTCCTTACCCATTCCCTGGAACATGCCACAATCAAGTAATACTTTTTTGTCGGGATTGATATGCAAAAGATGTTTAGAACCGGTTACTACCCGTGCTGCGCCGTGGAAGGAGATTTTCATTATTTTGATTTATCTATTCTCTATCTTGAGGCAAATTTGTTTGTTAACGAATTTGCGATCAAATTTATTTTCATCTCAATGGCCGCGGGGGCCGGTAAACAAGTCATATGGGCGAATTGCAGATCAAAAAACAATCTAAGAAATATGATGCCATCATCGTAGGATCCGGAGCCGGCGGCGGCATGGCAGCATATACAATGGCTAAAGCAGGATTAAAAGTTTGTCTTTTAGAAGCCGGACCAATGTTCGACCCTGCCAAAAATTCCGCCCAGCTGAAAAATGCATGGGAGTCGCCCAGGCGCGGTGCCAGCACTAAGTTCAGGCCTTTTGGCGACTTCGACGGATCGTATTGGGGATGGCAGATAGACGGTGAGCCGTTCACTACGACAGAAGGCACGCAGTGGGATTGGTGGAGAGCTAGAATGCTGGGTGGACGTACCAACCACTGGGGCAGAATTTCGCTCCGTTTCGGCCCTGATGACTTCAGAAGAAGAAGTATAGATGGATTAGGCGATGACTGGCCGATCACTTACAATGATATCAAGCCATTTTACGATAAAGTAGACCAGTTGATAGGTGTATATGGAACGAATGAGGGGCTACCTAACGACCCTGATGGTATCTTCCTGCCACCGCCAAGACCGAGGCTGCATGAAATGTTCGTGAAAAAAGCCGGCCAGCAGGCAGGTATACCAGTGATTCCTGCACGTCTTTCAATTCTTACAAAACCGATCAATGAAGAACGCGGCTCATGCTTTTACTGCGGTCAATGCGGCCGTTCATGTAAAGTGTACGCCGATTTCTCAGCTTCGTCCTGCCTTGTCATTCCGGCATTGAAAACGGGCAATCTTGATCTCGTGACCAATGCGATGGCGAGAGAAGTGCTCACCAACAACGAAGGACTTGCCACAGGTGTATCATACGTTGAAAAAAACGACCTCACCGAATACCAGGTGTTTGGTAAAGTAGTGGTGCTTTCCGCCAGCACTTGCGAAACTGCACGTTTGCTACTCAACTCAAAGTCTGCCAGACATCCGAACGGACTGGCTAACTCAAGCAATGCAGTAGGAAAATACCTGCACGATTCAACTGGTGCATCAATGGCGGGATTTGTTCCAACGATGTTCAACCGTAAGCGTTACAACGAAGATGGCGTTGGCGGTATGCACGTATATACGCCATGGTGGCTCGACAATAAAAAGCTCGATTTCCCTCGCGGTTATCACATTGAATACGGCGGAGGTATGGATATGCCGATGTACGGATTCAGCTGGGGAATGGAAGGTCTGAATGGTCAGTTTCCTGTACACGGAAAACAGAAAGAAGCAGGTGGATATGGAAAGTCGTTGAAAGAAGATGTTCGCTTCTTTTACGGTGCCCAAATAGGGATGGCTGGTCGCGGTGAAGCTGTGGCAAGCATTGACAACTATTGCGAAATCGATCCGAATATTGTAGATAAATACGGTATCCCTGTATTGCGCTTCAATGTTAAACATTCCGATTACGAGATCAAGCAGGCGAAGCACATGAAAGAAACTTTCAAAGAGATCTTTCATAACCTCGGTGGCGTGATTACGTGGGGCGGTGAGGATAATGAGAAAAATATGTGGGGTTTGAATCCTCCCGGAAACATCATCCATGAGGCAGGAACGGTTCGTATGGGTAAAGAAAAAAGAAACTCACCCCTCAACGAATGGGGCCAGGCACACGATTGCAAAAATCTTTATTGCGCCGATGGAAGTGTGTTCACTTCACAAGCCGATAAAAATATCACCTGGACGATTCTCGCGTTATCTATGCGTACAAGTGAGCACATCATTGATGAAATGAAAAAACAAAACGTTTAACACCTTTTCTAAAATATACATTATGAAAAGAAGGGATTCGATAAAAGCATTGGTTATTGGTTCGGTAAGTGCCGGCGTATTGGTAGAATCTTGTAAGCCGGACGATAAGAAGACTGCGGCAGATAATGCCGTTGCTCCATCAGGAAACGATGACCGGATGGCAGAAGAGATACCGTACAACAAAGCACTACAGGAAGAGAAATTCTTCAATGACCATGAGCTGGCGACTATCACCGTGCTGGCGGATATTATCATACCTAAGGATGAAGTAAGCGGAAGCGCATCCGATGCGAAAGTCACAGACTTCATAGCGTTTATCGTGAAGGATATGCCGGATCATCAGACTCCTATGCGCGGCGGTTTGCGTTGGCTTGATCTTGAGTGTATGAAGAAGTATGAGAAGGCTTTCAAGGACTGCTCTTCTACTCAGCAGATAGAAATGGTTGATGCGATTGCTTATCCTAAAAAGGCGAAGCCTGAATATGGACAGGGCGTTGCGTTTTTCAGTTTGATGAGGAACCTGACGGTTACGGGGTTTTATACAACGAAGATTGGGTATGATGATGTGGGGTATGTTGGCAATAGGCCTAATCAGTGGAATGGGGTTCCTCCGGAGGTGTTGAAGCAGTATAATATTGCTTACACAGAGAAGGAGTTGAAAGAATGTATCAGCTACGATAAAGCGTAAAACGTCAAAGTATTTTAACGCCGTAGGCACCCCGCCGCAGGCGAAATATCTTTTTAGAAGGCCCTGCGGGGCTTTTTTTATTTTTAGATACTGCGCTGAAAAAGATTTTTTTGCCCTGCGGGCGGCGGTTTCTGGCTAGCCAAAAATGCACAAAGAAAAAGAGTTCCCCTCCCTGATCGAGGGGCAGGGGGTGGGTTTGAAAAGCTTTTTTATTTATTCCTTCGGAAGATTTCTGCCGATGTAAGGATATTGCGCCACCTCCAAAACCTGCCCACTAATCGGCCCACTGTCATCATCAATAAAATAAACCACAGAAGCAGCAATCTCTTCGGGCATCAGCAATTTACCAGAAGGCGCATAAGTCTTCGGGAGGTCTTCCCACCAATTATCTCTCAACCCCTGCTCACGTTTACGATCAATTTCTTTTTCTGTAAGCACCCATCCGGGATTTACCTGGTTCACCCGCACGCCTCTTTCTCTGAAAACTACATCGCCAAGGTTTCTACTCATCGTCATCAATCCACCTTTCGCAATACTATAAGCCAATAAGTTCGGCTCGCCACAATAAGCGTTTACCGACCCGATATTCACTACGCACCCTTTAACTTTTTCAAGATGAGGCAACGCAGCACGAATCAACGCGAGCGGAGCTACTAAATTTACATCAAGCACCTTTTTAAGAAAATCAACATCTGTCGTGTCTATGTTTGAAGATGTAACCCAAGCTGCATTATTTACAACTGCATCCAGTCGACCGAACTTTTGAACAGCAGCGTCCACTAATTTTTGCGGAGTATCGGCATGCGTAAGATCCGCAAGAACAAGCACAGACCTTTCTTCACCAATATGCCGGTAAAGTTCTTCACCATTTTCTTCGTCCTGTCCGGTGATCACCACATTCGCACCTTCATTCGCACAACGTATGGCAATAGCTTTCCCTATGCCCGTAGTGCTACCAGTTACAATGATCGATTTGTTAATGAGCCTGCTCACTTTTTCTTCTGCAGCGCGGTTAACTCCTGCTGCGTAGGAGTTTTAGTAATAATACCAGTTTCAGGAACGTCAATCTTCGCCGACCATACAATAGCATTCAATACCAACTTTCTGAAATCGTCATTCATCCAGTTACTATGACTATGCGCGCCCGTAAAACCAAATCCTCTTCCACCATCAGGTCTTGTATAAGCCCACGCCACAGTTTGCGGTTGTTTATCTTCAAGCACCGCTTTACGTACGGCAGCATTATTTTCGTGCGGACCATCCGGTCTGCTTAAACTCGAATCAGGAGGAAGTTTTGAAAGAATCGGAATGAGATTTTTATCGTTCTCAACAAAACGCATGTGATAGTACCACTCATCGCGCGCCTCGAATGGCTTTACGCCTTTCGTGATTGGATGATCAGGAAACGAATCGAATTTTGCCGTCCACCACGGATTGATGGACCAATACGTTTCGAAATATCCTCCTACCCATTTCAAAAAGTTGTCACCAGCTTCGCCTTTCGGTATCTCAACCGCGTAATGAAGATTCACTAAACCCACTCCTTTCTTCATCAATCTGTCGATGTGAGCCATGTGCGGAATCACCATGTGACGGTCGCCGCCATCCGAGTACATTACAATCGCATCTGCGTTATCAAGAACTGTTGTGTCCTTCGGCCAGCCTTGTTCAGTTACTACGGCATTAACGCCTTCAACATCGTCATTCAGCAATTTCGCGAGCAGTTGGCATCCACCAAGATGTTCGTGTTCACCAACACCGTGGCTATCGTTACCGGGAATAAAGACTATTTTCTTTTTTCCAGGTGTGTCGGAAGTTTTTTGAGTGGTGCACGATACGGAAATACATAGAGCAATCGTTGCAAGCAAAAAGTTACGCATTGACATTTTTATTTTTTCTTAAGCGAACTAAGATACGCAAGTAAATCTGCGAGATCTTGTTTCGAAATTGTTTCATGAAGATCGGGCATCATTGACACAGGCAATACATTCATCACTTTTACATCGGCAGTCTTTACTTTGTTCACCGTTCCGCCAGGAAGCTTTAAGCCGATTTCTGTATTTGTCTTTTCTGCCAGTAGACCCTTTTGTGATGATCCGTTCTTAAGTTGAAGTTCGGTTGTTTCGTATCCAAAACTTATACCTGAAGAGGGTTCCACTATTGCGTCGAGGATAGCTTCCTTCGGAAGTTTTGTTCCTATTTCAGTTAGCCCGGGACCGAAGTCGGTGCCCTCTCCTCTTACCTGGTGGCAGATCGCGCAATTAGTTTTAAATATCGTTGCACCGTTTGCCGCATTGCCTTTCATAGCTAGCACGCCTTCGCGGTCGAACGGTTCTTTCGGCTGGCCGCTACCTTTAGATAAATGCTGCTTTGCATCGATTACCACATTCTTCTGCGGACCACCTTCAATGCCCTCGAGTGCCGGTTGAATAAGATTCTGGGGAAGTCTGTCTGACTGAATAAGCGCGTTGATCATATCACCACCGCCCCAACTTCTACCCAGCATCTTTAATGCAGTCATCCGTAAAGTGTCGGGATATTGTTTGCTGGCGGCAATACTTTGCATCATCTTCATGCCCTGCCATTCACCTGCATTGCCCATAGCGGTCAGCAATGCCGATATTTTCGCATAATCTTTTCCTTTCAGCACGGCTGAAATGAGGTCGGCCTTTTTAAAATCAAAAAGAAGGTTAATAGCATCGGGAGCAAGTTTATCCTGCGGTTTGTTAATGGCCATTTGAAGCAACCGTGGTGCTTCGTTAGTAAGCTGATATTTTTGGGTGAGATCTATATACGTTTTTGATCCGTATGCTGCTTTTACCACATTGTTCAATGCAGCTTTTGCAGCAGGTGTACGTTGTACGATCTTTTCATCAAGGCCTTGTAGCAAAACTGCGTTCAATTCAACATCCGCGCCTTTATTTTCGGCAACCATGTTCAGCAACACATCTGTTTTTTTCTTGCCTGGATTGAAATCGAACGCCCTGAAATATCTCAATCTCGATTTCAGATCGGCACTATTATCAGATGCAAGTTGCTGAAGAAATGGTAAGCTCTTGTCTGTCCTTGCGCGCCATACAATATCACGGCCCTGCTGTGTTTTAAGCGGTTCGGGATTTTTTGCGAGCCAGGCGTCGAAGAAAGTATCCCACTGATCAGCCGCGCCGATACCAAGTGCTTCAAGATACCAACGGTCTTTTCCGTCGTACTTAGATGCGAGGTCTACCCACAAGCCCGCAGCCTCAGGAGATTTATTTTTATGGAGAGCGATGATGCATTCCCTGCGCACCTGTACTTCATCATCATTCGCGAGCGTTTTAATAACGCCAATTACGTTTGCGTTCAATTCGCGTGCGGCACGAAGGCCCGCGATCCTCAGATCAGCATTTTTTTCTTTTGTAGCAGCATCAATATATTTTTCACCACCAGGCAATTTAACAAGCGCCCAAAAGGCACGCGCACGCATGCGATCATTACCTTCAGATTTCCAGAGTTTTTCCAGTTCGGGCACTGCGCCATTGCCCATCTTTTGAATAGCTACCCAGGCTTTTCTGCGCACCGCAAGATTAGGATTCTGCAATGCTTTCACTGCGCCTCCGGGGGATGAATAATCAATTGCCGGCATTTTATATTTCGAACCACCGGGAGCGATACGATATATACGGCCGCTTTCTTTATCGCGTGCATCATGACCACCCACAACGGGGTCGTACCAGTCTGCAACAATCAGTGAACCATCAGGAGCGACACAGAGATCCGCGGGACGGAACCACTGGTCCTTTTCATCAGACAGCACATTTTCTATTGTTGCACTGTAACCTGCACCGTTTTTCTCAACAGGATAGGCGCGTACTACATTCTGTCCTGGTTCGCAGTGGATCATCTGGTTCCTGAATCGTTCAGGAAGAAGCGTTCCTTCATAGATCACCATACCTGTTGGAGAACCTGCGCCCGTTTGCAATAAGTTTGGAACAACGCCGGGATCATTCAGGTGCCAGTGCTTATAGGGAATAGAGTCTTCAACATTTATGCGGTTTGCATTCCACGATGCACCTGTCATTTCATCTGTATAACCATAGTTACCAAACTCCATTACATAGTTAATGCGCACGCCCCTGTTTCCATCATCGTCATTATCACTTTGCCATATTGTGCCATAGCTATCAACAGCCGCTTCATAATTGTTTCGGAAATTATGAGCAAGTCGTTCAACATTCGAACCATCAGGATCGCAACGAAATACCTGGCCCTGCCTGTATTTGTGTGAGCCGATAGAATCGCCGTACTGATCGATAACAGGTTTGTTGTTTTTATCTCTCAGTGTTTCGCCCGCATTACCAAAGTTGAAATATAATTTTCCGTCCGGCCCTGCAGCAAATGAATGCATGCCATGGTCGTGCTGTTCGCCAGCTATCCCCTGGAAGATCACTTCTTTCCTGTCGGCGCTGTCGTCGTTGTTGTCATCATAAAAGGCCCATACGAAAGGACTCTGTGATACGATCACTTTATTTTCAAGTACACAAATACCGAGTGGTGCATTGATCTCCGGTCCCTGGTAGAAAATTTTACTGGTCTCCGCCTTTCCATCACCATCCTTATCCTCCAGTATCATAATTCTGTCGCCTTCAGGACTGGTAGTGGCATTTCTGAATGGACGATAGTTAAATGCCTCGGTCACCCAGATTCTACCACGGTCATCTATATCGATGTTCGTGGGATTTCTGAACATTGGTTCCGATGCCATCAGTTGTGCTTCGAGACCGTCGGCTACCTTAAGAGTTTTGAGTGCGTTTTCAGGAGTGTGCCTTTGCTCTTCGGTGAGGCTGTCGGTATTAGTACTCGCCGAATTGTTAGAATTATCACCGCAGGAAAATAAAAGAATGGTTGCGGCGCAAGCAATTGTTTGGATGAACTTCATAAATTATTGGAATGCCTTTTTTAAGAATTTTAATCCTTCAACGGGTATATCGTCTTGTGACGGTTCGAATTGACGCCAGATAGAAGCTGCTTTCGCAATTACTTTCACATCTGTTGTAAATGATTCTATCACCGCACTGTCGTTGTAGTTGATTTCTTTTAATGCAGCTACGACGCTTTTCCAATCGATATGATCACGGCCAGGCGTACCACGGTCGCATCCACATGCATGAAAATGGTAAAGCTTTTTACCTGCTGCGCGGATCGCGTCAGCAGAGCTTTTCTCTTCGATATTCATGTGATACGTATCGAGCAACAATCCCAGTTCATCGCCGCCAACTTCATTGATCAGTTTAAGTGCCTGCGCGCAGGTATTGATGAAGTCGGTTTCGTACCGGTTAAGCGGTTCGACGGCGAGCTTAACGCCGGTTTTCTTTGCGTGCTCCGTTACCTGCGCCAGATTCTTTACTACAAGGTCCCACTGATTCCTGAATTCGCTATCGGTCTTGGGCTCAGCCCTGCCAACAGCTGAATACAACGGACCTACTAATACGGGGCAGTTTATTTCGGCCATGATGTCCATCAGCGACTTCATGTAATCGATAGAATTCTGCTGATCGGATGTAGAACCACGCAAATCGCGGTCAGGACCAAATGCGCCGCACATAGAGCCGCATATTATTCCATTATCATCGAGGGCCTGCTTTAGCTTTTTAGGGTCAACGTGGCTTGCGTCTTCAACTGCAATTTCAACAGAGTCGAAACCCCAGTCTTTGATTTTCTTGATGAGGTGAAAACTTTCGTTAGTGAAAGGAGAAATAAATAGAAACGTGTTCAGTCCAAATGTCATACGGCATTGTTTAAAGTGATGGCTCAGCGGTGCTGAATATACCAACCACTCACCATATTAGTGTGATGGACTGATCTGAATTCTGATATTATTTCTGCCTTATCAACTGGATATCTGCGCTGATTTTCACTTCATCAGATACCACAACGCTTCCTGCTTCTGTTACCGCATTCCATTTCAGGTCGTACTCTTTCCTGCTGATTCGACCTGTTACGCTGAAACCTGCCTTGGTCTGCCCATAAGGGTCCGTTACCATTCCTTCAAATGATACGTTGAGAGAAATCGGTTTGGTGATGCCTCGTATCGTGAGGTTCCCCTGCAGGGTAGCCTCATCGTTCAACGTCTCATACCTGGTGGCGGTAAAGATGATCTGCTTATATTTTTCCGCTTTGAAAAAGTCGTCCGATTTAAGATGAGCATCGCGCTGCGCGTTGTTCGTTTCAATCGAATCAATATCTGCGGTAAACCTGATGGCAGTAGTAGAATTAAAATCCTCTGTTTCCGTCACCACCTCTGCATCGAACGTTCTGAAGTAGCCCGTTACGGTAGTGATCATCAGATGCTTAACCTTAAATTGTATCTCCGAATGTGCCGGGTCCACCTTCCACAATATTGACATAGCCCACTATTTCGTTAAAAATAATGGCTACGCTTCAAATTGTGTACCCTACTATCGTTTAGACGATATCAGGAGGTCGCGCGCATCAACGCTTAATACGCCAGCAATTCTGTACAAGGTTTCGATTGTCGGTTGCATCTGGTTAGTGCACCATTTGGAGACGGTGTTAGGGCTCATTTGCAATTGTTCTGCAAGCCACATGTTCGTTTTTCTTTCCTCGGCAAGTACAGCCTTAATCCTGTTATAGACCTTTTCATTCACCACCTTTTGGGTCATGTTACAAAATACTTTTATGTGTTAGGATATCAGATAAGATGAATGAGCGAGTCAACGTTAGCGAAACATTCTGAATAGATTTGGAATAATTTATTATAGCGTGAAAATGGTATTATTTACCGCTTCTATTTCATCGTCGCTGATGGTGTGTCCCATGTTGGAATACACCTTAACAGTGACGTCGGCATTCATTTTCCTAAGGACTTCTGCCGATTCGTTTACGCGGGCAACGGGCACGTGCGGGTCGGGATCGCTGGTGCCTATAAAGATGGGGGTCTGGTCAAAATCGCCCGAATAGTTGTTCTCATAGATCTTGTCGCCGATAAGCCCGCCAGTAAAAGCAGCAACGCCACCGAAGCGGCCGGCGTTCCTGGTTACAAATTCCAGGGTAAGGCAGGCGCCCTGTGAAAACCCAAGGAAATAGATATTCTCATTGTTAATTCCGGCCTCGTTGATGTCGTCAACAATATCCGAAAGAACATCGAGTGCAGACGACAGCCAGGGTTCATTATTAAACGGAGGCGCAAGGAATGAGTAAGGGTACCACGTGTTGCTGGTGGCCTGCGGCGCGAGCAGTGTATAATCTTTGACATTTAAAAAAGAGGCGAGCGAAAGAATATCATCCGCATTTGCACCGCGTCCGTGGATCATCACGAGCACTTTTTCTGCCTCACCCAGTTTTTTTCCTTTCAACAACACATGCTTCTGATGCATTACTTGTATTTATCAACGTTAATTTGAATGGGCACCACTTGCTTTTCAATCCGTTCGCGGTACGGTTCGTATTGATCGGGAAGCTTTAAAGCATTGCCCAATTCTTCGTTTTTCTCGTCAGTTAAAAATCCTGGGCCCGCAGTGGCTACTTCGAACAATACGCCACCTGGTTCGCGGAAGTAGATCGATGTAAAATAGTTTCTATCGAGTACCGGCGTTGGATTGAGCATCCGCTGCGAAATTTTTACACGCACCTCGTTTTGTGATTTTGCATCTGGTGTGGCAAATGCAATGTGATGCACGGTGCCTGCACCGCCCAAGCCTTTCAATGTATCCGGCATACATACGAGATCGATGTAATTGCCGGGAGTATCACTTGCAGCATACCTGAACCTGTTTCCCTTCTCTCCTATCTGCACGTGATCCAATTGTTCGGTGAGCAATGCAGCAGAACGTTCATAACCTTCTACCCATAATTCTGCGCCGTAAAATCCTTTTACCGAATGTTCAATCGGAATATGTCCGTATGTAAAACCTGTACGATCGTCTTTATCGGTAAAAACAAGTTCGAGCCCCATGCCATCCCCATCTTCGAAATAGATGACTGTTTCTTCGAAGCGTTCAGACGGATCTTTGTAAGTAATGCCAAACTTTTTCAATCTCTCTTCCCAGTATCCTAATGATGATGATGAAAGTGAAAAGCTTGTGGTGTTTAGCATTCCCTTACCATGCCTCCCGGGTGTTAGTCCCTGGTAGGGAAAAAATGTGAGGATGGTACCCGGTTGTCCCGTTTCGTTCCCATAATAAAAGTGATATGTTTCAGGCGAATCGAAGTTAACCGTCTTCTTTACAAGCCTCAGGCCCAGCACTCCACAATAGAAATCAATATTATGCTGTGCGTCGGATGCAAGTGCAGTGATGTGATGAATTCCGGTAATCAGCTTGTCCATAGTCAAAGGAATGACTTTTTATCAAACCATATGGCCATTTTGTATCAATCAAATTAAAAAATCAGTCTTAATTTTATAAATTATTACATTGCTCTATGCCCCAGGACAAAAACAGGCAGTTCCTTGATTTTGAGAAGCCGATAAGAGATCTTTTTGAGGACATTGAAAAATTGAAGGCAACAGCTGAAAAGAGTAAGGTTGATCTTTCAGATTCCATCGGGAAGCTTGAACAGCAGGTAATGGAGAAGCGCCGCGAGATAACGTCGCAACTTACGCCATGGCAAAAAGTTCAGCTTAGCCGTCATCCGGACAGACCATACACGAAAAAGTATATCGAGAAAATATTCGGTGATTTCGTGGAGTTGTTTGGCGACAGGAATGTGAAAGATGACAAAGCGATGGTTGGTGGATTTGCTTCACTCGACGGACAAACCGTTATGGTTATCGGTCAGCAGAAGGGAAGCAACACCAAGATGAGGCAGCTGCGCAATTTTGGAATGGCGAATCCGGAAGGATACAGAAAGGCTTTGCGGTTGATGAAGCTTGCCGAGAAATTCAATAAACCAATTATCACACTCATCGATACTCCGGGTGCTTACCCCGGTCTTAGAAGCTGAAGAGCGCGGGCAGGGCGAAGCAATTGCAAGGAATATTTATGAAATGATGAGGTTGAAGGTTCCTGTGATATGCGTGATCATCGGCGAAGGCGCTTCGGGCGGTGCTTTAGGTATTGGTGTTGGCGACAGGGTATTTATGCTCGAAAATGCATGGTACACGGTGATCTCTCCGGAAAACTGCAGCTCCATTTTATGGAGATCGTGGGAACAGAAAGAAAAAGCTGCCGAACAACTGAAGCTCACTCCGGACAACATGTATAATTTCGGATTGATCGATAAGATTATTCCGGAACCACTTGGCGGCGCGCATTGGGATTATGATGAAGCTGCTGCCAATCTGAAACCTCACCTGGTAGAAACAATCAGGGAGCTTCAGTTGATGGATGCTGAAACAAGAATTGAAAAGAGAATAGAAAAATTTGGCGTGATGGGATTTTGGGATGAGACGGAAGAACCAAAGCAAGAGCCTGTTGCACAGGAAAACGAACAACCAAACCAGTTTTAATTTTATTTAGATGTCTTTACGTGAAACATTGAGAGGTACCGGGGTAGCATTAGTAACACCTTTCAATAGCAGGGGTACAATTGACCTCGATTCCTTAGGCAAAGTGATCGACTCCGTTATCGATGGCGGTGCCGAATACCTTGTTACATTGGGCACAACCGGCGAAACACCTGTGCTCAATAATAAAGAGAAGGTTGAGCTTATCAATTATACTTACGAGAAAGCACGCAACCGTGTACCCGTGATCGTGGGCATTGGGGGAAACGATACTGCTGATCTTATCAGCGATCTCGAAAACTTTCCATTAGATGAATCGGTTGCTATACTGAGTGCAAGTCCTTATTACAACAAGCCTTCGCAGGAAGGAATCTTTCAGCACTACAAAGCAATAGCAGAAGTTTCGCCTAAGCCGATCATCCTCTATAATGTTCCGGGCAGAACCGGCCGTAACATGACCGCCCAAACAACTTTACGAATCGCTAACGAAGTAGATAATGTCGCGGGCATAAAAGAAGCCAGTGGCGACATGGCGCAGTGCATGCAAATACTTCGCGACCGCGCCGAAGAATTTTTAGTGGTGAGTGGCGATGATGCATTGGCGTTGCCGCAGATTGCATGTGGAATGGATGGAGTAATTAGCGTTGCCGCGAATTGCTTTCCTAAGAAGTTCACCGAAATGGTAAGACTCTCTCTGAAAGGAGATTTTGCAGCTGCAAAATTGCTGAATGACGAATTGATTGAAGGATATGATATTTTGTTCGTGGAAAATAATCCTGCCGGCGTAAAAGCCTTTTTGGCGGAGGATGGGTTGATCGCAAATTATTTGAGGATGCCTTTAGTGCCGTTGAGCAGTGATGTGATGAAGCGGGTAAAAGAATTTATGTCGAAGTCAAAAAAGCTTCAGCATGCTTTTTAAACAAAATAGGTCGCACCTTCAAGTGCAATCTCAGTAGCAGGAAAAACTTCTCTCGCTTCCTGCTCAAAAAGATCCAGCTTATCATACTTCGAACTGAAGTGCCCGATGATCAAACGCTTTACGTTTGCCTGTTTGGCAGTTAATGCCGCCTGGTGGGTTGTTGCATGATATCTCGCAGCGGCACGCTCTTCAAGATCTTTCAGGTAAGTTGATTCGTGATAGAGAATATCGACACCGGCAACCTTCGCAATCATCTCCTCGTGATAAGTGTTATCGGCGCAAAATGCATACGACTTCGGCTTTGGCGCCGGATCTGTAACAACAGCGTTCTTAATTATTTTTCCGTTACCGGTTACAAAGTCATCTCCTGCTTTCAAGCGGTCGAAAAATAAAGCAGGCACATTATGGATTCTTGCCTTCTCGATATTTATTCTCCGCGGCGCCTTCACCTGTTCAAATTTAAATCCCCAACAAGGCACACGATGTTTTGTAAGGAAGCAGGACACTTTGAATTTCTCAGTCTTCACCAGCTCGCCTTCTCCATGCAGGGCATAGAAATGTAAAGTAAAAGGCAACGCAGTTCCTGCGGCTTTAAATTGTAGTTCCAGGAGTTCTTTAAGTGGCGCAGGGGCGAAAAGATGAAGGTCATTTTCCCTGTTCAGCAATCCCATTGTATGGATAAAGCCGGGTAAGCCGAAGTAATGGTCCCCGTGAAGGTGCGAGATGAAGATGTAATTGATCCTTCCCCACCTGATCTTGTATTTTGAAAGCTGAATTTGTGTGCCTTCACCGCAGTCGACCAAAAAAAGCTGGTCGTCGAGCGTAACAACCTGGGCGGTAGGGTGACGATCAAAGGCCGGAAGTGCTGAATTATTTCCAAGGATAGTAACGCCGAGCATTACGTAAAGGTAATATTATCAGCTATAAATGGCAATCTCGCTTGAGCCATCGCTGCTTTTATATCCGCGATACATTCCGGCGCTATTAAATACCATCGCCGGATTACCGTTTTTGTCGACGGCGATCATACCGCCTTCTCCTTTTATCTCCACCAGGTTTTTCAGTACCACTTCTTCACAGGCCTGTTGTAGTGTGTAGCCTTTGTATTCCATTAAGCAGCTTACGGTATGTGCGGCAACCGTTCTGATAAACATTTCACCGTGCCCCGTGCATGAAACACCGCAGGTACTATTGTTCGCGTAAGTGCCGGCTCCTATGATAGGGCTGTCGCCGATTCTGCCGTATTTTTTGTTGGTCATACCACCGGTGCTGGTGGCAGAAGCGATATTGCCGTTCTGATCAACGGCTACAGCGCCTACGGTGCCGAATTTTTTATCTTTCATCAGCTCTTCAAGTTGCTGATGAGTGTGATCGAGAGAATAGTTGTCGGAGTCGCGAATAGCTTTCCACTGGTCGTATCGGAATTGAGAGAAGAAGTATTCGTCGGGCTCCAGCTTTACGCCTTGCTTAATGGCGAAGTCGCCGGCCCCCTTGCCACTCAGAAATACGTGATTGCTGTTACGCATCACCTCCATTGCGAGCTCAATAGGGTTGCGCACATTGCGTACGCCCGTAATGGCACCGGCAGCAAGTGTTGAACCATCCATGATGGCCGCATCCATTTCCTGTAAACCTTTCTTTGTAAAAACAGATCCGCGTGCAGCGTTGAACAGAACATTATCTTCCAGGATTACCAAAGCGGCTTTAACCGCATTGATGGCCGAACCACCTTCTTCAAGCACACCGTATCCGGCTTCTATACCTTCACCGAGGCCCTGTACATATGCCTGCTCGAGCTCAGGTGTCATGTCTGACTTAAGTATGGTACCTGCGCCACCATGAATAACCAATGTAAATCTGCCCATGAAATAGGTTGCTTTCGAGGCCGAAATTACCTCTTTTCAGCTCGTAGATTTTCCAATAATTAGAGGATTACCTTGAACATTATTCATCATAATCAAGCAACAACTTGCACTCTTCCAACAAGCGTTCTTTGTTGATGGCAACGGTGCCCACTTCTTCGCACACGAGACCGCCGGCGATGTTGGCCACTTCTGCCATGAGATCTACGTCTTTCGTAGCTGCATATAACAGCGATGCCACAGCGATAACGGTATCGCCAGCACCGGACACATCAGCGATATTTCGCATGTGCGATGGCAGCACGCGGCTTTTAGTTTGCTGGCGATAGTACACCCCTTTTTCAGAGAGCGTAATAAATGATATACCGTGACTAAGTTTAGCCTGAAGTTTGTCATGAATATTGTCAAGCACTTTCTGGTTTACATCTTCAATAAGAAGATTCAGGCCTTCCTTTACCTCTTTCATGTTCGGCTTGAAAATATCGACGCCTTTGTATGACAGAAAGTTTTTTCTTTTCGGATCGACTGTAGTGATCACATCATGCTGCTTGCACAGACCGATCACTTTGTGAATAATACTTTCGGTCAGCACACCTTTGTTATAGTCTTCCAGAATTACGGCTCGCGGCTTTTCCTTTTCGAGGTAACGTTCTACGGCGTTCAGTAATTCTGTTTCATCACTACCCGTAAGGTCGTCTGTTATTTCAGAATCCAGGCGCATCATCTGCTGGTTGCGACTGATGATTCTCGATTTGCTTGTAGTAATTCGTGAACTATTTTTAAGAAGATAGTCTGTGTTGATGTTATTGTCTGTAAACAGCTTCGTAAGCGCCACGCCATCTTCGTCGTCCCCAATCACTGATATTACAGATACCTGTGCGCCGAGGCATGAAAGATTTAGTGCTACGTTGCCCGCTCCCCCTATTCTGTACTCTTTCCTATCGAGTGCAACAATCGGCACTGGCGCTTCGGGAGAAATGCGATCAACATGACCCCACCAATAAGTGTCGAGCATTACATCGCCGATCACTCCTATTTTCATTCCGCTGAAACGACCAAACAGTTCGTCGAAATTCACCTTAGCCATATACCCTATTTTTTGTGCTTGCCAGCAACCGCAAGATAGTATAAAGGTATGCCGAGTAACACAATCAGCGCACCGGGCCATGTTTCATCGCGCTTGTAATAGAATAAGGCGCCGCATATTAGTAACGCAATGATGCAATACAGGGCAGGAAGCACCGGGTAGCCCCATGCTTTATAAGGTCGTGGAAGATCTGGCCGCTTGCGGCGAAGTCTGAATATGCCTAATAATGTAACCACATAAAATATCAGTACTACGAACACTACATACGTTAGCAGCTCGTAATATTTGCCGCTCAGTACTAACAGGCATGTCCATGCGCACTGAATCCATAAAGCAAATTCAGGGACGCCGTTTTTGTTGAGTGTGCCGGTTTTCTTGAAGAACAAGCCATCCTTCGCCATTGTGTAATACACCCTGGCGCCCGACAATATCAAACCATTATTGCAGCCAAACGTTGACACCATGATCATCACTGCGATCACGATCGTTCCAGCGTTGCCAAAAATTTTCATGGAAGCAGCGAGCGATACACGGCCGTCTTTCGCCGTAGCAATTTCCTGCAGGTCGAGCACACTCAGGTACATCAGGTTTGCCGCTACATAAATCACGGTCACGATCAGCGTTCCGAAGAACAGGCTTAATCCAATATTCTTCTCTGGTCGTTTGATTTCACCGGCTATGAATGTTACATTGTTCCATGCGTCACTCGAAAAGATAGACCCCACCAACGCGCTGGCGAATAATGGAACGATCGCCATGCCGGCAACTTGTTCCCAGCTGATGGCTCCACCGCCTACCAGTTTTCGGGCAGACCATGCATTCTCCCAGTTACTGTTCCACACGTTTGAATCAGCGGCAAGGATAAACCCGAATAATATTAATCCTAAAAGTGAAATCAGCTTTGTAAGCGTAAAGCTCGTTTGTACGATCTTTCCCAATTCCACACCTTTCGTGTTGATGTACGTAAGAAAGATCACAAGAATGATGGAGACGACTTCGGCAGCAGAGACGTCAGTAAAGCCGAGATCGAATAATATGATATCGGCCCCGAGCGACGGAAATATGTAAGCGGCAAATTTTGAGAATGCCACACCGACCGCAGCAATTGTTCCCGTCTGTATTACTGCAAACAAACTCCATCCATATAAAAATCCGGTAAGCGGATTGAATGCTTCGCGCAGGTAAACGTATTGTCCACCCGCTTTCGGGAACATTGAACTGAGTTCGCCGTAGCTCACAGCCGCAGTAAGTGTGAGGAAGCCGGTGAGCACCCATGCGAGGATGAGCCATCCTGCAGAACCGAGGTAGGTGGTCATTTCGGTGCTGACAATAAAAATACCGGAACCAATCATGGAACCGGCAACAATCATTGTAGCATCAAGTAGTCCGAGAGTAGGCTTGAATGAGGTTTGTTCAGCCATAGATATTTATAAGAAATGAATAAAAGTATTATTTCTTCTCTTTCTTATACTGCTCATTCAATCCCTGTATCACGTCATTGGTAATATCGTATACAGAATCACGATAGTAAAGCAGAAGACCGGGTTCATACGACAAAATGAAAGCATAACCCTTTTCCTTGTTATACTCTTTCAGATAATTTTCAATCCTCGTACGCACGGTAGTCATCACATCCATCTGATGCTTTTTCAGATCCTGCTCCATCGACATCTGGCGCTGCTGAAATTTCTGCTGCATCTGCGCTACTTCGCGCTGCGCAGCTTCGCCTTCCGCCTGCGTCATGGTTGCAGACTTATCCTGAAGTTCTTTTAATCTTTTCTGATAGCTTGTCTGTAAGCCTTCGATCTGTGAAGAAAGGCTGGCTTCTTTGGTCTTGAGATCGCCGGAAGCATCTTTGAAGTATTCATATTTCTCCTGGAGCGAATCGATATCGAAGTAGGCCATGCGGAAATTGTTACTCCCGCTCTTCGCGTTACTTACTCTGTGCGCATCAACTTTTCTTCGGACCAGAAAAATGGAGATAGAAGAGTACTCCAACACCAAGTAACGCCAGTATGCTTAAAAACGTAGAAATATTGCGCATAGGAAATCAAAAAAAAGTAGGAAGTTTTAGCTTCCTACTTGTAAGATAATTATTAAAACGTTAAGATATTACTATTCTTCCTCGTCGAAACTCATCGCTTCGCGCGTAGTTTGCAACAGTTCGTATTCTTCTTTGCTTCCTACGATCATGTTATCAAACTCTCTCAATCCTGTACCTGCAGGTATCGGATGTCCTGTGATTACGTTCTCTTTCAATCCAAGCATATCATCTGTTTTACCCTGAATGGCTGCAGACGACAATACTTTAGTTGTTTCCTGGAACGAAGCAGCAGATATCCAGCTCTGTGTACCAAGCGATGCTTTCGTAATACCGAGCAGCACAGGATGCGATGTTGCAGAGTTTGCATCACGGAATTCAACAGGCTTCTTGTCTGTACGACGAAGAAGTGAATTCTCTTCACGAATTTCACGAAGACTAACGATCTGACCCGCTTTCAGCTTAGCGCTTTCGCCAGCTTCAGTGATCACTTTCTTATCGAATATCCAATCATTCTCTTCGTTGAAGTCGAACCTGTCTTCCAGATCCTCTTCGAGGAATCTTGTATCTCCCGGATCAACAATCTCAACTTTCTTCATCATCTGTCTAACGATCACCTCAATGTGCTTATCGTTGATCTTCACACCCTGCAAGCGATAAACTTCCTGGATTTCATTCACCACATATTCCTGTACAGCGAACGGACCTTTGATTGAAAGAATGTCGCCCGGAGCTACCTGGCCATCACTGAGCGGAGCACCAGCTTTGATGAAGTCGCCATCCTGCACAAGGATCTGACGTGTGAGAGGAACGAGATATTTCTTCACTACACCATCTTTCGCTTCAACTACAATCTCCCTGTTACCACGCTTGATCGCACCGAATGATACAACACCGTCGATTTCACAAACAATCGCAGGGTTACCCGGATTTCTTGCTTCAAACAGTTCTGTTACACGTGGCAGACCTCCCGTGATATCTCTCTGCATACGCAGAGTACGTGGGATCTTCACAAGTACCTGTCCCGCTTTTACATCTTCCGTTTCGTCAACAACAATGTGCGAACCAACCGGAAGGTTGTACATCTTCACATCCTTGCCTTCTACAATGAGGGTAGGTATCTTGGTTTTATCTTTTGTTTCGATTACCACTTTCTCGCGGTGACCGGTTTGTTCGTCGGCTTCTTCCCTGAAGGTTACGCCTTCGATTACATTTTCAAATTTGATCTGACCTGCGATTTCAGCAACAACTACGTTGTTGAACGGATCCCATGTACAGATGATATCACCTTTCTTCACATCCTGCCCGTCTTTCACCATTAATGTCGATCCGTAAGGAACGTTGTTGGTGATGAGCAGGCGATCGTTCTTCACGTCGATGATTCTTAGTTCACCTGTACGACCGATTACAACCTGGATCTTTTCGCCATCATTGTTTTCAGCAGTTACAGTACGTAAACCGTCGAACTGAACGGTACCGTCGAATTTAGCGATGAGAGAAGATTCAACCGAAGCAGAACCCGCAACACCACCCACGTGGAATGTACGCAGTGTAAGCTGTGTACCAGGTTCACCGATACTTTGTGCAGCGATGATACCAACAGCATCACCTCTCTGCGCCATGTTACCGGTCGCAAGGTTTTTACCGTAGCATTTTACGCACACGCCTCTCTTGCTTTCGCAGGTAAGTACTGAGCGGATTTCCACGGTTTCAATTCCTGCCTCTTCGATCACTTTGGCGATATCATCAGTTATTGCTGACCCGGCCTCAATGATCGTCTCATCGTTCGATGGATTATAAATATTATGGAGCGATGTACGGCCCACGATCCTGTCTAACAATGGTTCTACTACTTCTTCATTGTCTTTCAACGCTGATGTAGCGATACCACGGAGTGTTCCGCAATCTTCTTCTGTAATTACAACATCCTGTGCAACGTCAACCAAACGGCGTGTGAGGTAACCGGCATCAGCTGTTTTAAGAGCTGTATCCGCAAGACCTTTACGCGCACCGTGTGTAGAGATGAAGTAGTCCAATACGTTCAGACCACCCTTGAAGTTTGAAAGGATAGGGTTTTCGATGATCTCACTTCCGCTCGATCCGCTCTTCCTCGGCTTCGCCATCAAACCCCTGATTCCACAAAGCTGTTTGATCTGTTGCTTAGATCCACGCGCACCAGAATCAAGCATCATGTATACAGAGTTGAAGCCCTGTTTGTCTGCTGCCAGTTCGCGTATAAGCGTTTCCGTTATACGGGTATCCACCCTCGACCAAATGTCAACGATCTGGTTGTAACGTTCGTTGTTGGTGATGAGACCCATGTTATAGTTGTCCCATACTTCATCAACCTCTCCCTTTGCATTATCAAGAACTTCTTCTTTGATAGATGGGATGATAAGATCGTTGATGTTGAACGACAAACCACCCTGGAAAGCTGTTCTGAATCCGAGCTGCTTGATATCGTCGAGGAATTTTGCCGTTTTCGGAACGTTTGTGATGTTGATGATATCGCCGATGATTTCTCTCAGGTTCTTCTTTGTAAGAAGTGCGTTGATGAAACCAACTTCCTTCGGAACCGACTGGTTGAAGATCACACGGCCAACAGTTGTTTCGATGAGCTTGGTTACAAGCGCACCATCATTCAGCCTTACCGTTGCCTTCACCTTGATCCATGCGTGCAGATCAATACGGCCTTCGTTGTAAGCGATAATTACTTCTTCGGCAGAGTAGAAATGTTTTCCTTCCCCACGTACTACTTCGTCACCTATTGTCTTCTTTCCCTTAGTGATGTAATACAGACCCAACACCATGTCCTGTGAAGGAAGTGTGATTGGCGTACCATTCTGCGGGTTAAGAATGTTGTGTGATGCCAGCATGAGTAGCTGTGCTTCAAGAACAGCAGCATTGCTCAATGGAACGTGAACCGCCATCTGGTCACCATCGAAATCGGCGTTGAACGCAGCACACACCAATGGGTGAAGCTGTATCGCCTTTCCTTCGATCAGTTTAGGCTGGAATGCCTGGATCGACAGACGGTGAAGTGTTGGTGCACGGTTAAGCATCACCGGGTGACCTTTCAATATATTTTCAAGGATATCCCAAACGATAGCCTCTTTTTTGTCAACGAGCTTTCTCGCGCTCTTTACGGTTTTTACAATACCGCGTTCAATGAGCTTACGGATGATGAACGGTTTGAACAGTTCAGCAGCCATGTCTTTTGGAAGACCGCACTCATGAAGTTTCAGTTCAGGACCTACCACGATAACCGAACGACCAGAATAGTCAACACGTTTACCAAGAAGGTTCTGACGGAAACGGCCTTGTTTACCTTTAAGAACATCGGAGAGAGATTTCAAAGCCCTTCCACCTTCTGCTTTCACAGCGTTCGACTTTCTTGAGTTGTCGAACAGTGAATCCACAGCTTCCTGCAGCATACGTTTTTCGTTACGCAGGATCACTTCCGGTGCCTTGATCTCCAATAATCTTTTCAACCTGTTGTTCCTGATGATTACCCTTCTGTAAAGGTCGTTCAGATCCGAAGACGCAAAACGGCCACCATCCAGGGGAACGAGCGGGCGAAGCTCAGGTGGAATAACAGGAATGTATTGCATTACCATCCATTCAGGACGGTTTGTAATTCTTGTATTTGCTTCGCGGAAAGATTCCACGATGCTCAGACGCTTAAGCGCATCTGCTTTTCTCTGCTGGGATGTTTCAGTTGCAGCCGCGTTACGCAGATCGAACGACAGTTGGTCGAGGTCGATCCTTGCAAGCAGGTCATGAACTGATTCAGCACCCATCTTTGCGATGAATTTTTGCGGATCTTCATCAGGCAGGTACTGATTATCTTTTGGCAGATTTTCAAGGATCTCCAGGTATTCTTCTTCTGTAAGAAGATCGCCTCTCTTCAGGTTCTTGTCTTCACGGATACCTGGCTGTATCACCACATATCTTTCATAGTACACGATGCTCTCCATTTTCTTGGAGCTCATACCGAGGAGGTAACCAATCTTGTTAGGAAGACTCTTGAAATACCAGATGTGAACAATAGGCACAACAAGTTTGATATGCCCCATACGCTCACGACGCACTTTCTTTTCTGTTACTTCAACACCGCAGCGATCGCAAACGATGCCCTTGTAACGGATACGCTTGTACTTTCCGCACGCGCACTCGTAATCCTTAACGGGTCCGAAGATGCGTTCGCAGAACAAACCATCTCTTTCAGGTTTGTAAGTACGGTAGTTAATTGTTTCAGGTTTCAACACCTCACCATAGCTGCGTTCCAGTATGGAATCAGGTGATGCCAGCCCGATAGTAATCTTAGAAAATGTGGCTCTCGGACGATTTTCCTTTTTAATTGCCATGTGTTATTTTTCTAAAGTTGTTTTATTCGAATTTCAAATCCAGACCCAAACCTCTCAGTTCATGTACCAATACATTGAACGATTCCGGAATACCAGCTCTTGGAATGTTATCACCTTTCACGATCGACTCGTAAGTCTTCGCGCGGCCGATAATGTCATCCGACTTAAGCGTAAGCAATTCCTGGAGAATGTTCGACGCACCGTATGCTTCAAGTGCCCATACTTCCATCTCACCAAAACGCTGACCACCAAACTGTGCTTTACCACCGAGAGGCTGTTGCGTAATAAGACTGTATGGCCCGATTGAACGCGCGTGCATCTTATCATCCACCATGTGGTGAAGTTTGATCATATAGATCACACCTACCGTTGCTTTCTGGTGGAACTGTTCTCCGGTTTCACCATCAAACAGGTAAGTATGTCCGAATGTTGGAAGGTTTGCCTTCGCGATATTATCTGCAATTTCTTCAACAGTTGCTCCGTCGAAGATTGGAGTAGCGAACTTAACACCGAGTTTAAGACCTGCCCAGCCAAGTACAGTTTCATAGATCTGTCCAAGGTTCATACGGCTCGGTACACCCAATGGGTTAAGTACAATATCTACCGGCGTACCATCTTCAAGGAACGGCATGTCTTCAGCACGCACGATCTTGGCAACGATACCTTTATTACCGTGACGGCCCGCCATCTTATCTCCCACTTTCAGCTTTCTCTTTACAGCGATGTAAACCTTTGCAAGCTTTAATACACCTGCAGGCAATTCATCACCGATCGAGATGTTGAACTTCTCTCTCTTATAGCGGCCGAGCTCTTCGTTGTACTTAATATTGAAGTTGTGAAGGAGCGTATTGATCTGGTTGTCGATTTTTTCATCACCAGTCCATCCGAGCGGGTTAACGTTCTGATAGTCGATGGTAGAAAGATTCTTCTGGTTGAACCTCGCGCCCTTTCCGATCTGCATCTCACCGAAGTTGTTTGTAACACCGGTAGATGGTTTGTCTTTCAACAGCGTTTGAAGTTTGTTCAGCAACAGTTCTCTCAGCTCTTCAACATTTCTCTCATGTATCTTCTCAAGCTTTTCCAATGAGGCCTTCTCACGAATCTTTGCATTCTTATCTTTCTTGGCTCTCTGGAAAAGTTTCTTTCCGATCACCACGCCTTCCACTCCGTTTGGAGCTTTCAGCGAAGCGTCTTTTGCATCACCGGCTTTGTCGCCGAATATTGCTCGCAACAGCTTTTCTTCAGGAGTCGGGTCACTTTCACCTTTCGGAGTAATCTTACCAATGAGAATATCACCTTCTTTAATGGCTGCTCCGAGCCTGATGATACCGTTTTCGTCGAGGTCTTTTGTTGCCTCTTCAGAAACGTTGGGGATATCTGGAGTAAGTTCTTCTTCTCCGAGCTTGGTGTCGCGTACCTCGAGTTCATATTCTGAAATGTGTACTGATGTAAACAAATCCTGGCTAACAACTTTCTCGTTGATCACGATAGCATCTTCGAAGTTGTAACCTTTCCATGGCATGAATGCCACCTGCAGGTTACGGCCGAGTGCTACTTCACCCTTCTGCACTGCATACCCTTCGGTAAGGAAGTCGCCTTTCTTAACACGCTGGCCCTTCTTAACAGCAGGGCTGTGGTTGATGCATGTTTCCTGGTTGGTTTTGATGAACTTGGTGAGGTTGTAGATCTGAAGATCATCTTCAAAGCTTACAAGCCTGTCGGCCTCAGTTCTATCGTAACGAACGTGTATCTCTTTTCCGTCAACATACTCCACAATGCCTTCTCCTTCTGAAAGGATCTGTACACGTGCGTCGCGTGCTGCCTTTGCTTCGAGACCTGTACCTACAATTGGTTGTTCAGGACGAATCAGCGGCACTGCCTGACGTTGCATGTTAGAGCCCATCAGCGCACGGTTAGCATCATCATGCTCAAGGAACGGGATAAGTGATGCACTCAAACCAACAATCTGGTTAGGTGCCACGTCCATGAATTCTACTTCGTTTCTTTCAAGGATCGGGAAGTCACCTGTCTGGCGTGAGCTTACCTTATCCTCAGCAAATTCACCTTTGTCTGTGAGCGGTGCACTTGCCTGTGCGATCTTGGCGATATCTTCTTCTTCTGCACTAAGGAAAGTGAGTTTCTTCAATTCAACTTTTCCATCGTTTACCTTGTGATAAGGTGTTTCGATAAAGCCCATCTCGTTGATCTTCGCGTGAACGCAAAGAGTGGAGATAAGACCGATGTTCGGTCCTTCAGGAGTTTCAATTGTACAAAGACGTCCGTAGTGTGAGTAGTGAACGTCACGTACCTCGAAACCTGCTCTTTCACGGCTTAAACCTCCGGGTCCGAGCGCTGAAATACGACGTTTGTGCGTGATTTCGCTCAGCGGATTCGTTTGGTCGAGGAACTGGGAAAGCTGCGATGTACCGAAGAATGAGTTGATCACAGATGAAAGCGTTCTCGCATTGATAAGATCAACAGGAGTAAACACTTCATTGTCACGAACGTTCATTCTTTCACGGATTGTTCTTGCCATACGTGCAAGACCAACACCGAACTGAGCGTAGAGCTGCTCTCCCACTGTACGTACACGACGGTTGCTCAGGTGATCGATATCATCAATTTCGGCCTTACCGTTGGTGAGACGTACGAGATATTTGATGATCTCGATAATATCTTCTTTAGTTAATGTTTTTTGTTCGATAGGATAGTTCAGGTTCAACTTGCGGTTGATCTTGTAACGTCCTACTTCTCCGAGGTCATAGCGTTTATCGCTGAAGAACAGCTTGTCGATAATGCCCCTTGCAGTTTCGTTATCAGGAGCATCGGCGCCACGCAGCTGACGGTAGATATGCTGTACCGCTTCCAGTTCGGAGTTAGAAGTATCCTTATTGAGAGTGTTATAGATGATTGCATAATCTCCGCCCACGTCTTCTTTCTGAATGAATACGCTCTTCACGTCCATTTCAGAAATCATTTCGATTGCTTCTTCATCAAGTACGGTGTCACGCTCGAGAACGATTTCGTTACGCTCGATAGATACTACTTCACCGGTGTCTTCATCCACAAAATCTTCTACCCATGTTCTCAGCACACGTGCAGCGAGCCTTTTACCAACAAACTTCTGAAGAGCCTTCTTTTCAGCCTTCACTTCATCTGCCATTCCGAAAAGCTCGAGGATGTCTTTATCAGTTTCGTACCCGATAGAACGGAGGAGAGTTGTTACCGGGAATTTCTTCTTACGGTCGATGTAAGCATACATCACGTTGTTGATGTCGGTAGCAAACTCCATCCATGCGCCCTTGAACGGGATCACACGTGCAGAGTAAATTTTGGTACCGTTTGGATGTATTGACTGACCGAAGAACACACCTGGTGAACGGTGAAGCTGTGATACCACCACGCGTTCAGCACCGTTGATCACAAACGTACCCCTTGGCGTCATGTAAGGAATGTTACCCAGGAACACATCCTGAACGATGGTCTGGAAGTCAACGTGCTCCTCATCATTACAGCTAAGCCTGAGCTTGGCTTTCAGGGGAACGGCATATGTAAGTCCGCGCTCCATACACTCTTCGATGGTGTAGCGGGGCGGATCGATAAAATAATCCAGGAACTCGAGCATGAAGATGTTCCTCGTGTCAGTAATAGGAAAATTTTCCTTGAACACTTTGAACAACCCTTCGATGTTACGCTTGTCCGGAGTGGTTTCTAACTGGAAAAATTCTTTAAATGACTGGATCTGGACTTCAAGAAGGTCAGGAGCTTCAGCAAGATTTTTGGTTTTTCCGAAGTTGACCCTGTTTTGCAATTTTGTTGAAGACATATGTTTTAAATCCGGTTTAATTATTCGAACCCCAAAAGTTGTATAAACAGAAAAATATCACAGGGGAACCAGCTACTAATTCCCTGTAATACAATTCAGTAAGCTATGTTGTTACACTCGTTGATAACTTACGTCTACAATTTTTTTGGTGAAATTTGGACGGCAAAGGTAAGGATTCTCCATGAAAAACAAACAATTGCAAGCATTTTAAAAGACTGTACGCTCGTACATTAACAAAAAAGCTGCCCCTTCTCAGGAGCAGCTTTTTACAAATAATTATTTAACCTTATTGATTACTGAACTTCAACGTCAGCACCAGCTTCTTTCAGTTTAGCAACCATTGCATCTGCATCGGCTTTGCTAACACCTTCCTTAACTGGCTTTGGAGCCTGGTCAACCAGGTCTTTAGCTTCTTTCAGTCCGAGACCTGTAAGATCTTTAACGATCTTCACAACGTTGAGCTTGTTAGCACCACCGCTTTTCAGGATTACGTTGAAAGCTGTTTTTTCTTCAGCAGCAGGAGCAGCGGCTGCACCAGCACCAGCACCACCAGCAACTGCTACAGCAGCAGCAGGCTCGATACCGTACTCATCTTTCAGGATTGTTGCTAATTCGTTTACTTCTTTAACAGTCAGGTTAACCAGCTGTTCTGCGAATGATTTTAAGTCTGCCATGTTGTTTAATTTTTTCCGGCTTCACGCCCGCTTACGGCGGATCCGTCGGAGGTTTAAAAAAATTGCCGGGGTTTTAAGCCTTCCGCGCGCGGCTGTATCTTATGATGCTTTTGCAGCTCTTTCTTCCAATGCCTTCACCAATCCTGCCAGTTTTGCGCCTGCGTTCAGGCCGCTGATAACATTCTTAGCAGGTGATTGCAGCAATCCGATGATTTCGCCGATAAGATCGTTCTTGCGTTTTAAGTGTAGTAAGTGTTTCAGCTGGTTGTCGCCCGCATATACATCACCGTCAATAAATGCGGCTTTGAGTACAGGTTTTTCCATTTTATCACCACCTGCCTTACGGAAGTTGCTGATGATAAGAGCTGGTTCTTTCGGATTTTCCGAGAACAACAGTGCCGTTACACCGTTCAGTGATTCGTACACGTCAGCAAAGCGGTCGTTATTGATAGATTCGAGCGCTTTTTTGATGAGTGTGTTCTTCGCTACTTTCATTTCAACATTCTTGCTGAAGCAAATTCCGCGAAGTTTGTTCACCTGTGCAACACTGAGAGACTCAGTATTGGTTATATAGAAATTGTTGTACTGCCCGAATTTCTCCTTGAGCACATCAATCACTTCATTTTTTTCTTGCTTGGTCATGACAAATAGTTTGATCAGTTCATTAATGATTTCGTGTCAACAGCGATTGCGGGGCTCATAGAGCTGGCCATGTAAACGCTTCTCAGGTAAGTTCCCTTAGCTGAAGAAGGTTTTGCTCTTACGATGGCGTTGATAAGTTCGTTGCTGTTCTCGGTGATCTTTTCAGGAGTGAAACTCACACGTCCGATAGACGCATGAATGATTCCTGCTTTGTCAACCTTGAACGCGATCTTACCACCTTTCACCTCGTTAACAGCTGCAGCCACGTCGTTAGTAACTGTACCTGTTTTAGGGTTGGGCATCAGGTTACGTGGACCGAGGATCTTACCCAGCTTACCGATTTTCGGCATCACTGATGGTGTTGCCACGATCACGTCTACATCTACCCATCCGCCTTCTATTTTCTGAACATATTCATCAAGGCCTACGAAGTCTGCACCAGCTGCTTTTGCTTCTGCTTCTTTATCTGGTGTGCAGAGTACAAGAACTCTTTTCGTTTTACCGGTTCCGTGAGGAAGGCTTACAGTTCCCCTGATGGCCTGGTCGGCTTTCTTGGGGTCAACGCCGAGGCGTATATGAAGATCTACGGAAGCGTCAAACTTCGTTGTGTTTACATCCTTCACGAGGTTCGAAGCATCTTTCAGGGAGTAAACCTTGTTCCTGTCAACTTTAGAATCTACCGCTTTTCTTTTTTTAGGAAGTTTCATTGTCGTTCAATTTTATCCTTAACAATTTAATTATTACCCCATGGAGCGTCACCATCAACGGTGATGCCCATGCTGCGAGCGGTACCGGCAACCATTTTCATGGCGCTTTCCACGGTGAAGCAGTTGAGATCGCTCATTTTGTCCTTGGCGATTGCTTCAACCTGTGCCCAGTTCACTTTTCCTACCTTACTGCGGTTAGGTTCTTTTGAACCACTTTGCAATTTGGCAGCTTCGAGAAGCTGTACAGCAGCGGGAGCTGTTTTGATGATAAAATCGAAAGACTTGTCTGTGTAAACGGTGATGAGTACTGGTAGAACTTTACCTGGTTTGTCCTGCGTCCGGGCGTTGAACTGCTTACAGAATTCCATAATGTTCACACCCTTTGAACCTAGAGCCGGACCTACTGGGGGCGCAGGATTTGCCTGACCACCCTTCACCTGCAGCTTTACATAGCCGCTGATTTCTTTTGCCATATTTTTTGTTTTTTGGTGTTAGCGTTCCGGCCTTTAATCCGGAACTCCCAAACTCAAAAAGAATTTGACTTCTTCTTTGGGGGCCGCAAAGATAGTGAAATTATTTTATAAGATTTTCATTTTTTAAATTATTCTCCGTAGCTTTTACCTAAGTTTATGTTTTACTAACACACTAAATTTCTAATAACAAAAACACATCCTAGTTATGGCCAAAGCAAAGAAAAAGTCTGCTAAAAAAGGCGCCAAGAAATCTGCGCGCAAAGCAGGCGGAGCACGCAAAGCCGCTGCTAAAAAAGGTGCAAAGAAAAAAGCAGCGAAAAAGGCTGCACCTAAAAAAGCGGCCAAAAAAGGTGCTCGTAAAGGTGGTGCTAAAAAAGCTGCCAAAAAGAAATCAGCTCCTAAAAAGGCAGCGAAAAAAGGATCAGGATCTAAAAAAGCCGCTAAAAAGGCCGCTCCTAAAAAAGCAGCAAAGAAGAAAGCAGCTAAAAGATCTTCAGGCAGATCAAGATCAGCATCGAGGGGTGCCGATAACAACGAAGTTGTTAACGCGCCAATGAGCGAACCAACAGGTTCTGATGCTCCTGATAGCCAGTCAGGCGGCACGAATGATTAACGACTGATCACATGTCATTTTAAGATAGAAAAAAGCCTCCAGGATCTTCCGGAGGCTTTTCACTTTTCACATCACTCTCATTGCGCGATGCGTTATCTCTTTATCTGCCTGCTACGCCAGTTTTTCAACCTGCATGTAGTTCAGTTCAACAGGTGTTGAACGGCCGAATATTTTCACTGTTACTTTGAGCTTCTTCTTCTCATCGTTTACTTCTTCGATAATACCGTTGAAGTCGTTGAATGGTCCTTCAATGATCTTGATTGTTTCACCAACGATGAACGGCTCGCTCATACTTACTCCACCGGCTTCGGCCATTTCATCCATCTTACCAAGCATCTTATTTACTTCCGATTTACGAAGTGCAATAGGATCTTCTTTTCCGAGGAAATGAATAACGTTGGTGGTATTCTTTATCGCGTCACGAAGATCATCTGATAATTTCCCTTCAATCACTTCGATCATCACATATCCTGGATAGTAGTTTCTTTCGCGCATCACCTTTTTGCCGTTCTGCACTTTGTAGACTTTCTCTACCGGAAGAAACACCTGCTTAACCACATCGCCCCAGCCGCCGCGCGAAATCTCTTTGTCGAGATATTCTTTCACTTTGCGCTCTTTACCACTCACCACGCGGAGCACATACCACTTCGTTTCTTTCTGTGGTACAGCGGTCTCCTGTTGTATAGCTTGATTTTCCATTATGCAAAGAATGAATAGATTAATTTCAGGCCCGACTGTGCTACGAGGTCCATTCCCCATACAACGCCTGTGATGATCAGGGTGGCCACGAGTACAATGAGTGTTGACTGCTGTAATTGTGCCCATGTTGGCCAGGTCACTTTCTCGAGCAGTTCTTTGTACGACTCCCTGAAGTATGTTGTTACCTTGTTCATCCGGTTATTTTAATTTACGTTTTTACGCTGCACGGGCACAAGGATTCGAACCCTGATCAAAGGTTTTGGAGACCTCTATTCTACCATTGAACTATGCCCGTAAAGAACTAATTCGCTTAAGAAAGCTAAAAGCTATTCCGCGGAGCGAAACAGCTTTTAGAAATATGTGTAAATATAGACAATCCTTTGAAAAGCCTACCCTGAAGGGAGGCTACGCAACGACTGCTTATTTCAGAATCTCAGTTACCTGTCCTGCACCCACTGTACGGCCACCTTCGCGGATCGCGAACTTAAGACCTTTCTCCATCGCGATAGGCTGGATCAGCTTTACAGTAAGGTTAGTGTTATCACCAGGCATAACCATTTCAGTTCCTGCATTCAGTTCAACTTCACCGGTAACGTCTGTTGTACGGAAGTAGAACTGAGGACGGTATTTGTTGAAGAATGGAGTATGACGTCCACCTTCTTCTTTGCTCAGAACGTAAACTTCACCTTTGAATTCAGTGTGCGGAGTGATAGATCCTGGCTTACAAAGTACCATACCTCTGCGGATCTGGTTCTTTTCAATACCACGGAGCAGAAGACCTGCGTTATCACCAGCTTCACCCTGATCGAGGAGCTTACGGAACATTTCAACACCTGTTACTGTAGAGGCGAGAGGTGTTTCCTGGAGACCTACGATTTCAATTCCTTCACCCACTTTTACACGACCTCTTTCGATACGGCCTGTAGCAACTGTACCACGACCTGTGATTGAGAATACGTCTTCAACACTCATCAGGAATGGCTGATCAACCGGGCGTGGAGGCAGAGGGATATAAGTATCCACAGCTTCCATCAGCTGGTCGATTGCTTTGATCCATTTTTCTTCGCCAGCAAGAGCGCCGGTTGCAGAACCCTGGATGATTGGCGTGTTATCGCCATCGAAACCATATGAAGTAAGTAATTCGCGAATTTCCATTTCTACAAGTTCAAGCAGCTCAGCATCATCAACAAGGTCAACCTTGTTCATGAATACCACGATGCGAGGTACACCCACCTGGCGCGCAAGAAGGATGTGCTCTTTTGTTTGCGGCATCGGACCGTCTGTAGCGGCCACCACGAGAATTGCACCATCCATCTGGGCAGCACCCGTGATCATGTTTTTCACATAGTCAGCGTGACCAGGACAGTCAACGTGTGCGTAGTGACGGTTAGCCGTCTGATACTCCACGTGAGCGGTGTTGATGGTGATACCTCTCTCCTTTTCTTCAGGAGCGGCGTCAATTTCATCATATTTTTTTGCTGTAGCCATACCCCTTGAAGCAAGGATACTTGTGATAGCCGCAGTCAAAGTAGTTTTTCCGTGGTCAACGTGACCAATGGTACCAACGTTAACGTGTGGTTTGTCCCTCTTAAAAGTCTCTTTTGACATTATATGTGTTTTTAATAGTGGGTGTTATTATTTAAATAAACTTCTCTTTCTCTTTCTTTCTCTGTTCTCATCTCTTTCTCGCATTTGAGCCGTTAGTGAGGATCGAACTCACGACCTCTTCCCTACCAAGGAAGTGCTCTACCACTGAGCTACAACGGCGCTCGGTAGCAGCTTCCCTGAAAGAGAGCGGGAGACGAGGTTCGAACCCGCGACCTACAGCTTGGAAGGCTGTCGCTCTACCAACTGAGCTACTCCCGCGTTTAAAATCTTTACAAGAACTAATTACTACGTGGGCAAGGATGGATTCGAACCACCGAACGCCGAAGCGAACAGATTTACAGTCTGTTGTCGTTGGCCACTTGACTACTTGCCCTGCACTGAGCCAGAGAAGGGACTCGAACCCCCGACCAGCTGATTACAAATCAGCTGCTCTACCAACTGAGCTACTCTGGCATTTTTAAGTAATGGTAAAAAATTGACGCCCAAAACTTTAAAGAACTTCCCCTGAAATCACGATAACCCGTATTTTTTGGGAAGGCAAAGGTAAATGAATTTGTTAAATCGAAAAATTTTGAAATGGAATTCTTTTAGGCGCTTTGTTAAAGTAAAAAACCTCCGCAGGGGGAGGTTTTGTATGCTTACGCAACTAATTTTTCTTTTTTTCTTTTGATTTGATTTACGAGTGATTCGAGCGCACCGTCAAACGATTCTTCGAAAGATTTGGACGAACACTTGACAAAAAACTGGTACCGCGGTATCTGTACCCTGATCTCAGCGACCTTGTCTTTAATCGTGTGTACTACGTTGTCTAATTTCAGAAATACGTCCACCTTAATAATTTTGTCATGAAAGGTTTGAAGCTTTCCCAGCTTGCGGTTGACATACTCCGTTAATTTAACATCCGGATTGAACTTCACAGTTTGAATGTTTACGTTCATAGCATCTCTAATTTTAAACAGTGAAACAATATGTGAAAGAACTCACAGGAGAGCTCTATGAAGTTACAACACACTGAGTAGTTTGTCAAAATTCCAACGCCCGTTTTTCCTCGATTTCACAATGTTTTTTCACGCCCGGGGATGGGCGTTTTTATACACACTTTTCAATTTCTCAATCGTGTTGTGCGTGTACACCTGCGTGGCCGCTAAACTCGAATGTCCCAATAACTCCTTCACCGCATTCAGCTCCGCCCCATTGTTCATCAGGTGGGTGGCAAAGCTGTGCCTTAATATATGGGGACTCTTCTTTTTAATAGTAGTTACCTCCGGCAGGTATTTCGTAGTAAGCCGGTATATGTATTTGGGGTATAGTTTCTTTCCCTTCTCATTTACTAGGAGATACACCGGATCATACTTCTCGAATTCGGCCGCCTTCCTGCTGATATAGCCTTTAATTTCAGCTAAAAGCGCATTGCTCGCCGGCAATATTCTTTCCTTATTACCCTTCCCCAGCACTTTAATATGCTTGTTCGCAAAGTCGACCTGCGATTCCTTACAATTTACAAGCTCCGATAGCCGAAGGCCCAGTTCATATAACATTCCAATCGCCAGCCTCCCCGTGTAGCCGTGCCAGTCGTCGGTAAACTCAACGTGCCTGAAGAGCGTGTCCATATCTTTTTCTTCGACAAACATGGGCAGCCTTTTCGACACCTTCGGTGATACCACTCCACCCAGGGGATTCTTCGTAAGTGAACCCACCCTGATAGCGTGTTTATAAAATGATTTCAGTGTTGAGATTTTCCGGTTGATGCTACGGGAAGTGAGCCCCTCTCCTTTTAAAGAAGCAAGCCAGCTACGCACCATCGCTGTGCGTAATATCATCTGCATTCGTCGATCCGAAAGTTGTTTCGATATGGTCCCTGAACTGGACCAGGTCGTCCGAGTACGAGCTCACCGTATGAACAGAATACCTTTTCTCGAATTTGAGGTGGTCGGTGAAAGCGGATATTTCGGATGAAGAGTCTGCCATAAATGCATTGTAAATTAATACTTTACCTGCAAATGGGTATAAAACAAAAAGGCCACCCATGGGTAGCCTCATAATATCTTGTAAACGAAAAGATTAACTCTCTATTTCGCCAGTCGCAACCTTCTGCTTGTAAATTGCTTTAAGCACCTGGCCTCTGCGCCTAACGGATGGCTTAATGAAAGACTGACGCTCCCTGAGTTGCAAAAGGATCTTTGCCTTCTCAAACTTCTTCTTATACTTCTTCAGCGCTTTGTCGATGTTTTCGCAATCTTTTGAGTCGATAATGAGCATACGTTATTACCTCTTTATTTTTTCGGGATCGCAAAGATAATATAGTTTCATCAAATTTCCCTCATTTTTGCAACCATGTTTACAGGCATTATTGAGGCTACCGGACGGATCGAATCTGTAACCGAGCAAGGTTCGGGCCGCATTTTCTGGATTTCGTCTCCCCTTACCCCCGAACTCAAGCCGGATCAAAGCCTATCGCACGATGGCGTTTGCCTCACCGTTGAACAGGTCGCCGACAGTCAATACCGCGTTACTGCGATCGATGAAACACTTCAGAAAACAAATCTTGCCACCTGGCAGGTCGGTAACAATATTAACCTCGAAAGATGTATGCAGCTGAATGGCCGCCTGGATGGACATATCGTCCAGGGACACGTAGACGCTCGTGGAAAATGCACTTCCGTTGAAACTAAAGAAGGCAGCTGGGAATACACGTTCAGCTTTCCATCTTCCTTTGCATCGCTCATGATCGAAAAAGGTTCGATCTGTGTAAACGGAATCAGTTTAACGTGTTTCAATGTCACTAACTCCACATTTAAAGTTGCCATCATACCATTCACCTACGAACACACTAACATGAAGACACGTGAAAGAAAACAGCCTTGTCAACCTGGAGTTTGATGTGCTCGGAAAATATATTCAGCGGAATCTATCCCTCAAATAACTAAGGCTTGAGTGGAACAAGCTCACTTTTGTTCCAGTATAAGATTAGCGCATCCTCGTTATTCACCACTACAGCAGAATCGTTTTCATTTTTGATGGTTCGCACGGCACCATTTTCGACGCCAACAATTGTTTGAGGCCAAATAAAAACACTGTTACCGCTTTTCTCGGGAACGATCAGGCCGCTACGTTTCTCTACTTCCGTCGATTGGATGATGTTCACGATACGCAAGCCGGATGTGTCTACATGATAATGCAACAGCGCTTCCGGTAGACAATTTCTGAATATATAGGCGCCTCTGTAATCAGAAGGCAGATTAACAATGTACAGGGGTCTTCGCGGATGGAGACCAATGGCGTTGATTACTTTTTCTGCAATCGCCGACGCGCGTATCCAATGATTTTGATTGATAATAACAAACACAGACTGCGCACATCACTAATAACACTACAAAAACTACGGCAACTTTCAATGTGCGCGTGAGCCGCACAGCGAGCAATGCGATAAGTATTGAAAAGAACACCGATGGAAAGTACAAAAGCCTGTCGCCTTCCGATGTTCTGGTACTTAACCCAAATGATAACGCCACAACTATTGTGCAGGCGAGCCCAACGCAACCAACAAAATCGTTTTGCCAAACCTGAAAATCGGTCTCAAAGCGTTTTTTGTGTTTAAGCAGAATGATAATAAGACCAACTAACAGCGCCACGCCGGATATCGTAAATATCAATGGATGATCGAATGGAGGCACGAACATCCGCAAAACGATCTTCACGAACGTGGAGACATACCCGATGATATCTTTCGAAAATAAAACACCATTGTATGCGCGCCACATGCCACCGGTAAGCATGTATCGCAGATAGATATGAATCCCAACACAATTGCAAGTACTATCGCGAAAAAAATTGATTGTTTTCGTTGCTTGCGCGGATACAGGTACAGAAGAATTAGAGGAAGTAGTAAAACACTTTCATAACATGCAAGTGCAAGAAAATAAAACACTGACGCCAACGCAATCTTTAACGCAGGTTTCAAATTGCTGACCACCGAAATCATAGCGAGCAGAGCGAAGAACACTGCAAGCGATATACCGCGGCCAATCGCCCATAGTATCGCTTCTAAATGTGATGGATAAGTTAGGAACAAGAGGCCGGCCCCAACGGCAAATAAAATGTACCTGTTTTCCTTTCCGTACCATTTCAGACAAAACAAATAAAGCAAAAAACTGTTCGCTGCATGCAACAAAATGTTTACCAGGTAAAAATAAAACGGATCCCATCCGGCAAGCGTGTACGTCCACAGCAATGTGAGATCACCAACAGGGCGAAAAAACGTTTCCAGCCATACAGATTTATTCGCGACAATATTATTCAGCGTACAATAGTCGTCTGACAGAAAAATTCTGTTGGTAGATGGAGAGAATAAAAGGAGTGCAGCACCGAGAAAAGTAGCGAGTACAACTATCTTATTTTTAAAAAGATTAGTGTAGGTGCTCATTTATTGGTTACGGTTGAATCCTGCCGTATAACTTCAGCAATTCTTTTTCCAACTTTAAGGTGACCAGAGCTCTTCAGGTTAGCATCAATGATATAATAATCGTCGCGGGTAATTTGATCGGCCACGCTCACTGTTGTGATGACGCCTTTCAGCGAAGCATACTCAGGCTTCTGCAGCAACGAATCTACGGCAGGAAGAAAGCCGCTGTTCATATCGGGAAAGTCGTTGATCTCGGTAACAATAATCTTTGCCTGTGCAGGTGGTTTCATTTTGTTGAGCACCTTCAAAAAATACTCTGCTGAAAGGGGCGCGTCGCCTGATGGAAAATACCTGTCTTTTCTCAGCTTATTAAATATACCCTTCGCCCAATTGTAAGAAATGGTAATCGCATACTTGCCTGGAAAATATTCCCTTCTCCAACGGTATTCTGCACGGGCCAGTTTATAAGCACTATCCGACCTTACACGAAACGGCTGTTTGCTGTTGATAAAAGCCGTATTCTCATAAACATCGTATTTAGAATATTGAACCACGATATACTTGAGATCTGATGTGTCGGAACTTAACACGCGCCTCATTTCGCGGTAAGTTCCGTAAGTAGGATTGCCTGTATTCAATACCGGTAGGTTGATTTCTTTTTCGAGCACACTTGAATAAGTCTGCTGCGAGTCTACTCCCACTCCAATCGTGTAAGCACTGCCCACGGAAATAATTTGCGGTCCTGTTAAAGCCTGCTCTTCATCTCTCAGCGATTCACTGTTCACTACATAGTTGTTGCGGTACTCGATGTTGCCATAACTGTAAGCAAGGCCGGGAATAATTCTGAACCCATATGTGCTATCGTAAATTGAACACGGTTCAAATTCCATTATATTTCTTTCAAATGCAGCATAGTAATCTTTGAATTCTTTTCTTAAAAATGTCGGGATCTTGGATGGGTTCTCTATACCGAATGAAAAGATGATATCGAACAGCAGCACCACCATCACTATCAGCACCGGAAGAAACCTCGCCACCCACGATCTGCCGGCTTTTATTGCAAAAAGCAAAAGGGTCAGCAATAACCAAACGATCACCAGTATTTGCATCGAAAAAAGAAACTGCCTGTGAAAAACGGTGCTTTCGGGTGAGTAACGATCAAGTATAACCGTAACGGCTTTTAATAGCACGATCACCACAATGGCCTTTATCGTTTTACGGAGCATTTTCATATAGACAGCAATCGTTTCACTGAAGTTAGTACGTTCTTAGTATTTCCCTTAATTTCTCTTGCACAATGATGGCTACTCGTTCAGCTCCCTCATTTGTATAGTGGGTTTGATCGTAGTAGTTTATACTGTTTTTAGGCATCGCGGCTGCCACGTCGATACACGGAATATTCTTCGCGATACACACCTCCTTCACCTTCGCATTGTAAAGATCGAGCAGCGATTCCAGCAATTCACCATTCATATTTTCTTCAACCTTTGCCTTCTTAAGGTCAACGCCAGTAAGGCTGTCGATGCCATGACCATAAAGGCACGGCTGAGTAAGAAACACAGGTTTTATGCTGTTCTGCAAACAGGTATCAGCAAGCGCAGCCAGCCGCTTGCCATAGGCGTCGAGATATTTTTGCTGAGCGTCCAGTCGTTTGTTGATGTCATCATTACTCATTGCCAGCTCCCCAAGTGCGCCGGGTTTTTTCCATTCCTGAGTAGTGTTGTTGAATTTCTGAGCTTTTGCACCACGTGATATATTTATCACCACACTCACTACTTCGCTGTTATTATACAGAAAATTGAGCAGGCTTGAATATGAGTTGCGGGTATGGAGCTTATCGAAAAACGATGGCCCTTCGTTTTCAATATCGTTTACACCTGTGAGAAAGATGACAACCTTTGGTTTCAGGTTTTTGACGTAATCATTCAACAGCACCTGGTGCCCAAAGGTGCTATGGCCATCAAGACCAGCATTGTTGACCCAGACGTTGCTGAAATCTTTTTTAAGATATTCTCCAAGGCGGTAAGGCCAGGTTTTTTTGTCATCCAGGAACTGGCAGGCGGTGGTGCTCCCTCCGATCGTGATGATGGAAAGCCGATTTGAAAATTCCGCCGGCGTATCGGGCCCTCGGAACCCTAATGCGTTCCTGGTATTGGTGATAACAGAGTCGAGACGGGGATTTATGGTGTTGGTGATGGTGCGATGCAGGTTACCCGGCAATATGATATTGTTGGCCTTTACCCGGAATTTGAACGGATCATAAATTCTGAGACCTATTTCGAGCAAAATAACGACGAATAAAAAAAGGTATACGCCGTAAAGTACTTTTTTCAGAAACTTCGAGCGTATACCTCTTGATATTTTCATTGCGACTTATCTGCGCACAAATCTATCGCATGAGATACATTTTTCCATAGCCATTATTGAAGAACATATCGGTGTTGTCGCCTTTAGCTTTGTACTTTTCCATGCGCTGGCCGTTTAAGGTCGTCACAAATCGGTACAGGTACACACCATTCGCGAGCTTCTGGCCGAATTGATCCTTTCCATCCCACTTGAAGTCGGTGATATTTCGGCCAATATGCAATGGACCGAGTTCTTCCTTCGTCACCTCTCTCACGATCTTACCTGTTATTGTCAATATCTGCACCTTCATATTCTGCGGAATTTCGCTACCTGTAATGGTAAACACGAATGCCGTAGACGTACTGAACGGGTTCGGATAGTTAAGCATGTTAGAGATCATCGCCTTCGTGATCACAGTAAAACCGATACGGTATTCGTTGGAGCCGGCCTTATTGCCGCTCCTGTCCTTTCCGTTCACGATAAGTTCATACTCATCGCCTTCAGGATTATACTGCTGCTCGAATGCAGGATAGAAGTCTACCATCGCAGAGTTATCACTCGAACTTGTTGCTGGTGTAAACCTGAGCGTATCATTATCGAAGTGGTAGGTTCTGATGGTACCATCCGGATGCCTGATCTGCACACTACTTAGGGCAGTGTCGTTCAGCAGCAGGAATTGCGCTTCATCTTTCAGTTTGATCTGGATATGAGGTCGCGCGGATACAAGATCCCTGTTCAGAATGTGCACGCCGTCGAATGTTACATCGAGCAGCGGATTCATTCTATCCACCTTTACATAAAAATCTTTGAAAAGGAAGTTGTTGAAGTGATACTGTTCGTTTTGATTTCCAGCCGGGTTGAATTCGAGGAACAATGTGTTGTTATCCGCAAAGTTTTTCGAATCAAGCGTCATTCTCAGCGCAATGGTATCGCCGGAAATAATCGGTTTTTGTTTGGGAACCACGATCGTTTGCGCCACATTGTTTTTGTCAAGTATATTCAGTTTCACAGTTATACTATCGAACGGATGCGGGCTGACGTTCTTAAATGCCACAGCAAAATTCAGCGGCTCACCTATTTCCAATGAATCCTTAAACTGGATCAATATATTCGGCGCTATCGCACCTTCAGGAATCGGTTGATAATGTATTTTCCAATCGGTCAGCTGGTATGGTGATAGTGTAATAGAATCAATATTTCTCATTCTCAGCTTCATCTCGCGGTAAGTATTCGCATCAACAGAAGTAAGATCAAGAGAATGCGTATTGCGGTCCATCGTGAATAGTACCGTTTCGTTTTTCGCAGCATCAATACCGATCACCTCAACCGATGGATCATCGTTCGACACGGTTTCAACACTTTTTCCATTCCATATCACATCACCCCACGCTTTTGCAGGTCCGAACGCTGGCGATGTTATAAAACCAATAGAATCCGGCGTAATACATTCTGCTGACAGCGTTACCCTGTCATTCACACCCTGGCTCACTTCCATCTTCGGGGTAAAGTCGTAGCCACCTTTCTTATAGATGAATACGAAAGAACGCGGAGCCGTTATTGAATCGATCTTGGTAAATCCAGCACCAAGCAGCCTGTGATAAATTGAGTTGAACGAACCGTAAACTGCGGTATCAGCCTGCCATGTATCGATGTACGTATTTAACCCGGCATTTGCCTGGGGAACGTTTCTCACCACTACAAAGCTTCCGTTGGGAATACTATCCATGAAGTTCATCATGTTTTTACGGCTGGCCTGGGTCATGTAGGAGAACTCGAAGTTGTAATTACGGGTTACCACGCAATTGGCGCTTCCGCTACCACTCAGATTAAGGTTGTTGCCATTCGCATCAACGTTTTTCCATGGTTTGAAAGTTATGGAATCAAACACGTTGAATATTAGTGACTGCCCAACGCAGGCACTCGCTATCGGCGTAGCGCCATTTACGTCAACCGAGAAGTCGTTGTCTGCTCTTCCTGAGAACGGATACACGGCGTTACGCGCGAACAAATGATTGTTACGTGTACCGAATACCCATCTGCCCTCACTGTTCAGTGACATTCTCTCTGTCTTAGATGCAGCGTGCTGATATCTATGCGACTGGTTAAATCCTTCTTTAGTGCTATTCACATACATGAACGAGGCATCGTTCCATATGTATGCGCCATTATTTTGCGGCACCGGCGAAACGCGCCAGTAGTAAACTTTTTTATCGGCATAAGTAATTCCGGGGTCGAACTCAATTAACCCGCCCGTCGAATTGGTCGTCTTTGAAATTTTGGACGATGAATTAAACAGCGCTGTCGTGTCCATCTCCATAATATACTGCTTGGACGGACTCAGCGGGTTCGCAGTCGATGCAGAAACCTTCTGCGTTGCGTTATTGATAATCGCGTAGTTATAAGGATACACCGTTCTCGCTTCATCTTCATAAATAAAGATGTCCTTTACGGTAATGTTATTGCTTTCGGTAATCTCGTCAACAACATTGTCAGCATCAACAGTGATCGTAATTTTATTCAATCCCTTATCTCTCGTAGCTATTATCGGAACGTGAATTGTAATTGAATCGGCATAGCGGATACCGGGGAGTTTCGACCTGTTCACGATCTCACTCGTTCCATCCGGGTATTGACGCTTTACTTCGATATAAATAGAGTCGTCTACCGATTTACCGAGGTTCACTGCCCGTACTTTCAATTCAAAACTTTCTTCCGCAACTGAAATGAATGCAGGTTTAATTTTTACCTGGGGCTCTTCAAGCACGAAGTCGGGCTTCGGTTGCTCATTAATGAGTACTGCCGGATCACCATGAACCGTGATTTCTTCGGCGTGCAACCTGGCGTAATAATCGTTTGGACCCGCAACAGCTACCATCGCTGCCAATGCATCACGAACCGTTTCGCCCAGCGATTTTCCATAATCAGGCTTGGCAATTGTTCCGTAAAGATTGTTGAGATAGATATTGAGGTAGTTAACGATACCAAAGTGGGTGCTAGCGATAAACGCAATACTTCCGCGCTGTTTTGCGAGTACAAATTTTTCCGACAACGTTTCATTTACGCTTAAGCGCGCTGCATTGTAAGTAAAAAAGTTCCCGGCGTTACAACCGTTTACGAAAAAGATAGGATACTTGCCCTGGTTATTATATGCCTGGGGATTATCAAGGTTAAACTCAAGCGTTGTAGACGATGAGTGACCGAAGTAAGTAAGTATGCTTATGCCCTCTTCGAACAGGTGGGCAATTTTGTCGTTATTAATTTGCTCAACTGCATTTGTAGACACTTTACAGAATGTAGAGACCTTACCGCCGTACATGGTATCCTGGATGATCTGTTTATACACGCCCATGTAGTTACAAAGCACAGTACCCAGGTAAGGGTCGCTTGAACCAGTAACGTGAACGATATTTTTCATCCATTCTCTTGCGGCAAGTGTGTTGCTGGCATTTTTCTGCACAGCGTCATATTCCTTGAGCTTTTCGAGGTAGTCTTCAATTTCTTTTCCTTTAACGACGGACAGGCGTCCGATCGGCGTTACCGCAACCGGGTTTGCAGCGTCTGCAGAACTCAGCATATTGTCTGAAGCCGGGCTACCCCATGAAGGCACAAGATTAAGCTGGTCAGCTATCGGATCAGATTCGCGGATCCTGAAATCATTATACGTCATACCGCGTCCGATAAGAAAAACATATTTCACCGGAGCGGCAAATTTTTCTCTTGCGTAACGGATAAAGTTTTTAAGTGCGAGCGGATTTTTTTTGATACCGAAAGCGAATTGATCTACTAATTCATCTACATCTATTACCTGTACGGCGTATCCGCCGCCAGCAGCCGATGCGCGATAATTTTTATAATCGTTCACCGGGTTATTCCCATGGGTGCCCGTAAATAAGTGCCTTATTCGTAAGGATCAGGTAGTTTCCCTGGTTCGCGACGTCTGTAAATTTCTGAAATGTTTTCGGCGTGAGTGCGGTAACGTTGTTGATGTTTGAAGACTCCATGTTCACCAACACAAAATCTCTCGCGCCACCGCCTGGCACCACAAGTTTTACCACTCCTGGTGAGGAAATATCTCCAACAATTCTTTCGCCGGTTGTTGTGTTGAACAATACAGGTGCAACTGCACCATAATTGAAGTTGCTGATCGTAAGATATTTATCGCCTGATGCAGGCAGGCTGAACTTAAATGATTTTTGATTATTGAAATTGTAAGGACGTGGATACTGAAGTTCCACAAACGACATCACTAGCCTATCGGTAGAAACAGGTGATGTGTTATCATATTGAACCGCCGCTGTGCCACTACTGATAATACCAAGCGGCACTGAAACAGTTCCGAGAACATCGTTGAAATAATCCATCACAGTATCTTCTAAAAGATTTCCGTTCACGGAAACTCTCAGCGATCTTGGGTTCAGGGCGTCGCCCATTGTTCCATAGCGTAGCGTGGCGTTCGGTCCTCCACCATATACATTGAGGCCGGTAATCGTTGTTGTCAACGGCGCACCGGGCTTGATAGGATTCGTTGACCAAAATTCGCCTTTATCGTATGATGATGAATACACATATTCGCCAACAACCGCTGCAAAACCTGGATGGATTTTGTCGCGGTAATGCACTGCGGCTTTATCCATAAAGTAATTTTCGGCGGGCAGAGCGTTGCCTGCAACATCATTCCCGGGATCTACGTAAGTAAACCCCGATGCATTCGTATTTACGCTTAGAAAATAAACTGCAGTGTCGGTGAAGAGACTTATCTCCGTGCTATGCTGATACGATGCGTTACGATAAAGTGGCTTGTCGGGCTTACCATCGTTGCCTTCGCCCCAGAACTCAATGTATCCGTCTGACGCAAGCGGACCTGCTGATGCGGACGTATATATGGGTACCTGCTTGCCGTTCCTCCATAGTTCGAAAAATTCGGCGCCGGCATTGCCAATGCCTGCAGCATCGAGCACGGATTTAGGAATACGGTATAGGCCCTTATTTACAATTTTGAATTTGAAATAAGTTTGTGTGTTCCTTATCCACTCATTGTTGTACTGGCCTGCAGCTGACAGACTCAGAAGAAACAATAGAAATGGTAAAAGTCTTCTCATTGTTAAAGGTTTCGGGGTTGACATAGGGATCAGTTCTTCTTACTTTTCTTCAGGTCTGCTTTTAGTGAAAAAACATGGGTGTATAACGGATTAGACTGATTAGCCAGGTTCGTAAATGCGTAATCGATCTGCACATTTGATATTCTGAAGCCCGCACCTACGCTTGGCTGATAGATCCAAACTTTTTTGATGTTTGCTGAATCGTTGTCGTCGAGAGCTTTCTGAAAGTTGTTGATGCCGCCTCTCACAAAAAATACATTTTTCCATGCTGCCTCAAGGCCGAGTTTCGGATCGAGACTCAATACATCAGAAGCTAAAACGGTGTTCCTTCTGCCATCGAAAGTTACGTCTGCGTTGAGTTCGGCAAGGAGGTTAAGGCTTTTATTGAGTTTGAAATTATATGAGCCACCAAGTATTACTCTCGGGGCGGTGAGTTCAGTTGATTTTACGGGGATGTCGTTGTTGGTTACATAAAACACTTCCCGCATTTTTTCAGTAAGGTTGAACGACCATGCGTTGAAGGTGGTTGTTACATCACGTGCAACGATGCCGAGTCTCCATTTTTCTGCCTGGATCTGCACACCCGCATCGAAGCCGAAACCCCATGCGGTAGTAAAATCGCCGGCTTTACGGTGAATTACTTTTGCATTGATACCCGCATTAATTTTTTTGTTCTTCGTTAGTTTCACCTGCTGTGCAAAAGACATCAGGAAAGCATAGTCGGCCGAAGAAAATTTAGAGATGTTGCTGAAGTTGATGGTTCCGTCGGGTTCCACAAGAAAAATGGTGTTTGGAATGTCATCGACAGCAAAACGAAGTAGTGAAAGGCCGAGAACACGTTTTTTGTCTTTCAGAGGTAAGGACAGGCTGGCGTAGTCATACTTTCCGATTCCGGCGAAGTATTCAGCGTGCATTATATTCAGTTGCGGTTGTTCTTTAACGTTAACGAGGCCGGCGGGGTTCCAGTAGCCCGAACTGCCATCACTTACAGAGGCCACCTGGGCGCTGCCCATAGCGAGGCCACGCGCGCCTGCGCCGATATTCAGGAATTCGTTCGAGTATTTACGAAACTGGCCTTGGGTAAGCTGGCACAGCAACAAACCTGCAATCAGGCAAACAGAGAATAGGGGTTTTTTCATCGATCAATTTTCGCAATAAGCAGTTGAAAATAAATGGTTTTCTGTGGGTTCTACGGCAGTGTTTTCACCACTTACGGCCAATGAAACTAAACGGGAAATGGATGAATTTATTGCATTTTCAACGAAGCTTTGGCCTATTCCTTACATTTGCGCAATTCATTGATTTACTACTTCTTTAGTTTATATGAACCTGGTAAAAGAACTTAGATGGAGGGGGATGATTCAGGACATAATGCCTGGCACCGAAGAGCAACTTGAAAGGGATGTTACTACTGGTTATATTGGGTTCGACCCCACTTCTGATTCCCTGCATATAGGCAGTTTAGTGCCCATTTTACTTCTTATGCACCTTCAAAAGGCCGGGCATAGACCGATTGCGCTGGTAGGCGGAGCCACCGGTATGATCGGGGACCCCAGTGGTAAGAGTGATGAAAGGAATCTTTTAGGGGAAGATGAGCTGGAAAAGAATCTCAATGGCATTAAAATGCAGCTTTCTAAGTTTCTCGACTTCAACGCAGCAGGCTCCAACGCTGCGATAGTGGTGAATAATTATGATTGGTTCAGGGGCATTAGCTTCCTGGAATTTTTACGGGATACGGGCAAGCACATTACCGTAAACTACATGATGGCGAAGGAGAGCGTGAAGAAACGAATCGAGGGAGAAACGGGTATCAGCTATACGGAGTTTGCTTACCAGCTGATGCAGGGTTTCGATTTTTACTATTTGTACAAACATCTCAATTGCAAGCTTCAGATGGGCGGCAGCGACCAGTGGGGCAACATTACCACCGGTACGGAACTGATCAGGAGAAAAGTGAATGGTGAAGCATTTGGTTTTACGTGTCCACTGATACGGAAAGCGGATGGCGGGAAGTTTGGCAAGACGGAAAAGGGGAATGTTTGGCTTGATCCTAACAAGACCTCACCATACCAGTTTTACCAGTTTTGGCTGAATGCCAGTGATGAGGATGCGGAAAACTGGATCAGGATATTCACGTTTTTGACGCAGGAGGAGGTTGAGAAATTGATCGACGATCATCGCCAGGATCCGGGTGCGAGGCTGCTGCAAAAGGCGCTGGCCCGCGAGGTGACGATCTTTGTGCATAGCGAAGACGAGTATAGGAAAGCGGTCGAAACGACTGAAAAGCTTTTTGCGAATATGTCAGCTCCGGCTGAATCTTTGAGTGTAGAAGATATTGAGGCGATGCAGGGGGTGGTGAGGCAGACGTATGATTCAAAGTTGCTGGTTGAGCAGGATTTGATTACGGTGCTGGTGGAGTCGAAGATATTTCCAAGTAAGGGCGAGGCGCGGAAAATGATACAGCAGGGCGGGTTAAGTGTGAACAGGCATAAAGTGAGTGATCCTGCGTTTAAGATTGGTACAGAGATGCTTCTGCATAATAAATATTTGTTGGTGCAGAAGGGTAAGAAAAATCATTACCTGTTGGAAGCTGTTTAAATTTGGTTCATGCTGGCTGACCGCGTATTTTTGCAGCCCTTTTTAGCTCTTATAGTGATTGCCCGATAGTATAATGGTAGTACGACAGATTTTGGTTCTGTTTGTCGAGGTTCGAATCCTCGTCGGGCAACAAGTGACCTCGAAGCTTCGCTTCGAGGTTTTGCTTTTCTGACAGCGAGGTGAGCTTGCTCAACCGAGCAGGCAGGAAAGCAAAACGAATCCGCCGAAGGCGGATTGGAGTCACTTGGGTAATGCAAAGCGCCGACGGATCATGAGGCGCGAAGCGCCGAACTAATCCCCGTAAGTCACTTGGGTAATGCAAAGCGCCGATGGATCATGAGGCGCGAAGCGCCGAACTAATCCTCGTAAGTACTTGGGTAATGCAAAGCGCCGACGGATCGGCGAAGCCAACCCTCCCGCAGGCAATCCTCCCTCAACAAGAAAGATAATAATGCCATAAAATCATCGTCCCGATCGTTCTGTAAGGCGCCCAGCCTGCAACAACATCCAGTAGTTTCTCCTTTGGCGTTTCTTTAGAAATGTTTTTGATTTTGCGAAGAGCGCTCACCGCCGCCAGATCTCCAACAGGAAAAATGTCCGCGCGCCGGAGGCAGAAGATCATGTAGATGTCGATCGTCCAATTACCAATCCCTTTAAAAGGAATTAGTGTCGATCTTACTTCTTCGTCTGATGACTTCGCCAGCTCATCTAAATCTAAAATTTTCGAAACAATAGCTTTAGCAAGCTGTTTTGTGTATAGTGTCTTCTGCCGGCTGAAATAACAAGCCCTTAAATCTTCATCGCTAAGTAAAAGAAAACGCTCCGCAGTGATCTCGCCTAACTTTTCTTTCAATTTATTTAAAGCCGCGAGCGCGGATGCAAGAGAAACCTGCTGCTCAAGAATAATATGCACCAGCGACTCAAATGAGTTTGGCCGATTCCAAAACGGCGGATAGCCATAGGTTTCTAAAACGCATTGAAGGTCGCTATCCCTCCTTCCAAGATCATCGCAGCTGCCGTGAAAACTATGAATGTCAAAGCGAAGCATTGCGGTGTGTTATAATACCCTTCATAAGCTGCTAAGATACATCTGCTGTATGTCCAGCGCGTATCTACCGCGTATCTGGCGCGTATCTAGCGCGTTCATTGAATGGGCAAGAAGCGCGTAAAAAACGGGCCGGTAGCGGGCCGGAAATCTTAGCGAACCGAACCGTGCAGCTATGCTTACCGGGCAAAAAGAAACCGGAGCATTACCTCCGGTTTCAAAAAAGATTATAATAAATCGTCTAATTTCTATCCAGTCTCCTGCCTCTTCCCGCATCAACCCTTGGGGATGGTGAGGGTGAATAAGAACGCTCCGGACGGCTAACCCTTGGTGCCTCACGTGGTGCACTTTGCTGTTGCCTCGGCTCAGGTCTGTTATACCTCGGCAGTTCGCGTGGTGCGCTCTGCTGTTGCTGTTGCCTTGGCTCCGGACGATTCACTCTTGGCAACTCCCTTTGAGAATTTTCCTGGGGTTGTGGACGGTTAACTCTTGGCAACTCGCGTTGAGAGTTTTCCTGGGGTTGTGGACGGTTAACTCTTGGCAGCTCACGTTGAGAGTTTTCGCTTGACTGAGGACGATTAACTCTCGGTAAATCGCGTTGTGAATTCTCACTTGACTGAGGCCTGCTAACTTCGGCTTCACGAGGAGTATTATTTCTTTCCAAACGCCTGTTGCCATAATTATCGTTACGGTTATTAGGAGCTGGACTAACAGTACTATTATCTCCATTGTTCACAGAAGGACGCTCATTGCCATCACGATTCAGCCTGTTGTTATACCTATCGCGCGATCCTCTCAGAGTATTGTCGCTGTTTGCAACAGAACTGTTCGAAGGCCTGTAGACTCTCGCAGTACGCGATACGTCGTTTGTTACTACTCCACGCTGGTTATTATAAAGATTGTAGTTGCGGGGACCTCTTGAACCACTGTTGTTCACTACCGAATTCCGGTCAGGCCTTCCACCACCACCATATAAGTTGCGGTCGTAGTTATTCCTGCGTGAGCCATAATAGTTTCTATCACGATAATAGTATCCGTCGTTCCAATAGTAATTGTGCCTGTATGGAGGGCAGTACCTCGATGGACCAAACCATCCGCCGCCATAACCATAGTACCCTACTCCACCAAAATCGAATCCTACATGCATGAAACCATAGTTATATCCCCAGTTCATATTCCATCCATACCATGGGTCGTAAGTGAATCCGAATCCCCATGTAAACGGTCTTGGATAGTAAACGCTCCTGTACCATGGCCTGTAGTGCCATCCTGTACCATAAACGATTGTAGGACCATAGTAATAACTTCCAAGGTATCCCGAGGTGTAACCGGTGTACACATAGTCAGGAGTTACATCATACACGTAAACGTATCTTGAATAGTAAGCGGGACTGCTTGCAGGTACACGATCGATGTCGCGTGGACGATCGTTCGCAACACTCCAGGGACCATTAGGATCATCACTGATGAACCATATACCGTTGTCGAGGGCGAAATAGCTGCCGTGCGAATCCTGCATTACAGTGAGGTTAGCATTTTCTGCCAATCTTAACGATGTACCATCTATTCTTGTAAAGTATGGATCACCGTCATATTGAACATCTATCGTTGCCGTTCTTCTGTCAACCTTTGCTGTTTGAGGAACGTAGGCGTTCATTCTTGCATCTTCTGCTTCATCAGTTCCTGCAACACTCGACAGCACTTCTTCCTTGTCAGATCCATTAGGAATCTTTGCAAAGTCTGAAGGCAGCCTGTCTGATGGAACATATTCCCACGGACCATTCATTGCAGATGATCGATACCAACGACCTGCGAGCAGGATGTAGGTTTTCTGCGAATTGATGTCTTTAAAAATTTCATTAGGTGAGTTTGCAACATACAACAGCGATGTACCTGCCACATTCTTGTATTCAGGTTCGCCATTAGTTTGTATAAGTTCTGTAGGTTCTGTTGCAACAAGAATATCAGTTACCTGCGGCGTAGCGTCCGAAGTTTTGCCTGTATTGTTTTCCTTTTCCTGTTTCTTGACTGACTCGTTAACCGACTTCACCTTACTCGATAAATTCTGATTCTCGCTCCAGCCATTCGTAATGTTTGCAGAGCGATACCATTTACCACCTGAGTAAAGGTTCCATTGACCGTTTTCCTTGAAGATCAAATTTGGACTGTTCGCAACTTTATCTGCATCGAGATTTTTGTCGCGCGATATTTTTGGATCGCCATCCAACACCACCAGGGTCGATGGTTTGTCGGCATATATAATTTTAGGAGCGGCGTTATTGAATTTGCTCGCCTGCGAAGTGCCTTGTTCCTGTGAAACAGCTTCTTCAACCTGGGCCTTGGTCATGTTCCAATTCCAGTCTGGCGCTTCCTGTTCAAGTTTCGCTGTGAAGTCTTCGACCTGCTGCTGATCCTCCATTCCGGAGAACTTAGCGCGGGTAACGTTGAAAGATTGAATGTCGAGTTTACCGGAAGATCCGTTTTGAACCGTGGCACTGAAGATCACTGCACCAAACACCGGTTCGCTTGTTGGCGTTTTCCGGTAGGCAACAGCTGCACGGCCTGTCATTTCGCTTCCTGAGAGAGATTCCGGCTGGGGCTCATACACGGTTAGCTTGCCACCATCGGCTGCGGCGATTTCTCTTGGCCACTCGCTTTGGGAAAAAGCAGAGCTGATGCCTGCAAAAACCGCGATCGTTAGAATGAGTAATTTGTGTTTCATACTGGTGATGTTACTGATACAAATTAGACTCCAATTCAGGTTGAAAAGCTTAATGGAGGTTGTAACTATATATTTTCTTTAACAGAAGGAAATTAAACGGAAAGGATTTCAGACAACTTCTGTCTAACCAGCTTGATTTCTACAGACTTTTTTCAGAATCAGAAAGCTTTCTACCAATTATGAATAGAGCCATCAGGCGCTTCGAGAACCGGATGAGGATATTTTGTGTTGGCCGTCACTTCAAAGAGAAAATCGGCTTTTTTAGGGTCAAACTTCACCCCGAGCCCCGGCTTGTTATTCAAATATAGTTTTCCTTTATCGAAAAGTAAATAGTCGTCGTTAAAGTAAGGCGGCTTTTCGGTCACTCCACCCGCTAACTCAATCATACACCTCACAGGACTACTGCTGGCGAGCACATGCACGAGCGCCGCGGTCGACAGCGGACCACAGAAATGCGGTATCATCCCCACATAATGCGTTTCGGCGATTGTGGCAATCTTCTTCAACTCGGTTATTCCTCCCGAATTGGGAAGAGTAACGCGCGAATAGTCTATGAGACGATTTTCTATCAGTTCATTAATATCCCATCTGTCGCCGAATTGTTCCCCGACGGCGATAGGCACTTTGGTCATCTGCCGGATCGTTTTGTAAACGCCAGGATTTTCGGACCGGATAATGTCCTCAACAAAGTAGGGTTCAAGTTTCTGCAATTCATCACAAATCTTGATCGCTTCTACAGTGTCAAACCTTGTGTGAAGGTCGATCGCCCAATTGCCGGAGCCGCCGACAGCTGCATCAATTCGTCTGCTATATTCGATTGTGGCTTTTGCATTTTTATAGAAGTCGAACTTTTCTTCGCCGTTTCCGCCAGTGGGTCCTACGCGGAAACTTCTGAAGCCTGCCGCTATACAATCCTTCGCACGGCCTTCATCCGTTGTGGCCTTCGATGGACTATAGCCTGTCGCGTAACACTCAACATACTGACGCGTAGCTCCACCGAGCAACTCGTATACAGGTATATTTAAAGATTTTGCTTTGATGTCGTACAATGCCATTTCTATTGCACCAACCGCATGTAATTTTTCGCGTCCTGGGGGATAGAACATTCCGCGATAAAGTAGTTGCCAAATGTGTTCGATGCGGTATGGATCTGCGCCGATTATCATTTGTGCGCATTGTTCGATACTGTCTTTTGTTCCTCCTTCACCAATGCCTATGATGCCGCCATCAGTTTCAATTTCCACAATGCCGCGTGCCTGGTTGAACAAAGGCTTGGTATAACCCGGCGCTGCGTAGTACCTGATCTTTTTGATCTTCAGCGATGATGATGCATGCGAGGTAACCGCACTACCTGCATAAGTTTTAAGTACAGGCAAACCTGCAGCAATACCGGCGGTTCCCCAGAGGGCAGATTTCATGAAAAGACGTCTCTGCATGTTGAAATTTTGAAGTTGAAAAAACTATTTTACCTGCACGGTCACCTTATCTTCCCCCAGCGTCTTATTATGATCAAGATAACTCGCAGTCAACGTGACGGCACCAGCATTCGCAAGTTTTACCGCCCCTTCTTTTCCTAAATAGTATTGCGTGTTCTGCTGTGTTTTGAATTTCAGTATCCAGTCAACCATCTTCCCGATTTCATCATCATTTAATTCCGGATGCGACGGCATCACAATTTGCCCCCACACTCCTGTTGAGCCCAACTTCACATGCTTTGAAAGTTCTGCCGCATTGGATTTCTTTTCACTTATTTCCTGGAATGATGGTCCGATCAATTTGGTAGTAAAGGCGTGGCAGTTCATGCAATTTGATGTCATCATCGCGTGCAACACACTTCTGTCGCCAGCCTTTCCACCGTCCAGCTTAACGGTAAGCAAAATTTCATTTGTATTGATCTCCTCATACTTCGTATCACCATCTTCTTTATCTGAAACGCTGATTGAATACCGGAGGGAGCACACCGGTTGATAGCGCTTCCCCGGATTTAGGCATCGTAATCTTCACTGCCGGCGGTTGATTCTGTTGAAAAAAAAACAGTATCACCACAGTTGCAATAATCATCTTCATCAGCGTTCATTTATTTCCTTCGCCACACGTTGTGCGGACCGCAGGCACGATTCCATACCGCGACTGAGATTGTCAGCATACGTTCCTGCAAAATATATCCGGCCATCCGGGCGCAATACCTCGGGCCAGAATTTATGCATCTCTCCTATCGGATAATTTTCCATTTCGCATGTCGGTGCGAGTTTGTCTTTCGTCCAGTCAACAGTTAATGCCTGTACGATAGTGTCTCTCTTTCCGGGATACACTTCGCGGAATGCGGCCAGTCCCCGTTGAGCAGATACACCACCGGGCGCATACGCCTTTAATATTATGCGCGTGGAGTTAACGTCGTTGGTTTCTTCCCAGATTGATGATATGTCGGGATGTTCAAAATCCATGTTGATGCTTTTGAAACCATCTTCCAGCCAAAATCTCGAACTGGCTTCGAACACATAGAAAGGATGCGAAGAGAATGTAAGATTGTCCACTACATGCTGTTTGCCGGGTGACAACGCCGGGGTAACAGGAATTTTTCTAAATACAGGCAGTGGAATACAATTCACGAGATAATCCGCTGAGAGTTTCTTATCCTCTTCATATCCGAATGCCCTATAGGTAGCAGTAACACCGGAATCAGTATGGTCTATTGCAACAATAGTATGAGCAAGTTTTACACGATGCCCAAGGTGGCGGGCGAAAGTTGTTGGCAATTCCTGGTTACCGTTCTTCAAACGATACGTGTCACCATGTGACAGAGGAATGCCGCGAATAGCCATTACGTCGTAGCGCCAGATCGCAAACAAAGCTGATTCATCCTTTCCTCCCATCGCGTTTAACGCGCCCTCAGATGCACCTTCTTTTTTTAGCAGATCATAAACGGAAATTTTGTCGAGATCATCCGCGCCGACCCCGAGAGGTTTGTCGGGATCTTTTATTTTGCCAAGATATGGCTTGAGGTACATGTGACGCAGTGCATACCATGGATTCGATTGAAGAAATTTGACTTCTTTCTCATTGAAGCCGAACTTTTCCAGGACCGCTGGCGTTTTCAACTCTTCGTCCGTGTAAAACTTTTTATCGATCATGCGCAGGCCATTCCTGTTTGGCGCAGCATCCGACCCTTCGGCATGAGGATATGCTAGTACCGGCAGATTGAACTTCTTCACATACTCGAAAAATTTCTCATAGCCAGGTTTTGTGATATGGTCCGCGCCATAGTCGGCGTACAATCCATCTGATAGGCCATCTCGGCCGGTAAAAACATGTCCGCCATGCCTGCCACTGGCTTCCAGAACAGTTACATCGTGCCCCGCCTTCATCAATTCGAATGCGCAGCAAAGTCCGCTGATTCCAGCTCCGGCAACAATTATTTTCTTCTTTACCGCAGGCGTGGGAATTTCTTCCGCCGGCATTGGAAAATTGTCCGGAGTCACGAGCGAGGTGCCTATTCCCGCCATCATCGAATTCTTAATAAAATCCCGTCTCTTGATATCCATTTCACTAATATAAGGGAAAATCAAAATAGACATCGTTTGTTAAACCTCTGAAAAAAACATCTTAGTAATTTGTTCGTACGAATTATTTCCTACCTTTAGTTCATGGCAGGAGCAAAAAAGAATATTCCGGGCGTTGTTGAGCCCACAAAATCGGAACTGGAAATACTTCATGTGCTATGGCAGCATGGTCCATCAACCGTAAGATTTGTAAACGATCAGTTGAATGAGCAGAAGCGCGAGGTAAACTATACGTCTACGCTAAAGCTGATGCAGATAATGGTGGATAAGGGAATACTGAAGCGGGATGAGTCGAGCATGAAACATGTATATGAGCCTGCCCAGGAGGAGCAGAAAACGAAAAGCTACCTGCTTGACCGGTTTGTGGACTCGATGTTCCAGGGATCGGCAAGTTCGCTGATGATGCAATTGTTGGGAAACAAAAAGACTTCAAAAAAGGAGCTGGAAAAGATAAGAGAGCTGTTGGAGAAATTCAAGGACAACAAATAATTTGTTATGTATTTACTGAATTTTGAACACTGGGTATCAACTGTTTTTGTTGATGCGGTAGGAGCCACGTTTGCGCATTCTCTCTGGCAGTCTTTGCTTGCGCTTATTGCCGCTCATTCCGTACTAACGTTCACGAAGAAGTCCTCCCCTGCTGTGAGGTATAATTTATTGGTGGGAATTGCAACGTTGCTGGCCGGTGCGGTGTTGGTAACATTCGTGTTACAGTTCAATTCCAGTTCTTCATCACGACAACTCCTGGTTACTTATGTGCCGCTTCAGCAAATATTAAATGAATCCGGGAATGATGCTATGCCTGCTGTAGTACAATATCAGTATGCATTGGGGCAGATTAACGCTTTTCTCAACCGTTATATGGACGTGCTCGTAGCGGTTTGGTTCATCGTAGCCTGTTATAAATGGCTGCGTTTATCAATCGGCTTAAGTTATATAAAACGTATCGCAAGATTTGAATCGTCGCCTGCTGACAAGGAATGGCTGCAAAAATTCGAAGCACTAAAATCGAAGCTGCGCATTACGGCAAAGGTGGCGTTACTGCAATCAAATATTATCAAGGTACCAATGGCATCAGGTTTACTTAAGCCTATGATCATTGTACCTGCAAGCTTGCTCGCTAACATGCCCGCGGAACTCGTTGAATCTATCTTATTGCATGAACTGGCGCACATCAGGCGGAAAGATTTTCTTGTCAACGTTCTTCAATCGATCGCTGAAACGATATTCTTCTTCAATCCATTCATACTAAAAATATCTTCTCTCATCAGGGACGAACGAGAAAACTGTTGCGATGCGATGGCCGTGGATATTGTTAAAGACAAGATGAGTTACATAGAAGCGCTCGTGGCATTCGGCGAGTATGCAACACGCTCAACACTGGCAGTGGCTTTTGCGGGAAAGAAGAACTTCCTGCTACAACGCGTTAAACGTATTCTGTATAATCAAAATAAAAAACCCGGCGTTATGGAAAAAAGCATTCTTGCCTTTGGTGTAATCCTCTTTTTGGGACTTGCGATATTCTCCACTGTAAATGGAACAGAAAAAGTTCTTCAATCCAAATTTGTACAATCATTCCATGAGCCGGTCGCGGACACATTACCCCGAAACGAAAAGCCGACTAAACGGGAAGTAAAACGAGCACAAAGGGTGATTAAAGAACGCCAGGAGAAAGTGGAAAGAAAGCAAAAAGAGCTTCAGGATGCCGTAGAAGATATGGAGAACGACGTGAAAAAATATCATGAAGAAATGGGCGATGAAATCGAGATTGATAATAATGCCGAACTAAATGATTTAATTGAAAAACATAATGTAGATATTCAGAACGATCTTAATCTCAAACTCAATGTGGACATTCAAAACCTCAAGAAATTAAATCACATTGAATTCGAAAAGATCCAGAAAGACGTTCAGCTTCAGATGGATAAGATCAGACCTGAGCTCGATGAGAAAATTAAAATACAGCTGCAAAAGCAGAAGGAACTTATGGCGGCTCACGCGGATCAGTTGAAAGCCCAGCACGACCTGGTAATAGCAGGCAAAATTGACCAGTTCAAACAAAAAGAGTTTATGCAGCTGCAGAAGCAACAATTTCAGCTGCAGAAAAAAATATTCGACTCGCTTAACAAAAATCTAAAGTTCAATAGCGACAATATAAACCTCAACACGATCAGGTTTGGCGAAGCCCCTGAAAACAATGAAATGAATGAGGTGCTTCAGTTTCTCGAAAAGAATAATGTTGCAAGGGTGAGCGAGATCACGATGGTGACACTTAATGAGAACGAGCTGATCGTGAATGACAAAAAGCAGCCTGCATCACTGCACGAGCAGCTGAAAAAGAAATATCTTAATAAAACCGGGGACTTCATCACCTACCTCCGCAAGGGCGAGTCGGTTATGATCAGTATGCAGGTTCACCGACAGGATCCTGTTTAGATCAATAACTTTTTTGAAATGATCATTACCTTCAATGATCATGAAACAGAAACTTGTGGTGCTTACAGGTGCAGGCATAAGCGCGGAAAGTGGCCTGCGGACTTTCAGAGACAGTGACGGCCTTTGGGAAGGATACAATGTCGAAGACGTGGCTACTCCGCGTGCGTGGCGACGTGATCCACAGCTGGTGCTTAACTTCTATAACGAGCGTCGAAAAAATGTGGCCGAAGCGAAACCGAATGCTGCGCATATCGGGCTTGCTGAACTCGAAAGCGATTTTGCAGTTCACATCATTACACAGAATATTGACGACCTGCATGAGCGGGCCGGTTCTTCAAATGTTTTACACCTTCACGGCGAGATATTTAAGATGTGCAGTGATGTTGACCGTTCGTGTGTTACGGATATCCGTGGCGATATAAAGCTTGGAGATGTTACTGAAAAGGGTCACCAGTTTCGTCCGGATATAGTATGGTTTGAAGAGCCGGTGCCGATGATTGAGCGTGCCATGATGGTTGTTGCTGAGGCGGACATTTTTGTTGTGGTGGGAACTTCGTTGCAGGTTTATCCGGCGGCTGGATTAGTTCAATACGCGCCGCCTTTTTCCAAGAAATTCATAATAGATAAAAAAATACCCTATATATCAGGCGGTAACAGTATTACAGTTATTGAACAGGCGGCTACCGAGGGAGTGAAGATGCTTCAGAAGTTGCTAAAGGCTTCGGTCGTGACTAATTAAAAATCCGCACAAAAGTGCGGATTATTTGTTGCCCGATGAGGATTCGAACCCCAACATACAGAGCCAGATTCTGTCGTACTACCCTTATACTATCAGGCAATTTTCACCAACCAAAAAATTCATTTTGCCGGGGGCGCAAGATACGTAAATTTCGTATAATCCTCGCGCAGCGATCCCTTACCAGTAGGGCGGTTTACCCGTCGTCCCTCCCTGCAAACGGCAATCAACACAAAAATTATGTGCTATCGCCAGGCTGGAGCTACTTGTGAAATAGGCGATTCTCATCGTCGAGTTGTTTAGATAAGCCGCTGCCGCGTCAAGACTGATAAACGTTACTCCGCAGGACTGCAGATACTCCGAAACCGGTTTATATTTCAGTTGACTATACCTGATGAATAATCTTTTCTCTGAATAACTCGAAACAGAAAAGAAACCAACAACCGGTTCAGCAGGACTACTGGTACTATGAATATTACTTCTTAGCGACGCCGGTTGCGGATCAAATAAGTTACCATTCTGCTCGCTGTTGTTCTGAAGAATTTGCCAATACTTGTAAGCTTCAGGCGTTAATACATATTGTTTAACCAGGATGCTATAGCGATGGCCAATTTTAGAGTTGTCGTTAGGGATAGAAGTTATGCGTGAATGGCGAACAACATCCTCGCTGAGTGAAGAAGTATTTGCTATTAGAATATTAGTTGAGTTAAAATATTTATAGCACTGGTACCGGTATTCGTCAGGCTGAAAGAAAACCACCTTGTTATCTACCCAGTCAGCAGTTGCTTCATAGGTAGCTCTATACTCCATGGTTTCCTCATACTCCCATTTATAATATCGCGCCTGGGCTGCAGGGTCATGTGTACTGACAAAAATGGAAACATTACCATCTTCCTCCCACTCGAGTGTGTCGATCGGCGGCGATTGTTTTACCTCAACAAAATCTGATAAATATTCCTGGCCATTCTGAAGTATTATTCTAAGACGATATCGTTCATTTTCAGAAAGTGCCGGTGTGGCACACGTGTAATTATTCAATGAGCCAGGCTGAAAGGAAGTAGATGAACCCGAATTACCCTCCAGATACAACTGCGCATTCAACTCGGGAACAACCTGGAAGGAATCGGTGATGTTAAGCGTTCTTGAAAGCTTTATCGTTGATGCAGAGCCCGGGTGAATAAACCCATCTACCACAAGCATGTTGAGGTTTGCAGAAGATATTGAAGGGGGATTAAAAGGTTTTATACACGAGAACACCGTAACCGTCGTAAAAACAAGCAAGCTGATTTTCTTAATTCTATCCATTCGCGTCTCCTGAAGATAAAGAATTGATGAATGCATTAGCAGTCGGGATCAAATCAAATCTTTTTAGTACTCTATTACCCTCAGGGGGTAGAGCTCAGGCTAATGCTTATGCGTCGCACTATCCGCTTTATCAGAAATAACAAATTGTCTTAATTCCCCTTTCTCCCATGCATTCGCGCCGGGATCAACGTTCGGCATCGGGATATCTTCTCTTTTCCTACGCTTCTCCTCAGTTGAAATATTAAAACGTTTATCCCGTCCGTCGAGCATTGTCTTATCCAACTGCCCATCTTTTGTAAATCCCATCATAATCATCGGTGAGCCCAGCGGCAACGTACGCTCCTGGTCGGTGTGCCATGTATGAATCGTTTTGCCATAAGTGGAGACGAGCTTCTCCATTAACTCATGTTCCGCCACGTCGGGAACACCCGGCGCAATCAACTCGCCAGATTTAACTTCATAATGGTGCGAGTGCCAAAGCTTCTTTTCTTCAGCAGGCAAAGTCTTAAAAAGTCGCTCCGATATAATGTATTCAACACCCATGATCTTCGCATCCTCTCCATTGCCATCATAGATAATAGCCTGGTGAACATCTTCGTTCAGCTGACTTACATAGTGATGCGCCTCCATCTGGGCTTTCATATTTCCATTATAAAAATGAAAACCATCCAGGTACATGTTGATTTTCTTCAATGGTGACTTATCCTGCAATATATCCGCACCTGCTTCAAGTGTTTTGGATTTCGCATCTTTCTCCGAACCCGGACTTTCAACATTAGATTTGGTGTTCTCTCCGCCACATGAGATGAGTAGCCCACTTATCGCCCAGATCATCATCGCCTGTTTCATGATATCCACTTTATTTGGTTATAGTAATCGATGCCCAGAGGCCAGCGTGCTTGCGACGCTTTGTTGGCCCTTGAATCTTTCGCTCAATAAGTATACCGCTAAATGGCATAATATTTTCCGCAATTGAGCCATGGACGAAAGACGAATTATAGATAATACTTACAGCTGGTTACTTACCCATGGACCGAGGATAGTGCTCGCAATTATTATTCTTATTATCGGTATCTGGGTTATTCGCTTCCTGAAAAAATGGTTCGAACGATTTATTTCACGCAGGAATGTTGATGCATCTCTAAAACCCTTTTTACTGGGAGCGTTCAGCATCATTTTGCAGGTATTCCTGTTTATTGCATTGCTGCAGATACTCGGCGTACAGATGACAATGTTTGCAGCACTCATCGGGGCCTTTGGTGTAGCTGCGGGACTTGCGTTATCCGGAACACTGCAGAACTTTACGAGTGGGATCCTCATTCTTCTGCTAAAACCTTTTCGTGTGGGCGATAATATTATCGCACAGGCGCAGGAAGGCACGGTTACCTCGATCCAGCTTTTCTACACTGTCGTACTAACATTCGACAATAAAACCGTTATTGTACCGAATGGCAAATTATCGAATGAAGTTATTATCAATTTAAGCCGTGAAGGCCGGCGACGACTCGATATCGAATTGAAATTCCCGCACAAGAGTTCCTTCGACGATGTAAAATCTGAAATTGATAAAGCGATTGACAGTTCCGACGATATTCTTAAAGATCCGCCGGTAAGAATCGGAATTGAATCGGTTGAACCCGACGGTTATAAAGTGAAAATCAATATCTGGATCAACGCACATGGCTTTCACGATGCGCGATTGGCATTCCAGGAAAGATTGATCAATCAATTCAAAAAAGGCGTCGTTAAGCTTCCCGGTATGGAATAACCATCATGCTAATTTTTTTTTGTACTTCATTGAAAAGAAGATTATTAGCGAATTAACTATAAATGAAAAACAATTGGTGAAGATGATCGGCTTATCATCTTTCATCACGCCGTAAGCTATCCAACCGCCTAAACCGACAAGCAACACAAAAAAAGTAAGTAACGAAATATTTTCTGCCTTCTTTTCTTTAATCAATTTTATAAGCTGAGGAAGCAGGGACACACTAGTGCCTATCCCTGCCGCTATGCCGACAATCTCTTCCTGCATTAATTATCTGTTTTCGGTTACTGGTTCCTGTTGTTTTTTCATTTGATCAGCAACCACACTGTCTGGTAATACGTTGCTCATTGCCACCATCAACTTATTCATCATACCAGAGACCACTTTATCATCACCGCTCATCAGCGCTTCATAACCATCTTTTGCCACTATTGCGGGATCATCAAGTTTCTTCTCTACTACTATTTTCGATTCGTTCATGTCGGCCTTGTTGAAGAAGTCAGTATCTGTAGCGCCGGGCAGTAATGCTGTAACAATGACACCGCGATCTTTTACTTCGCTTCTTACCGCCTCAGTAAACGACTGAACAAACGCTTTTGTACCATGATAAACCGACTGCCATGGACCCGGCGTTTTACTGGCAATAGAAGAAAGGTTGAGAATTCGGCCTTCGCCACGCAATAACATGTCCTGGAGAAATTTCTTCGTGAGTACCACCACCGAACTGATGTTAAGTTGAATGATATCAAGCTCACGCCTGATGTCTGTGTCAGAAAATTCCCCATACTGTCCCTGCCCCGCGTTATTCACAAGTATCTCCACCGCGATGCCGCGACTCTTCACTTCGTCGTACAGCTCGAAAGCGCTATCGGGATTAAAAAGATCTTTCGCGATAGTCACTACTGTCACATTGTGCCGCTCAAGTTCCTGCTTCACTTTCGATAGCTCGTCTTCGTGGCGGGCGACTATAATGAGGTTATGACCATTCTGAGCGAACTGTTTCGCCAATTCGTAACCGATTCCCATAGTACCCCCGGTAATCAGGGTATAATTCTTCGACTGTATCATACTGCATCAATTTTATTGAATGAATAGTAGTTAAGTTCAAAGGATGTGCCATGCGAAACGACAGCATTGTTCCCACCTTTAGAAAAAATCTCCAAGCCCGGGAAAGAGGTAAGAAGTCAGGCTACTGCTTTTCAACATAATAGATGATGGACCGTGCTTTGCCCTGTATGGGCGTTATCAATTTTTAGTTTTATGCAAGCTCTTTTAATCCCTCACCTGGCTAATGGGTGGCCCTATCTTGTTGTGGCTGCTGTTTGCGTTGTCGGAGTATTCCATTTCCGCGAACGTTTAGACAGATAGTAAACAATTGAATAAAGGCAAGATTTTCATTAAAAAGCATGTTTGTTGACCAACGAACATGCTTTTTTCAGTAAATTCCATTATAAAGTATTCAACCACACCCCGCTATGCCAATGGTATATATTGAATGTCCGGCAACCGGCAACCTGGTCGCCACCAACTACATTCTACCCGACCTGAAGAAGCTTCAGGAGCCCATCAATCGAAACATTGCCATCCAATGTGATTACTGCAACGCTACTCACACCTGGAATGATGAAAATGGATTTTTTCTTGGTGAGAACGCCGCAAAGAAAACGACCTAGTCTATGGCAGAAGAGCCGATTGAACAATACAAGGAGGATGTAAAAAACAAGGTAATCAACGCGCTTCCATACGACCGGCTAATGATCCATTACCGGAAAGAAAAAAACTACCCGGAGGAGCTGAAAATAATTAAGCAAGGGATTATCAACTTCAAAAAATACTTCGCGCAACACCAGCGTGCTACCGTTAAAAAGAAGAAAAGCTCGATTGAAGAGCTAAGCAGGATGATTAATAAAAGTACCGGCCTCACCGATAAAAAAGGTAACGAGTTGTACCTGCCGGAGCCATTGCCGAAATGGATAAAGCGCCAGGCCACTGTTGAAGCTAAACTCCTCAAGAAAAAGTAGCCCTGCTAAACTGCTGAATACCATAAGTCTCCACACGAATTACTCCTTGATTCCCCACAGTATTTATACGATATAAAATCGGGTATAGCTGCTCTTTGGCTACTTGCGGCTGAACTTTATTTTTACATCTGATTCAACTTCTACCCTTATGAATTTAGAGAATACGCTGGAAGGAAACTGGGACGCCTACAACAACCGCAAAACGTTGAACGGACAGGATCCAAACTATTTTACTCCCGAAGAAGTGTGGGAACTCACCTACCTCGTTGATATGATACTCGCCTCGCGACCGCACCTTGACCATCTTACAGTGATGTTATCAATCAGGGAAGGCATGCGCAAAACGATGGCGCCAAGGCCAAGACAACATTTTCTGGAGGTAGTAATGACTAACCTGAACAGCCGTGAACATCAATGGCACCAGTTGATGAAGTCGATGGATACCGGGGCCGATTTGTCGGAGTCGAATGATTATCCTTTTAGTTTCAATTGAAGGTCATAAAAAAAGAGGCCGAAGCCTCCTTTTAATTAGATCCTTTGTTGTCGTCTATCACGGATCCTGAATTAGCTGACCCTGTGGTCCTGCCAGAATCTCATTGAGCTGCACCGGATCCGCTGCCGCTTCCACTACCATCTCCACTGCCGCCGCTTCGACCACCGCTGGTTGTTGTATCTACGAGAGATGTATCGGATTGCAAAGTTGGATTATCATTTGTCATTCCTCCACCGGGCGCTGTTACGTTTGAATCGATGGTTCCGCCTGTTCCACTTTCGCTCCCACTATTAGATGAGCCTCCCGTGTTATCGCCGCATGCTACTAAACCAACTCCTACCACCAATACCATTAGTATTTTTTTCATAAAACAATTATTTTATTAACAATAGATTGCCGCGGTAACAGGTTTAAATACCATTCCGATTTGTGAAGTGAAGGCCTAATGCGCGTGTAAGTGATTGAAGGACAGCGGATAACTTTTATTTTGGAAACGCGGCCGGTAAATAATCTGTTGTAGCAAGCGTTCTACAAAAAGAGAATTACAGCACATTCGCTTCCCCGCTTGCAAATACAATCCGTTCGTTGTACTTTGTTTCTGCATTCCAATTGGCCTCTGAAACATCTGCCAACTCCAATACATCCACTTTCTTGTTTATCTCCAATTGTCCTCGTATCAAATGTTGACACGTAGTAGCAATTTATATTGAAATATTTAATGATGAAGTACCCCTTATTCCTCCTTGCAATCTGCTTGATTTTTGCGTCATGCGAAAAAGAGCTTAGTCTCGAAAATGCGCAGCCGACACAACCGATTCCACCAACGGAGCCGCCACCTCCACCACCTCCGCCTCCAGCGAAGGAAACACGCAAGTATCAGCTTTCAGCTTTTTATGCAAATAAGCCGATCGATTTTATCGACACGGATAGCGAAGTAAGAAGTGAAGCAAACCTGTGGGGTTATGTGCAGGAATATTTGAAAGATGATATCGATGAGTTTACGTTAGACAGTAATGCGGTAGATATACACCAGGGTGCCAACAGGATTCCTGGTAACGATGATTCGATTCTGCATAAAACATATTCTATCGGAACAGATAGTAAGGGAACGTATATAGATTTCCTGGGTCCGGATTATGAAGTGTTACGTTACCGCCTGCAGGAAATGACGGAAGATCATTTGATCATATATCTTCCATGGAAAAACAATTCAATTATCTACTCACGGTTTGACAGAGTTTATTAAAAAGCTGGATAAGTAAAAAAGCAGGGTAAGTAGAAACAAACCCTGTGCAACCAAAAGCATGGCTCCTTTGCAGGAGCCTGCAGCTTTTTTAGTGCGTTATTCAGGCCGGCGGCAGCCACGCCCCGCAGGGACAATTATCAAGTAACGTCGAGCAGCTTACCAACACTTCTATTGAACGCAAGCGCGAAGCACTCATCAATTAAACGCCGGCGGCAGCCACGCCCCGCAGGGACAATTTCATCAACTAACGTCGAGCAGCTCTGCAACGCTTCTATTGAACGCAAGCGCGAAGCACTCATCAATTAAACGCCGGCGGCAGCCACGCCCCGCAGGGACAATTTCATCAACGAACGTCAGACCTCTGCAAGACTTCTATTGAACGAAAGCGCAAGCACTCATCAATTAAACGCCGGCGGCAGCCACGCCCGCAGGAACAATTTCATCAACTAACGTCGAGGCTCTGCAATGCTTTTATTGAACGAAGTGCGAAGCACTCATCAATTAAACGCCGGCGGCAGACACGCCCTGCAGGGACAATTTCATCAACTAACGTCGAGGCTCTGCAACGCTTCTATTGAACGAAAGCGCGAAGCACTCATCAATTAAACGCCGGCGGCAGTCACGCCCCGCAGGGACAATTTCATCAACGAACGTCGAGGCTCTGCAAGACTTCTATTGAACGAAAGTGCGAAGCACTCATCAATTAAACGCCGGCGGCAGCCACGCCCCGCAGGGACAATAAGTTTTCTGGAAATAATAGTAAAGTTTAGAGGTTAAGCAGTTTAATTCTTCAAGAGAAAAGGCCCGCAAATATAAACGCTAAGAATTAATAAAGCTGTAAACGCACAACGATTTTTTTGATGTGTACCGTCAACACAAATCAACATGCGGTTACGCGTAAACGTTATAACAACATCTGCCACGCCTCTTCAATACGCCCCTCTTCAATCAGCACCTTCGCCACCGCGTGATCATTCAAACATTCAACAGTTTTCACAGGTAACACACTCACATTTGCGAGCTGTGCCAGATCATTTCCTGTGAGAACCGAACTGGTACGAATATGATGAGGCAACGCATCGAATCCTATTCCCAACTTTGTATTTGGTTTCTCAACCTCAAATAAATTCTGTGAACAAATCCTGGCGTACCAGTTTGCCCCAAGCCTCGCTACATGTTCAAGCTTCCCTTGCTCAAACTTGCCCGCCGGCGTTACAAGCTCATCATTGATATGCATGCAGAGCACTTCGGCGATAACGAGTTGGCCAGCTCCACCTTCGTCACCTAGCGGTTTTACTTCTATCACTTTACATTCAAGCGATGCCTTTGCTTCGGCAACCAGTGGCGGTTTAATTAATGTTGCGGGAACTTTCGTAAAGCCAGCCTTCACAAACTCGTCAGTGCCTCTTGGATATTCGCAACTCGCGAGAGACGTTTGCTGAACGATATCGTATGTAACGATGTGAATCGCCACTTCAGGCACTTGCAACACATTGTCGAGCGTATGCTTTGTAGTGTTGTTACGCACCCTCCTGGCAGGCGAAAAGATCACAATCGGCGGATGGCTCGAGAACATATTAAAAAAGCTGAAGGGGCTCAGGTTAACGTGGCCCCCGTTATCGATTGTTGAGGCAAGGGCAATGGGACGTGGAGCGATAAGGTGCTGAAGAAAATACTGCGTTTCTACAGTGGTAAGCTGGTCGGTATATAGGGTCATAGGCCGTGCTTGAGGTAGCGCGGGAAAGATAGAAATGATTTTTGAATTAGGGTGGTTTTGACTATTTTTGCAGCCCTTTTGGCGGGGTAGCTCAGGCGGTTAGAGCGCAGGATTCATAACCCTGAGGTCCGGGGTTCAACTCCCCGCTCCGCTACAAATTACTGGAAGTGCCTGTAGGATGAAAGTTCTACGGGCTTTTTTGTGTCATGATGCGAATCACCCTAGATGGTCAACGTTTATCCTTTACTACAAACATCTTTATTCTTTCGAAGCAGTGGGATGGACGTAAGCAAAGGATTAGAGGATATGTGAATGAGGTGAAACAATACAACTCCTTGTTGAGCACATATGCCAATAGAGCCTGGGAAATGTTTGCCAAGACCTGTAAGAATGGGGATCCGATTGATTTACGCTTGCTGCGAGATTTTGTAGTGGGCAAAAACACGGAGGTTGTGACCTTAAAACAAGCAATTTTATCTCACATCGGTCAATTAAATGCAAGGAAAGGAATTGACGTCTCCCCCAACACAATAAAAAAGTACGACACCTTGCTCCGTAAAATCGAAGTATTTCTACAATCGCGGCATCAAAGCGATCTGCCTCTAAGTAGTCTCAAAAGAACATTTGTTGAGGATCTAGATACGTTTCTGAGGAAGGAGCAAAAGTTATCGCAGAATGGTGTCGCTAAAAATATGCAGCAGCTTAAAAGGATAATTAGAGTATCTATAGAAAGACAGTGGATAGACAAAGACCCATTTTCGGGATACCGATGCACTATTAGAACTACAGATCGAGAATACCTTAATGACATTGAGCTATCCAAATTAGTCAGGTACTCATTTACATCTGACACTCTTTGGAGAAAGCCAGGATAGCCTAACTTTTTTAGAATAAATCTTGAGAAATACTGTACGTTGGAACTATCTGTTCTACACCCACACCGGAACTGGACTCCCTGGTGATTCAGGACACTTAGGGCGCAGCTACAATCCAACCTCTGACCTGCTTAGGACTTCTTTTTGAAAAAGTCCGGTACTTCCTCCTCACAGGTGATTATTGAAGCAACGGAAAATATAATACGTATTATTTAGATTTTCAATCGATTGAGAGACCTTTTAGCCGAATTGAGAAGATTCTTTAACTTTTTTGCTTAAACTGTTTTGGGCATGGGGAAGCTTAGCCTTTTCTTTAACGTACTTGGTTAATGCTTACACACCCTTTAACCTTTTCAGTTAAGTTTCACCCTTCCAAAGAAGGAGGCATCATCATATATAATATAGCTTTAACTCATCAACCTGCCCTTTAAGCAGTCAGCAATTCAGCAAATTCGGCAACTTCAGTAATAACATCTTACAACGGTTGACGACCTGGGATGGTAAAGTCTAGTGGTATGAATAACGGTGTCATTATTGATAAGTCTTACATGGGTATATTGCCTACTTACTTGCAAAGCCAATAAGCATTTTCATTCAGCAAAAACAGAATAGTTTTTTAAATCTGAGCCGTACTATAACTGAACTCGTCCATAGAGTTTCTAATTCACACACCCGTTCTTTTTTCAAAAAACAAGATTACCAATGTTGCCGGTTTTATCGTCTCCTTAAATTTGTTCGTAATTCTTGTTATATAGTTCAGTACTTTTTTCAAAATAGGATCATTCCAAAAACCAGAATTCTGCTAACCCTCTTTTTTTCGATAGGCCTGTTTGCAGAGGAACGCGCGATTTTACGGCAATTACCACCCCAAAGCTGTTAACGGCGAATCCGCCATTTTACCAGCATCATCCAAACTATAGTTTTGGTCTTGGTATCAACTAACAAACCATTTAAAATAACTAACAATGAAAAAGCAATTCAATCTCGCACTCGGCTTCTTACTCGTAGCCGTCATGTCCGTAGGCACTTCATTCGCCCAATCGGACTATGTAGCTGCAACATCAGCTGAAACCAATGCCCGAAAAGTCACTGGCTCGTCATTCTCTGCAAATATCAAGGTAGACCGTTTGTTTTCTAAAAACTTTCCGACGGCAACAAGAGTTTTTTGGAAAAATTCTGGAGATGACGTCATAGCAAATTTCAATGTAGATGATCGAATGGCAGTAGCATGGTTTAGCCGGGCAGGTAAATTAATTTGCGTCAACTATTACGGTACCGGCAAGCATCTGCCTAAAAGCGAGAACGCACTCATTCATCAGGTCTATCCGGAATATGAGGTCAACGCCACAGTTGAAATAAACAAAAGAAATATCACTGCCTATGTTATAACGCTTCACAGCTGCTATAACATGAAAAAAGTAAAAATGATTGATGGTGAAATCGAAGAAATGGAGAGCGTAGAATTAGCCAAGTGAAATATTAGTGTAGTTTGTGTCAATTTCTTTCTGATTTAGCTTCGGCACGATGAAATGTTCTAATCATATTGTCACCATAAATAATAAAAAGAGATGTTCCATCGCGCTGATTTTTATATTTTCTTTTATTACTTCCACGGGACAACCGATAAATTTTACCCGCATCCCTCCGCCGGAGCACTTTTACGTACAGAGCCGAGGTGTGGAAGATCCCCAGGGATATATCTGGTTTGCGTCGCCTAATGGAATTCATAGGTACGATGGGTACGAATATGTCTCCTACCTCAACGAACCTTCTGACTCCTCTTCCTTGTCCAATAACAAAGTAGAAGTTATTTACGCCGCCAGAGATGGGACTATCTGGTGCGGCTCTGAAACTTCGGGTCTTGATCGACTCGATCCGGCAACGGGAAAATTCATTCACTTCCGCCATGATCCGAGTGATAAATTCAGCTTAACAAGCGATAAAATAACTGCCATACAAGAAGATAGAACAGGAAGAATATGGATCGGTACACACAGCGGACTGAATGTTCTTGATGTGCATACGAAAAAATTGGAACGTTTTGTTCACGATCCTCGGGATTCCAACTCACTTAGTGATAACCAGGTCAGAAAAATATATGAAGACAAGCAAGGGACGATCTGGATAGGTACTGGCAGCGCTTTTTCGGATAACCCCAAAAAGCTTGGGGGACTAAACCGGTTTTTACCAGCACATAAAACCTTTAAAAGGTATCTCCATCACTCCGAAGATTCAAATAGTTTGATCGATAATCGAGTGGCAGCTATTTTCGAGGATAGTCATGGTGTATTTTGGGTAGGTACTGCAGGGGACGGACTTCATACTATGGATCGTATGACCGGCAAATTCACACGCCACAAATATGAACCAAAACATCCCGAGAGGTTAAGCAGGCCACCTTTAAAAAAAGTAGTGAGTTGGGCAACTGACCACATTTCCTTTATTACTGAAGATGCAGCGGGGTTCATCTGGATAGGAACATTGGGAAATGGGATTTCCCGCTACAATCCGCAAAAGCAAAACATGATTCATTTTGCGGGCGATGAGGGACACAACGAGGAGGGTGGACCGCGAAACGCATGGTGGGCACTGACATCTAGAGATGGAGTACTTTGGATTGGATATTGGTCGGGAGCATACGTGCATGACCCCTTACGATATACTATCCCGTTTGTCAAGACTGGGCACGCTGTAGATGCCATATTTGCAGATTCATCCACTATAATTTATGGAGGTCAAAACACAGGTTTGATAATAAAAAACCTCAATAACAAAACAAGCCGGATTTTCAGGCATAATAAATTAGATGTGCAGAGCATAAGTAACAATGATATTCGATCTATTTTGCAGGATACCCGAGGTTCATTATGGGTAGGCACAGACAACGGGTTGAACAAATTGAATTCAGTTACTGGAAAATTTACGCGATATCATTCCGGAAGGGGAAATAGAAATGAAAGAAATTCTAATGCCGTGGTGAAATTAGTGGAAGACAAGGAAGGAAATATTCTGTTTTCTATCATTGGAAAGGGAGTGTTTAAAGTACACCCAAACAATGATATCGTCATTCCCTATTCATTCGAGCCTGAAGACTCAGCTTACGTGGGTTACCGAAATGTAAAGGCAATACTCAACGATCGGGACAGTAATTTATGGTTGGGGACTTATATGGGTGGAGTGAATGAATTAATCAAAGGTTCAAAAAAGGCTAAGAACTTCATGTATGGTTCGGATGTAAACTCTATTATGCAGGATGCTGAGGTATTATATGGGTAGGTACACAAAGTGGCATCTACCGTAGTAACGCGCAACGGGACAAATTCACTTTGTTTCGTGATTTTGCTAACGTCATTCCTGGAAATATTCACGCTGGTGGTATACTGGAGGATAATAATGGAAATCTGTGGGTGAATTCAGGAATCGGTATTATTAAAATAGATTCAGGTCGGAATGAGGCGCTCGTGGAGGCGAAAAGTGATAGGGTTGAAAACGATGGATTTAAATCAGCAAACGGACAATTATTTTTTGGAAGTAGCACCGGGTACTTTTCTTTTTACCCACATCAGCTGAAATTCAATCCCGTCCCACCCCATATCGTTTTCAGTCGATTTATGATCAACGACTCGGTAGTGACAATTACAGACAGGGATAGAATCAGAATGACTCATGAGCAAAACACATTGACGTTCAGGTTTGCCGGTATTCATTTTTCAAATTCCGCACAAAACATTCATCTATACAAACTGGAAGGATTTGACCAGACCTGGCGCAAAAGTGGTGAAGAGAGAGTGGCGTATTATATTAAAGTGCCTCCTGGCCGTTACAACTTTCGGGTGAGAGCTGCAAACAGCGATGGGATATGGGCAGAAAAAACTGTTTCCGTGATTATACATCCTCCATGGTGGAAAACGTGGTGGGCATATAGCTTATACCTGGTTACGGCCATAGTCTTGATCGGGATTGTTATTCTCACCAGGGAAAAAAGTTTTCGCTTACAGCTTGTCCAAAAAAACAAAGAGATTCAGCTGGAGGAACTCCGTCGCCAAAAAACAGAGATTGAAATGCAGGCGCTGAGAGCACAAATGAACCCTCACTTTATTTTCAACTCCCTCAATTCGATCAATAGGTTCATCCTGCAAAATAATAAGGATGATGCATCAGAATATCTTTCAAAGTTTGCGAAGCTCGTCAGGTTCATATTGAACAATTCGCAGGAAACCTTGATTCTGTTACATAGCGAACTGGAAGCACTCGGGTTATACCTGGAACTGGAAGCCTTACGGTTCGACAATCGTTTTAATTTCAGTATTAACGTCGATAGAGAGATTGACCCGGAAGCAGTAATGGTGGCGCCGCTGATTATTCAGCCTTTCGCTGAGAATGCAATCTGGCATGGCTTACTCAACAAACCTGATAGGGGCAGGCTTGACGTTGATATTACACTAGGGGATCAGTTGCTGATCTACACCATAAGAGATAATGGCATCGGTAGAAAAAAAGCAGCGGAAATAAGAAATAAATCGCGGACAACTCACCAATCATTTGGGATGAAGATTACGGCGACTCGTATTGAGTTATTGCAGCAACAAAAAAACGGTGATTATTCGGCAGTGATGATCAACGACCTTGCGTTACCTGATGGTACTGCAGGCGGAACAGAAGTTGTTATCAAATTACCATTAAAATATGCTTAAGGCAATCATAGTAGACGATGAGAGGCACTGTCTGGATACGATGGAGATCCTCTTAAGCGGGCGTTGTCCGGATATAGAGATCATTGACAAATGCCAGTCCGCTAAAGATGCAATCAGATCTATTTTGAGAACAAAGCCGGATGTACTTTTTCTCGATATTGAAATGCCAGTCATGGACGGCTTCGAACTGCTTGAGCAGTTTGAGCAGATAGACTTCTCGGTGATTTTTACTACGAGTTATGATCAATATGCCATTAAGGCAATACAGTTCAGCGCACTGGATTATTTACTTAAGCCGATAAGCGCAAAAGACCTAAAAAATGCCGTTGAAAAATTAACCGCACGAAAAAGGTTGCCCTTCGATGAGCAGTTTAAGATGTTGATTAACCAAATGCAGCAAAAAACAAACGACTTTTCGAAGATAGCCATCCCGACCTCAGATGGATTTGAACTGATAGCTGTCGACAACATATTGCGCTGTGAGGCCGATGACACGTACACGACATTTTTTCTGAAAAACAGACCTCGTATTGTCGCTTGCCGTACATTAAAGGAAGTTGAAGAACAGCTTGCGTCATTCGGTTCTTTCGTAAGAATACATCATTCATTCATTATAAACATTAATGAAGTAACCAGGTATGTTAGAGGGTGATGGCGGATATGTGATCATGAGCGACGGCGCGAACGTCAATGTGTCGAGGAGTAGGAAAGAAGCCTTATTGAAATGGTTTTAGAATTCATTTAAGCGGGCGGCTGTTTCTACCAAAATTGAAAAAAGAAGCAAGCTACCCGTATTCAGTTCTTACGAATGCTCGAAGCGGAGACAGAGCGGCAGGAAATGGACCTAAGAATTTAGCTACTTCATAAAGCTTTTACGCCCTAGACTCGGCCTTTCCGGAAAACTTAGATTAACCAACCTTGCCGAAGTTGCCGTTTTGCCTTCTCTCATTCAATTTGGTTTGCAGAGATGTCAAGTTTCCTTTACAGAGTCTTATTCAGGCTTGTCAGCTTGCAAAATATGTTTTTTCTAAAAGCAGCGACAACCCCTCATTTGCCTTTCTTTTCTTCTCGATGATGTTGAATTTTTTAACGGCAACCTTACGAACAGGGTGTTTGTATGTATTATATTACACCTCTAAGGTCCATTGTCATCGTGTTGCTGTTATGGACTTAAGGTATACCCCTGCTGAGGCGGTGGAGCTACCTCACTAATCCCTTATAGCTCGGATGGCGTAACGCTCCATCGTTAGTTATTTCCGAATACTGCACGTAGCATTTATATTCTGGCTTCACCCAATAAACGATGTCACTTGTCTTCTTTCGGAACCTCGTAGACCTGTTAGGATCTATCTCGCGTTGAAGCGGGCACTTTGCTGTTACCGTCAATTTATCAAGCAAAGATTTATATGAAAGGCTGGTAAAACCTGTTCCAATCAAACCAATTTATCGCAGCGACTTTCCATCTTCGATTGCAACAATCAGATTTCTAAAAGTTGAACTCGCCTCCGTCACCTTCGTATAACCAACTATAACCACCTCGGCCATCTGTGTGATTTCAATCTTTATGCATTCGGAGCTCCGTGCATTTGGGTAACATTCTGAATCTGCTTTTTTCGCGATGATGCCCTCAAGCTTAAATTGACTTGCTTTCTCGTACAAATTAATTCCCTGCATGCCATCGAAGTAATCGTTGTAGCAGATCATTTCGCCTTTCGGAAAGTACCTTTTAAGTAACGCCTTCCGTTCTACAAGTGGCATCGTTAATAAGCTCTTCCCATCCAGGTAAAGAATATCGAACACATAATACCGAAGTATGCCGTCTGCAGGTGAGTACCAATTCTCCAAGCTGTTGAAATGTGAAATACCCTCTTCATTCAGCGCAACCATCTCGCCATCAAGGACGGCTTCGTGTTTCCACCTGTTCAATTCATCAGCAATGATCTTGAAGCGTTCAGTGTAGCTAGTATTGTTACGCGACTTCAGGTCCACCTTGCCTTTCCGCACATAGGCCATCATTCTATATCCGTCCCACTTTACATCAAAAATCCAATCGGGGTGATTAAACGGTTCTTTGCCTATCGATGAGAGCATGGGAAGGTAGTGGTCGGGGAACTTGTCTTTGTGGCCATAGTTCAACAATATCGAAAAACTGTACCTTAGTCGTGTCTAAATAAATAGTATCAGGCCCTTAGGCTTGACCTGCCCAACATCAATAACACATGCTTGTTTTAGCCGATCTAAAATCGCAACTCGATGCTTTGAAAAGCAAGTTCGATGAATGCATCTTAAACGGTAATTCCTTCGAGGAGGTTAAGAAGGTCTACCTGCAGATCAAAGATTTAGAAAAAGCAATTCTTTACCAACGGCAGCAGCTCAACATCTCAGAAGGCGACTCCCCTTAAACTGGTGGTTTGTTTTTTGTAACTGGTACATACCAGCGAAGTCTTTTGTGAAGTCAATCATTCAAATATGAACTTGAATCCTATCTACATTGTCGACGATGACGTCGAGGACGAGGAGATTATGAGAGAAGCTTTTGAAGACCTGGGTATTAAGAACGAACTTAAGTTCTTTGCCTCAGCGGAAGGCATCTTAACCCAACTGAGAGAAGGCGAAGTGCCTTTTATCATTCTGTCCGACGTCAATCTTCCAAAAATGGACGGATTTCAGCTGAGAGAAAAGATCTTGACGGAACCTGCCTTATCAAATCACTCAATACCATTTATTTTTTGGTCTACCACCGCCTCAGACGCGCAGATAAAAAGGGCATATGACTTATCGGCGCATGGCTTTTTTCTTAAGGGCCGCAACTATGCAGATCTCAAAGTGAAAATTCAGGAGATGGTAAACTATTGGTCCGACTCTTTAGCACCTCAAAAATAAAATGTTATGGCCAAGGCAAAGAAAGCTGCGAAGAAAAAAGGAACGAAAAAGTCAGCAAAACGTGAACTGATTGCGCCACGAGGCGATAAGCGGTACATCAGGAGAGATGACAAAGGGCAGAATTAAGGAAAGTGATGATCAAGGAAGGTCATTAAGCCCGGACAGGAAGCGAAAATCCGAAACTAAAAGTAAACCTGGACAGGGAGACAAAGGCGATAGATAGTTGTTTTCTTTCAGGATACTGGCTGAAGAAGAACTCCTTTCCGCTATCCATTTCTCTAAACTGTTTCCCTCTTTGTTCGGGGCAATTATTTAGCCGGATGGTGCTAACAATTCTAATTGAGCGCCTGGAAACTGACGTCGTCTTTTCATTTCGTTTAGTACGTCGTGAAGATGGGTTTTAGCACGTGGGTATGCTGGCATCGCCCATACCTCCGGCAGTTTCTTATCCGTTAGAAGCGTCCAATACTTTCGTTTGCCTGTCAAATTCGCTCAGTAATTCCGCTTAGTCAGATCTCGCAATTCCATACCGATTGTTTTTTGGGTAGAAACAGATAGCACTCTTAAAAACAGAAATGCCCCAATAACACAAGTTCAATGAGCGTTGAAATGACGTTACAGGGACATTCCCAGTGCTACTAATTTACAAAAAATCCCCAAAGTAGAAACTTGGGGATTATCAATGAGAGTTACTCTCATTAAACCTTATCCTATGAAAGGCAATATACCCTATTTCTTCCTTACAGGCTTTTCTTTCGGCTTAATGGGTTCGGTCAGAGTAACCTTTGGGGCAACTATATGTGTTGGGACAAGGAGTTAAGAAGCTGTCTGATTTCTACGCCTATTTAATTCGTTCATTACTTCATTGAGTTTAATTGCCGCCTCTCTGTGTTCGAGAGATTTAGGGAAACCAAAGACGTGATTTTTGGAGGCATCAATATATTTACTGTGAAGGTCAAGAAAAAGCCTTTGGAGTTCGATAGTGTTCAACATCTGCAAGTCCATACTTCATCCTTAACTAATCACAACTGCCACAAGCAGTGTGCCTAATCTTCTTTATATAGACCTTGCCGTTTCAACAAGATCTTTCGCTCGTATATCAACGTTTCAACTTTTGTCAACTGGGAAGAAATTTCAACGATTTCCAAGTCCGGCTTACCCTCTCGGATAGCTTCCTTTAGTACAATTCTTAACGCTTCTGCTTGCTCGCTCAGGCTCTTTAACTGCAACATCGGCCGTAAAGTAAATCTTTTTTATGTGGTCTTCTTTGGAACTTTGGCCGTTTCCTCTTTTGGCTCCCAGGTTTTTCCTTAGCGACCTTTATAACGTCTCCAATCGTTCGGTGAATGTTTTTCTTCTCGCCTGCAAAAGTAATTGCCTGGAATCGGAAGTGATGTTTACGAAAAGTTGTAATTAAGTGTCCTAAAACTTTACCTATGGCAGACGATCTGAAAAACAACGGAAAGCAGGATGATTCGTGAGTGAACATCAATCAGCCTGACAAGGTAGCTTATTGGAAAAGGAAGTTTAATGTTAATCCTGAAAAGCTCTAGCAGGCCCTTGTGCTGCAGCGCCACAAGTGCTCCGAACGTAGTGGCTGAAAGACCATTGATCAGTCAACTACGATCACATTAAAAGCTGCCAAGAAGCCAGACCCTTTACTAATTCAGCAATTCATTTAAACGTAATGGACAATTATATTTTGCTCGACGGGACACTACACAAGCGGTCATATTCCTATCACCGAAATGTTGGTTAGTATGCAGAGCAATATCTTGTTTGCCATTATTGTCCATGAGCTTACCAAATGGCTGTTTTTTTCATTTTTAGTAATATTTAAAGAACGAACCTTGCTGGATGCAATTATAACTTATCAAACGGATTGAATATGCCTCCCCCTTTAGGGGTACGTCCAAATTACCGAGTTTTGGCTAAGAAGTCAATGGCCTCACGATAGCGATGGTTTGCTTGCGCCGTTAATTCAAAGTAATTTCTTCGTCAGTAGTGCAGCATATCTTGGTGAGCGGACTATAAATCGGCACCCCAGTCGGGAGAGCGAGACCTTTATGGACACCTTTTGACCGATATTTTGCAATTGCCCCAAAGATCTTTCTCTTAACCACAGTTCTTCCTTCACAAAAAAGGACCACTAACGCACTTGCCCAATTCATCAAGCGTGTAAAGTTTTTGGTTGTTGCCAGCCCCTATCGTTAACATAGAAATCGAATGAATTCGTAAATTTAACCCAGCAGGCGATTTAACCGTCAAAAGACATAGTACCACAGGCGATTAAGCGTTTACACTTAGATGGTCAAAACCTTTATTAATGAAAAGTGTAATAGGATTCTATCTTTTGCTCATCTGTATACAGGTCCGTGGGCAAGTAATCTGCGGAACGGCGGCTGAGAATTCAACGCTTAACTCTTACCGCGCCTTCTGGTTACAAATTTACCAGTATAGAGTACGCCAGCTATGGAACTCCTAATGGCTCCTGCAATGGTTTCACAAATGGTACATGCCATGCAGTCAACAGTGTGAGCATCTGCTCAACAGCATTTGTAGGAAAAACAACCGCAAGCCTTCAGGCATCCAACGGTGTGTTTGGCGATCCATGCAATGGGACCGTTAAGAGATTATACGTGCAGGCAAGGTATAGTGCGATTTTACCATTGAAGCTGTTGGCGTTCCATTCAGAAATGACAAGCGATAGCAGACTGAAACTATCATGGTCAACCGCAGACGAAATGAACACCGCTTCTTTTGTCATTGAACGGTCAACTGATGGAGTATCGTTTGAGGACATTGGCCGGGAATCGGCCGCTGGCAACGGTAGCAAATCCTACACATTCGTAACAAATCAGAGCAGTGGCGCTCGAAAGCTACTACCGATTGCGAATGGTTGACGTTGATGCGAAATATCAGTATAGCAACATTCTTCGTGTTCGACATGCATTGGACAATAACCTCAACCTATCATATGATCTAAGTGGTGGCTTTATAAGCGTGTGGAGCATTGTGCCACAACAAGCGACAATTCGGAACCTTCAAGGTCAGCGACTAGCAGCAGTATTTTTGCGGGGCGGAAGGCAGACAATCGATGTCTCTAATTTGCCAAGAGGCTTTTATTTGTTATCGACACCGAAAGAAACGGTGAAATTTCAGAAAATATAATTTAGCCACTTTCCAGGCGAAACAGTCGCCCTGTTGGCCGAACTCAAAGCAATCCTATAAAAGACGTGAAGTTAACGGCCAGTGCTTTATTTTTGGAGAATTTAAGATAAGCGGAGTAATAATCTGAGCACTACAATAGCAAGTTTCCACTATGGTTAATATGCAGACGCAGTTTGGATAGTTGATGACGTTGACGAGGACCATGATTTGGTAAATGATTCGTATAAACATACGCTCCTTGCTCCATAAGGTTTAGTGAGTTCTTAAAGCTCTCATGCATTTATTGATTGGAGTGTCATTTGTACATCAGTATTGAACCTGGGCACTGTTTAGATTGCCTTTGCTCATTAAAATGATTTGAGGAGATAAATCTTATTGACTTATTAGCCTTGAAATAGAAAACAGGAAGTAGGGTAAGCGATGCGCCGGATTGCTGCTATTAATCGATAAGAGATTTTTTTTGCGGCGTAATATACTTATTTTGCAAAAGTGATTATGGAGACATTTTTAGAAAATATTAATACTTTTCTAAAAGACGAGAGCTTTAGAGATTTGTTTGATAAAGCTCATGACTTAATACATTTCATTTCCCCCGAAGGAATCATACTTTACGTTAACCAAAGCTGGAGTAATACGCTGGAATACCCACTCGAAGAAATTCAAGGGACGTCTGTGTATGATTATGTAATAGAGGAAGATAGGGAGCACTTTAAATCATATCGCCAAAATATTATAAACAGATGCATTGATGATACTGAAAGGGTTGTAAGGCTTAAAACAAAATCGGGAAAAATAATTAGTTTAGAAGGTTTCATTTCGGTGAGAATAGATGGTGACAAACCATTGTATACAAGAGGAATTTTTCGAGATATAACAGCTAAGTTGGAAAATGAAGCACGGTTGAAGGAGAGTGAACTTTATATGAACCGGTTATTCAGCCATGCACCTGATGCTGTAATAGTGATAAACGAGGCGGGAATAGTTACATTTTGGAATGCAAAAGCTGAAGTACTATTTGGCTGGACGAGAGAAGAGATTTTAGGTACGATGTTATCATCCTCAATATTGCCCATTAAATATCGTAATGCCCATAACGAAGGGATGAAACGGTTGTTGGCTACTGGTGAAGCACATGTACTGAACAGAACTATTGAGATAACCGCACTAAAGAAATCAGGGGAAGAGTTTCATATTTCGCTGACTATATCGCAAACGGAACAAGGAAATGCAAAAGTTTTTATTGCTTTTATACGTGACATTAGTGAGCAGAAGGCAAACCAAACCGAACTTGAAAATAAACGAAAACAATTGGAGGTTTTTAATACACACCTAGAATCGTCTAACCAACAATTGCAGCAATTTGCTTACATCGCCTCACACGACCTGCAAGAGCCATTAAGGAAAATAAGAATATTTGCCGACAGGCTTTCAAAGCAAACAGGGGCCGAAGCAGACGCAAAAACATATATTGAAAAAATTACCACTTCAGCATCAAGGATGTCAGATTTAATACATAGCCTGCTTGATTATTCGAGTGCTACCCAGGGAATACGTTATGAAATGGTTGACTTAAATGCAATACTGCTTGATATTCTGTCCGATTTCGAGCTGTTAATAGCGCAAAAGAAGGCAGAATTCAGTGTTGGCACTCTCCCTACAATTAAAGCTGTTCCATTACAAATGAACCAGCTTTTTTACAACTTAATAGGGAATGCACTGAAGTTTACTAAGCGGAATACTATCCCAACAATAACTATTACAACAAACGATGTTAGTGCAGAGCAGAAAAATGATTGGCAATTACAACCACATAGCGACTATGTAGAAATTGTTGTTAAAGACAACGGAATTGGCTTCGACCAAAATTACGCAGACAAAATATTCACTATTTTTCAACGCCTTAACGACAGAAGTGAATTCGGCGGGTATGGAATTGGACTTGCGCTGTGCAAAAAACTGGTGGATGCCCACAAAGGTCGCATATTTGCTGAAGGAAAATTAAATTCAGGCGCAACCTTTAAAATAATCCTGCCCGTAAAGTAACATTATAAAAGCTTAAAACAGAAACTATGTCAATTCTCGAGAAACCTGCAAACGAGGAAAAACGAATTGAATTACTAAAGCGATACGACATTCTTGATACTCCACCTGATGGGAGTTTTGATCGGATAACTCAATTAGCTTCTACTATTTTTGGTGTACCAATATCCATCATAAGTTTGGTGGACACCGACCGTATTTGGTTTAAGTCTGCACATGGATTAACTGTTAACCAAATAGACAGAGACCCGGGACTTTGTGCCTCGGCTATACTTTCAAGTGAAATATATGTTGTTGAAGATGCCTGCAGCGACATCCGAACATTGTCTAACCCGTTAGTAGCCGGCGAATTTGGGCTAAAATTTTATGCTGCTGCACCGCTACAAACCGAGGAGCAGTGCAACCTGGGCACATTATGTATTATTGATAAAGTGCCCCGAGTCTTTACTGAAAAAGAGCAATCGATGCTAAGACAATTAGCAGATGTTGTGATGGATGAAATGGAGTTAAGATTAGCATTAAGGCAAACAGTTAGTAGTGTTAAGAAGTTAACTTCCGACATCGGATACCACCTTGATGATGCGATTCAGGGAATTGGAGAGCTTAGTGGAGAAGAACAAAAGCAAAAAATGCTGGATTATCTTGATGCCTCCAGATTATTTCTTCAGAATATTGAAAATCAATTGAAACTTTTATAGTCTACTTACGTCATTCATATCTTCCAAACCTATCAAGGATAAGTCCTTAAATGGTAATTATACCCACTTCTTACAAAGGACAATAAGCATTTTTATCCAGCGAAGAACAGATATTTACAATGTGAAGCGCTACTATAATTCTACTCGTCCAAAAAGTTTTTAATCACACTTATCAATTTCCAAAAATCAAGATTACCAACGTTGCCGAAGTTGCCTTTTTACTTTTTCTGCGCGAGCTAGAAGCAAGGACGTGCACTCAAGCACAAGTAATTGGCACTGCCGCTGCCACGATCGTATACGGTTGTGAGAATTTATTCTAGGAAATACCAGATAGGATCGTCGATTATCGATTTGATGAGAGGTACTCAGGCCCGAAAGCCTTAATCGAATAGCTACAACACGTTCAATTAGTATGACGTTCTAAAGTCATTCAGATCAGTGATAGACACTCGATCGTATCCCTACAACCGTGCTCTAGATATATTCCGATACCAGTACGTAACTGCTTATGAGGTAAAAGTTCCCTCCGTATCGAAGATTTCAAGTCGAGATTCATATTCCGTTCGGAAAAAAAATCGCGTATGTAGAGTCCAAAGCGTATATGATTGGTATCACTTTCGAAAACATGGCGTACAATAGAGCCGTATTTATTAAGACAATCAGCACAAGTACCCCAAACCACCTCCGCTCAATAGTGGTCTTAGTGGCTGTGACGTACTGCTTTCCGCCTCCGTATTTGCCGGTAGCGGCCCCAGCCCTAAGAAACTGGTTCAAAACTCAAACACTTAAGACAGGCACAGCAGGACAGAACGGAGCCGTGTATGAATTCCCTAAAGTAACCGGTGAGGTGAACGCAATGGTAAAAATTATGTCGCGTTCAAGCCCCCTCGTTAAGCTTATCAATATCGACCTCACAAGCACGGGTTCTGTTAAAGCCTGGCAGCCGCAGGTTGGTAATAACAACAGAATAAATAATGCGGGTGAATGGTGGATGGAATTTCAAATTTCATTTATTGACAAAAGAAATGGTCAACCTGTGAGTGTGAATGCGTTTGACCTTTCAGCAGTCGACATCGACGGTAACGGTGATAAAATTCGTGAGTTTGTATCTTTCTATAATCTCAAATCTTATACGGTCGAAACAAATTCGATTCTTTCCATTTCAAATATTCTTGGTACTCTGCCCGGTGGTTTGACAGGTGTGGGTAGCCAAGAGGTTTGAACCTATTTTTGATGCATGTTCACAAAAACCATCATTCATCTCGATGACCACCGCCTATTAGTTAGTGGAATCAAACAGTTAATAGAATCTGAATTCAATGTCGAGTATCTACCTTATCAATCGCCTATTGTTGCTTTGAAAGATATTGAAGAACGAATGGCAAATAAATTGCCAATAGACCTGATCCTCACTGATTACAACCATGTGGGCATTACTGGGTGCCAGTTTGCTCGCGAAATAAGAAAGGTGGAAGTAGCTATGTCGACGAGAATTCCCGTATTCATGCTTACAATGATGCCGGAGACCCATGCTGATATTGCCAAAGCTATTCAGGATAGGACAGTCGATGCTTATTTTCAGAAGGATGTTGATCCGCTTACCTTTCTGAATGCAATCAAGAAACGGCTGTTTGTCTAAGGGAGACCTTTTAATGCGCGCACGTTTTCAATTAATAATAGTTTCTCAATTGTAGGTGAGTAATTAGATTCCAATCTAAGCAAATAGACACCTGCATTTACATTCTTGTACATGAACAATTGAACCAACATTATTCGCTGGAGAAGACTAAATTTCTAGCTAAATCATATAATGACATTTTTATTTGATTTGAGGAAGAAGCGTTAAGCATAATACCATGAGCTCGATTATCATCGTAGACCTTTGACGATAAAATGCCGTCATAGCTCATTTTAACGATAGGTGAATGCCAAATGTTCCATCCTTATCAACCTGTTTCAACCGGAACTGAGTAATTCCATCATGTAGCGACACTATATATTTTATATGCTCTGGAAGTAGCTGAGATGATGGCGGCAGAACCCTTTCCTAGATTGCCAGTCATTATTTGTTTTATTCCGTGATATGATGCTGCGCACTTGGTGTTACTTCAAAATACGGAAATACGTACACACGTCCGTCAACGTCATGTATAATACCCGAGTAAATGTTCCTGTATCTCTTCGGCCCGACTTCGATAGTTGATGCCCGTCAATATGTTGAATGTGAAGATAATTATTGCCGGTTCCAATGTTTTACTTTCCTACCTTCTACTTAACAAACCTCATCGCTATGCCTGGTAATCATCCCGCACGCCTCCGTCTCTCAGGCATAGTAGACAAAGGTTACTCCACTCATAGTGAGGAATTAAAAAGAGAGCTTGGTGTAAAAAGATGGTTGGATCCAGCTCTATCTCAGGTATCGTTTTATTTTCCTCACTCAAGACTCTCTTCCCTCAATAGAACAGTCACTGGGCTCATTTGCGCCTAAGAAGACGTTACTCAATTTAGATTTAGTACATATAAAATGTTTCGGTTTCGGGTTCGTTTTCAAATCTCCTGTATGTACAGATTTGCTTTCTCCCTGTTTCTTTTATTCATTTACAATTTGTTATTATGAACGGTAAAACTTTACTTCTTTTTGCAGCATTATTAGCGGTGATATCACTTTCATCTGTTGCCCAGGAGCCGGGGGTTCTACCGAAAAAGAAATCTCCGAATATCTTATTCGACACCAAATTGCCAGCACCGGATACAAGCCTACCTATCAATAGATCTTTGGATATTGATCACCTCAATTCGCCTGAGCCGAAAATTACTAAAGGGGATATTGAGTCGGTTAAGAAGAATCTGAAGTATCAAAGGATGCGATCACATGAAAAAATAAATGGTGAGTTAAAAAGTTCTTCTTCCACTATTTCCAATACGAATGCTCGCCGCCGCGACTGTGTGCTTTCAGACTTTCAGCTCATCAGGGATATAAATGCTTTAGCGGAAAGCAATCCAAATAATCTTATTGACAATTATAAAGATCTGTTTAACAATTTTCATTTTGATTCCGCATCATACGGCGTGGTTAATGATGTTGCTTATTTTGTTGCAGATGATGGACTCCACGGTATGGAACTATGGAGAAGCGACGGGACCGGGGGAGGGACTTACCTGGTGAAGGATCTGGAAACGGGAATTGCTTCAAGCTTCATCTTTAACATTACCGGTTTGAATGGAAAAATATACTTCAGCGCGATAACCAGTTCCGGCTCTGGTGTTTGGGTATCTGACGGAACAGCTGCAGGTACAGAGTTGCTCGCCACTGTCGGAAACGCCACCAATTTTTTTGCTGCAGGCGACTTTGTATATTTTATTGCTGATGGGCTCAGTACATGGACGTCGATCTGGAAGACAGATGGTTCTATGGAAGGCACGACCCAGATAATCGAGATCGGAGACCGGGGTTTTGGTGGAGAACAAATTACTCTGCCGACAATTGTGAACGGTTTGCTGTATTTCACTTTTTTGGATTATGAAACGTTAGGATGGCAGATTTGGAGAAGCGATTTTACTAATGCCAATACGTATCATGTTGGACCAGCTTTTCCTCTTCTGGATGCTGAAGGTAATTTCGCACCATTTACTCCGGCACAACTTACAGGCTATCATGACAAGCTTTATTTTTCAGCAGATGATGGAACCGGGCGAAAACTTTGGGTATCTGATGGCACGGAAGGAGGCACAATGCTTGCACCCGGCAACAATGGTATACTGATTGGTGCAGATTATATAGGCATGCGTTTTCCGATTCTCAATGACGCGATGTTTATTCCTGGGAGTACTAATGGATTGTATCGGTACGATGCTTCGATTGCAGGACTTGTCAAACTCCAGGATTTTACCACTGATGGCACATCAGCTGTTATCGTTCCTTCAGAAATGCAGGTAAGCAAAAACTATTTATATTTTAAAGTGATCAGTCAACAAAACGGTTTGCATGATGAGCTATGGAGCACCAGGGGAACAATAGCTTCGACGAAACTGGTATACAAGCTGCGTTCAGGCGAATCAATCAGTCATCTATACAATGGAGCAGGAACTTTTTATTTCGTTAAGCGTGACAAGTATTTTGGCACGGAACTCTGGAGAACTATTACTACCTATTACGGGTCCTTTCCGATATTGGTAAGTGACGTTTTTAGAGGATCTACGAGTTCCTATCCTGCTAATCTTACAGCGATCAGGGGAAAATTAATGTTTACAGCTGCCGATGAGAAAAAAGGAAATGAATTGTTTATTACAAGCGGTAACATTTTTCAGACTGCGTTGGTGAAGGATATTAATACGACGTCTACTTCAACCTCCGAGGCTGGCTTCAATCCCTTCAATACTTCTGGCTATCGTGGCATGACGTCTTTGGGAAAGGATTTAATATTTACTGCCAGAGAAAGAGTACATGGATCTGAAATCTATATATCAGACGGAACGAAAGATGGAACAAAGTTGTTGCATGATGTTATAACCGGCGAGAGTGGAATTTTCGTTCGGAACTTTCTTTCAAAAAATGATGCAGTATACTTTCAGGGGGAAGCCGGTAATAGTAGCGCCATCTATAAAACAAATGGGAGGAAAGATGGATTGGTTAAAATCACGGCCGATTATCCAAATATCCAGAGCTTTAGTGTGGCGGACAACGGTGTAGTTTTTTATACTACTTACAACTCGATCCTCGCGCGGTATGAGGTTAGAAGCAGCGCCTCTGGAGCGATAATACTATGCTCTTCCGTTTATATCAGAGATTACCTCAATACAGTTGGAAACATAGCGGTATTTGTTGCGGGGGACGATGCGCATGGCTACGAACTGTGGAAAAGCAATGGCACCCAGGCTGGTACCGCCCTCGTCAAAGACATCAATCCGGGTCCCGGAAATTCAATACCAGCAGGTCTTTACCTATTCAACGAATCACTTTATTTTGCTGCAGTGGATGCGGATGGTGCAAATCCTTCCTTCTGGAAAACAAATGGCACAAGGTCGGGTACCATTAAACTCAAAGATATTGATCCGTTTTACGGGTTCACCGTGGCCTCGACAGCAGATTTTTTTGCCAGATCCAAACGTATGCTGTATTTCAGTGCTGTAGACTACACCAATAGTGAAGGCACAGTGTTGTGGAAAACCGATGGAACTGTTGCAGGTACCAGAAAAGTGAAAGACATTAATCCCACCAGTGGCACTCCTACACTTGGCCCCTCCTTTCTGACGGATGTCGATGGCACACTCTTCTTCGTTTCAGACGATGGAATAAACGGCAGAGAGCTATGGAAAAGCGATGGTACAACAAAGGGAACCAAGCTTGTCAAGGACATTACCCCAGGAGCTGCCAGCAGCAATATGGTAGAGCTAACTAGTTTTGATGGAAGATTATTTTTTCGCTACTTCGAAGGAAATGGACGTACGCTTTGGTCTTCCGATGGCACCGAAGACGGCACCAATGCAGTTCCGGGCATTGATTTGCTCAATGTTGCTGCAATCTTCCCAACAAAGGAGAAATTATTTGCATGCGGCTACAATCTCAAATATGGCGCAGAATTATATGCTGGAGGAAGCTGCTATAAAAAAATGACAATCGCAATCGCAAGCCCGGCAGTGGTGAATGCTGACGTTCGCTTTGATGCATCGGTTTATCCAAACCCAGCCTTATCCAATTCAATACTGTCATTAACAGGAGACGTGCAAAATGTAATAATCACGATTACCGATCTGAATGGCAAAAAAGTTTGGCAAAATAACATTTTCAATAGCAATGTTGTTATGCTCCCAACACAAAATCTGGTCGCCGGTATGTATTTAATCACCGCAACCAATGGAAAAGAAATTAAGACGCTTAAATTAATAAAAGAATAACTCAAAAGAAAATTAGCAACATACCTTCGGAGTTAATTCTGGAGGTAGTAGGCTTTACAAGAATTACCGCGGAAAGCTCTTCATTTCGGAGTCGGGCATATATTGAAGATGGATCCAAATGAAGAGCTTTAATTCAAAAATAACAGCGATTGATATTCAGCCCGCTTTTCTGTTTCCCAAAATATCGTCGAGATTATTAGGGAGAAAGATGCGAAATGCAAGCTACGGTATCCAATAAAAAGTTTAATACCTTAGGGGAATTGCGAATCCTCCGTGTTATACATATGGTCCTTAATGTTGTATTGACGTTTGTTGGCTTGATACTGATATACTTCATTGTTTTAGGGTATGTTCAAAACGGCAAATTACTGGAAGTGCCTGTAGGATGAAAGTTCTACGGGCTTTTTTGTGCGTCAGAGGGCCATATAAAGGTGACGCATGCATAAGTCGCACTACGCTATGAATTCAGTAAGCGATTCTCTTACCCCTCATTATTGTCTTCCACCATCTGCTTAATGTCCATCACTGTCGAATGCCTGAGTGTTTCTACTCTTACATGTTTTCCAATCATGCCGTGCTGGCCAATGAATGCAAGGAAACACGAATCTTTTGGCATCCGGTTTCCATAAAGATCACTTTCCATCACGTAAACATCCGGTAAGTGCGGATACTCAAACACTCTCGAGGTAAGTGCAGTCTCGGCATTTAAATGCTTATCAGTCAGTCGTAACCCAACAAGGCCAATTGTGTCATCGTCTATATTTACTTCGTGTTCATTGTTCATATTGTTGTGTTTAATTATTGAAGAAAGATTCGTGTTGTTGTCGCCGGCGTGAGAGATACTAATGGAGGATGATAACATGCAGTAGACACTCCTGACAACGTAATGTATACTTAATTTACCAGGCACCTAGCAGCTGTAAACTGCCAAATTGTACGCGATGCTGATGTTTCGCGAGTTATATCGGGATTTGTAGACAGATCGCTGCATTACATGACTGCTTTGTCCCTGTTTGTGACAGTTTCACGAATACTAACGCCAAAAAAAAGCCCCGGGATGTCCGGGGCTTTACTATAATCATTTTTTTTACTAGCTCTTATAACTGCCGTCACTATCTGAACGGAACGGGCTGGATGATGAACGAGCTGGTTTGCTTTCTTTTGGATTCGCAACCGAAACTTTCACAGCGCGACCTTCAACAATCCCGCCATTGAGATCAGTGATTGCTTTCTTCGCTGCTTCATCGTTAGACATTTCAACAAAGCCGAAGCCTCTTGACTTGCCAGTTTCCCGATCGTTAATAACCTTAGCTGATGTAACTTCTCCGTAAGGAGTAAAAAAGCTCTTAAGTCTTCATCCTGAACGTTGAAGCTTAAGTTTGAAACGTAAATGTTCATTCTTAAATAATTAAACCTGATAAAAAATGCTTGAGGAAGGCCAGAAGTAAAACAGAACTAAGATGCTATCGAGGTGCAGATAATTAAGGCTACTAATGCGAGGCTCAAATTAACTTTCGGAAGGTACGTTAATAATAGGATGTCACCAAACATCCTTATGGGCACGAAATGTGCGGATTAAACCTTTTACAATCCCAGACAACAAACAACAAACTATACAATGAATACAGAAATCGGAATCAAGCCCGCAAATACTGCAGAGATAGCGCAATCGCTGAATAGATTACTGGCAGATGAACATGTGCTTTACATCAAGACAAGACGAGCGCATTGGAATATAGAAGGACCCGACTTTCTTACCATACACCGCTTTTTTGAAGAGCAGTACAAACTGTTGGAAGAAATGATTGATGACATTGCGGAACGTATTCGTACTATAGGTCACTATACAGAAGCAACCCTTACACACTTCTTACAGGAAACAAGTCTCACAGAAGAAACAAGGGAAGAAAATGACAGCGCCGGTTTTATGAGAACCTTATTGGAAGATCATCAGACAATCATCATTCATTTGCGTGAAAACATAAACCGGTACGCCGAAGAATGGAAAGACGCAGGTACAAGCGACTTCATTACCGGCCTAATGAAAGCACACGAAAAGATGGCGTGGATGTTAAGTGCACACCTGAAGTAAATTATTGATGTCAGAGAAACCTGGGAGTAGGATTTAATTTCTTATTCTGCCATTGGTGCCAATAAGGATATGTAGGAGGAGCTGCACTAACATCGTCCAGCTTCTTTACTTGTTCCTTTGTCAGGTTCCACCCAACAGCTCCTAAATTTTCCTTTAGTTGTTCTTCGTTTCTTGCGCCGATAATAATGTTTGAAACGGTAGGCCTCTGCAATAACCAGTTGATAGCAACCTGTGCAACCGACTTTTCCGTTTGTGCTGCAATTTCCTGTAATGCATCGATAATGTTGTACAGTAGGCCTTCATTCACCACCATCTCGGGAACAGGACTACCTCCCTGCGCAACTCGGCCATTCTGTGGAATAGGTTTATTCCTTCCATATCTTCCGCCAAGTCTGCCAGCTGCTAAAGGAGACCAGATAATGCCGCCAACCTTTTGATCTAATGCTAGTGGCATCAACTCCCACTCATATTCCCTGTTGGCTAAAGAATAGTACACCTGATGACCCACGTATTTATTCCAACCATACCTATCTGACACACTTAATGATTTCATGAGATGCCAACCTGAGAAATTTGATGCTGCGATGTAACGGACTTTACCGCTTTGAATAAGGTCGTCAAGCGTTCGCAGCGTTTCCTCAACAGGTGTGTTGCCATCGAAACCGTGCATGTGATATATGTCGATGTAATCTGTTCCTAATCGCTGCAGACTTCCTTCAACCTGTTTTAAAAGATGAAGACGTGAAGAGCCCTGGTTGTTTGGGCCTTGTCCGAAAGGGAAAGTAGCCTTAGTAGAAAGAATAAGTTTATCTCTTTGTATACCTGCAATTGCTTTGCCGAGTACTTCTTCTGCTAAGCCTTCGGAATAAACATCGGCTGTGTCGAACATGTTTACTCCAGCCTCCAAACAAATTTGTACTAATCTTGTAGCTTCTTCTGCCTGTGTGCTGCCCCATGCTTTGAAGAACTCATTTTTTCCACCGAATGTTGCTGTTCCGAAACTAAGCACCGGCACTTCAAGACCGGACGCACCTAAAAATCTATACTCCATCATGCTTTCAAATTACTCCATTTATTCGAAAATTGAATGTGCACTCGCGCTTAAGCTAAAACTTCGGAAATAACCCTCCTGTTAATTCTTAGCGTCAAGATACTGGCGGACTTCCGTTCGCAAATCATCTCCATAAAGATCCATGGCAACTAGCGTTCCTTTCTTGTCAATCAAATAATTGGTGGGATATTTATTGATGCCGTAAGCGATTGCAGCTTTATTTTTCGGACCATTAAAATCTGTGACATTTGGCCAGGTCATTTGATCTTTTGCAATAGCCGCCAGCCACGCTGCACGATCGCCATCAGCCGCTACTCCTAAAATTTCAAATCCCGTATCCTTGAATTCTTTGTATATTTTAACGAGCTCAACGTTATTTGCCCTGCATGGACCGCACCAGGAACCCCAGAAGTCGAGCAACACCACTTTGCCGCTGAAGTCGGACAGACTCACCTGTTTCCCTTGCACATTCTCCTGCGTAAAGTCGACATAGCGATCGCCGATTTTAGGATTTTTATTCAATGCGATAAACTCTGCCACATCTTTGCCGTAAGTAGAACTTTGCATCGCGGGACTCAACTTCTTGTATAACACCATCGCAGTATCTCGCCCCCACGTAGACGCATAAACGCTTAAAACATGTGCGCTCACAATAGAGTTAGGATGGCTTTCAATAAAGATGAAAGATTTATTTCGGTCATTCCCAGCGACGCTGTCATACAGATCCGATTCGTTTTGAACTTTAGAGCCAGTGATCCTGGCACTTCTGAACTTTCCCTTTTCAGCCGAGAAATTGATCTTCTCATTGCTGAGCCACATAAATTTATAATCCTCAAAATTTTTAGTACGGATCATCACCTGTGATACGTCTTCTTTTATCGATCCGGTAAACTGAAAACTTCCATCGGTTATATATGTGGAATCCGCGACAACAATCGCCCTCGTCACATTCATTGTGTCAAGGAAGATTTTGGTGCTATCCGCAAAGCCTGCTACGTGCCCGATAATCTCGTATTTTTTTTGTGCGACGGCTGTACACATTACAAGGAATGCAAGGAATGAAATGAGAAGTTTGGGCATCAGGTAGTATTTGAAAAGTGAATGAATGTGTTTTCTTTTCTAACTCTCCACACCTATCTCTTTCACAGTTCCATCCGCATAAGAGATGATCGCTTTTTTTGCGAGATGAAGAAAAAGACCTGTATCAACTACACCGGGGATGGACTTAATCATTGCATTCAGTTCATCCGGATTTTGAATTGTGCTAAAGTCGCAGTCGAGAATAAAATGTTGATGATCCGTAATGTAGGTATTACCATCTCTTACCCGCAACACAACTTTATCGCATCCAAGCATTTCAATTTTTCGTTGCACGTGGTTCCATCCATACGGCACTACCTCTACAGGCAACGGAAATTTACCAAATTGCTTTACCAGTTTCGATTCATCGCCCAGTACTATAAATTTCTGCGCCGTATGAGCAATCATTTTCTCCTGCAACATTGCGCCTCCTCCTCCTTTTATTAAATTTAGCTGCGGACTGATCTCATCTGCGCCGTCAATTGCAAGATCAATCGTTTTAACGTCATCGAATTCTATTACCGAAATGCCGAGTTGTGTCGCGAGGTCTCTTGTGTGGCCGGAAGTAGGCACAGCGGTAAATCGCAAGCCTTCCTTCATACGGTCGGCGAGCGCACGTATCAAATGATTTGCGGTTGAGCCTGTGCCTAATCCAATTGTCATTCCATTTGTCACTAACGTCGCGGCATACTTGCCCACACGTTGTTTCATTTCGTCTTGTGATAGCATTAATTATGTTTTGTTAGCAGACTTGTTGCATCACGATCTGCAAATAAGTGAACATTGTTATGGGTTCTGCTGATGATTTGTGAAGGATAAAGATCCGGATTAAATTCGCCCTCGAGTACTTCATGTAACGGCTGCGATTTACCCTCTCCGGCAAGTAAAAATAAAACACATCGCGACATATTTACAATCGACGCTGTGAGTGTAATCCGATCTACCGGCTCAACGGGTGCCTTTGCCGGACTTACCCATTTGTGCTCTTCATGAATCACCGGCGAATGAGGAAAAAGCGAAAGTGTATGTCCATCATCGCCCATGCCCAGGAGAGCGAGGTCGAATGAAGGAGGGGTTGTTGGAAAATATTCGCGTAGTATTTGCTCATACTCCTTCGCTGATTGCTCCTCCCCGACTTTTGTCGAAATGTAATGAATCTGCTCTGGTGGAACGGGGACGAGTTTAAGTAGATAGTCGAATGCCATTTTCCCGTTATTCCGGTCATCGTCGAATGAAACGAATCGTTCGTCGCCGAAAAAGATATGCACGCGCAGCCAGTCTATCCGGTCCCGGAAATCATCTGTAGCCAGGATAGCATAAAGTTGTTTTGGAGTACTTCCTCCCGATAGCACTAATGTAAACCGGTCAGCTTTTTTCAGTTGCTGCGTGATGTATAAAGTGATCCATTCGGCCGCTGCCAAACTCATTTGCGATGTAGACTCGTAGATATGCAGTTGCATCTATTGGGTAGTTTCTTCTTTTTTTGATGGTAACGGCAGTGTTATCCACCTGCGACCATCGCGTTCAATTAAATCGAGACCAGCAGCCGGGCCCCATGAGCCCGGGCTATAATTTGGAAAGTGTTTCGGTGTTTCTTTTGTCCATGTGTCGAGAATAGGCATAATCACTTTCCATGCTGCTTCCACCTGGTCGGTTCTCATGAACAAAGTTGCATCGCCTTCCATAACATCGAGCAAAAGTGTTTCGTAAGCCTCTGGTTCTTCCTTAAAGGCATCTTTGTATGTAAAAACCATATTCACGGGATCAAGAATTATTGAGCCGGGCTTCTTCGCCTGGAACCGCAACCGGATGTCTGCTTCGGGTTGTATCGCAAAAGTAATACGGTTCGGCATCCTGTTTTCTGCCGGTTGCACAGGAAATGAGTACGCGGGTGCCGCGCGAAAGATTACTGAGATTACCGTCGATTTTGCATTCATCCGTTTGCCTGTCCTGATGTAAAACGGCACATCCTGCCAGCGCCAATTGTCTACAAAAATTTTAGCCGCTGCAAAAGTTTCAACCTTAGAATCGGGAGCCACTTTTTCTTCCTGGCGATATCCGGGTTGTTGTTCATCACCCATCTTGCCGTCAGAATACTGTCCGCGCACCGCGGCTTCACTAACGTTTTCTGGTGTAAAGCGCCGGATGGCGTGCAACACATCGGCTTTTTTGTTCCTGATGTCGTGGGAGTCGAGTGATATGGGCGGCTCCATAGCGATCATGCAAAGTAGCTGCAGCAGGTGATTCTGTACCATGTCGCGCAAGGCGCCGGACCGCTCGTAGTAGTCGCCTCGTTTTTCCATTCCTACAGTTTCGGCGGCTGTAATCTGTATATGATCGATGTAGTTTTTATTCCAGACTGGTTCAAACAATGCGTTGGCAAAACGAAACGCCAGGATGTTTTGCACGGTTTCTTTGCCGAGGTAATGATCGATACGAAATATCTGTTCCTCCTGGAACTGTAACGATAATTGCCTGTTCAATTCCTGTGCACTGGCTAAATCAAATCCAAAAGGTTTTTCAACCACGATGCGCGTATTCTTTCTATCTACGCACGCCGGAAGCACGCGCATGTTCTCGAGTATCGTTGGAACGAGCTGTGGTGCCACTGCGAGGTAAAATATTACGGCGGGTTTGTTTCCGAATTCAGCTTCTTTGTTATGGATGGAGTTGGTAATTGCTTCGAAATTCGAAACATCTGAAATGTCGATTTTCAGGTATTGAATCATTGCAGAAAACGTTTCCCAGCTTCCATCTTCTTTTCGTTTTCTTCTGCTGAATGCTTCAATTCCTTTTTGCACATGCTCACGGTATTGCTCGTCTGAATATTCAGTTCGCCCAAGACCGAAAACAGTGAATTGTTTTGGAAGTCTTCCATCAAGGAACAAATTATAAAGAGCGGGTATTAGTTTTCGATAGCTGAGGTCGCCGCTGCCGCCGAATATGTATATCAGTGTTGAGGGGGGATTGGAACTTTCGAACATTTTTTAAAATCGATTTCTCGAAAGTTAATTTATCTGGACGAAAAATCCTTTGCTTCAATTTTGACTGCGTGCTCAACGCGGCACAATCACAATTCCGTTAGCTGTTTCAGTACCCTGGCGGTCAGTGAGTGGAATAAGATAATGACGTTCGCCATTCTTCCAGTAAACGGCAAGTTCGCCGCGACCACGCCTCCAGAATCCAGTAACGTAAACATCCGATCCGTTTACGGCAAGCTCATTCGCATGGCCATTATCTAAAACTTTTTTAACGCCGTTCTTCCAGTAAGTCGCGAAATTGCTTTCATTTCCTACAAGGTGTATGTCGCCATCTTTAATGACTATATCTGAAATCGCTCCCTGTACATTAGACACCACTGTTGGTTCGCCATTTTTCCAATACGCGGGATAACCATTTAAACTTCCTGATATATATACATCACCGCCATCCAGTTTAATAGCCGTTGCTTCCGGGCTAAGGTTATGCGCAAATGTGTCGAGCACACCATTCTTCCAGTACAATGTATAGTCGCCCCAATACGCGAGCGCATGAACATCGCTGGCCTGTACGGCTATAGCAGTGCAGTACCCATACAAGCGATCCAACTTGGAATAACGGGCAAGCTCTTTAAATTCATTATTCTTCCAGTAACCGAACTTGGTAAAGGCGTTAGTGACTTGTGTTCCGGAAATGTATACATCGCCGTTTGATATGGCAAGGTCGGAAGACCACGAGTAAATATCCTCAGGTGCTAATGCCGTTCGCTGTCCATTTTTCCAAACCTGCGCTACACCCTGGATGCCTCCCGTTACATATACATCGCCGTTATATACTTCCATATCTGCCGCACCTGCTCCCTTTAACACCAGCGGCGTAAACAGGTTCGTTGGCGGTTCACCATTTTTCCAGTAAGAAACCGTGGGTCCTGGTGTGTCGGGTAGCCAGTGACTTCCTGAAATGTATATGTCTACGTCGTCGGCGGCAGACTTTTGATCAGTTCCCTTTTTGGAGCAACTAATTTGGAAGATGGCAATAATAGAAATAGCGGTAAAAACTTTTTTCATGGAAGGTTACTATCAGCCGACAAAATAGGGCAATCAGAAACGGAATCAAATAAGTGAAAGAGAGTAAATGATCGGATAGAGGTAAACTCTTACAAAATCGTTCTTCACTGCTGATGAGTTTGTCCTTGAGAACAAGCGATAAGTCGAAGTAGCCAGGCGGTTATGGCTAACCTTGAGATCAGGCGAAATTTTCTTCGTAAGTAGTGAGGCGGGAAAACTCTGAACCATTGAATATGCGCGCAAGAGAAAGCTCTCCTGTCCTATTGAATTCGCTCATATTGGTTTTAGTAACGACTCTCCAAAAATTCTTCGACTTCAGATGATCATAATCCCTGTCGCGTACAAATAACCCGTAGACATCATTCCTTTTTCTGAAAGATATCTTCACGTAATTAGAATTGACCTCTTTGTTTTTTGCTAAGAATTTTTCGATGTCTTCTATATTCATGTATACTTTTTTTGGAGAAGGAGCTCCAAAGATACGAAAAATTTACGGGTTTTCCGCATCTATTCCGTTCGCAAACTCTTAACAGGATTTGCAAGAGCACTCTTTACCGCCTGGAAAGTTACTGTAGCTACGGCTATGATTATCGCACCGAGTCCGGCGATTGCAAAGATGGTCCAGTCGATATTTATCCTGTATGCGAAATCGTTAAGCCACTGATGCATAGCGAGCCACGCCAGAGGGGAAGCAATTATTGTTGCCACGATCACGAGCGTCGCAAAATCTTTCGACAGCAACCCGATAATGTTTGGCACCGACGCACCCAACACTTTCCGAATACCAATTTCCTTCGTGCGTTGAGCCGCTGTGAATGTTGCAAGGCCATACAAACCCAAACAAGCAATGATCACCGCAATGATCGTAAAAGCAAAAGCAATCTGCCCCTGCTTTCTCTCCGCTTCATACTGTTGAGCAAAGTTTTTATCAAGAAAGTGATACTCCACAGGTGATGCTTTATCAAATGTGCGGAATACATGGTCAATATGAGCCAGGCCTTCTTTGATCTTACCTTTTGCAATTCTTACATATAAATTGTCTTCACTTGAGAAAGCAGGAGGCATAACCATCACCAGGGGACTCACTTTATGTTGCAGCGAATACGTGTGAAAGTCTTTCACCACTCCTACAACAGTGCGTTGACCCTTATTGCCTTTGTCGTCTATGTTAAATTGCATTCTTCTTCCTATGGCATCTTTCCATCCTAACTGCTTCATCAATGTTTCATTCACCACCGCAGCACCATATTTATCAGTAGGCATATCATTTGAAAAACTTCTTCCCTGCAACAACTTTATCTCCATTGTTTTGAGGTAGTCTGCATCAACCATCAACTCCTCTACCATCTTTGAATTAGTGGAGAAGGATCCGTCGGTGTTTTCAAAGTTGTACCCGCTACCACCTAAATTGTTATTGCCGATTGGATTACCGGCCGCTGATACTGCTTCTATCGCTGGATTCCTGAGCAACTGCAGTTTCATAGCCGACACGTGCTCGCGCACATTTCTGTCATCGATATGAAATGTAAGTACCTGGTCCTTGTTAAAGCCAAGATCTTTGTTCAAGGCGTAATGCAGCTGTTTGTACACAACCAGCGATCCCGCAAGCATCACCACTGTAATAACGAATTGAAATACTACTAACGACTTCCGGAATATGATATTTGAAGAAACGTTACCTACCTGTCCCTTCAATGCAGGGATGGTTTTGAACCGCGAAAGGAACAGCGATGGATATATGCCACTAAGAATACCGATACCAACCGTGAATGCTACCAATACAAATACACTGAACGCCACACCAAACCTCCAGATCAACAGTTCTTTGCCGGTAAGCTGATTGAACAATGGTAGCAGCAACTGCACCAACACTATTGCCACTGCGCCCGATATTAATGTTACCAACACAGACTCCGAAATAAACATCCCTGCAAGATGCCACTTGCCGGAGCCTACGGTTTTCCGTATCCCTATCTCGCGTATCCTTGCAGTGGATCGCGCGGTGGTAAGATTCATATAATTGATGATCGCAATCAGTAGTATCAGCACCGCAATGCCAATGAACGTGTATACCCTGCTAAGATTTCCATTGCTGCTTAATTCAAAATCAAGATGCGATTTGAGATGGATGTCGGGTAATGCCTGAAGCTCCATACGATAATCCTGTACACCCATTTCCTTCTGGATAGTACGCGCCGCGAATTGAGGAAGTTTATTTTGCAGCGCCTGAACATTTGCTGCCGGTTTTAGTAAAAGATAAGTGTATATCCCGAAGTTTTGCCAACCATTGGTGTAACCTGCAGGAAGCGGCCTCACACCGCTATACCGGAAATGCGAATTAGAAGGCACATCTTTTATCACTCCTGTTATGGTGTTGCCTTCGCTATTACCAAAAAATACCGTTTTATTGACCGCACTTTCTGCATCATTGAATAACTTCTTAGCAAGCGTTTCAGAAATGACAATAGCGTTGGGTTTGTTAAGCGGGTTGGCAGCGTCGCCATATAAGAATGTTGCAGAGAATATGTTGAAGAATGTTTTATCGGCGAAAATGATATCGTCTGCTTTGATGTTTTTGTCCTCGTAGTTAATCACCCCACCGCCCTCAGCATCGATGCGGACAGTTGTTTCGATTTCAGGAAATGCACTTTGCATGGCTGGAGCAAATGGTGCAGATGTGGGCGCGAGCTTTAGACTATTATTTTCCCAGTTCGCATATTGCACCACCCTAAATATCCGGTTAGCATTAGCATGGTAGCGGTCATAACTAAGCTCATCCCCTATGTACATAACAATTAACCAAAATGCGGCGAGACTGATACCCAGTCCTGCAATATTAATTGCGCTGTACATTTTATTCTTAAGCATGTTCCTCCATGCCACGACGAGATAATTCTTGAACATATCAATCATTTGATACCTGTAAATAGCCAAGTGGGTGCCGCTGAGTTAGGCTTCTGATAACGAGCAACTTGAATTTACGGCTTTTTGCAGATTGTCCGGTTTCGATACAATGTTATGTTCGGTTGCGGAGATGTACTATACGTTTTGCCTTTTCTTTGAAAGGAGCTTACTATTTCAGTAAGCTCTTTCTTTCTGTGTAACAAACAATTATTTGGTCGATATAAATTGTCGAATTACATTTGTCTACCAATTTAATGGACTATGCTAATTAAGCACTTTGCAGGACACGGCCTAACAAGCACCTGCATAACTACTTACAGTTGTTGTTTTTGTTGTTGTTGTTGACAGACAACTCTTCTATCTCCCAAAGGGACACCTTCCGCCCTTTCAACTACTTTTTTAAATAATAAAGACTACCGAAGGGTAGACTTGAGCTTCACAAACATCCAGAACCAGAAATGAAACGAGTAATTCTACTTTCCGCATTCTTCTTACCACTTATTGTGGCAGCACAGGTCACGGGCCGTGTTACAAATGCAAACAATGAAGGCATTCCTTACGCAAGCGTCACAGTGAAGAACACTACTACAGGAACAACAGCTGATTCAACCGGCTATTTCACAATCGGTGGCATTACAGAATACCCCGTCACATTAGTCGTTACTTACGCTGGCTTCGAACCTGAGCAGAAACTTATCCGTGCAAACAATGCCACAAATGTTGTGATCCGCTTACAACAACTTTTTAAAACGGATACAATCGTAATAACGTCACGACGTCGTAGGGAGTTATTACAGGATGTGCCCATACCGGTTTCGGTTATCGGTGGATCTCAAATCGACAACGTTGGTGCATTCAACGTAAACCGGATAAAAGAATTAATTCCATCTGTACAGTTCTATTCATCAAACCCAAGAAATACCGGTTTGCATATTCGTGGGTTAGGTGCATCGTTCGGTCTTACCAATGATGGTGTTGATCCGGGTGTAGGATTGTATATTGATGGTGTGTACATCGCACGTCCCGCTGCAGCAACACTCGACTTTCTCGATATCGAACAAATTGAAGTACTACGCGGACCGCAGGGCACATTGTTCGGTAAGAATACTACAGCAGGTGCATTTAATATCACCACCCGCAAACCAAGCTTCAGACCAGGCGGAACTTTTGAGTTGAGCTATGGTAACTATGGTTACATCCAGGCGAAGAGTTCCATTACAGGCCCTCTTGGAAAAAAGCTGGCAGCAAGGCTTTCCTTCTCAGGTACACAGCGCGACGGAACTATATACAATACACGTACTCAAAGGTGGCTCAATGATATTAATAACATCGGTTTGAAAGCACAAACGCTCTGGACCATTTCAGACAATGTTAATGTGACTTTCTCGGGCGACTATTCACGTCAGCGGCCCGACGGTTACGCCCAGGTGATTGCAGGTGTAGTAACTACCAAGCGTGCACCATATCGTCAATTCGAAAATATTATCAAGGATCTTAACTATTCGCTACCGAGCCGCAATCCTTTCGACCGCCTGGTGGATCATGATACACCATGGAACTCAGGAAATATTCTCGGTGGTGGTTCCGTGAATCTTGACGCTAAAATCGGCCCCGGCACCTTGACTTCAACAACTGCATGGCGCTATTGGAGATGGGATCCATCGAACGACCGTGACTTCACAGGCTTACAGTCGCTCGCAAAATCTGCTAACTACTCGCACCACCAAAACTGGTCGCAGGAAATCCGATATGCTGGCGAGTTCTCGAAGAAAGTGAGTGGCATAGTTGGATTATTTTTCCTTGATCAGAAAATCGAATCTAATCCTTACGGTGTTGAAGAATCAGGAAATGCAACATGGAGGTTTTCTCAAAGCACAACAAGCGAGAAATGGGCGACGCCAGGATTGTTTGAAGGATACGGTATCAACACCTTGTTTTCTATCAAATCGATCAGTGCTGCAGCTTTTGCAAACATCGACTGGGAAATCGCGAAAGGCTTTCACATCTTACCAGGATTACGCTTCAACTATGATAAAAAAACGGCGGTATACGACAGAAAAACATACGGCGGTTTACAAACCGACGATGCGGAACTGATTGCACTGAAGAAGCTGGTTTACGCAGATCAGTCTTACAATTCAGAAGCCGAAGAAAATAATCTTACTTACAACATTACTGTAGCATACAAACCAAGCAGAAAAGTGAATGCCTTTGCTTCGTACTCTACAAGCTATAAACCTGTAGGTGTGAACGTAACCGGATTGCCAACTGTAAACGGTGCTCCGGCAACTGACCTCGCAGTTATCAGGCCTGAGGATGTGAAGCACTATGAAATTGGTATCAAAACAACGTTGACAGATGACTTTACATTCAACGTTACTTACCATAACTCAGATATCACCGATTACCAGACCAATGTTCAGTCGCCCGAAATCGGTGTAAACCGCGGGTATCTTGCAAACGCAGAGAAAGTAAGAGTAAATGGCCTGGAGATCGACGCTAATCTGCGTGCGGGCAAGCATTTCACATTCTTTGGTGCTCTTGCCTATACAAAGGGTAAATATGTGAAGTTCACTAACGCTCCTTTGGCACTGGAAGAAACCGGTAATACAGTAGACGGACAGCAGGTAGCGTTTAAGGATATCTCTGGTGGCAGGCTGCCCGGTATTTCTGATTGGGCAGGTTCACTGGGTGGTGAATTCACAACACCAGCAGTATTCTTAGGAACAGCAGGAAGATTTTTCATAGGACTTGATGGCTACTACCGTTCAGATTTTTCATCCAGCGCAACGCCTTCTGCCTATTTGAATATTGATGGATATACATTGGTAAACGCAAGAACAGGTTTCAGAACAGGCAATGGGTTTTCATTCTTCGTATGGAGCCGAAACCTCCTCGATAAAGATTACCATGAGCAGTTCCTGATAGCAGGCGGTAACGCCGGCCAGTATGCGTCGGTGTTAGGTGATCCACGTACATGGGGTGCAACGCTTCGCTATAATTTCTAATCATTCTTTAGGTTAACAATAAGAAAAGCCTCCGAACTTTTCGGGGGCTTTTTCGTTTGGTGTGAGAGGTGGATTCCTCGCGAATGCATTTATTGCCTACAATTAAAAAACAACGTGATAGTTACATTTTGATTTAACGCTATCATTTAAACGCAGGCAACTAAAATTTCACGAATTTTAGGGTAAGCATACCTAAACCCCTAAAATGAGTACTGAACCTCTACCGATGCAGGTGTTGTTATTTCAACATCTCAAAACGCTCATTCCTGTCCACATCTCTATGGTCGACGAAATGTCGTCGCTGCTTAATATTAGCCCGGATAGCGCTTATCGAAGAATCCGGGGCGAGAAACCAATCTCTCTTGAAGAAACGAAGATCATTTGCGAGCATTTTCATCTTTCAATGGATCAGTTCCTGCATTCGCAGAGCGATTCAGTACTGTTCACGAGCCCTCCTTCGCTGAGTAAATCCAATCCATTTGAATCATGGCTCGACAATCTCCTCCGCCAGCTTCATTTCCTTAAAAGCCAGGAAAAGAAACACCTGTACTGGCTACTCAAAGACATCCCCATGATGCAACACTTTTGCATCAAAGAACTCGCTGTTTTTAAAATCTACTTATGGACAAAATCGATTCTGCACGATGAGAAAATGAAAGGAGTAAAATTTAGTTTGAGCGACAACAGGTATGACGAATATCTGGAACGCACTTCAATGATTCAAAAAATATTTGAGTCCATTCCTACAACCGAAATATGGAATGTAGAAAGCATCAACAGTTCGCTAAGACAAATTCGGTTCCATTATGAAGCAGGTTCTTTTAACTCTGGTGACGACGCATTAATGCTTCTGCAAAAATTAAAAGACCTCATCGATCATTATGAAATGCAGGCAGAACATGGAGTAAAATTTCATATCGGCACCAGCCCTTCTACATCAAACGTGCCTTATAATATGTTCGTGAATGAATTGATATTGGGGGATAACACGATTTATTTTGAAGCGGACAGGGTGAAGATGACATTTCTTAATCACAGTGTATTGAACTTCGTTTATACGATGAATGAAAGGTTTAATGAGAAGATATTTGCGAACCTGAATATTCTTATGACGAAGTCTACAATGATCAGTAAAATAGGAGAAAAAGAAAGGGCTACGTTTTTTAATACGCTTCGACAACAAATACGCGAAACCGCGAACCATATCCGTCCACTTTAAAATGGCATTAAAAAGACCGTATTTCTTTTAATCCCGCCTACTTGCATCTTCGCAACGCACGTTGTACTTTGTCAGTCATTTTTAACCCGACCCGAACACCTTATCTGTGATGAAGTATCTACTTCTGTGCACGTTAGGTTGCGTCATTGCCATATGCTCCACCGCGCAATGTCCACCAAACGTTGATTTTGAAACCGGTACGCTAGACCACTGGCAATGCAAAATCGGCATGGCCACCTCCAACAACATCGACAGCAATTTCATTACTCTCGTAGACTCGAAACCGGAACCCGGAAGGCACGAAATAATCTCAGCCAGCACAATCGTTCAAAAAGATCCCTACGGCAACTTTCCAACATTATGTCCGTATGGTGGCGACTATTCAGTGAAACTCGGAAACGACGGTACCGGTGCCGAAGCTGAAGGCATCTCATATACTTTCACTATTCCACTAAATGTAGACACCTTAACATTCACCTACTTTTACGCAGTTGTATTCCAGGATCCAAAACATGCAAGTATTGACCAGCCACGGTTTTTTGTTACTGCATACGATGTGTTGACTGGCGAGGTGATCAACTGCGCGTCGTACGACTATGTATCCACTGCAAGTTTGCCGGGATTTACTGTCTCAAAAATAAACAGCGAAGTATTATATAAAGATTGGTCACCCGTTTCACTCCAATTTTTTGGATTGAACGGAAGAGATGTACGTCTCGATTTCAGGACAGCCGATTGTACACTTGGTGGTCACTTCGGATATGCATATCTCGATGTAGGAACAGGTTGTTCGAACATTCTTGCGACAGCACCCTATTGTGCTGAAACAAATTCACTCATTCTTAACGCACCATATGGATTCAAGGATTACACATGGTACAACCAGGATTTTTCACAGGTTGTTGGAACGGGCCAATCAATAACATTCAGCCCTCCGCCTGCCACTACAGGAAGTTTTTGGGTGGATATGATACCTTACCCTGGCTTTGGATGCCGCGATAGCGCCACGGCAACTGTTAAGCCTTTGCCGGTACCCGATATCCCGATTGCGGATTCGAATTTTTTCTGCCAGTTCCAAACGCCTGATCCCATGACGGCGACCGCAACGAAAGGTCACGAGCTGTTATGGTACACTAATGCCACAGGTGGATTACCGTTCGATGCACCACCAACTCCATCCACGCTAACAGTAGACACGATTGAATATTATGTATCGCAAAAGAAACTCTTTGGTTGCGAAAGTTTCAGGACGAAGCAGGCTGCTATTATCCGGCCCACACCTTCCGCATCGTTCAATATGAACAACCCCGTGCAGTGTGCAAACGGAAACGAATTTGCGTTCATCAACACGTCTACTAATTTAAGTAACTCGAAATTTTACTGGGACTTCGGAGATGGTTCATCCGATTCAACAGTGAGTACAAATATTAAGCACAGCTATAAAGATTACGGTCAGTTTACCGTGAAACTTAAGACACTTAATCAGCCTGTGTGCAGCAGCGAGTATTACACTACGGTAATGGTGATGCCCAAGCCACTTGCGCTATTTGACGGACCGCCTGTTATTTGTGAACAGAATGCACAATTTACATTTCATGATCAGTCATTTGTTCCTTCAGGACTTGGAGTGCTGAGCACCTGGAGCTGGAACGTAGACGGAGTGAGTTACTCCGGGCACCAGTTACCGAATGTTTCCGCTAATCACGGCGGATCATTTCCTGTAAGCCTGTCTGTCGTGACGGCCGACGGTTGCCGATCCGACACACTGCGAAAAGTTCTTCCGATTAGAAACAAGCCCATCGCATCGTTTGATTATAAGAGTGTATTGTGCGAAAATGAAATGGTAAAGCTGTCGGATAAATCGGTGATACCATCGGGAATGAACGATGAATTTGTACAAACGTGGAACTGGTCGTTTGATGGCGCAAAGTATTCGTCAACGCAGCACCCCGTAGAAAAATTTGTATCAGGAATGCATAGCATCAAACTTGTTGCTACCAGTAATTTTGGCTGCGTGAGTGACGCAAAGGTGGAAGACGTTTTCATTCACCCCAAACCCTACATGGAATTAACTATTAACGATTCATGTGTTTATAAAGACATCATCTATACGGCAACTGATCTAAGGGGAAACATATCAAACTGGTACTGGAAGTTCGCAGATGAATCCTCAACCGGACCAAGCGTGATAAGAAAGAAGTTTTTTGTAGAAGGAAAGCAGTCATTTACATTGATATCAGAAACAGATATGGGATGTAAGGATACTCTCAACCGAGGTTTCTTGATTTATGATAACGATTCATACGCAGGTGATGATACTATTGTCGCGAAAAATCAACCGGTATATTTAAATGCAATGGGCGGGCCTAACGTTACGTATAATTGGTCGCCGGCGCTTGGATTAAGTAATTCCCATGCAGAAAATCCCGTAGCCACGTTAGACAAAGACATCGAATACACATTGTACTCGATCACCGACAAAGGCTGCGAAAAAACGACCGACATCTTTATCAAACGATATGTTGGTGCAGAAATTTATATTCCAAATGCATTTACGCCTAACGCCGATGGCAGTAACGATCGGCTGAAAGTATTTCCTGTCGGCTTTAAGTCGTTCGACTTCTTTGCGATCTATAATCGCTACGGACAGCAGGTATTCCTGTCAAAAGACTGGACCAAAGGTTGGGATGGAACATTGCATGGGTTTAAGCAGGATGCAGGTAATTATGTTGTCGTTGCAAAAATGATTGATTACAACGGTAATGTTATTGTTCGCAAGAGTAGCATGGTATTGATCAGGTAGCCCTATAGCAATATCTTTTGCGTTGTATTCCCGGCTTTCATAATGTACATGCCTTTCATCAGGTTCTGGAGATTCAGTCGTTGTGCCCCAGGTTGTAATTGCTTTTTCAATAACACCTCGCCTTTCATACTATAGATTGAAACTTGAACCGCATCACTTACCTGCAACTCAAGTATGCCGTTAACAACAGGGTTACTTTTTACTACTACTGAATATTGCGTCTTGCTGAATATAACTTTCCTGATTTCGCTGAATGTAAATTTTCCATCCAAATCAATCTGTCGAATCCGATAATAGTTCGCATCCTGCGATGGCAGAAGATGGTTGTTAGTATATGTCCTCATCTCACTTGATTCACCGGCAGCATTTATAAAAGCAATATCATTCCAATTAATATTGTCGTTGCTATGTTGCACCGCAAAAGCTGCTGTATTTCTTTCGTTTTCAGTCTTCCACTGCAACAATACTCCTTTACCATTTTTACTTGCTGTAAACTCCTTCCATCGCAATGGAAGCAGCGCGAGGCTCGCGTATTGCGAAACGAAGTTTGATGTGCCGCCACTTAATGCAAGCCCGCTGATGGTTCCATTGAAGGAGCCTTTTTGATCTATTACTGTATTGATACCTGCATTTGTGCCATTAGTGATTCCCTGGTTAAATGTATAGTAAGAAACAAGGTTTGCTTCCACCGCAGGCGATATTTCCATGTTGCGGCTATTCTGAATCTGCAAGGCGGTGCGCGCCACGTTCCAGATTCTCACTTCATCTATCCTACCTTCAAAAAAACTCATCGTTCCCTGCCACGATCCGATAAACATATTCTCACCGGAATACTGTAAAGAAACAGCTGAGTTGGTGGCTACCAGCGTACCATTCCTGTATAAGCGCATCGTGTTACTTGCGTCATCGAACGTTACTGCAACATGTGTCCACGTATTGAGTGGAAAAGTACCGGGGTCCGTTATCACTTCAATGTTTCCACCGATGCCTGCTTTCAATCTCCCCGCGTTGATCCAAAAAGGGCTTCCGGTTGATGAAAGCAGATTGAGGCTACCAATATTTTCGTTCGCATACACCCACGCCTCTTTGGTGAACGACGCATTATTCGAAAGCGGCGCACCGATCGATACTATATCGGATAACCCATCGAGGTGAATGGAATTTTGCGCATATGCGATTGGACTCGCCACCCATGTTGGCGCATTTACCAGCGCACCATTATTGCCGGGAACGTTTGTGGCTGAGTTTACGGCGCTACTGCCGGAACCCGCATCCATTTTGTACCACAAAACAAGGCCGGTGGCAGATGCTGAAGGCGGATAGTATAGATTGGCTTTAATTTGGGCAACAGTCCGCGCAATGTTCCAATACCTGAAGTCATCGATGCTGCCGTTGAAATTATTCTGGCCGTTAGGATTGCCTGTACCGCCCCTCGCCCCTATCCGGAACGGCTTCGAAGCGTCGGCACCGCTCTGATTGTTGATTAGCGTACTGGTGCCCGTAGCAGCCGACACGCCATTCAAATAAAGCGTAACTGTGGTACCGCTGCGCACCACGGCCACATGTGTCCACTGATTTGTAGGCACCGTTGATGCTGCAGAACTAAGCGAGATAGATGGACTTGCCGCATTGCCGGTAAAGTAAAACCTGGCGCGGTTACTCTGGATAGCGAGTCGAAGCTGGTGATTGGTGTTGCCATTAACATCCTGGCCAAACACCATTCCATTGGTCGTGGAGTTGGGCTTAACCCAGGCCTCAAAAGTAAAATTGTTGTTTGTTACATTAACCTGGCTGGCAAGCTGAATGTAGTCGTTGGAGCCATCGAACCGGATTGCGTTGCTCTGGCCATGAATTGAGGCGATAGAAAACACAAGAATGGAGCATAGGGTAGTGATCGTTTTAAGCTTCATCGGTTTTGGATTTAGGTAATTGCCCCTAACGGGATCTAAGGGTTTACCATTGCATCAAAACGCCGATGAGGCTCTTCAGAAGGGCTGAATCAATGTCTCATTTTGTAACACATTGACTATAAGGGATTCATTTTTTCGATATAATCGGAAGGGTGGCCACCATGAAATTTAGAAAATGCCCTGTACATGGTTGACCGGGAGGGAAACCCCGCTTTCTGACTTAAATACTCAATCGTGAATTGCCTGTTGCCCGGATCGTTCAGCAGATCCAGCAGGTAGGATATCCTGTACTTATTAAAGAAGTCGCTAATACCCATCCCAAATTCCTGTTGCACATATTCGCGAACGTTTGTTTCCGTGGTCTGCAATTTTTCTGCAAGCTGCGGAAGAGATGCCTCTTTTTGCAGATAATAAAAATCCTGGAACACAAGGTTGTTGAAAGACTGCGACGATAAAGCAGGACCCACCATCTTTTGAATAGCCACAAAAGCCAACGTCGACTGCGCATTATTCAGAAATTTCGGTCTGAATAAAATGGCAAGGAGGGTTGTCAGACTAAAAAATGAAAACAGGTATGTGGCAGGCGTTTCGCGTACAATATTCAGGATCCATAACATGCCGTACAGAATCAGCAACAGATAAGGAATGATAATAAATACGATCCACAGCGAAAGTTGCCTGTAGTACTTATTTTCCTGCAAGGGCTTCCTGATAAAGCGCACATAATAATATATGGTAATTGCGGCCACCGTGCCGAGTAGGGCAAATAGAAATACCAACATTAAGTATTGGGTAGAGTAGAACTCGCCCTTTGAGGAGAAGATCTGGTTACTATTACTCAGCTGTTGTTCCAAATCAATTGCGTGGTAAAGATATATTCGTGAGGCCACGAGCGCTGACATTGCACCGACACTCAGCCAAACGATCCATCGCGGAATCTTCGTACTGACCAGGTGTATGATCGTCAACAGCACCGCGCTGAGATACAGTCCACGTGTTGTTTTGATCAGGATAACCTGGTAACGTTCGGTAACATCGTTGTAAGAAAAGTAATTCATCACAAAGAGACATGCGATAATCACGAGGAAAGAAACTTTCAGAAGGGAGTTCTTCCTGATGTTGATCAGAACCTCGAAGAAGATAATCAGGCACAATACCAAACAGGCATAGTACAGCGGTTTGAATTCCATAGAACGGTCAAGAATTTTTGGGTTGACCGAAGTTCGACATTATTATTAGTAATGTGAAATAGTGGAGCGCCAAAAGTCTTTACACAGATCAATCTTTGAATAAATATCGAATCGCTTCCTTGAGATTGGCTTTGTATGCCGTTTCGTTTTGAATATAAATATCCAGCGTTGTACCATTATGATATTTATCAACGAGTGAAGATGCAGGAACGTAAGTCGTATATAGCAGGTGGGTGTTACTAAACGGATAAGCGTTGCAATCAGCTGACATCATACTGCCGTGCTGCGTCATTCCTAACTTATCCCAGCCTATCTGCGCTCTCATAAAAGGCACCTGCTCATCTTTCACATGTATAAACGCAAAAAACTTTTCGTGTCCGTTAGTATCGTCCACCCAGTCAGGGATAGCGTCGTTATCTAAATAATCAATCACCGACCACATCACCACTTTCTTTACAGGAAATTCCTTTCCCATAATGCCTGCTAAAGAGGCACCTTGTGAATGGCCGGTTACCGTAATGAGCGGCCAGTTTAATGTTGACCCGCTGTAGAATTGACCCCAGCCACCCGTTGGATATTTATTTGCAAAATATTGAAGCGCTTTCGTGAGCCTGTTCAGGATCGATTGGGTTGCGTCGACGTCGACACTGGGATGGCGGTCGGTACCATCTATTGTTTCCATGCGCGCACGCCAGTGGCAGGTAACATCTTCCGTTGGTCTGCATATCGGATTAATAGCCGGATCGTATTTGTATGAGAGGCCGATTACATGATAACCCAGCTTCGCAATTTCCTCCATCATGAAGAGATAATTATTCGGCTGACGGGATGTACCAGGTAAAAAAACAACCAATTGATTTTTTTGCGGCGCATTACTGGTGGCGATATAGTGCCTGAGGTTAAACGTGGTGATTGCAGCGTCCGTAGTCATCGGCCGGATCGAATCGAATACTACTGTTTGTGCATTCACCGAAAGGCCCATGAATAAAACGAAAGATATGATTGATAAGATGACTTTCATTTTTTAGAGTTTCGTAAACTTGGAGCTCATACGTTTAGATCCATCAAAAAAGATGAGATAATACAAACCCGCTGGTAAGTCGGAAATGCTGATAGTATTGCTTGCAGAAAGTTGTTTTTGTTTAACCACGTTCCCCGCGTTATTAAGGATAGTGATTTTTCCATAGGCCGATGAGCCCATTATCTGAATTTTATCTACACCCGGGTTTGGATACAACCTGATGTTTCCTTGCTGATCATCTTCACTACTGATCCGGATAATATTCGAGTAAGAAATCTTTCCGTCTATATCAACAATCTTCAGCCTGTACCATTGCATTCCCATGACCGGGTTGTCAAGTGCCAGGTACTGATATTTGCCCGCTTCTATTCTTCCAATCTTCCCGAAGGCAACACCATCATTGCTTCTTTCCAACTCGAAATGGGATACATTTTCTTCAACCTGTGTTTTCCAACTCAACTCAACAGTTTCACCAGACTTCTTCCCGCGAAAGTATTCAAGCGTAACGGGCAATCCAAGATTCTGAACTTCTGCACTCGTTAATGTGCGGTCGTAAATTCTGAGGTGATCAAGACTACCCCTGAATCCGTTTGTCAATGTGTTTTGATCCTGTGGACCGATCAGCGCTATGACGTTATTGAATGTGGCTGTTGATTTATTTTGATCCAGTTCGCTTACGAGTGCGCCGTCTACATAGTAAAATGCTTTAGACCGTGTACCATTGAAATCCTTCTGAAAAGTTATCGTCACAAACTGCCATTGGTTAGCAACAAGGTTAGGTTGCTGGTAGGTTGTATTACCGAATATGAGCACCAGCCGCACGTTTGCGCCAGTTTCCTGGTACCTGATATTGAAACCAGGTCCGTAGTTAAAAATGCTTCCAATATGGTTCGACCCTGTAGGTACGGGTTTAATCCAGAATGATATCGATTTGTCGCCTGCGAGCTTTAATTTGTTTACTACGCCGAGAGTTGCATAAGAAGTGGACTGCCCAAAGGACAACGCGGTTTGTGGCTTGTTATCACGGTTATCAGTAAGCGAAACATCTATCAGCGCTCCATTCACCGGCGACGATGTAGCAATATCAATAAGCTGGCAATCAGTATCCATCTTCCATCCGCTTACAAACCCAAGGAGCTCCTGCGCAGACGAAGGACGTGCGATTGCAAAAAGCAACAGTAAAAAGAAATACTTCATTCCAGCGCAGATTTAGATCTGATTGTAAATGAGAATACTGGAAATAGTTGAATTGGAAATAAAGGTAGTGGAGGATAGTGGCTGAAACACCGTTTCGAAGGTACTAATAGATATCTTAAATCGCGAACCGGATTAAGGCTTTTTAATGCCCTACAGGCGTTTTTCAGGACATTTTCGGGGCCAGGAGTGGGTTTCAGGCACTTATAAGAGCTCCAGCACTATCACAGAAGCCGCCGGCATCGTAAGCTCGATGGCCTCCCCATTTATTGCAGCCCCATTAAACACCTCCGGCTTCACTTTCTCCGGATTATCAAACGAATTATGATCCTGCAATTTTGCAGACTTCAATATCCGACCGCGAATCTGCGAAAACCTCTTCGTTGCCATTTTCAATGAAACCTTTTGCTCTTTACGAGCATCAATATTCACCAACGAAATATGTATCCTGCCAACCGAATCAACCGACCCCGATACAGAAACTGCAGGAAGTTTATCCGATTGATATGAATAATCAGGCGAATTAAATTTCACATTTAATCTTTTCGCATCCTGGTGCACCTTATACATTTCCATCACATGATACGTAGGCGTAAGGATCATCTTCTCTTTCTCTGTTAAAATAACGGCCTGCAAAACATTGACTGTCTGTGCAAGATTGGCCATGCGCACGCGATCGCTATGATTGTTAAAGATATTCAAGGTAATCCCTGCGATCATCGCATCGCGAATAGTATTTTGCTGAAACAAAAAACCGGGATTGGTTCCCTGCATGACATCATACCATCCACCCCACTCATCTACAACCAATGCAACTTTCTTTTCAGGATCGTATTTGTCCATTATTGCGGAATGGTTAATGATGAGCGAATCCATCTTCCAAGCCTGCTGCATCGTCTTAAAATATGTTTGCTCTTCAAAGTCGACCGACGATCCTTTCTTTTCCCATTCTATTACAGAGTAATGATGCAGTGCCAGCCCCCCAATCATCCTTTGCGGAATGGTCTTCATTAGTGTTTCAGTCCAGTTATAATCTGAAGAGTTTGCGCCTGATGCAATTCTGAAAATATTACCACTATTGTTCCAATCGCTAACGAAAGTTGAATAAGTGCGATAGACATCGGAATAATATTCCGGGCGCATGTTACCACCGCATCCCCATGCTTCATTGCCTATTCCCCAGAACTTAACCTTCCACGGTTCTTTTCTTCCATTCTTTGCACGTAGTTCTGACATAGGGCTCACACCTTTAAAATTCACATACTGCACCCAGTCGGCCAGTTCCTGTGCGGTTCCGCTTCCTACATTCCCGGATACATATGGTTCCGTGCCAAGCAGTTCGCACATGTCCAGAAATTCATGTGTGCCGAAGCTGTTGTCTTCTGTCACGCCGCCCCACCACACGTTAACAATCTTGGCACGTTTATCCTTCGGGCCAATGCCGTCTTTCCAATGATATGTATCGGCAAAGCAGCCACCAGGCCAGCGGAGATTTGGAATATTTAGGTTCTTTAATGCTGCAACAATATCATTACGGACACCTTTTGTGTTCGGGATGGTTTTGTTTTTTTCACCAACGTAAAACCCGTCATAGATGCAGCGACCAAGATGCTCGGCAAAGTGCCCGTAAATATGGCGGCTGATCACGGCTTTCTGCGGATCTTCAGTTATAGTAATATCAACTTGCGAGTTGGCTGACCTTTGCATTAGTAAAAGGCAAACAATGGGAAAAAAATATTTCATCACCCTGATAAAATGAAATGAACAATATCCGAATATAAACAATAGCTATTGCAATTTGCTTAATGATACTTTTTTTGCACCTACACGAGATAGTCTACCATTTTCTTCCTCGTCTTATTATCCGGGAGCAAGCTATACATCGCTTCCATGTTCTGCAGCGCGTGAAGCGGGTCGGAGGTGCCAGGTATCGCGCACGTAACCGCATCATGCGATAAAATGTATTTCAAAAAATACTGCGCCCAATTCTTAATGCCGTATTCCGCTGCGAACGGAGGCAACGCTTTACCTCTTACATTGTCAAACAGCGACCCGCCGTCGAAGGGTTGATTGATAATCACTGCAACTCCATTGTCCTTCGCAGCATTTAGTAACCGCTTTTCAGCATTACGGCCCCTTATCGAATAATTGAATTGAACAAAGTCGGGCTTCTCTGCACGGATAATCTTCTCAAGGTCTTCATGCATTGAATCAACATAATGTGTAAGGCCAATGTACCTGACTTTTTTCTCCTCCTTCCACTTGCGCATTGTAACCATATGAGTTTGCCAGTCCAGCAAATTATGAATCTGTAAGAGATCCATTTGAGAGCGGCGCATTTTTCTCATCGATGACTCCATCTGCTCAATACCCTCTTCTCTCCCACTCGTCCAGACCTTCGTTGCGTAGAAATATTTATCAGCAAGGCCTACGTCGTTCGCCAGGTCGCCAACTACCTGTTCAGACCGGGCGTACATTGGCGATGAATCGATTGTCATCCCGCCTTTCGCATGCATATTCTTCAAGACCTGTATCAAAGGCTGCCTTTCCGAAGCTGAAGAACCCACATCAAATTGGCGCCATGTGCCAAGACCAACCGCAGGAAGTCCTTCACCTGACGAAGGAATGGTCCGGGTAAGCATAGTCTGTTGTTGCGCCCACATAGGCAAAAGCAATCCCGCACCCATTACCTGCAGCGCACTTCTTCTTGACAAAGGTCTGCTCATAAATTTCGATTTAATTCCCTTTAATCCGTCTCAGAAAAGAAAGAAGCGATTCGCGGTTCCACTTTGCGAACCTTCCACGCTGTACTACTAACTCGTTATCAGGCCGGCGGAGGTAGTAATGAAATACAAACTGCTCTTTCGGATCATGCCAGCCCACGATCTGCCCAAACCGAAGATCATTAAAAATCAAAGTATCCGCCGACTGCTCAACCGTATAAAACCCCTGTGAAAACTTCTTCAGCAAAACAACTTCCTTTTCGTTTTTAACCGGCTCAAGCAATTGCGCATTTGATGGAACAAATGTAAACGTAATAACAGAATCGGTATCAAATACTGAACGATACGCAACATAAAAACCTTTTTCATCCCCGGTAACAACCATCCACAAAAAGCTCTGCAAAGGTGCGGGGGTAGTAAAATAGTTAACATGCGCCACCCGCTGCGATTCAAAGGCTCTCTCCACCTGCCGGCTCACATATAGTTTATTCACTACACACAAACCGAGATATCCAAGGCACCATAAAATCGTTAAGCGTGTCCAGAACAAACGCCGTTTATATTTCATGTGGCTGAACACAAGTACGATTGCAGCAACAACCGGCACGATCGTCATTAACACATCAGCAACATAAATAGTATTAAATGATACCCTCACATCGCTGAAGGGTTCAAACCATCCTACGCCATAATTATTGAACGCATCAAGAAATAAATGACACGCAATCTCAATCAAAAACAATAACGTAAACGCTGGAACAGAAACCTGCCTGAACACTTTATTCATCACGAATCCCAGGATGGGTGACAATAACAACATGAAGAGAAACGAATGCGTGATGCCCCTGTGAGCCAGCAACTCCTCCGCATGCGACAGCCAAAAAGACGAAATGAAATCAAAATCGGGAATACTTTGGGCGATAGCACCAATAAGTAACGCTTTTTTGCCGATCTTTTGTCCGCATAAAGCATCACCGATACACGCTCCAAGGGCAATATGAGTAATAGAATCCATAGAAGTCGAAAAAAGAAAAAGTCTGACTACACCGCAAACAAGATACGGTTAATACGCGGCGGCCATGAGTATTTCGACCTTGTCATAAAACTCATCAACAACGCCCGTGATTCCGTACACCTGCAAACTTACATTTTTGAGAACGATACTACGGGAACTTCGGTAGCGCAGGCGTTGATGAATGCTGCACAAAAAGGCGTTCGAGGTGTTCCTGCTATTGGACGGCTATGCGTCGCAAGGACTGCCGGATGAATTTATACACCAACTCAAAGAATCGGGTGTACACTTTCGCTTCTTTGAACCCCTTTTCAGGAGCCGCAGCTTTTATTTCGGGCGGCGCCTGCACAGCAAGGTGCTCGTTACGGATGCAAGGTTTGCGGTCGTAGGCGGAGTGAATATTACCGACCGGTACAACGACATGCCCGACCAACCTGCATGGCTCGATTTTGCTCTCTTTGCAGAAGGACCCGTGGCAGTAGAAGCGTGCAACCTATGTCGCAACGTATGGAGCGGTTCGAAGAAAAGGATCAAGTCGCCCGACTGCAATCCGGGCTCGGACTTTTCGTTCAGCGAGAAAGAGAAAAGTCTTGTTCGCCTGCGCAGGAACGACTGGGTAAACAATAGACTGCAGATATCGAACAGCTACCTTGAGATGTTCAGAACAGCAACTACCCAGATCACTATTTTATCGAGCTACGCACTGCCGGGAAACATCTTTAGAAAAAACCTCGAACGCGCCATCAGGCGGGGCGTAAAAGTTACCATGATCGTATCCGGTGAATCCGATGTAAAGCTGGTGAAACTTGCCGAACGTTACTGGTACAGCTGGCTGGTCAGAAACAACATTCACATTTATGAGTACACTAAAAACGTGCTCCATGGGAAGCTTGCGGTGGCCGATAAAGAATGGATGACCATCGGTTCGTATAACGTAAATGACCTCAGCGCGTATGTAAGTGTTGAACTGAACTTCGATGTAAAGGATCCTGCGTTTGTTAAACAGGTGGATGCAGCTCTTGAAAAGATCATTGACGAGGATTGTATAAGAATCTCGGTAGAAAGCCTGACCCAGGCGAACGCGTTCAAGAGACTTGGCAGATGGGTAGGTTATATGTTGATCAGGCTCACGTTCAGCATTTCCACCTTCTACTACCGGAAACAAAAATAAATTGTTAAATAACCGTAACGTGCAACGATGCACATGTTTACGCCATCTCTGAACGACTGTAGAGTCAGAAAAAGGAGATAAAAAACATCGTATCTTCATCAAAAGCGAGAAATACATTATATGAAAAAAAGCATTGTGGCGTTGTTACTGTTAGTTTCTTTTTCAGTGTTTGCCCAGGAGACGGTTACGGAAAAATTCAAAAAAATAAATACGGTTAAGGAGGCGGAGCAGTTCGTTACGGCTAATCCAACACTCAAGCCCGCTATACTCAAACTATCCGCAGGAAAAGATAGCGCGCTGATCGAAAAAAGATTGCTCAGGCAAAACAAAGGCGACGTTTTTTCAGTAGGATATGTAACCTATAAAGTGATCGAAGCACAAGACACGACCGATTATCGCGCCAGCTACATCTTCCTCGATGGCGGTTCACTTAGCATGAGCGAAATTGATAGTCTCAAAAAAATAATCGTAAAAAAACATTCAGAAGGCGTTCCGTTTGAAAAGCTGTCAGACGAGTACACAATGGATGGAAATACTACGCATGGTGATACAGACTGGTTCTTTGGGGAGTACATGTTTCCAAAGGAATTTCAGGATGCTGTTGCCACTCATAAACTTGGCGAAGTATTCTTTGTAGATGTTTCAGAAAAGCAATGGCATTACATCGTGAAGAAAACGCATAACGACAGAGTTAAGAAAGACATCATCGTACTGCGTGCCAATGGCCGCTAACCTCACTTAATCTTATTAAACGCAGAGAGGTACTTGCCGACATATTCGTGTCGGCTTTTGCTTTTGTATTGCATGATGTACCTCGGATGCTCGAGCGGAATAAGCTCTCCGAAAAACATATGTTTCTCATTCAGTTTACTGAGAAACTGGAAATTCTTACCGGTACCGAAGCAGAAGCATACATCAGTAACTACGCCAAGCTGAATCAGCTTTCCGATACTTTCAATCATATATCCCTTTACAGCTTTTATAAGCGCCGGGCTGTCGTAATAGTTGTAGTTCGTTTCCTTTCCATCTGGCGATACTTTCGTAAAGCCTAACGGTGAAGGCGAATTGATAAAGAAATCGCTATAAAACTGCGCAGGACCTCCATATGCGTCAATCATTTCGTAGATAAATACGGACGAAGGCTCGTGTGACTGCTTTCCTTCAAACGGAATATTGCAAGCACTTACCAGGCGCTTTGTATCCGTAAACGGAATACCCGTTACCCCACCACCAAACCGTCCGGGGTTTATACCGAGTATCAAGTGTCGCTTTCTGTTGTCATCGTAAAATTTAGCATAAAAATTCTCCACTATCTTCATTGTTCCGGCGTCGGTAAAAGGATTCATCACCCTTATGCCTGGTGGCAGTGGGTCGCCGGTATATAGAAGTTCCCTGTTGAATCGCATCACCTTTTGCGCGAATGTCATAGCGTTCAATTTACGCATATATTTGAGTCGTGATATTCGCAGAATCACTGTCTTTTTACAACCGCGATCTTAGCTGGCTCTCCTTCAACGAAAGGGTGCTTATGGAAGCCTCATCGGATACAGTTCCGTTAGTGGAGCGTCTGAAGTTTCTTTCCATTTTCTCATCCAACCTGGACGAGTTTTACCGAGTTCGGATTCCTGCAGTAACAGCGTTGAACAAATTAACAGGTAAGGGTAAGAAGAATAAGCGGATGCTGCAGACGATAGCCGAAAAAATTTACGGCCAACAGCAGATGTTTGGTGAATTGCTCGAATCTCTTCTTCCGAAGTTGAAGGCTCACGGTATTCACCTTATTTACAACGAAGCATTGCCAGAAGCGATAGTTGATGATGCTACGAACTTCTTTCTGCATCACCTTGCTTCATTTCTGAAAGTGGTTCCGTTACACAAAAACAGCGAGATATTCCCAGAGAACAACAAACTCTACCTGGTAGCTACCTTACAGCGCGACGAGAAAGACGAAATTGTTCTGATCAATATTCCATCGAATCACACCGGACGGTTTTATCGCATCAATAAAGAGGGCATCACCTATATAGCGTTCATCGATGACATCATCTGTTATTGCCTGCCGCTTCTGTTTCCAAACCATATCATAAGAGGAACTTACAGTATCAAAGTTACACGCGACGCAGAACTCGATCTGATGGATGAATACGAAGGCGATATTAGTGTGAAGATCGAACAGCAGATCAGCAAGCGTGATCTCGGCACGGCCACAAGGTTTTTATTTCCTCCCAGAATGCCGGAATTTCTCCGCGAACATTTGATAAAGTCATTGAAACTTACCGAGGCGAGTAAGATGAAAGGGGGAAATTATCATAACCTGAAAGATCTGATGTCGCTCCCTATCAATGATCCTGAATTGCTGTATCCTGAGGTGCGCCCCTTGGAATATACGTTCAGGCAAAAGACTACATCTCTTTTTACTGAAATCGCCGCGAACGACATCCTGATTCATACGCCTTATTTTTCGTACAACATGGTTCTTCGTTTCTTCAACGAAGCGTCTTTCGATGAAGACGTTGAAGAAATTTCCACCACTTTATACCGCGTCGCCAACGATTCGAAAATCGTAAATGCGCTGATCAGTGCAGCGAGAAATGGCAAGAAGGTCACGGTCTTTGTAGAATTGAAAGCAAGATTTGATGAGGCCAACAATATCAAGTGGGGAAAGAAAATGAAAGCCGCCGGGATTAAAGTCATCTATAGTATTCCCGGACTAAAAGTTCATGCGAAGATTGCACTGGTGAAGAGAAAAACGAAAGGTGAATATGCTTATTTTGGGTTGCTGGCTACCGGCAATCTGAACGAAGTGACTGCGCGGTTTTATACCGATCACATATTACTTACTGCGCACAAAGGCATATTAGCTGAACTGGAAAAACTGTTTGACTATTTGGGACATGCCAAGAAGCATGAAATTGCACCAAACGTAAAGTTCGATCACCTGCTTGTTTCTCAATTTAATCTTCAGCAAAAATTTCTCGACCTGATCGACAACGAAATATCAAACCTGAGAGCAGGTTTGCCGGCAGGGATCACTATCAAACTGAATAACCTCGAAGAAAAAACACTGATCGCGAAACTCTATGAGGCGAGCAGTGCAGGAGTTAAGGTAAACCTGGTTGTAAGAAGCGTTTGTTCCCTTGTTCCCGGTATTCCCGGCATGAGTGAAAACATCACTATTAAACGGATAGTTGACCGGTACCTTGAACACGGCCGCCTTTTTATTTTTCAGAATAATGACAATGAACTCATTTACATGGGCTCGGCAGACTGGATGAACAGAAATATCTACAGGCGAATCGAGGTATGCTTTCCACTATATGAGCAGTCATTAAAAAATGAGATAAAGCAAATTATTTCGTTTCAGCTTCGTGATAATGTTAGCGCGGTCATATTGAATGAACAAATTGAAAACCAGTTTCTCCGCGAAGAAGGCGAGAAAATACGGTCTCAACAGGCCATTCAACACTATTGCCTGATAAAACAATGGAATAATAATTGAAATAGAATGCCTTGTAAACACATTCAAGCTAAAATGTGGGCATGACAAACGGATACTCCAGGAGAAAATTCATTCGTAACATTTCAGCATCTGCCGTCGTGATGGGAGGTGTATCGTCGTTGTCCTCATGCAATATTGGTGAACATGAAAAAAGCACGAAGATGAATGAACAAAAAGTAAAGGGCAAACTTGGTGTTGCATTAGTTGGTTTGGGAAAGTACAGTGAGGGTCAACTTGCTCCGGCACTTTTGGAAGCGCGTCAATGTTACCTTGCTGGCATCGTAACGGGTACGCCCTCAAAGGCAGAGAAATGGAAGAATAAGTACAACCTTCCCGACAGCAATATCTATAATTATAAATCCTTTGACAGGATTAAAGACAATGCCGACATCGATATCATTTACATCGTACTTCCAAATGCAATGCACGCGGAATACGTAGTTCGCGCGGCTGAAACGGGCAAGCATATTATATGCGAAAAACCGATGGCGGTTACAGTAGAAGATTGCGATAAAATGATTGAAGCATGCGAAAAAGCCGGCGTCAAACTGAGCATCGGTTATCGTTTGCATTTTGAACCGTACAATGTGGAAATGATGCGCATCGGCCAGGAGAAAGTTTTTGGCCCAATACATTCGGTACAAGCCGATAACGGCATGTCGGAAGTTGACGGGTGGAGGCTCGATGAGGAACTAGCCGGTGGTGGGCCGCTGATGGATGTGGGAATCTATTGCGTTCAGGCCTGCAGATATTCAACCGGGCTCGAACCCATTGCTGTAACCGCACAGGAAACGCCCAAAACAAACCCGGAGAAATTCAAAACCATTGAAGAAGGCTTAACGTGGGAATTCGAATTTCCTGGTGGCATTAAAGCAGCTTGCAGCACCAGTTATTCCAAAGAAATGAATCTCCTGAGAATAACGGCTGAAAAGGGTTGGGCAGAACTTTCGCCCGCATATGAATACAAAGGAATTAAGGGCAAGACCTCAAACGGCGATATGAAGTTTCCGCAGGTTGTGCAGCAAGCGAGGCAGATGGATGACTTTGCACTTGCTATACGCGAAAAACGTCCGTCGCCGGTGCCTGGTGAAATGGGACGACAAGATGTAAAGATCCTGCAGGCTATCTATGAATCGATGGATACGCAACAACGCGTGGAGATCAAATAAGTTAATAGCATTCAATCTCGGAAATAGCAACTTGCTTTGGTGGGGAATGTTTGAAGTTTACGAGTATTCCTTTCGCAGAGATACTATCAAACGAAAATGTATTCACCGTATTAAGAACCGTCTTTGCCGGATGTTGCAATTTAATTTTCAGAGGCATCCAGCTTTTATCAGCCAGGTATTCGATTGCAATATCGTCGGGTGAAAAATAATTAGTGCTATCTCCAAAAAAATAAAGCTTTACCGATGACACATTGCGCTCCTTATCGAACTCCACCGCATACCAATCCGATTTTAGTTTCGATCCTTTAGTTGACCAAAAATTAAGAATCTCAGGAAAGTACCATATTTTTCCATCAACCGCCTGCCACATCGATGTGTCGGCATTTATAGAAGCCGACGCTTTCGGAAATCCGGTCGTGTCTATGTTCAATGCATAATTTTCGGGGCTGACTGCCAGTGCCCTGGATATACGTTTCGGGATAATAAAAGCGCTATCACCACTTACTGGCTTCAAATGTTCGTCATTTACAAAAACGTTCAGTCCTTTGCCTAGATTATATTTCGTACCGTTTCTATCGTACACTACAGAAAGCTTGTGCCCATGATACGTCACGTCATCAAGCATGAAATAATCAATCGTGCTGTCAACTAGCGGATTAACAATCAGTGTATCGCTTTCAGATGGCCTGATACCGCACAATCCGGATATAACAAGATTGTTGAAGGATGAATGGAGGTAATGATTACTCCAGTAATAATAAACGATTGGCCCACCTTTATTTGGATCGTAATTTTCAACAAGGTTGATTTTGCCATCCGGAAGAAAGTGTTGCTTTGTATACAGTCGCAGCAACTTTGTATAATCTTCCTTCGTTACCACGTTCTGATGATAGTTATTGAGCACATTGGCCATTGCTGTTAATGCCTGGCTCGACTGATATGGCCAGCTCGGACCATTCCACTGACTGCCCGGTCTTCCTTCGAAAAAAACAAACTGCTTAAAATAATGTTCGTACGACGGCTCATTCGTTCTGAATCCATACTGGCCGAGTAAGTAATTTGTATCGGTGACATGCTTCCAGGCGGCGCTGAACTTTTCGTTATCAGATGGCAGGTTGAAATACCATGGCATCATGCCTGCAAGTTCGCGGCCTCTTATAAAGTCCCAATACTTCACATACTGATTGTTCACCTTGTACCTGTCAGTAAAATGTTGCAGCGAATCGTTCCACAAGCTTTGCTCTACGTTATGTTGTAATTCGTTTGCGCGTTGCGAAAAAAGCGAACTCGCCGGTTTATCTCCTTTTATTTCGGCGATGTGCGCAATGGCTTTTGCATTGCCATACATATAACTATTAAGCGTTGGCCTGAATGCATCACCTCCTTCGAATCCATCTTTACCTCCGGATGCATCGATAGAAGCAATCGTATACTCCGTAGCATCAGGCATTGCAGGTATATAGTAAAGATTTTTTGAAGAATCGTAATGATCGTTCCAGGCGTCATAAATGGCTTTCATACTATCGAGATGCCTGACTAGAAAAGAAGAATCTCCGTCTACCATGTAACGGGCGAGCGTAGCGTCGGCAATACTTTCACTGTAGCCGCGATTATTTCCACCGCTATATAAGTTGTCAATATATCCGTTCATGTACCGTTGATCCTTCAGCCATCTGCCCTCATAAATGTGATGCATGGAGGCGGCATTGATCGTACAATAAGGATGGCGGTCCCACGGCACATGATTGATGAATTCTGTTACAACATATTCATCTTTGCCAACATTACGCAGGTGCGCTTTGTACAGCTTCCAGCGATAATAGTAAACCTGTTCAATTTGTTTGTCTGAGCATTCAAAAAAAGGAAGATTATCAACATACCATTGATAATCTTCCCCGTAATATTCTTTAGCTATTTTATTATGATCTAATGAGGGAGCGTCTTTTTTTTCTGAAGAACATGCGATGAAAAAAATAAGAACAACTACTATTAAATTATCTCTTTTCAAAAGCATGTTTAAAAAAGTTTTTCTCTCGCCGGAGGCGCTAGTCAACCTTCTGCATCTCTTTCCATCTATTATCCTGCAACACTGAAGAAGGATCGAAGTTAGGATTGTTACTCATGATAAAACTCGATCCATCGCTGCGGCTCCAGGCATGATCATATCCGGATACCATTTCAATTTTTCCTGTTTCATCCCTGTAATTTTCAACCCCACGAATCGTCTTGATAAAGTTAGTGTGCATGCGGTCCTGCGACTGCTGGTTACTTTCCCACGTTCTCATCTGCGCATCCATATCTTGCGACCTTTGTTTGCCGGCTGCAATCGCCTGCGCTCCTATTTGCCTGGTGCGTTCATCCGTCATCCGGAGATTACCTAAGTGAATCACCTGTTTTTTCTGACGCACAACTTTCCAGAAATTATCAACTTCGCTCTTCCAGGATGGGTTCGTTCTGTAACTGCCCATGATCACTGCAAACATTTTTTCGGCTTGTTCTTCATCTGCACCATCGTATTTGAAAACGATTCGCTGCGCCGCAGCAGTAGTAGTTGATTTATCGTATGTACCGTTGTAATTGTTAGGAATAATGCCTTCCATAATAGACACACCGCAGAGCGCAATTCCTTTCTTACTGCCCCAATTCAGTTTTGCGGTGATGGCCGTTTGGTAGTAGTTCAGATCGGCAAGCCCATAACTCATCATCTCGGCCCTGCCTTCATCATTTTTCTCAGACATTATTTTTACCACGTCAGGGTTCGGCTTCACCTCAGTCACCTGTGGATTATTCAAATCGTTTGGACCAAAAACATTTCTCAGGTATTGTTCGGCATCCATCGGTTCGCCAACATAACAATAAGGTGAGCCTGAAGTGGAGTTCTGCTGAATCTGCATCAGCTCCTGGTTAGATGTCCATGACCATGCAGTAGATGGAAACATCTCGAACGAATATTTACCATCTGGTGACGATGCTTTAAAACGCGCATTGGTGCCATCGCAAGAGGTGTTTGGCCCGGACCATATGATTTCACCGTCAGATTTCCATCCCTTCGGCAACAGCATGCTGAACGCTTCAGCCGGCTGTTCGAAACCTCTTCTGTCGAGTATCCTGACCCGTTCGAAAGTTGTGTAGTCGACTCCTTCTTTAAAATTGCCGGCAGGCTTTTTCGGAGTTGACGACTTTCCTGAAGAGGGGTCGTTTTCTTTTTCTGTGACCTTACCCTGTTGCGAATTGATCTGTTCGTTGCCGCAGGCAATTAGAGTGAGAGTGATGAGCCCGGTGAGAAGATGTTTTACTGAATGCGTTCTCATAAACAATGGTGATTTATACTAATACATCGCAGAACAGACCAAAGGTCATCACTCACGCGTCACTTTGCGTTAGCCAAAAAGAGTGATACTATTGGCATTGTGCCAGCAGGCCTTCCGCAATCTGCAATCCCCATTGTGGATGAAACTTTGCAGGTTTCTCGGCTTTGAACTGTGCTACAGCTTTTTCCAATACAGGCTTAGCTTTCGCCTTTCCACCGCCAAACTGCTCTGGCGTGCCAAACAAACCAGCACCTTCGAGATATGTCAGGCGGGGATTTTCGGGATCAAGTTCCTTAGCCTGCTTCAGGTAATTTCCACCTTCCTGGCCAAACGACATCCAGCGGTTTTGAGGATCAACCAGCATCTGCTGAGTGGCCGTCATATTACGCGCAGCAAGCAGTTCGGCTTTGTCTTTATTATCTTTTGTAAGCGGCTCCGCTTTATCAAGGAGTGATTTTACTTTTTGGGCATTCGCGTCCTTGTCTACTTTCGTGTCGGTCCACGCCGGACTAAGCAAGGCGATTCCCGCATAGTAGTACGGCAGCCACTCGGTTTTTTCTGCGTCGCCAATGCGCTCAAAAGTTGCCGCGAGTGCCTGGAACTCTGCGGTTGTCTTTACGCTGTCGAACCTGCTGAGGTTCTTCTGCATTGCTTCGTTATACTTTTCGCTTTGCGCAAGTACCGGAATAGCCGCGAGCAAAAGAAGAGCCGTAAAAATCCTGATCATGTTGTAGTATTTAATTTATTAAAGGTTATTGTTGATGGCGTCCTGGGTCCTGTCTACACCCCAACTGAAGAACGCACCGATGAAATAAAATCTTCTTGCCGGCAAGCCAACCGGCTGCTTTACTGACCCGTTATACGAATAATTGTAATTGAAGACGGGGTTATAGCCCAGAACGTTGGTTACACTCAACACCAGCACCCAGAAAGTTTTTGCGTTGGGCTTGCCGATGGTAGGAACATAGTTCATGCTAAAGCCAAGGTTATGGTAGGATTTTGTAGTGCCCTGGTCCAGTATGTCGAACTTATTGGTGTTGCCGTCGTAGGCAATTCTATAGTAAGGTCTGCCGGTGGCAAAGGTGTATGTAAAGTTGAAACCGGTTTTGATGTCAAGGAAAAAACGCTTGGTAACAAGCGACATCGTATGATCGGCTGCAAAGTTCGGTTGAAGCAATGAAGGATAATTAAGGTAATCGCGCTTTGTATCGAGATAAGAATAACTTATCCAATAGTCAAAGTTTGTAAATGTCTTTTTATCACGCCAGAAAAACTCTATTCCTTTCGCGTAACCGTGCCCGTTATTATTGAAACTTGTATTGACAGCTTCCGTTTTCACAAGGTCATCGTAACCTTTATAAAACGTTTCAACGCGGAATATCCTGTCATTAGTAGACTTTTGGTAAGTAAGAATATAATGCGACGCTCTTGTGTATCCCAGATTCGTTGCAAACACCAGCTGGCTGATCTCGGGCTTTTGGTAGAAGAGTCCGTACGCTGCAGAGATCTGTGCACCAGGACTGGTTTTATAGGCAAATGATATACGCGGAGCGATGTTTGCTTTGCCTAAGATAGAGGAATACTCGTACCGACCCCCAATTTTAGCAGCAAGATCGTTGGTAACGAAAATGTCTGTTTCGGCAAAAAGCGCAGTGAAGTTCTCTTTCAGCTTTACCCTGAATCCATTAAAGGCATTGTCATTATATCCATATAGGTGTTCGCCGCCAAATCGTATCGCACTGATACCAAACAATCTTTTCTCCAACACAAGTTTAACCTGCGAAAGATCCGACCTGTTATCGATTACAAAGTTTTTGATAGTGCCCCATGCACTGTCTATGTTTTGTTTTTGATTCTGCTGATTTTGTAACTCCTGTGTAATGTCGTCGCGATTGGTGCTGTAACCCATTCCGAGATTCATCTTCCAGCCGTTGCCGAAATTCTCTCTCCAGCTGAGGTTGTTATACCAGCTCATATTCTTTATGCCGAATGCATCTTTCAGATCGGCACTATCTATATCTTCCCTTCGAAGCCCGACATTAGTACGGTCGAAGGTTGTATAGTATTTCACCATCCCTCCTCTCTTTGTTTTGATGCGAAAGTTCGCGTCTGCGTTATGCACGATGGGCACCTGGAAATAATCGGGTTTTTGTTTTACTAGATTGAAATAGGCGAACAGGTTTACGTAGTTATAGTTTACTCCCCACGAAGACTTTTTGTTAGTGGCAAGTTGCTGGAATCCTCCGCCGAATATGATAGGTGAAACCGCCAGGTTTGCTGCAGAGCGCTCGGGCAGATCAATTGATTCAAGAATTAACGCAGATGACAGGGCTTGTCCGTATAATGCGGAATAGCCTCCTGTTGTAAATACGGTTCCTTTAAATAGAAAGGGAGAAAATCTTCCGCGCGTTGCAATGTCGGGTGTGCTTGTGAAGTAAGGATTGTTCACGAGTGTACCATCAATAAATTGTTTCGTTTCGTATCCCGCGCCTCCTCTTACAAATAATCCTTCCTGCTCACCAACCTGTTGGGCACCAGGTAACGTTTTCAGTGCGTTCGTGATATCCGCATTTCCTCCGCCAACGGTCGCTACATCTATTGAATTTAATACGGTGGCCGCGCGTTTAACGTCGCCTGCTGCAAATGAACCAGCGACAACTGTTACTGCTTTTAATTCGCTTAGCTCCTCGCGCATGACGAAGTCTTTCACAATAGGCGACGTGCCGATTGTTATCTTCTCTTCAATTGTTTTATAGCCAACATTTGTAATGCTGATAATGTGCTCGCCGGTTTCCGTTGTGGAGAATTTGTAATTTCCTGATGAGTCGACGATGGTTCCATCGTAGCTGTCTTTAATAGCAATGCTTACTCCGGGAATAGGGCGCCCTTTATTATCTTTCAGCCTGCCGCTGATAGTTACCTGCGAATAAAGCGAAAGAATACACACCTGCAGCAGTAAAAGCAGGCATAACTTCTTCATAAACGTTTTGGTTGTGTTTATAAATATAGCAACATTTATATAATGACGTTTTACAGCATTAGCAAAGAAGAAAGAAAACGTATCGCCGGCGACATTGCTGATGCTATTTTAGCTGATATCGATGAAAATTCTACCTCCCGGTTAGTTGAATACTTCAACGATGATGATACTTATATCCGGAAGACTGCCTATATCACTGTTGGCAACATCGTTAAGAAGCGGCCGGCAAAGCTTTCTGCCGTTATTGAAATACTTAATGATTTAATAACGCACAGCGCTGAACATGTAAGGCAGTCAACCATAAATGCTGCAGGCGAGATTGGTAAAAAAGACTTTAGCGCAGTTGAGCACATTTTTGATAAGGGACTTTTTGATAAACACCATTCACCGCGCAATGCGGTTATCGGCTCGATTAAGAAAATGGGCGAAGTAAATCCTGACCCTGTATTGCAGTGGGCTAAAAAATATCTTCATCATCCGGATAAGGAGATCAGGAGAGAAATTTGTCATGGCATCGAATTACGTGGCCGCACTCATCCGCAGGATATCCTTCCACTGCTGGCAGAATTACAGCACGATACGACTGCCCGGGTAAGAAACACGTTAGTGCATGTTATTGGTCAGATTGCTTACAAGAAAGGTTGTCTTGAAACAGTGTTACAACATTTAAAGATGTGGAAGAACCAGGAGTTGGTGCATGAGGCGTTGCATGAGATAGCTGACGTGCATAACCGTTATCAAGATTTTGCTACACTCTCTACTTCGCAGGCGAAACAAAACATCAGAAAAGTATTTAGGGGTTTTAAATAAAGTATATTTAGTCACGCCCTTTTTTATTTACCCCTAAACACCTCAACGATGAGAACGACACCTAGTGTTCTTTTCTTTGTATGCACATCATGCGTACTCACATTTTTAAGTTGCGCAGATCATGCTGGTACGCAAACTACCTCTACAACAGATTCGGTTACATCAAAGGATTTTGCAGGCTTTGAGAGTCAGGTAAAGTGGGGAGAGCATATCGTTCACGTTTCCGGCTGCCATGATTGTCACACACCTAAAAAGATGACGGATCATGGTCCGGACATGGACATGGATCGCATGTTGTCGGGTCACCCTGCGGGTTCGCCGCAATTACCGGTCGACAGAAAAGATATGGAGAGTAAGGGCCTTGCAGTAACTGGTGATCTTACGGCCTGGGTTGGTCCGTGGGGTGTATCGTACACTGCTAACCTAACCCCCGACTCAACGGGCATACTTTCCTGGACCGAGGATCAGTTCATGTATGCCCTTAAGAATGGAATCTATAAGGGGCTTCCCGGCTCGAGGCAAATGCTACCTCCTATGCCATGGCAGGAATATAAGCATATGACTGATGGTGAGATGAAAGCGGTGTTTGCGTATTTGAAAAGTATAAAGGCGGTAAGCAATTCAGTGCCTCCGCCTTTACCCCCGGTTCTTGCAAGAAAGAAATAATGTTACACTCCCGCGATACGCGTTTTGTATTCGGCCAGTGCCGCGTCGAGGCGTTGCTTTGCCGTGGTATCACCGGGAACGTTATGAGATGGATGGATGAATAATTTTACACCTCTGTCGGCGAGTATTTCTGCGACAGTCGTTACTGTCATCCATACGCAGGTAATAAACGCCATTGTTGATACGGGCCCTACTTTATCCTGGTGATTTTTCAGATCAACGGAAGCATCGCCGATAGGCGCACACGTATCCACAACAATATCACCGATATCGAAAATAGTTTTGCCACTCGAATGCCGCGTTTGTTTACCCTTCGCTTCGGCAGCAGAGCCGAACACCACTACTTTCATCCCCTTCTTCTTCGCTTCCAGCGCCACATCAATATTTACATTGTTAATTCCTGAGTGCGAGAATAACCACATCGTATCGCGCTGATCAAAAGTATATCCCTTCATAATCTCCACTCCATACCCTTCAACACGCTCAAGAAACACAAACTGGTGCACCCCCATCTCGCCGGTGATACGTGTAAAAAACGTAAGCGGTAATTCAACCATAGGATGAAAACCGACAAAGCCACCAATGCGGGGGTACATCTCCTCTACAGGTATAGTAGCATGACCGCAACCAAAAGTATGCACCCACCTTCCGGCTTCTATTGAATCTGCCATAGTAGTAGCAGCTAGCCTGATGTTGTCCATCTGCGTTTGTTCAATCTTTTCCATTACTGATCTTGCGTTCGAAAGCCATTGTAAAGCGAGCATAGATATTATTTTTTTAGTTCGGAATTTTTATTTCTACCAATGAAAAAGCAAAGTATAAACATGCCGGCAAGTTCCACAAAAGCAAGCGACATAATTTTACTGATACCATATTTTTCGGCAACGAAGCCTGCAATATAGTTCACAAGAATGTTACCAACCAAAGCTACTACCAGTACAATGCTAAACGCTGTTCCCGGAAGTTTGGTAAACCTCGTACCGATAAACCCAAGCATAATCGGAAAGCCAGCAGATAACCCGATACCCAATAGAACAAGACCATAGATGGCAACGTCAGGGGAGTCAGCCAGCTTCAGAAAAATTAACCCGGCAAGAATTGAAAACAGCGAGACAAACATCACTTTTACACCGTCTAGTTTCCTGAACAGACTGCCTAAAAGTATACGCATAGCCGTTAGTGCGGCTACGTATATAGTTAGCGCGAGTATCGCGGAATTCTTCTCCATGCCTAACGATTCTACAAGAAACAGTGGCGTCCAGTTGTTGATAATGGCTTCTAAACTGCTTTGAAAGAAAAGAAAGAACGCCACGAGCAAGAGCAACTTATCTCCAATAATAGATACACTTTCCTTTAATGGAAATCCCTGCTTCTGTTTCGGCTCCGGAAACCTGATCAGCAAAAAGAATATGGAAATCACCAAAGTAAAGGCACCTACCAGTGCGAGTATCCTATCGAAACTAAAGTCGTTTTTAAGCAGGCCGATTAACAGTGGCATAATGAGCAGTCCCAATCCGAAGAAAATGCCGAGTATACTAAGGTTTGCACCTTTATCTTTCTCACTTAAATCAGAGACGATCGTATTTGTAGTACCATTAATCGCTCCTCCACCCAATCCAAAAACCAGGATACTCAATTTCAGCATACCCATCGTTTCAGAAAATGCTATTCCTTCTATGCCTGCTGTAAATAATAACCCGGATAGTGTCAGTACCAACTTATAGCCATACCTATCGCACGCTGGGCCAAATAACAACGATCCCATCAAAATACCGATGGGCATAATGGAAAACAGTGTGCCTGAATCGGCATCACCGAGCGAAAATTTTTCTCTCAAAAATGGTTGAACGGATCCTAATGTAATTAACGCCATTCCAAAGATCAGGAGGCCAAGGGCGGCTGCAATAAAGATGCGGGTGCGGCTATAGGTTTGAGTATTCATTTATCGGCAAGTAATTGTAACGCAAGATAACCGGCGCCATATATTCCGGCGGATCCGCCAAGAAGAGATTGTTCAACCGACACCTGCTGCGCACTGATCGGCTGCGCCCACTTCATCATCTCTCTTTGTATCGCAGGAATAAACCTCACAGCAGGACCGAACACACCGCCACCAAGAATTATTTTCTCCGGATTAAAAATGCTGATGAGGTTAGCGATGGCCATTGCCCAGTGTACAATTGCGTTATCAATAACCTTCATCGCTACGGCATCGTTCACGTCGTATGCAGCAATTACATCGTGTGCGGAAATATTCTGCTGATGTTTGAGGCGGCCATCGTACGACTGGTCATCAGCGATATACTTCAATGCCATCTTCGCGAGTCCCGCACCGGATGCATTCAACTCAAAGCATCCGCATTCTACATACTCTTGCCTGTAAGGTTGCTGTAACCCCATCCACCCTATCGCCCCGGCAATATCGTTCGCGCCATGTACAACGCGTCCATCTGATACTATCCCTGCTCCTATACCTGTTCCAACAGCGATAAAAATTGCATTGTCGCATCCCTTCGCATTACCCTGCCACATTTCGCCGAGTATGTAGCAGGAGCGGTCGCTATCCACCGATACGCGGCTATCGCCTGCAACGGACTTTACTTCATTCAATAAAGGATATTGATCCCATCCTGGAATATTCGGCGCCCATACGGTGTCGTTTTTTCTGTTGCTGATGCCAGGTACAGAAATGCCTATAGCTTCAATGGGCGCGTGTTGCGATTGAAGAAATGATTGAATAGTATCTGTCACCAGCTGTCCTACATCACGTCCGCCTTTGCCGGCGAGTTGCCGTTCCTCTTTATACAGAAGGCTCCCATCTTTTGAAAAAACGCCCGCAGCAAGTTTTGTACCGCCAAGATCAATACCCAATAGAGACATAGATTTTTGAATTTAACGAATTATCAATCAATCTGCGGGCTGTGTTGCTACTTGTGCCAAAACAAGTTCTAACATTATTAAGTATGAAATTGGTATATTAGGATACTCCTTCACCAATAAACTTGTTTATGAAACCTCTAATTCCTCTGTTCTTATTCGTTCTATTATTTTCTGCCTGTAATAATGAAAGCACCACAGCTGAAACCGTTGCAGACGAACCTAAAACCGATACGGTAGATTACAGGGCTGTAATTGAAGAAACCAATAAAATGTTCACGGCCTCTGCTTTAAAAGGCGACTCTGCTGTTTTTGTATCAACAGTGTATCATCCCGATGCCGATGTTCTTGTTCCGAATAGTCCCTCGATGAATGCTAAAACGGCCGCATCGATGTTGGCGCAGTTCCCTAAGATGGGTATTACTGCATTTACGCTTAACACAAAAGAAGTTTTTAAAGGCGATGAAACTGTGACTGAAGTGGGAACATTTGAAATGGGCGATGGAAAGAATACGATTGATAAAGGAAAGTATATGGTAGTGTGGAAGAAAGATGGAGACAAATGGAAGATGTTCAGGGATATCTGGAACAGTGACAACGCGCCTGTTTCGCATGCTCCGGCAAAGAAGAAATAAGAATCTATACTATTAATATCGGTTTTATAGCGAGGTGTTGAAAAACACCTCGTTTTTCTATCGGGATGTAAGAAATCCTCATTCTCAGGTTTCTCAAGCTCGCTTAAGAATTGAAGCACTAACAGTAAACCCTTAGTAACCCTACACAGAAGATTGCAAATCGGCAAAGCAGCCGACCATTCACGTGCAAATACTCCTGGAGTTGTTGACTTTACACTCAAATCCACCTCCAATGAGAAACATCCGCAATCTCTCCAGCATTAAAACGATGATCCGCAACGCAGGGTTCACAGTAAAGAACGCCCCTTCAATCGACCATCCCATTCCCGTTTCTGTGTTTTATCGTAACAACCGCGATGGCAGCGTTAGCTGGTTCTGGCCAAAAGGCAACAAGGAAACTGCGATGTGCAAATTTGAAGGTATGTCGAGGATCCTTTTCTCGGCAGGTTTTGAAGGCCTCCTGGCGCACGGCCGCCTCGTTGTATATGCCGATCTTCCAACAGCCACCAGTTTGCAACATCAGTCGATCAAGGCGAGTTTGAATTAAGCAGAGGAAATCTTCCCAATACCTTCCATCACCCCAAAACAAAAAGCCCCGTGCAAACGCACAAGGCTTCAAGTGAACCTGAGAAAAATAATTAGTTATTAGTAATAACTATTCTCACGTCGTCGGAATCCGTTTTGCCGTCATTGTCGGTAACTGTAACTCTGAATACATAAGTACCTACAACAAGGCCTTCCGCTTTTGTTTTAGCTGTCGTAGAGTGCGGAGCGAACCAACTGCCCGAAGGGCCGCTGATCTTCGTCCATTTAACCTTAGTAAGCCATCCATCCGCATCTGTTGAAAGTGTTGCATTCAACGTTGGCATGAACTTCCACGATTTAGGAATCGATTGGTCTTTACCAGCATTGGCGACAGGCGCCCCGCTCTTTGATCCGGATGATGTGCTTCCTTTCGAAGAACTGCTCATTGTAACCTTCACGTCGTCGTATGCAGTATTACCATCGTTATCGGTAACCGTTAATCTAAATACGTAAGTGCCCGCAGTAAGACCGTTCGCTTTTGTCTGAGCACGTGATGAGGCAGAGAACCAATATGATGAAGGCCCGCTGATTTTTGTCCATTTGAACTTTGTTAACCAGCCATCACCATCAGTGGATGTAGTGCCATTCAGGAAAGGCATGTATTTCCATGAGAGGGGAATCACCTGATCAGCTCCTGCTCTCGCTACGAGTTTACTGGCTTTAGAAGGACTTGGAGCGGGTGCCGGTGCAGGCGCTGAACCTCTTTTGAAACGGAGCAGCCACTGATAGATATTATATCCGTCAATTTTTGTTGCAGGATTGAATGCTCTCGCCCATGTACTGTTATGCGATTCAGCTGACCAAACGGTGAGCTTTGTGCTGCCAGACATCTTCGAGTTTCTCGCATCGATCCATGAAATCCAATTCTTCGCCCACGATATAGGCACTACTTTATCTCCGCTGGAACTGATGGTCCAGATAGGAAGATTCTTGGCTGCAATTTTTGAAGCAAGAGTGGTTGTAGGTTTTGTACCACCACATACCGGAAGAATTGCAGCAGCATTTTGTCCGTATACAGCAGAGTAATCCCATGTTGAACCCCCACCCATACTTAAGCCAGTTACATATACACGAGTTGGATCAACACGATATTTACTCTTCGCATAATCAACTACCGATTGCACTTGTGCAGCTGTCGGACGCTTTTTGAATTGTGGTGAGATAACGATGAACGAATAATAAGTACCGTTCACTAAAAATTTAGCAGGAAAAGTTTTGTTCTTAGCATGCTTGGGAAGACCGCAGCAATTTACTCTCGTCAATCCCGATCCCAATTCTCCAATACCATGAATGAATACAATGAGCGGATATTTTTTTGTTGTGAGAGAATAACGCGCGGGCAATGTTTGCCAGAATCCTGATACGTTTGAGTTGATGGCGATGTACTTTGCGGTATGCACCGGAGCGGCGGTTTCGAGAACATCGTTGGCCGTTGCATCATCCGATACAACTTCACCGTTAATTGACGATTCGTCTGAAATAAAATCTTTTTTGCAAGAGCTTAAACCAAATACCGCTGTAGTTAACATTAGCGCAGTTAGGTTTTTCAAATTCATAGGTCACACATTTTCGGGTAAATCAAATTAATTAACGAACGGAGGTTAACGAAAACGGTGCCAAAAAGTTTGTTGATTTAATTCTGCATTATGGGGAGCATGATACATTTTTGTTATAAAAACTCTGTATCATAACTGTTATACATGACTCATAGTGGTTATATCGCATCAAAAAATATCTAAGTGGGTTTTCTACGTGCTTTGTATCGGAAATCTACGAATGCGAAGCGACTTGTGTTATCAGAATGCATATATCACATGTCAGCACTAACTAAATACTCTCTCAACTTCGTGACGACACATCCTGCTGCTCACCGGCAGCTCCTCGCTGATGAGCGATGGATTTCGAATGATGCAATTACGTGGAACATCAGAATGTACAATCTGGAACTCGAGGAGATCGAAAAACTATTCTACTGTTATTTCTCCTTGCAGATAAGTTACTCCCTGGCCGCTTATCTTAACACGGTCACCCAGGTAAGCGCACTCAAGAATACCTTTACGTGCCGAAAGCTGAATTGCCGTTAATTCGCTTTTGCCCGTTTTTTTTGACCAGTAAGGCGTGAGAGTTGTGTGGGCGGAGCCGGTTACAGGATCTTCGTTGATGCCTGATTGTGGACCGAAGAAACGTGAGACGAAATCGGATTCAGTTCCGGGTGCGGTTACAATTATTCCGCGTGCTTTTATTTTCATCATCGCACTAAAGTGAGGAATTATTTTTTTGATTTGCTCTTCGGTGTTGAATACGAGCATGAGATCTGTTTTGCCGCGAAATGCTTCTACAGGCTGGCTATTGAAACATGCGATGATTTCAGGTGATAGTTCAGCGCGTTCGAATTTATCAGTAGGAAAATCGAGTGTGAATTTGTCACCGCTGCGGGTTACTTTCAATACGCCACTTCTTGGTGAGTAGAATTCGATTTCATCGCCTTTGTAGTTTTCAAAGTCATATAAAACTTTTGCGGACGCAAGTGTTGCGTGGCCGCAGAGGTCAACTTCTACTGCAGGTGTGAACCAGCGGATTTCATATTGATTGTCCTTCTTTACGAAGTAGGCCGTTTCGGCCAGGTTGTTTTCTGCTGCGATGTTTTGAAGTGTTTCATCGGGGAGCCATTTTTCTAATGGGCACACGGCGGCTGGGTTGCCGGAAAATAACTTTGAGGTGAAGGCGTCGACTTGGTATATGCGGAGTTTCATGGATTAAAAGTATATGTTTTTGCCCTGCGGGCGGCGTGCCCTGCCGGCGGCGTTCTTGCGTCGCTCTTTGTTGTACCCTGCGGGGGAATACCTGCGGTACTTTTTTCTTGCCCTGCCGGCGGCGTTCTTGCCTCGGCTTAAAAACGGCGCAGCCGTTATCCTTGCCGGAGGCATGCCCCGCACTTACAGCCAGCCCGATCTCCTAAACAAATAAAAAATAACCAAACAAAGCACAATCGTTCCACCCACAACCACGGGGTACCCGTAATACCAATCCAGCTCTGGCATAAATTTAAAATTCATCCCATAAAACCCCGCCACCATAGTAGGCACCGCAATAATCGCAGCCCATCCTGCAAACTTTTTGGAAACCTCACTCTGCATGATAGAAAGCAAAGAAAAATTTGCCTCAAGCGCAGTATTCAACAGCTCACGTGTATGATCAACCATTTCATTAATACGCAACGAATGATCATAGATATCACGGAAGTACGGCTGCGTTTCTTCAGGAATTAACTTAATATCAAACCTCATCAACCTGTTACAAATATCTATCAACGGCGAAACCGCCCGCTTCACCTCAAGTAACTGCCTCTTCAACTGGTAAATATCTTCAGTCGTTTCACGGGTCGGCCGCACATTAAACACCTTGTCTTCAATCTCCAATAAATCTTCTTCTAAGGCCTCCAGCACCGGAAAATATTGATCAACTATCGCATCCATCACCGCATATAATGCAAACCCCTGTCCTTTCTTCAACAAATGCGGCGTACTCTCACACCTGCTTCTGACATCCGTATAAGATATTGACGATCCATGCCTGACAGTAATCAAGAAATGATCGCCCACAAAAAAGTGTGTTTCTCCAAACTCTATGCGATGCAACACACTGTTCATTTGAGCAGTGCGCAAAACAATAAAGAGCGTTTCGCCGTATGTTTCAATCTTGGGGCGCTGATGTGCACGAAGCGCATCTTCTATAGCGAGATCGTGTAGTTTAAACTGCTGCTGGTATTGCTTGAGCGTTTCAGCCGTCGGCTCGTGAAGACCTACCCATACAAATTTGTCGGGGGCTTTGTCGTCGCGAACGAAGCTTTCGAGTTTGGCGTCGGTTACCCGTTTTCCGTCAGTGTAAGTGATAAAGTTTACAACTTCCTGCATGATGCCTGATTGAAAAACCTATCTTTTGTAATTTACATATATTAGGGCCATGAATTCCAAAAACGTTCTGCTTTGGATATGCAGGATTGTTGCCGCGGCGATTTTGTTGCAGACCGTGTACTTCAAATTTACCGCCTCACCCGAGTCGGTTTACATTTTTACCCAGGTGGATATGGAGCCCTACGGCAGGTATGCAATAGGAATTACCGAACTTATCGCCGCGATCCTGATCCTTATCCCGAAGACGTCTTTTTTTGGAGCATTACTTGCATTTATCCTTATGATTGGTGCATTAGCCACTCATGTAATGATATTGGGACTCGAAGTAAACAGGGACCATGGTTTGCTAGCAATATATGCGGTTGTAACTTCGATTGCCTCAGCTTATGTGATCATCAGGACCACAAAGAAGAAACGGAAGGCACCTTTTTAATCAAATAACAACAATTATATGTCAGACGATAAAAGCAAAAAACCCGATAGAGAAGACAGACACGAATACATTCCCGGTGTACAGGAAAAAACAAGTATTGGCGGAGCGTTCAATTCCGGCGTAACCTCCGACGACCCGGCCGAAAAGGAGGAAATTGAGAAAAAAGGATCACTGGCCAATATCAAACCCAAGGAAGACACCAAAGTGCCCGATGCAGAGGAGAAAAAGTAACTGTACAGAGCGCAAACGTTTGTTTCGCAATTAAATAATTAGGTTTATTAAGTTTGGGAAGTATTTTTATTACCCGTAATAGACTTAATGCTTAGCCCAATTTTATCCGCTTATGGTCTGCAGGCAGATCAGTGTGACATACATGCTTTTGGAACAGGACTTATCAATAACACCTGGAAAATAAAGCATGGAGGTGATGAGTATATATTGCAGCGGATAAACCAGAATGTTTTTCGCATCCCGGAAGACATTGCCCATAACATCCGCGCAATTGCTGATCACCTTTCTACCCATGCACCCGGTTACCTGTTTGTTGTTCCTCTTACCACAGAAGACAACAAAGACATGGTATTTGATGGGGATGGCTATTTCAGGCTTATGCCTTTCGTAACAGGTTCGAGAACATTCGATGTGGCGTCATCGCCGGCAATTGCCTGCGAAGCGGCCCGCGAGTTTGGGTGTTTCACCAGGAACCTTTCTGCCTTTGATGCCTCGGTACTGAAGGCCACCATTCCAAATTTTCATAATCTAACACTGCGGTATAGCCAGTTTGAAACCAGTCTCGAGAAAGGGAACAAGGACCGGATCGCCAAAGCAAAGGATGAGATATCGTACCTGCTTGGCCGCAAAAACATCCTGAATGAATTCGATAAGATCAAGAACGATGTGAACTTTCGTATTCGCGTTACGCATCACGACACCAAAATCAGTAATGTATTGTTTGATGATGATGGAAATGGAATTTGTGTGATTGACCTCGACACTACAATGCCCGGTTATTTTATAAGTGATGTGGGCGATATGATGCGAACATACCTTTCACCACTAAGTGAAGAGGAAAAAGACTTTTCCAGGATAGAAGTACGGGACGAATATTTTTTGGCCATCGCAAAAGGCTATCTTCAGGAAATGAGTGAGGAGCTTACGGCGAACGAACTCGATCATTTTGTTTACTCCGGTGAATTTATGATTTACATGCAGGCAGTTCGATTTCTTACTGATTACTTTAATAACGATATTTACTATGGTTCTAAATATGAGGGTCACAATTTAATAAGGGCCCAGAACCAGATCACGCTCCTCAAAAGATACCAGGAAAAAGCACCATTATTCCGCGAGCAGGTGATGCAGCTTGCAGGTTCTCAAGTAAAAAAATAAACAACCAAAACACAATGGCCAACGCTACAGCAGTACCTTCTTCAAGGCAATCGACTAACTATACGGCAGTCCTTATCATCGGTATCTTGTTCTTTGTATTCGGTTTTGTAACGTGGCTTAACGGAGCGCTTATTCCTTTCCTCAAACTCGCCTGTGAACTTGAAACTGATACACAGGCTTTCTTTGTGACCACGGCCTTTTACATGGCTTACTTCTTCCTGGCGATTCCCCTTTCAAAGATCCTGAAGGTTACCGGCTTCAAAAATGGGATGGCACTTGGCCTGTTCATCATGGCTATAGGTTCTGTTGTGTTTATACCGGCTGCTAACACACGAAGCTTTCCGTTGTTCCTCACCGGCCTGTTTATCCAGGGTACCGGCCTGGCGTTGCTGCAAACGGCTTCAAATCCTTACATGAGTCTTCTTGGTCCCATCGAAAGCGCCGCAAAGCGTATCAGTATCATGGGAATTTTTAATAAGGCTGCTGGAATGATAGGCCTGGTCATACTGAGTTCAATCGCATTGAAAAATGCTTCTGTTCTTGAAGAGCAGATCGTAGCTGCTACTGACCCTGTGCAAAAGGCAGCGTTGCTCGATCAACTGGCTTCACGTGTAGTGAATCCTTATATCATCATTGCCGTGGTGCTTGTAATTGTTGCGTGGGCGATTAAAGCATCAAAACTTCCTGAAGTAGATACCGATAAAGAAGACGAAACTATTCCTGTTGCAACCAGGAAGAAAAGCGTTTTCGAATTTCCTCACCTGCTGCTCGGTATGCTTTGCATCTTCCTTTATGTTGGCGCTGAGGTAATGGCGGGAGACGCGATTGGTATGTACGGAAGATCGATGGGTATGTCGCTCGATCAAACAAAATATTTCACCATCTTCACACTTTCTGGAATGCTGGTGGGTTATGTTATTGGTATCGCTACCATTCCAAAATACCTTTCACAACAAAAAGGGTTGAGGATCTCCGCTATTTCAGGGATCATCTTTACTACACTCACATTTTTTACTGACGGATATACAGCAATCACCTTCATCGCTCTGCTTGGTTTGTCTAATGCATTGATGTGGCCAGCTATATTTCCCCTTGCTATATCGGGTTTAGGTCGCTTTACTAAAATAGGTGCGGCGCTGCTTGTAATGGGTATCGCCGGCGGTGCGCTTATTCCATTAGTGTATGGTGAATTGAAGAAAGACTCGAACCTCGGCAACAGCATGGCGTTCTTTGTATGTATGTTACCGTGTTACTTGTACATATTGTACTACTCTACTTACGGGTATCGTGCAGGAAAGAAAAACCTCGCTAACGAATAACGAGGTTTAACCAAAACTAACTGCAAATATGATTTGCATCTACATCTAATCTAACAAAAATCTGGCTAAGAGCCTACAACAGATTAACTTTTTCCCGAAAGTTTACTGGTGAGTTGTTGAAAATACTCCTCAATTTTTACTGCTGATAAGCGCAGAATGCCTTGGCTACCAGCGAAAGTCGCCGCTATGCTATGTTTCCGACGGTTTTAGTAATCGTCTAAAACTGGCATAGATATTTGGGCTTATTTAGAGGAATTTCATTAAACAACGATTCATCACTAAAAATCTGCAGTTATGCCTCAACAAGACCAGCATGTGGATCGCCAAAGTGGGGATCAATCTAAGACAGACAGATCTGCCGACTCTCAAAGGAGATCAGGCGACCATGGGCCGCTTACCTCCGGCAAGGGACAGGTAGAGAACATCAACGCCGACGAAAAAGACCAGGGCAGAGTGGACGAGATAGGAGAAGAAGCCCGGGAGAAGAAGCGGTGAATATTTTCTAACGTCGAAAACCATATCTATATGTCAGCTGATAAAAAAATAGCACGTAAGGATCTTCCACGACCAGAAGAGACTGATGTACAGCATCAGAACCAGGAAGAGTATGACGAAAAGCCGAAGGATCAGAAAGTAGCAAAAGAACCCGGAGAAACGTCTAACCGGGGCAATGCGAAAAGAAGAAGGGTAAATTATGTTATAAAAGATTTACCAATATACTAATCGGAGACCTGATTGTGGAAATCGTAGGTACTCTGTACCAATGAAAAAGGGTTCGTCTCACAACGAACCCTTCTTTTTTTAAGTTCGTTAGAAAATTTCACGTGTGCCGTTTGACATTCTCATGCCTGCGGCGGGCGCAGGTTCACAAGAGTATTTTCTAGAATAATGTATAAATGAACGGCGCCATCGCGCTTCCGCCTCCAAACACCACCAGCAGCCCAAATATCAGGATAGCGATGATCACGGGAAGTAACCAGTACTTTTTTCTGTCCTTCATAAACAGCCACAGATCTCGTAGAAGGTCCCTCATTATTTTTTGTTGTATTCGATTAACGCGTTCTCAAGGCAGTCCATGGCTTTGCCGAGACGATCACAATTTAAAACATACGCCAGCCTCACCTCTTTTTTGCCGAGTCCCGGCGTGCTATAAAAGCCGGTAGCCGGCGCCAGCATTACCGTTTGATTCTCGTAATTATAATTTTCAAGCAGCCACTGGCAGAATTTATCAGAATCATCAATTGGCAATTGTGCTATCGCGTAAAAAGCGCCGCCCGGATTCGGACAAAACACACCCGGCATTGCGTTCAATCTCTTCACCATTAAGTCGCGACGTTTTTGATATTCATCTCTCGTTACGTCGAAATAGTTGGACGGAAGATCTACTGCGGCTTCTGCGAGAATTTGTGCGAAAGACGGTGGGCTGAGCCTTGCCTGCGCAAACTTCAGCACCGTATTGATAAGTTCTTTATTTTTTGTGATCAGTGCTCCAAGTCGTGCTCCGCATGCGCTGTACCTTTTAGAAATGGTATCCATTACCACAACGTTCTCTTCTGCACCACTCAGTTGCAGTGCACTGAACGCTGTTCCCGCATAGCAAAACTCACGGTACGCCTCATCCGAAAACAGGTAGATATTGTGGCGTTTAACAATGTCGCGCAGGGTTTCCAATTCTTCACGAGAATATAGGTAACCGGTGGGGTTGTTTGGATTGCAGATGATGATAGCCTTCGTTCGTGGCCCGATAGCTTTTTCGAATTCTTCGATTGGCGGTAGTGCAAACCCCGTTTCAATAGACGAAGGAACAGGTTTGATAACAACACCTGTTTCCACAGCAAACCCATTGTAATTGGCATAGAACGGCTCGGTGGTAATTACTTCGTCGCCAAAGTCGAGGGCGGCCATAAAACCGAAGAGGATCGCTTCTGATCCTCCGGTTGTAACAATAATGTCAGTATGATTTATACTTATGCCGTTCCTGGAATAATAGTCTACGAGCTTGAGCCTGTAACTTTCATTGCCAGCGCTATGGCTGTATTCAAGTACTTTAAAATCTGAATGCCTTACAGCATCCAGCGCCTTTTGAGGCGTTTCGATATCGGGTTGCCCGATATTAAGATGATAAACCGTTATCCCTTTTTTCTTTGCAGCTTCTGCATAAGGGACCAATTTTCTTATTGGCGAGGCAGGCATTTCTTGTCCCCTTGAACTGATTTGTGGCATGCCACAAAGATAAGAGGACGACTATTATCTGCCTTTACCCTTTTCTACTTAACGGCGTTTGCAGCAACTACTTCGCCCTTGATGGTAAGGGTCAGTGGCTGATCGGCACCCGCAACCTTAACTGTAATCTGCTTGGTGAAGGCACCCGGAGCTGCAGCGTTGAAGCCGGCTTTCAGTTTGTCGGCCTTACCTTTTGCAACAGGAGCCTGGGGCCATGTTGGCGTTGTACATCCGCAAGAAGCAGTTGCACTTTCAATTACTACTGGCTTATCGCTAACGTTTGTAAATTCAAATTCGTGGTTAACGGGCACACCCTGTTTGATTTTGCCGAAGTCGAACACCTTTTCTTTGAAGCTTACAAGGTCTTCAGCTTTTTTAGACTGGGAGAAAACGGCAGTAGAAAATAACATTACCGAGAGCGCCAACATGAGAGTCTTCATATAATCCGTGTTTATTTTGTTTATTGTTTTAATACTGATAATGACGGGTTAACGGGTGCAGAGGTTGTAGGCATCGCATAAACTTCTCCCGAAATAGTGAAACCCTTTATCTTATTGTCGTTATAATAAATGGTGATAGACTTCTGGAACTTACCCTCGCTCGATGCGTTGAACCCTACCTTGATAGTAGATGTGCCGCCGGGAGCAATCGGTTGCTCGCTCCATTCAGGTGTTGTACATCCGCATGATGCTTCAACGTTCTCCAAGATAAGAGGTGTTTTGCCGTTGTTCTTCACTTCGAATGAGTGGGTAACAGGCCGGCCCTGCGCAATGCGGCCAAAATCGAAAGACGTTTCTTTTAAAGTGAGCTGTTCGGCGGGTGATTGCGCCGCCTTTTGTGAAAATCCCTTTAGTGCGATGAAAGAAAACAGCGAAACAAGTAGGTATAGTCGCTTCATGAGGACCTTGGTTGAATGAGGGGTAAAAATACATTTTACAGACCCAAAGCGCAATTAATTTTCAATCTTTCAACCATTTTTTAACGCTTCTACCCCTATATATAAAAATGCTTAGGTTTGCGCCATGGAACATGTGGAAAATACCTCTTCAATGGCCACTGAGAAGTTATCTTTCAACCACTTCCGCCAGGAAGTGCTCCACGATTACAAGCTCTGTTGCGAGAGCCGCGAAGCCAGCCTTCTCGGCCGCAGGGAGGTGCTGACAGGTAAGGCCAAGTTTGGAATATTCGGAGATGGCAAAGAGGTAGCCCAGGTGGCCCTGGCAAAGTTCTTCCAGCCGGGCGATTTTCTCTCAGGGTACTACCGTGACCAGACCATCGCCTTTGCCACCGGCCAGGCTACCATGGAAGAGTTTTTCTCACAATTATATGCGGATTCCAACATAAAAAACGAGCCTCATAGCGGTGGGCGTAACATGAACGCGCACTTTGCTACCACCTTCGTTGACGAAAACGGCGAATGGCTCGACCTCGTCAACCGCAAAAATCTTGCGGCTCCTCTCGCTCCCACTGCCGCCCAGATACCACGTTCAGTAGGTTTTGCGCTCGCCTCGAAGTTATTCCGCCATAACCCCGACCTCAAAAGTCTTGAACACCTAAGTAACAATGGCAATGAAATTTGCTTTGCTACTATCGGTGATGCCTCTACTTCGGAAGGGCATTTTTGGGAGATCGTAAACGCAGCGGGCGTGATGCAGATCCCACTCGCCATTTTTGTTTGGGATGATGGATACGGCATTTCCGTTCCTCGCGAGCTGCAGACCACCAAAGGGTCGATATCTGAAGCACTTCGCGGCTTACAAAAGAAAGAAGGCACAAACGGAATCAATATATACAAGGTAAAAGCGTGGGACTACGCCGGAATGTGCGAAGTGTTTGAAGAGGCGATCCGCAACATGCGCATCACTCACATACCCGCGCTGTTTCATGTTGAAGAAGTAACACAACCACAGGGACATTCTACCTCGGGTAGCCATGAACGTTATAAAACGCCTGAACGCCTTGATTGGGAAAGAGCATGGGATGCTAATCGCAAATTTCGCGAATGGATCATCGCCAATGCTCTAGCAAGCGAAGAGGAATTGAACAACATTGAAGTAACTGCAAAGGACCATATTAAAAAAAGCAGGCAGGCTGCATGGGCGCGTTACAGCGAAGGAGTAAATGTTTTTGTGTCGAAGGCCACCGTGCTGCTCAATACGTTGATAGAAAATGGAGTAGATGTTCAGGGCGAAATTGCAAAAGCAAAAAATAACCTGGGCACTAACAGGGAGCCACATCGCAGGGAAGTGCTGCGCGCATTGCAGACTGCAATGCTGGCCGCAGGTGACTCTCCTCAAATCCAGGAAGTAAAAGATTATTACGATGAGCTGAAGAAAGAAAGCTATGAGTTGTACGGATCCTATTTGTACGATGAGTCGCCAAAAAGTTCGCAACTAATAAAGACAACTCCGCCTGAGTATAGTGATGAATCTCTTCATAATGGGTATGAGATCATCAACAAATATTTTGATGAACTATTACTGAACAATCCGAAGGTTGTTGCGTTTGGTGAGGATGTTGGAAAGATAGGCGACGTGAACCAGGGTTTTGCAGGATTGCAGGCGAGATATGGAGAGAACAGGGTTTTTGATACGGGTATCAGGGAGCTCACAATTGTTGGCCAGGGTATCGGCTTATCCATGCGTGGGCTAAAACCAATAGCCGAAATTCAATACCTCGACTATATCTACTACGGCTTGCAGACACTTAAGTGATGATGCAGCAAGTTTACACTGGCGTACTGTAGGAAGGCAAAGTTGCCCGATGATCATTCGCACACGCGGACATCGCCTTGAAGGAATCTGGCATAGCGGATCGCCAATGGGTCTAATGCTGCATGCACTGCGCGGATTTCACATTTGCGTACCGCGGAACATGGTTCAGGCGATCGGTTTGTATAATACTTTGCTGAAAGGAAACGATCCAGGTATTATGGTGGAATCGTTGAATGGCTACAGGCTCAAAGAAAAAATGCCATCCAATATTTTAGATTATACTATTGCATTGGGTGAACCCGAAATACTTCGCGAGGGCACCGATCTTACTATCGTTTCTTATGGTTCAACTTTACGTATTGTAGAAGAGGCTGCGATAATTCTTGAAAGACAAAATGTAAGTGTTGAAATTGTTGATGTGCAAACGCTCCTTCCTTTCGATGTTCCTCAAACCATTCTCGTTTCATTGAAAAAAACGAGCAGGATTATTTTTGTTGATGAAGATGTGCCGGGTGGTGCTGCAGGATATATGTTTAATATCGTGATGGAGAAGCAGGGTGGATATCAATGGTTAGATACTGCTCCGCGTACGATTACAGGTAAAGCTCATCGTCCGAGTTATGGAAGTGATGGGGATTATTTTAGTAAGCCTAACGTAGAAGAGATTGTTGAGAATGTTATCGAGATGATGAAGGAGTAAGTGCCCGCCGCAGGCACACACGGCGGCAGGCCAAAATCTTTTATTACGCCAGGTTATGAAACACCTTCTGCACATCCTCATCCTGCTCTAACTTATCAACCAACTTTAAAACTTCCTGCGCCTGCTCTTCAGGCACCTGCACCGTTGTAGTCGGTATCCATTCTACCTCTGCACTTATCGGATGAATGCCCTTTTCTTCAAGAGCCTTCTGCATATTTCCAAAATCTCCGAAAGCCGTCCGCAGCACAAGAACAGTTTCTCCGTTTTCGCCAGTACCCTCTCCCATTTCTTCCAACCCAAAATCAATCAGCTCCAGTTCCAGATCATCCGGATTTAATCCTTCAGGTTTCAACTTGAACACACCCATCTTCTTAAACTGAAAACTCACACTTCCACTATTTCCTAACGAACCGTTTCCTTTATTAAAATGTGAGCGCACGTTGGCCACTGTTCTTGTTGGATTATCTGTTGCAGTTTCTACAAGTATGGCGACACCTGCAGGCCCATACCCTTCGTATAACAGCTCTTCAAAGTTGGCCATCTCCTTTCCGAACGCTCGCTTAATAGCCGCTTCTACCCTGTCTTTGGGCATGTTCACGCTACGCGCATTCTGAATGCACCTTCTCAACGCAGCGTTCGTAGCTGGATCCGAACCACCTGCCTTAACGGCAATGGCAATTTCTTTTCCGATTCTCGAAAACTGCTTCGCCATTTTGTCCCACCTGGCGAACATAGTGGCCTTTCTTACCTCAAATATGCGACCCATAAAAAACTATTGCTGTACTTGCTTGTTTGCAAAAAATCTCTGCAAATAAAGAAGAATATGAAGAACTGAAAAAATCAATGTAAAGTAAAACAGGTTTACATCGGTTGAATCAAGGCTATGATGAACAAGCGCCACGGCAATGAGGACCGCAGTAAGCGCCAGCCCGGTGATGGAAACCGTCCTGGTGCTCTTAGTGAAAGAAGCGGGCTTATGGTCTGACAAAGCGCTGTGTCTCATTCCGTAAAACATATAAACATCAAGGCCGATCACCATCCATACCAGCAAACGTATCCAGGTATCGAGCGGCAAAAATACCATCATAAACAAGCAGGTGAATATGCCGAGGATAGGTACCAGTGGAACCAATGGGGTTTTAAATGCGCGTGGAGCACCCGGCTCTTTCACGCGGAGTACCCAAACACCGATACACACCAGAATGAAGGCAAACAGCGTTCCGATGCTCGTCATTTCACCTACCACCCTCGCAGGCACAAAGGCCGCAAACAAACTCACAAATACCATGAACAACAGGTTAGACTTAGCCGGAGTTCTGAAGCGGGGGTGCACTCTGTGAAATACACCTGGCAGCAAACCGTCTTTACTCATCGAGAAGAATACCCGCGATTGCCCAAGCAGCATCACGAGAATTACTGATGCGTACCCTGCAAGGATCGCAACGATGATAGCGCGGTTCAGCCATGGATAATCGGGGTGTATCACACCGCTGGCATCGGCGGTCCCCATATGTTCAATGGCTACGGCTACCGGTGCAATTCCTTCCTGACCGGCGAACGATTTATAATTTGTAACGCCCGTCATCACGTGCGCGAAGAGAATATATAATACGGTACATATAGCGAGCGAGCCGAGGATGCCCCACGGCATACTTTTCTTTGGATTCTTTGCCTCCTGTGCAGCAGTAGATACTGCATCGAAACCGATGTAAGCAAAGAACACAATTGCGGCCGCGCGGATAATTCCACTAAAACCAAATTCACCAAAGTTTCCGTTGTTTTCAGGAATGTAAGGAACATAATTGCTTGAATCGATATAGTTCCATCCGAGAAAAATGAAGATCAATACAACCGACACCTTCAGTGCAACGATCACATTATTTACGCGTGCACTTTCACTCGTTCCTCTTATAAGAAGTAAACTCATGAGAACAACTATGAACACTGCCGGAAGATTTATCAATCCATTATCCCATGGACCCGCTGTAAGTTCAACAGGCAAATGAACATTGAAGCCTTCAAGAAATTTTACAAAGTACCTGCTCCAACTGATGGAAACGGTAGCAGCACCTACTGCATATTCAAGTACAAGATCCCAGCCGATGATCCATGCAATAAATTCACCCATTGTTGCATACGAGTAAGTATATGCACTTCCCGCAACAGGTATCATGGATGCGAATTCTGCATAACATAAACCTGCAAACGCACAACCCAGTGCTGCTACAATAAATGAAATGGTAATGGCGGGACCAGCCTGGTTAGCTGCGGCAACACCTGTAATAGAAAATAAACCGGCACCGATGATTGCACCAATACCAAGTGCGATAAGGGCACCGGTTCCAAGCGTTTTCTTGAGGCCTTTGGTATCTTCTGCCTCATTAATTAACAGGTGAATGGGCTTCTTAACGAATAAACTCATAAGTAATTAATAAAATGTTGTGGAGAGAGCAAGCAAATAAAAAAATAAGGCGGGAAGATATATATTATATTGCAGAATTATCATTACCGTATAGATGAAAAAAGGGAGCAGGCTTACCACTTATATCATAATTGCGCTCATCGCGGGGATAATACTCGGATTCATTTTTAACAGGAACATCGGCCCCCTCCAATCTTCCCGATTACACTGAACCATTCGAACTTCTTCCCGATGTATTCCTGAGGCTTATCAAAATGATCGTAGCACCACTTGTATTTTTTACACTTGTAGTGGGCGTTGCAAAACTTGGCGACATCAAATCCGTGGGAAGGATCGGCGGAAAAACTTTATTATGGTTTCTGAGTGCATCATTCGTGAGCCTTTTTCTCGGAATGATCCTCGTGAACCTTTTCAAGCCAGGCAGTTCTATGAACCTCGAACTGCCTGCAGCAAATGCAGCCGCAGGCGTAGCGAAAAATAGCCTCAGCCTGAGAGAATTTCTGCATCACGTATTTCCTACCAGCGTGATCGACGCCATGGCGCGAAATGAAATTCTGCAGATCGTAGTGTTCTCATTATTTTTCGGCGTGGCTACTGCCGCGATGGGTGAGCAGGGCAAACCGATTGTAAAAGTTTTTGATACGATCGCCCATATTATACTGAAAGTAACCGGGTACGTAATGAAACTCGCCCCACTGGCGGTATTCGGGGCGATGACCGCGATCGTTGCGAAACAGGGACTAAGTATCCTCACAACCTATTCTATACTTATCGGAGAGTTTTATTTTGGATTGCTCCTTTTATGGGTGATACTTTTTGCCGCAGCGGCCCTATTCATCAGGAAACGGGTATTTGAATTATTTCGCAGAGTGAGGGAACCGGCGTTAATTGCCTTCAGTACTTCAACAAGCGAAGCCGCGTTTCCGAAACTGATGCTGGAACTTGAACGATTTGGCTGCCGGGATAAGATTGTAAGCTTTGTTCTGCCGCTTGGTTATTCATTTAACCTTGATGGCAGCATGATTTATATGACCTTCGCCTCACTGTTCATTGCACAGGCGTATGGCATGCATTTAGATTTCGGAACGCAATTGAGTATGCTGCTCGTGTCTGATGCTTACCAGCAAAGGTATTGCCGGCGTGCCCCGCGCCTCGCTCGTGGTTATCGCCGGAACATTATCTACTTTTAACATCCCCGAAGCCGGGCTCGCCTTGCTTCTGGGCATCGATCCGCTGCTGGATATGGGAAGAAGCGCAACGAACGTTGTCGGAAACAGCGTAGCCACCGCAGTGGTAAGCAAATGGGAAGGAGCTTTGGAAAATTAACTTTGTAACGACAGACTATGTTTTTGATTGACGCATTTAACTGGACACAATTATTACAACCGCAGTTTTATATTGACAATGGCGGACTTTGGCTCGTGCTGTTTATCATATTTGCCGAAACAGGATTGTTCGCCGGATTCTTTCTGCCGGGCGATTCGCTATTGTTTGTTGCGGGCATCTATAGTGGCGATCTCGCCCGCTCTTTCGTAAGCACAGGCAACGAACACCTCGACCTGCTGATGATCATCGCACTTTGTTCCGTTGCCGGTGTTATAGGCAATACCGTCGGTTATTGGTTCGGCCGACGAATAGGTCCAGCAATGTTCACGTGGCGGGACCGGTTTTTATTCAAGCAACGATACCTGTACCAGGCAAAAGAATTTTATGATAAGCATGGTGGAGGAGCAGTTGTGTTCGCAAGATTTCTGCCGGTAATCAGAACGTTCGCTCCTATCATCGCAGGTATCGTAATGATGGACAAAAAGAAATTTGCATTCTACAATATTATTGGATCTGTTGCATGGACTGCATCGATGCTTGCTGGAGGCCATTATCTGCAACAGATTTTCTTTGACAAGTTTGGCTACAACCTCAAAGACCATCTTGAAGTGATTGTACTGGGTATTGTGCTGGTAACAACTGCACCTGTTCTTTATAAGATAATTTTCGGAAAAAAGAAAGACCCGGCAACTCCACTTAACTCATCAGAATAATGACCAAACCGAATCATGGAATATTTTCAGTGCCGGTAATTGTCGCGGCGCTGGGATATTTTGTAGATATCTACGATCTGCTGCTTTTTACCATTGTTCGTGAACCAAGTCTCCGTGATCTGGGTGTTACCAAAGAGGGCATGCTGAACGCCAGTACGATGATCATTAACTGGCAAATGATCGGTCTGCTAATCGGTGGTATCGGCTGGGGAATAATGGGCGATAAACGTGGGCGGCTAAGTGTACTTTTTGGATCGATATTGCTTTATTCAGTCGCAAACTTTCTTACGGGTTATGTTACGAGTGTCGATCAATATGCTGTGGCAAGATTTGTTGCCGGATTAGGCCTCGCCGGTGAACTCGGTGCTGGTATCGCACTCGTAAGCGAACTGCTTCCGAAAAATAAACGTGGCGTAGGCACATCGCTTGTTGCAGGGATCGGATTATTTGGTGCGGTGTTCGCTTATTTTACATTTCAATTTACCGGGGAAGACTGGCGGCTGTGTTATAAGATTGGAGGCGCCCTTGGCATTGTGCTGCTGTTTCTTCGTATAAGCGTTGCCGAGAGTGGCATGTTTAAGGAAGTACGGTCGAATGAGAATATCAGCAAAGGAAATATTCTGAAGTTCTTCAACAACCGTGAACGGTTTCAAAAATATCTTTTCGCTATTCTGATTGGCTTACCCACCTGGTATGTGATAGGCATCCTGGTAAACCTCAGCAATATGTTCGCGACCCAGCTCTACGGCGAAAACGCAATCGACAGCGGGCGTGCTGTAATGTTTTCTTACGTTGGCATTGCTATTGGTGATATCCTGATTGGTTTGGTTAGTCAGTTGTTCAAGAGTCGCAAAAAAGCATTGTTCCTTTTTTACGGGTTGACAGTTATTTCAATAACATTATTTTTTTCACCATTGAACAACAACGATTCGGCGATGTACATCATTTGTGCCGGGTTGGGATTCAGTACAGGGTTCTGGGCAATTTTTGTTACGATGGGTGCAGAACAGTTCGGAACAAATCTTCGCGCCACTGCGGCCACCACTATTCCGAATATGGTGAGAGGCTCGTTATATGGTTTGAATTTTCTCTTCAAATCTTTATTCCAGGATCAGTTTCATTGGAGCATGGTGCAGGCGGGAATTGCTACAGGCGTAATAACGATAACCATTGCGCTGTACGCTGCCTACAGAACAAAAGAAACCTTTCATAAGGATCTTAATTATGTCGAAATGTAAACGCGAATGAAGTTTCTCGTCATACGCTTCTCTTCTATCGGCGACATAGTCCTGGCATCACCCGTGCTACGATGTTTGAAAAAACAAGTCGTTACCTCGGAAGTTCACTTTCTTACCAAAACGAACTTTAAGGCTGTAACCGTAGCAAATCCTTATGTAGATAAATTCTTCTACTACGATAAGGATATCGATATCGTGATTGATGAATTAAAAAAAGAGAATTACGATTACGTTATTGATCTGCATAATAACTTTCGTTCAAACAAAGTCAAACGATCGCTTGGTGCAAAGGCGTATACTATCGATAAACTAAACTTTCAGAAGTTCGTTCTAACGAAGTTGCATATCGACATCATGCCTAAGCGGCATATTACATTAAGAAGTCTTGATACTGTTTCGGAATTCGGAGTGAAAGATGACAATGCTGGTCTCGATTACTTTATTCCGGAAAACGAACGCGTTAAAGAAACAGATATTCCTGCATCGCATCATGCCGGGTACATTGCGTTGGTTATCGGCGCTTCGTATCACACCAAGAAATTGCCGGTTCATAAACTCATTGCTCTGTGTGCAGATATCGATCATCCCATCATCCTCGTTGGCGGAAAAGAAGATGCTGCGATCGGTGAACAGGTTGCCGCGACCAACCCGGTCAAGGTGTACAATGCGTGCGGCAAATTTAGTCTGAACGAATCAGCAGACCTGGTACGCCGGTCGAAACTTGTTATATCGCACGACACAGGGTTGCAATACATCGCATCTGCGCTAAACAAAAAAGTGATTGCGGTTTGGGGAAGCACCTCTCCGAAGCTTGATGTTGAACCTTATTACAGCAAAGCATTTCTTTCAACCCAAAAAGAGGCTCCATACGAAAACGTTATCCGCCTTCCAAAGTTGTGGTGCCAGCCATGCAGCAAATACGGCAATAAAAAATGTCCACTCGGCCATTTTAAATGCATGGAAGAGATGGACATTAATTATATCGTGAACCGCGTAAACTACAGGTTAGGCAGGTAGCGTATTCAGCACATCATTCATGTTGCGAACCGCATCTGCGCTTTTGTTGAACATCGCCTGTTCTTCGGCGCTGAGGTCGAAAGTGATAATCTTCTCCCAACCATTCTTTCCTATAGTAACCGGAACGCCGAGGCAAATATCTTTCTGGCCGTATTCGCCTTCAAGGGCAACACAGCAGGTAAATAATTTCTTTTCGTCGCGAACAATCGCTTCAACGAGTGCTGCTCCAGCCGCGCCGGGCGCGTACCATGCAGAAGTACCAATGAGTTTTGTAAGCGTTGCTCCGCCGACCATTGTATCGTTAACAATCTGTTGTTGTTGTTCTGCGCTGAGGAACTTTGTAACGGGTACGCTGTTCCATGTAGCCAGGCGAATAAGGGGAATCATCGTTGTATCTCCATGACCACCCACCACTACAGCATTTAAATCTGCCGGGCTTGCACCGAGGTGCTGGCTGAGTTGGTACCTGAAACGTGCGCTGTCGAGTGCACCGCCCATACCGATGATCCTGTTTTTAGGGATACCGGTTGATTTGAGGGCGAGATAAGTCATTGTGTCCATCGGGTTGCTGATCACAATGATAATGGCATTGGGAGAGTATTTGAGAATGTTCTCTGCTACGCCTTTTACGATGCCGGCGTTTACACCGATAAGCTCTTCTCTCGTCATACCGGGTTTACGTGGCAGGCCGGAAGTGATCACAACCACATCGCTCCCCGAAGTTTTACTGTAGTCGTTCGTAGAGCCGGTGATTTTCGTATCAAAACCCAGCAGTGCGGCGGTTTGCATCATATCCTGGGCTTTACCTTCCGCTATTCCTTCTTTAATATCCAGCAAAACGAGCTCTGTTGCCAGCTCTTTGCGGGCAATATTATCTGCACAGGTTGCACCTACGGCACCGGCGCCTACTACAGTAACCTTCATTGAATTGAGTTATTTAGAATGAGCAATAATTTGGGCTGCGAAGATAGTTATCTATTTGTTAGCCTCATCCATTATGCCATTCTTTACAGCGTACATTACGAGGCCGGCCATCGATTTTGCTCCTGTTTTTGTTTTGAGCTTATCCCTGATGGCTTCCACGGTACGCGGGCTGATCTCTACGATGTCAGCGATCTCCTTGGTGGTCTTTTCTTCGCACATTAAACGAAGGACACGCAGTTCCTTTTCTGACAGGTCCGCTTCGGGACCGCCATATGGATCTGTGCGCTTTGTTCTTAAACCGGCAAGAAGTGCTTTATTAGTGAGTTCATTGAAGAAGAATTCGCTTTCGTAACAGGTTTTGATCGCTTCGTAGATCGTTTCTGAATCGGAATTTTTTGTGAGATAACTGTTCGCCCCGATCTCCATAAGCTTGGAGATCATGGAATGATCGTTATGCATGGAAAGAATGATGACTTTCGCTTCGGGCCTTATTTTTCTGATTTCCGGGAGAGTTTGGATACCATCCATTATGGGCATCTGGATGTCGAGCAGGATTACATCTGGTTCGATGTGTTTGAGAAGGTTTAGAAGCTGCATTCCATTATCAGCTTCCGCGATTAGCTCCACATCCTTCTTCACAGATAGCGCCGTTTTAACACCTGCACGGAAAAGTGCATGATCGTCTGCAATGGCTACCTTGATCGTTTTACCTGGGTCCTGTTGTTTCATGCGGTTTTTATTGAGGTTGAATTTGACACAAGATGGTAAAATTCCTTGATAAATACTAGCGGGCTTGTACGAATTTATACTATTTCGGAATATACCTACAAACTATTCAGTTACGGAAGTTTACATCGCGCCACGTAGGGGTTTTCCTATATCTCTTTTTGAGTTTATACGACGGTCGCAGTAAAAACTGAACGATTATAATAGGGCGGTTCTGCGCTTGTCCACATACTTATCCACATCTACATTTGTGATCTGAGTTGATTGATATAGTTCGATAGCCAAAGTCCAAAAGTCCTGACCGTCCAAAATTTTTTGTCCAAGCATTCTATGAAACACCAGGCTAAGTTCAGATGTCAATCAACTTTGTTTAAAATCCAAATCTCTAGGGAGAAACTGTTTTTGAGTAAAACCATCCTTTGAAAGTAATTTAAAATCTGATTGAAATCCTTGTTGATCCTATCCGTTGAAACCCGCTCCTGGTAAAGATTCTGTGAACTTGAAATTATTTGCCCGCATTCAAACGATGCGGGCAATTTTTTTTCGTAGATTGATAGAAGATTCTGCAGAAAAATTATTCCCATGACCATTGAACAATTTCTTGAGCTGAACGAACTGGAGAAGTTGTGTGCCATCATGGAAAACGGCCGCTTAATCGCGCAGCGCCACGAAACAGAAACGCGAGTGTTCCTCTATCGCCTCGAATCCTTTTATGTTTCGGCATGTTATGTTATCGCCGACGACCAACTTTCTGAGATCACCGCATACATCGACACCGATCAGACAGTCCCTCATTTCAGAAAGTATCTCATCTCCATTCATCCGGCAGAAAGGCACTACGATACGCCGGAATTCTGAATTAGAAGATTAATGACAAATATGTCATTTTGTTAAACCAATGTTGGTTTCACCAAGCCTTTATTGTTTTTTTCTTCAAAGAAACCGTAGTTCTACGGGAACCGTCGATTTTCATTCTCTCTAATTTGCCGCCTTTCAACTCTGAAACCAAACACCACAACGATTGTATAATCCTGATTTCATAGTACCTCTTGTACTCGTCGGCGTACTCTGCCTTCTGCACATTTTTTTTACCAACAGAAAAAACAAATCTGATACGCGTCAACATCAGCAGGAGCAGGACGCGTTACATATCCAGATCTCCGCACAGGAAGAAACGTTTCAGAAGATATCAGCCGAGATCCATGATAACATCTCACTCACATTGAGTCTTTCACGTCTCTACCTGAATGATATCGACCCCTTTGATACTAATGAAGTGACGAGCAAGATCAACTTATCAGTTTCACTGATCAGGAAAGCAATTGAAGACCTGAATCATTTGTCAAAATCGCTAAGCTCCGACGCAGTAGAGAAGTTCGGTCTCGTTAAGGCACTTGAGGAACAGGTGAATGACATACGCCGGGCCGGGCTCTTCTGCATTAACTATAATGTGCACGGCATACCCCGGCGACTCCCGGCAGCCGATGAAATAACTCTTTTCCGTATCGTACAGGAATCATTGAACAACATCATTCGTCATGCTTTTGCAAACACTGTACAAATTGAAGTTGAATTTGGCGAAGAAGATGTTGCGCTAAGCATCAGGGACGATGGTGCCGGTTTCAATATCGCTCATGAATTCGAAAAATGCGGCTCGGGTCTTGGCAATATGCGAAAGCGTGCACGGTTGCTGAATGGCAAACTCTCTATCCATAGTTCCCAATTCAAAGGAACACATATTAATATAACAGTTCCCTTTACAGACAAATTACCCATCAATGCTTATAGAAACACCGGTGACTAAAATAGCACTCGCCGACGATCATGTGCTACTACGTAATGCCCTTTCAACAATAATCAACAAGACAGGAAACTTTTCCGTGGTGCTCGAAGCGGCGCATGGCACCGAACTTATCGAAAAAATAGAGGGAGGCAATGTGCCGGATCTCATACTCCTCGATCTGAACATGCCCGTGTTTGACGGATACGAAACGGCGAAATGGCTGCAGTTGAATCACCCTTCGATACACATCCTAATGCTCACGATGTATGATACCGAACCAACGATGATACGTTTGCTGCAGGTAGGTGTAAAAGGCTTTTTACGAAAGGATACCGACATCAGCGAGCTGCGCTCGGCCATCAACAACGTAATGAAATCCGGCTATTATTATACAAATAACACTACCGGCCGGCTGGTGAACTTATTCAGAAGAAGCAAAGAACACTCGACGCTGATGAAAACCATGTTGTCGGAAACGGAGATTCGTTTTCTGAGATGGGTGTGCACGGATATGACCTATAAAGAGATTGCGAACGAAATGCATCTCAGCGTAAGAGCCGTTGATAATGTGCGGGATAACCTGTTTGGAAAACTTGAAGTGAAGAACCGTGTTGGATTAGTGATGTATTCCGTTACACACGGCATAAAGACTTTCTAGTCGATAATCTTATTTCGCATGCCGTACATTATAAGGCCGGCAATCGTTTTTGCGCCAACCTTCGTTTTCATGTTCTGACGGATAGTTTCTACCGTACGCGGGCTCAGGAAAACTTCCTTGGAGATCTCCTCCGTTGTCTTGTCTTCTGCCAGAAGGCGGAGAATGCGTACTTCTTTCTCTGAGAACTTAACGGGATTAGGGTAGAATTGTCTTACCTGTCGTTTTGTTTGAAGTTTGGATAGAACGGCTTTATTTACGAGGTCGTTGAAATAGAAGTCGTCGTTCATGCAGCTCAGGATGGCCTGGTAGATCTCCTCGGGGTCGGAGGTTTTGGTGAGATAGGCGTTTGCGCCCATTTCCATCATCTTGGTGATCATCTCCTGGTCGTCGTACATCGTAAGCACGATAATCTTTACATCGTCGTATTCTTTACGTAAAATCCCTATGGCGTTCACCCCGTCCACCTCAGGCATCCGGATATCCATAAGGAGGACGTCCGGCTTCTTAATCTGCATCTTGTGCATCAGGTCTTTTCCGTCTTCGGCTTCCCAAAGGATGCGAAGGTATTCCTTGTCCTTCAGCGCCATTCTGATACCGTCACGGAAAATCTTGTGATCATCTGCAATGGATACTTTAATTAAGAGTTCCGAACTCATCAGAGTTAGTTTAGAATAAATGGGTTATGTAAGGGTTAACACTTATCCACATGGTGTGCCGTGATGTGAATAACTAGCAAAAAATAGGAAATTTTCGTTGTTTAATCTGAAACTTACGATAGTAAAAATACTGTCAGCGCCTCGTGGTTTTTCGCAATTTTCCATCGTAGATCAACGTCAACAATCTTATAAAACACTTGACTGTATTGAATTTCGGGCAAATTAATTCTTTTACTAAAGGAAACACCTATTGGTCAGGTTTTTTTTTTGAAGGTTTTTTAGTATTCAAACTAACATTTTACCACCTCTAAAAACTTACTATTTATGGTGAAGAATCAGACCCTCGCAAAATCAGTTTCAGCGATCGGCGAAGAAATCGGATTTGAACTCGGTCAGCAAATGGTTATGGACTACCAGGCTGCTAACCAGAATGACGTTCACTTCTACACAATCGGAAGGACTATTCTGGATCAGATCCTCGCACAACCAAGCTGCGCTGGTATCAGGTTCTACAATGCTTTCAACGAAGCTGGCGAGAAGACCCTCGTGTACGTGGGATTGAACAAGGCCGGAAAAGCTATTTTCGAGTTTACCTGCATCAACAACGAAGGCGTTCTTGAAACAAACAAGGGCATCGTTGCTGACCGTATCAAAACCGGTGGCGGTAACCCGATCAGAACTGCAGATTCAGACGACTGGAACGTTACAGTTGACTAATCTAGCTGAGTTACAATACTAATGTTTATTTAGCCGCGTTTAATATATTTGGCCGCTAAAACCAAGTATAATAGACCACCTTTTAGTAAATATCAGCTATTGCTCTCATTTTTTACCTTTACTCGTATTCGCGCTGTTTTATAAAAGGAACAGAAGTGTATGGGTAAAGGTTCTTTTTTTCTATGTGCTGTTCTCACTTAGCGTAGATTCAGTCCTGCTTCGCCTGGACACCGATTCGCACGCAACCGCGATCTATAACATCCTCAGCCTATTCACATTAGTCGAATATTTCTCGTTCACCTTTGTTCTCTATTCAATCATAGAAAACCGCATTTTCAGGGTCATCATGCTCTCATCGAGCGGTGCTTTCCTCGTCTTCGCAATTTTTTACTTCTTTACCTTTAAAGGAGATACCTTTGATTCGCTCGCTGCTTCTATTGAATCCATTCTTATTGTGGCCTTTTCAATATTCTACTTGTTCGACCAAATGAACAAGCCCCAGGTGATTTTTATCTACCAGGAACCTAATTTCTGGTTTGTTGTGGCCTTTATCCTATATTTCTCTGGCACGTTGTTTTTGTTTATCCAGGCGAGCAATCTGACGTTGGCGGTGAGAGATAACTTTTGGAAAATCAATCTTTTTTCACTCTGTATTAAAAATATCCTCTTTGCAATTGCGTTCTCTACAAAAAAGAGCAGGAACCTTCAGCAAACCCTGGATAACCCGTTTGAAAACGAAATTTTTGAAAACCCTTACAAAACTTAACCCCAGCCCCTACTACAAGCCATGATTCTCCTCCAGGTCAATACTCAGGGTAGTGAAATATCCTTCATGCTGTTCTTCGGAACGATTGGCATGCTGGTGCTGGCCATCGGGATGATCGTTTTTATCATATTTCACCAACGTAAGGTTATCCGTTACCAGTTACGCCTGCAAAAGCTGGAATACGACCAGCAAAAAACGCTGTTGAACGCCTCTATCCGGTTCCAGGAAGAAGAACGTCAACGCATTGCCGCCGATCTTCATGATGATGCAGGCCCACTACTCGCTACCGCACGTTTATACCTGACAGAAAATCTCGTTAACCTCGATAGAACGTCGCAACTGCAGAGTATTTACAACGCCAAGTCAATTATCGACGATACAATCCAGCTTATCCGCAACATCTCGCATAGCCTTATGCCGCCCACCCTCAAGAACTTCGGTCTGGAGTCTGCGGTAAACGATTTATTTCAAAAGATCAGCGGGTCTGGAAGTCTTAACGCCAGCTGCCGTTTCCACGACTACCGTGAACGCATCCACGCAGATCATGAGCTGATCATCTTCCGCGTCATCCAGGAACTGATCAACAATATTCTTAAGCACAGTAACTCAAGCTTTATACATCTAACTCAAAACAATAGTGGGTCGAAGCTTTACATCCGCATGCACCATGATGGGAAAGGTTTGACCCAATCTGATTTTGAAAAATTCAATAAAAGCAGTGGCGGGCTCGGTTTGAAGAATATTCAGAGCCGGCTTAAGCTGTTACAGGGAAAGATATTCTTTGAAAAGGATATGTCGCAAACATATTACAAGGTCACAATAGAGGTTCCGAAAAGCGAAGAGATGATGATGAAGGACGTAAAGCCCGTTGTTACTTATTGATTACTTGTTAACGTTGACGTAAAGTTTGAACTAGATATCTTAATTTTAGAATGACCAATATCAATTTATACCTATGGGGCCTATCAAAGTAGCTATCGCCGATGATCATAAAATTTTCAGGAAGGGGGTAATACTTTCTCTCAGGCCTTACCCCAACATCAAATTCGTTCTCGAGGCCGAGAACGGGCAGGAGTTGATCGACAACCTTCCTACCGTAGCCGAATCACCCGATGTAATATTAATGGACCTCCGTATGCCGCTCAAAGATGGCATCGAAACAACAAAAGTGGTGGCAAAACAGTACCCGCACATTCATATCATAGCCCTTACTATGTATGAAGACGAGCGTTTCGTAAGCCACATGATGGAAATTGGTGCAAACGGATATCTTCTGAAGAGTGCCGATCCGGCAGAAATTAAAAAAGCTATCATGGAGGTGATGTCGAAGGGATACTACCTCAACAACTTCGTGAACCGCATACTTCTTAAGAAATCGCACGCACGGCAGAAAGTCGCCCCGACTATTACAAGCGAAATTACCCTTAGTGACCGTGAGAGAGAAGTAGTGAAATATATCTGCATGGAATTTACCGCTCATGAAATTGCTCAGAAACTCGAAGTGAGTCCAAGAACAGTGGAAGCGATAAAAGACAGATTGATGGAACGCTTTGGAGCAAAGAACACAGCAGGTCTCGTGTTTTTCGCTGTTAAGAATAACCTGATCGACTAAATTATCATCTCAGGCACCTCTCCTTCTGTAATTAATTTTCCTGCAGTTTTGCTTTTTATTTCGTCGACGGTAACGCCGGGCGCACGCTCAACGAGTTTGAATCCGCCTTCAGGCAGAACGTCTAATACCGCAAGTTCAGTTACTATTCGTTTAACACACTTCACGCCCGTTAATGGCAGAGTGCACTCACCCAGTATTTTTGATTCGCCTTTTGGATTAGTATGCATCATCGCCACAACGATATTTCTTGCACTGGCTACAAGGTCCATCGCGCCGCCCATACCTTTCACCATTTTGCCGGGAATTTTCCAGTTGGCGATGTCGCCGTTTTCTGAAACCTCCATCGCACCCAAAACAGTCAGGTCAACTTTCCCGGCCCGTATCATTCCAAAACTTTCCGCACTGTCGAAAAATGATCCGCCCGGAAGTATGGTAACAGTTTCTTTACCGGCATTTATCAGATCGGGATCAATTTCGCTTTCGTCCGGATATGGACCCATGCCCAGCATTCCGTTTTCTGACTGAAGCATGATCGTTAAGCCCTGCAGGTATATAGTTCGCCACCAAGTGTAGGAATGCCGATGCCAAGGTTTACGTACATCCCATCCTTCAGATCCTGTGCAATACGCTTCGCTATTCCGAATTTATCGAGTGCCATAATGTTTGTGATTATCTGGTAACGCGTACGGTTTTCTTTTCGATCCTCTTCTCATAATCCGATCCCTGGAAAATTCGGTGCACATATATTCCGGGAACATGAATTTGATCGGGATCCAGTTCACCCGGCTCAACAAGATGTTCTACCTCGGCAATAGTAATATTTCCCGCGCGCGCCATCGACGTAGAAAAGTTCCTCGTTGTTTTCCTGAAAATAAGATTCCCGAGCTTGTCGCCCTTCCATGCTTTTACCAATGCGAAATCAGCATGCAGTGCGAGTTCCATCAAATACATTTTGCCATCAAACTCGCGTACTTCTTTTCCATTCTGAATTTCGGTTCCGTAACCTGCAGGAGTAAAAAATGCGGGAATGCCCATGCCCGCCATTTGTATGCGCGTTGCTAATGTGCCCTGTGGCATAAGGTCAACTTCCAGTTCGCCATTCAGCAGTTGTCTTTCGAATTCAACATTTTCACCAACATATGAAGCCATCATTTTCTTAATCTGACGAGTAACCAGCAGCTTACCAAGTCCTGCTCCATCGATGCCCGCGTTGTTACTGATGCACGTGAGATTTTTTACTTTGAGGTCGACAAGAGCGTTAATACAATTCTCCGGAATGCCAGACAAACCAAAACCTCCGAGCATGATGGTCGAGCCGTCGCGAATGTCGCTGAGAGCGTCGCTGGCTGATTGAAAAACTTTGTTCATTCTTTCTTTTTTATTTCGGGTCAAGCACAGAATCCGCAAACAGGTCTTCGGTTGAAGGCTTAGCCAAGTCAATCTTCTCAATTGAATCAGCTCTCCGAATTGAATCAAGACGCAGTAATGAATCGCGTCTGCTGATCATCGTTGGCTTTGGTGAACGCCTGAACATCTGGTCACGCTCCCTGTCGGCCCGTACCGCAATCGAATCAAACATCAACTTCGTAATATCCGGGCGGCCGAGATAAAATTTATAGCTTGTTAGAAACTGGTCCCTGGTAATTTTATTTAGCGCAAAAACTTTCTCATAAAATATCGCTGCTTTTTCTTTTCTGACCGATGGTGAATCGGCGGCGTGCGTCATGATGAAAGAACTTACATAACGGTCGGCTTGCACCATATCCCACAGCACCTTTTCCATTTTTGGCTGCGCAATGATTCCTTCCGGAATCTTTGTGTGATCCGTGCAGGCAGCAAATATGAGGAGGATGATCCATCCTGTCATCCGTTTCATTTCAGTTCCTGTTTGTAAAGATTTGCATTTTCTATGTCGAGGCGCGACATCATTTCCTGCACTCTTTGTTTTTCCTCGGGAGGAGCTTTCTTGAAGATCTTCACGATCTCGGTTGATTTGCTCTGAAAGAAAAACGGAATGATCATTGAATTCTGCTGATCGTTATTGAGTGTGTTTAATTGCGTGATCGCATCAAGTACGGCCGCCCTTGCGTTGGGTTCATTCTCATACATGTTATCGAGGCCGAGCCGATAATAATTGTACATAGCATCGTGAAGAATGGCATACTTGCTATCTGTAAGATTTTCTACCAGCCAGTAACGATTACGCTGTCCGTCAAATGCCTTCCATCCTACTATGTCGCGGCCGTCGGGGGCATTGTTAATGATATTTTGCGCTTTCTGAAAATATGGATCGCCGCCGCGCAGAGCAAATGAATTGTAATCAAGCCCGAGAATAATATACACGTAGTATGCAAGCGTTGCGGTTAAATTAGATGCAAGCCCATCCGTACCGGAAACCCTGTTTTCATTAAACTCGATCGGTTGATATTCCGTGTAGCGAAAAACAATTGGCCGGTCCTGAAAATTAATAAGAGGAGTTACATAACTGGAGTTGAACACGGGCCGTGCCGCCTGAACGATCATCGTACCCTTAAAAACGTTGTTGTCTGCTTCTTCAATACTGATCAGGAAATTGCAGTTGATCTTTTCATTCTGTTGTGTAGCATCTTCAGTCCACTTGCGATTGTTCAAAAAAGTAGTGACGGCCTGCTGCAGGCTTTGAAATACTTTTTTATCGACAGATGTGCCCACGGCACTTGAATTGATAGACACCCTTGCCACCAATTCCTGGGCTGATACAATAGTGACGCAGCTTAATATCAATGCCGCTGATGCAATTATTCGTTTAAGCATGCAACATGTTTACTATTCTGTCAACGATATCTTTTGCTACTTGTTGTTTTGGTTTGCGGTCATACTCAAGCTCGCGGCCGCCCTTTTCAAAAATGGTGACCTTGTTGGTATCATGACCAAACCCGGCGCCTGCGTCGTTCAGTGAATTTAAAACGATGATATCAGCGTTTTTTGACTTCAGTTTCTTGAGGGCATTCTCGCGTTCATTGGTTGTTTCGAGTGCGAAGCCAACCAGTAGCTGGCCGTTATATTTTTTCTCGCCGAGCGATTTCAGTATGTCTTTTGTTTTTGTCAGTTCCACATTCAACGTTGTGGCGTCCTTTTTTATCTTTTCAGCCGCTACTTCCGCAGGTTTGTAATCCGCAACTGCTGCCGACATTATCGCGATATCCGCATGACTAAATTCTTTTACGCAAGCCTCGTACATCTGATCTGCGGTTTCAACCTTATGCACCTTCACGCCATTTTGTTTTATTGCAGATGAGGTGGGCCCAAGCACCAGTTGCACACTTGCACCACGTTTCGCAAGTTCTTCACAAATAGCGATACCCATTTTGCCCGACGAATGATTACCGATGAATCGCACCGGATCGATGGGTTCATATGTCGGACCTGCGGTTACAAGAACTTTTTTACCTGCCAGGTCTTGCTTTAAAAAAAAATGTTCGGAGATATAGCGAAGAATATTTTCCGGTTCTGCCATCCGGCCCTCACCAACGAGGCCGCTCGCGAGCTCTCCGTTGTCTACCGGGATAATACTATTTCCCGCGGACTCCAGTAGCTCCAGGTTTCTTTTGGTGGTTGGGTGTTTCCACATATCCTCATCCATCGCCGGCGCCACCACTACGGGGCACGTTGCAGATAGATAGGTTGCCAGGAGCATGTTGTCGCACAGGCCACTTGCCATTTTGGCGAGCGTGTTGGCGCTCAGGGGGGCTACAAGCAACAGGTCGGCCCACCGGCCAAGCTCAACGTGATTGGACCATGCAGCTTCCGTAAATAGTTCGCTTATTACTGAATTTTTTGAAACGGTAGAGAGTGTGAGAGGGGTAACAAAATCTTTCGCTGCAGGTGTCATCACAACTTTTACTTCTGCACCTCCTTTTACGAGCAACCGCACAATAAGGGGAGCTTTGTATGCGGCGATGCTGCCGGTTACTGCGAGTAAGATTTTCTTTCCCTTAAACATGCGGATAAAGATAATAATTAAAAAGCGACAGATTTACTCTGCCGCTCTTAGTATCATTCGTTTAACGATGTGTTTTAGGCTCAATTAGCTAAACAGATCATCTTCGTTCTTACGGTAGTAAACCTTCTCTTCAAGAAACTCCTGGGTAGCCAGCAGCGCAGGATTAGGCATTCTTTCGTATGCCCTTGATATTTCTATCTGTTCTTTGTTCTCATGAATTTCTTCCAGGCTGTCGGTATGGCTGGCAAACTCTTCGAGTTTGTTGTGCAGCTCTTCCTTCAGCGAAATATTGATCTGGTTGGCCCTTTTCGCGATGATTGCGATGGACTCATAAACATTGCCGGTTTTAGATTTGATAACATTCAAATCTTTGGTTTCAGCAACATTTGCGGTATTAGCGCTGATTTGTCGTCTTAGCCTGCTCATTTTGTATTTTTTTAATGTTGTTTTGAGATAAGGTGGCGTACCGTTCCGCCTCACCTTTGAGGCCACTATCAGGAAACCTGTCGTTGAAGTCATTTACTTCTGCAACAACCTGTTCGTAACGCGCTGCCTTTTTATCTTCTATACTGTTTTCAGCATAGAGGTAATATGATTTGATAGCCTGTAATTTGTACTCGTCGCCCTTCTTCGTGTCTGGGAAACCATCTACCAGACTCGTATACGCGATCGCCGCGGCCCTGAAATGACCCATGTTGTAGTATAACTCTGCGCTGCGGTAATCTTTCGCTTCAAGCTTGTTCCTCAAATCCTCGATTATGGTATTTGCTTCTTTGAGCCTCGGAGAATTCGGGTGAGTGTTGATAAAGGTTTGCATGAAGCCGATCGCCTTCAGCGTATTCGTCTGATCAAGATCCTGCTTGGGCGATTGCTTGTAATAGGTGTACGCCCGCATATACTCCATTTCCTCCGCCCGTGCGCTTGTAGGAAACACCTCGGTAAACTGCTTGAAAAGATTTTCGGCCTGCAGGTAATCTTTCAGGTAGTAGCTGCAGTACGCAAATTTGTAGAACAGGTCCTCAAACTTCGGGTTGCCCTTATAAATCGGGAACAGCTCAGTATACAATTGGGAAGCATAGTTGAACTTCTTTTTGACATAGAAACTATCAGCCATTTTCAGCTTATAGTCATAGTCGGTGCTCTTCTGAATTTTGGTAAATTTTGAGCAGGATACAGCCGCGAAAACAATAATAGCAAGGGCAACTATGCGCATACAGTCTGCGAAATTAATGTTTTTAATAAAAATCCCCGCATTGCGGGGACTTTTATATGTAATACTTAGTTAATTATCGTCAATTATCTCCTTCTGAGATTCGGATGTGGGGCCGGAACCGTGGTTGGACCTTCTTCCTGTGTACCATCTCTCAGATCTACGGTGTTGCAATCTCCACCTTCCTGGCCATATTTGAATACGAACCTGTCGGCGCTAATACCTTCTTTTTCAACAAGGTAATTAATTACTCCGTTCACCCTATCCCAGCTAAGCTGCTGTTCTGACTTGCTTGAAGCGCAGTATCCGATTACAGCAATCTTACATTCTGAGTTATCGCGGATCTTGGTGGCCACGCTTGCAAGCAGGGCTCTTGAGTCATTGTTGAGTGATACGCCTCTTCCCTTGAAAGTAATGCTTGGCAGGTCGCCGATGTTGCAACGGCCGCGGATGCCATACTGCATCAGTGAATCGAGCACCTTGCAGCAATCAGGAGGAGGACATTTACCAACACCGTCTGCGTCAACCGGCTGACATTGTGTTGGTGTGATCAATTCTTTATCTCTCGCATCTGGTACGCCGTCGCCATCTGTATCGCGGCTTACACCGTGAGAGTCAACAGGAGAGCCTGCAGGAGTGTTAGGTTCGTTATCGAACTGGTCGGTAACACCATCACCATCGCCATCATCAAGTACTGGCTTTGGCAGCTTCATGTGGCTGGGCTTGTTGATTTCGTTGTATGCATAATCGAGCGGGTTAACCCACCAAAGTGGCTCAACTGCTTTTCCACCCACTGCTATATTCAGACCAAGCGATACAAAATTGTACGCATCGTGGTCGCGGGTCATTGACGGGAATTCCGGTTGGTTATTCTGCCATTGCTGGCCATCAAGAAGGTCGGTTTTGATCGGGAGACTAAACTTTTCTTCGAGAGACAGGCTAAGCTTCTTGTTCAGCTTGTACTGGAAGCCAAACCCCATGTTGAATACCGGGCGGAACGATTGTCCGAACAGTTTCGCTCTCAGAGGATCAGCTTCTGATTTGCTTTCATACTCTCCATCAAGAAGATCTCTTACTGCTTTCTTTAATCTTTTCCTGTCTGTATAAGTACCGGGAGGAATAGAGTTGAAATTGTAAGGCGCGCCGTTTCCATCGAGGGCATCGATCTTTGTATCGTAGATCATGGCTCCACCACCTGCAAATGCATAAAGGTTGAAACCGGTTTTTGCTTTGTGAAAGCGGATGTTATTAAGTGTTACAACTCCCTGAAGAGACAGGTCGTAAACGTTAGTCTTGAAATTGTAAATCACGTCCTGTGAAGGCAACCCGGTAACCGGGTTAATGTAAGCTTCCCATGCAGGGTTTCTTACAAATCCGCTTGACCTTGTATAGTTCAGACCTTTTGCCAGTCCGATATTAGCTTCTCCACGAAGAGAGAAGATATAGCCGAGCGCTTTACGAACGTGAAGTCCCGCGCCGAAGCCAGGGAATACAGATCTTACATCACCCGCTATTGAAAAGGCGCCCAACTTGATTCCAAGCTCCCACTGGTTGCGGGGTTTAGCCGGGAAGGCGTAGTTGTTAGCCATAAATTCTGTGTGCTGGGGAAGTCTTTTTGCTGGTACTACAGAGGAATCCGTAGGGTCGTAGTCGCTGGTAGGCTCCTGGGCAAGCACTGCTGAGGAGATCAAACAGAGCAGACCAAGAAGTTTTCCATACTTACTGAATGCCATAGGTTAGTTTTAATATGAATATTAAGAATTTAGAAAAGGAGCACGTTACGCAAAAGTATCAATAGAAAGTTAATTTGCAAATTTTTTTGGCAAGTCCGACCTCACCTAACTAAAAGTATATCAAGGGGAAAACACTGGAAAAAGGCGATGTTTTTAACATGTGTGAATAAAATTCAAAGTAGTAATTTGCCCACTTTCCTCAATAACGGATGAAACTAGCGGAAGCAATACTTCATAATGAGCTGATTATTTTCGAGAAAGAATTTAAGGAAGCAGTGAAAAGCCAGGTGCCCCTGCTTGACCGGATCATGCGGTTTATCGTGAACCGCAAAGGCAAGCAGCTAAGGCCAATGTTTGTACTTCTTTCGGCAAAACTATGCGGCGGAATCAATGACTCAACATACCGGGCGGCATCCCTTGTAGAACTGTTGCATACGGCCACTTTGGTGCACGATGACGTTGTGGATGAATCACTTGAGCGACGTGGTTTCTTTTCGACCTATGCGTTGTGGAAAACGAAGATCTCGGTATTGGTAGGCGACTACCTGCTGGCGAAAGGCTTATTGTTATCACTCGATCATAACGACTTCCGGATCCTCCAGCTTTTATCGCAAGCCGTACGCCTGATGAGCGAGGGTGAACTGCTGCAGATCGAAAAATCGAGGTCGCTTAACCTGAATGAAGAGGTGTACTTCGAAATCATCCGCAATAAGACTGCCTCTCTTCTTGCGTCAGCGTGCGCAGCCGGCGCCTTTTCCGCTTCTCACGACGAAGCGACCGCGGAAAAAATGCGTTCGTTCGGTGAAAAAACAGGAATGGCCTTTCAGATTAAAGACGACCTTTTCGACTACGGTACCGATGATGTAGGCAAGCCTACCGGGAACGACATCAAGGAGAAAAAATTAACTCTCCCATTGATTTATACGCTGAATAATGTTGATCGCTCTACAAAACGGGAACTTATCTACATCATCAAAAATCAAAATAAGAATACGGAAAGAGTAAATCACGTGATTGAGGTGGTAAAGAAAACCGGTGGAATCGATTATGCGCGAGAGAAAATGAATAAATACCGCGATGAAGCGATCGATATCCTTTCTTCTTTCAAAAACGACGAAGTGAAGAACGCCGTTGCCGAACTGGTACGGTTCACAACAGACCGAAAAAATTAAGGCAGCGCATAGCGCTTATGGATAAACGTTGGAAAATATTATCTGCGGACCCGCAAACCTGTGATGCCCTGCACGAATCGCTGAAAATAAACCCGGTGCTGTGCAAAATACTGGTTCAACGGGGCATGACCACGTTCGAGGAAGCGAAGAGCTTTTTTCGTCCGGACCTCAACATGCTTTATGATCCATGGCTGCTGAAAGACATGGATAAAGCAGTAAGCCGGGTGATGCAGGCCATCACGTTCAACGAAAAGATCCTGGTATTCGGTGATTACGATGTTGACGGAACCTCATCCGTAGCGTGTATGACGAAATTTCTGCGCGAAGTATACAAGCCGGAGAACATTGAATTTTATATTCCCCATCGTTACCGGGAAGGTTATGGCGTGTCTAAGGCCGGAATCGATTTCGCTTATCGCGAAAATTATCTCACTGATCATATCCCTCGACTGCGGAATAAAATCGATTGACCTGATTGCTTATGCAAGAAATCTTGGAATAGATTTTATCGTTTGCGACCATCACCTTCCAGACAACGAACTACCGCCAGCAGTTGCCATACTCAATCCAAAACAAAAAGATTGTGCATACCCGTTCAAAGATCTTTGTGGTTGCGGGGTAGGATATAAATTGATCTGTGCGCTTGCAAAAACACTTAACCTTCCTGATGAATACCCTCATCGTTATCTCGATCTTGTAGCAACCGCTATCGCTGCAGATATCGTGTCGATGGCAGATGAGAATCGTGTGATGGTATATTATGGGTTGAAAAAAGCAAATACAAATCCTAACCCGGGCATCAAGGCCCTGATGTATCTGAGTGGTATAAAAACAAACCTGCTGATCGGCAGTTTGGTGTTTATGATTGCTCCCCGCGTGAATGCCGCGGGCAGAATGGATGATGCCCGCAAGGCAGTGCAGATGTTTATTTCGGATAATTATCACCAGGCATTGCAGTATGCCGAGATGCTTCATTCGGATAATACAGACAGACGGGAAGCTGACAGAACAATAACCGAAGAAGCGTTAAAGCTGATCAACGACAACGAAGCACATCTTTCGAGAAAGTCAACAGTGTTGTATCAATCGCACTGGCACAAAGGTGTTGTGGGCATAGTCGCATCACGATTGATTGATCATTTCTACCGCCCTACGATCGTACTCACGCAATCAGGCGAGTACGTTGCGGGGTCTGCACGTAGTGTAGCAGGTTTCAATGTGTACGAAGCTATACACCAGTGCAAGGATTTGTTGTTAGGATATGGAGGGCATTTTTATGCTGCAGGAATGACGCTCGCTGCTGAAAATGTAATTCCGTTCCAGGATCGGTTCGAAGAAGTAGTGTCGTCGATAATTACGGAGGATCTTCTTATACCCGAAATAATTATCGATGCAGAAGTGAAACTGAAAGATCTCACTAATTCTTTTCACAATATCATTTCCCAGATGGAACCGTTTGGTCCGGATAATACAAAACCGGTATTTGTTGTGAAAAATGTTACAGACACAGGATTTTCAAAAGTGGTGAAAGACCTCCATCTGAAATTGGTAATCACACAGGAGAATATTGTATTTAGCGGAATAGGTTTCAATCTCGCATCGCAGGTATAAAGAGATCGAGGGCAAACACCCGGTTGATGTTGTGTTTACCCTCGACGAAAATGAGTGGAACGGCAATAAGAATCTTCAGCTGAAAGTGATCGATATCCGCCGCAGCGTTCCTACGCCTCAAGAATAATTTTACTCTTCTCTTCTGTATTCATCAGATCAACACTCCTGTTGATAAACGAAGTGAGATCATTCCCCTTGAGCAATCCCTGTGATAACAATGCTAAGTCGGCGAGATTTCTCACAACCTTCTCCTGCTTTTCGCTATTCTCTTCTTTAAGAATGTTCTGATATATTCTGTGATTGCCATTAACTGTCAAGGTTACTTCGTCGGGCATATTCGCATAGAAGCTTGTCATCGGTCCACCCATCGACGACATGTCTTTCATTCTTCTCATAAATTCCGGGCGTGTTGCCACAACAGGTGGTGCTTCGGTGCTGAGGCCTTTCACTTCAACAGAAATATTCACCTGCGGCATTTCGAAAGTGAAGAGTTCCTTAAGTTTCGACTCTTCATCTTTGCTTAATAAACTTTCTACGTTTTCTGCCTTATCAATCAGATTCTCTGCAATGTCTGCGTCTACACGGGCAAAATGAACATTCTCCCATTTCATCTCCATATTGTTGATGAAGGCGGCATCTACTAGCGTGTCGAATTTTACAACCTTATAAGCCTTTTGTGTAGCCGTTTTGATGAATGCATCCTGTTGAATTGTATTCGTTGAATACAGTATTACCAGTTTGCCTTCTTTATTTTTTTGAATAGCTTCTGTTGCCGCGCGGTATTCTTCGATCGTATAAAATTTTCCTGCCTCTGCAGCATCTTCCATGATGTGAAACTTCGAAGCCTTATCAAGGAACTTATCGTCGGTAATCATACCGTACTTAACAAACAAGCCAAGGCTCTCCCATTTCTGTTCAAATTCTTTCCTGTCTTTGTTGAAGATCTCATCGAGTTTATCCGCCACTTTTTTCGTGATGTACGAGTTGATCTTTTTCACGTTCGGATCGCCCTGCAGATAACTGCGGCTCACGTTGAGCGGAATATCCGGACTGTCGATAACACCATGGAGCAGCATCAGGAATTCCGGAACGATGTCTTTCACTTCATCGGTAACAAAAACCTGGTTACTGTAGAGTTGAATTCTGTCTTTCTGAATTTCAAACGACTGCTTGATCTTGGGGAAATACAGAATACCGGTTAGGTTGAAAGGATAGTCTACGTTCAGATGTATCCAGAATAAAGGCGGTTCGCCGTAAGGATACAGCTGTTTGTAGAAGTTTTGATAATCTTCTGTAGTGAGTTCCGACGGCTTCTTTGTCCATGCAGGATCGGTAACGTTGATCTGCGTTTCTTCGAATACGATAGGTACAGGAAGGAAGCGGCAGAATTTTTCGAGGATGGTGCGGATCCTGGATTCATCGAGGAACTCCTGGCTCTCTTCATTAATATGAAGGATGATATCGGTACCGCGGTCGGCTTTGTCGGCGTCTTCAAGAGTATACTCCGGGCTTCCGTCGCACTCCCATCTTACAGCCTGCGCATCTTCGCGGAAGCTTTTTGTAATAATTTCCACACGTTCACTCACCATAAACGCCGAGTAGAAGCCCAGACCAAAATGTCCGATGATATTGGCATCGGCCTGACCTTTATACTTGTTTACGAACTCCTCTGCACTTGAAAAGGCTACCTGGTTAATGTATTTGTCAACTTCTTCGGCGGTCATACCGATACCTTTATCCGAAATAGTGATCGTTTTTTTCTCTTTATCCAGCTTGATGGTGATGTTCAGCTCACCGAGTTCGCCCTTAGCATCGCCAATAGACGAAAGGGTTTTAAGTTTGCGGGTAGCATCTACTGCGTTGCTAATCAACTCTCTTAGAAAAATATCATGATCACTGTATAAGAACTTCTTGATGATGGGAAAGATATTCTCGGTATGTACGCGGATAGATCCTTTCTGCATGGTGATTTTCTGTTTTAGTACTGGAGGGTTCAAAGAAAATGCCACAGGCTGAATTTCGCCTGATACAAGAAAAATTGTCAGTTTAATACCCTACCTTCGCTGCCCGTTTTTAAAAATATTTACTTAACAAAACAAAAGGGTAATGCAGAATTACGAATTGATGGTGATTTTTACCCCCGTTCTCTCTGACGACGACTACAAAGGCGCTCAGAAAAAGTACACCAGCCTGGTAACTGAAGCAGGCGGAAAAGTGGTGAACGAGAAACCATGGGGCTTAAAATCACTGGCGTATCCGATAGCCAAGAAGACCACCGGTCTTTATTGGGTATTGGAGTTTATTGCGCCATCCGACTTCAATGAGAAGCTGAAAATTCAGCTTCTGCGTGACGACAATGTAATGCGTCACATGTTCACTGCACTCGATAAATACGCCGTCGAGTACAATGATAGAAAGAGAAGTGGCGTACATGCAGGAACTGAAAAAGCGGAAGCATAAGTCATGGCAAAAGCAAATGAGATTAAGTATCTGACGGCGATCAAGGCCGAGAAGCCTCGCAAGAAGTACTGCCGTTTCAAGAAAATGGGCATCAAGTACATTGATTACAAGGATGCCGAGTTCCTGAAGAAATTTTTAAATGAGCAGGGTAAGCTTTTACCACGCCGCATCACCGGAAATTCGCTGAAATTTCAGCGTAAGGTGTCGCAGGCAGTTAAGAAGGCCCGCCAGATGGCGTTATTGCCGTACGTAACAGATCTATTAAAGTAAACACACCATGGAAGTAATACTCATTCAGGATGTAGATAACCTTGGTGCTGCTAACGAAGTAGTTAAAGTACGCAATGGTTATGCACGCAACTACCTGATCCCTCAGAAGATAGCCCTGGAAGCTAATCCTTCGAACATGAAAATGCTCGAAGAGAGGATGAAGCAGGTACGTAAGAAAGAAGATAAGATGCTCGCTGAGATCAACCTGGTGATCGGCAAGCTGAAGGATGGTCCGCTGAAAGTTGGTGCTAAAACCGGCACAAGCGGCAAGATATTCGGAACGGTGACACCTCTCCAGCTTAGCAGGGCAATCCGCGAGCAGAAGGGCTACGAAATCGACCGAAAAAAGATTCATCTTACAGACGATGTAAAAGAACTGGGCAGCTACAAAGCGAACATCGATTTCGGTAATGGAAACAGCACCGAGGTTGATTTTGAAGTAGTCGGCGAATAGTGTCAATATATAGGAGAAATTTAATTTCCAATTAAATTTTTCCTATCTTCATAATTGATTACTGTAGTTAGTTCTCTTGTTCTGTAGAGTCTTACCTGAATCCGGTTTCCTCAGTTCATTGTAGTAACTATTGACATAATCGGAATTAAGAACTTAAAAATCAGTTACAATGAACATCTATGTAGGGAACCTTTCCTGGCAAATGACCGATGAGGATCTTAGGACCCTTTTTGAACAGTACGGTTCAGTTACATCAGCCAAAATCGTTAAAGACAAAGTAAGCGGCCGCAGCAAAGGCTTCGGATTCGTTGAAATGCCTGATGAGACTGAAGCACAGAACGCGCTCAGCAGCCTTTACGACTCTGAAGTATTAGGTCGTAAGATCATCGTTAACGAAGCACAGCCTAAACCACAAGGTGGAAGCGGCGGCGGCGGTGGTGGTTTCAAGAAGAGAAGCTTCGGCGGCGGCGGTAGCGGCGGCGGCGGTGGTTTCAAGAAAGGCGGCTTCAACAGAGGCGGCGGCGGCGGTGGATATAACAGAGACTATTAATAAAATTCTTTATATCTCATTTTTCTTAAAACCTTCCCTTTTCGGGAAGGTTTTTTTGTAGAAGAATATTTTAGGGCAAGCACACAAAAGAAGAAGATTTTGCGTTTTAGTAGCGTGCCACAGATTAACCGGTTAAAATCCACTGGTATCTGAGGTTACACCGAAACCTAAAATCTAATGCCCATGAAGCAGAATCTACTCCGTTCTGTTTGGAAGTTCTGTACACTTTCTTTCTTTACACTCACCTCCGTTGTATCATTTGGACAGTCCACTGAATCTGCTTCTCACCTTGAAGCAGGTATCACTGCCGGCCCATCAAATTTTCTTGGAGACCTCGGTGGTAACATGGGCAGGGGAACACCATTCCTTAAGGATAACAACTTTCCAATGACAAAGCTCACCGTTGGTGGCTTCGTATCATATCATCCAAACGAATTATTTGCATTTCGCCTCGCCGTAAACTTCGGTACACTCGAAGGTGATGATGCAATCATTAAACCTAAAGGCGGACTCGAAGAAGCAAGAAAAACGCGTAACTCGAACTTCCGTTCCAAATTCCAGGAAGTACTTCTCCTTGCTGAAGTATACCCCACTATTTTCCTTGAAGAAGATCCCAGCGACAATTACAAAAAGTTCAGGCCGTATGTAACCGCAGGTATCGGTGCATTTCATTTCAACTCTGAAGGCTTCGATCCGGTATCGAATCAGTGGGTAGGATTGCAAGCGCTGAGAACCGAAGGCCAGGGATTCGCAGAGTTTCCTGACAGGAAAATGTACAAGCTCACGCAGATGAACCTGCCTATCGGTATTGGTGTAAAATACTTTCTGAACGACAATGTGAACCTCAGTTTTGAAATCATTCACAGAAACACATTCACAGACTATATCGACGACGTAAGTACAAATTATATCGATCCTGCATTATTCTATACCTATCTGCCAAATAACCTCGCACAGGTTGCACAACGCATGGCAAACAAGTCGGGCGGTATTTTCGACGCGGGCGACAAAAGAGGAACACCATCAAACAATGATGCTTACTACTCAGCAGGCTTCAAGGTTGGTTTCCGTCTCGGCAATAACAGCCGCTATAGTAATTCAACAAGCTGCCCAATAAGATTCTGATGAAAATAATTGCAAGCAATAAAAGCGCAATGCTCTTTGCGTTGGTTGTAACGCTGTGCGTTTGCACCGGCAACATAACACTGGCTAACGGTCCCGTTGCGGATACGATTTATATCCAGAAGGGCAGCGTAAAAAAAGCCTATCGCATTAGCCTTTATCCCGATGCCGATCAGAAAGTTGTTTTCTTTTCAGTGCGTGGAACAGAAGGCCGTGTTTATCAACTGTATGTTTTTGATATGGAAGGAAAACTTGTGCGCCAGGTTGAAACAAGAAATAAAGAGACAATCGTTTTAAAAGAAATCGATAAAGGCGTTTATCAGTTTGAAGTGATGAGTGACGATGAGCGCATTGGCAATGGTCGGATAGCAGTTCGTTAACTTAAAATATTAAAATGCTTAAACAGTAAGTGGCGGGGAAATTTTATAAATCTAATATCCGGTTGAGTCAAAACCTGGTCCGTTCCCTATACTAAATTACCAAGTACCCTGATAAAAAAGATTTTTTTAATCACTCCCTGCAACTGCTTACTGAACGCATTTTAACTTTCTGGTTTCTTCCAGTATCCTCGGAGGCCGGCGATGAACAATTGCCGGCCTTTGCTTTGCGTGAGGCGTGAAGCGTGATGCGTGAGGAAAAATGATCTGAAGTCTCACGGCTCACGGCCAGCGTATGACAGATGTTTAAAAAAAGATTAAAGAAAATATATATTCCCCTCCCTGAGGGAGGGGCCAGGGGTGGGTTCGCTTTTTCGCGAAGCGTGATGCGTGAGCGAAAAATCGGTCTCACGCCTGACGCCTGACGCCTCACGCCTCACGTCCTTCCAACTCGGGCTTAAGAAACCTCGCCGTATGGCTCTCCTTCACATCAACCAATTCCTCCGGCGTCCCTTCAAACAAAATCAATCCTCCCCCATCTCCACCTTCAGGTCCAAGATCAATAATATGATCTGCAACTTTTATCACATCCAGGTTATGCTCAATTACCAAAACAGTATTACCCCGGTCCACTAATTTATTCAACACATTCAGCAGATGCTGAATATCCTGGAAATGCAAACCGGTAGTCGGTTCATCGAGAATATAAAAGGTTTTACCAGTATCTTTTTTGCCGAGCTCGGTAGAAAGTTTCACACGTTGAGCTTCTCCCCCGCTTAATGTAACAGCAGATTGCCCAAGCGTGATATAACCAAGACCCACTTCCTGCAGCACTTTAATCTTACGATAGATGAAGGGCACCGCGGAGAAAAATTCTACGGCTTCATCAACGGTCATGTTCAACACATCACTGATCGATTTGCCCTTGTAACGAATCTCGAGCGTTTCACGATTGTATCTTCTTCCATTACACTTTTCACAATGCACATACACATCGGGAAGAAAATTCATTTCAATCACACGCATTCCACCACCTTCACACACATCACAGCGTCCGCTTTTTACATTGAATGAAAATCTTCCCGGAGTATAACCACGAATCTTGGCTTCAGGTACCGAAGAAAATAAAGTTCTGATATCGGTGAAGAACCCGCAATATGTTGCCGGGTTACTGCGCGGTGTGCGCCCAATCGGCGACTGATCCATTTCAATGACCTTATCAATCGCATCAAGACCTTTTATTGACTGATATGGCATGGCGGTCATCTTCGAATTATAGGCATGCGTGCTAAGGATCGGATAAAGTGTTTCGTTGATGAGAGTAGATTTTCCACTTCCGCTAACACCCGTTACCACTATCAGTTTGCCCAGCGGAAACTTTACATTGAGCGTTTTTAGATTGTTCCCTTTTGCGCCTTTCAGTTCAAGCGTTTTGCCGCTACCCTTTCGTCTTTCTGAAGGAACCGCTATCGTTTTCTCGCCAAATAAAAACCTTGATGTTTCCGAATCGAGATCGTACAATTTCTTTGGATCACCGGAAGCAACAATTTGTCCGCCATATTTCCCGGCTCTCGGACCGATATCAACAAGGTGATCGGCAGCCAGCATAATATCCTTATCATGCTCAACAACAAGAACACTGTTGCCAATATTCCTAAGATTTTTAAGTGCGTCGATTAACCGCTGGTTATCGCGGGAATGCAACCCAATACTTGGCTCATCAAGAATATAAGTGATCCCCTGCAGTTGTGATCCGATCTGTGTAGCTAAACGAATACGCTGCGATTCACCACCGCTCAACGTTCTTGCAGAACGGTTGATGGTAAGATAATTCAGACCTACATCTAACAGGAACTGCAAACGTTCGCGAATTTCTTTCAACACATCTTTACCGATCGTCCGCTGCTTTTCGCTGATCCTTTCTTCTATCCCGCTAAACCACACCATCAATTTATCTAAATTCAACTGGCTGAGTTCGGCAATATTTTTTCCATCTATCTTGAACCAAAGACTTTCTTTCTTCAATCGGGCGCCCTTGCATTCGGGACATGTTTTCAATTCCATGAACTGTTCAACCCACTCCCTGAGCGATTCGGTCGTTCCGCCATTGAACCATCTTTTCAACTGCGGCACAATGCCTTCATATTCGTCTAAATAAATATTACCCTGTGCATTCGTTTCATTGTAGTCGATTTCAACAGAACCATCGCCTGCCTCGTTTCCATACAATACAAGATTCACTGCCTTCTGCGGAAGATCTTTAACAGGTTTGTTCAAATCTATTTTGTGCCTGCGTGCAAGTTGCTGAACCTGCTTGAACGCGTGTGCTTCGCGGGCTTCACCAAGAGGAACAAATGCACCCTCATTTATACTATATTCTTTATCGGGAAGAATGGCTTCGATGTTTACCTGGTAAATGTCACCAAGGCCTTTACACGTAGCACAGTATCCGTAAGGAGAGTTGAAAGAAAAAGAATTCGGTGATGGCTCTTCGTAACTGATACCAGTATCCTCACACATCAGCGTTTTACTATACTGAACAGTTTTGTCAAGATCGTTGATTAACAAAAACATCAGATCCTTTCCTGTTTGTAAGGCTTTCTGAACGCTTTGTGCTAACCGCACTTTCATATCGGCCGTAACTGCAAGGCGATCGATCACCACTTCTATATCGTGGATCTTGTAACGGTCCACCTGCATCTTGGCAGTGATGTCTTTTACTTCGCCATCCACTCTCACTTTCAGGTATCCTTTCTTGCGGATGTCTTCGAACAATTCGCGATAGTGACCTTTCCTCCCTCGTACTAACGGAGCGAGAACAGTTATTTTCTTACCCTGAAATTTCTGAAAGATGTTATGAACGATTTCTTCTTCGCTGAATTTGATCATCAGCTTACCCGTATTGTAACTGTATGCATCGCCGGTACGCGCAAACAGAAGACGCATGAAGTCGTACACTTCGGTGATCGTTCCTACTGTTGAACGCGGGTTACGGTTGGTAGTTTTTTGTTCTATCGAGATTACGGGAGATAAGCCGGTGATCTTGTCAACATCTGGACGTTCCATGTCGCCGATAAACTGCCTGGCGTACGCCGAAAAGCTTTCCATGTAACGGCGCTGGCCCTCGTTATAAATGGTATCGAATGCAAGCGACGACTTACCGCTTCCACTTACGCCGGTAAATACTACCAGCTTGTTTTTAGGAATACGGATATCGATGTTCTTCAGGTTGTGTTCCCGCGCTCCAAACACTTCAATAAATTCCTGTGCTGACGATTCTTCAACAATCTCGGGCGTCTTTGTTTTTGCCATAAAAGGACCGCGAATTTACTAAAGTTTTTGGGAACAGCCGCTTTAAGAGTTACAGGGCGCAAATCATATTCCATCGTTGTACCTTCAGCATCAACATTGAAGTATATGGCAAAACTGGAGAATGATCGTCTGAAAGTTTCTGTAAATGCAAAAGGAGCGGAGCTCGATAGCCTGTTCTTAAAAGATACAAACACCGAATACCTGTGGAGTGGAGATCCGAAGTTCTGGAGCAAGAAATCACCTCTTCTGTTCCCGATCGTTGGAACCCTGAAGCAAAACACATATCACTATAATAACAAAGCGTACAACCTTCCAAGGCACGGCTTTGCGCGCGATACCGAATTTTCGTTGACCGATCATACCGATGTCTCGGCAACCTTTACCTTGTCTGAAACCGAACAAACACTCGCCAACTACCCATTCCCTTTCAGGCTCGACGTGGTATACTCAATAAAAGCGACCACACTTTATGTAAACTATAAGGTCACGAACACCGGAAGCGACAACATGTATTTTTCAATTGGCGCTCACCCCGCGTTTCGTTTGCCTTTGGAGGAAAAGCTCAGCTACGACGACTACTTCTTCGAATTTGAGCAGATAGAAGATGGTTACCGCTGGCTGATATCAAGCGAAGGATTGATCGAGCCGACTACTGTTCCCTTCCTTATCAATACGAATGTTCTTCCTATCACAAAAGAATTGTTCAGGAAGGATGCCATCGTTTTTAAATACCTCAACTCAACGCGCGTATCCCTGAAGAGTAACAAGTCGAAGCATGGAGTAGAGGTCAATTACCCGGGCTTTCCCTTTATAGGCTTATGGGCCGCGCCCGATGCCGACTTTGTATGCATTGAGCCCTGGTGCGGTATCGCAGACGCAACAACCAGCAACCAGCGGTTTATCAACAAAGAAGGAATTAATCTTCTTACGCCTTCGCAGGTATTTGAGAGAACGTGGAACGTGCGCCTTTTCTAAATATTGGCGTGTTCCGATTGCACATACACCGAAACGGTTGAGCCTTTTACGGGAAATTCACCGAAACCATCAGCATCAATGATCACCTGCGCTTCATGTTTTTTGAGTACGTCGATGAAAGTCTTGCCGGCATGACGCTTACCCACTTCCATTTTACGCATGCTGTCCTCGCCGTTCGACAGTACAACGGCACAACCTGATTCGGGCTGATCTTCCAGGCCTTCTCTTGTCCAGCCTATTGAATTTGGCTCGTCGAAATAATCGCGTTGCTCGCCATATGCGAAAATTTTCCTCGACTTCAGAAGTAATTCCAGGCCGTCACACTTTTCGAGAAATATCTCATACTCATTGCCATCGCGGCCTTTGTCTTTGTAATGTGCACCGTACAGGTCGGGATAAAATACACAGGGGTAGCCGTCAACCCTTAATAAGATAAGCGCATATGAGTGTGGTTTGAACCACGCTTCCACTGGCGCTTCGAGCGATTGCAGTGGCTGTGTATCGTGGTTGTCTACAACGCTCACAGCCTTGTCTGGCCTGGCCTGCACGAGGGTATTGTCGAAAATTGTCCGGAGGTCGTATTCATTGCGAACCTGCGATGCATGATGAAGATTGTGATGAAGCGACGCATCGAAAAGCGACATGCGGTCACTTACCGCTTCCAGGTATTTCAACATCAACGGCAGATCGCCCGGGGCCCAGTATTCGCCGACAACAAAAGTGTCCGCTTTAAGACTGAGTAAATTGTCGAGAAATTCATTGATAAACAGCGGGGCAATGTGTTTAACCGCGTCGAGGCGAATGCCGTCGAATTTTATCTGGTCGAGGTACCAGCCGATGAACCTTTTCAACTCTTCCCGCACCTCAGGATTTCTGTGTTCCACGTCGCAAAACATCAGGTAATCATAGTTGCCTTTTTCTTCATCGACAACGTCCTCCCAGAGTTCTCCATATTCATTAAGTATAGTAAAGATTGCGCGCTCATCAAGATCATGCGCATAGTCCACTCCTGTGAAGCAACGGTGATCCCAAACGAACTGGGAATATTTTCCTTTTCTACCAGGGAAAGTGAATTTGGTATACGCATCAATCTCAAAAGGTTCGCTTTCAAACTGGTTGCGGTCGTCTTCATTCACACGCCTAACGAATATTCGTTCGGTCTCATCGGCGCCTGCCATATGGTTGAGAACGATGTCGGCGTATACACCGACCCCTTTACTCTTGAATGCTTCTATAGCAGCTTTTAACTCCTGGACGGTGCCGAATTTTGTGGGAACCGAACCTTTCTGATCAAATTCCCCGAGATCATATAAATCGTAAATGTCGTAACCGCTTGAGTTAATTCCGTCTTTGCCTTTATGCGCAGGTGGTAACCATACTGCGTTGATACCAAGGTCTGCTATGTAATCTGCCTGTTCTTTCGCCTTCTTCCAAAACGTACCATCAGTTGGTACGTACCAATGAAAGTACTGCATCATCGTTCCGTTTATCATCCTTGCAACATAAAGCTTTTTGAGGAATAACTTCTACTTGTCGAGTCTGCAACATTGCCATCATTGTTGAATTAAACAGCAACAGAATCGGCGTGAATGTTGGAACCATACAACCTCAACCCTTTCGTCATGATGTACAAAGCTGTTTTTCTTGATCACGATGGCGCGCTCCTCCCACGCGTAACGTATAATTCCGATTTGCCGGCAACAGAACTGAACGATGAGGTCGTCGAAGGATTACAGCGGTTGCAATCGTACGGTTACTTATTAGTTGTAGTATCTGATAAACAAAAAGCGTGGTTGCGTGATTCATGCGCACAGCTCGGCATATACCTGGATGGATTTTACTGTTTTGACCAGGAGCAACACATTCTGCGCGCTTGCGACGACCTGCATATAGACCTTACTCACTCCTGGATGGTTGGCGATACGTTGAATGATGTTGAGGCTGGCAATAAGGCTGGTTGCAAATCTATAATGATCAACAACGGAAATGAAACCCAATGGGTAAGCGGCAGCTACCGGCTTCCGGAATATTTTGCCCGTGATCTGTCTGAGGCCTCCCGATATATTGTAGCCTCGGATAATATGAAGGCCAGCGAGCGCGAAAAAGTGTATGCCTAAAGCTCGGCCACTCCGAACCAATAGTCGAAAAACGATTTGATTTTCCTTCTCGTCAATTCAACGGTCGATGGTTTTTTAATAACCGTGTTAGCGCCTGCAGTATAGTATTGCATGATATAGGAACGCGGAACCTCCTCAACAAGAATGATGATAGGGATGTGCGAGTAGTCGCGATAACTTCTGAAATTTTTCAGCACTTCGAGACCCGCCTCTGGCGAGGTGTTGTATGCTATGAGGATAATAGCCGGCTTATCATGCATCAGCAAATCGGGCAAGGTGGACGAATAGTACTCGTACCGTATGGGAATTTCGAAGCCCAGCTCTGCAACCGTCGATTGGGTGATGTACCGGTCGTCGGAGTCGTTTTCGAGCATCAAAACGTACTTTTCGTTCATCCGGTTAATTTACCGACTCTCGCGCACAAAAATAAAGTCCGCTAAATCAACTAAATTGTTACATCCCGTCCAGCTATGTCGCTGAAAATGTATGTTTTTACCGATCTCGACAATGCTATTACTGAATTCGTAAGCCGCACCGATTTTCGCGACCGTACTTTGAAGTTCAAACTGTAATTGATGAAATTATATTTAAGAGTACTTGCATTTAGTGCGGTTCTGTTCTCTCTTACTTCCTGCGATAAAGACGACGATGGTCCAAGCCTTCCAACATACGAGGTTCCTGCGAGTTATACATTTGACAATGTAAATTTCGAAGCATCGGCCGACAGGGTAAAGATGCTTGACAATATCAATAAGTATCTCGGTACGGCGCAGTCGAGCATGGACCGAGTGACGCTTGACCAAACCAAGCTCAACAACATGTGGCTCAACACAGGTAACGCTTTCGACACAGCGGGCCTGAATGATTCTGACGTTAATCTTTCTGAAATCACGTCCGATCCTGCCACATTCAAGGGATATATCGATGCGATGGTTGCCCTGAGCAACGAAAACCTTACGCCCGCAGCCGAAGGCAGTGCAGGCTATATTGCACGCAATGCCGGAAAGATACTCGTGAGCGGTAACGGTCTCGAATATGTGCAGGCCGTTCAAAAGGGTTTGATGGGTGCGGCATTGTTTAACGAAGGAATCAGGCTTCTTCAATTGGTTCCGTTGTCTGAGAACATCACTGTTGTTCCTGGTGAAGGAACGGCGATGGCGCACAATTTCGACCTGGCTTACGGCTATTTTTCGCTCCCAACGAACTATGATACTTCGGCGGAGTTTGCTACGGCCAACCGCTCAAAGCTTTTGTTCTGGGGCAACTATCTGCGCGAAAGAGGTTTGTACATAAACGCTGCGGATAAAATCTGGGGAGCTTTCCGCACAGGAAGAGCAGCCATTGAAGCAAAAGATCTTGCTACCGTTACACAGCAGGTAGAAATTATTAAAGAATATTGGGAGAAGGTAGCGGCCGCTGCTGCCTGGGCTTACATTACTATTCCACAAGGGCAAACAGGAAATCTCGCTTCGCAGTTCCATGCGTTGTCAGAAGGTTTTGGTTTTGTAGCTGCACTGAAATACCGTCCGGCAAATAGTCCGTTGACCGGTGCGCAGTATGATCAATTGGTTGACATACTTGGTCCCGATGCGAATTTTTATGACCTGGTGAACGATCCGTCTTTCACTTCTTTAAATGCGGCGAAAGCTATTCTTAGCACAGCTTATGGCCAACTGCAGGCCGACTAAATAAAATAATGGTATGAACAAAAGGTTATTGTGCATTATTCTTCTTCTGTCGGGAACGTTCATCCTTTTTCTTTCATGCAGTAAAGACTCGGATTCAAAACCTGATCCTGTTGAGCCGGGCTCGTTTGATAAGACAGCCATGCTCACTCACTATGCAGATAATATAATTATTCCTGCATATCAATCGCTGCAGCAAAACGTTGCTGCGCTGCAATCCGCCGCAAACAACTTTGCAAATGATCCTTCGCCTGCCACGCAGGATGCAGCAAGAGAAGCATACAAAAATGCTCACCTTCAATACGAAAATATCGAGGTGTACAATTTTGGTCCTGCAGGTACAAATTTTCTTGACCTGTACACGAATTTCTCCGGTGGTCTCGATTACAGCTTTACACAAGATGGAGAGCTGACAGGATTTTCCATAGACTCAACAACTATTGAAAACAATATCTCCACAGGCGTATACGATTTGGCGGTATACAGCAGGAACAATTTCTACGCACAGGGATTTCCGGCTCTGAACTACCTTTTGTTTTCACCGAACGCCATCAGCAAATTCGGATCGAACGGTGAAAACAGGAAAGAATACATTGATGCAGTTGTGGCAAGAATGAAATCGCTCATTGACAAAGTTGTTGCCGACTGGAGTACTTACCGCCCTACGTTTGTTGCAAACACTAAGACGGACGTAGGTAGCCCGATTGGGAACCTGGTCAACCAGTTTGCTTACCAGATGGATATGCTTAAGGGACCGCGTATCGGTTGGCCATTTGGTAAACAATCGAATGGCATTGTGTTCGAAACAAAAACAGAGGCTTATTACGCTGGCATAGGTTCACAGCTGGCAAGGGCAAACGTGAGAAGCCTGAGAAACGCGTTTGCCGGCGGCAGCGCCAGCAAAGGCATTTCAGCATACCTGGTTTCATTGAAACAGGAGTCGCTTAACAACGATGTACTTGCACAGTTCGATTTAGTTATTGAAAAGCTTGATGCTGTTCCCGATCCGCTTTCAGAATCGTTTTTAACGGATGGAGTAAAGATAGAAGCTGCTTACAAAGAGATTCAGAAGCTGCTCACCCTTTTAAAAACAGATGTGCCTTCAGCTACTGGTGTGCAGATTACGTTTATGGATAACGACGGAGATTAAAACTAAATAGGTTTCATCATAAGCTTTTGTAACCCACCCCTGCCCCTCCCTGGGGGAGGGGATTTTTTTTATTACATTGATTTCTCTTAAAAATATAAACTTATTCAAACCCGTCTCCATCACTCCGCTGGTGGTGTTCAGAGTTGCATTTGGCGTATTAATGTTTGCAAGCCTTATCAGGTTCTGGTGGCGCGGATGGATTGAAGAACTATATATTAAGCCCCCCTTTCATTTTACATACTTTGGATTCGAATGGGTGAAGCCGCTGCCAGGCATAGGAATGTATATCGTTTATGCGATAGTAATCACCGCCGCGTTGCTTATTGCTCTAGGTTTTATATACAGGGCAGCAGCAGTTATCTTTTTTGTCGGGTTCACTTATGTGGAATTAATCGATGCCACGACTTATTTAAACCACTACTATTTTATCAGCCTTGCATCTTTCCTGTTGATTTGGGTTCCTGCAAATCGCAAGTATAGCGTAGATGTCTATCTGAAATTGGTACCGTCATCTGATGTCGTGCCTGCGTGGACCATTGGGATAATAAGATTTCAACTTGCGATGGTGTACATATTTGCTGGCCTCGCTAAACTTAATTACGACTGGCTGATAGAGGCGAAGCCGATGAGGATATGGTTGCCTGCAAAATCGCATCTCCCTGTTATTGGCGCATTACTTTATAAAACGTGGGTGGCGTATTTCTTTTCCTGGTTTGGCGCGATCTATGATCTGTTCATTGTCTTCTTTCTCTTAAACAAAAAAACACGCGCGGTTGCTTATTTGTTTGTGATCATCTTCCATGGTGCCACCGCTATCTTCTTTCCGGCAATTGGCATGTTTCCGTATGTGATGATCGCTTGTACGCTCATATTCTTTTCAGGAAAACCAGAAAATGTTTACCAGGAAACCCGTCAGACGTGGGTGAAGCCTGCAATCATATTTTTTGTAATCAGTCAAATAGTTATTCCCTTACGATTCTTGTTATATCCGGGCAAACTCTTCTGGCACGAACAGGGATACCGCTTTTCGTGGCGCGTAATGCTGATGGAGAAGGCGGGCGCAGCATACTTTACTGTAAAAGAGAAAGGAACCGGCCGGCAATATGAAGTGAACAATTCCGAATTTCTGACGCCGCTTCAGGAAAAGATGATGAGCACACAGCCGGACATGATTGTGAAATATGCTCACTATCTTGCGGAAATATTCCGGAAACGTGGCGTGGCCGACCCGGTTGTTACCGGCGAAGTTTATGTAACGTTGAACGGAGAAAGATCCCGGTTATTCATCGATTCTTCCGTAAATCTTGCATCAAAGAAGTTGGGTTGGCATCATTACGATTGGGTGTTGCCGTATAAAAAATGAGTTTCACTGATGAAGTATTGTCTTGGTGTTTTCGCTTTGTTGTTTTCCTATACGTATGGGTTTACCCAGGATTACGATACGTTGAAAGAAGTGCAGGTGGTATCACCGAAAACATTAACCGTTTCCGGGCGACTGAAAGACATCGAAGGCACCTCTGTATATGCGGGCAAGAAAACGGAACTCATACAAATGGCAAATGTAAATGCCAACCTTGCCACAAATAATACACGCCAGATTTATGCACGCATACCTGGTTTGAACATCTGGGAATACGACCGCGGCGGATTACAGCTCGGCATCGGTGGAAGAGGATTGAGTCCGAACCGCTCATCCAACTTTAATATCAGGCAGAATGGTTACGACATCAGTGCCGACGCACTTGGTTATCCCGAAAGTTATTATACTCCGTCAACAGAAGGGCTCGATCGGATAGAAATCGTTCGCGGCGCAGCAGGTTTGCAATATGGGCCTCAGTTTGGTGGGCTCGTAAACTTTGTGATGAAGGAAGGACCGGAGGACAAACGTTTCGAATTTTTAACGCGTCAAACTGGAGGAAGCTTCGGATTCTTCAATTCATTCAATAGCATTGGCGGCACTATCGCAAAAGGCAGACTCAACTACTATTCTTTCTACCAATATAAACGCGGCGACAACTGGAGACCGAACAGTCATTTCGACCAGCATAACGGTTATGCACATGTGTCGTACGATGTTTCATCCAGGTTAAAGGTGACAACCGAGTATACGTTGATGAAATATATTGCTCAGCAGCCTGGTGGCCTGACTGATGACCAATTCAAAACCGATCCGTCTGTTTCGGTGCGGGATAGAAACTGGTTTTCTGTAGACTGGAACCTGATCGCATTGAAAGCAGATTATCTTTTCTCTGACAATGCCAGGTTGAACTGGCGCACTTACACGCTGCAGGGGAGCAGAAAAGCTCTCGGAATTCTTTCCTACATTAACCGGCCCGACAATGGCGGGCCGCGGGATCTTCAAACGGACCGCTATAATAACTTCGCTTCTGAACTACGATTTATTCAACGATATAAGATTACAGGAAATAACAAGAGCACGTTTCTCGGAGGCGTGCGGGTATACAACGGTTTAACCACACGTAAGCAAGGTGATGCAGGCGATGGCAGTGAAGCCGACTTCACATTCATTGGCAGTGAACCTGATAAATCGTTCTTTAAGTTTCCCGGCAAAAACATTGCGTTGTTTGCAGAGAACATCTTTCAGATCAACCGCAACTGGACGATCACACCCGGAATCCGTTACGAACACATCAATACAAAATCGAACGGATATTATTACAAGCTGAACATTTTTATTCCAAGCGAAAAAATACAGGAAGAAAGATCCAATCCCCGTGATTTCACTTTACTCGGTATCGGTACTGCGTGGAAGTTTAATAACGGAACCGAATTATACGCAAACATCTCCCAAAACTACCGGTCCATTAATTTCAACGACCTGAGGGTATTGAATGCCAATGCCAGGGTGGACCCGGATCTGCATGATGAAACAGGATACAATGTAGACGCAGGGTTCCGGGGAAATCTTAAAGACTGGCTTTATATGGACGTAAGTGTCTTTTACCTGAGATATAATGACCGGATAGGATCGATCTTTACCCGCGACACCAGCTTCATGACTTACAGATTGCGCACGAACGTGTCTGACAGCCGCAATTATGGAATGGAATTTTTATTGGAAGGCGATGTATTACGGGCAATCAAAGGCGGAGATTCAAAATATAAATTAAATATATATACGAGCTTTTCTTTGATAGATGCGAAGTATATGGGGTCGAAGAACAATGCAATCAATGGAAACCGTGTTGAGAATGTTCCACCGGTAATGATTCGTACGGGATTTTCATTCGGTACTAAAAAGTTTAATGCAACCTTGCAATATGCATTTCAATCGAAACAGTATTCAGATGCTACAAATGCAGAAACTACTCCCACTGCCGTTGACGGCGCAATACCCGCGTTTGGCGTTATGGATCTCAGTCTGAGTTACAACTGGAAGCAGTTTACGCTCTTTACCGGGATCAACAATCTGACCGACGCAAAGTATTTTACCCGCCGGGCGGATGGTTACCCGGGCCCGGGAATATTGCCCGCCGATATACGTAACTGGTATGCTACAATTCAATTCGCGTTTTCCAAATAGTTAACATTCTTAATTATAAATTACCGGCGGGAAGGGTTAAATTCGCGGAAGAAGATGAAGAAAATTATATCACTCTTTTTGCTGTCCGTGTATGTTGCATTCGTTGCAGGAACGTTGTTTTCTGCAGGTGAAGATTCAACGTTCATCTATCATTCCAGCGAATTTAAAGGGAAGTATCATTTTTCTTCCGATGATGGTGTTTCATATGTGGCAGAGCAGGCCGACGCGAAAAAAATTCAGAAGCATCTTCCCTTCTACGGCAAGGTCAAATTAACCAGGCCCGGATTTCCTACTGATATTGCTAATTCCACTTCAGCAACGAGAAAAAGTGCATCACGATCTTATCGTGCACCTTCTATCACCCCCAATTTCTCCCCTGTTTCTCTCTATCTAAAGAATCGCTTACTACTGATTTGATTTCTTTCCTTTTTATCGATAGTCCGATTGCAGCACACGCTGTGTAACTAAAAAGGAATAACAATGCGAATTTTATCATTAGCATGGTGTTTCATACTGATCACCATGAATGCGATGTCACAATCGAAAGAACAGAAAGTAAAAAAGGGATACTACTCAATCGGCAACAACTCAGAAATCATTGCTGAGATAGATCGCGCCAACGTTATACAACAGGGTTATGTTCCAGATCCATACTCTCAGTCACCGAAAGGATACTATTCCCCGGAGGCAAAACGGAAAAAGATACCGTGGAGGAAAATGCGTGGTGAAACACGAGGATTCCTGGTTCCCGTGATCACAAAGGGATACTACTCTATCGGAAATAACGCCCTCCAACTAATGAAGTAGAACAAGGGATTCAATTCTTCCACATCTGCGGCGGCTTGGTGTTCATGTCTGCCTTCAATTCAGTATATTGTCTTTGTTAAAAAATTATAAACACATATACATGAAGCCGGTAGTCATCCTGCTATTTTCAGCGATCGAGCTGTTATGCTATGCGCACGCACAATTGCCAAGGATAAGTGTGAAGGGCAATGAATTCGTTGCAAATAATGCCCCGGTTGTTTTTCATGGTATGAGTACAAGCGATCCCGATAAACTTGTTCGCGATAAGCATTGGGATAAGCAATACTTTGAAGAAATGAAGAACTGGGGCGCCAACTTAGCCAGGTTCCCGGTACACCCCTCTGCATGGCGCGGCCAGGGTCAGGATAAATATCTTGCCCTGCTCGACCAGGGGATAAAGTATGCCGGGGACCTTGGCATGTACGTAATCATCGATTGGCACAGCATCGGAAATCTGAAAACCGAAAAATTTCAGAACGACTCCTACAACACAACAAAAAAAGAAACGCTCGAGTTCTGGAATATCATTTCAAAGCGTTATAAAGACAATACCACTGTTGCATTTTTCGAATTGTTTAATGAGCCCACAACATATGGTGGCAAACTTGGGGAAATAACCTGGCCCGAATGGAGATCGATAAATGAGGAGATGATAAAAGTGATTCGGGATAATGGCGCCACGACCGTTCCCCTGGTTGCCGGCTTCAATTGGGCTTACGATCTCACACCGATTGCAAATGATCCGGTAAAGGCAGAAGGTATTGGCTACGTAAGCCATCCCTACCCGATGAAACGTCCAAAGCCGTGGGAAGCACAATGGACAGCCGACTGGGGATTCGCTGCTAAAAAATATCCTGTGATACTCACAGAGATAGGTTTTTGCGGCGAGAACGACCGCGGCGCACACGTACCAGTGATCAGTGATGAGTCGTATGGTGACGCCATTACGGCTTACACGAACAAGAATGGAATATCGTATGTGATTTGGGTATTTGACCCCCAATGGGCGCCGATGCTTATTGAAAACTGGGACTTCACGCCAACGCGGCAGGGCCGGTATTTCAAGACTGCACTCGGCAGGAAATAAAATTATTGACAAATCGTTATACACTTAACTAGTATTCTATGAAATATAAGTTTCTGCTGTTAATGGGTATTATTGTCTTCGGAGTATCCTGTAAGAAAAACGTAATTGAAGAACCCGTTGCACCTGCGTCGATTAATGGTGAAGCGGTAAGTTCAAGCGCAACAGTTGCTGACCGCGTGTATGCTATGAAGTATACCGGCAAATACAGAGATGCCAACCTCGCGATAGCAAAAAGCGGCGGAGGAATTGTATTCGGGGGAAATTCTGTGATGGAACGTCTTCTTTATTCCAACTGGGATGCTACGTGGAAGGGCTTTCCTGTTATCAACCGCGCAATAGGCGGCACCACCTGGGCCGAACAAATTCCTTATATAGATGCGCTTTTCACCGACTACAAACCCAAGGTAATTGTGTTATACCATGGTGAAAACGAATACCTGCGACCACCTGTTACTTCAAACAAGGAATTGTCGAAAACAATTGCTCCGAATTTTATCAAATTTTATGATAAGCTGAGAGCAAGAAATCCAAGAGCGAAAATCGTCATCATGTCAATGGTAGCGTGTCCGGAATTATTCAAACGCGGCTACGATGTTTACAGAACAGGGTTCGGATATATTTACGACATCGACAACCTCAACAAAATCTATCGTAATAAACTTGCCAATGATAATGCGCTTACACGTGTAACAACAAAGTTCGTTGACATTAAACCGTTCTACCAATTCTATTCGCCTGTGCGCTACTATGACGCGAGCAAATTTGAAAAGGACGGGATCCATATTAAGCTCACACAATATGGTGCATGGGTGAACAAACTGAAACCCGTCCTCACAAGTCTTTTAAACGAACGCTGGTAACATTACGAACCACAGGTTACGCAACCATCCTGCATTGTGCAAACGGCGCCTTCTGTTACCTCTTGCTTTTCAACTGTAAATTGTACCGCTTGAGCAGCTGCCTGCGTACGCAGATAATACATGCCTGTTTTAAGCCCCTTCTTCCATGCGTAAAAATGCATTGAACTCAGCCGGGACACAGATGGTGTATCAACAAAAAGATTCAGCGACTGCGATTGGCATATGAACGCACCGCGGTCGGCGGCCATATCGATAATGCTACGCTGTTTAATTTCCCATACAGTTTTGTATAGCTCACGGATGTCTGCAGGAATTTCGGTTATGTTCTGAATCGATCCGTTGTTGGCAATGATCCTGTTCTTCATTTCGTTGCTCCACATGCCGAGTTGAACCAGGTCCTTCAGCAGGTGCTTATTAACAATAATAAATTCGCCGCTTAGTACTCTTCGTGAGTAAATGTTTGATGTGTACGGTTCAAAGCATTCGTTATTTCCCAGGATCTGTGAAGTAGATGCTGTTGGCATCGGCGCAACCAGCAGAGAATTTCTGACGCCATGCTCCATCACATTCCTTCGCAACGTATCCCAATCCCACCTGTCAGAGGGCGACGTGTTCCATAAATCGAACTGGAATTTACCTTGCGACAATGGCGATCCCTGGAACGTTTCATACGCACCCTGTTCTTTCGCAAGATCCATACTTGCAGTCATCGCGGCGAAATAAATTGTTTCAAAAATGTTCCTGTTCAGCAATCGGGCTAGCTCGCTTTCAAAGGGCAGTCGCAACAAAATGAAAACGTCGGCGAGTCCCTGCACTCCGAGTCCAACAGGTCTGTGCCTGAGATTGGAATTGCGTGCTTCTGGTACCGGGTAATAGTTGTTATCGATCACCTTGTTGAGGTTACGTGTTACCTCATACGTTACTTCGTATAGTTTATCGTGGTCGAAGCTTCCATTGAGCACAAATCTCGGCAATGCAATCGATGCAAGGTTACAAACGGCCACCTCATCCGGCGAAGTATATTCAATGATCTCTGTACACAGGTTGCTGCTTTTTATAGTACCTACATTCTGCTGGTTACTCTTGCTGTTTGCAGCGTCTTTGTACAGCAGGTACGGCGTACCCGTTTCGATTTGTGCATCAAGTACTGCAAACCACAGGTCCTGTGCATTTATGGTTTTTCTTGCTCTGCCTTCTTCCTCATATCGCTCATAAAGTGCTTCGAATTCTTCACCCCAGCAGTCAGCGAGGCCAGGTGCTTCATTGGGACAAAACAGACTCCATTTGCCATTGGCCTCCACCCGCTTCATAAACAAGTCCGAAATCCAAAGGGCGTAAAACAAATCTCTTGCGCGCAATTCTTCCTTACCATGATTTTTACGCAGATCGAGGAATTCAAACACATCGGCGTGCCATGGCTCAAGATAGATGGCAAACGCGCCTTTGCGCTTTCCACCACCCTGGTCTACATACCGTGCAGTATCGTTATATACTTTCAACATCGGGATAATGCCATTGCTGGTTCCGTTTGTTCCTCCGATGTAAGATCCTGTCGCCCTGATGTTGTGTATCGCCAATCCTATACCGCCGGCACTTTGCGAAATTTTTGCTGTTTGCTTCAGTGTATCGTAAATGCCATCAATGCTGTCGTCTTTCATCGTCAGAAGAAAGCAACTGCTCATTTGTGGCTTGGGCGTTCCCGCATTGAAGAGCGTTGGTGTTGCATGCGTAAACCAGCGTCCGCTCATCAGGTGATAGGTTTTTATCGCACTTTCTATATCGTCTTTATGTATCCCGATCGATACACGCATGTACATATGTTGCGGCCGCTCAACAACTTTGCCGTTGATCCTGAGTAAATACGATTTCTCAAGCGTTTTGAATCCGAAGTAATCAAATCCAAAATCACGGTCATAGATAATTGTGCTGTCAAGCAATTCCGCATTGTCTTCAATGATCTGCATAACGTCGTCTGCAATCATTGGAACCTTTCTGCCCGTGTGCAGATCAGTATATCCATGAAGTTTGCTCATGGTTTCGGAGAACGACTTGAGCGTGTTTTTGTGAAGATTGCTTACCGCAATGCGTGAGGCAAGCAGCGCATAGTCCGGATGTTTAATCGCAAGAGAAGCCGCTGTTTCCGCTGCCAGGTTATCGAGCTCCGTCGTTTGGACGCCGTCGTAGATACCTTCAATTACTTTCTTCGATACCTCGAGCACATTCACCAATGGACTAAGACTATAAGATAGTTTCTCCAGTCGTGCTGTTACTTTGTCGAATTTTATAGATTCTTTTCTGCCGTTTCTTTTTATTACGTGCTGCATGGGATAGTAGTTTGAATGTGAATGTTAGAAGTCTTCGTCGAGGGTAAATGTTTGTGCCGTTTTGATGCTGCTCATTACGCCGGATTTCTGGTAATCGCCTACCCTCTTCTCAAAGAAGTTGGTCTTTCCCTGTAGCGAGATCATCTCCATAAAATCAAATGGATTGGTTGCATTGAACATTTTCGGGTAACGCAGTTCACTCAGCCATCTGTCAGCAACAAACTCAATGTACTGCTGCATAAGTTTCGCGTTCATACCGATGAGATCAACGGGCAATGCTTCGGTGATAAACTCCTTTTCAATTTTCACCGCATCACCTATGATGCCAAACACTTCCTGCTGACTCAACTTGTTAGTGAGCATGCCGTACAGCATACATGCAAACTCGCAGTGCAATCCTTCGTCGCGGCTGATGAGTTCATTGCTGAAGGTAAGTCCCGGCATCAGCCCTCTTTTTTTCAACCAGAATATTGAACAGAAGCTTCCGCTGAAGAAAATACCCTCCACCGCTGCAAAGGCAACGAGGCGCTCTGCAAACGATCCATTCTCGATCCATCGCAATGCCCATTCTGCTTTTCGCTTCACTGCGGGAACGGTATCTATCGCATGAAACAAGCGATTCTTTTCCGCAGGATCTTTCACGTAAGTATCAATGAGAAGAGCATATGTTTCAGAATGGATATTTTCCATCATAATCTGGAATCCATAGAAGCACCTCGCTTCCGGCAGTTGAACCTCGCTCATGAAATTCACTGCCAGATTTTCGTTTACGATTCCATCGCTGGCGGCAAAGAATGCAAGAACATGAGAAATAAAATGACGCTCACCGTCGTTCATCGACGCCCACTGTTGCAAATCGCTGCTAAGATCAATTTCTTCTGCAGTCCAGAAACTTGCTTCATGTTTTTTATACATTTCCCAGATCCGCGGGTATTTGATAGGGAGAATTACAAAGCGGTCCTTATTCTCTTTTAATAACACTTCTTCAGCTTGCATCAAATAAAATTTAGATGTTATAAAGTGCGGAGAATAAAGATGCGGTGCCGAGAAAGCTTCAAAAGTGTTGAAGATTTTTCAGTAACGTACTTTTCCTCCGAAAGTAAAATACATGTTGATGATGGCAGGTCTTCTGACTTACTCCGTTGTTCAGGCCTTCCCATGGTTTCACCACAGTGGCCGAAGTTGAACAATCAATTATGGAGCTTACAGCTACGGGGATAGTCCCGGAGTTACACCGGGTTCCCTTTTAATGCGTCGCTAAATGCGCGTCGCAACCAAAATCAGGATAAAGTAAAACGATTTGATGTTGAAGTAGGGAAAACGTTATGCACCAGGTGTGGAAATTTAAAAAAACTAGTCATCCACTCGGTGCATCTTCGGCAGGGTGAGTGCAGAAACTATCAGCGGAAACTTTTCAACCTTAACATTGCTGGGATCGAGTCCGAAACCTCTTTCCTCCGATAAGCTAACTTCTTTCAACCAGAAGTGAATCTTCATCACAATCTTCTCTCCAAGCGGCAGCTCGTTTTCTTCACTCAGGTATTTTTCAAGCACTATAAATTGAAAATCACCAACAACATTATTTCGTTCGAGACTTTCGTATCGGCTCGTTACATTCACTTCGCGGTTATTCACGAGATCCTGCACTACTTTTCTGAACATGAGATCCATGCGCGGTTGCACCCTGAAGCCAAGTCTGAATTCAACCCGGATAATATCATTCGGAACAATATGTTGAACAATATATTCTGAAGTGTAAGGGTCGTCGAGCGTAACAACATGCACGAACCAGTAAATATCCGCACGCTTTGGTTTCTTATGAAGGATGGAGTGGATGATCTTATGTTCAATTTCCTTTTTGTTATCCGCACTCGTCAGATATACAAGATGCGTCGCATATTTAGAAACGGAACGGTCTGCCGACAATTCCTGGAGATTGGATATATAGTCGTTCATCCGCACGAACTCAACATACCGGTTCTTAATCTTCCTGGCCCTGTGCCAATCAAACATTACAAAGAACAATAGTCCGCCGACAATGAGCGCAACATAGCCTCCATGCGGAAACTTTTCAATATTGGCCAGCAGGAAACTTATTTCGATCGTTAAAAACACTGCGAGGTACAAATAAATCAAGGCACGCCTTGTGCGTTTGATCACGAGATAATTTGCAAAGAGCAGCGATGTGGCGATCATACAGATCGTAATGGCGAGCCCGTAGGCAGCTTCCATGTTCGATGCGTTGCGAAAGAAGAGTACTATACTGATACAACCGATAAGCAGCATAAAGTTAATGGCTCGTATGTATATCTGCCCCTTTGCTTCTGTTGGATAGGTAAGCTTGAGCCGCGGCCACAGATTCAATCGTATGGCTTCACTGATCAAAGTGAACGATCCGGATATCAATGCCTGGCTTGCAATGATCGCCGCACTGGTGGCAATAGCGATACCGATCTCAAGGAACCATGGCGGCATCATTCCATAGAACGGATTGAAGCCCGCGTTGATCATATCGGGCGTTATGGGTTGTCCATCGAAATTATGCAGCAGCCAGGCGCCCTGGCCGAGATAAGTTAAAATCAAACAACTCTTAACAAATATCCACGAGTAACGAATGTTCCATTTACCACAGTGACCAAGATCGGAGTACAATGCCTCTGCCCCGGTGGTACACAAAAAGACGCCTCCAAGAATATAAAATCCACCGGGATAGGTGACCAGCAGGTTTATACCATAATATGGATTGAATGCCTTGAATACGCTGAAGTCATCAGAGATATGTACGAGCCCAAGAATCGCCAGCATCGAAAACCACAGCAGCATAAATGGTCCGAAGAACCGACCGATTAAAGCTGTTCCAAATTGCTGGATCATGAACAACAGAAAAAGAATGCCGACGACGATCACAACAATTGTAGACTGACCAATGTCATGAAGGTCGGGAACATGCTTGAGGCCTTCAATGGCAGAGGTGACAGAAAAAGCCGGGGTGAGCATCCCATCGGCCAGCAACGCAGCGCCGCCGATGATCGCCGGAAACACCAACCATTTCTTACGGCGACGGACAAGCGCAAAGAGGGAAAAAATTCCACCCTCTCCCCTGTTATCAGCCTGCAGCGTAAGAATAACGTATTTAATCGTAGTTTGAAGAGTAAGTGTCCAAATGATCAATGAGAGACTACCTACAACCAGTGTTTCATTGATCACCTTGCCACTTGTAATTGCATTGAGCACGTACAATGGTGATGTTCCAATATCCCCATACGTTGTGCCAAGCGCAATGAGGAGTCCGCCAAGCGTAGCCTTCTGTTTTAAATCCATATTTGACTATAAGCCGCACCAAATGTAGTGCATGACTGGTTTCCGGCATGTGTATTGTTACCTTAAGGCAGCAATTTTACGGGCAATGACTTTTAATGAGCGTTTAATAGAATGGGGACGCTGCCATACCGTATTAGAGTATCTTTGATCCTTTGGTCAAAGTTGAAAAGTGAAACGTGAAAATCAATATCTCATTAATCATAGCCATTCTTCTTGCCGTAGGCGGTGTGGCGTTTGTATTTACGGCGTTCCAGATTTCTGCAGAGCGCGATAAACTAAAGAGCGAACTCGAAGCAAAGACTGACAGGTCCATCCGTGACTTTACCACCGACTTCATGATTGCGGACAGTTTACCGCAGGCTGAAAAGATCACTGAAGAAATCGCGCAGGCTTATGGATTTGAAGGCATCGCCATACATTTCAAGCAGGATAGCATATATGAAACAACTGATGCGATAAAGCCTTACCTGTCTCACTCCGACGATTATGTACAACAAGCTATTGCATCCGACTCCTCCTTTGGAAATTATTTCAATGTAAAAAAAGTTTCGATTTACCAGTACATTATGCCTGCACACAGTGTGCGGGGAAGTGATGCAGCCATCATATTTTATTCCAACGCTGAATACATTAACAACATCGTTAACCAAATATGGACAAGAAGTTTTGTCCGCTGGTTCCTGCAGGCGATGCTTATTTCTGCAATTACTTTACTGATCATCAGGCGAAGCATTCTTAGTCCGATTAACAAAGTGGTGGAATGGGTAAAGGCTGCGCGGTTTGGTAACATCGAGAAAATCAAATCGAAACCTCCTTCAGAGTTTTTGCAACCATTGTATAAAGAAATATCCGGCATTGCACAAGCCATACAGGAGGCAAAGGCTATTGCACAGGAAGAAGCAAGACTACGCACATCGGCCGAGTCGGTATGGACGCCTGAACGTTTGGGCGAAGAGATGAAACAAATTCTCGAGAACAAAACAATGGTGATCGTTTCGAACCGTGAACCGTACATGCACGTACACAGTGGAAACGAAATTCAATGTATTGTTCCGGCGAGTGGAATGGTTACCGCAATGGAACCTATTGTAAAAGCCTGTGGCGGACTTTGGATCGCGTCGGGAAGTGGCGATGCCGATAAAGAAACGGTTGATGAAAACGATAAAGTTCTCGTGCCACCTTACGAGAATGCCTATACGCTGTTGCGCATATGGCTTTCTAAAGAACAGGAACACCACTATTACTACGGTTTTTCAAACGAAGGGCTGTGGCCGCTATGTCATATCGCGCATACCCGCCCGGTGTTCAGGAAAACAGACTGGGATTACTACAAAGAAGTGAACGAGCTATATGCAAAGGCGGTTATCCGCGAGATAAAAAATAAAGAAGAACCTTTCGTTCTCGTGCAGGACTATCACTTTGCGTTGTTGCCGAAACTTATTAAAGATGCCCGGCCCGACGCGCGTGTTGCGCTATTCTGGCACATTCCATGGCCAAACCCTGAGTCGTTTGGTATTTGTCCATGGAAGAAAGAAATTCTTACAGGAATGTTAGGCGCGGACCTCGTAGGCTTTCACACGCAGTATCATTGCAACAACTTCCTGGAAACAGTCAATCAAACATTAGAGTCACGGGTGATATGGGAAAGTTTTTCGGTTAAGATAGGTAATCACTTTACACTTGTGAAACCGTTCCCTATCAGCATAGCCTTTACCTCAAAAGATCTTGACAACGGAAATGCTGCGCAGGAAGAAAAGATCAGGCCCGCGGACCTATTGAAGCAGAAAGGTATTACCGCTCAGTACATGGGAATAGGTGTGGACAGGATCGATTACACTAAAGGACTAACAGAAAAGTTCCTGGCAATAGAAAGGTTTCTTGAGAAATGGCCCGACTATGTCGGCAAGTTTACTTTTGTTCAGATTGGTGCACCGAGCCGTTCGGCATTAAAAACATATTCTGATACAATCAACGCTGTCGAGCAGGAAGTGTTGAGAATCAACTCAAAGTTTAAGATCAAGGGATGGCAGCCCATATTACTTTTGAAAAGCCATCACAGTCACCAGGAGATAGAGCCCTATTACCAGGCGGCAGATTTTTGCATGGTTACATCATTGCATGACGGTATGAATCTCGTTGCGAAAGAATATGTAGCATCACGAAAGTCAAATGACGGTGTGTTGATCCTTAGTCAGTTTGCGGGAGCCTCGCAGGAATTATATGGCTCGATCATCATCAATCCTTATGATATTGAACAATCATCGGACGCAATCGCTGAAGCGCTTGAAATGCCGAAAGAAAATCAGGAACAGAAAATGAAGTTGATGCGCAGGGTGATCATGAAACACAACGTATTCAGCTGGGGTGCGAACATTTTAAGAACGATGGCTTCGATCGAGAACTAATCATTTCAACTGGAGGGTGACGTACCTCTTGCGGTATTGCAACAACTGGTACTTTATTTCTGTTTGAAGGTAATGTTCGAGTTTGCGTAGTTCAATCGATGCATTTTGGGCAGATGCGGTGTTGATAATTGCCCGTGCTTCCTCTGCTAAATTTTCTTTGAACGTCTCGAGACTTGGATGCTGGTTTAATTTCTCGATGGAGAAAGTAACAAATCTCTTCAGGTAGCTGGTGTAGGGCATTGTAATAAGGTTTTAGAACATATTATTGGATTCTACCAAGTTAATCCAGTTAGGCGCTAAATAATGAGTGCCTTGATTGATTAGAGTCAAAATTCGATTAAGTTGGCTAACGATTGTTAGCGTATCTTCAGATAAAACGCGTCACAATGAAGATTGCATACATCATTTTCGATGGTATCACCTGGCTCGACCTTATAGGCATTTATGATGCGCTGAGCCGTTTGAAATCGGGAAAATATCTTGATGACTTCAACTGGGATGTGTGCTCTTATCATTCTACAGCCACCGATGTGTATGGTCTTCAAATGAATGCTGGCGTAGTTCGTGAACCACTTTGCGATTACGATGCTATAGTTGTACCCGGCGGACATGGCACGAGAGATCTTATAAAAGACGAAACCTTTCTTAACTGGATTCGAACATCTGAACCCGTGCCTTACAAAATATCTATCTGTACAGGTAGCTTGATTTTAGGTGCTGCAGGTTATCTTGCAATCTAAACGCGCTACAACGAATTATAATGAATATGAAACGCTGCGACCTTATTGCAGGGAAGTAGTGAAGGAGAGAATTGTAGAAGATGGAAAAATAATTACTGCGGGTGCCGTGTCTGCTTCTATCGATCTTGGGTTACACCTCTGCGAACTGTGGGCAGGTAAACAAGCGCGCGAAGAGATCCAGGTGAAAATGAATCACATCACTTTGTAAAAATGGCGATACTTATTACGATTGCTGCAATTATTCTTATTGCCGTCGGCTGGTTTAAACACAATTATCCAAAAGAGGGGCAGCGGGTTCTTTACTGCATAATCGGGGCGGGGCTCATCTCACTTGCTTTTTTCATTGGCAGATCACTTGAGCGGATCAAGATGCGCAAACTGTGTTCATCTTGTTCACAAAGGTTAGGCGAAGATGAATCGCTTGCGAATGCAACACTTTTCTCGTGCGGATTCGTCATTACAGCAACGCTGATGATGGCGATTCTTTCTTTAGTTACTCCTAAGAAAGCTGATAACTGATAGCTTATTTTTTCCCGCCGTTAATTAGCTCTCCCAATTTAATCTTCGCTCGATCCCATTTCTCTGCATCAAAACTCCACACATCCAGATTACCGATTGCCTTTTCGCCGAACGGCTCCTTGATGATGGAATTCACCACTTCATCCGCGCGCGTACGGTTACCATCGGCTGCAGCAAGCAAGCGCATGTACTCATACTCCTGCACTCCATCGCGCAGCATCTTTAGCCTGATAGAGGGACAATACTTATTTACGTTTGGAATTACGCCGGGATAATAGGCCAGCAATGCGCTTCCATTAATTTTCTTGTAAGTAAACTCCGGATCGGAATCAGCTCCATGCTTATACGCATCCTTCCACGTTTCCGGATCATACCATGCAGTATGGCCGTTCCAGGCAACACCCCAACTGATCCATGAATAGGTATGATACTTCCAGGCCGACCAGCTTATTGCACGATCGCACAATAACGGTAAATCCATGATTGTTGAACTACCTACCCAGCTGTTCACTTTACTCTCATACAACATTGGCCCATACAACCAATCCTTGATGCCTGCCTCCTGGAATTTTCTGATAGTATCAATATTGTAGTTGATGGTATGCGAAGCCCATGCATTCACCGACTTCTGTATATACGACATTTGTGCATCAGTATATCCACCATCCACCCTGTAGTTGGCTTCCGGGTAATGCTCTTTGAACATATTTCCATAATACACCATTCTGTCAAGGGCTTCCTGGAAATATGATTCATCCAAACCGTTCAGGTAAACATAGATGTCTGTCTTATCAGAATTGATTAATGATTTAAGATGACTACGTACCTGCCTGATCGCATCAATATAGATATCCCTGTTGGCGGTGTTCTTTTCTACATCGGGGTTTCCGATGTCGGGCCAACCCGCGGTACCGTGCTTTCCAAAAACATCAAACGGTAACATGAATGTTTCGAGCGGTTCGCCATATCCTGGTCCGTCTGTATATCCATGCTCCGCAGTAAATGCTTTGCCGGTAAAATATTTTGAAAGACGTTTATCGAAGTCTTTCCAGTCGATCCTCGCTTTCTCGCCATTTTTTGAGAGGAGGCTCGGTTGATACACAGGGTCCATTAAACCGACACGGTTGCGTTTGAATAACTGGTACACTTCCAGTTCGCTCTTCTCATCTATCAAACTCGGAAAACCTTCCTGCTGCAGGCTTGCTTTTAACTTGTTTTCATTCGGCACAGCAAAATCCCAAACATTAAGTTCAACAGGAATTTTCTGCGATATGCCTTTGATAGTAACGGTTAATTCTGAAGTATACAAGCCTGGTTTCGCCTTGTCCGCTTCAAAAGGAATAAACTGGTCTACCCATACGAGGAGATGTTTCTGACCGGGAATGCGATTATTGAAATCAGGCAACCACAGCGGATACACCCAACGACCATGGACCTTTGAAGAATCGTATTGAATATTCTCCATCGGAATCAATGCATCAGGATACCATCCTTTACCTAATGAAGCTTTTGCGTAGCCCGTACTAGGCGTTAATACATTCACGCTCCACTCTAAAAATAACTCGGGCTTTACATTGATAGTAGAGGTTCCGTTGGTGAATGGCGACACGGTTACGTGCACATCCTCCAGGGTTGAATCTGTATGATTACTTAATGCAAGCTGAAACGAAATATACTCGCCCCTCGCACCATGCAGAGTTGCCTTCTTACCATCATATACCCAGTTCTTAGTAAACAGGTCCTCGTCAACAGAACGCCCGGTATTTACGGCACTAAAACGGTTCTCAATAACCTTTCCGGTTACCGGGTCAACGCGAACAGATGATGGAACAATTGCAATGCTCCAACCACCTTCACTTTTTGTTGTTGTATTTGTCTTCTCTGAACTGTTGCAGGCTGCAAGCAGTATTGCGATACAGGCGATCCAAACTTGTTTCATTATTATTTACTTTCCTTGGGGAGCAAAAATAAGAAGCTGGCTGAGTGCCTCGTCTTCTCCCATTACAATATATTTTCCGTCTTCAGATGCGACAATGGTGCCAAGTTGAAATCCGCGCCACTCGATCCCCTGCTCAATTCCGGGTGACTTCATTATAAACTGCGGGTTACCGTGATCAACGAAACCGGTCTTGTCAGAGTAACTGAATAAGTGAACTGTTCCGGGATGTGCACCGGCAATCCCATAGAGCCTTCCATCATTACCGAATGCCAGGCCTCTCAGGCGCGGCATCATTACTGGCTTGCCGAGGTTTTTCATCTTCTTCGCAATGGGGTCCAACTCAAAGAGCTGCCCATCACCTGCGTTACCGCCGTAGATTTTGCCTGATTTAGATTTGGCCCACGATTCAACCTGCCCAAGTGTTTTGCGACCCCATACTTCCGGTAAAGAATCTTTATACACCTCGAACTTCTGGGTTGATGGAGTAAATGCAAATAATTTATTGATCGGAAAACTTCCAATGATTTGCCCTTGCGATGTTTCTACGAGCGCCTTAGCCAAATAATCTTCAGGCTTAAGAACGTACTCACTGATCGTAGATAAATCCTTCGGCGCAGGAACAACATCGTCAAACTTCTTTACAGCACCGGTAGCAATGTTGTATGAAAAGAAAATGCCGGTAGGATGGGAAATACCATATAACATCGTTCCATTTGCGGCCGAATTCAATGCGAATATTCCCTCACCATCTACAGGTGTCCCGAGATCTTTAGCGCTGATCTTTCCCGCAGCATCAACCTTCACTTCGATAATATGACCACTCTTATTATTGTTTGCAAGTGTTCCCGCATACAACACATTATTCTTACCTCTGCTGAAATTGGTTGCAATAGCGCGCTGACCCGGTACAACTTTTTCCAGATCAAGTATCTCGGTCATGTCACGCTTTGAAATGGATGCAGTAAAAAGAAAGGGTGTAAGCCCCTCGTTCGCTGTTGTGCCGCCGATAATGTTATCGCCCGCGATGGCCAGCGATGAAATCGAATTCCGGTACATCGGCAGCCGCTTCATGGATGTATTATCGAGCGAAACTTCGATCGCAAATGAAACCTTTGGTACATAAAAACTATACTGTGAATACGTTGTAAGCGCGCAAGCAAAAAACAATACAACGAAAAGTGTTCTCATCATTTTACTGGTTTTTCCGGGTTAAACTTTACAAGAAAAGGTACCGTTGGTGTTTCACCCAACTCGGCAAGCGTGCCGCCCTGTTTTGCTGACCGCGGTACATGTCGTTTGCCGGCGAAGTACATATTACCATCCTTATCCTTCGTATCGCAACCCGTAGCTTCAACAAATACTGTTGAAGGATACTCATACAAGATCTTCGGAGTCTTTGTCTTTGGATCGAATTCAACAAAAAGTGAGTGATTATTTTTTGCATACATTCCGTGACCGCCAATCATGTAATACAACTTGCCGTTGTTACCCACGTTGAGGTTCGGTACATAGTAATTCCATTTTTGTTTTCCTTCCACATCTATCACACCACCGAGGTCCTCCACCCTTCCGATGCCGTTTTCCTGCGGATAAAATGCAAGCACTTTTGCCCCATATGTTACTAGGTATATCACCCCATTCTTCTCGTCTTTTGCAAACGCAGTGATCCCAGTGATGATATATTCGCCGGGCGTTCCGGGAAATGCAGGAAGGCTCTCCTCCGCAAAAATCAATTTCTCCTGGCTCTTCTCGTATTTAACAAGCCGCTGACGCCAGTCTACATAATAGCAGTTCCCCCATTTGTCGGTAAACATCATACGCGGAACGTGTGCGCTTCCCAGGCGTCCGTGATCCTTCATGTTATTGGTCTTTGGATCATACACAAGAAAGTGCACCTGCGGATAAGATATCGTATATAGCTTGCCGGTAGTCTGGTCTACATCTATATCTTTCAGGCTCTCGTATTGCATTGCCACGCCAAGGTTGGTGAGCCTGTTTTCTTTGGGGCTCCACTTCATGATGTATCCGCCTGAATATCCTTTCGGATGCTCCATCAGGTACTCCTCACGGGATTCGCCGCCATCCGTTCCGAAATACATTTCACCGTCGGGACCGGCAACAATCTTCGTATGGATCTTTGCCTGCCACTGGTAGTCTCTCAGGTTACCCATTGTGCTGACGAACCCGTTTAACCGAACGGAATCTTTCGAAGGATCGTACATATACAGCGCAACACTATCGCGATGGTTAGTGATGCCTACATAAACAGTATTATCCTTTGGATTATAACCGATGTCATCCCACGCAGAACTGCCTGAAGAAAATCCGTAGTAATCTATAAAGCGAATATTCTTATCCGTTATACTGTCCTGCGACCTGCCACATACGGATATACATAGAAGAAAGCAGAAAAACCCCGCCTTGCCAAATGTCATAGTAATCATTTAATGAGTGTCCCACCAAAGTGGCGTAGTAATTTTGTCGTCACCGCCTAACAGTCCAACAGCTTTTTCAACCTCGGCCCCGTTCGCTTGCTTTTCTGAAAGCAGAAATGGGATACGCCTGATATATTGGGTAGATGGATCGGTAATATCCGGATTATCGGAATTTACGACAGGATACAATTTGTTGTAGTGTCCGCGGCGATAATCTGCCCACGCCTCCACTCCATCCGGAAACAATGCAAGCCATTTCTGCGTGGCGATTTGTTCCCGTTGTTCATCGATATTATTGCTAAACGCAACAGGAATATCGGAAAGAGCCGGAGAGTTCATGTAGTCGTTCGGGGCAACAGGTTTTGCATTGCTGTTAATGTAAGCCTGTATTGCCGCGTTATCGGTAATGCCCCACTGCTTCATCGAATTGGTGATACCTGCTTCATACATTTCTTTCGCAGTTCCTCCCACATTCCAATTGAGCAACGCCCCTTCAGCTCTTAAGAAGTAGGCTTCAGCTGCTGCCATCACGTTCTGGGGAGTTACCAGGTGATTGGGGATACCACCGAGCGGAATTGATGTCCACCTCGGACCCACGTGAGAGTTCGCATCAGGCGAATTCGCCGGAAGTGCAACCTGCTCAGGTGTGAGGCCATTACGCAATCCTTCAAACTCTCCTGTAGTTTTAGCAGGAATAAAATATGCCGACGCGCGCGGATCGTCGTATCCTTTCAAAACAGATTCCATCGCTGCACTCATTCTGAATTCATTCCAGTCCGACATTTGAGACAAGCGATTCGGTTCATTGCTATTCTTTGGCGCATATACGTCATCTTCAGGACTACTCATAAAAACACCCCCGGCCACTGCGGCCTCTCCTTCTGTCTTTGCCCTGGCAGGATCTACATTCGAAATCCGGATAGCAAGGCGCAGACGAAGTGTGTTCGCAAACTTGATCCATTGATTCACATTTCCGTTGAAAAGAAGATCATAATTGCCGAATGGCGTTTCAGTACGCTTTGATTCAAGAGTCGCAACTGCAGCTGTAAGACGCTTGAAGAAGTCGTCGTAAATTTTATCCTGCGGATCGTAAGGTCCGGAGAATCCTCCCTGTCCGATACCGAAGTAGGGTATGGGACCCCAATAATCCGTTACCCTGTGAAATGCATATGCCCACCAGATGTTTGCCAGTGCAACTTCCGCCGATGCAGGATCTTTCTTCTCCATGATCGTTTGCAACTGGGGAACTACTCTCGTGTAAATCGGATCGAAAGCATTCTGCACCCACTCGTATACCATCGTATACCTGTCCGATGGGAAATATGCTGTGGTGTTTGCAAAGTATTGCGCATACTGGTCAGAGAAAAGGTTTTGCGCAACCTGGTCGCTCCACGGAACAGATTCAATTGCACCAGAGAACAAAAATGGGATCTCTGCATCACCAACAGTAGCAATAGTGTTCCTGTCGGTATTTATTTCTGCGTAATCCTTTGTACACGATGAAGCCAGCATCACAGCTAACCCAACACTTATGTGGAGGCTTTTTCTGTATATTACTTTTAAGAATGTCATTTTAGTTTGATTTTACAGGTCAGAGTTTAGAACACCAACTGAAGGTTTAATCCGATACTGCGTGTAGATGGCATTGCACCATACTCCACTCCCATTAAACTATTTCCGTTGTAAATACTCATATCGGGATCCATCCACATTCTGCGGCTATCCATGCCCGGTATATCAAGCTTATTTTTGCCACGATACAGCCACAGCACGTTGCGGGCAACTGCTGAAAGCCTCGCCGATTTAATAAGTTTGATGTGAAGAGGGAGGTTATAACCGAGTGAAAGTTCTCTCACCCTGAAATTCGTAGCATCATAGGCATAAAACTGTCCGACCCCAAAACGTTTGCCGGAAGCTGTTTGCCAGAATTGCTGCGCAGTTATTGATTCATTCACCGCTTGCCCGTTTGCGTCCACTCCTCCTAATGTCAATCCACCATCGCGATACTGCGTGGTTGCCTCTGTAATGCCGCTGAACGACAGATTCATTTCGGTTCCTGAAACAATAATGCCTCCCACCCTTCCATCAACCAGTAATCTTAGGGCAAAATCTTTATACGTAAACGTGTTCGTAAGTCCTAAGCGTGCCTTCGGATTAAAGTTCCCGATATAAGATGGCAACTCGCCTTTTTTATCAGTGGTCAGCGGTTTACCATCAGCTGTTAATTCATATTCGCCTTTCGCATTTTTTGCCCAGACGTGCGAAACAAGATCACCAAAACTTCCACCTTCATTGATCTGCGGCAATGCACCGAAGTCGATGAAACCAAGATTGATTGTTTTAACCTGGTCGGTAAGTTCTTTTACTTTATTGGTGTTCGTTCCGAAGTTGAACGAAACATCCCAGGTGAAATCAGTCTTTCTGACAGGTGAATAATTGATCACTGCCTCTATACCCTGGTTCTGAATATTTCCAGCATTAAGATAGCTTGTGGAATATCCTGTTGATACAGGTATGTTCAATTGGAAGAGCTGGTTGATTGAATTCGACTTGTAGTAGTTGAGTGTTACGCTCAACCTGCTATCGAAAAATCTTGCTTCAGCACCTATTTCAAAACTTTTTACAATCTCAGGTTTTAATGCAGGGAAAGGCAATGTACTTCTCCTGATGATGTATCCGTTTCCTGCACCAGGTACATAATCGTATGGTGTGGTCAGCAATCCGAATTGTCCACCATTACCTACCTCGGCATAGCTCACAAATGTTTTGAGATAATTTATCGATGATGGAAGTGTTACGATGTCGGATATAATTCCTGAAAGTCCAACCGAGTAGTACTGAAAGGAATGTGGGTCAGGCAAACGAGAATCCCAATCGTTGCGGAAAGTTCCATCAAGGAAAAGGAAATCCTTGAAAGAGAAATTCACCAGTCCGAATACCGATTGCACCTGCACTTCGTTTCCTGTTTGCTGTGTAATAGGCGTAGTGGCGAGGTTTAGACTGAATTTATTTGCAACATTCAATCCGTTTGCGGTACCGATAGTATTATCAATTTTATTGTCTTTATAGATCGTACCAACGTGATAATTTATATCGATATTGGAATTGATGTGATTGTTTCCTTCAAGGATAAGATCAAACCACTTTTGCATGTAACGGGTATTCGTTACCTGGTAGTATCCACCCGGGTTAGGTGCCCACGCGATGGTTCCCTGCAAAGTTTTCTGTTGCTGTTCTTCGTTGAACATATCAATGTTCGCGCTACCTGTGATATTTAAAAAGTTGGTGAGCTTAAACTTCGCTTTCAGAAATCCTACCACATTGTCGCGCACCTTATCGAGCTTGTCGTTATTGACAACCCAATACGGGTTTGCGTAGACGCCCGGAGTTGTTGAAGGCCATGGGGCAAGAATAGGAACGCCAAGGTCGTTGATGTCCTGGTAGTGCTCCGCCATTTCCGTACTAACGTTTCTCGGAATCTGGTAGATGTCGAGTGTCGGGGTATTTCCTTCACCTGCACGTGGGCTCGCCTTTATTTCGCGGCGATGATAGGTGACCTTTGCATCGGTTGACAAACGTTTCGTGATCTGGTTAGTGATACGAAAGTTTACAATATTGCTTTTAAGGTTGTTGTTCGGAATAATTCCCTCAACAGTGTTGTTGATGTAAGAAAGAAATGTCTGCGCTTTTTCTGAACCACCTGAAACGCTGATTGCATTATTCAATGCGATGCCTGTTCTGAAAAAATCTTTTATGTTGTCTTTCTGTGCCGAATAACTCGATTGGTTACCGAAATGGTCAGTGTAACTCTGGCCATCCATCCTGGCGCCCCAGCTGTCACCCACGCTGCTGTTGATAGTGCCATCGCCACCTTGTCCGAATGTATTCTGAACTTTAGGTAAAGCAAATGGACGTTCTGTTGTAATACCGGAATTGAGTCCCACAGATATTCCGTCGCTCCTTCCCTTTTTCGTAGTGATAACGATCACCCCGTTTCCTGCTTCACTTCCGTAAAGAGCGGCACCAGTGGCGCCGGTGAGGATGGTCATCGACTCGATATTATCAGGATTGATGCCGGGATCTCCTCCTGGAATTCCATCGATTACTATCAGCGCGCTGCTGTTATTGGTGATCGACCGGTTTCCACGAAGGATAACTTTTGCTTCACTGCCTACACCGCCCGAACTTTGAGTGATCAGGGCGTTGGCCACCTTTCCCTGCAAAGCATTCAACACGTTATTTGGATCGCGTACCTCTGTAAGCTGTGTTGGCTTTACAGATTGCGTTGCGTACGAAAGCGATTTTGTTTTTCTGCTGATACCGAGCGCAGTCACCACCACTTCTTCCATGTTGGCGTTGTTGGCTATCAGCTGAACATCTAACTGGCTGCGGCCGTTAAGGGCAATCTCGCGGGTAACGAGCCCAACTGCACTGATTACGATCGTGGCACTTGTATTCGCCACGCGCAACGTGAATTGCCCCTGCGCATCGGTGTATGTACCATTCTGAGTACCCTTTTCCATTACAGACGCCGATTCTACGGGTTCGCCGGCCGGGTTCATTACCGAACCACGGATTTCCGCATCTACAACCGCTATTTGGGCTGTGGGAGGAGAAACCTGGTTACGGTAGATGATGATTACGTTCCCCTGGTTTCGAAAATCGAGATGTGTTGTTGACAGAACAAGCTCCAGTGTTTTTTCGAGAGTGCGTTTAGCTCTCGCGAGAGAGATGGACTTGTATTGATCCACGTCCTCCACCGAATAGGCGATTCTGAAACCCGAGAGGTCCTCGATCTTTTTGAAGGCACCCGACAGCGATTCTCCCTGTAATTCGAGCGTGATCTCCTTCTTGGCCATATCCTGGCCGAAACCGGGACCGGCTACAAGCAGCTGGGCCGAAAGGAAGACGATCATAAATACACAAAGGCCGACCTTCATCAGGAAGTGTGTTTGGGGATTACTAATGACTGCAGCAAACCATTGACCTGTACGTGGCTTTTTGCCTAACGCAGTTGCTTTTTGCATAAATTGCAAATGGTTTAAATGTTATAAAGTAATATTTAGGAACCAACCCCTTCTATCTTTCCACGGACGGAGGGGTTTTTAATTTTAATCAGCGTGTTGTTTGTACGTCGCAACCTTCACCGTTCAGCACGATCGTTCCATCCTTCAACTGTTCATACTCACCATTCTTAATTCCGCATAGCACACTCGCCACCTGTTCCAGTTTTTCCGTTCCCGAAAAGGACGCACGCACTTTGCAGTTTTTCAGCGATTCGTTGTTGATTATAACATTCACTCCGTATCTCTTACTCAGTATATCGGCAATCTCCTGGAAGGTGTTTCCGTAAAATACCATGTCTTCTTTTGTCCAATCGGTTACTATCACGTTCGCATTTACCTTCTGCTGAATGGTTTTTTCTTCCGGCAGATCGAACTTCACCTGCTCGTTAGGCGTTAGAACCGCCAGCACCTGCGAGCCGTTCTCCACTCTTACTTTACCGCGGGTTACCGATACTACAACCTGCTTTTCGTCGGCTTTGATGTTGAAAGCCGTTCCGAGCACTGTCGTTTTAACTTTGCCGGTATGGATAATAAACGGTTTGCCCGGGTTGTGTTCTATATCGAAATACGCTTCGCCCGACAAAAAGACTTCGCGTGCCGGGCCATCGAAAGTGTTTGCATATTCAAGCTTGCTATCCGCATGTAACACCACAGTACTGCCATCTGGAAGCGTAAGATACCGGGTGTAGTCTACCGTTGGCGTTGCAGCAATTGACGCCACTTTAACTGCGACCTTCGACTCTTCCGGCATGCTGAAGTAATAACCAGTTGCAACAGCGAACACGAGTACACTTGCTGCAGCTACCCAACGCCACGGCCTTAACCTGGCGATTCGCCCAGGGGGTTGTGCCGTATCGTCATCATTTTCGAGGATAAGGTGTAATCGCTGATCCAGGCGCGATTTCAGGTCATGCTCCTTCGCAGGCGCGTCGGCAATACCGGCTACCTGTTTGTCGATCATCTCAGCAGCGTACGCGCGGTACTCATCGGAGTTGATCAGCGAGAGCAGATGTTCGGTCTCTTCCGGTGAACACCTGTTATCAAGGTATTTCCTGAACAGATCAGCAAAAAATTGAGGGACTTGCAAGATGAGGTTTTCATAAAGACTGCCGGAATGCTAAACCGGGGGGGTCCAGAAAAAAATAATCAGGCCGGCGGCTATTTCGCTATTCTTGCTGATGTACGATCGGATAGCATCGAGGGCTGTGGACATATGTTCTTTGACAGTGGACATGGAGATACCCATCACTTCGCTCGCCTGGCGGTACGACATCCCTTCGATCTTACATAGTTCAAAAGCGCGACGGCGCTGGGGAGGGAGCGTTTCGATCGCGCGGTGGAGCAGCTCTTCGTTTTCTCTCGCCAGGAGAGATTCTTCGATATGGCTGTAATGTTCTGATGCTATTGCCTGGATGCGGGCATACAAATCTTGATTGCGGCGCAGTTGCTTGAAAAAGTCGAACACACGGTTGCGACTGGAAGTATAGAGATAAGACGCGAAACTTTTTTCAATGGAAATTTTTTCGCGGTTCTTCCAGATTTTTGAGAAAACATCCTGAACGAGTTCTTCTGCCGTATCGCGGTCTTTTACCAATGAAAGAATATTATAATAGAGGCGTTCACTATAGGTATTATATAGTGAAGTGAAAGCGCTTGCATTGCCTTCTTTCAGTTGCTGCAGCAGTTGGTTTTCGTGATATGTAGACGATTGGTTCAAAGCAGAGTTCCTCGAATAAATTTAGTCATTCATTAAGAATTCAGCATAAAAAATTGCGATGCGTGTTATTGATAGCTAATTGCGAAAGACGAAAAGCATGCAGTTCCTTTGCTTTTTCCGCTGTAGTGAAGGCCGGGTCGGGGGCTCCGATCCCATTGGGGAAGATAGGTGGACTTGAGGTGGCTAATTGCTTGAAAATTATTTGATGCATTCACGTAGCCCAGATCGACATTATCATTATTTATTAGAACTATCTTCAAAACAACAGAATCTTTAATTTTTATTTTCTGATTCTTAATTATTACCCTTTGTCCGTCTTTAACCTGCCACACTTCTATTGCTTGGTTCCTTATTCCAATCCCTAAGGAGGCAGTTGCATCGCCGTAGATGGTTAATCCTTTTAATGATTCATCTGCTGCTTGCACTTTTGCCTCGAAAGAATAATTACCGGAGGTCGGCCGAATTGTTAGCACTGTGCCCGTTGGATTGTTATCCGCCTCAGCTTCAAAACAAATATTTTCTTCTTTCGAATTTATTTTGGCAATGCCGTGCCGAAAATCCCACTGCCACTGAAAGTCTGAAACCTTTTTAGTGATTGCCTGCAAGACATTTGTACCAGGTATTAATCGTGGCCACTCACCCTCCCACTCCATCTTACCCAGCAATCCCTGGCGCCCGGTAAAAACATCATCCTTCTTATTATAAGCATGAAACATGTAGTACCAATCATTCTTGCCGGCATTTACAATAGTTCCATGACCAGGACATTTCCAATTTTGTGTTTCACTCAAAAATGGATTATTCGGAGACTTTACATAAGGACCTTTAAACGATTTGGATCTCGCCACCTCAATCGCATAGCTGCAATCGATTCCGCAACAGCCGCCAACAGAATAAAATAAATAAAAGTATCCGTTGTTCTTTATTATGCATTGTCCTTCCAGTCCTGTACGTGCAGTGTCTTGCAAGAGTGAAAAAGGTTCGCCGATTACTTTCAGTCCATCATTGCTCAATTCTGCGCCAAGCAATTCGATGGGCCGTTGATCCAGGCCGTATGCCTTGTATGTGACGAATAATTTGTTTTCATCTTCTATCACGAATGCGTCGATCGCTTCTTTTCCATGCGCGAGTAATACGCCGTGGTCTGTGAAACCTTTTGCTGGATCAGTAGAAGTGGCGACGCCAAGGCAGGAGATACTGTCCGATGCACGTTTTGCTGTATAGTATAAATAGAACAACCCGTTCCTGTAAAATAGTTCCGGTGCCCAGAATGACGATAGTGTCCACTTCGGTTTTTCTTTAAATGCGTACCCTGCGTGGTGCCATGTTTGAAGATCATTCGATGTAAAAATCGGGAAGTGAGGAGCCCATTCCGATGACGTGCCTGCGGAATAGTAAGTGCCATTCACTTTTATTATTGTAGGATCGGCGTAATCTCCGGCTATTGCCAATTGGGCAGAAGACCTCGTGATAATAAATAATGTAAGAAAGAAAAAGAACGCTTTCACCACGAGAAGCTTATTTATCGATTTGTTTTTGCAACGAATCCAGGCTAACAACTAAGAACGCTTTTTCTTCCTGTAGTTTTTTTCGTTGTAACTGAATCTTCACAAGCTCTTCGGTTCTCATGTCGCTGCTATGTTCCAGCACTGTAGTCAGCGAGTCGTCTGTGCGGTTGATGTGGTCGATCTGAATTTTTATTTCCGCTTGTTCGTCACGAATATCCTGGCCACGGTCGCCGCAACCGAAAAACGCAATAAGGAGGAGAAACGAATATCTCATTCCACAATTTAAGCTAAAACTTCCTCCTCCGCAGATCCCTCCGCGCCGTCGGCGCGTTCGGGATGACATCCTGACTATTTTTTCAGCGAAGCCATATCAATCACAAATCTATACTTCACATCACCTTTCAGCAATCTTTCATATGCCTCGTTAATGTCCTGTATATTGATCATCTCGATATCCGAAACGATATTGTGCTTACCGCAGAAATCAAGCATCTCCTGCGTTTCTGCAATTCCCCCGATTGTTGATCCGGAAAAACTTCTTCGCTGTGGAATAAGGCTGAAGGCTGCCACCGGCAGCGGATGCTCAGGCGCACCCACCAGTGCCATTGAGCCATCAACACGAAGCAGGTTCAGATACATGTTTACATCATGCTGGGCAGAAACCGCATTGAGCACAAAATGAAGCTTACCAGCATACTTATTCATCTGTTCCTCATCTTTCGACAAAACCACGTCGTCTGCTCCAAGTCGTTTTGCATCTTCTATCTTGGAAGTAGAAGTCGTAAACACAATCACTTCCGCGCCCATCGCTTTCGCAAGTTTAACGCCCATATGTCCCAGTCCACCCAGGCCAACAACACCAACCTTTTTTCCGGGACCTATATTCCAATGCTTAAGCGGAGAATAAGTGGTGATACCTGCACATAACAAAGGAGCTGTGGCTGCGAGGTCGAGGCTTTCCGGAACTTTCAGAACAAAGTCTTCATGCACTACGATACTTTCTGAGTAGCCGCCGTATGTTTGGGTGCCCAGGTATTTGTCGGGTGAGTTGTAGGTGAGGGTATTGCCCTCTTCGCAATATTGTTCGAGATCTTGTTTGCAATACTCGCATTCGCGGCAGCTGTCTACCAGGCAACCTACTGCAGCTGCATCGCCCACTTTGTATTTGGTTACGTGGCTGCCAACGCTCACCACTCTGCCTACGATTTCATGGCCTGGTACCGCCGGGTACTTTGTGCCGTGCCATTCATTTCTTGCCGTATGAAGGTCGGAGTGGCATACGCCACAGAATAGGATATCGATCTCCACGTCGTGAGGGTGTGGGAGTCGTCTTTTGATTTCAAGTTGTTGTAACTGCGCATCGGCTTTTTCTGTACCGAATGCTTTTACTTCTTTCGCTTTTACTTTTGATGAGCCTTCTGCTGCTGCTGTCATTGGTTCCATAGTCAAATTATACTTTTGTCTTTGCGATATTACGGCATTAATTGCGCCAAGGATGCGACTGGGTTAAATTTGACTTACATCTTCATTCGCCCCATTGAATAACTGACTTTATCTGGTCGGGAGTATGCTCATGCAAAACGGTATCAAAGTCAGTGACGGGCACCACCTTAGTAATCAATTTTTCCAGCGTACCCGGCCATCTTTCAAGACTGGCTTGCAGATCGGAAACTGCCATCTTATAATGATGGATACTTGCATTAACGCTGCCTAACAATAACTGGTTCTTCAAGACCATCTGACGCATTACGTCGCTGGCAGGGATTAAGAGAGGTCTTTCTCCGGCTGGTATGCCGGTGGCCACGTATATACCATTAACACCAAGTGTATCGAGAAGTTCTATTTGCAATTGTGCAATTCCTGTGGCTTCGAAAACAAAATCAGCTTCACCGTATGCATCATCGATATCAGTAGTTTTTACCTTGCGCCCATCGATATAGATCCCGCCGATTTCACGAAGTAGCTGGCACCGTAAATTATCCTCATCAACAACGTCGATTCCGAAAACTGTCACGCCTCTTAAACGCAATGCGAACGCTGCAAGCAAACCGATAGGTCCGAGCCCCGCAATTATCGCTTTTTTACCGTCGAGCCAATTTGTGCCTGGTGAAAATGAACCCAGTCTTGCGTTCTGAATAATTACGGCCTCGTCAATCGCTTTAGCAGCAACAGACATCGGCTCGGTCAGCACGCCTACCGTTCTTGCGGAAGGTGGCACTTTGATAAAGTACGGTTGCGTGTCAACAACATATTCGGTTTGGAAGCCATCCGCCCCTTTTATTCCCCGTTCAGTGTAGTTGCCTGTAAAGCACATGTCGCTCCGCTGGTTGAGGCAGGCAACGCATTTATTGCAACCTCTTCTAACAGTGAATACTCCGTAGTCTCCCACATCAACGCCAGCAACCTTGTTACCCACTTCCGTTACTACTCCGAACATTTCATGGCCGAGGATTAATTCGCTTTTGCCTTCTGGTGCATCTGCTCTTCCTCCTTCCGCCTGTTCGCGGTCTGTGCCGCAGATACCTACCTGTAACACCTTCATTTTAATGTGATCCGGTTGCGCAATGTGGGGTTCCGGTACGTCGGTAAGAGCGATGCTGGTGGTGTGTGGCTTAAGTGAAAGAGCCTTCATAAGCGGCGTTTATACTCTCCTATTAAAAAGTTAAGCCGCGGATTGGGGTAGAAACGATATAGGTGTTCCATTCGGAAATCATAAACTTTGTTACCTTTAATAGATGAAGTCCGAACGAATAATTACTACCGTTCTCACGGTAATTGTTTGGGCAGTAGTGCTGCTGTTAACCGGTTCGTTGTGGAAGCCGCTTTCCTGGATAGTTTACTGAATCGATTATATAGTAAATCGGGTGTCTCTAATTCGCATGGGCGCTGGTATAATGGACATTGTCAAGAAACCTGACTGTATCCAATGTATCCTGAGCCAGCTCCATCAATTCAATTTCGCTGATAAAATTAAAATCGTGTATACTCTCGGGACTACCATGCGCTTGCGGATCAGTTATCCGTTGGATCTTCCGTAATCGATCTAAGATATTCGATGCATCAATGTTACCTGCTTTAGGAAAAGCTTTATATACCGAAATGTTTAACCCTACCTGATTAATTAACTTGTCTAACCCAGCTACGCGTTTCCCGTCACCGCTCGATCCATTCTTAAGGGCACAAAACTTAAAACTCAAAAACGCCTCAAGCACGACCCTGATGTTATTCGGCACAAATTTCTTTGCCTCCTCATAGTCCAAATGGCCCTCCACAAACTTTGTAATGTCCTCCAGCTTTTGGAAGTAAATAGTCGTATAGTTGGTCAGACCCTTCGGAAGATTTTCTAATGCGATGCCACCGCGGTAGATGCTGAGAAAATAGTCAGACCTGTCGTGATGACCCAAAATGTTTCCAAGAAACTTCATGAATACAAGGTTGTGACTAAAAACAAACAGCTGCTTTGCGTGTTCGAAACGATTATGAATTAAGCAGGCTGTTGAATACAACCTATTTTCATCGAGACTGGTAATAGGATCGTCCAATACGATCACGCAGTCTTCAACCTTGCCATCGGCTGTATCCGTTATTTCATATTGAATTTTACTGAGGAAGTAGGCAAAGCACAGTGCTGTTTTCTCGCCATCACTAATTGAATGCCGTAAACGCGATTTCCTTGTACCGGATTCGTAGATGATTTCAATATTCTCGGAAGGTTTTGTTTCATGAATGTCGATAGTAAAATGATGAATGCCCAACTCCTTCAGCAATCGGTTCACATACTTCGCCTCACTTTTAAGCTTTGCCCTGGCTTTACTCAATGACACTTCAATCATTGAGATTTCTGACGACAACTTCGTTACTTCTGCTGTAAGTGAAAAATGTTTGTCAATGTTGTTCTTTTTTCCCGGTTCGTCAAATTGCACTAACGCGATCTGTTTATGTGCATCCTTAATTTCAGCCTCCAGCTTTTTGGGATCATAGTTCTGTTTCTCCAGGTTTTGAATCAACTCGTTTCTTGCTTGCATGAAAGTATTTAGAAAGGAGTTGTAGTCGTCGAGGGTGTTTCGGAATGCAACGCCATCAAAATCGCCGGCAACATCAGTTGTCATGTCGGACTTTTTAATTTCAAACAGCGATTGAAGAGCTTCAAACTTGCCGATGATCGCCGCAGCCTGGAAATTTATTTTACTGTAATCCTTATCCGAATATTTTGACAACAATTCTCTGAGTGTACTGATGAAATCGCTATTGGTGGTCACCTTGTGCATCAAACTTCCAACGTGGGTAATCGCGGACGTCAGCTTGCCCAGAAAAGCGTCGTACTCTCTGTCAAAATACTTCTGATATTCATCGATCAGTTGTGAGGCGATCGTTGTAATGTCACTATCACAAACGGGGCAGTGTGACGGCTTTTCTGCGGCAGCTACTTTTAATAGTTGCTCTGCATTCTGATACCATAATTCGATCCCGTCTGCAACGTCATTGTTGTAAGATTTGAGCTTTGCAATTTTGACTTTGAGCAGATTACCCACTGAAGTACTGAGGCTCTTCGACAGCAGTTCAGTGATCTGCTGGTCCTTTACCTCAACCTTTTCAATGGACAGTTGTTTCAGCGATACTATATCTTGTTTCAGTTGATCAAGCTGAAGGCTCACATGATAGCTCTTTACTTTTGTGTCGATCTCCGATTCAAGCGCGGCATCTGTCTTTGCTGTAGCGGGAAGTCTCTGGATTTCCACTCCAGTGAGTCTCTTGTTACTGATTCTCTTTCCAAAAGCTGAACTCACTTGCCTTTTAATCTCTTCGAACCGTTCGTTCAGTTTCGTCAACTCAGCCTCTGTTTTCAGAAGGGCCTTTTGTTTCTCATTGCGATTCTTTTCAAGGTCACTGATTTCTTTATCCTTGATATTCGAATTAACGGTGCTATCGAATCGCTTCATTTTGGCGGTGGTGCCTTCGTAGATATGGTCGGTAATGAAGTCGCAGTTGAAAACATACACTTTTTCTGAGCCCTCTGTGGCATTAAATGATACTTGCTCTTCATTTATCTCCATCTCAACAATAGCATCATTGCCTGTGCTAAACTCATCGAAGAGTACGTTTTTCTGCTCCTCCGATTCCAGGGTAGAGAAAAGTCTAAAGATAGTCGACAAGGTGGTCTTACCTCCGCCGTTATAGGCGTAAAGAAGATTTTTCTTTTTGAAATCGTGTAGCGCCTGGTCCCAGGTAAAGTTTTTAAATATTCCAAACTTAACTGCACGCAAAAGTTTTGCGATCATTTGTTCAAAATTGTGGTCAGAGATGAGGTAAAGCGTGGGCAATTTAGAAGATTTTCCTCCCGGCTTTTAGGCCGTTAGAATTTTCAGTTTTTAAATCTGAAAATCATGAAGGTTACAGAAAATAATTTTGTTTTATTACGGTGTAGACAGATTCATTTCCCGGCTTATTCATCGATTGATTGAGATGATTGAAAAACAATCAAAATTGCACTGCGTACGGTAACGTGTTCTGTTTTAATAAGCCTGGCAGTTGACCGAATGCAATTTCCTTACGATTGCTCATTTATTTTTTTAATCCTAATTTTGAAGTTCATGAACGAAAAAGATATCCAACTAATCATCGAGATAGCTGAAGCGCAGATGAGGGCTACCACTACACCGGCCCAGGCGCTGCAAAACCTGATTGACGCAGGGATATTGGATGCAAACGGAAATTATACTCCCCCGTATCAGGCGCTACAAAACGCCAGGTAATCTTTAATTGTAGAGGTTTTATTTTTCAAAAGATGTACAACGCAAGACCGGGTCTGCTGATCGGCTTTCATGGCTGTGACCGATCGCGCCAACAACTATTGCTGCAGAATTCCAGTCGAATTCCGATGTCCACAGAATCTTATGAGTGGCTCGGACATGGATTTTATTTCTGGGAAAATAATTACGACCGCGCATTTGAATGGGCGAAAGAGAAAAAAGCACAAAATATAATTGATGAGCCGGCCGTGATCGGTGCGGTCATTGACCTTATGTACTGTTGTGACCTACTGGATTCGCACTTTATTAAAATGGTGGCCAAACACTTTGACTCATTTCGGAATAGCTACGAGCTATTAGGAATGCAAATCCCCAAAAATAGAAATATACCTTCCGATCCACATGAAGATGAACTTTTGCGTTATCGGGACTGTGCCATAATTCAATACATGCACCAAGCGATTCGTAAGACTTATATTGCGGATATAACCGAGAAGGGATATTCCGCAGGGAAGTTCTTTGATTCGGTGCGTGGCGTATTTACTGAAGGTGACGAAGCATTCGAGGGCGCAGGTTTCTCCGCTAAAAGTCACATTCAAATATGCATCCGCAATCCGAATTGCATCAAGGGCTTCTTTACAAAAAGAGAAGAAATTGATTTTATTCTCCAGGAAACCGGCTTAGATCCGACTTACAGTAAGTATGCAAATGAACCTCTGTAAGCTCTCGATGCAAGGCGTGCGCCGAACAATCATTCCCAGCGATCTTGTTCGTATCTGGATCGATTAAAGTACACGCTACTTTCTGACCCGTCAATTTAGAGGCGTACCAGATCTATACAAAACAGCGTCTTAATCCTCGCAATCACTCACAGGAGTTTCCTGTGTCATCACACATAACCATTTTTCATCGTGTCGTTCAAACACGTTAGTTACCCACTGTTCAGCGCTATAAGCAGTATTATTATAAATGCCTTCGTTCTTACCACGCGATAACACGATAGCTATATTATCAACCATGGTAACTTTCTCTACCTTCTTCAACATTTTAGTTTGTACCAGTCGCCCGCTTTCTAAAGCTGTTAAAAAGTCCTCTCTAGTGGAAAGCCCTGTAGCCGATTCAACGATATACCATTTTTCAGAAAGTAGTTCCATGATCTTACTAAGATCATGGCGCTCATACGCCGCGTTTAATTCGTCTTCAAGATTCTGAAAATCGATAGCCATCAATTACTTTTTATTCAAGACATCATCCGAACCCAAAACAAGCAGGATATAATCGGTAGCACCAAAGCCAACAATATATTCCGTTTGCTGCCAAAGATATGGCCAGGTAAGGAGTTCAGGATAATCGGGCCGAATTAAAGCAGTACCCGAACCCGTGCCTCCAGGAATGTATGAGAAATCGGCGCGATTGAATCCATACGCAACAGTCAGAGACTTAGCGCCCACGCCCGACACAAAAGAAGTAGTATTGGACCCCGGATGTCTGCCCAGTAAAAAATCCAACGCACGAAGCATGTAAGTATCAGGAAAAATATCCGGAAAATATTTGTGTAAAAAATATTGTTGCATACCAAAGTTCTGAATCATCCATCCTGCACCCCAAATATTAAATCCGAAATCAGTGGTGGCTACATTATAAGGAATGCCATAAGGGTTCAGCTTCGCCTTCTCATCAACTTTCACTTTCAATTTTTTCACTGCCTCCCTTATCGACGATGAATATCGGGCATCGTTTACCAACGCAAGCGATGGGCCGATGATATGACCAACCAATTCTATTTTCGCACTTATTGAGTCCGTCATCTTCACAAGAAAATCAGCATATTTTTTATCACGAGTGCTCGTGAGCATCTCTACAGCCAACCGAACGCGCTCAATTGGGTCAGGTTCCTTTGTATTGTTCCACATTGCTTCTGCAATCTTCAGGCAATGATTGGCCAACGTATCATTAAATCCTTTCAACACCCGATACGTTGCAGCAAGATCCGCAGCAACTCCCAATTCTCTTGCAGGATTGTCTTCAGTAAACACCCATCGGTCATCAGGGGAATTACGATAACCAATAGGCGTGCTGTCTTTCAACACCGCAGAGTTATAACTGATGTTGTCGGTGATATGCGCCGGATCGCCAAGCAAAGTATACTGCCGCTGTGTTGGCTCAACCACTCCCCTGTACAATCTACCCAAACCTAAATATCCGCCCACCACATACAATGCACCGTGCTCAATTTGCTGGAGCATGTCGGGCTTGCCATCGGGCCGATGAATTTCAACGATATTGTTCGCCTGGTCAATGGTTGTGTTATCATACTGCACATTGAAAAGTTCGTATGCCTGCGCCAATCCGTAGCAAGTGCCCGACTGCGATTCGATGCGCATGTCGTAATCACCGGCATCGTGCCATCCGCCTTTCGTAAAACCCGGTATCTGATCACCAGTCTTGTACTTACATAATGTCGACGGACCCTGAACATATCCATCTAAATGAGTGTGATTGAGAGGTGCCATCCGGCCATCGTCCATATGACACTCGCCATGCCAGACCCTTTCACGATCGTTCACACGCACATGACACATTTGTGCCGGCAGAAAATACTCCAACGTTTGTTGCCACACATCTCTTTTATATACCGACGCGCTGATCTGGAATGGTTCCGTTTCATACGTGCCGCATTTTATTTTATACATGCCCGGTCTCTTCACATCACTGAAATCAAACTGGGCATAATCGTATCGTAGGAAATCTCCCCAATTCTTTGGAACAAGCTCTTTTATTTTTTCGTGAGTGCCATTTTCAGAAAGCCTGTAAAGGGTAACAGGAATCTTGTTTTTATCGTTACGATCACGCTCAACAATCGCAACCTTCTCCTGCTTCGGATGATAACCTACCTGGCTCACCTGCACAATGGGACCGTGCTTCCAATTTGGAATTACATTAGGCGTAACGTGCCATTCTATAGCACCTTTCGACGCCCCCGCTTTCACAAGAGACCGCACCACAAACCAACCGTTGTTATAATGTGCACGACCGTCCACTAATTGCACATCCCCTCCACGTACTGCTTCAATGGTCATTCGATGTTGATCGCTTTCAGGCGCAATCGTTAATCTCTTTCCCGAGGCCATGGGTTCAACCTGGTACTCTCCCTGTGCATCCTTCATCATCGGACCATTCAGCTGCTGATGAAATATTCCGGTTTGTTCTCCGAGGTACCACGACTTACCGAAAATGTTTCCCGGAAAAAGTTCCATATTAAATCCTACTCTACCTACCCAATCGTTGGGAACCGGTTTATCAAGGTCTACAATTACCCGGAACGATTTTCCTTCTGGCTTAACTGTAATTGTATAGCTGAAGTTGAGATCAGGATAATGTATGGCACTGACACCCGTGCCGTTCCTCGCAGGATCGGGGTACGACATTGTAATGCTGATCGTCTGCCTGGCCTTGTCAACCTTCCTCTCGCCAGCTTTTGGAGTAGGGTCCCAAAAGCCCGGGGTAGGCTCGAGGCGGATATCGCCGTTGCTGGCTACACGCAATCCGTTTTGTATAATACTTAAAGCGCCCTGGTGACCCTCCGGATAGAAATCGCTCGCGAGCATAACGTTGAGGCCGGGCATCTCGAAATACTCTTTGTCGTTAAGCTTGAGTCCAGCGTCTTGTGCAAGTAGCGAATGTTGGGTGAAGAACAACATGGTTGCCGTGAAGAGTATTGCCCGCATCGGGATAATAAGTTGAGAAATCATAGTGATTTTATAAGCGTTTGTTATGGCGATTTTGGAATGAAAGATTGTCTGAATGCTAGTGGCGAAAGCTTTGTCTTTGACTTAAACAGTTTGCTGAATGATTGTGAATGTTCGAACCCAAGTGTAAATGCAACCTCTGATACACTAAGTTTAGTGGTGGACAACAGCTCCTGTGCTTTCTCGATAAGTTTATTGTGAATATGCTGTTGCGCATTTTGTCCGGTTGACGAACGCAGCATATCACTCAGATGTCGCGATGAAAGTTTTAGTTGTTCTGACAGATATTTAACTGTCGGCATGCCCATGGTTGAAGGTTTGTCTTCAGCGAAATATTCTTCCAATAAATCCTCAACATTCTGTAACAAGTGATCGTGAATAGTTTTACGTGTACCCAGTTGACGCTTATAAAACCTGTTCGCATAATTCAACAGCAACTCGATGTGAGAGAGAATGATATCCTCGCTGAAATTATCCGGGTTACTATTAAGTTCCTGCTCGATACTTTTAAAGATGGCTTTAATCGTTACTTCTTCTTTTGGTGTGAGGCGAAGGGCTTCGTTTACCGAATATGAAAAGAAGCCATACTTTTTTATTTTGCTTCCCAGGGCGTGATTTCGAATAAAATCGGGGTGGACCAGTAAAACGTAACCGGGATGATCCTCTTCGTTTTCATGTGTTCCGATAATCTGTCCGGGGCTGGCCAATAGAATGCCGCCGCCATCGAATGAGTAATGGCCCTGGCCGTATTTAATCTTAGCGCTGAACTTTGATTTAAATGAAAACACATATGAGATGAGGTAGTAAGTAAGAACGTGAAAGCGGGCAAGTTTGTCAACGTCTATGTTGTTCATCACATCGGAGAGTAAGCTCACCATAGGGTGTTGCGGTTTAGGCATGCCGAATGAGTTGTGCAACTCGGAAAGAGATTGAAATTTGTGATGAATATCTACTTCATTCTTCATCTCTGTATTACGGTTTTTGAACTTACTTTTTTTGAGCTTCTTCATACTTCGATTTCGTCTTGTATAGTAAAGATAAAATCTGGCATGCGATGGCCGTTGATGCCAAGGTCGGGAGAATTAAAATGATGGATGTAGCCGAAGTGAGGGATGTTGTAGTCAAAATGGATAGGGCGGTAATAAAAACCCCGGCAACATTGGATATGTTCCGGGGAATTGGTGGGCTTTCTAAACTTCATGAACAATTACTTCTGCCCTGTTTGTGTGTTGCTCTGTCTCCTATAGGGGGTCTAATGGCCTGGCCTAAGTTGATGGGTGCAAATTACGTAGGTGGCGGTGGATTTACGATTAATTTTTGGGTTGCGGTTATTTGTCGATGGCGTTTAACCATTCGTTAATTGCATCTCTGAATTTCTGCTCATTAGCCTGAATATCGTTCAGATCTTCGAAGGTTACCAGGCGCCGTCCATCTGTATAATCACCGGTTAGAAGTTCAACGTTGGTTTTGATATTTTGCCCGGTTGGCAACACGCACATCAGTTTGTTATTACGAAGATTCATTACGAGGATATCTCGTTTATATTCCTTAGGATCGAAATCTTTCATTGCGCCTGAATAATAAAATGCGGGCGAGTTCCATTTTATATGCTCTTTGATTTCATCACTTACGGACAAAATCACTTTTCGCAGATATTCGACAGCAGGTCGGATTGATGGTGATAGTTTCTGAATGTGAGCGGTTACCTGCTCGGTGTCGGTTTGTTTCAGTTTAGGCATCCGGTTTCAGTGTGTTAGGTCGCAAACATAGTTCAAGTGAGACTTTCAATTTCTGAATATACTACTCGGTTTCATCTTAAACGTTCGTTTTATTATCTTCATCTACCATTATTACCTTTCAAGAAATCTTAACCCCGATGAAGTTCAGCTATTTCACTACACTTATTTGTGGAATTATCTGCTTAGTCTTTGGAGCAGTAATGGTTAGCATCGTTTTGTCGGATGAAAACCCTATAACATTGGGCGGTATTATTGCGATATCAATCTTCGTTGTGATGGGGATAGCGCTTTTGATCTCTGCTTTCCAGATTCGTAAGAAAATTCGATTTGATAAATTAGCCGCGCAGATTTCTGAGATTTAAAAGTCACCAGGGAATTACGATAACGTGCTGTTGACGAATATTTCAGAATTGCAATAGCGATATTTTAGAACCTTTCGAAAACGATTGACATTTGGTTTACTTTCTCCTTTGCTTATGATTTATTAAATTGGGTAAACGCTAAACTCACTTCGAAATTGACGACAGTTTCAACTGGTTCAAGCTCGGACGAACCCAAAAGCCCGAACAGGCTTATTGTTGCTCTCGTGGTAACCATTGCTGCAGTTTTAGTTAGTGGAGTTGGAGTTGGTTTGTTAGTATATATGTGGAATCCAATGAAAGATAAAAAGGGTTAAGCGTTTCTGTTTTCAGCCTCTTCCAATCAAATGTCAAGCTGACCCCTCCTCATGGTTTCTTTATACTGGCTTCGTTATATCGGTTTCATGATCGTCCATCTTCAAGTATGTTGCTCGTAAAAGAAAGGATATATTTTTTTAAGAGTAAACATGTAAAGATTAGAATGCTGTTAGTATTGCAAATCTATTGGGATGAAATCGCTCTTAATTTTATCCAATGAAAACCACCTTAACCTATGCGAGTGCAGGCATATTCATGCTTGTAATTCTCTCCTCATGTGCAAAAGAGATCGACAAGCGATCGCCCGTATCTCTTGAACACACTTCAAACTTTGCAGCTCACGCAATAGTGGGCGACACAACTATCTCCGCTGGCGATACAGTCATGTTAAAGAATGGCAGGTTTGCTATTATACCTGTACAAACCACTGTTCAGTTGATCGGCAGTGATTCGTTGATCGTCACCGATTCTGTACCACCGATTGAGGAGCCGAAGCCACCTATCAGGCCTATTGCAGCCATAGGAGCATCAACTACCGTAACGGCACCTGTCAGCTACACTGCCAAGTATGAGTATATTAATCTTGGTCGCGGTGGATACACGTACGGTAAAGCCAAAACACTTCTCAACTGGGATAGCATTGGAAGTCTCAATCCTATTCAATATGTATTACAGTTCGGTGATAATGATGTCTATGAAAAGAGAGCCTACGCTAATATTATGGCCGATGCTAAATGGATTATTGACAAACTGATGTTGATGACGCCTGATGCATCAGTATTGTTTATTGAGGCTAAGCCAACTGGTCCCAATCAAAACATCGTTTATACTGTTAACGGTGGAACTTACAATGGATGGGCCATCACCGAATGGGTTAACAATGACCTAGCAAGGTGGGCAATTGCAAAATATGGTTCACGGTTCCAGGTGGCAAAGACTTACAATCTATTCTTACTTTGGAACCCGAAAAGATTGAATACTCCGATGTTCAATCTTGATCAGGTGCATTACAATGCAGCCGGGTTTCAAAAGTACTTCAATACGATATTGCCGTTGTTTGATCCAAGAGCTCTGAAACCATTGTGATTTACATGAGGATGAAGTTGGAAAATGCGAGCATAACGCCTACGCGTTATTTCGGTGCCTATGTAGACCATGCGAAAGAGCTAGGTAATGCTATTCCCGATGCGCAATAATTTTACCGGCGAAGTGGTTGGGGGAGTGTTAGTGTAGTGGATTGGCGCAATCCAGGACGACAGTTGTAATATACTTTAACAGGTTGAAATAATGAACGATTCCGAGCTTTGGATGAGGACTTTTATCGTGATTTTAATTTCTTTAGGATTGCCATATTTCACTTCTCATGCAAATAAAAAAGCACCTACCGTTTACAGGTAAGTGCTTCCTTTTGTGACCCCCCTGGGGCTCGAACCCAGGACCTACTGATTAAGAGTCAGTAGCTCTAACCAACTGAGCTAGGGAGTCGAAATTTGGACCGCGAAGATAAAGGATTTTAGAATTTATTTGAAGGATTTTTAGCTTGGGATTTGCACAAGCGCGCGTTCGGCGGACGCATATCGTGACTTCAATAGGTTCGTATAGTTGACGGCAATGCAAGCACAATACTGAAGCGTTCTCCGAAGCCGCCTTCGCGCACGAGCCAAGAATAGCGACCTCGCATACAACCAGGCGTTGCAAGTGCGTGATAGCGGCGAAAGAGGTCGGTTCGAGATGACAGCGTAGTAGCGCGGCGCGCGCTCGGTTCGGGATGATCTGCTTCTCACCTCTCCGCCTCACCTCTCACGCCTCACACCTCACGCCTCACGCCTCACGCCTAATACTTCGTCATCTGCGGATTTACTTCTTCAATCCACGACAAAATTCCACCCTTCAAATTATATAAGTTAGTAAACCCAAACTTCTCTTCGAGTTCCTGGATAGCCTTCGCACTGCGCCCACCCACCTTACAATGAACAATCACTTTCTTATCTCGTGAAATCTGGTCAGCGTATTCAGAAATAACAGACAACGGCACCAGCTCACCACCAATATTCGCAATTTCGTACTCGTGCGGCTCGCGCACATCGATAACCTGGATCGGCTCACCCGTTACCTGGAGATCGTACAATTGCTTAACAGTAATTTCTTTCAAAGGCTTTTCTTCTATCGCCTTCATTCCGCAGAATTGTTCGTAATCTATCAACTCCGTGATCGTAGGGTTCTCACCACTAACAGGATTATCGGCTCTCTTCTTTATTTTGAATGTATTCGACTCAAACTGCAATGCATCAAACGTATAAAAACGGCCGCTCAGTGTTTCGCCAACACCGGTAATTACCTTAATCACTTCAAGTGCCTGCAGGCTTCCGATAATACCCGGCAGCACACCTAGTACACCACCTTCTGCACAACTAGGCACCAGGCCCGGAGGCGGAGGAGTGGGATATAAATCGCGATAGTTAGGACCACGCGTACCGTTCTTATCTACATAGTTGAAAACAGAAACCTGTCCATCGAACTGAAATATTGATGCGTACACATTCGGCTTGTCGAGCAGCAGGCACGCATCGTTCACTAAATATCTTGTAGGAAAGTTATCGGTACCATCGGCAACAACATCATATCCCCTGATGATGTCGAGCGCGTTAGAAGAATTGATATGCGTGTTGTGCAACTCTACATTCAGGTGTGGATTCAATGCGAGTAAACGCTCTCTTGCCGCCTCAACTTTCGGTTTGCCTACTGATTCTACACCAAACACAACCTGTCGTTGAAGATTGCTGTCGTCTACCACGTCAAAGTCAACAATTCCCAATGTTCCGACGCCTGCAGCGGCCAGGTACAACAACACGGGACTACCCAAACCACCCGAACCGATTACCAACACTTTTGCCTTCTTCAGTTTCGTTTGTGCTTCCATGCCGAAGCCGGGTATGATGATGTGGCGGTTGTAACGCGCCATTTCTTCTTTTGTGAATATATTATTTGTGCTCATGTTTTAATTTTTTCCGCCAGCGATAGCGGGTATAATGCTCACTACTGTATCGTCTTTCACCACAGTTTGCTCAGCCTGCAGATCCCGGATGTCGTCGTCGCCTACAAATATGTTTACAAAGCTCCTGATCTTACCGCTGTCATCTAACAAGTGTCTTTTCAAAGCAGGAAAATTTGTTGTTAGCTCGTTGATACTGCTTTCAATCGTGCCACTTGAAATCTGAAGCTTCGCTGTATTGTTAGTAAACTTTCTTAACGGTGTTGGAATAATGATCGTCGCCATGATAAATTAATAAGTTGAGTGATTTATTTGTTGATGTTCGTTAATTGATTGTTGTATGACTCTTCATCAAACTGAAAACTGTCATTCAGCAACCATGAGCGCGTATGATCTACCACTCCATCACGAACCGATATAATAACATATGAAAAGAACGGCTGCGCAGCTACACGATCGTGCTCCGAAGGGATAGCAGGATGATTAGGATGCGAATGATATATGCCCAAAAACTGAACACCATTTTCATCTGCGTATCTCTCACCCTTCATAAAATCTTTCGGCGCAATTTCAAATCGTCTCTTGCGATTTTCTACTGCCGAATTATTTATAGGCAGCGCCTGTGTTACCACGCGATTGCCCGCAGCATCTTCCGACCCAAACATAAAGCCACAACACTCGTCTGGAAACGCCTTCACTGCATCGTCATTCATTATTTGTTCAGCGTCGTTTTCAACAGTGATCATTTCTTATCTATTTTACTTAATCAGTCTTTTTATTACTTCTGAATATTTATCCGAATTGTCGGGCAAAATGGTAACAATGGTTCCTTCCGTAAGCGTCGATGCTACCTTTAATGCGCCGGCAACATTTGCCGCTGAAGAAGGACTCAACAGCAATCCTTCGGTATCATACACCCGCTTCAACATTTCGTAAGCTTCTTCTGTTGTAATCTCCACTATTTCATCTGCTACGGTTGCATCGTATATTTTAGGCACTACAGCCGTCTCAAGGTGCTTCCATCCCTCCAATCCGTGCAACGCACTATCGGGTTGAAATGCAATCAACTTAATCGCAGGGTTTATTTCGCGGAGCCTTCTTCCTGTTCCCACAAAAGTTCCCGTGGTACCCATTCCCGCAACAAAGTGCGTGATAGTAGGCACCTGGTTCAAAATTTCGAAAGCGGTAGTGTTATAATGTGCCTTCCAGTTGTTTTCGTTCTTGTACTGGTCGGCGTAAAAATACTTGTGAGGGTGTTCCTGTACCAGATCGCGTGCTACCTGCTGCGAACCGTCTGTACCTTCAAAAGGCGAGGTGTACACGATGTCCACTCCCAGTTCGGTAAGGATCTCTTTCCGTTCTTTAGAAGCATTTTCAGGCAAGCACAGACTTACTTTAATACCTACTTCCTTTGCAATGGCTGCGTAAGCAATTCCTGTATTGCCGCTGGTGGCGTCGAGCAGAATTGTTTTTTCAGTGAGTTCGCCGCTTTCAATCGCATTCCTGATGATTGAATAAGCTGCACGTGCTTTAACGCTGCCGCCAAGTTGCAACCACTCCATCTTTCCTACCAGCCTTATGTTATTGTTCCTGATTAAACCGTCACTGAAGTGGTGAAGCGGCGTGTTCGCTACTCTATCCCCTAATGCGAGGATTTTCGACTGAAGTGAATTAGTGTCCCGTTTGGTTGCAGATATCATGTTATAAAATAAAAAACCCCACATTAGTGGAGTCAATCAGTTTAAGCGCTATTTTTTATGTGAGATGCCCCACCAGTCATCCCCATGCCGCTATCTCAGCAACAACAACAATATGCGGGGGCGATAGTTTTATTCATCTCAAAATAATGCACAAATATACAGTGTTCCGAACTTATTTCCCTATCGCTAATGTAGAGTGATTGTTAAACTGGGCCGATTACATATTGCCCATGTAACTGTCAAGGTCTTTGAGGGTGAGAGGCTTTTCCCAAACCTTGAAGCCGGACCTCACCTTATCTGGTGTGGTGGGCTGGTAGGCACTGATAAGATGAACCTGTAAGCCGGGGTGCTGTTCAAGTAACCCGGCTGCCTGCTCCCAACCTACCCCATCGGGAAGATTGTTATCAAGGAACAGAATATCCGGATCCACCTGTTTGAACTGGCTCATCCCATCCTTCAGGGTATGGGAATAATATACTTCGTAATTTCTCCTGTTCAGGTAAGTTTTTAGTAGCAGACACAGATCTACCTCGTCATCTATGATCAGTACTTTCTTCTTTTGGGTCATCTTGTAATGAATATAGAAAATATCTTACCATTTCAGTAAGTGACTGTGTTGTAGAATATAATACACACGGATTCGGATTTTTTGAGTCAATTTTACCTAACACTCAAATAACGTAACGGGCATAATATTAGTCGGTACTCATTCGAAATTTATACTATCAACTTTTAAAATCATCATACTATGACCTCAACATCTAAAGTTATTCTTGGCATTATCGGCGCAGCTGCCGCTGGAGCAGTAATCGGATTGCTCCTCGCCCCTGAAAAAGGCAGTGATATTCGTCAGAAAGTGAAAGACGCAGCCAACGACTGGGCATGCCAGCTGGCCGACCTCTTTGCAGAAGGCAAAACCGAACTCGGCAACTTGACAAATAAAGCTACCAGGAAGGCAAAAGATTTCGCAGGACAGGCAGAAGACAGATACAACAACGTTAGAGAAAGCCTGAGTTAAACTAAAGAAAGCAGGCCGCAAAGCCTGCTTTTTTTTAAATTGTTACTTTATGGAAGTGAAATCAAAAGCTGGCGATTTAAGCGACAGCATTACGGAATATATTCAAACGTATTACAAGTTAACGCTACTCAATGCTGCCGATAAGGCTACTACTATCGCTGCATCAACTCTTGCATCTGTTGTAGCATTAGTGCTTGGGTTTTTCGTGATTCTTTTTGGCGGCATTGCCCTGGCAATGTGGCTCGGAGGTCTTCTCGACAATCCCGCGCTGGGCTTTGTACTGGTAGCAGGATTTTTTCTTCTTGTAATCATCATCATCGTTGCATTGAAGAAGAAAATCGTTTTTCCTGCAATACGCGATAACTTAATTAATAAGCTGTATGAGCCAAACGATCAAAACGTACAAAGATCTGTGTGAAGAAAGGGAGCGCCTCCAGGTTCAACTGGTGGCGAAGAAACAACGTGTTAAGGACGATTGGCGCGACCTTAAAAGCGAATTCGACCCGGTTAAAAGTGCATTTGGCCTTGTTGGAAAAATCACTCATCCCGACCGCAGCAATCCGCTGGTTAACGCAGGTCTTAAAGTAGCATCGGATATCTTCCTTAAGAATTTCATTCTGGCGAAAGCCGGTTGGGCAACGCGTCTTGCCATTCCATTTGTGGTGAAGAATTTTTCTTCGCACATGCTGGTGGAAAAAGGTGCAGGTATCTTTGAAAAGGTGAGTAATCTCTTTAAAAAGAAGAGAGAATTTAATCAACCATTTAAACCTTATGTCATGAGCGATAAAGACAACAAGGTGGTAAACACCGAAGAACAGAATCGTGCGGTTAACCCGGGTAGCGGGGATTACCAGGAAACCTCTCCGAGAGAAAATATAGGGGTTAATCAGGCTGCGACTAATGATGTTAGCCAGGATGGTCAGGATGCTTTAAAACGTAGCAGACCGGAGACGACGCTTCGTCCCGAAGATTAAAGTGCTTAGAACCCACCCCTGCCCCTCCCTAGAGGGAGGGGAACGCCTATTCAATTTTTTTGCACCTTCTCAAGCGCTGAAGGCACGCCCGCCGCAAGCGACAACTTACGCCGGGAAATACATGATAAACGTTGCCCCGTCATTGATCATTCCGCGGGCCATTATAATTCCACTGTGATTAGTTACAATCCTTTGCGCGATAGCTAAGCCTATTCCCTTTCCTCTATATCCCGACTGCTGCGTGTGCAGCCGCTGGAAAATCATAAATATCTTCTCCGCAAATTCATTATTAAACCCGATCCCTTCGTCTTCCATCGTTATCCGGTGATACATTTTTCCTTTCGGAACATCATCATCGTCGGAGTTACCCTCAATATATTTATATGTTATCCTGATCACTGGCGACTCTTCCGGTTTTGCAAACTTGAAAGCGTTATCGAACAATGATTTAAACAGCAGGTAGAGCTGTTCCTCATTCCCCAAAATTTGCGGCAACGCATCCCACTTGATAATTGCATGTCTCTCCTTGCTTTGTTCCACAAACTCAGCTAACACATCAGTAACAACAATGTTAAGGTCAACCGGTTTCTTCTCATCTTCTTTTGTGATGAGAGAAGTAAAGTTGAGCATATCCTGTATCAACTCCTGCATACGCTTTGCCGATGCTTCAATCTTTGCCAGCACAGACTTTACTTCGCTATCGATCTGATGCTGATGCTTGTAAACAAGCTTGTCGCTGAAGGTTCTGATTTTTCGAAGAGGCTCCTGCAAATCATGTGAAGCGATATACGCGAATTGCCTGAGTTCAGAGTTTGATCTGTTCAATTCCTGTAATCGCTTTTCAAGTTCCGCCTGGTAACGGGTACGCATTCTTACTTCTCTATTAATAAAAAAGAAAGATATAAGGGTAACCACGCCTGCCCATATAGAGATGGTGTTGAAAAAATTGGGATAGAAGTCTTCGTAAAATTCTTTTGTCTTCAGCAGGTCGTCGCGTTGTTTCAGTTCGGCCTTCTGAATCTGCGCCGATTCGTCGCTAAACTGTTTCATGAGCATTTTCGAACGCCTTAATATAGTAGTAATCGCTTCAGAATCGTCGGCCGCGGCCAGTTGTATGCTCCGGCTATACATATTTACCTGGCTCATGACTATGGAACGCATGAGCAGGAACCGCCGCATCTGGTCGGTTTGATCGGCAATCAGGCTCTTGAGGCTGTCGACATGCGCAAAGACGCTGTCGCGCTCTGCATAAAACGGGGGAAGAAACGAGCTGTCTTTCAAAAAGACAAATCCGCGGCTACTGCTTTCAGCGGCCGTCAGGTGCTGCCCAAGGTCTTTCAGCTCCAGCATTACGGAAAAGCTATCCTTGAACTCAGAGGTGTACCTAAGGTGCGAATTGAGGCGCTTATAGAACAGAAATGAGAGAATAACGAGGATGGCCAGGGAGACGATAAAGGATATATACAGGTATGGAAACTTCAATTTCATATTTCTTCTCCTCAAATCGGGGAATAAATTACCCGCGATCATTATTTTTTATGCCTCGTGGTATTTTTACCATTCCCCATCGAAAAACTCCTTTCCCGATTGAAATACGCGTGGAAGCTGGATTTGTTGGCGAAATTGGATCAATGTTTAAATTTTGGTTCCTTCCTTGTTCTATAGGTACAAACTTCACCCTCTATGCTTCACCAGAACCTTACTCAAAAGCAGCAGCTGAAAATACTGCCTCAGCAAATCCAGTTACTGAACCTGTTTCACCTGAATACTATTGAGTTAGAGCACCGCATCCAGCAGGAACTTGAAGAAAATCCCCTGCTCGAAGAGAGTGCATCTGAAGAAATGACGGACGCCGACAAATATAGCAAAGAAGCCGTTCAGGATTATAAAGACTGGGAGGAATATGGGTACGACGATGTACCGGATTACAAGACCGAGTACGAAAACTACTTCAACAACGAAAAGATACCCGAGCGCCCACTGCCGGAGTCATCTGATTTTCGTGAAATGCTTAAGCAACAATACAAACTGATGTACACCGAGGAAACTGACGTTTCCCTGGCTACGTACCTTATAGATTCACTCAACGAATCCGGTCTGCTCGAACAGGATCTGGCAGCAATAGCCGACGATCTTTCATTTCGTAATAAAACATGGATAGAAGTGAGCGAACTTGAAGAAGTCCTCGAAAAACTGCAACAGCTCGAGCCTGCCGGCATTGCCGCAAGAAGCATCCGCGAGTGCCTGATGCTGCAGCTTAAGAGGATGAATACCAAAAGGCCCGACGTGAAAATGGCAATGAGGCTGCTTGACGAACATTTTAGTGATCTTGGCAGCAGGAACATGGATAAGATCATGCATCACCTGAACATTGAAGATGATGAGCTTAAGGTTGTGCTGCAGCTGCTTGCTTCACTAAAAATGAAACCCATTACTGAAGGCACAGAATCGTTCCAGGCCAACCAGCAAATAATGCCCGATTTCATTGTGTCGCTCGATGGCGACCAACTCGAAGTATCACTTTACCGCCAGCGTTCTGCTTCGCTTCACATCAATCAGAACTGGATGGAGAACGTGAAGAGTACAGAGGATAATGCACATTCCGATAAGGCTACCAAGCAATATCTGCGCAATAAACTTAATGCAGCACAGTGGTTTGTTTCAGCAATTAAACAGAGAGAAGGTACCATGCTGAAAGTTGTGCGCGCAATCGTTAAACTTCAGTACGAATACTTCCGCGAAGGCGATATCAAGCTCATCAAGCCGATGATATTGAAAAATGTCGCTGAAATGGTGGGTGTCGACATCTCAACAGTGTCACGTATCACGTGCAATAAATATATCTCCACTCCTTTCGGAACGCTTTTGCTCAAGGATCTGTTCACAGAAGGCATTATCAATCAGCATGGCGAAACCATCAGCAACAGGGTTATTCAAACCGCTATTGAAGAAGTAATTGAAACAGAAGACAAGCAAAAGCCTTATACCGATCAGCAACTCGTTTCAATATTATCGCAAAAAGGTTTTAGTATTGCGAGAAGAACGGTTGCGAAGTACCGCGAACTGCTCCAGATTCCGGTGGCCCAGATGAGAGCACTTTGGGCATAATTATTTAGCGTATATCAAGATTAACCGAGAAAAGCCTTAGCTGCATGCAAAAAATTTTAGTTATTGATGACGACAGGGACATGTGTTTACTATTGAAACGTTTCCTGTCGAAACATGGATTCGATATCGAAGATGCCAATACCGCCAAAAAAGCCCTGGAATTGCTCGATGCCACTGAGTACGACCTTGTTCTTTGTGACTTCCGGCTCGACAACATGGATGGCAAAACCATGCTGATCAAGATAAAGGAAAAATACCCTCATATGCCTGTGATCATCATCACAGGTTACAGCGACATCAAGATAGCGGTAGAAGTAATGAAACTTGGTGCATATGATTATGTTACCAAGCCACTCTTTCCCGATGAAATTATTCTTACCATCCGCAAAGCGCTCGAAAGCAAAGATTCAAGACCTGAAACCGTTCAGGCGAGTGCATCAACAAATAATGCGGATGACAGAAAAGATAAAAAGCCAGCAGGTAATATCACAGTTAGTGGCCAGTACATTTTTGGCGACAGCATGGCCTTTAAACAGATCGTGCAGCAGATTGAACTCGTAGGGCCCACCAACTACAGCGTTATTATATATGGAGAAAGCGGAAGTGGTAAGGAAGCTATCGCACAGGAGATACATAAAAGAAGTAAGCGTAGCCATAAGCCATTCATTGCGATAGATTGCGGAGCTCTCTCGAGAGAACTTGCAGGAAGTGAATTGTTTGGTCACGAGAAAGGCGCATTTACAGGAGCACTCAATCAGAAAATCGGAAGTTTTGAACTGGCAAACGGCGGTACGATATTCCTGGATGAAATCGCCAACTTATCATACGACATACAGGTGTCGTTCTTAAGAGTTGTGCAGGAAAGAAGGATGAGGCGGGTGGGTGGTACAAGAGATATTGAACTGGATGTACGTATTATTATCGCAAGTAACGAACCGTTGTGGGAAGCATCGAAGAAAGGAAAATTCCGCGAGGATCTTTTCCACCGCTTCAATGAATTCAGCATGACGATTCCACCGTTAAGGGAAAGGAAAAGTGACATCATGGTTTTTGCGCGTCACTTCCTGAATCTCACAAACGACGAACTCAATAAAAAGGTGAAAGGGTTTTCTTCGGAAGTGGAGGAAATATTTCAGAAATATGTGTGGTACGGTAACCTGCGCGAATTGAAGAACGTTGTTAAGCGCGCCACTCTTCTTACTGATGGCGAGTATATTGAAGACCGTTCATTGCCATTTGAGATCGTCAATTTTAATAAACTGAATTTTGATTATGGCAGCGAGCCCGCAGCACCTGCACCTGTGCAGATGGCACCCGCGGCGCCTGCAGCACATACTGCGCCCGCCCACGGAAGGACAGTGCTCGATGAAACAACACTGAAAGCTGCAAGTATCGATGCGGAATATGAAATGATAATTGAAGCATTGAAGCAGGCTAATTTCAATAAAAGCAAAGCTGCAAAGTTGCTCAACATCGACAGGAAGACCCTCTACAACAAAATGAAACAGTACCAGGAATTTAATAATCATTAACGGCTGATGGAAAAATCTGTCGACAATAATTCTTCCGGTGAACCGGTAAGAACTGAACCAGATGTTTACGACTACAAACAGATGGTTCTGGAAAAAGAAAGATTCCAGAAAATTCTTGAGAATAAAGTAAAGGAGCTCGACAGGACGAACAAAGAGCTTGAAGAGTTTGCTTACATCGCCTCCCACGACCTTCAGGAGCCACTTAGAAAAATCACTTCGTTCAGTGAAAGGCTTAAGGAAAAGCTCCCGCCAAACCTCGAGCCCGATGTGCAGCTATACCTGAACAGGATGCTGGCTGCTACTGATAATATGCGCACGCTTATAGATAACCTGCTCGAATTTTCGCGCACGAGCAGAATAAGCGAACCGTTTGTAAAAACAGATCTCAACAATATTATTTCTGAAGTTCGCGCAGATCTGGAATTAAAGATCGAAGAAAGCAAATCGGAAATTACTTCTGATGTGCTGCCAACAATCGATGCTATCCCGATGCAGATGCGGCAGCTCTTCACGAATCTTTTTACAAACGCAATTAAGTTCAGAAGTCCGGGTGATGTGCCGAAAATTGCGATAACCTCGCAAGTGATGTCCGACGAAGAAAAAGAATCGAATCAGCTTCGCACGAACACCCAGTACTACCGGATAGTTGTAAAAGACCTTGGCATCGGTTTCGATCCGGAATTTTCATTAAAAATATTCCAGATATTTCAGCGGCTTCATGGTAAAGCCGAATATCCGGGATCAGGCATTGGCCTTGCCATCTGCAAAAAAATTGTCGAAAACCATGCGGGAATAATCTTCGCGGAAAGCGAGCCTGGTAATGGCGCCGAATTCATTATTCTACTTCCAGAATCTCAAGCATAGGATTTATGACGGAACTTAATAACCTGATTCGCATTCTGATCATTGACGATGACGAAGATGATTTTTATATCACGAGTGAATATATCAAGAAGATCAACGACCAGAAGTTTACAATAGACTGGTGCTATAAGTACAACGATGCGGTAAATCATATTCGCAATAAAGACTACAATTTATACTTCATCGATTATTACCTGGGTGCTAAAACCGGTCTTGATCTGATCAAGGAAGCAGTATCGTTGCAGGCCGAAGAACCGCTTGTATTACTCACAGGCAAAGGCAACCAGATGATAGATAAGGAAGCGATGCAGGCTGGCGCGATGGATTACCTCGTGAAGTCGGATCTGAATGTTGAGAAAGTTGAGCGATGTATTCGCTATTCGCTGGATCGCGCAGCGTCGATGAAAGAGATCAGGACCAATGAAAGAAAGTACAGGAGTATTTTTGAGAGATCGAAAGATGCAGTATTCCTTGCCAACCAGGAATTGGTGTTTCGGGATGTGAACGATGCCGCATCGAACCTGTTACAATATTCGAAAGATCAGCTAAGCGAAATAAGCCTCTATGATCTGCTGGATGAAAAAGAAAATCTTTACATCAGGGATAAGATCAGTGTATTTGGATTTTTGCATGACCGCGAGATCGAATTGAGATCAAAAGAAGGAGAGAAAAAGAATTGTATTCTTTCGCTGTCTGTAGAATCAGGTACAGGGGGGCAGAAATACATTCACGGGTTGCTGCATGATATTACAGAATTGAAAAAAGCGGAGAAGGCCACCTTACAGGCCGAAAAGCTAGCGGCGACCGGAAGGCTCGTGCAAACACTTGCACATGAAGTTCGTAACCCGCTCAACAACATCAATCTTTCGCTTGAACAGCTTCATCATGAAGTAAAAGATGTGGATGATGCCGAAATGTACATGGAAATTATCCAGAGAAACAGCAAACGTATCAGCGATATTATAACCGAATTGCTGAACACGTCGAGGCCGGCTGAAATGTCGTTGCACAGTAAGCCACTCCAGGTGATCCTCGACGAAAGCGTTGCTGCAGCTCTTGACCGGATAACCCTGCAAAAAGTAAAGCTTCACATCAACTATACGAAGTCGCCGGCATATGTGAAAGCAGACGCCGAGAAGCTCAAGCTGGCCTTCCTGAATATCCTTATCAACGCCGTTGAAGCTATGGAAGAAGAGAAGGGGTGCCTTGAAATAAGCATTGAAAGCGATAAGGACAGCCATATAGTCAAGATCAGGGATAATGGCAGTGGAATTACCGAAGAGAACCTTTCGAAGCTATTTGAGCCTTATTTTACGTCTAAGAGGAACGGCCTTGGCCTGGGTCTTGCGGCTACACTCAATATTCTGCAGGCCCATAAAGGCAGAATTGAAGTAACTTCAGAGCTCAATAAAGGCTCGCAGTTTACGATTACGTTTCCTGCAGCGTAGTTGAGGGGCCATCTTAAAATGAAATACTATGAGATCTCTATGGACCGGCGCAATTGGATTCGGGTTGGTAAACATTCCCGTTAAATTATTCAGCGCCACCCAGCAAAGCGACCTTGATCTCGACATGCTGGACAAGAAAGACAATGCCAACATTAAGTTCAAACGTGTAAACGAAAAAACCGGTAAAGAAGTTCCCTGGGCGAATATTGTAAGGGGATTTAATTACGAGGGGAATTACGTTATTCTTGATGACGAAGATTTCAAAAAGGCGAGTCCCGAAAAAACCAAGATGATTGAAATTGCGGAGTTCGTTGAAGAGAAAGAAGTTGATTCTCTCTACTACGAAACGCCATACTACCTCGAACCGCAGAAAGGTGGTGAAAAAGCTTACGTCCTGCTTCGCGATGCATTAAAAAAGACAGGCAAAACGGGCCTGGCTACATTTGTGCTAAGAACGAAAGAGAGCCTTGGTTTGATCAAGCCGATCGACAAGATGCTGGTATTGCAAAAGATCCGTTACGAAGAAGAAGTACGTGCAACAGACGAGATCAAGGTACCCGACACCGCCCCGAAACCTGCCGAAATAAAAATGGCCATTACTCTTATAGACCAGCTTAGCGGTAAGTTCGACATCTCCAAATACAAGGATACCTACTCCAGTGAGTTAATGAAACTGATTGAAGCGAAGGCTAAGGGCAAAAAGCTTCCTCAGCCAACAATGAAGGTTGTTCATTCTACATCCAAAGATCTGATGGAACAACTCAAGGCGAGTTTGGAAACGAAACGGAAAAAAGCTTCTTAGTGCTGTAATAAAAAATCCCGGAGAGTATCCGGGATTCGCATTATATACAATTAGACTCTTGCGTCTATCTTAAGGTTATTCTACGATTGCAAACTTCGAGAACACTTTCGCGCCTGAATGCCAGTCGACATATACGGTGAAGCCGTCTGCGGTGAAATCAACAATACGATAGGTTAACGGATTGTACTGGTAGTTCAGGAAGTTTACATACGCACCATTTTTATCAGCTCCCACAGAAAAATCCCTGGTAAAAGATTCGTCAGGAATGTCGGCATACTTATGTGTGTTCTGAACAACAGTAACCTTGCCTGTACCAAGGTCGAAAACATTGCTGTCGTCCTTGATCCACAAACTTACATACGGCCATAAGTCAGTTTCCTGTCTTACTTCTGTATCGTCTTCGACGTAGTCGATGGGTTTGTCAGCATAGTAGTCCACGAGCCTGAACTGCTTTGCAGAAATAGCAGCCTTGAAATCCTCTGCTTTCTGTTTGTTTTCTGGACTAACATCATCCTCTTTCTTACAAGAGGTCAAAATACCCGTTGCGAGTAGCGCAACGGTCAGGTAGGTAACAATTTTCATATTGTAGTATTTATTAATTCCGGATTATTAGTTTTCATATGATTCCACTGGACCGGACCAGCTGAATAAGACTTTATACCACGATGATATTGTATAAATAATTAAAAGTCAAACCATAAAAGTTAAAATTTGATCATTGTCATTGGTCAAAGTTTAACTAGCTGACTATTATCATCATAGTTTTAGCTTGCCTACGTCCTTTTCGGTGTATTGCTCCCGGTTGGCGATGGCTTTCAGCATTTTGAAGTATACTCCCATACTACCGGAATTACTGTTCCAATAGTTTGCTTCTTCCGTCACCACTTTCACCAAACACAGTTTCGGATCATCTTTTCCGCCCGGGAACCACGCTTTTAAAAGCGGATTCCACAGTTCATCAATCTTTTTCTTGTTCAATATCACAGTACACGTTCCTTTTACGTTTACATACACATTCTTGCCCGGATGAGCATAGATCAGGTAAACGGTATTGTCGCGTGATACTTCCTGGATCTTTTCAGAAAACTCATTTGTGAAGAACCAGGCATTGCCTTCATCATCAATTTTAGCGGTGGACATTGGACGACTGAAGAGTCTGTTATGATCATCTATTGTCGTAAACATGCAGATGTTTACATCATGCACCAAATCTTTAAATTTTTTTATCGCTTCGTCTCGAACTTGTTCCATATTATCGGGGTTCAGGGCCGTCGGTGTTAAACGCCGTTATGTATATAAACGAAATTCTGTGCCATATTAACGTCTTGATTTACAAAACGCCAGGCACAGAACTTCTTATGCTTTGTGTTGATTGTGGAAAATTTTACTCATCAGCCGGCACTCTTGTCCGACTTTACAACTTTCTTGTTGATATTCTCGACGGCGAGAATGAACTGGTTTACTTCCTGCGATGCATACGGACCATACGCATCTACCAATGTTCCTTTGACGCCGTCGTTGGTTTCTATCACATACAGGATCGACATATCATCGGGATCAGACGCACCTTCGAATCGGAAAAAGTTCACTATGGTCACTTCATCAGGTTGATAAACTTTGTCTGTACGCAGCGATTGCAATCCATCATCAGTTGCCTTGAAATCGTCCGTAAATCCTTCTGCTATCATTTTAGCAAGACACGCCTGCAGACTTTTCAAATCAGGGATATTCTTGCTTGGGTTTTCGTTGACTATCATAAAAAAATTTTAGAGGTTGATGAAAGAGCCGGTCATTAAAACCGGCTCTCTCGATAATCACTCATCACAAATTTATGCACCCGTTATTTATTCACTGTCGCGTGCAAATCCCTGTACTTCTTGATCACATCATGCGATGTTTTCAATGACGATTTCTGATTCGTGACCAGTTGACGAACGTCTGCAGGAATTTCAGCATCAGACTTCAATGCTGAGTCATATGCCTTCTGTGCAGCATCTTCCCCGAATTCGCAATTTTCAAGAACCGCCTGGCGGCTATTTCCGCTAAACGTTGCTTTCAGATCCATCCATACGCGGTAAATTTTGCCGGAGTTGGTAGTACCGGTTGCAGGATCGCCACCGAGCTTTACAACTTCCTGTGTTAATTCTGCAGCGTATTGCCTGCTTTCTTCACCCATCCTGGTGAAAACAGCGCGAAGATCAACATCGATATCACGTGCTTCGTCAGCAGCTTTATCATAACCGACAACGCGGTCGTTATTAATTCTGATTAAATCGTTTAATACTGTAATCAACGTATCGTTAGCCATAATGTAATTTTAAAAGTGAACAGATGTATTATATCACATAAAAGTTGTGCCGCACTTTTCATGCTCAGATAATTAGATAATTACAAAATATGTGTATCTTACATCTGATTAAGTTATTTGTATTTGCTAACCCAAAAAATTCAACATGGCAAAGAAAAAAGCAGCAAAGAAGAAAGTTGCAAAGAAAAAGGCAGCTCGTCCCGCAAAAAAAGCGGCTAAGAAAAAAGCTGGAAGACCAGCAAAGAAAGGCGCTAAGAAAAAAGCAGCAAAAAAGAAAGCGGCTAAAAAACGCAAATAAAACTTCAGAACCGGCTACTAAGCCGGTTCTTTTTTTGTGCTAGTTTCTGACTGCAGGTTCTTTAAAATCTTCATTAACACCTGCTCCGATCCGGTTAAATCTCCCTCTATCTTAGGATCTTCTATTTCGTCGAGTTTATCAATATACTGGTTAAGACTATTGTCTTCGTATAACTTTAGTAACCCCGGATGAACATAGTATTTTTTGCACACGGTTCTTGTGTTGCCTAATTTCTTACTCACTTCATCAAGCGCCTCAACGATCTTCTTTTTGCTTTCAGTAGCCGTCATCGAATTGCCAATAGATTTAAAAGCAAACAGAATATTCAGTGAGCCGGCCCATGTGCGAAAATCCTTCGCTGTAAACTCCAGCCCTCCCGCTGCATCCTTTATATACTGGTTAACCATTCCGGAATCTATGCTTCGTCTATTGCCATTTTCATCGAAGTACTGAAACAATTCTTTCCCAGGGATTTCGCGGCATGCCCTTACACTGTTTGCCAGCTTTTTGTTTTTTAATGTCACTTCATGCTCGATTCCCTTTTTTCCTTTGAAGCAAAATTTGACCATCGAGCCTTCAACAGTTACATGCTTGTCTTTCAGTGTAGTTAAACCGTACGATCCATACATTTTTTCATACCCGCTATTACCCACTCTTATATAAGTGCGTTCCATGAGGCTCACTACAAGTGCAAGAACTTTTTCCTGCACCAGCTCTTTCTTCTTATAATCGCTTTCAATTTTTGCCCGGATTTTTGGTAAAGCTTTTCCAAACTCATAGAGCCTGTGAAACTTTGTTTTATCTCTTAATGCATTCCAAATGGGATGATAGCGGTATTGTTTGCGCTGGCGTAGATCAAAGCCGGTAGCTTGAATGTGTCCGTTTTCCTGTGGGCATATCCACACATTTGTCCAAGCCGGTGGTATGGCGAGTTTCCTGATCCTCTCTAATTGCTGTTTACCGCGAAGGGGTTTGCTGTCGTATATGTAGGTAAAACCATTTCCTTTCTTAATTCTTTGGATTCCGTTTGCATCCGAAGTAACATAAAACAGGTCAGCTACTTTCGCTGCCTTTTCGTAGTCGCGGTCAATGCGCAGAAATTCTTTGTGCGACAGCTCAATTATTTCTGTATTGGCATCTCCATTGTTGCTCATACGTGGTATATTTTAAAAAAAAGCCAGGCGCGATGGCCTGACTTTTAACCCCTAAACCCTACTGCTAATTAAAGCAGCTTCTTACTCCTCTTCGGCTCCTTCCCCTTCTGCACCTTCCTGTTCAGCCTGGAGGTTAATATTATTTTCCGCGATCGACGTTAAGTTTTCGTCGGTCTGTTTTTCTTCTTCAAGTGTCTGGCCAAGTAAGTTCGCAACTTCCTGCAGGCCCATTTGTTTAGCCAGTTGTGTAAGGCCACCATATGTAGCGATTTCGTAGTGCTCAACCTTCTGAGCGGCCATGATGATACCAACGTCGCGTGTTGACGTGCCTTTCTCTGTTTCTTCAACTATGCTCTGAGCTTCTTTTGTCAGGCCTTCCATCGCTTCACACTTCTTCGCCTGTGCTTTTTTGCCCAGTATCTCGAAAACCTGTTCAAGGCGTTCGATCTGTCCTTCTGTAACTTCGAGATGTTCTTCAAGTGCACTTACGAGTTCTTCACTTGTAGCAGCTTTGCTCAATCGGGGAAGAGCTTTCGTTAAATGCTTTTCAGCCCAGTAAATATCCTTAAGAGAGTCGTAGAAGAATTTTTCAAGCATCGGTTGTTCATTCGAATTAGACTGGCGTCCTGCTGACGCAGACTTTCCGTTTGAAGATGCCGACCTTCCTGAAGACGTTCTTCCAGATGATTTCTTAGGAGCTGATTTTTTTGGACCTGATTTTTTTGCGCCGGATGCGGTCGCGCCTTTCCTGGATTTGGTTTGTGCCATACTTCACGAATTTTAATCGGTTCACCTGTATCTTGAAATTTATATGCCAACGGTTTCGAAATGGAAACAGAAAACGTTGTAGAGCAAATTCCTCGCGCACTTTACCCGCACTTAACTTTTGCGGAAAAGCAAACAGCTGTGTAGTGGTACTAGTTTTGAACTATAGTAAGAAAAAAAGTATGAACTCCCTGCCCAGTCGTGCGTTTCTGAGGAATAAAATTATGGAACTAAGCCAGGCACTTTTCTTCAACGACAGCTATTCAGTTCTCAAATTTCCGATCTCGATTATCAACGTTTTGCAGGTAGATGAAGTTGGCCAGGTGTGGTTCATGGTAGCCAGGCCCACCCAACATCTCAATGAATTCGAAACCGAGTTCCGTGCACGACTTGCATTGTACAAAAAGGGGAAAGACTTTTTCCTGAATGTGAGTGGAAAGGCATGCATAGTTACCGATCCCGAAGAAATAACTCATGTAGATGGCCTCGACGATGCAAGCCGCAAACTAGCGCTTAGCTCTATGGTGTTAATAAGAATGAGCATTTCGGATGTACAGTACTTCCCAACCGGTAGGCCCGTTTCCCGTCTAGCACCATCATTACCTAAGATGAACTTTCACCCGTCAGCACTTGTCAAGAGCCTGCAGTATGTCATTAAGGATATCATCCCTGTGTTCCAATCCCACTGAAAGCCTGATTAACCCCGGAGTTATATTCACTTCATTCCTCTCCTTTTCGGAGAGCTTTGCGTGAGTGGTACTTGCGGGATGAGAAGCTATGCTGCGCGAATCACCGAGGTTCGCTGTCAATGAAAACATTTCAAGGCTGTTCAAAAATTTCCTACCGGCTTCTATACCACCTTTTACTTCGAAGCATACGAGGCCTCCGCCGTTCATCATTTGCTTTTTAGCGATCTCATATTGAGGATGACTTTGCAAAAACGGGTATTTCAACCAGTTGATCTTTTCATGTTTTTCCAGCTTTTCAGCAATGTATAATGCGTTTGAAGAATGCCTGTCCATCCTCACATCAAGCGTCTCCAGACTTTTACTGAGCACCCATGCATTGAATGGTGACATCGCGGGGCCCGAACTGCGGCAGAAAAGATAGATATCGTAAATAAGTTCTGAATTACCCACCACTACACCGCCTAGTACGCGGCCTTGTCCATCGAGCCATTTAGTAGCAGAATGTACAACCAGATCGGCGCCGAGGTCGATGGGGCGTTGCCCGATGGGTGTAGCAAAGCAATTGTCTACATTAAGAATGATGTTGTGTTTTTTTGCCAGCGCAGAAACCTTTGCGATATCTATTATGTCGAGACCCGGATTAGTTGGGGTTTCGAGATAGATCATCTTTGTATTAGGCCGGATGGCCGCTTCCCATTCATCTGGGTTATTTATATTAATGTAGCTATGCTCAATACCGTATCTCGGAAGAAACTTCGTGATGATAGTATGAGTACTACCAAATATTGCATTGAACGAAAGAAGGTGATCCCCTTTCTGAAGCAGCGCCATGAATGAAGCGAAGATTGCGCTCATACCGGAAGAAGTGGCAAAGCCATCTTCGGCGCCTTCAAGTGCGCAGACTCTGCTTACGAATTCTTTTACCGTTGGATTGCTGAACCGTGAATATATATTGTCGTCAGTTTCGTCAGCAAATGCTGCGCGCATGTCTTCCGCGTTGTCGAATGTAAAACTGCTTGTAAGAAACAGTGGCGACGAATGCTCCATTTCGTAAGTTTTCTCGGAGCGTGTGCGGATTGCTTGTGTTATCGGGTGTAATGCCATGAATATCTTTGATCAGTTAATAACTACTTTCCATTTTATCGATGCACCGGCACGTTTCAACGTTTCGGATACGGAACAATACTTTTCCATTGAAAGGGCACACGCCTTTTCTGCCTTCTCCTGGTCTATATTCCCTTCCAACTCGAAAACTATTGTTACATCTTTCCAAAGCGAAGGATCTTTGCCTGGTTCGCGTTCACCTTCCAGGTGCATTCGAAACGCGGTAACATCCTGCCTTTGTTTTTTCAGAATGGAAAGAATGTCGATTCCACTGCAGCCACCAAGGCCCATGAGCAACAATTGCATCGGACGGACACCAAAATTTTCACCGCCTGTTTCAGGGCTGGTGTCAATCTTAATCGTATGACCATTAGCGTCTTTGGCCTCAAAACCAAAAGCTCCGTTAACGCGCTCCAATTCAACCTTTACCATTTTCTGAAAATTTTCATAAAAGTAATATATTCAACACTTTACTTTGCAGGCAATTTCACAATTTAAGATGAAGCAATACAGCCATAACGCACCGTTCATACTCGAAAGCGGAAAGGTTCTCAACGGGATCGAAATAGCTTACCATACTTATGGCGAGATGAATGAAGATCAAAGCAATGTGGTATGGATCTGCCATCATCTTACGGCTAATTCTGATGCATCTTTATGGTGGTCAGGGTTTGTGGGGGCAAACGCTATTATCGATCCTTCAAGATATTTCATTGTCTGCGCCAATATTCTCGGATCATGCTACGGCTCAACGGGTCCGCTAAGTACGAATCCCGATACGGGCAAGCCCTACTTCATGGACTTTCCCCAAATCACTATTCGCGACATGGTAAAGGCTCATATTCTTCTTCGCCAGCATCTAGGTATCGAAAAGATAAACCTGGTTATCGGGGGAAGCATGGGAGGCTACCAGGCGCTTGAATGGTGTATTATGGAGGACGACAGGATCGACAACCTTGTCCTGCTATCTACCTCTGCCGCGGAAAGCGCATGGGGCATCGCTGTGCACACTTCGCAAAGGATGGCGATCGAGGCAGACTGTACGTGGAAGGAGGCATCGCCCGATGCAGGTAAAAAAGGTTTACAGGCAGCGCGTGCCATGGGGCTTATCAGTTACCGAAATCATGCGATCCTGGTTAAAAAACAGACAGACCCCGACGCAAACAAAACTGATGACTACAAAGCGTCGTCATACGTGAAATACCAGGGGGAAAAACTTGTGAGCCGTTTTAATACGCATAGTTATTGGATGCTTACGAAGGCGATGGACAGCCATCATATCGCCCGGGGCAGACAAGGGACCACTGCTGAAATCCTTGCTACCATCAATCAAAAAACACTTGTATTTGGTATACACAGCGACATACTTTGTCCGCTTGCTGAGCAGGAATTTTTAGCGAAGAACATTCCGGACTCAAGGTTTATTGCCATCGATTCTGCTTATGGCCACGATGGATTTATGGTTGAATCAGAAGTTATTTCAAAATACCTGGCCGACTGGTGGAGGATTTAATTAAAAGAGTCCCAGGGACTTCACGAGAATTCTTAAACTCCAGAAAATAACGAGAGCTCCTACGCCAATAAACATCGTTTTAAGTGGCAACTTGCCTACAAGTCGCGCTGCAAGAGGTGCCGCGATAAGACCACCGATAACAAGACCCGCAATGATCTGCCAGTGACTGATGCCCAGCATTGTAAAAAAGGTGATGGCACTTGCAAGCGTTACAAAAAATTCAGAAAGACTTACAGAGCCGATAACATATTTGGGCGTTCTTCCCTTAGATATTAATGTGCTTGTAACCAAAGGTCCCCAGCCGCCGCCACCGAATGAATCAAGGAATCCACCTGCACCGGCAAGCCATCCCACTCGTTTGACTTTAGTAGGTTTATTTTTTTTGTATACACTCAGCAGAATGCGCACACCGAGAAAAAGTGTATAAGCAGCGAGTAACGGCCGCACATAATCAGCATAAGTAGTACCGAGCTTCGACAAGGCAACCGCGCCGATCACAGCACCTATCACACCAGGTATAAGCAGCGCACTGAATAATTTTTTATTTACGTTGCCAAAACGATAATGACTGTAACCCGAAATACCACTCGAAAACATTTCAGCCGTGTGAATACTTCCACTGATGACAGGCAGGTTAACGCCGAGTGATAATAAAATGGTGGTACACGTAACGCCATATCCCATTCCTAATGCACCATCAACAAGCTGCGCTGCAAAACCTGCAAGGATCATCCAGTAAAATATCGGGTCGATCTGTTGGGCAATGTCTTTTACGGAAAGTGAAAGGTCTTTAAAAGGAATATAAGTGAGCACCGTATACCCGAGAATCATAAAGAAAAACGCAAACAGTGACCACGAAGCTACTTTCTTCCAGCGCTTCTCGTTCGTGCGGCTATCGATAGTTGTCTTGAGCGCCAGGTCGCGGGTAATATGATTGAGCTTATTCACTTTATCCGTGAAGTTGCCACCGAGTTTATTTCTTATAACGTTCATGTTCTGCAGCACCTCATCAATCTGGTCGGGCACCACTTCATTCAGAACATCTTTTAATCTTTTCGCGATCGTTGGAGATTTACCATTGGTAGAAATAGCGATCTTGAGATTACCTTTCTTAACAATTGATCCTAAATAAAAATCGCACAGATCTGGCTTATCGGCAGCGTTTACCAGTTTGCCACGCTGTTTTGCATCAAAGCGAACCTGCTCACTTAATGTGGAATCGTTTAGAGCTGTAATTACGAGATTAGCCCAGTCGATATCCGAAGGTTCATAAGCTCTTTCAATCACTTCGACATTACCATGCTTTGCTGCCATCTCCCTGATTACATGATTCACTTCTGTAGCGATAACACGTACGGGGGTTGCGGGTGCATTCGAAATGATGGCACCAAGCTTTTCAACTCCTACTTTACCCCCACCAATAAGCAATACGTTCAATTCTTCCAGTTTCAAAAAAACCGGGAAAAGATTATTTGTATCCGTCTGGGCCGTTACTGGTGATTCAATTTTCAATTTGTCGTTTTTATTGGTGCCCTTATTTTCTCCTAAGATCTAGATTATGATAGAAATATACCCTTCCTGCATGAATCATCCGGTACTGGTTACCAGCAGCTAGTTGCTGAAATAAATTCATATACCCGAACTGCAGAAAATCGCTCTGATTTACATGGTAGGCAAACCCGGCAAAGAAACGGTTCTGATCGAAATAATTGTAGACTACCTCTTTTCCGAAATTTACATGCACCTCATTATTTAAAGAGACAGACAAAGTATTCGGCGCAAACGCCTTTTTACCAAGCGGCACATTTAGCATGGTGCTATACCTCAGCTTGTAGTTGAAGTTGTAGCCTTCAGCCAGTTCATCTTCGTCTTTCACTTTGCGTCTGAAACGTTCTTCCAGCCTTATATAGTTAACGAGACGCGAACGCTTTTCGGGTGTCTGCCACATGATCTGCTGCCATGGCCGGTGTTCCGGTCTGCTTATCTCCGAATGATTGTCGCCCGGGAAAGCATTCACAAACGCATAACCAGCTGTTAACCGGAGTTTGTCATTAACATGATACGTTATTCCTGCGCGAACAATGCTTGTAGAAAGGTCTTCTACAAAATTGTCTTTTGTGCGCAGATGAAGATCCAGCCATAATCCCCAATGCTCACCAAACCGTGTTTGATTATTGTAGGCTCCCCACAACTGCTGCAAATGTGTTGTCCGCTTCTGCCCACTTACCTTAACGCAAAACGCTATGAGAATACAACACGTCCACACTAAATGCTTCTTCATCCGTTCGGTCGTATGTTAATTGAAATACTTTCGGTTTGTAAAATCGCCAAATTGTTCACCATTCTGCCGCTCACTTACATAAGCACCAAACAGGGCATCCAGCTCCGATAAGATTGATGGCTCATCAAGGCTTTCCTTATAGATCCTGTTAAGCCTCATGCCCAACCTGTCGCCACCAATGTGAAGGTTATATCTTCCGAGGGCAGTACCCACGAAACCAACTTCCGCAGCATAAGGCCTCGCGCAGCCATTCGGGCAACCCGTCATGCGCATGATGATTTCCTCGTTTTGCAAACCGTGGTTCGCAAGCAAAGGCTCAATCTTCTCGAGAAGAGAAGGAAAGTAACGCTGTCCCTCCGCTAATGCCAGTGGACAGGTATTAAGCGCAACACATGCCATCGCATTTTTCTTCAGCGGCGATGTACCATCGGTGTAATCAGTCAGGTTATACCGCTCGAGAATTTCGTTGATAAACGCTTTATCCTGTTCCCGGATATCACCGAGAATGAGATTCTGGTTACAGGTAAAAATGAAATTCGCCTTCCCGGATTGTGCCGCTTCAAGCAGCGCAGATTTCAAAAGGACTTTCTCATCATCAAGCACACGACCGTTCTCAACATACAGAGTATAGTACCATAAGCCTTCGTGATTCTGTTCCCAGCCGTAATAATCTCTACGCCTTTCGAAAGTGAAGGGTTTATCCTTTTCAAGTTTAAAGCCTGTTCTTCTTTCAAGCTCTTCTTTCCACCACGGTAAACCAAGGCGGTCGACTGTATATTTTAAACGTGCCAGCTTTCTGTCACTGCGGTTTCCATAGTCGCGTTGAATAGTAAGAATTTCATACACGGCTTTCAGCAACTGTTCCTTCGATTTCACGAAGCCGATGATGGAGCCTAATCGCGCATAATGATCAGGGTTACCATGGGTGGTTGACATGCCACCGCCGATCGCAATATTGAAGCCCTGCAGTTTATCGTTCTTGATCACCGCAATCAATCCAACGTCGTTCGCAAATACATCCACGTCGTTGTTTGGTGGTATCGCAATAGCGATCTTGAACTTACGTGGCATATACCTGTCCTGGTATAAAGGATCTTCTTCAGACTGCTTGTCTACAATCTTTTCTTCGTCGAGCCAGATCTCATAATATGCGTGTGTTTTGGGCAACAACATTTTGTCTATTGCCTTTGCATAGTCGAATATTTCCTGGTGAAGCGGCGATTGTTTTGGGTGAGATGAGCACAGCACGTTCCTGTTGATGTCGCCGCAGGTGGCGATAGTGGTAAGATGCGCCTCACGGAACGATTGCAATGTAGGCTTGATGGTTGATTTCAATACCCCATGCAGCTGAATTGTCTGGCGCGTTGTGATCTTGATCACACCGGTCGAATTATCGCCCGCGATATGATGAAGATCCACCCACTGCTGCGGTGTCAGTACGCCACCGGGAAGTCGCAAACGGATCATGAATGAGTACAACCGCTCCAGCTTTTTCATGGCGCGTTCTTCTCTTCGATCGCGATCATCCTGGATATACATACCATGAAATCTTACGAGCGCAACATCATCTTCGTACAGGTTGCCGGTGATCTCATTCTCAATACTTTCCTTCAGTGTTCCCCTGAGATTATCACTGGCCTGCTTGATTCTTTCGGTCGATGAAAGGTTATTTTCTTCAGCCATAAAAATTTCTTAATAAACGTCTTTTAAATATCTTGATTCATCTTTCAGCTGTTCAACAAACTGCACAGCTTGTTCGATGGTTTTTTCTCCAAACTTCTGTACGATCTGCATAAGTGTGTCTTCAACATCAACACTCATCGGATCTTTTGCTCCACATACATACAACGACGCACCATTCAATAACCATTCGTAAAGCTCTTTACCGTGCTTCAGCATTTTATGCTGCACATATACTTTTTCTTTCTGGTCGCGCGAAAAAGCGACGTTGAGTTTCGTGAGCACGCCGGTTTCTACCCAGTTTTGTAGTTCTGTCTGGTAAAGAAAGTCCGTAACAAAATGCTGGTCCCCGAAGAAAAGCCAGTTACGTCCACCAGCACCAGCGGCGTCGCGCTGAGCGAGGAACGATCTGAATGGGGCAACACCTGTACCAGGGCCGATCATTATAACATCCTTTTCATCGGATGGCAACCTGAACTGGCTATTCTTATGAATATAAAATTCGATTGAATTATCTACAGCAAGCTGTGAAAGGAAATCGGAACACAGTCCAAATTTCCACTCCTCATTAATATGAAATTTATCTCTCGCTACGGTGATGTGCACTTCACCTGAATGAGCCTCAGGAGACGATGATATAGAATACAACCGCGGCGATATCGGCTCGAGAATGCCAATAAGATCTTTAAACTGGTTGTTACTATTTAACGGATATATTCTCAGTAACTCATGTAAACCAATACGTGTTGCGGGTATCTCCTGTCCAATGAGCGCAGAATATTTACTCACCACTCTTTCGGGGAGATAGAAAATATTCAGTTTCTTCTTGAGAAGATCATGAGCCGTTACTTCTTCATTTCTGAAGGTAAACGTTTCATTCGTATCGATGCCGAGTAATGCAACAATTGGATCTACCACCTCTGCAGGATTTTCAGGAATCACACCGAGTGAATCGCCTGGTAAATAATCAATGTCGTCGGCACCTATTTCAATATGGTATGTTTCTTTATTCGATCCCCTGTCGTTCAGTAGGATGTTGGTGAGAACCGTTCCATTGTAGATCTTCTTTCCCGAAGGTTTTTTTCCAGGAAGAACAATCGCCGGTTGAACGGGTGACGCAGCGTCGTGACCATTGGTGCCAAGCTTGTTAAGTACAAGCGAGAACCAGCTCTCAGCTTCTGTTTCATAATCAACATCACACTTCTGGATATCAATCAATCTTTTTCCTCCAAGGCGTTCAAGTTGTGCATCTACGTCTTCTCCGGCTTTACAAAATAATGGATACGAAGTATCGCCGAGAGCAAAGACGCCGAACTTCAGCTTTTCAAGTAGAAAGCCGTTCTGGTGAATATGATCGTAGAACTTTTTGGCGGATGAAGGCGGTTCACCTTCTCCCTGGGTACTGATCACGGCCAGCAGGTATTCTTCTTTAGGAAGATCGGTAAGCCTGTATTGATCGAGGCTGACAACTTTGGCATTAATGCTGTTCTTTTTCGCTTTAAGCGCAAAATCTGTCGCAACCTTTTTCGAGTTGCCGGTTTCTGTGCCGTAAACAATGGTCACTTTACCAACGCTCGCTTTCGGCGCGGAAGCCTGGGCGGCAGATGGAATATCCGATCCATTTTGCGAAAGAAGGCCGGCGATGTATCCATTCAACCAAATCAATTCTTCTTTGGTTGAAGTCGATATCAGGTCCTGTACGATCTTTAGTTTAAACGGAGAAAGCATTTTGATTGAACTATTGATTTGATTGATTCTTATCTAAAATCTTCGCTTGTTGCTTAGCACGAAAACTTGTAAAATATTCCGATGGCTGTTCCTTGTTAATTATCCAACCAAACTTTTCATTTAACGCTACAACTTTTCCAATAATCGCAATGGTTGGCGATATATATTCATCATCGGTATATTCATCAAGTGCCGAAATCTTCACGCGCTGTTCGAGGTGTGGTAGCCTGCTCAATTACAGCAAGTTTTTTATCGGTTGCAATTCCATTAACCAGCAGGTGTTTAACAACGCTGCCAAGTGTTTCAGCGCTCATATAAAATACCAGCGTGTCGTTCGTATTGGCCAACTCGCGCCAGTAGTCATCAGTAACCACATCCGATTTATAATAGGTAACAAACCGAACAGCCGTTGAATATCCTCGAGCCGTTAACGGAATGCCCGCATACGCAGCAGCGCCAAGTGCTGCCGTTACGCCAGGAATAATTTCATAAGAAATTTGATGCGCTGTCAGCGTTTCCAGCTCATCGAGCACGTTGGAAAAAATAGAAACATCGCCGCCTTTAAGCCTCACAACGAGCTTTACCTTCATTTGCGTAAAGTACCATCAGCTCATTAATAGTAGCCTGTGGCGTAGACGCTCCCCTGCGACATTGTTTACCAACATACACAATATCCGCACGCGGGTTTACATAACAATTGAGCACCTCTTCACTTACCAGCCTGTCGGCCAATACAACTTCTGCTTCCTGCAAATAACGCAGCGTTTTAAGAGTGATCAGTTCCGGATCACCCGGACCCGCCCCGGCAATGATTACTTTTCCTTTATTTGAACTTCCGTTCATAGTACTCCTACTTCATTTTTCTGGTAAACGAATGAACCCGATGGCACGCTTGAGGTTAACCACACGTTGCCACCAATCGTACTGCCATGCCCGATCACTGTGTCACCACCGAGAATCGTAGCACCCGCATATATTATTACATCATCTTCGATAGACGGATGACGCTTTGATTTGTTTGTCTCTTTTGTTAACAGTAATGCACCGATGGTTACACCCTGGTAGATTTTCACGTTGTTGCCGATCACTGAAGTTTCACCTATAACGATGCCTGTGCCATGATCGATGAAGAATCCTTCGCCAATACTCGCACCCGGATGAATATCTATCCCCGTTTTGCTGTGCGCATACTCGGTAAATAAACGCGGGAGCGATTTGAGTTTCAACTTATAGAGTTCGTGCGATAACCTGTATACAGCAATGGCATAAAAACCAGGATACGCTACTACAACTTCTTCGGCCGACGTTGCAGCAGGATCGTGCTTCGCTATTGATTCTGCATCCTTTTGTAATGAGTCGTACACTTGCGGGAGAACTGCGAAAAACTGATCAGTAATACGTTGCGATTCGGCACCATCATGATTTACATCGTAAACAAGTGTAGACAAATGACTTTTGAGTGAATCAAATTCTTTCTCCACCTCTGTAAGCGGATAGTTGCGTGAAGTGCCGGGAACAAACAGGAAATTGAACAACTGATCAATAAATTCTTCCGCCGATTCTTTATCGGGAAAGCCTGATAGTGCCTGCTTTTGCCTGTCGTAAAGTTGTTTAATGAATGCTTTGCTCATCATCTTTTCAATTTGGATTGCTATTGTATCATGCACGCACCAACCGTCACATTGCTTGTTTCGTCTATTAATATCGCACCTCCGTTCTGTCTTAACGACGCATATGAATCGTATGGCAGCGGGGACGCTGTTTTGATCGTTGCCCTGATCACATCATTCAGATCCGCGTGGGCCGGCGCAGGATTTTTCTGAAGGGTGTTCACATCAAGTTTGTATTCGATATCCTTCACTATGCTTCTTACCCGCCTGCTATTCAACTGAAGAAGATACTTGTTACCCGGCACAAGCGGTTTGGTATCCATCCAACAAATAAATGCTTCAAATTCCTGCTCAACCTTTGTGTTGTTTTCTTCTTTTACGATCACATCTCCCCTGCTGATGTCGATGTCATCCTGTAACAACATCACCACGCTTTGCGGTGCAAATGCTTCTTCGGTTTTTACACCGTTGGTTTCTATGCCGGTGATTTTTGTTTTTAACCCGGAAGGCTGAATGGTAACGCTGTCTCCCACGCGATACACGCCGCTGATTACTTTCCCGGCATATCCCCGATAGTCGTGGAGTTCGGTCGTTTGCGGGCGAATAACATATTGCACAGGAAAGCGCGCATTCACTAAGTTAATGTCGTTCTGTACTTCGATGTTTTCGAGAATGTGCAGAAGGGAATCCCCTTCGTACCATGGAAAGTTCGGAGAAGTTTCTACGATGTTATCGCCGCTGATGGCGCTTATCGGAAGATATTTTACATCTTTTAATCCGAGCGATTTTGCTACTTCCGAATATTCGATGACGATGTTGTTGTAAATATCCTGTGAGTTACCAACGAGATCCATTTTGTTTATGGCTACTACAACGTGCGGAATGGCAAGAAGAGAGGCAATGATTGAATGTCTTCGTGTTTGTTCTACCACCCCGTTACGTGCATCAACAAGTATCACAATCAGATCTGAGTTCGACGCACCTGTTACCATGTTCCTTGTATATTGGATATGGCCGGGCGCATCAGCTATGATGAATTTTCTTTTAGGAGTAGAAAAGTATTTATAGGCAACGTCTATTGTGATGCCTTGCTCGCGTTCGGCACGTAAGCCGTCCGTAAGTAAAGCGAGATCGATTTCGCCGTCGTGTTTGTTTTTGCTCTGTTTGCCGAGGGCTTCCAGTTGATCAATCATGATTGATTTGCTATCGTAGAGCAAGCGGCCTATGAGTGTGCTTTTGCCGTCGTCGACTGAACCTGCGGTGATAAATCGTAAAAGATCCATGTTTAATTTGCTTAAATGATTTTTTATTTTTTAAAAAAGAAGAAAAAATAAAATAAATTTTTCTTGCCGTTCTAAATCCTAAAAGATCATTTTGTTTAATTCTGTTTAAATGATTTTTTCTTGCCGTCCTAAATCCTAAAACATCATTTTGTTTAATTCTGCTGAAATGATTTTTTATTTCCTCGGTTCTAAATCCTAAAACATCATTTTGTTTAATTCTGTTGAAATGATTTTTTATTCCCGTTCTAAATCCTAAAAGATCTTGTTTAATTAATTCCTAAATGCCTTCTCAATCCTAAAAAATAAAAAGCAAATACCCTTCTAACTTTCTTAAAATCTCCTATCTAACTAAAAATATCCATTTTTCTTCCTGTCTTCCATTGCGGCCTCCGAAACCTTATCATCAATTCTTGTTTCACCACGCTCACTCGTTTTCGTTGCAATGATCTCAGAAATGATATCATCGATATGTTCCGCTTTCGACTCAACCGCAGCTGTGCAGGTCATATCACCAACAGTGCGATAACGAACCCGCTTCACAGATATCTTGTCATCCGCATCAAGCTTAATAAACTCAGACGTTGCTACAAGCTGCCCTTCATGCTCAACCACCTCACGCTCGTGAGAAAAATAAATTGATGGCAACTCAATTTTCTCGCGACGAATGTAATTCCACACATCAAGCTCCGTCCAGTTACTGATGGGGAACACTCTGACGTTTTCTCCCTTATGAATTTTTCCATTGTAAGTATTCCACAACTCAGGGCGCTGAAGCTTCGGATTCCACTGTCCGAATTCATCTCTCACAGAAAAAATTCTTTCTTTAGCCCTCGCCTTTTCTTCATCTCGTCTTGCGCCACCAATACACGCATCAAACTTGAACTCTTCAATCGTATCGAGAAGCGTGTAAGTCTGCAGTGCATTACGGCTTGCAAACTTTCCAACAGGTTCACTAAGTTTTTTTGCTTTGATGGTATCTTCTACACTCCTCACTACAAGCCTTTCCCCAAGTTGCGCTGCCAGGCTATCCCTGAATTGCAAAGCTTCCGGGAAATTGTGACCTGTGTCAATATGCACAAGTGGGAAAGGGAATTTTCCGGGACGAAATGCTTTAAGCGCCAGATGTACCAGCGTGATGGAATCTTTGCCGCCGGAAAACAGCAACGCTGGCTTTTCGAACTGGCCGGCCACTTCGCGCATAATGTATATCGCTTCCGCCTCAAGATGATCCAGGTAATCCAGCTTATAATTTTTCATATCTACAAACTCTTTATATTCTGCTTTCTGTAATAACTGTTGAGTGATCTACCTCGCCAACTTCACTGTGCACATGCAATCCGCACTCTTTTTTATCTGCATCTTCCCACCACCATCTGCCGGCACGAAAATCTTCGCCGGGCCTGATCGCCCGAGTGCACGGGGCACAACCAATACTCACAAAGCCGCGGTCGTGCAGCGGGTTGTACGGAACATTATTCTCGTTGATGTAGTCTTTAACCTGTTGTGTTGTCCAATGAAGGATGGGATTATACTTGATCACCTGGTTGCCTTCGTCCCACTCAAAAATCGCCAGGTCGCTGCGGGAAGGCGAATGTTCTGCGCGCAAACCCGTAATCCACACCGAATTTCCGGCAAGGGCGCGCTTCAGCGGCTCCACTTTCCGGATAAAGCAGCACTCTTTGCGGTTGTCGACCGACTCGTAAAAGGAGTTCGGACCCTTAGCGGTCACGAATTTTTCCAGTTTCTCGTGCTGTGGGTAATAAGGAATAATGCGGGCGCCGTACTTTTCGTTGGTGCTGTTCCAAACGGAATAGGTTTCGGCGAACAGCCTGCCGGTATCAAGCGTAAAAATGGACACATTAAGGCCATTACTCAAAATTTCGTGGGTTACGACCTGATCCTCGTAGCTGAAGCTGGAAGAAAACGTTACTTTGCCGGGGAATTCAACCTCAAGCTGCCTGATCACTTCATGGATCGGAAGATTCCCAGCTCGTGCTGAAAGGTGAGGTATAAAATCTTGTAACATTTTATTCATTAACGTCGTATAATAAAGATTGGGTTAAATAGACGGCAACCGTGGGGAATCAACAACAACAACAGGAATTGCAGCGAAAAAAGTGTGTGCTTGGAGTGTTAGTGATGTTGCTCATGTATAGTCTATCTATCAGGTGCACAAAGATAGTAAAAGAATGTTTTGAAAGATCATGTGAAAGATTGAAAACCAGCGTAAAGGGAGTAAATTTGCACCGCAACAAAAGCTTTGGTTCAGTCTACCGAATTGGTGGACTTGCATTGATGCCTTAGTTTTACATTACTAATGAGCTCGCAACCATAACGAATAAAGCACATTATGCATTTCAACTACCTGGCGTTTGCCGTTCCCTTGTTTGTTGGATTGATGCTTTTGGAATTTTTTGTCGCTAAAAGAAGAGGTAAAAAATTTTTCAATTTTACCAATTCGATAGCAAATGTGAACGTGGGAATCGCCGAACGATTACTCGATACCCTCGTGACGGGCCTATTCTTTTTTGTATACGACTACCTGAACAGGCATTTTGGCATTTTCGACATTAAGCCCTCCATAGTATTATGGGTGGCATTGCTGATTTGTACAGACTTTACATGGTATTGGTATCACAGGCTTGCCCATGAGATCAACGTCTTCTGGGCGGCACATATCGTACACCATCAGAGCGAGGACTTCAACTATACGGTTTCTGCGAGGATCACTGTGTTCCAGGCCTTTATCAGAACCGGTTTCTGGGCCATCCTTCCAATAATTGGCTTCCCGGCGGAAATGATTATCAGTGTGCTGCTGGTACATGGACTTTATCCCTTTTTCATTCATACCCGCCTCGTTGGCAATTTGGGTATCCTTGAATATATATTTGTAACACCGTCGCACCATCGGGTTCACCACGCCTCAAATCCTGAGTATCTCGATAAAAATTACGGCGACGTATTAATTATATGGGATAAGCTGTTTGGCACTTTTAAAAAAGAGGAATCGGAGATAGTTTATGGTTTAACGAGGCCCTTGAACAGCAACAGTTTTCTGTGGCAGCATTTTCATTTTCTTTTAGAACTCGGGGTTGCCGTAAAAAGAGAAAAAGGCTTCATGAATAAAATGCGGAAGTTATTCGGCCGACCTGACACCGTGGATCCTGAAATTCGATCGGAACTCGAGAGCAAACTCAGCATTTCAAGCGATAAAGAACCGGCAGCAAACGAACTCAACCGGTATGTCCTCTTCCAGGTATTGGGTAGTCTCGTTTTGCTCTTTCTTTTTATTTTCTATGAACACTTTCTCAGCTGGCAGCTACAGACGATATTCACATTAATAATACTGGTGACGCTTGTAAACTGCGGAGCTATACTGGAACAGAAACGCTGGATATTTTATCTTGAATATTCGCGGATGTGCCTTTCGCTGATCGCCCTGCTCATCAATTATCCGTCTTCCATATTGTTCACGCTCATAGCGTTCCTGGTGCCCCTGAGCATTTACTACTTCAACAGCCTGGAACGCCGGTACCTGTTCCTTGTGTATTTTTTCAGAAGACGACGGCAGTTATTTGTTGAGTAAAAAATCTTTAAACTCCGTATAGTAGGTAGAAATTTTTGTGCTCACTTTTTGCCTCGACATCAGGCCCTGCAGCCGATCGGGAATGTCGATTGTTTTACCGATAAGTGGTTCAACAACATCATAAAATTTCACCGGGTGAGCGGTCTCGAGGAATATTCCGCGTTTGCCTGGTTGTCCGAATAGATATTTTTTCAGCGCAACATAACCTACAGCGCCATGTGGGTCGGGCAGGTAGTGATACTTGTTATTAATCTCCTGGATGGCCTGTGAAGTTTCTTCTTCGGAAATGCTGTACGCACTGACAACGTCCTGAATTTTTTCGAAATCGTTTTCAAATAGCTCAAGCATTCTTACAAAATTACTCGGGTCGCCAACATCCATAGCATTCGACATGGTAGCCTTCGCAGGTTTCGGTTGATACTCGCGACTCTCGAAATATTCCGGCACCACATCGTTTGCATTACAAGCTGCTACAAAATGCTTTATGGGCAAACCCGACGCAAACGCAACGAGCCCGGAGCAAAGATTGCCGAAGTTTCCACTCGGTACCGAAATGACCGGAGCGCCGATCTCATTCCATTGCTTGTATGCGAAGAAATAATAAAATTGCTGGGGAAGCCATCTTGCTACGTTGATAGAATTGGCTGACGTTAAAAACATTTTGCTGTTTAACTCACGATCGGCAAACGCCTGCTTCACCATCTTCTGACAATCATCGAACGTACCATCTACTTCGAGGGAATGAATATTCTTTCCCAGCGTTGTTAACTGCTTTTCCTGGACTCCACTTACTTTCCCCGATGGGTATAATATCACCACTTCAACACCGGGTACATTATAGAAACCATTGGCCACCGCACTGCCCGTATCACCTGAGGTTGCAACAAGCACAGTAACCTTCTCCTTTTGCTCTTTTGAAAAATAACCGAGACAGCGACTCATGAACCGCGCGCCTACATCTTTAAATGCAAGAGTAGGTCCATGAAATAATTCGAGTGTGTAAACTGAGTCACTCACTTTCACCAATGGAAAATCGAAGTTTACCGTTTCACTTACAATGCTGAACAACTCTTCGTCGGGTATTGTATTGCCGACGTATGGCTTGATTACTTCGAAAGCGATCTCGTTGTTGGGCTTATTCTTCAAATCGGCGATGAACGAGGCAGACAGCTGCGGAATTTTTTCCGGAAAATATAACCCACGGTCCGGCGCCTGACCTTTAATTGTCGCTTCCCTGAAATCCGCGATAGGCGATTTTTTATTGGTGCTGAAGTACTTCAATCTTTACCCCCTTTTCATCAATTTTCGTTACATAAATTTTGAAATCGATACCCAAAGTGCTGTACACTTCGCGCATCACTTCTTTAACACTGTTTGCAGTTTTCTCTTCAACGCTTAACATAAAAACTGATGGTCCGGAACCAGAAATTCCGCCGCCTAATGCACCCGCATTTCTGCATCTTTCTTTAACATCTTTGAAGCCCGGTATCAAAATACTTCGCACAGGTTCGATGATTACATCTTCAAGCGAGCGGCCGATCAGCGCATAATCTTTCTGCATAAATCCCGCAACAAGGCCCGCGATGTTGCCCCATTGCTTGATAGCGTCTTTCAGTAACACCTGTTTCCTGAGAATCTCCCGGGCATCTGAAGTCTTCACTTCGATTTGCGGATGCACAACGGTTACATATAATTCAGGAAACGACAACTTCACAATATCGAGCGGCATGATAGAGCGGATCAACGTGATACCGCCTAATAAACACGGTGCAATGTTGTCGGCATGCTTCACCCCCGACGCAAGCTTCTCTCCCGACATTGCGAATCGCACAAGGTCGTCCTGCGAAAACTTATTGTCCAGCAAAGCATTCGCCCCGGCTACTGCACCAGCTGCACTTGCCGCACTTGATCCAAGTCCGCTTCCTGGCTTTATTATTTTATTTACTCTCACCGAAAACCCGATATGCGGGTCAAGCTCTTTCATCATTGCAAGCAAAGCTGCGCCCGCAACATTCTTTTCAGGCTCTTCAGGCAAATTGTATTCATCCTCATGAACAATTGTAATACCCGGTGTATCAGACAGACTCATGACCATTTCATCTGCAGGATCTGCGAGCGACATACCAAGCACGTCGAAACCGCAAACAAGGTTTGCAACAGATGCTGGGGCAAGAATTTTTACTGTTTTGTTCATGGTTAACTATCAAATTGTGAGAGGTGAGAAGTGAGAGGTCAGAAAAAATGTAATCTTTGACGATTCACGTCTCACTTCTAACTTCTCACGTCTCAAATCCTCGATGCTCTGATGATATCCGCAAATACGCCGGACGCTGTTACTTCCGCTCCCGCTCCGGCACCCTTTACTACCAATGGTTGTTCTACATAACGGTCGGTGTAAAAAAGTACCACGTTATCTTTCCCATACAAATGATAAAAATCGTGCTGCGGATCAATCTCACGCAATCCAACTGATGCTTTACCATTTTCATAGGAGGCAACAAACTTCAGCTTATTTCCATTATCTGCGGCGTTTTGATATATCTTTTTAAAATGCTCTTCGTGCTTTTCCATCTCCTGGTAAAAGTTTTCAACGGAACCCACCATGCACGACTCAGGCATGAAGGAATCGTTATTGATGTCGTCCATCTCTATCTGCTCGCCGGCTTCGCGCGCAAGGATCATAATTTTGCGCATCACATCCTTTCCGCTTAGATCGAGTCGCGGATCCGGCTCTGTGTAGCCTTCATCCTGGGCCTGCCGTACCACACTTGCAAAAGAACGTTGACCGTTATAGTTGTTGAAAACGAAATTGAGCGTACCGCTCAGCACTGCCTGGATCTTATTCACTTTGTCGCCACTGCGCATGAGATCATTAAGCGTACCAATAACAGGTAGTCCGGCCCCCACATTCGTTTCGAATAAAAATGGAACGTTGTATTCCCGCGCAAGATCCTTAAGTGATTTGTAATATTCAAATGCCGATGAGGCCGCAACTTTGTTACATGCTACAACAGAAACACTTTTCGAAAGTAGTTTGTCGTACTGTTTTGCGAGGTCGTCATTAGCCGTTACATCGGCAAATAATGAATTGCGAAGATTCTTGGAGCGCACAGTTTCGATAAACTGATCAATGCTCATTGCCTGTCCTTTATCGAGCTCTGCTTTCCAGTTATTTAAATCGATTCCGTTCTCATTGTAAAGCATTTTCTTACTGTTGGCCAGGCCAACAACCCTTACCTGTAAACGAAGATGATTAAGCAGGTAATTTTTTTGCTTTTGCAATTGTGCCAACAGCCTGCCCCCAACATTGCCGACGCCGGCCACAAAAAGGTTCACCTGTTTGTAAGTGGTTTCAAAAAATTCTTCGTGCAATACGTTGATGGCCTTTTTAACATCCGATTTATATACGACAGCAGAAATATTTCTTTCTGATGATCCCTGCGCAATTGCGCGAACGTTCACACCATTCCTTCCAAGTGCACCAAACATCTTACCACTGATACCCGGATGGTTTTTCATGTTATCACCGACAACGGCTACAATGGCAAGCGATGACTCAATTACAAGCGGATCAACCTGGCCGGCGGCAATCTCCTGTTCGAATATTTTATCAATTGATTCCTTAGCACGGTCGGCGCTTGAATCCTCAACAGCCACACATATAGAATGTTCAGATGATCCCTGTGTGATCATTATTACGTTTATGCTTGCAGCGGCAAGTGACTCGAATAATCTCTTTGAAAATCCCGGAATACCTACCATGCCGCTTCCTTCGAGGCCAAGCAGTGCAATGTTGTTGATTGAGGTGATTCCTCTTATGATACTTCCATTGCTCGTTGCGGTGTTGTCTATCAGCGTGCCTTCGTCGTCGGGCGCGAAGGTGTTTTTAACTCTTACAGGGATGCTTCGTTTTAATACCGGCTGAATGGTGGGTGGATAGATCACCTTGGCGCCAAAATGCGATAGTTCCATCGCTTCCTGGTAAGATATATGCGAGATAATTTTCGCGTTGCTTACGTTGTTTGGATCGGCGGTCATAATTCCTGATACGTCGGTCCATATTTCCAGAATTTTCGCATCGAGTGCCGCTGCTACTATTGCCGCAGTATAATCGGATCCCCCGCGACCAAGTGTGGTAGTAGTAAGATTTGGCGCAGATGCAATGAAGCCGGGCAACACTACCAGGTTTTCTTTTACGCTTTGTGCGAATTCAGTAATGAGTCCGTTACTTTTTTCAAAGTCAACTTTTGCATTGCCGTAGTTTAGATCGGTGCGGATAAGTTCGCGCGAATCTTTCCAAACATTTTCGATGCCTTCTGCAGTAAAGCGCGCTGCAATAATTTTTGACGACATCAGTTCACCGAAGCTCACGACACGGTCTTTAGAAGCAGCGGATAATTCACGCAAAAGAAAAATGCCATTGCAGATATCTTCAATTTCGTTGCATTGCTTTTTTACGGCGCTGAGAACGCCGGCCTGGCGGGCAACAGGTATGAGTTCGGTTACTGCGGTAAGATGACGTTTTTCAATTACTGACAGTTGTTCGGTGTACGATTCGTCGCCGATTGAAGCGAGGCGAGCTGCACTAAGGAGAAGATCTGTAATACCACCAAGTGCAGAAACTACGAGTACCGTTTTATCTTTTTGAGAAACTTTCTGAACAATAGTAACTACCCTGTTTATATTTTCCGCATTGGCAACAGAAGAGCCGCCAAACTTTAAAACCTGCATAAAACTGTTGATTGATTGAAATGAATACTAACCTGTAAGATGATGGTAGCCAAGGCCCGAGTGTTATATGAAATTGCACAACCCTTAGCGGGTTGTTGAGGTTGTAATAGTCGTACCGGTTGCGAAGGCAACAGGTGAAGAAGAAATAATATGGTTGACCAGGTATATCATTTTTTCAGACGGGCTAAGTTAAGGCAAAACACTCTAAATAACTAGACCTGAAACGGATTTCGCCAAAAATGGACTATTTTACACACCCGTTTCGCTTGCCCACCCGAACATATATATTGATTAAAAATTACCAGACTAATGGATCACCAGTCGAGCAAAGGATTGCAGCAGTTTAAGAACAACGTGGGAATCAAATTTCAGCTTTACAATAGCCTGTTTACCTCATTACCCTTTCACCGTATCGAAAAAACGGGTATTCTATTATCGCTTCTCCTGAACAATTGTGAAGAAGGCTACAAGAAGAAGATGAGCCCGGTAGACATTATCGCCGACTTTTTCAAAAAGCATACATCATTCAGCAACGAAGAAGATAAACTTGATCTGCTGTTTCGCTTCATCCAGTATGTCGAAAGGCAGGTGGTACTGTTTGATGCGCTTGAAGATGCATCTTTCAGGGATGTGAATGATATAAACGGTGTCGGTACCCTGAAACATCTTGAATCGGAAGTGGTACAGAATGGAAAGGAGGCGGAGCTCACCGACAAACTGAAAGACTTTGGCATCCGCCTGGTACTGACCGCCCACCCTACGCAGTTTTACCCTGGAGCAGTGCTCGGAATTATTAACGACCTCGCAAAGGCTTTGGCCGATAACAATACCAGCCAGATCAATATGTACCTGCAGCAGTTGGGTAAAACGCCATTCCTGAATAAGGAAAAGCCAACACCTTACGATGAAGCGATGAGCCTCATCTGGTACCTTGAGAATGTGTTTTACGCCGCGGCAGGCAGGATCATCTCTTTCATAAAGAATCAGTTTCCGCAGGCGATGACCGAAAACAACCCGATCATCAATATGGGATTCTGGCCCGGTGGCGACCGCGACGGTAACCCCAACGTAAATGTAGCCACTACACTGAAAGTTGCAGATGCGTTACGCGGTGGAATTATTAAATGCTACTACCTCGACATAAGGCGCCTCAAACGCAGACTTACTTTTAAAGGTGTCGACAGCATCCTGGCCGACATGGAAGTAAAACTGTATGACAACATCTTCATTCCTGGCCACAGAACCGAACTTGCCAAACAAGATATCCTCGATGCATTATTAAGAATACGGGACATTCTTATTTACCAGCATAACGGTCTGTTTCAGCACCTCGTAGACAACCTCATTGGCAAGGTGCACGTGTTCGGATTGCATTTCGCATCGCTCGATGTGAGGCAGGAAAGCACAGTTCATAACACCGTTCTCGAAGCAATTGCCGCAAAAGAAAATGTGCTGCCAAAAAATTATTCGTCATTAAGTGATGATGAAAAGATAAACGTGTTGATGGACGCGGAAGCTGACATCCAACCTGATAATTATAAAGAAGACTCATTGATCTGTGATACGATAGATTCAGTGAGAGCAGTGAAGAAAATTCAGACATATAATGGGCAGGATGGTTGCAACAGGTATATCATCAGCCAGTGCAACAGTGCATTAAACGTGATCGAGGTATATGGATTGTTTTTGTTGGGCGGATGGAAGAAGAGTGAGCTGAGTATTGATATCGTTCCACTGTTTGAAACTGTTGAAGATCTCAAGAATGCCGGTGGCATCATGACGCAGCTCTACAGTAATGAGAAGTACATGAACCATCTGAAGCAAAGGAAAACCAAACAAACAATTATGCTTGGCTTTTCCGATGGCACGAAAGACGGCGGCTATCTCATGGCTAACTGGAGCATATATAAAGCGAAGGAAGAGCTCACCAAAATATCGCGGGATCACGGCGTTGATGTTGTGTTCTTCGATGGTCGTGGTGGTCCTCCTGCGCGCGGTGGCGGAAAGACGCATAAATTTTATGCGTCGATGGGACAAAATATATCAAACGAAGAAATTCAGCTTACCATACAAGGGCAAACTGTTAGCTCAAATTTCGGTACGATCGATTCTGCACAGTATAATATCGAGCAATTGATACACGCCGGTATTTCGAACAGTTTGTTTTCAAAGAGATCTGTGACGCTCGAACAGGACGATGAAAAATTGCTTTCAGAACTTGCAGTGGAAAGTTTCAATTCTTATATCGAATTAAAGGAGCATCCTGATTTTGTGGAGTACCTCACGAATGTGAGTCCATTGAAATATTACGGTGAAACAAACATTGGCAGCCGTCCTTCAAAACGCGGAACTTCTTCGAAGTTTCAATTAAAAGACCTCAGGGCGATTCCATATGTTGGCGCGTGGAGCCAGCTGAAGCAGAATGTTACAGGGTACTATGGGGTAGGAAAGGCATTGCAGCAGATGGAAAAGAATGGAAGATGGGCTGATGTAAAACAGTTGTACCAGCGCTCAATGTTCTTCAAGACGCTCATCGATAACTGTGAAATGGCAATGAAGAAATGTTATTTCCCGCTTACTGAATTTTTGTCTAATCATCCGCGCTACGGTGAGTTGTATAATATGATACATAGAGAGTATGAGCTTACGCAGCGGTATATATTCCAGCTATCAGGCAGGAATGAATTGATGGCCGATTATCCTGTGGAGCAGTTGTCTATCCAGATGAGAGAAAGGATTGTTTTACCGTTGACTACTATTCAGCAGTATGCGATGTCGAAGATCAGGGAAATGGATGAGGAAGGCGTTGCCAGTCCTTTGAAAGAGACGTATGCGAAGTTGGTTATCAGAAGTTCCTTCGGTATTATCAATGCAGGAAGAAACTCCGTTTAAAAGATAAAATCCTGCCCTCCCATCAGGGACGGGATAATATTTACTATTACATTTCTTTGTAAAAAAAAGAGCGTCTTACGGGACGCTCCTTTTTTTTGAATACTCACGAACAGAGTTGTTGTAGTATCATCAATTCAATTAAAACCTATATACTGCAGCGAGCAACGCAGTAAACGTACTCTTCGTTCCTTCACCAGACTCTTTCGCAAACATCTCAGTGTTTGCATTTTCCAAACGTAATTCCGGAATAATTACCAATGGTCCAGCCTTGATATTTCCGGAAAGCGTGGTTGCGAAAATATTTCCGTCAAATCCCAACACACTTTTCTTGTCATTAAAATATTCCGTTCTGAGTGTAAGTCCGAATTTTGCACTTGGATCAAGGTTGAAGTAAAGTGCAGAACCCCACCAGCTGTCACTTTCGCCGTACTTACCGAGGGTATCCTTAGCTTTTTGCGATTGTACAGTACCGTTATAACCCATGCTGAACTTATCGGTGATCACACCTGTGAGTACCGCATCAATTTGTTGAAGGTTTGTTTGTTCGTTCAGTTTGCCACCGATGTAGTTAAGGAAGAACTTCCAGTTTTCGCTGGCTGCATAGCTATACTGTGCACCGAGCATCTTCTGTTGGAAGTTGGCTGTTTTAAGATCGTTCGGGTTGAGTATACCTACCATGAATCCGCTTTTTCCAGCTGATATTTCGGCTTTGATACCTGTGTGGAAGAACGGACCGTACGAGAACATGTAACTCATACTATAGTTACGGTTCAGGTAAGGATCTACCAGTTCATAACCCACATGTGTAGAGAATGAACCCGCTGTAAGTTTCAGCTTGTCGGTAACCTGGTAGCTAACATAAGCCTGCTTGATAGCCAGCAAGGTTTTGTCGTCGTTGTAAGAGAAATCTTCGGCTCTTTTACCAAAGCCAAGATCAGCTACAACACTCACTTTGCCAACGCTATGATCGAGCCTAACGGAGGCCATACCCAGTTCAAAAGAATTCTGGCTGTTTGTAAAGCTGGTGAAGTTATTGAACAGGCCGCCCGACACATTTTTAGCGTTAGCGAAGTTATATCTGTAGTATACGTCTACGGATCCGGAGATTACAGGTTTGCTTGGTTCTTCAGTAGCGACAGCAACCGCTGAATCCTGGCTGTAAGAGGCGATAAAACACACGAGTGCCAGAGAGGTTGCAAAGAATTTTTGTAACATTGCGATTAGTTTTTAAGTGTTAACAGGAAAGGGTATGGCCATTGAACTTGTATCAGAAGTTCATTATATGGCTATACCTTTTCTGCTTTTCGAATAAGTCTATTTCAAAGAAATCTTTAGAAAGTAGTGAACTAAAAGTTCACTACTTCGGATTCTTTTAAAACATCGGCATCTCTGTACTTGCCATTTGTTGTTGAGGTTCCAGGGGTAACCAGAAGTGTACCCTGGAGATATTTCTCGTCGTGCTGAGTAGAATCCAGACCGAGTTCTTCTTCTTCTGAAGTAACGCGGAGAGGCAGGACCATGGCGATGAATTTAAAGATCAGGAACGATACAGTAAACGCATACACTACTACAATCAACATTGCTTTAAGCTGGGTAAAAAAGAAAGCCGGGTTACCATAGAACCAGCCTTGCGGACCGCCCGAAATTCCGTGAACAAGCGGAGCAGCAAACACGCCGGTAAGCAGCATACCAACCATACCACCTACACCATGGCAGGGGAATACGTCGAGTGTATCATCGAGAGTTGATTTTTGTTTGATACCTACAACAATGTTGGAAATAAGTGCACCCACCAAACCGATGATTATACTTTGAGGAATGCCCACATAACCTGCAGCAGGTGTAATGGCCACGAGACCTACTACCGCACCGATACAGAATCCGAGCACTGATGGTTTTTTACCTTTAAGAACATCGAAGAACATCCACGCCAAACCTGCAGCAGCAGCAGCTGTGTTTGTTGTTCCGAATGCGTTAACTGCGAGAGGCGTTGCACCTACTGCAGAACCTGCGTTGAAACCGAACCAACCAAACCAAAGTAAGCCTGTTCCTATCAGAACATAAGGAACGTTGGCTGGTGGAATCTCTCTTTTTTCGATGTGAGACTTCCTTCTTTTCAATACCAGGGCGCCAGCGAGGGCTGCACAACCGGCAGAAATGTGAACCACCGTACCTCCGGCAAAGTCCCATGCGCCCATCTTAGCGAGGAAGCCGTCGGGGTGCCATGACCAGTGTGCAAGTGGAGCGTACACCAGTAAGCTGAACAATGCGATGAAAAGAATGTAAGCAGTGAAGCGGATCCTCTCAGCTACTGCGCCTACCACCAGTCCTGGGGTAATGATCGCAAACATCAGCTGGAAAAGAGAAAAAAGCGTCAGGGGGATAGTGTTGGCTGCGGGCCAGGCGGCGTGACCTTTCACGCCATTGTAAAATAAGAAAGTGCGGGGATCACCGATGAGGCCACCGATTGAATCACCGAAACTGAGGCTAAAGCCTACAACGATCCAAAGTACGCCAACCACCCCTGCGGCTACCACACTTTTGATCATCGTTGAGATAACATTCTTACGATGCACCATACCACCATAAAAAAAGGCGAGGCCAGGTGTCATAAGAAATACGAGCGCAGAAGAAACGAGTACCCATGCAATATCAGCAGTATTATATTGCGGGTCCTTTTCGCCCGGTACATAGTCGGCCGCCGGGGCAATAAACATAGCGGCAACAGCTACAGCACACAAAATAATGAACGGTGCTACCTGTTTGAATGTTAGTTTTCTCATACCTGTTGTTTTCGTTTAGTTGTTAATATTCAAAAAAGATATATATGAATATATCCACCTAAAAGTAGGCAAACGAAGGCATAATTTAACTCACTATTATTACATTTTATTATTTATGATATGTAATATGCACGTGCTTTATGAACAATATTTGTTCTCCACATAATAATGTTAGGAAGTTGACGTAGTTCAGGCATAAAAAAGCCCCGTTTCAGTGTGAAACAGGGCATATATAAAAATAATTAATGCGACTTTTCGCTATATCGCGATACGGTTGTCATCTTTTGTTTCCAGCACCGAGCTGCCCATCAAAAACTCGTCTACCTTTCTTGCACATTCCCTACCCTCGCTGATGGCCCAAACCACAAGCGACTGACCCCTGCGCATATCGCCGGCCGTAAAAATCTTCTGAATATTGGTTTGATAAGACCTTTCTGACGCCCTAACGTTTCCTCTATCATCCAGCTCAACAGCCAGGTCGTTTACGAGGCCTTCATGCTGCGGATGAACAAATCCCATTGCCAGCAAGGCAAGGTCGCAGGGTATTTCACGGGTGGTGCCTTCTACCTCTGCAAACTGAGCCTTCCCGTTCTCGGCTATCTTCCATTCAAGGTCCACGATCTTAAGCGCCTTGAGATTTCCGTTCCCATCGCCAATAAATTCCTTTGTATTAACCGCCCACTGCCTTTCGCAGCCCTCTTCATGCGAGCTGGAAACTTTCAATACCATCGGGTATGTAGGCCATGGCATCTGGTTCGTTCTCGACTCCGGAGGCTTTGGCAACAATTCAAATTGTGTAACAGACTTAGCCAGGTGCCGGTTTGAGGTTCCTACACAGTCTGATCCGGTATCACCGCCACCGATTACCACAACGTGTTTGCCTGTGGCCATCAACGGCTCTTCCTTCTTATCGAGTAATCCACTTACTCTTTTATTCTGTTGTTTGAGGAAGTCCATCGCGAAGTGAACACCTTTCAATTCACGGCCCGGTACTGCGAGGTTTCTCGGGATAGTTGCACCGCCAGTCAATACAACCGCGCTGTACTGCCTCAGCAGGTCGTTCACGCTGATATCGGTCCCTACTTCTTTATTACATTCAAACACTACTCCCTCTTCTTCCATGATTCCGATTCTCCTGTCGATCACCCACTTTTCGAGCTTGAAATCGGGGATGCCATAACGCAGAAGGCCACCCGGTGCATCATCTCTTTCAAATACAACCACGGAATGACCAGCAGCATTTAATTGTGCAGCAGCAGCCATACCCGCCGGACCAGAACCTACAACGGCAATCTTCTTCCCGGTTCTGATATTCGGTTTATGCGGTTTTACAAAACCCTTTTCAAATGCGATCTCAATAATATGTTTTTCGATTTCTTCGATCGCTACCGGTGGTTGGTTGATGCCAAGCACACATGAACTTTCGCATGGTGCAGGACATATTCTTCCTGTGAATTCAGGAAAATTATTAGTGGAAGCGAGGATATCATAAGCCTCTCTCCAGCTCTGACGGTAAATTGCATCGTTGAACTCGGGAATAATGTTACCCAGGGGACAGCCGTTGTGGCAAAACGGTACACCGCAATCCATGCAGCGTGCCGCCTGCTGATTCAGCTTTTGTGTGGGGTATCTTTCAACAAATTCCCTATAGTCATTCACACGCTCCTGTACCGGTCTCTTCGAAGGCATTTCCCTCGAAAACTCTAAAAAACCCGTTGGTTTGCCCATTTATGCTTTCTCCTTGTTGTTATACGTTTTGTTATCAGGAAGCCAGTTTTACTTTGCCGGCTTTCGATCCGATTGCTTTCTTGTAATCCCTTGGAAATACCTTGATAAAGTTTCTCACCTGGTTTTCGAAATCATCGAGAATAAATTTTGCGACACTACTCTTCGTATACTCGTAATGGTTAGAAACCAGTTCGTGCAATGTTTTAGCATCTTCTGCATCCAGCGGATCCAGGTCTACCATCTCCTTATTACACAACGATTCGAACTGGCCCTTCACATCGTATACAAACGCAATTCCCCCGCTCATTCCTGCTGCAAAATTTCTTCCTGTTGATCCAAGCACCACAGCAATACCTCCGGTCATATATTCACAACCGTGATCACCTACTCCTTCAACTACCACTTTCGCTCCCGAATTTCTTACACAAAAACGTTCGCCGGCTTTACCCCTTACATAGGCATCACCTGAAGTGGCGCCGTAAAAAGAAGTGTTGCCGATGATGATATTTTCTTCAGGAACAAAAATCGATTGTTTAGGAGGATAAGTGATCAGCCTTGCACCGCTGAGTCCTTTACCGAAGTAATCATTCGCGTCGCCTTCAAGCTCCAGCGTAACACCTTTTGCATTGAACGCCCCAAAGCTCTGTCCAGCAGTACCGGTAAACTTGAAATGAATTGTTTCGTCCGGCAATCCTGCTGACTTATATTTTTTACTGATCTCATTGGACAACATTGTTCCCGTTGTACGGTCAGTATTTTTTATCGTAAATGCGGCAGCAACCTTCTCCTGGGTGTCGAGCGCAGGTTGCGCTGCTTTGATCAGTTTCCAGTCGAGTATGTTATCCATACCATGATCCTGTTGCTCCGAATTAAACAGACCTGTATACAATGATGCAGGTTCCTTATACAATATCGGCGTAAGGTCGAGGTTTTTGTATTTCCAATGCTTCACATCATCCCTAACCTCAAGGTAGTCGGACTGGCCCACCATCTCGTTGATCGTTCTGAAGCCAAGCCCTGCCATTATTTCTCTCAGCTCCTGCGTTATGAGCTTAAAGAAGTTTACAACGTGATCGGCATCACCGGTGAATCTTTTTCTCAATTCAGGATCCTGGGTAGCTACACCAACAGGGCAGGTATTCATATGACACTTACGCATCATGATACAACCTTCCACAATGAGTGCCGCTGTTGCAACGCCCCACTCTTCGGCACCCAGCAACGTGGCTACAGCGATGTCTCTCGCAGTTTTCATCTGTCCATCTGCCTGGAGAACAACCCTGCTGCGCAGTTTGTTTTTAACAAGCGTCTGGTGCGACTCTGCAAGCCCGAGTTCCCATGGTAAACCTGCGTGCCTGATCGAGCTGATCGGCGAAGCACCCGTTCCACCATCGTGTCCTGATATCAATATTACATCGGCTTTTGCTTTTGCTACACCGGCGGCGATCGTACCTACACCAGCTTTCGATACGAGCTTCACATTAATTCTCGCCTTACGGTTCGAATTTTTAAGATCGAATATGAGCTGTGCAAGATCTTCAATGGAATAAATGTCGTGATGCGGAGGAGGCGAAATCAAACCTACACCTGGTGTGGAGTGCCTTGTCTTGCCGATCCAGTCATCAACTTTATGTCCGGGAAGCTGTCCACCTTCGCCAGGCTTGGCTCCCTGTGCCATTTTAATTTGCAGTTCATCTGATTCGGTGAGATAATAACTTGTAACACCAAACCTTGCAGAAGCCACTTGTTTAATGGCACTTCTCATGGAGTCGCCATTGGGTAATAACTCATATCTCTTTTCATCTTCTCCACCTTCACCTGTATTGCTCTTTGCACCGATACGGTTCATCGCTATTGCAAGTGTAGTATGCGCTTCCCACGAGATAGATCCGAACGACATAGCACCTGTCGCAAACCTTTTGTAAATGTTTTCAGCAGGCTCCACTTCGTCAATGGAAACTGGTGGCCTGTTATGACGGAAACGGAACAGGCTTCTGAGCGTTACTGCTTTTTCTTCCTGGTCGTTTACTGCCTTTGAATATTTTTTGAAAGTAGCAACGTCATTTGTCTTGGTAGCATGTTGCAGCAGGTGAATAGTCTGCGGATTGAAAAGATGAAATTCACCTTTTCTCTTCCACTGGTACACACCGCCTACTGTAAGCCTGTCTACCGGAATATCTTTTCTGCTGAAGGCAGCGAAATGTTTTGCAAGTGTTTCGCGGGCGATTTCATCAAGACCCATTCCTTCGATTCTTGAAACGGCTCCTGTGAAGTATGTATTAACAACCGCATTGTTGATACCGATGATCTCAAATATCTGCGCACCCTGGTATGACTGAAGCGTGGAGATACCCATTTTAGAAAATACCTTCAGCAATCCTTCATTAACAGCTTTGATATAATTTTTCTTCAGGTCTTCTACGCTAAGCGTCGTCTCAATCCTGCTGATCAATTTCATATCCCTGATAGTAGATAACGCGAGATATGGATTGATAGCTGTTGCACCAAATGCGAGCAAACATGCAAAGTGATGCACTTCCCAAACATCGCCAGCTTCTACCACGATGCCCACTCTGCCCCTGTATCCTTTACGGATAAGGTGATGGTGCACGGCAGACATTGCAAGAAGCGATGGAAGCGGAGCGTGTTCCGAATCGATTGCGCGGTCGGTAAGCACGATCACTTCGAAACCGTCTTCCACGGCATCTACCGCATAGCGGCAAAGCCTGTCGAGACCTCTCTTCAACGATCCGGGTTTACCGTCGGCTCTGAAATAACATTGCAACGTTTTCGCCTGGAAAATTCCGGTATCTATACTTCTGATCTTTTCGAGTTCGTGATTCGTTAACACCGGATGCTTAAGCGCAACGGTGTGACAGCTGAGCTCTTCCTCATTGAGGAGATTTCCGTTGTTACCAACAAACGTAGCGAGCGACATCACCATTCTTTCCCTGATCGGATCGATGGGCGGATTGGTTACCTGCGCAAATAACTGTTTGAAATAACTGCTCAGGTGCTGCGGCTGATCACTCAGCACAGCCAGGGGAATATCAGCAGCCATTGAACCAATTGGTTCTTTACCGTCTTTCGACATTGTGGCGATGATATTATCAAGATCTTCCGTAGAATATCCGAATGCCTTTTGATATTTGAAAACCTGGTCGCTTTCGAGATGGGTGAACATTACGCGCGGCTCAGGAAGTTCTTCGAGCCGTATCTTGTATTTGTTCAGCCATTCAGCATAAGGCTTGCGGGAACAAATCACGCTCTTCAGTTCATCGTCACTGATAATTCTTCCCTGCTCCATGTCGACCACAAACATTTTTCCAGGTTGCAGTCTTCCTTTTTCCTTGATCATTTCCGGCTCTACCCACAACACTCCCGATTCGGAAGCCATGATCACGCGGTCATCGGTCGTTACACAATATCTTGAAGGACGAAGTCCGTTTCTATCGAGAGTAGCACCGATTAATTTTCCATCTGTAAATGAAAGTGAAGCGGGACCATCCCATGGCTCCATCAGTGATGCATGAAATTCGTAGAAAGCTTTCTTCACAGGATCCATATGCTCGTTACCGTCCCATGCTTCAGGCACCAGCATCATCATCACATGCGGAAGTGAGCGGCCGGTGAGTGTAAGCAATTCGATCATATTGTCGAGGCACGCACTATCCGACTGGCCTTCTGTGACAACGGGAAGAATCATATCCATTTCTTCCTTGGTGAAGTATTGCGATACGAAACTTTTTTCGCTCGTCTTAAGCCAGTTGATATTTCCCTGCAGCGTATTGATCTCACCGTTATGTGCAACATAGCGGAAAGGCTGTGCAAGTTTCCATGAAGGGAAGGTGTTTGTTGCAAACCTTGAGTGAACAAGACCAAATGCCGATACAATTCTTTTGTTTGAAAGATCGGTGAAGTAATTTCTTACCTGGTCGCTTGTAAGCTGACCTTTGTATACGACAGTTTTATAAGAAAGTGATGCGATGTAGAAACCGATCGCATCCTTTTTAACTGTATTGTTGATCGTGTGCGATGCGTGATTGCGCAGCACAAATAATTTTCTTTCGAACTCTTCTCGGTTCGAAATGTGGTCGGGGCACGCGATGAACACGTGTTCCATTTCCGGTTCTACTGATAGTGCTGTTGCACCGATTCCGTCCGGATTCACCGGCACTTTACGATATGCAAGTACTTCGAGACCGAGTTTATCTGCTGTTCGGTTGAATATGTCGCGGCACTCTTCTCTTAAACGGATATCTCTCGGAAAAAACACCACGCCAACACCATAACGTCCAAATGACGGAAGGTGAACGCCGAGTTTGATACACTCATCGAAGAAAAACTCGTGAGGTATCTGGATCATAATACCTGCGCCATCGCCGGTGTTGGTTTCGCAGCCGCATGCACCCCTGTGTGCCATGTTCTCAAGAACAGTGAGGGTATCTCCAACAATCTGGTGTGATTTATTCCCTTTAATGTTGGCGACGAACCCTATGCCACATGCATCACGTTCAAAGGAGGGGGAGTAAAGACCTTCGCTTGCCATCATCTATTGTGATTTTTTAGATATTATTCAATAAAAATAGCTGTTTCCCATACGAATGTTAAAAAACACAGCAAGCAACACATGAAATTACGAAAAAATGGCTAAAAATCGTCGGGCTATTCAGAATTTTTACACCAGGTAGCCGAAGAGGTCGTCGCTCTTATTCAGCTCTGTAAACTTGAAGTGCCGCTGGTTTAGCCGCGCGAGCAGCTGCTCATAATCCTGCCGGCTTTTCAGCTCAATTCCTACTAGTGCGGGCCCGGTTTCCTTGTTGTGTTTCTGAATGTATTCAAACCGGGTGATGTCGTCGGTTGGTCCGAGAACCTCGTTTACAAATTCTTTCAGAGCGCCGGGCCGTTGTGCAAACCTGATAAGGAAATAGTGTTTAAGCCCTTCGTACTGCAGTGACCTTTCTTTGATCTCCTGCATCCGATCAATATCGTTATTACTACCACTCACAATGCATACCACATTTTTTCCGGCTATTTTGTCAGCGTATTCATCGAGGGCGGCAATGGAGAGTGCGCCGGCGGGTTCAACAACGATGGCGTCTTCGTTGTAGAGTTGGAGAATGGTAGAACAGGCCTTGCCTTCAGGCACAAGGCACCAGGCCGTCGAGAACCTGGCTTACAAATATTGAAGGTGATGTCGCCAACGCGTTTTACTGCGGCGCCATCAACGAATCTGTCGATGGAATCGAGGGTGACGGGATGACCGGCTTTCAGGGCTTCATGCATGGATGGCGCGCCTTCCGGTTCAACTCCTACGATTATAGTTTGGGGAGAAGAAGTTTTAAAGTAGGAGCCTATTCCTGCCACAAGACCGCCGCCGCCGATGGGCGCGAACAGAAAGTCGATATTCGGCAGATCTTCGAGTATTTCAACGGCGACGGTTCCCTGCCCTTCGATGATTTTCAGGTCATCGAACGGAGGAATGAATTTCATGTTATGTTCAGCAGTGTATTGTCTTGCAGAGGCGGCACAATCGTCGAATGTGTCTCCGATTAAAATAACGTGCACCCATTCTTCACCAAACATCTTTGTTTGGCTCACCTTCTGGTTGGGTGTGACAATGGGCATAAAGACCACCCCCTTTACGCGAAGCTGCTTACAGCTGTAAGCAAAACCCTGGGCGTGGTTGCCTGAGCTTGCGCACACTACCCCGTTACGCAGCTGGTCGGGCTCCAAACTGCTCATTAGATTATACGCACCTCTCAGTTTGTACGAACGCACTACCTGCAGGTCTTCACGTTTCAGGTATACGTTGGCGTTATACTTACGGGAAAGGTTTGTATTAAGCTGAAGAGGTGTGCGGGTGACGACCTTCTTCAGTCTTGTTACTGCGGCATTAAAGTCAAATGTTGACATATAAAAAACGGCAGACGCGAATGCTAACAAACACATCTGCCGTCCTGAAAAATTTAAAATGTAACTAAGCCTGCGCCGCTGCCTTAGCCTTAGACGCCTCGGAAGCTTTCTGGTTTTCCGGACGAAGGCCTCTTACAGTTTTACCAGCCTGCCAGAGTTCGCTTTCGCGAAGTTCTTTCAGCTCAACTTCAAGCTTTTCCCTGTAGTCGGCTTTACTGTTGCTGTCGATAGATTTCTGTGCTTCTTTTCCTGCTGCTACGCTTTCATACAATTCTGTGAACACAGGTAAAGTTGCATCACGGAATTTCTTCCACCAGTCGAGCGCGCCGCGTTGTGCAGTTGTGGAGCAGTTTGCGTACATCCAGTCCATTCCATTCTCTGCTACCAGTGGCATGAGAGACTGTGTAAGCTCTTCAACTGTTTCGTTGAATGCTTCAGATGGAGTATGGCCTTTCTTTCTCAGCACTTCGTACTGTGCAGCGAAAATTCCCTGGATAGCACCCATGAGCGTTCCTCTTTCGCCCGTAAGATCGCTGTATACTTCTCTCTTGAAATCAGTTTCAAAAAGATAGCCGCTACCTACGGCGATACCGAGTGCAACAGCTCTTTCAAATGCTTTTCCTGTAGCGTCCTGGAAGATGGCGTAGCTGCTGTTCAACCCACGACCTTGTAAAAACATTCTGCGAAGAGAAGTTCCGGAGCCTTTAGGTGCAACGAGGATTACGTCTACATCTGCAGGAGGAATAATTCCCGTTTGTTCGTTATAAGTAATACCAAAGCCATGGCTGAAATAAAGAGCTTTTCCTTTGGTAAGGTGTTTTTTTACTGTTGGCCACAGTTGAATTTGGGCGGCATCGCTGAGAAGGTAACAGATGATGGTTCCTTTTTCGAGTGCCTCTTCGATATCGAATAATGTTTTACCGGGAACGAATCCGTCTGCAACGGCTTTGTCCCAGGATTTTGAATTTTTTCTTTGACCAACGATTACGTTTATACCGTTGTCTTTCTGGTTGAGCGCCTGGCCAGGACCTTGTACGCCGTAGCCAATAACAGCTACCACTTCATCTTTCAGCACTTGTTGTGCTTTTGATAAAGGGAATTCTTCACGTGTTACGACGTTTTCTTCAACGCCACCAAAATTTAATTTTGCCATTTTTTTGAATATTTAAACGTTTATTCCCTGCGGGGCTATCCCTACGGGGTTTTGTGATGATAATGCGATTCTTTTTAGATATCCCTGCGGGGCTATCCCTACGGGGTTTTGTAATGAAAATGCGATTCTTATTTTCCCTGCGGGGCGGATTATGGATTTGATTTTGCCTGCCGGTGGCGAACCTACAAATTTTTAGATATCCCTGCGGGGCTATCCCTACGGGGTTTTGTTACATGCGATTCTTTTTAGATATCCCTGCGGGGCTATCCCACCGGGGTTTTGTTATGAAAACGCGATTCTTTTTATCCCTGCGGGGCGGATTATGGATTTGATTTTGCCTGCCGGAGGCTATCCGCCGGAGGCAATTCTTTATCACTGCCGGAGGCAATCCTGCTCGAAACATTCCCGCCGGAGGCAATCCCCGAGGCATCCGCCGGAGGCAATCCCGCCGGAGGCAATTCACCCGAGTTTATCGCTGCCGGAGGCTATCTTCTTGAAGGATTCCTGCCGGAGGCTATCCTGCTAGAAACATTCTTGCCGAAGGATATTCTCTCAAACCTTATCATCGCCGGAAGCATTACCAAATTTATCACCGCCGGAGGCAATCCCGCCGGAGGCATCTTACATTGTAAACACTTCTTCGTTCTTATCCAGATACTTATTCTCTACAACCTTTTCTGTTCCAGGTTCCTTCTCTTCAAATTCCTTAAGCGTCTGGTGAAACCCTTGCGATGACTTCGTAATCGCCACACGTGCCGTCCTCACAAACTCTATCAACCCATAAGGCTCAAAAAACTTAACCAACCGTTCAGTCTCTTCACGATGCCCCGACACCTCAAATATCACAAAGTCTCTCCGAATCACTACCGCTCTCGCTCCATATTCACGAAGAAGCCTTTCCACACTGATCTTATCAGCGATCATGTCCGTGGAAACTTTATACAGTGCCAACTCCTGCCAAATGAGCTCATCGTTTGTATTATACCTCGCTTTAAGCACTTCTACCTGCTTCTCGATCTGACGAATAACTTTCATCACCACGTCCTCTGATTCATTGATCACAATCGTAAAGCGGTGTATTCCCGGAATTTCAGAAGGAGACGTGTTCATACTATGAACATTAATCTTTCTCCTCGAAAAAATAATTGCAATACGGTTCAGTAAACCGATGTGGTCTTCCGTGTGAACCGTGATGGTATATTCCTGTTTCATAAATGTTTTGTTTGTTGTGTGTTACTTTAACCTGATTTCAGCAACACTACATCCCTGCGGAACCATTGGAAATACATTATTCTCTTTTCCAACCATAACCTCCAGCAGATATGATCCCTTATTATTGAGCATCGTCGTAAGTGCATCCCTCAAATTTGCACGATGATCAACACGCTGTCCGGCAATGCCATAAGCTTTCGCGATCATCACAAAATCAGGACTCGTAATATCCACGAACGAATATCTCTTGTCATGAAACAACTGCTGCCACTGGCGCACCATTCCAAGAAACTCATTATTTAAAATAAGGATCTTCACATCCACCCCACTCTGCATAATCGTTCCAAGTTCCTGCAAGGTCATCTGGAAACCACCATCACCAATAATCGCAACGACAGTTCTTTCCGGAGCACCGAACTTCGCACCTATTGCCGCTGGCAACGCAAAGCCCATCGTACCTAAACCACCTGAAGTAACATTACTTTTCGACTGGTTGAATTTTGCATACCTGCAGGCCACCATCTGGTGCTGACCAACATCGGTAACAATTATCGCATCGCCTTTTGTAAGCTCGTTGAGAATATTGATCACCTCACCCATCGTCATTTTCTCAGTAGTGGGATTGAGTTCTTCGTTGATGACAAGCTCTACTTCCTCCTTCATATGTTGTTTAAAAAGAGAAACCCATTTGGTGTGATCTCTTTTCTTTACAGCTTTTGTAAGCAACGGCAATGTTTCTTTACAATCGCCCCAAACAGGAACAGTCGCCTTAACATTTTTATCTATTTCCGCAGGATCAATATCAAGGTGAACAACCTTCGCCTGCTTGGCATATTTATCCAATCGTCCGGTTACACGGTCATCGAAACGCATACCAATTGCAATCAACACATCGCATTCGTTTGTAAGCACATTCGGTCCATAGTTACCGTGCATACCAAGCATACCAACATTAAGCGGGTGATCAGTTGGTAGCGCACTTAGTCCGAGTATCGTCCATGCCGCCGGCATGCCGGTTGATTCGATGAAAGTGCGGAATTCCTTTTCCGCCTTTCCAAGAATTACTCCCTGGCCGAAAATCACAAACGGCCTCTCTGCATTATTGATAATGTCGGCCGCCTGTTGAATATATTCATTGCGAACTTTCGGCTTCGGACGATAACTGCGTATATGATCGCATTTAGTGTAATTATCATAATCGATCATCTGCAGCTGTGCATTCTTTGTAATATCAATTAACACAGGACCGGGTCTTCCGCTCTTTGCTATATAAAACGCTTTCGCAAGTACCGAGCAGATTTCAGATGCGTCAGTTACCTGGTAGTTCCATTTCGTAACCGGCGTAGTGATGTTGATCACATCTGTTTCCTGGAATGCATCAGTACCGAGAAGGTGAGCAAACACCTGGCCCGTAATGCAGACAAGCGGTGTACTATCGATCTGTGCATCCGCAAGACCTGTAACGAGGTTAGTAGCACCGGGGCCACTTGTAGCGAATACCACACCCACTTTGCCTGACGACCGCGCAAAACCCTGGGCGGCGTGAATACCACCCTGTTCGTGACGGACGAGTATATGTTTTAGCTTATCACTATAATCATACAACGCATCATAAATGGGCATGATAGCTCCACCGGGATAACCGAATATGGTTTCGACCCCTTCCTCGATAAGTGAACGCATCACTGCGTGCGATCCGTTAATCGATTGCTTTTTCTTCTCTTCCAGTGGTTGTTTCAATACCGCCGTGTCCTGTTGAGAACTCATATTACATTATGTTTAGTATTCATTAATTTTAGTGAGAGGTGAGAGGTCAGACGTGAGAGGTAATTATTACTCACTACCACTACTCACTACTCACTACTCACTTCTCACTTCTCACTTCTCAATCTTCATCCGTTACACAGCCTTCGGCTGCCGTCTTCACATGCTTCGCATACTTAAACAAAATACCCTTCTTCACTTTCAGCTCCGGCTGCTTCCAACCTTTTTTGCGCTCAGCAATTTCTTCGTCACTAACGTGAAGCGTTATGCGCTTTTCGGCAACATCAATGGTGATCTTGTCATTATCTTTTACAAAAGCAATAAGACCGCCTTCATGTGATTCTGGTGTGATGTGACCGACGACAAATCCGTGCGTACCGCCACTAAATCTTCCATCGGTGATCAACGCAACACTTTTCCCAAGTCCTGCACCAATGATCGCAGATGTAGGTTTCAGCATTTCAGGCATGCCGGGCGCACCTTTTGGTCCAACCTGTTTGATAACAACAACGTCGCCTTTTTGTACACGGCCGGAGCTAATGCCTTTTATTAATTCAAATTCTCCGTCGAATACGCGGGCAGGGCCCTCGAAGCGTTCACCTTCCTTGCCGGTGATCTTTGCAACGCTTCCGCCTTCCGCAAGATTTCCGTATAAGTATCTGCAGGTGTCCTGTTTGCTTGATAGGATTTTCGACAGGAAGAATAATCTTTTGTGTTTCGAAGTTTAAATCGGGAACTGATTCCAGATTCTCGGCAATTGTTTTTCCAGTTACCGTTAAACAATCGCCATGAAGAAATCCTTTTTGTAATAAATATTTCATTACAGATGGAACCCCGCCATGTTCGTGCAGGTCCTGCATCAGGTATTTTCCGCTTGGTTTAAAATCTGCAAGCATCGGAACCCTGTCGCTGATCTCCTGGAAATCATCCTGTGTAAGTTCAACGTCTACACTTCTTGCAATCGCTAATAAATGGAGTACCGCATTTGTACTTCCACCGAGTGCCATGATCACAACGATTGCATTTTCAAATGCTTTTCGTGTCATGATATCAGATGGCCTGATATTTTTTTCCATCAGGTTCCTGATCGCTGCTCCTGCTGCAAGACATTCCTGTTTCTTCTCTTCACTTAATGCAGGATTCGACGAAGTGTAAGGCAGCGCCATTCCCAATGCTTCAATTGCAGATGCCATTGTGTTTGCAGTATACATACCACCACATGCACCAGCGCCTGGACACGATTGCTTAACAATATTTTTAAAATCTTCCTGGGATAAATTACCTGCTATTTTTTGTCCCAGTGCTTCGAAGGCAGATATGATATTAAGATCCTGGCCTTTGTAATGTCCGGGAGCAATTGTTCCGCCGTAGACCATGATGGCCGGCCTGTTGAGGCGACCCATCGCTATAAGAGATCCCGGCATATTTTTATCGCAACCTGGCAACGCAATAAGTGCGTCATAATACTGAGCACCGCAAACTGCTTCAATTGAATCGGCAATAATATCGCGGCTTACCAATGAGTATCTCATCCCTTCGGTACCATTACTGATACCATCACTCACACCAATTGTATTAAAAATGAGGCCCACGAGATCGTTATCCCACACGCCCTGCTTCACGATTTTTGCCAGTTCGTTCAGGTGCATGTTGCATGTGTTACCATCGTAACCCATACTCACAACGCCAACCTGGGCCTTGTTCATGTCTTCTTCTGTAAGACCTATACCGTATAGCATGGCCTGCGCGGCCGGCTGTGTTTCATCCTGCGTTATTGTTCTCGAATACCTGTTCAGTTCGTTGGGCATGTGTGTTTGTTTTGTCTCCCGTATAATAAAAAACCCGCCTTTTGCAGGCGGGTGTATAAAGTTATATTGTGTTTTAAGTTTAGATACCACCGCCGTTCACCATAGGAATAATAATGACCACCACAACGAGTGTGCTGACGATGGTAATTATTTTATTTATTCCGATATTGAACATGATGGTTAAGCTTGCACGAATATACTTCCGCCAAATTCAAAAACAAAGAACTTTTTTGGTACAATTCATAGGTTGGGATCGAATCTGTGAGAAGTGAGACGGTAGAAGTGAGATATTTTTATGTCTTCTCACCTCTCACCTCTCACCTCTCACTATATTATCGTACTCTTACTCAATAAAACATCTCCCTTATCGATATTCATTGGTAAGCGATTTTCAATATAATCTGTAATAAGATCGCCAATGGTTGATGTAGAATAACTATTTACTGCATCAATATCCCTGCTCACAAACCCGTTCGACAACGTCCATTCAACTGCTTTTCTAACCAGGTTCGCCTCATCATACATCCTGAAATGCTCAAGCATCATCGCAGCCGATAAAATTGAACCCAACGGGTTCGCTATGTCTTTACCGGCAGCCTCCGGATTCGACCCATGAACGGGTGCAAATAACGCTACAGCGGCACCAACAGATGCCGATGGCAACAAGGCGGTTGATCCGGTCAACGCACTTGCTTCGGTACTAATAATGTCTCCAAACATATTTTCAGCCAGCACCACATCAAATTGCGCAGGATTCAAAATGATTTGCATCGCCGCGCTGTCTGCAAACATAAAGTCAACCTTCACGTCGCTGTACCCTGCAGCAATTTCCTGTACTGTCCCTCTCCACAATCCCGATGTTTCAAGCACATTGGATTTGTCAACGAGTGTCAGCTTCTTCTTTCTCGTTTGTGCATGCTTAAATGCAAGATGTGCCACACTTTCGATTTCTTCAAGCTCGTGATAAATCACAAAATCAACACCGTCGAGGTGTTTACTTTTCAACGGCGATAGATGATACAATGAACGGTAAATACTAACAGGACGGATATTCGCAAAAATTCCAAGCGACTTTCTCAGTTTCATTAGTCCCTGCCAAGGCCGCACCGTGGCATTTGGATCGTGATCATATTTCGGATGTCCGATTGCGCCGAATAATACCGCATCGCTTTCAAGACAAATTTCCAGTGTTTCGACAGGAAGAGGTGTTCCTGTTTTGTCGATCGCAGCCGCACCGATGAGGCAATAGGTAAAGTAGAACCGGTGACCAAATTGTTGCGCCACAGCATCGAGTATTTTTACCGACTGCTGGGTAACTTCAGGTCCGATCCCATCTCCCATAATCACAGCGATCTTTTTTTGCATCAGCCTCACGTTAAACTGTCATCGCTTTATATTCCTTCGCCATCTGTTGCAGATCTTCTTCCATCACTTCCTTTTTCAGGTCGGCCACTTTCAGAAACGTTTCATATAATGTATCGATGTCATTTCTGTCGAAGTAGTAACCAATTTTAGTGAAGCGATGGGCGAGTGCGCTGCGTCCGCTTCTTGCAGTCAGCACGATCTTCGACATTTCTGCTCCAACTTCTTCCGGGTTGATGATCTCATAATTTTGAGCATCTTTCAGGAAGCCATCCTGGTGAATTCCGGATGAATGCGAAAATGCGTTTGCTCCTACAATTGCCTTATTCGGCTGAACCGGCATTCTCATCGTCTCACTCACTAACCTGCTCATTGGGTTGAGCATTTTTGCATTGATGTTTGTATAGAAACCTAATGAACTGTGTTGTTTAATTATCATCACCACTTCTTCGAGTGCAGTGTTGCCTGCTCTTTCACCTAGCCCGTTGATCGTACATTCTATTTGTCGTGCACCGGCGATGATGCCTGCGATTGAATTCGCAGTAGCAAGACCGAGATCATTGTGACAGTGGCACGAAAGCACAGCTTTATCAACGTTTGGTACATTATTCATGAGGTAGGCGATCTTTTCACCGTACTGATGAGGAAGGCAATACCCTGTGGTGTCGGGAATGTTTACGGTGGTGGCACCTGCGTCGATAACCGCTTCAACAACCTGTGCGAGATATTCATTATCCGCACGGCCAGAGTCTTCGCCAAAAAATTCAACATCGTCAGTGTAGTTGCGGGCCCACTTTACGCATTGAACAGCACGTTTAAGAATTTCTTCGCGTGTTGAATTAAATTTGTTTTTGATGTGGTAATCTGAGGTACCGATACCCGTATGAATGCGTGAGCGTTTAGCCTTCTTGATTGCTGCACCTGCCACTTCGATATCTTTCTGAACGGCACGGGTAAGCGCACAAACGGTGGCGTTCTTGATAACTTTTGAAATCTCTTCGACTGACTTGAAATCACCGGGACTTGAAATCGGAAAGCCGGCTTCGAGAATGTCAACACCCAATTCTTCAAGTTTGAGGGCAAGCTCTATCTTTTCGTTAGCGTTTAATTTGCATCCAGGAACCTGTTCGCCATCGCGAAGGGTAGTATCGAAAATGTAAATCCTGTTATCTGCCATAATGATTAGGTTGGTCTAAGTTTTCTTTCCGGGTTTATTTAAAAGACAGGGATCGAAATTATCCCGTTTAATTTGAGCATGAAAATCAATTTTGTATCTATTTTACATTCCTGAAACGAAGTAAGAGCCGCGCAATTGCGCTACAGACAAGGACTTAAAGACTTTTAACTACGATGCCCAACCGACCTACAGACTCGCTATTCCAGCTCATAAAGTCACTCGAGAAGGCGGAAAAACGCAACTTCAAGTTGTATGTTAAGCGTAACACAGGGGGAGAGGATCTAAAAATTGTTCAGCTTTTCGACGCGTTGGACAAAATGCAGGAGTACGATGAAAGCCAGTTACTTAAGAATAAAAGCCTGAGAAAGCAGCAGCTTTCCAATATTAAATCCCATTTGTACCGCGAAATTCTGGCCAGCCTGCGTATTCTCAAAGATACAGATAATATTGATCTACAGCTGCATGAGCAGATGTCACATGCACGTATTTTATATAACAAAGGCCTTTATTTACAGGCACTTAAGATGCTGGACAGGATGAAGGAGCTCGCCCGCACCAACAACCAGTTTACCTACCTGATGCAGGCGCTTTTTTTCGAAAAGAAGATCGAATCGCTCCATATCACCCGGAGTATGCAGGACCGGGCGGATGTGTTGACGCTTGAATCCGAACAGGCCAATCAAAAATTAGTGAGGATCAGTCGCTTGTCGAATCTGTCGCTTCAGTTATACAGCTGGTATATCCGTAATGGTAACGCCAGGAACGCGGAAGAAGCGGCGGCTATCAGGAAATTCTTCGAAGAGAATCTTCCTAAGAACGCGAATGTGGTCAAAGGCTTTTATGAAAGGCTGTACCTCTATCAATCGTACTGCTGGTACACGTTTATCCGGCAGGACTGGCTGCTGTATTACCGCTATACGGCGAAGTGGGTCGAACTTTTTAAGAATGAACCGCAGATGCTGCAGGTGGAAACGGCCAGTTATATAAAAGGTGTGCACAACCTTCTCAATGCCCATTTCGGACTTAGAAACTATCAGAAGTTCTTCGAAACGCTGGACGAGTTTGAGAAATTTTCACAGTCGGAAATTGTTCAGCAAACCGAAAATAACCGGGTGCAATCATTTGTTTACCTGCACATTGCGCTGATCAATAAACATTTTTTACAGGGCACTTTCAAGGAAGGACTGGCTTTGGTTGAATACATAGACGAAAAGCTAAGCGAATATAATTTGTACCTCGACCGCCACCGTGTGCTGGTCTTTCACTATAAGATTGCCTCTTTGTATTTCGGCAGTGGCGACCCCGGGTCGGCGGTTGACCACCTGAACAGGATAATCAACTGGAAGGTTGACCTGCGTACGGATTTGCAGTGTTATGCGCGGCTGCTGCACCTGATATCTCATTACGAGATGGGTAACTACCAATTGGTAGAGTACCTCGCGCGGTCGGTGTATCGGTTTATGGCGAAAATGGAGCATTTGAGTGTGGTTGAAAAAGACATACTTGAGTTTCTTCGCGATTCATTCAGGATTAAGCCTTCAGAACTTAAAGGTGAGTTTAACAAATTGCTGGCTAAGCTTAAGTCGCAGGAAAATAACCCGCTTGAGACAAGAGCGTTTAGTTACCTGGATATTATTTCGTGGTTGGAGAGTAAGATTACCGGCGTGCCGGTTGGGGAAGTTATACGGCGTAAATACCTGGCGAGTATTCATAGAAAGCAGAAAACTTAAAGCTTTTAAACCCACCCCTGCCGCAGGCAAAACCGCCGGAGGCAACGCTATGCGGAGCACAAAAATGCGCCGCAGGCACACGCAAAGGACTTATACAATATTACCTTTGTAAACAAAGCCGGCCGCAGGGCAAGCGCCGCAGGTAGACCGCCGGAGGCACACGCAAAGGACTTATACAAAAAGCCACAGGCAACGCCATCCGCTGGAGGCACAAGCGCCGCAGGCAACGCGGAAAGCCGTCTGCGGGACAGAATTTTTAAACCCACCCCTTGCCCCTCCCTCAGGGAGGGGAATACTTTTTCAATTTTACTTTTTTTTAAACGATAGCCTGCCGAAGGCATAACCCCGGAGGCACACGCACAGAACTTATCCAAATCGCCGTAGGCAAAGCCGTCCGAAGGACTTTACAATGTGCCATAAGCAACTTCCGTTGCAAAGGCACTAACGGCAACAGCCACAGCTCCTCCTCACAAAAATGCGCCGCAGGCAGACCGCCGGAGGCACACGCGCCGCAGGCAATGCCGTCCGCTGGAGGAAAAGCGCCGCAGGCTAAAACTGCCGCAGGCACAAATCAAAAAACCCTCTCTTATCCAGAAAGGGTTTTTGCGCTTAAAAAAGATTAGGGGGTATAAGCTTAGGGTTTAGGGGGTTCGTGAGTTTAGGGGTTAAAGTCAGTTAGTTTTGGTCACGTACTAGTTCGGTTAGGGGTTGTGTTCGTTTTGGTATTTCAAAGATGCATCTATTAAACACCGTGACAATGAAAGAATCTTATTTCTTCAACCGATTACTTAATTTATGTTAAAACTGCTATATATTTCTACTTAGCGCCCGTTTAGCTAGGTTATGCCCTCCGCTCTGTAATCAGCGTGGCGATCTTATCGTGAAGTACTTCGGGCCTGAAAGGTTTGTGAATATAATCGATGAAACCCTTCTTCATCAGGTCCTTATCCATATTGTCGTATACGGCAGCAGTGAACGCCATCGCGGGCACCGAACTGTTGAATCTTCTTATCTCCTGCAGTGCAGTCGGTCCGTCCATTTCAGGCATCTCAAGATCTATCAGCATCAGATCATACGAACCTCTTCTGAACCGCTCAACCGCTTCCTTACCATTAACCGCCTCTTCCACCACAATGCCCCATTTGTTCATGAATCTTTTCGCAATCGACATGTTCACCTTGTTGTCCTCTGCTATCAAAATCCTCACTCCCTCAAGAGAACTCAGTTGCTTGTTAGGATCTTCCTGGATGTATAATTTGCTCTCCTGATTAATGCGTAACACAACAGTGAAAAAGAATTCACTCCCCTTTCCTTCCTGGCTCTTCAGCATCAATTCGCTATTGAACATATTGATCAGCCTTTTACTGATAGTAAGTCCAAGACCCGTTCCTCCATACTTGCGTGTGGTATCGATATCTGCCTGCGTAAAGCTTCTGAAAATTTCACGATGCTTGAGTTCAGGAATGCCGATTCCTGTGTCTTTTACTACAAACTGCACTGTTGCTTTCTCGCTTGTTGAATACAATTGTTTTGCTGTAAGACTAATACTTCCTGAATCTGTAAACTTTATAGCGTTCGATAACAGGTTACTCAATATCTGGTTCAACCTGGTGTCGTCGGTGAACATCTCATTATCGAGGTGAACATCGATAGCGGTGTTGAATGTTAAACCCTTTCCCTGGACCTGCCCCGCGAACTGATTAATGATGCGATTCATAAACTGCATCACATTAACAGGCCGTAATTCAAGTTCAAGTTTGCCTGCTTCAATTTTATGGTAGTCGAGAATGTCGTTGATAAGTGTCATCATATGCTCCGACGAATACCGCAAAATATCAAGACTCGGTTTTTGATTAGGCAGGTAACTCTCCTGTAGAAGAAGATTTGATACACCGATAATGCCATTGAGTGGTGTTCTTAGCTCGTGGCTCATATTCGAAAGAAATCGCGACTTCGCATTGGCTGCTACTTCGGCTTTCTTCTTTGCTTTCAACAATTCCATTTCGGTATGGCGGAGATTCTCATTCTCTTTCAATATCGCCTCCTCATTATTTTTATTTGTTCGGAGGATAGCATACGAAAAAATGAGCGTGAGTGCCATTCCTATAGTAAGATTGCTGGTGTATAGTTTCTTATACATCGCTTCGCTGATCACCTGCACGCTACTGTTTGTTTCCGGGCTGATATTAAAACATATCAATGCACAAACTACCGTGATAGAATACACGAGTATCCAACCTTTAAAATGCTTTCCAATACTCACTATAAAGGTGAGCACAAGAAAATAAGGAAAGTAAAAGAGATACGTTCCTCCTTTTAATCCTTCTATATAGCTGACAATAACGAGATACAGATTTAGGTTGATCACCGAAATGATCAGTCCTAGTTCAAGTTTCTTTTTAGCATTAAAATAATATGCAAGAAGAAAAAAGTATGCTGATGTAATGTTGATCAGCGCACTGATATAAAGACTGTTGAAGAAATAAGTAAGTACCGAAAAGAAGTTGACTAACAGGGCAAGTATAACGAACTGGTTAAGCCTGATGATCTTTTTCGTTTCTTCTTTTGACGTGGCTTTCTGAATTCCAGAATATAAAATATCCCGGTAAATTAACCAGCCGAGATATAATAATTTCTTTTTCATACAGTTATTGGATAAGATAAATCCAATTCTTAACGACAAAACGCGGAATCTATTACCTATGAACCCGGTTCCAGATCATAAAAAGTTCATATTCAACGAAAAAATAGACGAAGACTATCTTTTCAGTCTATACCAGGACGACTATGAGTATATAGTGGAGGTATTTAATTCCAGCCTGGATTCATTGAAAGAAGAAGTGGGTCATCTCGCCTCTGCCTTCGAATCATCGGACATTAACGGACTGAAACACGTTACCCACAAAATCAAACCCATCTTTGGATTTACAGGCCTTCTTCATCACCAGGAGATGTTAACAAGATTTGAGCATGTCTGCGCAAATGCGTCAGGTACTTCAAATGTAACAATGCAGTATCTCGAAGTGAACGAATTGCTTAAAGAAGGCAAGAGTATTTTGAAAGAAGATTTTAACCGGCTTACGGATTTTATATCATGAAAATCAAGTGCGCAATTATTGAGGATCTGAAAGTAGCGGCAGATTATCTTACACGATGCTGTGAAAAAAGTGAACAGCTTGAAGTGAAAGGTCATTTTCCCGATGTGAAGTCTGCGCTTGAATTTTTAAACACCAACACAGTAGATCTTCTTTTCCTCGATGTTGAAATGCCCGGTGCCACTGGCTTTGAGCTACTCGACAATATCGCATACAAGCCGAAAGTAATTCTCACTACATCAAAAGAAGAATATGCATACAATGCATTTCAGTATAACGTTGCAGATTTTTTAAAGAAGCCGTTTACTTACGCTAGATTTTTAGAAGCGGTTTCAAAAATTACCAATACTGACAACGAGCGCTACCGCTAATACGCAGCAAGGAAATCATATTTTTATTAAGAGCGATGGCAAACTTGTTCGTTTAAATAACGAAGACATACTGTTTATAGAAAGCATGGGCGACTATGTAAAGTTTGTTACGCGCGAAAAGAAGTACGTTACTTATAATACTATAAAGAGTCTCGAAGAAAAGATCAATAAAGAGTGCTTCATGCGCATTCACCGGTCTTACATCATCAACCTCCTGAAAATTGATGATATCAGGGAAAACGACCTGTTTATCAACGGGATAGAGATTCCTATCAGCAAAAACCTCCGGGCCGACGTGCTCAAAAGACTTACCATTTTATAGGCCTTATCGGGCAAAAAAGTCGTTTCACCGAGCAAATTCACACATCTGTCTAATAAAGGTGCAGTAGCGATGAATGTTTTTCATCTTTGTATCAGCAAGAGAGAATAACACGAACAGACGAACAAACGAACTACAGACAGGAACCCAAAAAAGCTTAACCCCTAAACCCTATAATTAGTTCTTTTTTTTGAAAAGCATCTGACAGTTACAGCACTTTTCATCATGTTGATTTATTTAGGATTTCGATTTCGGATCCGGACCGTTTTAACGGTCCGGTTTTTTTCAATCTTTGGCCCGTTTTAATCCGTACATATATTATCCAATCCCTAAGATAACCGATCGTTGATCGCACCACAGTAACCCAGATCCATGAAAACAACCACGAGTAATCTCCTCGAGAAGAACCTAAAACCAGTACAGAGATAAAGATCTGTACCCGATGAAACAACGTTACTAATGACGACCCTTAAGAAGAATTACTTAAAAAAAGCTGCCCTTTCTGGTAGCTTTTTTTATTTACGCTATTTCGGCCTTTCTCTTTCTGACCTTGTCGTGCCGAACCGAGCATCGCGAAGCGAGGCCAGTTCATGCTTCAAGGATCGCGCTTCACGATTACCTCCCTTAGTATTGTCGTCCGCCGCTGCGGCGTGCTCGCCAAGGCATGCATCAAGGAAATCTCCCTGTTTTTCGCTCGCGCGCCACCCCTTTCATATTCTCCCCTGATTGCTCAATTGTTCCTTTTTCCTTTCTTTCCGCATTTCCATTTTGATCCACGATAAATCTTTACGCTCAAATTCCGCCTCATTCATCATGGCGATAAATTCATGAATTTCCAACTCATAAAAGTGGCAAAGGCGGAGCGCCATCGTTATTGGCGAGTTCCAGCGTTCAATTTTAATGAGTTTAGATATTATTGGTTTTAATTGGGGTTGTATTTAAGTATGGGCTTTGGTTAACAACATTGGACAGATACCGCCTCGTCTGTAAACTCCGGACCATGTTGACCAGGGACGTTTCGACTCATATATAGTTATACACATGTCGTTCCGTCGCATGTTGATCATCTTTGCGTATATACTACACTGCTACGTCGAACCAAGCGGATTGTTTTTCATCGGTACTTAGAAGCGATGGGATTATCTTTTTTGTTTTGTTTTTAATTTTCATGGTAAGTTTTTTAAGGTTTTTAAAAAACAGCCCCGCAACCTTACGGGGTTTTGGGACTGTTGAAACAGAAACAACACGTCATCTATTTTTTTGATGCCGGTGGCTGCTCAGTTGAAGTTTTATTTTCAACTGCAAACTGGCATAGCGTAACAATAGAAACACCTACAGCTCCAATCACTTTCGCAACAGACACTATTGCTGGCGGTAATATCTGCACCGCTTCCACAATTTGCTCAGTTGGTCGTGATTGTTTTTGCCGATGAATACTCCTAAAGTACCTGCGATCATCGTGGCGCCGATCAATTGAAGTTTTTTGAAAAACTTCGGCGTTGGCGCTGCCGCCCTTTGCATCAAAGTCATGTTATCAATAATAGACTGGTTCATTTTCAATGTTTTAATAGTTAATAAATGGCGTTAAAGTATTACCTCAAGGAATCCTTCGTTTTCAGGAATGTCGAAAGCTGTTGCTTTGATTTTTGTTCCCACAATCGGAGTGTTCGCCCTGGTAACGGTGTACCGCCAACTTCCTTTGAAATCAACTTCGCAGGCGCCATCTTCAATCAATTCGCCAGCGGCGCTGAAGATCTCAACACGAACGTTGTTGATTTTAAAGTCGTCGAAAGCGTCAATAACAATCACATCGCCTACAAGTCCTTTGTAACCAACAGTAAGAACTCTTTCAACTATCGGCGGGTTAAAGGCATCGCGAAAGGCGATGTTGTACGCGCTTTGCAGCGGCGTAGCTACCTTTTTGTAAGCTGCTTTCAACTCAGGCACTTCCATTACAAGGCGACCGTAGCGGGCTGCTCTTTTAAAGTTTTCCTGGGTATCGAGCTGTGATGCGGTTGACTTTTTATTACCGCGTTTCTTTGGAGGACCGGATACATAAGATTGTCCACCACGATTTTTAAATACTACCTGTTTGTTGAACATTCCGCGTGTACTTGCCATCACGGAATTATTACTTTGCTTTGCCATTTTAAATGGTTTTAGTTTGTTAAAAAAATTGATTTACTTAACTCTGGTATAACACTCAGATAACACTGAATTAGGTGTTGTATAAGCTTTGTATAATCGTTGTTGCTTATTTGTATGAGCTCCGGTTATACAACCGTTATAGCAGAGAACTTTTAGAGTTCTTTGAGAGTTCCAGGTGAAGTAGAAGGCGTCTCTCTTTTACTTCCGACGCGGCCCCATCACTCTCATCGAAATCCGAACACAAGAATGAAATAGTTTTTTGCTGATGCTAATGAGAAAGTTTCCGGGCGTGGGATGATGTCCCAGCTGTTCTGAGAGGTTGTGTTTAAAACTCTCCCTGTGTGCACATAAACGCTCCCGCGCTGCACACGAATGCTCCCTGTGTGCACATAAATACTCCCGGAATGCACAAAGATTGTTGGTGACCAGTGCTGAAATGTTGAAGCGATGGTACATCAAGCTCATATTATGGATTATTGGGCTCGTTGCAGCTTCTTTGATTTAGGATTCTTTTATGGATGGCTATCGCGAGGGCAGAAAGATGAAGGCTGAGCAACTTCAGGCTAACTAAATGTGACAGGATAGTTCACCGTCTTTTCTGAAATGCATCGTTTTTATACTCTAACACGCTGAGCAAAATTGTCTGGCGTTTGAATCACTTCAAATTCTCAAAGGGCATATGCTGGCAAAGCTAGCAACTGCTTTCCTAATTCATGCAATCCCTCGATGACACGAAGTCTTGAAACAATGGCTTCGCCGATGTAATTCTAGTGCATTTGAATTCTCATTAATGCCCGATACAACGCTAATTATTTTAGTACCTTTGAGTTCAAGTTGTAAAGTATTGATTTCACATGCCGGATCTCGATAGTATTTATTTATACAGAATGACCCATATAAATAACGTCCCGCATATTCTAAGCCACGGAATAACCCACAAGAATTCAGAACACGCTAACCCGGATTTTAAGAGCATCGGAGATACTAGTCTAATTGATCATCGACGTACCAGGACTGTTTCCATAGATAATGGCGGTACTGTTGATTTCGCAACAACTACTATCACCCTTGGCGATTTTATTCCATTTTACTTTGGCACAAGGATGCCCATGTTATACGTCATACAACAAGGGGGCAACTTTGTTCAGTCGGCTACTTCGCGGGCTGATATCGTTTACATTGCATGCTCTTTGAAAAAACTTATCGATTCGGAAATAAATTTTTACTTTTCAGATGGTCACGCAACCGATCGGTATAGTTCGTTTTACGACAAACAACATGTTAGTGATCTTCCAAACCTTATTGATTGGGATGCAGTAAAAGCTCCCTTTTGGAGCGGTCAGGAAAATCTTAACACTAAAAGGAAAAAGCAGGCTGAGTTCCTGGTTGAAGGCGATGTTCCGGCAGAGTTAATATTCGGAATTGCTTGCTACAACGAAGAAGCGAAAAAGTCACTCGTTCAGATGGGCTTTGATGAAAGCAAAATAAAGGTGGTTCCTAAAGCATACTATTAATATTTGAACATGATTCAATATATCACAGGCAATATTTTAGAAAGTCCCGCCCAGGCTTTGGTTAACACCGTCAATACTGTGGGCGTTATGGGTAAGGGCATCGCACTTCAGTTCAAAAAGGCATTTCCTAATAACTATAGGGCTTACGAAATTGCTGCGAAGCAATCATTGATCGTGACGGGAAGAATGTTTGTAACCACCGATTTTAACATGACTTCGGGTGAAAAGATTATTATCAATTTTCCGACTAAAAAAGACTGGAGAAAACCCTCCGAATACACCTTTATTGAAGAGGGGCTAATTGATTTAGTGAATGTTATCAGAGAGAAGCAAATTATAAGTATAGCGATTCCACCGCTTGGTTCAGGCAACGGAGGACTTGAATGGGAAAGGGTTAAAAAAATAATTGAGCAAAAGATGTCCGCCTTAAGTACAATCGTTTATGTATATGAACCAACCGCGCAAATCAAAGAACATCTGAAAAATGAACGAATAAAATTAACGGAAGCGAGAGCGCTGCTTTTGTATGTCTTATACGATCTCGTAAGAGAAGGTGAATTTGTTTCCGAATTCTCAAGCGAAAAAGTATGTTACTTTCTCCAGCGTTTTGGCGCCAGGCCGTATTTCAAACTAGAATTTGAACCAAGATTTTATGGTCCCTATTCCGGCAAGGTTAGGTACATACTCAATGCGCTAAATGGTAGTTACATTATGGGCTATAGTGACATGAGCAAAAAACCGTTTGATCCCCTTACAATCGTTTCTGACGGATACGAAACAGTTATAAAATTTGTTGAAAACGATCCAACCTTGGTTGGAATTGCGAGGAAGACAATTAGTTTTTTACGCGGGTTTTATTCGGATTTTGGATTAGAATTGCTCTCCTCTATAGATTTTATCACTAGTAAATACGGAGAATCCGACAGTATTGAAGTAACTAAAAGACTAGCTGAATGGAGCGATAGAAAGCACACAATGTTTTCCAATCCGAAATATATCGATTTGTCGATGCACCACTTAAAGCATACAGCTTTCGCTTAGGAAACTATCAAAGCTACGCTCGAGCCGCCTTTAAGCGCATTTGGAGAACAGGGAACGGCACAGGAAGTATTGTCGGGCGAGCGGTGGCAACGGCGAAATAGGCAGGCGGAGAGTAGACCGAACGCCCGCAGGCACAAAATTTTTAATGGATTACTTATGGAAAAGCGCATCTTAGGGATTATCCTGACCTTGTTAGGCATTTTTGGCCTTGTCTATGCCGGCATACGTTTCATGAACGGAACCCACGGCAAAGGGGTGAAAGAAATAGTTATGTATGCTGTTTTAGGGGCAATCTTCTTTTTCTCGGGCATCGGGCTCGTAAAGAATACCCGCGACCGGCCCAGGTAGAGACGTGAAACGTGAGACGGCAGACGTTAGACGGGAATGGATAATCTTTGAGTTACAGAACCTGGTTCCTAAGCAAATCATCAAACATATCCGCCTTGCGGATAACACGCGCCTCGCCATTCTCAACGAGAATTTCAGCCGGCTTATACCTGGAGTTATAATTTGAAGCCATCTCAAAACAATATGCTCCAGCATTCCGGAAAATAAGATAGTCGCCTTCTCTTATTTCATTTACTTCCCTGTTCGTTGCGAAAGTATCCGTCTCACATATATTGCCCGTAATTGTATAGCGTTTTACTTCACCCGAAGGATTAGAGATATTTATGATCGTATGCCATGCATCATAAAACATGGGTCTGATAAGATGATTGAGCCCTGTATTTAAGCCAACAAATGTAACCGACGGCGTTTCCTTAATTACATTAACAGAAGAAATAAAATAGCCTGCTTCGCTTACTAAAAATTTTCCTGGCTCGAACCAGAGCTTCAATTTTCTTCCAGACTTTTTTTCAAAAGTTGAAAGCGATTCACGAAGTCGGCTGCCTAATTCGTCAATATCCGTTTCGTGATCACCATCTTTATAGGAAACTTTGAACCCACCACCCAGGTCAAGAAATTCAATTGTTGGAAACTGTTCTGTAAGTCCGAACAATATCTCCACTCCTTTCACAAAAACGTCTACGTCTTTGATGTCGCTTCCGGTGTGTATATGCAATCCTCTTATTACCACTCCTGTTTCACGCACTACATCATGAATCTCATTTATATTTTCAAGAGGTATACCAAACTTGCTTGCATCGTGCCCGGTAGAAATTTTAATATTACCGCCAGCAAGAATGTTGGGTCGTAACCTTATTCCCACAGGATAAGACGAGCCAAACTTCTGCCCAAACTTTCTGAGGTTAGAAGTACTGTCGATATTAATGTTCACACCTTTTGCTGCAACTTCTTCAAGCTCTGCAAAAGAAATGTTGTTAGATGTATAAAGAATTTGTTTAGGAGAAAATCCCGCGTGCAGGGCAAGCCTTACTTCATTGGATGAACTGCAATCGATACTGCAGCCGATCTTTTTGATATGCCGCAGCACATTTATGTTAGTAAGCGCCTTGCATGCATAAAAGAATGTAGCGTCGGCACCTTCGAATGCGTGCGGTTAGACGTTTGTATTGTTCAGCGATCTTTTCTGCATGATATACGTAAAGCGGAGTACCGTATTGGTTGGCGAGGCCAACGAGAAATTCGCCGGACAGCTGCATATTAACTTGCTTGTCCTTCCTGGTCGGTTGTGTTGCTATCATTGTCATTTCCTTCGAGCAGTTCGCCTTTTTCTGTTACGATGAAACTTACGTTTGTTGGATCTACCTGCGCTTCGCTGAATATTTCCTTCAGCTTAGGCAGATCAAGTGGTGAGTTGATACCGAAATAGTCCATGAATGAGCGTGAGGTGTTGTAGATAAGCGGCTTGCCCGGCATTTCTTCATTTCTTCCGCTGATCACAATCAATTCTTTCTCCAGCAATTTCTGGATAGAGTAATCGCAGCTTACACCGCGAATGGCTTCGATATCTGATTTGGTAATGGGTTGCTTATAGGCAATGATGGCAAGCGTTTCAAGCGCTGCGGCAGAGAGTCGCTTTAAAAACTTTTCCTGGTTGAGCTGGGCAACTGTTTTATGATATTCTTTCTTGGTGAGGAACTGCCAACCACCACCACTTTCCTTCATTTCGAACGGATAAAACTCGGCCTGGTATTTTTCAACAATGCCTTCGATAGCAGTTTGGATCTGCTCCATGGTGATCTTATCATCCATAAAACCAAAGGCGTTATTCACCAGTTCGGTAATATCAATTGGAGTGAGAGGTTTGTCGCTCGCAAACACGAGCGCTTCGATATGAGGTATGATGTGCCCTATCTCCATAAAAAATTTAGGAATGTGCAGTAAAAGTAAGTTCTTATCCTTGTAATGCGGCGGCTCCACTCACAATTTCAGTAAGTTCTGTTGTGATGGCTGCCTGGCGCGCACGGTTATAGGAAATCTTCAAACTCTTCAACAGCTCGTTCGCATTTTCTGTTGCCTTATCCATGGCAGTCATACGTGCACCATGCTCAGAAGCATTTGCATCAAGTATTGCTTTGTACAGCTGCGTGTTGAGAATTTTAGGCATCAGCTCGGCAATCAACACTTCACGTGATGGTTCGTAGATGAAGTCGGCTTTCTTTGATCCCTCCTTCGGCTGAATTTTGGGAATCGGCAAAAATCTTTCTACCACAAATCGCTGTGTCGCGGCATTCCTGAATTCGCTATACACGAGCTCCACTCTGTCGAACTGTTTCGCTTCAAAGGCTTTTACTGCTGCCTGTGATGCTGCCTGCACGCTCTCGAAGTTCAGGTTGAGGAAAATATCTTTGAACTGGGCGTCGATCTTAAATCGGTTCTTCAAAAAATGCTCATAGCCTTTTTTGCCGATTGTCCATATCTCCACTTTACCTTTTGCGGCTTGCGACGCGTATTTGTCGGCGATTACGCTCTTCGCCAATTTGATGATGTTAGCGTTATATGCACCGCAGAGACCCCTGTCGCTTGTGATAACGATGAGCAAGATGTTTTCGGCTTGTCTTTCCGTAGCGAGAGAGCTTCCGAGATCGCCTTCAGCACTGCTCACGATGTTGCTCAGCACTTCCTGCAGCTTCTTCGCATAAGGACGCATCTGCTGGATTCCGTCCTGCGCTTTTCTAAGCTTCGCAGCACTCACCATCTTCATCGCTTTCGTGATCTGTTGGGTGTTCTGAACAGACTTAATCCGGTTGCGCACTTCCTTTAACTGACCTGGCATATTGATTTTTTTAACCGGGTGCAAAGGTATGTTTTTTGCCTTACTTTTACGCATCTTATGGCAAAAGCTAACGCTAAAAAGAAGGATCAGCCGGTCATTCTTGTTACTAACGATGATGGTATAACCGCCCCGGGCATCCGGAATCTAGTTGAAGCTGTAAAAGACCTTGGAAAGATTGTTGTTGTAGCACCCGATAAGCCGCAATCCGGCATGGGACACGCCATTACCATAGGCCATCCCCTACGGTTACACCAGGTTCAGCAATTTGAAGGTATCGAGGCTTACCAGTGTACCGGCACCCCGGTGGATTGTGTAAAACTGGCTGTGGATAAAATCCTGCATCGCAAACCCGACATCTGCCTCAGTGGCATCAACCATGGCGCAAACCATTCGATCAATGTGATTTACTCGGGTACCATGTCGGCGGCTGTTGAAGCAGCCATCGAAAGCATTCCCTCTATCGGTTTTTCTCTTTTAGACTATAGCATCGAAGCCGATTTTTCGGCAGCGAAATTGTATGCAAACCGTATTGTCAAAAAAATGCTCAGCACCAAAATGGATAAGCATACCATTTTGAATGTAAATTTTCCTGCAGTAACGCCGAACCTTATCCAGGGTGTAAAGATTTGCAGGCAGGCCTATGCTAAATACGAAGAGGACTTTATAGAAAGGAACGACCCGACTGGCAGAAAGTATTTCTGGCTTACAGGAGAGTTCGTGAACTTCGATAAAGGAAAAGATACCGACGTATGGGCATTAAAAAATAATTACGTGAGCATTGTTCCCGTACAATTCGATATGACTAATTATGTGTTGAAAACGAAGCTTGAAAAAACCTGGAAATTCTGAAATGAATGCTGAAGAAAGATGATATCCGTCTTGGCCTTGTTCTCGGTTTTATAGCACCTATTATAAGCCTTGGCATTTATTACCTGGTAAAATTCTATCCGCTTTTTTCAGTCGGCGATTTCTTTGTCTTCATTTCGGAAAATAAAAATCAAATCACAGCTATATCCGTTCCCTGCCTCGTTTTAAACATTGCCCTCTTCACCTTTTACATAAATTCACGCCGCGACAAAACAGCCAAAGGCATATTTGCTGTAACGCTGGTATTCGCGATCGCGGCGCTGTTATTGAAATTCATTTTATAATAAAACGCAAGGATGAAGTATTATATCATCGCGGGTGAAGCGTCGGGCGATCTTCATGGCAGCAACCTGGTAAGGGAAATAAAAAAGCTCGATAATATCGCAGACATCCGCTGCTGGGGCGGCGACCTGATGGAGCGCGCCGGAGCGAAGCTGGTGAAACATTACCGCGACCTCGCATTCATGGGTTTCATCGAGGTAATCAAGAACCTTGGAACAATCATCAGCAATCTAAAGTTCTGCAAACAGGATATCGCTCATTACAAGCCCGATGTTTTGATACTCATCGACTATCCTGGATTTAACCTTCGCATTGCTGAATGGGCGAAACAAAAAGGATTGAAGATTGTTTATTATATCTCGCCACAGGTATGGGCGTGGAAGGAAAGCAGGGTAAAGCAAATAAGGAAGAACGTAGATAAGATGCTCGTAATTCTTCCTTTCGAAAAAAGTTTCTATCACGAAAGAGATTTCGTTGTTGAATACGTTGGCCATCCGCTGGCTGAAGTAGTAGACCTCGCAGAGAACGATATTGACCCGTTACCCGATACTATCTTTTCGCCACTGAACGAAAAGAATATCGTGGCCATGCTCCCGGGCAGCCGCGAACAGGAAGTGATGAAAAAACTTCCGGTAATGCTGGAAGTAACGACGCGCTTTCCGAACCATCGTTTCATTGTTGCAAAGGCTCCATCGCTCAGCGATGCATTTTACGAAAAGCTCATGGAGAATTACAAGAGCGTAAGATCCATTCGAAACAAGACATACCAGTTATTACTTCAATCAAAAGCAGCTCTCGTTACATCCGGCACAGCCACGCTCGAAACAGCACTATTTGGTGTACCACAGGTAGTATGCTATAAGGGTTCCAACATATCATACCAGATCGCGAAACGACTGGTAAAAGTGAAATACATTTCGCTCGTGAACCTAATCATGGACAGACCCATTGTGAAGGAACTCATCCAGGGTGAAATGAATGTTGAGAACGTAACGAAGGAGCTCGAGAAAATTCTGAAAGACGTGGAGGTAATCAGGAAAATGAAACAGGATTACGCCGAGCTGAAAAAACTTTTAAGCGAAGGTGGAAACGCCTCCCAGAAAGCGGCAAAAAGTATTGTTGAATTTGTGCGGGGCTAACCTTTCCGGAATACCGTATACTTAAGGATCATTATCACAATAGCAATGATGAACATGAACAGGGATATCCTGTTGATTCCATGCATGTACTTCATCCATTGTGTGTTCGGCCTGTTAGGATCTCTCTTCCTGATATACAGGTATTCGGCAATCTGACGCATCACTCCCATTCCACAAAGTTACAATTTCTGCCTTGTCACTTTTTCTGTTAATTCAGCTTCGTCGGTAAGATCAAGGCGCAGCGGAGTAATGGACACGAGGCCATTTTCTACCGCCCATCTATCTGTACCCTCTTCAGCCGGGTCGAGCGGAACGACGGTTGACCAGTAAATTTTTCGGCCCATAGGATCAGTTGACGGTATTACACGGCCATCGTACTGCCTTACCGACTGCCGGGTCCAGGCAATACCGGATGGGCTCGCCGGAAGGTTGACGTTAAATAATTGAGGCTTTTTATCTGTTAGCAGCAGGCTGAGTGTGTCCTCTATAAATGGATCGAGCAAGTCGAAATCGGGCTCCCCGCCATGCGTGGGCGTGCTTAAAGCTATTCCCCTAATGCCCAGCAACACTGCTTGCTTGGCGGCTGCCAGCGTTCCGGAATGCCACATAGCATTTCCGAGGTTAGGACCCATATTTACACCCGAGAGCACCACATCCGGGTTCTCCCACAGAAAGGAACCCATTGCGACACAATCGGCAGGGGTACCATTGATTCGATACGCTTCCATTCCTTCGAACGTAATGGGAGAAGACTTAACCGTAAGCGGCCTGGAGTGTGTAATAGCATGACCCATGGATGATTGTTCAACGTCGGGGGCAAACACGCGTACTTCACCGAAGCGGGACGCAATTTTGGCCAGTGCCATTATTCCCGGGCTATAAATGCCGTCATCATTGGCTATAAGGATTTTCATATCTGTAGCGGTTAACATTATCATGCCACAGAGTGGATGCTGGTACACTTTTATTACTACACAGCAGATATGAAGAACGCCAAGATACTCCACAACCCTAACGCTGGTAAGCAGGAGCATGATAAAAAGACATTGCTAGCCCTTTTAGAATCACACGGTGTTGAGTGTGGATATTCATCTACGAAGGAGGAGGGATGGCAGGAATTGGAGGAAGGATTTGATTTTATCATTGTTGCTGGGGGTGACGGTACCGTTAGAAAGACCGTAGTAAAAATGATTGATGCGCAGAAGAAAAAAGAGCGGAAGCCTATTCTTTTGTTGCCTATGGGTACTGCTAACAACATCGCCAAATCGCTGGGTATCGTGGGACACCTTGATGATGTTGTCAAAAACATTCATAAGCGAAAGCTGAAGAGATTTGATGTTGGAAGAATTAAAGGCCGGCGAAAAGACATGCTGTTTCTCGAAAGTTTTGGCTTTGGAATATTTCCGACGCTGATGAGCAGGATGGAAGAAATACCCGATCGCGAAGAGGCCACTCCTGAAGAAAACCTTGCCCTGGCACTGAAGGAACTTCACAAGATAGTGTTGGAGTATCCGGCGCAGCCTTACACTGTAATCATCGACGGCGAACCATATACCGATCACTATATTCTCATAGAGGTCATGAACACTCCTTCTATTGGTCCGAATCTCAGGATTTCGCCAAATGCCGATCCGGGAGATGGGGAATTTGAATTGATTATGATTCCTGAAAGCCAGCGCCAGGAACTGGCTGAATATGTAATGAACAAGATACAGGGTATTGAAAAAGAGTTTGTACCGGTTATCATCAAGGGGAAGAAAATTTCCATCGCAACACCTGCCGGATTATTGCACGTTGACGACGAATTGAAGCGGCTAAAAAAAGCAAAAAGCCTGAGCATCGCGCCTGAAGGGGGTATGATAGAATTTTTTGTTCAATAACCTTATCTTTATGCGCACTTTATGGGATCAAGCAGTCTATTCAACCTTATACTTAAAGTAATAGGTCTATTTTTTATACGGGACATCCTCGAATCACTCTCCCATACTCTTTCGGCGTTAATATATTTCCCACAATACGACTCGTCAAATGAAGGCATAGTCAATATTGCTGTGACGTTGCCGTCGCTCATTTTGTATGTGCTGCTTGCGTGGCTTTTTCTTTTCAAAACAGAAAATATCGTCAGTCTTCTCAGGCTCAACAAAAACGTGAGCGACCAACAGGTATCGATAAGCGCTGACCGCAAAACGCTGTTAACTGCGGCAGTGGTGATCGCGGGATTCTGGATTCTTGTAAATGAGATCCCCGAACTTGTTCGTCACGCCTTGTACTACTACCAGGAGCGGAAAATGTACGCTCGTATGACAAGGCCCGACATAAGCTATGCGGGTATGTCGCTTGTAAAGATGGGCGTTGGATTGATCCTCATTGTTTTCAACAAATTTATCGTCAGGCTGATAAACTGGGGCAGCGGCCCAGGAAAGGCAAAAGTGGCCGGGTAAGATTTTTGCATTTGTAGTACTAAACACTCAAAATGCAAAAGTTGAATTATGCCATCGTTGCGGCTTTATTTGTATCGCTTAGCTCATGTGAGGTAGTAGGCGACATTTTTAAGGCAGGCGTGTGGTCAGGCCTGCTGATTGTCGCAGTAGTTATTGTACTGGTAATCTGGCTGATTTCGAAGTTCAGAAAGTAGCTAATACGGGTCGACCATAAACGCTGCAGCAACCAGCAAACCGATTGCCACGAGCACTGCGCCGACGATGACTGTATTCCAGTGCCGATATTCCTGCGGCTCCTCAGTTACTGACATAACTGGTAACCGGAACTTACAGCAACTGCACATTTTCCGACCTTCAAAATTTAGTGTGCCACAATGCACACATGTTTGAAAAGCATGCTCCATTCCATAAAGATTGAAAGGTTGTACATTATTGGAACTGGATGTTAGCCGCCTGCCGGCTTATGGAGATTGTTTCGAAAGGAAGTTGTATCGGGTGTTAGGGCTCCAAGGTATCTGAGCGAATACCTACTCAAAGCAAGTTAAGATTATCTTCCCGTATTCAGTTATCCACCAATCTGAAATCTTATAAATAATCGCAATTAACTTTCGCGTAAATTTACGTAAAATGCGCGTTGACAGTGCTTTTTACCGGGTTATCGTATAAATTCGTTAACTAAAAAGTTGATCGCCCGAACTGCCATTTGCCTCGCCACTGTTACAACCTTGTTCTACTCCTGCTCGAAAGTGAAATTCAAGGATCTGCACGACAATCCCGGCCAGCTTCGTTTCTGCAATATTGCTACGTGGACCGACACCCGAGACGAAATGGGATCTCAAAGAATTAATGTTTTTACATACGACGAACATGGTAACCCGCTTAGTGTTACGTCAAATTTTGACGGCACAGGAAACAGCTCTCACTTTTTCAGGTACGATGAACTTCTCCGTTTAAGTGAATACGAGTATGAGGATGTAGAAACGAAGAGTTATCATTACACCGACAGCAAAAAGAAAGCAGATAGCGCTACAGTAACGGACGTGTACGGTCGCATTTTTTCAGACGTATTCACTTATGATGAATCAGGGCGCATCATTAAATCTGTAAGAAGGATGGTGTCATCGCCTTTTGAAGAAGATATTTACCCGGATGAGACACATGAATACGTGTACCTGAACGATGATCTTAGTTCGATTATATACGGTGGATTCCAGCAAAATCCCGATGTAACCTATTCTGATAAGCCGAGCGTATACATGACAAACAGCGTTTGGAAATTTGTAAATCAGAATTATAGCAAACATGCTGTAGCTGGTGTTGATGCCAGGAACACATTCGGCTTGCCTCTCACCTTCACCCCGGGAAGCTACCAGTTTCCTTTTTTAGATATTGGTGCAGACGGATCTTCTGTTACTTATCAGTGCGAGTAGACTTTGAGATGTTGTGCATACACCGCGTCGATGGACGATACCTTCTTCATCTTTTGTTGCAGTGATTCAGCCTTAGTTAATGCTTCGCTATAGTTATTGATGACCCGATCAGCTAATTCCGGGAACTGATCTGTATCCCCGATATATCCTTCATCTGCGGAAATTATTTGCGGAATACTCCCTGCGGGTGTGGCGATTACAGGCAGGGATGACGCGGCAGCTTCTAACACTATCATTGGCATTCCTTCCCACAAAGAGGGAAGCAACAAGCAATGGCCATGCGACAAAAATGCAGGAATGTCGGTTACGTGTCCATGCAGAGTAATATAATGTTCTAATTTTTCCGTTTTTATTCCCTGTTCAAGTTCATTTCTAAGTGAGCCATCGCCTGCAACGTTTATATGAAAGCGAAATTTATGTTGGAGAGATTTTGAAAAAGAAATGAGGTACAGCGGATTCTTCTCGGGCTCCAAACGACCGGCAAAAAGAAATGTAAATACCTCCGGCTTTTGTTGTGATGCCCGATATTTACTGAAGTCGATACCCGTCGGAATTTCTATTGCGTGTTTTTTTTGAAACCATTTTCGTTTCAGTCCGGGGAAAATAATATCCGCGTGCCGCAATGGCCGGGTAAGAAACAGCAAAAGTTGCCTGTGCCATTGGGGAACATGATTGTTATGCAGGGTGAATACTACTTTCACAGATGGCCTGAAAATCTTCGCAATGCATGCAATAATACATGCGTGAAACATGTGCGCATGATATACGCTGCGTGGTTGTTTCAACAATACACGAAGTGCATGGAATGCTTTGAGTGGTTTTTTGTTGTGAGATGAAGGTGCAATTATTTCGATACCTGCTTCTTTGAACTTGTAAGAAATTTCATCAACGGCAGACATCGTTAGAACGTCCATGTGTGTGCCCGGTACCAGGCGCGACTGTTTGCATAATTCAAGAACAAAATGTTCTGCACCGCCCGCACTTAAACCACTTATTATTTGCAACACTTTCATACTGCCGCAGGAACCTCGTTAATAAAGTTGCGACACGTTTCCCGCAACGCGGATGCCTGATCTTTGAAAGTATCGGGATTGATGACAGCCATTGAAGAGGTGATCTTGCCGTTCATATTGAAGTTAGCCGATATGTTTTCTTTTGAATCGATCCGGATCGTGTTAAAGAGTTTCGTTACACCATTCAGCCTGCATGTATCATATTCGTTTTTGAATCCGTAGTCCACGAAAATTACAGGTGTACCAAATGCAAGACAAGGAAGTGCGCAATGCAGGCGCGAGGTAACGACCAGCCTGGCTGTTGCATATTTTTCCAGTAAACATTCGGCAACAGCAAACCTTTCTTTCTCTGAATGTCGTGCAGGATGATAGTGCGATATGACTTTTGCTCTTTCAATAATATCGGGGCAAAACAATTCAGAAAGCAACCTGTTACGCGTACTCATTTTCATAAGGTCGCCGGAGATAATGGCTTTTAAAAATTCACGGGGCGTTCTTGCAGAAGTGGACCAACCAGGAACACGAAAAAGCACATCGGCGAAATAGATATCATCCGTTCTTGGACCATATTTGTTTTCGAAGGTGGTAGTAAGGCAACCGCTATGATAGGTGTCGATGCCAGCTGCGCTCAGCAGTTCGCGCGTGTATTCGTCGCGGCAACCTATCGGTTCATGTCTCCTGAACCATTCAATCCCCTGGCGACTGAGCATTCCTTTTGCCTGCGAATTAAGGTGAAAAGATAACGGCAGCGCTCGTATATCCACCGACGGAGGCCAGTGAGCGGGCTTATGCATAAACCAGCCATTAAGGATCATCTTCAGAGGGGTACCTTTGTACTCGCTCAGCTTCTCGCGGTTTACGTATTTATCGATGTGCGGAAGATACCGGGCGGCAGCCAGGCTTTGAATGTAGTCGCCTGCATTATATTCGGGCCAGGCAAGATATGTGAGCAGACCGTAAGATGGGGTCATAGCCAAAGTTACGGGCATAACAATTGTTCACCATTATATATGAGTAAAACAACAGTTGTCTTAGGGGCATCAGCCAATCCGGCGAGGTATAGCAACATGGCCATCAACCGCTTGAGGGCTCATGGGCATCCGGTAATAGCAATTGGTAAGAGGAGCGCGAAAGTCGGCGATACTACCGTTGAAACAGGAGAAACTAAGGTGGAAAATCCTGATACGGTTACCCTTTATCTCAACCCGGGTAATCAGAAGCCTTATTATAACTACATAATGGATCTAAAGCCAAAGCGGATAATCTTTAACCCCGGAACGGAAAACGAAGAGTTGGAGACAATGGCAAGGAAGGCCGGAATTGAAACCATGGAAGCGTGCACCCTTGTGATGTTAAGCACAGGCCAATACTAGACCCGGCATGCTTTTTATGCATACACGGGTCAAGATCAATCAGTAAGGAATTCTACTTAAAAAATCAGAGCCTAACCACTAATAAACCTCGATTTTCACTGGCGGAATCTAACTTATCGCTGTATCTTACTTCCACTTCTATCCTCTGCACAACCAGTTAAATCATTTTGCATTTCACACATGAATCGTACGCAATTGATATTGCTGTGTGTTGGTTTCATTCTGCATCACGGGATATACGCCCAGGAGCCACTCTCAGTACTGTCGGAAAAGAAGCTGTCTAAACCTTTCCTGTTTACTTCATTGCCTGAACGGTTTGAAGTGGCTTCGACTGAGCTTCACCAGATGTTATCGCGTGATGTAAATGAGAAAATTAATTCGCAATTATCTAGCCAACTTCGAGTAGTAGGGACAGTTATTGACAGGAGTCAACACACCCCTGGTTCTGTTTCCATCAACGTAAAGCTCGAAAATTACGACAACGCACTTTTGAACCTTACCATACGGTTTCTTGCAGACAACTCTGCAACAATCCAGGGAAGAATTATTCATCCCCGTTATGGTGATGTTCTTGAGATATATAAAGAGAACGGGAAGTATTACGTGAAAAAAACATTGCAGCGTTTATACATGCCCGATTGATCGTGTTATAATGAAACTGAACCCACAAATGCTTGCCACGAATGCACTAACCACTATTGGTTTGGTGTTAGTGCTTGCATTGAATACCTCGGCACAAATTCCAAAATATAATAGTTATTCAAAAGCATCTGCGACAGTATATCTCGACTTCGATGGTCACACCGTTAGAGGAACGGCATGGAACTGGGACGGCCCCATCCGTGCGAAAGCATCTGGCTTAACATCATCGCGCATTACAGAAATCTTTAACCGGGTTGCAGAAGATTTCAGAATCTTCAACCTTAATATCACTACCGATTCTACAGTTTTCAAAAAAGCACCAACTGGTAAACGCATGCGCGTGATCTTTACCCCTACTTCCGAATGGTATGGGAAGGCTGCGGGTGTGTCGTTTATCAATTCATTTACCTGGGGTGACGATACACCGGCATGGGTATTCAGCACGTTACTCGAAGGAAACGTGAAGTTTATTTCGGAAGCTGCCTCACATGAAATTGGTCACACACTTGGATTGCAGCACCAGAGTATCTACGACAAGAACTGTCACCTGCTTTCTGAATATTATGAGGGAAAAGGAACAGGCGAAATTGCGTGGGCGCCGATCATGGGGGTAGGCTATTATCGAAACGTATCAGTATGGACTATTGGTACCAGCATCGAAGGCTGCCGTGTCATTCAAAACGATATCAACACCATTAGCAGAGGCCTTAACAATATCGGCTTGCGTGCCGACGAACACGGAAACACAAGAGCAACCGCAACAACGCTGTCGCTCAGCAAAAAACATTTTCAATCAACCGGTGTCATTAATTCAGCAAGCGACCGGGATATTTTCAGAATTGTTATAGCGCAGCGTTCTAATTTAAAAGCCGCTGCAATTCCAACCCATGTGTCGGCTCATAATTCGGGTGCGAATGTGGACCTTTATCTAACGTTATTGACCAATGCAGGTGATACAATCGGACGATACAATCCTCAAACCATTTTGAATGCTGCAATTGACACTATGCTGCTGCCAGGAACTTATTTCCTGGCTGTTGATGGTAGCGCGAATCAATTCATGGATGATTATGGCAGCGTAGGGATGTACTCGCTTTCCGGTACGGTTGATAATCCCGGTGCAAAACCGGCAGTGCTTGTAAAGGGAAATATCCGCGACGATTACAACGTCATCAAATGGGAAGTTGGCGGCACCCTACCTAAAACGACTTACGTAGAATATTCTGTAGATGGCGGAAACTACACGAGCATCCCTGTAGCCACTTCATCATTCGCACACCGTTCTCCAGGCAAAGGCCAAATTCGTTACCGGGTAAAATTGGTAATGGATGATGAAACGGTAGAATACTCGAATGAAATCACGCTCATGGGCTCCGACGAACCGAACGTTTCCATCGCTACCAACCTGGTAAAAACATCGGTCAAGGTTCAAAGTAAAGGAGAGTATGCTTACCAGGTAATAGACGCCACGGGCAGACTGTTATCGAAAGGACGGATAACTACCGGGACAAACGATGTGTCTTTAAACACGTTGACGACAGGTGTGCTAATACTCAAAGTCTTCAATCAAACTGACCAGTTTCACTTCCGCTTAATAAAACAATAACGTTTACGCATTAGCGATCAATTTAATTTTTCGGTACATTCGGAAAACCAATTGACTCATGAAATGGAGAAAATTTAATGGCGACCCTATTGAATTACCCATACTCGAGGCTGTTGAAACCGCAATAAAAAGAGAAACAGCAAACGGCTATCACCTCAAGGTTTGCATCGGCACCGATTCACAGGTAAAGGGCGCAGAAACAGAATTCGCTACAGTTATCGTTTTCCTCAGGGAAGGCCATGGAGGCTTTATGTTCATTCACAACGAAAAAACAAAACAGGTGTTCAGCATCAAGGAACGCATGCTTGTCGAAGTAGCAAAAAGCATTGAAATTGCTTATGAGCTATGTAACCTTTTTACGTTGTATGATGTGGATATGGAAGTGCATGCCGACATCAACACAAACCCTCACTTCAAGAGCAACGATGCTTTGAAAGAAGCAATGGGGTATATATTGGGGATGGGCTTCGCATTCAAAGCAAAACCCGAAGCGTTTGCCAGTAGCAGCTGCGCGAATAAAGTAGTGAACTAGTTATTCATTCATTGCCTTTTCTATAAAGGCAAGCAATTTCTCTCTACCTGTTTTCTTCGTTGCACTTGTTACAACGTATTCAGGAAGAAATTGAAAGGTCTCTCTCATCTTGACAAAAAACGCTTTTACGTTTTGGCTTACCATGCGCTGCGTTTCTTTGTCCGATTTGGTAAACACAATTGAAAACGGCACTTCCCACTTGCCGAGTTTGTTGATGAATTCAAGATCAATTTTTTGCGGAGCGTGACGTCCGTCTATCAATACAAAAACATTCGCAAGATTTTCGCGTTTGCGCAGATAGTTTTCAATCATCTGCTCCCACCTGTTTCGCGCATTTTGCGAAACCTTTGCAAAGCCGTAACCAGGTAAATCGACGAGATACCATTCATTGTTAATGAGAAAATGGTTGATCAGTTGCGTCTTGCCAGGCGTGCCTGATGTTTTCGCAAGCTTGTGGTTATCCGCGAGCATATTGATCAAAGACGATTTTCCAACATTGCTTCGACCTATAAACGCAAATTCGGGCCGGTCGGCTTTTGGTGCTTTCGTCAAGTCCGGGCTACTGATGAGATACTCTGCGGAGGTAATTTTCATATTTCTCTAATAAACCCTAAATGTAAAAAGTACTTACTTTGCCGCATGACAAAATTTTCGCATGACGCCGTGGTCCCGTACGCGAATTCTTCGAAGAGCAAGAAGGACCAGGTAGCGGGCATGTTCGATCATATCGCGTTCCGATATGATTTTTTGAACAGGTTTCTCTCATGCGGAGTTGATGTATGGTGGAGAAAACGGATGTTGGCGCGGCTGAAACCACTGAATCCCCGCTATTTACTGGATGTAGCTACCGGTACAGGGGACGTTGCAATTATGGCGTCGCGGTCACTAAACCCTGAAAAAATCACCGGGATAGACATTTCCGAAGGAATGCTGGCTATCGGAAGAAAAAAAATAGCTAAGCTGCTGTTAAATAAGAAGATAGAACTTTTAAAGGGCGATAGCGAGGCAATAAATTGCGGAGACAGTTCGTTTGATGCCGTGACCGTGGCATTTGGAGTGAGGAACTTCGAAAACCTTGAAAAAGGTCTTTCAGAAATTCTAAGAGTGTTGAGGCCGGGTGGGATGCTTGTAGTGCTCGAATTTTCGAAGCCGGCAGGAGGGGCGAGATGGTTTTACAACCTGTATATGAACAACATCGCGCCATTTTTCGGCAAAATGTTTAGCAAAAGCAAAGAAGCATATCAGTATTTATATTCATCCGTTAAAGCATTTCCTGAAGGCGAAACATTTCTACACGTTTTACAACAAGTCGGATTTCAAGAAACTTCATTAAACAGGCTGAGTTTAGGAATATGTACAATCTATTGCGGACGAAAAAAGGTTTGAGACATTGGTTTATTGTCAGCTTGCTCGCAAGCTCGCTTCCTGCATTTTCTCAGAAAGAACTTTATCTCCCGAATCACGATGAAAAAAAGTATTACCTCGGTATTGGACTAATCTACAATACATCGAGGTTTCAGTTACATCATGATCCAAGATTTCTGCAGAGTGACAGTATAATGGTCGTGAATCCTGAAAACGCAGGCGGAATTGGCCTTGCGGGCATGCACACGTATCGCTTGTCACCCAGGTTTGAGGTAAGAGCAATCTTTCCGCAACTTCTGTTCTCCTATAAAAATCTCACCTATCACCTGAAATATCCTGATCCGGGAAAAGAGGAGCAGGCCGTGATGAGTAAAAAGCTGGAGTCGATTCTTTTAGGACTTCCAGTGCATATCAAGTTCAGATCTGACAGGATCGACAATTTTCGCGTGTACATGTTTGCAGGCGGAAAGGTGGAATATGACCTTGCTTCGAATGCCCGATCCAAACGTGCCGAGGAATTGGTTAAGCTTAAAAAGTTAGATTATGGAGTAGAAGCAGGACTCGGCTTCAATTTTTACTTCCCTGTTTTTATTCTGTCGCCGGAAATCAAGATCAGTAACGGACTCTCGAACAGCCATAGCAAAGATGCTTCGCTGAAGTTTTCAAATGTAATAGACAAGCTGAATTCGAGAATGGTCGTGTTCTCGCTGATCTTCGAAGGTTAAGTCAATCCCTTGCAGATTTTCTTTACGATGGTAGGGCCTTCATAAATGAAACCCGTCCATACCTGCACGAGTGATGCACCAGCATCAAGCTTTTCCTGCGCATCATCGGCGGTAAAAATGCCGCCGGACGCAATGATGGGTATCCTACCGCCCGATTTTTCGGTAATATATCTTACGATTTCGGTCGATCTCGATTTCAAAGGCTCACCGCTTAAGCCCCCCGCTCCTATCATCGCTACTTTCTCTCCAACGTCTGAAAGTCCCTCGCGACTAATTGTAGTATTGGTTGCCACTAGTCCATCAAGGTTAGTTTCCAATGCGAGACTGATCACATCATCAATCTGTGGCAACGTTAGATCCGGAGCGATTTTCAGAAGAATCGGTTTTGGGTTCGCTTTCTGACGGTTGATAGTTTGAAGGTGAGACAGAATTTTATTCAGTGAATCCTTTTCCTGTAGTTCGCGCAAACCAGGAGTATTGGGTGAGCTTACGTTTACCACGAAGTAGTCAACGTAATCGAAGAGTTCGCGGAAGCATATTTCATAATCCTTCCACGCTTCGTCGTTCGCTGTAAGTTTGTTCTTTCCGATGTTTCCTCCGATGATGAGTTTCGTTTTCCGGTTCGATCCTCTCCAAACAGATAATCTCTTTGCGACTGCTTTTACGCCATCATTATTGAATCCCATCCTGTTGATAATGGCGCGGTGTTCGGGTATTCTGAACAGTCGCGGTTTGTCATTACCCGCCTGCGGTTTTGGCGTCACGGTACCTATCTCAATCGATCCGAATCCCATTACTTCGAGTTCGGTGAGGTATAGGGCATTTTTGTCGAAGCCTGCTGCAAGCCCAACGGGATTTTTAAATGTTAATCCAAAGAATTGCCGGCTTAAAGTTGGTTTATTCGTAGCAGATGAATTGACAACTGCTTTGAAGCCGGGGATCCACTTTGCCACTGCAAAAGAGTTCATGGCAAAATAGTGAACATCTTCAGCAGGAAACAGGAACAGTATTTTTCGAAGTAGATTATACATGTTTAATCAGAGCCAGGCAGAATTAAAGCTTCTCAAGCATCTCAACAACTTTCTCCCGCTTCAAAATTACGTAACCTATGCGGTCGTTGCTAATTCCATCTTTCAATTGATAGCTAAACTGAAGTTGGTCTTCAAGTACCGAAGTCTCAAAGTATTTAAATGATATGTTTGGATAAGTTTTCAGCTCATCTCCTATTTCATATAGATGTGTTGACAGGATGAAAAGTGAACTGGTAATTTTGATCAATCCTTTTATTACGGTAGACGAACATTTCATGGCATCCTGCACATTGGTTCCTTTGAATAGTTCGTCGATTAGTACGAGCCATTTGCGGCCATCGTTAATTTTTAAGATTGTGTTTTTGATACGTTGCACTTCGTTGAAAAAGTAGCTTTCGCCTTTGATGATGTTATCGACTACGTTGATATTGCTCAGCAGGCCATCGAACACGGTAAGCTTCATTGAGCTTGCTGGTACGCCCATACCGAGGTGTGCAAGAAACACGGCACTTCCTACAGATTTTATGAAGGTGCTCTTGCCGGCCATATTAGCGCCTGTAAGAAAAATAAAGTTTGAATCAATGTTCATCCCAACGTCGTAGGGAACCGGTTGCGGAAGCAGGATGTGGTAGAGGCCCTCCGCGTTGATATACGGATGCCGGTCCTCCACTATTTCCGGCATGCTGAGATTATATGTTTTCATGGCCATTGCCATAGAGTACCATGCATCGAGCCGGCCATAAATATTTATCAGTTCATATGCCTGGTTTTTATACTCGTGCCGGATGTAACGGCCATATTTTATGGTTTCCGCAGTGGTAAATTGCTTTCCTGCCTGGCGTTGCGAAAGCTCAGTTGCAAGCGAACGGCCCACGAGATCTTTAGCCCGATGAATAAAGCGCCTGAGCATCGGCGGGGTTTCATCGTTATCGAACATATCGATGATCTGTTGCATTCCGCGCAGAAAATCGGCGAAATGAGTGAGGCTATAGCGAACGAGAGAAAAGTCTGCCGAATGGAACACTTTGTAAGTAATTACCTCCATGTAATTTGTTGAGGCAGGGAGGGCATCTATGGCGCTTTCGAAAAATCGAGAAATAACCATCAATGTGCCGTTGGAGATGCTGGTGGGCCATTCCTTCTCACTCCTGAATATGCGCGAAACGATTGTTTGTGTTTCCTTGATCAGCTTCGCATCGCTGAAAGGTGACCGGAAGAAGCGGTACAGCCATTCCTTGCCTTCGTCGGTCTTTGTAAAATTGAGTTTGTGGAATATCGAAAATTCGGCTTCGCTGTGGAAAACGGAAAGGTCGTTGTATGTGGTGATGTCTACTTCCATTCAGTTTGCTTAAGTGATTTTTTTGGGCTGCGGCGTCTGTTAGTCGCGTTGAAAACGCAACCTCTGTCCTTTCTTAGATTCATTCCACATGCCATTTTCATAAACCAAATGCCCATTTATAAAAGTATGCGTGATTGCTGCGGGAAAAGTCATCCCTTCCAGGGGGCTCCAGCCGCATTTATACAGAATATTGCTCTTTTCGACCCTGGTCCTCTCCGTGAGATCTACCATTACAAGATCAGCATAGTACCCCTCGCGTATATAACCGCGTTCCCTGATATTGAAGCAAGTGGCTACCGCATGGCTCATTTTTTCTACAACTTTCGTCAACGGAAGCCGTCCTTCCTTTACATAATGCAACATCAGCAATAATGAATGCTGAACCAGCGGCAGACCCGCATGAGCTTTTTCATATGGCTCATCCTTCTCGGCATATGTGTGCGGAGCGTGGTCTGTAGCGATTACATCGAGACGGTCATCGAGCATTGCATTCCAAAGCGCTTCTTTGTTGAAATACGATTTTATGGCAGGATTGCACTTTATGAAGTTGCCGAGCTTTTCATAGTCATTGGCTGTGAAGTGAAGATGATGCACACAAACTTCCGCCGTTATTCGCTTATGCTGCAGCGGTAGAAAGTTACCGAACAGGTTCAATTCTTTCTCGGTGGATATATGAAGAATGTGTAACCTGCTATCATACTTTTTAGCAAATTGAATAGCGGCAAACGATGATTCGAAGCATGCATTGTCGTCGCGGATATCGGGGTGGTCAGCGGCTCTGAGCGTTCCGCGTTCTTTTTTGATTCTCTTAAAATTTTCTTTGATGATTCGCTCATCTTCGCAATGCGTGGCAATTAACACTTCAACATCGCGAAAAAGCCGGTCGAGCGCGAGATAATTATCAACAAGAAGGCCGCCCGTAGACGATCCCATAAATATTTTCACGCCGCATACGTCGTTCTTCTTCGCGTTCGTCTTGAGCACTTCCTCAGCATTATCGTTGCTGGTACCCATAAAAAACGAATAATTCGCGAGCGAAGTTTCCGATGCAATAGCATATTTATCTTCCAACAGTTCCTGTGTAAACACCGGCGGAATGGTATTGGGCATTTCCATGAACGATGTAACACCACCGGCAACGGCTGCCTTCGACTCTGTATATATTGTTGCCTTATGTGTTAGTCCGGGTTCGCGAAAATGCACCTGGTCATCAATAGCACCGGGAAGCAAATGCTTTCCTTCACCATTTATTTCGATCGCCGATAACGATGCATCGATGATGTCCGCGATTTTTTCTATACGCCCGTTTTTTATCAGCACATCCTTTACCTGCAATATGCCCTCGTTCACGACCGTTATATTCTTAATCAGGTAATTTTCCATAATATTGACACCTTATATGGCTGGGCTGCAATTTATTATAAAAAATACGCGAATCTTATTCATTTTCCTTGTCCCGTTTTCAGCACTGAGCCAGTCGACCTACCTCCCGCAGGGCAGCAAACATTCTCAATTTCTTGAACGGCTCGAAATCAAACTTGGCACAAACCCCGATCTTAACAACAATGTGGCGAAGCCTTTCAGCCGAAAAATTGCCGTACAATCCGCGGAAATGGCCGATTCAGCAGCCGGGATTTCATTCAGCGCCGCAGACAGGTACGATATGCAGAGTCTGTTGATGAACAATTCCGAATGGGTACGCGGCGATAAAGGTTCATTTGCAAGTAAAAGAAGCCCCTGGAACACAATCTATAAAACGAAAGCAAACTTCTTCCAGGTTGACCAGAAAGACTTTTTCCTCGCCGTAAACCCTGTGCTTCAGTTGCAACAATCTTATGATAAAGACCAGGATGACAGACCGTTCCTTAACTCACGCGGTGTAACTATCCGCGGCCTGATTGCAAACAGGGTAGGCTTTTATACGTCTGTTGTGGAGAATCTTGAAAGAGCACCCGCTTTTGTACAAGAGCGTGCAACAGCTTTCCGGGCGGTACCGGGTGCAGGCCGCTATAATATTTACAAGAATACAGGATGGGATTATTCCGATGCGCGGGGAGGGATCACTTTCAATGCAGCAAAATATTTCGATTTTCAATTTGCTTATGATAAAAACTTCATCGGCAGCGGATACCGTAGTTTGTTTTTGAGTGACTTTGGTAACAACTACCTCTTTCTAAAAATAAATACGCGTATCTGGAAGCTCAACTATCAGAATATTTTTATGGAGTTGAATCCGCAATTTTCAAGTGATATAAGAAGCAACGATATTTTGCTTGACAAAAAATATGCGGTCATCCATCACCTTAGTGTAAACGCTACGAAGTGGCTGAACGTTGGTTTGTTTGAATCAGTAATCTTCAGTAGAGAAAATCATTTCGACTTTTCATACCTCAATCCAATTATCTTTTTAAGAACCGCGGAAAAACAAAATAACAGTCCTGATAATGGGTTTGTAGGTTTTGATTTTAAAGCTAACGTTGCGAAACGCGCGCAGTTTTATGGGCAATTAATTTTTGATGAACTTATTCTAAAAGAATTACGAGCAGGCAAGGGATGGTGGGGAAATAAGTACGGCCTACAATTGGGCGCCAAAGTGGTGGATATATTCGGGATCAACAACCTCGATCTGCAAATCGAAGGTAACGCCGTGCGGCCCTTTACGTATAGTCACCAGGATACTTCCGATAATTACAGTCATTACAATCAGCCCCTCGCCCATCCCCTGGGAGCAAACTTCGTTGAAGGGATTGGAATCCTGCGCTATCAACCCATTCCCAGGCTCAACATCATTGCAAAGCTTATTTACTGGAAACAAGGAGTTGATACAAGCGCGCGGAGTTTCGGTGGTAATATTTTCAGGTCTTATGCTACGCGTGATGGAGATTACGGTTACGATCTGCCATCCGGGCCTATGTCCACCGGGATAAATGCCCAACTGTTTGCATCATACGAAATAAAACAGAACCTCTTTATTGATCTTGCATTTTTAGCCAGAAGATGGAAGGCTAACGGCAATGCATACCCTAAAATGGAGACGAACATGGCTTCACTTGGATTGAGAGTCAACATGTTCAGGCGCGAATACGACTACTAACAGCACGAACGCCGGGTACTGGCGAATCTCCCTAAAATCGAATAACTTTACAGTATGCAGGAAGCATACATTGTAGCCGGCTATCGCACAGCTGTAGCCAAAGCAAAACGTGGTGGATTCAGATTCTACCGTCCGGACGATTTAGCGATTGACGTAATTAAAGGTTTGATGGCGTCGGTTCCTCAACTTGATTCAAAAAGGGTTGACGATGTGATAGTGGGTAACGCCGTACCTGAGGCCGAGCAAGGCCTGCAGGTAGGACGAATAATTGCGGCGCGCGCACTTGGATATGAAGTGCCGGGTATGACAGTAAACCGCTATTGTGCGTCGGGTCTCGAAACTATTGCTATCGCAACAGCAAAGATCAGGATGGGCCAGGCCGAGTGTATTATCGCAGGTGGAACCGAAAGTATGAGCATGGTGCCGACAGCTGGTTGGAAGACTGTGCCCGCTTATTCAATAGCAAGTGACGAACCGGATTACTATTTAAGCATGGGCCTCACTGCTGAGGCAGTAGCCAAAGAATATAATGTGTCGCGTGAAGACCAGGATGAATTCTCTTACAACTCTCATCAAAAGGCTATCAACGCTATAGCAAGCGGACATTTCAAAAGCGGGATACTGCCGGTGAACATCGAACAGGTATATGTTGACGAAGCAGGAAAGAGAAAGAAAAAAAGTTTTACGATTGATACTGATGAAGGTCCCCGCCAGGATACAAATATTGAAGCGCTTGCTAAACTGAAACCAGTTTTTGCGGCCCAGGGATCGGTAACTGCCGGAAATTCCTCACAAACTTCCGACGGTGCTGCATTTGTTATAGTGATGAGCGAGAGTATGGTGAACGAATTAAATCTGAAGCCAATTGCGCGCCTGGTAAACTGCGTTAGCGCCGGCGTACATCCGAGAGTGATGGGCATCGGACCTGTTGAAGCTGTACCGAAGGTGCTCAAGCGTGCTAACATGTCGCTCGGTCAAATTGATTTAGTTGAATTGAATGAGGCCTTTGCATCCCAGGCTCTTGCTGTAATACGCGAACTTGGGATCGATCCATCGATAGTGAATATTAATGGCGGTGCGATTGCGTTGGGCCATCCGCTTGGATGTACAGGATGCAAGCTTACCATCCAGCTTACAAACGATATGAAGAGGCTCAATAAAAAATACGGCATCGTTACAGCTTGCGTTGGCGGTGGCCAGGGAATCGCAGGAATTATAGAAAATATTTGATGAGTGCAAAATATATCTCAACTTTTTCCGTTGTGATGTTTACTAACCTTTCGCATATTTAAGAGATGAGCCGGAATACTCCGGCTTATCTTATTTTTACCGGTATATAAACACGGTTATGGAACTTTCTATCACTACGCCCGCTCTGCTCTTTCCTGCTATTTCGTTGTTGATGCTGGCATACACTAACCGGTTTCTTGCGATTGCCAACCTAATCAGAAGCCTTCACTCCAAGTATAAACAGTTTCCTGACGAAAAGCATATCATCACACAAATAAAAAGTCTTCGCGTCCGCATCCGGCTGATCAGATCCATGCAGGCGTTTGGCGTATTAAGCTTTCTTTTTTGTGTGATTTGCATGTTCACGATCTTCCGGGGCTGGACCAATGCGAGCTTTATTGTATTCGGTATAAGCATCAGTTGCTTTATCACCTCGCTCATCACTTCTCTTGTAGAAATAACATTGAGTATGCGCGCGCTGGAGGTTGAGCTCAGTGACATTGAAGAGCTTACCAAAAGCAACTTCTTCCGCGACATGATAGGAAAAAAAAGCGACTAGGAATTATCAAACTTCACCACTGGCGAGTTTTTATAGTTGGGATTGTACCTGATAAAAAAATAAAGGTAGATCGCGCGACTGAAACGCATAAGCCACGGTTGCAGGATTAAGAGTGACACCACCGCGATGCCCATCCACCAAAAGAATCGGTCATCTTTTATAGAAAAGCCGATGAAGATCCACCAAAGCACAAAAGTGACGATCAGGTATAAAATGGAAAGAGCATAACTAACATAACCGGTACCGTACCAAAAGCCTGGCTCGAGTTCAAAGGGTTGCTTACACACGGCGCATTGCTTAGGCATTGAGAAAACTTTCTTCAGATTCCACGGATTGTTATTATTAAACAACTTACCCCGGCGACACCGTGGACATCTCATTGTGAAAAGGCTCCACCAATAACCTGGTTTGTCCATGCAACAAAATTACGATTGCGATGCGATTGCGGCTGACTCTTTTTTGCGCTCACCAATCTGCTGGCGCCACATGGCATAGTACAACCCTTTTTCGAGCAGGAGGCCTTCATGACTGCCTGTTTCAACAACTTCTCCCCGCTCCAATACATAAATGCGGTCGGCGTGCATGATCGTTGATAAACGGTGAGCGATGAGAATGCTTATCTGGTATTTAAGAGAAGATACTTTAATAATAGTGTTGGTGATCTCTTCTTCCGTAAGTGAGTCGAGAGATGACGTTGCTTCGTCAAATATCAATACACGGGGCTTACGCAAAAGCGCCCGTGCAATGGAGAGCCGTTGTTTTTCTCCGCCGGATAATTTCAATCCGCCCTCGCCTATCATGGTATCGAAGCCTTTTTCTGCCCGGAAAAGAAGGTTCTGGCAGGAAGCCTGGATCAAAACATGGTTCAAATCTTCATCGGTTGCCGAAGGGTTAACAAAAAGCAGATTTTCGCGGATTGTGCCCGAAAAAAGTTGCGTATCCTGCGTTACAAATCCTATCTGATTTCGAAGATCCTCGAAATCGATCGAGGTTTCATCGATGCCGTTGTAAAGAATTTTACCTCCCTGCGGACGATACAGTCCCACCAGCAATTTCATCATTGTTGTTTTACCCGAGCCTGATGGTCCAACGAAGGCGACGGTTTCCCCGGTCTTTGCTTCGAAACTGATGTTATCTATGGCCTTCTGATGGGCTGTCTGGTGTTGAAAGCTTACCTCCCTGAACTCGAGCGTTTTTACTTCACCGAGGTGCTTCGGATTATCGGGCTTCCGTTCGGGCGCTTTATTCATCAGGTTATTGAAATTATTGAGCGACGCTTCCGCCTCACGGTAGGATAAGAGGATGTTGCCGATTTCCTGCAGCGGCCCGAATACAAAAAACGAGAACACCTGCATGGTCACGAGTTGTCCCGCATCCATAATATCCCGGAAAATCAGCCACATCAGTATGAACAGGATCACCTGTCTTAATGTATTCACGAATGTTCCCTGGATGAAGCTGATGCTGCGGATACGTTTCACTTTTGTTAATTCAAGACCTAGAATTTTGTATGTGTTCTTATTTAAACGTTCAACTTCCTGGCTCGTAAGGCCGAGACTTTTTACCAGTTCAATATTTCTCAGCGACTCTGTGGTGCTACCGGCAAGTGATGTAGTTTGAGAGACGATATTCTTTTGAATGACCTTGATCTTTTTACTTAGCAGGTTGGTGATGAGGGTGAGGAGGAGGATTCCCGCGAAGTACACAATGGGTATTGTCCAGTGTATATATAATCCCGCGTATACCGATACGAACAGGATGCCGACTATCACACCAAAAAGGAGGTTAATGAAATAGTTCATAAACTTTTCTGTGTCTGCACGCACTTTCGTTAACACGCTGAGTGTTTCGCCACTTCGCTGGTCTTCAAATTCCTGGTAAGGGAGTTTCATGGCGTGCTTTAAACCATCGGTAAACACTTTGGCACCGAACTTTTGTATGACCACATTCAGAAAATAGTCCTGGAAGTTTTTCGCGATCCTGCTCACCATGGCTACACCGATCGACATTAGTAGGAGAAGAAGCGCTCCGGGGTATTTTGTGGAAAAGGACCAGAAATAATTCGAAGTCCAGAAATCATCCGTGTTGCTATAGTTACCTGAATTATACCTGAAATCGGTGGCGAGGCGTACCAGTTTACCAAAGATGATTGGATCCATCAGGGAGAAACCGGTATTGATTGCCGCGAGAAAAAGGGTAAGCACCACCAACCATTTGTAAGGTTTGAGGTAGCGTAGAAGTATCTTCATATCGGGTACAAGTTCGGAAAAAAATCCTGACGGATGACTTCGCCTGCGGCGGGCGTGCCTACCGGCGGTTCTTCAATTACGTCGGGCTGCATATGAGCTTTCACCTGCGGCGGGCGTGCCTATCGACTTTCTTCGCGTGCCGCGAGCGTGCCTACCGGCGGTTCTTCAATTACGTCGGGCTGCATATGATTTTCGACCTGCGGCGGGCGTGCCTACCGGCGGTTCTTCAATTACGTCGGGCTGCATATGAGCTTTCACCTGCGGCGGGCGTACCTATCGACTTTCTTCGCGTGCCGCACGTGCATACTTGCGGTACTTCACTGTGCGAGGTGAATACTGATCGCTCTTTGCCCATGGGGCTACGGATACATGTGGTACCACGGCGTGTGCATATGTGCGGTACTTCACGACAGCGAGCATGCACACTGGTAGCTCTTCGCCTGCGGCGGCATTCGCATCGACTGTACTTCGCCCGCACGAGCGTGCCTACTGGCGGCTTTTCACTATGCCAGCATGCATAACGGTAGTACTCGCCTGCGGCGGCATGCACTCCCGGCCTTTTCTGAAACGGCTAACTTTATTTTGGTAACTAGTCATAAATAACTATTTTTTCTTAATAACCATATATCATGACTCCTTCAGAAAAATTTCTCAAAAAAATCGGATTAAAAGATCCGGAAACAGAAGTGGCGGCACAGCAACCAACAGAAGAAAACAGCCGCCGCTCATTTTTTAAAAAATCCGCACTCGGCGGTCTCGCTCTCGGTAGTTCTTTTATGATGGCGCCAGTAGAAGATGTTATTGCGCAGAGTACATCTAAGGTGAACCGGAATTCGGCGCCTTCCGATCTTAAGATCACGGATCTGCGTTACGTAGTAACAGCTGTAATGGGCCGGACGCCAATCATCAGGATCGACACAAACCAGGGGATATATGGTTTAGGTGAAGTTCGCGATGGTGCGGATGAGCGTTACGCGCTGATGCTTAAGAGCAGGTTGCTGGGCAAGAATCCCTGTAACGTTGAGATGATGTTCAAGTCAATCAAACAATTTGGTGGGCAGTCGCGCCAGGCCGGTGGTGTATGTGCCGTTGAAATGGCGCTGTGGGACATTTGCGGAAAGGCATATAACGTTCCTGCATGGCAGCTTCTTGGTGGCCGTTACCGCGATAAGGTGCGCCTTTATGCCGATACGCCTGAAGCAAGTTCACCGGAAGAGCAAAAGAAACTTATTAAATACAGGGTGGAGGAACAGGGATACACATGGTTAAAAATGGATGTGTCCATCGGCGAACTTCGTGGTAAGCCGGGCACTGTGGTTAACTCCAAGTTCTGGGAAAACGCGCAAGGTATATTGCAGCAGTGGGGTGATCAATCGAACTACATGGGATATGGTAATACCATGCATCCTTTCACACAAATTCAGATTACTGAAAAAGGATTCGAGGAGCTGCAGCATATAGTTGAAAACGTCCGCAGCATGGTGGGCTATGAAATGCCTTTATCAACTGATCACTACGGACACTTTGACCTCAACAACTGTATCCGCCTGGGCAAAGCATTGGAAAAATATCGCCTCGCATGGTTCGAGGATATGGTGCCCTGGCAGTATCATGAGCAATGGAAAGTTATTTCTGATGCGCTTGAAACACCAACGCTCACCGGCGAAGACATTTACCTTCTCGAAAATTTCAAAAATCTCATTCATAACCGTGCGGTTGATATTATTCACCCCGACCTTGCTTCTTCAGGAGGTTTGCTCGAAACTAAAAGGATTGGCGACTATGCTGAAGAGTTTGGTATTCCAATGGCGATGCACCAGGCAGGAACGCCTATTTCATTTATGGCAAATGTGCATTGCGCCGCGGCTACACAGAACTTCCTTGCACTCGAGCATCACTCTGTGGATGTTCCATGGTGGGAAAGCCTCGTGAAAACGACAGATGGAAGAAAGCTGATCGACAAAGGTTTTGCTCCAGTGCCAAACACCGCACCGGGATTAGGTATCGAGCTTAACGAAGAAGTGCTGAAACAGCACCTCCATGCAAAAGACAAGAGTTACTTTGCTCCGACTCCACAGTGGGATGAAGTACGCTCGCACGACAGAACTTACAGTTGATTTAAAATATTATTTGCCGATGAAATACCGTGTTTCTTTAATGCTTGCACTGTTTGCGTTTGCAACAGTGAAGGCTCAACATCTGGGCGCACCCCCCGACTATGTAAAGTCGCTTACATCGAGATGGCAGGGGGAAAGAACAGCCGATGGCCGTCCAAAAGTTTCTGACATAGCCCTTCAGAGTTTGCGCGAGTGTACGCTTGAACAAATTTGGGGCTACCTCTATAACAGGGGCTATCACAACCAGGTAGAAAAAGACTGGATCGTTTTAAAAAGCGGAGAAGTGCTTACTGGTCGCGTTGTAACCGCGCAGTTTATGCCATCACGCCCCGATCTCGACAGCATCGTAAAAGCACAAGGTAAAGCCGAGGGTCGTTCGCAAAAAGGCGGCATCAACATCTGGCCGATCGATGTGCTTACAAAAGGTGACGTATACGTTGCTGACGGATTTGGAAAGGTGAAGGACGGCACACTGATCGGTTCGAGTTTAGGCAATTCTGTTTTCGCAAAAACAGGAAACGGAGTGGTGTTTTACGGCTCGATCCGCGATATGCAGGAGCTGAAAGAAACGAAAGGATTCAATGCATGGATAAAAGGCCATGATCCTTCCTATATTAAAGACATGACACCGACGTCTATTAACGGTCCGGTGAGGATTGGGCAGGTGACCGTGCTTCCGGGCGATGTTGTATTCGCCAACGATTACGGAGTGGTGTTTATTCCTGCTTACCTGGTAGAAGATCTTGTGAGAGATGCTGAGTTTGTACGTCTGCGCGATGAGTTTGAAAGATATTTACTGCAACAGAATAAATATCCAAGTGGCGAAATTCATGGTGACTGGTCTGACAAGATCAAAGGCGAATTCCGTACGTGGGTGGGAAAATATCCGAAGAAGCTGATGTTGTCTGCGAAAGACATTGACGAATATCTTCAAAAAGAACATTAATGAAATACATGATGGTCGCGGTTGTTGCCACGGTGATGTTGATGATGTCCACATCTTTGAATGCGCAAAAGAGTGGCAAGAAACTTTATGCGAAAGACAATCTTATTGCGTGGTGCATAGTGCCTTTTGATAATCAGAAGCGCACGCCTGAGCAGAGAGCCCAGATGTTAAATGGGCTTGGTATTAATAAGCTCGCGTACGACTGGCGCGAAAAAGATGTACCGACATTTGACGATGAATTGAATGCGTTGAAGAAACACAACATTACGCTGCAATCGTTCTGGTATTATTCAGGTCCCCATCCTGAGAACGATAAAAACTTCGCGACCATCATTGATTTGCTGAAGCGCCATAATGTAAAAACACAAATATGGACGATGATTACAGGTATTGAGGGGCTGGATTCGATGACGCAGGAACAGAAGGTTGAAGCTGTATCGAAGCCGGTCCGATATATTGCGGAGAAAGCTGCTGAAGCTGGTTCTTCTGTTGGGTTGTATAATCATGGCGGATGGTTTGGAGAGCCGGAGAATGAACTCGCGATTATTGAAAAGCTTAAGCTATCAAATTTGGGTATGGTATATAATTTCAGCCACTCTGAAGAGCAGATACACCGGTTCCCTGATTTTTATCCTAAAATACTGCCACATCTTCTTGCGATTAATCTTACGGGATTGCAGGGCGGGATACCTGCGAAGGTTGTGCCTGTTGGGCAGGGCAATATTGAATATAAGATGATGAAGATAATTGAGGAAAGCAGTTATGCTGGACCTATCGGCATCATCAATGAAGACTTCGCTCCGGATGCAGAGGATGGGTTGAAGATGAATATGGAAGGTTTGAAGAAGTATCTGAAGGAGTATAAGAATAGCGCTGCGCTGGCAACTTATTGAGTTATCCTGCCCAGCCTTCGCGATCTAAACTTCTGTATTGAATTGCTTCTGCAATGTGATCAGGCCGGATCATTTCTGATGCATCAAGATCTGCAATGGTTCTACTTACTTTCAGGATCCTATCATAAGCGCGGGCCGATAAGTTCAACCTGGTCATTGCATTTTTTAACAACGTCGATCCCACATTGTCAATCTTACAATAGTCGGCAAGCATGTTTGATGTTGTCATTGCGTTGCAGTGAACGTCGACAATATTTTTAAATCTGACTTCCTGAATATTTCTCGCCTGTATTACTCTCGCCCGGATGATACCGGACCGCTCTCCCGTTCGACCATCGGATAATTCGGAATAAGATGTCGGAAGCACTTCAACATGCAAATCTATCCTGTCGAGCAGCGGGCCCGAGATACGGTTCAAATATTTCAACACACCGCCTGGTGGACAAGTACATTCTTTTTCCGGATGAGTATAGAATCCACATGGACAGGGATTCATCGAAGCAAGCAACATGAAGTTCGCTGGAAACTCTATTGAGGATCTTGCACGGGATATCACCACTTTTCTTTCCTCGATGGGTTGTCGCAATACTTCGAGTACAGTTCGTTTGAACTCAGGCAGTTCGTCAAGAAACAAAATTCCATTGTGCGCTAATGAGATTTCGCCCGGCTGAGGATTGCTACCGCCGCCTACAAGTGCAATATCACTGATCGTGTGATGTGGCGTTCTGAAAGGACGCTTTGATATTAATGTTGAATTATTGGGAAGTCGCCCGGCAACCGAATGAATTTTCGTCGTCTCGAGTGCTTCTTTAAATGATAAAGGCGGCAATATTGTGTGCATGCGCTTTGCAAGCATTGTTTTACCGGCGCCGGGCGGACCAATCAGAATTGCATTATGTCCGCCGGCCGCAGCTATCTCCAAAGCACGTTTTATATTTAATTGTCCTTTGACGTCGCTGAAATCAACTTCAAATTGTGTCTGCGTTTCCAAAAATTCATCACGTGTAGAAACTTTTACTTTAGGAATACTCTTTTCATCAGCAAAAAAACTGATGACATCCTGTAAATGCTGTACACCATAAACATTCAGATTACTAACAACTGCTGCTTCGCGACTGTTTTGAACAGGAAGTATTAAGCCCTTGAATTTTTCTTCTGCAGTAGTGATCGCTATTGGCAGCGCTCCTTTTATTGGATGCACAGTTCCATCTAAATTCAATTCACCCATCAACACATATTCGCTTAGTTTTTCGGGATTAGGTATCTGCTCAGAAGCAGCAATCATCGCCAACGCGATTGGCAAATCAAACGCAGAACCGCTCTTCCGGATATCTGCAGGAGCAAGATTAACCACCACCTTCGTTCGCGGCATACTTAGGCCTACTGTCTTAATAGCACTTTCAACCCGTTGAATACTTTCTTTTACAGCATTGTCGGGTAATCCGACAATGTAGATGTGGGTGCCCGCAAAAACGTTCACTTCAACTGTAATTGTTACTGCTTCTACGCCATATACCGCGCTTCCAAAAGTTTTCGCCAACATCGTGACGTAAAATAATTACATGCTTAACCAACTGTAATGTGAAAAAGACGGCAAAATGAACGTTTTTTACTGGTTATTCTAGTGACAAAAATCGCCAGGGGATCATGTTGATTAATCCTTCGCAAGAGAATCTTTTGTGTTACGCGCGTAAATTGATTCGTTTTTCTTTTTATACACGTCTGGCGTAAGGCTCGTTACTTTCTTGAAGATTTTTGAAAAATATGGCAGACTCGTAAATCCTGTCTCTTCAGCGATCTGCGAATAAGAAAGATTTGTCGTGGCAATGAGGTACTGCGCTCTTTCAATTCTTTTCTCATGGATATATGAAATCGGTCTGTCCCCGGTAGATTGAAAAAACAACCGGGAAAAATAGTCGGGTTGAAGATTCGCATTCTTGGCCAGAAGATCCACCGACAGGTTCTCATTCAGATGCAACTGGATATAACTGATCGCTTCAAGAATTTTAGATGGAATTCGGCTCGTGTGGCCCTCGCTGAAATGTTCAGAACTTACAAACCTTGAAATAAACTGAAGAAGGATTCCCTGCGTTTCTAAAAAAGCAGCCTCACTTACGAGCTTATTCAGTTCCTGGTACCCCCGGTAGTAGGAATCTTTTTCATATGATTTCGGATTATTGGTCGGGCGATTGATACCCCTGTTCGGATTCAATACCAGTAAGCGCTTGAAGTTGGCGAAATCCGCATCCCCGGCCGCGACCTTTATCACTTCGCGGTGACTCTCGAAGAGTGAAATGCCGCCAACAGAATCTTCAAAAAAATGAAGATAGTATTGGCTCAGGTAATTGTCGCACCGCAAATGGCATAAAGTAAAACTCGGAACTATATATAAATACCCTGGTTCAAGCCGGGTCTTCTGTTCTTCGCTGATGATCATTCCATCTCCCTCGTCAATACAGTAAATCCGAAAATACGGGCTGATCACATTCGAAAAATTCCACTTGTCGTCCAGCTTCACGTAGTCGGCGTGAAGCAGCGAGAAGTTGTGAGTCAGAATCCGTTTGTTCATGTCAATCAGGGATAAGGCTTGTGTAACATTAAACGCAAGGTCGGCTTTGTATAAAAAAAAGTCTTTTTAATATAATAATATGCGAAGTACTCAAACTTAGATTTGTCCCATCAAAATGCACTCCTCATTTTTTGTTAAAACGGAAATGTGGAAAGATCCCACCTTCAGATTCCATCTTTTTAAGCAAACCATAATTATTCAAACTAAAAGCTGTTTATGTTCAAGTTAATTGCCATTCCACTATTACTATTAGTGGGCTTAGTTGCAACGGCGCAGACAAGGTCCCTATCCGGCGTCCTCAGAGAAGAGAGAACCGGAAATGCGATCGGCGCTGCAACCGTAAAAGTGAAGGGGCAGTCGATCGCTACGACTACAAATGCGGAGGGTGAGTTTACGCTTTCCGTGCCTTCCGGACCGATAGTTCTCGAGGTAACTTCCGTTGGATATACTACGAAGGAAGTTGCGGTGAGTGAAGGTTCAAACACCGTTAACATATCCCTCGTTCAGAGCACTGAAGAATTAGGTGAGGTCGTAGTAACGGCCCTGGGTATCACAAAAGAAGCGCGAAAGTTAGGTTATGCAGTAACGTCTGTAGACGGTGATATTCTGTCAAAGGGACGCGAGACAAACATCGCCAACTCTCTCAGCGGCCGCGTTGCAGGTTTGAAAGTGACAGGCACGAATAGCGGACCCGGAGGTACATCCAAAGTGCTTCTCAGAGGTATGCCAAGCATGAACAGCGGCGGCTCTCCACTGTATGTTATTAACGGTATCCCCATCGATAATACTCAAAGAGGTAGTGCCGGTGAGTGGGGTGGTTCTGATGACGGAGACGGTATCGGTAATATTAACCCTGACGACGTAGAAACGATGACGGTATTAAAAGGTCAGGCGGCGTCGGCACTTTATGGTGCAAGAGCATCCAATGGTGTGATCATCATCACTACTAAAAAAGGAAAGAAAAACGACTTTTCTGTTGACTACAACCTGAATTATATGGCCGAAAAAGCCATTGACTTCACCGACTTCCAATATGAATACGGCCAGGGTCAGCAGGGATCGAAACCAACTGATGTATTATCTGCCAGAAATTCAAACAGGATGAGCTGGGGCGAAAAATTAGATGGTTCGCAGGTTATACAGTTCGATGGCAAACAATATGCTTATTCTGCCGTAAAAGATAACATCAAGAATTTCTACCGCACGGGTTCTGCATTTACAAATACTATCGCATTTTCCGGCGGTGGCGACAGGGGTGCATTCCGTTTGTCGTTGTCAAACCTTGATGCGAACTCAATTGTTAGAAATAGCGGACTCGATCGCAAAACTGCGAATTTTAATGTTGAGCAGAAGATAACTGATAAGCTTACTGCGAACATCGTTGTTAACTATATTGACGAGAAGTCGAAATTAAGACCTCAGTTAAGTGATGGTCCGATGAACCCCAACAACTTCCAGTTCCTCGCGAGCAACGTAAATCAACAGATTTTTGCTCCTGGTTACGATACAACTACAGGCTTTGAAACGCAATTCAGCGACGATGAGTATGTATCGAACCCATGGTTTGTAGTTAACCAGTATGTTAATGATCTGAGCAGGAAGAGATGGATCACATCAAGCTCGCTTAAATATGATTTCACGAAATGGTTGTATGCCCAGGCTCGTGTGGGATATGATATTATCAATGATAATCTCCTTAAAGCAGAGCCATGGGGAACAGCTTATACGCAGGATAAACATGGTAACCTACAGGATAAAGCATCGTCACAAAGAATGGAGCTGAACGTTGATGGATTGATCGGTGCAAGTCATGACATTACAGACAATTTTAGCTTCGACGCCGCAATCGGTGCAAACCTGAGAAAGAACCAATACGAAAAAGTTGCAGTAGGAGGTTCATACTTCCTGATTCCTTACCAGTATACACTTGGTAACGTAAGGAATCCACGCACAGATCCTAATTCGAATTATGATTTCTGGAAAACAGAAGTGCATTCAGCGTATTACACTTTTGATCTTGCATACAAGAATTTCCTCACCGTTTCTACAACAGGCAGATACGATGCGTATTCTACCCTGCCTTCAACCAACAATACCATTTTCACACCGTCGGTATCTGCAGGGTTCATATTCTCTGAGCTCGCTAATATCAACAATTTGAACTTCGGTAAGTTGCGTTTGTCTTATGCTCAAACAAGTGGTGAACTTGCTGACGCATACAAAACAGCATTGTACTACACATTAGGTAGCCCGCTCGGGGGAATTCCAACAGGAAGCTTCAGCACTGATCTGCCTAACCTGTTCCTGAAAGCGTTTGTTACTACTGAAGTTGAACTTGGAGCGGAATTGAAATTTTTCAAGAACCGATTGAACTTCGACATCGCTGTTTACAAGAAGAAGACGAAGAATGAAATCATGCCTACCACTTACAGCCCTGCGACAGGCGCTACTAGTGGTGTTGTAGGTACTGGTTCAACGGAAAACAAAGGATTTGAATTACAGATCACAGGCACACCGGTGGCTACTTCAACATTCACATGGGTATCTACTGTCAATTTCACAACAGTGTCTAACAAGATACTGGAAACGGATGCCGATGGCAAGAATCAGAACCTCGGACAAAACCGCGGAACACTTGGTAACGCAGTAACTGCATTCGTTAAGGGTTATGCAGGACCACAGATTCTTGCGTACGACTATGCGAGAACTGATAAGGGAGAAATGATTGTTGATGCTGCAGGTCTTCCTGTTCGTGGCGAGTTGATTCCTTTGGGAAGTGTATTACCAAAAGCCTATGGCGGTTGGAACAACCAGTTCAACCTTAAGCAATTCAACTTCTCGGTGTTAATCGATTACAACTTCGGCAACAAGATTCTCTCTGCTACCAAGTACTATGCATTGAGAAGAGGTCTTGATCAGTCTACACTTGAAGGACGAGATGGCGTTGTAACAGGCGTGCATGCTGATGGAACCGCGAACACTACCAGTGCCAGTGCGCAGGATTACTACACAGCTCTCGCAAATAACGTAACATCTGTGACTGTACTCGACGGAGATTATATCAAACTTCGCCAGTTATCACTCGGTTACAACCTTGGCGAGAACATAGTGAATGCAACACGCATCTTCAGCAACATCCAGATTTCTCTTGTAGCACGTAACCTGGCTGTTTTAATGAAGAACAGCGATAACATTGATCCCGAAGCAAACTTCGCTTCAAATATCCGCTATGCAGGTATTGAAGGTACAAGCTTGCCATCTACAAGGTCTTTTGGTATCAACGTTAGTTGCAAATTCAAGAAATAACAAACAGCCTACATTAAAAAATGAAGATCATGAAAAAACAAATTATAGGTATCGGGCTGGGATTTGTACTGTTGACGACAGCCTGCACCAAAGATTTCCAGGAAATAAATACTGATCCAACTCAGTACTCTCCCGGAAACTTCGACGCTAATTATTTTCTGTCGAGCAGCCAAAGCAATTATGCCGGCGCCATTTCAGGTTACGCTGGACCAATATTGTTTCAGAGTGGCTGGGTACAGATATTTTCAATGGCTACGGTAACAGGTGATTACTATACGAATGCCGACAAATACCTGGCATCCAGTAACACCAATTCATATGTACAAAGCAGCTGGAACAATGGCTATCGTTCGGCTTCGCTCGCAAATGAGATCCTTATTAATCACCAGGGTGAAAGTGAGTGGACCAATATCAATGCTATCGCAACGATTATGAAAGTGCTGAACTTTCAATATATCACCGATACATATGGAGATATTCCGTACACCGAGTCACTGAAGGCACGCGACAACGTTACATTACCTGTTTACGATAAGCAACAGACTGTAATTACATCGATGCTTACCGATCTCGATAATGCTTTAACAAGTATCGATCCTGCGGCAAAATCTCCTACTGCAGATATTTCATCGCTAGGTAATGATGTTGCTAAGTGGAAGAGGTTTGGCTATTCTTTGATGCTGAGAATCGCGATGCGTCTTGTTAAGCAAGATGCAGCAACCGCGCAAAGCTGGGCTGAGAAAGCAGTTGCAGGTGGTACATTAACCGCCGGCGAAGATGTTTATTTCAAAGCTGATAACGCCAATGGGTATGGAAACGCTAATATCGGCGCATGGCTGGTAGCGACAGATTTCTACCAGGTACGCTGGAGTAAAACACTTATCGATTACTTCAAGAGTGTGAACGATCCGCGTCTCTCGATTGTTGCAGAAGTTCCTGCTGCAGGATTCGCAAACAATAACGATCAGTCACTCGCTGGTGATAACAGTCCTGCAGCGCAACTTGGTCAGCCTAATGGTTTCGATCTGAATCCCGGAGGTACCAATATTTCCAATGCGCCCGGGTATCCTGGTGGTACCGGAACAGGTGCGGATGTATCTCCGATAGGAAAATATTCACGTCCAAGAACCGCGATATACGCCAACAGAGATATTCCTGTGTTTGTTCTTACATATGCAGAAAGCGAATTGTTGCTGGCTGAAGCGGCTGCGAGAAGTTTCAACGTGGGTGGTACAGCGGCCGAACACTACAAGAACGCTGTGTCAGCTGGTATCCAGGCATTGAATGCATTTTCCGCTGGTGCGGTGAGTGCAGGCGATGCTGATACATATGCAGCATCAAATCCTCTTGATGTTTCATCGCTTGACAATTCTTTAGAGATGATCAATACCCAATATTGGGCAACCACCGGAGTATTGTTCAATTTCGGCGAAGCATGGAATAACTGGAAACGCTCTGGCTACCCAGTGTTGACGCCAGTGAACTATCCCGGAAATTTTTCAGGTGGTGAAATTCCCAGAAGGCAACCTTACCCATCAGGAGAAGCGACAAGCAATCCAGATGGATATGCAAGTGGTGTAGGTAGTCTTAGCGGTGGTGATAACTGGTCGTCAAGAGTTTGGTGGGATCAATAAGTTTTCCCGAGTTATAGAGTTACTTTTGGTGTTAAGGGGCTTGATAGATTCAAGCCCCTTTTTTTAATCTTGTTCTTTCGCTCCGCTTGCCCACGCAGCAGTGAAGATCCCGGCAGTTTCTGTGCGGAGACGTGTAGCGCCGAGAGAAACAGGAGTGAAATTATTTCTAAGTGCGGCGGAAATTTCGTTAGAAGTAAAATCGCCTTCGGGCCCTATTAAAATAATATGCGATTCAAGTGAAGGATTAAACAACGATGCAAATTCAACCTTCGCATTCTTTTCGCAATGCGCGATCATTTTCTGCTGCTGTTTCGTATTTAAAAGAACATCGTTGAAACTTACAGGCTCCGCCAGCAACGGCATCCACGCCTGCAAACTTTGTAACATCGCGCTCTTGCAAATGCCCAACATTCTATCCAAACGAAACTTTTGCCTCTCCGTCCGTTCGCAGATCATGGGCACAATTTCATGTACGCCGAATTCAGTGGCCTTTTCAAGAAACCATTCAAACCGACTTGCATTCTTCACAAGCGAAATGGCAATGGTAAGATTCGATGATGCTGAAGAAGTGGTTTCAACAGAAAGAATCTTCACCCCAGCATGCTTTTTATGTGCATCCGAGATCATAGCATCTGCAAAGTGACCGCGTCCATCAGTGAGTTTTAGCTTTTCGCCCTCCTTCATCCTCAACACCTGGATAATATGCCGCGAAGTGTCCTCATCAAGCTGAAGAACAGATGAATCCACTAAGCCATCAACAAAAAATAAAGGAAGAGACATAAACGCAACTTAAGAAAAATAAAATCCCGCCGGACACTCCGCTGAACAGTCAGCAAAGCGTAAGGCGGGATCCACTTTTATCTGGGAGGTGGTTAGAACGGAGTTTCTTCCTCATCCATCGGCAAATCATTCATCCGGCTGCCGGTTTGGATGTACAACTTAGCGTTACCCTGTTGTCCTGCATCATCGCCCGGAACTGGTTTCCATGACCCCTTTGGCAATCCAAGACTGCTGAAATCATCACCTTCCATTTCCACAAATTTCTGGATATGCAGCAGCGCCTTTCAGCTTGATATTTTCGAGCGAACCATTCCTGTGCTTGGCAATTCTTACATGCGTTTCGCCTTTCTTGCTTTCGCCATGTTCGTTAGCGGTGATGTCGTAGTACTCCGGACGATAAAGGAACATTACCATATCCGCATCCTGCTCGATGGCACCCGATTCACGAAGATCACTCAGCTGAGGAATTTTGTTGCCCTCTTTTCTTTTTTCCACTTCACGGCTCAACTGCGAAAGCGCGATGATCGGAACCTGTAATTCTTTTGCGAGACCTTTCAGATCGCGCGAAATTCTGCTGATCTCCTGTTCACGGTTGCTATTTCTATCGCCAGTACCACTCATCAACTGCAGATAGTCGATGATGATAAGGCCGATATTATGTTTGTTTTTCAACCGGCGGCATTTTGCACGCAGTTCAAAAATATTCAGCGCAGCCGTATCATCGATAAACATCGGCGCCTGTGCCAGGCGCGTAATACCGCTTGCGTACAGCTGTTTCATTTCATGCTCTTCAAGTTTACCGCGGGCAATTTTCTCGAGCCAGATTTCACTTTCAGCACTAAGGATACGCTGTACCAATTGTGCAGAGCTCATTTCAAGGCTGAAGAATGCAACAGGCGTGGGCTTCGTAGGATGAAGCGCTGCGTTCCTGGCCAGGTTAAGGGCAAAGGCCGTTTTACCAACCGAAGGACGTGCTGCGAGAATGATAAGATCGGTAGACTGCCAGCCGTAAGTAACGGTATCAAGCGAAGGAAAACCACTCGGCACGCCGGTGATATCTTCATTCCGGTGCCGCATATCTTCTATGCGCTGCACTGTTTTCACGAGAACCGTGTCAATGCTGTCGAAGTTCTTACGGAGGTGATTATTTGTTATTTCAAAAAGCTTCGCTTTCTGCGTCGTCAAGCAAGTCGAATACATCGGTGCTGTCTTCATACGCATCGCCGATAATTTCACCGCTGATGCGGATGAGTTCCCGTTGAATGAATTTTTGAAGAATGATTCTCGAGTGAGCCTCGATATTGGCAGAAGAGATCACTGAATTGGTGAGACGTGTAACGTAGTACGGTCCCCCTACAATGTCGAGTTCTTCGCGAAATCTCAGTTCTTCAACAACGGTAAGAATATCGATCGGCTGATTTTTTTGCTGCAGGCCCTGCATCGCGCGGTAAATGCGCTGGTGGGCGTCTACATAAAAACATTCAGGTTTCAAAATTTCAATAACAGTATCAAAAGCACTTTTTTCAAGCATAATGGCGCCGAGGACCGCTTCTTCAAGGTCCTTTGCCTGCGGAGGCACCTTGCCATAAACCATTGTGCTCAGATCAAGGGTGGATTTACGTCTTACTTTCCGGTCTTTATTGATATTAGTAAGGTCCATTTTTGGGTCAGTATTATAATGCAAAAAAATTACGCAGCCGGCCTTTCAGCAGCCGAAATGGATTGGATCTTAAAACCTGAAAAGTGTTGCGCGGCTAAAAAAAATGTTACTCGAATGTTAAGCAACCGTTACCGGAATGTTACCACAATTTGTCAGGAGGGCGAATATAAAGTCATAAATCTTATTACTGTTGGAATAAACTTGAAAATACTTGTTGATACCCTATTCAGATAGTTTTTCACACAGCATAAACGGTTGAATTCACGCAACCCAGCCAGTTATTCACAATTTAATAAAGTTTTCATCTTTTTTGCGGAAGTAATGCACACACATGTGTGCGGAAAGATTTTTCTTCAAAAGGCTATATTTGCCGTCTTATTAAAGTAAAAGGGCACACGGCATGACGATCTCATATAACTGGATTAGTGAATACATTCCTCTTCGAATTGATCATGAAAAAATCAGCAGCATTCTCACTTCGATCGGATTGGAAGTGGAGTCAATGGAGCGATTTGAAAGTATTAAAGGCGGGCTGGACGGATTGGTTGTGGGGGAAGTAATAGAAGCGAATCAACACCCCGGTGCAGACAAACTGAAGCTTACAAAGGTGGATGTGGGAAATGGTGAAATTTTGCAGATCGTTTGTGGCGCACCGAACGTGGCTGCCGGACAAAAAGTAATTGTTGCGAAGGAAGGCACGACAATCCATCCGTTAAAAGGCGATCCTATAACGATGAAAAAAGCGAAGATCAGGGGTGAGGAAAGTTTTGGAATGATCTGCGCTGAAGATGAAGTGGGTATCGGAGAAAGTCACGCTGGCATCGTTGTTCTCCCTGGCAATCTTGTAACCGGCTCTGCAGTATCCGAATATTATAAGCCATATACCGACTGGATTTATGAAATCGGCCTGACGCCAAACAGAATGGATGCAATGAGCCATTATGGTGTGGCGAGAGATGTATGCGCATACCTGTCGCATCATGAAAACAAGGAAATAAAACCCAAAAATTTTGCCGTAGAAAACGCTTCAATTCCAAAAAATGCCCCTGTGTTTTCCGTTAAAATTGAAAATACACACGCCTGTAAAAGATATTGCGGTGTTAGCATTACGGGTATCTCCGTTAAGCCGTCGCCGCAATGGTTGCAGGATAGGTTGCGAGCTATCGGTCAACGCCCGATCAATAATATTGTCGACATCACCAATTTTATTCTGCACGACAGCGGACAACCATTACACGCTTTCGACTGCTCAGAAAATTGCAGGAAAGATCTGTAATTGTAAAAAATCTCCCTGCTGGTACAGTATTTAAAACGTTGGATGGAAAAGACCGCTCGCTTCACGCGGAAGATCTGATGATTTGCGACGGCAATGAAAAAGGGATGTGCATAGCGGGAGTATTTGGCGGCGCGGAAAGTGGTGTGACCGCAAACACGACCGATATATTTCTTGAAAGCGCATGGTTCAATCCGATTGATATCAGAAAAACTTCGTTTCGTCATGGTTTGCGCACTGACGCAGCAATGCGTTTTGAAAAAAATGTAGACATCAGCAATTCATTGAACGTGCTTAAACGCGCCGCAGCTTTGATTGTGGAGCTTGCAGGCGGTACAATATCAGGAGACTGGATTGACGTATATCCAGCTAAGGAACCGAAAGCAACGGTATGAATTGAAATATGATTTTATCAGAAAGCTGAGCGGTAAGAAATATGAAGCCGATACTGTAAAAAATATTTTGGCGAGCTCGGGTTCGTCGTTACGAATGAGTTCGGCCGAAAGCGTTTCAGTCGACGTTCCTTATAGCAAACCTGACATAGCATTGCCCGCCGATGTTGTTGAGGAGGTAATGCGAATTGATGGTTATGATAATATCCTGATACCATCCTCCATTACAATTAGTCCATCCGTAGGTGGCGCAAACCCCGTTCATATAAGGAAAGAGAAGACAGCCGATTATCTTGTAGGCGCTGGTTTCAGTGAAATTTTTACGAACTCGATTACGAATGCCGCGTATTTTGAAGACGACCAGCTGGCGAATGGAGTAAGGCTCTTGAATAATCTTAGCGCGGTGCACAACATCATGCGTCCATCGATGTTGCAAACAGGTTTGGAGTCGGTAGCGTATAATATCAACCGAAAAAATAACGACCTGCGTTTATTTGAATTTGGTAAAACATATCAGACAAACGGCGTTGGAAAATATTATGAAGCTGAGCATCTGAGCCTTTTTGTATCCGGGAACAGAAACGAAGGGTCATGGAAGGAGAAAGCGGCGGCATCTGATATTTTTTACGTTAAAGGTGTTGTTGAAGCAGTATTGTCGTTGACCGGGCTTAGCGTAATCTTTCGTGGGATAGCAACGAATTGCCCGGATTGAAAAATGCCGCTCAGCGTTGAAGAAAGGAAGACGGTCATCGCGGAGCTTGGGACTGTTTCAAAAAAAGAATTGCAGCGGTTCGACATCAAGCAGGAAGTATTTTATGCAGATATCCGATGGAACGCCCTGATGGATATCGCGGGTAGAACAGAAGTAAGTTTACCGCCTTCCTAACCAGCTGCCGGTGGAACGCGACCTTGCGATGGTGGTTCCGAGAACACTGCCATTTAAATCTGTTGACGAATCAATAAAGAAAATTAACTTGTCGAAACTTAAGTCTGTGAGTTGTTCGACGTGTTTGAGAGTGAAAAGATTGGGGTTGATAAAAAATCGCTGGCGGTGAATTTCACTTTCCTGGATGAGGAAAAGACACTTACGGATAAGGAGATTGAGGGGATGATGAACAGGATTATGCTTACGTTAGAAAAAGATTTAAATGCGGAGATCCGCAAAGGCTCATAAAATTTACGCACATGAGTTCCGAGCAGTTTAAAAGGGTTACCTCCAAGCTCCAGGAGCTGGTAAAAAAATATGATCTCGTTAAAAAGGAAAACGAGCGCCTGCGTGCCGAGCTGATACCAGCAAAAGAACGGGAGGTTGGTTTGCTTGAGCAGATCGCGAGCCTTGAACAACGGATCATGGTGCTGAAGGCGGGCACTGGCAAGATGGACGAGAGCGACAGGAAAGAATTAGACAAAAGAATTCACACCTACCTTAAAGAGATAGACAAGTGCATCAGTATGCTGAGTGATTAAGATTACACGCGTTTCACGAGGCGCAACCTGATCTTTTCTTCGCCCTGGGATAATTCTAATGTGTACACACCGTAAGGAAGATCGTTCAAACCTTTCCAGGTGATCTCAGGTTCTTCCTGAATGAAGATTGTTTCGAATTGGCTGCATACGCTGCCTTTGTCATCGCGAAGAACGGCTTTTAGTGATTGATGAGATGGTGCTAACAACTCAAATCGCAACGTATCGATGAACGTTGCCGTTTTAACTTTAGCAATCATAAATGTTAGTGTTTAGTTTTCACAGGATTGAATTGGGAATTGGATTATTGGATTAGATAACTACTGTTAATTATCTGTGAATAAATATAATATAACCTTTTCAAATTAGCAAGCATGGAAGAATCATTGATACCGGTAAATGTTGTGGTCGGCGACCGGACCTACCGAATCAGGATCGAGCCGCGTGCACGAGGAGATCGTAAGGGGAACAGTAAAGACGATCAACGACAAGCTGCTGGAGTTCAAAACCACTTTTGCAGGCAAGGATATGCAGGACTATATCGCCATGGTGGTACTTATGGTATGCGACCACAGCCGCGGAGGAAGGCAACGGAACTTCTAAAGGGTCGGCTGAGCAACTGACGATGTTCGAGAGCATGTTAGACAAGGTTCTCGGTTGACGAACGTATTGAAAAACAAAACGCTAAGCCCAAACGGGTTTTTTGTATTTTCGCGGGATTGTAACATATGAAAGAACAATTTAAAATAGATCAATACAATGGAATCGAACGTTCTATCCTATATAATCGGGGGTATAGCATTAGTCATTGGCATAATAGCAGGTAAGCTCATTTTTTCTAAAAACACACAGCGAAAAGTAGAAGAAGCAGAACAGAGGTCAAATAAAATCATATCGGATGCGCAATTGCAGGCTGAAACCTTAAAGAAAGAGAAACTCCTCGAAGCAAAAGAGAAGTTTGTTCAACTTAAAGCTGAGCACGACAGAGAGGTATTGGAGAAAAACAGGAGGATCAACGAGGGAGAAAACAGGGCAAAACAGAAAGAGCAGGCCATCACACATAAGCTTGAGCAGCTTGAAAGGCAGGCTAAGGACAATGAAGTGATAAAAGACAACCTGAATCGCCAGATTGAGGTTGTAAATCTAAAGAGAACTGAGCTTGAAAAGCACCAGGAGGAACATATCCGCAGGCTGGAAAAAATTGCCGGACTTACCGCCGAAGAAGCCAAGGCGCAGTTAATTGAAAGTCTTAAACAGGAGGCCCATACCCAGGCCCTCTCTATCCAACAGGAGATTGTTGATGATGCGAAACAAAGGGCGAACAAGGAGGCCCGTAAGATTATCATTCAAAGTATTCAGAGAACTGCTGCTGAGCAGGCGATAGAAAACTCTATTACCGTTTTCAACCTTGAAAGCGACGAAATAAAAGGTCAGATCATCGGCCGTGAGGGTCGTAACATCAGGGCAATCGAATCTGCTACAGGCGTGGATCTCATCGTTGATGATACTCCGGAAGCCATCATTCTTTCATCGTTCGATCCGCTCCGCAGGGAGATTGCACGTTTAAGCCTTCAGCGACTTGTATCAGATGGACGTATCCACCCTGCACGAATTGAAGAAGTAGTAGAAAAAACACGCAAGCAGATCGAGGAGCAGGTAGTTGAAATTGGCGAAAGAACTGTAATTGAACTCGGTATTCATGGTTTACATAAAGAGCTGGTAAGAATTGTAGGTAAGATGAGATTCCGTTCGAGCTACGGTCAGAACCTGCTGATGCACAGCCGCGAGGTAGCGAACATTTGTGGAATCATGGCATCGGAACTGGGATTGAACCCGAAGCTTGCAAAGAGAGCCGGCTTATTGCACGATATCGGAAAGGTTCCTGATGAAGAAACAGAATTGAGCCATGCCCTCCTGGGTGCGAAACTGGCTGAAAAATATGGTGAAAACCCGGCCGTTGTCAATGCAATCGGTGCCCACCACGACGAAATGGAAATGCAGTATGTGATTTCGCCAATTGTTCAGGCGTGCGATGCGATCAGCGGTGCGCGTCCTGGTGCAAGGCGCGAGATCATGCAGCAATACCTGAAAAGGATCAAGGATCTCGAGAATCTTGCCCTATCCTATCCGGGCGTTGAGAAGGCGTATGCTATCCAGGCCGGAAGGGAATTGAGGGTGATTGTAGAGTCGGAAAAGGTAACGGATGCGGACAGCGACAGGCTTTCCTTTGACATTGCGCAGAAGATTCAGACGGAGATGACCTTCCCCGGACAGATAAAAGTTACAGTAATCAGGGAGAAAAGAGCGGTGAACGTAGCACGTTAATATAAAAAATCACTACCTTTGCCTCCCAAAAAATCATAAGTCATGAACCCAGCAGTTCAGTTTGTACACGACCAGTTAACAGGCCAGAAAGAATTTCCGAAATTCAAAGCTGGAGATAATGTGACTGTAAACTATAAAATCGTTGAAGGTGGTAAAGAGCGTATCCAGAGTTTCAGAGGAGATGTGATCAAGCGCCAGGGTTCGGGCAGCTACAGCAAGCTTCACAGTAAGAAAAATATCAGACAGCATTGGAGTTGAAAGAACATTCCCGTTGTTCTCTCCAAATATCGACTCGATCGAGTTGAACAAAAGCGGTCGTGTTAGACGTTCTAAACTTTACTTCCTTCGTGGACGTAGCGGTAAGAGTGCAAGGATTAAGGAAAAGAGAATGGCTACTGTTGCTGGTCAATAAAGTATCTTTTTTTTAGTCAAACCAATCACCGGATAATAACGTAATTTCGTTAGGTAACTATTAAAAAGACTTTTATGCTAGACACTGCCAACAATACCCTGCTGATGATCTCGATGCCTGGTGGTACTGAGTGGATTCTGATCATTCTTGCAATTTTAATCCTGTTCGGAGGTCGTAAGATTCCTGAGTTCATGAGAGGACTTGGAAAAGGTATTCGTGAATTTAACGATGCTAAGACCAACGTGAGAAAAGAAATCGAAGAAGGAATGAATGAAAGAGATGTGAAGGACGCTAAAGAAAAGAGCGCAGTTTAGTCTCAAGATTTTTCTCTCTCCAGGTGTTCTCATTTGTTTCAATAGAAGATTATCATTCGCAACTTCGTGATGGCCGGACCTCGTGTGTCGCGGCAGTTGACCATTATCTGAGTGTAATCGAGAAAAAGAAACATCTCAACGCTTTTGTAAGAATTTATGGTGACGAGGCTTTGCAGAAAGCCCGCCAACTTGATGAAAGCCGCTCCGCAGGTAGGCCTGCGGGGAAACTACATGGCGTTGTCATCGCGATAAAGGATGTAATCTGTTATAAGGATCATCCTGTCACTGCCGCCTCCAACATTCTCAAAAATTTTGTCTCCATTTACAATGCTACGGCTGTTGAACGGCTACTTGCCGAAGAGGCTATCATCATCGGTCACACCAATTGCGATGAATTTGCAATGGGATCCACCAATGAAAATTCCGCTTATGGCCGTGTGTTGAATGCTTTAGACGAAACGCGCGTTCCGGGTGGTTCTTCGGGTGGTTCCGCTGTAGCTGTGCAGGCAGAAATGTGCATGGTTAGCCTGGGAAGTGATACCGGAGGCTCGGTTAGGCAGCCGGCAGATTTCTGTGGAATCATCGGTTTTAAGCCTACATATGGCACTATTTCAAGATATGGACTTATCGCATACGCCTCATCCTTCGACCAGATAGGCATATTTGGGATCAATATTCCTGATGTGGGAAGCATCCTGGAGGTCATTTCCGGTCCGGATAATTTCGATTCGACCGCCCATCCTAACTCATTGATACCGGAGAAAATATCTGATAAAAAGTTAAAAATTGCCTACTTCCCAGAGGCCTTTGATACGCCCGCCCTGGATCCGGACATCCGAAAAGGATTAACGGACTTTGTTAGTGAGCTCGGAGCACATGGCCATCAGGTTGAGCCTGTGCATTTTGAGTACCTGGAATACATAGTACCTACCTATTATATATTAACGACTGCTGAAGCCTCATCAAATCTTTCGAGATTTGACGGGATAAAGTATGGCTACCGACACCTCCAAAAGGAGCCTGATTTGGCAGAAACTTACGAAAAGACTCGCTCCGACGGGTTTGGCAAGGAGGTTAAGCGCCGGATTATGCTCGGTACTTTCGTGCTTAGTTCGGGTTATTACGATGCTTACTTTACCAAGGCGCAGAAGGTAAGAAAACTACTTACCGACCAAACAAACCTGATCTTCAAAGAATTTGACTTCTTAATATTTCCCACTTCCCCTTCCACCGCTTTCAGGGTCGGCGAAAAGCTCTCAGACCCACTGGAAATGTACGCAGCTGACATTTTTACAGTTTTTTCCAACTTAACGGGCCTTCCTTCCATTTCTTTACCGCTTTTCTGGCACAATAATGGTTTACCTTATGGGGTCCAGATTATGAGCAACAGATTTAGCGAACTTGATTTGCTCAGTTTATCAGACAAATGGATGCAACAGTTTAAGAGGTCGCGGTACTGAAAAACCCAAACCTTCGACACCGAAACCTCACTGAAGCAGTTCCCCAAGATCCTGTGTTGAACATCCTTAGTTTTTAATCCAACCTACCTGTCGGCATTGTTTTATCTAAACAAATGATGATGAAACGTATTTTATTTCTTTACTGTACAGCGACCCTGTTTCTCGGAACAGCCTATGCGACCGACACCACATCGGCTGAGGGGAATGAGGGCGAAATTGCAAACGTAGTTCGACTTAATCCGCGGGCTAAAACGTTTGTAGACGATTACACGACAAAGAACCGTAGAGGCGTTCTCAGCATTGCAGAAAAGGGTATCGCACATCTTGACATGATCGAAGAGGTGTTCGCCCAACATGGTCTGCCTACACAATTAAAGTATCTCGCCATTATTGAATCAAGATTAAGCAACAGGGCTATCTCCCACGTGGGTGCCGTTGGTCCATGGCAATTTATGGCCGGAACAGCACGTGACTTTGGCCTGGTTGTAAACAGCAAGAAAGACGAACGCAAAGATTATTTCAAAAGCACTCATGCAGCCGCGCGGTATCTTAAGTATCTGTACGGCGAATTCGGAGACTGGTTACTCGTGCTCGCTGCTTATAACGGTGGCCCGGGATACGTTTACAGTGCCATCAAAAAGAGCAAAAGCCGGAACTTCTGGACACTTCAGAACTATCTGCCTACCGAATCAAGAAATCATGTTAAAAGGTACATCAGTACACACTACATAATTGAAGGCCAGGGAGGCATTACCACGCTCACAAAGGCGGAAGCGGCAGAACAGATCGGGTCGCTTGCCGGATACCTTCTTAACCGTTCCCTTACAGCGGAGGAACTGAATGATGCAAGAACAACTACCATTTCGGGTAAATACAGGGCGGTTGTTGTAGCGAAGTATGTGAATATGGACGCCGATGACTTCAACAGGTACAATCCGCAGTTCGATAAGGTTATCGGATCTGAGCAGAATCAGTACGAATTGAAGCTCCCGCAGGAGAATATGGAAAAATTTATCGCCAATAAATACCCAATTCTTAACGAATCGGTTCAATTATTGCTGAATGAATCGAACAGTTCCGAGGCCATCGCCAGACGAATTGAATCAAAAACAGCAGACTACTGCCATCAAATAAATTTTGCTCTGTTTGTGTTCTCTAATGAAAGGTATTGGTTTCGGCCAATGCCTTTTTTATTGCCGCTGCTTTTAAGAGGCATTCTTCATACTCCTTTTCTGCGTCGCTGCTGAAGGTAATTGCCGAGCCCGTATGAAATGAAAGATACCCGGAAATGGAGTTATAGAGGACGCTTCGGATCACCACATTAAGATCGAAATCACCTTCCGGGTTGATATACCCTATAGAGCCGGAAAACAGGCCACGTTTAGTTAATTCGTATTGTTCAATAAGCTCCATCACTTTTTTCTTCGGTGCTCCCGTCATCGAGCCCATGGGAAACGTCGCCTTAATAACGTCACTAAAACTAACGTCGCTGCGCAGCTCGCCACTAACGGTCGAGATCATCTGATGTACCTGCGGGAAACTATAAATCGCACACAGCTCATCAACCTTCACAGTGCCCTGCCTGCAGATGCGCGACAAGTCGTTACGGACCAGGTCGACTACCATTATATTTTCGGCCCGTTCCTTATCGCTGTGCTCAAGGTTGTATTTGCTTAATGCGTCTGCTTTCGGATTCTCAAGATCGCGCCGGGCTGTGCCTTTGATAGGCTGTGACAGGATCCGGGGGCCCTCACGCCGCAGATATCGCTCGGGGCTCATACAGGCTATATAAAGATCATTAAACCGGTAATATGCGGAAAATGGGTTGGGTGATGATTTACTTAAGTCTTTATACAGTTGCAATGGATCGAGAGAAACGTTTTCAGCATAAAATTCCTGGCAAAGGTTAATTTCGTAGCAGTCGCCGCGGAGGATATGCTGTTTTAATTTGCCAACAGTATCTATGTATTGTTTTTTTGTAACGCGGTTTTGAATAGATACGACTGTATTTTTTTCGTATTGCGCGGAAGAAAATGAGATGATAGCAGAAAATATTTCCTGATGATCATCTTGAATTGAACCGATACTCAAGGAAGTATTGTTCAATTGTAAAACGTATTCAGGTACAAAGAAAAACAAATCCGGAAAACCTATTCCGTCACGATGTGATGACGTTAGTGCTTCGATTTGATTTTTGAGATCATATGAAAGATGACCGAAAAGCCAGTCATCGTTGTTCTGAAGATCTTGCAAAGTGTGCATCTCACGAAGCGATCCGGCAGCGGCTACGCACTCAACGCTACTATGCGAAAGATGATATCTATGATTATCCAGAAAACAACAAATGTTGAACCGGTTAACCCAATTCAACATTTGCGATTTAGTTTGCTGAAGGTCAGCAATTGGAAAAGAAATAAACCTTCTTGTCAATTTATTTTTTAATAGTCGTCATCTTCATCGTCGACGCTGGAGTCATTGAAGAGATCCATGTCTTTGAAGTCGTCATCTATCGAAAGATCATCGTCATCTGCTTTGCCAGCTTTCTTTCCACCGGTGGTACCGGTAGTTTTCTTAGCTTTTGATTTTGGAAGGTCGAACTCTTCAAAATCGGGATCCCAAGAATCATCTTCTTCTGGCTTTTCCCATTCATCTACTTCCTCTTCTCCGCCTTCCTCTTCATCTTCATCGTCTTCTTTCCCTTTCTTCGACGATACTTTTGCTCCCTTCTTAGCGGATGATTCTACTGACTCGTCATCGGTGTCCGTGTCTTCATCATCTTCAAGATTATCATCTTCGTCCTGCTTCTTCGGTTTAGAAGCGGCTTTTTTAGGAGTTTCCTTAGGTGCTTTGGGTTCAGATTTTCCCGTGGATTTTTTTGCTGCCATACTCAGGTGATATTGAGTTGTAAAATTTCAGCGAAGTTTTTAATTAGCCAAACTTTTTTTCATTTTTCTTATTCTACAGAAATCAGCTGGTCGCGGCCCGGACCATTCGAAATAAACGCTACGTCCACGCCCAGAAATTTGTTGATAAAATCAACATATGTTTTCATTTCTGATGGTAGCTCTCCCGGGTTTTTGACGGCGGAAATATCTTTGTTCCACCCTTTAAAACTTTTAAGCACCGGCTTGATGTCTACCCTTGTCATTTGAAAAGGGATTTCGCTCGTTTGTTCGCCGTTCACTTCGTAATGTGTGCAAACCGACAGGTCCGCGAAAGCATCTAGAACGTCTGCTTTGGTCATGATCAGCTTAGTAACGCCATTTACCATGCAAGCGTATTTGAGCGCCACTAAATCTATCCAACCGCATCTGCGGGGCCTTCCCGTAGTTGCGCCAAACTCCTGCCCTATTTTTCTGAGTTCGTCGCCCACGCTGTCAAATAATTCTGTTGGAAAGGGTCCGCTGCCTACGCGTGTACAGTAAGCCTTGGTTACGCCCATTACATCCTTAATCTGTTGTGGCGCAATACCCAGCCCGGTACAAACGCCGGCAGATATCGTATTTGATGAAGTTACAAAAGGGAAAGTACCAAAATCCACATCGAGCATACTACCCTGCGCACCTTCGGCCAATACCTTTTTGCCCTGGCTTATCTTATCGTTAATGAAGTATTCGCCGTTTACAATTTTGAACTGCCTCATGAAGTCCATGGCTTCAAGAAATTCTTCTTCCCAGGCAGAAATATCTTCGTGGAAATTCATGCTGTCGAGCAGCTTCTGATGCTTAAGCCGGAGCTTGATATAGCTTGATGTGAAGCTTTTGTCGAGGATGTCGCCGACGCGGATACCATTGCGACCGGTTTTATCCATATACGCCGGCCCTATACCCTTAAGTGTTGATCCGATTTTCTCGATACCCTTTGCCTGTTCTGAAGCCTTATCAAGAGCACGGTGTGTTGGAAGAATTAAATGAGTCCGCTGCGAGATGTAGAGATTCTTTCTGAAATCGGCCACAAACGGCTTTACCGTCTCGCATTCTCTTTTCAGTGTAACGGGATCCAGTACCACGCCGTTTCCGATCAGGTTTATTTTATCCTCGTGAAAGATACCCGAAGGAATCTGGTGGAGAACAATCTTTTTATCTTTTACGTAAAGTGTGTGCCCCGCATTCGGTCCACCCTGAAACCTTGCCACCACGTCGTAATGCGGCGCAAAAAAATCAACTATTTTTCCTTTTCCTTCGTCGCCCCATTGAAGACCGAGGATTACATCAACCATGTGAATTGCGTTTTGAAAGCGAGCAAAAGTAGGGAAGATGAAGGAGACGGTAAACTTTAGGTTTCGGTGTCGTACCGGTCCACCGTTTCGATGCCGGGCAGCTTTTTCAGCTTGTCAACAAGCACGTCCAATTCGTCTTTATCGTGCACGTATATCCTTACGTTTCCGTAGAATAATCCTTCGCGCGCTTCAATTGTCATTGCATTGATATTGATGCGCATTTCTCCTGAAATGAGGTTCGTGATTTTGTGGATAACACCCACATCGTCGAGGCCAACGATCTGCAGACCGGTAAGGAAGGATATCTCTTTATTTCTCGCCCATTTTGTCTTCACCACCCTGTGCCCGAAATTGGCCATCAACTTGGCAGCGTTCGGACAATTTGTGCGGTGAATGGTAAGACCCTTGCCCGTTGTTACGAATCCGAATACGTCGTCGCCCGGTATTGGTTTGCAGCAATTGGCCAGGTTGTACACTATTTTGTCGCTGCTTTCGCCGAAAATGATCAGTTCGGCATCTTTTTTTGACGGCGAAGAGGGAGCTTCATGTTTGAATTCCGTGATTGTTTTAACTGGTTTCGGCGCTTCAATTCTGTCGCCGATGAGTTGAAACTCCGACAATTCTTTGAGGTCAATTGTTTTAATCGCCACCTGGTAATACAGATCGAGTGGTGATGCGAGCTTGTAATAGCTTACTAATACGTCAACATTATGCTGATTAAACGTAGCCCCAAGATTTTCAAGCTTGCGCTGCACAGCATATTTTCCTTCGTCGGCGATGCGTCGCTTTTCTTCTTTGAGAGCGTCTTTGATCTTTGCTTTCGCCTTTGCGGTAACTACAAGGTTCAGCCAGTCTTCGTTGGGCTTTTGTTTAGAAGAGGAGATAATTTCCACCTGGTCGCCACTGCGAAGTTTATGACTGATGGGAACAAGCTTGTGATTAACCTTTGCACCGAGACACTGGGAGCCCACAGCACTGTGAATGGCAAAAGCAAAGTCAAGCGCCGACGATCCCACAGGCAGCATCTTCACATCACCTTTCGGGGTGTACACATAAATTTCTTCTGTAAGAAAGCTTGTTTTAAAATCCTGCAGAAAATCTACAGAGTCAGTATCCTGCGTGCTGATCACTTCCCGGATCTGCTGGAACCATTTTTCAAAACGTCCTTCATCGCTGGCTCCTTCTTTATACTTCCAATGTGCGGCGAGGCCTTTTTCTGCGATTTCGTTCATCCGTTTCGTACGGATCTGCACCTCCACCCATTTTCCCTGTGGCCCCATCACGGTTGTATGCAACGCTTCGTATCCATTCGATTTCGGATTGCTTAGCCAGTCGCGCAGGCGTTCAGGTGAAGGCGTATATTCGTCTGTAATAAAAGAATAGACTTTCCAGCAGTCTTCCTTTTCTTTTTCCGGCGGTGAATTAAGAATTACGCGAATAGCAAAAAGGTCATAAACCTCTTCAAACTCCACTCCTTTCTTCTGAATCTTATTCCAGATAGAGTGAATGCTTTTCGGACGACCATAGATCTCAAAATCAAACCCACCTTTTTCAAGCTTCTCCCTTATCGGACGGATAAATTCATTGATATACCGCGACCGTTCGCGTTTGGTTTCAGCGAGTTTTCGCGCAATTTCTTTGTAAGCCTCGGGTTCGAGGTACTTCATAGAAAGATCTTCCATCTCGGTTTTAATGTTGTACAAGCCCATCCGGTGGGCCAGCGGGGCGTACACATATACTGTTTCGGAAGAAATTTTCAGCTGTTTTTCGCGCTTCATATGATCGAGCGTGCGCATATTATGAAGGCGGTCAGAAAGCTTGATAAGTATTACCCGGGGGTCATCAGTTAAGGTGAGGAGGATTTTTTTGAAGTTCTCTGCCTGCTGCGAGGCGCTTACGTCGATTACATTCGAGATTTTGGTGAGTCCGTCTACTATGCGTGCGATTTCGGAACCAAAAGTCTTTTCAACGTCTTCCAGGGTCACATCGGTGTCTTCCACCGTATCGTGAAGGAGGCAGCATATGGTAGACCGGACGCCCAGGCCGACCTCTTCCACGCATATGCGGGCCACGGCCAGGGGATGCAGAATATAGGGTTCACCGCTTTTACGGCGCATAGTTTTATGGGCATCGGCAGCCATTTCGAACGCCATCCGAAGAAGTTCCTTGTCACCTGGCTTCAATTTGGGCTTCAATGAACGGAGGAGGGCCCTGTATTCCCTAATTATCAGCTTCTTTTCCTGGTCCTGGTTAAGACTATATTTCGGCTGCGCTACAACAATATCCATCCCTACGAATTTACTAAATTGGTCGGTTTTATTTAAACACTTAATTTTGCACCCCGATCAAAAGTTGCGGATGTGGCGAAATTGGTAGACGCACTAGACTTAGGATCTAGCGCCGCGAGGCATGGGGGTTCGAGTCCCTCCATCCGCACAAGTAAATTTTTAACTTTTTAAGTAACAAATGGCTACAGTAACGAGAGAGAATATTGGTGTTCTTAACGACAAAATCACAGTGAAGGTTGGAAAAGAGGATTACCAGTCTTCTTTCGAAAAAACGCTTAAAACTTATAGTAAGTCGGCAAATATCCCGGGCTTTAGGAAAGGGATGGTTCCTGCCGGCATTATTAAAAAGATGCATGGCCAGGCCGTATTTACGGACGAAGTGCTGAAAACGGTAGAAAAAGAACTGACGAAGTATATGACCGATGAGAAATTGGACATCTTCGCTCAGCCGTTGCCATTAGCCGAAAACGATGCAGCAAATCTCGACGTAAACAATCCAACTGAATACTCATTCGGGTTTGAAGTGGGATTGAAGCCTGAATTCAGCGTTGCAGATCTTTCAAATGAAAAAGTGAAAGAGTACAAGATTGTTGTTACCGATGAAATGGTAAACGAGCATATCGAAAGGCTTCGCAAGGGTTATGGCAAGAAGAAAGATCCTGATGCAGGGAACGAAGAAGAAAACATCGAAATTGCCGAAATAAACGAAGAGCTTTTTAAAGCTGCGTATCCTGCAAAAGAAATTAAGACTGAAGAAGAATTCAGAGAGCATGTGAGGAAGGACATTGAGGATTACTGGCAAAGTGAATCGAAGAAACAACTTCAGCACGAAGTGTATCACAGATTATTGGAGCAATCGCAAATCACTTTTCCCGAGCAGTTTTTAAAGCGCTGGCTCGAAACGGGTACTGAGAAACGTAAGTCGGCGGAAGAAGTGGAGAAAGAATATCCTGGTTTTGTGAATCAGCTGAAGTGGACATTGATCAATGATAAAATAGGCAAGGATCAGAACCTGGAGATCAATGCGGATGAGATTAAAGATTTTGCAAAGAAGCAGTTGTTCGGATATATGGGCATGCAGATGATGGATGCAGAACAACCGTGGGTGGAAGAATATCTTAACAAGATGATGCAGGACAGAAAATTTATTGATGACTCATATTACAGGCTGAGGACTGAAAAAATATTTGATTGGGCTGAAAAGCAAGTGCAGAGAGAAGTGGTAGAGATTAAGGCGGATGAGTTTGAGAAGATGGTGAATGAGCATTCGCATGTGCACGATCATGACCACGATCATGAACATGAAGCTGAACATGAGCATGAGCATGAGGGCGAGCATCAGCATAATCATTAAAGAATTTTTTTTCTTTTTTCTTTTTTTTCTTTTTATTTTTTGAAAGCAAGAGGTAGGAATATTTCTTGCTTTTTTGTTTGAGTCAGCGGTGCCACAGCCTTTTTGGCAGTTTAAAAGTTTGGACAGACATTTGGTAGATTAAAGGACTTAATACCAGAAAATCAACACTATGGATTATCAGAAGGAATTTGAGAAATATGCCGTCAAGCACCGTAATATTTCTTCTAACACCCTGAACGCATATACTAAGCACCAGGTCACGAATCTCACCCCAAATATTATTGAAGAGCGCCCGATGAATGTTGCTGTGATGGATGTATACAGCCGTCTGATGATGGATCGTATTATCTTTCTCGGCTACCCGATTAATGACGAAGTGGCAAATATCGTGACCGCCCAGCTCTTGTTTTTGGAAAGCACGGACCGCAGCAGGGATATCCAGATGTACATCAATTCGCCAGGCGGAAGTGTATACTCAGGCCTGGGTGTTTATGACACCATGCAATACATTACCCCCGATGTTTCTACTATCTGTATCGGTATGGCCGCATCAATGGGTGCGGTGTTGCTTACAGCTGGCGCGCACGGAAAACGCACAGCGCTTAAGCATGCCAGGGTGATGATGCACCAACCCAGTGGCGCCATCGGCGGACAGGCAAGTGATATAGACATCACGGTAAATGAGATCAAGAAAGTAAAGAAGAACCTTTACGACATCCTTGCTTTCCACACCGGAAAAACTGCGAAGCAAATCGAAAAGGATTGCGACCGCGATTACTGGCTCACAGCAGAGGAATCAAAAGAGTATGGTTTGGTTGATGAGGTGCTCATCATGAACCCGAGAAAAGAAAAGAAAGATTAACACGACGTAATAATTTAATGAAACGATCATGGAACTGAATTCAAAATATTTGATCAATTCTTTCAGAATGGACGACGATGACGAAGAGGAGGAAGAACCAAAAGAAAAAGAAAAGGCACCTGAGATGGGTATGCTGATGAAGAAACTTGAAAAGTATTTCTTCGAAACCCGAGCTATCTATCTCTGGGGCGCAGTGGATGATAAAACTGCAAAAGACGTAACTACAAAGATGCTCCTGCTCGACGCTGACAAGCCGGGCGAGGAAATCAAATTCTTTATCAATAGCCCTGGTGGAATAGTTACCAGCGGAATGGTGATCTACGACACCATGAAAATGCTGAAGAGCCCCGTGAGTACGATCTGTATGGGACTTGCTGCATCGATGGGATCGATTCTTCTGAGCGGTGGTGTAAAAGGCCGCAGGTTCATTTATCCACATGGCGAGGTAATGATACACCAGCCAAGTTTGGGTGGGCACATCCAGGGCGTAAGCGTTGACCTTGAGATCACAGCGAAGCAAACGCGCAGGGTTAAAGAGATAAGTGCCAGGATATTAGCCGAAAATTGCGGCAAAAAATTCGAGCAGATCATGAAGGATTTTGACCGCGATTACTGGATGGATGCGAAGGAATCAATTGACTATGGCATCGTCGATCAGCTGGTTGAGAAGCTATAACATTTTGGATGTAAAGTAAAAGTTCGGGAACTTTGAGGTATGGCGAAAACAGCATTGCATTGTTCATTTTGCGGCAGGAGCCGGGATGAAGTGAAAATTCTTATAGCGGGGCAGGAAGGGCACATCTGTGAAAATTGTGTTGAACACGCACGTGAGATCATTGATCAGGAACTGATGGTAAAAAGCGAAAGCTCTTCTCCATCGCAGTTTAAGCTCAATGTGAAGAAGCCGGTTGAAGTAAAAAAATTCCTCGACGAATATGTGATTGGCCAGGACGATGCGAAACGCGTCCTTGCTGTTGCAGTGTACAATCACTACAAACGGCTTCAGCAAAAACCAACAGATGGCGATATTGAAATCGAGAAGAGCAATATCGTAATGGTCGGTGAGACCGGTACCGGTAAAACGCTTCTTGCTAAAACAATAGCGAAGCTGCTCAACGTTCCTTTTGCTATCGTTGATGCTACGGTGTTTACCGAAGCAGGTTATGTTGGAGAAGACGTTGAAAGCATTCTTACACGTTTATTACAGGTTTGCAATTACGATGTTACCGCTGCTGAAAGAGGCATCGTGTACATCGATGAAATTGATAAAATAGCCCGCAAAGGCGACAATCCTTCTATCACCCGCGATGTGAGTGGTGAAGGAGTGCAACAGGGTTTATTAAAGCTTCTTGAAGGAACAGATGTGCTTGTTCCCCCACAGGGCGGTCGTAAGCATCCTGAACAAAAACTTATTAAGGTCAATACGCATAACATACTCTTTATTTGCGGTGGAGCGTTCGACGGCATAGATAAGGTGATCGCCAGGAGAGTAAATACAAATGCGATCGGTTTCAATGTGAACAAGGAACTGCAGGAAAATATGAAGAAAAATCTTCTTCAGTATGTAAATGCGCGTGACCTGAAGTCTTTTGGACTGATCCCTGAATTGCTCGGACGTTTGCCTGTTGTAACCTATCTCAATCCTCTTGATGCGGAAACTTTGCGCTCTATACTTACCGAGCCTAAGAACGCATTGATGAAACAGTACAAGCGTCTGTTCGAGCTGGAAGGCATTAAGCTTACCATTGATGATGCAGTACTTGATTTCATGGTGGAGAAAGCACTGGAGTACAAGCTGGGTGCGAGAGGACTTAGAAGCATCTGCGAAAGTATTCTTAACGACGCCATGTTTGAATTACCTTCTTCAAAACAAACGACATTGCATCTGGATCTCGAGTACGCTGAAAAGAAATTCAGCAAGAGCAAGATCAGCCTGCTTAAAGTAGCATAACACATATGATAGTAGACCTTATTGAAAAGCTTAAGCTTCAGGTGGGCATCACCGATGAGCAGGCAACGAAGGCTGTGGAAGTAATCAAGGACTTCGTGAAGGAGAAATTTCCGATGTTCGGCGGCGCGATAGACGATGCTTTCAAAAAGTACTCGCCAGGCGCGAAGGATGACTTTATGCCCTGAGTTAGTCTTTCAGCACTTCTCTCGATATCACCAGTTTCTGGATTTCTGAAGTTCCTTCACCAATTGTGCAGAGTTTGCTGTCGCGGTAAAACTTTTCAACAGGGAAATCTTTCGTGTATCCGTAACCGCCGAATACCTGTACGGCTTCGTTGGATACTTTCACTGCCACTTCGCTTGCAAAGTATTTAGCCATTGCTGATTCCTTGGTCATGGACTCACCGCGATTCTTAAGGCATGCTGCCTGCATGGTGAGCAGTTCTGCCGCCATGATATCGGTTGCCATATCGGCAAGTTTAAAAGCAATTCCCTGGAAGCTTGAAATCGGCTTGTCGAACTGATGCCTTTCTTTCGAGTATTGCACAGAAGCTTCATACGCCCCTTTGGCAATTCCGAGTGATAATGCAGCAATCGAAATTCTGCCTCCATCGAGGATCTTCATAGCCTGTTTGAAGCCGTCGCCCACATTTCCGAGCCTGTTTGCATCAGGAATGCGGCAGTTGTCGAATATCATTTCGGCAGTTTCGCTCGCGCGCATGCCGAGCTTATTTTCTTTTTTTCCGCCAGAAAAGCCGGGTGTACCCCTTTCAACGATGAATGCTGTAGAATTGTTCTTTTGACGTGGATCGCCCGTTCTGGTCATCACCACGGCTACGTCGCCGCTGATACCATGGGTGATCCAGTTTTTGGTGCCATTGATCACCCATTCGTCGCCATCGCGGACGGCGGTACATTTCATATTGCCTGCATCGCTACCTGTGTTGGGTTCCGTTAGACCCCACGCGCCGATAAACTCTGCTGTGGCAAGCTTGGGAAGGTATTTATTCTTCTGGTCTTCGTTACCGAAGCTCATAATATGCCCGGTGCAAAGAGAATTATGGGCTGCGAGGCTGAGACCTACCGAGCCACATACCTTTGCGATCTCCTGGATCACATGAACATACTCGAAGTAAGTCAATCCTGCTCCTCCATACTGCTCGGGCACCAATACGCCCATGAAGCCCAGCTTACCCATTTCCTTGAACACTTGTACGGGAAACTCCTGCGATTCATCCCACTTCATTACGTGGGGTTTGATGTATTGTTGGGCAAAATCTCTGGCTGACGCTGCTACCTGGGAAGTAAGCTCGGAAACTTCAAAATTCATAAGAGTGTAAAATAAACCATAAATCAAGAGACTAACAAGTGTTAACCTCTCTTAATTATCGTTTTTTCCACGGGGAGCGTTATGCTGATGCGACTTCCCATCTTCTTTGCCGTATGGTGTTTGCCGTCTCGATTACACTTTCACCTCCAGCACCAGGTAGAGGAGCGCAGCGATGGCCGCGCCGATAATCGGGCCTGCAATTGGTATCCACGCATAAGGCCATTGACTGCTGCCTTTGCCCTTTATCGGTAAAATAGTGTGCATTATCCTCGGACCGAGGTCACGGGCGGGGTTAATGGCATATCCTGTCGTTCCACCTAAAGAAAGGCCAATGGCCCATACCAGGAAAGTAACCGGCACTGCTCCGAGCGAGCCTAAGCCGAGCTTCGCTTTTGGCTCCTGGATCTCGGCGTCGGTAAAATGAAATATCACAAACAACAGCACAAAGGTTCCGATGATCTCACTAAGTAGATTAAACAGCCTGTTTCGTATTGCCGGTGCGGTACTGAACACGGCCAGCTGAAGGTTTGGATCTTCTGTAGCGTTGAAATGATCGCGGTATACAATCCATGTTAGAAATGATCCAAGCATTGCGCCGATAACCTGGGCCACAATGTAAGATCCAACAAGACTCCATTCGAACTTTCCTACAATCGCAAGACCAATCGTTACCGCAGGATTCAAATGCGCACCGCTATATGGCGCGGCAAAAACGACTCCTGTAAAAACAGCGAGTGCCCACCCGGTAGTAATCACCATCCAGCCGCCGCTAAAGCCTTTCGTGCCCTTTAGAATAACATTTGCTACGACACCAGTACCTAACAATATCAAGAGCATAGTACCGATGAGCTCTGCTGTAAACGGAGACATAGTATTTCGTTTAGCGGTTTATTTTTTTGGATAGTCTGCCCAGAATTTTGCTGTTTCAACTGCTCTCTTCCATTCGGCTATACCATCTTCATTTTTGTCTGCAGGCATGAACGCTTTATCGAGCGACCATTGCTGCTGGATCTCGTCGGTGCTGTTCCAGAATTTTGAAGCCAGTCCCGCGAAATACGCGGCGCCCATTGCAGTAGTTTCCGTGATCTCAGGACGAACCACTTTCACTCCTAACGCATCTGCCTGGATCTGCATGAGCAAATCGTTTACGGTTGCTCCGCCATCTACTCTCAATTCCTGTATTGCCGAACCTGCGTCCGCTTCCATTGCTTTGAGCACATCCATTGTTTGATAGGCAATACTCTCTAATGCGGCCCGGGCCATGTGTGCTTTCGAGGTTCCGCGCGTTAATCCCACAATTGTTCCGCGCGCATGCTGGTTCCAGTAAGGTGCACCGAGTCCGGCGAAAGCCGGTACGAGGTAAACGCCGTTACTATTTTCTACCTGGCGTGCGAGAGCTTCAATGTCCCTCGACGATGGAATAATGCCTAACTCATCACGGAGCCATTGCACCACAGCGCCTGCTATAAAAATACTCCCCTCGAGTGCATAGTCAGTTTTTCCATTAAGCTGCCATGCGATTGTCGTGACGAGATTATTCTTTGAGAGAACTGGTTTGGCTCCAATGTTCATAAGCATAAAGCAACCCGTGCCATAGGTATTTTTTACCATTCCTTTTTGCGTGCACATCTGCCCGAATAATGCAGCATGCTGATCGCCTGCAATGCCCGCAATCGGAATTTTATTTGCGAGAATTTTTCCGGCGGTTTCCCCGTATACTTCGGATGATGACCGCACTTCTGGCAGCATGGATCGCGGAATCGAGTATATCTTCAGCAGATCATCATCCCATGCCAGCGTGTTAATATTGTAGAGCATCGTGCGCGAAGCGTTGGTAACATCGGTTACGTGTCTTTCTCCGTTTGTAAGGTTCCATATCAGCCACGAATCAACCGTTCCGAATGCGAGGTCACCTCCTTCCGCTTTTTCCCTCGCCCCGTCTACATTCTCAAGTATCCATTTAATTTTCGATGCTGAAAAGTAAGCGTCGACTATCAACCCCGTCTTTTCCTGTATAGTTTTACCATGCTCCTTTTTAATGCTGTCGCAGTAAGATGCAGTTCGTCTGTCCTGCCACACGATTGCATTATAAATTGGCTTACCCGTTTTCTTGTCCCACACTATAGTCGTTTCGCGTTGGTTGGTGATGCCTATCGCGTGGATGTCGGAAGGCTTTGCACCCGCCTTGATAATTGCTTCCGTTAGTACGGTTGCCTGCGACGACCATATCTCCAAAGGATCATGCTCTACCCACCCCGCCTGAGGATAATGCTGTTTGAATTCTTTCTGTGCGATGGATACGATCCTGCCACGATTATTAAATAAAATGGCACGGGAACTTGTAGTGCCCTGGTCCAGGGACATTATGTATTGGGGCATCGCAATGTTAATTTATCAGTTGATCTTATAATGATAGGCAATTTTATAAAAACTTTCGAGCTGTTCTTCTTTTTGGGTATCGTCCCATCCAAGTTCCCGCTGCATCACGCCGGCCACTATGGGTGCTGCGCTTATTGCCGCCGAAGCATCGAGAAACAAGAGTCGCAATCGCCTGGCGAGTACGTCTTCGACAGTTACAGCCATTTCGCTTCTTACTGCCCATACTACCTGAGCGAGCGTATACCCATGACCGTTAACAAGTGCGTTTTTCAATTCCGGTTGTTCACCAACAAGCATCATGATCAGGTCTTCGTCGGTTCCGTAGGCAGACAAGTGAGATGCCGACGGAGGGCGTGATCCATGTAATGCAATATTCCGTGTATCACTTGTTTGTTTATCGCCGCCGTTATTTTTTTGTACGAGGTCAACTGTCTCCTCGGCCATTTTCCTGTAAGTTGTCCATTTACCGCCAGTGATTGTTACCAGACCTGATGCGCTTACAATTAGCTTATGGTCGCGAGATAATTCCTTAGTTGATGCGGATCCTTCTTTAGGCGCTGCCAGTGGTCGCAGTCCCGCAAACACACTGAGCACATCCTTTCTCGCTGGCGGTCGCTCGAGATACTGCGCAACTGTGTCCAGAATAAATGCTATTTCTGCGTCGAGGGCAATCGGTTCCTCCGCATGTGAATTGAGTGGCGTATCGGTAGTTCCCACCACAAGGTGATCATACCATGGTACAACAAACAATACTCTGCCGTCTGCGGTGTTAGGAATAAGCATTGCACTGTTTCCTGCAAGAAAACTTTTGTCAATCACGAGGTGAACACCCTGGCTCGGCCGCACCAGCGCCTTTGCGATGGGATTGTCCATCTTCAGGATGTCGTCAACGAAAACACCTGTAGCGTTGATAACGCTTTTAGCTTTCATTGTAAATTGCTCTCCCGTGAAAACATCCTTCACTGTGGCACCAGTCAACTTGCCATTGTCGCGCGTGAGCTGAACTACCTTGAAATAGTTCAGCAAGGTTGCGCCGTGCTCAATAGCCGTCTGCGCAATGTTGATCGCCAGCCTCGAGTCGTCGAATTGACCATCGAAATATTCGACGCCGCCAACTAAACTTTTTCCCTGTACGTTGTGCAACCTCCCTGCTACTTTCTTCTTGCTTAGGAACCGCGACATTCCGAATCCAAATCCCCCGGCCAATAGATCATACAACCTCAACCCTACTGAATACTTCACTGCATCCCAGACGTTGTAGCAGGGTATAATAAACGATTGCTTTTTTATGACATGCCTGGCATTTTTCTCCAATATCGCGCGCTCATGTAATGCACTATATACAAGTTTTACATCACCTTGAGCCAAATATCTCACCCCACCATGAATCAACTTCGTGCTCCTGCTTGACGTGCCTTTGGCAAAATCATGTTGTTCAAATAGGATAGTTGATAGCCCCCGTGAAGCGGCATCAAGTGCTACCCCCAAGCCAGTGGCACCGCCTCCTATTACAAGGATGTCCCAGATCTTGGATTGATCAACCTGTTGTATTTGCGCCGCCCTACTGAACAAACTGTTACCAGGCATGGATACTCATTTCGGTAAGTTTAATTTAGAATTAAAAACCGACAAGTACTACACCCCACTCTATTTAAAAGAAATATAAGGTAACAACTTCTCTAAAGACCCTGCATCAACGCTCTCAATTTTTAAGATATCCTGCTGGGATGTAAATGAACCGTGCTGATCACGATAAGCTATAATCGCATCGGCAATGCTCCATCGTATGTAAGGGTGGTTCTTCAGCTCATCCTTACCCGCTTTGTTTATGTCAATCTTCCGTACACCTTCACCATGGCATCTCAAAAACGGTTTGATGATCTGAAATACCGAATCCTTCAACCCATACACCTCACTCAGTTGCGATACGTTGTAGAATCCTCCAAGCTTATCCCGAAAGGTTACAATGCGTAAGGCAAGTTTACTTCCAATGCCCGGCAATGCTATGAAAGCTGTAGTGTCCCCACGATTGATGTCGAACGGTTCAACTTTCTTCTTCACATATTTCGCCGGCCCCGCACTGTTATGATTTGAATACAGCTGCGTCTTCGTTCCTGACGTATCCGCCTTTATTTCATAAACACCCTTTTCGAAATTCACCGCTGTAATTCTCTCCGCCGGAGGTGACCTGCAAATGTATTTCGGCGCAAATATCACTATGACCATTATTCCCAACAAAGTCAGGATTCCATTACGCTCTCTCTTAGTAAATGTGAGATACTCCTTTGCTTTCATGATTAATTTTAAGCAAGGTATATCGCGCCCTTTCCGGCACAATGTGTTTTTCACGTAACTGTTACAGTGAAATCACCAAACCATCATATGCAAGTGAAATATTCCGGGGAAGTTCGTCTGAGATATCTTCATGCAGTCCCATCTGGTGACTAAGATGCGTGAAATAAGTCTGCGAGGCGTTGACGCGTCGGGCCACTTCAATTCCTTCCTGGAGATTAAAATGGGAGATGTGGCTCTCTTTTCTGAGTGTATTAACCGTGAAATACTCTGAACCTTCAATTTTTTTCATTTCCGCATCTTCTATGCGGTTCGCATCGGTTACATAAGTGAAATTTCCGAAGCGGAATCCGAGCACGGGCATTTTCATGTGCCACACCATTATGGGAACGATCGGAATATCGCCGACTACGAAAGGTTCAAAGGCGATCGTATTTAAAATGATATCCGGCACCCCCGGATATTTAGTATCTGCAAATGCATAAGGAAACTCGCGGATCAGCACGGCCTGCGTCATTTCATTCGCATAAATATTCATCGGCTTTCCGCTGAAAAAGTTATAGGCGCGCACATCATCAAGTCCCGCTACGTGATCCTTGTGAGGGTGAGTAAACACAATCGCATCGAGGTGCATTACTTTTTCGCGAAGCATCTGGTACCTGAAATCAGGACCGGTATCCACCACGATCGTAGTGGTAGGAGACTTTACAAGGATACTTGACCGCAGCCTTTTATCTTTTTTATTCGTCGACCTACATACCTCGCAGCTGCAGCCGATCATAGGAATGCCGCCGCTGGTACCGGTTCCGAGAAAAGTAATGGTGAGTGGAGGATAAGTCACTGTTCAAATCTATACAAAATCATGCTTTCGCGTGAATCATATCAAGCGTTTTGCGCGCATCGGGGGAAAGTGTTTCCGGCTCGGCAACTAATTTGGGAATAATATCGGCGAGGGTGTTAATCCTGCCTTCGAGCTGAAGAAATTTGTTGAGTACCACAACTTTCCTTTGCTCAAGAATGCAATACCCACTCTGAAAAGTTCCGCGTTCGTAACGTACCACGTAATGAAGTTCCGAGAGTACTTCTTCAAGCTTATCCAGCGTATTCTGCGTGTATTTCATTGGAACGAAGATAGGGATTTACCCATGTCAATATCCCCCAAATTATCAACCTCTTGATCCCATCCGGATGACAGGAATAATCATTTCCTCCATACTTACCCCACCGTGCTGAAACGTATTCCGGTAGTAGTTCGCGTAATAATTATAATTGTTCGGATAACACAGATAGATATCCTCCTTCGCAAATATGTAGGATGAATTTACTGTAGGTATAGGCAACCCCGCCTCCTTGGGATCGCGGAAAGACAGCACATCTTTCGGTTCGTAATTTAAATTACGTCCGTGTTTATAACGCAGGTTTGTAGTCGTTTGCTTGTCGCCGATGACCTTAGCCGGCGAGTTTACCCTAACGCTCCCATGATCCGTGGCGAGTACCAGATTGATCTTCTTATCCGCCACTTTTTTTAGGGCCTGGTGAAGCGGAGAATGTTCAAACCAGCTCTTGGTAACGGACCGGTAACTCGCTTCGTCGCCCGCAAGTTCTTTCAATACCTCCATCTCCGTACGCGCGTGACTCAGCATGTCAACAAAGTTGTAAACAATTATGTTCAGGTCGTTCCCCATCAGGTTATGGATATTGTTTACCAGGTCCTGGCCCGCCTGGTAATTCAAAACTTTTGTATAAGAGAATTTGATGTTATCTTTTTTAAGGCGCTTTAACTGGCCCCTGAAAAATTCTTCTTCATTCATATTCTTACCACCCTCTTCGTCATCGTTTTTCCATTGGTGATGAAACTGCTTTTCAATGTCCATCGGCATTAGCCCGGCAAACAAAGCATTCCTGCTGTACTGCGTGGCGGTTGGCAGAATACTGTAAAAAGTATCTTCCTCGAGAATCCGGAAACTTTCAGCGAAAACGGGTTGGATAGCCTTCCACTGATCGAAGCGCAGATTATCGAGCAGCAGAAAAAAGGTAGGTATTCCCTTCTCGATATGCGGAAGCACTTTAAACTTCATTAGTGTGTGCGACATGATGGGACCGTCACCCGATTTTGGATCCACCCACTTGCCGTAGTTCCTCGAAACAAATTTGAAGAACTCGGTGTTCGCTTCGCTCTTTTGCGCATGCAGCACATCTGTCATCTCGGGGCTATCGCTTTTTTCCATCTCCAATTCCCAGTACACAAGCTTTTTGTAGATATCCATCCATTCGCTGTGATCCGGATTACTATTGAGGGCCATGAACAGATTTCTGAACTGTTGTTGGTATGCGGTTGTAGTGCGTTCGGCGACTAATCTTCTATTATCTATAATTTTTTTCAGGCTCAGCAAAACCTGGTTGGGATTAACTGGTTTAATAAGATAATCGGTGATCTGGCTTCCGATGGCATCATCCATCAGGTTCTCAGTTTCGTTTTTTGTAATCAATACAACGGGAATCTGCGCGTGTGCTTCTTTGATTTTTGCAAGCGTTTCCAGGCCGGTAATACCAGGCATGGTTTCGTCCAGTAAAACCACATCGACAGGGTTGTCTTTTAAAAAGTCAATCGCATCGAAGCCATTTGTGAGGGAACTTACTTCGTAACCTTTGTTTTGCAAAAAAAGGATTTGCGACTGAAGGCTCTCCATCTCGTCATCAACCCAGAGAATCTTTCCTAATGCCATAGGGAGGTGGTTTATATGAACTCTAAATTTAATCTTCCCGCCTTACTTATTGTATTTTTGATTCAATTGTCCGGACTATTTAACAATCCGTCAACAGGGAATGATCAAACGCAGCAGAAAAATTATCAACGATCCGGTGCATGGCTTCATCTCTATCGATGATCCGTTGGTCGCCGCCATCATCGCCCACCCATATTACCAGCGTTTACGCAGGATAAATCAAATGGCATTCGCACATCTTGTTTACCCGGGAGCGATCCATACGCGGTTACATCACTCACTCGGTGCATATCATTTAATGTGCATGGCGCTCACTGAACTTAAGAATAAGGGAGTTGAAATAACACCGGAAGAAGAAACTGGCGCGAGGATCGCGATCCTTTTGCACGATGCAGGACACGCACCCTTTTCGCATGCTCTTGAAAAGATCCTGATACCCGGGATGCATCACGAAGCGATATCACTTCTGATGATGCAAGTGCTGAACAATGAATTGGGCGGGAAGCTGGATACTGCTATTAGTATTTTTACGAATAAGCATCCAAAAAGATTTCTTCACCAGTTAGTTTCGGGGCAATTAGATGTTGATCGCCTCGATTACCTCACCCGCGATAGTTTTTTCACTGGCGTTTCCGAAGGTGTAATCGGTTACGACAGGATCATAAAAATGCTGGCCGTGCACAACGGGGAGTTGATGGTAGAGGAAAAAGCCATCTATTCAATAGAGAAATTCCTGGTTGCCCGACGGCTTATGTACTGGCAGGTGTACCTGCATAAAACGGTAGTTGCCGCAGAGATGATGCTTGTAAACATCGTGCAGCGCGCAAAGGAACTTATTGCGAAAAATGTGGAGGTAACCTCTACGTCGGGCGCATTCGATTACTTTTTAAGGAACGATGCGGTGATAACGCAAGGACCACAGTTAGACAAATTTTGTCTGTTGGACGATTACGACGTGATGGCAACAATAAAAAACTGGATGGAGCATCCTGACAAGATTTTATCAACACTTTGCCATCTGCTGATCGAGCGTCGTTTATTAAAAGTTAAATTACAAGGCCAACCGTTCGAAGACGACATGGTTCGCAATATGCGGAATGCTATTTGCAAAAAGTTAAATATCACTGAGGCTGAAAGCAGGTATTTTATTTTTACTGGAGAGACGGCGAACACAACGTATGATCCTTCGGAAGAGAGAATCAACATTTTGTTCAAAGACGGAACGGTTAAAGATATTTCGCAGGTTGATAATGCACTGATACATCAAACCCTTTCGACGCCTGTGAAAAAATTCTATATTTGTTTTTTTAACGGATAACCTATGCAATTCACTGCTGCTCAAATTGCCTTGATTATTAATGCAAGGGTGGAGGGCAATCCCGACACAGCAGTCAACTCTTTCGGCAAGATCGAAGAAGCAAAAGACGGTCAACTGGCATTTCTCGCCAATCCCAAATACGAAGATTACTTATACACGACGGGCGCTTCTGTCATCATTGTTGGCGAAGGCCAGGAATTGAAGGAAAGGGTGAACGCCACACTTCTTAAGGTTGCTGATCCCTATTCGGCGTTTGCAACATTGTTGTCGAAATACCAGGAAATGGTGGCGCAACAAATGGACGGCATCCAGGAACCCTCATACATCGCTAAAACGGCCCGGCTTGGGTCCAACATTTTCGTGGGTGCCTTTGCTTACATCGGAGAGAATGTAAAGCTGGGTAACCACGTGAAAGTGTATCCTAACGCATACATCGGTAATAACGTAACTATCGGTGATCATACTATACTGCACCCGGGCGTAAGAATTTATCATGATTGCGTGGTAGGATCCCGGGTTAGCATTCATGCGGGTACCGTTATCGGAAGCGATGGTTTTGGTTTTGCTCCGCAGGCTGACGGCAGCTTCAAGAAGGTTCCGCAGATTGGTAATGTAGTGATCGAGGATAACGTTGAAATTGGCGCGAACGCAACAATCGACAGGGCGACGATGGGTTCTACACTTATTAAAGCCGGAGCAAAACTTGACAACCTCATCCAGGTGGCGCATAATGTGGAGGTTGGTCACAATACTGTTATTGCCGCGCAAGCAGGCGTGAGTGGCAGCACAAAGATTGGTAACAACGTAATGATCGGTGGTCAGGCAGGCATTGTTGGACACATACAAATAGCCGACAACGCGAAGATCAACGCACAAAGTGGCGTAAGCAAGTCTATCAAAGTTCCGAATACTGCGGTGACGGGATCACCCGCTTTCGACTACACCAGTGCGCTCCGCAGCCAGGCTGTTACACGCAATCTGCCCGAATTAGAGAAGCGTATTATTGAGCTCGAAAACCTTGTCCGCCAGCTCATGGTTGAGAGGGTAGCACCATAATTCTCAAGGCTTTTTCCGCAAGATATTCATACTTTCGTGCCCATGGAGCGGACCACCAGCAACGGAGATCATTTTCAACATACTATAAAAGCTGAGATCACTATTTCGGGTGCAGGAATTCACACAGGTCAGGCAGTTACAATGCGTTTAAAACCCTCCGATCCGAATACCGGCATTGTATTTCAGCGCGTAGATCTTAAAGGAAAACCTACGGTGAAGGCCGATGTTGACAATGTGATTGAGACGAACCGCAGTACTACGCTGGAGTCTAATGGTGCCCGCGTAAGTACGATCGAACATCTTCTCGCTTCCCTTGTCGGCATGCAGATTGACAATGTACTCATTGAAATTGACGGGGAGGAAATTCCTATTCTTGATGGCAGCGCAGAACCATTTGTCGAAGCTTTGGAGCAAACGGGAACCCTTCAGCAGGAAGCCCGGAAAATTTATTATGGCATTGAACACAACATCACCTTCGTAGACGAAGAGAAGAAAGTGGAGATGGTGGCTTTGCCATATAATGAGTATCGCATTAATACACTTATAGATTTTAATTCACCTGTTCTTGGCACGCAACACGCTGCCCTAAAAGACATCACTCAGTTTAACAAGGAAATTGCACCCTGCCGCACCTTTTCATTTTTTCATGAACTGGAATGGCTGCTTGCAAACAACCTGATAAAAGGCGGCGATATCAATAACGCAATCGTTGTGGTGGATAAACCTGTTACAGAGGACCAGGTGAAGCGCATATCCAAGGTGTTCAATAAACACGACGTTAAAGTAAGTGAGGAAGGTATCCTCAATAATCTGAAACTTCGTTTTCCTAACGAGCCTGCACGCCATAAACTGCTGGATGTTGTAGGCGACCTCGCACTTGTAGGCTTTCCTTTCAAAGCTCATATTATTGCGAACAGACCGGGCCACGCTTCTAACGTTCGGTTTGCGAAGAAGATCAAGGAACATATCAAGAAGTACAAGCACCGTCAGGATATTCCCAAATACGATCCAAATAAACCAGCAATACTCGACATTCACGCTATTGAAAAAGTTTTACCTCACCGTTATCCATTTCTACTCGTCGACAAAGTGATTGACCTTAGTGATAAGCACGTGGTGGCAATCAAGAATGTTACTTACAACGAGCCGTTCTTCCAGGGACACTTTCCAGGAAATTGCGTTATGCCCGGTGTTCTACAGGTAGAAGCACTTGCTCAGGCCGGAGGTTTTCTTGCAATTCCGCGCGATTCAAATGATCAGTACGACACTTATTTTCTGAAAATCGAAAACTGCAAGTTCAAGCAGAAAGTTGTTCCGGGTGATACACTGATTCTCAGAATGGAACTGTCCAATCCAATCAGGAGAGGTATTTGCGAGATGAAGGGAACGATTTTCATTGGCGACAAACTTGTAACGGAAGCAGACCTTGTAGCACAAATTGTAAAAAGACCTAAAGCGTAAGTATGATTAGTCCGCTGGCTTATATACATCCCGATGCCAAAATCGGCAAAGACGTTACCATAGAGCCCTTCGCTGTTATTCACGATAAAGTTTCAGTAGGCGACAACACTCACATCATGTCGCACGCAGTAATACAGGAATTCACTACCATCGGACGTCACTGCAGAATCTTTCCCGGCGCCGTTGTGGGAGCCGTTCCGCAGGATTTGAAATATGTTGGCGAAGAAAGCACTGCCGAAGTCGGAGATTATACAACGATCCGGGAATGTGTTACCATCAACCGCGGTACTCAGGACAGATGGAAAACGGAAATCGGAAGTCATTGCCTGCTGATGGCCTATTCACACGTGGCGCATGATTGTATACTGGGTAACAATGTGATCCTCGGAAATGCTGTACAACTTGCAGGACATGTAACGATTGATAATTACGCGATTCTTAGTGGCATGGCAGGTGCACACCAGTTTACCCATATTGGTGAACATACTTACATAGCCGGCCACACGGTTATCCGCAAAGACGTTCCTCCTTTCATTAAAGCCGCACGTGAACCCTTATGTTTTATGGGCATCAACGTTGTTGGATTACAAAGACGCGGGTTCTCTAAAGACAAGATCAACCAGATCTCCGATATATATCACGTGTTGTTTGTGGAAAAGAACACCACATCCAGTGCGCTTGAACAAATTGACAAGAACTTCGATGCGAGCCCTGTCAAAGAACAGATCCTTGGCTTCATCAACAGCTCCAAAACCGGGATTATCAGAAGACCTTCCAAAACTGCAACCGATGCAGATTTCACTTTCTGATACCGGGAAGCGGTTCAACCGTGACTGGATCTTTCGAAACTTTTCATACCAATTTACATCCGGCGGCACTTATGCGATAACAGGTGCAAACGGTTCCGGAAAATCAACGCTTTTACAAGTTGTAGCCGGTGCTGTAGTGACGAGTGAGGGGACCGTCGATTACAACTCAGCTGGTAAGCCAGTGGAAGGCGACAAAGCATTCCGCTACATCTCGATTGCTGCGCCGTACCAGGAACTGATCGAAGAAATGACTTTAACCGAGTTCCTCGCATTCCATCAAAAGTTTAAGCCTTTGCTGAAAGGATATAGTATAGGTCAGATTGCTGAAACAGTTAAGCTTGACGCGTCGTCCGAAAAACAAATCCGCTACTATTCTTCCGGGATGAAGCAGCGCGCCAAGCTTGCGCAGGCTTTTTTTTCCGACACGCCGGTCTTATTGCTCGACGAGCCTTGCACAAACCTCGACCAGGACGGCATTACGTTATATCAGAAACTTATTGAAGATCTTTCTCCCGGACGGACCGTGATCGTAAGTTCGAACGATATTGCAGAATACGGGTTCTGCAAAGAGCGTATAGCGATGAGTGATTTAAAGAGGCGTTAACGCTGGCTTGCGATCAGCAGGTTGAGGTCTGTATATTTCAGATCGAACCGCTGGCTCAGGTGGAAGTTTGTCAGCGCTCCCTTGAAAAGGTAAATGCCCGACCGCAGATTCACTTTATGCCAGATAAGGTTTTCGAATCCTCCGCTGTCGCCTGCTTCTAAAAGCAAAGGCATCAGTACGCTGCTGATAGCCTGCGATGCTGTACGCGCAAAGCCTGAAGGTATATTTGGAACGCAGTAATGAATCACGCCGTACTTCATGAAGATCGGGTGCTCATGCGTTGTAATTTCAGCTGTTTCAAAGCATCCTCCCCTATCCACGCTCACATCTATCACTACGCTTCCGGGCCGCATATTGCTCACCATCTCTTCCGTCACTACAACAGGCGTTCTTCCACCCTGCGATCCAAGGGCGCCTACTGCAACTTCGCAGGTTTTCAATTGTTTTGAAAGAATACGGGGCTCCAGTACGGAAGTCCATAACCGATGTCCAACGTTGTTTTGCAATCTCTTGAGCCGGTAAACACTATTGTCAAAGACCTTAACCGATGCCCCAAGTGCGAGCGCAGCTCGCGCAGCGTATTCACCTACAATGCCTGCCCCTATAATAATAACCTTGGTAGGAGGAATACCTGAAATTCCACCAAGTAATACGCCCTTTCCGTGATTGGCGGATCCCAGGTACTGGGCAGCAATGAGCATAACGGCGCTTCCCGCAATTTCACTCATGCTACGGACGATGGGATAAGTTCCGCTATCATCCTTCAACGCTTCGAATGAGATGCCTGTGACCCTTTTTTCCATCATCTTCTCCAGCAGCGAAGCCTTCATCACCGACATGTGAATCGGTGAAAAGATTTGCTGGTTATATTGCAGAAACGGCAAGTCTTCGTCTACAACCGGTGCAGACTTAACAAGGATCGGCGCCTTAAATACTTCTGCCTTGTCATACACTATTTTTGCGCCTGCTTCACTATAATCTTTATCCTTGAAATGGGTGGGCTCACCAGCATTATGCTCAATGACCACATTGTGGCCATTGCTTACCAATACGCCTACCGCATCAGGTGTAAGTGCTATCCTGTTCTCCTGGAACGCGGTTTCTTTTGGAATACCTATATGGAGTTGCGCACCTTTCGGCTTGACATCCAGCGTTTCTTCCAGTGTTTCATACATGAAAGAAGTGCTGATATGCGGTTTTGGATGAGACATTGATCTATTTCGATTTGAGCGTACAATTTACGATTTAGTATTGTCTTAAACCCAAACCGTTATTATCTGATTTTATGGCACTTAACTCACATTTATCTTCCTCGTCTGACTGTCCGTTTCGGCTATACTTATACGTATGGTTTCATCAGGAAAGAGCGATGGTGCCCTGGAGGGCCATTCAACAAGACACATGCACCCGGAATAAATACAATCCTCCACCCCGGCCCTGATTGCTTCTTCCTCATCCTTGCACCGGTACAGATCGATGTGAAAGACCGGCCCCGCCGAGCCCTCATATTCATTGATAATGGAAAACGTTGGGCTTCCCATGGCGCCGGTAACCCCGAGTTGCCGGCAGAGGGACTGTATAAAAGTTGTTTTGCCAGCACCCATCTCACCTGAAAAAGTGACTATACTGTTCTTCCCTACTTCTATTAACACCTCCGCAGCCGCCTGATCGATATTTTCCAACCGGTAACTAAATTCCATGCAGCAAAGATAAAAGCAGGCTGGATGCGGGAGATGAAGTTTTCAACAGCCTTTAGCAGGATTTTAACCGCAAAAGGACCGCGTAAATGCAACAACGTTTAGATATTATCTCCATTGGTGGAATGAGCAGTTTGGTAAATTTGCATCATGGAAAAGATAAATTGGACGGTTGAAGGAATGACGTGTTCCAACTGCTCTTTGACTGTAACAAAATATCTCGAAAAACAGGGTAAGCGAAATGTGAAGGTGAACCCGATTAGTGGTGATGTGATATTTGACCAGGATGGAAAAGACGACGACAACTCAATCATAGAGGGTATACAGGATTTGGGGTATACGGTGAAGACAGGCAGTGGTATAAAGGTGCCTGTTCGCAAAAAACTATTCAGGAATCACCTGCAGCGATTCTTGTTTTGCGCGGTGTTCACCATTCCTCTTATGTTCCACATGCTTGACCGATGGATGGATATAGGGTGGCTGATGAATCCCTGGATACAGTTCGCTCTTTGTCTGCCCGTCTTCGTTGTAGGGATGGATTTTTTTGGAAGGAGTGCAGTAAAGAGTATCAGGAATGGCATGCCGAACATGAACGTGCTTGTCGCGATAGGTGCAACTGCGGCGTTTATATATAGTCTTGCGGGAACGTTTCTTTTTAATTCGCATGAGTACCTGTTCTACGAAACGGCAGCGGCAATCATTACACTGGTCTTTCTCGGAAATTACCTTGAAGATGCTTCTGTTGAATCTACCCAACGGGCGCTGAATAAAATCGCGAAGTCACAGAAGGTAACAGCCAATATGATCGCGTTTGACGATAAATTCCAGGAGATAATTTTTCCGGTGGATAATGATCAGTTGAAAAGCGGTGACCTTATACTCATAAAAACAGGAGAACAGGTGCCGGCGGATTGCAAAGTTCTTAGTGGTAACGGAAGTGTGAATGAATCGATCATTACCGGTGAAAGTATCCCACTTGAGAAAGGACCAAAAGATAAACTCATCGGCGGGAGTATACTCACTGATGGCATCATCAAAGCCCAGGTAACCGCTGAATCAAAACACTCTGTTCTGGCAAACATTGTGAACCTGGTTAAGCAAGCGCAGGGCGAAAAACCACCCGTGCAATTACTCGCGGACAGGATCAGTGCGATTTTTGTTCCATTAGTTTTAGGAATTGCAGCCGTAACATTCGTTGTAAACTACTTCATTCTTGAAGATTTTACTGCAGCTCTCATGCGTTGCATTGCTGTTCTAGTAATTGCTTGTCCATGCGCGATGGGGTTGGCCACTCCTGCGGCGATAGCAGTAGGTTTGGGCAGAGCTGCAAGGAATGGAATACTGTTCCGTAATGCAAAAAGCCTCGAACTCTTTAAAGACATCAGGCAGGTTGTATTTGACAAAACCGGCACGCTAACGACTGGAGAATTTGAGGTGAAAAAATTTCATACAACAATCGACGAAAACGAATTCAGGTCAATTGTGTTTTCGCTCGAAAAGTTGTCAAATCATCCGATAGCAAAGTCGTTGGCGAAAATCTGGAAGACGAAAGACGAAATAAAATGGTCAAGGACAGAAGAACAGAAAGGTGTTGGAATGCGCGGGATAACAAAAAGTGGTGACGAATATTCAATCGGGTCGAGAAGAATATTGGGTACGGTGACCAGTGAAAGTCATGATTTGTATGTTTTGAAAAATGATGAGTTGCTCGGATGGATAGATTTAAAAGATGCAATACGTGAAGAAGCGTTTAAGGTGGTGAAATATTTAAGCGAGAAAAACATCAAAACGATCTTATTAAGTGGTGATAAACAAGAAGCGTGTGATATCGTTGCCGTGAAATTGGGAATCGACGAGGTCATTGCTGAACAGACACCTGAGCAAAAGCTTTCAAAGGTGTCCGAGCTGACATCCATGCAACCGACGGCGATGATAGGAGACGGGATAAATGATGCGCCTGCGCTTGCGAAGGCGACGATCGGTATATCGATAAGCGAAGCGTCACAGGTTGCTGTGCAAACTGCGGATGTAGTGTTAATGAACAACGGATTGAGCCAATTAAACCTTTCACTGGGATTGGGAAAGCATACTTACCTCACGATCAGGCAGAACCTCTTTTGGGCGTTCATATACAATATCATCGCAATACCGGTTGCAGCATTCGGATTACTCACTCCGACGTTCGGCGCGCTTGTTATGGGAATGAGTGATGTGGTGCTTGCTGTAAATTCGGTAAGATTGTATGTAAAGAAGGTCGTTTAATGCCGTCTATTCATACAATATTAAAAGAGTTTTGGGGCCACACCAGCTTCCGACCATTGCAGGAGGACATCATCAATACGGTGTTGACTGGGAAGGACTGCCTTGCATTGTTGCCTACCGGCGGTGGAAAGTCAATTTGCTTCCAGGTGCCAGCTCTTGCTTCTGATGGTTTGTGTCTTGTGATCACACCTTTGATTGCATTGATGAAAGACCAGGTAGAGAACCTTAGAAGAAAAAACATCACAGCATTTGCGATTCATTCTGGGTTGAACAGAAAAGAAGTAGTGAGTACATTAAGAACTGCGGGCAACAGCAACTGTAAATTTTTATATGTGTCGCCTGAGAGGTTGGAAACTACGTTGTTCAGGGAGTTTCTGCCTTCACTGGGCATATCACTCATCGCAGTGGATGAAGCCCATTGTATTTCGCAGTGGGGATATGATTTCAGGCCGTCGTACCTGAAAATAGCGTTACTGCGCGAGGAACTCGTGAATGTTCCTGTGCTCGCGCTCACAGCTTCAGCGACACCTGAAGTACAGAAAGATATTTGTGAGAAACTGTTGTTCAAAAAGTATGATGTTTTCCGGCAATCATTTGCGCGACCGAATTTATCGTACAGCTTATTCAGAGTGCCATCTAAGATCAACAAGCTCATTGACATATTGTCTAAAGTAGAAGGGACGGGAATTATCTATTGTCGTAGCAGGAAAAAAACGAAGGAGATAAGCGATGTTCTGAATATGAACGGGATACCTGCCGACTATTATCATGCAGGCTTGGCCCAGGAAGAGAGAAATGAAAAACAGGAATCCTGGCTGAAGGATAAAACAAGAGTGATTGTTTGCACCAATGCTTTTGGTATGGGTATAGATAAACCGGGAGTGCGGGTGGTGATTCATGCAGATGTTCCCGAATGTCTCGAAAACTATTACCAGGAAGCCGGACGCGCAGGGAGGGACGGGAAAAAATCGTATGCTGTATTGCTGGCGGCCGATAAAGAGATCAGTGATCTTCAAACGCTTGCTGATAAAAAATTTCCTGACGCAGCAGAAATCAGGAACGTATACAAAGCGTTGATGAATTATTTGCAGATTCCTGCGGGCACCGGAGAAGGGAAATCGTACGAGCTCGATATGCAAACTTTTGTAAAGGATTTCAAACTGGAAGGGAACATCGCCCTCTCGGCGCTGAAAATACTTGAGCAGGAAGAACTATTGTATTTCAACGAGCAGGTGTTTATTCAATCGAAGGTACAGGTGATAGCCGGGCGCGAACGTATGCGTGAGGTTGAGACGTTAAAGCCGGAGTTGGAACCGATTCTTAAAACAGTTTTGCGAACATATGAAGGTGTACTTGATCAACGGGTGAACCTAAACGAGATGACGGTTGCGATGGCGCTGAGAAAAAATATCCAGGAAGTCATCAATGCTCTCATTGACTTGCATAAATATGGAATTGTTGAGTACGTGCCGAGAAAAGAGAAGCCGCAGGTTTTTCTGTTGCAGAACCGGATAGCGTCGGCGGATCTTTACATCGATATGTTGCGCCTGAAAAAGAGAAAAAAGCAATTCGAGGAGCGTGTTGCGGCGATGTCTGAATTTATTAACAACAACCTGACGTGCCGAAGTGTGATCATCGGCAACTATTTTGGTGACGATACGATCCAGGCATGCGGGATCTGCGACAACTGCATTGAGGCGAAGAAGAAAAAAATGGAGGGGCAGGAATTCGAAGAGATCAGTCTGAAAATCAAAGCCAGATTGTCAACAGGTTCAATCACTCTGCCTGAATTACTGAACAACCTCAATGCTTATCCGAAAGACAAAGTGAAAGAAGTTATTCAATTTCTTCTCTCGGAAGATAAACTGGTAGTAAGCATCAGCGGAGAGCTTTCGTTAAAAAATACTCCTGCTTCTGCTCTTACTTCTTCCTCCTAAACCAAGCGCTCCGAGCAAACTTCTCGTGATGATACTCGCAGCGGTTCGACCAACCTGTCGCGTAACGGAGTTATCGAGAATTTCTTCGAGGGCAGACTTGCCACCTCGCTCAACTTTCGGAGCTGGCGGCGCCTTTTCCGGAACAGGCGCAGGAGCAGAAGCTTGCGGCGAAGCCGGGCGCACAGAAGCTTCTTCCAGTTTTGAATTCAGGATTTCATACGCACTTTGCGAATCAATCTCCTGATCGTATTTCTTCTTAAGTTTCGACCTGGAAACGACGTCAGTAATTTCCCCTGATGTAAGTGTATCCATACGCGACGAGGGCGGAATCAGCATTGTGTGCACAAGCGGACTTGGAATACCTTTTTCATCAAGGAACGTTACCAGTGCCTCACCGGTTCCAAGCTGAGTCATGATTTCATCAATATCATAGTAGTCGGTTTCGGGATAGTTTTCAGCGGCTTGCTTAATGGACTTCCTGTCTGCCGCGGTAAAAGCGCGAAGTGCATGCTGAACTTTCAGTCCCAGTTGAGCAAGTACCCCTGAAGGAATATCCTGCGGGTTCTGGGTACAGAAAAATATGCCGACACCTTTCGAACGAACCAACTTAATCACTGTGAGGATTTGCTGCAGTAACGCGTCAGTAGCTTCCTGGAAAACCAGGTGCGCCTCATCGATAAAGAGTACGAGCTTTGGTTTATCCATGTCACCTTCTTCAGGCAAAGAACCGTAGAGCTCGGCCAGCAGACTGAGCATAAATGTTGAGAAAAGCTTCGGGCGGTTCTGCATATCCGTTACTCTCAACACACTCACCATACCCCTGCCATCGTCGGAGATCCTGATTAGATCATCTACTTCGAAAGAAGGTTCGCCGAAAAACACGTCTGCACCCTGTTGCTGCAGTTCAATAACTTTCCGTAGAATGGTTCCTGTTGTAGACGTTGAGATTTTACCATACTCTTTTTCAATGTCTTTCTTTCCCTCGTCGCCGATGTATTGAAGCAGTTTGATGAAGTCCTTGAGGTTAAGGAGTGGCAAACGCTTGTCATCGCAGTATTTGAAAATGAGGGAAACAACACCCTGCTGCGTATCGTTCAGTCCAAGAATCTTTGAGAGAAGTATCGGACCAAACTCTGTAACGGTGGCCCTTATGCGTACGCCCTGCTCATTACTGATCGTTAAGAACTCTACTGGCAGTGCCGCGGGTTTGTACTCTCCCCCAGTATGTGAAAGCCTTTCCAGGATTTTATTATTCGGCGTACCCGCGGCCGCAATGCCACTCAGGTCGCCCTTGATATCCATCACAAGCACGGGCACGCTGGCGTTGCTGAGTCCTTCCGTAAGCACCTGGAGCGTTTTGGTTTTACCTGTTCCGGTTGCACCGGCAATAAGTCCATGCCGGTTAAGTGTTTTTAAGGGAACGTATACATCTGTGCCGGTTAAGGGCTCTTTATCGAGTACAGCTGTACCGATTTTAAAGCTTTCTCCTTTGAATTGATAAGCAGTTTTGATCTGGTTCGCGAATGTCTCTTTGTTCGACATAAACTCTTATTGTTTGTCTAATGTACACATATTAACAAAAAATTACCCGTCTGGCCGGATAAGCGCCAAATTGATTAAATTTATTTGCCGTATGTTTATTCTCAACGAATTAAAATTATCGTATGGAAGGTAAAAAAACGAAAATACTCCTGTGTGAAGATGATCAGAACCTGGGGATGGTGTTAAAGAATTATCTGGAATTGAACGATTTTGACGTGACGTTGGAAAGAGATGGCCGCCTGGGTCTTGCTGCATTTCAAAGAGAAAAGTTTGACATCTGTTTACTTGATATCATGATGCCTAATATGGACGGCTTCAAGCTGGCGGAAGAGATCCGTGATGTTGATCCTGATATACCTTTGTTTTTCCTGAGTGCAAAAACGATGAAAGACGACATCATCCAGGGTTATAAACTGGGTGCTGACGATTATATCACAAAACCGTTCGACAGCGAAGTACTTTTACTTAAGATCCGTGCGATTCTCAAACGCAACGAGGAAGGCATCAAGGAGCAAGAGAATAAAGAGTTCGATCTGGGATCATATCACTTCAATCCCAGACTGAGAGAGCTTAGTCATGCGGGTAAGATGCAAACCCTTTCTCCAAAGGAAAACGAATTGTTGAAATTATTGGCTGAACACCTGAACGACCTTCTTCCGAGGGAACATGCACTCAAAAAAATATGGGGCAGTGACACTTATTTTAACGGGCGCAGCATGGATGTTTACATCGCGAAACTGAGGAAATACCTGAAAGACGATTCTAACATAGAGATCGTGAACATACATGGTAATGGCTTCAGGCTCGTTGTACCGCAAACGGCTTAAAATAGTTCGCCATGTTTCGGCTTTCCTAAATGAGTATAGGCTTTTGGAGTAGCTTCCCTTCCTCGGGGTGTGCGCTTTAAAAATCCTTCCTGTATAAGGAATGGTTCATACACTTCCTCTATCGTGCCGCTTTCTTCACCAACAGCTGTGGCGATGGTATTTAAACCCACCGGGCCACCTTTGAACTTCTCGATGATGGTTGCCAATATTTTGTTGTCCATATCATCGAGACCATGTTCGTCAACATTCAGGGCCCGGAGAGAGTGCTGTGTAATGCCAAGGTCAATCACACCATTATGAAGGACCTGTGCAAAGTCGCGCACGCGCCTTAATAGTCCGTTTGCAATTCGGGGTGTTCCGCGGCTGCGTCGGGCGATTTCGTGACCGGCATCTGAAGTTATTTTAACCCCGAGGATTTTCGATGACCGCATTACGATGTCATAAATCATTGCAGCGGAATAATATTCCAAACGTGATTTAATGGCGAACCGCGATAGCAACGGTGCTGAAAGCAAACCACTTCGTGTTGTAGCGCCAACGAGTGTAAATGGATTGAGGTTAAGTTGAATACTCCTCGCATTGGGACCGGTATCGATCATGATATCGATCCTGTAATCTTCCATCGCTGCATATAAATATTCTTCCACGACAGTACTTAACCTGTGGATTTCATCTATAAACAAGACGTCGTTAGGTTCGAGGTTGGTAAGGAGTCCGGCAAGGTCGCCCGGTTTTTCAATAACGGGTCCCGAGGTTTCCTTGATGCTTACTCCCATCTCATTCGCAACAATGCGGCTCAGTGTTGTTTTACCCAGTCCCGGAGGGCCGTGGAATAGTACGTGATCAAGCGCCTCATTGCGCAATTTCGCTGCCTTAATAAATATTTTGAGATTCTCTATAATCTGATCCTGCCCGGTGAATTCTGAAATAACGGATGGTCGAATATTGTTCTCAAAATCCCTTTCTGTTGCACTTAAGGAGTGTGTGTCGGCATTGAGATTGGTATTGGGCATATTCATAAAATTAGGACTAATTTTAAAGATGACTTACGATGAATTTGTAAAAAGCCTTTCACTTGAAACGCCGCCTGAAACTCTTTCAGCGGAACTGAAAGCGCTGTGGTACGACGGTAAAGAAGATTGGGAGAGCTCGCATAATATCGCACAGGATATCAACGACCAGAACGGGTCATGGATTCACGCTTACCTGCATAGAAAAGAAGGCGATATTTCTAACGCGAGATATTGGTATTCGCGGGCCGGCAAAAATGAATCCCGCGCTACATTGAAGGAAGAATGGGAATCGCTGGTGAAGAATTTTATTCGATGAGCTTGATACCGGTCTTAGTGAATTCGATTTTGCGTTGCTTATAAAGGTTCCCGGTTGTCATCTTAAAAGTCTTCTTACTCATTCCAAAAAAAGAATAAATGTCTTCCGGGTCAGACTTATCATTGTATGGCAGGTAACCGTTATTTTCTTCCAGGAGATTAATTATTTTCTGGAGTTCGTCTTCAACTTTCTGGTATCCTGGTTTACCAAGCACAACGTCGATCTTGTTTTCTTCATGAATTTTTTTGATGAAGCCTTTAAAACTATCTCCGGTTCTTATGTCTTTGAAAATTTCATTGAAGTGCAACACGCCGGTATGCCTGTTGTTAATAATCATTACATAACCGATCTCCGACTTACGGAGTACGGTCAGGTCGACCAGGTCCATTTCTTTTACTGTCAGTTCGTCATTGCTGAGAAACTGCTCGATTTTTTCGGTAGCGGCCATCCTCCCGGTACGTTCATCGATATAAATCTTCACGATGTATTCGCCACCGGGAATCATATTAGTGAGTTGTTTGGACCGCGGCACAAACAAATCCTTCATTAAGCCATTATCTAAAAACGCACCCTGGTGCGTTGCGCCTACAGCTCTCAACCGCACGATATCTCCCACAACACCTTTGGGTTTCTGGGTTGTAGCGATCAGTCGGTCTTCAGAATCGTGGTAAAGAAACACGTTCAGCACATCGCCGGGTTTTGCGCCTTCGGGTACAAATCTTTTCGGCAGCAGGATCCCTTCCTTGCCGTCATCGAGGTACAAGCCGAAATCTACCTCTCTACTGACCGTCAGATCGTTGTATTCACCCACTTGAATCATGTCAGAAAATTAGGATTTAAAATCCGAAAAGTGACCTTGGGACTTTAACTTGTGGTATGAAAAAAATTCTGCTGGCACTATTCTGTGCGTTCATAATGATCGTAGTGCCGAAATGTTTGCTTGCACAATCGAAGCCGGTATTGAATCATATCGCACTTTATGTGAAAGACCTGAAAGTGAGCACAGCATTTTACAGCACCGTGGTTGGGCTTGATACGATCCCGGAACCTTTCCATGATGGGAAACATACCTGGTACAGTGTTGCGGAACACAGCCATCTTCACCTTATCCAGGGCGCAAGCGACATCACCTCGCACGATAAAAATGGCCACCTGTGTTTTAGTGTAGCCTCAGTTGATGATGTTATAGCAACGCTTGGCAAAAATAATGTGCCTTACGAAAGCTGGACCGGCGAAAAAATGTCTGTCACTACAAGAGTTGATGGGATAAAGCAGCTTTACTTTAAGGATCCGGACGGTTACTGGATCGAGATTAATAATGACTATCCAAAAAACATAAAGTAGAAAATGATCCAGCAGGCTACGCTGCAGTTTCTGAAAAGTCTGAAAAAGAATAATAAGAAAGAATGGTTTGACGCAAACCGCAGCAAATACGATAGCGCGAAAAAGAATATCGAGGAATTAACCGCCGGAATAATCAGCAGGCTTTCCAAAACAGATGAATCCATTGCGCAGCTGCAGCCGAAGGAATGTATGTTCCGCATTAACCGCGATGTTCGCTTCAGCAAAAACAAAGCTCCTTACAAAACAAATATGGGCGTGTACTTTTCGAAGGGCGGAAAGAAAGGCGTCCAGGCAGGATATTACTTTCATGTTGAACCTGGTGCCAGTTTCATTGCAGGAGGATTATGGATGCCCATGGCACCCGAACTAAAGAAAATAAGGCAGGAGATCGATTACAATTGGGATGACTTCAGTAAGATTGTGCAGGAGAAGAAATTCAAATCAGCATTCGGCAACCTCGACCGATCGGATGAATACACATTGAGCCGGCCTCCTAAAGGGTACGACGAAGAGAACCCCGCAATCGAATATTTAAAGTTAAAGAGTCTCATTGCAACGAGAAAACTTACAGATGCAGAGCTCGCTTCGAAGGACGTAATAAAAAATGTTGTCGCTCATTTCGAAAAAATGCGGGCGTTTATTGACTTCTTAAACCGGGCGGTAGAGGAGTAAGACCAGATTATAAAATACGGCGGATTTAATTTATCTTGGTTGTCCAAAACAAACCTGACCGCTTATGAAAAAGATATTCATCTTTTCTGTGTGCCTGACCTTCATTTCCATCTCACTTTCAGCACAAACTTCAACACAACGTATATATATTAAGGGCGGCAACTCTGCCTGGGAAAATTTCATGAAAGAAATTTACCGCTACAATTCTTTCGAAGAAGGTATTGCGGAGTATAAAGACGGCAAGCGGTATAAAAGCACTATGAACTACAATAAAGTGCTTGGAACTATTCAGTTTATTGATGAAAAGGGAGACACGCTGAGCATTAGTAACGAAGAAAGCCTAAAGTCTGTTTCTATAGGAAGCGATATGTTTATCTTTCAACCGGCTTGCCTTCTTACCTTGAAATCAGGAGAAAAAGCCACACTTTATAAAAGAGAAACGGTGAGAATAGCTGACAAGCTTAAAACCGGTGGATACGGTATCCCGAACACTGCCGGCACCATCGAATCAATCGACAGGTTGGACACCCGTGTGTCGTATAACCAGGTGGACCTTAACGAAAGCCTGCTCATCAGTAAGGTAACGACTTTTTATATTGAAAATCAGAAGGGTGAACTGCTCGCAGCATCAAAGAAAAATATCCTGAGTCTTTACCCAAAACACGATGAAGACATCAAAAGTTACCTGAAGTCTAAAAGCCTCGATCTCAACAACGAAGAACATCTGATTACGCTTACCGACTACCTCTCAAAGCTTTAACATCCGCTTTTCGTACGGCACAGTTTTTTAATTGGTACACCGAGGGCAGTGAACTGCCTTCATCAATTAAAAAATTACTTTATGAAAAAGCTATTGGTTATTCCGTTAATCGTGCTTTGCACGGGAGTATTCGCCCAAACATTCCAGTTTGGATTAAAAGGTGGTGCTAACATCAGCAATTTTACCAACACCAGCTTCAACAATGTAGACAACAAGGCCCTGATCGGTTTTCATGGTGGTGCATTGCTGGCACTTAATCTTGGTAACCACTTCGCTATTCAACCTGAAGCGTTGATTTCAACGCAGGGCGCAAAGCTCAGCGGTAGCAATACTGAAGTTTTTGAAGGCGACTACAAACTGACCTACCTGGCAGTGCCAATCATGTTGAAAGGCCGCTTTAATGGTGGTTTTTACCTGGAAGCAGGGCCGCAATTCAGTTTCAAGCTTAATGAAAACATTCCCGGCGGTGGCGATGCAGAAGATTTTGCAAAGAACGTCGATCTTGGTGTAGGCGTTGGCCTCGGATTCCAGGGTAAATCGGGTCTGGGTATTGGCGGCCGTTATATTGTGGGTGTATCTAAGGTGGGCGACTTCGAAGACAATGATGTTGTTGATCCTTCTTTTAGAAACGGCGTAGCACAGATTTCTCTGTTCTACACTTTTTTCAATAACAAGAAGCTGCCTTAAGGATATTTGATTCTCACGCGCAGCAGCATAGCGGGTTCGTCCCGCTCTCCCCTGCTGGCAATAAATATTTCACCTGAAGGGGTAAACGTTATCCCTTCAGGCTGAAAAAACTTCGCCCGGTTCAATTCCGACAAGTCTTTGATCGCTTCCGACAAGCGCATCCGCAACAATTGTCTCCTCGTTCCATCAATCATATATAGAAGGCCGCTTTGGGGGTGTATATCGAGATCCGACGGCTGAAATACAGATTGAACATTTCGCGGTTGCATTCCACTAAACACCGGGCTTCTTAAATCTATTCGTATCGCGGGCTTTACCGCCATGCGCTTTTGGGTGAGACTAAAAGCATAGATCCCTTTATAAAACTGGTTAGCTTCGTCAATGCTTCGGGCAGATACAAGCAATCGCTTGTTTTTTCGATCATAACAAATACCGCTTATGTTCTCAGCTACGGTCAGGTGAGTGCCATATTCTATGACTTTGGGCTGTTCTGAGCGATAATCGTCTACCTCGAGAATTCGTCCATCTGCACAAGCGATATACGCGTTTTTGCCTACAAGTGCCAAGCCTTCGTAGTCTCCAGGTGGTCCGAAGACTATCTCGTCGTCGATCGACCCGGTTTCGAGATTAAAAATAAAGATTGAACCTATTTCCGCTTGCAGACAGGCGATTTTTCCTGAGGTTGTAAAGTCTATTGCCGATACATTACGAAGAGTAGAAGGAAGAATCCACGAACGGGTAATTTTTACTACATCTGTCGCTGAATCAGGCCTAAGGGTATCTATCACACTTCCGTATGAAAACACAGTTGTACATATCAAAATAAAAAATAATGTTACTATTTTACGCGTAAAGGTCAAAAGTTTTGAACATTTAGACTACAAAGATTAAAAAATTGGTCGCAAACATCTATATTTGTGCTGTCGCTAGAAAATAAATAAAGATTAATTTAAAATTATATATCTGATTGTGATTTGAGGTAAAGCAAAGTAACGATAAGATCGTTCAGCCCTCTCACAGAACTTTTTTCATATGGCAAGCAATCGTTAGAGCCTACTGTTTCTACAGTGGGCTATTTTTTTATTCAGATTTTTGCCTAATTTAAAGCTTTGTTAACTACGATTGCTTTTCATAGCCCCGCCAGAAGCGGGGTTTTTTTTGCTTAAAACAAAAAATCCGGCAGCGTCATGCTACCGGATTCACTATTTGTCTCATCATTTTATCGCTGGTTCCTCAGCATCTTCACTGTCCTTACGATCTTTCCGTCCACCTTAAGTGCAACGATGTAAACGCCGTTTCCGTTTGTTCTGATTCCATTCAGTCGAAGTGTGTTTGCTCCGGCTGGCATGCTGCTGTAGTTCTGCCTGTACACCAATCTTCCGGTAAGATCATATATCTCCGTTGAAATCTTGCTGATACCAGAAGGATTGTTGAAATCGATGTTCATGTTATCGTTGAACGGATTGGGATAGATCTTCACTTTGAAGTCGTCGGTTACACGCGCAATTGTGGTTGCACTATCCAACACAGTGTTCGACATATACTGTGTGGTTCCTCCGTTCGCATCAGAATACTCCTGGATGATGATTCCCGCATTGAATGCCCACTGCCCTGCTGCGGTTGTAGAAAAGTCAAGGATCATATCACCATTTGCGTCTGGTAACAGATCGCTGATGTATACAATCTTCGTCGTGTTCATCCACGAATTCAGATAGACAGTTTTACCATTCACCGTGTACGTGGCGGTATAGTTGCCCTTAAACCATCCTGGTGTACTTGAACTTCCGGTAAAGCCGATTCTGTATTTGCGTGTGTGATTCAGTCCTGATAATTTCATCTGACTCAACTGGCCGTTATCAAGCCAATAGTCGGACCTCAGGACTGCATCAGGTACAACGCCTGCATCGGTGCCTGTATTTGCACCAGCATTGAATTCGCCATTGAACACTTTTGTACATGATATCTTTATTCCTGAATTAGAACCCGACTGGTTAACCAGATTATCCACTGTAAACTCAGTCAGTGAATTCGCCTGAAGGTTATTCCAGGGGAACGCTGCGTTAACAACGTTACTGTTGAAGTTTACTGATATGATCGAAGCCGGAGTAACGATGTAAAATTTGTTACTGTATTCCGAAACACCACCGTCATTCTTTGCTCTCACCCTGTACCAGTATTTCGTGTTCGGCGTTAGTCCTGAATCGTCATACTTTCTCGCGTTGCCTACAACCGGGATGTCGGTTACTCCTACTGTGAACAATGAATCCCTGGCTCTCTGAACTTCATAACCATCCGCAGCATTTTCAATATTTGTTCTATCAGACCAGGTCAAACTTGAAGTTGTCCTGGTGGTAGGTTCAACATAAAGATGTTCCGGATTCAGCAGTGCATCAGCAGGTTCATATTCCTCAAGCACAAGTGCATTCAAATATGTATTTGCTGAAACGTTCGTGCGCTGTATAGTTATCGTTAGCTGTCCGTTTGCAGCAGGTACAAGGTTGTTCAGATTTATAGAGCGGTTCGTATTATACCGGGAATCAAATGAATCTACCTGCATGCCAATGTAATAGTTGGCGGTAGCCCTGATACCTTCATTCTGACTCGCTATAAATTCAACGTTGTACATCTTCGCCGGGTCCAGGCCACTGAAGCGGATGTTCTTGGGAGCACCTGCATCCTGCAATCCGCTTTCGAGTACAGCATCGGGAACGATACCAGAATTGTTTCCTGTAATATGTCCCATGATGGTGGTTCCCGTCCAGCCATTTACTGTTGTAATGCTAAATGGAGTCGCCACATTGGCTTCATCCAGCGGTGCAACAAGAGCATTACCTGCGGTTCTGTTTCCGAGCCAGTTGTTCCAAGGTGCCTGTGCCGCTTTATCGGTGGCTCCGAAGTTCACATAAACAGAGCGTGTTTTTGCATCTGCCACAACCACAGAGAATGTATCGAGCATGGATGCTCCGCTGTTATCGGTTGCAACTACCACCAACTCGTGGAAGCCTACGTTATCGTTTGTTGGATCGATCGAAATCCGGTAGTCAGCTCCGCTGATCTTCGCAATGCTTACAAACGCAGGTTTCCGTACAATTTTCACGGTCACTACATCTCCGGGATCATCTGTAACTGTAAACGTCTGGCTCGATGACTGACCTGTTTTCGCATACATCTGTGAAAGGGATGCGATCACTGGCGCGTTATTGCCTGCTTCAAATTCAACGGTGTTGCTTTTCGCCCCTTCGCCTCCTGCATTATAGCCAACCACATAGAAGTAGTAAGTGGTAATTGGCGCAGCAGTCATATCAGTGAATGCATTATTGTTCGCACCTACTGTTCCAAGAGAAGCGAAAGTAGTTCCATCGGTAGACCTGTATATCCGGAAGCCCTGTTCATTCGACGAGTTGTCCTGCCAGGTAAGTGAAATAGAGTTGTTCGCACCGCCGTCGGCTGATAATTGCGTTGGCGCAATCGGTGTAGCGGGTGCTGCAGGCGTGGTTGCACTCACGAAATTGGTGAATGCCGATTCACTGCTCGCGGTTACTGCTCTTAATTTATAAAAGTATTGTTTCGCCGCGGTTAATCCGGAATCAGTATATGTGTTGGCATTGGCAGGCGCGGTTCCAACCGGAACATAAGTGCCAGTACTTGTAGCCGATCTTACAACTTCAAAGCCTGTTTCATTACTGCTCGCATCTGTCCAGTTCAACCGGATCTTATTGTAAGCAGTGGCAGTTGCAGAAACACCTGTTGGTACTGTTGGTGCCGGCTCAACTGTTGCCGTTGTAAACGTCAGGAAGTTCATCGGAAGTTTCTCTCTTGTAAGGCCGGCATTGCTGCTCCACCACAATTCGAGACCGAGACCGTTTGTTCCCTGGTAGTATGTTACGGTCATCGTATGATATCCCTGTGTCAGAACTTTTGCACCTGTTCTTGTTCTCATTCCGTGCACGCTATCGTTCTGTACTACAGGAACCGCATTCTGCGTATATGGCACATCGATATACAGCTTGCTTCCGTCGTCGGATCTTGTTTCAAACGTATAAGTTGCCGTAACAGGGATGTAGATCAGTGCTTCCCATAAAAATCCGTAGCGCAAAGAACCCGCTGCAACGATTCTCGTGTCGTCGTGCATGATGGAATCTGTAACGCCTGTTTTCACAGGAGTAAGTGCATTGAAATCAGGGAGCCTTGTCCAGTTTGAAGTGGTGGTAAAGAACCTGTAGTTCACTCCCACTCGATGCGTAAATCCGGTCACCTGGTTACTGGATGGCGACACGTTATCATTGTTATCGATCGCTTTTACGATAAATGTGTATGATGTAAGGGAATCGAGATTGCCTACATTGAAAGAAGTAGCAGTGGTACTGAACACCTTTACATTGTTAGCATAGATATCATATCGTTTGATAGAACCATTATCAGTAGCCGCTGTCCATTTCAGTGATACTGAAGTAGACGTGCTACCGCGGTAAGACAGATTCGACGGAGCCGTAGGAGCCGATACGTCGGTTAGCGTTTTTGCAATTGCTTCATTTGATTTTGCTGATGCTCCTGTAGCATTTACTGAACGCATCGCATAATAATAGGTTGTACCTGCAACAAGATTGGTATCCGTGTACGTAACGGCGTTAGCAGGCCTCAAGGCAACAAACGCGTAGGGTCCGCCTGATTTGCTTCCCCGGTAAACTTCAAACCCTGTTTCATTTGCCCCCTGTGTCCAATTAAGACGCACCTGTGTTTGATTGAGCGGGGTAGTCGTAAGATTGCTTACCGCGTCAGGCTTCGGAGTGCCATTAGCGTCTACTACTTTGTAATTAGGTGAAAATGCAGTACCGCAACCATATTGCTCAAAGTATCTGCCGATGTATGTGCCGACAGGTGCATTGAAAGTTTGAGATGTTGATACCACGGTGCTGTCTGCAACACTCACCCATTCATACGAAGCGTAGCCTGCCGGCATCTGAAGAGGCACAGTAGTGCTGCCATCCAGGGCTGGTACTACGTTACTCCTGGCACCGGCGATGGTGATCGGCGGCGTAACAGTTGACGTTTTCAATTTTACTACCGCTGGCTTAGGTGAATACACCGACCAGGCCGCTGTTGATGTTCTTCTGAACCTCACTCGATAGGTGCCAAACTTCTTTACGTTTATTTCATTTCCTGCGAATGACTTTACCGCAGATGTATCAATGATGGTATTTACGGTACCGATCCGGGTGGCAATGGTTACGCCATCTTTCTGCCATTCGTATCCGTTGAAGCCCTGGGTTAACCCAAGTTTGGCGTCGATGGCTTCATTTGCACAAAACTCATTTCGTTGAAAGAATACCAACGGATTTGCCTTATGTACGTCGTTCATCGCGGCAGGATAATCGGGCTCGCGCCAATGGCTGTACCAAACGGCATGGCCGAGATCAGGATAGCGTGTGTAACGGATGTCTGCTCCGATATCTTTCATCCTGTTGAAAGAATAATCTGCCTGGGCAGGACTTGGATCCGGATCTTTTCCACCCGTAGCAAACCATATTGGTATATGTACAAAATTTGTTCTGTTGGTAGTGCTGCCTGCGGCGGCAGATGGGATAATTTTCGCAATGCGCTGAGGATACACGTCGGCGATGCGCCACGCACCATACCCTCCGCCCGATAAGCCGTTACAAAGAATCCTGTCGATATCAGCCCTTGCATATTTTCCAAGTGAATCGACCATCGAAAGCGCAGTATTCAGGTTCGCAGTTGTTGTGGTTCCCCATGCGCCCCAGCAATCTGCAGTTACGATTTGCGGATATACCAGGAAACCGTCGAAGCGGTTGGCGTTCGCAAAATCCCTGAACAAGCCAGCGCCGAGGTATAATTGCTTTTCGTTGTTATAAACACCGTTGTTGTCGGGGCAACCAACTTCACCGCCGCCATGCAGGAAGAGCATTACGGGATACTTCTTGCTTGCGCTGTCGTTATAGCTTTTTGGAAACTTGATGCGGAATGACATCGGGTTTCCGTTCAGATTCAAAAAATACTGTTTGAAAGACGATACGTCGATCGCGCCATTCCCGGCAGACACACCGTTCGTTGGGGTAGATACCCACTTCTGTAATCCCCTGATCGCAGGATCAGGCTTTTGTGCCGAACCCAACGCAGCACCTGCGTTGTACCTAACGATTGGATCATTAGGGTTGAATACGTTTTGCGCAGAGGTGGTCAAAAAGAGAACAGAAACTGTCAGGAGACAGCATAAAATTTTTTTCATGATTACACAGTAATTAAGCTACTTGATTGCAAGCGATAACCTTTAGGGGTTCACGGGTGATGGATGCGGGAGGTGTAGTGGATTCGGCTTAACAGGGGTTATCAGAGATGGAAGAACAAAAGTAAGATTAAAGCCATATTAAAAAATTCTATTTGATAAGCCGCTAGAGGTAATTACCTATCCATTGGGAAGGGACTTATCCGGGATCAAGTTAATATCGTTTTACTGACCGTAATAGGCTTCCTTTCCGTGCTTTCTTTGATAGTGTTTGTTGACGAGTGAAGCCTTTAACCGTTCTACCGAAGGATTAACCTGTTCGGTAATCAACGCCAGTTTGGCCAACTGTTCGAGTACCGCAGCGTTGTACACAGCCTTTTTTACCGAATTCCCCCAGGCAAAAGGTGCATGACTACCTACCAGTATCATTTCCATTTCTTCGTATCCGAGGTTTCGTTCCTTTAAACAATTCAGTATCTGAAACCCGGTTTCATGTTCATAATCTCCCTTTATCATTTCATCGTCCATTGGCGGGGCGCATGGTATATCGGATACTGAGTGATCGGCATGGGTGGTGCCATAATTCGGGATATCACGCAGCGATTGCGCCCATGCAGTAGCATAAGTGGAGTGTGTATGAACGATCGACGTCATGTTGCCGCAATGTTTATACAATACTGCATGCGTTTTTGTGTCGGACGACGGTCTTAGCTCTCCTTCAAGTACCTTGCCCTCGAAGTCTACAATCACCATCTTCTCAGGAGTCAGATCTTCATACGCTACTCCACTTGGCTTAATAGCAAACACACCGGCGTTCTGATCCGCAACACTCACATTCCCGAACGTAAATAATACGAGACCAAGCTGCGGAAGTTGCATGTTGCCATCATACGCCTGCCTTTTTATTTCATTATAACTGGATGTCATGCTAATTTTTCTGTTACAACGGACGAATCCAGATGTTCCTGAAACTTGTAGGGTTGTCGTGATCCTGCAATTTGATAGGACCCTTTCCATGAACCTCATACTGCGGCTGACCTATGTAAGGCGTTGTGCCGAAGATAGGTGTATGGTTCTGAACAAGCACACCATTGTGCAATACTGTTATGTACGCAGGATGAGTAATCATACCGTCCTTATTGAATTTTGGCGAAGTATACACCACATCATACACCTGCCACTCCCCCGGCTTCCTGCTTGCATTTACTAGCGGCATCGTTTGCTTGTAGATGGAGCCAGCCTGGCCATTTGAATACGTTCTGTTATCATAACTGTCAAGCACCTGCAACTCGTACTTGCCCTGCATAAAAATTCCACTGTTACCTCTTCCCTGGCTGTTGCCTTTGACTACAGCCGGTGTACGGAATTCGATATGAAGCTGATAGTCGTCGAACTGGTCGATAGTTTCAATGTCTCCTGACTTTTCTTTCACAGTCATCGCGCCATCAGCAATTGTCCATGGAGCATTGCCACCCGTTTTTGATGACTTCCACTTTGAAAAATCTTTTCCATCAAACAACACAATTGCATCAGAGGGAGCGCCGGTTGTTGGTGCAGACACAATTCTAGGAAGCGGGTTCCACAACTCGGAAGATTCCGGGGTTTGTTTCGTAGTGTCAACCTGCGCATTCGCAGCAGCTGCTGAAATGACCGCAATAATCAACGTTAAACTCTTTTTGTACATCACTGTTCGGATTTTTCTGTTTTAAATAATAAGGCACCAAAATTAGCGAAATATGGAATCCTTCATACAGTATTTTCCGGCCTTCGTATATGTTATTTAACCGCTGGCACTAATTAAAATCACATCACTGTGCCGCTTTTTTAACTTGGTTATCTGAAAGCTGTTAAATGAGAAAACGAATACTGGTAATACCGTGCCTCCTTTTATGCAATATCCTCCCGGCTCAAAATAGAGATTCAGCGACTGTGGAAGCAGTTACCGACTCAATAAAAACTACTGAACTCGCCGAAGTAACCGTGCGCGGCAAGAAACCCTTTATACAGTTGTTTCCCGACAAAACGGTCATCAATGTTGAATCGGCCGTAACAAATACCGGCGCATCTCTTCTGGAAGTACTCGAAAAATCTCCCGGTGTAACTGTAGACAGAAATGGAAACATCAGCTTAAAAGGTAAACAGGGTGTACTTATTACGATCGACGGTAAACCCACACAACTTTCAGGTTCCGACCTCAATAACCTGCTGAGCGGAATGTCGGCTGCGCAGGTAGACCAGATAGAGATCATGGACAACCCATCCGCAAAGTTCGACGCAGCAGGCAACGCAGGAATCATCAACATAAAAACGAAGAAAAATAATCAGAAAGGCTTCAATGGAAATGTAAACCTCGCACTCGGGCAGGGACGATTCTCAAGAACAGTAAACAGCGTGAATCTTAACTACCGGTCGGGCAAAGTGAATGTGTTTGCGAATATTAACATAAATATCTACAGGAACTTTATGAAGATGTATGCGCTGCGAAAGTACTACGCAGAAGACAACACTACATTACTTTCTACACTCGACCAGCCAACATATTTAACCGCAAAAGCCCCGTCACAAAGCATAAAAACAGGCGTCGACTATTACCTCGGCAAAAAAACAACATTGGGTACCGTAGTTAATTTTACAAACTTCGGGCGCAGAACAATTGGAGCAAACAACGCAGTGTGGCTGAACGCCGGGGGCAGGAAAGATTCTTCCATTACAACGACCAATGACCTTAAGGACAAATTGAAAAGCTACGCTGTAAACATAAATGGAAGGCACGTCTTTGACCAGCATTCTGAACTAACTGCCGATCTCGATTACCTGCGATATACCCCGCGCAATAATCTTTTCTTCAATAACCAGATGGAGGGAGCTTCGGGATACGATGAAGATATCATCGGCATCATTCCATCAACCATAAATATCTATACCGCCAAAGCAGACTATGCAAAAACTTTTGAATCTGGCACCAAACTAGAAACAGGATGGAAATCATCACATATCGAAACAAGTAATAAAGCTGATTATTTTTTGCGAACAGGAAATACTACAGTGCCCGACTTCGGGAAGAGCAATCACTTTTTGTACGAAGAAAATATTCACGCGGCTTATGCCACAATCGAAAAAAAGTTTGATAAGTTTTCTTTACAGGGTGGATTACGCTACGAGAACACGCATTACAATGCCCAGCAACTGGGAAACGAACTAAGGAAGGATTCTTCGTTCTCACGTAAATACGACGGACTTTTCCCAAATGCGGTTATTAGCTGGCAGGTTGACTCCATAAACAGCGTTACACTTTCTGCAGGCAGACGAATCGACCGCCCGAGGTTTCAATCGCTCAATCCATTTGTATTTGTGATCAACAAGTACACTTACCAGTCAGGCAACCCGTTTTTCATTCCGCAATACACATGGAATACGGAGTTGAGTCATTCATTTAAAGACATCATCATTACAAGTCTCAGCTTTAGTTATACCAAAGATTATTTTTCACAGATATTCTACCAGGATACTACAACGGGAATTATAACCTATACCGAAGGCAACCTCGATAACATGAAAAATATCGGGTTATCGGTAAGCACGCAGCTTTCACCATTTCATTGGTGGTCGCTTTCCTTTGAAGGGGTGGTAAATCATAAAATGATCAGTGGTTTTGTTTGGAATAATAGAAAGGCCTCGCTTACGCAGGCAAATTTCAATCTGAATAACCAGTTTATGTTTCCAAATGGTTGGTCGGGCGAATTGTCGGCATTTTTCGTGACGAACGAACAGGAGCTGCAGGAAGTCACTTATCCTACCGGCCAATTATCGTTCGGCATAGCGAAACAGGTTTTTAATAACAAGGGGACCGTGAAGCTTACAGTACGTGATATACTTTATTCACAGAAGATGGAGGGCTTTACCAATTTCAGTCAGTCCACCGAATATTTCATCATAAAAAGAGATACCCGTGCCGCAAGTTTATCGATTCACCTATCGTTTTGGAAAACAATACAAAACGCCTTCACGCAATACCGGCGGCGCAGAAGACGAGATGAGACGGGTGAATACAACAGGTTAAAATCGTTGTACCTTAGTATGCATGCCCCCACAAACCAGGATTAACTCCATCGATCTCCTTCGGGGGATCGTGATGATCATAATGGCCCTTGATCATACGCGCGACTTCATGCATTCGCAGGCCAACGTAGATGATCCACTCAATCTTGCAACCACTACTCCCCTCTTGTATTTTACAAGATGGATCACAAACTTATGTGCGCCAACATTTGTATTTCTTTCCGGAACATCGGCCTATTTTCAATCGCTTCGAAAATCTAAGAAGGAACTTTCGTGGTTTCTTTTCACACGGGGCCTCTGGCTCATTGTGCTTGAACTGGTCATCGTAACATTCGGTATTACATTCGATGTGTACTATAGCATTCTGGTGTTCCAAACCATCTGGTCCATCGGCATAAGTATGGTAGTGTTAAGTGTCGCGATCAGGCTTCCTTTCGCTGCTATTTTCACAATCGGACTTGTTATTGTTGCCGGCCACAACCTTTTAAATATTTACGAGGCTGGTTCCAACGGTCAGTTTCCTGTTTGGTATCATTTGCTGCATGCACCCGGAATGCAACCTGTAGGGAGCGTGAATCTGCTGATACTTTATCCGTTTCTTCCATGGGCGGGTCTGATGATGCTGGGATATTGTTTTGGGAAGTATTACCTGTCTGATATAATGAACAGGAATAAACGGACAGTCATTCTTGGCGCAAGCCTGTTAGTATTTTTTGCAATAGTGAGATTCACGAACACCTATGGCGATCCTTCGGACTGGACCACGCAGCGTTCCGGGCTGTATACTTTCTTTTCGTTTATAAAAACGCAAAAATATCCCCCTTCTCTTTTGTTTTTATGTGCAACAATAGGATGTGCGCTTATTATACTCGGCCTAATTGGAAATGTGCGGAACAAGTTTGCTGACGCTATATCCGTTTACGGCAAGGTGCCGTTGTTTTATTACGTTATTCATTTTTATCTTATTCACCTTGTATCGATGTCGTTTTATCTTATGCGCGGTCACACGATAGAGGAGGGCATGAATGAGTCGCCGGGTATGCCACTGAAGTTTGTGGCCGCTGGCGAGGGGTTCGGATTAGGCGGCGTTTATCTTACATGGATCGCAATCGTACTGGTGTTGTACCCGGTGTGCAAATGGTATTGCGATTACAAGATGAATAACAAAAAATGGTGGTTGAGCTACCTCTAACTAAAGGTTATGAAAGTTATTATAACCGGTGCAACCGGTACAGTGGGATCTGAGGTGGTACGGCAGGCAATTGCAGATGATAGTATAGATGAAGTAATCTTGCTGGCCAGGAGAACTTCCTCCATTAAACATCCAAAGGTTACGGAAGTTATTCATCACAACTTTGTTGACTACTCAGGACTTGAAACGGTTTTTGCACGAGCCGACGCTTGTGTGTGGTGTCTTGGCATTTCTCAAACACGGGTGAGTAAAGATGAATACTTTTCTATTACTTACGAATATGCTGTTGCTGCGGCAAAAGCGATGTTGAATGCCAATCCAGCCATCACGTATCTGTTCCTGAGTGGTGAAGGTGCGGATACAACCGGGAAGAGCAAGGTGAGATTTGCGAAGGTGAAAGGGAAAACGGAAAATGCATTAATGAATATGCCTTTCAAAAAACTTATCATATTCCGTCCCGGCGGCATCTACCCGGTTGTGCGAAGTACAAAAGAAACACTGTTCAAAAAAGGCGAGATCGGATTCATAAAGGTGATGAAGTTTTTTGCTCCATTTTCGGTTGTGAACACCGATGTGCTGGCTAAAGCGATGTTAAAAAGTTTGGTTCACAGCATGGGTAAAGTATTGGTGCGCCACAAGGATATCAGAGCCCTTTAATAAACACGCTTACTATGTATATTTGCGGCCGATGTCTAAAACGATTTTACTTGTAGATGATGATATCGAGGATAGAGAAATCATTCAGGACGCACTCGGCGATCTTGGGCATGCCTCAATAGTTCATTTCGAAGAAGATGGCGAGAAAGCCCTCGCGTTTCTTGAGCATGCTTTTCAGAACCAGTCACTGCCCGCTATGGTTATCCTGGACCTGAATATGCCACGACTAAACGGCACGCAAACACTACGGCGTTTAAAAAACGATGAGCGTTTAAAACACATCCCGGTGGTGATCTATTCAACTTCCCTTAACCGCATTGAGCGAGACGAATGCCTTGCGCTCGGCGCACACTCTTACGTGATAAAACCTGCTTCGTACCGCGATACCGTGGCAACGGCACAGCGATTTTACGACATGAGCAACGGCATCGGTCTGCAGACTTCCGAATAAACTATTTTTTCGTTGGCTGGTGCATCATCAGCCTGTTGATTACGTTTTGTACTTCAGCCGGAGATGAACGTACTACAAGGTGAGAATGCCTTTTGTTAGCAGCGTTCCACTTATTATAGCCTTTGTCGTCAACGGTAATTTCACCCCAATTGAGGTCGTACCACGTTTCGTGACCTTTCACAGCAACGAGCACTGCTGTTTCATCCCAACTCATTCTGCCGGCACTGTCTTCCTCGGCGCGCGGAATGCTTATACGGAACACATCTTTTACGGGACTGTTCTGAATCGAGCTGTCAGATATAAGTGGAATACCTGTTTTAATATCTTTTCCAATTTCAAAACCGCTAAGAATCACAGGCCTGCTGAAATTTTGAAAAACATTTTGTGAAGCAGGAGCATCGATGTTTACATTGAATTCGGAACCTTCAGGAAACCTGCCAGCCATCGATACCATTCTCTTCACCTTTTTATCTACGAGTTCTTTGCCGCTGAGTGGTGAGAACTTATCGCCGGGGCTCTTCAACAAATTGGAGATATTGGTAAGAAAGCCGACTGTGATGATTGTTACACTCGTATCCGGCTGTTCAGCAAGAATACTGCGATAAAGTTCTATCGCGTCTTTTGCGTCCTTATTGCTTTTAATGTCGTGAGTATAATTTTTACGAACAGAATCACTCCAGTGCTGCCCGTCGCGCAGAAGGCTGGCCGGTTGCGAAGGAACTCCTATTGGAAGATCTGGCCGGTTGAAATAAGTATTGAACACATCAAGTACTTCGGCAACGCCATCGTATTTGGTACTGGCAATGGTGGCAAGGATATTTGCCGAGCCTTCGTCGGCGAAAGCATGAAGCATGGCTATAGCTCCTACATCGTCGTAATCCGGCCCCATATCAGTATCGAATATTACGGGCACAGGAACCGCCGCATTTCTCGTAACAGGAGCCTCCGCGGGCGTTTCAGCGGTTTTATCACTCGCCGGTTCCTGGCAGGCAGCAAGAAACAACATACAGGCTAAAGCAAATCGATTTAAATTCACGGGGAAACTTATTTTTGAAGGGTCAATTTAATAAAACTAAGGTAATCAGGTGGCACGATTTTATTATTAAACCTATCACCTACAACAAATAAAAACATTCGCATGAACAACTTTATTCGGACACTTATAGCAGGTTATGGTGCGAAAAAACTCGGTGGCGGCTGCTTTGGTTTTATCATCGTTTTCGTGATCATCTACTACATGTTGGGATATTGTAACTAGACCGGTAGTAATGATTCTTCAGAAAATTCTTACCTCCATACTGTGCTTCCTACTCCTTTTTTGTGCGCACGCACAGAAAGCTGCTGATTTTGCGGGGAAGTGGCGTGGAGAATTCGCACTGCGGCCGGGGATCAGCGTTCCCTTCAATTTCGAGATCACAAAAAACGGTACGGTGCTTCTGCTCAATGCCGAGGAAAAGTTTGAAACAGGACAGATATCACTCTCTGATGATTCCCTTGTTATTCCGCTTGATCAATTCGACAATGAACTCGCCTTTATTGCGCGGAAAAATAAATTAACCGGCGTACTCCGGAAACAGGATCATTCAGCGGTACTACTTCCGGTAGTAGCGGAGAAAAATAATAATACACGCTTTTCGGAAAATAAAAGTCTGCCAGCCAAAAACATTGCAGGCACGTATGATCTTGAATTTACTTTCGAAAGCGGAAAGACAGAAAGATCAGTCGCCGTATTTTCACAGAAAGACAAACAACTTACAGGGACATTTCTAAAAGAATCCGGCGATTCCCGTTTCCTGCAGGGCATCACCGAAGGCGACACGTTTTATCTTTCCTCATTCATCGGCTCGACACCCGGCTTCTATACCGGGCGGGTAAACGATGATGGAACAATTACCGGCGAACAAATAGGCTCGCGCGTGCGGCATGCATTTAAAGGCAAACGTGATGACAATGCGGCCCTCCCAGATCCGTATAAGGAATCGTCTGACAGTGCACGCCAGGTAATGAAGCTATTTTCTTTCCCGGATGTTGAAGGGAACATGATATCACTCAGCGAGGAAAAATTCAGGGATAAGGTGGTAATTATTCCCATCACCGGCACATGGTGTCCCAACTGTATCGACGAAGCAGCTTTTCTTTCCCCGTGGTACAAAGAGAATCAAAAACGTGGTGTTGAAATTATCACCATCCATTACGAGCGTCAGACGGATACTGCATATTACCGTAAAGTGATGAACAGATTTCGCAAGCGGTTCGATATTCGGTACGATCAGATTTTTGGGGGGATGTCGAGCAGTGACACAGTACGCGCGTCTTTACAGCTTCCGGGTTTCACCGCATTTCCAACTACGCTGTTTATTGATAAGAAGGGCCGCATCGCCAAAATGCACTCCGGCTATTCAGGTCCGGCGACGGGAAAGTTTTACGACGACTTTAAACGGGAGTTTAATGCAGAAGTGGATAAGCTTCTCAAAGAATAAGTTCCTTCATCCTGGTTGCATTGAACGCCGCAAATCCTTCCTGGTCGTTATCGAAATAAACAAACACGTCTTTTCCTTTCTTCTGCCATTCCTTACACCGTGCTACCCATTGTTTCAGCGCTTCATCCGAATAACTGCCCTGGTACTTTGCTCCCGGCCCGTGCAACCGTATATACACAAAATCTGCCGTCACCTCAACCGGCGAAAGATGTCCACCCAATTCATAAATGCAAAATGCGCAATTCGACTCGCGCAAAATCGAATACACTTCATCGTTATACCACGATTGTTCCCTGAATTCGAATGTATACCGGTAGCCTTTGGGTAAGGCCGCAATGAAGTTGCGCAAACGTTCAGCATTCACCTTCCAGCGTGGTGGCAGTTGAAAGAGTATAACAGCAAGTTTCTCTTCGAGTTTTCCCGCATGAGTAAACAACAGCCGTATTGAACGCTTGTCAACGATAAGTTTTTTTGCGTGTGTAAGAAAGCGGCTTGCTTTAACGGCGAAAAGGAATTTTTTGGGAGTAGCATCGCGCCAGGCAGCGAACGTATCAGTAGAAGGCATCCGGTAAAACGAGTTGTTGATTTCAACCGTCTGAAATGATTTTTGGTATTGGGCAAACTGATCCGCGTCCTTTATATCCGCGGGATAGAACGTGCCCTTCCAATGTTTATAGTGCCATCCCGACGTTCCAATATGGATCTTGCCCTTCCTCACGATCAATGGATCGAACGAAAAATTATGCCATAGGTTCACAAAAAACCTAACAATCACGTTTCCGCGAGATTATTTACCTTAACCGCCTAAGTTTCGTAAATATGGACAACAGGAGAGACTTTTTGAAAAAGGCATCATTGTTATCCGGCGGTGCCGGTCTGCTTAACGTTCTGCCTTCATCCATCGCCAGGGCTATGGCGATCGACCCTGCGCCGGGCAGCACGTTTTACGATGCTGAACACATTGTGTTCCTGATGCAGGAAAACCGCTCTTTCGATCATACCTACGGCACATTGCAGGGTGTGCGTGGTTTTAATGATCCAAGAGCGATAACCCTTCCCGGTAACAATCCCGTTTGGTGCCAACCCGATAGCAATGGAAATATGTACGCGCCATTTCGGTTAGACATAAAAAATACAAATGCCACATGGATGGAATCCCTCCCACATTCATGGACCGACCAGGTGGATGCACGCAACGACGGCAAGTACGATAAGTGGCTGGACCATAAAAGATCCGGCGTTGAAGAATATAAATCGATGCCGCTAACGCTTGGCTTTTATAGCCGGGAAGATATTCCGTTCTACTATTCACTGGCAGATGCGTTTACGGTATGCGATCATAACTTTTGTTCATCTCTTACAGGCACCACACCAAACAGGTTGTACTTCTGGACAGGCACTATTCGTGAGAAACCACAGGCAGAGGCGCAGGCTAATGTATGGAACGAGGATGCCGATAATGAAAGAAACGTTGAATGGAAAACTTTTCCCGAACGCCTGCGAAGAAAACGACATCTCCTGGAAAGTATACCAAAACGAGATAGGTGTTAATTCGGGTTTGAAGGACGAATACGATTCATGGCTGGGCAACTTCGGCGATAATCCCCTTGAATATTTTGCGCAGTATAAAGTAAGTTCAAAACCCGAAGAACTTTCAGGCAATACCAAAAGTATCAATGAAAAAGCTTTCACTACAAATAAAAAAGATCCGAATTATCATGAGCTTGAATCGTTGAAGTATGATGATGGAGGAACTGCGCGTGAAGTGCAGGTACCGAAAGGTGATACTTTTTTTCAGTTTCGTGAAGATGTTAAAAGCGGTAACCTTCCGACCGTTTCGTGGTTAGTTGCGCCACAGCAGTTTTCTGATCATCCGTCATCAGCATGGTATGGCGCGTGGTACATCAGCGAAGCGCTGGATATTCTTACACAAAATCCGGAGGTATGGAAGAAAACCGTTTTCATACTTACATACGATGAGAATGACGGATACTTCGATCACGTTCCACCATTTGTAGCTCCTCATCCAACAAAAAAAGGTACAGGCGCGGTATCACAGGGAATCGACACCTCTACAGAGTTTGTATCATCGGAATCGCAGCAAAGTCATAAGGGCGAGAGGGCACGCATCAGCCCAATCGGTCTTGGTTACCGCGTTCCGATGGTGATTGCATCGCCCTGGAGTCGTGGCGGCTTTGTAAACTCGCAGGTATTTGATCATACATCGTCCCTGCAATTCCTCGAAAAGTTTCTGTCAAAAAAATATAAGAAGAAAATTCACGAGCCTAATATAAGCGAGTGGAGACGGACGGTTTGCGGTGATCTTACTTCCGTGTTTCGGAAATATAACGGTGAAGAGATAGCTAAACCGGAATTTTTACAGAGAAATGAATTTGTAGAAGCCATCCACAAAGCGCAGTTCAGAAATCCGCCTGCGAATTTCAAAAAAGTTTCGAAAGAAGAAGCAGAGAAATTGCAGAGCGATATATCACACAAAAATATTCTTCCGGAACAGGAAAAGGGCACTCGGGATGCCAATGCATTGCCGTATGAGTTGAATGCCGATGGAAAACTTTCAGCTGATGGAAAGACGTTCGATATAAGTCTGAGTGCTCTTAATAAAATTTACGGAGCAAATGCTGCGGGTGCACCTTTCGCTATCTATGCACCGGGAAAATATAAAAACGAAGATGTGAGAGTGTGGTCGTATGCTGTGAAGGCTGGTGATACATTGCGGGAAAGCTTTGACCTAAGCGGGTTTGAGAACAACGCTTATCACCTGCGGGTGTATGGGCCAAACGGTTTTTATCGTGAATTCAAAGGCGGTACTGATCCCGGCGTTGATATCACTTTGGATTATTTCAAGGGCACGGCAAGAATAAAGATGACGAATCGCACAGACAAGGAAACAGAAGTAAGCGTAGCAGATAATTCATATGGCGCCGCAAAGTTTTCCGCTAAAATAAAACCACGTGCATCGGTATCTTCTTATATAGACGTTGCTAAAAGCCACGGCTGGTACGATCTTACACTGCAACTTCATGGCAATGAGTCGTTCCGTCAAACCTACGCGGGACGCATGGAAAATGGCAGGCAGGGAAAGACCGATTCGTTGATGGGGCGCGTCAACAAAACATTATAAAAAAAACTATAGGAATAGTAAAAGTACTCTTGCAATTGCGGAAAAGTGTTGCAATCTTTGTCCTGTCTCACATCTTATATCCCGAAACCTAACGGTTTTATCCTCCAATTTTTTCCTACTTATATCCATTTCTTAAGAATCGCACCTGATTCCATTAGTCCTTTGGGCCATGTTGACCCGTAGCATCGTTGTACCCTTTAAAATATAAGTATGAAAACGTACCCATTCCCTAATGGTCGTGCGCACTCCAAGCATGTGCGACCACAGAACAAGAAGTTAATTCTCTTCATTCTCTTTATACTTCTGGCAGTTCTTTCTTTCGCCGGCAGCGGCAGTGGCGGAGGAGTTCTCACTTTCAAAGACCCAACAATTGAATCAGGTTTACCAGGACAGGACGGTACCGTATATCGCTTTTCCAACGTGGTGAGCGATTTCGATGCGCTTGTAAAAATCAAGGGACGTTCGAACCCACTTACTTACCTGGTTACGATCGATATGACCAGTTCAGGTTTCGATAAAGCATTTCAACCCCAGGTTGGTTATAGCGCCGGTGCGGCACCTGCTGCAGCAGACTGGTGGATGGATTTTGAAATGACATTTGTAAAAACAGCAAACCAACACTCCGGTTATTTTTGATGACTTCGACCTGACAGCGATTGACATTGATGGAAATGGACACCTCATCAGAGAATATGTCGGATTTTTTGGACTTACTTCATACACGCTTGAACAAAACTCAATACTGGTTACATCGAATTTAACGGAAGTGGTTAATGGTGTTTCGAAAATAACAGGCAAAAGATTCGATGGCCCTACCAGCAACTTTGTAAACATCGATACCAGCGGAACATCAGTAATGGTTACTACAAGGTTTGCAAGCACGCAGACTTTTACAGTGAGAGTGGGTGGTGTAGCAACCGGCGCGAGCGGTGCATCAGAAAGAATGTACTCGCTTTACTTCCAGGATTTCAAGTACACTGTTCCGCACGATGTTACGTTGCCGGTAAGTCTTAAATCATTCGACGCAAAACTCGCTTCAGGTAAGGCGTTACTTAACTGGACGGCCTCTGAAACAAAATTCAGCCACTACATTATTGAGCGCAGCACCGATGGCAAAAGTTATAGCGATAGAACAATGGTGTTTGCAACAGGTAAAGAAAGTATAGATGCATCGTATTCGTTTTCTGAAAATGTCAGTGGCGTTTCTGAAGGGTTAGTGTACTACAGGTTGAAGATGGTTGACATTGATGGAGCGTTTAAATATTCCCAAATCAGAATTATCAAACTCAACTCACAAAAATCTGGCCTGGCCATCTCAACTTATCCTAATCCGGTGCAGAGTGAATTGAGGATCACGATCCCGGACAGTTGGCAGTCGCAGCGTGTAGTATATGATATGTACAGCTCGAACGGTACGAGAATAAAAAGATATGTGAATGACCGCGCGAGCCAGACAGAAACCATTCAGCTTGCTGATGTTTACCCGGGCACTTATGTGATAAAACTTAGCTCGGGAAGCGAATCGGCGGTACAGCGAATTATCAAATCAAAATAGTTATAGTTTAAAGGTGTGTCAACGTGCCGGACCTGAACAGTCCGGCTTTTTTTGTTGTAACTTCAGCGTCCATTTTTTCATTAATACTGTGGACCATGAATTCGATTTCGCGTAGAAGTGCACTAAAAACAATTACCGTAGGTGGCAGTGCAATATTGGCTGCTAACAGTTTGCTTGCGGCTACGGGCCGTAAAAAAGATAAACTCGGAGTGGCGCTTATTGGCCTCGGTTATTACAGCACCGATCTGCTTGCTCCCGCACTACAAAAAACCAAACATTGCTACCTCGCTGGAATTGTTACGGGCACACCATCGAAAGCGGAATCATGGAAAAGGCAGTACAACATTCCTGATAAGAACATCTACAACTATCAGAACTTCGATGAAATTGCCAACAACCCCGACATTGACGTGGTGTATATTGTGCTACCGCCTTCTATGCATAAAGAGTATGTAATACGAGGCGCAAATGCGGGCAAGCATGTGTGGTGCGAAAAGCCGATGGCGATAAGTGCGCAGGAATGCCAGGAGATGATTGATGCATGTAATAAAAATAAACGTTCGCTTGCAATCGGCTATCGTTTGCATCACGATCCCAATACAAAAGAATACAGAAAAATAGTCAATCAGAAATTGCTTGGCAAGGTGAAGAGTGTAAACTGCGCAGCTGGTTACTTCGATTCGCGTACAGATCACTGGAAGCAGAAAAAGGAAATGGGTGGAGGAGTAATGTACGATATGGGCGTGTACGCTATACAGGGCGCCAGGCTAGGTAGCGGCATGGAACCGCTTTCGGTTTTTGAAGCAAAGACCAGTACCACGCGACCTGATATATACAAAAACGGACTTGATGAAACTGCGGTGGCTAAACTCGAATTTCCCGGTGGCGTAATAGCCAGTATCAAAACGAGTTTTGGTGAGGGCATCAATTTTATGGACATCGATTGTGAAAAGGGAATGATCAAGCTGTCGCCGTACTCTGCTTACGCAGGTGTGAAAGGAACAAGTCCGCTTGGTGAAATTAATTTTCCGTACGATGTACCGATGCAGCAGACCATGCAGATGGATGATGACGCGCTTTCCATTATACAGGGTAAGCCTATGCTAGTGCCCGGAGAAGAAGGTTTGCGCGATATCAGAATTGTTGAGGCGGTTTATAAGTCTGCCGCTGGCGGTGGACAGAAAGTGAAAATCGTATAAAACAGAAACACCGTAATGGATCTACAGCTTGCAGGAAAAATAATTGTCGTTAGTGGCGGCGCAAAAGGTATTGGATTAGGAATAGTGAAGCAGCTTGCTGTTGAAAAAGCGATTCCGGTTATTATTGGTCGAAACGAAAAGGATAATACTGAAACAATAGAAAAATTAAAAGAACAAAATCTTATTGCTCACCATGTGGTGGCCGAACTCACCCGCCCCGATGCCTGTAGAGAGGCGATAGACCAGGTAGTTAAAAAATTCGACAGAATTGATGGTTTAGTGAACAACGCAGGATTGAATGACGGAGTTAGTCTCGAAGAAGGGACATACGAAGCATTCATGAAAAGCCTCCACCGAAACGTTGTACATTATTTTCTACTTGCGCATCATGCATTGCCGCATCTCAAAAAATCTAAGGGTACAATTGTAAATATTACGTCGAAGACTGCTGAAACCGGGCAGGGTCACACCTCTGGTTATGCTGCTGCAAATGGTGGCCGTAACGCACTTACACGTGAGTGGGCGGTTGAACTGTTGAAGTATGATATCCGGGTGAATGCAATAGTCGTTGCTGAAAGCTGGACACCACAATACGAAAACTGGATAAAGACGCTTCCAAATCCGGAAGAAACATTGAAAAAAATTACTTCGAACATTCCTTTAGGAAACAGGATGACTACGGTAGAAGAGATAGGTGCAACGGCCGCGTTTCTTTTATCTTCTGTATCGAGTCATACAACTGGTCAAATTATACACGTTGACGGAGGATATGTTCATTTGGACAGAGCGTTGGCAAACGCATAATCGAGCCTCACGCTTCACGCCTCACGCTTCACGCCCTACAAACTCACTCCTCTCTTCCACGGAATAAAATCGTCCTGGTTCATTTGAACGGCTTTCGGAATAATATTTCCACTCGCCACTTCAATGCAATAATCAAGAATATCTCTTCCCATTTCTTCTATCGACTTCTCCCCTGAAACTACTTCGCCGGCATCGATATCGATAATATCAGCCATACGTTTCGAAAGCGAACTATTAGTGGATATCTTGATAGTAGGCGCAACGGGATTGCCGGTAGGCGTTCCCAGGCCCGTGGTAAAAAGAATAAGGGTAGCACCCGAGGCGGCTTTACCTGTAGTGGCCTCAACATCGTTGCCAGGTGTACATACTAAACTCAAGCCGGGTTTGGTTACCGGTTCGGTATAGTCGAGCACATCCACAACGGGCGAGTTTCCTCCCTTTCGTACAGCGCCAAGAGATTTGATCGCATCTGTAATTAACCCGTCGCGGATATTGCCGGGCGATGGATTCATATGAAAACCAGACCCAACATTATGCGCAAGGTTGTTATACGATTCCATCAATGTAACAAACTTTGTGGCGGTCGCTTCATCCATACAACGGTCAAGAATATCCTGTTCTGCGCCGCACAACTCCGGGAACTCCGCGAGTAATACTTTGCCACCTAGTGCTACGAGCAGATCGGCAGCATACCCAACTGCAGGATTTGCCGAGATGCCGCTGAAGCCATCGCTTCCCCCACACTTTACGCCAATGCATAATTTGTCGAGGGGCGCCGGCTGGCGTTCAATTTTATTTATTTCCATCAGGCCGGCAAATGTTTGCTGTATCGCCTGGATAATGAGCGACTCTTCGCTTTGCGATTGCTGCTGTTCAAAAATCAGAACAGGTTTATCGAACGATGGATTGCGTTGTTTAATTTCTGAAACAAAATCTTCCGTTTGCAAATGCTGACACCCAAGACTAAGCAAGGTGATCCCTGCAACGTTCGGATGGTCTGCATATGCGGCAAGCAGCGATCCAAGCACCTGCGAATCCTGGCGCGTTCCGCCGCAACCTCCCTGGTGATTGAGAAACTTTATTCCATCAACATTTTCAAACATACGCTTCGTGCTATCCTGGGCAGTAAAACTTGCGTAATCTGAAATGTCTGTGTTCTTTCCTTCTTTAACTGCCGTTACGAGGCTTCTTGTAAATCTTTTGTACTTATCAGACACTGCATAACCAAGTTCGTTGTGCAATGCTTCGCGGATAACATCGAGGTTTCTATTCTCACAAAATACGGAAGGGATAAAAAGCCAGTAGTTCGCCGTACCTACGCGGCCATCATTCCGGTAATAACCGTTAAATGTTTTGCCTGTAAAATAGCTGGTATCAGGCGCGCTCCACTTTTTGCGGTATCCCTGGTAACTATAAGGGTCGGCAGCGTGCTTCGTATTGAAAACATTCATCAGGCTTCCCGGCGGTATTTCCTGCTGGGCCTTACCCACAAGAACGCCGTACATGATAATCGCGCCACCAGTGGGCACATGCTCAAGAAAAAACTTATGCTTTGCACCTATTTTATCGAGCAGAACAAGTGGTTTTTCGCCTGTTGCAATCACTGTTCCCGGAGGCAGATCCTGCAAGGCAACCATCACGTTGTCTTTCGGATCCAGTTTTATGTACAACTTCTTTTCCATCCTTATGTTCGGCTAGTCGAGTGGTTTTACCATTATGTTCTTGAAATACACCTTGCTCTTGGGATCGTGACCTTGTATAGCAAACGTGCCAGACGACAGCTTACGGCCACTCATACTCTCTTCGCGTTGCACTCCTGCCGGTTCATCATACTCAACGACTACGCGGTCGTTGATCTTTATCGTTACGTGTTTATCTTTTACTATGATCTGTTCAGTGTACCACTCATTGTCTTTTACATACACCTCTTTCACGTCTTCAATAGCATACAGGCTACCCGTTCTCCGCCAGTCTGTGTGGCTGTTATTCACCTGCACTTCATAGCCTTTCGCCGGCCAGCTGCTATCCTGGTACAGGGTGTGAAAATACAGCCCGGAATTTGAACCCGGCGTGGTCATTACATCGGCCTTAAACTCAAAATTTTTGAAGTCATGATTCTTTACTTCTCCCACATAAAAAAGGTGGGAAACGGGGCCGTTGGCAACGATGGAGCCATTATCAATACTAAAGGTAGATGCATTCTTGCCGACCTTCCAGCCAGTGAATGTTTTGCCATCAAAAAGCGATATCCAGCCACCATTTGCGTCTTTATTCTGAGCAACGGCTACTGAAACTTGCAGAAATAACATCAGGAGAATCGAAATATTTTTCATGTAGATTATTTTGATATGAAACAACTAACATAATGAAATTACGCACTGACGTTTATGGTCAAGCGTTGTATGTTGCGAATAAATATTTTTTAATGCGCTAAAATAAACGTAGATTATGGAAAGATTTTGTTATGAAAAACTTTATCTTCCTGCTTGCCATCACCTTCTTCCTGGCTTGCCAGAGTAACTCCAGCTCAAACGAAAGTAGTAACACAAGCGATAGTACAAATATAGAAATCAAAGGCGCTTATGCAATGACAAAGCAGATTGGGAACGATGGAACGAAAGATACGCTTCTTAAAAAAGAACAGCTGAAAATTTATAGCGATCACTATATGATGTATGCCTCGCCGAGGGCAACCGATTCGTTTGGTGAATATGGAATTGCGACCTACTCGCAAAACGGCGACCAGGTAAAAGAGTATATATTTTACACTTCTACCGCAGGAGAAGTCAAAGACACTGCACTATTACAGATCAGTAAATTGCCATCGGGCTACAGACAGGTGATAAAATACGTTGACTCGTCAAGCACATTTATACTCACCGAAGACTACGACAAGGTTGGAAAAGAACCAACGTCGAAGCTGGATGGGGCCTGGCGGCTGACCGGCGATATTTTCATCAACGGCAAAGGAGACACCACAACCCACCGTAAAAAAACACAGTTCAAAATTTACCAATCGGGCTACTTTATTTGGGCCAACCCTAACAAGGATCCGGCATCAAATAACTTTTACTCTGCCTATGGATATGGCACGTTCAAAATGCTGAACGACACCACAACACAGGAAACGAATATCAATTCCACGTTTTACTCGCAGCTTGTGGGTAAACCAGTGGAGATACAGTTAGAGTTCAACGGCACCGATAAGTATAAACAAACGATCAGCTCCGGCGCTGAAGGCCGATCAGTTGAACTGTACGAGAAATTGAAATAGCATCCCTTATTACTCCCGTATCACCCTGACCGTTACATTTGTGGTATCATCAAAACATGACTACCATGAAACTGCTTATGACCCTGGCACTAGCCGTGTGCCTCATTCCGTGCCTTGCCCAGGACACACTGGTTAAGGACAGGGAAATTGTTTTTAAGTCGGTTAATGTGGTTCCGATGGATCGCGAAAGCATACTTGAGAACCAGGTGGTAGTTGTAAAAAATGGCAGGATCACCTACCTCGGGGACGGCAAAAAAGCAAAATACCGAAAGAATGCACTGATCGTAGATGGTCAGGGCCGCTACCTTATGCCCGGTCTCGCCGAAATGCATGCACACGTTCCTCCGATCGACGACATTGAACCGATGAAGGATGTGTTGTTGCTTTTTGCTGCACACGGAATCACTACCATCCGCGGGATGCTCGGTCATCCGAAGCACCTTGAGCTAAGAAGTATGGTGAACAGTGGCCGGCTGATAGCTCCGAAGTTTTTTACATCCGGTCCATCGCTGAGCGGTGAAAGTGTGCACACGCAGGACGAAGCCATTGCAATGGTGAAGGAAGAAAAAGTTGCCGGATACGATTTCCTGAAAATACATCCCGGGCTCTCCAAAGACAACTTCGATGCGATGGCGCGCACTGCACACGAGCAAAAGATTCCATTTGCCGGTCACGTATCATACCAGGTTGGTGTATGGAAAGCGATTGAAGCAAAACAACAAACCATCGATCACCTCGATGCATTCGTAGAAGGCCTTGTGCCGGATATTAAAGACGTAAAAGAAGAGGATGCGGGGTTGTTTGGTATGTATATAGCAGACAAGGCGGATACTACACGCATTCCTGGGCTGATGAAAGCACTTCGCGATAATAATGTCTGGGTAGTTCCTACGCAGGCGCTCGCAGAAAGATGGATGACGCCTGAAAAAACCGCTGAGGAGTTTCGAGCTGAGCCCGAAATGAAATATATGGATGCGAAAACACTCGACAACTGGGTGAATGTAAAAACATCACTCGCGTCAAATCCAAAATACGATCCCGAAAAAATCAGGCAGTATATCAACCTGAGACGAAAACTTATTTATGAATGTAACCGCAACGGCGTGGGACTGTTGCTCGGTTGTGACGCGCCACAGATATTTAATGTTCCTGGAATGTCTACTCACCACGAATTGAAATACCTCGTGGATGCTGGTCTTACTCCCTACGAAGCACTGAAGACCGGCACTATGAACGTTGGATTATTTTATAAGAAAGCGGGTGAAATGGGCGTGTTAAAGCAGGGTGCTGATGGAAACCTGGTATTGCTTAATGCGAATCCACTTGAAGACATTTCAAATACCACGAAAATTGAAGGAGTGTTGATTGGTAAGAACTGGATGAACAGAACATCTCTCGATGAAATTTTGAAGAGACTCGAAAAAAATTAAGAAGCAGTCACTTTTCCTTTCAGGCCCAATCTGCCCGAAAACAAAACAAGTATGGCACCGGCGATTGCGCTCGCGCCCAGAACAAACATACCAGCAGTTGTGGAGTCAAATTTCATTTCGACCCATGTTTTAATATTTGGCGCTACAAAACCGCCAAGTGTTCCAAGCGAATTAATAAAAGCAATTCCTCCTGCTGCTGCCGTGCCCGACAAATAGCTTGTCGGCAACGTCCAGAATACCGGTTGCACGGAAATAATGCCGGCAGCCGCAAAGCAGAGGCCGATCATCGATAGAACAGGTTGCGTAGATAGCGCAAAGGTGGCTATTCCTAAAAAGCAAAATACAAGCGCCGCGGATGCCATCTTTTTTCTTTCGCCGGTTTTATCGGAGTAGCGCGATACGCCATAAGCAGCTATGAGTGCGCATGCCCAGGGGATTGTGGTCAGCAACCCTACTTTCAAACCAACTTGCTCTCCTGCGATCGATGCGACTTGTGTAGGCAGGTAATACACCACACCATAGAACGAAAGTTGAATTAAGAAATAGAGGGAGCAGAGGTATAGTATACGCTTGTCTGAAAGCGCTTTCAAAACAGATCGCGGGCCATGACTTTGTTTGACTGATTCTTCTTTTTCGAGTAGCGCAATGAGCGACGTTTTTTCATCCTGCGGAATCCATTTCGCTGTAGCCGGTTTATTATCCAGGTGCCAGAAGGCCCAAATGCCTACAATTACGGCAAGTAGTCCTTCAACCAAAAACATCCATTGCCATCCCTTCAAACCTCCGTGTCCTTCAAATTCCAGCAGCCATCCGGAAAGCGGTCCTCCGATAATTAGTGCCATGGGAATACCGAAATAAAACAACCCGATGGATCGTGCGCGCATCTTTGAAGGGTACCAGTAGGTGAGATAATAAATTACTCCCGGAAAAAAACCGGCTTCCATCACGCCTAAAAGAAATCGGAATAGATAGAAGGTTGTCGCATTGTGAGCAAACATCATTAGCGACGATACAATACCCCAGCTTACCATAATGCGGCACATCCAACGGCGTGCTCCAACGCGATGCAAAATCAGGTTCGACGGAATTTCAAAAATCGAGTAACCTATAAAAAATATTCCCGCCCCAAAGGCAAAAACTGCATCAGATAGGTTGGTGTCGGCCTGGAAAGCATTCTTAGCGAAGCCGAGATTTGCGCGGTCGAGAAAAGCGAGAATATACATGAGCATGAGAAACGGAAGAAGCCTTCGCGAAACTCTTTTAACCGCTCTCTCAGATAAAACGTTTTGTTCCATGCAAGCAATGATAGTAATCGTCAATAAACAGCGCGACCGCCCGATATATCGAACACGCCACCGGTGGTGAACGAACATTCTGCCGAAGCCAGCCACGCGACCATAGCGGCAGCTTCTTCAACCTGTAAAAAGCGATTCATTGGAATTCTCGACAACATAAAATCAATATGCCGTTGTTCCATCTGATCGAATAAATCCGTTTTCGCAGCAGCAGGTGTAATGCAGTTCACCAGTATATTTTTGGTCGCAAGCTCTTTACCCAGCGATTTTGTAAGACCTATAAGACCAGCTTTGGATGCACTGTAGTGCGATGCTGTGGCATTCCCTTCTTTACCTGCGATCGATGCAACATTAATGATACGGCCGTATCCGTTTGCAATCATTTTCGGAACAACAGCATGGCAGGTTATGAATGGTGCAATAAGGTTTACTTCTATAACGCGTCGCCAGAGTGAAGGATCGAGTTCCCATGTTACGGCGTTGCCGCCTGTGATGCCGGCATTGTTTACAAGAATATCAATTTTGCCGAATAATGATTGCGCTTTGTCGGTTGCGCGCGCAACTTCCGCTTCATTAGTTAGCTCAACTTTGTCTGTTTCTGTGCGCCCTTTTTCCGAAAGTGAAGATTTGGCGTTTTGTAATTTATCCTCATCGATATCCCACAATACAACGCTTGCTCCTGAGTCGAGCATTCTTTCAGCTATTGCATACCCTATTCCGCGAGCTCCACCGGTGATGATCGCAACTTTTCCTTTCAGATCGATCTGGTTCATGAAAAAAAATAGGTTAAAAGTTTAAGATAAACCTTTAACCTATTAATAAAAAATCTTCCGGTCCGTGAGTTGTTTTACTCTTACTGGCGAATGTTTCTCAACATCTTGACTGTCCTCACAATTTGCCCGTTCACTTTAAGTGCAACGAGACACACTGTGGTAGACTTAATCGACTCAATTCCTTTCAGCACAAGTATATTTCTGCCTGCAGCAAGGTTGTTGAAATCTTTACGGTAAACAATTCTACCGGTAAGATCATACACCTCAGCTGTAACCTTGTTACCAGCAACGTCGTTGTTGAAGTCGAGGTTTACAAGGTCAGTGAATGGATTCGGGTATACGTTTACGCTGTATTTGTCAACCGGCTGGGTGATAACTGCGCCTGCCGAATCGAGTGTTGAATTAAGAACTGTTCCGCCTGTGCCATCGGTATATTCCATTATCACGAGACCACCATTGAAGGCCCAGTCTGCCGTTGCTGTTGTCGAGAAATCGAGCAGCAGCGTACCGCCTGCATCAGGAACGATGTCGCCGATGTAAACGATCTTGGTTGTATTCTCCCATGAGTTCAGGTAAACTGTCCGGCCTTTTACGGTGTAAGTAGCGGTGTAGTTTCCTTTGAACCATCCGTTTGCACTTGAACTTCCGAAGAAGCCGATACGGTACCTGCGCGAAGTACTTAGCCCATCAAGCCTAAACTGGCATTGCTGTGTATTATCGAGCCAGTAGTCTGACTGCAACACGTTATCAGGAACCACACCGGAGTTATTACCTGTTCTGCGGCCGGCATTAAATTCTCCGTTGAAGAATTTCGTGAGCGTTAGATCGATGGTAGTAGCTGTGTTTGACTGGTTCCTCATATTCGACATCGTAAAGGTGGCGAGGGACGAAGCAGCTGTATTGTTCCATGGCGTGCCCTGGTTGGTAACTGTCGTGTTGAAGTTTACATATACAAGCGCCGAAGGCGTAATGGTAGCTTCAATATTGCTATATGCCGACGACTGTGCACCGTTCTTAGCCCTTACCCTGTAAAAGTATTTGGTATTGGCAGTAAGGCCTGTATTACGGTACGAAGTTGTATTTGCAGCAAGGTTTATTGTTGTAAGGCCGGAAGAGAATGTAGCATTCGTGGCTCTTTGCAACTCGTAACCGAGAGCAGCAGCTTCGTTGTTAGTTTTGTCAGACCATTTCAGATCCACGGTTGTCCTGTCAATAGGCTCTGCATACAGGCTGGTTGGCCCAAGCAATGTTATTGACTGATCATATTCCTCTAACGTAACACCGTTTAGGTAGCTAACGAGAGATGCTCCGGTTCGAGTGATCGTAACCGTTATACCGCCACTTGCATCGGGAACAATACTGTTCAGGTTGGCACTCTTGTTGGTATTATAGCTTGCGTTAAGTGTGGAAATTTGTGAGCCGGTGGCATAGCTTGCTGTTGCAATAAGCCCTTCGTTCTGGCTACCGACGAAAACTATGTTATAACGTTTAGCGGGATCAAGGCCATTGAAACGCAGCTGTTTTGCAACGCCATTATCAATAAGGCTACTCTGCAGCACCGCGTCAGGATAAATACCACTGTTATTACCGGTGATATGTCCAAGATCAGTAGTGCCCGACCAGCTATTTACCGCAGTGATGCTGATACCAGACGCGATACTATTTTCATCTAACAGGTTATTAAGTGTATTCGTGGCAGAGCGCACACCTAACCAGTTATTCCATGGTGCCGGTGCGGTTTTGCCCGCTGCGCCGAAGTTGATAAAATATGAACGGGTGTCTTTGTCTGTAACGAGAATGGAAAATGTTTTAAAGCTCTCTTTTCCCCTGTTATCAGTCGCAACAATTTTTATTTCACTCCAGCCCAGGTCATCAAGTGTTGGGTTAGCGAGAATGTTGTAGTTACCGCTTCCAAGGTTTTGCAATGTGATGAACGCAGGTTTAAGCGGAATGCTGACAGTTGTAAGATCACCGGGATTATCGGTAACGGTAAACTGTTGCGAAGCGTTCGCCTGTGTTTTCGAATACATGTTAGTGATAGAGCTGATCACTGGTGCCGTATTCCCACTGAACGGGCTCGACTGGTTGCTCGCTGCAGCCGCACCGGTGTTGTTTACTGCTCTCACTACATAATAGTAAGTGGTATTGGGATCAAGACCGTTGTCCGTGTAAGTAGTTGCGTTTGCAGCCGTGATGGTGACGAGGCTGTAAGGGCCACCCGACGACGTACCCCTGTATACTTCAAAGTTTGTCTCGTTTGCGTTCTGCGTCCAGTTCAATCTTGTAGAAGTAAGCGATAAACCTGTTGCTACGAGATTTGTGGCGGCATCGGGCTTAGGTGTACCGGCAGCATCAATTACAGTGAAGTTTGGCGAGAAAGAATATGGACAACCGAACTGGTCATTATATTTTCCTTTATAAACTCCGATAGGTGCATTGAATATCTGGGCGTTTCCAACTACAACGTTGTCGCTTACGCGAACCCATTGATAGGCCGTAAAGCCTGAAGGCAAGGTAAGCGCTACAGTCGTATTACCGTTAAGCGCAGGAAGTACTTTACTATTTACGCCTGATACAGTAATGGCCTGACCAATCGCGGCTGGCTTAGCCCTGATCACTGCCGGCTTCATCGACCATTCGGACCACGCAGAGGCTGCCGTGCGTTTGAACCTTGCTTTATAAGTACCGAAAGCTTTTACAACAATCTCATTGCCTGTGTAAGATATTACTGACGAAGGGTCAATGATCGTGTTCACACCGTTCGTGCGAGACGCAATCGTTACATCATTTTTGGCCCACTCATACGCATAATAGCTCTGACTAATACCGAGACGTGCACTTATCGCCTGTCCCTCACAAAATTCGTTTCGACCGAAAAACACAAGCGGGTTTGCTTTGTGTACATCGTTCATGTTAGTGAAAAAGTCCGGTTCCCGCCAATGGCTGTACCACACTGCGTGACCAAGATCAGGATAGCGTGTATATCGGATGTCGGCACCAATGTCCTTCATCCGGTTTAGTGCGTAGTCTGCCTGTGCCGGCGAAGGATCGGGATCCTTACCGCCAGTTGCGAACCATATAGGAACGTGAACAAAATTTGTTCTGTTTGTAGTGCTTCCTGCCGCCGCTGAAGGAGCGATCTTCGCGACGCGTGGTGCAAATATGTCTGCCATTCTCCAGGCGCCATATCCACCACCGGATAATCCGTCGATGAACACCCTGTCGATATCGAGGCGGGCATACTTACCGAGCGAATCTATCATCGCCATAATGTTGGTGAGCCGGCCAGTTGGCGCTGTGCCCCAAGCGTCCCAGCATCCTTCTCTCGCAACCAGTTGCGGATACAACAGAAATCCATCGAACTTCTGATTGGTTACCGCTTCGGTTAGGAAGAGATTACCACCAAGCCACAACTGCTTTTCGTTGTTGTAGAGTCCGCCATTGGTAGCACAGCCTACTTCACCCGCACCATGCAGGAATAGCATAACCGGAAACTTTTTGGTGGGGTTGGTACTGTAAGTTCTTGGGAACCGTACACGGAATGCAACTTTCGCCCCTGCTGCGTTCAGAAAGTAGGCTTTAAAAGATGAAGCATCCCATGTACCTGAACCGGTACTGATACCGTTGGTTGGTGTGCTTACCCATTTTTGCAATCCTGCGCGGTTTGTGTCGGGCCTCTGGGCGCTTCCATAGGATGCGCCTGAACTGTATCGAACTATTGCGTCAGAGGGGTTGAATACGTTTTGTGAGAAAGTTTGCGTGGTTGCGAAAACGATAAATGCAACGAGAAGTAAAGTTGTTTTCATTTTTCCTGTCAATCAAAAGCGTTATTAGAGCCGGACCGTTTAAAAGCTTTTGACAGGATGATCAGGGGTTCAAAGAGAGAGTAAAAGTCGGTGATTGGCAGCAACTGGCCAAAAGATTTATTACACTTTTTCAAATATTAACGTCCATTAGCCTTGATTGCCATCAACTAAAAATTAAGCATGCGGTCCCGGGCGCTCACTTTCCACAACGTGGTAGCCTGGCCGCTTTCAACCACCACCGCCCGCTCGTAAAGATTTACCGTAGGACAGACATGCACCGGCACGCCATATAGCACATCCCCAGGCTTATAATCAGTACCATTCGGCACATCGAGCACCATATGCTCTTCGCTTTGAGAAACAGGTTTTGCATGTGGGGCATTTAAAAAGAATACCCTGTTGAAAATCGGGTTCTCGGCGGCCACGGCCTTATGTCCAAGATCAGTGGCGATGAGTTTATCATTAATTACAGAAATTACCCGGCATACTACCAGTGCCGCATACTCGAAAGGCTCTTCGGGAAACTGATGCGCATATCCCCAATCCCAAAACACAAACGTGCCGGGGCTGCATTCAACATTGCGCGTTGAATGGGCGGCGAATGTTGGAGAACCTCCGGCTACAATTCTCATTTTACGGCCAAGACGGTTCTCGATATGACTTACGAGCTTATTTACCTCGTTGAAAGCGGTGTCTGTCTGTTCCTTTCTCGTGGAAGCATCGGGATCCCGCAAATGGCCATCGTAGGCGTGGATCCCTTCAATATATATGCTTTCCAACCCTTGCATCTTTTCAAAAAGGTCGTAGGCATTTGTTGGAGTAATTCCGGTGCGGTTCATCCCGGTATTCAAATCAATGAAAACCTTCAACGCGAGTCCGGCACGGGAGAATTTTTTAGATAGAGATTGTACCACATCGATGTGGTCAACAAGGCAACTGAAATTTGTACCGGGATAGTGTTGCGCAAGTCGTAATAAACGCTCTCCCTTCGGGCCTACCGGTTGATACGCAAACAATACGTCCTCGGCATTTATCATCGCAAGCATCTCTGCTTCAGCTATCGTGGCGCACTTGAATTTAGTAACGCCGGCGTCCATCATCATCTTACATACCTCAGGGATCTTATTCGTCTTGACGTGCGGTCTCAGATTCGCCACATCTTTTACGCGGCTAATTGCACGCGCAATGTTCCGTGCAACCCGTTCTTTATATAGCACGAGTCCAGGAGTATCTATTCTTTCGATATTATCAATGCGGTACCAGTCCATCAATTAAAAATTAAAAATCCCCCCGCTGAGGGAGGATTTTTTTATAATAATTCTCAAGAACTCTCAAGTGTGTTGCATGTTACTTCAGTTCGAAGATCACCTCGATTTCCACCGGTATATTATTCGGCAATGATCCGAATCCTACTGCACTTCTTACGCCTACTCCTTTATCATCGCCCCATACAGATGCAAAAAGTTCGCTGCATCCGTTGATTACGTAAGGATGTTTTTGAAAGTCAAGTGTGCAGTTTACCATACCGAGCACCTTAATTACGCGGTTGATCCTGTTGAGCGATCCGAGATGTGCCTTTACAGACGAAAGAATACTAAGGCCTACCTGCCGGGCGGCAAGTTTTCCTTCTTCAATGTCTATATCGGCACCAATTCTTCCGATCATCAGGCTCTTATCCATTTTCACCGGGCCATGTCCGGAAACATATAATTTATTTCCGTCGATGAGGCAAGGTTTATAGATACCAGCCGGTTCGGGTGCTGGTGGAAGTTCTATTCCAAGGCTAACCAACTTTTCGTCTGCAGTCACTTACAGTTCTTTTATCCTGATGTTCTTAAAATATACTTTGTTGCCATGATCCTGGAGTGCGATTCCGCCTGATTCGGTCTTAGCATAGTCAGGATAATCTTTCCATTTGCCAGTCTCTCTCATTTTTTTCCATGCACTGTCTGAACGATTCATATCAACAACTTTTTCGCCATTCAGGTAATGTTCAACATGACCCTTATTATAAACGAGCCTGCTGTTGTTCCATTCTCCTACCGCATTTACTTTTTTCTTATCATTTGCAGCAACAATTGCATAGTCAGCGCCTGCTTTCTGCCAATCTTCAAGTTTCTCAGGGAATCCGATGTCATCGATCACCTGGTATTCTGGTCCGGTTTCATACGGAGCCTGGTATTTTTTGTCTTCGATAACATGATACATTACACCACTGTTTGCACCTTTGGTCACTTTCCAGTCCCACTCCATTTCGAAGTTGCCGTAAGTTTTATCTGTTACGATATCTCCGCCGTGTGCATCTTTCGCTGCACCGAGGCAAACAAGCGCACCATCTTCAATAGCCCAGTTCTTTATTGAATCTGTGCCTTTGTTGAAACCATGCCATCCTGCAAATGATTTGCCATCAAACAGGCTCACCCATTCGCTTGCAGACGCAGCGCTATCCGAAGATGCTACACCGATGCTATCGGTAGATGTTGCGTCTTTAGCGCTATCACCACCGCACGAAGCGAACATCATTGTTGCGGCTGCAACCACAGGAATACTTAATTTTTTAAAGTTCATATGGAATTCTGTTTTTGAATTTTCTGATTAATTTTCGACTCTATTTTTTTACGATCTGCATTTTCTCGGGATTCCAAAGCATCGCTGCATCTTTTGCAAAGCTGTCGTTACAAAGTAATGCAGGTGCAGCGGCGCGATATCCGAACACTGCGTCTTCTACTACCTTTCCATTGTTTCTGATGGCGGTAAAAAAGTTTACGAAGTGATCGTAAGGGCCGCCAAGGTATCCCTTTTCGGCAGTAAAAGTGTATTCTTCAGGAGCCAATATTTGCTTACGCGTGGTAATCGGCTTACCGGCACGTTTCATTTGCTCGATCATGAACGGATCATCGGAGTCAACAGATTTGTTACGCTTCACTGTAACCGAATCCCAGTCAATATCCATCGATCCTTCACTTCCAATAAGTTTAAGGAAGGTTGTACCACTGGTGCCATCAACAAAATTACATCTCAGCGAAAGGTTGAAGGCAGGGTGTGCCTTTGCCTGTTCAGGATAGTCGAATGTGCCGAGCAGAACGTCGGGTACTTCGCGGCCATCTTTCCAGTAGCGCAGTCCACCGCTTGAGTATATTTTATTAGGACCATAAGAATCGGTAATAAAGTGGAGGCTCGAGAAAAGGTGCACGAAAAGATCGCCGGCCATTCCTGTACCGTAGTCGGTGTAGTTCCTCCAGCGGAAGAAGCGTGTAGGATCAAAAGGCCTTTTAGTAGTGTTGCTCACGTACGTATCCCAGTCAACAGTAGTAGGGCTGCCATCTGCAGGAATAGGATATTGCCATGCTCCTGCCGGAGAATGACGTGCCCAGAAACCTTCAGCATAGTTCAGCTGACCAATTGCACCATCTTTAAGCAGTTGTTTAGCTTTTTCGTTTCCAAGTGATGATACGCCCTGGCTTCCCACCTGGAATACCTTCTTCGATTCTTTCTGTGCAGCGATTACGGCTGGTCCTTCATCTACGGAATGAACCATTGGCTTTTCGCAATACACGTGTTTACCAGCTTTAAGTGCATCGATTGAAATCTGTTGGTGCCAGTGGTCGGACGTGGCGATGATCACCGCATCGATATCTTTCCTCGCAAGCAGTTCCTTGTAACTTTTGGTAGTGAAGATATCTGCACCCCATTTGTTCTTTGCCTCTTTTAATCTTCCATCATATAAATCGCATACTGCAACCAGCTTTGCACCCGGAACGCTGAGCGCTGTAATAGTATCCTGGGTGCCCATAATACCCGCCCCGATGAGGCCAAGGTTGATGTTATCGTTGGCGCTATAATTTTCTCTTCTCAAATACTCCAGGAACTGCGCTTTTTGTTCTTCTCCAAGAACGGTCGAGCCGATGGCCATCGCGGCAGTAGAGCCGGTCAGCCTTTTCAAAAAAAGCCTTCGTGAATTGTTGTCGTTTTGGTGTTTCATCCCTGATTTTATTTTTTTAAACTCTGATATAAACTTTTCGTTTGTCGAGCCAGTAGCCTACCGACCAGCACACCATCATAAAAAAGACCGCGAAAAACAACGATCCTACCGGACCGGGTGCCACCCTCTGAAAAAATCCGTTGTTAACCCACGAGAAAACACTTTGCTTGCGGGTAACGTTTACCTGGTACATAGTTATGGCAAGAAGTTCGGATAAAAGGTAAATGAAGAGTGGGTTTTTGCCGAAAATCGTAAAAAATTTCGTCCATCCCCTCTCTGGCTGGCCTGCTTTTAAAATTTCTACAAGGAAAATTAGTCCGCCGATTATCGCAAGATCAATACCTGTCGTGAGTAACACAAAAGAGCTCGACCACAATTTTTTATTTATCGGAAAAAATGAGTTCCAAACCAGCGCAGCAAGAATCAGCACACTGCCGGCAAGCAGCAGGCGCGCAACCGTTTCATAGTTTTTTCCTTTATTCTTTACAAACACACCAGCGTAATAGCCGATGATAACATTTACGATCGACGGCAGCGTGCTTAACAGACCTTCTGGCTCAAAGGCAACGCCCTCACCATGATACATGTGATTTTCGCCGAGTATAAATTTATCAAGATAGAAGCCTGCGTTTGTCTGCATGCCGTAAATGTCAGGTGCCTGCCCGTAGGCGAGCATCACGAGCCAGTACCCAAACAGCAACACAATGCTGGCGATCATCACGCCACGTGTAGATAGATAGCGAATAAAAAGCGAAGCAAACAGGTAACAGAGAGCGATGCGTTGCAGCACTCCCATTATTCTTGTTTCGCCGATTGGTTTCAGCGAGAAACTTCCGTCCTGAATAGTGAAGAACGGAAACCAATACATGAGGTAACCCAATAAAAAAATCAACACAGTTCTTTTAAGCACCTTGCGCAAAAATGCGCCGTCACCAATCTGGCGATACTTTTCCATCGAAAAGCTCATCGCATTTCCTACCGCAAATAAAAAAGAAGGAAACACAAGATCAGTTGGTGTAAAGCCGTGCCAGTTGGCATGCAGGAAAGGTCCGAATGGTGTGGCACCATCGCCGGGTGTGTTCACGATGATCATGAAGCAGACCGTGAGCCCCCGAAATACATCGAGAGCAAGAAACCGAGTAGCAGATTTGATACTATTCAATATTTAGCGTGAATGTTAGCGGACGTACTAGCAAAGCGTTTCAAATACTTTATGAAAGTAGGAATTTCAGTGTATTTTCAATTAGAAATTAAATTCGATCCGCACATATTAAGAGTCTTGGCTATGAGAGTATTTTTCACGCTTCTGGCTTTCGCACTACCGGCCGCTGCATTTTGCCAGCACGAAGCGCTCAGGCAGCGCATCTCCGCTGCTGCCGATAAAATCGAATCGAAAGTAATTTCATGGCGTCGCGACATTCACGAACATCCCGAGCTTGGCAACAGTGAGTTCCGTACTGCCGAACTTATTGCAAAACATCTTCAATCGCTTGGCATTGACGTTCAGACTAAAGTAGCCAAAACAGGTGTAGTCGGAGTATTGAAAGGCGGCAGGCCGGGACCGGTTGTGGCGCTTCGCGCAGATATGGACGCATTGCCCGTTACCGAACGCAACAGTTTGCCTTTCGCTTCGAAAGTGCGCGCAACTTATAATGGACAGGATGTAGGACTCATGCACGCTTGTGGCCACGATGCGCATGTAGCTGTGCTGTTGGGTGTCGCGGAAATACTGGCATCGATGAAGAAAGATCTGCCCGGCACAATCAAATTTATTTTTCAGCCCGCCGAAGAAGGTGTGCCTGTGGGCGAAGTTGGTGGAGCGAAACAGATGATCAAAGAAGGAGCTTTGCAAAATCCGAAGGCCGATGTGATATTCGGTTTACACAGCGACCCGAAAGTAGAGGCGGGAACGATCACTTACCGTTCAGGTCCCACTATGGCGGCCGTCAATAATTTCCGCGTGGTGATCAAGGGCAAAGGGTTCGCACGGTGCTAATCCCTGGTTTTCGGTTGACCCAATTGTAGTGTCGGCGCAGATCATCAATAATATTCAGACAATCGTTAGCAGAAATCTAAATCTTACAAAAAATCCGGGTGTCGTAACAGTCGGTTTGATCAATGGCGGCACGCGCTGGAACATCATTCCTGAAGAGGTAGTAATGATGGGTACTATTCGGGCGTTCAGCGAAGAAGATAAATCGATGATGGTAAGCCGGCTAAAACAAATCATCACCAATACTTGCGAAGCGGCAGGTGCCACCGCCGAGATACAGGTACCTTACACCACTGATTATCCTTCTACTTACAACGATCCTGAGCTGATGACGAAGATGCTGCCAACACTTGAAAAAACGATCGGAGAAAAAAATGTAATTGCTGCTCCGCCTGAAACAGGCGCTGAAGATTTTTCATTTTACCAGAAGGAAATACCGGGCTTGTTTCTTTTCTTCGGCACAATGCGAAAAGGCCAGGATCCTGAAACAGCAGCGGCGCGCCACACTGCAGCGTTTTATCTCGAAGAAAGTGGGATGAAAACCGGCGTACTCACTCTTGCGAATCTTACTGTTGATTATTTGTTTTCAAAAAAATAGTTATGTCTACACGTAGAACTTTTATTAAAACGTCAGCATTAGGTGCGGGAACATTGGTTGTACATCCGTGGCTGAAAGCTGCTGCATTGCAGGAGAGCGGACTGGAAATTTCTCTCGCAGAATGGTCGTATCACCGTTCTATCGAAGCAGGAAAAATAGATCACCTCGATTTTGCCGTAAAAGCAAAAAAAGATTTTGGAATCAATGCGGTGGAATATGTGAATGGATTATTCGGCAGTAAAAAAAGAAACTTCAAAGAAGCGGGAAAAGATCAGAAGTACCTGGCGGAAATGCTGAAGAGAAGCAGTGATGCAGGCGTGGTAAACCATCTTTTAATGGTTGATGAAGAAGGAGATCTTGCCGGCATAAAGGAAAAAGCGCGTTTGAAAGCGGTAGAAGACCACAAAAAGTGGCTGGAGGCCGCGCATTTTTTAGGCTGCAGAACGGTACGTGTTAATCTTCACGGCGAAGGTCCATCGGATGTAAAGCGAAAGGCATCCATAGATTCGTTGGGAAGATTGGGCGAGATAGCCGCGCCGCTGAACTTAAACATCGTTGTGGAAAATCATGGGAGTGATTCTTCGAAAGGGACATGGATGGCAGGCATTATGAAAGAGGTGAACAAACCAAACGTAGGTACCCTCCCTGATTTCGGTAATTTTTGTATCTCGCATCCCTGGGGTACAACGCAGGAGGCCTGCACATTAGAATACGACAGGTATAAGGGAGTAGAAGAAATGCTGCCATTTGCTAAAGGTGTAAGTGCAAAATCATATGACTTTGATGAGAAGGGACAACAGCCAAAGATTAATTACGAGCGACTAATTAGGATGGTAAAGGATAGTGGGTTTAAAGGGTATATCGGGATTGAGTTTGAAGGAAACACCCAGGATGAAACCGAAGGAATTATCAAAACAAAGGCATTGCTGGAGCGATATCATTTAAAAATCATTTCTTTTTTCTTCCTTGTAAAAGAATTGATTTCTTCTAAGCCCTCCACCGACCATACATTTTTCGCATTAACTGCAAGATCTTTTCTGAAAGCTTCTTCGGCTTTTTTATATTTTTTATTTGCGAGATAGGCATTGCCAAGGGAATAGTAAGGGCTCAGCATCCAGTCGCGCGGCTCGGCGTAAACCATCTGCCATTCTTTCTTCGATGCATTTTCCAAATGCACGATCGCTTCCTTTTTGTTATTGCTGTTTGTTGCAATTGCGGCCTTCAACGTTTCAAGCGCAACATTCGAGCCTTCTATCACCGGCGAAAAAGGCGCCATCGGAATTTGCAGCGTTTCGTTTTTCATCAACGCTTCCATCTGCGCCGCTTCATCTTTTGCTTCGTTCACTTTCTTCGTATTGGCATATGCCATCCCTTTTGCAAAATGATACAACACATTCGCGTATGTAAACTTCGCGTTCGGTTGTTGCGCTGCGAGTACAGAATCCCATTTTCCAAAACGCGTATTCACCATCAAAGGTGTCATATACATGTAACCAAGGTACGATCCCATGGGTGCAGGTTCCGATAACGTTGCTTCATCGAGTGATTGTGCAAGTTCATTTGCAGAATTTATTGCGTCATCATACTTGCCTGCCAGTATTGCGCAATTCACAAGCATATGTACGTTATGCAGGTAGTATATAAAAGCATTTGCACTTGTTGGTGGATACCGTTTCAAATATTCTTTAAAGTTGGCAATCGCATCAACATTGTTTGCTATACCGCGATCGTAATCGCCGGTGCGCAAATAAATATGTGAAGGCATATGCACCATGTGCGACAGGCCCGGCGTAATTTTCCCGAGCACATCCGCACTATGCAACGCTTTGCCTGGTTCTCGCGATGCTTCTACCGTATGAATGTAATAGTGATTGGCGCCCGGGTGCATGCTATCAATCTTTAATACCTTTTCAAGCACTTCCTGAATAGCAGGTTGCCATGGTTTTGCCACACCATCATAGGTAAATAAATCCCATGGATGTTGTAACATAAGCGCATCGCCATATAACGCAAGTACGTCGGCATTATTTGTAAATTTCTCTGCAGCAGCCTTCATCGCATCAACATATGCCTGGTTGAGCAACTCTCTCGACTTTGTTGTATCTGCGCTGTAGCGAACGCTCATTGCATGAATAAGCGCTTTTTCGGGATCTGTTGCTTTTGCAGTTAATTCAACCGCTTTTTGTGATGCTGCAAGTGCGTCCGGAGCCGCATTATATGCTACGTCATTTATATTGGGACCATACGCCAGCGCCTGCGCCCAGTAGATCATCGGATTGGAGTCGTCGAATGTTGCGGCTTTCTTCAATGAAGCAATTGCCTCTATAATGTGAAAGCCGTAGTACATGTTCATCCCCTGTTTGAAGTACAACTGTGCGCTATCGCTTTTGGTATCAATCTTCCAGTTGTATGAGCCCGAACCTGGCAATATTGTTATATCCTCGCCTTCAGCAATAATATTCGCCAAAGACGCGCGATCCGGCGTGCACGCCAGCGCAGTTTTTAGTTTCAGCGCGGTAATATCTGCGAGCGGAGATGAGTGTTTTGTAGTGAAAGGAACTGTAATGAACGCAATCAGCAAAGCCAGGTTGATGAGTGTGAGCCTTAACATAATGCAGGGGGTTATTACCTAAGTTACCGAAATTACTTAAGTCGCGTACACTCGAGCGTTCGCTTAACCTTACTGCTTTCGAAGGCCATTTCAATTATCCGTATGGTGTTAAATCCGTGTTCCGGCCTTTCCTGCAATGGTGCGCCCTCTGCAATTGTCTTGTAAACGTTTTTGTAGTACTGGCCGTAATCACCGCGGCGGGAAGGGATAACTTTTCTCACCACCTCGCCATTTATTTCGGTATGAAGAATGCCGTATGAGGATTCGGGTTCCTGTCCCCAGTTTTCTGATGTAGGCAGCTCACCAGCCTTTAACCTCTCTTCCTGCGGATCTTCGCCATATTTTAAAAATGATCCTTTTGTTCCCTGTAACATGTAACGCGGGCCCTGTTCGCGCACGAGCATACCGCCATGAAGAATAACTTTCAGAAATCCGTAGTCGAGCCAGATATTAAAATAATCATCCGCATTTACGTCCTTACGCTGCTTTCTTATGTCAGCCGTAATTGTTTTTGGATTGCCAAATAATACCAGGACCTGGTCTATGATGTGAGGACCTAAGTCAAACAAAATTCCGCTGCCCGGCAGTGCCGCTTCGCGCCATGATCCGGGGATGCCGTCAGGTCGGTAGCGGTCGTATGTGGCGTTGAATTCATGTACTTCACCAAGCAGTTTCTCATTCAGGAGATCACGCATTGTGAGGAAGTCGCTAACATAGCGGCGGTTCTGATAGACTGACAATACCTTTCCCGTTTCTTTCGCCAGCTGCACCAGTTTCTCACCTTCTTCAGTATTGTTGGTGAAAGGTTTTTCGAGTACAACATGCTTACCCGCTTTCAGCGCACGCGAAGCATAATCGTAATGGGTGTCGTTAGGAGTGGTGATAACGATCAGTTCGGTAGAATCGTCGCCAATCAGTTCATCGAAAGTTTTTGAAACCGTTACACCAGGTAACTTTTTCTTCGATTCTTCGGCATGGCGTTCCATCACCTTCGTTATCTCGAATTCATTCATCGTGGATAAAAAAGGGATATGGAAAACCTTTGCTGATTTCCCATACCCCACCACGCCAGTTTTAATCCTGCGCATGCTTATGCAATTATTTCAGTTCCTGCACTTTAATATTCTTCCATCTTACTTTGATTCCACCGCCATCATGTATTTGCAAGGCGATAAAACCTTTTCCCTGGCCGATCTTCTCATCTTTCAGATGAACCATTTGTTTGCCATTGAGAATGGTTGTTACATCGTCCCCTTTTGCTTCGATGCGCATATGGTTCCAATCTGTAGCTTTCAAAGCTTTTTCATCTTCCGGCGTTGGTTTAATCAGCCACTCTCTACCGTAGGATTCATAAATACCACCGGTGCTGTGCATTGGAGGCGCAACCTCTACCTGCCATCCGCTGATTTTTGTACCTTCTATACCTGAGCGGATAAATACACCGCTGTTGCCGTTAGCTTCGAGTTTAAAATCGAGCTCCAGTATAAAGTTGTCGTAGTTTTTTTCGGTTGAAAGGTATCCGTATTGTTTATCCGGACCGCTTTCGCAAACGAGTTCGCCGTTTTCAACATACCATTTTTCTGTTCCATGAATTTTCCATCCCGTAAGATCTTTCCCGTTGAAGATCTTTACGAAGTCACTTACGGCAAACGATGTTGTAATCACCACCACTGCAATTGCAGCCAAAACAAATTTCATACGTAGATTTTATTTGAGTTATGAATATAGGCCATGTTCGTTAATAAACTTCTATGTTCGATACGGTTGGGCAAGCTTTGGATGCCAGGATATTGAGCCGGATTCTTTCCCCGGCCGCGCCATTGGTCTTCAAAATTCTTTTGTGACCAACTGTTGTGCCTTCAGCGATTTTCGTCCATTGTCCGTTGTTGAACAATTCTATGCTGAAACTGCTGATCCGTTGTCCCAGCCTGATGTATTCCTGCAACACCACATATTTTACCGGCCCCGCCTTTTTCAATGTAACCTCAATTGATGCCGTAGTCACGTTATCGTCTGTGGACCAATATGTTTCCTTCTTTCCATCAGTTACGAGCGTTGGAGAAAACTTGTCTGATTTTCCCCGGTACGATGACGCCGTTGCCGTGCTTCCGGTTGCAAGGTTGGTAGCAAATTCCTTATCGAGCAGCTTGCGGAAACCCTGCAAGGCCTGAACGTCGTTTTCATGAAAAAGTCCGCGTTTGTCGGGAGGAACGTTCAGCAACAATAATGAACCACGACCCACGGAGGTCAGGTAAATGTCAAAAAGCTGCTGGGGAGTTTTCACTAACGAGTCTTCGTTTGCATGATAAAACCATCCCGGCCGTATGGACACATCGACTTCTGCGGGTACCCATTGCTTTCCATCGGGCGAGCCGCTTGCGAGCAGATCTTCCACCCCGGCTTTGCCTGCGAATAACGTGTCGGTTGAAATGCTGTTCCAGTTCGTTTGGCCGGCAACACCTCTTTCATTACCCACCCATCTTACGCCCGGACCAGCATCGCTGAAAAATATCACATCCGGTTCCATTTCTTTTACAATGCCCATCGTTACCGGCCAGTTATAATAGCTTCGGCCATTGATCTTCCTGGTCTCCCTTGATCCTCCATAATAACCGTCGCCACCGTTGGCACCATCAAACCACATTTCGGTTACTGGCCCATAATTGGTGAAAAGTTCTTTCAATTGGTTACGGTAGTATTCAAGGTAACCGTCGCGTCCATACTCAGGATGGTTGCGATCCCAGGGGGACAAATAAACCCCGAATTTCAGTCCATGTTTTGTGCAGGCATCTCTTACTTCTCTGACAACATCGCCTTTGTAAGGGCTGTTTTTTACAGAATGCTCCGTGTACTTGCTGGGCCAGATGCAAAAGCCGTCATGGTGTTTACATGTAAGGATAACCATTTTGAAACCTGCATCCTTCAATGTAGATACCCACTGGTTTGCGTCGAGTGACGTAGGATTGAACACTGATGGTTTCTCATCTCCATAACCCCATTCTTTGCCGGTAAATGTATTGGTAGTAAAATGTATAAACGCGTTCAACTCCATATCGTGCCAGGCGAGCTGTGCCTCGGTAGGCACAGGAAGTACAGGCGCTGGTGGTGCCACTTGTTGCGAACAGGCACTGTTAACAAAACAGACAATCAACGCGAGAGTCATTAGTCTCATAAATTCATTTGAGGGAGTAATATTATCGCATTCATCCCGAAAAACTGTGACGTTGTGTATATCCGGATACACGTGTATCGAAAATGCATTTAAATTTGGCAATGGCCATTAAGTGTGTGGCAATAGACAAGGACCCTCTGGCGCTACAGCTGTTGAAGGAATTTATCCAACAAACACCGGCTCTCAACCTGATGCAGGTTTTTGAAGATGCGCTGGCTGCTGCATCGTTTCTAAGCAACCACGGGGCAGACCTGATTTTTGTTGATACCCAAACGAAAGGTGTTGAACTGATGCGCTCCATCGAAAACAAGCCGATGATCATTTTTACAACCGCACAGCGCAAATTTGCTTTCGAAGGGTTCGAGTTGCAGGCCATCGACCACCTGTTGAAACCAGTTGCATACGACCGGTTCATTAAAGCTGTAGCAAAAGCGGAAGAATATTATAAATTCAAAAAATCAGGTGCCGGCAACGATCAGTATCTATATGTGTATTCGGAGTATAAACTTCTTAAGATAGATCTCAACGACATCGAATTCATCGAAAGTCTTGAAGACTATATCCGCATCCACATCACCGACGATAAGCCAGTGTTATCGCTGATGCCACTGAAGCGCGTGTTGCAGAAACTTCCTTCCGAAAAATTCAAACGTGTTCACCGGAGCTACATCGTGTCCGTGAACAAAATAAAAGGCGTGAATAATAAACGCATCATGCTGGCTGCAGCAGAAGTACCCGTGAGCGACAGTTACCTCGATGTAGTAAGGAAGTTCAAGAAAAGCTAGGCGCAGGCAGGCTTTATCGTTAACTTTCAGAAAGCTTATTCTCCCTCTATGCCCCGGCACCGACAACTGGCTGCGATAATGTTTACCGATATCGAAGGTTATACGGCTATAATGCAGCATAACGAAGATCGGGCTATTGATCTAAGGGAGCGTCACCGCGAAATTATTCAGCAAAAACATGATGAGTGCAACGGCCAGATCATCCAATACTATGGAGATGGCACACTCAGTATTTTTCATAGTGCGGTTGAAGCAGTTGATTGCGCATTGCAGATGCAGAAACTGTTTTGTAAGCACCCGCAGGTACCCGTACGAATAGGATTGCATATTGGTGATGTGATCCTGAATGATAATCACGTTTTTGGCGATGGCGTCAATCTCGCCTCGCGGATTGAATCTCTTTCTATTGCGGGCGCCGTGCTGATGTCTGACAAAGTGAAAGATGAAATCGTCAACCACCCTGAATTTAAGACAACCTCGATGGGCGTTTATCAACTTAAAAACGTTGACCGGCACGTTGAAGTATTTGCTTTGGATGATGATGGAATTGTAAAACCGGATATAAACACGCTCGAAGGAAAAGCAGGTTTAATAAAGCCGCTCGTTAAAAAAAATGCGACCGTACAAAAGTCTGCCGCCCTTTCTTTCCGGAACAGCATTGCTGTTCTGCCTTTTCACAATATGAGCAACGATCCTGAACAGGATTATTTCAGCGATGGCGTTGCAGAAGAAATTCTTAATTCACTTTCATCACTCAAGCAACTTAAAGTTGCGGGACGCGCATCATCATTTCAATTCAGAGGTTCGCAACGCAACCTCCGTGATATTGCCGACAAACTCGGCGTAGGAACTGTGCTGGAAGGAAGCGTTCGCAGGCAGGCGAATAAAATCCGCGTTACTGTTCAGCTCATTAATATCACTGATGGGTTCCAGATGTGGTCGGAGCGGTACGATCGCGAGATGAACGACATTTTTGCGGTGCAGGATGAAATTGCATTATCTGTTACAGAGAAGTTGAAAGTTACTTTGTTCGAGAGTGAGCGGAAGAAAATCAGGAAGGTCAATACGCAGAATACAGAGGCATATGAACTTTATTTGAAGGGCCGATTTTATGTGAACCGGAGAGGCGGCTCAATTCTTAAAGGAATAAAATTTTTCCAGTTAGCAGTTGACATCGATCCCGACTATGCGCTCGCGTATACGGGCCTTGCGGATGCACATCTGCTTGCTGCGTCATACGGACTCATTTATCCAAAAGATGCGGGAAGAAAAGCGAAGGAAGCAGCGGATACAGCGATCTCGCTCAATCCTGCTCTATGCGAGCCATACAGTTCGCTCGCCTTTTACTATGCATGTATTGAATGGAAGTGGGATCTTGCCGAGCAACTTTTCCAAAAGTCGTTCGAAATAAATCCTTCTTATGCGCAGGCGCACTATTGGTACGCGCTCGATTTTTTAACATGGGCGATGGGTGAGTATGAGAAAGCCGAAAAGCATGCGAAGATTGCGGTGGAACTTGAACCACTAAGCGCTGTCTGCTATGGTATGCTCGGGCCGGTATTGCATGCGCAGGGCAAGTTTGAAGAAACTATTGTTGCATGCAGAAAAGGAATTGATCTTGATCCCTATGCTTTTTTGTGTAACATGTACGAAGGGCTCGCAAACACTTTCCTGAAGCGTTATGACCGTGCCGTTGAGATTTTTGAAAAGTTTTTCACTTTATCCAATAAGCATCCGTTTGTGGCAGGTGCGTTATGTATCGCATATTGCCTGATGAATGAACGGAGTAAGGCACAGGCTATTTATGATGATCTTATCGAGCGAAGCCGCACTGTATATATTACCTACACGATGATTGGTTTGAGTGCAGCGCATCTCGGATTGTTGGATGAAGCGCTCCTCTATCTTGAAAAAGGACGCGAAGCGCGCGAGCCGATTATATTATCAACGCGTTGCGAGCATTGGGTTCCTGAGAATTTAAAATCGGATGAGAGGTTTAAGGCTTTTTTGAAAGGATTTAATTTTCCGAAATAGCGAACTTTCTCCGCAAATCACTCACATCATTTCCTAGTTAACAGCCTTGGTCGACAATTTTATTTCATGCGCATATAGCTTTTTATGCAACGCATTAAACTTTTCCGCAGGATTCTTAATTACTTTCCTGTCATAAGTCATCAACCCATTGATCTCTACTTCTACATCTGTTGTTTGAGTATACACCGCTGCAGAAAGGCCCTTATCAATCAGGTTATTTAGTGTATCCATGAACACCGTATACTTCGCCAGCAATTCATCCGGTGTTTTAAATGATTGATAACCCCAATTGTCTTTTTCCTGCCATACGTGGCCAGGTACAGGCAATCCGAGTCCACCAAATTCTCCCAAAACAAGCACTAGTTTGTCGCCGAATAATTGTGGCTCCGGCATAAGCGGTTCAGGATAGTTATGTATATCAATAATATGGTCGGTGTAGGTAAAATTTCCGCCGCTCGCACTGTTCACTACTCTCGACGGATCTTTTTTCCGCGTCCAATCTGTAATTTCAACCGTCTTGAACTGGCCCCACGCTTCATTGAATGGAACCCAAACAACTATTGAAGGAAAGGGATACAACGCATCAATGATAGCGTTCCAGTCCTTTCGATAATACCCTTCCGACTCCGGCGTACGTTGCCTGTCATTTGCTTTTCCATAAACAGCGGGGTGGGGATCCCACGTGTTGCCAAGATCGCCGCTCGGCATATCCTGCCAAACCAAAATTCCAACTTTGTCGCAGTGATGATACCAACGCGCAGGCTCTACCTTAATATGTTTGCGAATCATATTAAAGCCCATTTCTTTTGTTTTGTCAATGTCGTACACGAGTGCTTCTTCAGTTGGCGCAGTGTATAAACCGTCGGGCCACCAGCCCTGGTCAAGTGGGCCGTATTGAAATACGAACTTATTATTGAGCAGTAGTCTTTTAATTCCCTTTTCATCGGTGCCAACCGAAATTTTGCGCATGGCAAAATAGCTTTTTGCCTCATCGATGGTCTTACCGTTACGCGTAACCGAAACTTTGAGATCATAAAGAAATGGCGTTTCGTTCGACCACAACTTCGGATTTTCAATTTTCAAGATAACGTCTTCACCTTGCGTGCCCCCGGCTTCCGCGACTTTCGTCGAGCCATCCCAGGCCGACAAACTTACTTTGTCACCAATTTTCGCATTTGTAACGGTAGTGTTGATGGTGATTTGTTGTTTGTCGATGTCGGCAGTTGGTTTTACTGCTGCGATATAACTTTCGGGTAAAGCTTCGAGCCATACGGTTTGCCAAATTCCGGTTACCGGTGTGTACCAGATGCCTTCCGGCTTTACCACCTGTTTGCCTCTTGGCTGCGGACCTTCATCGGTCGGGTCCCAAACGCTGATCGTAATTTCCTGGTCGCCGGATTTCTTCAGATGCGGAGTGATATCAAATGAAAAGGGATCAAAGCCGCCTTCGTGTTCGCCGGCCGCTTTACCATTGATGAATACTTTTGTGCGCCAGTCTACTGCCTGAAAATGCAGCAGTATTGTCTTTCCCTTCATCTCTTTGTTCAGAGTAAACTTACGGGTATACCAGAGGATGCTATCCTTTCCAACTGTTTTAGCAACGCCTGAAAGAGAGGATTCAACCGCAAATGGCACGAGAATTTTGCCCATCCACGTCGTATTGCTTTGCGCGTCTTTCTGGGTAATCGAGTAGCTCCAAAGCCCGTTAAGACTTGCCCATACTTTTCGTTCGAGTTGCGGACGCGGATATTCCGGAAGTGGGTTGGCCGGGTCGACTTTTGCCGCCCATTCAGAGGCTATTTTGCCTGGCACTGGCTTCCATTCCTGGGCGATGGATGTTTGAATACATATTATCACCACAATCGCTAAAACGAAGAGATTTCTCATCTTGTAAATATAAGTGTGAAGCGGGAAGCATGAGGCGTGAGGCCTGTATCGATTTTTTTCTACCTAAATCCGCCGGAGGCACGCCCGCCGCAGGCGCTAAATAGCGACTGCATTACGCAATAAACATTGCCAACTTCTGTTATTACTAGTTGACCATGAAGGTCTTAGTCCCGTATTGGGAACGAAATATCCAATGTAAAAACCCAACTCATGCACCCTAAATGTACATTTATTGCTTCGGCTACATTTTTATTGATTGCCACTGCTACAAGTTGCCGTGTATATCACACGACGGCTGCCACCCCACCGCCTGTTGAAGAGCGCGTAGTGGTGGTTAAGGAGCAACCCCGTGTGGTGGTTGTAAAGGAACAACCGCAGGTTATTTATGTAAATAATAATGATAACGATAGGGCGGAAGCCGAAAAAAACCGGATTGAGCGGGAACGCCTCGAAAAGGAGCGTATTCAGTTGCGATACGAACTCGACAGGCTTGACAGAGAACGTGCGGAGAGAGACAGAATAGAAAAAGAGAGGATAGAAAAGGAAAGACTTGAGAGGGACAGGAAGTCGAGGGAACAGAGAATGCAAACGGTTGAAGAACGCAGGGCACTGCTGGTGAAGGGAGAGAAAGAGCGTTTAGAAAGAGCGAGATTAGAGAAAGAGCGAATAGAAAGAGAAAGAATCGAGAAAGAAAGACTCGAAAAAGAAAGAATAGAAAGAGAAAGGATTGCGAAAGAGACAATCGAGAAAGAGGTGCGCGAAAAAGCTGAGAAAGAAAGATTAGAAAACGAAGCGAGAGATAAAGCTGAGAAAGATCGTTTAGAAAAAGAACTCCGCGAAAAAGCTGAGAAGGAAAGATTAGAAAAGGAAGCGAGAGATAAAGCTGAGAAAGATCGTTTAGAAAAAGAACTCCGCGAAAAAGCTGAGAAGGAAAGATTAGAAAACGAAGCGAGAGAGAAAGCTGAGAAAGATGCGAAAGACAAAGCCGACAAAGAAGAAAAAGATCGCCTGGAAAAAGAAAAGAAAGAGAAAGAGGCGAAAGAAAAGAAAGATAAAGACGCGAAAGAGAAAAAGGAAAAAGAAGAAAAAGAAAAGAAAGAAAAAGAGCAAAAAGACAGCGGCGAGGATCACGATCAAGGAAAAGGCAACGACAATAAAGACGAGAAAGAGAAAGACATCGATAAGACCGAAAAAGAACAGAAAGACAGCAGCGCCGACCACGATCAAGGCAAAGGCAACGACAACAAATCAGACGACAACAAAAAAACCGAGCTTAAAATCAGGGGCAAAAAACTTAAATAAATCTCCTCTCATTATTACCTTAAAAGCAAAGGGATCAGTAGAAACTGATCCCTTTTTATTGCCATTAACGGTGCATATGAGAACACTAAATCTTAATAAAAATCTTCTTCTTATACATCCAGTATAAAATCAACCACATAAGTGTCAACACAAAAGTCCCCTTCACCAGCGACGACAACCCCACTCCAAACACCTGGTCGTACTGACCAAAATGTGTGTAAAGCGTCTTCGTAATGAACGCTCCGAACCCATCAGCGATTACATAAGCAGCGATCGAATTCATACCAATTACCATCAGTACAAAGAACCATTTTTTCTTGTCTCTAATATCCACGATCCAGTAAAACATAGCAAGAAGCGTGAAGCAGCATCCGCCACTAAACAGCACCCAAGCGGGAGTCCAGATCCTTTTTACGATCGGGTTTATACCTGCAAAGTGAATCAACAATGCTGCTGCGAGCAGCGAAGCGCCGATGATCAGAAACCTTTTTGCTTTTTCTGTCGATATCCTGTTCGACCGAAGAATATTACCCGCGAGGAGGCCGAGTATCATCGTGCCTAATGTTGGAATAAAACTCAGGGTTGAGTAACCTCCGCCATTATTTTCAAACGTGCTTTCGCGGGGAAACAAATTCAAAAACCACCTGTCGAACGACCACGCAAAGTTTGCGTTCTTATTCCAGTGCGATAAAAAGCCGGTGCGGTTATGTTCCCAATCTGGCGGAACGCCTGTATGTGCAAGTGTGTTGAGCTCAGGAGGGATGGTGTATAAGGCAAAAGCCAGCCAGTAAGCTACAAGTATCGCTACCAGCGCAATCACCTGGACCTTTTGCGAACGGAAGCCAAGAAGAAAAAGAAAAGTATATCCTAAACCAATCTGGCTGAGGGTATCCTCAAATGTCCAGTTGGTTTGATCTGAATAAAGTGAACGCAGAAATACCCCCAGTAATATTAATATCAGCGAACGTTTGATTGCCGTTCCAAGCATACTCTCAAACGCAACACCTTTCGCTTTTTTACTGGCAACTGAATATGGCAGCGCCACACCCACCAAAAAAGAAAATGATGGTTGAATAAGATCGTGTAGCGAACATCCTACCCAGGGTACATGATCCTGGTGAAAATACAGGAAGAGCCAAAATGAGCTTGCCGGGTATGATTCTGAAACTTGCCTGAACGAAAGAACCTCGGCCATCATAAGCAACATTACGAAGCCACGATATACATCAACCGAAGCAACGCGTTGTGGAGCGAAGACAGAAGAAGATGCGCCGGGAACCTTTGATAAAGGAGCAGTAGTTGATTCTTTCATAAACAGTGTTATGAAAATTTAGAGATAATAAGACTCACTTACACAATCAAACGTTTGCGTGATTTTGTTGTTACAACATAAGATCATGCAAACTACTTCACACCCCATGGAACCTTCGGAGATTGATAAAAATCGATATCCATCGCTCTCATTCTCGCTCCATGTTTGGCAAGGCGAACCTTGTATTCATCCCAACTTCTGCTGTTGTCGGGCGTCCAGCCAATCTCTGCAATACCGGGAAGTCGTGGAAACACCATTTGCTCAATTTCATCCATAGTTGAGAGGGTTTCTGTCCATAATGGGGCCTCAACTCCAAGGATATTATCGTTCGATATTTCCTTCGCACGGCTGGATAAGGTCCAGATGTACGCGCTGTCAACTTCATTTAATCCGGCCCACATCAATCCCAATTTTGTTGTGCTGTCGTACTTCATGTCGAGATATGCTTTTGATGCCGGCGACATAATGAGCTTCGCTCCTTTCTTCACAGCTGCTTTTGCATGTTCAACATTAGACCAGTACTGAACGATCGTGTTTGAATCGAGAGATGCCTGTGCAATTTCTTCCCAACCAATCATCTTCTTTCCATATTTTTTCGGAATTGCCTGAACCTTATTTACGAAGTACACGAAGTCTTTCTTTGGAGTAACGTGGCTCTCATCACCACCAAGATGGAGGTATGGGCCAGGTGTAATGGCAGCAAGTTCCTTTACTACATCATCTATGAATTTATAGGTAGTGTCTTTGTTTGTGCACAATGTGCTAAAGCCCACTTCTGTTTTTGTGTATAGCTCAGGACTTTTATTATTACAATTAAGAACAGGATATGATGCAAGTGCAGCGTTGGTATGACCGGGCATGTCGATCTCCGGTATAATGATTACGTTTCTGTCTGCAGCATACTTTACGATGTCGCTGTATTGCTCTTGTGTATAAAAGCCACCTTTGCCACCGCCTACCTGTGTGCTGCCACCATGTGCAGTGAGGTTCGGCCACGCTTTTATTTCTATTCTCCAACCCTGATCATCAGACAAATGGAGATGAAGCCTGTTCATTTTGTAAGATGATATCAGATCAACATATCTTTTTACGTCATCAACACTAAAGAAGTGACGCGCAACATCGAGCATAGCACCGCGATAACCATATGAAGGATAATCATGGATGGTGCCTGCACCTACAACCCATGGAATATCTTGTTTTGAATTCTTGGTGATCTCGTTCGGTAACAGCTGAATGAGTGTTTGAATGCCGTTGAATAATCCCGCTGCTTTATTGGCAGAAATTTTTATTCCGGTTGATTTAATGTCGAGGTCATAACCTTCTTCACCGAGGTCGGCGCTGTTGGATGTCAGTGCAAGTGATACCTGGTTGTCGCCCTGGTCAGTAGCCACATCCAGTTTGTATCCTGTTGCGGGGGCCAGTTTTTGTGCGAGGTATCCTGAAATCGACTCGAGACCAGTTGATGATTTGTCGATGAACAGCTTTGTATTCTCATTAAACTGAAATCCGCCCTGGGCCGGTGTTATCGTTACAGGTTTTGGAATCAGCGGAATAGTTGAAATGTCAACGGCAGCAATCTCAGGTTGTTTGTTACCGGACTGGCATGCTGCAAGAACAAGTAGGCATGCTGCGAGCAAAAGTTTTGAATGCATTACGGTAGAATGTTTGTTGATAGTTATAGTTCGAAATAATAATTACAATTTTATTTTCTTCGCTTGTACCTGCGCACGAATGGCAAGCTCAGCTGCATAGAAGCAACGTTCCTGGCTCATCGCTGTTTCTGTCCGGTTAAGGATATCGTCAACAAGTTGTTCTCCGTAGGTAATGGGCACATTGCTGCAATCCATATACTTTGTTTCTTTATGATTTACAAGAAACAGGTGATTGCCGCCTTCCCTTCCTGCGATGTCGATATTTTTTCTTACTTCAATATATCCTTCGGTGCCAAGTACAGTAAGCCGCGTATCGCCCCACGTTTTTAATGAATCTGGTGTAAACCAGTCAACGCGCATAAAGCCAATGCCACTATCGCCTTTCACCAGCACATCAGCGTAATCTTCCAGTTCAGGATATTCAGGGTGATTTACATTGGCCACCTGCGAACTAACCACTTCCACTTTTTTACTGTTGGTAAAAAATAAGAATTGATCGAATTGATGAGAAGCGATGTCAGTAATAATTCCTCCGTATCGCTTGGTGTGAAAGAACCATTCAGGCCGCGGTTTTAGGATTCATCCTGTGCGGACCGAGACCTATTGTTTGTACTACCTTTCCGATTGCGCCCTCTTTTACTAATTCACCCGCTTTGATAGTGGCACCATTCTCCAATCGTTCGCCATACATGATCGAGTAGATCTTTCCTGTTTGCTTTTGTACACGGCGCACTTCCTCAAGTTGCCTGAGGGTGACGATACCCGGCTTGTCGGCCATAAAATCTTTTCCATGGTTCATCACCTGGATACCAAGTGGTGCGCGTTCATCGGGTATAGCGGCACTCACAACGAGCTGTATTGACTTGTCTTCAAGAATTTCATTCATGCTTGCCGCCTGCTTTGCTTCCGGAAAAGTTTTAGCAAAGGCTGCAGCAAGGTCTGGTTCCTTTGCAAAAAAGGAGACAAGTTCGCCGCCACCTTTCTTTACCATTTCAACCTGTGAGTTAATATGGTTGTGATTCATACCTATCACTGAAAACCGTATACGCGGTGCCGCATAAAACTTCGGCTTCTGCACAGGTGCAACTTGTTTTGCCGAAAGAAATTGTACGGGCAATCCCGATAATGCTGTCATGCCTGCAAAGGTGCCCGCAGCATTCCTCAAAAAATTCCGTCTGCCTCCTGATGATTGTTTCATATATTTTTTATTGTATCAAGCACACCATTGGTGAGCATGGATGTTAGTTTGTTAGATACTGACTCAGCAAAAGGTTTAAAGGTTGAAAGGTCTGCACCCCAAAGCGAAGCGTTTGAAAGTACGGCATTTACCACTTTTTCAGGCGACACCTCCGATTGCCAGACCTCTGCGAAATATGCGGCCTGGTCGTCGTTGATTGGATGGTCTGCCGGCTTCATAAATAGCAGGTAACCCGCAAAGCCGGTAGCCATATATTCGGGTGACCTGCCATGAATTTTTTCATAGTTCAGCAACACGGGTATGTTCCTGTTCCTCATCTTCATTGTGTTCTGCAACGTGATGTTGATCCATTTATGCTGAAGAAAAGGATTTCTGAAACGGTCGAGCACCTTCGACGAAAACGAATCAATCTCGTTTTGCGGAATGCTGTATGGAATAGCTGTCGCGATATCCGATTTCATTAACCTTTCTACATAAGACGAGAAAATCGGGTGTTCCATGCCCTGCTTCACAATATCGAAGCCGGCGAGGTAAGCCAGCGAAGCGCTCAGGGTATGTGTTCCATTGAGCAGGTGGAGCTTGAGAAACTTGAATATGTCGATATCGGGTTTAACAAAAGCACCCTGGCCGGTTGCAGTAAAAGAAAGTAATTTCTCCACTTCCTCATCTCCCTCAATTGCCCAAAGCCTGTAATCTTCACACATGGTAAGCAGACTATCAGAATAGCCCAGCTTCAATTGAATATCGGCCAGCAGTTTTTCCCCCGGGTCTTTCGTGACAATGCGGTCAACCAAACTGTTGCAAAACGTTACCTTATCGTTCAGCCAGCTTGTGAAATTTTCGTCGAATTGATTATAAATGATCAGTTCATCTATTATCCCTCTTAACTTTTCTGCATTATCGCTGAGCAATTCTGTCGGAATCACTACAAGGCTTTCATCGTTCAAATGCTTATACCGTTCATGCAATACAGCCAGCAACTTGCCGGGAAAAGATGAAGGCACGCCACTCAGCACTTTTTCATTGACGAGTTGAAGACCTACTTCGGTTGTGTTAGAGATGATAATCTTCAGGTCGCGGCTGTGCATCGTTTTCAGTATCTCGCTCCACTCCGACTTTGCACTCAACACGCGACTGATCGAAGAACAAATAATGTTCTGTTCGACAATTTCGTTCCTATCGAGGCCTCTCACACAAATTGTATACAAATTATCCTGTTCGCTGAAATCGTCTGTTGTACCGGCGTCGGTTGATTTAACTACAACTATCCTTCCGTTAAAAATCCCTTTTGTGTTGGCATCGTGCACGAAATAGTCGCACAGCCCGCGAAGAAGCACGCCCGTTCCGAATTGTAAAATTTTTTCGGGCAGCGCAAGCAAACGTTCGTTGGGAATGTTTACGTTCCTTGATGAAATCTTATCGAGATTTGTGTTGGAAAGCCTTATCATAAGCGTACCTGTTCGAAATGGTGTAAGCGGCAAGCCTTCAGCAGAAAATACATTGCCGATGAGTGTATTTGTGAATGCGTACCGAACTTCAACCGGGTCCTTTACTTTCTTACTCGAAACAATTATTTTGTTCCCTTCGATTTTAGCAGTTGCAGGAAACCATTGTCCGTTTGCATCACCTGCTGTGAAAGCCAACAACGTTTTTATCTTTCGATTTAAAGGTTGTTGGCACTTCTTTGAATGTCAACTCAACCTTGCCGGCTTTTTTCTGAGCGCCATCGAAGATGGGACTTTTATAAACGATGCCACTCTGCTTGTACGTTTGGGCGAGTGCCCAATTTGCGAGGCGGTTGCCTACTTCTTTTTTGTGCGATGGGTGAATGTTGGTCACTGAATCTACGAGATCTGTAATTACGACCATGCCTACATTCGGATGCGCCATTGTTTTAGTTTGTGCTTCCCGTAACAATGCGCCATTGATGTTGCTGTCGCCGTAATTGTATGGAGCAATCTGCACATAATAGAAAGGAATGTTCTTGTTCCAGGCTTTTCTCCATGAATCGATCATGGTGGTCATCAATTTATCGTAGGTAGCGTTGGAACTTACGTTTGCTTCGCCCTGGTACCATATAGCACCTGAAATATTGAACTTCGTTAGCGGTGCGAGCATGCGCGTTATAATGAAACGCCCTGCATCCATGGCCAACCTGTTGATGTTTTATTGAGTTTATCGGTAGCAGCAAGGAGCTCAGGATCTCTGTCGATCAATTCGGCCGGAGTCCATACTTCTGCGGGTGTTCCACCCCAGCTTGAGTTGATTAGTCCGATGGGTATATTAAGCGACTGACTGATTTTTTTTCCGAAAAAATAGCCGACTGCACTAAAACCTTTCAATGTGTTTGAATCACAAACTGTCCATTTAGCCTTAACATCGTCCTGTGGATGACCCGATGTTGTTTTGGGAACGTGGAAGAAGCGAATGTTTCGGTTCGGAGCGTTCGAAAATTCTGCAGGTATGTCTTTCTCACCATTGTAAGAACTCCACTCCATATTCGACTGACCGGAGCACACCCATACCTCGCCTATCATGACATCGGCGAGTTTTATGGTATCGTAGCTCCTGATTGTAATTTCATACGGCCCGCCTGCAGCTGGCGTCATCACTTTCAACTGCCACAAAGCGCCGCTTGTAGTGAATGTTGAATCGGTTGCGTTGTTCCAGCTGGTGTTTACATAGAGCCTGGCGCCGGGACTGTTCCAGCCCCATAATGTAACTGAATCTTTTTGCTGCAGCACCATTCCTGATGATAATACTGCAGGTAACCGGAGCTGAGCTGTTACTGATAATGAAATGATAGAAAGGAATAGAAAGATTGCCGGGCGGAGATACCTGATCATTAAATTTGGTTGCTTTTCATAAATGTACAACACGAATATCTTATTTTTAGTGCCGCGTTGCTTAGAGAAGGGAAATGTGTGGTTCTATCATTAGTTTTTTTCTACATCAAAAAATAAAGCACATATGAAAAAGATTTTTCAACTTTCTATGATCGGCGTCCTTTCTTTTTGCGTTTCCTGTGGTGATTCGAGCGATGGTGAAGCATCGGCAACCGATACATCAGCAGCCAGTGCAGATACAATGCCTGCACCACCCGCAAATCCTGTAGTGACGAAAAGCATCACCCTTTCGTCCAGCCAGGAAGTACCAGCTAACGACAGCAAAGGCTCCGGCACTGCGGATGTGACTTATAATAAAGACACAAAAACCCTTACATACACGGTTAATTATTCAGGCCTCACCGGCGATGCAGCAATGGCGCACATTCACGGTACCGCAGCTAAAGGAGTAAACGCCGGTGTTGTACACGACCTCACACCTATGCTGAAGAAGTCAACATCAGGAAATTTTTCTGACACCGTAAAAGTGGGTGAAAAGATTAATGAAGATAGCCTGCTGCTAGGTTTATACTACTTTAACATCCATACGAAGAAGAATCCAGGCGGTGAAATCAGGGGACAGATAGAATTTTAAATTACTATCTTTAAGACGTAAGCTCTTTTTTTATAACGTAAAGCTGTTTTTATGAAGAAGCTATTCTTTTCTGGCAGCCGTAATCGTTTGTTCTAGCCCGCTTATGTCTCAAAAATCTGCCCCTGCAGATATGGATCATCCATCGGGAGGTCACGTTATGCTTAATGTAACTGACCTTAAATGGATGGACGCTCCACCTGGATTACCCAAAGGCGCAAAGATCGCTGTGTTAAGCGGCGATCCTTCCTGGCCGCCTGGGTTCCCCTGTTCACCTATGCACCAAGTACAAAGTGCGTCTATTACAGGTCAATGGAGAAGGGCCATTTGCAATTACTTACATCAATCAGGCGGATGATCGCCGAAGTACGAAATAAATTTATGGGGATATACCGTCAAGATACTTTTCACTGGCCACCGCTGGTGAAAAGTATTTTTTTTGCGGCAATACTATGCAGCTTTTTAAACACTAAGGCACAAACAGGATGGAGCAGTTACGGGGGTGATCCGGGTGGGGCGCGTTATTCATCGCTGAAACAAATCAATACAAAAAACGTAAAGGCGCTTAAACAGGTTTGGGCATTTCAAACAGGCGAACTTGAAACATATAAGGGTACGAATGCTATCGAGAAAGCCGCATTTGAAGCAACACCTATCCTGGTAGACAATACACTCTTCTTCAGTACACCATCATCAAGAGTATTTGCCATTGATGCAGCAACAGGCACGCAAAGATGGTTGTACGATCCGAAAGTCAATCTCAAAAAACATTTTTCAGAAATAACATCGCGCGGAGTTTCGGTATGGCCAACTACCTCTGACACAAAAGCCAGAAACCAGAAAAAAAGAATATTTATCGGTACGATCGATGGCAGACTGATAGCTCTTGATGCGCAAACAGGTCAAATGATATCTTCATTTGGTGACAATGGTGCGATAAATCTTAGAGAAGGCATTGGCGATGACATCAGCATGACGTCTCCGCCAGCAGTCATCGGCGACATCATTGTTGTTGGCTCCTCGATGGGCGATAATAATAAATCGGATTTTCCAAGAGGCGTTGTGCGCGCCTTCAATGCCATCACCGGCAAAGAAGTATGGAGTTGGGATCCGCTCGAATCCGACACAGCACGCAAAACAGGTGCGGCAAATGCATGGTCGGTGATCTCTGCAGATGAAAAACGCAACATGGTGTTTATTCCTACCGGCAGTACGAGTCCTGATTATTTCGGGGGCAACCGCGGTGGCGACAATTTGTATTCAAACTCTGTAGTTGCACTTAACGGAACTACCGGCAAGCTCATCTGGCATTTCCAGGTGGTGCATCATGATATATGGGACTATGATGTTGCGGCGCAACCCATGTTAATTGACATTCCACGCGACAATAAAAAAGTTGCTGCAGTTGCAGTGGGAACGAAAATGGGACACATCTTCATCCTTGACAGAAGTACAGGCAAACCCCTGTTTCCTGTTGAAGAAAGACAAGTACCTGCATCAGATGTAGAAGGCGAGAAAGCATCGCAAACTCAACCCTTTCCGATACTGCCAAAACCGATTGGAATGCAGAGTGTATCTGCCGACGACGCGTGGGGACCAACACCCGGGCTCCGGCAAAAATCGGAGGAGCGGATAAAAAAATATATCAACAAAGGCATATTCACGCCTCCATCTATCCAGGGCACATTAGTTACCCCCGGCAATGTTGGTGGCATTCACTGGGGCGGCATGTGCTATGATCCCCGAAAAAATGTTCTCTTCACGAATATTAACTGGCTTGCTGCAGTCATCCGCTTAATACCCCGTGAAAAACTTGATGAGGATAACAAATCGGGAGACGAAAGATCGATGCGAGCCGAAAGAGGCATGCAGCATGGAACACCCTATGTACTGAAAAGGGATTACATGTTCGATGTTCTTTCAACGACTGATTGGTACGGTCAAACAAAGCCACCATGGGGCACATTGAATGCTATTGACCTTAATAATGGAAATGATAAATGGCAGGTGCCGCTCGGCTATATGATGGATACAATAAAATATCCTGATTCAAAAAAATGGGGCTCAGTAAACTTCGGCGGTGCAATTGCAACAGGAGGCGACCTGGTGTTTGTAGCTGCTACTCGCGATGGATTTCTGCGCGCGTTTAACTCTGACAATGGTGAGCTGGTATGGGAAACGCCACTTCCTGCAGGTGGTCAGGCCACCCCTATGACGTACCAGGTAAATGGTAAGCAATACGTAGTGATCGCCGCCGGCGGTCACGGAAAATTTCTGACGAAGATGGGCGATTGGGTAGTTGGGTATGGACTCGAATAATTATTTGAATTGTTTCAAATCTAAATTTGCATCCAGCTTCTCGTTCGAATCGTTCATCGCCTGCCACGACATTTCCTTATTTTTTTCTGCTGCCTGCCTGCCGAGAATTGCAGTAAGCGTTGAAGCTGCACCCTGGTTCACTTCATTGATGTACTTTCCTGACTCTATACTTTTAATAAACGAGCTCCCTTTATTTTTATCTGCATCCTGCAGGGAGGAAAGAAATATTCCGGCGGCCTGTTGTGCTGCCGTAACGCTTGATCCATCTTTCACTACACCCGAATCCCAGTCATTCTCGCCCTTAATAAACACACCGCCGCTGTAATGCGCTTCGGCAATACCCTTTGTACCAATGAACCGTGCGCACACATCACCGAAAGTATTTCCAATCTGCGTAGACTGCATGGTTACGTGGATATTTTTCGGATACTTATATACTACCTGGTAGTGATTCCATACATCTCCGAAATTATCTGGCAGATTTCTGCCGCCAGCGCCAATTGCCATAACCGGACTATCCTGCAACGCCCAGTTGCATACATCGAGCATGTGGATACCCTGATCGAGTAATATACCGCCCGACATTGCCCGGTAATGAAAATGGTTACGGATTTTCTTTTCAGTATCCGAATTACCTATAGATGGATTTACTTTTTCGTTGCGGGATGACAAGTAATACAATTGTGCATTTACCACATCACCAATTTCACCGCTATGAATACGTTTAATGAGTTCACCATAAGGAGAAGCATGACGAATCTGAAAGCCTATCGTTACACTTTTGTTCGTGATACCCTGGGCGGCTTTCTGTGCGCGCTTCACTCCCACCACATCTACTGCAACAGGTTTTTCACAGTACACATGTTTGCCGGCCTGGATGGCTGCTTCAAGAAATTCGGGGTGAGTGTAACACGGTGACGAGATCAGTACAGCATCAATTTCTTTATTGTTCAACAACTTTTGATATGAATCGTGACCGTGATACATATTCGACGCCTTGATCTCAGGTAAACCTTTCGCAGCATTCAATGCGTTGTATACAGGATGTTGGGCTTTTAATTTATCCTCAAATATGTCCGCCATCGCAATGATGTTCATATTTGCATTCTTCGACATCGATGTAATCACTGCAGTGCCTCTTCCGCCACAGCCAATAATACCGAGCTGCACATTTGATGCAGACATTTTTCCTTTTACAATGGAGGGCACAATGAGTGAACCCGCAGACACAAAAACAGAATTTCTGATGAACTGTCGTCTTTCCATATAGAAGCTTTTTTAGATTACGATTGATTTTTACCTGTAAGCCACGCTACTTTCTGAGTTGAGCGATGGTCTGCGCCGAGAATGTCTTTATACAAAGCTGGCCGCCTTGCGGTGATGTAACGATGTCCTCCTGCCTGTTTCAATTTTTCCGGCACCAGGGTAGTGGTCACCACTTCATTATCCAGCTTTCTGCATTCAACGAGTATATCGCCGAATGGATCCAGGATCATTGAGCAACCGTTCTTCAACTGATCATCATCCATCCCTATTGGATTTGAGAACACAACATATACGGCATTATCATATGCACGCGCGGGAAGCCATTTCATCAACCATGATCTTCCCTTCAGGCCATCAAATTCCATTCGAAGTGTTGTCGGATCGGTTTCACGATTCTCCCACAATAAAGGATCTACAAAGCCGGCACCCGGACGCGTAGAAGGCGTGCACATAGTTACGTGAGGCATAAATAATACCTGCGCACCAAGCAATGTTGTTGCACGCACGTTCTCCACGATGTTATTATCATAACAAATCAGTATGCCGCATTTCCATCCGTGGATGTCGAACACCGTGTAGCTGTTGCCGGGAAGAATATTTTTATTGATGAAGGGATGTAAGCTTCCTGTGTTTGGCGATCATTCCGTTTTTGTCGACGCACACATAAGCTTTGAAGATGTTGTTGTTTTCATCTTTCTCGAAAAGCCCTGCAAGGATTGTAACATTCGTACGCGCGGAAATCTGCTGAAGTTTTTTGATTGATGGACCTGACGGTATCAATTCGGCAACGTCAAGCAATTGTTCTTTTGTAAGATGCCGTGCGAATGTGTATCCCGTGATGGAACATTCATGAAATGCGACAACCTGCGCACCTTGGGAAGCCGCTTCAGCTGAAAGCTTTTCGATCACTGAAAGATTGTAGTCTTTATCGCCACTTTTATTTTCAAACTGCGCTGTCGATACTTTCAGATTTGTCATGAAACTTGTTTTAAGTTGGTTCCACGATCACATTCTCATTTACATTTTCAACCGGAGGTTTGCGGTGCCAGTACGATGCGAGGATGGAACCGGTGATGTTCATCAAAGGTCCGAAAACTGCCGGAGCCAGGCCAACAGTCGCCATTTTTCCCATCGCCTTCGCTATTCCCGATGCAAGTCCACCGTTCTGCATACCTACTTCAATGGCTATAGTACGGCAGTCGCGCTCACTCATCTTGAATAATCGTCCGCTCCAGTATCCGAGTGTGTATCCTGATAGGTTATGTATCAATACCAGTAATACAAGTGCGGGCCCTATTGACAATAAGCTTTCTCTTCCTGCGGCGGTGATCACCACGATGATCAATGCAATCGAGGTCATAGACACTAATGGCATGGCCTTATCGAGCCAGTTCATTTTTCCACTGAGGAATTTATTGAAGACGAGTCCGGCAAATATGGGAATGATAACAATTTTTGTGATCTCCCACATCATATCCAGCGTGTTGATCTCCACAAATTCGCCTGCGAGCAAGCTTCATCAGCAACGGCGTGATAAATGGAGCGAGCATTGTTGAAACCGCAGTAATCGTAACAGACAATGCAAGATTCGCCTTCGCGAGATACGAAATTACATTTGACGCCATTCCATTGGGCGAGCATCCGATAAGAATAATACCCGCTGCTATTTCCGGCGGAAATCCACTGAGCTTTGCGAGCGAATAGCCGATAGCCGGCATAATAAGAAAGTGGCTCGTAACACCGATGAAGTACACCCTTTGGCATCTTAATTACACCGGCAAAATCGTTGAAGCTCATTGATGTACCCATGCCGAACATAATCAGCTGCAGCAAGGGCGTGATCAGCACTGCCAGTTTAAAGCCATTGATCTCAACAAAGGGCGCAGGATAAAACATCGCCGTGGTTACCGCAGCAAGTATGATCACTGTATACGACAACCCTTTGAAGGTTGGAAACTTCCTGATTCCTATTGCAAGCGCCAGGAAAAAGCCTACATACAAAGGACCAGCGATTCTATATTTCCCTGAAAAAGATAATACGAGAGCGGCGGCAAGACACACCGCGGCTACAGCAAGAAGTATTTTATGAATGTTCATATGGTTGCAGTCAAACTTTTACTACCAGGTTCTTTTTTTCATGATCTCGTCGAGTTGGGCACGGGTCATTTTTCCTTCTTCAGGATGTTTTTCCAGCCATTTGATGAAATCATCTTTAATGGCATCTGTCCATGCACTATCGATCTGACCTGGTGTGTATTTTCCGGATTTAACAACTTCAAATCCAAATTTATCCTTCATCATTACAAACTCTGATGTGGCCACTACCTGTTCCGCAAGATGTGCGGGTACAAACAGCACTCCTTCCTTCTGGCCGATAACAAGATCGCCAGGTAAAACCATCACTTCACCAATTCGAATGGGCGCATTCAATCCCATCAAAACCATTTCCTGTAAGAACGAAGGGTGGAAGTCGCGCACGAATGCATTGAAACCTTTGATTTCGCTAAGGCCCTGCAGATCGCGGGCGGCGCCGTTGAATATAACACCGTTACCTGATTTTGCAAAGATGGAAGTACCCAGCGTGCTGCCCATAAGCGTACCGCCATTTATCTTTCCAAATCCATCGGCCACATATATGTCGCCCTTCGTGAGCACATCAATGGGCCACGAGTTGGTGTTACCAATTCTTCCCTGCTTATTTCCTCTCTCCTTAATATTCTTCTCAACGTCGGGCCTGCTTGGCATAAACATCGCTGTTACTGCCCTGCCGGCAACGGGTTCATCATTCACTGTTTTCCAACCCATCTCAAACTGGTTGGTATAGCCAAGGTTCTTCAACACTGTCCATGCGTCATCGATACCAATTTTTTTGGCGCGTGCAACAAGATCGTCTGTAATTTTCGGCCTTCCGTCAGGATATCTTTCTCCCTTCCATTCAGATGTGAGAAATGTGAGCTCTTCTTTTGAAATCGTTTGCGAGAAAACCGTGTTCGATAAGAGTGCAGCGAAAAAGAATGCAACCGTAATTCTCTTCATAATTCGTTTTGTTAGTGAGTGCTTCTTTGTTGTCTCGGCGGTCTTGGTGCGAAGATAGGATTTGCGATGCCATTAAGGTCATATACGATTCTTCCGCCTTTGATCGTCATTTCGCACTCGAACTTTTTATCCGCTTCGATCTTGTATCCTTTGTAATCGAACAAACCAAACTTGCCTGCGCGCAGATTTAAGATCGCCACGTCTGCTTCAGCGCCAACAGAAAGGTGACCGAGTTCCTGCCTTTTAATTTCAACCGCAGGGTTCCATGTAGAAGCCTTTATCACATCCTGCAATTTCATACCCATTGCCAGAAATTTCGACATCACGTTTGTCTGATCCTTCATTGCATTGTTCATGCTGCCGATATGAATGTCGGTGCTGATTGAATTAGGAAGAAAGCCATCCTTGATTGCAGGTATAGCCTGGGAAAAAGCGAAGCTGATGCCACCATAACCAACGTCGAAGATGATACCTCTTTTCTGCGCCTCAAATACAAATGGCTTCACCTTGTTTGTGGTCGTGTCAACAATTGCCTCGCGCGAATCAAGTTGTCCGAATGCATGTGTGAAGATGTCACCGGGACGAAGATGTTTCATGAACAATTCTTCAATTGGTAACGGGGGTGTTGCGCCACCGAAGTCTACCATCACCGGAATGTTAGCGATCTTTCCTGCTTCCACTGCCCTGTCAACCGGCGTCCATTCATGGCCACTATAATGCGCAAGCTTAATGCCCACGATAATATCCTTATTAGCCTGTGCTACTGTGGCGGCCATTTTGCTGTCCATGTCGTTTGGATTCTGTTCATACGGTCCGCCTCTCATTCCTTCTCCAACTATGTTCAGAAATGCAAGAATTCTTGTTTGCGAATTCTTGATCACATTCGTTTTAAAAGTTTCGAAGTTCTTCCAGCCTGAGCCACCTGCATCAACTACAGTGGTCACGCCAGTACGGAACGTAAAACCATCCGGGGGCAGCGCCGAGGTACCATCACTGTATCCATGGTCGGGTTGCGTACCGAAAAAATTGTGCGAGTGAATATCAATAAGCCCCGGTGTAACATAAAAGCCTTTGGCATCTACTACCTGAACTGCTTTTTTGGCATCGATGTTCTTTGCGACCTGTGCAATCTTTCCATTGCTGATGGCAATATCCATCACTTCATTGATATTGTTTTTCGGGTCGATAACATGACCACCTTTGATAACAATGTTGTACTCCTGCGCGGATAGATTGAACACCGCGAAAATTGCACAGAGTGCAGAAAAAATTATCTTTTTCATTTACGTTTTTTTTCTGAGTTAGACGGCAGCGATACTTTCCATATCTGGCCCTGCTTACCACCGTATTCAATAACAAACACATCGCTGCCGATCATAATCGCATCAACGGGCTCAACAAAATTGTCGACCACACGGGTTGTTTTTACAAAGTAGTTATCTGTAGCAGCGTCGTATGATAATTTCAGGTGCAATAAATCAGACCCCTGCATGGTAAATTGCCTCATCATATTACCACGTGCACCGAGCGAATACCTGATTACAAAACCATCACCCTTAAATTCATCAGACAAAACCTTCTTATTATCGAAGAACAAGGCAAGCGGAGAACAATGCGGAGTAAATGTGCTCACGGTAACGCCTGTTACATCACCATCAAGAACGTTTCCGCTGTGTCCGCGGTATTCGTTTGCATCTGGACCGAGGTTCTGAACACCTGGGCTGAACTTAACACTGTCGGGAATTTTTGGAAACGTGCTGTCGTTCTTAAAATACCGTACGCGCCATGAGTGTGAAAACTCGTTGATGAACTTATCTGTTTTTGGATCGGGGTCCCAGTCTTTAAACTGCTGCGGATTTTCAATTCCGCCCATCACCCATGGAAAACCATAGTGGTGATTTTCTCTCAGCCAGAACATATCTTCAGGGTTGTCGTAGTCGGAGGAGTTTGATACTGCGAATAAATTTCCTGAACCGTCAAAGGCCATATCGTATGCATTGCGGATGCCCTCAGAATAGAGGTAACCGTTTTGTTTGAGAAACGGTGCATCATCCGTTAATGTAAGATCCTTTGCATCTGCAGGTATGCGGAAGACTTTACTGGTAAGTGCGTTGTCGCGTGCGCCGGGATACAGGCCACCATTGTCCTGCACTTCGCCATGATCGGTGCGGGCGCCACTGTTTACATATATATATTTACCATCGGGGCTTCCTGCAAGTGCGTTCCACCCGTGGTCATAAATCGTTTTATTGGATCCATACATTACGGTATTGAATACTACCGTCATGTTCCTGGCACCAGCGGTGTCGGTATCGAATCTCACCATCCTTCCGCCGGTAGCTTTCTTCGCGGTATCGTCAACATTACCCGAAAGAAATAATTGATTTTTTATGAACTCAGCTCCCTGCAAACGCGTAATACCGTGGTCCTTTGCGGTAAGAATTTTTTTGCTGACAGCGTTTTTGGTGTTGAAGTTCCTGATTTGCCATACACCTCCGTCGAAGGTTGTGTAATACACGTCTTTCGTGACGGGGTTCTGCAAAATTCTTACGGCCAATGAATCGGTGTGCATTACCAATTCAACTTTTATATCATCGCGGAGTGCTTTGGGGTCGCTTGGTCTTATTTCGCGGTTGGACATTTTACGGATGTAGGTGATGAGCTGCCACCTTTCCTCTTCTTTAAGTGCACCTTTAAACGGTGGCATGTTGCCTTTTCCGTTTTCAAGTTTCCAGAACAGCTCTCCATCTGCCTGCCTTCTTACACGATTACTGTGAAAATTTGCTGGCTGTTGGCCCAGCGCTCCACCCGCAGCACCATCGCCATAGCCGCTTTCGCCGTGGCACTGCCAGCAGTGGATTTTATAGAGGGCCCTGCCTTTTACAATGGCAGTAGAATCGTCGATGAGGGGGTTTTTTAAATCTTTAGCGCTTTCCGGAGCCTTCCATGCGTTAGGATCGTTGTCGGCTTTTTTTTCAGGGTTGTTACAATTCACCAGCAGTACGAACGAAGATATTAACAGTGAGCCCTGTAAAAGAACAGCAAATAACCTGGTCAATTTTGGTGGTTGATTATATAGTTAACGAATCAAACTGCTGTGAGTACTTCTTTCAGACGTTTAGCAACTAGTTTTTCCTGTCCGCGTTTCATTACCCACACAGTAATATTAATGGAATTTTCATCGCGGGGCATCACTTCAATTGAGGGAGTTCCTTCGCGAAGTTTTCCAAGAAGTTCTTTTGACGTCATTTTTATCAAAGACTTGTCCCATGATACCTCAAGAGTTGGTGTAACATTTCCGAGCTTGGGTGTATAGACTTTAGTTGTAACCCCGTTTACGCCTTTTACCGCGTTGTCGATCACTGCAATCTGTTCTTCCCAAATTTTATATTCTTTGTCATGATCGGCATTCATAAAGTGTTCGAGGGCCACATACATTCCCACAATTTCTTCTTTGTTCACCTTCATTCCACGGCCAATATTGTATCCGCGCGGTGGCATATGGAGTCGTGCACCCTGGATAATATTCTTTTTGCCCATGAGTATGCCGGCACTTTGCGGCCCGCGGATGGCTTTTCCACCGGACACTACTACAAAGTCGAAGCCCATATCATTATACCTGGTAAGGTTCGATACAGGTGGTACGTCGGCAGCCATGTCATTAGAAGTGGGCACGTTGAATTTTTTTCCGAGTGCCACCCATTCTTCGTGACCAATCTTGCCTTTGTCGGCTTCGATATTTAAAAAATGCATGAGGGCCGTTTTTTCATTAACGGCCTTTTCAACATCTTCAGCAGTATCTACATACACCATCTTACAACCCGTGTTTGTAAGTGCGTGGTTGTAGTCTATCTTATGTGCATTCTGACAAATAACTTCAGATTTCATTCCTGTTCCTTCGAGGAAGGGAAGCATTTTCACTTTCTCTACGTCGGTGCCGGTGAGTACCCCTGCAAGGCCGAGTGTTAAACCTGAAAATGCTCCACAGGTAACCACTGCAGCTTCGGAGTGAACCATTGCTGCAATCTTTTCTCCCACCTTATCCTGCAGCTCGTCGAGAAGGCAGAATTCCTGCCAGGACGATTGTATGGCCTCTACTACATAATCATGCATAAGCGAGCCGGTCATGAATGTGTAAGTGCCTGCGGCGTTAATGAACGTGCGCACGCCGAGTTCTTTATAAAGATCGCGTTTACGTGCTTTGGGTGAGGCCTTTGCTGTTTCGAATGGAAATACAGATGCAGCAGCGCCTCCGAGTGGGAGAATAGAAATTCCTTTTAATATATCACGGCGTTTCATATATTAAGCAGTTAAGTGTGGTTAAGAAATAGGATCGCTTACAGGTAAGCTATGCAATCAATTTCAACAAGTGAGTTTCCTGGAACGCCACCCTTTGCAACAGCAACAGTTGTGCGTACCGGAGGATTTTTACCGAAGCGACCGTCATACACTGAGTTCATTCCATCGTAGTCGGCGATGTCATTAAGATACACGTTCACCTTGAGCACTTTTTCCATCGACGAGCCTGCTTTCTTCAACCTGTCTTCAAGGTCTTTCAACACATTATCTGTGTGAACTTTAATATCGCCCTCTTTGTGATAGCCCTGGCCTGCAATGTATACGAGGCCGTTGTGAATAGTATACTGGGAAAACCTGGGAGGCTTGTCCTGATCGTAAACAATTTCACCAACCTGCTTCTCCGAAGTTGATGAGCTACCCATTGCTTTTGCTGCCGCACCAAAACCTACTACTCCTGCTACAGAGGCGAATAAACTTTTTAATACAGACCTACGTTGTGTTTTCATGATTCTAAAGTGTGTTAAATAAGAATTAAGACGTTAAAAGTTTGGAGAACCGTTGTCCTGATATCAAATTTTCTTCGGTGGTGTTCAGATAAGCGGAGCGTAAAGTAAACGATTTTAAATAAAAAACCCGCCTTGAGGCGGGCTTTATCACTAAACAAATCATTAAAATAGTATTATGATTTTGACGCTTCCCTCACTGCAACGGCGAGCGGATCCTCTTTTCTCGCCTTTATATCTGGCTGTATACCTGTTTGTTCCCATGAAATATTTTTTCCGGGAATTGTTGGTGAAGCAGTCGAAACTGACACAAAATTTTCGTCATCAATTGCATACCACGAATTCATATTCGCGGCACCCGCGCTTCTTTCGCCTACAATCTTAGCGCGCCTGTTCTGTTGAAGAACAAATGCAAATGCTTCCGCTGCAGATGCTGTGCCCTTGTTTACAATGATATAAACAGGCTTATCGTATTTTTTCTCCTTCAGCCAGCTTACGGTAGAATCAGTTCGGTAGTTTTCGTCGCGAGTTACGAAGGTCAGCGTAGGCGTTCCCTCTTTCAGAAAAAATGATTCGAACACCGGTCCGACGTCGGATCCTCCTCCGCCATTATCACGCAGATCGATGATCAGTGCTTTTGTACCGTTCAACTTATTCATGTGCTGATACAGGTCGTCGAGATTGCTTTTGTTGATGATGATTTGTGTTAGTTTCAGATATCCGATGTTGTTGTCGATAACTTTCGATTCAGCTACGGTTGATTTTGAGGCTTTGTTTCCGGTTAACTTCTGTCCTTCACCTGGCAGTGATGGATTTTTAAGTTCCTTTACAACGTCCGGATCGTGGCGCACATAAAGATGTCCATCGCTGGCGAATGTGCGAAGTTCTTTTGTAACTCCCTCGCCGAACTCTTTCCAGGTAGTAGCTTTATCAAACTGTCCTTTAAAATTTGCCGATTGTATATGTGACGCTATCTGGCCGCCTTTCTCCGCGTTCACATAGTTTGCCGCTATATACTTTGCGATGTTCTTGATGGCGTCGTTTCGCTTTTCGGCCGTCACTTCCTGGGCTGTGGTTAATTGGACGTTAAGTAACGCAAGCGTGATGATCAGCAGGTGTAGTATTCGCATATGGTTAATTTTCACCTAATCTACGAATATCGTCGTACACTGCATTGATGCTTGTGATGAACAGCGATTTTAATTGGAAGAACGGTAAATATTATTCTGTTCTCAGACTCTTAACCGGATTAGACAACGCTGCACGAATAGCCTGAAAGCTGATAGTACACAGCGCAACTAATATGGCGAGAACACCCGATACTATAAATATCCACCAGCCCACATTTATCCGGTATTCAAAATCCTGTAACCATGTGTGCATAGCCCACCAGGCTATCGGAAATGCGATGAGTGAAGCGATAAAGATCAGCACCAGGAAATCGCGCGACAGCATCATCACAATATTATTTACTGATGCCCCGAGCACTTTTCTTACACCAATTTCTTTGGTACGCTGTTCGGCCATATAAGTTGCTAATCCAAACAAGCCAAGGCAGGCAATTATCACAGCGATCGCCGCAAAGGCAATGGCCACGCGACCCACCTGTTGTTCGGCACGATACATATTGTTGAACGATTCGTCGAGGAAGCGAAAGCTGAAAGGTGTGCCGGTAGAAAGAGATTTCCATTCTGCTTCCACCTGGTCGACTATTGCCTTTGCACTTTCGGGTTTTACACGAAAAGCAGTTGACCACGACGCTTCACCTAACACCATTGCGAGCGGGCCGATGCGCTGGCGCAGTGATTCGTAGTTGAAGTTTTTAACCACGCCGATGATCTCATATGCCTTGGAAACGTTTGTGGAGTTATCTATCAAAGTATATATCTTTTTCCCTATCGGATCGCTGAATCCCAGCATAGATGCTGTCGTTTCGTTAATGATGATGCCGGAAGAATCGGTTCCGAATGATTTCGAGAAGTTTCTGCCCGACTTCATCTCCATCCCTAATGTCGGGATATATTTTTCATCAACTGCCCATGTTTGCATATTGAAATTGTTGGATACAGTAAACACTGCATCTTTCCAGAACGTGTTATCGCTTCGTGCTGAGGCTGAAACAGGAAGGAACCCTGCATTTGTTGCGCTGATCACACCGGGAAGCCTTGAAATTTCATTCATAAACGCGCTGGTCCTCGTAGCCAGCACATGAGTTCCATCTACAACCAGCACCTGCTCTTTATTGAACCCTAACTTCCGCGTCTGAATATAATCAAGCTGCCTGTAAACAGTAATAGTAGCAATGATGAGTACGATTGACGTAGCGAACTGGAATATCACTAACCCGTTCCGAAGATTGCTTTTATGTGAGCCGATTCCCATCTTTCCTTTGAGTACGGTCACAGGATTAAACGAAGAAAGGAACAATGACGGATAACTGCCTGCAAGAAGACTAACAATAATAGGTAGCGCAATAATTGTGATCACCATGTTCGTACTTACCAGCAACGAAGGCGAAAGTGTTTTTGCAGAAAGAGTGTTGAACAGCGGTAAGATCTGCCACGCTGCAGCTACTGCCAATATCATTGCGATGACTACTGTAAGAGCCGACTCCGACAAAAACTGAACGATCAATTTCGCTTTTGAAGTTCCAAGTACTTTTCTGATGCCCACCTCACGCGATCTGCTCATTGAACGTGCGGTAGACAAATTGATAAAATTAATACAGGCCAGCAGCAGGATGAAAATGGCTGCAGCCGAAAATATATATACGTACTTAATATCACTATTTGTTCCAAGCTCCGGAAACAAGTCGGAGTGAAGGTGAATTTTCAATAGCGGCATCAATGTATACCGGAGACTATTGCCAGATTCCTCGAATTCTTTAATGCTAGTGATATTCATTACCGCCTTCGCCTGTGGCAGTACGTAAGTTTCAATGTACTTCGGGACCAGCCGTTCAACATCCTGCGATGATGAACCTTCCTTCAGTAACAGATATGTTTGAAAGTTATGGCTAAGGTAATTTCCGAAACCATAGTTAACGTTATCCATGGAAAAGTAGAGATCGAAATTAAAGTGCGAATTAGTGGGCACATCTTTGATAACCGCGGTTACTTTATATGACGTCTTTCCATTCTCGTTTGTCTCGATAGATTTACCCACTGCGTTTTTTACACCGAAATACTTCAATGCTGCCTTTTCGGTGATCACCACGGTATTTGGTTCGTTTAACGCGTTTTTTGTATCACCGAAAAGTGCCGGAAGTGTGAAAACACGAAACAGCGTGGAGTCTGCATGCACAAGATTTGGTTCGCCGATATATTCACCGTCTTTCCAGATAGACTTCGATCCGTTGCTGTTGTAAAAACGGACATATTCTTCTACTTGCGGAACGTCTTTCTTCAGGGTGTAACCCATCATATCGCTCGCAACGGCCAACTTCGTTTCGGAACCGCCCATCTTAATATATGAATTGATGCGATAGATGCGGTCGGCCTTGTCGTTATATGTGTCATAACTCAGTTCATCATATACATATAATGTGATTAGCAGAAAGCAAGTGAGGCCGGAGGCGAGACCCACAATATTAACGAGTGAGAAAACTTTATTTTTTAGGAGGTTGCGCCAGGCAACCTTAAAGTAATTCTTAAGCATATCATCATTACGCAAGGGCATGCCAGTCGGACATACTTCTGAGAACCAAAAGGTTACAAAAAATTATGTTGTCCTCGTTATTTCAAATTGATACAGAAGTGTTCGAAAACGGACAGCTATCGGCGACCCGTAATCTGGTCTATCATCCACATTACGGTGTAGCCGTCGTCGCCGGAGCATGGGTTTGACGCGCGGCCGGAAAAGAACTCAACTACTTTTTCAATCATGGGCTGCTGCACGTGCTGAAGCGGTTTAAACGGAATAATCTCTCCGTTCACCGCGATTTGCTTCATATCAAAAACGCTGAAGGTGATAACGCCTTTTGTGCCGATGATTTCGCAGCTGTCGCGCTCAAGGGATTCGGGTGCACTGAATAGCCACGTACCGTTGAACACGGCACCATTTTCAAACAGCATAGTACAGGCAACTGCGTCATCGGCAGCATAATAATGACCCTGATTTAATGATACTCCATTTACGTACACCGGTGGTTTAAAAAAATAAAGCATGAGGTCGAGCTGGTGCGGCGCGAGGTCGTGAAAATACCCACCACCGCTCACTGCCGGGTCAAGCCTCCAGTTTTCAGTTGTCTCTTTTTTTCCGGCCTGGAAAAAATTCATGTTGATGCTCAGCACGTGTCCTATCACATTATCATCAAGCAGTTGTTTTACTTTTTTGAAGATGGGCATTTGCCGCCTGTAGTGCGCAACAGTCATTTTGATATTGTGCGCTTTTGCGGACTCTGCTATGCGTCGTGCTGCGGCTGCATCGGTTGTCACAGGTTTCTCAACATACACGTGCTTGCCTGCCTTAATAGATGCAATCGCATATTCTTCGTGTGTAGAAGGTGGCGTTGCAATGTATATAGCATTAACAGAACTGTCATTAATTAACGCATAAGCATCATTAAACCATTTTTGAACATTATGCCGCAACGCATAATCAGCCGCTTTATCTGCATCTCTGCGCATTACCGCGTGCAAATTTGAGTTCCGTACTTTATTGAATGCTGGGCCGCTTTTCACTTCAGTAACGTTTCCGCATCCGATAATTCCCCATGTTATCATTCTTTATATATTTTACGATGAGTGATATGTAATGTCGTGAAAAAATTAAATGAAGTTATAGTTCATGTATACATCGTTGATAAAAAGAAGTTAGGGGGAAGAAATAAATGATATTGTGTATTTCTTTTGAGTGCATGTTACTATTTCGCGTTTAAAAAGCCTTGCATTTAGTTTCTTTTAACAGCACCCCAATTTGTTTCATCCATGCAACATCTTTTTTGGCACCATTTTAGTTAAGTGGGAGTCGTTCCATTTCTTTATCAAACCGAAAATGTGTGTCCATGAACCTGAAAAATCTCAGTACTCTTTTTCTCTCTGCTTCTCTCTTCGTATTCTCATCATGTAAGAAAGATATTGTAGCAGATGAATCATTAACCGGCGAAGTTGTTTCAAGTGATGCTACAGCTGCAAACGATGTTCTTGAAACCGCAGCACCCGTTCACACTCCACGTCAGATTGCAATCAATTCAAACGTATCAGGCTATTATGAAACTCTTCCTGCACGTTATAGCCTCACAACTAAAAAATATCCACTTATCGTTTTCATTCACGGTATCGGAGAACTCGGAACTGGCCTTTCAAGATTGAATTGCTGCGGTCTGCCATACCACATCAACAAGAAAACTTTCCCCGCGAAATTCCTGGTGGGCGGTAAATATTATTCTTATATCGTTGTTACACCACAATTCCGCGTGCGTCCATCGGCTGCACAGATACAATCAGTAGTTGACTACGCTAAAGGTAAATATCGTGTAGATGCCGCAAGAGTGTATGTAGGAGGATTGAGCATGGGCGGTGGTTCTACATGGGACTGGTCAGTAGTATACGGACAAAATGCAGCAGCAATCGTTCCTGTATGTGCCGGTACAAAACCAACCACTACACTTGCTGCAGGCGTAGCAGGGAAAAATCTTCCGATCTGGTCGCTCAACTCAAGTTCAGATGCGGCAGTGCCTATTCAGTGGGGTAAAGACTGGATCAGCTGGATCGACGCAAGAAATACGACTTACGCTTCAAAAACGAAGCTTACTATCTGGAGTGGACTTTCACACAACGCTACCTGGGGTAAAGCATGGAACCCAACTACAAAAGTTGATGGCTACAATACTTATGAGTGGATGCTTCTCTATACAAGAGGAACAAGCACCAGCGGAACAACTGGCTCAGCAGCTCCTGCTCCGGCTCCCCTACCTGATCCAACATCGCCAACATCTGGTAACGTTGCTCCAGTAGCAAACGCAGGATCTGATGTGAGTGTACCGAAATCATGGAACTACAATCCATATGTTTACGCAACAACATCTAAAGATTCTGATGGTTGGCTGACTGGCTTCAAATGGACAAAAGTGAGTGGACCTTCAACAGGAACTATCGTCACTCCGAACGGATCTAAAACTCAGCTGACTGGCTTATCTATCGGAACTTACATTTTCAGGGTAACCGTTACAGACAACAAGGGCGCCACTGATACTGACGATGTAACGGTAAAAATTACAGGCTAATAAATAATAAGTACAACTTATATAACGCACACACCCAGCTTCTATATGAATCAAAGCAGATCCCGGCGAGAGCCGGGATTCGCTTTTTATACCAGAACTATTTTAATACTACAGGAGTAGCAATCGCATTCAGATCGTAAACAATTTTACCGTCTTTGATCGTAAGCTCGCACTCGAACTTTTTATCGCCCAAAACTTTCTGACCCTTATAATCGAACAGTCCGTATTTACCGGGACGAAGATTTAATACAGTTACATCTGCGATAGCACCCACAGAAAGATGGCCGAGTTCCTCATGTTTAATTACCTGGGCGGGCGTCCATGTGCTCGCTTTAATTACGTCCTGGAGCTTCATGCCGAGTAGTAAGAATTTCGTCATGCAATTAAGCTGATCCTTCATCGCCGCGTTCATGCTGCCAATATGCAGATCGGTACTGATCGTATTCGGAAAAAATCCTTCCTGCGTAGCAGGTATCGCCTGCGAATATGTAAAGCTTGCCCCACCATATCCTACATCAAACACAATTCCTCTCTTCTGCGCCTCTTTCACAAATGGCTTGAGCTTTTTTGTGTTGATGTCAACGATAGTTTCTCTGCCAATAGCGTTTGGTCCCAGTTCGCCGGTTTCAAGATGACCGAACGTATGAGTGAAGATATCCCCGGGACGAAGTTTTTTCAGAAACAATTCTTCGATCGACAACGGAGGGTTACTACCGCCAAAATCAATCATTACAGGTTTGTCTGCAAGTTTACCGGCTTCAACAACATTATCCGTCGGCGACCATTCGTGACCCTGGTAATGCGCGAGTTTAAAGCCAACTACCAGGTTGTTATAACGGCGAGCCACAAGCGCTGCCATCTTGGGATCCATGTCACCCGGGTTCTGTTCATAAGGACCACCACGCATTCCCTCACCCACTATATTCAAAAAGGCCAGGACGCGTGTTTGTGAATTATCGATAATATTTTTTTTGAATGTTTCAAACGATTTCCATCCTGCGCCGCCGGCATCCACGATTGTTGTTACACCAACCCGGAAAGTAAATCCGTCGGGCACCACTGCGGTCATTCCATTGCTTAGGTAGTGGTTCGCTTCAGTTCCATAAAACACGTGTCCATGAATATCAATCAAACCTGGCGTAACGTATAACCCCTTTGCGTTAACAACCTGTGTTGCGCTTTTCGGATCGATGTTTTTTGCAACTGCAGCAATTTTTCCGTCACTAATGGCCACATCCATAATACCGTCGATATTATTTTTTGGATCTATTACATGGCCGCCTTTAATTACGATGTTGTACGATTGCGCATAAGAGATATGCAGCAACACCAAAGAGAGAAGTAGTGAGAATAGTTTTTTCTGCATCACGTTTTGAATTTGATTTTTGAAGTTATGTTATTCCTGTAGTACCTTGTTCTTTTCGGCTGCAGGAAATTAAACACTAAGTAAATGATCAAGGTAAATACTGATCTGAAACCGAACGATCTTAACGGGTTGCTCGATAACTTCTGGAATCTCTCAGGAGAAAAGATCGAACTCATCAAAAAAAATTACGATCTCTCTAAGGGCACACCAGTCTATACTGTCGAAGGAAAATATACTTCCCGCGGCTGGACCGAATGGACCCAAGGCTTTCAATTTGGCTCCGCAATTCTGCAATTTGATGGCAGTGGCGACAAAAATTTTCTTGATTACGGAAGAATGCAAACGATTGCATTTATGGCTCCTCATATTAGTCACACTGGTGTGCATGACCATGGTTTCAACAATGTAAGCACTTATGGAAATTTGCTTCGCCTTATCAAAGAAGGAAAGATCGACAAGAATGAGTGGGAGATAAATTTTTATGAATTGGCCTTAAAGATTTCCGGTGCAGTGCAGGCAAGCAGGTGGAACAATATTACAACGGGCGGCTACATACATTCATTTAATGGTGCCCACTCTCTTTTTGTAGATACGATGCGCTCTGTCCGAAGCCTTATGGTAAGCTACAAACTGAAGCATGTAATGCAGGGTGAAGGAGATATAAGAATAAGCATGCTCCAACGAGCGTTGCAGCACATGGAAGCAACCGCATCGTACTCGATTTTTTATGGAGAGGGCCGCGATCAATATGATATTAATGGCAGAACGGCGCACGAAATTATTTTCAACGCCAAAGATGGAAACTACCGTTGTCCCAATTCGCAACAGGGCTACACCGGGTTTACCACCTGGACGAGGGGTTTAGCATGGGCGATGTGCGGGTTTGCAGAGGAACTTGAGTTTTTGGATACATTGATCGATGCGGAACTCGAACCATTTGGCGGCAGAAAAAAAATAGAAGGCTTTATGCTGAAGGCAGCAAAGGCAACTTGCGACTTTTATATTGAGTACACACCGATTGATGGTGTTCCCTACTGGGATACCGGCGCGCCACAGCTTCATTTACTTGGAGATTATCTGAACCGTCCAGCGGATCCATTTAATGATTTTGAACCCGTAGACAGTTCCGCAGCAGCTATCGCATCGCAGGGCTTGCTCAGACTCGGTAAATATCTTGAAGCAAGAAAAGATGCTCACAGCAAAAAATACTGGCAGGCAGGATTAACTGTTGTGAATACGCTTTTGCAGGAACCATATATCAGCAAGGCGAAAGATCATGAAGGTTTACTGCTGCATTCAATCTATCATTGGCCTAACAAATGGGATCATGTTCCGAAAGGTGCTAAAGTGGCGCGTGGCGAATCGAGCATGTGGGGTGATTATCACATTCGTGAAGTGGCACTATATCTTACCAAAATGACCAGGAGCGAACCCTATTACACTTTCTTCAATTGCGTGAAATGAGTGTGTCGCCGATAAAAGATTTGTCAAGGCTTTGCATTCACACCATAACGCTTAAGCCGTGGTCGATTGAGAAATCGGCTCAGAAATTTTCTGACGCTGGCGTTGCGGGTATTACCGTGTGGAGAGATGCAATTGCAGGAAGAGATATCACCGCTACAGGAAAATTATTGCGTTCACTAAATCTTGATATTGTTTCATTATGCCGCGGAGGTTTTTTTCCCGGCGTTGAGGCACACCAGCGGGAATCCGCCATAAAAGAAAATAAAAATGCGATAGACGAAGCATCAGAACTTGGCGCCCCGATGCTTGTGCTTGTTTGCGGCGCATCACCAGGGCAGTCGCTCATTGAAAGCCGCGAACAAATTAAATGGGGTATCGAAGCGTGTCTACAATATGCAGAGCAAAAAGGCGTGCAACTAACAATTGAACCATTACACCCAATGTACGCCGGCGACAGATCGGCTATCAACACACTCGCGCAGGCCAATGATATCGCTGAATATTTTGATTCTAAGTGGGTAGGTATTGCACTGGATGTTTATCATTTGTGGTGGGATCCGAACCTCGAGCGGGAAATTATACGGTGCGGAAAAAATGGCAACCTTTCTGCGTTCCATATCTGTGACTGGAAAACTCCTACCCTCGATATGCTCAACGACAGAGGCATAATGGGAGAAGGTTGTATAAATATTAAGGAGATCAGAGGTTGGGTAGAAGAGGCGGGCTTCAACGGGTACAACGAGGTGGAAATATTTTCGACCATTCATTGGAGCAGCGACCAGGACGCATACTTCGATAAAATTATTAACGGATATCTTCATTCCTCATAACAACTAAAGATGGCAGCAACAATTCACAACATTGGCATCATCATGAACGGTGTAACAGGGCGAATGGGCACTAACCAGCACCTGTTACGATCCATCGCAGAAATAATTAAACAGGGAGGCGTTAAAGTAAGTGCCTCTGAGTTTATAATGCCGGATCCGGTGCTTGTTGGTCGTGATGCGGTGAAACTCGAAAAACTTGCGCAGCAGGCAGGAGTGAAAAAATTTACTACAGATTTAGAAAGCGTAATGAGCGATCCCCACTACCAGGTTTATTTCGATTCACAAACAACTGGCCGCAGGGCAGAAGGCGTACGCAAAGCAGTACAGGCGGGCAAGCATGTGTATTGCGAAAAACCAACTGCCGTTACAACTAAAGTGGCCATGGAATTATATGAGCTTTGTAAAAACGCCGGCGTAAAAAATGGCGTGGTGCAGGATAAATTATGGCTGCCAGGAATCTTGAAACTAAAGCGTTTGATAGAGAACGGATTTTTCGGAGACATTTTATCTGTGCGTGGTGAATTTGGTTACTGGGTATTCGAAGGAACCAGCATACCCGCACAGCGTCCTTCATGGAATTATCGTAAGGAAGACGACGGCGGAATAATTGTAGACATGCTTTGCCACTGGCGCTATGTTCTTGATAATGTATTTGGAAAAGTAAAAGCAGTATCGTGTCTGGGCGCTACTCATATTACCGAGCGGGTAGATGAACAGGGAAACAAGTATAAATGCACAGCGGATGATGCTGCATATGCAACATTCGAACTCGAAAACGGAGTAATTGCACAATTCAATTCATCATGGACCGTTCGGGTACGCCGCGACGATCTTCTGACTTTGCAGGTGGATGGTACAAAAGGTTCTGCCGTTGCAGGCTTGAGGGAATGTTATATTCAGCATTATGGAAATACTCCTAAACCAACGTGGAACCCCGATATTCCGCAGCCGATAGATTTTTATGGAGGATGGAGCAAAGTACCAGAGCAGGAACCATTCGATAATGCGTTCAAGGTTCAGTGGGAAATGTTTTTAAAACATGTTGTAAAGAACGACCCATTTCCATGGGATTTGCGTGAAGGCGCAAAGGGCGTGCAGCTTGCCGAAAAAGGAATCGAAAGTTGGGAGAAAAGATGCTGGGTTGAGATACCGGAGATTTGAGGCGGCAAACGGCAGACGTTTACAATCTATGCATTAACATCCCGCCTTCAACGTTAATTATCTGTCCTGTTGAATATGGCAAATAACCTTTAGCCAATGCGAGTACAGCCTTACCAACATCCTCAGGGTAGCCCCATCGTTTTTGTAAAGTGAGTCCGCCTTCAATTAACCGGTCATATTTTTCTGTGACGCCGGCAGTCATGTCGGTGTGAATGATTCCCGGGCGAACCTCGTATACCGGGATATTAAATTCTGCGAGTCTTACTGCAAAAAGTTGCGTAGCCATGCTTACACCTGCTTTTGCCACACAATATTCGCCCCGGTTAACCGACGCTACAATTGCAGAGATTGATGAAATATTAATTATCGCCCCGCCGAAATTTTTATTCGCCTTCTTCTGATCGATCATCCAGTTCGCAGCGGCCTGCGTTAAAAAGTATGGCCCTTTGAGATTTGTATCTATCAACTCCGAAAAACTTTCTTCTGTTGCCTCGAGAATATCTTTTCGCTCGCGCGGTGCAATGCCTGCGTTGTTAACGAGTATGTCAAGTCTGCCGAAAAACTGTTCGATCTCTGTAAGCATGCGGGAGCGGTCGGCGGACGAAGAAATATTAGCCTGGCAATACAATATTTTCGCGCCTGCATTTTGCAGTTCCTGTACTTTGTCCTGCACCGCCGAAGCTTCACGCACACCATTAATTACAATATCGTAACCGGCTTGCGCCAGCTGCATAGCAATTCCAAAACCAATTCCGCGGCTTCCACCGGTGATCAGAACAACTTCTCTCATTTTTTGCTGAAATGTTTTCTTACTGTTTCCGCGTAATGTGGGAACGCTATATCGGGCTCAGCAATTTCGGGGTGCCACATCTTCTCCCACTCAAACCCGTAAAAACCTTTGTAGTTATCTTTTGCGAGAAGATCAATGGCTGTGTATGCGGGAACATCACCTTCGCCAAAAAGCGCGTAAGTTTCTTTGCCATCCTGAAATTTGATGTCTTTGATGTGTGTATGCCATACCCACTTTTTCAATTTACCATACACCATCTGCGGATCTTCTTTTGTAACGGTCCACATATTTGAGATATCCCAAACCAATCCTACCTGTTTATCATCAACATTCTTCATTACACTAACAATGTCATTTACCCAAACGAGATCGCCATGCGTTTCCATCATCACCTTTGCACTGCTGCCTTTGGAAAATTTAGCAAGGTCGTTTAATCCTGCGGCCATCAATTCCATCGATTTTTCTTTCGCAACTTCTTTCGGAAAGTTATTCGGAAACACGCGCACGTAAGGACAGCCGGCCTTGTCAGCAATTTCAAGGAACCGTTTCGCTTCGTCCAGTGCTTTTGTGCGCTCTGCTTCAGCGGAATGATGCATTGCCGCGGACGCGCCGAATCCAACGATTTTCAGATTTTTGTCTGCGAACTTTTGCTTTGTTGCCTTGATATTTGCATCGCTGTTAAAATGTGGAGATTTGCTGAGGTCCATTTCGCGTTGTATCCCCCGGATTTCAACTCCGCTATATTTATTTGCTACGGCTACGTCAAGTATTTTATCGAGGGGCCAATCGGGGCAGCCGAGCGTTGAAAATGAAAGCTTTGGAGCTGCACTCTTGAACAGACTTACGTTATCGAGAGAGGCTGCAGTAATTAATGTTCCTGAGTACTGAATGAATGATCGCCTGCTGATTGATTTCATGGCATTTATTATTTCACAAACGTTTGCGTAGAGTAAATGTCAATGGAAAGATGATTAAATTTCATCTTTAGTTGTCATTTCAATAAATTAGGAAGGTAATTCATTTCGATAAGAATATCTTGCTTCAAATGAAAAAAGCTTTCATAGCGATTCTTCTATTTTCAATCGTTTTGTCTTCTGCATTTCAATCGTGCGGATCGGGCAACAACGAAAAAGAGGTGGTAGTAGATTCGGCATCCATTGTAAGAGGTGAAGCAGCCTTCAATCAAAACTGCACTACTTGTCACAATTTTGTACAGGACGGAATGGGTCCCCAATTGGCGGGCGTAGCCAGTAAAGTTCCTGTTGACTGGATTAACAACTTCATTAATGATCCAAAAAAAGTAATAGATGCCGGCGATGAGAGAGCGAAAATGCTGCTGGATAAGTATCATACCGTGATGCCATCGTTCGCGGCCCTTGGTGAGGAAAAAATACAGGATATCATCGCTTACTTGCAATCTGTAAAAGTCGGAACGCTTACAGATGACGACAAAGACAGTGTGTATGTAAAAGATCCCATCCCGGAAAAGATCAAAATGTCGGGCCTTGCACTCAATCTCGAGGAAGTAGCTCAGATTCCATTCTCCAGCGAAAAAATGCCGAGAACCCGCATTTTGAAAACCGACATCCAACCCGGTTCGGATAATCTTTTTGTGCTCGATCTCCGCGGTACTTTATATATGCTCAAAGATGGCAAGCCGGAAGTGTATATGAATATGCGATCGCTGAAAAAAGATTTTATTGATGAACCAGGACTCGCTACAGGCTTTGGAAGCTTTGCCTTTCATCCGGCTTTCCAAAAGAACGGATTACTGTACACCAGCCATACAGAACCAAAAGGCACGGCAAAGGCAGACTTCAGCTACAACGATTCAATACCTGTGCAACTGCAGTGGGTGGTTACAGAATGGAAAACAAATAATCCTGCTGCTCCAACATTCAGTGGAGAGGGTCGTGAGTTATTCAGAATGAATTTTGTTACCGGCATTCATGGGATGCAGGAACTTACGTTCAATACATCGGCAAAGCCCGGTAGTAAAGACTATGGCAAGCTATATATCGGACTGGGCGACGGAGGCTGTGTTGAAAATCATTTCCCATCTATTGTACACGCTCCCTCAAAAGCGTGGGGCTCAATATTCCGTATAGATCCTGCGGGCAAAAACAGCGCGAACGGAAAGTATGGTATCCCTGCAGATAATCCCTTTGTAAAAGATAGTGGTGCTGTAAAGGAATTGTATGCCTATGGATTCAGGAACCCTCACCGTATTACCTGGACGAGGGATGGCAGAATGCTTGCGATCAACATCGGGCAGGCAAATATTGAAGCCTTATATATCGTGCAACCAGGCCGCGATTATGGATGGCCGATTCGTGAAGGAAATTTTATGATCAGGCCTGACGGAAATATCAACAAAGCACGCGCGTTGCCATCTGATGACAATACTTTCAACATTATTTATCCCGTAGCCGAATACGATCATGATGAAGGCAGCGCGATTTCGGGAGGATATGAATATTTCGGACAGAGTATAAAAGAACTGAAAGGGAAATATATATTCGGCGATATCAACAACGGGCGTTTGTTTTATGTTGAAACGAAAGATCTGAAACCGGGTAAGCAATCAATCATCAGCGAATTGGGCGTTTATTCGAAGAACAAAAAAACGGATATGAAAGAACTTTGTGGCGTCAAAAGAGTTGATCTTCGTTTGGCTATCGACCGCAAAGGGGAAATGTATGTGACGACTAAGCCCGACGGAAAAATTTATAAGATAACGGGAGTAACCAAAGAATAAATTCACACTATTGGAATCGACTGCAATTCAGGACGCTCCTGCTCCACAGGGCAAGCTTAGCAAATACCAGTTTATAATCGGTGCCACTGCGTTTCTTAGTCTCTTTTCGCTGGTAGGAATCATGTTTTATGGGCTGCCATTCTTTTTCGATTTCTGGATCAAAGAGTTTGGGTGGGATCGCGCAACAATTACTTCCGGAGGCGCAGTTGGTAAAGTGATAGTGGGCCCCCTGTTTGGATTTATAGCAGGATGGGTGATCGATAAATTCGGTCCGCGCCGCCTGATGCTCACCGGTATTTTGCTGGGCGGTCTTGCGTTGGTTGGACTGAGCATGATGACATCGCTCTGGCAGTTTTATCTCTTCTATTTATTCAATGCGCTTGGTTACCTTTTCGGGGGACCATTACCTAACCAGGTATTGATTTCAAGATGGTTCTCTGCCTCACGTGGCAAGGTGATGGGCTTCGCTTATTTAGGGATTGGTATTGGTGGAATGCTTGTTCCGCAAATTGCTAAAGCGTTGAACGATGGATTCGGATGGAGAGGTGCGTTGATGTGGTTGGGTATACTGATGGTTGCAGTTGCCTTCCCTATGGCCTGGTTCGTGAAAGACAATCCTGTTGTTAAAAAACTTGAAGTAAAGACCGACGAGGACAAGACACCATTTGTAAATATCCTGAAAGGCTGGCCATTTTATTTGCTCGTTATCGGCAGTATGTGTTCTATTGGTGCTGTCTCGGGCACGAGTCAGAACCTGAAATTGTTCATGAGCATCGATTTGAATTATTCGCAGCAACACGCGGCGAACGTGATGTCTATTGTGCTCGGATCCAGTATTATCGGTCGCCTTCTGATGGGATGGCTTGCAGATAAGATTCAGAAGAAATACGTGATGATATTGATTTACGCGCTTGTTGCCGCTTCGATACCGTTACTATTTGCTGCGCGCACCGAAGGTGTGATGTATCTCTTTGCATTTGTATTTGGCATGGCGCTCGGTGGCGACTATATGATCATACCATTGATGGCCGCTGAACTTTTTGGAGTAAAAGTAATGGGGCGCGTAATGGGTATAATCATTTCGGTTGATGGGCTGGGCGAAGCGTTCGGTCCAATGCTGGCTGCCCGCCTCCGCGACACAAGCGGCAATTATGCATACGGATTTTCTGCACTAATTATACTTGCGGTTATTGGAACAATAGCGGTGATGCTCCTTCCCTCCAAAAAGCGGCAGGCATCTTCATGATCACTTACAGAAAGATGACTGCGGCCGATATCGAAGCCGGACTTGCTCTTTGCCGATCGGCCGGATGGAACCAGCGCGCCGCTGATTGGAAAATATTCATTGATCAAAGTAAGTACGGGAACAAAGTTGCTGTTGACGATTCAGGCAAAGTGGTAGGTACCGTTACCACTATTACGTACGATGATCGTTTTAGTTGGATAGGTATGGTGCTCGTTGATCCTGCGATGAAGAGGCAGGGTATCGGCTCGCAATTGCTGCGTGAATCTTTTTCATTACTTGCAAACCAGGAAACGATTAAACTTGATGCGACGCCCGCGGGAAGGGAAATCTATTTGAAATTAGGATTTGAAGATGAATATGGCTTAAGCCGAATGACGCTGCCTTCCGGCACGCGTTACACAATACGTATCAATCCTGAAAAAAATAATTTCAGCTCAATATTGGAAACAGATAAGACGGTATTTGGCGCTTCGCGCAGCGAATTGTTGAAATCATATCTTGAATCGTTTCCAGAGCTAAGTCTATTTAAAAATGAAAACACATATTGCTTCGGTCGCCGTGGCGAAAACTTCACGCAAATAGGACCGGTTGTCGCCGGAAACATAGAAGACGCGAAAGAATTAGTATCAGCTTCGCTTAATAACATTGAAGGCGCCGTGGCCCTCGACGTGGCAGACAACTCTCCATTCAAACAATGGCTGCAATCAATAGGCTTTACGGAACAACGTAAACTTATCCGTATGTATCGCGGAAAAAATGGTTATCCCGGTGTGCCGGAAAAACAGTTTGCTATTCTTGGTCCTGAATTTGGATAATTACTTCGCATTTTTGTCGCGCACCGCCTTCACTTCTTTCGCCGTAATACCGTTGTTATTATTATTGAAAGTTTTCCTGATATAAGTAAGTACCTCGGCCACGTCTTCATCACTCAAAAAGTTATGGGCCGGCATCGGGTTATTATAGGTTTTATCTTTCACTTTTACTTCACCCTGCAGTCCATTAAGAACAACTCCAATGAGTCTATCCCTATTTCCATTCACCCATTCAGATTCTGCAAGTGGCGGAAAACGGTTTCCATCGCCTTCTCCATTCGCTTGATGACATGTGCTGCAATAGCTGAAATAAACTTCAGAACCTTTTCCACCCTTTCCTGCATTAAGGTTATCTGCTACCTCGTCAGGGTTTTTAATATGCGGTAGATTTTTATGTTGCTCCATTTTCACGAGCTGCTGATCAGAGAATTTCGTCTTATCGCCTTTGTAGGTGATCTTCCAGATTTTTCCCTGTTCGGACTCGCCGACATATAGCGATCCATCAGGTCCCATTGCTACTGCCATCGGGCGGTAAGCAGCGTCACTGGTATTTACAATTGTATCCACGCCGGCAAAACCATCTGCAAAAACTTCAAACTCACCTGATGGCATACCGTCTTTGAAAGGAACGAACCCAATAAAATAACCTGCCTGGGGATAAGGCGCTCTTATAGTTGAACCGTGAAAGGCGATGAAGGCGCCGTTTTTATAGCGGTCGGGAAACTGGTCGCCCGTATAAAAAAGAAGGTCGTTCGGCGCCCAATGGCCGGGGAAAGCAACAATAGGTTGATTGAGTTTATCGCCTTCGCCGGTTTTTTTACCATCGCCACCGTATTCAGGATTGAGAATTTTTTTCTTCTGAAACTGATCGTAATAATAATATGGCCACCCGGCATCCGAACCTTCCGTCACTTTCAAAAATTCTTCGGAGGGCAATACGGCGCTTTGCCATGGTGTATATAGTGCAGGCCATGTTCTGTGAAGATCATCACGACCGTGCTGCAATGCATATAATGTGTTATTGGCCGGGTTCCAATCCATACCGACAATACTCCTGATTCCGGTTGCGTACCGCTTGCCTTCTTTCTGTGTTTGATTCAGTTTGTTTGCATCGAACTGCCACACGCCACCGTGATCTTCCAATTGCGGACATGGAGACTGGCCAGCTTCACCAGGCTTTCTATTGTTCAACTGGCACATATCACCGGGAGCGCCGAACTGAACATACAGGTGGCCGTCATTATCAAATGTTATCGGCTTCGCTATATGTTCGTAGCCATGCGGATCGTTCTTGTAGTCGTCTTTCATAATCAACTCTACCTTTCCCTTTGGCACCATCTCGCCTTCAGTTAATTTAATACGATATACTTCGCCCGCAGTGCTGAAATATAGGTAACCCCTGTATATCCTCATGCCAGTACCATACTCACCGGTGTCTTCGTAGTCGCCGAATACTTCCGTTTTATCTGCTTTTCCATCGTTATTTTCATCGCGGAGCACCATAATTCCTTTGGGATTCGGGCTGCGCAGCTTCACATAAATATCGCCGTTTGAACTCACTGCAATGTGCCGTGCACGACCTGTTTGTTCGGCTACTACGGCCACGTTGAAACTATCGGGAACACTAATCACAACATTACGTGGTGGTGCAGACGTAAAACCGTCGTTATTCTTACACTTACTGAACAATATTACCAATGAAAAAAAGAGAACCGGAGAAAAACGTTTCATCGCATGAAAATAGGAAGAAAATGTATTTCCAAAATGCAAACGTTTGCTTTTATCATCAATCATAGTTATCGTTATCTTACCACTATCGATTTATATCAGACCAATTGAAATGAAAAAAATATTTTACTTTTTCTGCCTTGCGCTTCTCGTGTGCTGTAAAGAGGAGTCGGAATTTGCGCCCGAAATGGTTGAGTTCACTCCATATACAAAGAACCCTGTATTTACTCACGGTGACACCGCAGCGTGGGACCAGGTAATTCGTGAACGCGGATTTATTCTGATTGAGGACTCTATCTACAAATTGTGGTACACCGGTTACAGAGACACGGATACTGCAATTAGATACCTCGGTTACGCGACGTCCAAGGATGGTATAGAATGGAAGAGATACCAGGACAGCCCGATCTACAAAACACGATGGACAGAAGATGTGAACGTGTTTAAACTTGATGGCAAATATCACATGTATGCCGAGGGTACCAGTGACATTGCGCATTTGATGTTGTCGGACGATGGCATCAACTGGCAGGACCAGGGCGACCTGAAGATCATTACAACGAAGGGCGATACCATCCCTGCACCGTACGGAACACCGGCAGTGTTTGTTGAAGATGGTAAATGGTATTTATTTTATGAACGTAACGATGAGGCAGTATGGCTCGCTACGTCAACTGATAAGATCAATTGGAAAAACGTTTCTGACGAGCCGGTGTTAAAGCCTGGTCCCGAGAAATACGATCTTGGTGGTATCGCTGTCAATCAAATAATAAAGCACAAGGGGAAATACTATCTATACTATCATGCTAACGCCGATATTGGATGGAGAAGCAACGATGAGGGTGGATGGAATTCGAATGCTGCGATGTCGACCGACCTAATTCACTGGAAAAAATATCCAAAAAATCCTTTGGTAGATGGCGATCATTCAAGTCCCATCGTTGTTCCCGACGGAGACAAAATGCGCCTTTACACCATGCACCCTCAAGTATGGATGTATACGAACTAGTTTGAAGGATACCAGTTCACTAATCTTACATCGATATTTTTATCACCGTCGTTAACCAGTTTCTTAAACGCATTCACGTCACTTAGGCCGCCTTGTCCACGATAGTGATAAGGGTAAACGATCTTCGGTTTGAATTCGATCACAGCACTTGCGGCCTGGTTAATGTCCATTGTGTAAGGAAGATTCATACAAACAAAGGCGATATCTATATTTTTCAACTGGCGCATTTCTGGGATGTCTTCCGTATCACCTGATATGTAAACGTTCTTTCCTCCGAAATTGATGACGTAACCATTCCCGCGTCCCTTTGTGTGACGTGAATCCGCTGTTTCGGGAAGATTATACATTGGGATAGCATTTATAGTGGCGCCAGCCTGTTCGGATTTATCCCCGTTGTTAAGTATCACAAATTTTGACTTGTCAATCGTTGTAAGATTGTCGGCTACTGCTTTTGGAGCTATGATAATGGTGTTCGCTGTCTTAACTGAATCTATCGTTTTGGGATCATTATGATCGCCGTGTATATCGGTGATCATAATCACATCTGGCTTTGCAATGCCGGTGAATGCAGACGGACCGCCTGTGGGATCGATGTAAAAAGTTTTACCGCTGAAAGTTATGGCGAATGTGGCGTGGCTAACCGGTTGCACTTGCAGTGGGCCGTTGTTCGTTTGAAACGTTTGTACCGGCGCCTTTTGTGCGAATCCGGCGATGCCGCCTAACATACTGAGAATAAACAGTGCGTTCTTCATTGTCGTCAAATTATAATTTATGTAAGTTCCTCCAGCTTTACCTTTTCAACCCTTCGGGTAAGCAGGTGGATGATGGCGATAGTAACGAGGTACGTAAGGCCGCAAACTGTAAACAAAATATTATACCCGGCCGTAACATTGCCCGACGCTTTATATGTGTCGAGGAGGCTGCCAACCAGCATTGGGAACAAAATGCCGCCTATTGCGCCGGCCATGCCGCCGATGCCAACAACCGAACTAACGGCTTCCGAAGGAAAAAGATCAGATGCAATTGTAAAGATGTTGGTGGCCCATGCCTGGTGAATGGCCACGGCAAAAGATATGAGTGCCACCGCCGCCCAGGCCGACGGCGCGAACTGTACTACAAGTACCGATAATTCTGCTAACGCAAAAAGGAGCAGCGCAAACTTTCGAGCCTTCATCACGGGCCAACCTCGGCGAATAAGAGCGGAAGAAAGATAGCCGCCTGCTATACTGCCAATAGTGGTGGCAGCATAGATCGTCATCAGCTGAAGACTTGGCTTTTTCAGGTCAAGGCTAAACGTTGAAGCAAAATAAGATGGAAGCCAGAAGAGAAAAAACCAGTAGATAGGATCGATGAGCGCTTTGCCGGTGATATACGCCCACGTTTGACGGAAAGTAAATAGTCGAAACCATTTGATCTTTACTTTCTCTGTGCTGACCACTGTGTCCTGACCTGAAATAATAAGGTTGTATTCTTCTTTGGATAGTCGTTTTTGTTTGGCTGGCACCTGGAAATAAATCAGCCAGAATATCAACCAGATAAATCCGAGCGCACCAGTTATCCAGAACACTTCCTGCCAACCGTAATTATTAAGTATCCACGGAACGATGATCAGCGCCAGCACCACGCCCACACTGGTGCCTGCATTGAATAATCCTGTAGCAAGGCCTCTTTCATTTTTCGGAAACCATTCTGCTACCGCTTTTACTGCCGCGGGATAGTTTCCGGCTTCTCCCAAACCTAATCCGATACGCGCAATCGAAAAGCCTGTAACACTTCTAGCGACCGCATGCAGCATGCCTGCGATGCTCCACACCACAATTGATATGGCGTAGCCTATCCGTGTTCCCGTACGGTCAATCAAACGACCCGCAAGGAGCAATCCAACAGCATAGGCCGCCTGGAAGGCCATTACAATGCGTGCGAAATCCGTTTCTGACCAACTAAATTCTTTTTCGAGTATTGGTTTTAGCAGACCGATGATCTGCCGGTCGATGTAATTAATTGTTGTTGCGAAGAAAAGCAGTGATACAATAAGCCAGCGATAGTGCATGCATAAAAGATAAAGCTAAATAGTTTAATACGCTGCTTTTGCGATTAAATTTTGCCTTCGTTGTTTTTCATGGTATTGATAACAAAGATGTAAATTGTATGTCAACATAATGTTATGTGAATGTGATGTTACTACTATGAATCATCCGGTTATCTGTTACGGGGAAATTTTATGGGATGTGTTGCCTACCGGCGAAGTGCCGGGTGGTGCGCCAATGAATGTGGCTTATCATCTCAACAAACTTGGCCATCCGCCTATCGTTATCACCCGGATTGGTAGTGACGAGCGGGGTGAAAAACTCATTGGGTTGCTTAAGGGAAAAAATATCGCCACCAAATACATCCAGCTCGATAAAATACTCCCTACGGGTATCGTTTATGCCACGCCAAACGAACGCATGGAGATGCAATATGATATTGTTGCACCTGTTGCATGGGATGTAATAGAATGGAACGACGAGCTAAAAAACATTTTCACAGATGATACATATTTCGTGTTCGGAAGCCTGATAGCCAGGAATCTCACCTCAAGAGACACACTGTTCAGGTTGCTTGAGATAGCTAAGAACAAAGTGCTGGATATCAATTTACGCCCGCCTCACTACGATGACAAGCTGCTGAACGATCTGCTTAGCAAGGCAGACATAGTAAAAATGAATCATGAAGAGTTGAACTTTATCAGTGGATGGTACAATACTCCGGCAACCACAGACGCCGAAAAGATAGATCTCGTGAGGAACAAGTTCAACCTCAAGGCAGTGATCGTTACAAAAGGAGGTGAGGGCGCAGTAATAAGCGTTGACGGCAAACTCTATTCACACCCCGGTTTTAAAGTAATTATACAGGACACCGTTGGCAGCGGCGACTCATTCCTGGCTGCTATACTCACGGGCCTCATAGAGGGTCGCGACCCCGCGGAAATGCTGGAGTTTGCCTGTGCCGTCGGGGCACTGGTCACTTCGAAGAAAGGCGGCTGGCCAGCTTACGATCCGTCTGAGATTCAAACGATTATTACCCGCAGAACTGCTATTCAGTAAGGCCCAAAAACCAATGTTTTGTTATTTACAGACCGATTAATGTTTAGACTTCATTTTTTAAGTATTCTTGTGTTTTATCGTCTAAAAATCAAGTTTAAAAATTAAAAGGTAGAAGTCATGAGAAAAGTTTTATTCGTATCTGCGGCGCTTGTGATATCGGCGGCGGCAATGATGGCATTTGTAGTTCCTTCAGAGAAATTAGTAGTTGTATCTGCTCCAGCGCCAAAAGTTGAGACAGGTAAATGGACCATTGACAAAGCGCATTCCAGCGTTAAATTCACCGTTACGCACATGGTGGTTTCCGAAGTGGAAGGTTCGTTCAAATTGTTTGATGGAACGATGGAAAATTCGAAGGCTGATCTTTCGGATGCGAAGATTAATTTTACTGTAGACGTAAATTCGATCGACACCGATAACGAAAAACGTGATGGTCACCTTAAGGGCGATGATTTTTTTAGCGCTGAAAAATATCCTTCAATGACGTTCACCAGCACGTCGTTGAAACCTGCAGGTGAGAACAAGTATAAGCTTGAAGGAAATCTTACCATCCGTGAAGTAACAAAGCCTGTGGTATTCGATGTGGTATACGGAGGAAGTGCAGCAGCAAACGGAAGTACAAAAGCTGGTTTTAAGGCAACAACAAAGATCAACAGGTTCGATTATAACCTGAAGTGGGACAAGGCAACTGAAGCAGGTGGACTGGTTGTAAGCAAAGAAGTAGGAATTACTGTAAACGCTCAATTAAATAAAGCAAAAGAATAACGACCATGCCTGGAGACTCGCTGAATGTAAATACCAAAGGCGCAGAAAAAAATACATACGAAGCAATTGTAATCGGCTCTGGTATCAGCGGTGGCTGGGCGGCGAAAGAATTATGTGATCACGGAATCAAGACGCTATTACTCGAACGCGGAAGAAACGTGGTACACCTCAAAGATTATCCCACGGCCACAATGGGGCCGTGGGAATTTCCACATCGTACGGAAGTTCCATTACAAGTTCAGCAAGACAATCCTATTGTAAACAGGTGCTATGCTTTCAGCGAAGCGACAGAACATTTCTTTGTAAAAGACGATCAGCATCCCTACGTCCAGGATAAGCCGTTCGATTGGATCAAAGCCTACCAGGTTGGAGGTAAATCTCTTCTATGGGCGAGGGCAACGCAACGATGGAGCAAATTTGATTTTGAAGGACCGGCCCGCGATGGCTTTGCGATTGACTGGCCCATCGTTATGATGATATTGCACCGTGGTACGGCCATGTTGAACGCTTTGCAGGTATCAGCGGAAACCGCGACGGCGTAGAAACCTTACCAGATTGCGACAGCTTGCCGGCATGGGAAATGAGCTGCGGCGAAAAGATTATCCAGGAAAAAATTCTATCCAACTATAAAGACCGGTTTGTTGTGCAGGGAAGATGCGCACACCTTACGGCTCCAAAAGATATTCATATACAACAGGGACGCCAACAATGCCAGGCGCGCAGCAAGTGCGAAAGAGGTTGTCCTTACGGAGGATACTTTAGCTCTAACGCGTCTACATTACCGTGGGCGATGAAGACCGGAAAACTTACGCTTCGTCCCGATTCAGTAGTACACTCCATCATCTATGATGAGCAGAAGAAAAAAGCTATCGGCGTTCGCGTAATCGATGCGAATACAAAACAGGCGACCGAATTTTACGCAAAGATTATTTTTGTAAATGCTGCCTGCCTTAACTCGAATCTCATCTTACTCAATTCTACTTCTAAAAGATTTCCAAACGGCCTCGGCAACGATAATGGACTCTTGGGCAAATACGTTGCGTTTCATAATTATCGCGGAACAGTAACAGCAAACCTGGAGGTACCAAATGACATTTATCATTATGGCCGCCGGCCCACGTCTCCAATGATGCCGAATTTCCGAAATGTTCACAAGCAGGAAATGGATTTCCTTCGCGGTTATATGGTTCACTATAATGTGCATCGCGGAAGGGGTGCTAAAACAGAGGGCGACGAAATTGGCGCGTCATTCAAAAATGCATTGACAGAACCGGGTGAATGGAGCGTGTTCATGATGATGCAGGGGGAAACGATTCCCAAGGAATCCAACATGGTTTCGCTCAGTAAAGAAAAGAAGGACCAATGGGGCATCCCACAACTCGTGTTTAATGTTGCATATGACGACAATGATGAAAAAGTTTTGAAAGATTTTCTTGAGCAAGGTGCGGAAATGCTCGAGAAATCTGGTTGTTATAACGTTGCTGGTCACGACAGCAAACAGGCGCCCGGCCTCGATATTCACGAAATGGGCGGCGTAAGAATGGGACGCGATCCAAAAACATCTCTCTTAAATAAATTCAATCAGCTGCACGAGTGCCAGAATGTTTTTGTAACAGATGGTGCAAGCATGACGTCTACGAGCACTCAGAATCCTTCACTCACTTTTATGGCCCTCACTGCACGGGCAGTTGATCATGCGGTCGGCGAGCTGAAGAAAGGCAATCTTTAGTATCTTCAGGCATAAACGATTTTTATGGCCGATATCAAATTGGGTGAAGAATACGCAAAAGAACTTGATGCCGAGTTTACATCAACACGCAAGTGCCTCGAAAGAATTCCCGAAACATTGTTCCAGTGGAAGCCACATCCAAAATCTATGGAACTCGGATACCTTACTATCCTTGTTGCCGAGATACCAAAGTGGATAGCAGTTAGTTTGCAGGAAGGTGAAATCGATTTCGCTACATTTTCTCATGGCTCACCAAAAACAACTGCCGACGTAGTTAAATATTTCGACGATAATGTTGCGGCTGCAAAAAAAGCGCTGAACAACGCATCGAATGAAGATTTCAATGCGACCTTCTCTCTAAAAAACAGCGGTCACTTGTTGTACAGCTCAACCATGAAGGAGAATGTGAGTTCATGCGTTAATCACATGGTTCATCATCGCGGGCAGCTTACTGTATATATGCGCCTTAATGAGATAGCGGTACCGTCGATATATGGACCTTCTGCAGACGACAAAACATTTTAGTGTTCGATAGTTTATTATATTAGAAGAAAAAAGGATCATGACATCACGCCGCGACTTTCTTGAGAAGATTTCTATTTCAGCAATCGGACTGCCTTTTCTTTCTTTTTCCAATGCTGCTTGTGCTGAAGGTGCATCGCCTGTTGCCGATGGCAAAGTGTTGCGTGTAGCGATTATGGGACTTGGTAGTTACGGTTCGCGTGTAGCGGAGGCGATGCAATCGTGCACGAGGGCTAAAGTTGTTGGTGTGATCAGCGGAACTCCTTCGAAGATCAAAGACTGGCAATCGAAATATAATATCCCGGAAAAGAATTGTTACAACTACGAGAACTTCGACAATATTAAAAATAATCCGGACATCGACGCAGTGTACATCATTACGCCGAACGGATTGCATAAAGATCAAACGATTCGCGTAGCAAATGCAGGTAAGCATGTAATCTGCGAAAAGCCGATGGCGAACAATGCAAAAGATGGCCAGGAAATGGTGAATGCCTGCAAAGCCGCGAACGTTAAGTTGCTCATCGGTTATCGCATGCACTTTGAACCGAAGACGCTCGAGATTGTAAGGATGAGGAAAGATGGCGAGTTTGGAAAAGTAAAATTTTTCCAGGGCCTTTCCGGATTTACTATTGGCGATCCAAACCAATGGAGGCTTAATAAAGAACTTGCCGGTGGTGGAGCACTGATGGATATTGGCGTGTATTCAATCAACGGTTCACGCTATATGATCGGCGAAGAACCGATCTGGGTTACTGCACAGGAAACGAAAACCGATACTACCAAGTTTAAAGATGGCGTTGACGAAACAATTCAGTTTCAGTTGGGCTTTCCGAGTGGCGCAGTTGCATCATGTCTTTCAACATATAGCATGAATTACCTCGACAGATTTTTTGTGACTGGCGAAAAGGGATTCGGATTGCTGAGTCCTGCTACCGGTTACGGACCTATTGAAGGAGAAACAAACAAAGGCAAATTAATGCACCCGCATAAAACCCATCAAACCGTTCAGATGGATGAGATGGCCGCTATCATTCTCGATGGCAAGAAGCCGATAATTCCCGTTGACGGTGAAGAGGGATTGAAGGACATGAAAATTGTTGATGCTATTTATGAAGCGACGCGCTCAGGAAAAAGTGTAGACATCAGGATTTAGTAAAAGGTGAGACGTGAGCGATCAGGTTTTATAAGAGATAGAAGAAACACCTTCCTTTTTTTCCTCTAAGCGAATTCGTCCATCCGTTAATTTCTGAAACGTATATGCAGTATCGCGATTTACTGCATGGAATGTATTGGCTCCTGCATAAGAAAGTCTCCCTTCAGGATTTTCACACCATAGGTCCTCTTCCTTAAGGAAAAACTTTAGTATCCTGTCATGATCGAAAGCATACGTTCCCTGCAGTTTATCTATCTCGGTGACTTCTGGTTTGAATGATTTGGAAAGATTGATGTCGAACGAAACTTTTTTTGAATTGTCGGCAAGCGTTTGAACTTTCAGGATTCTTTTTTTTGCTGTTGGCGAGGAAGAGGCGCTATCTTCTGTGAGATGTTTGTCTCCTTCAAAATAAACCTGGGTAACGAGTGGTTGATAGTTATCGGCAGTAATCATCAGGTGAAAATGAGCTGGCCTGTAGGTTGTTTGGCTTACGCGGTAAGGAATAGGAAGAACAGTGCTAAACGAATAATTGCCGCGATCGTCGGTGTAAGTTGTTGCGCGATACCGAAAATCATTTGAATCGTTATCGTATTCACCATTCGGGCTGCAGTGCCATATCTCCACTTTCGCTTTCTTTAGCGGCGTAACACAATCATCGTGTTTGACCTTGCCCGCAATTAAAATTTTGGTACCGTTATCGCCCTGAACGATAAGGCTTGTACGTTCAGGACTTCCGGGTCTGTAAAACGGTCCGAGCATATCGGTAGTGGTCTGACAGTCGCCTACATACTTTGTTCCATTGAAAGAGATAAACCCGGTTGTAGTAACAGCGATAGCGCCAAACGACGTTTCCCTGAGAAAGGATCTTCTTTTCATACAGAGAATATTTAAGTAGAAGTTACTTTATTTTTTCAGCAACTCCCCTTCTAAATAAGAAACAACAGACTCCGTTAGTGTCCTGCCCATTAAGGGAGTAAAGGGACTTACAACATCCACTTCATACCCTCCATGTTTCCATTCCGCTTCTGTTGGAAGGTAACCAAGCCATCCGTTTGTATATCCATAATAAAAGGTGAACGGAAAGGGTGAACGGTCGCGGATTTCATTTGAGATTTCGCAGAACAGTTCGAGTGGCGCCGCCCAAATACCGATGTCTTCATTAATTTTTAAAAATCGTACGGGTAGCTTTATGAAGTTTTTGCCGTCTCTAGTTGAGCGGCTATATTTTTTCAGATAATCGGGCCAACCAAGGCCTTCCTTTCTTGGACCTTCGACTGTTATGCCAGCTGATCTCAACTTTACTGAATCGGTCATTGACGAAAGCTGTTTGTTTGCATCAATGATCTTATCGCCCAGCAAGACACGGAATTCAGCGAGATGTCCGGCTTCAGGAGTAGGATAAACACTGTAGATAGGCGCCAGGTTGCCCGCAGCTCCATTGATGAACACCAGCGGCGCGCCAACTTTTTCTTCAACATATTCCGATACAATACCTGCAACATCTCCACTTACCTGCACAAATTCACCGCCAAGCACGGTGCCGTGTATCGGGTAATTGGCAATGAGCGCGAGTGGCGAACCATCTTGTTTTTCGATTCTTATCAATCCAATTTTTCTATCAGTTGCGCCATCGGGGTTTAATCCCAGCCTGGCCTTTCCATCTACATCTATCGCTCTCCTGTTTATGTTCGCACGTGAGAATCCCCAGCCAGCGCCAAGCTTCGCAGGCTCCAATTTCTTCTGCGCTTCTTCTATCCCGCTTACAATGGATTGTTCAATAAAGTTGGTGTATGCTGTGTCGACGGCGTGCTTGTAACGGTCGCCCATAAATACTTCGGCGAGTCCGGGCACACCCACTTCGGGAGCCGAATGTGTATGACTAACTGACCACCAGAAATTTTCGGGTTTGATCTTTAATTTTTTGGTGAGTAAGGACGCCACCTGATCGTATTCCGATGGCGAGAAAAGACATATTTCTGATGATACAAGAAAGAATTGAGTGGTACCATCATCGAGGGCTACGATGCGGTGATGAATGGGATCGTGAATGCCGGTAGATAAACGGGCGCCGTAACCAAGTAACTGTTTTGGTGTTTTGGGTGAGATGTCAATTTTAACCACGGCGGCGCGGAAGTTTCCCTGTTGTGCAGCCGAAATAAAAATGCAATGAAGCGCCAGGAGAAAGGCGACAATTTTTTTTGCGATCATACTTTCAGGAATATTTTGTTTCTGTACAGGTATTTAAGAATAAGAAATATTACCATGAAGCTACCGAGGTACAAAACCGTTTGATACCAATTTCCTATGTAAGGTTTCAAACCCTCTACAAAGACCGCAGAAACACTCGTGAATGCCGGTTCGAAAAGATGCCACGCCACGTAACCAAGTATCGCGTTTGAGCCGAGTATCACCAGCCATCCCGTTCCGGTCCGGACTTTCCAGATGTCGATCACCAGGTAGAAAACCGCAAGCATCAACGTAGAGATTCCGCCGGAGTATAATACAAACGAGCCGGTCCATATTTTTTTGATGATCGGGTGCCATTCGTTCCAGATCAGTCCTCCTGCAATCAGCAATATTCCAAACAAAGCGAGATTACGAAACTTAACCAGCGATGGCCGCGATGATTGAAGAATATAACCGCAGAACACGCCAAGCATTGTAGTTGCGCCAAATGTGAGACTTGAGAGGATCCAGGTGTAGTCCTGCCCGTCGTGGAATTTGCCCAACACCGCCCGGTCGAACAGGTAGGCTACGTTTCCCCACTGGCTGTAGGCGTTGTCAGTTGTTCCGTTTACAGGTACCAGCGCAAGGATCGCCCAGAAAGTGAGCAGTAATAATCCTGTGGCGACACCCTGAAAGCGTACAGGCAGGTACATCAATATAATGGCGGCGATCAGGTAGCCGCTTGCAATTGCCTGGAGAGTGTTGGAATAGAGTTCGAGCTTATCGAGGTCGTAAGCAAGAAGTTTGCCCTGCACTATCATACCGAAAATCCAGAGAATGGCCACGCGCTTCAGTGTATGTATCCACACTCTGCGGCGCGGGTTTTCGCCGGTCATTCTTTTTTTCAGCGAGAAAGCCATCGATACGCCCGCCAGGAAAAGGAAAAGGGGCATGATGATATCCCAGAAATTAAATCCCAGCCACTCTACGTGATCAAACTGTTGATTGATAAACCCCGTAAAACGGTTGTGAAAGACGTTGTCGAGCCCGAGGAAAATCGGGTGGCCGCCCATAATCCAGAACATGTCGAAGCCGCGTAGCGCGTCTACAGACCGGATCCTTTGATCGTTTGAAGCAGTGTCTATTGACATAAAATTAAATATAAATAAAAAGCATTCGTCCCGGCCTTTGGCTGTATCAACAAACGTTTGCATGAAAAACCTATACAATTCAACCTCCTTAAATATCAATTCATTCACCCTGTCCTTTACTAAGGCACGGTTTCAGCCCAATTTTACACCACAATCAAAAAATGAAAAGAAAACGGCTTAAAACATCAATTATGACACAATCACGTGCAGATAAATACCTTACTATACTTGCCAACCTCATCGTTTCGGCGGCGCTGCTGATGAGCGTGTTCATGCTGAATTCGTTTAGTATCCACCGCATTGGCGAAGACTTTATGAAGCAGCTTGGCATTTCGAAGACCGCGGCAGACGAAAAGATCAGGGGTAGCATCCTGAGCGGCTCGCTGGACGCCTATGGCCTCAAAAATCTAAAAAGCGTTGTACTCGGCGACCGCGCGCAGATTACAAAAGACCTTCTCGTGTATACAAAACAATATCTCGCGTCTGATGCCTTTAAGAAGGAATATGAAAAATTGAAACAGGATAATAAGCCCACTAAAGATCCCGTGAAGACGCCTGCAGAGATGAAAGAAGACTACATCGTAGCGGTTAAAAAAATGATCAGGAGTTCCGAAGACGGCCTGAAAACAAATAACGCGACCATGAAACCGGCGTACGAAAAAATGCTCGCCGACGGAAAAAAGGAGCTTGCTGAAACGGAATCGGGTAAAAACAAAAACCTGGTGGCTTACGAGAAAAACTATCCCCAGCTAATAAAGGACCTCGATGCAATGCATGAAGCGAGGATTGCAGAGTGGGAAAAGAACTTTCCTTCTGATCGTTCACACTTCGTGAAACGCAGGCTGGAACAATTCATTGTTGAAACAAATGACATCGATTATGGTGCGCAGCTGGTGACAAAGAGCGGTGTGAAATATTTTGTGAAGAGCGAATATGAAAGTAAGGGAGACAGATGGAAGATGGCTTTCCGTGCAGGCAAAGAAGTTGTGGAACCAGCAAGAGCATTCGTTAACCAGTGGATATCAGAAATTAAATAACGGACGAAAAAATATAAAAACAAATGAAAGCAGTAGTTACACTTTTAGCAGTATTAACGATCGGACTCGGAGCATTGGCACAGGATTTACCCAAAGGATACAAGGTGGTTACAGTAGTTGAATCGATTGTTCCGGGCGGAATGGGAAGGTCAAGAATCATCGAAAGCAAGTCGGACGTGTCAATTGAGAACGCCACAACGGAAAGAACAAATGGTACGGATAGTCAGCAGGGAAGAGTAAAGAGGAAAGATCTGAAGATCGACGAGATAACGGAGACAAAGCTGTTGAACTTTTACAGTCTCACCGGTATCAACTTTCAGAACATCGCTTCAAACGACGCACTGATTACCGCGAAAATAAATGAACTCGGAAAAGACGGATGGAAACTGGCATTTGTAACGAGCGGTGTTGAGAGCAACGCAGGTGCACAGGATGGCGAGGGAATATTTATCACGAGGCTCGTGTTTACACAGAACTAATCTTACCACTCATCATAAATCGAAAGGCCTTCACGTAACGTGAGGGCCTTTTACTTTCTACCAATTGCCTACTCCCGGCCTCGATTTACCCTGGAACAGTGGCACCTGTATACCTGCGCGAAAAATAGGCATGAGACTTCCATCGTTGCGAACGTAGGGCGAAAAGTCATTATCCAGGACATCAAATAGTATTGACAAATAAAAGAAAGGCCGTCCATCGCCCGGATATCTTTCAGTGGCTACACCTGCCCCCACGAGTAAGCTATTCGCTTCCACCTTATTTTTTTCTGTGATTCCACCATTCGACGGAATATATTTCTGAGTGATGAAGTTGTGTTCGAATTGTGCGTGAGCAAACAAAAACCTGAGTGGATATATTCTCGTGAATGCTCCTGCTCCATAAGTAGTGCTGCGCAACTTATCATCGAGCATGATGTTATCCCTGTAAGATGTATAGTTGTAGTTGACTACCACACCCGCATCAACCCATCGGGCGAGACTGTAACCAAATACCGGGCTTCCACCTACCTGGAATGTTCTGTTACCAAAACCGAACGAAATGCTTCCCCCGGTAAATAATTTATTCTTTTGAAAACCTTTTGGAGCGTCTGGTTCTTCCTGGGCAAAGGCAGTGCTGATAGATAACGTGAGAAGTACGGCCAGCGTTAACCTGTTCATTGTTTGGATTTTAGTCACAATATCCAACTACGGGTTGAGAAATGAAAATCGCCCGGCAGTTTTAACCATTGTTTAGGGTGGCGAAAAGTAGGTAACTTTCAATAATGAAAAAGATTAACAGGAGAAATTTCGTAAAGAACGCCTCGGCCGGTTCTATCACCGCAGCCGCAGTTGGCATCTCCAACTTTACATACGGTCAGCAGCAGCCGCCTGCGGTTGACGGACCACGCGAAGTATGGGTAGCCGCTATGACAAATGTGAATGGTAGTGGTAAACCTTTTAAAGAAGGCATCCAGGCCATGCTTGAGCAGATGGAACATGCGGTTTCATACAAGCCCGATATCTACTGCCTTCCGGAAACCTTCCTTGATCCTGCGCAGCGCTCGCTTCAAACAAATGCTGAAGACGGTTCCGGTAAAATAGCAGGACCGTTCCAGGAGTTTGCGAAAAAACACAATTGCTACGTCATCTGCCCTATCAACACTGTTGAAAATGGCAAGTATTATAATGCGGCCGTATTAATCGACCGGCAGGGAAAGATGGTAGGGCAATACAGAAAGTGCCGCATTACCGAGGGTGAAGTCCAAGATATGGGCATAACTCCCGGTCCGCTGGATCCTCCTGTATTTAAAACCGACTTCGGTACTATTGGCATACAAATATGTTTTGATATTGAATGGCCGGAAGCATGGCGCACGCTTGCAAAAAAAGGAGCCGAAATTGTTTTTTGGCCATCGGCATTTGCGGCTGGCAAAAAACTGAATACGAAAGCATGGGAAAACCAATACTACATTGTATCGAGCACGCTTAAAAACACAACCCGAATAATTGATATTACAGGACAGGAAATTGCCACTAGCGGCAATTGGAGCAACTGGGGCGTTTGTGCACCGGTAAATCTTGAAAAAGCATTTCTTGCAAGCTGGCCATATGTTGAAAGCTTTCCTGCTATTCAAAAAAAGTATGGCAGAAAAATACGCATCTCATCATTACATGAAGAGGAGTTTTCAATCATCGAGAGTCTTTCTGCCGATGTAAAGATTGCAGACGTAATGAAAGAGTTTAAGTTGAAAACTTACCGCGAGCACATTCAGTCGGCGGAAGATAAGCAAGCGCCGCACCGGGTATAAGAATTCTATTTACCAAATCGAACTCAACCAAACTCATTTCGATATTTTTTCGAGCTGAAGTGCCATAGCTTTTCGCGCAGCGTACAAGTCTGCCACATTGCGCGAGAAAGTGCTCACATCAATCACCATCTTATTGACAAGCTGGTCAGCAAATTCTTTTTGACCAGCGTTTTTAAGCATTTGTATATAGTCGTAGTCTTCGATTCCTTCGCGCAGTAACTCAAAACGCAACGAAGAAACCGGACCATCAACATCCGGTTGGCCAGTAAATCTTTTTACATAGTCACCGGGATATAACAGCGAACCTTCGCCATTCAACACATACCCGTCGCTGCATAAATATCCTGAGATAAATGTAACGGCGTCAAGCCATGGATTTGGCGTTTCGGTCCAGAAGTTAGCGGCCCAGTAAAGAAAGCCTACCATTTTATACTGCTCTGTGATCCACGGCACCATCACAGGGTCCATTGCGGGTGCATCTATAAAATAATTGGGCTGAGGATATATCTGATCGCATGATATGTACCAGGTCATTTCACCACCTTTACTCTGCTCTTCCCTGATAGCTTTTTTTACTTCGGGATCGTTGAGAGCGTTGCCATGAATAGAAAAATTATTTACCGCTCCATTCAACTTGCCCCATTCGGGATTGTCGGTTACAGGCGATTCAGTTGAAAGAAATGGAACAGACGGCGCTGCTTCATGTACAAGCTTCGCCCATTCCCGTGTTTCATCGTATTCCTCTTTCGTATTCGGTTCGTCGATCGGGCTATTGAACACAAGCTTTTCTTTCCATCCATTCTTTTCAAAATATGCCTTCACTTTGGCGATATACGATTTCGCTTTCGCGTTGAATGCTTTAGAAAACTCTTTGTCTTTCACCTCTCTCTTCAACTCATTTGGATATGCCTCCAGCAGAACGCGGTTACTCTTCAATTTATTAAGGTAGTAGTCATAACGCGCATCATTGAATTTTACATTCACGCTGTCTCCGGCAAGTGTTACTTCCGGTGCAAGCTGATCATTGAACCAGGGTTCCATGCGGCGGCTGTACAGGAAGTCGTAATAAGATTGCGTGAGCTTGTCCATTTCCTGTGACGTAGACTCCTTGTGATAGAATCTCGACATCCAGCCTTTTGAAATGTTCATGTAACTAACGAGGCTCGTTTTCTCGGGCAGGTTGAAGTTGTACACCTGTAATTCAACATTCACTTTTCCTACATCCTTTCCGTTTTGTGTTACCGATATTGTGCCTGTATATTTTCCCGCAGGTGTTGATGCCGGCACTGTTATATCAACCCATATTGGCCGGTTCTTCACCACTGAATATTGCGACGCCATATTGAATGGCTCCCGGATCGGCACAATTGCATCTGGCCATACACCGGTTGAACCAACCGGACCCGATTTAGCATAAAGCATAATATAGTGCTGCAGAAACAGACCAACGTGCGATTTACCAATTTTTTTTCCGTTCGATGATACCAGGTCTGACGAGGCAATGAAAAATCCTTCCGCTGGTTTAGGTCTTCTTCCCGGAGGTACGGGACTGGTGATCACCACCTGGAACGGTACATGCTCATTGCCTGCACCCGCAACCGTTACCCTCCTGTTTGTAGATGACCACACAAGATTCTGTGTTTCCATTCTATCATCCGGACGCACCTTTTGTTCAGCCGGAACGGCCCATACCGACAGCGTATCAGACGAACCAGCACCAGCCGCGGCAGTATTGGCACCTGTTTTTTCTTGTGCGACAGTCGATAAACCGCATAATAATAGTGATCCTGCAACAACACTTCCGCGAATGATACCGAGCAATATTTTTTTCATTTAAATGAATTGTTAGTGAGTCAAACCTGTTGGTAACATCATTTGACAACAATTCTATTAAATTCCTGCTGGTAACTTTCAGGCAAACGCTTGCGTATGACTCTATTTTAATGTCCGGCGAAGATCAACGTGAACAATGCCGCTGTTTTCAGGGGAAATTCCATAGCTGGCGGAGACGAAGATCTTATTGAAAGGAGAAAGTATTATGCCGCCACCATACCCGTAATGCCATGTTTCTGATTTCTCGCCCTTCTGCCAAACTCTTCCCTGGTCGGTAAATGCAAGAAGACCGGCCTTACCGTTAAATAAAAAACTTTTGAAGTTGAAAAGATACTGAAGCTCGTTGTTATTATAATACGCTGTATTTGCCCAGAACCTTTCGCGACGGTATCCGCGCAACCTGCGGCCGCCGATGGAATTCAGCTGGTAAAATTCTGGCTCGCCTGTGATAGTGGCCGCGCCATTTTTTATGGAAAGGACGAAGTGTTTTGAAAGCGGTACAAAAAAATGAAACTCACTGCCGTAACTATATGTTTCGTTTGCTTCACTGATATTACGGGTGTATGCGCCGTTGGCAGTAAAGCGGTATCCTTTTGTAGGAAGCACCTGGTCATCCACTCTCTGCAAACGCAAACCAGCAGCTGCACCGGCAAACTTCCTGGTATCGAAGTAGTCGCTGGCAACCTGGCCGCGCAAAAAGTTTTTTACCAGGAACCTTTCCGGATCACTTAACAACTTAACCGTTTGAAAAAATGGCGACACCACGAAATTTCCCTGCGAGCCAATGTTATGGCTCAACCCGAGACTAACGTAACCACTTTCGCTTCTTATTCTATAAAAATTCCGATCGTTCGTTGTTGTCTTTGTATCGTTTCCCACACCAAAAAAGTTGATCACTTTCACCCAATCATAATTTGCTAAAGCAAGAAGGTTCCATTTACCGATGAAGTTATTCACTACGCCTTCATAGCCTGTACGTAATGCATTTTGGGTGGGCGAATAATGCAGGTACATTTCATGCGTACTGGCATAAGGGTACTTGCCCCATTTGTAACGGGTGTTTTTGTAAGCAAGACCAACGTAGATGATATGTTGTTTACTGTAATACAAAGAAGGACTGATCCCAGCCTTGTTGTATTTGAATGCTTCATACCGGTAAGCGGCTGAAGTATCCTCATCGGCATCGTACAGTCGCAATTTTTTGCCTCCCGCAACATTGTACTCATCAGTCTTCGTATCAATAACCCTCACGGTTGTCTTCGAGTTGCCTGCCAGGTTAATATCATACTTATCTTTTCCACCTAACCCATACACACGCACTTCGTTCGTCTCGCGAAATGGAAACGAGCGGTTGTAGGTGAGAGAGGATTTGTTTCCATTTTTGTCGATCGTAAAACGTTTAAGATGTAACGCGCCGGTTGAATCATCGGCGATCTCAAAATATTCGTCGGCAGAAGTTCCGGTCACATCTACTTCTTTCGCAAGAAAATCATAATAGTCTTTTGCATAATTAAGCAGATCATCTTTCCTCGCTTTAAGCTTCGTAATAATTTCATTGCCGGATATCGGGAACTCTTCTGGTGGCATTTGATGTACTGCCGATTCAATTGCCTCGTCAGTAAGAACTGACTGCAATTCGGTTGCTATCGCTATCCATTGGTCGCGGGTTATGTTGTTAGTCATTACCCTGTCGAGGTTGCGGGCAGCGTAATTATAAGTACGGATGTTTTTGATATGTGCATCGAAAGTTTGCTGGTGACTTAATCCTGCGGCAGATTTAATTACTTTAAGAAGCACGCCATCAAACTTTGTAAACGCCTGGTCGCGATCGCGGGGAATAGGTTTATATACCGTTTTGTTACTGGTATCGAACTGCGCCCACCGCCATTGATCTTCGTGCCGGCCCCAGTCGCCAACGAACATATCAAACAATCGTGCGCGCACATATTCTACCTGATCAACTGCTCGATCATTATCCTTTGCAAGCTTTTTAAACAATTTATCGGTACCGATTATCTTTTCAGCATCTCCGAAATTGTCGGCCGTTTCCCAATTACCATCGGGACGCTGTTCAAACAGGTAAAGTTTGTTCCCGTATTTGTTACTGAACGGTCCGAGCGATGGCTGTTGTGGTATAAATACATTTTGAGGCCAGGTATGATATATACCTGCCTTTTCTGCAAGAGGTGCTACCACTACTGCAGCAAATGGATGCGCGATAGATACCTGGTCGTTGATGATGCTTTGCACGAACGTGCCGCGGTAAACTTCGGGAAGGGCATTCGTAAAACTCTTGTCTATGCTTCTGAGCACATACTCGCGCTTTTGGGTATCATGTAATCTGAGAGACATCGTCTGCCTGCTGCCGCCCTTATCATAAGCGGTAAGGCCGCCGTTTGCAGTATCGAGGTAAAATGCTTTTATGGTAACAGGTGTGCTCCATTCCTTCCTGTAGTGGCTGCCCCAAAGGAAATTATGTAACCGCGAACGGTTATACTGAGGTCCCGCAACCACTGTTTTACTCGCTGTGTCGGGTAGTTGTGCGCAAACGTTTTGCATAGTTAAGATGCAAACTCCAACGCAAAGAACACCGGTTATGTAGAGTACACTAAGTTTCATTATGAGGGCCTCATAGTGTAAACGCTAAAGGGATTACCAGAATATATGAATGATGCAATTTCATGGCCACCCGAAATAAATTAGGCCAGGCAGGCTCATTTTACTTCATAGACAGTAACTTAACCTTGTAAAACAATGAAAAAATTGAGTATGCCTGCCAAAACAGACTGGGTTAAAGCCACCAAACGACTTATCGATAAATATAAAGGGCAAAAACATCCACTCGAATACCAGAACACATTTCAGCTGTTGGTGATGGTGGTATTGGCGGCGCAGGATAATGACAAGCACATCAATAAGGTGGCGGAAAGACTTTTTAAAGAGATTCCGGACATGAAGGCTTTGGCACAGCATACCCCGGAAACATTGAATCCGATGATAAAGGATGTCCGCAACAACCGGAATAAAACCAATTGGCTGGTTAAAATTGCCCAGGCGATAAAAACAGACGCAAAGATTCCAAAAAACATCGAAGAACTTACAGCATTGCCCGGCATAGGAAGGAAATCGGCCAACGTTATATTGCGTGAAGCGGGATTGCCGGCAGAGGGTATTATGGTGGACCTTCACACAGTAAGGGTAGCGCCCCGTCTCGGAATAGTTGATACAGCGGATCCGAAAAAAATAGAACAGCAGTTGATGGAAATACTTCCTCAGAAGTATTGGGATGCGGGCATGGCGATGTCATTTCACGGTAGAGAAATATGCAGGCCGAAGCCAAAATGCGAGATCTGTTTTATGAGAGATGTATGCGAGTACTATAAAAAGGTGATCGCGTAAGCTTTCCGTTGCTCTCATTAAATAATTGCTTCCAATTTTCAATAATCATCTATGCAGGTTTTACTCGGTGCCATACTTCACTTTATAGGCGGAGTGGCGTCCGGCAGTTTTTATGTTCCATTCAGAAAAGTAAGAGGCTGGCATTGGGAGAGCTATTGGATCATTGGCGGATTGTTTTCGTGGCTTATCGTTCCGCCACTCGCCGCATGGCTCACCGTTCCGAATTTTGCCGACATCATCGCTGACACACCTTCATCAACTTTTGGCTGGACATTTTTCTGGGGATTACTCTGGGGCATTGGCGGGCTGATGTACGGTCTTGGCATGCGATACCTCGGACTTTCACTTGGCAATTCTGTGCTGCTCGGCTTTACCTCTGCATTCGGTGCCCTGGTGCCGGCTATCTATTACAACATCGTTCACACCGAAGGCAAGACTACTTTCAACGACCTTATCGGCACACCGTGGGGTCAGATAGTTTTCACAGGGATTATTGTCTGTTTGATTGGCATCGTTATATGCGGATACGCCGGGATACGAAAAGAACGTGAACTGCCAAAAGAAAAAAAGCAGGACAGTGTAAAAGAATTTAATCTTGTGACAGGTCTTATCGTCTGTACCATCTCAGGTATACTTAGTGCCTGTTTCAATTATGGTATCGAAGCGGGTTCGCCTATGGCCGAGGTTGCAAACAATGCATGGAAAGCTGCAAACCCCGATCAAAACGTTGAATTTCTCTACCAGAATAATGTTACCTATATCGTACTGCTGTGGGGTGGCCTCACAACAAACTTTATCTGGTGCATGATATTGAATATACGCAACAGGAGCTTTAGCGACTATACCAACAAAAGTACACCGTTGAAGAAGAATTACTTTTTTGCTGCGCTCGCGGGCACCATATGGTTTTTGCAGTTCTTCTTTTATGGAATGGGTGAAAGCAAATTAGGTAATGGTGCGAGCTCATGGATATTGCACATGGCATTTATTATTCTTGTCGCCAACTTATGGGGTATAGCAATGAATGAATGGAAAGGCGTAAGCAGGAAAACAAAGCAGACGATTACCATTGGCATTCTTACTATTCTTGGATCAGTAATACTCGTTGGAATAGGAAACAGTCTGAAACAATAATTTGAATCGATTTTATGCAGATAGAAAAACGCGATCTTGACCAGGCCAATGAGTTGCTGCTCAAAGAACACAAACGCCGCTTCGGCTTTTTGTCAGAAACATTGCCGGATGCAGAAGAGGTAATTACAAAGCTGATGGATTTCCAGGTAGCGATACCCAGCTGGGCCCTTGGCAGCGGTGGCACACGTTTCGGACGATTCGGCGGAAGCGGAGAGCCAGGAAGTATCGAAGAAAAAATTGAAGATGTAGGTCTATTGCACGCACTCAATCAGTCAAGCGGCGCAATCTCGTTGCATATTCCGTGGGACATTCCTGAGAATGCAGCATCTATTAAATCTTTTGCTGCACAACTCGGTATTCGTTTCGATGCAGTTAATTCAAATACTTTCCAGGATCAGCCCGAACAAGTGTTGAGTTACAAGTTCGGATCTATGCAACATGTAGATAAAAATGTCCGGCAACAAGCGATCGACCATAACATCGAAGTGATACGCCATGGTGTTGAACTGGGATCGCAATCGCTTACCGTGTGGCTTTCTGACGGGTCATGTTTTCCAGGCCAGTTAAATTTCAAAAGAGCGTTTCAAAATACATTGGAAAGTTTGCAGGCGGTGTACCAGGAACTTCCGGACAATTGGAAAATGTTTGTTGAATACAAAGCTTACGAACCTAATTTTTATTCGACAACTGTCGGCGACTGGGGACAATCCTATTTATATGCTTCGAAGCTCGGTGATAAGGCATTACACACTTGTGGATCTTGGCCATCATCTTGCAAATGCGAATATCGAACAGATAGTTGCGCTATTACTGATGGAAGGGAAACTGGGTGGATTCCATTTCAATGATTCGAAATATGGTGATGATGACCTGACCGTAGGCAGCATCAATCCGTACCAACTGTTCCTGATATTTAACGAGCTTGTTGCAGGTATGGATGAGCGCGGAATGAATCACGCAAATGATCTTGGCTGGATGATAGATGCGTCGCACAACGTGAAGGATCCGTTGGAAGACCTGCTGCAATCTGTTGAAGCGATTATGATTGCTTATGCGCAATCACTTTTAGTGGATCGCAAAAAACTTAACGACGCGCAATTGAATAACGACGTAGCGCGATGCCAGGAGATTTTGCAGGATGCTTACCGTACGGATGTGCGCGCGCTCGCAGCTGAGGCACGCCTGCGTGCGGGTGGTGCGCTTCAGCCCATAGAAGCGTTCCGAAAATTAAACGTAAGGAAAAACTTAATTACATCCAGGGGATCAAAAACTGTGGCTACCGGACTTTAATGTTGCTATTGATTTAATTTCATCTCATCCAAAATTTCCGACGCTACTTTGGTGATAAACGCGGGAGAGTAGTGTAGCCCGTCTACAAAAGGATAGCCCTGCTCATTTTGCAGCATATCACCCAAAAACACGATGCCATTTTCCGGAGCACCCTTTTTCACCAATGGATAGATATAGTTGTAACGAGTATTGGTGTCTTTGAAGCAAACCGGGTCCTTTAGCTGGTTTCCGTAATTATAAAATGGAGATGGCTGGGTAAAAAAGAAAGGTTTAATACCGGCAACCTCGCACATCATCCGGATATTACGCACGTTCTCGAAATAATTGACGACAAGCTTTTGGTTGTACTGCTCGAGAGGAATATTTTTCGGATCCATAAACATATTATCGGCGGTGTCGACTAACTGAAAATTCCCATTGCTCGGTAAGCCCTTCTCGAACACCTGCCTGAAAACATAAGAAAAGTATGACTGCCGGTAGTACGCAGAGGTAGCAAACCAAAAATCATTAATTCCATCAACGAATACGGCATAATCGGGCCGATGCCCATCGTAGATAAGATTTGATAGCAGCATCAGTTCCTGGTAACTGTAGTATGTTGGAATTCCAAAATTATGCACCCGTAAAGATTTGCCGTTTGGAAACCGCTCCTTATAAAGATTTACAAATTGCGATGGTATGGTTTCATTATCCAGCACATTAAATCCAAACGTTGTTGATCCTCCAAAAAAATAAATATCAATCGTATCCCTAGATGAAGAGAAATAAGAATCAGGCACGGTGTTACGGTTTAGTCCGTTCATGTGCATATACTTCCCATTAAAATCCATGTTCCTGAATTCAATCCAAGACTCCTGTGCAAACCTGTTACTCTCCATGGCTTCATTTGCAATTGACTGGTTCACTCCTTTGGAAGAATCGGGTCGAACGAGGTAATGCGGTTCAACATTAACAGGAAACGTACGTTTGGTAAACCTGTTCTTGATGGCCTTCACCATTTCAATCGACGCAAGCTTTTCCGGTCCCTTCTTCTGATAGAGCACAATACTCAAAATGCCTTCGACTACTACGAGAAGTAAAAACAACAATACGGCTCCCAGCACAACTTTACCAACAGTTCCGAGTGGTTTTTTAGCAGCGGCGTTTGTTGTCATTGAAGATCATTTTTTATGGTCTCGTAGATCTCAGATGAAATCTTCCGGCAGAAGTCTGCCGAATAATTCAGTCCATCGATGAAGGCCGATCCATTTTCGTCTTTCAGCATATTGCCGAGGAAATGAAAATTCCTAACACTGTCCGGATTTTTTTCAAGCATGGGATAGATTTGTTCGAAGCGGGAATAGTTCCCTTTGTATTTCTCTATTGAAGGCGCGTTAAAATTGTAGAATGGAACAGGCTCAGAAAAGAAATAGCTTTTAATACCTGCTTTGTCGCACAACATCGAAACGTTGTTAAGATTTGCGACATACTTATTGTAAAGTGCGCTGTTATACGCATCAGCAGTGATGCCAGGTGGGTCATCATAAAACTGATCAGTTGAATCGACAAAAGACGGATCCTTCTTTTGCAACATCTTTCCTTCGAACGACTGCTGCAAAGCGTAAGAATAATGTGGCCGGTCGTAATAAAGCATACGAGCGGGGTAAAAATCTTCAAGACCATTAAGAAACACAGCAATGTCGGGTTTGTTTTCTTCGAATATCAACGAAGTAAGCAGCATAAGCTGCTGCTTGCTATAATAATGCGGAATGCCAAAGTTTCTCACCCTTACACTCTTGACAAACTTATTCTTTTGTATTAATTTAATGATCTGTGATGGAATGGTTGCTGTGTCTGGCAGGTTAATTCCGTACAACGAAGATCCCCCAAAGAAATAAATATCTATTGTATCCTTAGACGAAGAATTGATGAATTGTGATGGCGAGCTGTTTCTTTCAAAGCCACTAACATTTACGTTTTCCGAGTGATGATCGGCCACGCGAAACATCATCCATGGCACATAAGAAAACTCCACGTCATTATCAGCGGGCTTGTTGAAAAATTCACTGGCAAAATGGAGTGTAGCTAATTTACCGGTTGTGTATTTCCGGTAAAACATCATGCTCGCAACCATTTCAAACAGGAAGCCCAGAAAGATTAAAATAAAAAGCCAGTATTTAATATCTGACCATACTTTTTTAACTGCTGACATAAAAAAAACTGTATATTTAATCCCGCTTCAAGATACATTATCCAATTCGTTTCTGACAGACCCTGGTTTTTCCTTGACTATGTTTACCCCTTGACCAAAAAAGTTTAACCCCAATGACGATACTGGGAATATCTGCGTTTTATCACGACTCAGCCGCTGCCATAATAGTTGATGGTGAAATAGTTGCCGCCGCACAGGAAGAACGATTCACACGCAAAAAATTCGATGCATCATTTCCAAAAAATGCCATTGAATTCTGCCTTAACTACGCCGGAACATCCTTAAATAAGCTCGACGCCATTGTATTTTACGATAAGCCCTTTCTCAAATTTGAGAGGCTTCTCGAAACATACTATAACTTCTCTCCAAGGGGTGTAAAGTCATTTATTACATCTATGCCGGTATGGATTAAAGAGAAGATATTTCTTCGGAAAGTGATCATGGAGGAGTTCGATAAAATTGAGAAGTTAGACAGGAAGAAGGTAAAATTTCTCTTTCCTGAGCATCACCTTTCTCACGCTGCAAGTAGCTATTACCCATCGCGTTTTAATGATTCAGCGATCCTCACTATCGATGCGGTTGGCGAATGGGCAACGGCGTCTATATGTAAGGGTGAGGGAAGCAACATCACTATCCTTAAACAGCTGGATTTTCCACATTCCCTCGGTCTACTGTATTCTGCCTTCACCTATTTCCTCGGGTTTAAGGTAAACTCTGGTGAATATAAATTGATGGGCCTCGCCCCATACGGCATACCAGGATCAAAGCAGGTTGCGGAATATGTTGAATTGATAAAAAAACATCTTGTTGACTTAAAAGAAGACGGTTCGTTATTTCTTAACCAGGAATATTTCAACTATGCGGTTGGTCTAACCATGGTTAAAGAAGACAAGTGGGAAAAGCTATTTGGCTTTGCCACGCGCAAAGGCGAAAGTAATCTCGAGCAAAATCACTGTAACCTCGCGCTCGCTATTCAGCAGGTAACGGAAGAAGCGGTGCTTAACCTTGCACGCGAAGCAAAACGACTTACGGGGTCAGATAATCTTTGCATGGCAGGTGGTGTGTCGCTTAACTGTGTGGCAAATGGCAAACTCGACGAAGCAAAAATCTTCAAGAATATATTTATTACACCGGCTGCCGGCGATGCAGGTGGCGCACTCGGTGCGGCGCTTGCGGCTTATCATATTTATTATGAGCAGCCCCGCAAAGAGCTTAACGGAAAACTCGATAATCTGAGCGGATCGTATCTCGGACCCGAATATTCGTCACTCGAAGTAGAAACGCTGATGCGTAAATACAACGCAGAAGCCGACGAATATAAAGATGAAGCATCGCTCGCCGAGCAGGTAGCTAAACTGATTGCAGATGGTGCAGTGATTGGCTGGCACCAGGGGAGAATGGAGTTCGGTCCTCGTGCATTGGGCGCAAGAAGTATTATTGCCGACGCGCGCAACAGTACGATGCAGAAAAAACTTAATCTTAAAATAAAATACCGCGAAGGGTTCCGGCCATTTGCGCCGATAGTTTTGGCCGAAGATGTTTCTGAATACTTTAATCACGATGAGCCATCGCCTTACATGCTGATTGTGAAACCAGTGAAGAACGCAAGACAAATTCCCTACCCTACCGATTACAAAGAAAATGGTTTGCTTGATAAATTGTATTTTCTTCGCAGTGACATTCCCGCTGTAACGCATATCGACTATTCAGCGAGATTGCAAACAGTGCACAAGGAAACAAACGGAAGGTTGTGGAACCTGCTAAACACGTTTAAAAAACTTACCGGATATTCCGTACTGGTGAATACAAGCTTCAATGTTCGCGGCGAACCGATAGTAAACACTCCTGAAGATGCATACCGTTGTTTTATGAGAACTGATATGGATTACCTCGTTGTCGGCGATTTTATCTTCGATAAAAAGAAACAACCGAAATGGGAGGAGACCCAGGACTGGAGATCTGAATTTGTATTAGACTAAACATCTGCCATATGAACTTTTTACAAGAATTGTGGAACTATATCACCAGCCGAAAAAAATGGTGGTTGGCCCCTGTAATCTTCATTTTATTGCTGATAGGACTTCTGATTGTATTTGCCGGAGGTTCTGCTATTGCACCATTCATTTATACTTTGTTCTAATGAAGGATAAGCACCTCGGTACGATGCTGGTATTCACCATCGTACTTATCATACTGTACCTGGCCTACAGAAATGTTTACTTTTTGTACGGAGCCCTCGTTGCCGGTGGCATCGGTATCCTTATTCCATCGCTCAGCCGCCTGATACATGATTTGTGGATGAAGTTTGCGGAGCTGCTCGGTCTCGTGATGAATAAGGTGATCCTTGGGCTTGTATTTTTTGTTTTCCTGGTGCCGATCGCGTTACTAAGCCGGTTGTTCCGGAAGAATCCTTTCAAGGTGCAGAAATCTGCAGGCTCATACTTTAGCGACAGAAACTTCAAATACACCAAAAAGAGTCTCGAACAGCTCTGGTGAGTGATTTTACGTAAATTCGGAACTACTCAAACTTCCGGTGTATGGGAAACAATCATTTTACCCGCCGCAATTTTATTGGTGCGGTGGGCGCAACTGGTGCAGCTGCAGTTGCCGATCTTACTCCGCTTAATTCTTTCGCCAACTCCAGCCAGGCTTACAAAAATTTAAATCCCGACCGACAGATAAAGATCATCAGCACAGTTAATCTTAGTGCAGAAGAACAGCAGAAAATAAAGGCTGCTGCCAAAAATATCGACCTCATTATCGCTGATGGCTCGTCTGCTGCAATCGAAGATGCAGAAGTAATTATTGGCGACATTAATACAGCGATGCTGCAGCGCGCCAGGAATTTAAAGTGGGTACAGGTAACCCATGCAGGCGTGGAAAATATTTCCAAAGAAGTAATTGCGCATCCTCTTGTGCTCACTAACATGCAAAAAATCTTTGCGCCGGTGATCGCCGAATCGGCCATCTCACTATTACTCGCTCTCACCCGCGGCCTTGTTCAATTTGCAATTCCAAACTTCAACAATAAGAAATGGGACCGCGATCCAGGTGACGGAACCGTACTTGACGATCTATACAACAAAACTATTGGCATTGTGGGTATGGGCGGGATCGGTTCAGAGACTGCCCGCCGCTTGCACTACGGTTTCAACATGCGGGTGCTCGCTACCGACGCGAAGCCCATGCATAAACCCGAATTTGTTGATGAGTTGCACGATCCCGGTTGGTTTATGGAAATGATACCGCAAGTTGATGTTTTGATGAGTGCAGCACCACTTACTAAGCTCACTAAAGAAATGTTTAATGACCAGGCGTTTAGCAAGATGAAGCGCAGCGCTTACTTTATAAATGTATCACGCGGCGGACTTGTTAAAAATGATGCACTTATCGATGCCCTTAAAACTAAAAAGATAAGAGGCGCCGGCCTCGATGTCGCAACACCCGAACCGCTTCCACCCGACCATCCGTTATGGACCTGCCCGAACCTTGTTATTACTGCTCATAACTCTACCGAGGCCGCCAGCAGGGATCCAAGGATGTTGGGTCTACTTGTTGAAAATGTCAGGCGCTATTCACTCGGATTGCCCTTAATGAATGTTGTAGACAAGGAGAAGGGCTACTGAACTTAATTTTTTCTTCCCTCGCGGTTTTGTTAAATTCAGTAGACAAAAACGCTTGCTATGGCCACCTTTGATACGTCTCACGTAAAAAACATCGTGCTGCTCGGTCATGCCGGCAGCGGCAAAACAACTCTCGCAGAATGCATGCTCTTCGAAGCAGGTCTCATCACAAAAAGGGGTTCAGTAGAAGAAAGAAATACTGTCGGCGATTTTTACGAGCTGGAAAAAGAAAGAGGCAACACCATCTTTTCGAAATTGCTGCACACCCAATGGAAAGGTTATAAAATCAATATTATTGATACGCCCGGCTACGATGATTTTGTTGGCGAAGTTGTATCGGCTCTTCGCGTTGCCGACACGGGCGTTATGCTGCTGAACGCAAACTTCGGCGTTGAAGTAGGCACCGATATTATCTGGCAATACACCGAGCAGTTTAAAACGCCGATGATCTTTGCTGTAAACAAGTTGGACCAGGACAAAGCCGACTTTGATCGTGCAGTATTGCAGGCAAAAGAACATTTTGGGAGAAATGTTGTTGTTGTACAGTATCCGATGAACCAGGGTCTTGAATTTAATTCGATAATAGATGTACTGAGGATGACGCGTTACGAATTCCCACCGGAAGGTGGCAAGCCTAAAAAGCTTGATATTCCTGATTCGGAAAAAGAAAAAGCAGAACGATTACATAAAGAATTGATTGAAGCCATCGCTGAAAACGATGAGGGTCTGATGGAAAAATATTTCGAGAAAGGTGAGCTGGATGAAGACGAAATGAAGGTTGGTTTGAAAAAAGCAATGATCAACCACGACCTCTTCCCCTTATTCTGTTTGTCGGCTAAAAAAAATATGGGAAGTGGAAGATTGATGGGCTTCATTGACAACGTTTGCCCCAGTGCGAATGAAATGCCGCCGCAGGTTAGCCGGTCAGGCGATAAATTAAGCTGCGATTCCAATGGACCTCCGTGTATTTTCATTTATAAAACAACGGCAGAGCCGCATATTGGTGAAACGTCTTATTTCAAAGTGTACTCAGGAGCGGTAAGGCCCGGTATGGAATTGATCAATGAGTCGAACGGGGTAACAGAAAAGTTGAATCAATTATTTATTGTTGAAAGTGAAAAGCGTTCACAGGTTAATGAGCTGGTTGCAGGCGACATCGGTGCGACCATCAAATTGAAACACACTCATGTTAACAACACACTGCATTCGAGAGGAAAAAACTACGAGTTACATCCGATAGCTTTTCCTGCGCCGTTGATGACGGTTGCAATAGAATCTGCACAAAAAGGAGACGAAGAAAAACTTTCGCTGGCCTTGCACCAGGTCCAGGAAGAAGACCCAACAGTGATCGTGGAAGTGTCGAAAGAGTTACGTCAAACACTTATTCATTGCCAGGGTGAATTGCATTTGTCCGTAATAAAATGGAAGCTTGAGCACGTAGCTAAAAATCTTCACGTAAAATTTTCGAAGCCGCGTATCCCCTATCGCGAAACCATTCGCAAGTCGGTGCAGTCAACCTACAGGCATAAAAAACAGTCAGGCGGTGCCGGACAGTTTGCAGAGGTATACATGCAGGTTGAGCCGTTTTACGAAGGTATGCCCGATCCAAAAGGCATGAATGTGCGTGGCCGCGAGGAGCACAGCCTGGAATGGGGAGGAAAGCTTGTGTTTTTAAATTGCATCGTTGGGGGCGCGATTGATGTCAGGTTTTTGCCTTCGATTATGAAGGGCGTGATGGAGAAGATGCAGGAAGGTCCGCTTACCGGCTCGCTGGTTCGCGATGTTCGGGTGAGCGTTTATGATGGAAAGATGCACCCGGTTGATTCAAACGATATATCCTTCAAGCTTGCGGGCCTGAAAGCGTTTAAACAGGCATTTCAGCAGGCGGACCCGCAGCTGCTGGAACCCATCTACCAACTTACTGTACTTTGTCCCGACGACCTGACCGGGTCCATCATCGGCGATCTGCAGACCAGGAGGGGAATAATAGAAGGGATGGACAGCGAGGGGCACTTTACAAAAGTTACTGCGAGGGTCGCATTATCCGAGATGCAGGATTATTCGTCGTCGTTACGGTCTATTACCCAGGGCAGGGCCAAGTTCAGGATGGAGTTTTCAGAATACGCGCCGGTGCCGTTCGAAACGCAACGAAAACTTACCGACGACTATAACAAAATATCAAAGGAAGAATTGGTTTCTTAACATTCACACATTTATTTCTCATTCCGCAAATGAATTTCCCGATTCGAAAAATGGCGGGCTAAGAATTAGAATAGTTTCACGCTCCTTAAACTAAATGCACGTGAGACGAATTCTATTCAGCCTTTGCATACTCCTCAGCTATGCAGGTCTTGCCCAGACAGGAACTGTAAGGGGATCTATCAAAACTTCCGACGGCTATCCTGCCGAATCAGTGACGCTCATACTTAAAGGCACCTCTAAAATCGCCCTCTCCGATAAAGCAGGTAAATACGAGATCAGGAAGGTGCAACCGGGGACATACAGTCTCGAGGCATCGTTCACGGGGCTGCAGACACAGGAGCTATCAATCAATGTCGGCGCCGGCATTACCTCAATACCAAAAATTGTTCTGAGCGAAAGTTCCCAGCAACTGCTGGAGGTAACGGTATATGCAAAACGCTTGAAAAAAGAAAGTCCGTTCGTGGCTAAGATGCCGCTTAAATATCTCGAGAACCCGCAGGTGTACAGTGTAATTTCTGCTGAAACGCTGAAGCAGCAGGTGGTGACCAGCTACGATGATGCTTTCAGAAATGTTCCTGGCATCTCGAGGACATGGGAATCTACAGGACGCGGCTATGGCGATGGCTCTTCATACTTCGCTTTAAGAGGCCTTGAAGCGCAACCCACGATGTACAATGGCTTGCCTGGCCTTACCAGCGGTAACCTTGATCCGGCAGACATCGAGCGCATCGAAGTGATCAAAGGCCCTACAGGTACGTTATTCGGCGCGAGCCTGATTGCGTATGGAGGACTAATCAATACCGTTACAAAACGCCCCTACTTCGACAGAGCGGGTGGTGAAGTAAGTTATACTGCAGGAAGTTTTGGGTTGAATCGTTTTACAGTAGATTTCAACACTCCGTTAAGCGAAACAAAAAAAATGGCACTTCGCGTAAATGCAGCGTTGCATTCAGAGAATAGCTTCCAGGATGCCGGCTTTATGAAATCGTTTTTCATTGCGCCATCGTTTTCATATGAAGTGAATGACAGGCTTTCGTTTCAGTTTATGACGCAGATATACCAGCAGGTGAGGGCGGTGGCGCCGATATTCTTTCACACAAACCGGTTTGAACCTCTTCAATTTAAATCCATCGACGAGCTCAGGCTCGACAACAAGCTTTCATTTACCAGCAACGATCTCACCATAAAAAATCCAAGATTTAATATGCAGGGGCAGATGGTGTATAAGCTGTCAGATAAATGGACATCGCAAACAGTGTTTTCAACCGGCGAAGCAAAATCTGATGGATACTATTCCTACCTATGGCCGGATGTTGCAGGCACAAACGAGTTTGGACATTACATCAGCAATCAGCAGGGCGCCGTTAGCACGTCAGATATACAGCAAAACTTTACCGGCGATTTCAATCTCGGTTCGTTCAGAAACAGGTTGGTGATTGGTTTAGACGCCTTCACGCGAAGCAATATTGACAACGGCTCCGGTTATGGTTTCATAAGAAATGTAACCCCGCAGGGAGGAGAAAATTTTGTTGATCCCTTTTCCGGTGATACGCTTGCACCTGTTTACCTGACACGTGCCTCAATTGATCAGCTTCTTGCAAACTCAGGTGGCACAAATAGTAATGTGAGAAATAGCGCATACAGCATTTATGCGTCGGATGTTATAAACATTACACCTGCACTCCTCGCCATGGTAAGCGCAAGAGTAGATTACTTCGACAGCAAAGGCGAAAAAAGCAATGGCGACGATGACTATCATCAAACGTCAGTGTCGCCGAAGTTCGGCTTGCTTTATCAGCCGTTGCTTGATAAGATATCCATCTTTGGAAACTACATGAACGGATTTGTGAATGTAGAACCGATGCAGGTTGCCGATGAAGACGGAAACAACCCAAGAGTAAAGTCATTTCGGCCGGAGCAGGCGAACCAATGGGAATTTGGTGCTAAGACGAATCTTTTTTCAAATAAATTAAACGCCACCATCTGTTATTACAACATAAAAGTGAGCAACAGGATTACGGGAGATCCTGCTAACTTCTACAACTATCTGCAAGGCGGCGCCATGCGAAGCAAAGGTTTTGAAATTGACCTGGACGCCAATCCATCCAGAGGCCTGAATTTAATTGCGGGATATAGTCACAACAATTCGAAAGTGTTGTCTGGCGATCCGAATGATTTTTATTCCACGCCGGGACGAAGCGCGGGTGGGCAGGGTCCAAACGATTTAATAAACCTTTGGGGCACTTATAAAATCACTGAAGGTTCGCTCAGGAACTTTGGAGTTGGCTTCGGAGGAAATCATGCGGGGCGCTATAAAGTCGTAGACAGCCACATTACTGGTAATTTCTATCTGCCATCATATACCGTTCTCAATGGCGGAATATTCTATAACTCCGAAAACATAAGAGTGACCGTAAATATCAATAACATCACAAACACTGCGTACTACATCGGCTACTGGTCGGTGAATCCTCAGAAACCGAGAAACCTTGTAGCCAGCTTATCCTTCAACTTTTGATTTTTCGAGCAGCCTGCATAAGGCGTTAGCAAGTTTCATTTGGTGTGGTGAATGGCAGTCCGGTTCAAACAGGGCCGGATTTGCTATTAAGATGAATACAATCTTTGCGCGGGATACGGCCACATTAAGCCGATTGAGACTATACAGAAACTCCATACCTCTCGGTGCATCCGCAGGCGAAGATGTGGCCATCGAAAAAATTATTACTTCCGCTTCCTGTCCCTGGAATTTATCTACCGTCCCAACCTGGATACCGGGAAGTGCAGCGGAGAGAGCATTAACCTGCGCGTTATAAGGCGAAATTATTTTAATTGAACTCCCTGTTAGTGTATGACTTTGTCCGAAGCCGTCTGTATATGAAATATTGTTTTTCAAAAGTTCTTCAACAACCTGCTTGGCAACGTTTACTTCTTCCGGAGAATGATTACTATTTCCATCGTGCAAAACGGGTTTGATGTAGATGCCGGGCCCATTGTAAATACTGTTGCCCGATAATGTTTGATTGTTGTTGGACTGTTTTGCGTGAAGCCTGCCTGAATAAAACATCTCAGAAACATAATCGCATATCTCGGGATGCATGCGCCAGGTAACGTCAAGAAAAACTCCGAGCTCCGACGAAATGGTATGAGCATCATTCAGCACATGCGACAATGCCGAAACCTCTGTGCCTTCCGGGTGGTGACCTTTCTGCGGTTGCTGCAACTGTTGCGGATCGCCAAGCAACACCAAATTTTTTGCAGCATGGGAAAGGGCGAGTGTGTCGATCAGCGAAAGCTGGCCGGCTTCATCAACAAACAAAACATCAACAACCTCATTAAAGTTTTCACGCGACCACATAAATGAAGTTCCTGCCACAATGTTCACCGAATTATTATCGAGGGCAAGTTCTATTTCATTGTTCTTGTCGGATTTGATCCAATTTACATTTGATGCGTCCGGGTTTTGGCTAACCTTCTGTATGATTTTCACTTCAACTCCTTCTGCTGGCGCCGCTTTCAAAACTTTTTCGAGTAATCCCGAGATCACCTTATGACTTAACGCAGTAATACCAACCTTTTTTCCTTGTTTAATTAACGTGACGATCATCCGAGCGGCAGTGTGACTTTTCCCAGTACCCGGAGGACCCTGTATGGGCAATACGCTTTGGTCCAACTTTGTTACCCAGTCAACCGCTTTGTTCTGGGCGTTTTCATTCGGTAATACTTCCGCAGTTGTACGCGGCAACTTTCTTAACAACAGATCGCGGCCGGCACGATAAATCCCGGGGGCATCGATATGGTTTGCTACCACCCATTCTGCCAACCTGATGATCGATTCTTCTTTTGCAGTTTGTGAAATGAAATTCTTTGCGATAAGCCTTGTCGGATGAAAGCCAGCATCTTTATTTCCTTTCCTGATAGATAAAATTAGATTTCTCTTGTCCATATGTGCAATCTTTCTCACTTTTCCATCATCACATTCTACTTCATCGTTTTCACGCAGGTCAATTTCCTGTTCGGGAAATGAATAAAAATGAATAACACTCTTTTTGTCATCGACAGATTTGCCTGTGAATACCAATTTAGATATGGCATCCCTTTCATCAATCAGTTCATCAGCATCAAGCTCTTTCAGGCGCAGGTAATTCCACCAAAAAGATTTCTGCTCCCTCCTATACCAGTCAAGCATATGCGCTAATAACCATCGGGCCTGCTCTTCTTCCGTACGTTCATCCTTCTCAAAAGGAACCCCTTTCGTGAGCGCATCGAAAATTGGTTGAATTCTTTCAAGATGCGCTTTTATATTGTCAGACGGCTGGTCCGCTTCAGCTGTGGGCCGCGTGATCGCAACACCTTTTTCTATCTCTTCGTTTCGAAGTTGCTCCAGCCAATCGCGCAAACTTTTAGCAGATAAGCAATCTTCTTTGTTATAATCGAGAACCACCTGTTTAGTTTCTTCTTCCACCACCTCTATATTGTCGCTTTCGAGCAACACTTCGTATAGATTTTTATGCTGTCGCACTTCTTTAAGGTCACGCTGCCTGTTGAAGCGATGCATTCTCTCCATTTCTTTCAACGAGTACGATTCCACTCCCGCACGGACGGAATGCTTCAAAACAGTGTGCAGGTCCACAAATACCTTTCCGCGCAGCAACCGGTCGATTTCATCTTCCCTGGTTGCGTATTTACCCATCAATCGTTTCAACGCTGCCGGCTCGTATGCCGTAAAATGATAAATGTGCATGTCGGGACATTGCCGCCATATTTCCATCATCGAGTCGATGAAATACTCGAGCGCATCTTTTTCTTCGATATCGGTTGTGGCCCATCGATGATAATATTCATCGTTCTGCACCCAGCCGAAAAGGTATTCGCGCCCTGTTGATCCAACAAAAGGGTCGCCTTCAAAGTCGAAGAACACATCGCCTGGGAAAGGATTTGGAAGTTGGTTGAAGCCGAATTCTTCCTGTACAGGTAAAATTTCGTAGATATTTTTTCTTTCTTCACGGGCTTGTAACTGTACGCGGGCCTGCTCTCTCAGCTTCGTATAAGTCTGAACACTGCCTCGGGAAGGTTCGTGCGGGATCGGCAGCGGTAATGTTGCCATTGCCTTGAGCGTGCTTACTTCCCAGTTTTTTACCTCGCGCGTTTGGGATGAACCCATGCCGGCAACAAAGGTGAGATGATCATCTTTTCTTCGCCTTTCGTTACAAACCTGCCACCACCTGCATATATCGCAATGTTCAACAGGATGGGGATAGGTAACCTCTTCGGTATTGGCGACGGCCAGCAAAATCTTTTTCTGCATCAATCTGAAAAATGCGATGTAGTCGTCAACGCGATACGGCGGTTGAAGCCCCTCAGGCGTTCGTATGTGCATGTTCTCCGGCTGCACACCCTGCACTTTGGCGAGCATGTTCGAATAAAGACATATCTGAAGCACAGATCCGGCCTTCGTATGTTTTGCGAACTTGGTGTCCTCGACTTCGTAACACCAGTTTCCGAAATTGCTTTTGCCATCCACTTTAATGAGAAAATCGGCCCAGCCGTGCCATTGCTCGTCCTGGAGCCGGGCCTGGTAGATGACATCGGCGCCATTCTTCATGGCATCGACGGTTTCTTCGCGCGCAGTTAACGAAAACCGGTTGATTTTTACGACTGATTTGCCCGCATCCTCAAGTGTAGCTAAATACTCATCTTCAAACTTTTGTCCTTTTTCCTGTAATGCTTTCAGGGCGGCATCCTCATATTTAGGCGGCTTTTTGAGCAAACCGTGGGCAACCTGAAGATCCTGCCAGGTAGCGTGACTGCATCCCATGAAGAACGACAGGTCGGTAGCGGATAATAAAATTCGGGAGCCGGTTTTTTGCATAAGAAGGTTTGCAGACGTGCATAATTATGACTTTTTCGCTCAAAAAAGGTATCTTGTTTCCAATACGCTTTGCGGGTTTTCGCCTTTCCGTTTCCCGTCTTTAATCCAATATCTTCAACCACCCCCAACCTACCGCTAAACCCCTCAATGGGCATTAGGATCTATTTATCTTACTTATGAAATTGAGACTTTTTACCCTACTGTGTCTTTGTATAGCCGTGCAGACCACGCGTGCCCAGCAGCGATGGACGTGGATCAACGGCACCACTTCTGTTAACGTTAATGGCAACTACGGCGCACTGGGAATCCCCGCCGGTACTAACAGTCCCGGTACAAGAAGTGGCGCGGCCACATGGACCGATGCGCAGGGCAACTTCTGGATATTCGGTGGGCGTGGTAACGCATCATCTTCTACAGGACTTTTGAATGATATGTGGCGGTACAACCCATCGAGCAACCAATGGACGTGGATGGGTGGTAGCAACGACGCGAATGCGGCAGGAACTTATGGCATTCTCGGTCTTCCATTATTCCAGCAACCCGGTGCCCGCGAGCACTCGGCGGCCTGGGTAGACGGAGATGGCAACTTCTGGATGTTTGGCGGATCGGGCTATGCACAAAACGATAACAACTCCGGATTACTTAACGATCTGTGGCGATATACTCCTTCCATAAACACGTGGACATGGGTCGGTGGAACTTTTCGCTTAAATGAACAGGGAGAATACGGAGACCTCGGAGATCCCGACAGGAACAATTTACCCGGAGGCCGAAACATGGCTACGGCGTGGTTGGATGGAAATGGTAACCTGTGGATGTTTGGTGGCTATGGCTTTTCGTCGCGAAACCAGACAGGTGCATTGAATGATCTGTGGCGGTACGACATCTCCTCGGACCGATGGACCTGGATGGCAGGGGATGATCGCGAAGACGACAGGGGCAACTACGGACAGAAGGGAGAATTCGGCAAATAATACAACACCGGGCGGCAGGCAAGGCGCAACAGGATGGACTGAAAAGAATGGGCGCCTTTGGTTATATGGTGGTGAAAGGTCGAATGATGATTTGTATGCAGACCTATGGGTGTTCGACCCTCAACAAAACAAATGGGCATGGATGAGTGGCAGCGATAAAGAAAACGAAAATCCCGACTATGAAACGCAGGGCGAACCAACGCGTACCGGGCATCCGGGTTCACGATCAAACGCTACCGGCTGGATCGACCCGAACAGTGATCTATGGCTGTTTGGTGGAAGAGGATATAAGCGCAACAATGCAAACGCATTAAACAGCATCTGGAAATATTCTATCAATTCCGATACATGGACGTTCGTTAAAGGAAGCATAGATGCTGCAGCTGAACCAGTATTTGGAACGCGAGGCTCCTCTGCCGACGAAAACACACCGGGGGGAACATTTGGCGGATCAGCGTGGACACATGAAGACGGAAGTTTATGGTTGTTTGGTGGACAGGCCGCTAATGGTTACGTGAACCAGGTTTGGCACTTCACTCCATGTAAAAGCGGAACCATATCGCCTGAATCCGGATCAATTTGCCAGGGAGGATTTTTAGAACTCACGGCTACCGGTGGCTCATCGTATGCGTGGCTGAAAGACAACCAGGTGATCAATGGAGAAACCGGCCCAACGTATAAAGCCACGGGCCAGGGCACGTACAGCGTGCTTGTAAAGAATGGCGCGTGTTCCGTTGAAGGTCTTAACACTTCCGAAATCAAATTAACTTCTGCGCCTACAGGCGCTATAACGCCGGCAACTGCAACAATCTGCCAGGGCGCTACGCAAACGCTTACCGCCAGTGGTGGCACCTCGTACGAATGGAAGCGAAACGGAACAACAATTCCAGGTACATCAGCAAAAATTAGTGTAAAAGACGGCGGCACATATAGTGTAATCATTACTAACGGAAGCTGTAGTGGTCCCGCTTCAAACACATCAGTGATTACGGTTGAGCCGACTCCGGCAGGCACCATCACACCTGCATCAGCCGCGCTCTGCAATGGCAGCGCTCAAATACTTACTGCTACCGGGGGTACATCGTACGAATGGCAGCGGAACGGTGCACCGATGGGTCTAACGAGCGCAACAATTGAAGTAATGCTTCCGGGAACTTACAGTGTGATCGTAAAAGGCGGTGTTTGCAGCGGGCCTGCAGCAAATACAGCAGAAGTGGTTGAGCTGAACACAAGCGGTGTACGTTACGAAGATGTTTCTACCAGTATAAATGTTCCGGTGCAACTGTCGGCACGCATAGCAGGTCAAACATATGAATGGTTGCCTTTCGCGGGACTTGATGATCCAACGTCGGGTACGCCAATTGCAACATTACAAAGCGAAATCCTATATACCGTGACGATAACCAGCGAACAGGGTTGTACGATAGTGGATACGCAGCTGGTGAAAATTGTACCCGGCACGCCGGGCGAACCCGTCACCCGCCAGGTAGCTTCTGTACCCACTGCGTTTACGCCGAATGCCAATAATATGAACGACCGGCTTACGGCCGATTAGGACAGGATTGCCAGGCTCGACTATTTCAGGGTGTACAACAGGTGGGGCATATTGGTGTATCAAACAAATGTTGTAGGCGAAGGATGGGACGGAAAATATAAGGGAGTGTTGCAACAGCCAGATACGTACACGTGGATATTGCTGGGCAGGTCTACAGACGGCCAGCCATTAAAACTTTCGGGTAAAACCGTATTAATCAGATGAGATGAAATCGTTGTTGTCTTTCATTGCAGCAGTTACTTTTGGGATTTCAGTTAATGGGCAGTCTACCCATTTTTCACAATTCTATTCAACTCCGCTTTTAATTAATCCCGCATCAACCGGATTAACGCAGGGGCCTTATCGCGTAGCGGGCAATTACCGCAGTCAATGGAACGATGCAGGTTCTCCCTATAAAACATTTACAGCATCTGGCGACGCACATATTCTGCAGGACAGGCTAACCGAAGGAAATATTTTGGGGATAGGTCTTGTATTTGTAAACGATCAGACACTTGAAGGAGCTGTGCAGGGAAACAGCCTTGCTATAAGTACAGGATATCATGTTGCGCTGGATGAGTATCAGTCTGTAGGTGTAGGCTTCCAGGGAAGTTACAATGAGAAGAGGATTGATTTCAGCAGGTTGAATTTTGAGAACCAATATAACAATGGAGGATTTGATCCGGGCATTCCGGTTGGCGAGGCATTAGGTGATGGAAAGAAATATTATTTTGATGTGAATGCCGGCGCGATGTATTCGTTTACCGGTGAAGACCGCTCTTTCTTTGCCGGAGGCAGCTTGTATAATATCATGAAAAAAGATGAAAGCTTCCTGACTGAACAATTCAAGAAACCTTTTTTATGGTCGGTTGTTGCGGGAGGTGATCTTGATATCGGCGTAAATCATAGTTTATATTTTTCAGGAAACTTCAGAAGACAGGGAACCGATAACGAAACAACCATTGGTATGGCTTACGGATTATTCCTCGATCAGACGGGCTACTCTGTACTGAAGCTTGGTTTATGGCACCGTTTGAAAGATGCGATTATTCCATATGCCGGTTTCTCTTACAACGGTATGCAATTTGGATTTAGCTACGATTATACTTTGGGAAAAACAAGGGCGTCTGCAACAAATGCATTTGAAATCAGTTTGATTTATATACGCCCCGATATGTCGGAGTTGCGCAGATTGATCCCCTGGTATTGATTTTCTTTTTACCTGTAGAAATTCTGATCTGTTCTTCCGCGCGGCCCATATACTGGTAACGGTTCTCCTACTTCGAGCGCGCCAAGATCGGGCGCTTTGCCTGTGAATTTTGTATTGATGTTTGGCAACAGTTCTCCTTTATCAACAGCCTTGCCTTTGGCGATTCAACTGAAAGTTAATATCTGTTGAATGATAAACGCATACGGCCTCATTGCGTCAGGCGCGTGCAGGTTCGTGAAGATGTCGTAGTCAATTTCAACGCCGTGTTTTTCGAATCCGCTTGCATCGGCGAACGATTTAATTGAAGTGAATTCTTTTGCATCTTTTGAAGTAATGCTATAATTCTTCTGTTCACCTTTAGCTGGTGCGATCAAAACAAATTGTGCCGCATCGTTTTTGTTCGGTCTGTATCCATTGTAATCGTATGTGGAATATGCCGTAGCTACCGGAAACGCCGCTATCGCACGTTTGGGTACATCAGATGCAAGGAACAAATTATTCCTGAAATGTGCATTCGAAAAAATATCGGTGTTGCGATTCTCGCCAATAATTGTATTGTGAAAAACAAACAGCCCCGCCGGCTTAGACATAAATTTAAATGCAAAGCCATTCGGGATATTATATAAAACATTGCGAATAAAATAGGCAGGCCCACCAAACACAGGCTGCGCACTTAATCCGCATTGACCGGCGTTTACTCCCCTGTTTCGCATTATGCGGATATTATGCACGCCACCATCTGCTTCGATAAAATCATCTGCCACCAAATGAATGTCGTTGTTATAAATATCAATTGATACTGCCTTCAATTCCTGTTCCTGCCTCAGGCGTTCCATACGTGGAGACATCAATACCATCATGGAAAAATGCAACCGCATTGTGGCATACCACATGTCCTGATCCATATACCCTGATGGCCATATAACTGTTCAACTGGTTTGGAGGATACACACCGGGATTCGCCCATCCACGTAAACGATACCTGTCGTCGCGGCCAATAATAATATTATCAGCGATGTAGAAATTCTTTGATCCGGCGAATTCAGTAGTAACGCCGATTCCAACTTCCTCCATCCTGACAATTTCTGATAGTAAGATTGGATGCGCCGTTTACTCTTTTTTGTCCCGCGGCAAAAACTATATCCGCATCACGAAACGTAATGTTTTCAAAGATGTGGTGGTCCGTAGCGGTTACATCGAACAAGGTGCGCGTACCTGCTCCATCAAAAATCACTTCGCCATCTCCTGCCGCTGTTATAACTATAGGTTTTTCTTCTGTTCCTTTTGCAGTGAGTACGTACGTACCATCAAATGATAAACCATTTGGTTCAACATAATTCAGCGGGTCTGCTTTGTACATTCCTGCGTGAACCTTAATGATATCACCCGGCTGAACAGTCTTCTCACTTACTACGGCCCAATCACCAAGACCCGATCCATAGTAAGCAGCTTTCAATCCAAAAAATGCCGGTGAAATCGTGTCGCCTTTAAAGCCTATTGGGTAAACATGCAGCACGCGCCCGTTCTCCGCAGCTTTCGGTTCGGTCCTGGTGCGAACTTTTACAACCTGGCTTGAAGTGCCTTCCACACCATCAGGGTCAGACATGGTGAACCGGCATTCATATTCTGTGGATGGCTGAAGATCCAGGATACTTCCTGCAAAAAGATGTGGAGTGGTGTAGTCGAGTTGCTCCATTGCCCGAAACACCCGTTCGCCGCCGATTCGCAATAGTGGCAGCCCCTGTAGCCATGCAGTTGTTCCGGTAGCGCGGTAAGCAACGTCAACTTTTGCGTTCCGGTTTTCATCGCCGGATATTTTCCATTCGAATCCCAAATTTTGTAACGTAGGAGGCTCAATGATAAAATCGCCTGGCTTTACTGCATCCTGGGAGTATGCGATCGTTGAAAAAAATATAGCAAACAGTGCGGGAAGTAGTATTCGCTTTGGCATAAAGCAAATATAACACGCTATTGAAACACGAGGTACTTTGCAAAGAATGGCAGCATCCTTGTGTAAAAGCGGCCGTCGTCCGACCAGACTTTATTCCAGGGTGTACCGCGATACTCTTCTGCCTCATGTTCAATCGCCAGATCGTCCAGTTCGCGGCTAAATACTTTTGCCGATTGAACATGGTCGTAGTTACCATCGTAACGCGCCCAATCAATTCCGATACCGCGGAGCTTTTTTAAGTTGTGGTAAGAATCTCTTACCGTCTCTTCGAGATGAAATCCCTTCTTCGCTTTTATTATATTCTGCACATTCGGTTTTATGACACCACTATCATATTCAGAAAGAAAATCGCAATAAAATGGAGGGCGCGATGGATTGGGAAGAAACGCCTGGCAAATAGAAATAAATATCCTTGCACGCGCATTTGACGAAAGGTTACTTAGATCATTTGCAGATTTTGCTTCGAGAATTGGTTTCCAGTCTATTCCAAGTTCCGTCCATGGCAGATACCCGGTTCCTGTTGCAACAGGATGCATTGCATATACAACGGCGAAAATGTCTGCGTGTGTCATCGCCAGTTTCAACGCCCCACGACCGCCCATGAAATCACCTGCGAGGGCGCGGCTATTTGAATTGCGTATGGTCCGGTATTTTTCATCAACGAACGGCACAAGTTCCTGTATAATGTAATCGAGCCAACGGCCACTGACCGGCGAATTTTCATACAAACTTCCTACCCCGCCGTTCGAACAATCGGGTACAATAAAAATCACTTCTTTTAAAACGCCTGACGAAAATGCGCGCTCAAGAAGTTGCGCTGCCGGGCTGCCACCAAGAATCATATCGGCGCTCCCAAAAATGCTGTGGAAGTAATAAATGACCGGGTAACTTTTGGAAGATGTATTATAGCCTGGCGGCAGATAAACTTTTACTGTTCGGTTTTCATTTAAACCTATAAGATTTTCTTTAAGGATTTTCGATGTGAGCTTATCTGTTAGTATAATGCCCTTTTGCGAAAAGGAAGTGTTGGCAAGTGCTATGAACAGAAGAATATGTAGCAGGCGCATTTAAAAATAATTTAAATGAACCTACAACGGCTACTGCAAACAGAAACGATAAACTTGACAAGGCGTCAGAATAAACTGACGTACTACTTCAGTTCATCTGTATGATAGAATCCTTCTTTGTCCTTAACCTTCGCTCTCACGGCCTTCACTTTCTCAGCAGAAACGGATGCAGCCTTATTGCCGAACGAACTACGCACATACGACAACACCGCCGCAACCTCCTCATCATTCATCAATCCTTCGAAAGGTGTCATAGGTACCTGGCCTTCATATTTTTTGCCATTTACATCTATCGGTCCCTGTAATCCTTTCAACACTATCTTAATTAGTCTCTCTTCATCACCTAAAACATAAGGCGTTTTACTGAGTGGTGGAAATCCGGAATTCGGCAACCCGTTTCCATCTGCCTGGTGGCAGGTACCGCAATAACCTTCTCTCAGATATAGTTCTTTTCCTTTTGCAAAAATTTCGGGCTTCATTCCGTTTAGTTCTGCACTGCCAAGAATTTCCTTCACCTCTTTCACCTCGTGGCCATTCAGATGTGCCTCTGCTGTTTCATATGCATGGACGATCCATTGATCCAACGGCTTTTTTGCTGCTTCGCTCAAAATTGCCAACCCGTTCTCTTTGTCGAGCCACGATGCAGCAACGATTGCTTCGAGTCGCACGCGACCATGTTCGTCGGCAGCTGCCTGCTTCAACAGCGCAACCTGGTCTTTCACCTGGTGGCCGGTATACCGCAGCACTCGTACAGCGGCCGAACGTGCCCTGAAATCTTTTGATTGAAGCACAGCGCGCAAAAGCGATTCGTCAACCTTATCTGCACCCCACGTTACCCAAAGTGCTTCAGTAAGGTTATGTGCATAATTCGAATCATTCTTATCAAGATTGTCTGCCCATTTTTTTGCAGCCGCCACAACCTGGGCAGCATCCCTTCCGCGCAATTCTCTTCTTGTTCTGTAACGGGTTCTGTATTCAGGCAGTTTCAGATTATCGAGCAATTGTTCAATTGAAGCACCGTCAATTTTTGCAGGCGCAACCAATGGTCGTGAGGGATAGGTGATCCTGTAGATGCGGCCATGGGAATGGTCGCGCAGTGGATCGCGCGCATTGTGTTGCATGTGCCCGATAAGTATATTGTGCCAGTCGGCGATGTATAATGATCCATCGGGAGCAAACTCCATATCAACGGGACGGAAATTGCGATCATCAGATGTGAGCAGGTCTACCTGGTGTTTACTTTTGTATCCGGTTCCATCGTCTTTCATGAAGTGCATCTTTGTGCCGAGAAAACCGATAGTGTTGTTGATGAGCATGCTCCCCTGTGCATCAGCCGGGAAGTGCCGGCTCGATACAAACTCCAAACCTGATGTCGGACGAACCTTATGCTTTTCTTCGATCAGGTTGAATGATTTATGTGTAGCCACACCGTAGCGCGATTTCACAGATCCCGGCATCATCCATAAAACATCCGGACCCGAAGTTTCGGCAAAAAAGTTTTCACCCCACTCATCAAAAGCAATTCCCCATGGATTAGGAATAGAAAGTTGCGCGGTTCTTTCGAGTTTGTGGCGCTGCGGACTGTAACGGTAAAATCCGCCGTTGGTGGCCCTCACCGGACCATAAGGCGTTTCTACATTGGTGTGGAGAAACACGCCTTCGCCCATATAAATAGCGCCCGAAGGATCGGAAGTATATGCGTGATGCGCATGATGCGTATCATGATCATCGAATCCGCTCAGTAGAATTTCCTTTTTATCTGCTTTGCCATCACCATCTGTATCGCTGAGCAACACGAAGTTTGTGCCCTGCGAAACGTACACGCCTTCTGCAGCTATCTCTAACCCCAGGGGCAAATGCAAACTGTCTGCAAAAACAGATTGTTTATCTGCCTTACCATCACCATTGGTGTCTTCAAGAATAATGATCTTATCATTTGGTTTGTGATCTCCCGGCTTGTAGTGCGGATAGCTCGGCATGCAGGCTACCCATAATCTGCCTTTGTTGTCGAATGTAAGTTGAACGGGTTTTGCGAGATCAGGGAATTCCTGCTCCGACGCAAACAAGTCTATTTTATAGCCAGGAGCAACATGAAGTTTTTTCAGCGCTTCCTCGCCGTATAAATAGGTAAGGGAACCGTTTTCTTTCGGATTAAAATTAGTTTTTACCTCTGGGACGGGAGTAGTTCTCGCGTCAGCAGCGCCGAGATCCATCTTGAGCCCTTTTGATGCTTTCCATATCGCCTCGTCGCGAATTGCCGTCATCTCCCTGATCTTTCTCAATTCTGCGGGATAGTTATCCGGACCGAAAGGGTCGTAACGTCTTCCATACACATGCACGCCATTCGGAATCTTATAGTCGTTGAGCCACATCCAGTTTTTTTCGCGCACAGCTGCGTCTACGAGCGTCCTGTGGTCTTCGGCAACCGATTTATGTTCGCCAAAAGTTTTGTCGGCCAACAACTTCCCAAACTTCGTATAGCCATCGGCGTTAAGTTGAAAACCATCTATCGTCAGCTGGTCCTTGCTATTGCCAAACCAATCTTTAGTTGGCGAAAACGCATCAACCACATGAACATTGTTCTTTGCCGCGATATCTTTGATCGCCTGCGAATACAATGCAAGATTCTCGTTTTCTTTTTTTCCATCAGGAAGATCTATTTTGGCAGACAGATCCTGGAAAGCAATCGGAGTAACTAATGCAAGCTGCGGCGCAGATACGCCATTGTATTTCTGATTGAGCGTATATCGAACAAAAGAGTCGAGCTCAGCTTTAAAATTTTCTAAACCGGCCGGCCCGGCGAATGACTCATTGTAACCAAAGAACGCAATGATCACATCTGCCTTGTGCCTGGTCAACCACTGGTCGGGGAACTCGAAGAAACCTTCACTTCCTGAATTGGTGGCGAGTTCCGTCTGATATTTTTCAGCACCCGGAAACGCCCATGGATTCGCTCGTCCGGAATGAGGCCTGAACCCCGCCATATCGCCGCCATCACACATATTTCTTATGTACAACAAGCTATCCGGATATCGCAGATGCATTTCAGTTTCAAATGAACCATAATTAATCATTCTCGATCCCAGATTATTCCCGATCAGAATAATGTGCGAGCCTTTGCTAAATTGAATACCCGACTTGTCGGCATTGTTGCAACCAATAAGGATGAACAGGATGCATGAATAAAAAATAAAGTGCTTCATTATATTGGCAGAGCTATGGTTATTTGATTAAGTATTTCGATGGGTACACGCCTTTTACAAATCCACCAAAGCCGAACATCGTAGGCTTGTAAGGCGTTACAAACTTTACATCTGCTTTCTCGGGCATCTGCGATTCAAGGCTAAGCGCCCAATAAGCAGCGTTTACAAACATTCTTCTCAAATCTTCATTTACCAGGTCTATCGCGGCGCCCATCGTTGAGGTAAACACGCGGCCTTTTTTGCCGGGCGTTATCTCGTAGGTCATTGTCCATGCTACTGGCATAATAGATTTATCAAGATTGGGGAGAGCAGCAGGCGTCATTCCTTTTGTTACCTGGCCATATAAAATTATTTCGGCCTCCGCTGGCAGCTCAGTTGTAGTATACACATCGCTCGCGCACCAAATGTCTTTTACTCCATTTAATATCGGGTGTTTATCGTTTTGCTTAACCCCGTTTATCAAAGCGCGTGCTCCTTCTTTGGCATGGTCGCCATGATGGCTCACCCATGTTTCACCGAGCACTTTACGTCCGAAACCATTTTCCCATCCTTCCTTTTTACTCTGCCAATCGTATTGTGCGTATTTACTGGCAATATCTTTCTTATAATGGAACGCATGTGTAGCGGTGCGAATACCTATCACAGGCTTTCCACTCTTCAGATAATTATCTATGTGTACCATCTGTTCATCGGGCAGTTCGCGAAACCTTGTAAAGATGATCATGAGGTCCGCCGAGGCCAGCTTTTCAAGACCGGGAATATTTGAAACATTGTTGGGATCGATTGCGCCGCTGGCCGGATCGATGGGAAAAAGAACCGTACAATTAAATCCATGCTTCTTCGAAAGTATCTGCGCGAGCATCGGCAAGGCTTCTTCCGAGCGATATTCTTCATCGCCACTAATCAGAACGATATTCTTGCCCTTTCCCGGTTGGGCAGACTTGTATTCCACCCATTGCTGCTGCTGTGCGCACGACACTGCTGCGAGGCAACAAAGTAAAAAAGTAAAAAATGATCTTGACATATAAACCGTTTAGGCTAAATTTTCAAGGTCTTAATGTAAGAAGAAAGAAAGTAAAAACTGTACTTTACATTTTACGGGCATGATTGTTCATCTTATAGACGGAACGTATGAACTATTCCGTCACTTTTATGGTCAGCGCAGTTTTAATAAGGGAAAAGACACTCCTAACGGCGCCTTAGCGGGCGTTCTGAATACCGTATTGGAGATGATTGAAGATGGAGCAACACACATTGGCGTGGCCACCGATCATGTGATCGAGTCCTTCAGAAACGATTTATGGGAGGGATATAAAACCGGCGAAGGTATTGAGCCAAATTTGTGGGCACAGTTTCATCCGCTCGAAGATGCACTGGAAATGATGGGAGTGGTGGTGTGGCCTATGGTAGAACTTGAAGCCGACGACGCTCTCGCCTCGGCAGCACATATCGCATTCAAAGACAAACTCGCCGAGAAGATCTGCATCTGGACGCCCGACAAAGACCTTGCGCAATGTGTACGAGAAGACAGGGTAGTTCAAATCGACAGGCGTGCAAAGGCCATTCGTGATGAGGATGAGGTGTTCAGGAAATTCGGCGTTAAGCCGATACTGATTCCCGATTTTCTTGCGCTGGTTGGTGACGCGGCAGATGGATATCCGGGTATTCCTGGAATCGGGAAGACAGGCGCTGCACGATTGTTGAATGAATACGGACCGATAGAAAAATTTCCGAAAGATTTGCTCGCCGCAAAACGCAAAGACGCCCTTTTATTCAAGAAACTCGCGACGTTACGTACCGATGCAAAGCTGTTTAAAAAAGTTGATTCACTTGCATGGAAGGCACCAACACCAGCTTTTACCAAATTTTGCGAGAAAATAAAAAATCCCAAACTCTTAGCTCGCGCAGTTAAGCTGACAAATAAATAATTGTATTATTCTATCCAAACAACCGCGCCTTTTGATACGGGCGGTAAGATGCAAGTGATATGTCCGTTTTTTCCAGTCGATTTCAACTGTTGCTTGTTCCCTAAAAACGGGAGATAAAAAACTTTTGTTTCTTTATTACCCTTGAAACTAATCTTGATATTCTTCTCGGGAATCTGATTAACCACTTCATCACTTTTCAATCCCGCAAAGTTTGCAAGAAACACATGCGGCTTACCATCAACCGACGCAATCTGCGATGAAATAAATGGAGATGCGTCCACTGAAATATCAGACTTGTGATTGGATTTGCTGACCAGATCAGCTTTGAATTTGGTTAGAAAATTGTAAAAAGAACTCTTGTCGAAATTTGCAGTCCACGCGGCGCGATCAAATTCAGTTTTGAGTAACCTTGAGTAATCTTTACCTGATGCCCTTATCAACTTCTTACCATCGGCGAACTTCGTGAAAAAAGCTTCTTCCTCGGCAGAAATGATTGTTACATCGGGCAGTATCAAAATATTTCCCGCAAATTCCTCTAATGTAGCAGGCGTAACAACCTGGAATTCCAAATGACTTTGCAACATAAGGGTCATCATTCCCTCGAAAGATTCGATAAATCCGTTTGGAAAATAGTTCCTCGTTTTCGGCGAAAAATAAACGCCTATCGGAGCAATAGGTTTACGCGGCTCATAAAATATTCTTTCGTTTGCAGCGATCCATTTATTGATCAGCGTTCTCGTTTCAATATCATTCGAGCCCGACATAACGTGCCCCCTTGCGTCATAGTGATTGGTACCCGCCATCAGGTTAGACAGCGCCAGGTTCTTCATTGGTTCTGCCGGCTTCACTTTGTTTTCTTTGCCCCATGAATAACTCAACATCCATGATGCCTTGTCGCCCGCGAACGCGCGGAAAGTATACATGCCCACCATTCTGCTGAACCAGTCTTTCGGATTCTTACTCGCTGCATTCTCCCCTCCTCCACTATACTCATGCGCCACCACATCAACCACCTTATATAACTCGTAAACGTCTGAACCTACGCGCACAGCTTCCTCTCCAATACCAGGATATATTTCCGGAATCACTTTACATTCCGGATTCGCAGACTTAACATTCGCAGAAATTTCTGCCATAAAATCTGTGAGCGTTTCAATCCTGAAATCAATCCACTTCCTGAAATTTTCATCGGTACTGTCACCGAGTCTCAAGTCCGTTCTTGCATTAAGGCCTGTCTTCTTTTTAAATGCTTCAACCGTGTAATCGTCAAAGCTTGCCCAGCTGTCTTCCCACCCGGTGAAGTGGGTCATCCAATATGGGATATCCACCCAAATGCCGTCGATTCCTGTTGCTGCGATCTGCCGGATCAACTCCATGTATCGCTTTCTCCATGCCGGCGCATAGGGCGAGATCCAAACATCTTCATCGCCCTTATCAATCCAAAATGCATCGCCTCCCCCAAACATTGCAGGCTTGTTGTCTATGTTCCGCTGAACCCAGTCGGGATGATCCTTAAAAAAACTATGCTGTGCAGTATCCGCGTTTTCGGTGATACACTCAAGGCCCGCTACATAAACGAAAGCATGATTGCCAATCGCATGCGCACGCTGCGCTAATTGTTTTATGTCTTCCAGTTTCTGTGCAGGATCGAGAAAGCTGTTGTAGCGCCCTGTAATATCATTGTCAACCTGGATTCCCGAGAGATGTGTTGCCTGTGCATCCTTTATGGTTGCGTCGATATTATTCCTGTTCAGTCCGTGTCCCGCCGTGCGAACGTAATGTGTCCAATTCTGTAAAGCGGTGTCTTTCCTGTCCTGGGCATGAACCGCCACGAACTGAAAACTCAGAACTACGCCAAATAAATATTTGAGCATGATAAAAGTTTATTCGAACCTGATAGATCGGAATGCTTCAAGTTCATGAAACGATTTCTTAATTCCCGGCGACCACGTCCATTCGAGCAAGCCATTGTCGTAGTCTATTCTGCAGAAGTTTGCTCTCCATACGTCACCGCTTTGCGGCGGAGTACCAGACATCAGCGCGAATATTTCATTTGGAAAAAATACTTCGGCAGTCCAAGACTTAATGGAAGCGCCCACCTCAGGTTTTCCTCCGACAACGTTCACTTTTCTTTGAATGATCTGCTTCTTGTTGTACTCATAGTGCCATGGCGACCATGCCACGGTATTTCCTTTTGAACGCGCGAGGGTGAGTGTAAGTTCCCGGCCCAGCTGGTTTACTTCATATTCGAAGTACTGGGGCAGTTCTGGTTTCGGATGAAAAAAAACTTCAAACACATCGCCGTCATAAATTTCTTCGAAGTCTTTATAATCTTTGGTGGTAATTTTTTGATCCTCACCGCTGAATAATACATAAATACCTTTTGGTGAATACAGCACCTTGCTTTTGGTTTGGTGGTTGAGGTCCGACTTCTGTATTTTGGTGTGCACCTGCCATTCAGTCTTGTTCCACTCGCTGCTGGAGCCTTTTCCATCTATCTCAAAATCGTTGCATTTTTTAACGACCGCCGGGTCGGATTGAGCGGCCACATTAAATGCTACGGCTAAAAAAAATATTGAAATTAAAGAGCGCATAAGTTTCATAATTGGTAAAAAGTTAAAGCAAAAGAGCGATGCATTAACACGCAAACGTTTGTTACTTTTGAGTGGTATGGATAACCCCATTGCCTTTCCCGAACCTGGATCTGAGGGAGAAATACTCATGTTCAATAAGATTCAGGAAAAACTCTACCACCAATTCTCGACAATATTTCCCGATAAGTTGGCACCACGAACCGTGGTCGTGATTCCTTCGTTATCTATCGATGAAGAAATTCTTTCGAAAGTCAGCGGCATTAATCACTACGAAGAACGAATGCTTTGTCTCCTGATGCTGCTTCGTCTTCCGCGAACGAATGTTATTTATGTTACAAGTCAAACCATCGACCCGGTTATTATCGACTATTACCTGCATATGCTTCCCGGTACCACCGGCTATCATGCATTACGCAGACTTACATTACTCAGCTGCCATGATGCTTCTTCGAAATCGTTAACGCGAAAAATCCTTGAACGCCCGCGCTTGATCAAACGCATCCACGATCTTATTCCGGCAGGTCAGAATACCCATATGGCGTGCTTCAACGTTACCAGCTATGAGCGCACGTTGGCGACGCGGTTACAAATTCCAATTTTTGGTTGTGATCCGGATTTGGCCGACCTCGGCAATAAGAGCAACAGCCGAAAAATTTTCAGAGAAGTTGGTTTAGCGGTGCCGCCAGGTTTCGAGGATCTGACTTCCGAGGAAGAGGTTATCGATGCGTTAGCGCTACTAAAATCGGAGCATCCAAAATTGCGTAAGGCGGTCGTAAAAGTGAATGATGGATTTTCGGGGGATGGAAACGCGATATTCACTTATCCTTCATCTGCAGAAAATTTAAAAGCATGGATCGCTGAAAACATTCGTGCAAAACTGAAGATGGTGGCCCCAGAAATCTCTTTCGATCTTTTCATAGCCAAGGTTCGGCAGATGGGCGGAATAGTTGAAGCGTTTGTTGATGGAGAAATTAAAGAATCACCCTCCGTTCAGTGCCGCATTACACCGCTCGGCGTTAGTGAAGTGCTCTCTACGCACGACCAGGTTTTAGGTGGTGAAAGCGGACAGGTGTACATCGGCGCACAGTTTCCCGCTGCAGATGACTACGCCGTTGAGATAGGACAAATGGGTAAGAAAATTTCAGATGCCTTACTTAAAAAGGGCGTGCTGGGGCGATTTGCAATTGATTTCATCTCTGTGAAGGAACATGATGGATGGAAACATTATCCCATTGAAATTAATCTTCGAAAAGGCGGAACCACCCATCCATTCCTGATGCTGCAGTTTTTAACCGATGGTACTTATAATGCCAGCGACGGCAAGTATTATATAACGAACGGTAGCCTCGACCGCTATTATTTTACATCAGATAATCTTAAAAGTGAAAAATACATCGGCCTTACACCGCATGATCTGATCGACATCGCGATGATGAACGATCTGCATTTTGACAGCACCATACAGGAGGGCGTAATGTTTCATTTGATAGGCGCTCTTTCGCAATACGGAAAAATGGGTGTTGTATGCGTTGGCAGCACACCTGAACGAGCGAAGCAGTATTATGATAAAATTGTGGAAGTGCTCGACGCTGAATGTAAATAGCCCGCACTTAAAGTGCCCGATGCAACATAATTTAGCAGACTAAATTGTAACTATGACATTGTCTGGAAGATGTGGCTTTCTGTTTCTTGCAATAGTGGCGATGGCCTGCGGAGGTCGAAAAGACGCATCTTCTCCGTCGGAGTGGCCAACATTTGGCCATGATGCATCGAACAATAAATTCTCACAGCTTACATCTATCGACACTTCAAACGTAATTCAACTAAGTGAAGCGTGGCGCATAGAAGACACCGCCGACGTTGCAGGTTTATATGTGAACCCTGTAATGATCAATAACCGCCTCATCGGACTAATGCCCTCTTCGCATCTCGTAGCGATGGACCCGGCAACAGGCAAAGTGTTATGGAGTTTTAAGCCTGATACATCAAGTATACCAAACTGGTCGAAGGGAATTACCGGGCATGCGGGAACTAACGGTGCACCCGACCGAATCTTTTTGATATCTGGCGGCCTGCTTTATTCGATTAACGCTGAGACAGGCAAAGTGATGGAAGATTTTGGAAAGAACGGTCGCGTTGATTTTTATGAAGGCCTGGAAGTGCCGGATTCAATGCGCAACCTTGTGCCTGTATCGAGCAATGCCCCGGGCGTTGTGTTTAACGATTTATTTATCGTTGGCTGTAAGGTGCCCGATGAACTTCCTTCGACATCGGGCGATATCCGCGCTTTCAATATCAATACCGGAAAACTCAAATGGACCTTTCACACTATCCCGAAACCGGGTGAGTTCGGGGCAGAAACATGGGGTCCTAATGCGCGTCAACGCAATGGCGGCGCGAATTGCTGGGCAGGAATGGCGCTTGATGAAAAGCGCGGAATAGTATTCGTGCCGACCGCTTCACCGTCGTTCGATTTTTATGGCGCCGACAGACCCGGGCAAAATCTTTTTGCCAACTGTTTGCTTGCATTAGATGCAAAGACGGGAAAACGAATATGGCACTTTCAAACGACTCACCACGACCTTTGGGATCGTGATAACGGATCGCCTCCCAATCTCGTTACCGTAGAACGCGACGGCAAAAAGATAGACGCTGTGGCCCTTGTAACAAAAATGGGATACCTGTTTTTGTTCAATCGTGAAACAGGCGAAAGTCTTTTCGAAGTAAACGAAGTTCCGGTAGATACAGTTAGCAGTATGCCAGGCGAAAAGCCGTGGCCAACACAACCGATACCTGTTAACCCGCCATTTTCACGACAGGGTTACCGGGAAGAATTTTTCGGGAAATCTTCTGATTGGATCAAAAAAGAAATTGCAACCAATAAGTATAAGACTGGGATATATGAGCCGCCTTCTATGTCGGGCTCTATTATTCTTCCTACTGCCCATGGTGGAGCCAACTGGGGAGGTGCATCGGTAAACCCCGAAACAAATATGCTGTTTGTAAATGCTACCGACATTCCCTGGATACTAAAACTAACCGACCTGAACAAAATTCGTGCAAACAACCAGGTAGATGGCCAAACACTCTATATGACGTATTGCAAAGGGTGTCATGGCGCAGATATGAAAGGAGGTTCAGGCCCTGATCTCTCGCTGCGCGTAAAAAAGTACCGTGCCGACCAGGTGTCGAGCATCATCAGGAAAGGCGCGCCGCCGATGCCTGCTTTTTCATTTTTATCGGAGCAGCAAATTGCATCGCTCGTGGCGTATGTAAAAGACACAACACTGCAGCAGCAGTTCGAAGCATCAGGCGTTCCGCAAAACACCGAGCCATTCGGTTTTAACGGTTATAACTTCTATCTCGACAGCTTAGGCGATCCCGCCATTAAACCGCCATTCGGCACGATGAGTGCAATTAACCTCAACACTGGTGAAATCGAATGGCAGGTTCCATTAGGTGAATATGAAAAATTAAAAAAGCAAGGAATTGAAAACACCGGGTCGTTTAATCGCGGCGGTGGCATTGCTACTGCAGGCGGATTGATTTTTATTGGCGCCACAGAAGATGGAAAGTTCAGGGCATTTGATCAGCGAAGTGGAAAAGTTTTGTGGGAACACGAGTTACCGGGAATGGCAAGCTCGATCCCTTCAACGTATTCCGCAAACGGCAAACAATATGTTGTAATAGCCGTTGGCGGAAACGAAAAGTTTAAGGGCGGTTATGTTGCTTTCGCAATAAAATAGTCCACCTACGCCGAGCTGGTTTCGGTGGACCTTTCAATTAATTCAAATCAAACCTGTCGAGGTTCATCACTTTGCTCCATGCTGCAACAAAGTCTCTCACAAATTTCTCCTGGGCATCTGCACTTGCATACACTTCAGCAACGGCTCTCAATTCTGAGTTCGATCCAAACACCAGGTCGGCCCGTGTAGCCGTCCATGTTGGTTTTTCCGTTGCGCGGTTATAACCCTGGAACAATTCCCTGTCTTCTGTAGCCGGCTTCCACGCTGTGTTCATGTCGAGCAGGTTTACGAAGAAATCATTGGAAAGTGTTTCAGCACGTTTAGTAAACACACCGTGTGCAGATCCGTCATAATTCGTGTTCAACACACGCAGGCCTCCAACAAGCACTGTAAGCTCAGGGGCAGTAAGCGCTAACAACTGCGCTTTATCTATAAGCAATGCTTCTGTGGCTACAGTATAATTCGATTTGCGATAGTTGCGGAAACCATCTGCAATCGGTTCAAGAAATGCTACCGACTCTACATCTGTTTGCTCCTGTGAAGCATCCATACGGCCAGGCGTAAACGGAACTTTAATGTCGTATCCAGCATTCTTCGCAGCTTTTTCAACTGCTGCGCTACCTGCGAGTACAATCAAATCCGCGAGAGAAATCTTCTTCCCGCCGCTTTGTGATTGGTTGAAAGATTTCTGAATGCCCTCGAGCACTTCGAGTGTATTAGAAAGCTGAAGCGGATTATTTACATGCCAGTCTTTCTGCGGTGCCAGCCGAATTCGTGCACCATTTGCGCCACCACGTTTATCTGATCCGCGGAATGTTGAAGCCGAAGCCCACGCTACCGATACCAGTTGCGAAATAGAAAGGCCTGCACTTGTAAGCTTAACCTTTAATGAAGTAATATCATTGTCGTCTACCAGTTGATGATCAACTGCCGGGATAGGATCCTGCCAAATCAATACCTCTTCAGGTACTTCAGGACCGAGATACCGGGCACGAGGTCCCATGTCGCGATGCGTAAGTTTGAACCATGCCCGCGCAAATGCATCTGCAAAAGCATCAGGGTTCTCAAGGAAATGCCTTGAAATTTTTTCGTAAGCGGGATCCACTCTCAGGGCTACGTCGGTGGTGAGCATCGTTGGGCGACGACCCTTCGACGAATCAAATGCATCGGGAATAATATCGCCCGCATTTTTCGCTACCCACTGATGCGCTCCACCAGGACTCTTTGTAAGTTCCCACTCGAAGGCAAAAAGGTTTTCAAAAAAGTTGTTGCTCCATTTTGTAGGAGTAGTTGTCCAGGTAACTTCGAGGCCGCTGGTAATTGTATCCGGACCTTTACCTGAGCCGAAGCTGTTTCTCCATCCAAATCCCTGTTGCTCTATCCCTGCCGCTTCTGGTTCATCAGCCACATTTGTAGAAGGTGCAGCGCCGTGTGTTTTACCGAAGCTGTGTCCACCTGCAATCAACGCCACTGTTTCTTCATCGTTCATCGCCATGCGACCGAAAGTATCCCTGATATCTTTAGCAGCGAGAGCAGGATCAGGATTACCGTCGGGCCCTTCGGGGTTTACATATATCAGTCCCATTTGCACTGCTGCAAGGGGCCTTTCGAGGTTGCGCTTATGCACCTCTCCATCGGCATCATCGTCAGAAACCAGTACACCGCCACCGCTGGCCACACCTTCAGATCCACCAGCATAACGAACATCGCCACCAAGCCATTTTCTTTCAGAACCCCAATACACATCCTCCTGCGGCTCCCACACGTCTTCACGGCCACCTGCAAAACCAAAGGTTTTGAAGCCCATCGATTCGAGTGCTACGTTGCCGGTAAGTATCATTAAATCGGCCCACGAAATCTTGCGGCCGTATTTCTGTTTGATGGGCCAAAGTAAACGACGTGCCTTGTCGAGACTAACATTGTCGGGCCAGCTGTTGAGTGGTGCAAAGCGTTGTTGTCCTGCGCCGGCTCCACCGCGGCCATCGCCAACGCGGTAGGTACCTGCGCTGTGCCATGCCATGCGTATAAATAAAGGACCGTAGTGGCCGAAATCTGCGGGCCACCACTCCTGTGAATCGGTCATGAGTGCATGAAGATCTTTCTTCACGGCTTCAAGGTCCAAACTCTTAAATTCTTCAGCGTAGTTGAAGTTGTCGTCCATTGGGTTCGATAACGACGAATGCTGACGCAGAATATTTACTTTAAGCTGGTTCGGCCACCAGTCACGATTACGTGTTCCGCCGCCGCCAACATTCTGCTTTTGCTGTGCCGCGTGAAACGGACACTTACTGATGTCTTGTGATTCCATTTTTAAAAAGAGTTTGTGCGGGCAAATCTAACTGAATCAACACATAGATGCAATGAATTAAATCTATGTTGTGATAGATAAGGTCTATGGGACTTAGCACGCGGCCAACGACAGACGGCAAACAGCCGACAGCAGACTCAAATATTATTTTCTATTCCTCCTGTAACCTCACTTGTCGGTTCTGCGTCCCACAGGCATTATGAAATACTTTTACTTCGTTATGCTGTTGGCGGCTTCGGCCCTTTCTCTTTCAGCAACAGCACAGACAGGCAGATGGAAAATCACAGGTTCATTGTTTACAGCAGATAAACAAAGCATTGAAGCAGCGACCATTACATTGTTGAAACGTATCGATTCGTCGACAGTAAAAGTGAGCGTTTCTGATAAAGCGGGCAGATTTGAGTTTGAAGATATCCCGGAAGGAAAATATATCGTCTCGATTTCTGCGGTTGGCTATGAATCCACTCTATTTGCCAGCCGATGTGGCAGCTGACATAGACCTGAAGGCAATTGAGCTTGCATCCATCGCCAAATCCATGGCGAGTGTAGTGGTTACTGCCAAACGTCCACCAATTGAAGTGCGTGCCGGAAAAACCGTAGTGAATGTAGATGCATCACCAACAAATACAGGACTGAACGTATTGGAAATTCTTGAGAAGTCGCCCGGCGTTGCGGTAGATAACGATGGCAATGTGAGTGTGAAAGGCAAATCTGGAGTTTTAATATCTGATAGATGGAAAGCAAACATATTTGTCGGGAACGCAGCTGGCTTCATTTCTGAAAAGCATACAATCGAACTCTCTCGACCAGATAGAAATTATGACCAACCCTCCTGCAAAATTCGATGCATCGGGCAACGCGGGTGTCATCAATATAAAAACAAAGAAAGGCACTATAAGAGGAATGAACGGTAACGTGAGCCTTACTTACAACCAGGGATACTATGCAAAATATTTTGGCGGCGCCAATTTTAATTACCGCAACGAACAGCTAAATATTTTCGGCAGTTACGACGGCGGCCAGTGGGAAGGACTTGGAACGCTTACTATTGATAGAAATTTTTATAAGAACGGCGTATTTTCAGGATCCTCTGATCAGCGAACAATCAGGCACAATAAAAGCAATTGGAACAATCTTAAACTCGGCTTCGATTACAACTTTACCAAAAAAGACGTAGCAGGCATCGTTGTAACGAGCAGCATCAATCCGTGGAAAAACTGGCAGCGCAGCAGCTCCAACCTCCGCAATGCCGACGGCAGCATCAATACATATCTTGTTTCCGAGGCATATAACGCAAACAAATCAAAGAATATAAATACCAACTTCAACTATAAACACAGCTTCGACTCAACAGGAAGAGAAATTACCACCGATCTTGACTACGGGTATTACAGGAACACCGGCAATAATCTTCTCGATACAAAAGTTTTCGATCCAACTGATGAACAAAGAGGAAATACTGTTTTGCTCGATGGCTATCTTCCATCAGAAATAAATATCTATACTGCGAAAACTGATTACGTTCATCCGTTCAACAAAAATGTGAAGCTTGAAGCCGGGTTGAAGACAGGGTTTGTGAACACAGACAATAACGTGCTGTACCAGAGAGACACCACTACGGGTTGGAAACTGGACGATCAGCGTTCAAATCATTTCGTTTATAAAGAGAATGTAAATGCGGCTTATGCTATTGTTACCGCATCAGTTAAAAAATGGGAATTTACCGGCGGATTGCGCGTAGAAAATACTAACGTATCGGGAACACAGAAATTAAACGACTCCGCTTTCAAACGGAACTATACTAATCTCTTTCCTAATGCCGGTGCAGTGTACAACATGAACGAAAAGAACCAACTGAGCTTTGCTTACAGCCGCAGAATCAGAAGGCCCGACTACGAAGATCTCAATCCGTTTATATTTTTCCTCGATTCATTGACCTACGGACAGGGTAATCCCTACCTGCAGCCTGAGTTTTCGAACAGGTTCGAAATGGGCCATACTTACAAGAAGTTCTTTACTACAACCATTAGCTATACGGAAACAAAAAACATTATTACAGAAATATTGAAACAATACACCGAAAGGCAAACAACGTTTCAAACGAAAGAGAATTTCAGCCGCATGCGTCAACTCGGTCTTTCCGTATCTGCTAACAAGCAATTGGCCAGCTGGTGGAACCTGAATGTATATGCAGGCGTATTCAGCAACAACTACAAAGGCTTATATAACGACGGAACAACTAACACGCCCGTAAAAATTAATGTGACAAGCTTCACTGGTAACGTTAGCAACAGCTTCACGTTTGCGAAGACATGGGCAGGCGAGGTTAGCGGATGGTTCAATTCAAGCCCGTCTGAAGGCCTAATCGTAGCACGTTCGATGGGCGCTTTAAATGCAGGATTATCCAAACAATTGTGGGACAAAAAAGCATCCATCAAATTCGGAGTTCGCGACATACTGCGCACAAGCAACTTCAGCGGTTACTCACGCTATGCGGATGTGGACCTGAAGGTAGCCAACGACAGAAGGCAGGACAACAGGGTGTACAACGTGACCTTTACTTACAAATTCGGCAAAAACAATATTGCTCCGGAACGTCGTCGCAGTGGCGGAGCCGGTGAAGAAAAGAGCAGGGTGAAGAGTGGTGGATAGTACCACAGCAAAACAACGAATGCTCACAATACGACGTTACATTTGTGAGTATGATATCAAGTCTCGATAATATCAGGAATCCGTTTTTTGTTGGAGTGGCTGGTGCAGGAATGAGTGCAATCGCACAATATCTGCGGGGCACCGGGTTGAAGGTGGCAGGCAGTGATCGTTTTTTCAACGATGGTAAAGCCGGCGACATCAAAGCAAAACTGGAAGCCGAAGGCATTAAATGTTTTTTGCAGGACGGGGAAGGAATTAGTGACTCTACCGACCTGGTAGTAGTATCAACGGCTATCGAAGACACCGTTGTTGAAGTAAAAAAAGCAAAAGAATTAGGTATTCCAATCATCAGGCGTTCTGAATTGCTTGCGTTGATTGCTCTTACAAAAAAAACAATAGCGATCGGAGGAACGAGTGGCAAAAGCACTACCACAGGAATGCTGTTCGACATTATGCGCCATGCCGGCAAAAAACCTTCGGTGATCAGCGGTGCAGGCCTTGTAGACCTGATACAGCAGGGAAAAATTGGAAATGCGTATGTGGGTGATGGTGAGTGGCTGATTATTGAGGCCGATGAAAGTGATGGATCGATTGTGCAGTATCGTCCTGAAATCGGCGTATTACTAAATGTCGAGAAAGATCACAAAGAGCTGGATGAACTCGTAAAAGTGTTCGAAACCTTCAAAAACAATAGCAGACATTTTAGCGTAAACCGCTCGAATGAATACGCGCGGCAATTGTCTGCCGATGTGAAAAACGATTTTTGTGTTGATGGGAGCGACGACAAGGCAGGTTTCCAGGTAACTGGTTTCCGACAGGAAGGGTTTCAAATATCTTTTGATATTAATGGGGAGCATTTTGAGCTGAATATTCTCGGAAGGCATAACATGGAGAATGCTGTTGCCGCAACAGCAGCGGCCTCTTTAGCGGGCGTTTCATTGCCGGATGCGGCTGCGGCCTTGAAGCGATACCAGGGAATTTACCGCCGCGCGCAGGTGCTCGGGCAAAAGAACGGCGTTTGGGTTATAGACGACTTTGCTCATAATCCGTCAAAATGTGCGGCAGCGATAAAGGCTTGTCAGCCTGTTTCAGGCAAGGTGGTGGCCTGGTTTCAGCCACATGGTTATACTCCAACGAAATTCTTACGCAAAGAATTCGTGCACGAGATTTCGGATGCGATGAGGGAGCAGGACGAGATTTGGATGAGTGAAATTTTTTACGCCGGCGGAACGGCGGTGAAAGATATTTCCGCGCTCGACTTGATCAATGAAATAAAGGCACTGGGAAAAAACGCATATTTCGTGGAAGACCGAAACCAGTTTTTGAACGAGGCCAGAAGCCACCTTAGTAATGGAACTACGCTTCTGCTGATGGGCGCACGTGATCCGTCGCTGGAACAATTCGGAAAGGATATTTATAACCAGCTGTAGGATGAATACAGCATTATTTCTGAAATAATCATGCCATTGGCGGCATAGTATTCGCAGCAATATTCAAAACACTTATTATGCCAGACAAAAATCAAAAAGTAGGTCCTCAAAACGATAACGAACGCCTCCAGGGTTCGGAAACAGATCCGCAAAAAACTGAATTGGAAGGCCTCAAAAAAGGCGGTGTAGATCCAGTGGTTCATCCCACAGATAAGGAAGAGGCGGATGTAAAGCCAGGTTCCGACAACGAAGAATAGATTTTTATTGAGCACGCAGTATTGATTTTACGTTCGGATCCCGTATTAACTTTTTAATATTTTCGCTAAGTTGTTATAACTTTCAAAAATGTTCGGGAAAAGGTCCTGAGCGTAATAAACCAAACAATACTGCATTATGAGAAAACACGCAAGACGTATTTTGCTTTCGTGCCTGCTATTCACGTTTCTATCGGGTTATGCCCAGCAGAAATCTATCAAGGGGGTGCTCCTCGGTAGTGACAATGAACCTGTAGCCGGTGCGTCTGTGATGGAAAAAGGTACTCCCAATGGTACAAGCTCTGATGCCGCGGGAAATTTTGTTTTGAATGTGCGGCCGGCCGCTACCCTCGTCATCTCTGCCGTGGGTTTTGAAACAACGGAAATTAAAGTAGGCGACCAGCAAACGCTTTCAATAAAGCTAGCACCCTCCACTACGGAACTGGGCGGCGTTGTTGTAACGGCCCTCGGTATTTCAAAAGAAAAACGCCAGCTTGGCTACTCCGTTACGGAGCTAAAGGGCTCAGACGTTGCCCGGACAAACGAAATCAATCCAATCAATGCCCTCCAGGGTAAAGTTGCCGGTGTACAAATCGACCAGGGTGCTGGTGGTGCGTTTGGCAACACTAAGATCCTGATTAGGGGTAACTCAACCCTCGGCACAAACAACCAGCCGATTTTTGTGATTGATGGTGTAATAATGGAGAACGGAACGTTCGGTGGAACCGGACGTGATTTTGGTAACGACTTCAAGAACCTAAATCCTGAAGATTTTGAATCTGTTTCTGTACTGAAAGGTTCTGCTGCTGCAGCGCTGTACGGTAGCCGCGCCATCAACGGTGTGGTACTCATCACTACAAAAAAGGGTTCAACACGTAAGGGTATTGGTGTTTCTATAGCACAGTCGCTCACGTGTAAACGATCCTTATGCAGGTCCGGACTTTCAAAATCAATTTGGTGGTGGTACAGTTGGTGCGTTCTTCACCGATAACCGCGAGCCGAACTATAAAGCTGATGAAGCATGGACGACAAAAGTGTTTCCGGTGGATCCCATCACAGGAGAACAATACATCGACAGGCAGATCTATCGTGAACTTGAGAACTGGGGTCCAAGAATGCAGGGCCAGGATGTAAGGAACTATGATGGAACTCCTACAAAATATCTTCCCCAGCCAAATAACTTTCTTGATGCATTTCAAAAAGGTTTTGGTTCCAATACAAACGTTGCGCTGGAAGGCGGTACTGAAAAATCTACTTTCAGATTATCATACAATCACAACCAGGGTGAAGGAATCGTTCGCACCAACAAGTTTATTAAAGATGCGTTTGATATCCGCGCCACTCATCAGCTTACAAAAGGTATAAGCATAGATGCGGGCGTTGCTTACAGCTTGTTTGACGGTAGAAATCCTCCACGCCTCGGTGGCCTCGATGCGTTTGCTTCGTACAACTTTGGTAAACTGTTTAGCTGGATGCTTCCACGTAACTATGATACCAAGTACTGGATGCAAAGGGACAAATACACCAGCATTCTGGGTGGAACGCCACAGTTGAACGATCCTGAAGAGCCTAATAAAGCTCCTGAATCAAGATTCTGGTTCAACCTCTTCGAGAATAACTATTTGTCGAGAGAACAATTGACCAGGGGAAGAATTGCTGTTACAGCAAAGCTTACTCCATGGGCCAATTTGGTGTTGGAAGGAAACATCAACAACATTGATATCAAGAGCGAAACAAAAGAACTTGGCGAGCAAAGAAATTTTGCCGGCGGTTCTTACGCGCTGGGCTTCGAACAAAAGAGAAGCAAGTTTCTTAAAGCAATGGTGATGATGAACAGGGAGATCGGATCTGATCTCACCGTATCAGGTTACGTAGGTGCTGAAGTTCAAAGATTCGAAAATTCTTATTCTGAACGTAACCACTTCCGGAGGATTAAATTATCCCGGAAATTACTTTGTTACTAATTCAAAGAACCCCGCAATCGTTGAGGGTGGTATAAGAAGCGCGAAGAAATTTAATTCTCTTTATGCAAGTGCAGATATCGGATACAAAGAGATGTTCTACCTGCAGGCAACATGGAGAGGCGACTGGTCGTCGGCGCTTACTTACAGCGACAACAGCGGTAACAACTTTTACAACTATCCGGCTTTAAGTGCCTCATGGATTATTACCGAATCGTTTAAAACTTTGCCTGCTGTTATCAGCTATGCAAAACTGAGAGGTAACGTTGCATGGCTTGGTGCTGATACTGATCCTTTCACCATCAATCCCGGCTTTGCTTTCAATGGCTTCAGCCGCGCAAATGGTGGAACGGTTCCAATGTCAACTTTCAGCAGCAGCTTTGCGTTACAGGAAAACCTGAAACCTTCAAGAAAATTTTCGAGAGAGCTTGGTCTTGAAATGCGTTTCTTCAAGAGCCGCGTAGGTTTCGATTTCACAGTATACCAGGATAACACGAAGAACCAGATTCTTCCAATATCGGCGCCACCTGAATCAGGTGTTAGCTCGATACTGATCAACGCTGGTAACATTCAGAACAAGGGTATAGAACTTTCAATAGATGCAACGCCTGTTCGCACAAATGATTTCAGCTGGAACACTATGCTGAACTATTCAAGAAACAGGAACAAGATTGTTGAACTGTATGAAGGAAGAACAGAATACCAGCTTCCTGGTTCCGGTGTTGCAGAAGTAAGTTCATGGGCCGTTGTAGGTGGTGCATATGGCACACTGAGAACAATGATCCATTCCAGCCCATACCAGGCGCTTGATGGAAGTGGAAATAAAGTAGATGATCCTAAAAACGGATTGCCATTATTAACATGGAGGTCCGATGCAAGAGCAGCATTCCCTGCACGTAGTAACGTTTGGCAGGATGTAGGCGACATGAACGCAAAATTCCGCGCAGGTTGGGACAACACTTTTACTTATAAAAGTTTTAGCCTGAACGTTCTTATCGATGCTAAAATCGGTGGCGATTTTGCACTCGCTACATATCGCCAGGGTACCCACTCAGGTGTATATCCAAATACTATTTTCGGCAGAGATGCACAAAGTGGTGGTATAACATGGACAAGTGATTACGATCAGAAGACATATGATGACGGAAGAATTGTACAGGGTGTATTTCAGACAGGTCAGATGATTACCCAGCCCGATGGATCGCAGGTTGATGTTGGTGGAATGAGTTTCGAAGAAGCATACAATGCAGGATATGTTGAGCCTACTCACACACCTCAGTTCTTTTATCGCTATGGTTCATCATCAACAGGTGTTGCAGATTTCTGGGTGTCTGGAAAATTCATGGATCTCATTGCGCCAGGTAGCGCTCAGCTATAACTTTCCAAAAACACTTGCGGAAAGACTTAAGCTGAATAATTTGTCGCTTGCAGTAATCGGCCGCGACTTATTATACCTGTATCAAACATTGCCACATAATTATAATCCGGCATCTAACAACTCTAACAACACTGCATTTTCAGGCGAAGAAGGCTTCCTTCCAAAAACAAGGAACATCAACTTCACTTTAAGAGCAGCTTTCTAAATCACGGACACCTATAATTAAATAGAATGAGAATTATAAAATCATACATCATCGCAATAATAATAGGCAGTCTATTATTTAGTGCGAGCTCATGTAAAAAGAATTTTGGGGAGATCAACACCAATCCGAGTGTGGTAATTACACCGGATGTGGGGTTCCTGCTTACTTATGCGCAGGAGAGAATGATCACGTATCAGTATAACGAATGGATATGGGAAAGTATGGAGCAGTTGCTTCGTTTTACCCAGCACATTACCAGCTGATCCATATGAATTGACCAGCAACGTCAATGCAAGGTATCCCGCTTTTTACAACGACGTACTGCCGAATCTTACAGAAATCAGGCGCCAGATTTCGTTGAAAGCAGACAGCGCAAATTATCAGAAAGTATCAGCTGTTACATATATTCTGCAGGTGCTGCAGGGTTTGAAAGTAACAGACATGAATGGATCTATTCCTTACACAGAAGCGGCACAGGCTCGTTCTGGTGGAAAGTTTGATCCGGCTTATGATGCACAACCGGAGCTTGATCAATACTTTCATTGCACAGCTCGACAATGCAATTTCTGTTTTGTCTAATGGCGGTCTGACTAACCAGGTTGCTCTTGGTTCAGCCGATGTGTATTACAAAGGGGATTACACTAAATGGGTGAAGCTTGCGAATTCAATCAAGCTTCGCATTGCTGCGCGTTTGGAATTGCAGGATAATGCAAAGGCTCAACTGTTGTTTCAACAGGTAATGCAGGATGCGACAGGGCCTATCACCAGCGAAGACGATCAGCTCACTTACCAGAGCATCGACTATCTTCCCATTCGGTGGCGGTGGCGAAATTGATTATCGTAGCACACGTTATGCTACCACTTCGATCGTGAACTTCATGAAGAAAGCAAACGACCCAAGGTTGCCGATTTATTTTGCACCTAATAGTTTGCAAGGTGGATTTGCTGATACACTTGATAAGTATAACACAAGCCTTCCGTCGTTCATTGATCCTAATGATCCGTGGATACGGTTCCAGGGTGGTCCTGCTGATGGTACAACAAATCCAACAGTTGCGGCGTACATCAAAAATCCATTTCCTGTTGGAAATACAAATTCAGGAAATTCGGTTTCGAATTACTTCCTGATCTCAACAGTGAACAAATTCTTCTTCTCACCAAAGTTTAATAACCCAGGTGGTGGAGAATATAAAGAGGTAACCCTCACTGCTGCTGAAACCTGCCTCTTGATTGCAGAGTTCATTCAGAAAGGATATGCAGGTGCAGTAAATACAAATGGAACTGCAGAAGACTGGTATAAGAAAGGTGTTACAGCATCTATCAAAACAATGAATGATATTGCTGATTGTGGCGCAGTCAACAACTGGTTTTAGCGGTGATGGCACCGCAGAAATTGATGCGTATCTCGCTGATGCGGATGTTGCATTTAACGGTACAAATGATCTTGAAAGAATTTATATGCAGCAGTACCTGAACCTTTTTAGAAATCCAAACGAAGCGTTTGTGTTTTCAAGAAGAACAGGATATCCGAAGTTTGGTTCAGCATACTATGCGAGGGAAACATTCTAATGAAACTATTCCGCGCAGGTTCTGGACTATCGATCCGGGAGAAACTAACAGGGCGAACTGGGAAGCTGCAATGGCCGACCAGGGTTTTACGCCTAATGCGCAGGATCTTCCATCGTTAAGTTCACAAAGGATTTGGTATGATGAAACCGCGCCGGAATTCGGTGAAGGAAACTAATAGTTTAAAAAGAAGCGGCTTCGGCCGCTTTTTTTATGATGTTATGTCTGTAAAAATGTTTTTACCGCCTACGGCAGATGCGTAGCTTTTTGAACATCTTCGCCGCCGGCAGGCCAGCGCCGCAGGCATGATAATACTTTGAATTAAAATTCTCGATCACAAGCGCAGCGCACCCAATAGAAAACGCATCATTACCCAAGCGAAGAAAACTCAATTGAAGTATTCGCCGCAAGCCGCGGTATACAATGTTCATTCAACGCCTGTTGAATCGGCGCCGACCATAACTTCCTGCCGACGCACCCCTTCCGCTTAATATAACCGTCTCCGGATTAAACAAGTGAACAAGCACGGCGATACCTCTCCCGATATTATACCCTATATAAGCAAGAATTTCAATAACAAACTGATCGCCATTTGTCGCCGCCCGCACAATTTCGTTCCAATGATTTTGTAAATGACCAGAGTCGAAATTATCTTTCAAAGAAGTAGGCCTGCCCTCTCTCAACCCCTCTCTCACTTTTTCAATAATCACCTGCAGAGACGACTCCGTTTCAAGACACCCATTCTTTCCACACTGACATAACTTATTATTGATGAAAAGTGGAATATGGCTAAACTCACCCGCAAATCCATTATGACCCCTGAACAGCTGGCCGTTTAATATCATTCCAAGTCCCACACCCCACCCGATATTCAACACCATCGCATTTTTTCTGTTGACTGCGGAGCCAAACGAAAACTCTGCGAGTGCAATCAGGCTCGAATCATTGTCGATATACACTGGCAACCCAAGCCCTTCATTTAAAAACTTCGCAACCGGCCGCTCTTCGTTTTCGAAAAATGAATAGTTATGCCCTTGCTTGAAATCAACAAAGCCAGGCATACCGATACCAACGCCTATGAATTTATTTCGTTCGATGGCGGTACTCAGCAATGATGCATTCTATGTTTTCGAAGGAGCGTATCAAGAATCCTGTCTCTTTTAAAAAGCGGAAGCTCCAGTTCCTTGGAAATAATGCAATGGTTGCACGTATCAAGCACTTCTATCTTCGTGAAGAATTGATCCATGGCCACTGAAACAATGTACATGCTGTGAGGTTTCAGCGAATACATAGCAGGCCTTCTGCCTCCTGTAGATGGTGCCAGGCCTGTTTCCTGGAGATAGCCATCATCAATCATCTCGTTTACCACCTTCTGTATCAGCGGAAGACTCTTCTTAGTTCTTTCCGACAGTTCAGGGCACGACGCCTGTCGTAAAAAATAGAGTTCCTTGAGTATGGTATTCTTGTAGAGGTCCTGTTTAAGCATGATATAACTGGGTTACTGGAAAATTAAACAACATCAGGGATTCTTCATCAGTTTTGAAAAATCACCATAGATAGCCTCCATTTCAATTTTGCCAGCACCGTTAAATTCGTCGAACTGTACAAATTCCACTATAAGTTTTTCTCCCGTTTTTTTTGATTTTCCTGACCAGGTCCACCACGACTGCACTATTTTCTGGTCCTTGTCTTTGTAATGCAGGTAATCCGGGTAACCACGAACGGTAACCTTGATACTATCATAAAATTCATGATCAGAGGTCCAATCTTTTATGGCTTCCGCAACGGTCATCGGCTTTGCTAGCCTTGAGTAGTAAACCTTTGCCGTGTCTGCGTATAACGCTGCAATGGAAGTAAAGTCTTTATCGGCGTAAGCCTTCATTGACTTGTTTACAACGTCGATAGCAGGATGTTTAATGTAAATTTTTCCGTTCTCTTCCTCCGTCTGAGCCAAGGAAACGAATGCCAAAAGGAATAGAAGACCTGTTAAGGTGATCTGTTTCATGATGTGTAGGTTTAGGGGGTGATAGGTTGATGGGGATCGTGTACCTAATATACGGAATTATGAAGAGATTATCTCATATGAGGAGTCCGAGATCGGATTGCGTAATCTTTCCCTGGCAGAATCAGCGTGGCACGAAACGAATAATGGCGGTTTTTACTTTTTTTGACCGTCAATCGGCGGTTTTTAAGTGCATTTCAATATCAATCCAGCCGCGACGATCCATTTAAGTACGTTCGGCTGTTTGATGAGAATCTCACGCATTAACCAATTAGGAACGCCTTCGAACGCCGGGTAATTTCGGAGACTAAACCGTCGATTTATGTTGACACTCCTAATCTTCTTCGCCGCCATCCTGCAACCCTTCTCTCTCACATCCTCAACATTCGCTGGGTGACCAGTATGCGCGTCATTACGACGTGCGATACAATGGAAAAGTAAGAGGGATAGTCTCAGCCATTAAAAGCACCGACAATGGCACTACCAGCTTGCGTATTGAGTCAGACTTCAAATTTCCGATGCTGGTTTCGATCTCGATCAAATCTGTTGAAGAAGCAGCCTTCTTCAACGGAACGATGACGTCTTCATCCATTAATAGAAAAGTAAATGGAAAAGAAAAAGTGAATCAGAAATTACTCTCAATAGGGAACTCATATCAATGGAGAGGAAACACAAAACGCGATATACCACCGTTCCCTATCCGGTTTTCTGTAGTGTCTCTCTATTTCGAGGAACCGAAGGATCAACTTACCATCTTCTCCGATGCGCTGGGCAGGAAGGTGCCGATTAAAGAAATCAGGAAGGGTACTTATCGCCTCGACCTTCCCGACGGAAACTTCAATTATTACAATTATGTGAACGGCATTTGCACGATGATCGAAATACATCATTCATTTTTTGAAATTCAATTTGTTTTAAAAAGCTAGACAACCCCAAACCGCATGAATATCTTTTTAACCGGCGCCACTGGTTATATCGGCCACGCGCTGTCCAATCAACTGGTAAAAAATGGCGACAATGTGCATGCTCTAGTACGAGACCCGGCAAAAGCAAAGTTGCTACTAGATCCATCAATAAAATTATTCGAAGGCGACATTACAGATTTGAAATCTGTAATCCGCGGTATGGATGGATGCGACGAGGTATATCATGTAGCCGGATACGCGCGACTTTGGTCAGCCAACAAACAAAATTTTTACGACGTTAATGTTACAGGAACGCGGAATGTATTGGATGCCGCACTGCATACCAACATTAAAAGATTCGTGTACACGTCTAGCTGTGGCGTTTTTGGTAATTCGCTCAAGCATCCGCTGTGTGAGAAAGATTCGCGGGTAAGTAGTTTTACAAATGACTATGATCTTTCGAAGCACATCTGCGAATGTATGGTGCGCGAATATGTAGCAAGTGGACTTGATGCCGTCATAGTAAATCCTTCACGTGTATATGGTCCGGGGCCGGCCGGTTTTAGCAACCCGTTCTCAAAAATGATTGAACGTTGCCTTGAGGGCAAAGTCATCATCATTCCGCGCCCGGGTAATGTGCTGGCGAACTATGCGTACATCGATGATGTTGTAAGCGGTCATATTTCAGCCATGCTGGTCGGCCGTGCAGGTGAGCGCTATATTCTTGGAGGCGCTAATCTTTCTTATGATGAGGTGATAGCCGTTCTCAATAATGAGATATTCAATTCCCGCATCATTTCGATAGGCTCATTTGCTTTGACGAGCGTCGCCTATCTGAACCTGTTGAAGTTCTACTTAACGGGAACAGAACCGGATCTTACACCTAACGTGATCCCCCGCATCACCAGAAATGCGGCACTTGATTGCTCCAAAGCGATCAGCGAATTGAATTACACGATCACTCCCTTTCGAAAAGGCATCAGGGCCATCATCACAAACAATAAACAAACATTTCATGAGCACTACTTATTTCACGCTGATCACAGGCGCGAGCGACGGCTTGGGTAAGTTTTTTACGCTTGAATGCGCCGCGCGAAAAATGAACCTTGTACTTGTATCGCTTCCGGGATGCGGATTAGACAATCTCGCGTCATTCATTGCGAAAAACTTTGATGTTGATGTACAGTTTTTTGAAATAGATCTTTCCATTAGCAGTTCATGCCACACGCTGATTAAAGAAATTGAAGAAAGAAACATAAGAATTAACGTTCTCGTGAATAATGTCGGCCTGGGAAGCACGAGCACTTTCGAAGAGCGAACAGCGGAATTTTATGAGAAGCAGATTCTGATTAACGTAATGTCAACCACAATCATTACCAGGCTGCTGATAGATACCTTACAACGATGTAAGCCTGCTTATATCCTGAATGTAGGCAGCCTTGCATCTTTTTTCACACTTCCCCAAAAACAAGTGTATGGAAGCACGAAAGCTTATGTGTATGCGTTTTCAAAATCACTACAAAAAGAGTTTGGGCAAAAGGGAATAACCGTTTCCGTACTCTGCCCGGGCGGCATCAATACAAACCTTGCGCTTACTTTAGCCAACCGGAATATGCCGTGGTTGAGTAAGCAGTCGGTAATGAACCCGGAGCACGTTGCAAAAGCTGCTATACGCGGCTTACTTAGCGGACAAAAATTTATTGTACCCGGCAAGATCAATAACATCTTGCTGTTGCTGAATACAATCTTTCCTGCTTTTCTGAAAGATCATATCATCAGGCGCCGCATCGCTTTCGCCGATAAGCGTTGAGCTTCTGATTACCGGTGTTGAATGTAAAGAGTTGCTTTCGTTATTTCCTAAATGGGTCGCCCTTCTTATCGGTACTTACCACCCACTTCAGTGCATTGATGATAAGAAGCTTCTGTGTTGCATCAGTATACACCTCGTCTCCGTGTCCCATGTTCAGATAAATCATGCGATATTGTTTGTTGGTCCAAACCACCGGAAAATCACCAAAATTGATCACGTCTTTGATGCCGAATGGATAGTTGTCAGGCGACAATGACAACAGCACCTCTACATTTTTATTCTCGCGAGGGCTGGGATTCCACTGGTAGAATTCGCTTGCTGGAGCCGTCCACGTTGACGGCAGATTTTTGGTAACGGGATGACCGGAACGGTCAACCATAATTTTAGCGGGTTGCGGGGGCCAGTTATTACAGTAGAAAACGCCACCGCCGAGAAAATTGAGTAACCACGGCCAGTGGGTGTCTTTATCGTTGTAGCCTGATTCATGAAAACCCATCCAGCCTCCACCGTTTTCCATATACTTTTCAAAAGCGGTACGCTGTTCTTTTGTGCGAGGGTAACCATCAGGCATAATGAGCACGTTGTACTCCTTTAGCTTTTCGTAGGGATATTTGCTGAGGTCCTGCGTTGTATCTACGATGAAGCCGTTACCCATTGTAAGCTTTTGCAGGTAGGCGATCGTTTGATGCGCAAATGTTACGTGTGCATCTTCTGTTTTGTCGTTGAAATAAATCAGTGCTTTGAACCGCGGCGCCGAAGCGTAATTGGCAGGATAATTATCCGGTACCTGGGCGAGGGTGATGGTAGTAATAAATATCAGGTATATTAGCATTAAACGTTTCATGCATACAAAATAATAATTTCAATTGATTTACCTCTTCGCTGCCGTAAAAAATAAATCGCATGATCATACTTAAATTTATACTTTTTATGATGCTATATCCCCTCGACGGTGTCGGCTCGCCCAGGAATGAAAAAGATCAAGTAGCTGCAGCTGTTGAATCTTTTCGTAAAGCGATTATAGATGCAAACGAAACGCATCTGTCTAAATTGCTCGATGACGACTTAAGCTATGGCCATTCAGATGGCCATGTGGAAGGAAAAAAGGAAGTGCTCGCGAAATTTTCTGACGGCACCTATGATTTTGTGACAATGGAATTTTCCGAACAGTCGATTTCAATAAGTGAAAATGTAGCCATAGTACGTAACAGGCTTGATGGGAACACCAATGATGGTGGCAAACCTAATGAAGCACATTTATTTGTGCTCTTAGTGTGGCATAAAACGAATGATGGCTGGAAACTTCTGGCTCGTCAGGCAGTAAAAAGGCTAATGCAGTAAATTTTCTTACATATTGATCATACATTGCTTCAAACCTTCCGTATGTGAAAAACTTATCTCTGATCGCCTTCGCGTTTACTTCGATCTTAAGTGGGACGGCCCAAACATGCGGGTGACAAACTTTGAACCCGCAAATCAATTCATCAAAAGAGAGTACAGGAAAGGATGGGGAGAGGTTAAGTTAGCCTGATGGTTTTGTTGGTAATTAAAGGACGTGCCCAAAAACCAATACTCAGAATGTAACCCATTGTAAGGTATAGGAAAAGCATACCTGTTTTTAATCCCAGGGTATCTCCTATCCATCCGATAATAAGCGGTACAATAGCTCCTCCTATAATTCCCGTTACTATAATTCCGGAAAACGGACCATGGTGTTCAGCGATTGAATTCAATGCCAGGGAAAATATTACCGGGTACATTACTGAGGCAAAAAATCCTGTAAGAGGAAATGCGATCAATGACATTTCGCGCGAGCCAAAAAGTGCAAGAGTAAGACAAACAAGCGCAGAGGCAGTGAAGATGATTAATACTTTTCTGCTGTCCATTAATTTCAGGAGCACCAGTCCAAGCAATCCACCTGCAGTCATGAGTCCCCAGAAATAGGCCACATTTCTGGCCCCGGTTGTTTGCGGATCAACTTTATGATAAACTAACAGGAACTGTGATATCCAATTCGCGATGCCTTGTTCAGTGCCCACATAACATATCATCCCGATAAAATATAAGATGACCATCCTTTTTTTAAATAGCATCACATATGTGCGTAATGGACCTGCCAGTTCATCTTTCTTTAATTTTACCTTAGGAAAACTGGATAACGTAATAATAAGTATCATTACCAGTATGATCGCAGCAAACAACCAATAAAGAGAAATCCACGGAAGCGATGGTGGTACTAGTGATTGTAAAACCGCAAACATGGCCCCTGAAGTGCTATTCATCTTTGTTACCAATGAAGAATAAACGAGAGGACTAAGAAAAGAAGCCAATCCAAATATCAGTTGTGCAAGCACCGAATTGAAAGCGTAGTTTTCCTCCCCGCCGGAAGTTCTTAAAAGCGGATTTATAACCACCTGCAGCATTGCCATGCCGCATCCGATAAGAAATAATGATAGAACAGCCGTAAGGTAATTTGGTAAAAGGGCAAGGAGCAGAGAGCCGATGAACGCGATACCAAAAGCGCATATCATCATCTTTTTCTCATGATACTTTTCAATCAGCATACCAGATGGAATGCTCATCACTCCATATGCAATAAAAAAAGCAAAAGGCAGCAGCGCTACCAATGTAAGGCTGAGGTTAAATCCTACTATAATATCAGGTATAAGCGGACCGATCACATTCGTAATGAAGGAGATCACGAAAAATGTGAGCATGATGAGAAATACGAGATAGTAATTTCGGCGCATGAGTTCCGTTCAGACAACAAAGTATTGAATTCGGGCAACAAAAGCGAGTTTACTTTCCTATGCAAAACTTACTGAAAATGTAATCGAGCTGGTCGTCGGTGGTGATTTCGCCGGTAATTTCTCCGAGGTAATGTAGCGCGCGCCGAATATCTAATGCGAGGAGATCGCCGGGTAGATGTGACTCCAGGCCCTTCATAATATCCGTAATCGCCGATGATACAGCTTTCAACGCTTCGTAATGACGCGCATTCGTTACTACGGTGTCCTCCGCATTTACCTTACCGTGAATCACCATGCTCACTAAACGTGTTTTCAGATCGTCGAGATGAGGTTCATCTCTTGCTGATATCAGTAAAATTGCATTTGATGCTCCGAACTTATTCTTCGCATAGTCGGGACCGTTAACATCGTTCTTGTTTCCAACAAGCAACAGTTTGCTTTCTGCAGACGCATACCCATCCATTACTGATCCTAATTCTTCGGCAGACATTTCATTCACATCAAATAAATAAATTATAACATCTGCTTCCCTGATTTTCTCGAAAGTCTTTTCCATGCCTGCCTTCTCTATCACATCACCCGTTTCTTCGCGCAATCCGGCTGTGTCTATTAATCTGAAGAGAATGCCTTCGATATTTATTACTTCTTCGATTGTATCCCGCGTAGTACCCGCGATGTCGCTGACTATTGCGCGATTTTCGTTCAACAGGTTATTCAGTAGTGTACTCTTGCCTGCATTGGGTTTTCCGACAATGGCCACACGTACACCATTGCGAATTACGTTTCCGTATTTAAAGGATTCAAGCAGCCTCGATGTAATAACAGAAACGTCTTTCAACAGTTTGTAAAACTGCGAACGGTCGGCGAACTCAACATCTTCCTGCGAAAAGTCTAATTCAAGTTCAATGAGCGCGGAAAATCTGATCATTTGCTCGCGCAGTTCTTTCAGCACGTTCGAAAACCCTCCGCGCATGGCATGGAGTGCGGCATCCCGTGCTGCCTGCGTGCCGCTGGCTATCAGGTCGGCTACAGCTTCGGCCTGTGCGAGGTCCAGCTTTCCATTGAGAAATGCACGTTGTGTAAATTCTCCGGGCTTTGCGAGGCGCGCACCGTGTGCTGCGCATGCCTCTATTATTTCTTGCTGCACAAATGGCGAACCGTGGCAGGAGATTTCTATTACGTCTTCTCCTGTGTATGATTTGGGAGCCTTGTAAATGGACACTACAACTTCGTCTAATGTTTTTTCGCCGGCCTTTACAAAGCCTACATGCAGTGTGTGAGATGGCTGCGCTTCAAGATTTTTTGAAGGGAAAATGTTGCTCGCGATCTTGATTGCATGCGTTCCGCTGATGCGAATTACGCCTATGGCACCGATTCCGGGTGGTGTGGCGAGGGCGATGATGGTGTCGGACCAGCGGGGGATGTCGATTTGCATTAGGGCAAAGATAGGTGAGAGGTGAGAAGTGAGAAGGGAGAGGGTTTCACTGTTTCATGGCAGTTTTTAAACGTTGGAGCGGTCGGTGGCTGAATTTACATTTGGGACATGATACTACCGCTTGCCCATACTAAGTTGATTGTTTATAAGGTTTCGAACGATATAATTTTGGAGTGCTACAAGGTAGTGCGAATGCTTCCAGTCGATGAAAGATTTAATCTCGTTCAGCAAATAAAAAGAGCCGCAGTGTCAGTAAAACTAAACATCGCTGAAGGTGCAACAAGAAAGAGCTTAATCGAGAGAAAAAGGTTCTTTGAAATATCCAGAGGATCGTTAGTTGAAGTAGACGCTTGCTTCGAGGTTTGCGTGGACTTACAGTTTCTTAGAATTGAGCAACTGAATAATGTCGACCAACTGATGAAGCAATGCTATGCGATGTTGAGCCGAATGATTATCTAACTTCTCACGTCTCACCCCTCACGTCTCACTTCTCACAAAAAAAATCCCCGCATAAGCTGCGGGGATTCGTGTATAATACTTCTAACCTGAATCTTACTGAGTTTCGAGACGGAAAACAATTGGCTGCTTTTTATAGCTTTTTACTTGTCTGCCATTCTGAACGGCTGGCGTCCATTTACCACTTTTCTTGATAACCCTTACAGCTTCTTCGCGCAGTTCGTTAGGGCCGCTTATCGCTTCCACATCACTCACCATACCTGCTTTGTCAACGATAAACTGCACCACTACCGCACCCTGGATTTCGTTATCCTGAGCTTCCTGTGGGTATCTCAAAGTTTTGATCAGGTATCTCTGCCATGCAGCAGCGCCACCTGGATAAGAACTTTCGATTTCCACTTTGGTAAATGTCTGGTCGTAATCTGTTTCATCTCTTTTAGGAGCTTCCACAACACCTTTACCATCATCGATAGGAGGCGCTACGATACCATCATCTTTAAGACCTTCCTGGTTAACCAGGCCAATCTTCGTTTCTTCCAGCTTCTCGATCTCCGGTGGCTTCTCGTCTTCAGTCACATCCTCATCTTTTACGATTTTAGGAGGAGTGAATTTCGCAATTTCCACCTGGGGCGGAGGGGGTGGCTGGGGAGGAGGTGGTGGAGGTGGCTCCTCCTGCTCCTGCTTAATTTCTTCGAGCTGCACTTCCTGAACAACAACGGCTTTATCGTCGTCGCTTCCATTGTAGTTAGCAGCAAAAATATAACTAAGAAGGCAAGAACGAAGATGGCACCCATCGATATCAGGGCGATCCACAACCTTTTTTGTAGGTTCTTCTCAACTCATACGCACCGTATTCTTTGTTCCTTCCCTCAAAAACTATATCAAGAATATCGGCTTGCAGTATCTTGTTAGCTTCCATTTGAATGGTTTTTATTTAGATTCAGTTCTTTCAAAATTCCACAAACCTATTTCGCTGCCGGAGGTGCAGCAGCCGCTGGCATTGGTTGCCCCGTTTCGGTAGCTACCATCATCTGGCGCTCGATCGGGAACAGGTCAACCATAGCGTATCGCTTTACTTCGTTGATAGTCATCTCATCGAGGATATCAACGGTGTTCTTATAGGTTGCATCGGGACCGGGCTTGATCACTACAACGAAATCTTCCGGATTGGTTGATTTCTTTTTGTCGATGATAACCGTCCTTACATCCTTGTAATTCGTGGATTTGAAATTGGAACCATCCGGCAACAACGTTCCTTCATAATAATACACCACATCCTTGTTGCCAAGCAGCAGGGATAATGCGCCGGACTCTTTCACTTTATTCTGCTCTTCTTCCTTTTCAGTATCCTTAGGAAGGAAGAGCTTCATAGCCGTCGGCTGGCTCATTGTTGTGGTAAATATAAAGAAGGTGATGAGCAGGAAGCCCAGATCAACCATCGGTGTTAAGTCTACGCGGGTGGAAAGCTTTTTACTTTTCTTGACCCCTGGTCCTTTTTTGTGCCCACCTCCACCCGAGGTATCCATTTCAGCCATAAAAAATCGTTTTTAAGATTTTAGTTACTGCGCGGCCGGTGCCGGTTGCGCAGGTCCATTATTTTTCTGGTATAGCGCTGTTCCAACAGGCACGCCTTCCGGATCTGTGATCATCTGAAACTTCAGCAGGTCGTTCCTTTTCAGGGCGTCAATAACGCCTTTGAAAGTCGGATACTTTGCTGCATTGTCGCCTCTAACCAGCAGATTCATCTTGCCGCCTTTGAAAGCTGATTGCGCGGCCCTCATCCATACCTGCAGTTCGTTGTTAGCGCTGTCGATTGGGATCCCGGCCTTTTCAGCATTAGCCGCCTGATCGGCGGGAAGCTTCAGATAAGACTTCAGCTGCGAGAAAGGAACTCCTACGAATGAGCCCGCACGCAAAAAACCATTTTTTTCCTGATCAGACAAACCAAGCGCTTTCTGCTTATCAATTTCATCAATGATCGTCCGCTTTTCAGGCATCGCATCGTCCGACACGTTGAAGTAAACTTTTCCCTTGCTATCCATAGTAATCATTACCACGTCTTTCTGCTCCGCCGGAGCAGTAGACACCGATTTCGGTGTAGTTACTGCAAGCGCCTCATCGGGCTTGAATTTGGTGGTAAGGATGAAAAATGACAGGAGGAGAAAAGCCACGTCACACATCGCCGTCATATCTACTGCCGTACTTTTTCGTGGTACTTTAACCTTTGGCATATTTTAAGATTTCTGGTTCTGAATAAAGATGCAAAGTGAGCCTGTTTCCACAACAGGCGTCAACTTATTTGTACATAGAAGCGAAGCTCTGTGTAAGTGTGAAGCCAGATTCATCAATACCGTATGTGATACCGTCGATTTTAGTAGTAAAGATGTTGTACATGATGATCGCGACAGCGGATGTACCGATACCAAGAGCCGTGTTATACAACGCCTCCGAGATACCTCTCGAAAGTTCCGCAGCTGCGTTACCACCACCTTCAGCTCCAAGAGCCGCGAATGACGTGATCATACCTAATACCGTTCCGAAAAGACCCAACAGCGTTGCCACTGATGCGATAGTCGAAAGGAACACGAGATTTTTTTCAAGCATCGGAAGTTCGAGAGCGGTTGCCTCTTCCACTTCTTTCTGAATATTAAGCACTTTCTGATCAGTATCAAGGTCAGTATTGGTGATCATTTCTTTGTATTTGCGAAGACCAGCCTTCATCACATTTCCTACGCTTCCCCTTTGTTTGTCGCACTCGGTGAGTGCAGCGTCCACGTTCCTGTTTGCAAGGTGATATTGTACCCTGCGGACGAATTCAGCAATGTTGCCCTTACCCGTAGCCTTACCGATTGTTAAAAAACGTTCGATCGCAAACACTAGAACGATCAGGAAATTGGCGATAAGAACTGGTACTACTATTCCACCTTCGTACATTCTTACCAGTCCGCCTTTAGGACCTTCATGCTTAGGCCAGAAGCCACCCGCAAGATCTGGTTTCTCAAAATTGCCTGGCGCACCTAGTACAAAACGCCATATTACATATCCGGCGATAATACATGCTACTGGAGCTACCCATGATACTGCATTATTCTTTTTGAGCGGTTGAACTGATGTGCTACTCTTGGAAACAACTGATGCAGTTGGTTTTGTCTCAGCCATAAATTGTTTTTTTTAGTGTTTGAAATTTTACTGAATAGGTAGAATTGTTATACGCTTACAATTGTACAGAAAAACTTTTTTACTGTAACATTTTACTAACAAAAGTTTTTCAAAGGGCACACAATATAATCAATATTCAATTGTGGCGTGCGAAAGTTACGGTTTTCCGATTTCAGTATCTTCACGCCTCTATTAATATTATTTTAGTAACATGCCTATGAGCCATACCTTAAGAAACCTGGTGGCCCTGGTTTCGATCTTATCCTTTCTTAATGTTGCCAATGCACAGAATAAAAAAACCGTTCCAGCCCAGCGCGACACTTCTAAAACCGTTCAACTAACCGCACCCGCACCTCCGCAAAAAGGTCCAAAGCCATATAAAGACGTTATCACCGACCGCGCCATCACTAAAAAAGGTCTGTTCTGGGTGCATCGCCTGGAAGATAAATGGTTCTTCGAACTCGGCGACACCCTTTTAAATCGCGATATTCTTATCGTTAACCGCATTGCCAAGGCTCCCGCAAATACCCGCTCCGGTTCATTCGGTTATGCAGGAGATGAAATCAATCAAAACGTTATCCGTTTCGAAAAAGGTCCTAATAACAAATTGTTCCTGCGCAACATTTCGTATTCCGTCTATTCCCGAGATACAGCGGGAGCCATGTACAAGTCTGTCATGAATTCCAACGTACAACCCATTACTGTTGGATTCGACATTAAAGCAGTTTCGAAAGATTCCGCCGGAATCGTAATAGAAGTAACCGACATACTTGCCGGCGACAACGACGTGTTCTTTTTTTCGCCATCAGTAAAATCCGCGCTGCGCCTTGGAGGTGTTCAAAACGATAAATCATATGTGCTCGACATCAGGCCCTATCCCATCAACACCGAAATAAGAACCGTAAAAACTTATTCCCGCAGCTCCGGCCCCTCCATACCGGGACTGCCATCGGTTGGCCCGTCAGGTTATGCAACTTTTGAACTGAACAGTTCTATGGTGCTTCTTCCAGAAACCCTCATGCGGCCGCGGCATTACGACGACCGCGTATCGTATTTTACAACAGCATTCACCGACTACGACGCCGACCCGCAAGGTGTAAAAGACGTGAGTCTCATCACACGCTGGCGCCTTGAGCCGAAACCGGAAGACACAACAAAATTCAAGCAGGGTATTGCCGTTGAGCCCCAAAAGCCTATCGTATTTATCATCGACCCGGCAACGCCGGCTAAATGGGTACCCTACCTCATACAGGGTGTAAAAGACTGGCAGCCTGCATTTGAAAAGGCCGGATTCAAAAACGCGATCACCGCGAGGCAGGCCCCAGCAACCGATGAAGATTCGTCGTGGACATTGGAAGACGCTCGCTATTCAGCAATCGTATACAAACCCTCCGAAATTCCTAATGCGTCCGGGCCCCATATTCATGACCCACGCTCGGGCGAAATCCTCGAGTCGCATATCAACTGGTACCATAATGTGATGAAGCTATTGCATCAGTGGTACCTTGTACAGGCAGGAGCAAGTGATCCCCGCGCGAGAAAACCGAAATTCAACGACTCCCTCATGGGCCAACTCATCCGTTTTGTGTCGTCGCACGAAGTGGGGCACACGCTCGGACTTCCGCATAATATGGGCGCTTCGTCGGCAACGCCGGTCGAAAAGCTGAGAGATAAAAAATGGGTAGAGGAACACGGACATACCGCCTCGATAATGGACTACGCGCGCTTCAACTATGTTGCGCAGCCCGAAGACAGCATAACTGATAAAGGTATGTTTCCAAGGATAAGCGACTACGATGAGTGGGCTATTGAATGGGGTTATAGAATTTTTAGCGGAGCCACAGAAGATGAGGAGAAGAAATTATTGAATGATTGGGTAAAAAGTAAAGCCACAAATCCGCGTCTCCGGTTTATACATTACAACGGTTCGGATCCGCGTGCACAGGCTGAGGACCTCGGCGACAATGCAATGAAGGCCTCAGCTTATGGTATTAAAAATCTGAAAAGAATTCTTCCCGAACTGCCTAACTGGTTGAATCAAAAAGGCGAAAATTTCGACGATCTCGACAAGATATATGACGAAGTGATTACCCAGTACATGCGCTATATAGGACATGTGCTTACAAACATCGGCGGAGTATATAACGACAAAAAGACAATGGACCAGCCGGGTGCCGTGTATACGGTGGTGCCGCGAAATCTACAGAGGGATGCGCTCACCTTTATCCAAAAGAACGTTTTTGAAACGCCAACATGGTTGATGAATAAAAAAATCATGGACCTCACTGTGTCTCCTTCCTCCGACCAGCTTAGCACGATACAGGATAATTTTCTCGGGAGTATGCTTTCGACATCGCGCTTATTACGAATAATTTCTTCATCAAACCGTGAGCGCCAGGCTTATTCTATCGATGAGTATTTCGAAGATATTAAAGATGGATTGTGGACCGAATTGAAATCTAAGAGGCCGATTGACAATTACCGGAGAAACCTGCAGAAATCGTTGGTTGAACGACTGGGAAATATGGTTAGTCCTTCAGGAGGCCTGGGAGGCATCACAATTTTCCTCGGACCGGTAGTTGATCCAAGAAAAACAGATATCATGTCTGTATCAAAGGCAATCTTGCGATCTTTGAAAGATGAGATAGGAAGATCGATTCCCGGTTTCACCGACAAAATGAGTATTTATCATTTACAGGACGTACAGGAAAGAATCGAAAAAGTTTTAAAAGTAGATTAACCGCTGAATAATAAAGACACCATATTACTGGCCTTTAAAACGGTGAGAGGAAACAAACTCCGCACAGGGCTAACAGTTGCCATCATTGCGTTTGGCATTATGGCGCTTGTAGGTATCAAGACTGCTATTACTGCGATGCAACAAAAGTTTATGGAAAGCTTTTCTTCAATGGGTGCCAACGGATTTACTGTGAGATACAGGGAACCAAACTTTAGAATGGGTGGTGGTGGATCTGAAATAAAAAAAACGAAGAAGGGCGAAAAGAAGGAGCGCCAATCAAATAACGGCAAACCGATAACAAGGGTAGAAGCTGAGCACTTCAAACAGAACTATAATTTTCCAGCGCGTGTTTGCCTGAATATAATCGGCGCCCGCGATGCAGTGGTATCATTTGGCAGTAAAAAGTCGAACCCTACTACGCGGGTCTATGGCAGTGATGAGAATTTTGTTGAACAGAATGGCTTTACAGTAGCATTCGGGCGCGGCCTGAACAACCTGGATGTGTCGACTGGAAGGAATGTTTGTTTGATGGGTAGCGAAATTTCGAAGCGGCTTTTCGGCAATAGCGACCGCGCGGTAGAAAATATCATCAGGGTAAACGGCATTCCTTTTCGTGTTGTTGGCGTGCTGAGCGAAAAAGGATCATCGCTCGGATTCAGTTGGGATAATGTGATCGTAACATCGTACAAAAACATTCAGCGTTTCTTCAACTCAAATCCTAACGCCTCTTTCAGTATACAGGTAAAGGTTGATGACATCAAATACATGGAAGCCGCTATTGGAGAAGCCACTGCCACTTTCAGGCCGATAAGAAAACTTACTACTACCGAAACTGAAAATTTCGTTGTTGACAAGAGTGATAGTTTCGTCGAAATGCTTTTGAATCAACTTGGATTTATGACAACCGCAGCAGTCATTGTAGGGCTTATTACACTTATCGGTGCGGCAATTGGATTGATGAATATCATGCTTGTTGCTGTAACCGAACGAACAAAGGAGATTGGCTTAATAAAAGCTATCGGTGGAAAGCAGGGAAGCGTTCGGCGCCAGTTTTTGTTTGAGGCAATTATTATCAGCCTGATGGGTGCTGTGTTTGGGGTTATACTCGGCGTAATTGTAGGAAACAGTTTTTCACTGATCTTAAATACAGGATTTGTTGTGCCCTGGAATTGGGTGGCACTTGGCATTATAATATGTTTCATTGTAGGATTGCTCGCCGGGCTATATCCTGCCTTCAAAGCATCACGGCTGAATCCTATCCAGGCGCTTCGCTATGAGTAATTAGATGAAGTAGTAAAGCTTTTCAATGAGCCACTGAGGAAAAATGCCCAGGAAAATAATGAATGCGGCCGTGGCACCAAGCAACAACTTAAAACCGGGACCCGTTTCGATGTCCTGTTTTTCTCCTTCCTTAAAGTACATCGCCTGAATTACACGGAAGTAATAGTACACGCTTATCGCAGCGCATAGAATACCAACGATCACCAGCCAGAATACTTTACCGCTGTTAATAGCAACGCTGAGCATATAGAATTTTGCCATAAAGCCTGCCGTTGCAGGAATACCTGCCAGCGAAAGCATAAAGACTGTATTGGCTGCGGCAAGTGCAGGATGATGTTTGCCCATTCCGTTGAAACCATCGAAAGTGTAATCTTTCATGCGTACCAGGATCGCGAATACGCCAATAGTTGAAAGGCAGTACGCAGCTGCGTAATAGAGCAGACCCTCAAGTGCACTATCGTTTAGCGAAACAATAGCAAACATCATAAAGCCGGCCTGGGCAATGCTCGAGTAGGCAAGCATACGCTTGACACTTTGCTGGAACACAGCCGTAATATTCCCAATAAAAAGGGTGGCTGCGGTAATGATGGCAACGATCAATTGCCACTTTGGCTGCACATCAGTAAACGCTCCTCTAAACAACCTGATAAAGGCCATGAAAGCGGCTGCCTTCACAATGGTTGCCATGAACGAGGTAAATACTCCGGGCGCGCCGTCGTAAACGTCGGGCGTCCAGAAATGGAATGGTGCGGCCGATACTTTGAAGGCCATTGAAAACAACAGCAATAGTAAGCCGGCAGATACCATTGGTGAAAGTTCGGTTGTAGTTCCGCCGATCACTTCGAGATTAAAACTTCCCTTCGCGCCATAAATCAATGCGATGCCCATGAGCATTAAGCCCGTCGAGAACGCACCCATGAGGAAGTATTTCAAAGACGCTTCGTTACTTTTCAGATTTCGCTTATCACTGCCGGTAAGTATGTATAAAGGGATAGAAATAATTTCTATTCCCAGGAAAAGCATCAGTAGAGTGTTGAAGGATGAGGCCATCGTAACGCCTGCCAGCACAAAAAAGAGAAGCGCGTAATAGTCCGGCACGTTCATGCCTACTTTCTCAATATCTCTACCCGACAATAAAAAATAGAGGAGTACGCATCCAAAGAGCACCGCATTGAATAAGAGAGAAAAGGTATCGAACACCAGCATTCCCCTGGTATTGAAATGAAATAAGGTTGCGCCGTTCAACTCAAGGATGGTCGACACAAAAAGCGCGGCAGCACCAACAACTGAAACGATCCTTATCGTGGAAAGCTTGTTGGTGAGAATGCCACTGAACATCATGATCACTCCCCAAATTGCCGATAGTACTAATGCATTCATAATTAAATCTTCTTACAACGGGTGTTTATTGATCATTTTCGAGAGTATCAGGTCAACGGTTGACTGTGTTACCTCAAGCATCGGCTTCGGATAAATTCCGAACACAAGTATCACTACCACCAGCACGCCAAGAATTAGCTTTTCATTGCTACGGATATCTGTTGCTGCAGAGGTAACAGCACTTGTATTGCCGAACAACACCTTCTGCAACATGTTAAGCGTGTACACAGCCGACAGGATAATTGTTATTGCGGCCGCTACTGTAAATATTTTACTGTATTCCGTAACATCAGAGTTGAATACACCGGCAAACATTAAAAATTCACCAACAAAAGCATTCGTTAATGGCAGTGCAACGTTTGCCAGTGCCACGATCACGAGTAGTATCGCGAGCGTCGGTGCTTTTTGTGCAAGGCCGCCCAGCTCCGACATCTTTCTTGTTTTGAACTGCCTTTCTATCAATTCAACCACAATCCACATTCCGATGATATTAATGCCGTGGTTAAACATCTGGATCATTACGCCCTGCATGCTCATTGTGTTCGTAGCGAAAATGGCAAGGCACATCAATCCAATGTGAGCTATTGAAGAATACGCGATCAACCGCTTAATATCATCCTGGCGCATCGCTATCAGCGACGCGTATATCATTCCAATAATGGCGAGCGTCGAAACGGTATCGCCCCATGCCCACGAGCCCATTGGCAACACAGGGATCAACCAACGGAGCACGGCAAATACACCCATCTTTACCATCACACCACTCAACACCATGGTAACAGCGGTGGGCGATTGTTCGTACGTATCGGGTTGCCATGTATGAAAAGGAAATATCGGCATCTTTACTGCGAATGCAACAAACATGATCCAGAACAGCCACATCTGTTCTTTGCCGGTTAGTGAGAGATTATAGAAAGATTCGAGAGCGAATGACCGGTCGGGTGTTTTAGAATATAAATAGATAATGCCGACCAGCATAAAAAGCGAACCGACGAAGGTATAAATGAAGAACTTGAACGTTACTGGAATTCGTCTTTCACCACCCCATTGCGAACAAAGGAAATAAGCCGGAATAAGCGCCAGTTCCCAAAAGAAATAAAAGAGAAGCGCATCGTAAGCAACAAATACTCCCATCAATCCCGCCTGCGAAAGCAGCATCAGGGCGAAAAAATTATGGGCATTGCTGTATTTACTGTTCCAGGTAGAAACAAATATTACCGGAAAGGCTATTGCAGTGAGGAGACATAATATCTGCCCCATACCATCGATGCCTACAGCAAAACTGCTTCCGAGCAATGGCATCCAGTCTGCATTAGCAAAAAGCGATTCCTGGTTGTTGAGAGTAGTGAGGCCAAGCAGCGTAACAACAAGTGTAGCGATCGACGCCAGCAATGCAGCAGTTTTCGCAGCACCTTCTGATCTAAGAAAAAAGGTGAATGCGCCGCAAACCAAAGGAATCACTATGAGTAATACAGGAACCATCAACTATTTTTTAATAAAGAACTGTACAACAAAAAACACAAGCATGCCAAGAACCATCAGCAATACGTAGCTTCCTACCTGTCCGCTCTGCATCCAGCGCATCTGCCTGCTACCGTATTGCACAAGCCTTCCGCTTCCGTTTACTATCCAATCGATAACATTCTTCTCGATTGTACGATTAAAGAAATTACCGATGGCATAAAGTGGTTTCACAATTATTTTATCATACAACTCATCAACGTACCATTTGTTCTCAAGCACCTTACCAAGACCCTTCGCTTCCATGTCGGGCTTCTTGCTGAACCTTGACCACGCTACGATCGCCGCAATCAGCGCACCTCCTACCGACACTGCCATCAGCATCCATTCGGTTGAATGATCAAGATGATGGGCCTCCTTGAGGGAAACTGATTTTGCGAAAATCGGTGCGAGAAAATGCTCAAGTGCATGCGCATTGGGGGCAAATATTTCGGGGATACCGATCCAACCGCCTGCAAACGACAAAATCGCGAGAACAACAAGCGGAATGGTAATAGCCGCCGGACTCTCGTGCAAATGATGCTTTTGCTCTTCAGTTCCCCGGAATTGTCCCAGGAACGTTGTTGCGTACAATCTGAACATGTACCAGGCGGTCATTAATGCACCGATTACTCCGATGATCCAGTAAACCTTATTTACCGACCATGCTGCTGCGAGAATTTCATCTTTTGAAAAGAATCCTGACAGCGGCGGAATTCCTGCAATCGCTATACACCCGATCAAAAAAGTGATGTGAGTGATGGGAAGATGTTTTTTCAATCCACCCATATTTCTGATATCCTGTTCATGATGCATCGCATGAATCACAGAGCCTGCGCCGAGGAACAATAATGCTTTGAAGAATGCGTGCGTCATTACGTGAAATACAGATGCTGTATAAGCGCCTACTCCAAGACCAACAAACATATAACCGAGCTGGCTAACTGTTGAATACGCGAGTACTTTCTTAATATCATTCTGCTTCAATGCGATCGTTGCCGCAAAAATTGCCGTCAGTAATCCGGTTATCGCTACTACTGTTTGTGTAACAGGTGCGAGTGTATACATTACGTTGCTGCGGGCAATCATGTATATACCTGCCGTTACCATTGTTGCGGCGTGGATAAGCGCCGACACCGGGGTTGGACCAGCCATCGCATCGGGTAGCCATGTATATAATGGTATCTGGGCCGATTTACCGGTAGCGCCAACAAACAACAACAATGTTATACCTGTAAGTGCAGCTGCGCCGAGAGGCATTTCAGCCGCTTTGGAAAATACTTCAGAAAAATTTGCCGAGCCGAACACCATGATCATCCAGAAGATCGCGATCAGGAAACCCAGGTCGCCAATACGGTTCATGATGAAGGCCTTCTTAGCAGCATTATTATATGAGTCGTTCTTGAACCAATAGCCGATCAATAGATAGGAACACAATCCAACTCCCTCCCAACCGATAAACATGATCACGAAGTTTGATCCGAGTACCAGTAGGAGCATCGAGAAAACGAAGAGATTGAGATAGGCGAAGTAGCGCGCAAAGTGTGGCGCGCTTTCATTGTGCATGTAAGCCGTGGAGTACACGTGTATCAGGAAGCCTACGCCTGTGATGATCAGTAAAAAAAGCGAGCTGAGTTGATCGACCTGGAATGCAAACGGGATAGATAACTTGCCGACGCTTATAAAATCGAAAAGCGTTTGATTAACAATGTTGCCATTTTTCACATCCAGGAACAATATCACTGAAATGACGAATGATGCGAGCACAGTACCACTTCCTATGATACCCGAGAGGCCTTTTGAAAGACTGTTCCTGAAAATTCCGTTCACTAAAAATCCGATCAGCGGCAACAACGGAACCAGGTAAACTAATTGATTCATCCTAATAGTTAATTAATGTTTCAGCCTGTTCAGGAAATTTATGTCCACCGAATGAACATTCCTGTACATCATCACAATTATTGCAAGTCCCACACTCACCTCTGCTGCCGCTACTACCATTATAAAGAAAACGAATAGCTGTCCATCGATTCCCGCGGAGGCATTAGCAGCACCCGCTTTGAGATGGTGCATTTTTGAAAAAGCCACCAGCAGAAGGTTCACTGCATTCAGCATCAGTTCAATACACATAAACACCACGATCGCATTGCGGCGCGTTAACACGCCTGCGATGCCGATGCAAAAAAGTGCGATCGAAAGAAATATATATCGTTCTATTGGCATAGTTACTTAGGTTATTTTTTACCGATCACCACTGCTCCCACCATCGCACTCAAAAACAAAATACTGCTGATCTCGAAAGGAACAACATAATCAGTGAAAAGTGCCTTGCCGAGATTGCTTATCAGCCCGATATCGCCCGTTGTCAACTCTGTGTTCATTCCTTTTACTTCTGTATTTTTCAACGCTGCTACAAGCACGAGTAACAGACAACCGCCAGCAACAGTGCCGGCAAGCCTCATCCATTTATTTTTTTGCGGCTTCGTGTCGGTATTCAGATTCATAAGCATCACCACAAACAGAAACAGTACCATGATTGCACCGGCATATACAATGAGGTTGACAATTCCCAGGAACTGTGCATTCATCAATATATAATGTCCGGAAATAGCGAAGAACGTTACGATGAGCCACAGAACACTGTACACAGGATTTCTGCTCAACACTACGAGTATAGCGCTGCCTATCGCCAATGCGCTCAGAAAGTAAAATAAGATATCACTCACGTTCATAAGATCAGTTAGATGATGCATTATCCTGCCGCTTCGCCCTGCTACCCACAGCCTTTTTGTAAGCTTCGGGGTCTTGTTGCGGATGTGGTATCAGCAGATCTTCTTTTCCATATATAAAACCTTTCCGCTGATAGTTGGATGGTGCAAATGTTTCGCTGAGATAAACTGCATCTTTTGGACAGGCTTCTTCGCATAGTCCGCAAAAAATACAACGCAGCATGTTGATCTCGTATTTCGCGGCATATTTTTCTTCGCGATAGAGATGCTCTTCGCCGGGCTGGCGCTCGGCTGCTTCCATAGTAATCGCTTCTGCAGGACACGCAACCGCGCAAAGACCGCACGCAGTGCAGTTTTCACGGCCTTCTTCATCTCTGTTCAATACCTGCAGTCCACGGAACACAGGACTAAATTCCCTTTTTTGTTCAGGATAGCTGATTGTGGCCTTTCTTTTAAAGATGTGCTTCAGGGTGATCCACATTCCCTTTGCAATATTCCAGAGATAAAGCCTCTCCAATACCGTCATCGGCTTTCTGTCTACCGGCCTCGCTCTGTTTGTTAATAAATGCATTTTCAAAATTAGTTAAAATCTCCAACCATACTCTTTCAACAATACTACCACCGCAGTGACAATCATATTGATCAACGAAAGAGGAATCAGTGTTTTCCATCCCAGGTTCATCAGCTGATCGTACCTGAATCTCGGGATCGTCCATCTCACCCACATAAATGCGAATATGAATATCGCAACTTTTATAAACAGGCTCAATCCCTGCAATGCCGCAAGCCAATTGTAACCGATCTGCTCGGCTAACGCCGCATCTCTTACAAATGGAATATCGTATCCACCCCAGAACATGTAACCATTACCGCACTGCTGATAAACATATTGATATATTCAGCAAACAGGTAAAATCCAAGCTTCATTGACGAGTACTCCTGGTGGTAACCGAAATTCAATTCGTTCTCCGCTTCAGGAAGATCAAATGGCGTTCTGTTACACTCTGCAAAGGCACAGACCATGAAAATGAAAAATCCGAGTGGCTGATATAATACGTTATACCAACCATCGAGCTGTCCGCCAACAATTGCGCTCATCTTGAGTGAACCGGTAAGCATCAGCAACGCGATCAGCGAAAGGCCCATCGGCAGTTCATAAGAAATTACCTGCGATGCACCACGCATAGCGGCCATCAACGAAAATTTATTGTTCGATGCCCATCCCCCGATCATAATCCCATATACACCCATGCTCACTACTCCGAAAATGTACAGAATACCAATATTGATATCTGCTATTTGCAGGTTTACCCACCGGTCGGCGCCAAATAAGTTGAAATGAATTTTGCCGCCCCAGGGTATTACGGCCGACGTCATCATCGCGGTAAGCATCGCCATGCATGGACCGAGAATGAAGAGAAATTTGTTTGATGTATTAGGAATGATCTCTTCCTTCATAAAAAGTTTGAGACCATCTGCAAGCGGCTGAAGAATACCAAACGGACCGGCCCTGTTAGGCCCGCGTCTGTCCTGCATTACTGCAGCAACTTTTCTCTCGGCGTATGTTTCGTACATAGCGATGACAAGAGAGATCGACACGATGCTAACGATCAGGATCAGCTTCTCCAGTATAAATGGCCAGTCTAATGCGAGTAACCCGATCATTTGTCCGTTGAATTTTTGTTTTCAAACACATCGCCTGTTGCGGGACCCGGAAGTTCCGACAACTCGATCTCTGGTTGGTTTACCTGACTCATTGTATGAATATCCATCAATAATCTGGGCTGCTGTCCGCCCATCACTTCCTGGAGCACTTCGCGGGGCTGAACCATTCCAACATAGTGGCCTTGTGAAATCACCGAATGACGATTGATCTTTGTTGGCCCTTCTATCACCCAGTCGCTTGTTTCTTTCTTTTCGAAACGGCATTCGTTGCAAATCCACTCATGCACTTCGCCCCACTGGTCTTTTCTTGCTGTAACCCTGTACACTTCGTCTCCCCTGTTCCATAGAGTAACTTTGCCGGAACATTTCGGACAATCGCGATGCGCATCGACAGGTTTAAGAAACCAAACACGATTTTTAAAACGGAATGTTCTGTCTGTCAAGGCACCTACGGGGCAAACATCAATCACATTTCCTATGAAGTCGTTGTCGAGAGCATTTTTAATATAGGTAGCGATCTGCGAATGATCTCCACGATCGAGAATACCGTGTTCACGTTTCTCCGTTACCTGGTCGGCAACGTACACACACCTGTAGCAAAGAATGCATCGCGTCATGTGCAGTTGAATGTATGGTCCGAGATCAACGCGATCGAATGTTCTTCTTTTGAATTCGTAGCGTGTTCCTTCTTTACCGTGTTCGAAGCTGAGATCCTGCAAATGACATTCGCCTGCCTGATCACAGATAGGGCAATCGAGCGGATGATTGATTAATAAAAATTCTACCACGCCATTTCTTGCGTCAATTACTTTTTCGCTCGTAATATTTTTAACGATCATGCCGTCCATTACATTGGTACGGCAACTTGCCACCAATTTCGGCATCGGTCGCGGATCTGCTGTTGATCCTGCTGCCACTTCCACAAGGCATGTGCGGCATTTACCACCACTTCCTTTGAGCGGCGTATAAAAGCACATCGCCGGAGGGGCAATATCACCGCCAATTCTTCGTGCAGCCGCGAGAATACTCGTACCGGGCTCCACCTCGATGGTGATGTTATCTATAGTGACCTTAAACAATTTCTTTTCTTCGGGCATAAAATCTGTTTCACTGTTATGATGCTACCACTTCTCTTGGCTCCGCATAATTTGCCAGTCCGTAATTTCTTCTTTGCGATTCTTCCGGGTTCAACACGTGCCACTCAAATTCATCACGGAAATGCCTGATTGCAGCCGCTACGGGCCATGCAGCTGCATCACCGAGCGGGCAAATAGTATTTCCTTCTATTCTTCGTTGAATGTCCCACAACAGGTCGATATCACTGATCTTTCCTCTTCCGTATTCTATGTTATTGAGAATTTTTTCCATCCAGCCTGTTCCTTCGCGGCATGGTGAACACTGTCCGCAACTTTCATGTCGGTAAAACCTGGCGAGTGTAAGTGTGTGTCGAACGACGCACTGGTCCTCATCGAGTACGATAAAACCACCTGATCCCATCATCGAACCTGTTTGAAATCCACCGTCGGCAAGACTTTCATAGGTCATCATTCTCGTTTCACCTTTTGCTGTTTTCAACAATAGATTAGCAGGAATGATAGGGACTGATGAACCGCCGGGGATGCAAGCTTTCAGCTTTTTGCCGTTCGCTATCCCTCCGCAATATTCATCAGAATACAAGAACTCCTCTACGGAGATGGTCATGTCTATTTCGTAAACGCCGGGCTTATTAATATTACCGCAGGCGCTGATAAGTTTAGTTCCGGTGGATTTACCGATACCAATTTTCGAATATGCTTCGCCGCCCATGTTAATGATAGGCACGATGGCAGCAAGCGTTTCTACGTTGTTTACAACAGTTGGTGAATCCCACAAACCTTTAACCGCAGGAAACGGAGGCTTGATGCGTGGATTACCGCGTTTACCTTCAAGACTCTCGAGAAGAGCGGTTTCTTCCCCGCATATATACGCTCCTGCACCACGTTGCACATATATTTCGCAATCGAAGCCGGTGCCGAGAATATTTGTTCCGAGGAAACCATTATTGCGCGCTTCTTCTATTGCCTGTTCGAGAATATCAACAATCCAGGCATATTCGCCCCTGATATAGATGTATGTTCTGTTTGAACCAAGTGCGAAAGACGAAACGATAAGACCTTCAATTAACAGGTGCGGAAGAAATTCCATCAGGTAGCGATCCTTGAATGTGCCTGGTTCGGATTCATCTGCATTACAAACCAGGTAACGCGGAACACCTTCCGGCTTTGCCAGAAAGCTCCACTTCATTCCTGTAGGAAAGCCCGCGCCACCACGGCCTCTTAGTCCACTTTTCTTTACTTCTTCCACGATATCTGCGGGCGCCATTTTGAAAGCTTTTTCAACAGAGGCATACCCACCGTTTTTGCGGTATGCATCAAAATACCGTATGCCTTCAATGCCAACCTTATCTATCAATAGTTTCTGTCCCATTGTTAATTATTTCGGGCAGCCTTGTTCCTGCATTCTTCTATAATCTGGTCAACTTTTTCTTTTGAAAGATGTTCACGGTATGTTTTTCCGAGTTGCATCATTGGTGCGTATCCGCATGCGCCAAGGCACTCTACTGTTTTCAATGTGAACATTCCATCGGTTGTTGTTTCCCCGGTCTTGATCTGTAAGCGCTGTTTAATGTATTCGATAATCTCATCGCTGCCGTTCAGCATACACGGCCCTGTCTGACACACTTCAAAAATATGACGGCCCACAGGTTTCAGGTTGTACATGGAGTAGAACGTAGCTACTTCATATACTTCTATCGGCTCAATATTCAGTAGCGATGCTACATAATCCATCACCGGCACATCAAGCCATCCGCCGAATTCATCCTGTGCAAGATGCAGCAGAGGTAACAAGGCAGATTTTTGTTTGCCTTGCGGGTAGCGATTGATTAGTCGCTGCGCTTCTTTTAATTTATTTTCTGTGAATGCGATCATTAAAAAAGTTTTATCCATCCATTTCACCGGCAATAAGGTTAAGGCTGCTCATCGTGATGATGGCATCACTAAGCATACTTCCTTTTACCAATTCTTCATAAGCCTGGTAATAAACAAAACACGGACGGCGGAAATGCAACCTGTACGGCGACCTTCCTCCATCACTTATTAAATAAAATCCGAGTTCACCATTTCCACCTTCAACACTCATCCAAACTTCTCCGGGTGGAATATCAATTTCTCCCATCACAATCTTGAAGTGCCAGATCAGCGCTTCCATCTTCGTGTATACATCTTTCTTTTCCGGGAGATAGTATTCAGGAACATCGGCATGAAAAACATCTGCTTCCGCTCCTTTGAACTCCTGCACTTTTTGATATGCCTGGTTGATGATGCTTATTGATTGCCACATCTCCTGGTCACGAACGAGAAAACGATCATAACAATCGCCTGTATTGCCCACGGGCACAGTAAATTCAAAATCTTCGTAGCTGCTGTATGGAGTGTGCACGCGCACATCGTAATCAACGCCGGCGGCGCGGAGGTTCGGACCAGTAAATCCGTAATTGAGCGCGCGTTCTGCGCTGATAGGTCCTACACCGATTGTGCGTTCCATGAATATCCTGTTCCTGCGGAACATGTTGTTGAACTCTTTCAGCACGTCGGGATATTCTTTTAGAAATTTCTCCAGTCTTTCGAAAGCTTTCGGTGTAAAGTTTCTTTCAAACCCTCCTATTCTTCCGATGTTAGTAGTTAATCGTGAGCCGCACACTTCCTCATAAATCTCATAGATAAGTTCCCTATACTGCATCACATACAGAAAGCCTGTATATGCACCGGTATCCACACCTACAATCGAATTACAAATGAGGTGATCCGAAATACGCGCAAGTTCCATGATGATTATGCGGAGATAATCAACACGCTTCGGCGTTTTGACGCCCAGCAATTTTTCACACGTAAGGTGCCAGCCCATGTTGTTAATGGGCGAGGAACAATAATTTAATCTGTCGGTAAGAGGAGTGATCTGGTAGAGAGGCCTTCTTTCAGCGATTTTTTCAAATGCCCGGTGTATATATCCAACTGTCTGTGCGGCAGAAACTATTCTCTCTCCATCAAGCTCGAGGATGTTTTGAAAAACACCATGTGTTGCCGGGTGCGTGGGCCCCAGGTTCAGCGTGGTCGTATGTTTTCCAATGGATCCTTCCGGTAAATTTATATGATCAGACATGAATGCCTAAAATGTTGTTTAATTGTTGTTCAGCGGATCATCTTCCAAACATCTCATCGTCCTTATCCACTCTAGTCTGTTCTTCAAGCGGAAACTCTTTTCTCATAGGGAAGTAATCCATTTCGTCTACGTTAAGTATTCTTTTCAGGTTAGGATGTCCAACGAAATTGACGCCGTAAAAATCATACGTTTCGCGCTCCATCCAGTTAGCTGCTTCAAATAATTTTGTTGCCGTGTATACGTCGGGTCTTGAGATGTCCGTAAACACTTTAAAGCGGATACGTACATTGTCGTCAAGATTGTGGAGGTGATAAACCACTGCAAGCTCTCTTTCTTTTTCGTGTGGGTAATGTACTGCCTGCAGATCTGTGAGAAACCTGAACTTGAGTTCGGCATCATCGTACAGAAATTGCATCACCTTCAGATTCATATCTTTCGGCGCCTCAAAAGTAAGCATGCCATACGGTTCAGCAAAGTTGGAGAGCTGGTCTCCAAATTTTTCTATCAACTTCTGTTTAATCGTTTCGTTGCTGAGCATTACTGTTTGATTTACCCAATTGCTTTACTGAATTCCATAACTCTCCATCAATTCCTTGTACCTGTCACCGTTTCTTCGTCTCAGACTTTCGTTACCCACCAGGTCCTGAATTTTGATGATACCATCAATAACTGCTTCAGGGCGGGGAGGGCAACCAGGGATATATACGTCTACAGGAATGATCTGGTCGATTCCCTGCAATACACTGTATGAATCGAAAATGCCTCCGCTGCACGCGCAGGCACCCATCGCCAGAACCCACCTGGGTTCAGCCATCTGGAGATACACCTGCTTAACAACCGGACCCATTTTCTTTGCAATGGTACCCATTACCATCAGGAGATCACACTGGCGCGGAGAAAATCCCACGCGCTCCGACCCGAAACGGGCCAGGTCGTAGTGCGCTCCCATCGTGGCCATAAATTCGATACCGCAGCATGAAGTCGCAAACGGTAAAGGCCATATTGAATTTTTCCGGGCGAGGCCAACCACTTTGTCGAGGTTGGTGGCAAAGAATCCTTCGCCTTCCAATCCTTCCGGGCCTTCTTTCACGAGCTTCAGGTTGTTCTCACCGCTCAGATTATATTGAACTGGACGTGGCATGTTGTTTTAATTTAAGTTCTATCAAGTAGTTTCGTAATTCCCTTCCTTTAATCTTCCCATTTCAAGCTCCTTTCTTGATGATGTATATGAAGCCGCAGAGAAAAAACCCTACGAACATCAGCACAGCAAAAAAGCCTTCCCAACCAAGCGACTTAAAATTTACGGCATATGGATAAAAGAAGATTACCTCCACATCGAAAATACAAACAGGATCGCTACGAGAAAATACTTGACGGCCATCGGCTGCCTTGCATTTCCAACGCTCTCAATCCCGCTTTCAAAATTCGACAACTTATCGGCAGTCTTCCTGCTTGGACCAAGTAAATGTGTAACACCCATCATACCTCCTACAAACACTAATGCAAATAGCAGCTGGAGCCCAACCGGCAGATACCAGTAGGAACTGTCAGCACTTTGTGTAGCAGCCTGTAAAAGGTATATATGCATCTTGAAAAAAGTTATTGTCTTGATCCCTATCCAACGCGTGCAAAATTACGTCAGCGTGTTCAATTTTCATTGGAAATAAAAATCCCCCGCGCCAGGCAGGGGATTGTATTTTTTGCACTTTCGGAATGCATATTATTTTACTTTACGAGGCCTTCTTTTTGGCTGGAGTTCTTGACTTTGGCTTGGTTCCTGAACTTTTGGTTCTGGAGCTTTTTGTTTGTGTTGTAGGAGCCTTCTTTGGTGGCGCTTTCAGGATCTTGTCGATGTTCTGAGCGTTTGCATCAGTTGGATCAACTTTCAGGACCTGGTCATTGTAATAGATCGCTGAATCTTTCTGTTTTGCAATGTCGTTGAAGTAAGAAACAAGATAGAAGTTTGCCGCTTTTGCCGTATTCGTCATTGTTCCTGCGCTATCGAGCTCAACGGCTTTTTGTGCAAGCATTTTATACGCCTCAACTGCTAAGCCTTTTTCCATTGTTGTGTCCTGTGCCTGTTTAGAGCGTGCGCACCAGAGGTATCCAAAGATCTGGTCAGGATATTTGGTTATGTAGTCGCCGCAGAAAAGGCTGTCGGCCTTTGGATAATTACCTGCCTGGTATTCTGCATAGGCCCAGTTGTACAAGGTCACGGGCGCCCGGATCTGCCTGCGATGCATATAGCCATTCCGAGAAGTTTTGCTTCAAGTCCCCTGTTACCGGTTTGCTTTCGCCACCCCTGCTGCCTTTTCGATCATTTCAGCTTTTCCTGCCGCAGAAGTATCCCTTGAGATCGCTTTCTGGTAGGTAGCAGATCACCTCTTGTTCCATTCCAGGAATCTTAGAGTTGATCTTTGCCAGTTCTTCGTAGTCTGTTGGCAAGAATCGTCAGCGCTATCTGCCTTTAGCAAAAAATGTTGTCATTGCTTCTTTTGCAGCATTTGCATCACCGAGTGTATCAGAAGTATAAGCGACCATCCGGTACATCCTCGGATTTACCTTGTCGCCAAACTGTGTGATCAGCTCTGTTGCGCGTTGTTTTGCACCTGCAAAATCGCCCTTTGCATACGTGTAATCGGTCTTGATGTATTCCATTTCAGGACCCTGATCCGTGTTAGCGAATATTTATTAAGATAATCGCCAGCTTTGTTTACGTCGCGGAAATAATAGTGGTAGAACAGGTTAAAATACGCTGGCGCATAAGCGGGATCGAGCTGAACGGCTTCTTCGTATGCTTTCAGGTAAAACTCCTGGTTCTTTTGTGTTTCGTAGATCTTACCGATGCCATTTTTTGCAGCAGCAAGCTTCAGGATCAATTTCAAGCGCCTTATTATATGAGGTAACCGCCTGGCCACCATCAATCAGCTTTCCTGTAAGCATTACCCATCAGCAGGTAAGTGTCGGCGTTCTTGAATCTTCTTGTTTGCGTAGCAAGATTGAGTTTCTCAATGGCGTAAGCGGCATCGCCCAGCTTCGCTTTCACGTTTGCGTTGCCGATCGCATTGAGCACCTCTACATCTTTACCTTTTGTAAGATTGATAGCGGTTTCAAATTGCTGGCGCGCTTCATCCTTTTTGCCTTCCATCAGCATGATCTGACCCATGCCAACCAGCAAAAGAGGAGCATTGCCATTTGAAGCCAGCGATTTTTGGTAGAGGTCTTTCGCCGCAACTGAATCTTTCGAATCGAGCAGTGTTTGTCCTAACCAGTAAATCGCATTGATATCATTTGGATTAGATGCAAGTATTTTCTCAAATGTTTCTTTTGCGCTCTTGTAGCGTTCGTAGTAAAGAAATTTTCTTCCATCATCTACACTCTGGGCGTACAGCGCGTTTCCCAGGACCACTACAGTAACTAACAGGCTTAATACACGTTTCATCATTTTCCGTTTATGTATTTTATTTTTGTAAATATATCTGAAATATAGATTGAAAATTATTCCGAGATACTCATTTCCCTAACATCGAAAGTCATCCTGGCAGGCAGCAAATAAGCCCGCCTGAAAATCAACTGTCCTTTCTCGTAGATGAGGAAATTTGAAAAACCGCTGCCAACCCCCTCATAATTTTCTTTTAAGATGTAATACAAAGGACGTACCATAGGGTACCGGGCCATGGCAATGTTCGCCTGGTAAGGCTTAACAAACGTACCGTTGCAACCCCTGCATTCAATATCGGCGATCTTTACCCTCTCCAGGAAGCTCAAAGTTTGCGGGTCATTTTTATTGCCGACCCAGCTAACTCCCACTAAACCAATGGCATCTTTATTTGCCGACACATAGTCAATCACTCCCTGGCTGCTTTTTGCGGCAACAACCGTAGGCGTAATAGGTTTTCCCCTCAGCAACGAATCGATTACATATTGAACGGTGCTGGTGGCAGTCGTGCCATCCAGCAGCATCTTATATTTATATCCGCTGGTGCCATTCGCGATCGACCTGATGTCCTGCATCGTGAACATGGTGTCCTTCGTTGCATTATTTACCAGCACGGCGATGGCATCGTAGGCAATTACACCGAATCTCGGGTTATAACTCAGCTTTTTATTGAATCTCTTCTGTTCGTCTTCGGTAAGTCCGCGGGTAACTATTACCATCCTGATGCTGTCATTATCCAGATCCTTGAGGCATTGTGCTTCCGGCTTATAATTTACAGTAATGTGCGCGTCAGGGTGCAGTGATTCGAACACCTGGATCTGGGAATCTATAACAGGCTTAAATGATTCGTCTACACTGATATTTATAGACCCACTGGTAATGGTTTCCCTGTTTCTGCCTGCTTCTTCGTCTCTGCAGCCGCTAAGCAGCGACGCCACAATCAGAAGAAACAATATTAATTTAGCTGATTTCAATTCGTTCGACGATTAATACTAATTAAAATAATTTCTTTTTACGCCTCGGTATATCCGGAACCCTCCGTACAACAGGCACAAGCCTCCGAATATATATGAGAAAGGTTTTGGAGGAAATTCCATAACGATTCCAAATAAATCTGAAGCAACAAAGAATGCGCCCATACCTGCATAAATGATGCCCATGCCCAGATCCATCAGGGATCGCCTGCCCACGTATGCTTTTTTGCGTTTATCGTCGAAATCTGTAGCCATTTGATAAACAAGAGTGTGGAAGATATGAAAAGTTTAAAAAGCTGGTCTAAGTTTTTAATCCTAAGTTTCTAATTTCGCGCATGGCTAAACCAACCCTGCCGCAGGGAACGCGCGATTTTTCTCCAGACACTGTCAGGAAGCGAAATTATATTCTCTCTACAATCAGAAATGTTTTCGAGCTCTACGGTTTTCAACCTCTCGAAACCCCGGCGATGGAAAACATCGAAACACTTCTCGGAAAATATGGTGATGAAGGCGATAAACTCATCTTCCGCATCATGAATAACGGGCTGAACGATCCAAAAAACATAGACAAATCGCGCACCGCCTTTGAAAATACGCTACAGGGTAAGGCCGACAGCAATCTTACTTCCCGGGCACTCCGTTACGATCTCACTATTCCATTCGCGAGATATGTGGCCATGAATCATGGTCAGCTGGTTTATCCTTTCAAACGATACCAGGTACAGCCTGTGTGGCGCGCCGACCGGCCGCAAAAGGGCCGTTACCGGGAATTTTATCAATGCGATGCAGATGTAGTGGGTAGCCGCTCGCTATTGAACGAAGTGGACCTGGCCATGATCTACCATGATGTGTTTACAAAATTGGGGTTAGCAGGATATGAATTGAGGATTAATTCCAGGAAAATTCTTGCGGGCCTCGCTGAGCTGGTTGGCGCGAAAGAGCGGTTAGAAGAGATTACGATAGTTATAGACAAGTTAGATAAGATAGGCCACGAGAAAGTATTTGAAGAATCTGTCTAAAAAGAATTTCACCGCAGATCAAATACAAATCATAGGTACATACCTGAATATTGGCGGAAAAAATCAGAACGAAGAACAACTCTCTCTAATCAAAAACCTCCTCGGCGATACACCCTCTGCAGCAGCGGGCGTTAACGAACTGCAATTCATTGTGAATAAGACAAAGTCTAAAAACATCTCTTTAGTGGTAGACTTTACCCTGGCACGCGGGCTTAATTATTATACAGGAATTATTTTTGAAGCAAAGGCCCCTGCGCAGGTGCAAATCGGAAGTATAGGTGGTGGTGGCCGCTACGACGATCTTACAGGTTTGTTCGGAGTGCCCGATGTACCAGGCGTCGGAATTTCTTTTGGAGTAGATAGGATATATGATGTGATGGAAGAGATGAATCTCTTTCCCGCTGAAATTGACATTTCGACTACAGTCTTATTTTTTAACGAAGGAGAAGAAGCACTCGAAGGGATTGTCGAACTCGCAGATGCTTTGCGCGCAAAGAAAGTCAGCTGTGAAGTGTATCCTGACAAAGACAAGGAAGACAAACAATTTAAGTATGCAAAGCGGAAAAACATACCTTATATTATTACGTCAAATACTGATGATCAGAATTTCCGGTTAAAAAATATCAATACTGGAGAAACCTTCAATATGGCGGCACACGAACTCCTGAGCTTTCGGTTCGCTTAAACTTTTTCGTAAATAACAGCCGCGCCTTGTCCAACACCTACGCACATGGCAGCAAGTCCGTAGCGTGCGTCACGCCTTTTCATTTCATGCAATAACGTCGTTGAAATTCTGACGCCGCTGCACCCGAGGGGATGCCCCAACGCTATTGATCCTCCGTTTACATTCACTTTCGAAGGATCGAGACTCAGCTGGCGGATGCATGCAATTGACTGCGACGCAAACGCTTCATTCAATTCTATTAAATCGATATCGTCAACACTAAGATTTGCCCGCAGCAACGCTTTTTGAGTGGCTGGCACGGGGCCCACGCCCATAATCGCTGGGTCAACACCTGCAACCGCCATCGAAACAATCTTAGCAAACGGTTTGAAATTATATTTCTTCACGGCACTTTCACTTGCGAGGAGCATGGCGGCAGCGCCGTCATTCAGTCCCGATGAATTGCCCGCTGTAACACTACCCGATTTTGAAAACGCCGGTTTCAGGGACGCGAGCTTTTCAACGGTCGTTTTGCGCGGATGCTCGTCGTCTCTAAATTCTTCCTTTCCGCCATTAATCTCTACAGAAACTATTTCATCTGTGAACTTGCCTGCGCCCTTTGCAGCAAAATATTTCGAGTGAGAGTTGAAGGCAAATTCGTCCTGTTCTTCGCGCGTGATCCTCCACTGACTTGCCACATTTTCGGCTGTCTCGCCCATAGAGTACGGATGGTATTTATCTGTAAGTTTCGCATTTGCAAACCTCCATCCGATCGTTGTATCCATCACTTCCGGCTGCCGGTTCCAAGCTGCCGGAGATTTTAACATTACAAATGGAGCCCGGGTCATACTCTCAACGCCGGCTGCTATATATAAGTCGCCTTCGCCGCACATAATAGCACGACTGCTATCCATAATGGCCTGTAAACCCGATGCGCAAAGGCGGTTCACGGTATTTCCGGCTACCGACACGGGCAGTCCCGCGAGCAAAGCCGCCATCCTCGCCACGTTGCGATTGTCTTCTCCGGCCTGGTTGGCGTCGCCGGCTATTACATCTTCAATATCATTGAGATCTATGTCAGGATTTCGCTTCAACAATCCTTTAATAACGTGAGCAAGAAGGTCGTCGGGGCGAACGCCGGCCAGCGAGCCGCCGTATTTTCCAATAGGTGTTCTTATGGCATCAATAACGTAAGCGGTATGCATAGTGATTATTAGAGCGCAAATGTAAATACCTTTGCAGCATGAACGACCCGGCAAAGAAGAATATCCGTCACCTGAGTTTAGGAGAGCTGGAAAAGTACTTCGAATCCATCGACGAAAAAAAATTCAGGGCACGACAGGTATATGAATGGTTATGGCTGAAGCAGGCCAGGACGTTTAATGACATGACCAACCTTGGAAAAGAGCTGAGAACAAAACTCGCTGATAACTTTTCGCTTCCCACACTGTCGCTTGATGTTGTTCAAAATTCTGCCGACGGAACTGTTAAAAGTCGGTTCAAAACGTGGGACGGTCACCTCGTAGAAGGCGTACTGATCCCTACCGAATCACGAAATACTGCATGCGTCTCTTCCCAAATCGGATGCAGCCTTAGCTGCAAATTTTGCGCAACAGGATACATGGACCGCGAGCGGAATCTTGAGTTTGATGAGATATACGACGAGGTAGCACTGCTGAATCAGCAATGCGAGAAGATCCATGGCAAGAAATTATCGAACATCGTTTTTATGGGCATGGGGGAACCATTGCTCAACTACAAGAATGTTACCCGTGCGATCGACCGCATCAGCGCCCCCGATGGACTTGGAATGAGTCCGCGGAGAATTACGGTGTCAACCGCCGGCGTCGCGAAAATGATCAGGCAGCTCGGTGACGACAAGGTTAAATTTAAATTGGCTTTATCACTTCACGCCGCGAACGACAAAAAGCGAAACGAGATCATGCCGATCAACGAGACGAATAATATCAAAGCCCTTATTGAGGGATTGAATTATTACTATTCGCATACGCATAACCACATTACCCTCGAGTATATTCTTTTCAAAGATTTCAACGACTCATTGAAAGATGCTGACGAACTGATTAAGATCTATCGTCAGACGGCTTCAGACCTCGTCAATATTATTGAGTACAACCCTATTGATGCGGCCACATTCATGAAACCTGAAGAAAGTGTGGTTGACAAGTTTATGGCTTACCTCGAAAAGAACAGGGTAAACGCCCGCCTTCGACGGAGTCGCGGACGTGACATTGATGCGGCCTGCGGCCAGCTCGCTAATAAGGGATAATATTTTTAAATAACTGCTACGCAGGCTTTTGATTAGCTCGCGCTCCTGCAAACCGTAAAAGCGCGCCGCAGACCGCTTGCAATTGCCGAAAACAAAGTTTACTTTTATCTCATCTCCCATTCCTCTGACTTTCCATGTTGATTTCTGCCCCATTCTCAATCTTGATTATTTCAACATGCGATTATCATTCGTACACCCGATTGTATTCTGTTCTGCACTATTTACTGCCCCTGTAGCAGAAGCAGGCCTTACCGAAAATTTCAACTCACGAAAAGGAGTTCCTATCAGCAACATCAGGACCAGCCTGCAAAATTCCTGCTGGACCTTTATGCATTTCGATGTGAACGGCAATGGCTGGAATCCGAAAATTGAAGGCGATGGTGCCATGGTATCAGCTATCACTGCATTGCAAAAGAGTAACGCGGGTATATATACGCCACTACTTAATATAGGTTCACAAATCGACGTTTCGTTCGAGTATACTTTCAATGAAGACTTCGATCGTTCTTCAACAAGATGGATCAAATTATGCCTCGCGAATTCTTCCAACGAAATCATTACCGAACTCGAAAAGATCGATCTCACAGGCTTCCAGGCAACAAAAAGCAAAAAATTCAGCACACAATTCAGTAATCTGGAACCTGGCGAGTACCGCTTAGTACTGCTATACGGCGGCAGCGGCGGCCATGCTTCAATTGCAATCGACGATCTTAAAACCTCCGCGCCATTCAAATATGAGGGCGGTTGTAATGCAGCACCCGTGGCGCTTCGCGATAATATAAAGGGCCTCGCAGACAGAACCGCAAGCGGATCGCTCGTAGATAACGATAAAGAGAAAAATAACGAACCTCTTAGCGCATACCTGATTAAAAATTCACCAGACGGCAAAGTAACACTGAAAGAAGACGGAACATTTTCTTTCGCACCCCATAAAAATTTTCAGGGCAGTCATACAAGCTTTACTTACAAAATTTGCGATAATGGCAACCTTTGCTCTCCGAACGCGACTGTCAACATTCACTTCCCTACCGGGCAGCTTGTAGACTTCAAAGGCTCATACCAGAGAGACGGCAACGTAGAACTTGAATGGAACACCAGTTCAGGTACAGACATCAGCCGCTTTGAGCTGGAGCGCAGCATTAACGGTCGTGAATGGGAAAACTCAGGGACCGTATTCGCCGGCAACGCATCAAGACAAAACGACTACACCTATATCGATAAGGTTGGTAAAAATATCGCTCTTAAAAAAGACCTCTACTATCGCCTAAAGCAAGTTAAAAGCGATGGCACTTCTGCTACCAGCAGACTTCTCATTGTAAGGGTATACAATACTAAAGCAGTGTCGATGATCAGCGTTACTCCCAACCCATCGAAAAGCGACATTGCTGTAAATGTTCAGCTACAGGAAAGCGCTTTGGTTGCTATGAGAATCATTGATGCGTCTGGCTCAACCGTTCTGCATAAAACTTCAGATGTTGCGCGCGGCACCAGCAACATTCTCATTGAAGGTTCAAGCAAAATCACACCCGGTTTGTACACACTCGAAGTGATTGTGAACAGCAAGGAGAGGATGTTGGTGAAGCTTATAAAAGAATAGGGCGCGAAACGGCAGTAAGACGGGCACCTGGCCCTAAGGCAAATGTCAGACGCCACCTGGCCCTAAGGCAAACGTCAGAAGCGCAGGTTCATGCCGGTATTACCGCCATTACAATTTCGCGCGCAAATATTGATCCGGCCATTGTACGTCTACACCCAATTCCTTTGCTGCATGCAAAGGAAAATAAGGATCGCGTAATACCTGCCTCGCGAGAAATATCATGTCTGCCTTTCCGGATTGTAATATGTCTTCACATTCCTTCGCGGTTGTAATCAACCCTACTGCCCCGGTTGCAATACCAGCTTCTTTCTTCACTTTTTCTGCGAACGGTACCTGGTACATCGGTCCCACCTCAATCTTCGCCCTGTATACGTTGCCCCCACTTGAACAATCGACCAGGTCAGCACCCCTTTCTTTCAAAACTTTTGCAAGGTTTACAGAATCATCAATCCCCCACGCGTCTTCGGACCACTCGGAAGCCGATATCCGCACAAACAGCGGCAACTGCGCAGGCCAGACTTCTTTCACGGATTCCAGAACCTCCAGCAAAAACCTGATTCTGTTATCAAAACTTCCACCGTATTCATCCTGACGCAAATTACTCACTGGCGATAAGAACTCATTGATCAAATACCCGTGCGCAGCATGTATTTCCACCACTTTAAAACCGCATTTTAACGCGCGCACCGTTGCAGCTTTGAAATCATCCATCACTTTCCTGATATCTGCCTTCGACAACTCAACCGGTACTCTGTCACCCTGCTTAAAAGGCAGCGGCGAAGGAGCAACAGTTTCCCATCCACCCTCTTCATCACTCAAAACTTTGTTGCCGCGCCATGGAACATCTACGCTCGCCTTCCGGCCGGCATGTGCCAGCTGGATACCGGCAACACTACCATTCTGATGAATGAAGGACACAATCCTTTTCAGCGGGTCAATATGCTCATCTTTCCATATTCCGAGATCGCCCGGCGATATTCTGCCTTCCGGTGACACAGCCGCGGCCTCAGTAATAATTAGCCCGGCGCCACCAACGGCGCGCGATCCCAAATGCACCAGGTGCCAGTCGTTCGCAAAGCCATCTTCACTCGAGTACTCGCACATCGGCGATACAACGATCCTGTTCTTAAACTCAACATCTTTAATCCTGAACGGTTCAAACAACTTCGCCATACTTTTTAATTTATTTCCTGTTGCAAGTTACTATTGAGCGCTAAAATCAACCTTTCGCATTATGTTGTACTTTCGGCCCTCGACTGCCTGCCACGCAAGTCACGCAAATTCAATACATGACAGCCGAACACCAGCGATTAGCAGTTAATGCGGAAAAACCCGTACCACTGGTTGAATGGGGACCTTACTTAAGCGAGAGACAATGGGGTACTGTAAGAGAAGATTACAGCTCCGATGGCAACGCATGGCACTACTTTCCGTTTGATCATGCCGCGTACAGGCATTATATATGGGGCGAAGATGGCATAGCGGGCATCTCCGACATGTTTCAAAATCTGTGTTTTGCTATCACTCTTTGGAATGGTAAGGACAAAATCCTTAAAGAACGCCTGTTTCGGACTTCGCAATGGCGAAGGCAACCATGGTGAAGATGTAAAGGAGCTTTATTATTATCTCGACAACATTCCCACGCACTCCTACATGGAATACCTGTATAAGTATCCCCAGGTAGAGTTCCCGTATGATAATCTAAGAGAAGAAAACCGGAAACGGTCAAGGCTTGAACCGGAATACGAAATACTTGACACCGGCGTGTTCAACGATAATCAGTATTTCGATGTAAAGATTACCTACGCCAAGCAATCACCGAAAGACATTTTCATACGCATTGACATAACTAACCGCTACTCTAAAACGGCGGACGTTACATTGCTGCCTACGCTATGGTTTTATAACCGCTGGTGGGACCAGGAGCAGAAAGCGGTTCCGGAAATCAGTTACATCAACAAAACCTGTGTGAAGGCAACACATAGAAGGCTCGACAACTACTACTTTTATTTTCAACGACCCACCGACGCATTGTTTACCGACAACGAAACAAACACGATGAAGGTTAGCAATGTGCCGAACGCGTCTATTTTTACGAAAGATGCTTTTCATGACGCTGTAATCAGGAGGCAAAATGTAAAAGAGCTGAGAAACCGGAAGAAGGGAACTAAATTTTCGCCGGTTTATGATCTTAGAATTGCAGGCGGCGCTACAAAAACCGTTTATTGCCGCTTAAGCGATACGCTTGTTGAAAATGCCTTCACGCGCGGCTTCGAGCAGATTTTTAGTACAAGGAAAGCAGAGGCCGACGAATATTATCATGCTATACTTCCCAAGGGAGTCGGTGAAGACATGGCCCGGATACAGCGCCAGGCGATTGCCGGCTTACTGTGGAGCAAGCAATACTATCATTATGATGTGGAAACATGGCTCACTACCAGCGATGGAGTGTCGCCGGTGAGCAATGGAAAATTGCATGGCCGCAACAGCGATTGGCGGCATCTCAAAAACCAGGACATCATTTCAATGCCCGACAAGTGGGAATATCCATGGTATGCAGCATGGGACCTTGCATTTCAAACTATTTCGATAGCAGTTGCGGATCCAACATTTGCCAAACACCAGCTGCTGCTCATCATGCGCGAGTGGTATATGAAGCCTGACGGGCAACTGCCAGCCTACGAATGGAATTTTAGTGATGTAAATCCGCCAGTGCATGCGTGGGCCGCGATGCAGGTGTATAAAATAGAAAAGAAACAAAAAGGCACGGGTGATATCGTGTTTCTCAAGAAGATCTTTCAGAAGCTCCTTATCAATTTCACGTGGTGGATCAACCGAAAAGATCTTAACGGCAACAACATCTTCGAAGGCGGCTTCCTTGGGCTTGATAATATCGGCGTGTTTAACCGCAATTTTCATTTTGCGGGCGAAATGCAACTCGAACAGGCCGATGGCACAAGCTGGATGGGAACTTTTGCGCTGGACATGATGGATATGGCCATCGAAATCGCCTTGCAGGACCCCTCATTTGAAGATACTGCAACCAAGTTCTTTGAACACTTCGTGCTCATTTCAGAAGCACTGAACGAACACCGCCTCTGGAACGATGAGGACAAGTTCTTTTACGACGTCCTTGTTGTAAAGGGTAGTGATCCCACCCCGCTGCGCATTCAATCTATTGTGGGATTAACCTCGCTGTTTGCTGTGTCGACAATAGCAAACACAGTGTTTGAAAAATTAAAAGATTTCGATAAACGAATTGAATGGTTTGAGACCTACAGGAAAAAAAACAATAAGTTTTGGCCTAACGAAGAGCGAAGTGATGGCGCAGAGATGTTGTTGTCACTTGTACGAAAAGATCGGTTGGTGTACCTGTTGAAACGTTTATTAAACGAGGATGAATTTTTGTCACCAGGTGGTATTCGTGCATTGTCGAAGAAGCACGAGGAAAATCCGTATTCGGTAACGGTAGACAATGTTTTGTATACTATCCGATATGACCCCGGAGATTCTACTTCGGACATTTACGGAGGAAATTCAAACTGGCGGGGACCTGTATGGATGCCGATTAATTACCTGGTGATACAATCCATCCGCACGTATGGGGAGTTTTATGGTGAATCGCTCAAAGTTGAATGCCCGACAGGTTCAGGTAATATGATGACGTTAAGTGAAGTGGCGGACGAACTAACAAGAAGAGTGATAAGTCTTTTTGAGAAAGATGAAAAAGGCAACAGGCGCATTTACAACAGCGATTATGCCTGGTTTTATAACAAACCTGAGAATGAGAACCTGGTACTATTCTTCGAATACTTTCACGGTGACTCAGGAAAAGGTTTAGGTGCCAGTCATCAAACGGGTTGGACAGCACTCGTTGCCGAGCTGATCAGTGAATATGGAACGTCAGCAGCGAAAACTAGCCAGCCTTAGCTGTAAGTTCTCTTACTTTTTTAGCGGGTTGTTTCGAGATATGAATTGTGCGCCACTGTTGTTGGATGGGAGAAACTTCTTCAAGTTCAGGAGTTACATGCAAATGATCAGTGGTAAATTCTTTAGATGCTTCATAAACGTAATTGATGCCACCGAAGAAAAACGATGCACCAAGAACCAAAACGCTTGTGATTTCAACAAGGTGGCCCCTGCCGCCGGATCCTGTAACGAATGAATATCCTGCTAATGCCATTCCGCCGATTCCAAATACCATAAGAAGGTATCCCAATGTCCTCTTTTGCATGAAAACTGATTTTCACCTAGTAGTGCAAACGCTGTGCCTGTTCGTTTCATGGCATTGTGTCTGACGCGCATCCATGTGATCTTAAAATAAATTTAACTCTGACGGTTATACTTAACACACTCAACCATCGCGTAAACGAGAATTATGAAATATATTCTACACTCGCGACACCTGTGATGAATTTTTTTAATGCCAAATTTTCAATCAATTTGTAGGTATGGATCAGCAATCGTTTTTGTTTCAGGCGCTCGTTTATCTGGCCGCTGCCGTGTTACTCGTTCCCTTTTCAAAGAAGCTTGGCCTGGGCTCCGTGATAGGATACCTCCTTGCCGGAGTGATAATAGGGCCCGCTGTATTGGGATTCGTGGGCACAGAAGGGGAAGACATTATGCACTTTGCAGAGTTCGGCGTAGTGATGATGCTTTTCCTGATCGGTTTAGAAATTGAACCCGAAAAATTATGGCGCTCGCGCAGTGCCATTTTGGGAATGGGTGGTGCGCAGGTAGCACTTACAACAATTTTGGCAGGCACACTCGCCTATATTGTTGAGATGGATTGGCGTTCTGCACTAGTGTTGGGGATGATTATTTCGCTGTCGTCAACGGCCATCGTCATGCAAACGCTTACTGAAAAAGGCTTGATGAGAACTCGGGGAGGGCAAAATGCGTTTTCTGTTTTGTTGTTCCAGGATGTGGCAGTAATACCGATGCTTGCGTTCTTTCCGCTGTTATCTGTAAGCACAGGCGATACAAACCCAAATCACTTTGCTGGTACCACGCTTGTTTCGGGGCTTCCCGCATGGGCGCACACGTTAGTAGTGCTTGGTTCTGTTTTCGTTATCATTCTTGCCGGCAGATTTCTCGTCCGTCCGCTATTCAATATCATAGCAAAAACAAGGCTGAGAGAAATATTCACCGCAACGGCGTTATTATTAATCATTGGAATAGCTGTACTAATGACCGAAGTGGGACTAAGTCCGGCGCTCGGAACGTTTCTCGGTGGCGTTGTACTTGCAAATAGCGAATACAGGCATGAACTGGAGAGCGATATCGAACCGTTCAAGGGTCTTTTGCTTGGGTTATTCTTCGTAGCGGTGGGTGCTTCTATCAACTTTCCCTTAATTATGGAACGGCCGTTTACAATTGTAGGCATAGTACTCGCCATTATGCTCATAAAAGCCATTGCACTGTTTGCACTTGGCAAATGGTCGAAGATGAACATCAGCCAGAATCTACTTTTCTCATTGTCGCTTTGCCAGGTCGGCGAGTTTGCATTCGTATTGTTATCCTTTACTATGCATGAAGGCATTATCTCAAAACACGTGTCCGACACGATGATGGCAGTGGTAGCCATGAGTATGGCGTTTACACCACTGCTTATGCTTTTGAATGAGCGTGTGATACAACCATGGATCTATAGAAAAACCATTGTTAATGGCGACGAAAAGCAGTCTGACGAAATTGATGAACGCAATCCTGTCATCATTGCCGGGTTCGGACATTTTGGAAATGTTATCGGAAGATTTTTGCGCGCACATAATATCGGAACAACTATTCTCGACACAGACTCCGACCGCCTTGAATTGTTAAGAAAGATGGGGTTCAAGGTATATTATGGAGATGCATCCAGGCAGGACCTGCTTCATGCGGCCGGCGCTGCACACGCGAAGCTGATTATCATAGCCCTGGAACCACCGGAGAAAAGAATTGAGGTGATCGAAACAGTAAAAAAGCATTTTCCTGACCTGCGTATGTATGTAAGGGCAAAAAACAGGTACGACGCGTATGACCTGATGAACGCAGGCATGCTGAATGTTTACAGGGAAACGATGGACACTTCGCTTCGCTTAGCCGTGGACGTTATGGGTTTGCTCGGCCAGCGCCGTCATTCTGCCATGCGCGCTGCCAAGAAGTTTTTTAAGCATGACGAAGAAAACCTTAAAAGACTGGCTTCAATTCGCGATACAGAGGAATATATTATAACAGCACGGTCATATATTGAAGAGCTCGAAAACGCACTGCGCTCCGACATGACGAACCATCAGCAGGTTTAATCACCATATGTTTTTAAAACTTTATTTTTGCGATCCGTATGGAGGAAGTAATAAAGGAAATACAAGATCTTTTTGAAAAAACCGTGAGGCTTCCTGTAGCCCGAATAGAAAAGATACCCCAAAGCGGCAGCGACCGTATTTACTTTCGAATACATGGTCACGACGCCACTTTCATCGCCACATATGGCAGGAACACCCGTGAAAACGACACTTTCATTTATTTTTCGCGGCACTTCCGTTCCTGTGGCTGTCCTGTGCCGGAAATTCTCGCTGTAAACAGCACCAACACCATTTATATACAGGAAGATTTTGGAGATGTTTCATTGCTCAATAAACTGGATGAACTCGGTTTTTCGGAAGAAGTATATGGACTTTTTCAATTGGCGCTTAAACAACTTGCCCATTTGCAGATAAAGGGCGACAAAAATCTCGACTACAACAAGTGTATCACCAGTAAAGAATTCGGAAGGCAGGCCATCATTAGTGATCTCCTGTATTTCAAATACTACTTTCTCGACACGCTGCAGATTCCCTACGATAAAGAGAAGCTACTCGCCGAGTTCGACGGGCTGGCCACCTTCCTTACCGATACGGATCATAAATACTTTATGTTCCGCGATTTCCAGAGCCGCAACATAATGGTAAGGGAGGGGCAGGTACATTACATCGACTTCCAGGGCGGCATGAAAGGCGCTCTTCAATATGATGTTGCGTCCATGTTGTGGCAAGCCCGCGCCGAACTTCCGGAGGAATGGAAAAACAGCCTGCTTAACTATTATATAGACTGCGCCGAGGAGAAACTACCTGCACCCATCGATAGAGAAAGATTTGTGAGCCAGTACAATGGTTACGTATTAATTCGACTACTGCAGGTGCTGGGTGCATATGGCTTCAGGGGACTTTTTGAAAGAAAGGCTCATTTTCTTACGAGCATTCCGCTTGCGCTAACCAACCTGAAAGCATTTCTCACAAATAAATCATCGGGGATCGAACTACCTGAATTCGACAGGCTGCTCAAACTTATTATTGGTGATGAAGTGGTAAACCGCTTTAAACCGGTTCAGGCAGATGATCAAACGCCATTAGTGGTGCATATCAACAGCTTTTCTTACCGAAATGGCTATCCCGCTGATATCAGCACCAGCGGTGGCGGATTTGTATTCGATTGCAGAGGACTTCTGAATCCCGGACGGTTCGAGGAATACAAGAAACTTACGGGTCGCGATAAACCGGTGCAGGATTTTCTTGAGCAGCGCAGTAAAATGACGGAGTTTCTCAACAGCATTTTTACAATCGTTGATATTTCCGTTGAAGATTATATTAAAAGAGGTTTCAGCGACCTGCAGGTTAGTTTCGGTTGTACAGGTGGCCAGCATCGAAGTGTTTTTGCTGCGGATAGTCTTGCCCGACATCTGCGAAACAAATTCAAGGTTAAGATAGAGTTGAATCACATGGTGCAGGATGCCAAAAACTGGATCAACACCTGATGATCTATTACCTTGTATATGGCCTCCTTTACTTATTGTCGCTGCTTCCGCTAAAGGTTCTGTTCATACTTTCCGACATCTTGTACATTTTACTATACCACATCATTGGTTATAGAAAAGAAGTTGTGGCAAAGAATCTTCTGATCGCCTTTCCGCAGAAGTCTGATGCTGAGCGGAATAAAATTCAAAAACAGTTTTATAAAAACTTCATCGACAACTTCATCGAGACCTTAAAAATGGTGTCGGGCGGAGTGAAGTTTGCCACAAAACATTTCAAGGCCGATACATCGCTGATAGAGCAGGAGTTCAAGAAAGACCAGAAACTACAATTTCATTTGGGTCATAATTTCAACTGGGAACTCGCAAACGTCGCGGTAGGATTCCAGACTTCATACACAGTACTATCTGTATACTTACCCGTAAAAAGCCCAGTGTTTGAAAAACTGATGCGTAAAATTCGCGGTGCAGGTGGTAATGTGCTTATCCCCGCTACCAATATGAAGGCTGCAATGTTGCCTTACCGAAGTACAACATACCTTCTTGCACTTGTTGCTGACCAGGTGCCCGGTGATCCGGCACAAGCCTACTGGCTAAACTTTTTTGGAAAACCTACGCCGTTCATGCGGGGACCAGAACGCGGGGCCACGGCAGGCAACTTATCCGTGATGTTTGCGCACTTTGTAAAAATTAAGAGAGGTTACTATAAACTTGAGTATGAATTGTGCACCAGTGAAGCAGCATCGATGCCACGCGGTGAAATAACAAGGCAATACGTTCAATACCTCGAAAAAGTAATTACACAGCATCCCGAAATGTGGCTATGGAGCCACCGTAGATGGAAAAAAGAGTGGAAGCCTGAATACAGCGATCTATGGATTGGCAACGAAGCCGCCCCTTAATTCAGAACGCTGTTCTCTTTTTCTATTTTTATTTTTTTCAATTCTTTTATCATCGCCCAGCCACCTACAACGTTGCGAATATTGTGGATACCCTGTTTTTTGAACAGTGATGAAGCTATCACGCTCCGGTAACCTGTGGCGCAATGAATATAGATGTTGTGATTGTCTTCGAAATTGCCGAGCGAAGCAGGATCTGTTATCTCGTCGAGGGGTATGTTTACCGAACCGGCTAAGTGGCCGTCGCCAAACTCGGTTTCACGGCGTACGTCCACCACGATCAGGTTATCGTCAAACGGTATATCCATCGCCATCTCATCAGCTTCCACATCGATGACCATATCAATACTTTCCCCTGCAGCTTTCCATGCATCGAAACCTCCTTCAAGAAATCCTTCAATCTTTGAGAATCCTACACGCGAAAGCCTGATCACCGCTTCTTTCTCCAGGCCCTTCTCTGCGATCAGCAAAATTGGTTTTTCGAATGAAAGCAACGCGCCTGCCCATTCTGCAAACCTGCCTTCGAGCCCAATGCTTACCGAGCCAGGAACAAATCCCTGCGTAAAAATTGTGGCGCGGCGTGTATCCAGTACCGTTATATCTTCCTCTTTCATCCGTTCCTTGAATTTCTGAACGTTCATCGGTGTTAATCCTTTTTTTAAAACTTCCTCAAGGCTATCATATCCTTCTTTATTGATGCGCGCATTGATCGGAAAGTACTGGGGCGGCGCATCAAGATCGTTGGTAACCGCCTTTATAAACTCTTCCTTTGTTTGCGCCTGGAGCGCATAATTCGTTTGCTTCTGCTCGCCTATAGTGCTGGTAGTTTCCGGTCCCAGGTTCTTGCCGCAGCTGCTGCCTGCGCCATGGGCCGGATAAAGCAATACATCGTCGGGCAATTTGACAATTTTGTTCTGGAGACTGTCGTATAATGCCGAAGCAAGTTCTTCCTTGGTCATGTTCCCGCTGCTCAGATCGGGGCGGCCCACGTCTCCTACAAACAAGGTATCGCCTGAAAATAAAGCGTAAGGTTTGCCTGTTTCGTCCTTTAACAGGTAACAGGTAGACTCCAATGTATGTCCAGGCGTGTGAATCACTTCGATGGTCACATCGCCAAGTCTGAACACTTCACCATCTTTTGCAAGATGAATCGGAAAACTCGTTTCTGTATTGGGGCCGTAAATAATAGGCGCACCTGTAGCCTTGTGCAGGTCGAGGTGACCGCTCACAAAATCCGCATGAAAGTGGGTTTCGAAAATGTACCTGATGCTGGCGTTCTGCTCGGAAGCCATTTGGAGATAGTCTTCAATATCCCTTAAAGGGTCAATAATTGCTGCTTCTCCGTTGCTTTCGATATAGTACGCGGCTTCACTGAGGCAACCTGTATAAAGTTGTTTGATAAGCATCAGCAAATGTACAAAAACCCTATTGGTCGGTGAGGCTATGCACGCAGTTCATGATTCCCTCAATCCGTCCCGCATTCACTGCGTAGTAGATGAACTTACCATCCCTGGTAGTTTTCACCACACCGGCCCTTCTGAGAATGGCCAGGTGTTGCGAGGCAACGGACTGTTCGAGCCTCAATTTTATGTAGATCTCCGTTACAGTAAGCTTCTTGTTCTCATCAATAAGCTTCACGATCTGCTGTCTGAGCTTGTGGTTCAGCGCGCGCAGGATCATGGCAGCCTTTTTAAGGTTTACGAAATCAACTTTAACGGGAGAACCATGGTCCTCTTCCGCCTGTAGGATCATCGAATAGTTACTGGATACATTCATGTTCATGTTCACATTACCTTTTAGATACGATTGGGCAAAAACGCAAATTTAAGCTCTTAATTCAACACGGTACAAGCATTAACAGATTAATTTAATTTAATCTACTTGACAGTTCCTGTATAAACGGCTTTTAGGTAGGCAGGTTCGGTATAGGCAAGGTCAGAAAATGTGCCTTTGTTAAATTTCTTTAACGCTTCTTCAGCGAGATCCGACACATTAAGAAAAACTTCTACAAACACCGCATTAGCACTCAAGCATAAATTCTGCCATTTTTTAATACCACTGCCACAGAACAAAACTATATGCCGTGCTAATTCCTCGCGAAACGAGTCCTGGTCAAGGATCAAGGCGCCCGCGGGTTTCAATTCATTCAGCTCAGAATCATACAAAGTTGTAAACACCTCCATTCTCCGCGCATCGATCATCGGGCATATCAGCACGGGTAGATCATATTGCCTACTCGCCGACAGATCTTTTTTAACACGCTGAGCAAGAAGATATAGCGTGCTCTCGGTGATCAGGGGAATATCAAGTGCATAACAAATTCCTTTCGCCGTTGCCATTCCGACCCTCAGACCGGTATATGAACCGGGGCCCGCGGTAACCGCCACCGCTGAAAGATCGCGCATGGTTTGGCCGGCATCCCGAAGCATGTCGCCGATCGCCGTTTGGATCCAAGCTGCATGATCTGTTTGCCGCAGGTTTTTTTTCATGTCAATAACACGTTCACCTTCCGCTATACAGATGGAGGCTTCCTCAAGTGACGTGTCTATAGAGAGTATCAGGGCCATCAACTCAAATTTATCATCGGCGCTGGCATGTACCGCGCATCTGTTTTTGAAAGCTCCGAAAGCAATTCCCGGATGTTTTGCAACCCTATTTTTTCAGCCCATTCAAAAGGACCGAATGGATAATTCGTTCCCAGTTTCATCGCCGTATCTATTTCATCGCGCGTACTTATGTTTTCACCCAACGCAAAAAAAGCTTCATTTACTATCGTCGATATAATGCGCGGGGTGAGCATGCCCGTTATATCGGGTGAGCGCGTATACAACCAATTCATCTTCGTGAAAACATCCGTTACACGCTGCTCCTCGGTTGTAAACGCAATCTCTGCAATACGCCTTCCGATCATTGTAGGCCAGCCATTTATTCTGCCAATACCCTCACCTATTTCATTGCAGGTATTCACAACCGAATTCACAAACACAAGACGTGGTAATAGACGCTTTAATTTGAAAATTCTTTCGGCATCGAATTGAAATAGAAGGTCGAAATAAATATCTGCCTCGATCATCGTCAGCGATCGGATGCTATCCGCCCATTGTACTTCAACATCGGCAGGAAATCCTTTTGCGATGAGCTCGTTCTTTGCAGTTTCATCTGCCAGTACGGCTATAACCATTGGCAAATTATTTTTTATCGTGAAGCAATTACGCTGATCTCAACATTCACGTTCTTCGGCAAGCCTTTCACGGCAACGGTTTCACGCGCAGGATAATCACCCGTAAAATAGCTGGCATATATCTCATTCACGTTGCTGAATAGATACATGTCGCTAAGAAAGATCGTCGTTTTTATTACATTGTTGAAGTCCATCTGCGCTTCGTGCAGTATTGCCTCAAGGTTCTTCATTACCTGTACTGTCTCTTCCTTTATATCTTTTGCGTCAACATTTCCCGTGGCCGGATTAATAGCCACCTGACCCGAAACAAATAGTAACGACCCGGCTTTCACGGCCTGGCTGTATGGCCCGATAGGGGCGGGAGCGTCTGTAGTATTGATGATTTTCTTCTCCATATTTTATTTTTAGCGAACCGGAGCGAGAACTCCAAGCTCTTTACCAACTTTAGTAAAAGCAGCCACTGCCCTGTCGAGGTGCTCTTTTTCGTGTGCCGCACTCAGCTGAACGCGGATACGAGCCTGGCCCTTCGCCACAACAGGAAAAAAGAAACCTATCACATAAATGCCTTCATCAAGAAGTTTAGCCGCAAATTGCTGCGCCACCACGGCATCGTACAACATTATCGGAACAATGGGGTGATCTCCCTTTTTAATATCGAATCCGGCCTCCGACATCTTATTCCTGAAATACCGGGTGTTAAATTCGAGCTTGTCCCTCAATTCGGTCGTTTCACTTAACAGGTCCAGCACCGCTATGCTTGCCCCAACAATAGACGGAGCGACTGTATTGGAGAACAGGTACGGCCTGGACCGCTGCCGCAGCATTTCTATAATCTCTCTTCTGCCGCTGGTAAATCCGCCGGAAGCGCCGCCTAGCGCCTTTCCCAGCGTTCCGGTAATGATATCGATTTTATCCATCACCCCCCGATATTCATGCGTTCCTCTTCCCGTTTTGCCTATAAAGCCGCTCGAGTGACACTCGTCCGACATTACGATCGCATCATATTTATCGGCAAGCGCGCATATTTCGTCGAGTTTGGCTATAGTGCCATCCATACTGAACGACCCATCGGTAACTACAATTCGGTTGCGGGCACCCGATGATTCCTGCAGTTTGGCTTCAAGATCTGTCATATCGTTATGCCTTAAGCGAAATCGCTGCGCCTTGCAAAGCCGCACGCCATCAATGATTGAGGCATGGTTGAGCTCATCAGAAATGATGGCATCCTGCTCGTTGAACAGGGGCTCAAAAAGGCCTCCATTCGCATCAAAGGCCGCAGCATAAAGTATGGTATCTTCAGTACCAAGGAATGCTGAAATCTTCGCCTCAAGCTCCTTGTGAATATCCTGCGTTCCGCAAATAAAGCGAACGCTGCTAAGGCCATAACCGCGGTCGTCGACATATTTCCGGGCAGCTTCCATAACTTTGGGATGCGACGAAAGTCCGAGATAGTTATTAGCACAGAAATTCAATACTTTTTTGCCGTTTACCGTTATTTCGGCGCCTTGCGGTGAGGTAATCACCCGTTCAGACTTGTAAAGGCCGGCCTTTTTGACCTCATCGAGTTCAGATGAGATGCGATCAACGAATTTGTGGTTCATGGTAATTTTTCTAGAGGGCAAAATTAAGGGGATTTGAAGCTGAAAAGAATTGACCCGCCGGGTGTAACATTCCGGTTACTCTGTGCGTATAACCTGTAGCGAGGATTTTTAGAGATTTGACCGGCTCCTGCTTATGACCGAAAAAGAGTATAATACTTGTGTGAAAGAACATGCCGACAGCGTGTACCGTTTCATCCTTAAAAACCTTCGCAACCGCGAAGATGCGAGGGATGTTGTGCAATGCGCTTTCGAAAAGATGTGGACGAGCAGGGAAACGGTGGATGGAGCAAGGTGTAAGTCGTTTTTGTTTACCGTAGCTTATCACCAGATGATCGATCATATCCGTAAGTCGAGAGTAATTACAGTGAAAGAAGAGGCGATTGAAAATGTGGCGGTGTACACAAAGCACGACCAGGATACTAAAAAGATACTTGAACAGGCGCTGGCCAGGTTGAACGAAACGCAGCGGTCGCTGGTGCTTTTGAAAGACTATGAAGGATATTCTTATGATGAAATAGGAGAAATAACGGGACTAAGTGCCAGCCAGGTGAAGGTTTACCTGCACAGGGCCAGGATTCAGTTGAAAAACTATTTAGTAAGCCCCGAAACCATTCTTGAACAGTGAAGCCAAAATATATGCGAATAAACAGGCAGACATACGAGGAATATTTCCTTCTCTACGCCGATGGCGAGCTGACTGATACCGAGAAGCTGGAGGTGGAGGAGTTTATAGATCAGAATCCTGATCTGGGTGAAGAGTTGGAGATGATCACGCAAACGGTGATGATACCGGATGAAACGATCGTGTTCGCCAATAAAGAGATTTTATTTAAAGAAGAAGGTAACAGGAAGGTGATCGCGATGCGATGGATGAAATTTGCGGCACTGCGGCTGCTGTAGTTGTAGTGTTGATGGGGGCCGGATGGATATTTTTGAAAGATGATATTACGAAAGCGCCGCCGGTTGCGGTTATTGAACCGCAGAAAGTTCCTGTGATCGACAAATCGAAAGAAGCAGCACCCCGGGTTATCGAAAACAAAGAAGCTGTGATCAGTGGTAATACCATCCTCCAAAAAAATTACTCCTGTTCCAACGGTTCAAAAAAATAAAACAATTGAAACAAAAGTCAGAACCGCAACGAGACATACAAAACAAAAGGCGACGAACGAACCTGTAGAAAATACATATTCCTGAAGCCGCACTTCCTGCAAACGACGTTGCATTTAATGAACCCGCAACCGAACCAATCGACATTCAGGTTGAGCCACGTAAAATGGCGCATCGAAGATTTAGGGACCAATACAAACAATGTTCATTACGCCCAGGCTCTTGCAGAAGAGCGGGAAAAAGGCGACCAGATATATTTTGCAAACACGCAGTTACCTAAAAAAACAAAACTTCGCGGCGTGTTAAGAAAAGCATCACGTTATCTTGAGCGAGTTACATCAATTCAATAATTTGAACCCATCAGCGATGAAACAGGTATTTACTCTACTGGCATTAGTGTGCCTTGCCCTTGAAGGATTTTCGCAGGATAAACCTGACAGCACAACTAAATCGGATATAGACACGATAAGAGTAGGCAATATTATAATTGTAAGAAGCGGCAAAGATGCAGGCGGCAGCTATTATGATACTATAGAAAGGCGCTTCAGGCGCGTGCAGGGTAATGTGGTGACCAACTGGCTCGTTACAGACATAGGCGTTAACCAGGTGAGCGACAATACAAACTACGCGCAGGCAATTGCCAACGGTTACTTACCCGCAGGCGCAAACGAAAACTGGTTCGACCAACGATTTCTCAAATCAACGAACATAAATATATGGTTCTTCATGCAGAGGCTTGAATATGATAAAGCATGTTGTAAATCTTAAGTATGGACTCGGTATCGAACTGAACAACTACCGGTACACAGATCCCATCCGTTTCCAGGATAATAACCAGCCGCTCGTGGTGATGGAAAATGTTACCTTACAGAAAGAATAAGCTCGCTGCGGATTATGTTACCGTACCCCTGATGTTGAATTTCAATTTTACTCCCAACAGCAGGTTTTCAGGATTTGGTTTTAGTGTGGGTATGAGCGGAGGCTATTTGTATTCATCACAGGCAAAAAACCAGTTGGCGGTGGAATGGGTAAGAAAAAAGAGCGTGACGATTTTGACTTGAGAAAACTGAAGCTGGCATACATCGCGGAAATAAGCCTCGGGCCTGTACGGCTTTATGGATCGTATGCCACTAAAAGCATGTTTAAGAATGGCACTTGATCAAACTCCATATAGTTTTGGTCTGAGGGCATCGAGCTGGTAATTATTTTTTGTTCACCAGCCACGCACCGGTAATAAGAAGGCAAATGCCGAAAAACTTCTGAAGAGCTTATAGGGTTGGACTTCATGCCCAGTACACCGAAATGATCCATTAGTACCGCGGTGAGCAACTGCCCGGCGACAACCAATACAAACATATTTCCGGCCCCTATCTGCGCAACAGCAATTAAGGTGACCGTTACCACGAATGCACCAAGCAATCCGCCGGTGTATTGATACCAACTGATTGATGAGTACTGCGACATACCCGGCAAAGCATCTTTGGAAAAAATAAGAAGAATAGCTAACGCGATGGTTCCCACGACAAACGAAATGAAAGCGGCCATTAATGGATGTTGGATGGCTAGGCGCAGCTGACTATTTACCCCGGATTGAATGGTAATGGCGACACCTGCAAAAACAGGCAGCAAATAGAATAGAAACTTCATGTTATGTAAAGTACGAAAACAGTTTTTGTTAAACTTTTTGCGCCTGAAATATTGTTCTGCCTGGTACGTTAATTTTACTGCGAAACAGGGTTCGTTAATATTAATTTCGTACTTAAACTTCTATCACTATTGCCCGTCTTTACTATTAAAAGTGGACCTATGAACAGGAAAGTTCTTGCGGGCATATTTGTTATTGCGATCATCGGGCTTTTTGCTTTCCGAAACATCAGTGACGGGTTTGTAATGAAGCGTTCATTTACCGAAGCGCCAACCGGTAGTGTTTACATTATTGTTGATAAGTCGGATTACGAGTTGCAGATTTATGATGAAGTTGGGTGGTATGCTACCTATCCTGTTGTGTTTGGCAGAAAATCTCTTGAGGATAAAATGGTTGAAGGTGATCGCAAAACTCCCGAAGGAACTTTCAGAATTCTTGATAAACGTCCGCACCAGAAATGGCATAAGATCATGATGCTTGACTATCCAACGCAGGAAAGCTGGCAGAAATTTAACCACCGCAAAGCCCAGGGTGTTATTGCCAAAAGGCGCTAAAATTGGAGGCGGTATAGCGATACATGGAACATGGCCGAACGATAATGTCGTTGTGGACGACTATACAAATTGGACGCAGGGTTGTGTTTCACTGCGCAATTCGGATATCGATGAAATATTTCAGTTTACTCCGTCTGGAACTAAGGTGATTATCAGGAAGTAAGATCTATAGACCTTCCCATTTTTAATATCTTCCACAACTGCCGGATCGAGCAACGTCGTAGTATCACCGAGATTCTTCATTTCACCTTCCGCGATCTTCCGCAAGATCCTTCGCATGATCTTTCCGCTACGCGTTTTCGGCAATCCTTTTACAAATTGAATTTTATCAGGTTTCGCAATCGCACCGATAATCCGTGCAACGGTTGAACTGATATCCTTGCGCATCAGGTCCGGGTCTTCAGGCTCCTGTCGCACAAATCACGTACGCATAAATACCCTGCCCTTTTATATCATGCGGATATCCTACCACAGCACTTTCCACTACACCAGAATGCATATTGATTGCATTCTCCACTTCTGCAGTGCCTATTCTATGTCCGCTTACATTTAATACATCATCGACGCGACCGGTGATCCTGTAATTTCCTTCTTCATCACGCAAACATCCATCTCCGGTAAAATACAGATTATCGTAAGTAGCAAAATAATTCTGCCTGCATCGTTCATGATCTCCATAGGTGGTCCTAAGCATACCTGGCCATGGAAATTTGATACAAAGGTTTCCGCTGACTCCATTTCCTTCAATCTCTTTTCCTTTTTCATCAACAAGCGTTGGCTGTATTCCCGGCAGGGGCAATGTAGCAAATGACGGCTTAGAAGGTGTAACGCCGGCAAGATTCGAAATCATCACGCCGCCGGTTTCCGTTTGCCACCATGTATCAACGATCGGACTTTTCTTCTTTCCAACGTGCTCATCGTACCAATGCCACGCTTCTTCATTAATCGGCTCGCCAACGGTACCTAATATCTTGATCGAACCAAGATCGCGGCTCAGAACGGGCTCGGTGCCATAACTCATCAATGAACGAATTGCAGTTGGTGCGGTATACAAAATGTTCACTTTGTACTTGTCAACAATGTCCCAGAACCTTCCGGCGTCGGGATATGTTGGAATGCCTTCAAACATTAGTGATGTTGCTCCCGCGCTCAGCGGACCATACACGATATAACTGTGACCGGTGATCCACCCGATATCTGCCGTACAGAAATGAATAAAGCCAGGTTGATACTGAAACACGTTCACGAAAGTGTAATTGGTATACACCATGTAACCGGCGCAAGTGTGCACAACGCCCTTCGGCTTGCCCGTAGATCCCGAAGTGTAGAGAATAAACAGCATATCTTCTGCATCCATTTCTTCTGCCGGAAAATCGGGATTACCCTGTTGCTCTACTTTTCTTATCTCCTCTTCCCACCAAACATCGCGGCCGCGTATCATGCTAACCGGCGTTTTAGTGCGGGTAAGTACGATCACTTTTTCAACGAAAGGACATTTTTCGAGCGCATCGTCTATTACCCCTTTTAAAGGAATTTCTTTATTTCCTCGGAAGGCGCCATCGCAGGTAATTACATATAATGCCTGCGCATCCTGCAAACGGTCCGCAATGCTTTGTGCGCTGAATCCACCAAACACAACTGAGTGAATGGCGCCAATACGTGCGCACGCCAGTACTGCTATAGCCAGTTCAGGTACCATGCCCATATATATACAAACCCGGTCGCCTTTTTTTATTCCATTATTTTTGAGAACATGCGAAAACTGTTTCACCTTAAAAAGCAGCTCGGCATAGGTAAGAGTACGCGTAGCCTCCTTGGGATCGTTCGGCTCCCAGATGATAGCAGGCGCATCTCCGAGTTTCGCAATATGCCTGTCGAGGCAGTTTTCCGTAATATTCAGCTTGCCACCTTCAAACCATTTTATGCTCGGCTCCTTAAAATTCCAGGAGAGCACATTGTCCCATTTCTTCTTCCATAAAAACTGCGAAGCGACGTCGCCCCAGAAACCTTCGGGATCTTGCACGCTTTTTTTATAGTGCTTTATGGTATTGTTCTAAGCTGGTGATTTGGTAAGGAATGGCCATGCAATCAAAATTTTTTTAATAAGCAGTGAATCAAGAAAAGAGCTTTAAAATTAATGCAGTTCGGTCATGAAATTGTTAAAAAAACACAATGAATTTTATCAATCGATTGCACAATCTATATTTGCGTCCTTGACCGAAAGAAGAAAAATAAAGAATCAGCCCTCAGTAAGCACAGTACTCTCTGTGTGCCTGATGATTTTTTGTCTGACTTTTCTTACTTCGCTCAACTTTTTTATTTACCCGACCGACAACGAGGCGATCACTCAAAACGCTTCTCCTTCGGGTCCCACAGAAGAAAAATCAAACACTGGCGGGCTTTTCTCTTACTGAAGAGATACTACACGAAGCCTCGTTCGAGTTCAGTTCGAACATTGTAAGCATACTATCGCTGCATCACATTGCAGAAGCTGAAAATTTACAGATTATACATCCCGAGTTGTTGTTACGCCCGCCGCGGTCGTAAGGTTTCCATATCATCTTCTCTTTCGTTTGCCTGGGCGTTGGTTCACGCATATGAATCTGTCCGTGAGCGAACAATTGTATAATCTTTAATTGATCAGATAGTGAAAAAGTTTACGAATTACCTCAATTCTTTCAAATATGATTTTCCCGCTTCCATAGTTGTATTCCTTGTAGCGCTCCCGCTCTGCCTTGGTATTGCACTTGGATCTAATGCGCCGCTTTTCTCCGGTATCATCGCCGGTATCGTGGGTGGTATAGTGATCGGCGCGATGAGCGGCTCGCAACTGAGCGTGAGCGGTCCTGCAGCGGGGCTTACCGCGATTGTTGCGGCAGCGATCGGTAAGCTGGAAGTATATGAAGTTTTCCTGCTCGCAGTAGTGCTTGGCGGTGTGATACAGCTGATCTTTGGATTTTTGAAAGCCGGTATCCTTGGCGATTATGTTCCATACAGTGTCATCAAGGGTATGCTGGCGGCAATAGGGTTAATTCTGATACTGAAGCAGCTCCCCCACCTTGTAGGCTACGACGCCGACTTTGAAGGAGATGAAACCTTTCAGCAGAAAGACGGGGAAAATACATTCAGCGGAATTTTTAGTTCGCTCAGCAACCTGGTGCCGCTCGCATTAATTATTGGGGTGGTATCTATCCTCATCCAGATCGTGTGGGACAAGGTGCTTGCGAAAAAACATAAAATATTTTCAGTTATTCCCGCTCCGCTGATCGTCGTACTGGCAGGTATTGGAATAAATGAATATTTCAGAACTTCGAATCCATCGTTTTCGCTGGATTCAAAACTGCTTGTTGAAATTCCGGTGGCACAATCCATTGGCGATTTCACATCCTTTTTCACTTTTCCTGACTTCTCCGCGCTCGCCAACATTGGCGTATGGGGCTCTGCATTAACCATCGCTATCGTGGCAAGCCTAGAAACACTGTTGAACGTTGAAGCTGCTGATGAACTTGATACGTTTAAGAGGGTTACTCCAACCAACAGGGAATTGAAGGCGCAGGGTGTAGGTAACATCGTATCGGGTTTGCTTGGCGGCTTGCCGGTTACTTCGGTAATCGTAAGAACGTCGGCGAATATCAACTCCGGGGCAAGAACAAAAATGTCGGCCATTATGCATGGTGGAATGTTGCTGCTTTCAGTTGCACTGATTCCCGGGTTATTGAACCTGATTCCGCTTTCTGCACTGGCAGGTATCCTTATCTACACTGGTTTTAAACTCGTGAAGCCTGCAATCATTAAAGAATTTTACAGCAAGGGAATTACGCAGTTTGCGCCGTTTGTCATTACAATAGTTGCTATTCTGTTCACCGATCTGCTGGTAGGTATCTTCATTGGATGCGTTGCGGGTATGTTCTTCGTGGTGCGCAGCAACTTTAAATCGTCGGTATTCATAGTGAACGACAATAACAACTACTTAGTCAGACTCAGAAAAGATGTATCGTTCCTGAACAAGCCCATTGTTAGAAGGAAGCTGGAAACAGTACCCGAGAACTGTAATGTGGTGATCGATGCCACGCGCGCCGATTTTATAGACCTTGATGTTGTCGAAGTCATAGAAGACTTTATGCTGCACGCGCCGTTGAAGAATATAACGGTGGAATTGCGTAGAAGCAGCTTCAAATCGCAGGGGTTTACAATCGAAAAAACAGTAGTCACGGAAAAAGTGGTCATCACCGAAGTCGAGGAAAATTTGTAGGTGCTTTTTCTAATTTTGCAGTAGGTTTGCCGCCATGTCCATCGAAGTGACACAACTCACGCGGATGTACGGCGAACAAAAGGCTGTTGATGACATCTCGTTCAAATTAAACAGGGGTGAAATTGTCGGATTTCTTGGACCCAACGGTGCAGGTAAGTCTACCACAATGAAAATGATCACCGGATACCTCCAACCTAACCAGGGTTCAACGGTGGTATGTGGCATCAATGTGCAGACCGATCCCCTGTCAGCCAAACGCAAAATCGGTTACCTTCCTGAAGCAAATCCCCTGTACTACGATATGTATGTGCAGGAGTATCTCGACTTTGTTGCCGATGTTCATGGCATATCAAACAAAAAACAAAAGATCAGCAGCATTATAGATACTGTTGGCCTCACACCGGAAAAACGAAAGAAAACAGGGCAGCTTTCAAAAGGTTACAAGCAGCGTGTGGGGCTTGCTGCTGCCCTCCTGCACGATCCTGAGGTGTTGATACTCGACGAGCCCACAACAGGCCTCGATCCTAATCAGATTATAGAGATAAGGGACCTCATCCGCAGCCTCGGTAAAAACAAGACCGTGCTTTTCTCCACCCACATCCTGCAGGAAGTAGAGGCCATATGCGACCGCGTAATTGTGATAAGCAAGGGCCGGCTCGCCGCCAATGGCACACTGCATGAACTGAAATCCGCACATGAAGGAAAATCGCTCGAAGAAATATTCAAAAATTTAACAACCAACAATAATTAAGCAATATGAGCTACATAGCTGAAGTTTTCGCACGGCAAATTCTTGACAGCCGCGGCAATCCAACTGTTGAAGTGGAAATAATTACCGACGAAGAAATAATGGGTCGCGCGGCGGTACCCAGCGGTGCGAGCACAGGTGTGCACGAAGCTGTTGAACTACGCGATAATGACAAGTCAAAATATTTCGGAAAGGGCGTTACGAAAGCTGTTGAAAATGTAAATAAGCTGATAGCTGAGAAACTTGTGGGTTGGGAAGTGGCCGATCAGGCAGGAATCGACCAAACAATGATTGAACTTGATGGCACAAATAACAAGTCTAACCTTGGCGCCAATGCAATGCTGGCTGTCAGTATGGCCGCGGCAAAGGCGGCGGCGCAGGAAGCGGGCCTTCCGTTGTTCCGTTATGTAGGCGGAACCAATGCAAGAGTTCTTCCTGTTCCGATGATGAATATCATGAACGGAGGCGCTCATGCTGATAATAAAATCGACTTCCAGGAATTTATGGTGATGCCGGTAGGTGCATCAACCTTCAGCGAAGGTCTGAGATGGGGAGTTGAGATTTTTCATACACTGAAATCGGTGTTGAAGAAAAAAGGTTATAGCACGAATGTGGGAGATGAAGGGGGCTTTGCCCCGGAAATTCAGAGCAACGACGAAGCGATCGAAACGGTAATGACTGCTATCACCCAGGCAGGTTTCAAACCGGGTGAACAGGTAGCTATCGCACTGGATCCGGCGGTTAGTGAGATGTATGATGCCAAGGCGAAAGTATATCACTTCCATAAATCGGACGGCAGAAAGCTTTCAGCGGAAAAAATGGTGGATTTCTGGGCGGGATGGGCTAAGACAGTATCCGATCGTATCGATCGAAGATGGTATGGCGGAAGACGATTGGGATGGCTGGAAACTGATAACCGATACACTCGGCAAGACGGTACAGCTGGTGGGTGACGATTTGTTTGTAACAAATGTTAAGAGGCTCCAGGAAGGTATCGATAAGGGTGTGGGAAACGGATTGTTGGTGAAGGTTAACCAGATTGGTACTTTAACAGAAACCATCGAGGCGGTGTCGCTGGCGCAACGCAATGGCTACAACACAATTATGAGCCATAGAAGCGGTGAAACTGAGGATACCACTATCGCCGACCTGGCGGTGGCACTTAACTGCGGTCAGATAAAAACCGGATCGGCTTCCCGTACCGACCGTATCGCCAAGTACAACCAGTTGATAAGAATCGAAGAAATGCTGGATACAAATGCGATTTATTTGCAGGGAAAAATTAAATTTGGAAAGTAATCTCTCTGAATGATACCTGTTTGGCTAAAAAATAAATACATCCTGACGGCATGCTTCGTTTGCCGTCTGGATGCTTTTCTTCGATACCCGCGATGTTATCACTACCCATTTCAAACAGCGCGGTGAGCTTAACAGGCTGCAGGAAAGCAAAGCCTTATTATCAGCAGGAGATTGATAAAACCCGCCGGGAGCTTGACCAGCTCAAATCAGACCCGCGCATCCTTGAAAAGTACGCCAGGGAGAAGTACCGAATGAAAAAAGACAACGAGGATCTGTACGTTATTTCTGCGAATCCAGTACAATAAGAACAACCTTAGTGCGTTTATTATCCCGGACGGACTCCGGAACTGACTCTTTCGGAATTAATGGACTTAAAAGGATTGCACATGACTTCACTCTTTACAACAGAGGAACTTATACAGTATTTGTATAAAGAAACTTCTCCGGCGCGTACAGCCCAGATCGAGGAGATGCTCCAGAACGACTGGTCGCTTCGCGAAAAACTGGAGGTTCTTCAAAATTCGATGCAGATACTGAACACACCTCTCGAATCTCCCAGAACAGAAACCATTCTTAACGTATTGAACTACGCACGCGAAACGGTTACCGAATCGGTACAGCACTGAACTGTTTTCCTCACTTTACTTATACGTAAATTCGCAGCCATCAAGCTGTTGAATGACCAGGAAAGAGCGCTTTAGTTTTGTAATTGATTTCTTCCAGAAACATAATCCCTCAGCAGAAACAGAGCTTTTCTACGACGGCCCTTACCAGTTGCTCGTATCAGTTATTCTGTCTGCTCAATGCACCGACAAGCGGGTGAATATGACCACGCCGGCTATTTTTGAAAAATATCCGAACCCGCAGTCGCTTGCAAGGGCAACGTATGATGATCTTTTTGCATTGATCAGAAGCATTTCTTATCCTGGAAATAAAACAAGGCATCTGCTGGGAATGGCGGAGATGCTGGTGGAGAAATTCAATGGAGTGGTGCCGATGACGGTTGAGGAACTGATTCAACTTCCCGGAGTGGGAAGAAAGACGGCGAATGTTATTACCTCAGTGATTGATCAGCAGCCAAATCTTGCAGTGGATACACACGTTTTCAGGGTTGCGGCACGCATTGGTTTGTCGCATAATGCCAAAACACCTCTGGCTACAGAAAAACAACTTATAAAGCACATCCCCTCAGGGCTGGTACATAAATTTCATCATTGGTTGATACTCCATGGCCGATATATATGCGTGGCGCGTAATCCGAAATGCGGTGAGTGTGGTTTGAGGCCGGTTTGCAAGTACTACAACACGATTGTTATAAAAAATAAATAATTAACCCCCTCCTTGGAAGCGCTTAATAACATTAAAACGTATTTGCTGCAACTCGAAACGTTTGATGATGTAGAGACATTCAGCAAGTTGCAGGAAGAGGTGACGAAAATTTATCGGCCAGCCCGGTATCAGCATTGGCATTACCCCATTCTATTTCATCAACAACAAATTTGTTTTTTCAGCTATTCACAACGTGAACAGCATTTTTTTGAAAAATCTGACTGAAGAAGACCAGAAGATCGAAGCAAGCGAAGCGCTGAAAAGTTATTTCGACGGTAACGACCCTCCCTTGGTAATCCCTGAAATAACCGACGAAGCATTGATGAGCTACTCGTTTATAGAACACCTTCACAGGCAGGGCTGGAAAGGGATCGTATTTTGTCCGCTGCGCAATTACAATAAATTGATGGGCGTACTGGAAATAGCGAGCGATCAACCCGGTCTCGCTACGCAGGAATTGGTGAATAAAATAGATGTAGCGCTTCCGTTATTTGAACTTGCTGTAAATCGCACGCGCGCAACACTCGATGCGAAAATTGATAAGGTTATTAAAGAGCAGTTTACTGCAATTCAACCATCCGTAGATTGGCGATTTACCGAAGCCGCATATAATTTTCTGTTGAAGAGTGAAGAGGATGAAGATGCAAAAATGGAATCCATTTTGTTTGATAATGTTTACCCGCTCTACGGTGCGATCGACATCCGAAACTCATCGATCGAACGCAATAAAACCATCCAGCTCGACATCATTGAGCAACTCGACATGGCATCGGCGATCATAAAAAAAGCGCAGAAAGAAACAGATTTTCCATTGCTGGGTGAGATTAAGTTCAAGATCAAAAAGTTTAAGCAGTCAATTCAGGACATGATACTATCGGATGAAGAAACTGCTATCAATCAATTTCTGAAACAGGAAGTATTCGATCTCTTCCAGCAGTTAAAAAATATTTCTCCGACTGTTGAAGAAGATATTGCAAAATATTTTGCGACCGTAACTACTGTAGTAGATATGGTGTATCATCACCGGAAAGAATTCGATGACAGCATCACGCATATAAATAAAACCGTCGCGAGGTTTGTTGATAAAGAACAGCTGGCTGCGCAGAAAATGTATCCTCATTATTTTGAAAGATTTGTTACAGACGGCGTAGACTTCAATATTTATATCGGTCAATCAATAACGCCGGGTATTCCGTTCAAAGATTTTTATTTAAGAAATCTGAAGGTGTGGCAGCTGAGTACGCTTGCGCGTGCCGCACAACTTAGCCACCAGCTACTGAACGATATTCCTGTAAAATTGGAGACAACACAATTGCTGCTCGCTCATAACTACCCTATTTCAATAAGTTTCAGACCGGCAGAAAGAAAGTTTGATGTGGAAGGCGCTTATAATATCCGTTATGAGCTCATCAAAAAAAGAATCGACAAAGTAAATATTAAAGACACGGAGGAACGACTCACACAGCCCAATAAAATTGCGATTGTATACTCACTGCCTAAGGAGGGTGAAGAATATCTTGAGTATATCGAATACCTGATTTCGCAAAAGCTATTGTCGGACGATATCGAGCAGCTCGAGCTTGAAGAGTTGCAGGGAGTAGTTGGATTGAAGGCTTTCCGCGTGGGCGTCAATATCGACATCGATTCGAAGACAGTATCAGAACTGAAATCCGAGGCTTACAAGGGGTAGCCATCCTTCGTTTGAATGCATCATCGAACCGGTAAACACCATCCGGTTTGCTGGAGACACCCATAAGCCGGCACCATATCCATTGTGCCACCTGCCCGAATTTTCATCTTTCGCCCATACCCGGCCTACATCATGAAATACTACAAACCCATAAGAGCCGGTAAAGAGGTATCCCTGGTAATTCTTTAAACGGATGCGCACATCAACATTGTTATACAGCATCTTGTCGCCGGCAAAGCGATACTTTCTGTATCCTCTTAAGTTTTCGGTTCCACTTAAAAACTGCGACTGAAAGAATTCATAATTCCCGAAGTTGATGGCAGTACCGAACCTCACGGCCACCACCATTCGAGGGGGTGTGTTAGAACTGATGTACACCGACATATCTGAACTAAGCTGAGTAAAGTTAGATGCGAAAGAATTCAGCCCCCTGTTTACAGACAGCTTGGTGGTCCAGAATACGCCACGAGTTGGATAGTTGAGATCATTCCGATTATCAATCACCAGTGCAGCGTTCAATCCTGCATAAGTTTTTCTTTTAAAGAAGTTAGTAGTATCCAGCCCGATCTCCTGTGGCTTTGTAATAACCCTGTTCCGGTTTTCGCTGCTATCGATCGAAAAAAATTGTAATGATGGTCCGTAAAAAAGATTGATATCCGGAAAAATTTCTCTTTTTAGCAATACCGAAAGATCCGTCTGAAAAAATCGTGTGCGATAAAACTGTGGCCCCCTGCCATCATCTATTTTGTTTTCCGTATTGTTGCCTTTACCAAAATAGTTGATTGTGTAATTCGGCGCACGCACATCAGCAGATACAAGCAGATCGGTTCCGCCAATTGCATCGGTGCGTTGAAGATCGTAACGGAAGCGCCATGCTTTCGTTAACAGTGAAACAAACCCTTTGACTTCCTGCCTTGTTTGGAACGGCTCTTTCTTAAATCCGTGTGTAGTATATATTAATCCGGCACCAATAAACAAGCCGTCATCGCGGTTGTATGCCGCGTATTTTTTCGGCTGAAGAATATCGTAGTTAAAATTGCGCCGGTTATAAATATTTACTGATGGATCTTCCGGTATGTCTTTCTTGAAATTTCCTTTGTATATGTCGCTGTCACCTTTGTAGTCGTATGTTACTGTTTGTTTACGGGTGGATTGAGTCTCATTAATGTAAACATCCTCATCTTCGCCGCCTAATAACCTCATCTTGATCTTACGGTTATCCGACCCCGTTATATGAAAGCTATCTTCGTTGTTGAAACCAAACAAACGAATTTCTTTTGTTTCGGCTGGCAGAAACTTTCGTTCATACAATATTTTCTCACGTTGGCCTTTGTCGTTGATCTTGTAAACCTGGACATCAATCGAGCCGTCGTCGTTGTTTTTTATTTCAAACGTTTCTTTTTTATCTGTACCGGTCACTTCTACTTCCTTTGCAAGAAACTTATAATACTGAACCGCTTCCTGTTTCAGGTATTTTCGGCGTTCTTTCAATGTTTCAATAATTTTCGGCCCCGAGAATGCAAACACCTCCGGAGGTTGTTGCTTCAATGCTGCTTCGATCACAGAATCGGTCATCTCCAAAATAATTGTGTCGGCTTGCTTTTCCCAATCTTCCTGTGTTAGAGAGTTCAGGAACGTTCTATCGAAGAATCGTGCGTTGAAATTAAATGTATTGATGTTGGTGGCCTTCGCCCTGAAGCCCTGGAACTTCGGCATCCGCCACGGTTTGCTGATGAACCTTGGAACCTTGCCCATGTTTACGAAGAACGCCTGGTCGCGATCGCGTGGAAGAGGGTAATATACTTTTCCCTTGCCGGTATCTTTCGTGTTCCATCTCCATTGGTCTTCGTGCCTGTCGAAGTCCATGATGAACATATCAAGGAGCCTTGCGCGCAATACCAGTTGCTGGTCTATACGGTCGTCGTTGTCTTCGCGAAGTTTTTCAAGAACTTTTTCAGTCGACTTGTTTTCTCCATACCTCAGTGGTTCCCGTTCTTCAAGAAGTGCAAGTTTGTTGGCAAATTCTTTTTGGTAGTATCCCAGTCGCGGATCATCTGGTATATACACCAATTTGGGAGCCGCATAGGGAACACCTGCCGCCCTCGACATCACAGGAATTGAAAGTGCCGCAAACGGATACGAAGCCGATATTCCATCCACCACTGCATCTTTAATTACTGTTTGCCTGAACTCTTCAGGAAGTGTTGCATCTGGAAATTTTTCAACGGTTCTCAGCGCAAACTCTTTCTTGTTCTTGTCTTCCAATCTTAACGAACGCGTTTGCATGCCACCACCTTTCTTGGTGATCTTAAAACCACCCATATCTTTTGCTATGTCGAACACTTTTACCTTCACAGGCTCCATCCACTCCTGCCTGTAGTTGGCACCCAACAGCCACTTTTTGAACTTCCCAGCCCCGTAATAAGGTGCAGCGACAACCTTTACAGAATCTGGAAATACCGGCGGCTTCATCGTTCTTTTGACGAGACCCGATGAATCGATCGGCGGCAATGCCTGGGAATAAATTGGCTTGCCCGCGCTATCACTCTCTGAAGAAAAAAAACGCACATATACGTTGTCGTTCTTGATGACATCGATCGTTGAAAAGCCATTTTTAGTTGATGAAAATAACAGCCTGTCGTCTTTCGTTATTTCCGATTGCTTAGCACCGGCACCCGAAACGATGTAGTAGTTTTTGTCTTCTTTTATTAGTTGAAGATTATGTTCATGACCGGCAACGCGGATGCAATTTGGATGCAGGTTAAGGATGCTGTCTACCCGGCTGCTGAAATTCTTATAAACCGGATGTTTTGTATCCTGGATGTTTCCGAAAACGCCACGTGCAATCGGATAGATAGAGCCAATCACAGGAAGTGGTACATACAATTTCGGATTGAGATCGGTAAACGGAAAGAGGTGCTGCTTCAGATTATAATAGCCGCCGTGCCTGCCGAATGTAATGAAAGGGTGATGCGCCGCAAAGATGAGCAGCTTGTCTTCGTTCCTGTTAACGATTTCCGTAAGTGTACTGAGGAGTTCGGCTTCAGTATTACACTCGCACCCGGAGCGAACGCCGGGCTTCTCGAACCTGTGCAGCCACCACTGGCTGTCGATCACCACCAACGTTATTTTGTCTGAAATAAAAATCTCCTGCGGACCCGGACAAACATCGGCCGGCACATAATGCACATTGGGCCTGTTCAACGACGTTATATAACGATACTGGTTTATCACCTGTTGGTACCCGGCTTTGCGGCCCTGCATCCAGTCGTGGTTGCCCGCAATAAAATATGCGGTGGCCTGCCTGCCGCGCACAACGTTTATCTGGCTGTCGAGTATTTGTTTTTTTTCGAGATAATTTGACGCGTAGTGGGATGGGAGGCCCTTGGGATAGATGTTATCGCCCAGATATACGATCGTCGTATTCTTATCGAGCGCAAATGTTTTTTTAATGTACTCCAGCTCCGGATGAACATTATTTTTCTGTTCACCGGCGTCACCAACAAGGATAATGCGGTGGCTGAGAGAGTCGCGCTGGGCATTGGCATCCTGTTTAGGGAGCAAAAACCAGGTGAGCAGTAACAGGAATATCTTATTTGGAGCCGTCATAAGGGAATTTCAGAATAGTAGCCTTGCCCTCCGCTCCTTCATTCGAGATGAACATGTCGCCATTGGTTGCAAAACTTATACCCTCGGGCTGAGGAAAATGGGCAGGGTTTATCTTATAGATCTCTTCCAGTTTCCCTTCGGATGAGCATTGCAAAATTACCTTTCCGACAGAAGCGAGGATATAGAGCTTTTTATTAACCGGGTTAATGGCGGCTGCAGACGGCTTGCATTCGGTATCATAGTTCGTAAGAACCGTAAACACCTGTTTGAAAGATATGCTAAAAAAGGGCTCCGGATCGAATTCCTTCCGCGTAAGGTCGAACGAAAATGCAGCGATGCCGTCGGCGCGTTTCTTCTGGTCTTTTACAATCATAACGAGCTTCTTCTTGTCAGCATAATATACCAACGATTCGAACTCCGTATTCTTTTTATTAAACTTATACGTTTCGTGGCCGGTAAAAGATTGGTCAAGCTCTATAATATCGCCTGAACTTTCGAGAATGTAATAAGTGTCGCCAGCCTTCGCGAGGTCTTCATAGTCACCTTTGCCTTTGAAGCGGTATTTGACCGTGGAATCATTCTCAAGGTTTGTAAAAAACAATTCGCCATCTTCATCGTTAATAGCAGCGAACCTTAGTCCTCCGAGGTGTACGATACCGGATACCTCGAGAAGATCTTTATTCAGAATATGCACTTCATGTAGTTTGTCGTTGTAGCCTGTGCATTGCAGGCACGAACGATTTGCCTGAACGTGAAGTACAAGAGGCAAAGAAGGCAAACAAAAGTGTAAATCCGGCGCAAAACGCTCTTATGGCTGGCATGGATTTATGTGTTTAACCTGTAAATTAATTAGATTGTGAAACAATCGTACCAGCATGAACGATTTGTATAAATCCCTGATCTCTGCTGCCGAACAATATGTGGTAAGTTTCTTCTCACAAAAAATCGGCAAAGATTTCGTTTTTCATTCGTTTGAACATACTCGTGAGGTAGTATTACATACCGAACTAATTGCAGGCAATTACGAATTGTCTGAGGAGGACCATACTGCAGTTGTGATTGCAGCGTGGTTTCACGATACCGGCTATTACGCGGGCCTCAAGAAAACGCATGAAGACGAAAGCCGGAAACTGGCAGGTGAATTTTTACGTCAGCATAACGCGCCACCGTTGTTAATTGAAAAGGTGCTTGGCTGCATTACAGCTACCAAGATGCCGCAATCGCCCACTAACCTCATCGAACAGATCATTTGCGATGCAGACCTTTTTCACCTGGGGTCAAAAACTTTCAAAGAGAAGAATAAACTTTTACGCCAGGAGATCAATAGCATCGAAGAGAATTCTATCGGGAAGAAAGAATGGGTGAACCTGAATATCGAATTTTTGTCGAGGCACCGTTACTTTACTGAGTATGCAAGAGAAATGCTTGAGCCTGTGAAGCAGGATCATCTGCAGGCACTCGTTGAAAAAGCAGGAAAGAAGAAGAAGGAAGAAGTTGTTCCGCCTTCTGTTAATGAGCCAGAGCTCGCCATGAACCCGATAGTTACGATCCAGGAGCCAACTGAGCCACCACGTAAAAAAGAGGCGGAGAAAAAGGCGAAGGATATGAAGAGCGAGCGTGGAGTGGTGGCCATGTTTAAGATTATGTCGGAAAGCCATAATAACCTTAGCCAGATGGCGGATAGCAAGGCGAATATCATGATCTCCGTAAATACAATCGTGCTTTCGATTATGGTGTCGGTGCTGTTGGGCAAACTTCAGTTTTATCCTGAATTTATTATTCCTACAGTGATCCTTGTTTGTGTATGCTTAAGTGCTGTTGTGTTCGCAATTCTCGCCACACGACCTAATATCAGCAGCGGAACTTTTACGCGTGAGGATATTCAGAATAAGCAGATCAACCTGTTGTTTTTTGGTAATTTCTATAACATGGAGTTGCCCGATTATGATTGGGCTATGCAGGAAATGATGAAGGATAAGGATTACCTGTACGGCAGTATGATTAAGGATATTTATTTTCTTGGTGTCGTGCTCGCACGCAAGTACAAGTTGCTGCGCATATCCTATAGCATTTTTATGTATGGATTGATAGCGTCGATTATAGCGTTTGGGATTACTTTTATTTTCGGCGGCGAATAAGATGTGGCCTGCGGCCGGCGTGCCTGCGGCGCTGTTGTTAAGAAGAAGGGTTTAAAAATCTAAAGAATTTTTTTGATCTCTTCTTTCATCTCGGTTTTCGTAATCGGCACACCCATAATCTTATTATACCCTTTCGCGTCAATCAAATACTGATCCCTGATAATTTTAATTAACTGCCCATTATTAATCTCCGGTACAAGCACCTTCTTAAAACTTTTCAAAATATCCCCAAGGTTGCGCGGAAAAGGTCTCACATAACGCAAATGCGCATGGCTCACCGCAACACCTTCTTTCTGCAATTCATCCACGGCGCTTTTAATAGCTCCATAAGTACTGCCCCATCCCAACACCAATACATCACCCTGCTCTGGACCACTATCCAACGTTTGTAACGGTATATAATCCGCAATACGATCAACTTTCTCCTGTCGGATATGCACCATGTCCTGGTGGTTTGCAGGATCGTAACTTATATTTCCGGTTATATTCTGTTTTTCGAGCCCACCAATGCGGTGTTCAAACCCGGCAGTACCGGGAATAGCCCACGGCCTTACCAGTTTTTCGTCGCGCAGGTACGGTTGAAACTTTTCTTCGCCTTCAGCAAGCTCAGTTTTAAACTTGACCGTTATGGGTGGCAGATCAGCAGTTTTAGGAAATTTCCACGGCTCTGCGCCATTGGCGATATATCCATCACTCAAAAATATCACAGGCGTCATATGCTCAACAGAAATCCTCACCGCTTCGTACACCGCAGCAAAGCAATCGCTCGGCGTAGAGGCTGCAACTATCGGCATCGGACACTCACCGTTTCTTCCATAATACGCCTGCAACAAATCACTCTGTTCAGTTTTTGTAGGCAACCCTGTTGAAGGTCCGCCCCTTTGCACATTACAAATGATCAGCGGTATCTCGAGCATCACTGCAAGACCCATCGCCTCAGCTTTCAGCGCCATACCCGGACCAGAGGTAGTAGTAATTCCTAACGATCCACCATAACTCGCACCAATTGCACTGGTGATCGCGGCAATTTCATCTTCGGCCTGGAAAGTCCGAACGCCGAAAGATTTATGCCTGCTTAATTCATGCAGTATATCTGAAGCAGGAGTAATAGGATATGATCCGAGGAAGAGCGACAATCCACTCATCTGCGAAGCAGCAATCAAACCGTAAGAAAGTGCCTGGTTGCCCATTATCGAGCGATAGGTACCCGGTTCCATCCTGGCTTTTTCAACTTTGAAGCGTGTAGTAAATGTTTCTGTTGTGTCGCCGTAGTTATATCCCGCCTGTAACACACGGATATTACTTTCCATGATGTCGGGCTTTCTGCCAAACTTATCCCGAAGAAAAGCAGTCGTGTTATCCATGTTCCGGTTGTACATCCAATACAGGAAGCCCAGCACGAACATATTTTTAGCACGGTCCTTCTCCTTCACACCCATAGTAATATCCTTCAATGCCTCGCGCGTCATTTTAGTGACGTCCATCTTTATCACTTCGTAATTACTCAGGCTATCATCAGATAAAGGATTTACGCCATCGGGATAATTAGCAAGCCTTAGGTTCTTTTGATCGAACCCATCGGTGTTCGCGATTATTTTGCCGCCTTTTTTCAGGCCTCTCAAATTCGCTTTCAGCGCTGCAGCATTCATCGCCACGAGTACATCACACTCGTCACCAGGTGTGAATACGCGATCGCTCGAGAACCGCAGCTGATAACCGCTTACGCCGGGCAGTGTACCCTGCGGGGCGCGAATTTCTGCGGGAAAGTCGGGGAATGTTGCGAGGTCAATACCTAATAGGGCTGTGTTGTTGGTAAACTGGCTGCCGGTTAACTGCATGCCATCACCGGAGTCGCCGGCGAACTTAATTACAACATCCTGCAGCACTTCTTCTTTGCGGGTCATATCTCTGTTTGAGCCGCAAAATTACTATAACTTTTGGGTATCCGTCATCGCCGTAGAATACGGTGGCACGGCAGTCTGAAGCGACTGATAGATAAGCTCATGCACTTTAGGGCGCACGCTCATACGAAGAAACCGGTTTACATCGCCATTGTTGTAAACCCTGTTAGAAAGAAATACGTAAATGAGGTTCTGGGAAGGATCGACCCATACGCAGGTACCCGTAAAACCGGTGTGACCGAACGTTTGTGGCGACGCTGAAAGTGTGGGGTAAGGCTCCGGACGAACGTAATTGTCGCGCTCCGGTTTATCGAAACCCAGCCCTCTTCTGCTATTCGCATGATAGCCTGTAAAGAAATCGACAGTTTCTTTCTTGAAAAACCTGATGCCGTTCATCTTGCCACCATTCAGCAGCATCTGGCAAAGAACTGCAACATCGTAGGCGTCGCTGAATAATCCTGCGTGCCCCGCGATTCCGCCAAACATCGCCGCACCGGGATCGTGCACATCACCACGAAGCAGCTGGCTCCGAAATATCGGTTCTGTTTCAGTCGGCGCGATATTGTTCAATGCAAAATGTTCGCGTGGCTTAAACGCGGTAGACGATAACCTGAGGGGCCCATAAAATGTTTTTTCAACATATTTATCGAGGGTCATTCCCGAAAGTTGCTCTACTACCTTACCCAAAAAAATGAAATCGAGATCACTGTAAATGTAATTGCCAACTGGTCCAACCGCGCTCGTGAGTATTCTATTGTAAAGGGTGTCGGACCAGTCTCTGCGGAGATAAATATTTTCGGCTACGCGTGTGTTGTGGATCGAATCTGGTGTAACGGAGTAAATAAGGTCTGATGCTTTTCTGCCCTGTAGCGAATCGAGGGTCTCCATATAAAAAGGGATCCACCCTCGTAATCCTGCCTGGTGCAGCAGGATGTCCCAAAGTGCAAGATGCTCTTTGTTAGTTCCGCGCGTCCATGGCAGATATGTCCCCAGTGTTTTGTTAAGATCTAATTTCCCTTCATCGTACAGCTTCATCACCGAGAGGGTTGTCGCCATTACTTTCGTGAGCGACGCGAGATCATAAATTGTTTCGGGATATACTGGTTCGGTGCTGTCGTACCCCATGTATCCAAAAGATCGCTCGTATGCAATCTTTCCATCTTTTGCCACCAGCACAACGCCTCCCGGAATTGCGTGTCGCTTTATTGCATCATTTACTATGGAATCAATTTTCGTGAGCCTGTTCATAGCAAAGCCAAGATCCGCGGGGCGCACCTGTTGAAGAAGGCGATTAAACACAATGCCATCGCCCGATTTAAAATTCTGGCAAACAGTAACAGGCAGTTTACCTTTTGCAATGAAACGCCCGCCCAGAAGATCGACAGCCGTTTGATGCGTTACCTCGTCATCCTGGTAGGCAGCCACGAGGATGCGGCTGCTACACATGTCCTTAATAGCGTAAGGATTACCGAACACCATTGTTATCGTTCTGTTCTGCTTCTGTACAGAATCCAGCAGCATCAAAGCAGCATTACTGATACCAAAATTATTTGCAGGAAAACGATTGTACCGGTGCACACCGATAATCACTACGTCGTACCGGTTTCTCAAGACATTCAACACCGGCTTAACCATCTCTTCTTTTAAACCATAGTCGAAATAGTAAACATGTGCATCATACTCTTCGCGCACCTGTTTCGCAAATTCGTTGTCTTTGTTTAGTCCAATGCCTAAGTAAGCCACCCTTCTACCTTTCGCAAGCGGAAATATTGCCTGGTCATCATTGCGCAACAGTGTGATAGACCTCTGCGCAATCTGGCGGTGCATCTCTTCGGTTTGTCCATTAAGGTCGCTAACGAGGTTGTTGAGGTCTACAGGCTTCCATGCAGAAAGACCGTACTGGTATTTTGCGGCGAGAACTTTTTTTGCGCGGGCATTGATCGTTTCCCAGGAAAGACTTTTATTTTTTATAGCTTCTTTAATTTTTCTGATGCTTCCGGGAATATCGCCGGGCAGGCACAGCATATCGTTACCTGCTTCAATTGCTTTGACAGAAATTTCGCCGGCAGGAAAATATTTTGCTACACCCTGCATGTCGAGGGCATCGGTAATTACCAGGCCGTTATATCCAAGGTCTTTCCGTAATAGATCAGTAATCGTTGCTGCGGAAATGGATGACGCTATATTTTTGCCCTTGTCGAGAGAAGGTATCGAGAGATGGGCAACCATCACGCCGCCAACACCTGCCTTCACAATCTGGCGGAAAGGATACAGTTCAAGTGAATCAAGTTCCGCTTTTGATTTTTTGATGACCGGCAGATCGTGATGAGAATCCACGCTAACATCACCATGCCCGGGAAAATGTTTTGCAACGGCCATCACCCCTGCATCCTGCAAGCCACGCATGTATTGAATGCCCAGCATCGCCACCTTATGTTTGTCTTCACCAAACGAGCGGTCGTTGATAACAGGATTTGCAGGATTGTTATTGATGTCTACAACCGGGGCATAATTCATCTGGATGCCTATCCGGCGGCACTGGTCACCAACAAGCCTTCCATATTGATAGATAATAGAAGGATCATCGATGGCGCCCATCATCATTTGCCGCGGTAGCGGAATAACGCTATCCATCCGCATCCCTAAACCGTTTTCTGCATCGATAGAGATAAACAAGGGTGTTTTGGAAAGCGCCTGCATATTGTTGATAAGCATCGCCTGTTTGGTTGGACCACCCTGGAACAGGCAAACACCACCGATATTATACCTCCGGATGGCATCATTTACTTCCTGTTCATAAAAAACAACCCGACGGCCGTCTAACGACGCCATCCTCACCACCATGAGCTGTGCTATGCGCTGATCTTCGCTGAGGGAATTAAAAACGCTGTCTACCCATTTCGCGGCACCCACAGTTGATGGCTGCTGAGAAAAGCATTGAAGCGAAACAAATAGTAATAGGAGGGACAGCGGTCTCTTCATAATTTATGGGATTTAATAACGATACTTATTCGCTGTAAATTGCATCCACAAATTAAGTCAGAATTGGGAGACATCATCCATTTATTGCCCGATAATATCGCTAACCAGATAGCAGCAGGTGAAGTGATCCAGCGGCCGGCGAGTGCTGTTAAAGAATTGCTGGAGAACGCTGTTGATGCAGGCGCGTCTGAGATCAAACTGATCGTGAACGATGCGGGCAAAGCGTTGGTGCAGGTGATCGACAACGGAAAAGGGATGAGCGAACTCGATGCCAGGATGTGCTTTGAGCGCCATGCTACTTCGAAGATCAGGGAGATCGATGATCTGTTTCATATCAAAACCATGGGCTTCCGTGGAGAGGCGCTCGCCTCAATCGCAGCAGTTGCACAGGTAGAACTGAAAACGAAAAGAGCCGGCGATACAACCGGTACTTATCTTGAAATTGATAATAGTACGGTCCGCAAGCAGGAGATCATCGCTTGTGCCGATGGAACGAGCATCGCGATGAAGAACTTGTTTTTTAATGTGCCCGCACGCCGGAATTTCCTCAAGAGCAATCCCGCCGAAATGCGGCATATCGTTGATGAATTCATCCGCGTAGCACTGTCTTTTCCTGATATCTTCTTCTCACTGACCAGCAATGGCCAGGAAGTTTTTCATCTCGATAAGGGATCTCTCAAGCAGCGGATACTTCAAATCATCGGGAGTCAGTTTAACGCAAAACTTGTTGCGGTACAGGAACAAACGGATTACCTGAATACATATGGATTCGTAGGCAAGCCCGAAACAGCTAAGAAAACGCGAGGCGATCAATACCTTTTTGTAAACAACAGGTTCATCAGAAGCCCATACCTGAATCACGCGATTATGAGCGCGTACCAGGAATTGATCCCCACTGATAGCTTTCCGTTGTATGTGTTGTTCCTCGAACTCGATCCCGTACAGGTGGATGTAAATGTGCACCCAACAAAACAGGAAATAAAATTTGAAGATGAAAAGCTGGTTTATGCCTTCGTGCAGGCAGCAGTGAAACATTCACTCGCGCAGTTCAGCGTTACGCCGACACTCGACTTCGATCTCGATCCTTCTATTCAGCATCTCGATGCGGTATCGAAACCCATCACCGACGAGAAAAGAGCATCTGTAGCATCGTCTTCGTTATATCAATCATTTACGCAAAAGAACCAGGCTCATCTCATAGAAAGTAAAAACAGCAATCTCAGCGACTGGAAAAGTCTCCTCAATAAAGAAGTTAAGATCGAACAGGATGGAGGACCTTCACATTTTGAGTTTGAAAAGCCGGCATTCACGGGCATTTCGCTGAAAGAAGATTGTACGCTGATCCAGGTTTTTCAAACCTATATTATTGCCGCCACTAACCGCGGCTTTGTTTTGGTCAACCAGCAGCTCGCGCACGAAAAAATTCTATACGAAAAACTTGCAGCCGCCTCTTCCGGCCGCGCAGTCGCCTATCAACGCAGCCTTTTTCCTGCAACCATTGAGCTCTCTACGCAAGATGCTGTGCTGCTCGAAGAGTTACTTGAAGATCTTTTGCACCTCGGTTATCTTGTTGAGCCATTCGGAAAAGATACCTTCGTTATCCAGGGCAGTCCCGCGGATCTTGAACAAGGAAATGAAAAGATTGTGATAGAGAACCTGCTCGAGCAATTCAAGCACTTTAGCAGCGATCTCAAGTTTTCGAAAAGAGAAAAGTTGGTTAGGTCCCTGGCACAGCAGCAGGCAATCAAGTCTGGCTCGAGCTTAACATCAGCTGAAATGACCGCGCTGGTAAATGATTTGTTTGCGTGCAGGCAGCCAGGTGTTACTGCTAATGGAAGCCCCACCTATGTTGAGTTTCAAAAAGATTATATCAACGGGTTGTTCAGGAAATAGTTCAAAACAATCCCTTAACGAATTTCTCGATTCTTCTTCGTGCCACACTTCCCACTCCGTCATAATTGTTAACGAGTATCGAGAAAATAAGTAAGCGGTTTTCTTTTGTGTAGAGATACCCGCTGAGCGCATACACCCCGCTCATCGAGCCGGTTTTAGCGAATATCCTGCCGCTGTTCGCTACGTAATAATTTTTGAGTGTTCCTGAATCGCCGGTCGGAAATATTTTTTTCACGCGGTCCATCCCCGCTTCTATCCGTATTGAATCGAGTATTTCAACAAATGTGTTCGGCGAAAAAAGGTTGTATCTGCTCAGGCCACTGCCATCAACCCATACAGGCTTATTTTTCAGTGAGGCAATTACCGTATCGATCATCACGCCATCATTCATCACCCCCGTTTTCTCCTGCGACGTCATCAACAATAACTGCTCAGCAAAAAAATTGTCACTTCTGTACATCATCGGCCGCAAAACCGAATCAACCGGTTGCGACAACACGATATGCTGTTGCGGATTCGTGAGAAAGAAATTGTTATTGATCTCAATGCGTTTGCCCAGTGTATCCGGAATCAATTCCAGCGCCGACGAAAGTTCGTTCACGATGAATGGCACTATCACTTCCTTCTTCGGTTCTAATCCCTGCGTTACTACAAATACGTTCGATAGGCGGTCACGGGTAACCTTGAATTTTCCTAATCCCGAATCTGGTTCGAATCTTACCTTCCAGTTCACCTCGGGATCGGAATAAATGGAAAACGATTCTTCCGCGCCCGTTACATTACCCCGCACCTTCTCCTGCACCCACTTCAACGTGTTGCCGTATATGGGAAATGAATTTCTCTCCGCCATATACTCATCGTTGTAATCATCCCACGACCATCCCTGGCCCAATTCCTTGTCTTTCCAGTTACTGGTTGTAATAAATATCTTCTTTGTTGTTTTTTTGAGAAAATCGAAAACCGGGTGGTGCGCATAATCGCTGTGCAGGAACGTAGGATCGCCTGTAGGCACTATATAAACGGCCGTATCATTTTCATAATACTTAATGCCGGGAAGGATATGACCGAGATATTTCAAAGTAGCATAGCAGGTAGCGATCTTCACGTTCGATGCGGGCACAAACAACTTGTCGGCCTGGTAATTGTACAGGTATTTTTTTGCCGCCGGATCGTATACACTAACGCCTACGTGCGCATTTCTGAATGTAGTATCCGACAGAAGATCATCGATGGGTGATTTCTTTCGTGCCGCTTTTTGCGCTACACACGAACTGATCACAAAAATGCAGGTGATATGAAGAAACAGTTTCCGCATCTTACGCACTTCTCTCCTGGGCTCTCAGCCATCTTTCTGGTATCTCGTTGCTGCTCGCCTGTATGTAATCATTATAAGAGCATGCGATGTATTGCTGGTCGGGGAGTTGCATCCACCAGCGTCCTGTGCGTTTGCTTTGTAAAAATGTTGTAGCTACCTCTGCGAAGGCTGTATGATATTCATTGAATGCATCTTTCTCGTTGATCCGTGCTTCTCTTGTGCCCCGGCTTCTTCCTTCAATAAAATACCAGATCATCTGGCTGATCTGTTTTGCAGTAACATTGTTATCGTCCCTGTCCGCATCGTATCCGTAAATACCAACAGACGAAACACCCGGGGCTAATCCTGCAAATCTTAACATGGCACACGCCTCGTCGCCGGTAAAGCCATTAGGTGATACCGCGTTGGCAGGAGCATAAGCATGTGCTATTGCCGATATGTCGAAACTGAAAATATCCGCGTTCCTGATAACAGGTTCCATCTCTTCAACATTATCTCTCACTTTTCCTACCCTGTAGCAGTCGAACCGCAATTTGTCGAGTGTTTCGAGCATATGAGGATGTACGAGGTAACTTTGAAAACCGATATGATTGTAATGCCTGATGAAGTTTGGCTCCGACGTAAGCATCTCCATTAAGAAGTTGTCGTTTCTCCACGGAGAATTCATGTCCAGGTCAATCTTCGCATCAACACAAACTGCTTCGATAATTCGCTCGCTGTCCGCATGCGAATTGTATTGGGCCAGCGTAAGATCGTGCGAGCCGCCGATTATTACTACAGTTTTACCGTGTTGGTTAAGTTCGCTTATAACCGTTTTAAGCGCAGCGTAAGTATCATCGAGGTCAGCACCACTTCTTATATTACCAGCGTCGGCAATAACCATCGACTGGTGCCAATTGTAAAATCTGTAGAATTCACTTCGAACATTGTCTGGTGAACTGTTTCTTTTCTTTGGACCTTTTCCGCGTTGTTCGGGGCAACCGATAATAATCAGATCGGCACTTAACAGGTCAGGAAATTCTTCATCGTATAACAGGATGTTTTTTCCAACTTGCCCATCATGATAGGGTTCGTCATTCGATATTTCGGCAAGCTTTACAGGCTCAAGGAAGTCGGCTAAGTGAAGGCTGTCGGACATAAGGCAAATGTATTGCATCTCCCTATCTTTGCCGCATGGAACAGTTATTACGGCAGATTGATGACTACAAAAAGGAGATCGAGGGCATCGTACCGAATGGTAGCGAAGCCCTGGAGGCGTACCGGATAAAGTTCCTCGGCACCAAAGGCATTCTCAAAGCTCTTTTCACTGAGATGAAAAATGTGCCGGCAGAAAAGAAAAAAGAATTCGGACTCATACTGAACGAATTCAAACAACTCGCAGAATCGAAATACGAATCATGGAAGTCACTTGCCGATGATGCGGGGCCCGCAGATCAATCAAAAGTTGATCTGACGTTGCCCGCTGATCCTGCACCTGTTGGTAGCCGCCACCCCATCAGCCTCATGCGAAATAATATCATAGCCATTTTTCAAAGACTTGGCTTTGCAGTGGCTGAAGGCCCTGAAATAGAAGACGACTGGCACAACTTCACCGCACTTAATTTACCTGAACACCATCCTGCACGCGATATGCAGGATACATTTTATATCAACCAGCATCCAGACTGGCTGTTGCGCACGCATACCAGCAATATTCAGATCAGGGAAATGGAAAAAGGCAAATTGCCGCTGCGTATTGTTTGTCCGGGTCGTGTGTATCGTAACGAAACCATCAGCGCGCGCTCGCATTGCTTCTTTCACCAGATAGAAGGGCTATATATTGACGAGAACGTTTCCTTCGCCGATCTGAAGCAAACGCTTTATTATTTTGTGCAGGAGATGTATGGTACGGATGTGAAGATCCGGTTCAGACCAAGTTATTTTCCGTTTACTGAGCCGAGTGCTGAAATGGATATCAATTGCCAGATCTGTAACGGATCGGGTTGTACGGTTTGTAAGCACACCGGTTGGGTAGAAATTCTTGGATGCGGAATGATCCATCCAAAGGTTCTGGAAAACTGTAAAATAGATCCCGAAAAATATACAGGGTTTGCATTTGGAATGGGAATCGAAAGGCCGGCGCTGCTGAAGTATGGCATCAACGACATACGGCTGTTCAGCGAAAACGATATCCGCTTCCTCAAACAATTTACACCGGCTATTTAAAATATTTTGATTGATTAACGACCTCACAATATGTGTGTGCGGAGCTGGTACCATGGGAAGTGGAATTGCCCAGGTGTTTGCACAAAAAGGTTTTCAGGTTATCCTTTTCGATACAAATGAAAACGGACTAACGAACGCAAAAACGCGTATCGAAAAATTTGCCCCCGGCATTACCACCAATATAAAATTCACCTCGTCCATTGCCGATTGCGTTGCCCAATTAATTATCGAAGCCATTATCGAGAACGCAAATATCAAACTTCAATTGTTCAACGATCTCGAGCGTATCAATTCCAGCAAAACGATCATTACAACAAATACTTCCTCCCTATCTGTAAACAATCTATCTAATAATATTTCACACCCCGAACGTTTCGCAGGTATGCACTTTTTTAATCCTGCACCCCTGATGAAACTTGTGGAGATTGTAAAAACGCCACTCACTTCTTCTGCAGTAATCGATACACTCACTGCGATAGTACGCGAATTGCAGAAAACGCCCGTAGTGTGCAAAGACTCGCCGGGATTTATTGTTAACCGTGTGGCACGACCGTACTATCTCGAAGCATTACGTCTCGTTGAAAAAGACGTAGCGGGTATAGATACAATTGACCAACTGATGGAAGCCACAGGATTTAAAATGGGCCCATTCAGATTGATGGACCTTATCGGTAACGATATCAATTTTTCAGTCAGCAACATAGTGTACGACGCACTCGGCAGGCCCGCACGATTAAAGCCTTCTGTTATCCAGGAGAAAAAAGTTAAGGAAGGATCGCTGGGACGAAAAACGGGAAAAGGATATTATGAGTACCCAGCCACATGATACTCCAACAGCCGGCGTTTTGCCACCTGCTACCGTATTGGTAACAGGCGGAACAGGGTTTGTTGGGGCATATGTTATACGGGACCTTATCGCTGCCGGCTATAAAGTAAAGGCGCTGCGCAGAAAACCTGTTGTTCCTTTTTATATCGATGCCGACATTTTCGGGCAGGTAGAATGGATAGATTGCGACGTGCTCGATATAGCCGGTCTCGGTGAAGCAATGAAAAACACCGATGCTGTGATTCACTCAGCGGCAAAGGTTTCGTTCCATAAACAAGACCGCACAGAGCTCTTCAACACAAATGTTGAAGGCACCACAAACGTAATTAATACGGCGCTTGACAATAATATCCGCAGATTTATTCATGTTAGCTCGGTTGCATCGTTGGGTAAGCGTACCGATGGAACGATGATCGATGAAAAAAGCAAGTGGCAGGAGAGTAAACTGAATACATCCTATGCTGTAAGTAAATACTATGCTGAAATGGAAGTGTGGCGCGGTATTGCCGAAGGCTTGAACGCTGTGGTGGTCAATCCGTCTACCATTCTCGGCTACGGCGACTGGGATGCATCGAGCAATGCTATCTTTAAAAATGCCTACAAAGGTTTTCCGTGGTATACAAACGGTGTGAATGGGTTTGTTGATGTTGAAGATGTTTCGGCTGCAATCGTAAAACTACTGGCAACAAACATCCGTTCGGAACGTTTTATATTGAATGGAGATAACTGGAGCTACCGTAAAGTGCTGGATACCATCGCCAACGGATTTGGGAAACGGAAGCCCTCGCGCGAAGCAACGCCATTTCTTGCATCGATTGCATGGAGGCTTGAAAAAATCAAATCCTTCCTTACCGGAAAGAGAGTACTTGTTACCCGCGAAACAGCAAAGATCGCACAGTCAAACACCAACTTCGACAACCAAAAAATTCTCAAGGCTCTACCCGGTTTCACGTTTACTAACCTGGAACAGACCATAAAGAAAGCATGTATTCAATATACCAAATCACAGGCTCTATGAAATACCTATCTATTGCAGTGTTGTTCGTGATGTCGTTTTCGGTAGCAAGAGCGCAGAAAACGTTTCTTATCGGTGGCAAGGTCATAGATTCGGCAACGCAACAACCGCTTGCAGGCGCGTCCGTTTTTGCGCAAAACACTACACAGGGAACTTTAAGCAATGGAGATGGCCTCTTCGTGATGCGTTTACCCAACGGGGGATACGATCTCGTTATTTCTTATACAGGTTACGAAACAAAATCGCTCCGTATCAGCAATACACAGCCAACAGGCGATTCCATTATCATCAATCTGAATCCGGTAAGTAAGGCGCTTGAAGAAGTGGCTGTAGTGGCCACTAATGAAGTGGAGGATGGATGGAACCAATTTGGGAAATTCTTCTTCGACAATTTTGTTGGCACCACACCGAATGCTGCACAATGCACCATTCAAAATCCACAGGCGCTCCGATTTTTCTATACTAAAAATAAAAAACGTCACCGGTTGAAGGTCACGGCGAAAGAAGATGTGCTGGTAACAAACGATGCCCTTGGTTATACCGTACGTTATCAGCTTGATTCATTCAGCTACGACTACAACAGCAATATCAGTCAGTATACCGGTTATCCGTTCTTCATTGAAAAAGACACGACCGAAGAAGTAAAGGACCAGTGGAAGAAGAACAGGGCGCGAACATTCCTGGGATCGAGGTTGCACTTTATGACGTCTCTTTACGACAGCATTGTTACAGAGGAAGGTTTTAGTATAGAAAAGCTGGACGCGAACACAAAGAGCACTAAAGGTGAATTTATTAACGACCCCTACGACAGCACCATTTATCAAACAGATAGCAGTAATACCGTGGAGATTGCATGGGATGGGCGTTACCGCATCAGTTATAAAAGTGTAATGCCCGATAAAAAGTTTCTCCAGGAGTTTAAGTTGCCGGCAAATACCAGGATGCAGGTAACGCTGCTGGATGTTTCAGGAGGATTTTTTATTGAAGAGAATGGTTACTTCTACGAACAGTACGATGTGGTGAATACCGGTTACTGGGCATGGAAAAAAATAGCCGAGGCGCTACCTTATGATTACGTATATGAGTAACCAGGTTCTTTTAGCTCATCACTTTCTTCCAGAGCTCGGGAATTCTTTTTACCCAAACAAGCTCCCTGATTTTCTTGCTTGCTTCATCTACCGGCGAACCCCAATACATTTTACCTCCTTCCAAAGATGAAGGAACACCGCTTTGTGCGTTAACTACGGCATTCTCGCCTATAGTAAGTGTTTTAGAAACGCCAACCTGGCCCCAGAGCGTTACGCCATTTTTTAAAGTTACGGCGCCAGCGATACCTACCTGGGCGGCAATTAAACAATTATCTCCTATCACCACATCGTGCCCGATATGAACGAGATTGTCGATCTTGGTGCCTTTACCGATCCTTGTATCATGCGTAACGCCGCGGTCAATAGTGCAGCCTGCACCAACTTCCACATAGTCTTCGATCACCACCCTTCCGCAACTCTCCATCTTTCTAAACCACACTTCCCGGTCCTTCTTCGTGTTGTAGTAAAAAGCATCGGAGCCTATTACGGTGCCTGCCTGGATAATTACATTGTCGCCGATGATGCAATGATCGAGAATGGTGACATTGGGATGAATGATGCAATTTTTTCCAATTGTAACATTGTTTCCGACGAATGCATTGGGGTAGAGATAAGTTCCTTCTCCGATAACCGCTGAACCGCTTTTCATTGCTGATTGAGGAGTGAAAGGTCTGAAGTGCCGTACTATCGCGAGATATGCTTCGAACGGTTGATCATGTATCAACAATGCTTTTCCCGCAGGGATATTGTCTACCTTTTTATTGATAATGATAAACGAAGCCGCTGAGCGAATACACTTATCGTAGTACTTGGGATGATCAACAAAAACAAGGTCTCCTTCTTCAACTTTGTGTATCTCATTTATTCCTGTTGCACGACCTGAGGTATTACCTATTAACTCCGCAGCTATCAATTTTGCAATCTGTTCTATCGAAACCGGTTCTGGAAATTTCATGATAATGGTTTGAAATGAATGCCTTTTCCACAAGATCAAAAACTAAATGTTAATAAAATAAATGAAAAAAATTTTTTGTAAAGGAAAAATTCTTTTTAATATTGTGGAGGGAAATTTATTTCCTGTACTTACTAACCCATCCATATAATGATCCCTTCGAAATTTTCGAGGGGATTTTTCTTTATAGCAAGTCCCACAGCATTTATTGTTCATTCTACCTACGCATTGTAAGAAGGTATGCGGATAGTAAACAGCGTTCCATTTTTTTCATCCGATTCTACTGTAAGCGTTCCCTTGTTTAATGCGATGATACGCTTTGCCAGCGCGAGTCCCAGCCCGAAACCACTTTTTCCCTCTGATGTATTAGAACGGAAAAATGGTTGAAATATCTTTTCGATTTCATCTGCCGCAATAGGCTTTCCATTGCTCCTCACTTCTATAATTGTCTCGTTCCCCTCAAACGAAAGTTGAACGCGCGATGTGTTGTCGGGAGAGTATTTACATCCGTTCTCCACAATGTTCCTGATCGCGATGTATAGGAGGTCCACATTCCCGAAAACAAGAAAATTGCTGTCGTAGGCCGCCGAATCGCTGAAGCTGAGCACCACCTGGTATTCTGAATGCATCTTCTTGATATCGGCCATCACCTTAAACAAAACTTCGTCGATCCGAATGTCATGCAGCTCGATACTTCCTTCCGAACCTGTCTTTGCAATCTCCAGCAAACTCTTCGTGAGCTGCCTCATCTGTACTACATCTTCATGAACCGACTGCATCACCTGGTGATATTCTTCTGCCGATCGCTTTCGCTGCATCGTTACCTCTAGCTGGCTCGAAATGGACGTGAGCGGCGTAGAAAGCTCGTGCGATGCATTTGAAATGAATCGACGCTGTGCAGTAAAATATTCCTGCAGCCTGTCCAGCAGATTATTGAATGTGCCTGAGAGCTGACTCAATTCATCCTGCGTTTCGCCAACTTTTATCCGGTGCGACATGTTGTGCGATGATATATCGTTCACCTCCGTGATAATCTGGGCAACCGGTTTCAATAATTGCAACGAAAAGAAGTGGCCCGCAAGGAATGAGATGATCATCCCCACCATCACGCTGATAAAAAAGATCCTCTTCAGTTGCTTGAGCAATGTCCATCCATCAAGATCATAGGCGGCAACAACTACAATAAAATGATCGCCCGAATCAACATAATTAACAGCAAGCGCCTCCCGGCGATCAACATCATAAAAGTATTGACCCGAGAATACGGCCTTTGAGATGATATCTTTCGTAAGTCCGGTCGAATCACCCGGCTTTGTATCAAACTGATAATAAAGGTTGCCCGAGCCGTCATAAATTTCCACGCTTTTCTCCGGCAACACCTCTAAAGAACTTGTATTGATCCGGTCGAGGAAAGCGCGGTCCTTGTTATGTACATACGAAAAAACCTGGGCGTTGTTATTGGCGCGGCTGTGCAGGCGCTTCTTAAAAATGTCCTCCCTCACCAGAAAAGTAAAGTAGTACACGGTGATGCTTACAACAAGAAGGATGGCGGTAACGAGGAGGGAAAAGAGAAGTGTTATTTTGTGCCTGGTCTTCAATCAGGGTGCTTTTAGTATATATCCGACGCCTATCTGGGTATGAATGATTTTCTTCTCATAGTCATGATCCAGCTTTTTGCGCAGGAAATTTACATAAACATCTATAACATTCGTTTTTGTGTCAAAATCTATATCCCACACGTTGAGTGCGATGTCCGCCCTGGACACTACCTTATTACGGTTGCGCACCAGGTATTCGAGTAGTTGAAATTCTTTTGCAGTGAGTGAGATGCCGTTGCCCCCGCGCGATACTTCCTTGTTGTCGAAGTTGATAACAAGGTCGCCCACCTTTAATATATTACCTACCGGGATGTTTGAATGGATCCTTTTCAGCAGTGCCCTGATCCTTACCAGGAGTTCTTTAAAATCGAACGGCTTGACGATGTAATCGTCGGCGCCTGCATCAAAACCTTCTATTTTATCGTCTGTGGCGCTCAAAGCGGTGAGCATCACGATAGGAATGGTAGGATTTCTGTTCCTGATCTTTTTACACAGTGAGTAACCGTTTAGTCCGGGGAGATTGATGTCAAGTATCACAAGATCAAACGGCTGCGACTCAAACTGGCGCCTGCCTTCGGTGCCGTCGTAGGCTACCTGAACATCGTAATTCTGTTCCGAAAGACCTTTTTTCAATGCATCGGCGATCTTCTTCTCGTCTTCAACCAATAAGATTCTGATATCGTCCATGTCTTGAATTGAGGTTTCAAAAGTCACACATGTTGGAAAGGCATTCACTAAAAGCCAATTAAAAAAGAATTAAAATGCCTGCTGTTACGAGGAAGGTACTTTATATCTTAACGCTATTCGCTAATCAGCTTCTCATATACTTTGCGGGCTTTGTCGTATGCCTCTTTTGCCGCCACTTTCTCTTCCGCCCTGATATTGGGCTCTTTCATCTTCCAGCATTGATCAACAGCTTTCATACACCATTCAGCACTTTTCGGCTCATGAATCTTTTTATCATCAACAGTAACAAATATGGGATTTGAATGCACGCCGCCCAATATTCTTAGAGCTACCCAGCACGACTTGTCCGTTTCGTATTTGAAGTTTAATTTCTTCATCTTTCCATCGGCTGCAACCTGTATAGTATCCAAAGCTCTTCCGTTCACAATAAGTTCAGCATTTACGTTTTGCGTGTTACCGATCCTGGCGCCCAAAATGCTCCAGTAAACCCGCGGACCTTCAGGCTTCAGCGAATTGGAATCGGTAATGGGTGGAAGATAAGCGGCAATGTCAGCAGAAATACTCAACGTTTGTTTTCCTTTCAATTTTACTTCACTGTCTTTCGTGCCCACCTCTGTTCCATTTACCGAAAAACCTAAAAGGTGCGCCCTTCCTTCCGTTACGTAACTCCTGCCACTTTTTATTGCCGCAACATATTCATCGTAGTTAACCGGCTTGTCAGACTTAAAATAACTTCTTGCGAGTCCCACTCGCAGATCTGTGATACACGGAAAATCCGTTTCACCGCTTAACCTGGTTTTGAATCCGCAGTTAAGCGAATGATAGTACATGTTCAGTTCATTCAGGAGATAGGTATCGCCTGCGCTGTAAAAATCTACGAGGCCATCCGTCACCGCAACCACATATTCATTCGCACCTATTCCATCCATTTTCGGCAACACATAGTTCGGCAATTCTTTAGTTGGCTGAACAGGATCGAGGCCCCATCCTGAATGCGCGTATCCTACAATTCCTCCCTGGTCTTTCGCCCACTTAAGTATCGGCAGCGTATAGCTTGGCCATTGCTCGATGGTAGTAGTGCCGGGGTAATCGTCTTCTTTTAGTCTCAACAGCACGATATGCCCTGAATGCGACGAAGGAAACCCGGATACTTCAACATCATATCTCATGATGTTCTTTTTGGTTGACATCGAATCATCCTTCCCGGTAAAAAATTGTTTCTGATAATACCAGCTCGGTCCCCAGGTAAGCACAGCAGATATATCGAGATCCTCACCGAGCGCCTGTCGAAACATATCACCTGCCACTACACCTTCTTCGGGACTATCATAATGACTGCACCCCGCGGCATGCACGTGATGATCCGCACTGTACCATCCATACTTCTCAAGATCTATCCATCTCTTTAGTTGAAATGACAGGTCGATAGAATCTTTGCCTGCAGGTATTGTTATCTTTTTAGTTTGCGGCACATATTCAGGACCGCGCGTGAAGGTAACCGTATATGTACCGGGAGCAAGAGAAATAGATTCGCCATCTTTTCTGTACACCTGTTTCTGGAAATAAAAATCAGGATAGTCGTCAAACGCTGCCACTCTGCGTGAAGGCAGGGGATAAACATTTGTAAACCTGCCTTTACTTCTGAAAACGCTGTCTGTAATAGTGAATGATGCCATAGCCGGCGCACCGTTATCGTCCAACACATTCAACTTAACCTTTACCGATGGTTTGATGTCAAATAAAAAATGAGTGGTATTGCGAAAACCAATATCCTGTGTACCCTGTCCTACATTAAACGAAATTTCTGTCTCCCTGCTGCCTGCATCCTTACTATACACCTGTAAAACCGCATACTCTAACTTCTGACCAGACAAATTTGCTTTTAGCGGCCGGCCCGTGTACATCTGCATATCAAGAAAACGGTTTGCCGATTCACCAGCCGATATCACATGCTCCGGCAAAACCTTTGGAGAATTTGAGGTGGTATGAAGCGGCCACAGCGCATTAGGGCTCTCAGGCTTCAGTTCGGACGTTACTCCTGCGCCATTGATCACCTTCACAAGAAAGATGGTCCATCCGTTTTGGGTAAGCTTAGCTTCTGCAGCGCCCCTATCTACTTTTACCCGCGCCTCGGCATTAATGTCTACAACAGCGAGGCAGTAAGGGTCGAGAATGGACTGTATTTCTTCAACTACCTGTTGCGAGGGCTTTTGATGTTGCAGCGCCTTAAGCCGTGTTTGATCCTGATCAGATAATGCACTGCCAGCAAACGACAGCGCCTCACTAATGCGCAGCGCATGCGACAGCAAAGGCTGGGGCTCGGTATTCACGGCTTTTTTGTTCGCATGATCCGAATGATTCTGATGCTGTGCCTTGATAAACAACGACAAGAAGAGAAAGCAGTGAATAAAAATTATTTGAAGTGTCTTTTTCATAAAAAAATCAACTAAATGCTATCGGTAAAATGTTATTTTTGATAACCTGCGCTCCAACATCCCCCGCAACAACCCTATTATCCCCTAAGAAAAGTCTCAGCTATTTACCGTTAAAATTATATTATGAAGAGACTTGTACTTCTCTACAGCCTTATTCTTTTTGCCTCGACCGTAGTTACCGCCCAGAATGTTTTCAGCCCCGACGATGCCATTGTGCGATACGATTCAACCCAGCCACTTGGTAGTGCGGCAAAACCCAACCCTGCGACAGGAGGTTTACAAAAGTGGGTTAGTGTTCCAACCAACAGTATCAGTACAGGGTATGGATCATGGGACGCCTCCTCCTACAAAGCCTATTTTATTAATACAGCGGGTGGGCGGCTTCCGTTCAGGCTTAAATTTCCCAAAAGTTATTCAAATCCCGACAGTATAAATAAGAAGTATCCGATCATGCTCTTCTTTCACGGCGCGGGCGAACCCGGTTGTCCGTCGAATGGAGGCATATATAATAATGAAAAGCAGCTCCTGCATGGCGGGCAGCTTTTTGCCAGCCGTGTGGACAATAATGAATTTGATGGCTTTCTTTTGTATCCACAGGTGCTTACAACGAATTGTTCGAGCACGTGGCCAAGTGCTTACGATCTGCAGGTGAACGCTATACTTGATTCACTCGCCAAGTATGGTCGTTCTGACGTTAACAGGCTGTTCGTTGATGGCCTGTCTGATGGCGGAAGAAACACGTGGCGCTATTCACGTTCGTATCCCCAACGTGTAGCAAGAATTGCTCCCTCGGCGATGTATGCCGGAACAACAACGCATGGCGCAATGATCCATATTCCTGTATGGTTTGCAACAGGCGGTAAAGACTCAAATCCGTCGCCAGCACAGGCGCAACAAACACTCACCACTTTTTCAAATCTTGGTGGTGATATCCGTTATACACTTTATCCTGAACTCGGCCACAGTGTATGGAACGCGCATTGGGAAGAACCCGATTTTGTGGCATACATGAATGGGATGCACAAGGCAAATCCACTCGTGTTTTTTCAACATAATGATTGGTGCGCAGGACAAACCATCGCCGCCAAAATGGGAATCACCACAGGCTTCTCGCAGTACGAGTGGGATAAAGATGGAGTTGTCATCGCGAGGCGCGCGAATGGCGTGAATACAATACTTGTTGCTGCCGCTGTTACAACTTTTACAGGAAACGAAATTACCGTTAAACAATATGGTAGCTACCGTGTGCGCTTTAGAAGAACAGCAACAGGTGCATGGTCCGACTGGTCACCAAAACCAGTTGTAGTAGGAGTGAAAGCAATTACGAATCCGCTTCCGATCACTGTAAATGGAATACGCAGCAACGTATTACCTGCACTCGATGGCAGCACTACTGTGCCGCTTACTCTTGCCCCTGGTTTCAGCAACTACAGGTGGTACACTTCAACCGGTACTACATTGTTAAGCAATGTTCAGATCTATAATCCTGGCGTGGGCGTTTATCGTGGCCAGTACGATGAACGTTTCGGTTGCGGATCAAACTATTCTCCAAACTTCGCTGTTATCAACGCAAATGGTAATCCAAAGCCTGCGCCCGCTACCGAACTTAAAGGTTTGCCGGTGGCACAAACCGTTACAGCACTTACCTGGATCAATGCACCTTCGCCCGCTGTAAACGAAACCGCGTTTGAGGTGTACAGGGGTACTGCATCAGGCGGACCATATGCACTTGTAAAAATTCTGCCTGCAGAAACAAGCACATATAACGATAGCAATCTTGTAGCCAATACAAGTTATTTCTACGTTGTCCGCGCAGTGAACACCACAGGTGCGTCGATAGCGAGCAACGAAGCAACAGTTAAAACATTAATTGATAACAAACCTCCTTCTGCACCATCCAACTTTGCATATGGTGGCAGTACGCCGACATCTGTAACACTAAGATGGGGTGCATCAACAGACGACATCGGCATTAAACGCTATGACATATATATTGGTGGCGTAAAACATTACAGCACCACCAGTACATCATTCACTGCTAACAATCTCGATCCAAATAAATGGTACGCATTTAGTGTACGTGCTGTGGATGTATCCGGCAATTTATCCGCGCCTTCGCCACAGGTAATGGGATACACCCATAAATCGGGCATCAATTATAAATATTACGAAGGAACATTTAACAGCCTCCCGAATTTTAATGCGCTCACGCCGGTCAAAACCGGGATCACAGACGATATAAATGCGGGCGCTTCATTCAGAAATAACGCTGATAATTACGCGATACTTTGGGAAGGATTTATTTACATCCCCACTACAGCTTATTATCAGTTTGGTACGATTTCCGATGAAGGAAGCAAGGTTTACCTCGATGTACCGTACGATGTAGACGCGCCCGTGTTGGTGAATAACGATGGAATTCATGCGCCGGTTCTTGCAACCAGTGCGCCTATCTCTCTTGCAAAAGGCTATCATCGTATCGCTGTTACCTATTTCGAAAGAAGCAGCATCGAAGCGATGTCACTTGCGTGGGGAAATAATGCTGGGATAACAGGCGAAATCATTCCTGCAGGATATCTTACGCCAACGCTCATCGATGGTAATCCTCCTGTTGTAGCGCCTTCCGGTCTTGCAGCCACACCACTTAGCTATAATAAAATAAAGCTTACGTGGGCCGATCAGAGTGATGACGAAACAGGATTTGAAATACTTCGTTCTACAAGTTCGGGCGGCAACTTTGTTCCCGCAGGAAGAGTAGGCGCGAACAAATTAACATTCACCGACTCTGCGCTTAATTCGGCGACGACTTATTATTACAAAGTGCGCGCAGTTGGACCGCTGAGTGAATCTCCATACACAAGCGAGGCCTTCGAAACAACGCTGCCAGCACCAGGAACACCTGTTGCACCAACGGCTCTCGTTGCAGAAGGTTCAACTACCACAAGAATTTCGCTCGGATGGATTGATAATGCCAACAACGAAACCGAAATACAGGTGTGGCGTTCTCTCGATCCTGACGTAAATTTTTCACTTCTTTCAACGCTGCAACCTAACAGCAATTCATACACCGACAATACTGTATCGGCCTTCGTGCAATACTACTATTATGTTGTTGGTGCCAATGCAAATGGCAATGGTGCGGCAAGTGATACAATAGCAGTGATCGCAGGTAACAACGCGCCTGTGATGAGTGTGATTAATAACATGTTTGTAAAAACCGGTGCAACGCTCATTCAGAACTTCACAGTTACAGATGCGGGTGATCCGATAAAGATCAGCATCGATAACAAGCCTTCATTTGTTACACTGCAGAATGTTTCAGGCAACAATTACCGCATCACGCTCAATCCAACCACTGATAATATAGGCTGGCATACCCTTACGCTTAAAGCTACCGATAGCAAGGGCGCCGTGGTAACACGAAACTTCGTTGCGTCAGTAGCAGATAAAAACACGCGGTCGGTATACGTTAAGTTCGGACCTGCAGGCCGCCTGGCCCCGGCACCTTTCAACAACTGGCTCGGTTCGCGCGCAGCAGGTAATGTGATCAGTAGCCTGAGAGATGAAAACAACGTTGTTACGCCATACTCGGTTACAACTGTCAATGCATGGTCGGGCACATCAAATCTTGGACACCTTTCTGGTAACAATGGCGGTGTGGTTCCTGATTCAGTACTGCAGGGCGGATTGATTGATAACGGAGTGGCAAAACAAATAAGGGTTGGTGGACTTAACCCTGCACTGCGCTATAACCTTGTGTTTGTAGGTAGCCAGAATGAAGGATTGAATGCGCAAACCCGTTTTAGTACAGGAACGCTGAACGATACGTTAAATGCACGCTACAACACAAATGTAACAGCCAACCTCAACGGGGTTGTTCCAAATGCAAGCGGGCAGGTAACGGTTACGCTCACACGAATTGGCGGCAGTCTTGTCAGTTATCTGAATGCGTTGATCATCGAAGAGTATCAGCCATCTATTACTGTACTTAACCCGCTGAACCTTTATGCGGAAGCAGTTGACCGCACAAGGATCAATCTTACATGGTCCGACAGGTCGTCGAATGAAAGCGCGGCAAATGGATATGAGCTTACTCGTGCAACCGATTCTTTATTTACGCAAAATGTGGCGACGGTAAATCTTCCTGCCAATTCGAGTGCATACCAGGCAACCGGACTTGCACCCAATACCGGGTATTGGTTCAGGGTTCGCGCCAGGAACGGTGCCACACTCTCTGATGTAAGTAATCGTGCAAAAGCATTTACACCTGCTTCAACAGTGTTTGTGAACTTCAATGCCAACGTTACAAATGCGCCATTTCCATGGAACAATACAATTGCCCAACCAACATCGCCAACAACGTTCCCAAATCTGCAGAACTATGCAGGCAATAATTCGGGAGTTAACCTGAGGATCGAGCAGATATTCAACGGTGAGTTCAACGCAGGTATGAGCACTGGTAACAATTCGGGTGTAGTACCGGATGTGGTGTTACAGGCGAACTACTGGCAGGATAAAACACAGATTTCACAGTTGCGCATATCTGGCCTCAATCAAACAAGGAAGTATCGTGTTGGCTTCTTTGGAAGTGCCGGACCCAACGGATGGGTGAAAGGAAACTACACCGGAAAATACACGATCAATGGTCGCACGGTTTACCTGAACGCATGGAGCAATACTACCAAGATTGCATACATCGATAACATAGCGGCCGATGAAAACGGAGAAATGCTGCTTACGTTCTCTACCACAGCTGAGGCAGCGTATGGCTTCCATGCCGGAGTAACGATCGATGATTATAATGATGGAACCATTCCGCCGGTAGTTCTTCCGAACGACCAGGTGCTCGAAGCTCCGTCAGAGGGAGACTTGTATGGACTGAGGAACAGGATGTATCCGAATCCATTCGCCGGCGCTATTACTGTTGATTATAATAACACCACGGGTAATAGCAAAGTGAGTGCGATGATTTACGATATCACCGGACGCATTGTATACAGGCAGGAATTCAGCAACCTGGTGTCGGGCTTCAACCAACTGCGCCTGAAAACAGGATCGCTCAAAGCAGGAAGCAAAGCATTTATGGTAGTGATTTCTGCGAATGGAAAGATCCTGATGTCGAACAAGATGATTAAAGAATAAGGATCATTTTTAATAGCCTGCGGTTGCGCAATTTGTACGGCGCGCCGCAGGCATTTTTTTGTCGGTGGGGCATCAGGCGAAAAACATTTCATTATCTTCAGACGATGAAATACGCGATTATTACTTCCGCAATTCTCCTGTTTTTATCTTCCTGCTCGGGGCCCGCAAACCAAAAAAGTAATGATGAAATCTTCGATGGTAAATCCTTAACCGGGTGGAAAGTGCTTGGTGGAAACGCCGAGTTCGCCGTTGAAGATGGTATGATCGTTGGCACAGCGAAGGCTAACACAGGCAACACTTTTCTTTGTACTGAAAAAGAGTATGGAGACTTTGTGCTCACACTTGATTTCAAAATAGAAGATACCGCAGGCAATTCAGGTGTAATGGTGCGCAGTCATTTTGATTCGGCTGATAAAAGAGTTTTTGGAAGACAGGTAGAGATCGATCCAAAACCACGCGCCTGGAGTGCTGGCATTTATGATGAAGCGAGAAGAGGATGGTTGTATCCGTTGTCGTTGAATACTGGTGCACGCGATGCTTACAAGGCGAATGAATTCAACACACTTAAGGTTGAATGTATCGGCAACGAAACAAAAACATGGCTCAACGGTAAACCGGTAGCGTACGTTATTGACACGATAGATAACCAGGGCTTCATCGGGTTGCAGGTACACTCAGTAGAAGATGCATCGCACGCGGGAAAGAAAGTCTTCTTCAAAAATATTGATCTCAAAACTTCGGAGTTACAGCCAACAGCTTTCGACGATAATCTTCGCGTAGTCAACTTGCAGGACAACAATTTAAGTGATTACGAAAAAGCGAATGGATGGAAATTATTGTTTGACGGAACGGGTAATACCGGATGGAGAAGCGCACGCAGCGATAGTTTTCCAACTGGTGGATGGGTGATAGAAAATGGCAACCTTTCGGTGTTGCCTTCGGAGGGTAAGGAAAGTGCAAATGGTGGTGATATTGTTACCAATGACCAGTACGGCGCGTTTGATCTTTCTTTTTCGTTTAGATTAACCGAAGGTGCTAACAGTGGTGTGAAATATTTTGTGACGCTTTCAGAAAAAACGCAGGGTTCTGCCATTGGCCTCGAGTACCAGGTGCTTGATGATACTTTGCATCCTGATGCAAAGCTTGGGTTAAATGGTAACCGCACGCTTGGTTCTTTATATGATTTAATAAAAGCAGAAAAGGAAAAGAGATTTCTCAGGCCGATTGGTGAGTGGAATGATGGGCGCGTTGTTGTTCATCCCGATAACAAAGTTGAACACTTTTTAAATGGCATGAAGGTGTTGGAATACGTTCGTGGATCCGAAGATTTTCGCAAGCTTGTGGCGAAGAGTAAGTATAAGGTGTGGCCGAACTTTGGCGAGGCCAAAGAAGGGCATATTCTTTTGCAGGATCACGGGAACGCTGTGAGCTTTAAGAATATTAAGATAAAAACATTGTAGGTTTAATCCCTGCGGGGCGTGGCTGCCGCCGGCTCCCTGAAAATGCGCCGCGATGTTTGGCTAGAGTGCTATATCGCAGGCTGGTGTTATTGCCGGATTTCCTTTTGCCGCGCAATCTCTGCGGGGCGTGGCTGCCGCCGGCTCCTTGCAAATGACGCCGAGGCTTGACTTTCGCCGCAAGCTCAGGCTTTCGCTGAGGGCTTCGGCTTTGCGCCGCAGGCACGCCCGCCGCAGGCGACAAAGCGCCACAGGCTAAAACTTTATAGTCGCGGGCAGATACTTCGCTACCAAATCCTCATAATACCCCTTCAACTCACTCCAAACCGGTGGCTTTGGATTCTTCGAGTAAAGATCATAAGGATTAAACAACTGCACCCACTTCAACATCTTCCTGTCATGATCATCTAACAAATCCTCGTACTCCCCCTCCCTGTGCCATGCATAAAACGAATGGTACCGCAGCATATATAATCCTTCCTCGGGAAGATGATCCTTCATCATTTGGTAAACATATTCATCATGCCCCCACGACATATGAACCTTACGAAGACCGCAGCCTTTTTCGTACACACCAGTAGAAGTCTGAAGCTCCGGGCGTTCAAAATCAGGATTATTCTTAAAAAACTCAGGATAAACTACTTTATCGGAATAACGGCATCCTACAGGGAACGTATCTCCTACTACGGCCCATTGAGGTTCTCCGAACAGGCACAACACCTTACCCATATCATGCATCAAGCCTGTAAGCACCATCCAGTCCGGATGACCATCCGCACGGATAGCTTCAGAAGTTTGCAGCAGATGCTGAAACTGGTCAAGATCCGTGTCGGGATCAGAATCATCTACAAGCTGGTTAAGAAAATCAAACGCATTCCATACCGGCATCTCCTTCTTATCAAACTTTAGATAGTCTGCCTTCTTTTGCAACACAAAGTCGTAGGTCTGATACGTATGATTCAGGCGATAAAATTCTTTTACCGTATCTCTTCCTGGCTCCTCATAATTTCTGAACTCTTCTTTTGCCTTGGCCGGAACTCCTGGCTCAGGATATCTCTCCAACACCGCGTCCTCCCATTCATCGAGACTGGCGAGTGGATTCATTTCGTGGGCCGTAAATTCTTTTCTTGTTTCAGACATGGCAATCGGTTTTATTATGATTCTTTGTGCCTCTTAAAGTTACACAAATAAAATATATTGTGCCAGTAACCTCTTCTCATACTAACGATTGCCATGAACTTACAAGCTGCCGACTACCTGATTATCATAGTGTATTTTCTGTTCGTGATCGGTGTAGGATTTCTTATTAAGCGCAAAATAAAGTCGAGTAACGATTTTCTTTCCAGCAGCAGAACCATCCCCCTGTGGATCACCAGCCTTGCGTTTATTTCGGCCAACCTTGGCGCACAGGAAGTTCTGGGAATGGTGGCATCGGGAGCCAAATATGGCATCATGACCGTTCACTTTTACTGGGTCGGGGCCATCTTCGCTATGGTATTTCTCGGGGTGTTTATGATGCCGTTTTACTATGGCAGTAAGGCGCGCAGCGTGCCCGAATACCTTAAACTACGGTTCGATGAAAAGACAAGAGGCCTAAACGCGATCTCGTTCGCGGTAATGACGGTCTTTTCCTCAGGTATCTCCCTCTATGCTTTGGCTAAAATGCTCGAAATAATTCTTAAATGGGACTTCGATGTGTCCATTTGGGTAGCAGCGGGTATAGTAATGATCTATACGTTTCTTGGCGGCTTAACAAGCGCAGTATATAATGAAGTGCTCCAATTCTTCCTTATCGTTTTGGGTTTATCACCGCTTGTTATCATTGCATTGCACGATGCAGGCGGCTGGGAGAATGTGAAAGCCCAATTACCTGAAAACCTTACCCACGCATGGAAATACATGGGCGACCCCGATGCAAACCCGATGGGGCTGCATTTTATGTCGCTGATATTCGGACTTGGCTTCGTTATGTCGTTCGGTTACTGGTGCACCGACTTCCTGGTCATTCAACGTGCAATGATCGCAAAGAACATGGGCGATGCACAACGCACGCCAATTATCGCAGCCATTCCAAAAATGTTCATGCCTTTGATAGTGGTGCTTCCGGGCATTATTGCAATAGCCCTCGTTCAACCTGCCCTGCAGGCCAATGGGTATCGCATTCCGGTAGACGCCAAGGGCCAGCTCGATTATACGATGACGTTACCTTCACTGATCTCTCATTATTACCCGAGCGGATTACTCGGCGTAGGTATTACTGCGCTGATGGCCTCGTTCATGAGTGGTATGGCAGGAAATGTTACCGCGTTCAATGCCGTAATCACCTACGACGTGTACCAGGCGTACTTTGTAAAGAAACGTTCGGATAAGCATTACCTCGTTTTCGGAAAGTTTGTAACGGTAGCGGGTATTCTTAATATCAATCATCACCGCATACATCGCTAAAGGCTTCAATAACATCAACGATTTTCTGCAGCTTGTTTTCGGCTTTGTAAATGGACCGTTATTCGCAACCTTCCTGCTAGGCATGTTCTGGAAACGAACAACAGGGCATGGTGCGTTCTGGGGGTTGGTAGCAGGAACCATTGCAGCGGCTATTACTCATGGCGTTACTATCGCAGAGGGAAAAGGTGGATGGATATCGCCAATGTTCGAGATTAAAAGCGGAATGGGCCAGGCGTTTATTGTTGCGGGAGTTTCCTGGATCGTCAACTTCTTCACGACCATTTTTATAAGCCTCGCCACCAAACCGAAAGCGGATGAAGAGCTGAAGGGGCTGGTGTATTCTCTTACAGAAAAACCAAAGTACACATCCGAAAAGTGGTACAAACGCATTGTACCGCTGGCTATTCTCCTTATCACGCTTACAATCATTCTTAACATCATCTTCTTCTAAAAAACGGCACGATGTACAAAAAATTAAGCAACCTCTCATTTGTGATCGGCGCATTTTTCACGATCGTTTCGCTCATACTTTTTGCCAATATCATTATTAGCGGGCGAAGCGATGCCATGAGTTTATACTCGGCTTCTGCTTTTTTAGTTTTCGGGATTGTTATGATGGTTGCCAGCTAGCGTCACTCAGATTTTTCCTGGAGTAATGGAAAGCCAAACACTCGCCGCGAAGTGCTATCGCCTTGCGCGGCAATCAACGCATATCCATGGGTAGGTTGCGTAAAAACTACCCGCCCGCTATCTACGGAGCTTGCAAACGGTTTCGGCACGTTGAAATAGATATTCCCTCCTGTTGTTTTATTCCTGGCAGTGATCCTGACAATTGAAGTGTCTTCAACGGTATCTACCTTCATAATGATGCAGCATGAGTCGCCGGCTTGTGCCTCTAACAACTTGTACATTCGTGCGTTACCGTTAACAGCTACAACCGTCATTGAGTCGAAAGTGGCGCGGATCGAGTCACCCACTTTCAGTTCGGCTCCCTCAAGCGCATCAGGCTTAAAAGTTTGAATACGGCCCGACTTCACATCACGAATCGTAAAAGTGCCGGTCTCCTTCGATACATCGATAATTACACAGCTCTCACCCTTTTGAGAATAAGCCATCAGCCCACTCAACAAAATCTGGAGTAAAAAAATCGTTCTCATATGTGTTTAGTTGATCATGCCATTTCCGTGCCTCCGTTGCCATGACCCGCGTCAATTGTTCGATAGGCAACATATTACCATCGCGGAATATGTCTATAAATATCTCTCTGACCCTTTTAATATCAGATATTAAACTTTATATTTATTTTACGCATCACTACTAACCCGCCGATCTTTATGGAAAATCCTACCGGGAACATTGTGAATGTTCACGAAAAACCGCTGATAAACGAGTTTCCTATGGAATCCTCGTTCCTAAATGGCGCAACTGGCTATCTGCGAGACCAATCAAACTCGGTAAGAGCCCTGCTCTTCAATAACCCCGTCACCTCTTTCCTTGGTAAAATTCAATCCCTCGGCGATACTCAGCAACTCGAAGAATACGAAAGCCGCAAGTTGCACGTGTTTAATCTGCTCAATTTCTTCCAGCTAATTTTCGGAATCGCAATACCAATTTCCGCACTGTTCACGAGTCATAAAATTTCAACGCTCGGCTGGGTGGCGGCGTGTATGCCAGCGTTGGTAAGTGTGCTGGTTCTTTTTCTCAACAGCAAACGAAATTACGAAGTAAGCACATTGTGCTATTTCGTTTTATACCCGGTTATCACAAGCATCGTGTACCTCAGCGGCATGAACCTGGGCATTGAATTGTTCTTCATCCTCTATGGTATTCTCGCCGTGTTCTTCATACAGGATATCGGTCACATGATATTTACCGTAACGCTTTCCATGATTAGCTACTTCGTGCTTACTGTAGTATGGAGAAACTACCAGTTTCAACTCGAAGTAAATGGATCGCTGTACCTGTTCAATCACCTTATTGCCATCGTATTTATATTCTTCGGACTTTATCTCGTGAAAAAAGAAAATGCCAACTACCAGTTAAGCATTCTCGAGAGTAACAGGCAGCTGTACCAGCAAAATATTGAAATAGAAAATCAGCGCCTGGCACTTGATGAAAATTCATCGCTTTTGAAAAGCCAGGCTGCAGAGTTGCGCGATCTCAACAACTTAAAAAATAAATTGTTCTCTGTAATTGCGCACGATCTTAAATCACCAATGTATGCGTTGCGAAATATCTTTCATAACATCGAAAAATACGACATGCCGGCTGAAGATATTAAGTCGATGGTGCCCGAGGTGATGAAGGATCTCAACTACACCACTACCCTGATGGAGAACATGCTGCAATGGGCGAGGTGCCAGATGCAGACACTCGATGTTTCGCTTACAGCTGTTGATGTGCGTGGCTTCGCAAAGGATGTATTTAGCCAGATGAGGAGCCAGGCCGAATCGAAACATATTAAATTAGTCAACAATATCAGGGGAGAGGTGATCGTATGGGGACAGCAAGACATGTTGCAGCTCGTGCTTAGAAACCTTGTTTCGAATGCCATCAAGTTCACTCCTGAGAATGGAATTGTAAAAATGGGCGTTGAGCACGGCGAAAACACAGTCGAAATTTTTGTAAGAGACAGCGGCATCGGCCTTTCAGAAACAGCCCTCGAAAAAATAAACCACAACGAATACTTCACAACGCGAGGCACCAGCAGCGAAAAAGGTACCGGCCTCGGCTTGATGCTGTGCAAGGAATTTCTTGCCAAAAACAATGGTGCTCTGCACATTACAAGTGAAGAAGGCGCCGGAAGCAAGTTTTCATTCACCCTCGAAAAAGCCCTGATAGAAGCCTAGAATCCACGCCCCGCCTGTAATATTCCCCCGTTTCCTGCGTTATTATAATCCGAAATCCATTTTAAAATCCAATTCGTGATCCCATGAAAAAGATGGCCCTCGCCTTTCTTTTGTGCGCAGGTTTCCTTACCCATGCAAATGCACAACTCCGAACAGCAATCGCAGGTGGCGTAAACAGCTCCTCAGTTCCAGGTAACAGTAGTCCACAGTGGGACACTCTCGATCACCAATACTCTTCCCGAACAGGTTTTCATATAGGCATCGTTGCTGAAACACATTTGTTCAAGTCGAACACTTTGTATTTGCAGACGGGCATGTCGTATATAAACAAAGGCCGGAAGTTTTCAACACAATTCGACAGTAGTTCGAGCGGAGTTGATAAAGTAACCGGCAGTCAGTTCGTGAACTACATGGAAGTACCGTTCAACATCGTATTCAAAAAAGATATTACCAAGAAAACGAGATTGATTGTTGGTGCAGGTCCCTACGTTTCATTCCTATTCAGCGGAAGGGAATCAACAAGCATCTATTATGACAACGGCTCTGTGCAAGCCTCTGAAAACACAAGCCTTAAAGTACCACGTTCATCAGGCAGATACAAGAATGTGGACTTTGGCGTAAACGCTCTTGCCGGTATAGAATTCGGCAGAATGTTTCTTACCGCGAATTATAGCAAAGGCCTGAGCCAGTTTTACACTCCCCACACAAATACCGGAAACTTCAAAAACCAGGTGCTCGGTGCAACGGTGGGCGTGTTCCTGAACAAAGACAAAAAGCGTGAAGCCAAAACAAGGGACCGCGATGGTGATGGCGTTCCGGATCTTGAAGACGAATGTCCAAAACTTAAGGGTAGTGTCGCTGCTAAGGGTTGCCCTGACAAGGATGGTGATGGTGTAGCCGATAAGGATGACAGCTGTCCTAACCTCGCAGGAACGTCAGGCAGACAGGGATGTCCCGCACCTGATAGCGACGGCGACGGCGTGAATGATGATGATGACAAGTGCCCATCAGTGAAAGGTGTGAAAGAAAACAACGGTTGTCCTGAAATCGACAAACAGCTGAAGAGTGAAATAGACCGGTATGCCAAGAGAATTCAGTTCAAGTATAAGAGTGCTGTGGTATCAAACAAATCGAAAGAAGTACTCGACGGTATCGTTAAGATCCTGAAAGCAAACACACATCTGAACGTATTGATAGAAGGTTATACCAGCAGCGATGGTAACGGCAAGAATCACCTGCGCCTTTCGCAGACGAGAGCAGAAAGTGTAAGGCAATACCTGGAGGAAAGTGGTATTAAGGCGAGCCGTCTGAAAGCAGTAGGATTTGGCGATACCAACCCGCTGAATGAAAACAAAACAGAAGCGGACAGATCGGCGAACAGGCGCGTTGAACTTAAGGTTACAAGCAACCAGTAACATACACTAACAGTTTTTCCGTCCCCCCATTTTTGGGGGGATTTTTTTTGGCCCGTAATCAGCACGTAATTCAATAATTTCACCGCGCAACAAAAACGAGCGGCCATATGTCAGGAAGCGGGCTCACGGGTAAAAGGCTGGTGATAATTGGCGGAACATCCGGTATGGGATTATCCGCAGCGTTGGCCTGTATTCGGGAGGGCGCACAGGTTGTTGTTACGGGACGAAACGAAGACACTGCGGCCGCTGCGGTAAGTAAGCTCAAAGCAAATGGCAAAGTAGCCATCGCAGATGCATCCGAGGAAGCTGCAGCGGAAACCGCGATCAAAATATGTGTTGAAAGTTTCGGTGGCTTCGATGGAATTTATCATGTTGCCGGCGGCAGCGGAAGAAAATATGGTGATGGACCGCTTCATGAATTAACAAAAGATGGATGGGAGCAAACGCTCAACCTCAACCTTACATCCCTCATGTTGTCGAACCGCGCTGCAGTGAGATATTTTCTTGAACATAAACAGGCCGGCGCCATCCTTAATATGGGATCGGTGCTCGGCTTTTCTCCTTCTCCAAAATATTTTACAACGCACGCATATGCCGCGGCAAAATCCGCAGTAATCGGTTTTACAAAATCAATTGCCGCGCACTACGCTCCGAACAACATAAGGGTGAATGTAATAGCGCCGGCACTTGTAGAAACACCAATGTCGCGAAGAGCAGCCACAGATGAAACGATCGTTCAGTTCATAAAAAATAAACAGCCATTGGATGGTGGAAGAATGGGCATACCTGAAGACACCGACGGCCTTGCTGTATTTTTACTATCCGACCAGGCTAAGTTTATTACCGGCCAGGTGATAAGCGTAGATGGAGGATGGAGCATTACAGAAGGACAATATCAATAATACTACATGTCGAAAATTGCGATAGGAGTTGACCTTGGTGGAACACGCATAAAAACCGTTGCCGTTGATGGCGCAGGTGGATTGCTTTACCAGGAGTACTTTGCTACGAATGACGGTAACGAAAACTGGAAGAAAACGATTCAGCGTTCCATTGATGAGGCAAAAAGTGCACTGGGCGTAAGCAATTATGTGGTGGGCATTTCGGCACCGGGTATTCCGGATGAGCGTAATGGTGTAATTGAATTTATGCCGGGGCGCCTTAATGGTCTTGAAAACTTTGACTGGTCCGGTTATCTCGAAAAGAAAACGTGGGTATTAAATGATGCCGTTGCGGCGCTAATGGCGGAAGCTACTTTAGGCTCAGCAAGAGACCGGAAAAACGTTGTGATGCTAACGTTAGGTACAGGAGTTGGCGGAGCCATTTTGATTGATGGCAAACCTTACCAGGGTAACTTTCAAAAAGCGGGACATATCGGTCATATTTCGTTGAACTGCGAAGACACTTCAGATATTACCGGAATGCCCGGTAGTTTGGAAGATGCGATAGGTAACTGCACGATCAACCGAAGGTCGATGGGTCAGTTTAAGGATACGCACGCGCTGCTCGAAGCCTACCGTAAAGGCGATCATTTCGCGCAGTGGGTATGGCTCACATCGGTTAGAAAATTAGCGATAGCCATTGCGTCGATCTCGAATATGATTTCACCCGAATGCGTAATTCTTGGCGGAGGAATAACTGAGGCAGGTGCGGAACTTTCGGAACCCCTCGAACGATTTTTATCGCTGTACGAATGGCGGCCCGGGGGAAATAAGGTAGAAGTCGTGAAGGCGCAGTTTAATGATATGGCAGGCGCAATCGGAGCCGCGTGTTTTGCTTCGGTTCAGGAATAGCTTACAAAAAAACAAACAATGTCTCTTACAAAAACATACTTAGAAAAATGCCGCGCGATCGCGGACAAAGTAGAGGCACAGGAGCCGGCCATAAAACGCGCTGCACAGCTATTTGCTGATAGCATTCTCGCGGGCCGCGTTGTGCATGTATTTGGTACCGGTCACAGCAGGATAATGGTCGAAGAAATGTGGCCACGCTACGGATCTTTCCCGGGCTTCAATACCATCGTAGAGCTGTCGCTAACGTTCCATAATAATGTAGCTGGCGCAAACGGGCAAAGACAGGCCATGTTTTTAGAAAATGTTCCAGGTCTCGCAGAAAGAATCCTGAGAAACTTCGGATTGAGTAATAAAGACACCGCATTGGTAGTGTCATCGAGTGGATGCAACATCGTTCCGATTGAAATGGCTGAACTTTTTCAGAAGGCAGGCATCAAAGTCGTGGCACTCGTTACAAAAGATCATCTTCAACTATCGCAAAGCAAACGCGCCGACAAAAAGAAATTATCTGACTTCGCAGATATCGTTTTAGACAGTGGTGCTCCTCTCGGCGATTCGATGATTAATGTGCCCGGACTCGATACGCCTGTTGCACCTGGTTCTACCGTTGGAGGTGTTATGGTGATCAATACAATCAAAGCCGAAGTGGCGGCGATTTTAACAGCAGCGGGACATCCACCAAAAGTATTAACGGCAAATGCGATAGTCGGAGCAGAAAAAGCAAAAGAACTTTTTGAATCAGCATACGATGAGCATGCACACCGGATGGCAGAAGTGTACCGGAACGCAGGCAAATAAAATTTATTAAATGAAAGACTTTCCAATCAGAACAACAGTTGTTGGTAGCTACCCTTTCCCGGGCTGGCTTGAATTTGCATCGCAGAACCTTGACAAATTTGGCGCGGCCGATGTCGAAGAGATGGTTGACGATGCAGTAGTAAACGCTATTCACGACCAGGTGCAGGCAGGGCTCGATGTGATCACCGATGGTGAACAAACACGCCTCGATTTCAATTTATCATTTTACGGATTCATCAAAGGCATCCTGCCCAACGAAACCGAAATAAGAAAGTTTGGACCGCCTGCACATGATCAGCGCGGCAAGCATGATATTATCGACACGCTTACTGCACCAAACGGTTTAGGTGGTGTGAAGGAATTTCAGCGGCTACAGAAACTTGCACCAAAAAATGTTGTGCTCAAGTCCAGCGTACCGGGTCCTTACACGTTAAGCGGTCGCATGCTTCCTAACAAAAATTATAAAGACCGTTTCGAAGTAACAGAAGCGCTACTGCCGATAGTTAGAAAAGAACTGGAAGACATTGTCGCTGCGGGATGTACAGAGATCACGGTGGATGAGCCTTCAATGAGTTGCTATGCTTATAAAGAAGACACCAAACGGTTCGTAGATATCTTCAACAGAACTGTTCAGTCTGTGGTAGGCAAGTGCAGATTGTCTACCCACATGTGTTTTGGAAACTTCAAGGGCCGCCCCGTAGGGTATAGAAGTATCAAGCCGATGCTTCCATCATTCCTTGATCTGACGGTTGATGAAATACACATCGAGATGGCTAACCGCGAGTTTGCGGAAATAGAATTACTGGCTCCATTTGCCGAGAAAATGGATGTTGCTGTAGGCGTAGTTGATGTAAAGAATTACTATGTGGAAACGCCTGAAGATGTGGCTGAAAGAATTCAACGTTGCCTGAAGTACGTTCCGGCTGAAAAATTATCGGTTGCTCCCGATTGCGGATTGAGTCAAACTGCAAGATGGGCAGCAAGAAAAAAACTCGCGAACATGGTAAAGGGCGCGCATATTGCAAGGAAACAACTCTAATGATAAAGGCAAGACTAAAAGATGCTGCGCTGATTGAGGAAGTGGATAGTCTTGTGGAAGACACTACCAATTTTCATGTGTGGTGGCTTGGGCAAAGCGGGTATCTATTGACTTTTTACGGTGAAAGAATTCTGCTTGATCCTTACTTGTCTGACTCTCTAACAGTAAAATACGCCTCTACAAACAAGCCCCACGTGCGCATGAGCGAACGGGTGATAGATCCGGATTTACTCCACGACGTTTCGGTGGTAACATCCAGCCATAATCATACAGATCATCTCGATGCGCTTACCCTGCAACCCATCATAAGAAATAACCCGGCAGTCCGGTTTGTGATCCCTGAAGCTAACCGCCAGTTTGTGTGCGACAGGGTGCAATGCGATATCAACTTTCCCATCGGTCTGGATGCGGGAACGAGCACACGGATTAGTCATTTTACTTTCATTGGCGTTCCTGCGAAGCATAACGAGATAGAAAAAGACGACGCGGGCAGGCATAAGTTTATGGGTTTTATCATACGGTTCGGTAAATGGACATTATACCACAGCGGCGACACATTATGGTATGATCATATGGTTGAAACGCTGAAGCCGTTCAACATAGATCTCGCCTTTCTGCCAATCAACGGCAACGACCCTGCGCGGGGCGTGGCGGGTAACCTGGATGCGAAAGAGGCTGCTGATCTCGGCCGCGCTATCGGCGCTAAAATGGTCATTCCACACCATTATGATACGTTCTTCTTCAACACGGCAGATCCCGCCATGTTTGCTTCGTCAGCTGAATCTGTCGGACAGCCGTACTATATTCTAGAACCCGGTGCGCACTTCTCCAGTGCATCGATCCCGCAATCGTAACCGTTCTCTTTTTTGGAAAGCAGTCTCCACATGAGAATAATCCCAGATATAAGACACATTATATTTCGCGCAATGTGTTATTGATTATCTGCACGTTGCAGCGCTTTTTTTGGGATCGGAATTAGCGGACTGTCATTTGTAAAATTATGGCAGACGCAATCCGGCTTTATGAAAAAGATTTACTTCATCCTCGCTATCGTTCTTCCGATGTTCGCATCAGGACAGTATGTTTTCAACGCTTACGCTCAAAACGTGAAGTTTGGCGGTCCTGGCGTAACAATCACGAACAAGTCAGGTAACGGAACAACGGCAGGTAGTGTGATACTTTACCAGAACGTGGTAAACATTGGTGGCCAGCAGATAGATGCCATCATCAGAACGGTATCGGTTAGCGCTGGTGCCTATATGGTGTTCGATCAGGCTGGTACCGGAACCGGTTATACCAACAACAATCCTACATGGTTCTCCCCTCAGTTCCTTTTTCCTGCAGGTGGCGGTAATGCGGTTTTTGAGTTTGAGTTTATCCTCGGCAATTCGTTTGTGAATGCCACCAACACGGGTACTACAGCTACTCTTCTGAATATGATGATTAACTCTTACGATATCGACGGTAACGATAGTGTGGGTTCAAACCAGTTCAGCGAGTTCGGAGGTTTTTTTACAAGTGAAATGGCCACAACAACAAATATTGCCACTACGTATAACGCCACCACGAATCTTACGAGGTTTGCATCAACAATCAGCACAAATGTTGTAAACGCTGCTGATCCGAACACACGCGTAAGAGTGAGCTACGAAGAAATGAGCACTTTCAAAATTGCAGTTGGTGCAGGTGCGGCAGGAGTTGCTTACTTCTTCATCGACTTCGACAAAGGATTGGATTTCGGTGTTCCTACAAAAGTTATTTCTGCACCGAATATGGACCTTAACACTACCACAAGCGGAACAGGAAATGCCACTACTACATGTTCCGGCAAAGTAAACGTCGATGCAGGTGCTACAAACATCATGTCGTCACCTTCAACTCCTTCAGGCGGTACTTCGCTTGAAAGGTTGAGAGTTACATTCCCTATCAGCGATATCAAAGACGGAGCAAATGAAGTACTGAAAATAAAAAATGATGAACTGCCACTCAATTTCGTAAATGGTGCAGTAATGCCAGTGGTTAAGGCTGGTCCAACCAATTATACCGTGACTGCCCAGGTGGTTGGAACAGAACGCTCACTTATTTTCATGAAGCAGGGAAGCACTACGATGACCCTGGCTGAAGGAGAGCGTCTTCTCGATGAGATGGAATACGACAACAAACTCTCGCAGCCGACTGTTGGTACAAGAACTTTTGAAATAAGATCAAAAGATGGTGCATACGAAGGACAAGCTTATATCTTTACTGTTGGTGTTGGATTTAACCCTACTATCAGTCAGCAACCCCAGGCAAAAATCATTACTGTAAATACAGGAACTTCCTTCACTGTAACTGCAAACGCTGCCTCTTATCAGTGGCAGGTGAATCCAGGTACGCCGAATGTATGGAGCAATGTCACTAACTCGGCCATATATAGCGGTGCAACAACTAACACGCTCACATTATCGAACGTTCCATCTACAATGAACGGTTACACATACCGGGCGATTACTTCTAACATTGCCTGCGTTAAAAATTCAAGCAACGCTTCTTTATCAGTGCTTGCTATTCTTCCTGTAAAATGGCTTAACGTAACAGGTGCTGTTCAGAACGGTGGCATCCTTATCAAGTGGGGAACGTCAACGGAAATTAACACGAGCTCCTTCATCATCCAGCATAGCATCGATGGCAAGAACTTTACAGGTGTTGGCGAAGTGAACGCTGCAGGAAATTCAGCTGCAAACACATACTACAGCTTTTTGCACACACAACCTTCATCTGCTAACAACTACTACCGCATTGAGCAGGTTGATGCCGACGGAAAGTCAACGTTCAGCAAGATTATTACAGTAGGAAACGGTGGTGAGGCAGCAACAATAACGGTGTTGGGTAACCCGGTATCGAACGGTCAGCTTTCAATTCAAATCAGTCAGCCACTTAACCTGATGCTGTTCAGTGCCGATGGTAAACTTGTGAAGCAACAACAGGCTGTTGCAGGTACACATAACATCAATGTAAATGGTCTGTCTAAAGGTTTGTATACCCTGCTTGCAGGTACACAGGCAAAACGAATCATCATCAACAATTAATTCGCGCTACAGCGAATAGCTGAAGCATAGGCAACAGACTTCTTAACATGCTCGTCAGTTATAGGAACCTGGTCGCGACTTTCAAGTGCAGCCTGGCTCAGCACACTCAGGTTTAGCTCATCGGAAAACGGAACTAATAATTTCCCTACACTCCCTGCAATTGGCTGGTTCATGTTAAATGAAACAGCCTTTGCGTTACAGCTAAGGTCCACATCGTTAAATGAAAGCGACTTAACCTCCGGGAATTTTGCCGATTTGAAATACACGGTTTTATTGTTGATGTCGTACACTATGCTCCACTTCGTAAATTCTGTCTGACTTACTTTATTCAAAATCTGAAACGAATAATCAACGATTGGCACGTCGATATCGGTTTGCTGGTAGCGTTTTACCATAGCACATGCTTGAGCAAATCTTCTTACAGAATTATCGCTGTAAGAATGGCTGGCAGGCATTTGCGAACTTGTATCGGTATCGGCAAGTTCAGCGTCCATTACCAGTCTTGACGAAGTGGCATATGCAGTATTTGCCAACACCGGGAGAGGAAGTTTTTCGCCTTTGTGTACTACCAGTTTTCCGCCTAAAAATTCTACTGTAGCTGCGTCGCCGCTTGCATCTGCGATGAGGTAGTGCACAGGTGCGTTACCTTGTTGAGAGATGCGGATCTTTTTGTTTGTGGCGATTACTTCTTTTACACTTGCGCAATTATCGAGCTGATACTGTATCCATTGTAATACAAACATCGACGCGCGCTTATCAGGCTTCGGGTACTGCGATCCGTCGAGCCACATCATTTCAACTACTAATCCCATTTCATTCATTCCGCCGTTCGGGAATTCTTTGCCGTATTGATTGAATGTTAGGCTTCCGTACTTCGATACCCAATGGACCGACGAACCTTCGGCCATTTTCATTGAAGTTTTCGAAAGCCCGCGGAGGTTTGAACAAACCATCCCGGTTTCGGTGATCCAATCATAATTTCGTCCGAATGCAAACTGCCCGTTTTTATGTATGAAGAAGGTGGTGCAGGAAAACAAAGGGTGAGCACTGAGCGCAATGATCAGCACTAAGGAAAAGAGCTTTCTCATATAGCAAGTTTTGGTTCCCAGAAGTTACGACTTTTTCTCCAGCAGCCGTTCAGGGCCGGCAACCCTAAGGGCGTCATTACGACCTCATCGGGGGTTGTTTGCGACATTGAACTTCGTTACTTTCGATTTCCTAAGCAGTCAATATGAAACACATTTCCATTCTTATTCCAAAAGGTGCAATCCTTGGTAGCCTCGAAGGTCCCCGCCTCTTATTCAGCGAAGTAAATGAACTCTTAAAGCGAATCGGTAAGATGCCCCTGTTCAAAGTACAGCTGGTGGGCCTTGCTGAAGAAACGCCTGTATACAACGGCATGTTTAGCGTACACGCCGATGCGCTCATCAAAAATATCGACCGGACAGACCTCATCGTCATCCCGGCCCTCGACGGCAATCCCGCCGTTACAGTAGAAAACAACCGGGAGTTCATTCCCTGGATCATCAAACAACATAACAACGGTGCGGAGGTAGCGAGCCTTTGTGTTGGTGCCTTTCTTCTCGCGGCTACGGGACTGGTAAATGGAAAGCAATGCGCCACTCATTGGATGGCGGCCAACGACTTTCGTAAAACCTATCCCGAAGTGATGCTGGTGGAAGACAAGATCATCACCGACGAAAATGGTATTTATTCCAGCGGCGGTGCGTTCTCTTATCTGAACCTCATTCTCTACCTGATAGAAAAATACGCAGGCCGCGACATCGCGATCTTCTGCTCCAAAGCCTTCCAGATAGATATCGACCGCCACAGCCAGTCGCCCTTCATCATGTTCAAGGGACAAAAAGATCACGAAGACGAACCGATCCTCAAAGCGCAGGAATTTATTGAAAGTAACTTCGACGATAAGATCAGCGTTGACCAGCTCGCTTCGATGTTTGCATTAGGCAGAAGAAATCTTGAAAGGAGATTTAAGAAAGCGACGTCTAACACCGTTGTTGAATATATCCAGCGCGTAAAGATCGAAGCGGCAAAGATGAGCCTCGAAACATCACGCGAAAATGTAAACGAAGTAATGTACAAGGTTGGATATACCGATACAAAGGCGTTCAGAACCACTTTCAAAAAGTTTACCGGTCTGTCGCCGGTTCAGTATAGAAATAAATACAACAGGGAATTGAGAGAAATGATTATTAATGACAGTCAAGCATCATGAGATTAATTTCAGTATTGATAGGCGCGTTGCTGCTAACTGGCATCGGGGCCAATGCACAAAATAAGAAGATTGAATACTGGCTCACAAAATCCGACAGGTCGGTGTTGTTTACAAAACAACCGGCACTCGAATTCGGAGCAATGACTGCATCGGGCGCTACCATCACCGTTGATGATTCGAAAAAGTTCCAGGAAATAGATGGTTTTGGCTTTGCACTTACTGGCGGCAGCGCCCAGCACATCATAAAGATGAGCCCCGCTGCACGCGCTAAGTTGTTGAAGGAACTGTTTGCCAGTGATGAAAAAAATATAGGCATCAGTTACATCCGGCTTAGTATGGGTGCGTCTGACTTAAATGAGAAAATTTACTCTTACAACGATCTTCCGTTTGGGCAAACCGATACGGCAATGGAGAAGTTTGATCTTGGGTTAGATAGGCAGGATGTGGTTCCTGTAATGAAAGAAATCTTACAGATCGTTCCATCCATCAAAATCATGGGATCGCCATGGTCGCCGCCGGTGTGGATGAAAACCAACAACGATACAAGAGGCGGTCAGCTGATTCCAAAATATTATAGGGCGTACGCGAAGTACTTCGTGAAATACGTACAGCAAATGAAGGCCGAGGGAATTACTATCGACGCGGTCACCGTACAAAACGAACCATTGCATCCGGGTAACAACCCAAGCTTATTGATGACCGCGCCCGACATGGCGGTGTTCGTAAAAGATCATCTCGGACCGATGTTTGAAATGAATAACATCAAGACGAAGATTGTGGTGTATGATCATAATGCGAATCGTCCCGATTATCCTATTTTGATTTATAACGACAAAGAAGCGGCGAAGTATGTGGATGGAGCGGGCTTTCACCTGTATGCCGGAAGCATGAACGCACTGAGTGATGTACATGATGCGTACCCGGATAAGAATCTTTATTTCACTGAGCAGATGGTAGTAGAGCGGGGTGACCGGCCAGGTATTAATATATCATCGCCGGTGCGCAGGCTGATAATTGGCGCCACGCGTAACTGGAGTAAAAATGTGTTGGAGTGGAACCTTGCTGCTGACCCGGAGAATAAACCGTACACGGATCGTGGGGGATGTGATATGTGCCAGGGTGCGGTTACAATTGACAAGGATAGTGTTACGCGGAATGTTGCGTATTATTCTGTTGCGCATGCATCGAAGTTTGTACGGCCGGGGTCGGTGAGGATCGCTTCAAATGAAGTTGATTCTATTTCTAATGTAGCGTTTGTCACGCCTGCCGGTAAACATGTGTTGATTGTTTCGAATGATTCCAAAAAGCAACAGGGGTTTAATATTAAATTTCGGAATAGGTTTGCGAAGGTGAAGATGGGTGGTGGGGATGTAGCGACGTTTGTATGGTGATGCCCTGCGGGTGGCGTGCCTGCGGCGCCTCTCATCCCGAACGGAGCGGTGTCGCAACGCTTTTTAAAAAAACCATATGAAAATCAAAATACTTTTCTCATTACTTCTTTTAACGACAACGTCGTCGTTCTCCCAAGGCTATCTCAAAGCCGACGGTAAAAACATCACAAACGAAAAAGGCGAAAACATCCTGTTACGAGGAATGGGTCTCGGCGGCTGGATGGTACAGGAAGGCTACATGCTTCGCATCTATAACCAATCACAACAACACAGGATAAGACAACGCATAGAAGACCTCACCAGCAAAGAACAAACAAAAGAATTTTACGACGCCTGGCTCGCGAACGCCGTTCGCAAGATAGATATCGATTCTATGAAATCGTGGGGATTCAACTCCGTGCGCCTGCCGATGCATTTCAATCTTTACACCCTTCCTATAGAAAAAGAACCCGTGAAAGGCCAGAACACCTGGCTCGACAAAGGCTTTGAACTCACCGATAGTCTGCTCGCATGGTGTAAGGCAAACCATATGTACCTGATCCTCGACCTTCACGCTGCACCCGGCGGCCAGGGCAACGACCTTAACATCGCAGACCGCGATACTACTTATCCATCATTATGGGCAAGTGAAGAAAATCAGAAGAAGACCATTGCCCTGTGGAAAAAACTGGCAGAACGATACGCAAACGAACCGTGGATAGGTGCCTACGATTTAATCAACGAACCGAATTTTGGATTTACCGATCCGGTGAATGATAAGAACGGAACAAAGGAGCCAAAGAACGAACCGCTCACAAAACTGTTGAAAGAAATTACTTCCGCCATCAGGGAAGTAGATCAAAAGCACATGATCATCATAGAAGGCAACGGCTGGGGCAATAACTACAACGGCATGCTGCCACCATGGGATAAAAATATGGTGCTTAGCTTTCATAAGTACTGGAACTTTAACACCGATAAAGAAATTAAACCGATGCTCGACGCGCGCGAGCAATACAACGTGCCGGTTTGGCTAGGCGAAACAGGAGAAAATTCAAACGTATGGTTCACTGAAGCCATCACTCTCCTCGAGAAACATAATATCGGTTGGGCATGGTGGCCTGCGAAAAAAATGGGCATCAGTAACCCACTCGAAATTCCCGCCAACCATAACTTCATGCAGGTTGCAAACTTTTTCAACGGCACCGGAAAGCAACCCAAAGAAAGCGATGTATACAGCGGAATAATAGAAGCAGCTGTGTACTCAAAGTTGGAGAACTGTATTTTCCATCCCGATGTAATTGATGCCATGTTCAGGCAGGTGAAATCGAACCAAGCGATTCCGTTTAAATCGAACACGCTGGGTAAAAAGACAATCATCCAGGCCGTTGATTACGATTTGGGCAGACAAGGCTCCGCATACTACGATCGCGACACCGCAAATTACCATGTATCCGGCCAACCCGGTAGTGGTAACAGGGGTAATACATATAGAAATGATGGAGTAGATATCAGCAAAGACTCATCGCACTATGAGCAGTACTATGTAAGCGATATTGAAGATGGCGAATGGCTGCAATACACCGTCGGCGACGCGTCTGCAAAAAAATACAAGCTGCGCATTTCTTACGGAGCTATGGAAAAACGCGCAGCGATCGACGTGTTAATTAACAACAAGCTTGTTGCAGAAAATGTTTACCTGCCCGCAACCGGTGGTATGAAGAAATGGAAAAGCATTGACCTCAACAACTTTCTGATCAGGAGTGGCGACCGTATTAGAATAAAGGTTGATCGCGGTGGATTCAACCTCAAGCAGCTTGAATTTATTTCTGCAGATTAGCCCTTCCTCTCGAGGCGTTTGATACAATTCATCAGCGATCTGAAACTGTGATAGGTCCCTTTCCAGATGTGCGCCTTCAATGCCGTTTTACTTTTCGGAGAACCATCAATTCCATATTCATACCAGTCACCATATTTATGATCGATGAGGTATTTATTTGAATAATTCCAAAGCTTTTTAAACTGCGCGAAGTAGTTATGTTTATCGTTCGGATAAATTTCTGAAAATATCATGAGAGTGTTAAGTCCTTCAGATTGCGCCCACCAGTTTTTGGTGTTGCGGATTATTTCCATTTTTCCGCCAGCATCCTTAAAATAATATCCTTCATCGTAAAAGCCACCGATCTTATCATCCCAGCCGGTAGCGAGTGAATGGTCAACCATTTTCTTTCCGATGTCCCATGTTCTCTGATCATGTTCAATGCCGAGTGCTCTGATGCTTCCATCATAAGAAAGGCGGTTTCAACATCGTGTCCGAACGAAACGTGATCAACACCCTTTCTTTCCAGGATAATAGTGCGCGATGAATCGCGGTTCGATACAGGTTTCCAATCGGGATAAAAAAACAACCGGAGATATCCTTTGTCACTAACCATCGTATCACGAATCAGCAACAACATTTCCTGCAGCCTTTCTTTCACCACAGGATCTTTCCACACGCTGTATAGTTCTGTCAGCGCTTCCAGCAGATGTATCGAACTGTTTTGATCTTTATAGCCAAGATCGGAAGTACCCAGAGTGTTTGCCGGCCGCACTATCGGCGTACCATTTCTTTCAAGATGCTGAAAGTATCCTTTATGAACGGGGTCATGACTATGTTGTTCGAGCCATTGAAATCCTTTTTTCGCCAGTTCGAGCGCTTCTTCATCTTTTGATGCAGCATAATAAGCAGCGAGTCCGTATATCGCGAAGCTGTTACCATACGCTTCTTTGTTTGGTGTTTTTGGCTCTCCTGCTCTATTCACGAGCGTATAAAATCCGCCCTGTTCTTTGTCCCACATTTTATCTCTCAGAAAATGAAAGCCATGACGCGCCATGGCAATGTATGAGGTGTCATGGAAGAACTCTGCAGCCTTGGCAGTTGACCACACGTGCCTTGCCTGCGTCACGATCATTTTATCCTGGTCGCCGTATGGCTTGAAGTCGTACGTAAAGGAGCTGAGATATCCGCCATATGCGGTATCGATGTTACGAGGGTAAATATTTTCTATGAGAAGTTCTTTTGCGGCGGTCCGCATTTGTGTAAGGATAACTTGCCTATCCTTATGCTGCGCCGAAAGTCCAAAACAAAAAAGCAATATTTTTCAAGTGTTGTGGAAAAAATATAATTTTCTTCATACCAAATAAATAATAGCATAAATAAAAATCCTGGTACCGGTGCTCAGGTAACTTTCCCGAAACTCTTTCGGCGTGGTACCCTTCTTCTTCTTAAAGATTCTATTGAAATTGGAGATGTTATTGAAGCCGGAATTGTATGCTATTTCAGCAACTGACTGAGTAGTATCGATCAGTAACCGCGACGCATGACCGAGCCGTATTTCGTTGAGGCTGTCGATAAATGTTGTTCCGGTTTTTGTTCTGAAGAACCTGCTGAACGCGGCTTCCGACATATTTGCAAGTTTCGATACTTCCGCCAGCGTGATCACCTTATCGAAATTCTGGTTGATGTACTGCATCGTTTTCTCCACGCGCCTGCTGCTGTAAAAATGATGTTCGGCATTATTGAATGAGGCATCAGACAACATCCGCATGTTTCGCGATACCGATAGATCGTGCAGTATACACATCAGTTCGAGCACCGAATCGAACCCATGCTTAGCGTTCAGATTCAGCAAGCGTTCTGCCACCTGCTTCGTTGTTTCTTTCGAAAACAAAATACCTCTTGCCGACTTTTCAAACATGTTACGGATAAAACTCAGCTGGTTGCGTCGCAACAGGTTTTCGTCGAACAGGTCTTTGTGGAATTGGATCGTCACCTCGCGGATTTTTGGCGATGTGCATTTGTTCTGAAACCATCCGTGCTGAAGATTAGAGCCGACAAGCACAAGCTCGTGCTCATCGATCTCCGACATATGATCGCCTACCAGGCGTTTCGCCCCAGGCGCATCAAGTATCAGGTTCAGTTCGTACTCTTCGTGGTAGTGAAGCGGGAAATTAAATTTGGATTTTACTCTTGAAAAAAGAGTAAAACAATCACCCTGTGTGAGAGGGGTGATTTCCTTCATGAGTTCCTTTTGCATATCGTTAGTTTTGGCTCATTCAACAACAGATTCAAGCGCCACAAACCTAAAAATATAAAATAACTGCAATAAAAGTATAAGTTATCTTTTGTAGGCATTTCACACGTGTTTAGGTATAGTTGCACCGTAAAAAAGTATAATATACAGTCATAATAGTATAACCGCCGATAACAATAATGAACATACATTTGTTACCACCTGACTAACTAAAATCTGCCATTTGAACTTACGGCTACCTGATGTTATTATCATAGTCTCCTACCTGCTTTTGATGGTGATGGTCGGTTGGTTCCTCAGAAAAAAAGCGCGGCAGAATAAAGAGAGCTACCTGCTCGGCGGTAAAAAGCTTCCCTGGTACATGCTTGGACTTAGCGATGCTTCTGATATGTTCGATATCAGCGGCACGATGTGGATGATAGCGCTTTGTTTTGTGTATGGATTGAAAAGTATCTGGATCCCCTGGCTGTGGCCGGTGTTTAACCAGGTTTTCAATATGATGTTCCTCGCCAAATGGCTTCGGCGATCAGATGCCAGTACAGGTGCCGAGTGGCTCGCTACACGTTTTGGACTGTCGGGCACAGGCGTTAAAGCATCTCATAATGTAGTCGTAGCATTTGCGCTTATTGGTTGCCTCGGGTTTCTTGCCTATGGATTTGTGGGACTCGGAAAGTTCATTGAAATCTTTGTTCCCTGGCAGGTGGTGCAACCATACGTTCCTTTTACAGTAAGCGCTGAATACGTGCCGCACCTCTATGGCATTGTGTTTACACTCTTTGCTATGTTCTATTCCATTCTTGGTGGTATGCACAGCATAGTGCTCGGCGACGTGATTAAATACGTTATCATGACCGTCGCCTGTGTCTCCATCGGCGTTATGGCAATGATCCATCTGCAGGGCAAAACACTCAATGTGCCCGATGGATGGGCCACACCATTTTTCGGGTGGAAACTCGATCTCGATTGGTCGAATATTATTCCGGATGCCAATAACAAAATTGAAGACGACGGCTTCGGCCTGTTCACCATCTTTTTCATGATGATGTTGTTCAAGGGAATATTTGCGAGTCTCGCCGGTCCGGCGCCCAACTACGACATGCAGAAAATTCTTTCTACCAAATCACCGAAAGAGGCTTCGAAAATGACGGGCTTTGTATCGATAGTGTTATTGCCGATACGGTACAGCCTCATCATTGGCATAACAGTTCTCGGCCTGCTTTACTTCAAACAAATGAACATCTCTTCGGTTGATGGTACCGACTTCGAGCGCGTTCTTCCTGCGGTCATCAATAACTTTCTTCCTACAGGGTTGCTGGGCCTGGTGCTCACTGGTTTGCTGGGTGCTTTTATGGGAACGTTTTCGGGAACGCTCAATGCCGCGCAGGCGTATATCGTCAACGACATCTACCTCAAATATGTCGATCCCCGCGCGTCTACAAAACGGATCATCTGGATGAATTATATGGCAGGCATCCTTATGGTAACGCTCGGCATTATCCTTGGTTTTTTTGCGAAAGATGTTAACTCCGTTTTACAATGGATAGTCGGTGCGCTATATGGTGGCTATATCGCTGCGAATATGTTCAAGTGGTACTGGTGGCGCTTTAATGCTAATGGATTTTTCTGGGGGATGATGGCGGGTATTGCCGCAGCACTTGTATTTCCTTACGCATTCGATGGACTGCTTTTGTACAAATGGCCATTGCTGTTCGCCATTTCAATAGCCGGTTCTGTGATAGGCACCTATGCAGCACCGCCCACCGATATGGAGGTACTGAAAAAGTTTTATAAAACGGTACGGCCATGGGGATTCTGGAAACCTGTGCATGAACAGGTAGTTGCAGAAGATGCAACGTTCATCCCTAACCGCCGGTTCGGTCTCGATATGTTCAATGTCGTAATCGGCATAATAGCCCAAACCTGCTTAACAATATTGCCTTTATATGTAGTGCTTTGGATGAAGCTTCCATTGCTCATCACTGTTTTGATACTTGCAGTGACGATAATAATCCTTAAACGTACCTGGTGGAATAAACTAGAAAACTAAAACGTATGACGAAAGCCTTTTATTCACGCTTAAAAGCACTTGAGGAAAACCATGCAGCGCTGCTGAAAAAAAGAAATGTGGCAGTAGAACGAGCGAACGGACTCTTCTCAAGATACAAATATCCCGTGCTTACAGCGGAGCACACGCCCTTATTCTGGCGCTTCGATCTTGATCCATCAACAAACCCGCACCTCCTTCAGCGCTTCGGCATTAATGCTGTGTTCAATGCCGGCGCAATAAAATTGAATGATAAATACCTGTTGGTAGCACGCGTAGAGGGTTATGATAGAAAATCATTCTTTGCCGTTGCGGAAAGTTCCAATGGTATTGATCAGTTTGAATTTTGGAAAGAGCCCGTGATGATGCCGGAAACGAATGATCCGGATATAAACGTATACGATATAAGATTGGTGCAGCATGAAGATGGATGGATCTATGGATTGTTCTGTACAGAAAGAAAAGATACAAGCGCGGCGAAAGGCGATCAGTCTGCCGCTATTGCGCAGTGCGGTATAGCCCGTACACACGATCTGAAAACCTGGGAACGATTAAGCGACCTGAAAACACCATCGCCGCAGCAGCGCAATGTTGTACTGCATCCTGAATTCGTAAATGGACAGTATGCTTTCTACACGCGTCCGCAGGATAATTTTATCGAGGCCGGCTCGGGAGGCGGTATAGGATTTGGACTCGCTCCATCAATTGAAAATGCAACGGTAGCGAAAGAGGTTGTGATCGATGAAAAGAAATATCATACCGTGTACGAATCGAAGAATGGCTTAGGACCGGCGCCAATTAAAACAAAAGCCGGATGGCTTCATCTAGCGCATGGCGTTCGAAATACGGCCGCAGGCTTGCGCTATGTTTTGTATTTATTTATGACCAGCCTCGATGACCTGACAAAAGTTATTTACAAACCGGCTGGCTATTTTATGGCTCCTGTTGGCGACGAAAGAATTGGCGACGTGTCGAATGTGCTTTTCAGTAATGGCTGGATAGAGGAGGCCGATGGTACCGTGTATATCTATTATGCCTCGTCGGATACAAGAATGCATGTGGCGGTATCGTCCGTCGAATTGCTGACAGACTACGTAATGAATACTTCACCCGATGGCATGCGTTCGGCCTCGTCGGTTAATACGATACAGGAATTAATCAAGAAGAATTCACCGATCCTCGAAAATAAAAAGAACGGCATTGTGCTGCAATAATAAATGCGCGACAAGATTACATGGCTGAAGCAACAGGCTGAACAAGAACTTTCAAAAATTCTTGACTATTGGGCGCTGTACGCAGTGGACAACAAGAACGGGGGATTTGTCGGACGGATAGATGAAGATAATATCGTTGATGAGCAGGCGGCAAAGGGATCGGTACTTAACGCGCGCATACTGTGGAGTTTCTCTGCGGCTTACAATTACAATAAAAACGCTGCTCATCTCGCACTGGCAACGCGCGCCTACGAATATTTTGCAGCTCACTTTGTTGATGAAGGAAATGGCGGCGTCTACTGGACCGTTTCACATATCGGTGAACCCCTTGAAACAAAGAAACAGATTTACGCTTGTGCGTTCGCAATTTATGCGTTGTCGGAATACTATATCGCGAGCCGGCATCAACCAGCAAAGGACCTTGCAACCCGCATTTTTCAAAGCATCGTACAACACGCGCACGATCCGGCACACGGTGGGTTTTATGAAGCGTTTTCCATCGAGTGGAAGGAACTGAAAGATCAGCGCTTAAGTGAAAAGGATGCAAATGAAAAGAAAACCACCAATACGAATTTACATGTGCTCGAAGCCTTTGCAAACCTGTACCGCATCTGCCCAGACGGACGACTGCGCTCGCTAAGTATCGAACTTCTCGAAATATTTGCCGAAAAAATTATAGATCCCGCTTCGGGACATCTTCGCCTGTTTTTTGATGATGAGTGGAATAACCGGCCCGATGTGATTTCGTATGGCCATGATATCGAAGCGGCATGGCTGCTGCTTGATTGCGCGAAAGTTATTGGCGACGAGAGAATGATTGAGGTGTTTACCGCCAAATCGATTTCACTGACTAATGCGGCCATGGAAGGCCTTGATAAGGATGGAGGCTTGTGGTACGAATATGAATTGCACACTAATGAAATGATTTATCAAAAGCACTGGTGGGTGCAGGCAGAAGCTGTAGTAGGCTTCTTGAATTCATATCAACTTAGCGCTAATGAAATGTACCTGGACGCTGCTATAAAATGCTGGCAGTTTATCGAATCGTCAATGATTAACCCTTTAGGAGAATGGTATTGGGGTTTGAATAAAGATGGGGCTGTTATGGTTGGGCAGGATATTGTTGGATTATGGAAGTGTCCGTATCATAATTCGAGGGCATGCCTTCGATTAATTTCTTAAAAGAGAATTCTTTTTCGCTTGCGGCGGACGTGCCTTCGGCAGATAATCTTTACAGGGCGGGTAATTTATTTTTCTTTCAAATCATGAACCGCCCCGCAGGCGGAAAATTTTTATTTTTCTTAAAAAAGAAAAAAATAAGCTTGCAAATTTTATTTGCTAAGCTTACTATCATACAACCAATCAGCCAATCGTTGCGGCCACCCTTTTATAGTCCTCAAATCAGAACGATTCCCCATATTAAACGCATGACTCCCCTTCGAATAAAGATGCCCCTCAACCGGCCTCCCAGCCGCCTGGTACCTCATAAGCACATTCAAAGTTGACACCGCGCAGCATGGATCATCATTAGCCGCCACAACAAAAGCCGGTGGCGCATCAGCAGGAACAGTCGCAGGAATACCTAACGGCCCCGGGTACACTAAAATCTGAAAATCAGGTCTGCCATTCAATCTGTCTACCGCATCCGCAGCAGAAGCATCACCAAGTCCCGGCACATACGCCACAGACGTTACCACTTCTCCTCCAGCAGAAAATCCCATCATTCCAATCTTATTACTATCAAGTTTGTACTCTTTCGCTACGCTTCGAACCATCCTGATAGCTCTTAACGCATCTTCACGCATGTTTTTATCCAACGAGTAAGGCGAACCCTCTTCGCGCGCAAGCCTGTATTTCAACACAAAAACGGTTACGCCCAGCTTGTTTAAAAATTCAGCAGGTTCAATGCCTTCTGCAGTGTAAACGAGAAGGCGATGACCACCACCAGGACATACCACCACCGCGGTACCATTAGCGGTTCCGGCAGCTGGTTCAAAAACAGTGAGCGAAGGGTTATGAACGTTCTTCACCCAGTACTCTTTTGCTTCTTCTTTTTCGTTGCGGCGGTTCTCAAAACCAGGGGCACCATTCTTCCAAAGTGGAATCGTTTTTACCTGTGAAAACGAGGTGCTGAAACTGAAGATTACCAGGAAAGAAAGTATTATTCTCATATAAAGATGTTCGGTATATTTATTTAAATGAAAGTAAAAAATTATTTGTCAATACTTGCTGCTTTTATTCTCTCAGCCTGCTCATCTTCAAATAATAAAATCAAATTAGTGTGGCAGAAAAATCTGCCGATAGTTGGATCCCAATCATCTCCCCGCACAGAAGATTTCAATAAAGACGGTACACTCGATATCGTGATAGGCGCCGGCCAAAACGAATTTGAACATAGCGACATGGGTGTTCTTGCCTTTAACGGCAAAACCGGCGACATTCTATGGAAACAGGAAGCCCCCGACCAGGTATTTGGCTCAGCAACACTTATCGATGTAACAGGCGACGGTGTTAAGGATGTTTTCATCGGCGGACGTTCACCGCAATTTAGAGCCCTCGATGGAACAAACGGCTCGGTTATCTGGCAATACCAGGCGGACAAACACAAAAACGACTCGATTCTGCAATACGCAAGATTCAACTTCAATAACAGTGTAATCGTTCCCGACCAGAATAACGATGGCATCAGCGATCTGCTCACTATCAACGGTGGCAACGCAGCTGCGAACCCTTATTCAACAAAAGACAGGTACCCGGGCGTACTGATGCTCATCGATAGTAAAACGGGAGCAACTATTGGCGCCGATACAATGCCCGACGGCAAAGAATCGTACATGACGCCGTTAGCCTTTACCAGGCCGGGAAGCGCTGAACTGAACATTCTGTTTGGCACCGGCGGCGAAACGCTTGATGGAGGCCTGTATGTAACCACCGATAACCGATTTAAAGGCAAAGAACCTTAAGTCGGCCCGCAAAATATCGGGGGAAAAGGGCCATGGGTTTATCGCACCGGCAACACTTGCGGATATCAACAAAGACGGCATACTGGATATCATTGCCATCACACACGGCAGCAAAGCGGTAGCGATCGACGGAAACGATTATCATACTATCTGGACAAAAACATTTCCAGGCACTGAATGCAGCAATAGTTTTGCCGTTGGATATTTTACCGATGATGACGTCCCCGATTTTTTTACGTTTATCAGTAAGGGACAGTGGCCAAACAGCACAGGAACCGTAGAAATAATGCTGAACGGCCGTGATGGCAATGTAGAATATATTGATTCGATCGGGTGTACAGGTTTTTCTTCGCCGGTGGTATACGACCTGAACGATGACGGGCGGGATGAAGTAGTGATCAGCGTAAATGATTTCGACTGCAACCTCGGCTACGCTTCAAAATCTCCACAACAAATAACAAATAAACTGATCTCTATAAATTTTGCAAAAAAATCGATCGGAACATTAGATGCGGCAAACGGATACAAGAATGTATTTTCAACACCATGGCTGGGCGACCTTAACAACGATGGATACCTGGATATTGTTTATTGCCAGTATTTTCATCACGGCGATTTGTTATCTTTTCTTGGGATGGTGGTGAAAAGAGTTGATACGCCCGTTAAAATAAAAAAAGAGGTGGCCTGGGGTGCATTTCTTGGTTCCGCGGGCAACGGCATCTTTACCTCAAAAAACTAACTGATAATGAAAACCAGCGCTCCTTTGTTCATATGTATTGCTTTGCTATGTGCGTGCGGTGATAATAAGGATGAGGAACCTTCAGCAACAACAGGTTCATCAAAGTTGTTTCAATTGCTGGATGCAAATGAAACGAAAATCGATTTTTCGAATGATGTTAAAGATGGCGAGAATTTTAATATTCTTACCTATCGAAACTTTTACAACGGTGGTGGCGTAGCAATCGGCGACATCAACAACGATTCTCTTCCCGACGTATACTTCACAGCCAATCAAAAGAAGAACAAACTCTACCTGAATAAAGGCAACCTGCAGTTCGAGGATATCACCGAAAAGGCCGGCGTTGGTGGAACCATGCAATGGAGCACCGGCGTAACGATGGCAGATGTTAACGGGGATGGGCTTCTTGATATTTATGTGTGCAACTCGGGTGATGTTGACAACAACAACAAGAAAAATGAACTGTTTATTAACAATGGCAACACAACGTTTACCGAAAAGGCGCACGAATATAATCTCGATAATGAAGGATTTACCACTCACGCCGCTTTCTTCGATTACGATCAGGATGGCGACCTCGATTGCTATATTCTTAACAATAGTTTCCGCGACCCCGCTAAAATTGAATTGTATAGAAAAGTTCGTGAACAGGCATCACCTGGTGGCCATAAACTTATGCGCAACGACGGCAATACATTTACCGATGTAACCACTGAAGCCGGCATCTATAGCAGCGACATTGCGTTTGGTCTTGGTGTAGCCGTATCTGATCTCAACGGCGATGGCCTTCCTGATATTTACGTGAGTAACGATTTCTGGGAGCGCGATTATTTATATATCAATAAAGGCAACGGTAAATTTTCCGAGGAGCTTACATCGCGCATAAACTATTGCTCAACATCGAGCATGGGAGCCGACATCGCCGACATCAACAACGACGGCGCACCTGAAATATTTACAACCGACATGCTTCCCGGCGATAACTGGCGCCTGAAAACCACGATGGCATTTGATCCATATCACCTGGAAGATTTGAAGTACCGCGCAAACTATCATTACCAGATCACACAAAATTGCCTGCATCTTAATAACGGCGCTGCAGATTTTGAGGAGATTGGGTTGATGTCGGGCGTTGCCTCTACAGATTGGAGCTGGGGTGCATTGATCTTCGATTTTCAGAACGATGGCAACAAAGATATTTTCGTGAGCAATGGTATCCTGCGCGATATCATGTCGATGGACTTCCACGAATTTCTTGCTAACGAAGTAAAAGGTCCCAATGGACTCCAGAAAGGAAAGTTTGATTACGGAAAATTCATCTCAAATATTCCTACGCAACCGCTGCAGAATTGCGCATTTACAAATACGGGCAACCTAACGTTTACAAACCAGGCCTCAATGCTTGGATTACCGGAGTTGTCGTACAGTAATGGTGCTGCCTATGGCGACCTTGATAATGATGGCGATGACGACCTCGTAGTGAACAACATCAACGCTAAAAGTTTTGTGTATCGCAACGATGCCACAAAAGTTTTAGGTAATCACTTTCTCAAAATTCGGTTTGCCGGTACAGATAAAAACCGTTTTGGTGTTGGCGCACAGGTAAAGTTAAAAACGAAAGACAACACATATGTGCTGCAGAACTTCAACACTCGCGGGTTTCAAAGCAGTATAGAACCTGTATTGCTTTTTGGCGTGGGTGGCGCAACCACAATTGATTCGTTACTTGTTACCTGGCCCGACAATAAAGTTCAAACACTTAGCGCGGTGAAAACCGACCAGGTCATTACATTGAAAAATAGTGAAGCTCAAGCCGCACCGTTGAATAGTACGCCCTCATCTTCTGCGCTGTTTACAGAAGTAACGCAACAGGTGATCGATGGCAACGCTGTTCACCATGAAAATAAATACAATGATTTTGATGATGAGATATTATTAGTGAAAATGCTTTCTACCGAAGGCCCGCGAATTATAAAAGGCGATGTAAATAAAGATGGTAAAGAGGATTTCATTTTATTAGGCGCGAAGAATGATCCGTGCAAACTTTTTATACAGCAGCCAGACGGAAAGTTTCGTTTTCAATCGAATCCAGATTTTGCGCGAGATGTCATATTCGAAAGTACCTGCGGCGCATTGCTCGATTATGATAAAGATGGCGACAATGATCTTGTAATAGGCTCCGGCGGTAATGAAAGAACCAATGACCAGTCCATATACCTCATAAGATTATACATCAACAACGGTTCAGGAAACTTTACGGCAGCTCCGCAGGCCATTCCGCCTGTGCTCGGAAACTTTTCTACGGTTGAAGCAGGTGATCTCGACGGAGATGGCGACGACGATCTTTTTATCGGTGCACGCAATGTTCCGGGAAATTATGGCTTGAAACCGAGGTCGTATTTATTGATCAATGATCGCGGTGTTTGGACCGACATTGCACCCGAACCATTGGGCAACATCGGAATGGTGACAGACGCTTCATGGTCGGATGTGGATGGCGATGGTGATAAGGATCTGCTTGTTGTGGGTGATTGGATGGGCGTGCATATATTCTATAACGATAATGGCACATTCGAAAAAAATGCAATCATACCGGGCAGTAATGGTTGGTGGAGCAGGGTTGAGCCTTCGGACCTTGATGGTGATGGTGATGTTGACTTCATTTTAGGTAATTGGGGGTTAAATACAAAGTTCAAAGCGACGCCTTCACGACCGCTGACAATGTTCGTGAATGACTTTGATAAGAACGGAAAGAGTGAGTTTATCATCAATTGGTTTACGCCATTAGATGCTGTCGCGTATCCCTTCCCTACTAAACCTGAGCTTACATCGCAGTTACCCATTTTGCGAAAGCAGATCCTGAAATACCAGGACTACGGAAGAAAAACTTACGATTCGTTGTTTACGCCAGAACAAAGGAGCAATGCGCTGCGTTACGAAGCCGACAATATGCAGACTTCTGTTTTATGGAACAACAAAGGCACTTTTGAACTGCAGGCGCTCCCCCTGGAAGCGCAGTTATCGCCGGTGTTTGGTATTGTTGCCGATGATTTTGACGGCGATGGTAAAAAAGACATCTGGCTCGGTGGAAACTTTTATGCGCTGAAACCGCAAGCGGGAAGGCATAATGCCAGTAAGGGTGTGTTGCTTAAGCAGGGCGAGGGCAGAAAATTCACTTTTGTGCCGAATGCGGCTGCTGGCATCACGGTTACCGGTGAGGTGCGGGATGCTGTGATCATCAACAAACAGTTGGTAGTGGCGAGGAACAATGAAAAGGTACTGGTGTTCAGGAAAAAATAAAGGATGTCCTACACAAATTAAAGAATCCGAATACGGTCTTTTTTGCGTAATTTCAGAGAGCTTCTTTTTCAAGTGGGTCAGGATGAAATATTTCTCAGCACATAGTAGAAAAGTTGGCGTTTATTTAGCGGCAACTGTAATCATGTTCTCATATGGTTGCACCAAAACCATTCATGACCGGCGCCCTACTACTACCGATTCACCAGAAGCCCGCGAATCTTTTGGCTTCAACTTAAACGGACGATACTTTAAATCTGAAGAACGTACAGGAAATGTGTCGGGCAGTTGCTCCTACACAGAGAATCATAATGCAGGACGCAAGTTCAGAATACAGGCTAATCATTCGGGCCGCAACTGCGCAAGCAACTCAATTGAAATCATCTTAGATAGTGTAGACATACAAGAAGGGGCCCGTTATAATTTTGGAAGTCCGGGTTCTGGCAAAAATTATCTTACTGTGTCTTCTGTTGTTGAATGTGACGGGTCGCCGGTTGCATTTACTTCCAATGATGACAACTTCGGTTATGTTATCATTACGAGATTCCAGCCTAGTAAAAATGTTATTTCCGGAAGTTTTTCCTGTATTGGAAAAAATGAATTTGGTGTAACGTTTCAAATATCCGATGGATATTTTGATAGGCATTTTACCCGCTAATTTGTGTTTCCCTAAGTTTCGTGTACAACGTAGTTGTTGAAGAAGTTTCTATTTACTTTTGGTTAGATTCAACTCTTGTCTACGACGTAGTTGTAAAGAAAAGTTTTCATCTATTTTTTTGTTTTTATTCTTTGTCGATTTCTCATTTAAATAATCGATAAACTAAATACTCAAATAAAATACTCAAATAAAATACTCAACTAAAATAATAAAGCCCCTGTCACCAGGGGCTTTACCAATTCTATATTGAAATAGATATCTTAATTCACATCCCACCAAACCTTCGCAGTAAAGTCATTAGGACTTGACCCATTCGAAAAGTTCGGATTACCTGCCACTTCCGCTTGTGGATACTTCAGCTTAACCGGAATGGTTCCGCCTGTTGTATTACCCGGGAAGTTAACTGCTGTAAGATTAGGATAACCTGTTCTTCTCCACTCGCTCCACGCATTCCACCAGTTCATGAAGTTGTTCAGCCAGATCTGGTTTCCGATTTGCTCAAGAGCAGTGCCATCATTATAAGGTGCCGCAGCTAAGTAAGTGTTAACCGCTGCATCACTCACAGCGAGTGATGGATCGAAGATCACCCACATTTGTGAAGAACCTTTAATACCAGCATTGTAGTGTGTAGCTGCAGATGCTGCATCTACTCCTCCAATACCTCTTTTAGCAGCTTCTGCAAGAAGTAACTCGCTTTCGCCGTAGTTCATCAATACATAAGGATCGTCGAACTGCAAGAGTTTTGGATTAATCCTTGAGTAAGTTAAGTTCTGATCGAGACCGGGTACACCTTCGATGTCTTCCAGGTCATTCTGGGTTTTACCGTTAGGCATACCCTTCTGATTCAGCGGATCAGTACCACCTGGTTCAGGAGTAAAGCCACCAGCTTCCCAGACGCCGATTCCACCAAGTAGAACCATCAAACGCGGATCATCATCAGCTGTAGACGCTGCGTTTGCACCTTTCAGCATGTCAACTAACGTCTTACTTACGAGTGATGACTGACCACCATCGCCGGGAACGAAAGCACGGGAAATACCATTCTGGTTAGTCCACTGGCTTGGTCCGTTCGACATTCTTACCACTACGTTATCGTCGTTGCTCATCATTGTACCGGCAGCTACTGCTTTTGCAACGTATGTGTTGGCCCAGTCAGGTTTTACATTCGATACACGCATTGCAAGGCGAAGCATCAGTGACGTCTCCGAATCTTCTCCATTTCGCCAGGTCACCCCCGAATATTACGTCTACCTTTTTAAAGGCATCCAATTCTACTTCTTCACCAGTTGTTGTTGGAGTTTTGATAGCAGCTGTGGCTTCATCAAGTTCCTTCAACAGATCCTGGTAGATAAGTTCCTGCGAATCGTAATTAGGGAAAAGTACTCCGTCTGGTGCTTTTAAAGCTTCGAAGTAAGGGATGTTTCCATAATAGTCCGTTAAGCGGCTAAAATGGAAAGCTTTCAGAATCCTGGTTGCCTGAACGAGGTTGTTTGCTTCACCTTCGTTAGAACCACCCGGGCCTGTGAATCTCAGGATTGTTCCGATGTTTTTGAGTACGTCTGAATAAATGAATTCAAACGGTGCATTTGAACTTTCAAATGTAGATCCACTCTCAACATACTTTTCACCTAATTCACCACCTGTACTTGCCAGCTGCTGAATGGCATATCCTGCAAAGTTGATATTAGTACGCCAGTCGATGTACCTGTTATCTCCTGAAGTACCCGCCGAAGCGCTACCCAGCTCTACAGCCGTAAACAGGAATCCAGGATCAACGTTACCTAGCGACTGGGGGTCGGTGTCGAGACCTTGCAACTCATCTGTGTTACACCCCACACCCGCGACCATGATGCCCGACAGGGAACATCCGATGATTAATTTTTTTATATAGTTCATATCAGTTTCTTTAACGTTTTTAGAAGTTAGCTCTTATGTTAAAGCCATAAGTGCGCGTAGCTGGGAATCCGAAGTAGTCGAGACCTTGTGAGTTAGAGCTTGTGTAGCTAGACTCAGGATCGATATTCGGAGTATTCTTCTTAAGAATAGCCAGGTTACGTGCAACCAGTGAAACCATCAGGTTCTGAAGTGGTGTTTTACCGAGTATCTTCTTCGGAAGTTGATATCCGATTGTGATTTGTCTCAGCTTGATGAATGATGCATCATAAACAAATTGTTCAGAAGCCCTGTCGCCCAAAGTTCCCCAGTAGTTAGCTGCTTCACCCGGAGCGAGTGTTTTAGAGAATGGTTTGTAGATAGCATTTCCGCTACCATCAACTCCATCAGCTATTACACCTGAAACTGTAAGTGGTGCTTCACCTTCACGACCCATAAGGGTCTGTTTTGTGAAACCAGCTTGTGTCATTCTCACGTTTGTACCTGAGTAGATATCGCCACCCGATTTGAAATCGATCAGGAACGACATGTTCAGGTTCTTCCATGTGAATGAGTTGTTCAAACCACCTGTGAAATCAGGAACACCATTACCAAGGATCTTGTATTCGCCATCAGTTACAGGAGCACCATCTTCATTAAATACCAGCTGACCTGACGCAGGATCGCGCAGTTGACTGATACCTGTGATCATACCATAAGGATAACCTACGATGTGCTTGATGAATACAGTTCTTGTACGAGGCTCTTCACCCAGAAGCTCAGTCTGACCTTCGATGAGAGAAACTACATTACTGTTATTCTTAGCAAAGTTCAATGATACATCCCACTGTACAGCACTCTTGATTGGCGTACCAGTTACGAGTAATTCAATACCCTTGTTAGTAATCTGACCAAGGTTTACTGACTGTGTCACGAAACCAGATGTTCTTGAAATGTTTGCATTCAGGATATCATCAGTTGTTTTCTGTGAGTAGTAAGTGAAGTCGATTCCTAACCTGTTCTGGAAGAAACGGATATCGATACCAGCCTCAGTTTCTGTTGATGTGAATGGTTTCAGATCAGGGTTCGGGAAGTTTGTACCTGATGTGTTACCAGCGAATGGCAAGTTAGTACCATCGCCCATCCATCTCTGGGTTGTACCAGTAGCAGAATAGTTCAGCTTGGTGCTGTAAGGCGATACCGAGTTTACGTTACCCACCTGCGCCCATGATGCACGAAGTTTACCGTAGCTGATAAACGCAGGTAATCCATCGAATGCATCACTGAATACGAAGCTCGCGTTAACTGATGGGTAAAGAATGCTGTTATTTTTAGGACTCAACACAGAGAACCAGTCGTTACGGGCAGTACCTGTGAGGAAGAACACATTGTTGTAAGAGAACTCTGCAGATCCGAAGAGTGAGTTGATACCCTGTTTGCCAAAGCCGTAGCCATAGTTCTTCAGGTTAGCATTTGAAATTGCTTCAAACTGAGGAATGTTGAAGCCGTTTCCGTCAGCAGAAATACTTTCATTCTGACGACGCATGCGGTTACCACCGGCAAATGCATTGATACCAATCTTACCAAAGGTTTTATTGAAACCCAGCATGTACTGAAGGTTAATTTCACGTACACGTACTTCGTTTTCACTCCTTGAACCGCCACGGCTGTGACCTGTTCCCTGTGGAGTAAGACGAGTACCTCTGAGCGTGAACCAGTCCATACCAGCCATAGCTGATGCGTAAAGGAAGCTGGTAATATCATAACGAAGTTCGCTGCTCGCGATAACGCGGTCGCGGGTATCATTATTTTTTTGTTGGTAGGCTGCCCAATATGGGTTTTGAGTCCAAAGGTTATAGTTAATCTGGTACTCTTCTCCGGGAGACTTACCATCGAAGATTCTGAGACCCTGTTCAGTCTGCTGATCAGGTCCTGGAACAGCACCTGGCTTCTTTGGATCACCAATGAGATCACGAACATCAACATCACCTGGCAGGTAATAAAGTGTCAGGATACCATTTCCTGGAGAATCCGAAAGGTTTGGTCTGTTCTTAGCTTTTTCGTTTGAGTAAAGAATTTTCGTATTGAACGAAAGCTTCTTAAACATTTTCGCTGTAGCTGCAAGAGAAAGGTTGATTCTGTCAAAACCCGAATTTGGCACTACGCCTTCATTCTGGAGACTTGAAGCAGAGAACCTGAAATTCTGTTCTGCAGTACCAGCGGTCATCGACACTGTATTAGTTAAAGTGCTGCCGGTTTCGTAGTAGCGATCCCAGTTGTCACCTTTATATGTATACGGACGTGTAACACCATCGAACTGAACTACGTTGCCTGAACCAAGTCTTGGTCCAAATGCACCAAGTCCCCACCAGCTGTTCCAATGTTCTTCAATACTTTCTGCAAATTTTGGCACCTGTGCAGCCAGACCTGAAGTTCCGCTTGGGTTAACCATTCCACCGCTACCAAACGATGTCTGGAAATCAGTAAGGTTATTTACTTTTTCCATTACATAGTTTGAGTTAAGCTCAACGCCGATACCCTTGCGTCCAATACCTTTTTTGGTAGTGATCAGGATAACGCCGTTAGCCGCGCGCGATCCGTAAAGGGCCGCAGCACTTGCACCTTTAAGTACTGTCATTGATTCGATATCATCCGGGTTGATACTGCTCATACCATCTCCCTGGTCAGCACCACCCCATACACCTGCCTGGCCATTGTTAGTGTTGTCCACGGGAACTCCATCTACAACATACAGTGGTTGGTTAAGTGTTGAACCGAGTGTTTTAGCACCGCGGATTACGATACGTGAAGATCCCGCAGGACCTGACGCTACCTTTGTTACGTTCACACCAGCTACTCTTCCTGCAAGTGCATTCGCAGTGCTGATTTCACGTGCCTGGGTAAAGTTTTCACCGCTCACAGTTGTTTGTGAGAAACCCAAAGCTTTCTGACTCTTCTCGATACCGAGCGCTGTTACCACAACTCTTTCCAGCTCACCATTGTCTTCAATGAGTGTTACGCTGATGTTGCTGCGGCCAGAGATCGGCAACTCCTGTGTGGTGTGTCCAACGAAAGATACCACCAGAGTGTTGGCTCCTGATGGTACACTGATGGTATAATCTCCATCCGCGTTGGTGGTTGCACCCACATTAGTTCCTTTAACCAGAATGTTCGCACCCTGTACCGGGGCACCGCTTGCATCGGAAATTTTTCCCGATACAGTACGGTTCTGTGCAAAGGCCGCAGGTATACCCGCAACCAGTAATAGCACAAGAACTAATACTACGTTTAGTTTCTTCATAATAGTGTTGTCTTGGTGTTCGTTAGATTTTTAGTTTTTGGCAATGTTCAACCGATGTCGCTGGCACCGGGTGACGATTATCATTTTTGGGAGATTCGAGCATAGATGTATAAGTGTTTGTTTTGGTGTCGAATTAGCTTAAATCCTAACTAATGATGGGGATTACAGTTCGCGCAGATATTGGCATCGTTAGTTAACAATTTGGTTCAACGCAATCGATTGCAGCGTTTTAGTTGTCTAAAGTATACAACATTTTAACACTGCAATGATGAAATTTTAACAATTAATAGTATTTTTTAACTCTTTCTGTGCGTGGTAAGCTAGCGAATATACTATTTAAAGTTAAGGAAACTTTAACCTTTGTCAGAAATTGTTTCCCTCTTTTTTCATCTTCAGCTTACCATAAATTCCTTTCAAATCGTTTTCAAAAAGTGTGTACGGATCGTTGTAAAACTTAATAAAGTCAGGCACACTGGAGTGTCCGGGATAAGGTGCATAATAATGGGTGGGGCTGCGCACATCGTTGCGCCATACCAGTACATACGCTAATTCCATATCGGAGTTGCGCATTACCTTCAACAGTGTTTCAGTCCACCACTTCTCATTAGGAATCGATTCCAGGCCAGTCTCAGTAAACGCCGCCAGCTTTCCGGCTTTTTTTGCAAAGTCTGATACAATCTTAAGCTTCTTAGCGGCTACGTCCGGTCTGTATCCATCCCTGCCCATATCGCCGTAATTGTCCATCCCTACCATATCGACCCATTCATTTCCCGGGTATCTTTCAAGAAACGTCTCTTCATTTTGAAAGCGGTTGTCTGGCGAAAACGCATACAGGAATGTGTGAACACCAAGGCTGTCGCGCAAATATGAAACTGTAAACTTCCACAACGCCTTAAATTCCTCTACCGTCGAATGTGATCTTCCCCACCAGAACCAGTCACCATCAAATTCATGATACGGACGAAAAATCATTGGTACTGTTTTACCATCCGATCCCTTCACCGAGTTCGCCCAGTCCCCAACCTGCTTCAGGATCTCACGATACCGGCCATGCGCCTCTCCACCTGGAATAATATATCGGACAGCGGGTAGTGAAACAGAATCCTTCCAGTAAAAACCTCCCTCAGAAACCGGGTTCGAGAAATGCCATGCGACTGTTGTTACCCCTCCGCGATCATATGTGGCGGCAACATTCTGTCGCAAGTCGTCCTTCACCTTCTGTTGTTGTTCGGGCGACCCTACGGTCATCCCCATTATATCTACTCCTATCACCGCCGGATGGGAACCCGTTACAGACTTAACATCCGAACGATCACTATCTCCCTGCCATCCATGCCCGTATTCTGTAGCATGCTGGTGTCCAAAGAGCGTATGCTTTTTTGCGAGTGTCCTTAGATTTTCGAAGAGAGCCTTTGTTTCTGCCGTTGCAGACCGGTCAACAGGTTGATACTTTTGAGCCGAAGCAGAATATTCAATACAGGATATTAAAATACAAAGGAAGAAAACCTTCATGGCAATCGCTCGTCGTTGATGCATCCTTTAAATAGACAGCCCCCATCCGAAATTGCTGCATCAATTTTCGATTTTTTAACTTCAAAAAAAGAATGTGTGTTTTTTACACTTAACTATGCTCAATTTATGACTACGGTTGATGAATACATTGCACAATTACCGCCAGAAACGGCTTCCATGTTAAACAAGATCCGTAAAGCGATCCTTGAAGCCGCGCCGAAAGCAGAAGAAGGAATTGCGTATGATATGCCTTCGTATCATTACCAGGGTCCTCTTATTTACTTCGGCGCATACAAGAACCATTGTTCACTGTTCGGAACAAGCAAGGCCATCCTGGCCCGCTTTAAAGAAGAACTCTCCGCATTCAAAATTTCTGGTGCCAGCACTATCCAGTTCACAGTCAGCAATCCTTTGCCAGCCGCCCTGGTAAAGAAAATAGTAAAGGCCCGCGTAGAAGAAAATGAAAATAAAAAGATTAAACCTTCCTGAAGAACCTCGATATCCAGACAAAAAACAGCGACAGTAAAACAATTACGAACGTTACCGCCAACGAGTTGATCAGCGCACTTGTATAACCAATCTGGGTAACGTCGATAAACGGGTAGGGATAAACGCCCGATATAGCGCCCCGTATCAAAACGTAGATGAGATACACGAACGGATAGATGAGCCAGGGTAGCACGTCCTTCCATTTTAAATTATCCTTCTTCACAAAAAATATCCAGAACACCAGGTAAAGAAAAGGAACTATGGTGTGAAGCAAATTATCCACGATAAGCTGCAGCCCTTCCGGTTTCCATAAAGCGCGTAAGATAATATTGTACGTTAGTCCGACAGTAAGTATGTACACCAGGATAGCAGTGAGGGAACTCTGGCGCTTTGACGAATCTTCGTTGCGCAAAAATAATTTTGTGCATATCCACGCAAGTAGAATATTGGTAAGAATAGTATAGTAACTGAAATACTGAATGACCGTTGCGGCAACAGAATGCTGACGATACCGGAGGATGATGTACAGCTGACCCAATAGCGCAAACCACGCAAGCACAGACAATACCAAAAGAAAAAGCCTGTAGGCGGGTGAGGGCTTTGTTGTTTCATCAGCAGGCATAGTCCGGGGGTTTGAACAATAAATTTATTCTATTTTGTATTACCTAAATCAACTGTTATGAGCGACCAAACCTATATTCTGATCCTGCGGCTCCTGCACATCGTGTTCGGTATTTTCTGGGCGGGCAGCATTTTATTCTTTACACTTTTCATTATGCCCGCATTAAAAGCATCGGGTCCTGACGGAGTAAAGTTTATGCAGAACCTGGGAAAGTCGGGGTACCCGATAGCGGCAATGATTTCTGCCATCATTACAATAGTTGCGGGCTTTTTGTTGCTCTGGAGGATATCGGGGGGCTTTCAGCCAGAATGGTTTCATTCGTGGTACTCTCGCACCCTAACTATTGGTGGAACCATGGCATTAGTTGCCTTTATTATTGGTGTGAGTGTTAATCGTCCATGTGCCGCACGCATTAACAAGATCAGCCAGGCCATTGCACAGCAGGGAGCACCACCAACGCCGGATCAACAGAAAGAACTGATGATGTTGCGTGCAAAAATATTCAAGGCGTCGAAATATATGGCAGTGCTGATTACCATTGCGATAATTGGCATGAGTGTTTTCAGATACATTGGATGAGCCGGAAGATTATTCATATAGATATGGATGCATTTTTTGCATCGGTTGAGCAGAGGGATAACCCTGAGCTGCGTGGAATACCTGTTGTAGTAGGTGGATCGCCTGAAGGCAGGGGCGGTGTTGTTGCCGCAGCAAGTTATGAAGCGAGAAAGTTTGGTATCCGCTCTGCCATGCCATCGAAGAAAGCATTGCAACTATGTGCGGATGTAAAGTTTATTAAACCGCGGTTTGAAGTTTACAAAGAGGTATCGAATAGTATACGCAACATTTTCCGGAGGTATACCGACATCATCGAACCGCTGTCTCTCGATGAAGCATATCTTGATGTTACCGATGATAAACAAAACATCGGATCAGCTATTACGATCGCAGAAAATATTCGCGCGGCTATTAAAGATGAGTTGCAGCTTACTGCATCAGCAGGCGTTTCAATAAATAAATTTGTGGCCAAGATCGCTTCTGCTATGAAGAAGCCTGATGGACTAACATTTATCGGTCCATCAAAGATTGAAGAGTTCATGGATACACTTCCGGTGCATAAGTTTTATGGAGTAGGGAAAGTAACTGCCGAGAAAATGCGCAACCTTGGTTTGCACACCGGCGCCGATGTTAAAAAACTTGAGGAGCAGCAACTCGTTTCGCATTTCGGTAAGATGGGATATTTTTTTTACCAGATTGTGCGTGGTATTGATGAAAGACCCGTTGAAGCTTTTCGTGAAACGCAATCTGTTGGAGCGGAAGATACGTTCCAGGAAGATTTGTTTGATGAAGAAGAGCTAACGCGGGAGATCGATCGAATTTCTGTGATTGTTGCGGACCGTTTAAGTAAACATAACTTGAAAGGCAGGACGGTTACGCTCAAGATCAAGTACAGTAATTTTAAAATTATCACAAGAAGTCGTTCTGTTGCTAATGCTATTGATGATGCATCGTCCATAAGTTCGATTGCAAAAGAGCTGATGATTGCGACACTGCCATCGCCACGAGGAATCAGGTTACTCGGATTAAGTGTTTCAAAATTTAATGACGTTGCTACCGTCGGGAAAAATAATAATGGTCCTCAATTGAAGTTAGATCTCTGAGTGCGCTTCAGGCTGCGCACATTTATCCATCCCAAAGTATTGTTAAAGCGCCTTACGCATTTCGTGTAATTGCCTGCGAAAGGAAGTCAACACCTCACATTTAACGTGATTGATGCTCAACTGATAGCGTTTGGCACAGTTATTTAGGATAGTAGGTCACCAATACCTATGATCCATATTATTCACTAAAATTATGATTATGAAAAGAATCTTTTTTCTGGCTTTTGCAGGTATGACAATTATCGCGTGTAACGAAAGCACACCAGCTATTAATGAAGACACAAGAGATAATACAACTGTAAATGAAACTCCTCCACCAGCAGCTGAGGCAACTTATGTTCCCGGTGAAGGAGATGTTACTTACAAGGACAGTAAAGTACATGTAATGAGAAACGGCGCATGGGTTGAAGCCACTGACGACGTTAAACTCGAAAATGGTGTGGTAATTAATAAGAATGGTAAAGTTGTAAAAGACGGTAAGGATGTTACGCTTGAAGAAGGTGTAGTAGTTAACAAGGAAGGAAACTTTTTTGATAAGGCAGGACAAAAGATTGAAAATGCATGGGATGATACGAAGGATGGAATGAAGAAGGCAGGAAATGAAATTGAGAAGGGTGCGGATAAAGTAGAAGACAAGGTTGATGATCATCATAATGATGAGAAGAAATAGTTTTTTGTTTTATGAAGAAGGCCGGGCTACTTAGCCCGGCTTTTTTTGTGTGTATAAGTGTGCCTGCGGCAGATACGCCTGCGGCGGGCTATACCTGCGGCAGCAAGGCCGTGCATCAATTGGTCATCGGCAGATACATTGTGCATTAAGTTACCTGCGTCCGCAAAAGATTCGTCAGATACGCCTGCGGCGGGCTATACCTGCGGCAGCAAGGCCGTGCATTAATTGGTCATCGGCAGATACATTGTGCATTAAGTTACCTGTGGCAAATAACCAGCGGCAGGAACAACTGCGTGGCATGTCAATTTATCGCCTGCGGCGGGCTATACCTGCGGCAGCAAGGCCGTGCATCAATTGGTCATCGGCAGATACATTGTGCATTAAGTTACCTGCGGCAAAAGATCGAGATACGCCTGCGGCGGGCTATACCTGCGGCAGCAAGGCCGTGCGGCCAGCAGATACATTGTGCATTAATTACCTGCGCAGCAAAAATGACATACGCCTGCGGCGGGCTATGCCTGCGGCAGAGGCGTGCATGAATGCCATCGGCAGATACAGTGAATTACCTGCGGCAAAAGACTCGTCAGATACGCCTGCGGCGGGCTATACCTGCGGCAGCAAGGCCGTGCATCAATTGGTCATCGGCAGATACATTGTGCATTGAAATTACCTGCGGCAACAAAAGACTCGTCAGATACGCCTGCGGCGGGCTATACCTGCGGCAGCAAGGCCGTGCATCAATTGGCCATCGGCAGATACATTGTGCATTAAGTTGCCTGCGTCAGCGCAAAACAATGCGTCAGATACGCCTGCGGCGGGCTATACCTGCGGCAGCAGCACCTGCGCATCACATACGCCTACGGCGGGCAGCACCCGCGGCAGCAAGGCCGGCGGCAGCCATGCCCCGCAGGGAATAATTTATTTCCTTCTTTGAAGCAAAGCAGCAATCGCAAAAAGTGCGGCGATAACGCCGAATATAACAAACCTCTTATCTACAGGTTTCGCTTCTTCTTTTTTAACAGTCCGCGGGGCGACAGCCGCAGTATTATCAACCTCCCCCACATACTCCAACTTCAACCCCCAATCCAAATCATCCGGCCTGTAAGGCAACTTCATCGTTCCGGTTTTCGACGAACTAAGCGTTCCACTCTCAACATCCTGCCACTCTCCCGTTCGCGGGTTGTACCACTGCGCTGAATACACACTGCTTAACGCCGCACCGCGCAACTCAGCAATCGGACAACCCCGTTCAAAATAAATCAGAAATGCTTTTCTATCAGGAGTGCGACTGCAATACGCCCACCCTTCATAGCTTAACAGGTCATAAGACTTGTTAGGAATAACCAAATCCGTTTGCGGCTCAAGATCCTGGTAGCGTTTACCAATACTAAATGCAAACTTTCTTAAGTACTGCATCTCCGCAGCAGAGCGCCACGTAAACGCATCCCACATTTTTGTAGGCGCTTTATCTTCAACATCTCCACCCCAGATTCCTTCCGCACCATACACATGCCCGGCATACCCACCAGATAAAAAGCAACCATAGCTTCCTGACCGCACGATAGCATTGTCTTTATCAGTTCCACCTTTCGCACCGCGGGTATAGTTGACAGCACCCACGCCACGCGGATCGCTGTAACCCGCATAGTATGGCTCTCCGTTTAATGCAGGAGCAGTCCTCTTATGTTGAAATATCTCGGTAAGATACCAGTAGTACACATGCTCGCGCTTGTTACCGATCTGGTGAAGCGTGATCCATGAACTGTCACCCCAGTTTTCCAGCGTTGATGGATTAGCGTTAGCCGACAAAAGATTATTAAACGGCAACGGGCCATATTCCTTTTCCATGTCACGAAGCGCCGCAGTGTATTCAGCGGGACTAATAGTAAGGTCGATGATATCAAGATGCACCGGACTTAAAATAGTATTGTACGCCTGGTAACGGGAATAGATATACTGTACGAAGCGTGTAAACGATCCGGGCCATTCATAATATTTGCTCCACAGCAAACTTGCATCTCTTCTCGAGGTTTCGAGAAACGGCACAAAGCCATTTGCATTCAAGTAAGCAATCTTTCTATCGAGATATTTAAAATAATCCGGGTTAATCTTATCCATGTCCGGAAAATAATCTTCATAACCGGGCACCTTTCCGGGAAAAGCAAATGGCCGCCCACCTTCATTATCCATGTTCTTCGCACTGCCGTTATCAAAATTCATCCATGCACTTCGTACTGTTGTGCGTGCAGAATCTTCCATTCGCAACTGCCACGGCTTATCATCCGTTTTCCAGTTAGGAAAAGCAGCAATCACATTTATCCAATTAAAGCCTTGTGATTTTCTCAAACGCACATAGTCTTTGAAACCTGCGTCAGGACCTATCGGCCTTTCTTTATCATCATCATACCATTTATACCGGCTGGCACTCATTCCATACCATGTATCGCCTATTGCAAAATAGGGAGTGCTATCAGCGTGGATTAACGCATGCTTACTCGCAGAAGCCCTGATAAAGCCTCTGCGCAATGGATTTTCTTCTTTCTCCTGGTCGGTCCATTCAATCGCGTTAAACGTTCCCGACTTACCGGATATTCCCGGATCATTTGTATTTGATCCGCTCTTCCAGCTCCACGCACCGGGTTTATCGGCCACCACTCTTACCTTAAAAATATTTCCACCATCCCAAAATCCATAAACGCGTTTATTAAACCCCGGGCCCGACAACTCAACCCACACCTTTACTTCCAGGTATGGATTCTTGTACGAATTGGATGCCGTAAATGTCAGTTCCTGCATTTCCCACACATGCACGGGTGTTTGCGCAGCTGAAAAAAAATGAAATAAAACAAGCAGTGAAAATAAAAGCAGGCGTTTCGGATTCATGAAATAACGTTTATTGAGCGGTGCCATTAAGCACTGTTACCTGTCCCTGGCTGAAACTATTTTTTAATTCAACTTTTACGTTGTTGCCTTCAAACTGGCAGGTGATCGTTTCGGTATGTGGACTTTCTATGTAGCGTAACACGAGTTCGAGTTTGTTATCATCCCTCCAGTTATATTCGCCTGCAACTTTAAACGGCGGCAAACCTTTAAGGGCATTTTGCGCACGGCCAACGAGATATGGACCGGGCCTTTCCGTTTCACCTTCCAGCCATTTCAGCGGTGTAAAACTGATATTGTAGCTCGCGGTATCATTTTTCATCGTGAGTGTGCATACTTCATCTTTGAACGCCAATGAAATGCTGCGCACCTTCTTATCATTCTCTTCTATTGAATAAGTCTTCCCGGAAATCTGTTCGATCTGGTCGGATGTGCTGCTATTACCGGGAATGGGAAGAACAAGAGAATTGAGTTGCGTTTTCAACTGTTGTACGAGCGCTTCATTAGGTTTCAATCTTTTCTTTTGCATAGCGGGCAAAAGATGGTGCCATACATTATCGAGAATGCTTTGCATGTTTGGTGTCTCTGATGTAATGGCAATTACCGCGTCCTGGTCGGGCATCACGAGAATATATTGTCCGAACGCGCCATCCCCGCGATAAGCATTGTGCTTGCTCCGCCACATCTGGTAGCAATATCCCTGTTCCCAATCACTTGAATCTCTTTTCGCCTGGGAATATTCCGGATGTTGAATGATCTTAACCGTACTGGCTTCTTTCACCCACGATTTTGGCAACACCCGTTTTCTTTTCCACCTGCCTTCCTGCAAAAACAGCTGGCCAAACTTCGCCATGTCTTCCGTCTTCACTCGCAACCCCCAACCGCCTGTGTTTATGTCTTTATTATCCGTCTCCCAATCTGCACCCTGGATGCCGAGCGGCCTGAATAATCTTGGTGTGAGGTAATCGTATACTTTTTCGCCGGTAACTTTTTGAACGATGGCCGACAGCATATAAGTAGCCATGGAATTATACAGAAACTTTGTACCGGGCTTATCAGTAATGGGCCGCTGAAGGAACGATCTTACCCAATTGGTATCCGACACAAGCGTGGGCGTTGGATCGGGTTGTTGTCCGACAGACATTGTCAGCAGATCGCGAACCGTCAGGTCGCGCAGGTAGGCGCCTACAGTATCCGGCCGCTGATCAGGGAAAAACGAAATCACCTTGTCGGTTACTTTCAATTTATTTTCATTCACAGCAAAGCCTACGGCTGTCGCGGTAAAACTTTTGCTGCATGAATACATCGTGTGTTTAAGGTCCGCGCGATATGGATTCCACCATCCTTCTGCAATCACTTTTCCATGCCGGATAAACATAAAGCTGTGAAACTCGTTCTGATCGACTGCTGCAGAATCAAGGAAATTGATAATAGCCTGAGAGGATACGCCCTGTTGTTCCGGCGTACTTCGTGGCAATACATCCTGCCCAAATATTCGTGAAGTGAATAATATGACAAGCAGTAAGGATGTGGCGCACCGTTTCATCTTAAAAGTTTCTGTGATAATATTTGGATTCATATTGTCGGCTAAATCTACAGTTTTTACGCTATTATTTTAGCTCAATGGTGCTGTGATGTATATTATGATGCTCCAGTTCGTGCTTAATTTTCTCTACCACCCGAAGCTTTTCTTCAAAATTTAATTCGTTGCTCAACTCAACGTGCGCCGTCAGCGCATTTTCGGTTGTGCTTAACGGCCACACATGAACATGGCTCACCGCTTGTACGTGTTGTTGCCCCAGTATAATTGTTTTCACCTCCTGCAATGCAATTCCGTCTGGCACGGCATCAATGCTCATCTTAAAGCTTGCCTTTAAAAGTTGCCAGGTGCTGATGAGTATCACAATCATAATCGCGATGCCTATCGCTGGATCGAGCCAGTACCAGTGAGTATAAGTAATAATAATTCCCGCTACTACCACGCCCACCGAAACGAGCGCGTCGGCAAGGAGGTGGAGATAGGCACTTTTTATGTTGAGATCTTTTTGACGGTTGCGATAAAACAGCATCGCTGAAACTGCATTGATCAGAATTCCTATCGCAGCGATCCATGCTACTACTCCACCTTCAACATTCTGCGGATGTGCCAGCCGGTTGAATGACTCGTAACCGAGAATACCGACAGCCACTAGTAATACAACCGCGTTCGCGAGTGCAGCCAGTACCGTAGTTTTCTTATAACCATACGTATACACCGCGTTCGAGCGGCGTTTTGCCATCCAGAAAGCGACAAGGGATAGAACAAGACTGGCAACATCACTTATATTATGCCCGGCATCGGTAAGAAGCGCGATTGAATTATACACGAAGCCAGCGATGAGTTCGGCGATAACAAAAGCAAGGTTGAGGCATATGCCGGCAATAAACGCGCGGCGGTTGCTGCTGTCAATCTCTACGGAATGCGAATGCGTGTGTGCGTGATCGTGAGCCATCTTCCCAAATCAATCTGCGGTATATAATTTTTTCCAGGCAGCCTCGTATTTATCACCCTTGATCCACATTGGCTGCTTTGGATTATCGGCAATATTTTTGGCAGCGAGCACGTAGCTTCTTACATACACTAATGCATAGCGCTGATCAAACGAAACTACATCATCGGCGAGCTGGTGGTAACGTTTTCTAATCACAGAATCGAAACCGGTGATGCCCATTCCGAACGTAGGGGCAGGTACGCCTTTGATAGCGAGATTAAGGTTGTCGCTTCTGTCAAAAAGATTTAATTCCGGCACAGGATCAGGAGTGGCCTTTACACCGTACGCTGCGGCCGCAGCTTTAATATCATCGTCGGCTGATGTTCGGCCAAGGCCAATGATCGTTACCAGGCTGGTATCGTTGTATCCACCATTATCGCAATTGAGGTTGTAAACCATTTTTTTGATGGGCACCAAAGGATTATCAGAAAAATACCGGCTGCCCAGTAGACCCATTTCCTCTGCCGTGTATAATATAAATACCACCGACCGTTTTGGTGGATGTTTCCCAAAATACCGGGCCGCATTCATGACTGCAGTTACACCGATGGCATTGTCGCGCGCACCATTGTAGATGCTGTCTGCTACACCGTTTTCTGTTTGCGGAGTGGTCGCCACACCGATATGATCGTAGTGTGCGGACAAAACAATGTATTGTTCTTTCAGTTTACTGTCTGTGCCCTCTATCCATCCTAAAACGTTTTTAGCCGGAAGGTTTCTTATGGAGTTGCCGGATGTCTTGAGCGTTGCCTTTGGAGCCGTTGCTAAAGACTTTGTAAGCGTTTCGTCGACACTATCGAGTAAAAACACGGGAATAGAATCCTCCTTACTCACTGAACGTTCCGCACCAAAGTGGGCCTGCACGGCGGTCCATGGCACATCTTTCTGCCTGAATATCTCTATCAATGCCACACCACCTTTTTGCAAAACGGCATCGTGCTTCGCTCTCACATTTGCAAACCCTTCGCGGACGTTGGATGAATCATTGATTCCAAGGTTCGTTACAACGATCTTGCCTTTTACATCCAGTTTATTCAGATCAGCTAGGCTTCCAAAGCTTGCGAATACAATCGGTGCAGATAAACTGGCATCCTTTCCTCCGATCTGGAGAAGATCATCACCAATAGAGAAGGTTTTGTCGTTTACCTGGAGCGACCCTTCCTGTGCAGGCGTCGCCGACATAAGACTGAAAGACTGGTAATAACCAGTAGCGCCATTGATTTCTTTTACGCCCGACCTTTTCAGATCGTCGCTGATATATTTTGCGGCAACATCAATTTCCGGCCTTTTAGGCGACCGGCCCTTCAATTCGTCGGCAGCAAGGAAGTGAAGTGGTTGAAGGCCAGCTTCCGGCGTTACAATTTTATTGATTTGCAGCACGCTCGCAGATTGTGCGTGGCTGAATAAAGCGAGGCATACCGCCCCAAGTGTCAAAACGAATATTCTCATATGCGATAGTTACAGTGTTCTGAAGATACTGTAAATTAGATTTCCGGGTTTAAACCCTTGTTGCTTATGAAAAAGTTATTGCTCACACTGCTTGCCTTTGTCCTTTACGCTTCGTCTTACTCGCAGGTAATGGACCGGGTATACATCAAGGGCGGGAGCTACGCACTGGATGAATTTAAAAAAGTGATCTACCTGTATCCCAATTTTGTAGATGGCATGGTAGAATTGAAGAACGGTCAGAAAGTTCTTCGTCCAATGAACTATAACCGCATTGAAGCCACTATCGAATTTATTAACGATGGAAAGGATACGCTCGCAATTGCCGATGAATCGGCTGTGAGCCAGGTAACGGTTGGTGAAGACCTCTTTCTGTTTACGCCAGCGTGCCTGCGCGCCATTTCAAAAGGCAAAGTAAAAATGTACATACACGAGAAGATGAAAGTTGGCGACGTGCAAAATATCGGGGCTTTTGGTATCCCTAATTCAGGATCCGGTATTACAAAGAACCAGCAGGTGAACATGAACAACCAGAACTTCGATTTTGAAGTTGGTGAAACGATCATCATCAGTAAAGCAACCTATTACTTGATTGAAACCGACAAGCACGAATTTATTCCGGCAAATAAAAAGAACATCCTTAAAGTATACGCGGATAAGAAAGACGCTATCAACGACTACCTCAAAAGCAAGAATGTAAACTTCAACAAGCTGGAGCACCTGCAGGAGCTGGCGAATTTTATTTCGGGATTATAAACCCATTTTATAATCATAAAAACTACCCGCAGGACCAAAAGTTATTTACTTTTTTTCGTTAGGCGGGTACAACATAAAAGAATATGCGATTGAGGCTGATTTTCATTTCACTGATTTTATTTTATTGTGTTGATGTTTTCTCCCAAGCGCGACCCGTAAAGGAGATAGCGCCCGGCGTATTTTATTATTTCGGTGACGAAGCGAAGCAGATGTCGGCCAATTGTGTTTGGATCGTGTTTCGCGAGTATGTACTCGCAATAGATGCTAACTATCCATGGGGGGCCGAAGATATTCTTGATGAGATCCGCAAAACAACTGATAAGCCGGTACGGTACGTATTCAACACTCATTATCATCACGACCATACTTTTGGGAATGCGGTGTTCAAAGATTCCGGGGCGGTAGTGATCTCTACTGAGAAAACCGCGGAGGAAATGCATACGTTGGGACAAAACGAATGGGATCATGGTTCTTCATATAGCGGCCGTGATATGAAAAAATACCGGCGCGAGTTTCCTTCTTTGATGTTTGATAAGCGGATGGTTTTTGATGACGGTGAACATCGTGTTGAACTCATTCGAATGGGGCCGGCGCATACCGCCGGTGATGGAGTGGCATACCTGCCTAAAGAAAAAATACTTGTTACAGGAGATTTGTTTGTGAATGGAAACCCCTGGGGGAATAATGTTGCAGATGCAAATGCTGATTATGAAAAGTGGTTTGATGTGTTGGAAACGATGGCTTCGTGGGATGTGAAGATGGTGATTCCCGGGCACGGGGATCCCGGAGGGGTTGATGATCTTCGAAATCAGAGAGCTTATTTGAAAGATTTATTTGAACAGGTTTCTGCAGGGGTTAAGCTTCGCAAATCAAAGGATCAGTTGATTAAGGAAATTGATTTGAGCAGGCATCCGGTTTATGGTAGCAATAAGGTTGCGATCAAGAGGTCGATTGGCGAGATGTATGAGCGCTTAATACGCAAGTAGGTTGGCCTTGGCCTGCCGGCGGCGATGTGTTTGGATCAAATAGCGCCGCAGGCAAAAAACTTTTCTTTTATTTCTCTTTTTATTTTTTTGTTTTCTTTGTTCACTTTCTTTTTCTCTGTCCTTTCTTTTTCTTCAAAATTATGGCACAACAGTAGTGAAGAGATAAACCGAAAACAAAATAATCAACACAACGCCTTGTAAAACCGTCGTCCTGCCCGTGCCAAACGACAACATAATAGTAAAGAGCGCAAGAATCAACAGGAGGGTTGACTTCGTATCAATACCGAGAGTAATAGGATAACCTGTCATAATAGAAACCGTTGCCACGGCAGGTATGGTCAACCCAATACTAGCGAGCGCCGACCCAAGTGCAAGATTCAAACTCGTTTGAAGACGGTTCTGCCGCGCCGCACGAATCGCAGCGAGCCCTTCTGGTAGAAGAATAACCGCAGCGATAATAATCCCGACAAGCGACTTCGGCGCGCCCACGCTTTCAACACCACTTTCAATAGTAGGTGCAAGCGCTTTTGCAAGCAACACCACTACCCCTAAACAAACTAACAGTAGCGTCGTACTCAGTATTGTGGTTTTAACCGTCGGAGGATCCTCGTGAACATCTTTATCCTTATCGGCATTCGGAGGTAAAAAATAGTCACGATGCCTTACCGTCTGCACCATTACAAACGTTCCGTACAACACAAGCGAAATGATCGCTACAAAAATCAACTGGCTATTATTATACTCAGGCCCCGGGATACTCGTAGTATAATTAGGAAGTATTAAAGTAAGCACTGTGATAGACGTAAGCGTTGTAAGTGATGCATTCACCGCATTCCTTCCAAAAATCTGTTCTTTAAAACGAAACCCTCCCAGCAACAGGCAAGCGCCAATAATGCCGGTGAGTATAATCATTACTGCAGCAAATACCGTATCGCGCGCAAGCGTCGCGGTACCAGGGCCCACCCGCCAGCATCAATGAAACCACAAGCGACACTTCAATAATAGTTACTGCAATCGCCAGCAGCAACGTACCATAAGGCTCCCCCACGCGATGCGCCACCACTTCAGCGTGATGTACAGCCGCTATTACCGTTACACACAACAGAAAGGCGAGCGCGATTGTATGCACAGTTCCCATCGTGTCGTGGGGAATGAGATAAAGCAAACACGCACCGATAGGCGCCACAATCGACCATAACGGAAGCGACAGGAACTTTAATTTCATCTTTTCAAAAATACACTTTTGAACCCGGCTAACTGTTTCAACATCATTCACATTAAAAATAAATTTTCATAATCTCGCAATCATTTATTATTGTTGCATCACCTATGAGAAAACAATGTTGCAAGCTGTATCACTAACTGCATCCCGTCGTTATATACTCTTCAGTTTTCTCACAGCGTTTCCCCACCCACTCCATAAAGCGTAGCACTCCCCAATACTCGTTACCGTAGCAGTAGCCATATGTTCACTCATTTAAACGGTAATTATGCAAAACAAAATTGTAGCAGCGCTTCTCTGTGTGCTGTTCAGTGCAACTGCTTACGCGCAAGTCTCCAAAACAGGTAAGGTTACAAACAGTTCAGATGGCTCGCCACTGGCAGGTGTAAGCGTTACAGTAAAAGGAGCAACCGGAGGCACATCAACAGACGACCAGGGAAACTTTTCAATCCCGGTACCGAGTAACGATGCGGTACTCGTATTTTCTTACACAGGTTTCGAATCAAAAGAAGTGAAGCTGTCTTCTTCGGAAACAGTAAACATTACACTCAGCAGCACGCAAAATGCGCTCAATGAAGTAGTGGTTATCGGTTACGGAACCGCTAAAAAATCAGATCTCACAGGTGCCGTCGCCACTATACGCGCCGACAGGCTCCTCGACCGGCCCGCGCCCGATGTAACGCAGGCACTGCAGGGCCGCGTGCCAGGCGTTGACGTAAGCATAAACACAAGCGCGCCCGGCGAACCTGCTAAAGTCAGGATTCGTGGTGTAACATCTATTAACTCCAGTCTCGATCCGTTGTATGTGGTAGATGGTGTGATAGGTGTCACCGCGTCTATTCTCAATCCTAACGACATCGCATCTATCGAAGTATTAAAAGACGCTTCCGCCACAGCAATCTATGGTGCGCGTGGCGCCAATGGTGTGATCATCATCTCCACAAAACGCGGTGTACGCGGACCATCGAAGGTTAGTTACGATGGTTATGTTGGCGTGAGCACATTGCAGCGCAGCCTGAAAGCGTTGAACGCAACCGAATTCATGGATGTATATAACCTGGCATATAAAAATGCACAGAAGTACGATTCACTCGGCTTTTCACAAGGCAAATATGTTCCGAACGATCCCGCAAACTTTCCCGATCTGTTCGATGAAAGCGGCAACCCACGCTATAATACAAACTGGGAGAAAGAAGTATACAAGCCCGCCATCATGACTAACCATTATCTGAACCTCCAGGGTGGTAACGACAAAACGCTTTACAGTTTATCGCTCGGGTATTTCAACCAGGATGGTTTGATGATTCAGTCGTGGTTCAAGAGATATTCCGCACGTTTTACGCTTGATTCAGACATTAAAGACTGGCTGAAAGTCGGAGGAAGTATCTCACTTGTAAAGGGAAACAACCGTTTAGTGTCGGATGCAAACGGAGGGTTAAACGTTTCAAGAATGGTGCTTGAAGCGCTCCCCATCATTCCGATTCAATATCCTGATGGCACATATGGGGGCAACGGCGACTTCCCCGGTATGGAAGGCGGTAGCAATCCTGTGAACATTGCGAAAAACCGTTACACGCTTCGCAACAGGCACGCAGCTGTCGGAAATGTATATGCGCAATTCAACATCACTCCCAATTTAAATTTTAAGAGCGACTTCGGTTTCAGTCTCAACTCAATGAAAAATAATTTTTACTCTGGTCGTGGTTTGAGTTCGCTTTCATTTGATCAGAAAGGTGTAGCGTCTATCGAAAACTGGATGGACACCTACTGGCAATCAGAAAATTATCTTACATGGAATAAAAAGATCAGCAGCACACACAGTATGACTGCCCTCGCGGGTCTTTCATTCCAGAAAAGCTATTCAGAGAATAACTTCTCGGAGGCGCAAAACTTCATCGACGATTTCTGGGGATGGCATAACCTCCAGGCAGGTAGCACTATTGCCAATCCGCCACGCTCAGGCGACAACGAATGGACGATGAACTCGTACTTCGCCCGCATTACCTATAACATCGACGACAAATACCTGTTTACTGCTACCGGCCGTTATGATGGTTCTTCGAAGTTTGGTGAGAACAACAAGTATGCGTTCTTCCCGTCAGCCGGCGCAGCATGGAGAGTATCGCAGGAAGATTTCATGCGAAACAGCCGTGTGTTCAGTGAGCTGAAAGTTCGCGCGAGCATTGGCTCGACCGGTAACCAGGAAATAGGTTCGTACAGATCTATTCAGCTTCTTGGTTCGGGTACTACGATACTTGGAGGACAAAGACAACCTATCATTACACGAACTGATTTAGGTAATGCTAATCTTCGCTGGGAAAAGGTCGATCAGTGGGACGTGGGTCTTGAGATGGGCTTTCTTAATAACAGGATCCAGGTGGCTGCGGATTACTTCAATAAAACAACAAAGGACCTGTTGCTGAACGCGCCTATTCCATGGACCTCCGGTTTAGAAACGGTATACGAAAATATCGGAAGTGTTCGCAATACAGGCTTCGAAGCAGCAATCACTACACGCAACTTTATCGAACCAAATTTCAAATGGACAACAGAATTTAATTTCTCTACGATTAAAAATGAAATTCTGCAGTTAGGTACCAACAACGATGACATTTATCCCGGCCCATGGTTTCTTGGCGAAACAAACGTGCTGAGAGTCGGATGGCCCATTGGTACATTTATTGGCTATGAGCGCGAAGGCACTTGGGCAACAAAAGATGCAGCCGAGGCCGCTACTTACAATCTGAAACCCGGTGATATAAAATGGAGAGATGTAAACCAGGATGAAAAGATTGATGATGCCGATATCGTAAGGCTCGGTCGCGCGTATCCGCAATACACGATGAACCTCCTGAACGATTTCAAGATCTTCAATTTCGACTTCAAGTTCGATATCAGGATGGTTCTCGGTGTGAACACTGTTGCCAACTTTAAGCATTCAACTGAGGACAGGCAGGCGATCGCAAACAGTCTTGCTACGGTGAAAAATGCCTGGACTCCGCAAAACGAAAACTCCAACATAGCTGAGGTCAGATACTATGGATCGTTTTATCAAACACACATCGACAGCTGGTGGGTAGAAGATGGTTCATTCATTCGTGGACAAAACATCGAAATCGGATACACGTTTCCTGAAAAATTCATGAACAGGGCCGGTATTACGAACCTGCGTGTTTATGGAAGCGCACAAAACTTCTTCCTGATAACAGACTATTCGGGATATGATCCGGAAGTGCTTACGTTCGGCGGACAGTTGACACAGAACCAGGATTTCTTCCCCTATCCGCGTCCACGCACGTTCAACTTTGGAGTAAATCTTTCTTTCTAATTCTAAAAGAAGCGACTGATGAAAACGAAACATCTGATCATAACAGCACTTATAATATCGCTTTGCTCTTGCACAAAATTTCTCGACGAAACGCCCACCGGTTCATTAACGCCGGAAGCGGAAGTAACAAGTCCTGAAATTGCGCGTGCATTTGCAAATGCAGGCTACGCCGAATTAAGCGTTCTCGACAGAGGCGCCGGTGGATACGGTGGCAACACAGCCGAGTTGATGGAGTTCATGACCGGCAAGGCCGACGGCAACGCACAAACCGAAGGTTTCAGATTTTATAATCTTACCTACGATGCACAATCGTTCTACATCGATACATGGTGGGAATCGCTCTATCGTGGTATCGCGAACTGCAATCTTTCTATTCAAAAGGTGTCTGACATAGAATTCGATGAAGCAACGAAAACAAACATGCTCGCTGAATTGCATACACTTCGTGCCTTTTATTATTTCTACCTGGTTCGGATGTATGGTGATGTGCCAAAGATTACGGAAACTGTAGATGACCTGGAAGAAATAAGGCCGGCACGGGAATCAGCAAAAGTGATCTATGATGAGGTGATCATTCCCGACTTGTTACTCGCAGAACAATCCACGCTGCCCTGGAGAGACCCAACAGGATTGGTATCAATGTCGGCGGTAAAATCGCTGCTGGCTGATGTGTATCTCACTTATGCAGGGTATCCGATTCTTGGAGGAACCGCGAGCTATGCAGAATCTGCAAAAAGATCTAAAGAAGTGATTGACAACGGCGGATTTACATTGTTTCCTGAATATTCGGATATGACGTTGCCATCAAACAAAAACAATGGCGAATTTATCTGGCAGGTGCAGTACGCAGCAGACATTACCCCAAACGACCTTACCGCAAAAACGCTTGCACTGTTCAAACGTGTGTCGGTATACTCTGATGAGTTTGGTGGCTTGGTACCTACGAAGCAATTTATAGAGAGCTATCCCGATGGTGATAAAAGAGTTGAAGAGCGTCAGTTCTATTATAGCTGGTATCCTGGAAATCCGGCGGCTTACCCTGCAGGTGATCCGCGCAGGGATAGTGTGAACCTCGGCGGATATTACCTGTACAAATGGTTTGACCAGGAAGCGGTAACCAATACTGCGCGTTCGGATCTCAACTATACGATCTACCGGCTGGCAGATGTGATGCTGATGTATGCGGAAGCATCGAACAGGGCAAACGGCGCTCCTGATGCGGCAGCTGAACAGTATGTGAATGAAATTCGCGATCGCGCGAATCTTGACCCTGTATCAGGCCTCGACGTTGATGCTTTTGAAAAAGAGGTGTGGACGCAACGTTATCTCGAGCTGGCGTACGAAGGAAAAACATGGTTTGATATGTTACGTACGCGCAAAGTGCGTAATGATCTGACTGGTGAGTTTGATGATTTTGTGGGTCACGGAACCGTATGGGGTAAAACGCTTACCGAAAATCAGTTGTTGTTCCCGATTCCGTTGAGAGAAATAAATAATAATCCGAATCTTACTCAAAACGGAACGTTCTAGCTTATAAATAAAAAATCTTTCAGAGGGAAACACCCACCCCTGCCCCTCCCTCAAGGGAGGGGATTTTTTTTGTCATTTTTTTATAGTTTTTTGAAGGCTGCAGTTATTTGCCGCCGTTTTTTTCTTAAATGTTTCTTTAGAACAAAAACCTCGCTTTATAATTTTTATAAGTCAAAACAATCCCCTCCCTCCAGGGAGGGCAGGGGTGGGTGATTTCCTCTAAAAAATTTTAAATAGTTTTTTGAAGGCTGCAGTTATTTGCCGCCGTTTTTTTCTTAAATGTCTCTTTAGAACAAAAACCTCGCTTATAATTTTTATAAGTCAAAACAATCCCCTCCCTCCAGGGAGGGGCAGGGGTGGGTGATTTCCTCTAAAAAATTTTAAATAGTTTTTTGAAGGCTGCACTTATTTGCGGCCGTTTTTAATAATGGTGCACCTTTTGAATCAGCGACTTCAAATCCCCGGACACGTTACCAAGCGTATTATTGAAGTAAGTGTAAACAGTTTTGTTTGCACTTAAGCATTCCTCTATAAAATGCGCATACTGATCGAGCGTGTCGTTATCGTATGTTCCGCGATAATTCCGTTCCGGCCCGTGAAAACGGATATACACGATGACGCTATTACTATCAAGGGCAATCTTGTAGTTCCACCAATCGTGTATAACGCGTACCACGTTAAACTTATCGAGCAGATCGTTCATGCGCTTTTCATACCACAGATCGTTGCGACTCTCCAAAGCAATGGGCCATTTCGATTTACTCAATGCGGTGAGTATAGCGCGGAGCTTCGGCACATTGGGTTCCATCTTCGCAGGAAACTGCAAAAGAATGCAGCCTTTTTTACTATCTGCGACAGCCACCAGCTGTAAGAAATCTTTGAGCGCTTGTTTGTCGTACTGCCAGTCTTTCGCGTGGCTAACAAGCTTCGGCACTTTGAGTGTAAACTTAAAATCCGGCGGAACATCAGCAATCCAGTTGGCCACGGTTGGCACCCTTGGAAGCTGGTAGAAAGTACTGTTTATTTCTATGCTTGTAAACAGCGAGGCGTAATAATGCAACCTGCTCCCCGCCTTATATTCATCGGGATAGAAGCTTTTGTTAGGAACAGGCAACACCAACCCGCTTGTACCAAAAAACCAATTATGCATCAAAGGAGCTTCTTAAAAAATCGTGCAAGGGGTATCCTGGCCGCCTATAAAGGAGTAATAATCAATACCCGCCTAAAAACGATTAGGGTATTTACTTACTTTCTTAAAGGTATTCTTATAGTATCCGCTGATTGTGGTCCTAATATTACTGAAATATGCCAGTCGTAAGTATTTTGGGGTATGACCCCTGATTTCCAAAAATTGCTGATCAAATATATGCTGCATCTGAAGGATGTAGAAGACACTTTCTTCATCGAGCTGATCAATACTCCGTTTAGCCCGAACGTTAATTTTTCTCCGGAAGAGCTTCAGGAACTTAAGAAGATTGAAGAAGAGATAATGATGGTTTCTTAGTCCGCTGACTGACCGTTACGGTTACGCAGATCCCCATACACCAGGAACACAGTAATAGCCCCAAGTATAAAGAAACTTAACACGAGCGGAAGAACGCTGCTCGTCATAAGATGACTAATCACTGCTCCAACTGTTGATCCAATAAAAAAGAATGCAGTTCCGTAGATTGATGATGCTACGCCGGCCATATTACCCATTGGTTCGAGCGCGAGTGCGCTGCTGTTTGGTTCAACGGCCAGGTTAATTCCCAATAGCAATGCGATGGCTGCAAAGAACGGTATCATTCCCGGCGGATCGCCTACTGCATACGTGTACGCAAGCAGTAACCCCCCGATAATTGTATAGATGATTAGTAGCCACTTGATCACTTTTCTTGCGCCGAACCTTGTCGATAGCCGCGAGTTGAGCAACGTGCAGCACGCCATCACAAATCCAATTGCCGCAAAGATCCATGCAAACAATTCCGGGCGGTGGTAAATTTCTCCTACAATGTGTTCTGAGCTTGCAACGTAAGAACTTAACCCTGTGAACAGGATTGTTGTGATCGTGGTATAGCGTAAAAACGTTTTGTTGCTTAGTATCTGCCGGACCGTGTTGGCTATTGTAGGCCAGTTAAGTATTGCGCGCTGACTGCGTGGCAGCGACTCTTCTAGCCGTAACGACCATACGAAAACGATTACGGCGAATATCGGTGGCGTAAGGAACACCCATTTCCATGACGCCACTGATAGTATTGCAAGTCCGAGAAAAGGTGCGATAACAGGGGTTGATAAGAAGATTGTAAACACGAGCGACATGATCCTCGCCATTTCATCGCCTACGAAGCGGTCGCGGACGCCAGCGATGGTGGTCATGAGTACCGCAGCTGCGCCCATGCCTGCCACGAAGCGGGCCGCAAACATGATTTCAAGTGTGGGTGCGAATGTGGCGGCGATGCCGCCGATGATGTACAGTGGAAATCCAACTCTTAGTATTGACAATCTTCCGAATCTGTCGCTTAGGGCTCCGAAGATGATTTGTGAGATTTGCCCCATGAAGAAGAACGAAATAATCTTCGCCGTTTCTGTTGAATCGTGCGGGAGGCCGAAGTGTTGTCTTAATTCTGCAAATGCCGGCAGCATGATGTCGATGCCCAGCGCTGTAAGCATCATTGTTGATGCGGATAGGGCGATGAACTCCGCCGGTCTCATTTTCATCTGTTTGATCATATGCCGTTCTTAAGCGAGGCAAAAGTATGGTGTGGGAGTTTAAAAAATTCCCAACCAACTCTCCGCATTCTTCTTATAAATATCATCAACAACCTCTTTCGGCAATTTCAACCCCTTAAAGCTTGCGTCAAAATCTTTTGAAGTCAGCGTTTCATCAGTAACAAAAAACTTCCAGTCACTCATCCAGGTATCGTGCGAAGCACGTTTCGCATCCACAGGTTTCGTATTCTCATCAACAAACAAATCCGTAGCATACAATAACCTGTTGTGATACTTAATGATAAAATCTCGAACTTTCTGAGGGTTTTTAGCTGCCTGAACTTCAAGATGAACAATTCGAGCAGCCATATCAACAGCAAAGTTTGGATACTTATCAAGCCGCGCCGCGAGAGAATCAACATTCCACTCTAAGCTTCCTAAATGCGCTCCGACAAACTTCAACTTAGGGTTTTTCGCCAGCCTGTTATCACGGGCACGAATCTGATCTTCATAAGAAGGCAAACCGGGATGCTTGTACATATGATACACCGGGTACTGCGCTGAAATAAGAAGCATCGCCTTTCACCGTCATACTATCCAGCGGAAGCCAGCAATTACGCGGCTCGCCGAGGTGACCGACGACAGGAATGCCGTTATTCTCGAAGTAAGAAAACAAAGAATCTAACCGCGCATCATCAACCATCACAAGCTTCTTATTCTTGTCGCGAAGCGACATACCAATCACTTTATAAATCTTCACTGCTTTCGCGCCGCGCGCAACCGTGCTATCAATGTATCTAAGCGTTTGAGGCAGCCAGTCTTTGTCATTGAACTTCCTGATAGAAACGGTAGTGGCCCATTCAATCTGATCGGGGAAGCTCTTCCGTAAGTTGATCGCATACTTTTCCTGCACCTCCATAGCCGGCGGCTCATTCGCATCGTCGTAATTTATTGTGAACAGCTTCATGTTATCTTCAATCGCCTGGTTCATAAATGCAGAGTCGCGCGTTTGCACATGCACATGAGCATCTGTCTTAGCCACACTCTTAAAATCGTCAATGGAATAAAACTGAACTGAGTCGGTATCCGTTTTGGTAGTCGGTGCCTCCGGTGAGGTGCATGAGTAAAGCGTTACTGCAGATAGAATTAAAAAAAGATGGCGCATTTTTGTATTGTATATTATTGCTAAGTTAAAAACTAACTTGAAAGATGAAATTAAACTTAACCCTCGTACTGATCTGCGCAATATTAATTTCCTGTAAAACATCGGACAAGCCAATCATCGGAACGTGGAAATTGCTGTCAGGCACACTCATCGAAAAAGGCGACACTACCGTTACCGATTACACGCAGGATAAATCGTTCATCAAAATCATCAATAACACTCATTTCGCATTCCTCCTTCACAGCCTGAAGGATTCAACCGGCTTTAGCGCGGGCGGGGGAAAGTATACGCTTGCAGGCGATAATTACACAGAGCACCTCGAATATTGCAGTTCTCCAAACTGGGAAGGCCATGATTTCAAGTTTACAGTTAGTGTTAACGGCGATACACTATTACAAAGTGGGATTGAAGTGGTTGCTGAAAGCAATATCAACAGGCTGAATATTGAGAAGTACATCAGATTGAAGGATTGATATCAACTGCCAAACCAACGTGCCTCACGGCTCGATCCGAAGTGTTGCTTATCGGCTACTAATTCTTCTGAAGCTTCGGTGTAAGTGCCCGCGGGCGAAGGACCAGAAAAGAAATCAACATTCACCTTCCCTACCCGTCCGTCGCCAAACTCGATGTAACATGTACCGTTGCCCTTGTAAGCATCCGGAGTACCTTTATTTTCAACATCAGCAATAATAGATTCTGCCGCAACCTTTGCAGCGCCCTCCGCAAACACACCAGCCTTCGGCGTTCCCACGCTATTCACATCGCCGATCGCATACACGTGAGGATACTTTGTTTTGAGATTCGTTTTATCAACCGGTATCCAACCGTTAACGGTCATCCCACTTTGTTCAACAACAGCCGGCACGCGATGTTTTGGAACGCCTAAAAATAAATCGAAAGGCATCTCGGTACCATCGTCCAGGATAGCTACTTTCCGCGAAGGATCGATTGCACGCACAAGTTTCTTCGCAACGAATTTAATATTACGCTCTTCAAATTCTTTCAGCAACGCCTTAGAAGTATCCGGCGATGGAGGGATCGGCGTGCCGAATGGCATCACGATACTTATTTCGCAATCGTTTCGTATGCCGCGTTTAAGCAAGTAATCATGCATCAATAATGCTGCCTCGCTTGGTGCGGGCGGACATTTGAACGGCGTAGACGTTACCCCTACAATCACACGTCCTTTAGAAAAAGTGGGCAACACTTCTCTTAAGCGCTCCACGCCGGCAAGAGAATAAAATTCGTTGCCACCTTCTGATAAACCGGGCGTTGCCGGGAGTTCGTATTCTGCGCCAAGCGCTACCACCAGTACATCTGCTTCATAAGTGCCCTTTGAAGTGGTAACTGTTCGCGACACCGGATCGATCGCGGTAATTTTCTCGTGTTTGAAAGTGACACCAGGCTTCACGATGTTGCGATAATACATGCGTATCGCATCAGATGTTTTATGCGAAAACATCACATCGAACTTCGCGAAGCCAAAGTAGAAGGAATCATTCTGATCGATCAACGTCAGATCCAGCTGATCGCCTAATTTTTCTGAAAGTATAGTTGTCAGCTCCAGTCCGCCGAAGCCGGCACCAAGAACGAGAACGCGTAGTGACATGTGTTATTGATAAAGTATGTTCGAAAAAATATTATTCAAGTTCAATAGAATAATGCCTAAAATAATATTCATTTTTATATTAATTAATTTAATATATATTTAATAGGTACGAAACCACTCCTAATCCTTTATTATGTCTGCCAACAAGTATCTGACAAACCTCACACCTTTGCGTGGCATTGCCGCGTTATTCACGGTTATTTTCCACTTCGGGCTTGTGATAGGAGTTTTCGGTGGAAAATTATTAGACGGTAACCAATCGTCTCTCATCAGCAACATGTACCTGATGGTTGACTTCTTTTTTGTGCTGAGCGGGTTTATCCTCTGTTATGTATATGCGCAGAACTTTAGTGATTCAGTGAATCCGAAGAACTTCAGAAAATTCGCTATCGCGCGGTTTGCGAGAGTGTACCCGCTGCATATCTTTTCATTATTTCTTACAAGTGCATTTTTGTTCCTGCTATACCAGTGGGGAGCCGAAGTAAGTCCCATACTTGATACACAAAATTCTGTTTATTCATTTATCACCAACTTGCTCCTGCTGCATTCGATGAACCTGCACCAATGGTTTACGTTCACACATGCTTCATGGAGTATTAGTGTGGAGTGGTGGATGTATATGCTTTTTCCGTTTTTAGTGGGTCCGTTTATCAAATTGCCAAAGCCTGGTAGAATAATTGTCGTAGCGCTGTGTATTGTTGGATACCTGGTGGTCGGATTCGTGCTCTTCCCGTTGGCAACTGTTCCGGATTCGTTAAGCTTTATGAGGCCAACCGGCCCTGCTCCGTTCAGTTTGAATGTTTCATATCAATTCGGAATTTTCCGGTGCCTGTTTGGTTTTGTAATGGGGATGACAGTTTACTTTGGATACAAAGACGGCTGGGCGAAGCGATTCTTTTCGTCAGGCTACACATTTTTAATTCTGCTTGCGGGGCTGTTTGCGTGCCTGCATTTTGGTGTGCCTGACATATTTACTGTTTCATTCTTTCCGTTTATTTTGTTGTCTGCAGCATATGGCAATCCCACCATGAATGCGGTGCTCGCAACAAAGCCGTTGCAAAGATTGGGAGATTGGTCGTTTTCGATTTATCTCATCCATCAGCCGTTTATGTACCAGGGAACGGTGTTCTTTGCTAATAGTAAGAAGGTCGGGTTTACGGTCCCTCCTTTATCTGTTGGCACCTCGTGGCTGTTGTGCCTGCTCTTTGTTGCGTTTATTCTGTTTGTATCGTATTTGTCTTATCGCTTTATAGAATTGCCTTCACGAAACTTCATCAATCGCCGGTGGGGAAAGCAGAAACCGCATCTGGTGCCGGGGATGGAGTCGGCTGCGATGCCGGCTTTGGAGACTGTGCCGGTGCCCGCTGTTGATCCAGCTACTATTCCTGGAAAGCAACCTTAAATGACAGCTGATCGCGTTGTTACGTTTTCGGCGATGTCGGAGGCGCTCACTTCTACGGTGTAGCCGGTAATGTTTGCTACAGGCACTGTAGCGCGGTAAATCCAGTTCATGTTATCACCGTTATCTGACGCCTCGCCTTCTTCAATAAGTTGTAATGCCTCATTATAAATCGATACACTCACCTTGTTCACTTTCACATTATCTGTTGCCTGGATGAGTATGCAGCTGCCGGTCTGTCCGGTGTAGCCTTGTGTGATGAGTGATTTTATTTTGGGAGGAAGTCGAGCGTCGGAGACTGCAGCGTTGTAAGCGGTTTGGCCCTGCTTTACTAGAGCGGCGTATTTGGCTTTGAGTTCCGGATCGGTGACTACGTATTTACCGAATGCTACAGCCTCGGCGAAGCTCCTGCGGTTGGCTCCTTCTGCGGGTTTGGGTATACGGTTCTCGTTCACGTTCGGTGGTGCTGAAACATACTCTGTTCCGAGCCTGATTTTGAACACGACCTGCTTGCCGAACATGCCGCGTACGTTCTTCATTACCTGATTGCCCTTGTTCTTTGCCATATCGTTTCTCTTTCGTTTTTATCGCGATTCCCACGCATTTCTGTTGCGTTGCTTGAACGCACCAGGTACGCGCCAGATACGCGCTAAGAGCGCGATAAAATCGGAGATATGCAATAGGAGAGACGTAATGCAGTAAACAAACCTCTATTTGAGAGGTTTGGCAGAAAGATGTTCTGGAAGGATATCACTAAAGATCAAAATAATTTCAGCTGAATTGTATCGTAAAAAAATTTTCTTGTAGGCTTTCGTTTATAAGGAATCAAATTGATCACGGGTTGCCCATCCGATTTTTCATTATCCGGATTAACACAGTCATCCAAAAGAATTTTGTCTTCCAGCTTTTCAAACTTTCGCCATTTGATCAAATTAAAGTTTTGCTCGTTGAATAATTGCCTAACAAACTGTTCGAAAAGCATTCCTTTTTCGAAGGAGTCAAGTTCAGTAGTCGGCGTGGTGGAAACTTTCAGATAAGGAGAAGTTCATGGGTAGAAATTGACTATCAAAATAGAAAGTAAGCAGGAAAAACACAATAGGTCTTTGTTTTGCCAGCCCGCGCCGTCCTCAAAATCTTGAGTGATTGGCCAATTTCGTTATCGTCTATTTACGGCTCAAATCGTCTCAAATCATCTTATTCGAAGCGATTCTACGACTATCCTCCGCAGATTATGCGGCGATTAATGCCTCATGCGGCGAATAAATGTTATATTCACCGCATAAAGTGCGGCGAATGGCGGTGTATATCCATCAACTATCAGAATGGCCCGGGTTTAAATGGCAGCAAGAGGAAGTCGGGGCTTTGCTTGCGCATGTACGGCACCGCCAGGGCAGACTGCTGGGTCGCGTGGAAACTTACGGGTTTAAGCTCCAGGAAGAAGCAAGCCTAAATACCCTCACGTTAGACGTAACCAAATCAAGCGAGATAGAAGGCGAAGTCCTCGAACCCGAACAGGTAAGATCTTCTATCGCACGTCGGCTGGGAATAGATATAGGCGGATTGGTACCGGCCGACCGGCACGTAGAAGGTATAGTTGAAATGATGCTTGATGCCACTCAACAATACCAGGAAGTGTTGTGTGCAGAGAGACTGTTTGAATGGCATTCGGCGTTATTTCCAGCCGTGGCAGGTGGAGCGCATAAGATTGTTGTAGGCGCATGGAGGGATAATAAGAAGGATGATCCGATGCAGGTGGTGTCTGGTGCGTCAGGACAGGAAAGGGTCCATTTCGAAGCGCCTGATGCTGATCGCCTGGATGTGGAGATGAATCAGTTTATTAACTGGTTCAATGAAGAAAGTTTATCTGATCCGGTGATAAAAGCAGCCATAGCGCATCTTTGGTTTGTGACAATACATCCGTTTGATGATGGAAACGGCCGTATTGCCCGTGCGCTTGCAGATATGAAACTCGCCCGGGCCGACGGCACGTCTTCCCGGTTCTATAGCATGAGTGCTCAAATTCGAAAAGATCGCAACGAGTATTACGACATCCTTGAATCAACGCAAAAAGGTTCGCTTGATATAACGGAATGGCTTACGTGGTTCTTAAAATGTCTTGACCGCGCTATATCTGAAACCGATGATACGCTTGGAGTAATATTACGCAAAGCGAAATTCTGGGATAAGCACTCCCAAACGTCGCTAAACGATAGGCAACGGCTGATGCTCAATAAACTATTTGATGGCTTTGAAGGTAAACTTAACACGTCCAAATGGGCAAAGATTGCCAAGACTTCGCAGGACACCGCATTAAGAGATGTGCAGGATCTTGTAGATAAAAATATATTGATAAAAGAATCAAATGGCGGAAGAAGTACCGCTTATGTACTCGTATAACACCTATCACTTCACTAACGTCTTATACTGATTGTTGGTAACCGGGACGGGCTCCGACTTGAAATAAGCTTCAACCCTGAACTTTACTTTTCGCTCTTTATTCGCCCGCACTTCATAAAAATACTCACTCTCCAGCTCCACAATACCTTCAATAACCTCACCCTGAACATATCCTGGCTCACGCGCTAGCGTCACCCTACTATTCACACATTTAACCAACAGTTCCGGCGAGGCCGCCGACTGCTGAGAAGATTTGAATGAAACACTTTCATTTCTACTGAGCACTTTAAAGTTAACAAGCGAAGAATCCTTACTGAGCATCAGAAAAAATCCAAAGCCATCATTCGTTCCGTTTAAACAATCGATCGCTATAATATTATTTGAAAATGAAGTAAAAGAAAGTGCGGCAGTGTTATCATCACTGATGATTGCCTTGTCGCCTTCATACATTACAAATGAAATGCTCGCATTCGACTTCCCATTGAACGGCGCAATCTTTTGATTAATCGTAGACACAACTGAGCTGTCAACTTTATAGATATCCCCTTTCGACTGTCTACTTTGCCCGCAAGAAGAAAAGAAGCTAAGTATTAAAACACTCAAAACGAACCCACACAAGTTTTTAGACATACTCGTAATTAAATACCCGCAAGGTAAACACAAACCAAGAAACATGTTTTCATAGTAACGCCTCATCCCTTCACGCGCTCATAGGCGACCGTTACATGCCCACCACTTAACGTTTTTGAATTTATTAGTTTCAAACTAACCTTATTATTTATTTCTTTAAACAATCGCAACCCACTGCCTTGTATCACCGGGTGAATACACAACCAATACTCATCAATCAAATCAAGGTTAAGTAACGTTACAATCATACCCGGACTTCCAACAAAAATATCTTTACCTGGTTGTTCCTTCAGCTTTAAAACTTCTTCTTTCACATTGCCGTGCAATAATGCAGAATTCTTCCATGTAACAGTATTCAACGTTCGCGAGAAAACAATCTTAGGTATATTATCAATTAACACCGCAAAGTCATCTTCTGACTTGTTACCGGTAGGCCTCTTCACTACCCCTGGCCAGTGACTTTCCATCAACTGGTAGGTTACTCTTCCGTAAATGAGCGCGCCTGCATTTCTCAAAATCTCGTTGTAATGTTCATGGAGCCCGTCGTCGGCAATTCCTGCCGTGTGGTCGCAAATGCCATCAAGCGTCATATTCATCGATGCAATAACTTTTCTCATGTCCTTACGTTTGTTATTACGCAAATGTCGCTAACAAAGTCCACGACAGTACGGTGTAGTTGCGGCAAACATAGCGGTCAAATGCGCAAGTGGCAAACTTCGACTTGAGTCACTTATCACTGCACATCACTTATCGTCCCTATTCACCTGAATCCAATCGTCTAACTTTAATATATCCCCACATCTTCCGTCACCTCTGCCTGATCTCCCTTCTTATTATCACCTCAAAACCTCCAGCCATAAACGATCTGCGTGCGAGCCCGCTTCTGCACCGGGCAAGCTCTTTGGATCTTCAACTAAAAAGATCTTCCATTTTAATTTCTGCCTGTATCCGGCCAGTATAGTGCTCGTTTTTCCGTGTTCCATACGTAGTGATCAAAGTTGGAAAAATAGTTTTTCGTGTTTTCACCTGTTCTTTAAACACCTGAACCTTACTGTCGATTTCGCCTGCATATTTTTTATCGATCACGAATTCACCGGTTGAAAATTTCATTTCACAAAGATTAATACAGTGGTCGGCCCTGTCCAGCAACAGGTCAACTTGCGCTCCTTTTTCACCCCTTTTGGGAACGTAACGCCAAGCAGAAACTTCGGTATAAACGCCCGCAATCCCCAATGCGCGTTTTATTGGGTCTGTATGTTTTTGGCAGACGGTCTCAAAGGCAAAACCGCTCCAACTGGTGTAGGATTGCGTTTTCGAAAAGCGTAGCCAAGTGCCCGCACCGGTAGCACGCGCACCCTCTACGAACTTCATGTAAAACAAGCTGTACTCATCAGATAGTTTATATATAGTATCCCTGACCGTTCGGTTAAAGGGGATGTATTGTGTAATGAATCCAGACTGTTCCAATTCATCAAATAGTTCGGTAGTCCATCCGCCGGTGGTAAAACCACAAGCTTCGATAATCTCCGCCCTGGTCATTCCTTTTGCCTTTTTGGAAAGCGCTCGCACTACTGCTTCATGGTTTTCCGCATGAGCAAATAAGGATTGGTAAAGATCATCGAACTCTGTTTTTAGCATTCCGTTTTTCGTGAAACACAGTTTATCTATTGCCTGAGCAGCGCTCTCGCCCTTTTGAACTTGTTTTAAGTATTGCGGAATTCCTCCCATCGCCATGTAAAGCTGCAGCATTTGATAATGGTCTAATCTTAGCCCGTGATGGTGAAGGAAGCGTTCGGTTTCTGTAAGTGTGAAAGGCAACAGCCTTATCCGCTGTGTTACCCGGTTATGCAATCCGCCACGATCGTTGATAATATTCCGGATGATCCAGGATGCAGCAGAACCGCAAATAACTACTTTAAGGAGTGGATGACGCGTGGCCCAGGTATTCCACCAGTGAGCAAAAGCTTGAAGAAATCCCGATTTCGGCGTACATAGCCAGGGCAGTTCATCGAATAAAACAACGATTGGATCTTTTCTCAAAACTGTTTTAAGGTGATTACTTAGCAGCCGGAAGGCATCTATCCAATTTGCGGGTGCAGCTGGCTCAACAGAGATTCGCATCGCATCCTGAAGAGCCAGGCTAAAATTGTGTAATTGATTCTTCATGCTTGCTTCATGAATTCCAGTCAACTCAAATACAAGCTGTTTGTAATAGTGGTTGCGAATCAAAAAAGTTTTACCGATTCGTCTTCGTCCGTACACCGCAATCAATTCTGCATCTTTCGATTGAAGCGCATCGGTAAGTATCTTTTTTTCTTCCTCTCGGCCAATGATCGTTTCCATATATGAAATGGATTATAATCCTCCACAAATGTAGATATTTGGATACTTATGGAGGAGTATAAAAATCAATAACTCTCCACAACTAGCTAGAAACTGCCGTAATGGCGGAATTCGTAAATTTTCGTACGATTGACATAAGCCACCAAAATGAAACCGAAACATACATTTCACTCCAATGAATAGGAATAAAAAATGCGTGTTTGTTCACCGTTCATGGCTTGAAAGGATACTGCTAACCGAGCCGCTAACCGAATTGACCTGTAAAGGCAGGTAAAGTCCGGTGGGTCCACAAACGCGAAACCCGCATCAGCAGTGGCTTTGACGCGGGCATTCTCTTTATTTTTCCTTATTTATCCTGACAGTAACTTTGTAGTCCCGACAGGGATCGAACCTGTATCTAGAGTTTAGGAAACTCCTATTCTATCCATTGAACTACGGGACCGCGCCTCATTTAAAGCGGGTCGCAAAAATAAGGATTTTGAGGCTACACCCCTATCATTTTTGCAACGCATCAATGCCAGAAACAGCAATTATTTTACTCCTGTCGTAGTACGTAACATACCTGTCAATCTTCTTGTTGGCATCGAAGTGCGTAACGAAGTTCATCCTAACACCTATAGTCCCTTTTTTAAATGCCAGTTTGTTAGAAAAATAAAAGAAATCATAAGTGCCCTTCAACGCTCCACCCTTCGGCTGCTCCGTTACATCAAGCGGAAAATGATTAAACTCCGACAACGTCATCGACTGAATACCCGAAGTCTTCTGCCAGTTTTTCCACCAGTCTATTACCGCTTTTTTCCCAGTTAATCGCGTGCGCGTATCCTGGTCGCCGTCAGGAAAAACGTAAATGATACTGTCAGACAACGTCTCAGCCCATGCATCAAAATCCATTTTCGAAAAAACATCCATTGATTTGTTCGCCAGGTCCACATACTCATCCGATGCAATCGTAAACCTGGAATTGGTTACAGGCGCAGTCGCCACAGGCTCTTCTGCGGCAACCTCTTTAACAGGTGCCACTTGATTACAACTAATAAAAACGGGAATAAGCGCCGCAATAAGCGGCAGTAGAAGAATCTTGTTCATTTTATTGAGTTTAAGGTGAGGGTGCAATTATCGCGGGTACACCTGAAAGTCTCTATACTGAACAGTCATCTTCGAGTCCACACAAAAGAGGGACTATAAATATAGCATTCTTTAATATGACCTGAGCGAACTTAATCCATTACCGGCAACACTATACCACTTGCATTGGCAGCATCGTGATGCACTTTGATAGTGATCTTCTGAAAATCGCTATCCTTCGCCTGGTAGATGTTCATGAACTTCTGCGGATTTCTGTCGGCCAGCGGAAACCAACTGCTTTGTACTTGAACCATTATCTTATGTCCTTTCTTAAATGTGTGCGCTACATCAGGTAGTTCAAACTTCACCTGCGTTGGTTTTCCAACGACAAAAGGTTCGGGTTTTTCGTAGCTGTTCCTGAACTTTCCACGAAATATTTCGCCACGAACCAACATCTGGTAACTGTTCATCACATATTCATCATCGGCGCTGTAACTGAAATTATCAGGGAAAACATCAATCAATTTCACTACAAAGTCAGCGTCCGTACCGGTTAACGATACTTTCAGATCCGCATTCAGCGGACCCGCAACAGTAATATCCTCGGTAAGCGTGTCTGTTTCAAACACCAGTACATCCGGACGATTTGCGGCAAAACGCTGGTCATCCGTCATGTATGTTGCCGTTCTTTCCGCACTAACACTTTCAATATAAGGAACCGGTTTCGCCGGATCACTTATATAAGAGGTGCTGCCTCCAGCTGACTTAGCAAATGCCAGTTTCCCTTTCGGCTGGAAGTATAATGTTTTCTTAGAAACATTTTTTGGAGGCCATGTTTCAAGCTTCTTCCATGCATTTTCGCCAGTAAAGAAGATCGTAGCCTCTACGAGGTGGTCGAGATTGCCCATACCCTTCAGATGATAGTTGAAGAACGGAATTTCTACACTGTCCTGGTAGTATTTAGAAGTGTTGCTCGCAAACTGAACATTTCCCAATGACTTTGCATTACCGGCACCCCACTGCCCGTGCGACCATGGTCCCATCACAATTTTATTATTCGTACCGCTGCTTTGCTTTTCAATGGCCTTGTAAACCTGCCATGCGCCAAAACAATCTTCCGCATCAAACAACCCTCCCACAGTTAACATCGCAGGCTTCACGTTGTACATGCCTACGCGGGCGTTTCTCTTCTTCCAGAAGTCATCCATATTCGGATGCGCCATCATTTCATTCCAAAATCCAATGGAATCGCCAGAGAGTTTCGTAAAGTTGGTCAGCGCGCCCGTTTCGAGATGAAACTTGTACATATCCTTTGTGTAAGGCTGAAATCCGGCATTATACCCGGTTGAATTCGGCCCCTGGCGAGGTGAACCAAAACCTCTGGACACGTAAAAAAAGAAAGCATCCATCAGCATAAATGCACCATTGTGGTGGAAGTCGTCACCGATAAACCAGTCTGTAACCGGCGCCTGCGGACTCACCGCTACTACCGCGGGATGGTTACTCAGCGCAGCCATCGAAGAATAGAAGCCCGGGTACGAAACGCCAAATACGCCCACCTTGCCATTGTTGTTTTCAAGATTCTTGATCAGCCAGTCGACTGTATCATAGGTATCGCTTGCTTCGTCGATTTCGTTGCCTTTCTTGTCTTTATTAAAAGGGCGGACGTCCATATACTCGCCTTCGCTCATATACTTTCCTCTAACGTCCTGGATAACCATGATGTAACCTTCTTTGAGGTATCGGGATTGATAAGAGTGCCAGTAGCCCCTGAAGTCTTTGCCATAAGGCACAGCGCCATAGGGCGTACGCATCATCAGGATCGGGTGTTTTTCGTTTTTATCTTTTGGAACGTAGATGGAAGTGAAGAGTTTTTTACCGTCGCGCATCGGTATCATTTGCTCTGTCTTGGTGTAATTATTTACAACCCACGCAGAATCAACCTGTGAAATAGCGAAAAAGGGTAAGAATAAAAGGAGGAAGGAAGTCAGAAATCTCATACGTTAGATCTGTTCGTTTGAATGAATAAATGGTTTAAACCTATCTTTGCACCCCTTAGAAGTACATCATGAAATTCTACAATTTAGTTATAAAATATCGGCTGCAACTCGGAATCTTACTTATAATTATCGGCATCGCCACTAATGTGTGGGCGGGATTCTGGCCAGCATTTCCTGCATACCTTATCGGTTTGATATTAATTGCGGGCCATTTTTTCATCGGACCATTGCGGCTTATCCAGGAGCACATGGAGAAAGGAGATATGGAAGGTGCGGAGCGTGTAGTGAATTCCGTTAGGTATCCGAACCTGCTGTATAAACCGATAAGATCGGCATATTATACGGTGAAAGGCCAGATGGCGATGATGAAGCAAGACTTTGAAGGGGCGGAAAAACACATGAAGAAAGGGATCGATCTCGGTTCGCCTATCAAAGAAGTAGAAGGTGCGAACCTTTTGCAGATCGGTATGATCAATATGCAAAAGGGCGACTTCAAGCAAGGCGAAAGTTATATTCGCCAGGCGATCCGCAAAGGTTTACCTGATAAAGAGAATGAAGCTGCAGCCTACCTGCAGATGTGTAATATCATGATGAATAAAAGAGAGTTTCGCGCTGCGAAAGATTTCTTTAAAAGAACCAAGGCGCTGAAACCTACGAATGCGCAGATACTTCAGCAGATCAAAGAGATCGAGAAATATATTTCGAGGATACCCGGCTAGGATGTGCCTGCGGCGGCATGCCTCCGGCGGAAAGTGCCTGCGAGGCGTCTCGGGTGGAAGATTGCGGCTAGCGTCGCATTTACAAGAAGCCTTGCAGCTGAAACGTTGCCCTGAAGCCCTGCGGCGGAACGCCTCCGGCGGACGTGCCTCCGGCGGACATTGCTGTAGCGTTGCATTACATGAAACCTTGCGACCGAAGCGTTACGACTGAAGCCAGCGATGGACGCCTGCGGCAGCAAACTAAATCGATTCGAAAGGATTTACTTCATCGTATTCCTCGATGAGATAGCGCTTTACAACAGGCTGCAACATCCATACGCCAATCGCAAAAAATAACAGCATCAGCAATTTTCCAAAATATCCACTGAAAGCAACCGGGCCTTCGTGCTCAACCTCCGCAATAGTTCTTGCGCTGAAAACCACTACGTGAATAGCAGCGAATACAAGGTATATTAACCCCACCAGGAAGAACACTGACAAAACTTCGTAACCGGGACGTACAGCACCATCAACTACTAATTCTTCTGCGAACACTGCGGCTGTACTGAAAGCGATTGTATAGAAGCTGTTAAACTGAAACAATGCAAGACTCCTCCGTTGCAAACCCATCAATCTCCTTTTCTGCTCACCATAATATCCAACAGCAAACGTCCACAGCATAACTACGCCGGAGGCGAATATTTTAACTACTTCATCCACATATCCCGAAAAATTGAGAAATGTACAGAGTGCGAGCGTGAATAATACCCAGTGCGGAGTGCGAAGAATACCTCTCATGATTAGTTTATTTTAATGCAATCAATCTGTTGTGCCAGTCGGCAGGAACATTAGCAATATCCATTACTTTGAGTGAGCGTGGCGTACTTGCCTGGTGTGAAGGCGAAAGCGTTTCATGGCTGCCTTTTCCATCAAGCTTATACATCGCACCGGTAGCAGGATCCACAATCAACAATCCAATCGCACCGCCAAAGATAATATTACCGAAATACCAGCCGTTCAGCTTGCACTCAACGTTTACTTTCTTGTCTTCGTAACCGGGGCGGCTGTAATAAATAACGTACGACTCTTTCGAAAAGAATCCTGATCCTGATTTTAACCGCACCACCGTAGGCGTCTTGCCCTTGAACACCTCTCTGCCTTTCTTGTTCTCAATGGTAACCGTTGCACCAGCGGGGTCCGATTCAACATAAAACGGCCAGTTAGAACGGCTAACGATAGAGGCACAACTAAAAGCAAATGGTACAAATAGTAAAAGCAATAACGCTTTTCCGACGTTTGGAGAAAATTTCATAGAAGGGTTTAGTTTGGATAATCAAAATAAAATAAGCATCCACATTTACATAGAATGCGGATCACATGTTTGAATGAGTAAGTAGAAATATTTATTATAATTCCGCTTTAACCTGTTTCATCACATCATTCATTACGCTGAGCACCCTGTTGGTAAGGCGCTGTAATTCGGCAGGGTCGCCGTTAGTTTTCGCGGAGCTTTCAATGCTACGTATATCCTTCTTCAGTGAATCGATGTTCATTGAATCGATGGTGCTTTTTAATTTGTGTGCATGCTTGCTCAGCATCGCCCAATCAGCGGCATCACATGTTTTCTTCAGATCGTTCAGTGTTGCAGGAACGGTGTCGAGAAACAGTTGCAGCATGCGCTGTATAAAAGATCTGTCGCCACCCGAAATGGCCTCCACCATTGATAGGTCAAACAGTTTTCCACCGCCGGCAGCAACCTGCGGCGCTATCACCTCATCATTGCTATTGATCATGACTAAATTCTGCTTGATATTCTTTGATACTGTTTTAAACAACATAGGTTCTTCGAATGGCTTTGCCAGGCAATCATTCATACCCAATTCGAGGTAGGCATCGCATTCGGATTTCATTGCATTTGCAGTAAGTGCAACAATGGGCACAGCAGCTTTGTGAGTATCGCCCATTTTTCGGATTTGCCTGGTGGCTTCCATTCCATCCATCACAGGCATCTGGATATCCATCAATACAAGATCGTAGTCGAATTTTTTTACCTTCTCTACAGCAAGACTTCCATTCTCCGCAATCTCCACCACACATCCCCACGACTCCATGATGTGTCGCGCCAGATGCTGGTTCAGCTCAACATCTTCCACAACAAGAATTTTCTTGTCTTCCAGGCCAACATATTTTCGCATACCGCTCAATTCGGGTTATTTATTTGCTACTTCACCAGCTTGTATCATACGGTAGATCGTGCTCTTTCCGATGTCAAGTTTTTTGGCTACCAATAGAACGTCCTTCTCGTACTTATCTAAATAATGTTGAATGATGTCGATCTCGTATTGCTTCAGCGATTTTTCGTGATTCATCATCCCGTTGAGTGAGCTGGTTGAATTCAGCGAAAGATGCTGTGGCTCTATCACTTCTTCATCGGCCATCACAATGGCAAGTTCCATTACGCTGCGCAGTTCACGCACGTTACCGGGGAAAGGATAAGCAAGAAGTTTCTTCTGCGAATCTTCAGAGAGCACCTTTTTTTGAACGCTGTTCTCTTTGCAGAATATATCCATGAAATGTTTAGCGAGTATAACTATATCATTTCCTCTTTCTCTTAATGGTGGAATGTGAATTGGTAAACCTATTAACCTGTAATAAAGGTCTTCCCTGAATGTCTTGTTCTGTACTTCCTGTAAAAGATTTTTGTGGGTAGCAACGATGATCCGGCAATTGATCTTCACTGTTTCATTTCCACCTACACGTACCAGTTCTCTTTCCTGCAGTACGCGAAGTAATTTCGCCTGGAGATTGATATCGAGCTCGCCTATTTCATCGAGGAACAATGTTCCGCTATTCGCTTCTTCAAACTTTCCTATCCTCCGGGTAACGGCACCTGTAAATGCCCCTTTCTCATGCCCGAACAATTCACTTTCGAGCAACTCTTTCGGAATCGCCGCAACGTTTACTGCAACGAAAGGCTTTTTGCTTCTATCAGAATTATAGTGAATAGCTTTCGCCACTACTTCTTTACCTGAACCGGTTTCACCCGTAATAGATACGGTGATGTTCGTTTTGGATGCCTTCTCAATTACGCCGCAGATTTTTAGGATCTGATCGCTTTTACCAATGAGAAATTTAGATAAGTCGACATGTTTTTTCGCCACCTGCTCTTTAAGTTCTTCCACTTCATGCCGCAGACCGTTGATCTCTTTGAGGTGCAGAAGCGTGTTCCATATCCTGTCTTTGGTATCATCGTCTTTTACGATGTAATCGAATGCTCCGTTTTTGAGGAGGTTGATTGCGGTTTTAACATCTTCCTGGCCGGAAATAACAACCACCTGGATGCCGGGATGATTTTCCCTGATGCGTTTCAACACTTCATCTCCTGCCATGTCGGGCAACGAGTAATCGAGCGTAACTACATCGGGATTCTCGTGAAGATTGTTGAAAAACTCTGCCGAGTTCTCGAACCGTTTGACATCATAGTCAGGGTTCAACGACAGATAATGGTGCAGCATGCTGCCGTACCATGTATCATCTTCAAGGATAAATACTTTGAGGGTGTTTGGGTTTTTCATGGGCCTGATTCTACCCTATAACGCAGAATCTTGTAAATTATTCCCAAAATGGTCTGAAATCCCATAAAACAGGGGAAAATATGTGAATTTCAACATACTATGACCCCTACCTGCTTGCTTACCTTTGACTTATGTATCTGAGAGATAAACTAAACAGGCGGTTTGAGGAAGAGTACGCACAGCTGAACGAAAAGCAGCGGCAGGCGGTAGACCAGATAGAGGGCCCTGTAATGGTTATTGCGGGTCCTGGTACCGGCAAAACGCAGATACTTGCTGCAAGAATTGGACGCATACTTCTTAATACCGATGCCTCTCCATCCAACATACTTTGCCTCACTTATACAGACGCTGGCGCACTCGCCATGCGGAGGAGGCTGTTATATTTCATCGGCTCCGATGCGTACAAAGTAAACATCTCTACGTTCCATGCATTTTGCAATGATGTAATACAGGACAACCTATCACTGTTCGAAAAAAATGAGCTCGACCCCATTTCAGAGTTAGAGAAGATCGAGCTGTTAAGAAAGATAATCGATGCCTTTCCCAAGAATCATCCGCTGAAGAAATATCGCGGCGATGCATATTCCGATGTAAGAAATCTTGCCAACTTATTTTCTGCCATTAAACAGGAAGGATGGCAACCCGACGAGCTTGTTGATAATATCAATGCGTATATCGCCGACATGCCCAACCGGCTCGAGTTTGTTGCGAAACGAGCGATGAATGGATTTAAAAAGGGTGACGTTCGTACGGATTGGATAGCGACTGCGGTAGAAAAAATGGATAAACTCCTTGCTGCAATAGCGGCCTTTGAGCGATACCAGGTGATGATGCGCGAGCGCGACCGGTACGATTTTGATGACATGATCAATTGGGTTATCCGCGAGTTTGAAACGAACAAGCAGATGTTGCTCGATTACCAGGAGCGTTACCATTATGTACTTGTAGATGAATACCAGGATACGAGCGGTGCGCAGAATAAATTGGTCCGCCTGCTCGTGAATTACTGGGAGAAACCAAACATATTTGTTGTTGGCGACGACGACCAGAGTATCTACCGCTTCCAGGGAGCGAATGTGGAGAATATGGAAAGATTTGTGAGCGACTATGCGAAAGATCTTTTCAAAGTAGTGCTCATTAATAATTATCGCTCTACACAGCCGATTCTTGATGTTTCGAAAACGCTGATATCAAATAATACAGAAAGGCTCATCAGTAAAATGGAGGGGCTGAGTAAGGATCTTATCGCGAGTCATAAAGAGATAAGTCTGCTAAAACATCCACCGACGTTGCTCGATTTTGAATCGCAGCGGCACGAGATGGTAGGCATCACGCTTCATGTTGAGCAACTGCTCGCAAATGGTGTTGAACCCGGAAAGATTGCGGTGATATTTAAAGAGAACAAGTATGGTGAAGAGCTGAAAAAATTATTCAGGCACCGCAACATTGCTGCTTATAGTAAAAAGCATTTGAATCTGCTGGAGATTCCGCTGTCGCAAAAAGTGATTGAAATTCTCGAATATATCGCAGCGGAATATGATACACCATATGGCGGCGACGAAATGTTATTTGAAATACTGCATTTCGATTTCTTCAACATCCCGCCTATTGAAATAGCAAAATTATCGGTTGAAGTAGCCGACCTGAAGTTTACCGAACGAAAGACATCTATACGCAGGCACCTGCATGAAAAAGCGAATCAGCCACCGAAAGATCTTTTTGACAAAGGCGTGCACTCAGGATTGAAACAGGCGAGTGCTGTATTGGAGAAGCTGATAACAGACGCAAAAAATGTTACGCTGCAAACCCTGCTTGAGAACATCATCAGGAAAGCCGGAGTGCTGACTACGGTGATGAAGAGTGAAGACAAGCTGTGGCAGATGCAGGTACTCACGAACTTATTCGACTTTGTAAAAGAGGAGACGAGAAGAAATCCGAACATGTCGGTCCGCGACCTGGTGGCAAACATCAACCTTATGCGGCTGAACAATGTGGTAGTGCCGCTTGTGCAGGTTTCGGGAAGTGAGAAAGGCGTAAACCTGCTGACTGCACACGGCTCGAAAGGGCTGGAGTTTGAGTATGTATTTCTTGCAGGATCGAACGCGACATTGTGGGAGAAGAAAAGAAAGCCGTACCAGGGTTTCAAATTCCCGGATACTGTGTTTTCGTCGAAGGCATTATCGAGTGATGAAGAAGAGTTGAGAAGACTGTTTTACGTGGCGATAACCCGTGCGCAGATAAAGTTATTTATTACATATTCGCAGTTTTCAAATGACGGCCGTGGAATGGAGCCATCTAAATTCATAGCAGAAATTCTTGACCTGCACGATCTTCCTCCTGAAAAGATAAAGATCGATAAAGCAGTGATGGGCGAATTTCAGTCGCTCCAGTTTACAGATGCTGCGGCACCTGAAATCGAGAAGCTCGAAAAAGATTTCATGGACCGTATCATCGAGCGGTTTGTGATGAATGTTACGGCGCTGACTAACTACCTGCGTTGCCCGCTTGAATTTTATTTCAGGAACCTGATAAGAATTCCGTCGCCTAAAAATGAAGCAACGGAATTTGGATCGTCTGTGCATTATGCTGTTCAGCGTTTGTTTGAGAAGATGAAGGAGAACCCGGGAAATGTATTTCCAACGAAAGAAGAGATGTTAAAAGACTTTACATGGTACATGCACAGGCACCGTGAAAGTTTTATTAAAGAAGAATTTGAGAGAAGGATGGAATACGGGCTTGATATACTTTCGAAGTATTATGACGAGTACATCAACCGCTGGAACAAGATTGTGGTGGTGGAGCATAACATTAAGAATGTTGTAGTGAATGGTGTTCCGCTGAAGGGGAAACTGGATAAACTGGAGTTTTTTGGCAAGGACGTTAATGTGGTAGATTATAAATCGGGCGATCCGGATAAAGCAACGAAAAAATTGCAACCACCGAATGATGACGTGCCGAACGGCGGCGACTACTGGAGACAGGCGGTGTTTTATAAGATATTAGTAGACAATTATGGGAAGAAGGAATGGAAAGTGATGAGTACCGAATTCGACTTTGTTGAGCCCGACAACAAGAAGAGGTATCAAAAGCGGAAAGTGGTGATTGCACCCGGGGACACTACCACCGTAATACAGCAGATCACTGATACCTGGAACAAGATTCAGAACCATGATTTCTATACAGGGTGCGGAAAAAGCGACTGCCATTACTGTAACTTTGTAAAAACAAACGAGCTATACACTGATCTTCACGACAACGAAGAAGAGGAAGAAGAAGTACAAATTATCACCTAAATGAAAGGCAGTTATCTATTATCGGCTCTGGCAGTTATAGTCATCGGTACATTTATCGTTTCATCGGGCGCAGGCTGTGCAAACATGGCTCCTCCCACAGGTGGTCCCAGGGATTCGTTGCCACCGGTAATTCTGAAACTCGATCCCCGCGACTCAGGCCGGCTGTTTGCCGAGAAAAAGATCATCATCACATTCAATGAGTATATACAGGTAGATGAACTTCAGAAAAATCTGATTGTAAGTCCAACCCCCAAAGTGAACCCGATAGTTGACGTGAAGCTGAAGAACTTGATCATCAACATAAAGGACACGCTTGAACCCAATACAACTTACTCTTTGGACTTTGGTAATGCAATACAGGATCTGAACGAAGGAAACATCTACAAGAACTTCCGCTACATCTTTTCAACGGGTACTACCATTGATACGCTTGGGATGGCCGGTCGGGTAATTGTTGCAGAATCCGGTAAGGCAGACAGCACGATGATTGTAATGCTGCACAGGGATATGAGCGACTCTGCAGTAGTAAAAGAGCGTCCCCGTTATGTGGCACGACTTGATTCTGCGGGTTACTTCAAGTTTCAGAATATAGCTGCCGGTAACTACCGGATGTATGCGCTGAAAGATGAAGGTGGGCAGCGCCGGTTTTTATCGAAGGAACAATTATTTGCGTTTGAAGATTCTGTAGTGAATCCGGTTGAGGGAAAGGAAGACTATGTGCTTTATGCTTTTCTCGAAAAGGATACGGCCACCAAGAGGTCTTCCATGCTGCCGGTAGTGGAGAAAAAGCCCGCGAACAGGCAGGAACTAGACAGGGTGCTGAGATACCAGACAAACAACGAGGGCGCAACGTTTGACTTGCTTCAGAGCTTCGAATTTGATTTTTCGCCAGAGCCGCTACGGAGGATAGATTCAACCAAGATTGTGCTGACTGACGAAAACTTTGTTCCGCTGCGCTATACTTTCAAACGCGATACATCGAATAAAAAGTTTCAGCTGGTATATGCCTGGACCGAAGGCACAAAATACAACGTGCTTTTAGATACCACTTTTGCTGAAGATACGCTCGGCAGGAAGATATTGCTGAACGATACAATTACGTTCGTAACGAAGAAAAACTCGGATTACGGATTAGTGAGGCTGAGGTTTTTGGGTCTTTCAATGGCCGACCGGCCGGTATTGCAGTTCGTACAAAGCGACGACGTGAAGTTCTCCTACCCTCTTACAAATAATACATTCAACGCAAAGTTGTTTAAGCCCGGCGAATATGAACTACGCATTCTTTCAGACAGAAACCGCAATGGCGTATGGGATACCGGGCAGTTTTTTGGCGAGCACCGGCAGCCCGAGAAAGTACGGAGGATATCCAGAAAGATAACGGTAAAGGCGAATTGGGATAATGAGGTGGATATCCAGCTTTGATTGTTAGCCACTAATAATTCACAAATCTCTCTACAGGAACCCTGTTCTGTAAACTACGCGCGAGCGTCATTTCATCAGCATATTCAAGTTCACCGCCGAAGGCGATACCCCTTGCAATAGTGGTAATGTTCAATGAATGCGGCTGGAGCTTTTTCTGAATATAATAGATAGTAGTGTCGCCCTGGATGGTGGGATTAAGTGCAAAGATCAGCTCCTGTACACTTTCTTTCTGAACGCGGTTGAGAAGGAGTTCGATATTCAGCTGATCAGGTCCTACGCCATCGAGTGGTGATATAATTCCGCCGAGCACATGATAGGTACCGTTATACTGCTGTGTGCTTTCAATGGCAATTACATCCCGAATATTCTCGACCACACAAACCATCTCATGCTTCCGCATCGAATTGGCGCAGATAGAACAAATATCGGCATCAGAAATATTGCAGCACCGCTGGCAGAATTTGATCTCCTGCCTCATCTTTAAAACGGTTTCTCCAAACGCCTGTACAAGCGATGCATCCTGCTTTACGAGGTGCAAAACCAGTCGTAATGCTGTTTTCTTACCGATCCCGGGCAGCCGGGCAAATTCATTCACAGCATTTTCAAGAAGAGACGACGAGAATTGCATATTGTAAAGTTAAAACATAAGGGCCTGCCTTGCGGTACACCTCACAAAAATTACAGCGCACCCCCCAGCCTTCACCCCTCACAATAAAAATCCTTATATTTGCGCCGCAGGCCGATTTGTTTATTGTTCAGCCTGTTCCAAAAAACTGAACTAATGAACGCCAACGAAACCTTCACAGCAGTTTCCCAAACGTTTATCTTTTCAGCCATTAACAATCGAAAGAGAATTATATGAGCGACATCCGGGAAGAACTGAAAAAACGAATTCTGATTATCGACGGTGCCATGGGCACTATGATCCAGCGATACAAGCTCGCAGAAGCCGACTACCGCGGTGAACGCTTTGCAAGCTGGCCCAGCGACCTGAAAGGCAACAACGACCTGTTAAGTCTTACACAGCCACAAATCATCACCGAAATACACAAACAATACCTCGACGCCGGCGCCGATATCATCGAAACAAACACCTTCAACAGCACGGCAATATCAATGGCCGACTACGACATGCAATCCCTGGCTTACGAACTGAACGTGGCAGCAGTTAAATGTGCACGCGAAGCGATAAAGCAGAGCGGCAAACAAGCCTGGGTGGCGGGCGCTATAGGCCCATTGAACAAGACACTTTCGCTGTCTCCCGATGTCAATAACCCGGGATTCCGCGCCGTTACTTTCGACGAGGTGGTGAATGCCTACTACGATCAGGTAAAGGGATTGGATGATGGAGGCGTAGACTTGTTGCTCATCGAAACAATCTTCGATACACTCAATGCTAAAGGCGCGATCTTCGCGATCAAAAAATATTTCAGGGATGCTGGTAAAGAGCCGTTGCCCATTATGATCAGTGGAACTATCACCGATGCATCTGGCAGAACGCTTAGCGGGCAAACGCTTGAAGCTTTCTATACTTCTGTGATGCATGCAAAACCCCTTAGCATTGGCTTAAACTGTGCTTTGGGTGCAAAGGAAATGCGTCCGCATATTGAAGAGCTTTCGCAGATAGCCTCGTGTTATGTGTCGGCTTACCCTAATGCGGGGTTACCAAATACGATGGGTGAATATGATGAGCAGCCCGAACAGACCGCGCACTTTCTTGAAGACTGGGCGAAAGAGGGATTCGTAAATATTGTAGGTGGATGTTGCGGTACTACGCCAGATCACATCCGTCACATTGCTCAGGAAGTTCGGTCCGTGAAGCCAAGAGAGTTACCCATTGCTGAAAAGGAACTAGTTTAACGAAGAATAGTTAATATGAGTGAACCCATAAGGATCAAGCCATTTCTCCGGTTGTCGGGTTTGGAGCCGTTGGTTGTTCGTCCCGAAACGAACTTTGTAAACATCGGCGAGCGCACAAATGTTACCGGATCGAAAAAGTTCGCAAGGCTCATCAAAGACAATAAATACGAAGAAGCACTAAGTGTTGCCCGGCAGCAGGTAGAGAGTGGCGCCCAGGTGATAGATGTGAACATGGATGATGCGATGCTTGATGGCGTTGAAGCGATGACCACATTCATCAATCTCATGCAGAGCGAACCGGATATTGCCAAGATCCCTGTGATGATCGACTCTTCTAAGTTTGAAATAATAGAAGCAGGCCTGAAATGTGTGCAGGGAAAATCGATAGTAAACTCAATATCTCTTAAAGAAGGCGAGAAGAAATTTATAGAGCAGGCAATCATTTGTCAAAGCTTCGGTGCCGCTGTTATAGTGATGGCCTTTGATGAAAATGGCCAGGCCGATTCGAAAGACCGCAAAGTAGAAATTTGCCATCGGGCGTATAAGATTCTGACGGAACAGGTAGGCTTCGATCCGCAGGACATCATATTCGATCCGAATATATTCGCTATCGCAACAGGATTAGAGGAGCATAACAACTACGGTGTTGACTTCATTGAAGCCACAAGAGAAATAAAACAACTTATGCCGCTGGTGGGAATCAGTGGTGGCGTGAGCAACCTGTCATTCTCCTTCAGGGGAAACGAACCTGTGCGTGAGGCGATGCACTCCGTGTTCTTGTTGCATGCTATTAAGGCGGGCATGAACATGGGTATTGTAAATGCGGGCCAGCTGGTGGTGTACGATGAAATTGAACCTGCACTGCGTCAACTCTGCGAAGACGTAATTCTCAACAAGAACAACGATCATAATCAATCGACCGAAAAATTAATTGCATTTGCAGAAACGGTAAAGTCGCATGGAAAAGTTGAGAAGAAAGATGACGTCTGGAGAAGCACCTCTGTGCAGGAACGGCTTAAGCATGCACTGGTAAATGGTATTACGGACTTTATCGAAATAGACACAGAAGAAGCGCGGCAGCAATACGCACGGCCACTTGAAGTGATTGAAGGACCGCTGATGGATGGCATGAATGTGGTGGGCGATTTGTTTGGGGCAGGAAAGATGTTCCTTCCACAGGTAGTGAAGAGTGCGCGAGTAATGAAGAAAAGCGTTGCAGTATTAACGCCATTTATTGAAGAAGAAAAGAAGAACAATCCCGCTGCCCAGCAAGGCAGTGTCGCAAAAATTTTGCTGGCAACAGTTAAGGGTGATGTGCACGACATCGGAAAAAATATTGTGGGCGTAGTGCTTGGATGTAATGGTTACGACATTGTTGATCTCGGTGTAATGGTGCCCGCAGATAAAATACTTGATGCTGCTGAAAGAGAAAAAGCGGATATCATCGGGCTAAGCGGTTTAATTACGCCATCACTTGATGAAATGGTGCACGTTGCCCATGAAATGAAGCGCAGGAAGATGACGCAGCCGCTCCTGATAGGCGGTGCTACAACATCGAGAATGCACACTGCTGTAAAGATTGCTCCGCAATACGATAATGGCGTCGTTCACGTGCTAGATGCATCGCGCAGCGTTACTGTTGCTGGTTCGTTATTAAGTAACGACCAGAAAACCAATTTTCTGACTGGTGTTAAAGCGGAATATATAAAGCTGGCAGAAGATTTTGCGAGCAGAAGAACGGTAAAGCAGTCACTAGCTTTCAAAGATGCACAGGCCAATAAAGTGAAGATCAACTGGCAAAATTACGCTGCACCCGGTTCCTACATTCCTGGGTGTAAAAGAGTTCCACAATTTCGATCTCGGTGAACTTGCAAAATATATAGACTGGCAGCCGTTCTTTATTGCATGGGAAATGCACGGCAAATTTCCGCAAATATTGACCGACGAAAAAATCGGGGTAGAAGCAACACGTTTGTACAATGACGCGATATGAATTGTTGAAAAAGATTATTGATGAAAAATGGTTGCGTGCAGAAGGCGTGATCGGGTTCTGGCGTGCTAACTCAGATGGAAAGGATTCTGTTGAACTGCCTGACGCGGGTGTAAAGCTTGAATTTTTACGTCAGCAAACGAAGAAGGCGGCCGATCAGCCTAATTTTTCGCTTGCCGATTTTATTGCTCCAACCGATACCAATGTAAAAGATCATATCGGTGCGTTTGCTGTAAGTATTCATGGAACCGATGAGCATGTAAAGCGATTTGAACAACAGCACGACGACTACAATAAAATTACGCTACAAGCACTTGCTGACCGCCTTGCAGAAGCGTTTGCAGAGAAGCTTCATGAGGTGGTAAGAAAAGAATTGTGGGCGTACGATAGCAATGAAACGCTCAGCAACGAACAGCTGATCGCTGAACAATATCTTGGCATTCGTCCCGCACCCGGATATCCTGCATGCCCGGATCATACAGAAAAAATCAAACTCTTCGATCTTCTGCAAGCGACCGATAAAGCGGGCATTCAACTCACTGAATCGCTTGCTATGTTCCCTGCAGCTTCGGTTTGCGGATGGTATCTCTCACATCCTGAAAGTAAATACTTTGGTGTCGGAAAGATTAATAAGGACCAGGTAGAAGATTATACTGCAAGGAAAAATATGCCATTGGAAGAAATTGAAAGATGGTTAATGCCGATCCTGGAATATGCGTGAACTTTGCATAGCGTATGATCATCTATAACATCACTACACTCGTTAGCTGGTCCATTCATAACGATTGGAAAGAATGGATGATCAAAAAACACATTCCCGAAATAATCGCCACGCAATTATTTACGCATCACAGAATGGTAAAATTGCTCGAAGTAAATGAAGATGAAGGCCCGACTTATGCGTTGCAATTGTATGTAAACAATCATGCAAACTTCGAATTGTATAGGGAAAAGCACTTAGATGAGTTTGAGAAAAAGCAGAAACGTGCGTTTGGTGATCATGCTGTTTCATTTGCATCGTTGATGGAAGTTATCAACTGAATGTGGATAATATCGACCTGATTAACAATGATTACTTGAACGCTTCTGGAAAAAGCATCTACTTTTGTCGCGTTAAAATTTACACTATGAACAAAGCTGAATTAATTGCTAAAATTGCCGACGACGCAGGCATAACAAAAACACAGTCGAATATGGCTGTCGATTCTTTCATTGAAGCGGTGACGAAAACTTTGAAGGGAGGTGGAAAAGTTACGCTGGTTGGTTTCGGTACATTTTCTGTTTCTAAAAGGGCTGCCAGGAACGGACGTAACCCACAAACCGGCGCTGTGATAAAGATCAAAGCGAAAAAAGTTGCAAGATTCAAAGCGGGAAAAGAGTTGCAGGGCAAATTATAAAGTGAGGCGTTTGAGCCACCGGAAAGGTAAAGTTTGAATAATTAGCGATTGATCGCGGTATTTAAACTTTACCTTTTACTTTTGCAGTCAATCTAAAAAATTACACATTATGGGAAGAGGGGATAAGAAAACTAAAAAAGGTAAAATCTTCAAAGGTTCTTTCGGTAAATCAAGGCAGCGTATTTCCAAGAAGGCTGCGGCGGCTAAAAAGAAATAGTTCTACGGAGCTAGTCTTTCAATCTTCCAGTCGCCTGTATCCTGCAGAGTATATTGTAACCTGTCGTGTAGGCGGCTGGCGCGGCCCTGCCAGAACTCAATAGTGATGGGCTTTACAACATATCCTCCCCAGTGAGCGGGCCGCTTTATATCGTTTCCTGATCCTTTCAGCTGAACCAGTTTCGTTTCGAGCCATTCTCTGCCGTCAATCACCTCACTTTGCGGTGAAACGATAGCACTCATCCTGCTCAATTCGGGCCTGCTATCAAAGTAACGTTCGCTGATTGCGTCATCTACCTTGTTGATAAGGCCCGTAATTCTCACCTGTCTCTCCAGTTCCTTCCAGAAAAAGACCAGGCAAGCGCGTGGATTTTCTTCCAGCTGTTTGGCCTTATAGCTGTTGTAGTTAGTGAAAAACACGAAACCGTTGTCGTCATAGCCTTTCAACAGTACGATCCTTGCGGAAGGTAAACCGTCATTTGAGGCCGTTGCGAGCGTCATAGCGTTTACTTCGGGTATTTCGCTGGTAGTTGCTTCCTGCCACCAGGTATCGAACTGCCTGATGGGATGCGTGGCCGCATCTTTTTCGTTGAATGACTTGAGAAGATAATCTTTACGTATTTCGGATATAGAAGACACCGGCTAAAATTATGCAATTGCGCAGAACGCCATGCATCTTTTAACTTCTTTTCTCCTGCGCTGTGCGGCTAAGCAACGTTTCTATTTCGCTGATCCTGCGAAGCTGGCCTTCCAGCTTCTTGTGATGTCCTGATAATTGTTGCAGATCGTTCGCAAGCTCTTCGAGAAAGATCACTTTTTTGGAGAGCTGTTGCTTCTGAAAATTAGCATCGCGGAGTTTTTCATCTGTGTCGGCGAGCGCGCGTGTAACGCGTTGCGCATCGTCCATCATATTCAGATGCTTAATCTTTAGCTCATCGTATTCTTTGGTGAGTTTGAAATATGATTGTTCCAGCTCATCGAATTCGTAGTTCCTTTTTGAAGGATCGATTACCTGCTGGTGAATTTTACTGATCCTGTCTTGAAGGATATTAAATTCCTGGTAAGCCTTCTCAAGCCTTTCAGTCATTTCCTTCGATAGTGATTCGTTGAACTGCTGCTGCGCCATCATCAGATCCGAATACTGGCGCGTGGGTACTACGGGAGCTTGTGGTTGTTGTACAGGAACGGGAGGTGGTGCTGCGGCCGCTGCTGCTGCCTGCGCTGCAAGCGATTTTTCAGCTGCGCGTTCAAGACGTGAAATTTCATCTCTCGCTTCTTCTAATTCGCTCAAGAGTGATTTCTCAGTCTCGGCCATGCGTATCAGTTCCTTCTGTAAACGCTCTTGTGCCTTTTCATGTTTTTCTATCTGTTCGTATAGCTGAAGCCTGGATTGGTCTTCATCAGAAATTTCATTAGTATCAAGCGGCATGTTGGTTTTGATGCCAGGAACGCCTCGTTTACCGGTCCAGTAAAAGTGGATAGAGAAACCAAGGAGGATAGCTGCCAGAAGAAATATGATCATTTCCGGTAGCCCGATGGTCACACTGTATCCAAGAATCATTGATAATGAGTTCATAACGGTTCGGGTAGCGTTTGGGTTTATGATGGTTTTGAAAAACCGTTCTCCACAGGATGTTGAACCGCACCAATGAAAAAGCCACTAAGGGGGGATAGTGGCTTAATCTGAAATGAAAAATACTACGGGAATTCCAATAATACAAGTAAACTCCCTAAAAATTAGGTAAGAAATACGGTCAATCTAGTTTTCAACGAGTGTTCCGACCTTTTCTCCAGTCACAACACGGTGGAGATTGCCGGTTTCGTTCATATTGAACACTATGATAGGCAATTTATTTTCCATGCATAAGGTAAAAGCAGTCATATCCATCACCTTGAGGTTTTTGGATATACATTCCTGGAAGGTTATGCGGGAGTATTTTGTGGCTGTCTTGTCTTTTTCGGGGTCGGCGGAGTAGATTCCATCTACCCTGGTGCCTTTGAGGATTACGTCGGCCTGAATTTCTATGGCCCTGAGCGATCCGGCTGTATCGGTGGTAAAATACGGGTTACCTGTTCCGGCTCCGAATATCACCACCCTGCCTTTTTCGAGGTGCCTGATGGCCCTGCGACGAATATAGGGCTCTGCGATCTGTTCCATCTTGATAGCGCTCTGGAGGCGTGTATACACACCCACCTTCTCGAGCATGGCCTGCATGGCCATGCCATTGATAACGGTTGCCAGCATACCCATATAATCGCCATGAGCGCTTTCAATACCGGTATCCTTTTCGTTCATACCGCGGTAGATGTTACCGCCTCCGATTACTACTGCTACCTGAACCCCGAGTTCTGTGATCCCTTTAATATCTCTTGCGTATTGTTCTATGATGCTGGGATCCATGCCGAAACTCTTATCTCCCATCAATGATTCACCAGACAATTTCAGCAGAATACGTTTGTATTTCGGAAGCATTAGGAACTAGCTATTTTATTGGATAATTATCCGAGTGCCACTCTTTTGAACTCAGTCACTTTCAAAGTTGAATCTACGCCTTTCAGATGATCTGCAACGCTTTTAGCTCCGTCTTTTACAAACACCTGCGCAAGCAGCGTTTGTTCTTTGAAAAATGCATTGAGCTTACCGTCTGCGATCTTAGAGATCATTTCAGCGGGTTTGCCGGCCATCTTAGGATCAGCTTTAATCTGGTCTGTAACGATGGCTCTTTCTCTTTCGATGGTGGCTGCAGGAACGCTGTCAGCATCTACTGCAACAGGGTTCATCGCTGCAATCTGCATGGCAACATCTTTACCCGCTTCTTTTACAGGCTTGTTGAATCCAACGAGTACACCAATACGGTTAGCACCGTGAATGTATGATGATACGAATTCAGCATCTACTCTTTCGAACTTCGTGATACCGATCTTTTCGCCGATGCTGGCAAGTTTATCGTTTACGAGGTCGGCAATCTTAGCGCCGTTGATAGTTGAATTATTGAGTTCTTCTGCGCTTTTCACATTATTCGCGATTGCAGCCGCACCGATGCTTTGTGCAAAGGCAACGAACTCTGCATTCTTGCTAACGAAGTCTGTTTCGCAGCTTACGCAGAAAGCTATACCAGTTTTATTATCTGCAGTTGTTTGAGCAATTACAACGCCCTCTTTTGCTTCGCGGTCGCCGCGGAGTGCTGCTACTTTAGCACCTTTCTTTCTGAGCCAGTCGATGGCTGCTTCAAAATCACCGTTTGTTTCCGTTAAAGCTTTACGGCAGTCCATCATACCTGCGCCAGTAGCCTGGCGAAGCTTATTGATGTCAGCCGCTGTTATTGTTGCTGTTGACATGATTAATTTTTTGATTCTTTGTTTACATGACAGTGAGAGGTGAGATGTGAGTAGTGAGAATGTTTTTTAGTCTTTCCTTTTCACTTCTGACTTCTGACTTCTCACTATTCTATCTCGGACCACCTGGTCTGCGTGGACCGCCGCCTCCGCTTGGTGTACGGCGACGTTGACCGCCTCCGCCGCTTCCGGCTCCCGGGCTACGACCCCTGTTAGCGTCTCCGCCACGTCCGCGTCCGCTTTCAGCTTCTGCTTCAGCCTGGATGCGATCTGCTTTCCTTTCATTCTCATCACCTGATCCATCTTCTACATCCTCATCTTTCGCAGCCTGCCTTTCAGCGAGACCTTCAGCGATAGCAGCAGTGATGTACTGAGTGATGATAGCGATAGACTTTGTAGCATCATCGTTACCGGGGATAGCAAAATCTACTTTATTAGGATCGCAGTTTGTATCAACGATACCGAATGTAGTGATGCCAAGGCGCTTTGCTTCTGCAAGTGCAATATGCTCATGACCGATGTCGATGATGAATAGGGCTGCAGGTACTCTACCGAGCTGGGAGATACCACCGAGCACTTTATCCATCTTATCGCGGTCGCGCTGGAGTTGTAAACGTTCTTTTTTAGTTAAGCTCTCTGCACTACCGTCGCCGAGCATTTTGTCGATGCTCTGCATCTTCTTCACGCTCTTACGAACGGTGTTGAAGTTCGTGAGCATTCCACCAAGCCAACGCTCTGTAGCGAAAGGCATGTTGATTCTGCGTGCACACTCAGTAACGATTTCTTTCGCCTGCTTCTTTGTGCCCACGAACATGATCTTCTTTCCGCTGCGTGCGATTTGTTTCAGAACACCCGCAACTTCCTGGAGACTTTCCGTGGTTTTATTGAGATCTATAATATGAATACCTTTCTTTTCAGCGAAAATAAAAGGCAGCATTTTAGGGTTCCACTTCTTGCGCAGGTGACCAAAATGTACGCCTGCCTCAAGTAATTGCTGTTGCAATGAAGTGTTGTTTTCCATCTATTATAAATTAGAATTTGATAGTTGTTGTTAACGCTTGCTGAACTGGAAGCTCTTACGTGCTTTCTTATGACCGAATTTCTTACGCTCTACTGATCTTGGATCGCGTTTAAGCACACCAACAGCTTTAAGAGCAGGACGAAACTCAGCATTCAATTCAACCAGTGCCCTGGCGATACCCAGTTTTGCAGCTTCAGCCTGACCCTTCATACCACCACCGGCAGCATTGATCTTAACATCGAACTTATCCAGTGACTGGATAGTTTTCAGCGGAAGCTCTACCTGGTTCTGCAGGTATTGCAGTGAGAAATACTCTTTATAGTTTTTATCGTTAACCGTGATGTTACCGGTTCCTTTAGAGAGGAAGATCCTGGTAACTGCTTCCTTACGGCGGCCAACGGCGTTTTTCTGCTTTTCCATGTATACTGATTAGAAAGTTAAAGGTTGTGGTTTCTGTGCACTGTGCTGATGTTCTGCATCGGCATACACGAACAGCTTCTTAAACATTTTGCGCCCAAGTCTGTTCTTGGGGAGCATTCCTTTTATAGCCCTTTCGATTACGGCTTCAGGACGACGCGCAAGAAGATTGCGTGCAGTTTCTGCCTTCTGACCTCCGGGATATCCTGAAAATGTCAGGTATTCCTTATCGTCGATCTTGTTTCCTGTAAATTTTACTTTGCTTGCATTGATAAAAACAACAAAGTCTCCGCAATCGACATGTGGCGTATAATAGGCCTTGTTCTTACCCTTAAGAACAGAAGCTATTTTAGCACACACGCGTCCAACGGTTTGATTGGTACCGTCCACAACGTACCAGTTGTGCTTCACGGTAGCCGCATTAGCATGTTTTGTAGTGAAATGTAGTTTGCTCATTGATCTTTTTTTGTACCTCTCGCGCCAACCCGGGGAGAAATAAGTATTAAAATGGAGCGCGAAGGTAAGTGACCGCAGTCGTAAAACAGGGAATTTTGGAAAGTATTTTTAGAGCAGCAGCCGTAACGCACTGGAAATCAATAAAAATTTCGTCGGAAAATTTTAACCGGTTGATTATTTACCGCAACTATAATGTATTTCCCTACGCTTTTCACATCGCGAACCTCGCCATTAACGAATAGTCCGCTTTCATTGGGTCTTAAATACCGGTAGCCTTTACCGGTGTTAACCAGTGTGGTGCCGTAGCTGGCGTCAAACCGCCCGGCCTGCGGTTTAAGGCCATAGAAGTTACCGGCCAAAAACACATCCTTTCTTTTATCACCATTTATATCCGATACAAACGAGGCAAACACAGATGAAAGTTGAGCCTCCTGCGGCAGCGCTTCCTTCACAAATCCTCCTTTTCCATCATTTTTGAAAATGCAGCTCCTCGCTTCATTCACCTCCAGCACGTTTATGTTTTCCAGTTGCTCCTTCGAAAAAATGCTTTCAATCGGTTTACCGGCATAGTCGCTGAAATACAAAAAGGTTTTTTTCAACGCAGGAATCTGGCCCTGCAACTCGCCCTTCATGAAATATGGATACGCCTTGCCATCGTTCTTGTAATATACCGGCACACATTCAACTTGCCCGTTCGCATCAAAATCACCGACATATAATTTCGCGGGTCTGTCATCTGTACCGCGAATCCTCGAATTCAGTCCGGCATTTCCAGCAATAAGATCCAGGTCGCCATCACCATCAATATCATTCACTTCAATACAATTCCACCATCCGTTTGATTGCGCCAATTCTGATTTCTTTCTCATCGCTCCGTTGTCGAAGCTCATTACTGTTACAGGCATCCAGTCGCCAACTACCACCAATTCCTCTTTACCGTCCTTATCGATATCGATGGCGGTTGCATCCGTTACCATTCCAAGGTTATTCAAAATGGCATTCGATGCGGTGACGTCTTCGAAAACTCCATTGCCTTTATTTTTCAGCAATATGCTTGAAGGCGTGACACCATATGCACCCGGAACGCATCTCGCTCCAATGAACACATCCTTCAAATTGTCGTTATCGATATCAATCAACACAATGCTCGACGCATTCACCGATACCTTTGGAAACGAGATCGTATCTCTCGAAAAAATTCCCTTTCCATCATTTTTATAAAGCCTCACATTCAGGTAAGGTGAGCCCGCACGAACCTGGTTTCCTCCTGCACCAAGAATTAAATCAGCATCATTATCGCCATCCGCGTCAAAAAATACTGCAGCGGTTGTTTCATAATATTTATCCGCAATGAATGCGGGCTGACGCATGTTGCTAAACTTACCGGCTTTATTCTGGATGAAAATTTTGCCCGTATCACCAACGCTGCTGGCGAGGAAGAAATCCTCAGTGCCATCATTGTTTACATCTGCAACAGCGAGACAGGGTCCTTCTGTAGAAAGCATTTTGGGTATGAGCCGCTCGATATCGAAATCGATGAATAGGTTTTCTTTGTGAGAAATGCTACCGCTGATCACGTCACTGGTAACATCTGTGAAAAGAGGCTTCGCGTCTGTATCAAAAGTAGAATTGACACCTACCGCATTTTTTTGATTCAATTCAACGATAGTATCTGCCTTTACACTGAACAACAATTGTTCTTTTTGATCCGGCCACCTAACTTTTAAGCTGTCAATCACCACAACTTCACCAAGCCCAAAATGCAATTTCATATCGACACTGCTCTGAAAACCGCGACTCGGCATCTGCTCGAGCACCTGCATATCACCTTTCGAAAATACCGTTACGCGTGCGCCAATGCCCGAGGTGTTCGGCGCATTGCCCTTCAACTCAACTTTCAGGAAATGATTCTTTAGTTGTTCGTTTGCCTGGTTTCTATACACGAATGCTTCTGCATTGGCATTACTTACGATTATATCGAGGTCGCCGTCGTTATCGAGGTCGCCATACGCCGCACCGTTGCTGAAAGACGGAGTAGACAACCCGAGCGAATCGGTAAGATTTTTGAATTGAAGGTTACCCTTGTTTACAAAAGCGTAATTAGATATTTTATTAGAAGGCATTCGCTTCAGTATGTCTTCGAACTGAAAACCTCCCTCCTTAACGCTATTCAGCACTTCATTGCTTCCAAAGAATTCAAGAAAGTCCTGGTCCGTCAAATCTTTGCTGATGCCATTGCATACATACAGGTCTTTCTTTCCATCATTATCAAAATCAAAACTCAGTGCGCCCCAACTCCAGCCTGTAGCGTCGACACCAGCGAGCTGAGCCACTTCGCTAAACGTACCGTCGCCGTTATTTAGCTGAAGGCAATTGGATGTGAACTGATGATGGAAGTCGCCCTGCAAGCGTGCATTCTGAACATCGTAGTCGTCGAATTTTATTGTTGTCTTGAGCTTGTAGTCATCTTCGGGAAGCATCTCGGTAGTGAACACATCGAGCCAGCCGTCGTTGTTAATATCAACCATATCCGAACCCATCGAGCCCTGGCTAATGTGACCCATCGCTTCGTTGATCACCTCTTTGAACGTACCATTTTTCTGGTTGATATAGAGGTAATCGCGTTCAAAAAAATCGTTTGATATATACATGTCTTCCCAACCATCGTTGTTAAGATCACCCACAGTAATTCCAAGGCCGAACCCTATCTCACTTCCATAAATACCTGCTGTCTCGCTAACGTCGCTAAACTTTCCATTATCGTTGCGGTAAAACCTGTCGCCGTTTATTTTGTCGCGGATGCTGCGGATACTTTTGTTGTATCCGAAGCTTTCAATAGAGCGTGGACTGTTATTCAACACGAAGCAATCGAGGTCACCATCGTGGTCGTAATCGAAAAACGCGGCATGCGTGGTAAGGCCTTTATCATCGAGGCCGTATTTCTCTGCTTCTTCTGTAAACGTTCCGTTCTTTTGATTGATGTAAAGTTCGTTCGGCTTGTTATAGCCCACCAGCCCGCCGCTATTACAAACATAGATATCGAGCCAGCCATCGCCGTTGATATCCGCCATAGTAACACCGGTGTACCACTTGCCGAGGCTTTTAATGCCTGCGGCGTCGGTGATGTCCTCAAACTTCCAGTTGCCTTTATTTAGATACAGTTTATTATTTGCCTGGTTGGCCGTGAAAAAAACATCCGGGAGGCCATCGTTGTTGATGTCGCCAATCGATACGCCTGCCCCATTATAGAAATTTCTGAAATTGAAGATGTTCAGATCTTTCGTATCCTTTACTTCGTTAACGAACCCGATTCCTGTCTCGGAGGAGTTCATCAATCGGAATAGTTTCTTCTGCCCTGCATTGTGCGAGTTATCGCACGACCAAAACATGCATACGAAAATAAAAAAAAGGCAACCTTCGTTCAGCTTCAACATACTTCGATAAATTTACCTGATTTTATCATTTTCGACCACCGTTGTGATTTGCGTATGATACTGCGACTTTTTATTGCAATAATATTGTTCATCGTTATTGCAGGCTTTGTTACATATTTTCTAATTCCGTCTCCCATTGTCATGGCCGACCGTGTGTCTCTCAACACAAGTGCCAACGGCGCCTATCGCGTGCTTACCAAACAAGACGTTTGGAACAAATTTTCACCCGGCACTTTTCGTCTGCACAAACAGCTTGTGAACACGATTGAAATTGATGTTAATATCAAGGATTACCGTGTTCCTGTTTCGATACTTCTCATTCCGCTCGCAAAAGATTCTGTGATTCTGTCATGGAACACAAACTTTCCTGTTGTAAATAACCCGGTCTCAAAAATCCGACAGTATTCCCGGGCAATGGCCACCCGTGATAAACTTCATGAAACGTTTCAGAAGTTTCAAAACTTTGTTGAAGACAATGAAAATGTCTACGGCATCCACATCAATGAAACCTCAACACAAGACACCTTCCTTATCGCAACCAGGTTCACCTCAAATACCTTTCCATCGAATCAACTTGTCTATTCTTATATCAATAAACTTCAATCGTACGCGGCATCTGTTGGCGTTGCTCAAACTTCTCCGCCGATGTTGAACATATCTAAAAGCGACAGCATCCATTTCAACAACATGGTGGCCATACCCATCAACAACAAGGCGCCGGACAGCGATTCAATTTTTTTCGTCAGAATGGTACCGGGACGGTTTCTTGCTACAGAAGTAAAAGGCGGCCCTTATACCATTCAACACGCTCACACGATGATGGCGCAATACTTCCGCGATTTCAACCGGCTGTCGATGGCCATTCCATTCGAATATCTTATCACCGACAGGATACAGGAACCGGACACTACAAAATGGGTCACCAGGATCTACGGCCCGGTATACTGACCACTTACTTCTTAAAACGTACCACCATTGCGCTGTCGTTGTTGCGCGCAACAACGAATGATTCATTCTTTCCGATCATCAACTTCTGTACTCTCCTCGATTGACCCTTTAATACTAATCCATTCAATTTCTCATACTTAAATCCTTTCCCTGCATCATTGATCAGCAGCGAACCGTAATCGGCATCATATCTTCCCATCTCAATATTGTTCTCATAATAGTTGCCTACCAGTAATATATCCGGATATCTATCGCCGTTTACATTAATCACCACCGCATCTCTAAACGACGACAACTGCACCTCCCAAGGAAGGGACTGCAGATCAAAGTTTAAATTGCCTTTATTGATCAGCAGCGCATTCTCGAAATAATCTGCAGTGAAATGATCCGCGGCCGCCAGCTTGTCGGCGCTCACAATATCCTCCAGGCTCGCTTCAGCAAATTCTTTGGCGTAGTTAAATTGCTTTCTCAGCATTGGAAGCTGCCGTTCCATCTCTGCTTTGCTTGAAAAGGGAATCTCCTTTCCCGCCAGGTAATAGGTGAGTATTTGCTCCTTCTTCCCGTTGCCATCAAAGTCGTTATAGTATAATCTTACCGGCTCTTTGTCCGATGCTTTCAGTCGGCTGTTGAGTCCTACGTTCCCGGCAACAACATCAATATTTCCATCGCCATTTATATCGAGTGGAAGTATGAAATTCCACCAACCTTTTTTGTCGCAGATAGTACGCTTTTCAAATTTGTTATTGTTGAAGAGGTAGGCATCGATGGTTCCCCATTCAGAACAAAGCAGCAGGTCGGTCTTCTTATCATTGTTCATATCAACCCATACAGCGTCGGTAACAAAGCCTGCTTTACTTATATCGGCAGAATACTGTTGCGTTTTATCTATAAACTTTCCGGTGCCATCGTTGATCAACAAATAAGAAGTTGTTCGACTACCGTATTGTAATGGAACACCTCTGCCCCCCAGGAACAGATCCACAAAACCGTCACCGTTTATATCGTTAGCCGCGATGCATCCGGCCGTTTCGAAAATGTTTGTAATTGCATCCGGTTTACGGGTAAGATTCCCTGCGCCATCGTTTATGTAAACCCTTGAAAGCAAATGATAATCTTTGCCAAAGTACTCATTACCACCGCTCGCAACAATCAAATCAGGATGCGTATCATTATTCACGTCGGCCCATATGGCCTCAACATCTTCGTAGTTACTATCCACGTGTAGCGCAGGCAGTTCCTTCATAGTAAAAGTTCCGTTCGACTGTTGCAAATAAAGAGCCCTGGGTTTTCCTTTTGCGTTGCCCATGAAAACATCCTCAAGTCCGTTATGATCAACATCTGCGATAGCCATCGCCGGACCCTCAGTAGAAATCATATGCGGCATCAGCGGCTCACGGTCAAATTCCGGAAAAGGGTTTTCACGATGCATGAACTCAATTCCCGTTGCGCGTGTAATATCAGTTGCGGAATACAATGAATCTGAAAGATGGTTAGAAGAATATGAGTAACTGGGTAATCCCTTTTCGTAAGTTGCTTCTACCGTTTCACCCGCCGTGAAGTTGAACTTCCCGAAAGTGTTGTCGGGCCAGATGATCAAGGCAGAATCAATACCCGAACCATTCGTGCCAATGTGCATCGGCACTTCCATACTCGAAAGAAATCCCCTTACCGGGAACTTCTCATAACGCTCCACTCTGCCGCCAGCGTACAGAATTACTTTCGCACCGATGGCATTCCTGTTTAATGCCGGGCCGTTCAGAATAACATCGATATAGTTCTTTGCCTTGTTGTCATTTGCTCTATTTCGGTAAATAAGTGCTTCATCGTCGATGTTATTCACCACCACATCCATGTCGCCATCATTATCGAAGTCCGCATATGCAGCACCGTTAGAATAGGTCGATACATCTTCAACACTGTCATGAATGTCATCGAACCTCATGTTACCAGCATTTTTATAAAACTTGTTCGGAATCTTTATTTGCGGAAATTTGTTAATGAGTGTTCTATCCTTCTCATCAAGCTTATTGTCTTTAATTTGTTCTTGTATAGATTGATCAGAGATATAGTTGATGTAATCAATGTCGTTGAGCCGTTTTGGGATGCCGTTCGAGATAAATAAGTCCTTCAAGCCATCGTTATCAAAATCTACAAATAACGGCGCCCACGACCAGTCAGTCGCCGCCACGCCACTGTACAATCCCGTTTCGCTGAAGTGACCGTTACCTCTATTGAACTGTAAAGCATTTCTTGTGTACTGGTAGTTGTAACCGTACTTTATTTTAAGATTGAATACATCGTAGCTGTCTTCGCCAGGTGAACGTTTAAGTATATATGGATCGGCAGGCAGCATGTCGACAGACAGGATATCCGGAAAGCCGTCGTTGTTTGCATCTGCCACGTCAACACCCATTGTGTACCTGCTTGTATGCATCAGGCACGAATCGGACTGATCTTTAAATGTGCCGTTTTTTTGATTGATGTACAGATAGTCATTCTCATGAAAATCGTTTCCGATGTATACGTCGGGATAACCGTCGGAGTTAATGTCGCTTACTGCAATACCAAGTCCATAACCGATAGCAGTATGGCTTACGCCGCTCTGGGCAGTAACATCCGTGAATGCAAGGCTATTGTTCTGAAATAATCTGCATCCTGACGAGGGATGACTGGTACCTATAAATTCTTTACGCGCCCTGAAGTTTCCCGCTTCGTGTATTGAGTGATTCAATAAAAACGCATCAAGATCGCCATCCATGTCATAGTCAAAAAACGCGGCCTGGGTACCAAATCCCGAGAAGTCGAGGCCGTACTCTTTTGCCTTGTCAGTGTATTGCGGAACGCCATTCTTATCGATGCCCTGGCAAATCAGAAATTGATTGTGGCTATTTAAAATGCGGTATTTGCCTACTCTCGACACATATATATCGAGCAAGCCGTCGTTATTGATGTCAACTACAGAAACGCCAGTGCTCCATGCATTGTCCGATGGTATACCGGCTTCTTTCGTAACATTTCTGAATTGCATGCTTCCCTTGTTCAGATAAAGGGAGTTCTGAGCTTGATTCGACGCAAAAAAAACATCCTGCAGGCCGTCGTTATTAAAGTCTCCTACCCCTACACCCGCGCCGTTGTAGAAGTACATGTATTTAAAAAGATTGAACGAATCGGTAGACGTTAGTTTATTTGAGAAGTCGATGCCGGTTTGCTCACTTCCGAGAACCTCAAATGCATAGGACCCTTTTTTCTTGTCATCACATGAGCTGGCAATGGTGCATATAAAAAGTACATATAATAGTATGTTCCTTGCTTGCATGCTCAATTCTTATCCGTTGTATTTAGTTTGAACATTTTGGGAAAGTCGTCGTTACGCAGGAAAAGCAAATATTGCGACGCTGGTGTTTGCAATTCAATAATATCTCTCACTTCGCCTTCTACATGCAGGTCGCCACGTTGTTGTTGCCATTCAAACACATTGTTTCCCTTGTTGATAAACACATCGCCGAAACTCGCATCGAGCTTTTGCAATTGTGGCGGGAAGCCTGATTTATTTCCGCCGGTTACAAGGTCCAATTTTCCATCGCCATTTACATCTGTACAGAGAATACTGTTAACAGAAGAAAGTTGCGCACGCACCGGCATATTAACTATTTCAAAATCTCCATTGCCTTTACTATAGGCGATGATTGAACTGCAGTAGTTCACTTCCTTTACGATTGCCTTGTTCACTATGTCTGCGGGAAACAAATCCTGAATCGAGCGGATAGCAAAATCATGATGGCGCAAATTCTCCTTTTTAATACCAGGCACCTGGTCTTGCACATCGTTCTTTAAAAACACAGGTTTGTCTTTTCCATCAACCTGCCGTGTGAGCAGCTTGTCAACGTTACCACTTCCATCGAAATCTGTCATCCATAGTTTTACAGGCGCTTCAGCTGTGGGATGCAGGTAGAAATTCTGACCAAGATTCCCTAACACGAGATCCATTCTGCCGTCACCATTCAAATCTGCACTCGCCATCCGCTGCCACCAGCCTGAGAGTGCGTTGAGATTGCTTTTGACTTCTTCGAATTGATTGCCTTTGTAAGAAAATATTTTCGGGCTCATCCACTCCCCAGATACGATAAGCTCTTTTTTACTATCGCCATTGATGTCGATAAATACTGCGCCTGTTATTAACCCGGCTTTCGACAATGCAGGAGTAGCTGCAGCAATATCTTTGAAGTTGCCCGTTCCATCATTAATGAACATGAAACTCTGTGGAGTTTCTCCATAGTTTACGGATATTGATCTGCCGCCAACAAAAAGATCGAAGTCGCCATCACCATCAATATCTTCGGCCGCGGCCGCAGCAACATTCACACCCATTTTTGGAAACGAAGAACCATGCAGCGAAAAGTTTCCTTTCCCATCATTCAATAATAATCTGCATTGCATCTCGCGACTATACGAAGGCTCCTTATTTCCGGCAGGGCCAACAAACAAATCCTGGTCACCATCCTTGTCTGCATCGAAAAATAATGCGGCGCCATCTTCAAAATCCGCGAATTGATAAAATATTTTCTGATCTGTTTTCTTAAAACCTTTCGTAGTCTGTGTGTATAATTGTCCGGGGTGACCCTTTGTTCCGCCGATATAGATATCAGCTAGTCCATCGCCATCCACATCAGCTGAAGCAGCGCGCGGACCTTCGCGCGATAACATCTCGGGGATATTTCTTTCAAAATAAAAATCTACATAGTCATCTTCGATATGCTTTTCAAAAGGAGCAGGCACCGAATCAAACAATTTGAATCCGGGAACCGAACCCGGTACATTGCTCAGGCGCCTGGCTGATGACTTAGCTATCGTATACACAGAATCAACCGCTGGCGATACAATTGATGAAACGGACATATCGGGCCACTGAATAACGACCGAATCTATTTTGGTGCTTGATCCAATGCCAATAATCTGTTTGTAGTCCATTGATGACTGAAAGCCCCTGCTTGGAATATGCTCGCGGAAATAAAGTTGCTTTCCCGCGTAAATTTTTATCTTACTACCAACACCAAAAAAATTCCCGCTGTCTCCTTTAAGATCAACTCCGAGATAGTGATGCTTGTTGAGTTCCCTGGAATTGTTTTTATAGATGAAAGACAACTGATTTTCGTTGTTTACTATCAAATCGAGATCACCGTCATTATCTAAATCGCCGTAAGCCGCGCCATTCGAAAACGACTTGTCACCAAGTCCCCACTGAATACCAACATCTTCAAATTCAAGGTTACCTTTATTTCTGAAGGTTTTGTTCGGAACAGGGGTAACTGGGATGTGCTTCAGCACCTCTTCCACTTTATCTTTTCTTCCCGTAAGCACCATCTTCTGGATAACATCGTTTGCAAAAAACTGCATGAAGTCCAGGTTTGTAACATCTCTGTTCACCCCGTTGCAAACGAAAATATCATTGTATCCATCGTTATCAGCATCAAACATCAACGCACCCCAGCTCCAGTCGGTAGCATCTACCTTGCTGAAGTTCGCAATCTCAGAAAATGTTCCGTCGCCGTTATTCAATTGAAGACAATTCTTCATGAACTGATGATAAAAACCGATTTCAAGTTTTGTTCGATATACATCAACCCCATCGAAAGCGCCCAGTGTTTTCAACCGGTAGTCGTCTTCGGGTAACATATCTGTCGTGAAAACTTCCGGATACCCATCATTATTTATATCTGCAACATCGGCTCCCATTGAAGAGAAGCTGATTTGCTTCATACATTTTTCAAGTTCGTCTTTGAACGTTCCGTTCTTTTGATTGATGTATAAATAGTCGCGTTCATACGAATCGTTGGAAACGTATATATCGGGATAGCCGTCGTTGTTCATATCACCAACCGACACACCTAATCCGAAACTCATCAGCGTACCGTGGATGCCTGCTTCCTGCGATACTTCTGTAAACTTTCCATTGTCGTTTTTATACAAATGATCTCCGCCGTCGATAACAAATTTTTCTACCGGCCAATCCTTTGCGGGAAGATTTCGCTTGTTGGTATAGCCGAATGTATTAATCGGCATCGGGCTGTTCGCGATGATGAAGCAATCAAGATCACCATCCAGGTCGTAGTCAAAAAAGGATGCCTGCGTGGCGTAACATGAAATGTCGAGGCCGTACTCCTTAGCGGATTCGGTAAACGAAAGATCTTTGTTGTTGATGTAAAGCTTATTCCTGCGGTTTCCGGTAGTCATATTACCGGAGTTGCAAACATACATGTCGAGCCATCCGTCGTTATTGATATCAACCATTGCGATCCCTGTGCTCCACATACTGTCTTGCCTCATTCCGCTTTTCACAGAAATATCTTCGAAGGTCCAATTGCCTTTGTTGAGATAAAGCTTGTTATCGCCCATGTTCGAAGTGAGCATTACATCGGCCCAGCCATCATTGTTGATGTCGCCGATACCTACTCCGCCACCGTTGTAAAAATTTCTGAATAGAAAGCTGTTATTGAGTTCCTGGTCTTCTACTTTATTGATAAAGCTTATGCCGGTGTTGTCCATTCGTTCGAACAACGTCTGCTGCTTTTCATTCTGTTTGCAGGAAACGATGAAAATGATGAGGAAAAAAGCAGAGACAATTATGGTTACCGGCTTCATTTCAATCATATCTGCACAAGCACGCGTGAATAATTGTGCAAATTAAAAAGTAAAGGCCATTATATTGAATAATGACCTTTACACGAAAAGTTAATTAAAAATATGCTTAGTAACCCGGGTTCTGAACGAGGTTCGGGTTAGCAAGAAGTTCATCTGGTGCAATTGGGAAGAGAAGATTTCTTGCAGGATCTTCGTCTGCTTCTTTAAGTTCCCATGCAATTCCGAATACGCCGAAACGGATAAGGTCTTGTCTTCTCCAGCTTTCCCAGTAAAGTTCACGACCTCTTTCTGCAAGCAGCGTTGCAGGATCATCAACATCAGCAGGGTTAACGAGTGTGAGTGAAGTTAACGGATCAGCTCCGCGAATTGCTCTCAGGTCGTTCACCATTGTAAGTGCTGTTGCGGTGTTACCCATTCTTGCGTAAGCTTCTGCAACCATCAGCACCACGTCTGCATAACGGAAAATCTGCAACTGGTTTTTTTGGTTACCACCATCATATGCTGAATAATCAGGAGGATACTTGATAACACGGATACCTGCAACTTCGATCCGCTCTTTCTGAGTTTCGATCAAACCAACTTCAGGAGTGAAAGCGAGAGGGTTACCCTGCCTGTCCTGGAGGTTTGCACCGGTTTCATCAACCTGTTGTCCAACAAGGAAACCAGGTCTCAAGACCAGACACATCGGTAACACCAGGATAAGCAACCTGGCCAACACGTTTATCACCTGCTGCGAATGTGCTGTAGAAGTCAGAAAGTGTTGCGAAACCGTTCCATCCTGCGCTACCCTTCTTGGCGTTCCATGAGTTGTAGTGCAGCGTCATCATCCAGCGACCATTGATACCACCACTGTTCAAGCCTTCGCCTGATGTAGCAGCACCCGTGTTGTTCCATGCAAGGATCGACTCAGTACTGGTTGTTGCGTTAGATGGTCCGAAGTTGTCGAAGTAATTCGGGTTAAGCGAATAGCTTCCGCTATTGATAATGCTTTCGCCAAGATCGATTACTCTCTGCATATCTGCATTATCGAAACTTGGAGCGGCCTTGTTAAGGAATGCACCTTTGTTAAGCAGCACTTTCATCAGCAAAAATTTCGCTGCGTCGGGGCTTGCTTTGTACGGAGCATTTGCATCAGGCAGAACACCTGGCTGTATCAATTGGTCGAGAACTGTTACAAGTGTATCAACAGCTTCAGCCGGACTTAAAACCAGAGCCGGGTCAATTGAGTTATAGTTTGATGCAGATCTGTAAGGAACCTGTCCGAACATGTCGAGTGTATAGAACTGAGCGAGTGAGCGAATGAACAGCGCTTCTGCACGTTGTTGCTCATTTGGGCCGAACGCCAGTACAGTTGTTGCAGCATGCTGCATACCGCCGAGCTGATTGAACGTACCCTTGAAGTGCACGTGGATCGGCGTCCATGTGTGTGCGTGAAGCACCCTGAACACACCACCATCATCCCAGTCACCACCGCGTGTAGGAACAAGTGCCTCATCGGTAGTTGTTTCCTGAAGGTTGAAAATACGTTCCTGGTTGTGCATTACATCTGTCATAGAGTTATAAGCAGATGTAAGCAGCGCACCGACGTCAGCATTTCCACCGCTAGCTCCCACAACAAAGGAGTCATTCAGCTTCTGGTCCAGCTTTGTACATCCAGCCAGCACCCCAAGCGCGACTATCGAAATATATTTTAGTTTCATAACTGTTATTATTAATGGTTTTTAGGATTACAGACTGAAGTTTAATCCAAACAGTATTGTGCGCTGTGTTGGGAATCCAATGTAATCGATACCAAGTGACGGAACTCCGTTCAATGCCTTATCAACGTTTACTTCAGGATCGAACCCGTTGTAATCTGTGAGTACAAACAGGTTGTTTGCTGAGATATAGACGTTGAATCCTTTCATATACTTGCCGATATCGCCGAATGTATATTTCAGTGTAGCGTTATGCACTTTCAGGTAATCACCTTTTTCCATAAAGCGGTCTGAAGTAGAGATCGGGTTGGCAACACTTTCACCGGAATTAACCAGCTGAGACGCGATGTTACGGCCACCAACGATGTTGGAGATGTTAAGTGCACTCATCAATGTGTTATTGAAGAGATAATTACCGAACGAACCGTGTGCACCTATAGAAAGGAACCATTTTTTGTAAGTAAGGTCAGATGTGAAACCGACATATGCTTTCGGGTTTGGATCGCCAGCATAACGTGGAGTTTTCGAATATTCTGCGATACCATCCTTATCAAATCCAAGGAACTCTGCGAGATAGTAAACGTTGATCGGCTGATCGTGAGCAATCGCCTGCGCGAACGCATTCGTTGTACCCTGACCATGCAGTCCACCTGTTAAGATGAGGGGGAACGCACCAGCCTGGGGATAGTCGAACCTGTTTTTAAGAACAGTTCCGTTTACATTCAACTGCCATACAAGGTCTGTCTTCTTGATCGCGTCGAAGCTGATTGTTGCTTCAACACCAGAGTTGATAACCTTTGCACTTGGGATGTTTTTGTAGATAGCACCACCACCAGCACCTGGCTGAGGCTGTGAAGCCACCTGCAGAATAACCGGATCTGTAGTTGTCTTGTGGAAATAATCGATCGAACCATAAACTCTTCCCTGAACGATAGTGAAATCGAGACCTACGTTGAACGATTTAACTGATTCCCATTTGAGTGAATCGTTAGGGCTATGTACAGGTGCGAAGTTGCCATATGAGTTCCATCTGAACACGTTCAGCGGAGCATCAGCAGCAAACTCCTGGTTTCCTGTTTCACCGTAACCAGCTCTCAGTTTCAATGCCTGGAACACATTGTTATCCTTCATGAAATCTTCATGATCGATGTTCCAGCCGAAAGAGAATGAAGGGAAGTATGCATACCTGTTTTCCTTACCGAACTTGTTAGAACCATCGGCTCTTATTGTTGCAGTAAGAAGGTATTTATCCTGGTAATTAAGAGCAGCTCTTGCGAAGTAACTCTGAATTTCTACAACGGGCTCTTTGAATGCAACTGACTGAAGGTTACCCTGTCTGCCCGCACCCATGTTGTCGTAGTAGTGAACATTTGTTTGATCGGCCTGGTTCAGGTTATAATTGAAATCGTAAACGAAGTTACCAAAACCGCTGAAGTTTGTTCTCCAGAATTCGTAACCACCAAGTACGTTCAGGCTAAGATCATCAGAAAGATCTTTTACGAAGTTCAGTGTATGTGTAATAGTCGAAGTTCTCAGTGTGTTCTGGAACACTGCGGCTTCACCTTTGTTCTGAGCATTACCACCGATAGATCTGATCCATCCCTGGATCTCACCTTTACGGTTACCTTCGCTCAGGTTCATTCCATACATCATTTTATATTCCAGCCAATCAGTGAATTTATAACCGACGCTGATGTTACCTAGCAATGTAATCGCATCAGTAATATCATTATATGCATCAGAAAGTGCCAGAGGGTTTACGAGACCGCTCGGGTTTTCCTGGTTGTAAATTCCGTTCGCACGTCTTAATGTTAATGTTGGATTCCAGATCAGTGCTGCAGAAATCAGGTTACCGTTACTACCGGCATCCTGTGAAATCGGGGCAACATTTTCAGTCACGTTAGCAACTGCTGCGCTGAAATCGAGACTCAGTCTTTTATCGAGGAACTTGAACTGGCCGTTCAGGTTACCTACATATTTCTTCAGGTTTGTTTTGCGGATGATACCATCCTGGTCGCCGACGAAGAATGAAGCACGGTACTTACCGTTTTCTCCACCACCACCAAGCGCTACTGAATAGTTTTGTGTAAGTGCTCCTTTATTAAGGATCTCGTCGAATGGATCGATGCTCAGACCAGAATCAGAATTTGACGCGCCGAATTTTGAAATTGCTGCGCGATATCCTGCAGCATCCAGCACATCAAGCTTTCTCATTACACTTCCGAAACCTACAGACGCGTTCGCATCGATCTTTGTAACACCGGTTTGGCCCTTCTTTGTAGTGATTAACACCACGCCGTTAGCGCCCCTTGAACCGTAGATTGCAGATGCAGATGCATCCTTAAGGATGTCGACCTGTGCAATTTCGTTAGGGTTGATGAACGTGAGCGGATCTGCGGGAGGACTGGTACCTACCGTTGAGCTAACGCCAGGGCGGGCAGTTCTTCCATCTAATGGAACTCCGTCCACCACATACAGCGGGTTGTTACCAGACCTGATTGAGTTGTTACCCCTGATTCTTACGATTGTAAGACCACCGGGCTGACCACTACTGTTAGTGATCTGCAGACCTGGAACCTTACCCTGGAGCAACTGCTCAGGGGAGTTGATCTGACCTGTATTAAATTCTTTTGATGTCACCGATGCCACGGAACCAGTAAGATCTCTCTTCCTGGAAGAACCGTAACCTACTACCACCACCTCGTTAAGGTCGTTACTTGTAGCAGCTTTAAGTGACACGCTAATCGCCCCATCGGCAATAGGAACTTCCTGAGTAGCAAGGCCTACAAACGATATAACAAGTGTTCTTGCACTTGCTGGAACCGACAAGGTGAATGCGCCGTTCGCATTCGTGTTCGTTCCAAGGTTTGAGCCCTTTACAACTACAGACGCTCCTGGCACCCCGGCACCGTCCTGGTCGGTCACCGTACCTGTTACAGTCTTATTTTGGGCGAAGATGGAGAGGGAAAAAAATAGGAGAATGCCCGTTAGGGCAACAGCAAACGTTTTTTTTCTCATACTGCAGTTCGTTAATAATGAATAAAATCAATAAATGCACCCGTTACAAATGTGTAACTATTACACAATTTTAACTAAATTTTTAAACACGCGAAAAATTAATTTTTATTTAACGCTTTACAACAGACAAGCTTACAGCTTGCTATGCTGCACTGTGCCGAAGAAAAAGGCGGAGATTAGTCCTAAGCCTGCGCTGCAAGAGCTTCTGCGGGTTTGAGGTCTTTCAAATGAAGTGAATTAAACCTGTACAATTTGCCGGGGCGGTGCGAAACATCGCGTTCCAGTTCTTCCAGGTCCACGAGCCAATCCATCAGGAAAAACTTCTTTCTGAAGTTCCGGCGGTCCATTTTGGTATTAAGAATAGCCTCATACAATGCCTGTAGTTCACGAAGCGAGAACTTTTCGGGCAGAAGGTTGAATACTATCGGATGCTCTTGTATCTGGTCCCTCAACCTTTCAAGACACGTTTGCAGGATCCTGTCGTGGTCAAATGCAAGGTTGCTCAACTCATTTACGGGATGCCAGTGGAGTTCGTTATGAGCGAGCTTGAGCTGATGGTCCTTAATATTTACCAGGGAATAAAATGCAGTGGTAATAACCCGCCCTCCCGGATGCCGGTCCATACTACTGAACGTATACACTTGCTCGAGATATACATCGCTTAGCCCTGTACGTTCTTTTAAGACGCGATAAGACGCGCTTTCAAGATCTTCATCTGCCCGTAACAAATCTCCCAGCAGTGACCATCGGTCTTTGAATACTTCAAGGTCAGACTTAATTAATAATACCTTTAGTTCATTGTCCGCGAAGCCGAAAATGACGCAGTCTACCGATACCAAAGCTTTGAGAAAATTTGGGTCCAGAGCAGAAGGCGAGAGCATAGCCAGACGGGGGGAGGCAGCCATTCGGTAAAATTAGAGGGATAAAAGTAATTTGCAAATGAAGAATTGATTTTATGTATTTGAAAGAGGAAGTTTCGAAGCTGCAAAAGCTCACACAAGTACTGCTTGCATCATCAAAAAGCGGTATAAAAGCAACCCAGATAGAAGACCTGAGAATCGTTTTAAGGTTTCATGAGTACAGGTATTATATAGAGAATGATCCGCTGCTGGCAGATGGTGAATATGACCGCCTTTATAAAGCACTTGAAAAACTCGAAGCCGACGATCCATCACTCATTGTTCCTGATTCTCCTACGCAACGAGTGGCAACAGTGATCACCAAAGACTTTTTTACCCAACCGCATCTCGTACCGATGCTTTCGCTCGAGAACTCATACAATGAGGACGATCTCCGCGACTGGGACCGGAAAGCGAGGGAAATGGCGGGCATCGATAATATTGAATATTGCGTTGAACCAAAGTTTGATGGCGCCAGTATATCATTAGTGTATGAGAACGACCATCTGTACCGCGGCCTTACCCGCGGCGACGGCATTGAAGGCGATGACATCACCACTAATATCAAGCAGGTTCGCTCGGTGCCGTTGTCTGCTCCGTTTTCGAAATATGGTATTCAGCAGATTGAAATACGCGGCGAGATACTACTCACGAAGGCGAATTTTAAAAAGTATAACGATTGGCTAGCTACGCAGAACCTTGCGCCTTTGGCCAACCCAAGAAATGCAGCTGCGGGATCGATGCGGATTAAAGATGCAATGGAAGTTAAACGCAGAAACCTCGAAGCGTTCTTATATCACGTGAGCTATGTACTACACAATAAAAAGGAGATGCCCGAACAACTGGCAACACACGGTGGTTCGTTGAAGTTTTTGTGGGACCTCGGATTCAGAAGTCCGCAGAAAGAAAAAAAAGTGGTGAAAGGCATTGAGAAGGTGATTAAATACTGTGAAGAGTTTGAGTCGAAGCGCGATGAACTGCCGTACGAGATAGACGGCATGGTGATAAAAGTGAACGATCTGGAACTTCAGGATAAACTCGGGATGACCACTCACCACCCCCGGTGGGCAATTGCATTTAAGTTCAAAGCAAGACAGGCAACTAGTAAGCTATTAAATGTAGAGTTCCAGGTTGGACGAACCGGTTCCATCACACCTGTAGCGAAAATCACTCCTGTTCCTATCGGCGGAGTAGTAGTGGGGTCGATATCTCTATTTAATGAAGAGGTGATTCGTGAAAAAGACCTGCTTATCGGCGATACAGTATTAGTAGAAAGGGCCGGAGATGTAATACCGTATATAGTAAAGTCGCTTGCTGATGTGAGGACGGGAACTGAAAAGAAAATAAAGTTTCCTACTGAATGTCCAGCGTGTGGCGATCCGATTGTAAAACCTGAAGGTGAGGCGGCGTGGCGGTGTGTAAACATCAACTGCCCGGCGCAGGTTGTAGAGCGGATGATTCACTTTGCAAGCAAGGATGCGATGGATATACGCGGATTTGGCGATGCGCTTATTAAAAAGTTTTACGATCTCGGCTTTATTAAAGATGTTCCAGGTATCTATCGGCTGCCGTTTGATAAGATCAGGGGGCTTGAGGGTTTTGGTGAGAAAAGCATTGTCAATCTTACATCCGCGATCGAGAAATCAAAATCGCAACCTCTTCATCGTCTTATCTATGCGTTAGGAATAAGATACGTTGGCGAAACAACTGCCAAGGTGCTTGCAAATTCCGTTTCTCACATAAGCGACTTTAAAAAGTATAAACTTGAAGACTTTCTTGAGCTCGAAGATGTTGGTCCGAAAGTAGCGGGCAGCATTTACCAGTTCTTCAACAACGAAGATAATATTGCAATGCTGGAACAGCTTGAGCAATTGGGCATTTCTCTCGAAAATAAAAAGAAGCAACACGATACCACCGGCGGTAACCTGGCGGGAAAATCGTTCCTGTTTACCGGAACATTGCCAACATTAAAGCGAACTGATGCAGAAGAAATGGTAGAACTGAACGGTGGGAAAGTGCTTGGAAGTGTGAGCAGTAAACTGAACTATCTCGTTGCAGGTGAAGAAGCGGGTTCAAAACTGGAGAAGGCGAAAAAGATAGGCTCAGTGCGGATTATAGCCGAAGACGAGTTTCTGAAGCTCATCAATAAATGAGGATATTGTTTTGAGTATTCACTAACTTTAGTACAAAAGGATGCAAAGATGAAAAAAGTTACAGGTGAAATATGGAAGCCTTTGCAATTCAACGGATGGAAACATCTCAGAAAAAAGTATGCTTTATCATCTCACGGCCGCATTGCGAGTTTTACAGAGGACGTTGAGGAAGATGGAAAGGTTTTACAAGGATCATTGACTACCGGTTACAGAACATTGAATCTTCACAGACCGGGCGACAATGGAACGTTGTATATCCATCGGGAAATCGCCAGGCTTTTTCTCCCTAAACCGTCTGCCAAGGCAAAGTATGTGATTCACAACAATCACAACAAGCTCGACAATTCAGTGAAAAATCTGAAATGGGCCTCTCTTCAGGAAATGATAGAACATCAGCAAAAGAGCCCTGCTAAGATCGCTTACAAAAAAGTTCAGGCCAACAGAAACGAAGGCCTGAAATTAAATGCTACGCAAGTACGCAGCATTAAAAAAATGTTAGACGATTCCAAACGGAAAATGACCATTAAAAAACTTGCTGAAAAGTTCGGCGTTAGCGAAATGACCATGTACCGCATCAAGAGCGGTGAAAACTGGGCAAGGATTTAATTAGTTCAGCAAACCTTTTTCCGCACAGTACTCTGCAATCTGAATTGCATTTGTTGCCGCTCCCTTTCTTAGATTGTCGCTGACGATCCACATGTTAAGTGTGTTCGGTTGGCTCTCGTCTCTTCTCAATCTGCCAACAAACACATCGTCTTTATCGTGTGCATCCATTGGCATAGGATATTGCTGTGATGCTGGGTCATCAACCACCACAACTCCTGGCGACTGGCTAAGTAATGTCTTTACTTCAGCGAGATCGTAATCGTTTTCAAATTCAATGTTCACGCTTTCGCTATGTCCGCCCATTACAGGGATCCTTACAGTTGTTGAAGTAACACGAATGCTTTCATCGCGCATGATCTTTATTGTTTCCTTCACCATTTTCATTTCTTCTTTCGTGTAACCATTATCGAGGAACACATCGATCTGCGGAATTACATTGAGGTCGATCGGATATTTGTATGCCATTGGGTATTCTCCATTCGATCCTTTCAATGCTTTATTTCTTTCTCCCATTAGCTGATCAACCGCTTTCTTTCCCGTGCCGGTAACACTCTGATATGTTGAAACAACAATTCTTTTGATCTTGTACTTCTTGTGAAGCGGATTAATTGCCACAACCATCTGAATGGTTGAGCAATTCGGATTTGCAATGATTTTATCTGCAGATGTTAGGCTGTCTGCATTGATCTCTGGCACGATGAGTTTTTTTGATGGATCCATGCGCCATGCAGATGAATTGTCGATAACAGTGATGCCTGCTTCTGCAAATTTTGGTGCCCATTCAAGCGATGTGCTGCCACCTGCTGAGAAAATTGCTACTGCAGGTTTTGCCTTTATTGCATCTTCCATGCTCACCACCTTATAAGGTTTGCCGGCATAGATTACTTCTTTGCCAACGGAGCGTTCAGACGCAACCGGAATAAGTTCCGTAACCGGAAAATTTCTCTCTGATAAAACCTGTAACATTTTGGTTCCTACAAGTCCTGTGGCACCAACTACTGCAACTTTCATGGATCTTTTTTTAGGCCCTTTCGAAGGGTTTAAGGTGAATAAAAAAAGCCTTCCTGTTGAGGAAGGCCGTAATATTTTCATGAATACAAAAAATACTATTTAGCCTTCCCTGCGGGATTGCTTCTTCGTACGCTTTGTATTTTTTGTTTGATTCATTGAGCGGTCAAAATTAGCGCTAAAACTCATTAAACCAAAAAATAATGTTTTTTTCTTCTATCAACCTGTTGTTTTTCACATTGTCTTTTTGTGGGGTAGATAGAATTTTGGGAGATGAAAGTGATAATGATTTGTTTGATGATGTTCGTCGCTGGTGTCATGCATGCGCAGGAAATACTGCCTAATGATATTGTGATCAATGAAATGCTATTCAATCCTGAAAAAAATGGTTTCGATTATGTGGAGTGTTATAACAAAAGCGCCAAGCAAATCCACCTTAATTCGTTGATGATAGGCAACGGATCCTCGGTACGGCCACTGACAAAAGACTCTGTGATTATAGCTGCCCACTCATTCTTCGTACTTACTGCAGATAAGCAATGGCTCACTACAAAGTATAACATTCCCGTAACCGTTGCGGTTTGCCAGGTTTCATCGTTCCCTTCCTTTCCGGATGACGAAGGAACGATTGTGCTTTTACGCCGATCCGACACGATAGAGATTGACAAGGTTGCGTATTCCTCTAAGTGGCATTTCGAAATGATACAACAACAAGAGGGCGTTGCACTCGAACGCATCAGCCCGGATTTTGCATCGCAGGATAAGAACAACTGGACGTCGGCGTCTGAATCATCGGGATACGGCACGCCGGGATCCACTAATTCGCAGTTTCGTGCTGATGCGACTGCGGGTAAGGAAGTTTCTGTTTTGCCAACAGTCTTTTCACCAGATAATGATGGTCAAAACGACTTTGCGCAGGTAAGCATCCCGTCAGCCGAACCGGGCAGCGTAGCAAATGCAGTTGTATATAATGCGACGGGGAGGCAGGTAAGATATCTTATTAAGAACGCAGTACTCGGTTTAAACAATCGTTTCACATGGGATGGCTGCGACGACCGTTCAAAAAAACTCCCGACCGGTATATATATTATTGCCATCCAGGTGTTCGATACGAAAGGTAATGCGCGGAGTTCAAAAAAATGCGTAGTGCTGAATGCTCAGAAAACGTAGATTATTTCCAGCGAAGTGTATTAATGAGATGTTTCATATCCACTGCCAGGAAATCATTCACCACGCTTAATGAATCGGCATTGGGCGTAGCATCAAAGTAGAGTGCACCACGAAGGAAATGTTTTGTAGAGTCAGTCACAAAAAATTGCTTAGCAGTTGCAGCGTTACCACCAACGCTGAAGAACACGCCGGAGATACCATTCGGTGTGCGCATTAACGAATCCCGAATGGCTGTGGCCTTCGTGCTATGTTTATAGGTTAGTTTAAAGGCATCGTCGACAAGTTTATCGATCTGGTTTTTGCTTACATCTTTATAACTCATGTAAATTTTGCCATCGAGCTCCGGGAACTCGATATTGATCCAATAGGGATTTTCGGGCTTGTCCTCGAAAAAAGTTGAATCCTGAACGATGCGTCCGTACGTCGGGTATTCAAATGTGTAAGGATATCCCGGCTGATCAAACAATTGATAATTCCGAGTAGGAAAATCTATCTTGAAATAGCCTTTGCGCTTGATGGTGTAGTCGCTGTTGCATGAAACAAAAAACACTACAGAAACGAACGCTATGATTATTTTAACCTTCATTTCTGTCGACAGTCACTTTAACTTTCTTGATGCGGTTTCGTTCAACTTCGAGAATTTCAAATTCAAAGTCGCCACCTTTTACTACGTCGTTCACTGCCGGAATCTCTCCGGATATCTCGAGGATCAACCCTGCAAGTGAGTCGCTCTCCCCCTTCACCGCATGAAAGGTATCAGACGGCAGTCCCATAATGCTTGCCACATCATTCACCATCGTGCCCCCTTCAAAAATAAATGTATTCGCGTCGATCTTTTTGTTTACCGATTCTTCGATATCAAACTCGTCATTAATATCTCCTATAATTTCTTCAAGAATGTCTTCAAGGGTCACGATGCCGCTTGTGCCACCAAACTCATCTACAACTACCGCAAAATGTATGCGGCGTGTTTGAAATTCTTTCAGCAGGTCTTCAATATATTTCTGCTCGTGAACAAAGTAAGGAGTGCGAAGTACGCTGTGCCAGTTGAATGTATCCGGTTCATTCAGGTATAAAAGAAGGTCTTTAGTGTGAATGATGCCAACAATATCATCGAGACTTATCTTGTAAACAGGCAATCTGGAATAATGCAGATCCTCCACTCTTTTCTTCAGCTCGCCAAATGACAGGTTGAAGTCGATGCCGCTTACATCGAGCCGGGTGCTCATAATCTGTTTGACAGTGATATCGCTGAACTTATAAATACCCGTAAGAATGCGCTGCTCATCTTCTTCTTCCACGGTGGATTTTATGGCGGCTTCCAGTTGCTGCTGCGAATAGGCGCGGGTAACTCTTCCTCCCATAAACTTCTCCAAACTCTCCGACATGTTCATCAGTCTAGTGGCAATGCGGTTGAAGAGATAGTATAAGATTTCTACGAGATAGGAAGATTCGTAGGCAAAGCGAAGGTTGTTTTGTGTGGCGCGCACTTTCGGCAAAATTTCTCCAAAGAGAATAATCATTGAGGTGATGACAAAGATCTTGATCACGAGTAACACCACCTTTTCCCAGAATACGCCTTCATTGATGATGTGAATCTCATCGACAAGCACATTGAGCAGGATGATGATCGCAATGTTCACGAAACTGTTGGCAATCACGAGCGAGGCCATCAGCGTTTTTGGTTCTTCGAGAAGGTTTGCGATACGCTTCCATCCCGAATCCTGTTTTGTCTTTAGAAGATTGACGTCACGATAGGTAAGTGAGAAGAAGGCGACTTTTGCTCCGGCTATAAAAAACGAAAGTATCAGCAGGACTATCACCGACAGGGCGAGCAGAACTGTTGCCTGGGTATTGGCTACCAGGAACATTGGATAAAATATGTCGCCCATACTTAACAGCAGCTGGTACTTCAAATCAAATAGTTTCTTTAAACATAAAGGCAGGTCAATGGCCTGCCCCTGAAAACCACTGCAAAAATATAAGAATGATCGGGAATCAGAAATTCAATTAAACACTGCTCCATATGAGGGCAACGTTTCTGATTTTTCTCTTAAAAAGGAAGGTTTTCGGTGCTATCGCCGAGCGGCGGAATATCAGGATTGAAACCTTCAAGTCCTTCAGCCGGCCCGCTGGTGCCATGATGTCCGTGGGGCGCATCAGTTCTTTTATCTAGCATGATGAGGTTATCACCTACAACTTCTGTCGCGAATTTTTTGTTCCCTTCTTTATCTTCCCAACTTCTTGTGCGGAGTCGTCCTTCGATGTAAACGAGGCTACCTTTGTGTAAATATTTTTGTGCGAGTTCAGCGAGGCCTCTCCAGAGAACAACAGTGTGCCATTCGGTTTGAGAGATTAGTTTTCCTGCCCTGTCTTTGAACGTTTCTGTTGTTGCCAGTGGAAACTTCGCCACTGCAATATTTCCTTCAAGATGCTGTACATCGGGATCTCTCCCCAGATTGCCTATCAACATTACCCTGTTTACACCTCTCATAATGTAAAGTTTGGCGGTTAATAATCATCTTCCGGTTTTTGCCTTTTTAAAGTTAGATTTTTTCGAACACTTACTAAAAACTGTTTTGGAGGTAAGAATTGATAAACTTCGGAAACGCATAGTCGTTGATGTTATCTTTTTTTACCAGGGAATAGCTGCCGTTGAGCTCGAGGTTGGTGTTCACTTTTACGCGGAAGAAACGGCCGGATATACGTTGGTGCGTAAGTGTTTGAGTGTATACTTCACTTCGCGAAATAATATCATACGATTGATGTTGCAACAGCTCATTCAAGAATTTGTCTGCTCTGTCGGGCTGTTCATTCTCTGTTTCATGCAAAACAAATTCATGAAGGTTTTGCCAGATGTCTTTCGTTTCGCGCTTGCGGATGTACACGCTGTCGCCGCTTTCAATAAAGAAGTAGTACAGCCATCGTGTTTTTATGGTGAGCACTTTTTGTTTCACAGGCACGTCGTTCACAAATTGGTTTTTGAACGCTTCGCAATCGTCGGCCTGAACACAAACGTCACAAAGCGGATTGCGCGGTTTGCAGATAGTGGCACCGAAGTCCATTATCGCCTGGTTATATGCGGCAGGCGATTCGTCGTCGATAAGTGATTGCGCGATGTTGCTGAAAAGTTTTCTGCCTTCGGGTGTATCAATTGGTGTGGTGATACCAAAATATCTTGCGAGTGCGCGTTGAACATTGCCGTCAACCACTGCGCGTTTTTCGTTGAATGCAAACGATGAAATTGCTGCTGCGGTGTAAGGACCAACACCTTTCAGTTTTATAATTTCATCATATGTAGATGGAAAAGTTCCGTTGAACTGCCCAACAATATGGCGTGCGGTCGCCAAAAGATTTTTGCAGCGCGAATAATAGCCAAGTCCTTCCCAAAGTTTGAACACTTCTTCATCGCGGGCGGAAGCGAGTGTATGAATAGTGGGATAGGTTTCGGTAAATCGTTGATAATAGGCAAGTCCTTGCTCCACACGGGTTTGCTGCAGGATAATTTCGCTGAGCCAAATTTTATAGGGATCGCGTTCGCCTTTCCAGGGCATAGCCCTTTCGTTGTGAAAATCGTTCCATTCGAGGAGGTTCCTGGTGAAATCAGCCTTCATTAAAAAAAATTAAGTAAATTCATTATCAATATTTTACGGATTTCTTGCTTTTTTAAGAAAAAGCATTTAATTTCATTAATGAATTGATTTTGTGGTGTTTGCCTTTTTATGTGAAAGATAACCCCAGTTTAAAATTCAAATTATGAGAAAAGCAGACCTCGTTAACCAAATATCTGAAAAAACAGGTATCCCAAAGGTTGATGTTCTGGTTACACTGGAAACCATGTTCAAGGAGGTGAAGGACACTCTGTCCGCCGGCGAAAACATTTACATTCGTGGCTTCGGAAGTTTTATAACCAAGAAGCGCGCTGCCAAGATCGGCAGGAACATTAAGAAAAATGTTGCCGTTCATATTCCTGAACATTACATTCCCGCCTTCAAACCTGCGAAAGAGTTTGTTGCAGAAGTTAAAAAATTGCAGTCGGTCAAAGAAGATCAGCCAAACCCCGATGATGAGGCGTAGATTTGCGGCTTAAACTTTTTGATTGAAAAAACAGCAACTCTTCTTACTGGCAGGAGCCACAGTTTTGTTCTGTGCAATTTATTTTTTTGGCAATACTACCCCGCCCAAAGCCAGTACCGCTACAACCAGCGCTGACACTACCTATAGCATCCAGAAAGTATTAAATGCCTCCAGGGCGCAGCTCACTGACGATCAACGTTCAAGGCTTGCACAACTCGAGAATGGTGTGGTGCGTGGCAACGTAAATGCACAAAAAGCTGAGATTTTCAAACAGATTGCCGCGTTCTACCGCGACTCCGCACACCTCCTTCTTCCTTTCGCCTATTACACAGGCGAAGCTGCTAAGTTGGAAAATAGTGAAAAAAGTCTCACCTTCGCTGCCCGTTTCTATTTAGAGAACGCCCGAAAACAGGAAGAAGAGGGCCTCAAAAAGTGGATGGCGACAGAAGCAAAACAGTTATTTGAAAAAGCCCTGGTAATTAATCCCACGGATGATTCACTCAAAGTAGGCCTTGGAAGCTGTTACATATATGGTAACATAGCTGACAATCCGATGCAGGGAATCATGATGATCAGGGAAGTAGCCGAACGCGACCCCTCCAATATGTACGCACAGTACGTGCTGGGTGTGGGAAGCCTGATGTCGGGTCAGTTGGATCGCGCAATCGAAAGGTTAAATGTGGTAATCGCGAACCAACCCGAAAATGTTGAGGTAAAGCTGATGCTTGCCGAAGCATATGAGAGAAAGGGCGACAAACAGAATGCAGTGAAATGGTACGAATCCGTAAGGTCGCACATCGGAAATCCTGAAATTGTACAGGAACTCGACAAGCGGATTCAGGCACTCAAAAAATAGCCATTAAATTATTAAAGGAATTAAAAACATTGTTTAACTAAATCATTGGTGTATTTATGCCTTGTGGTAAAAAAAGAAAGCGTCATAAAATTGCGACGCACAAGCGTAAAAAGAGACTAAGAAAAAACCGTCATAAGAAGAAGAGCCGCTAATTCTTCTGCATGCTGGCCCCCACAGGGCTACATACTTCTTGTCGCTGAACATATTATTTGTCATTTATTTTCTGATTGCTTACTCTCTTGTAGATATGTGACAAATAATTCCTCTTCAGCATACTCCATTAGTGATGATGGTTAGACGTAAAAGTCATTACGCTTGAATAAGGAACTAATCATAAATGCTGCTCCCCTGGGCGTGGAAATCGCCCTGCTTGAGGATAAAAAACTGGTAGAGCTGCATCATGAAAAAACAGATGCAAGTTTCGCTGTAGGCGATCTGTATCTCGGAAAAGTAAAGAAACTCATTCCCGGACTCAATGCTGCATTTGTAGACGTTGGATTTGAAAAGGATGCATTCCTTCATTATACCGATCTGAGCCCGTATGCCCGCTCCCTTCTCAAGTTTACCCAGGTTGCGGTAAACGATAATAGCGCTAACGGATTACGATTTCGCTTCTTTTGAGGTAGAACCGGAGATTATCAAAACCGGAAAGATCAACGAAGTGTTGAGTGGTAAACCTAACATCCTCGTGCAGATACTCAAAGAACCTATCGCAGCCAAAGGCCCACGCCTCAGTTGCGAAATTTCACTTCCCGGACGGTTTGTTGTCATTACTCCCTTCAATGATATTGTTGCAGTATCGCGCAAGATCCATTCGGCAGAAGAAAGAAAACGTCTCCAGAAAATTGTTGAATCGATCAAGCCGAAAAACTTCGGGGTAATCGTGAGAACCGCAGCGGAAGGAAAGAACACCGCCGAACTTCATGAAGACCTCACTATGCTCGAAGAAACATGGAAGCTCGATTCAGCGAAATCTGAAAGCAGCAGCTCCGCCTTCGAAAGTGTTGAGCGAGCAAACGAAGACTACAAGTATGCTTCGCGATCTGTTGAATGAAGACTTCAACAAGATCGTGGTGAACGATAAAAATCTGTTTAACGATACCCGCAACTACATTCAACGCATCGCTCCCGAGAAAGCTGATATCATATCCTACTATAATAATGGTCTTCCGATCTTCGATCAGTTTGGTATTACCAAACAGGTTAAAGCCGCATTTGGTAAAACAGTTAATCTTCCCAGCGGCGCTTACCTCATTATCGAGCATACCGAAGCGCTTCACGTAATTGACGTAAACAGCGGATATAAAAGTGTAAGTAATAACCAGGAACAAAATGCACTGGAGACTAACCTTGAAGCCGCTGCAGAAATATCACGGCAACTAAGGTTGAGAGATCTTGGTGGCATCATCGTTGTGGACTTCATCGATATGAAATTGCCGGACAATAAGCGAAAGCTGATGGAGGCAATGGAGGAATTTATGAGGCCCGACAGGGCAAAACATGCGGTGTTGCCGATTTCGAAATTCGGGTTGATGCAGATTACGCGTCAGCGTATGAAGCCGGAAATGAACATCAACACGCAGGAGGTTTGCCCCACTTGTAATGGGACCGGGAAAATCTCTTCAACCCTGCTACTTGAAGATGAAATAGAAAAGAATTTAAGTTACCTCGTTACTCATCAGCATAAGGATCTTACGCTCGTTGTGAATCCTATTCTTTATTCATACTTCACGAAGGGAGGAATCTTCCGGTCGAAAGTTTGGAAATGGAAGTGGAAGTATGGACAAAAGGTTCGCATTCGCGAGAACACTGCTTACCATCTCACGCAGTATCAGTTTTTCGACAAGCATGATGATGAGATAAAGCTTTAAAAGCATAAAAAAAGCAGGATCTACATCCTGCTTTTCTATTTTAAGGGGTCTGTCCTCACTTTAGTCTCTCCGCGACCCGCTCATAAATATCATAATATACTGTACCAGGGTTGCCACCGAAGCCAGCGCAGCCACCACATAGGTCATAGCCGCCCATTTCAGCGCATCCTTAGCCTGGGGGTATTCGGTGCTTGAAGTAATCCTGGCATTGTTTAGCCATGCGAGCGCTTTCCGGCTGGCATCAATCTCCACAGGAAGGGTGATCACCGAAAATAGGGTGGTCAGGCCAAACAGGATGATACCGCCCAGCAAAAGCTGCGGGAAGGAGTTAATCATAAGAATACCGCCGAGCAATATCCATTGGACTATCCCCGAGCTGAACTGAACAGCGGGAACTAACTTACTTCTAAGCGTAAGCCATTGATATTGAGTAGCATGCTGCACAGCGTGTCCACATTCGTGGGCAGCTACGGCAGCGGCAGCAACTGAATTACTGCTGTATACTTCCGGGCTTAGGTTGATGGTCTTGTTTGCCGGATTATAGTGGTCCGACATAAAGCCGTTCACAGAAGTAATTTTTACGTCATATATCATATTGTCACGCAGCATCTTAGCAGCTACCTCAGCACCTGTTAGACCTGATGCCAGGGGTATCTTGCCATAGGTGTTAAACTTACGCTTCAGGATACCTGAAACGAGCAAACTGATACCGAGAAACAACAAAGAGATCAACATTACTGATGGTGTCATTTCACTTGTCCTTTTTAGTTATAGTATATGTTCATCAAATAAAAAACCATTTTTTTAGTGCGCCAAATTGGTAAAAATTCATGCTGATTATTAGCCTTTTTGTCATTTGATAACTAGGTGAAAAACAAAGGCTGACAATTTATCACAACAAGCTATATAAATTTGAAATGGCCGCACAAGGTTATGATTTTTAACATGTTATAAAGGTACGAAATTATTCGAAATCACTCTTCGCCTTCCTCTTAAAATTATTCACAGCATCAAAAATTTATTTTGTTATGTGGCGCTAATTTGTAATTTAGTGCAAGAATTTAATGGGTTAGTAAGTAAGGGGTCAGCAGCAATGTTGACCCTTTTACTTTTAAAGTTATTCTCCTTTTTTCCACCGTTTTTTTACTGCGCAGCGATTTGATTCAACTACTACCTTCACATTATAATGAGTAAAGTTAAGACGGCTTTTTTCTGTTCAAGTTGTGGATACGAAAGTGCGAAGTGGACCGGAAAATGTCCAGCGTGCGGAACATGGAACACGTTTGTTGAAGAAGTGATTCATAAAGAAGTAAAAGAAAACAACTGGCGCGAGCTTACCGACGTTAAAAGAGAATCGAAGATTATCGCGCTTCATCAAATCAGCAGCACCGTCCAGGAAAGAATTCAAACAACTGATGAAGAACTGAATCGAGTGCTTGGTGGAGGCATCGTGCGTGGAAGCATCGTACTGGTTGCCGGGGAACCGGGAATTGGAAAGTCAACTTTATTTCTTCAGACAGGATTGCAGCTAAAAGATTGCCGCGTACTTTATGTTAGCGGCGAAGAAAGCGAACAGCAGATCAAGATGCGTGCGGACAGACTTAACATCACGCATCCGGAATTTTACCTCCTTACCGAAACATCAACACAGGTTATATTCCAGGAAATTAAAAAAGTCAGGCCCGAGATCGTCATCATCGATTCCATTCAAACGCTTCAGTCAAACTATATCGATTCATCGCCGGGAAGTATTTCCCAGATCAGGGAATGTGCATCGGAGCTTCAGCGCTTTGCGAAAGAATCTAATATTCCTGTTTTCATCATCGGGCACATTACAAAAGACGGTACAGTAGCGGGACCAAAAATTCTTGAGCATATGGTGGACACCGTTCTTCAATTTGAAGGCGACCGTCATTATACCTATAGAATATTGAGAACGCTGAAGAACAGATTCGGTAGTGCCTCTGAACTCGGCATATACGAGATGACTGCCGATGGAATGCGTGGCGTAAATAATCCTAGCGAGTTATTAATAACACAGAAAGAGGATCAATTGAGTGGAATTTCCATTGCTGCAACTATCGAAGGCATCCGGCCGTTGCTTATAGAAGTGCAGGCGCTCGTCACTCAATCAGTATACGGTACACCGCAGCGAACGGTTACGGGTTTTGATCTGAGAAGATTACAACTACTGCTCGCGGTACTTGAAAAGCGCGGCGGATTTCACTTCGGCGTAAAAGATGTGTTCCTGAATATTGCAGGAGGTATCAAGGTAGAAGATCCCTCGATTGACCTGGCAGTATTGTCCGCGTTGTTGTCGTCGTTTGAAGATGTTCCGCTTCCAAATCATTTATGTTTTGCGGGAGAAGTTGGGTTGAGTGGTGAGATAAGAGCGGTGAACAGAATTGAGCAGCGCATAAGCGAAGCCGAAAAATTAGGGTTTGAAAAGATAGTCGTATCGAAATATAATCTTGGCGGTGGACGCAAGGGCGAATCGAAATTGAATACAAGACAGTTTAAAATCGAGGTCATCGAAATGTCGAGAGTGGATGAACTTTACCAATACCTTTTTTAACGACGTTGTGCATCTGCTGTATCCGCACGTTTGCGCAGGATGCGGCAGCGATGTGATATCACGCGGCCAGGTGATTTGTTTTGAGTGCACTTCGGGAATGCCTGTGACCGGCTTCTGCTTTCACGAACAAAATCCCGTTGAAAAAATTTTCCGGGGCCGGTTATTATTAGCGAATGCATCAGCCCAGGTTTATTTCACGAAAGATTCGCCGGTTCAAAATATGCTCCACCGGTTGAAATATGGAGGACTTAAACAGATCGGAATCTTAATGGGGCGTTTAACGGGTGAAGACTTAAAACGTTCAGGGTTATACAATGATGTTGATGCTGTGGTACCTTTGCCGTTGAACGTACGAAAACAAAAAACGCGTGGCTTCAACCAGGCTGCACTTATCGCCGAAGGCATAGGCTCGGCTTTAAACATTCCGGTGTTGAACGACGTTGTTGCAAGAAAGAAGTACACTGAAACCCAGACGCATAAGTCGAGGGCTGAGCGATGGAACAATATAGAAGGTAAATTTGAGGTAGTAAACGCAGGCGAGCTAATGGATAAGCATGTTCTTTTAGTTGATGACGTAATAACAACCGGCGCTACGCTTGAATCGTGCGGCATGGAACTTTTAAAAACCGCCGGCCTCCGGCTAAGCATTGCTGCGTTCGCTTACACAGCCTTATGAGAAATCTGTTATTGGTCATTGTTGCCTTTTTTGTTACCGCGGTATCGTCGTGTAGTAAAGAATCATTCATCACCAGCGGCGATGCAGTTGTCAGTATCTCTGCGGATACTATTCATTTCGATACACTATTTACTTCTACGGGATCGATTACCCATTACTTCAAGATATTTAACCGCAACGATCAAAAGCTTCGCATCTCTGATATATCACTCGGGGGTGGTAACTCATCATATTTCATGATTAACGCGGATGGCACGCCAGGTCCCGCGGTTGGCAATCTTGAAATAGAAGCCGAGGACAGCTTGTATGTGTTCGTTACTGTGAAGATTGATCCTACCAGTGAAGATTTGCCTTTCGTAATTCAGGATAGCATTGGAATAACCTATAACGGTAACCAGGAATGGGTGCAGCTGGAGGCGTGGGGACAAAACGCGACCTTTTTTCGCGAACAAGTGATCACTGCCAACACAACCTGGAAGAACGATAAACCGTTTGTAATACTGGGCGGTTTGCTGATACCGGAAGGCGTGGAATTAAAAATTGAGAAAGGAACCAAAATTCATTTGCATGCCGATGCGCCTTTCATTGTTGATGGAACGTTGACTGCGATCGGAGAAAAATATGACAGCACGAGGATCGTATTTCAGGGCGACAGGCTGGACGAGTTCTATAAGGATCTGCCAGCGGGGTGGCCGGGAATATATTTTAGGGAAACCAGCACCGATAATCTCCTGAGATACGTAACTATCAAGAACGCTTACCAGGGGGTGGTAACGGAGAAGGGCGCTGGCACCGTGGCAAAGATCAGGTTGGAACAATGCATTATAGATAATTGTTTTGATGCGGGAATCCTTGCTGTGAACAGCAGCATTAAGGCGAGCAATTGCCTGATCAGTAACTGCGGGAAAAATGTTCAGTTGGTGCAAGGGGGAGAATATGAGTTCACACACTGCACAGATGTGGCGGTCACAAATTCATATATTTCTCATCGCCAGCCGGTGTTGGCAGTGACCGATTTTGTGAAAATCGGCGACCAGCTTAGTGTGGGCGCCATGAAGGCGACATTCACCAACTGCATCTTTTGGGGCGCAAACGGCACGGTTGAGAATGAAGTAATCACGGCGAGGGAGAGCAACGGGGCCTTCGATGTAAGGTTTTTTAATTGTCTATGGAAAGTTGAAAAAGATCCGGAAAGCGTGGTTGCTGAGAACATTATAAATGATAGCGATCCGCAATTCGAAAGCGTTGATACCAGGAATAACCTTTACAATTTTAGAGTGAAAGAAGGATCGCCGGCCATTAACAGCGGTACGGCTACTGTTGTTTCAACAGACCTCGACGGGAATAACAGGGTAAATAATCCCGATATTGGAGCTTACGAAACAACCTTTTAGTACCATATTTGTATCTACTATTAAATAAACATATATGCTCAAACTTTTAATGCTAGCAGGACTTATGATGACGATGGCCTCATCTATATATGATTTCAAGGTAACCTCACTCGACGGAGGAACAATTGACTTCTCAAAATTCAAGGGCAAGAAGATATTGATCGTTAACACCGCTTCGCAGTGTGGTAATACTCCCCAGTATGCCGAATTGGAAAAATTATACAAGGAGCATGGCAGTTCACTGGTGATAGTTGGATTTCCCGCAAACAATTTTGGCGGACAGGAGCCAGGCTCTAATGGAGAGATCGCTGAATTTTGTCAGAAGAATTATGGTGTAACATTTCCGATGGCAGAAAAGGTTTCTGTAAAAGGAGATGACATCGCCCCGATTTTTAAATATCTGACAACCGAAGCTGAAAAGCTTGGTGAAAAAGATCCGGTTAAATGGAACTTCACAAAGTTTCTCCTCGACGAGAATGGAAAGCTTGTAAAAGTTTTTCATAACAAGGTGCTTCCCCTTAGCGAAGAGGTAGTATCGGCAATAGAGAAGCATTAATGCGTTTCGCGGATGTTATCGGTCACCGCGACGTTAAGGAACGGCTTGCGGAAACGATTAGTCATAACCGGCTAAGCCATGCCTTGCTGTTCACCAGTAAGGAAGGCAGCGGAGCATTGCCTCTTGCCATGGCGTTCGCTCAATACATAATGTGTGAGCAGCGTAGTGGTAACGATTCATGTGGATTGTGCAATGCCTGCAAAAAAGCTGTTGCGCTGGTTCATCCTGATATTCATTTCTCATACCCCGTTATTCCAAAGAAGTCTGGCGATAAGCCGGTAAGCACCGATTACATAACGGAGTGGCGAGAATTCATTGTGCAGATGCCTTATGGCAATGCCTATGACTGGCTACAATTTATTGGTGCGGAAAACAAGCAGGGCAATATCACAGCGCAGGAATGCAATGAGATCATTCATACGCTAAGCCTTAAGAGTTTTGAGAGCGAGCACAAGGTGTTGGTGATGTGGATGCCTGAATACCTCGATAAAGAAGGAAATAAACTTCTTAAACTTATCGAAGAGCCACCAGCGAACACAGTCTTCATACTTGTTGCCGAAAATGAATCGATGATATTGCCTACCATCGTTTCGAGAACGCAACCGGTTAGGGTGCCGCCGTTAGCAACAGACGATATCGAGCAACATCTTTTGCTGAAAGCGAAGATATCTAAAGAACAGGCGAGGCAAATTGCATCGATATCAGGAGGAAATTATCGCGAGGCGATTCAAACCCTGCAAAATGCAGGAGAAGACTGGCTTTCCTTACTGCGCGACTGGCTTAATGCGATTATGAAATCGGGTCCGGTAGCACAGGTGAAGTGGATAGATGAAATGAGCAAGTACGGAAGAGAGAAGCAAAAACAATTTCTAAGATATTTCAATCATTTGCTGGGACAGGCAATAAAAATTCAGGCGATGAATGGTGTTTCACTTGCCATTCCTGATAATGAAAGGGACTTTGCCGCGCGTTTAAATAAGATGGCCGGCATCGAGCAGCAGTACGCAATGATTGAAGAACTGGATAAAGCCGCATTCTATATAGAAAGGAATGCGAACGCGAAAATGCTCTTCCACGCTCTCACAATAAGGCTATACCACATCATTGCCGATAAATCCGTAATTTTGACAACCTGACGATTCAGTGTAACAATTTATAACACTGCACGTTAGAAGTAGAATAAATAAAAATATTACCACAATGGGATGTAGTTCGTGTGGAACGGATAATGGGAAGCCGTCGGGATGCAAAAGCAACGGCGGCTGTAGCAGTGGAAGTTGTAACCGCATGAATGTCTACGATTGGCTTGCTAATCTGCCATTCAGCGATCCGGAAAGTGTCTGCAGGATTATAGAGGTAAGTTTCAATAACGGAAGCCGCAAAGATTACTATAGAAATAGTACCGTTCATCAATTTGACAAAGGCGACATGATTGCAGTTGAAGGCGTTAGCGGCTTCGACGTAGGTGAGGTTAACCTTACTGGAGAAATCGTTCGCCTCCAATTAAAGAAAAAAGGAATCAACGAAGCCGACCCCGACATACGGAAGGTCTTACGCCGTGCGGCAGATCGCGACGTTGATATCATGTTGCTCAATAAAGCCCGCGAGGCCGAAGCCGTAATACGCGCCCGTGCTATCGCCAAGCAGCTGAATCTTGAAATGAAGATCAGTGAAGTTGAGTTTCAGGCAGACGGAAGAAAGGCCACCTTCTTTTATATCGCAGACGATCGTGTCGACTTCAGGGAGCTGATAAAAATCTACGCAAAAGAATTCCGGATAAAAGTTGAAATGCGCCAGATCGGTGCAAGGCAGGAAGCAGGAAAGATCGGTGGAATTGGTAGTTGCGGCAGGGAACTTTGTTGCAGCACATGGCTTACCGATTTCAAATCTGTAAACACAACAGCGGCGAGATATCAGAACCTCTCAATCAATCAAAGTAAACTGAGCGGTCAGTGCGGGAGATTGAAATGTTGTCTTAATTACGAACTCGATACATATCTTGATGCACTCCAGGGCTTCCCCGAAAATGCCGATACACTGCAGGTAGCCAAGGGAACGGCTATACTCATCAAGAAAGATATTTTCAGAAACCTGATGTGGTATATTCTGCCAGACAGTTCAAAACAATATCCGCTCACAATTGAAAGAGTGAAGAAGATAAAGTTCGAGAACAGTAAGAATATTGTACCGCAGGATCTGGAAGCGGTTGAGGTAACAAGCAGCAAGCCGAAAGAAGTTGAGCCGGAGTTTGTGGATTTGGTAGGTCAGATTTCACTGAAGACGCTCGACAAGGCGGAGAAAAAGAAGAGGGCGAACCAACCTTTCAATAATAATAACAACAACAGAAATAATAAGAAAGATTTCCGTCCGCCTCCTCCAAGAAAGAAATAAGGTTTAACGGCCGTCCCCGTCGAGCAGGTTGCCTATTCCACCGAGAATGCTGCCTTCCTCTTTGCGTCTGTAAGTTCCGTATGCAAGTATGCGTCCAGCCAATCGGCTGATAGGCAAGGTTTGAATCCAAACTTTACCAGGACCACGTAGCGTGGCAAAGAATAATCCTTCGCCACCGAACAGCGTGTTCTTAATGCCACCTACGAATTGAATATCATAACTCACAGTTTGGGTAAACGCTACTATACATCCTGTGTCTACTTTCAATAATTCCCCGGGCTGCAATTCTCTTTCTGTAACATGTCCGCCCGCATGAACGAATGCCATGCCATCACCTTCGAGCTTTTGCATGATAAATCCTTCTCCGCCAAACAACCCCGTGCCTAGCTTTCTCTGAAATTCAATTCCAACCGAAACGCCTTTTGCAGCGCACAAAAATGAATCTTTCTGACAAACCATCTTCCCTCCCAACCTGAGCAGGTCAAGGGCGATGATCTTACCTGGATATGGTGATGCAAAACTTACTTTTCTTTTTCCCTGGCTAACATTTGTAAAAGCAGTCATAAAGAGGCTTTCACCCGTTAATACCCTTTTACCTGCAGACATCAGCTTTCCGAGAAAACCCTGCTGCGGTTTTGAGCCGTCCCCAAAAATGGTCGCCATTTCGATTCCATCCTGCATCATCATGAAAGCTCCGCTTTCCGCGATCGCGGTTTCCGATGGATCGAGTTCTACATCCACATACTGCATTTCTTCGCCGTGTATGTGATAATCGATTTCGTGGTTTGTGATCATAACATGAGGTTTAAACGTTTTAGAACCAACTTCCAACAAAAGCTTTATTCGCGCTGTCGCCTAATTTCCTTCTCCTTCTGCGTTTGTCAAAGCCATGCCTTATTGCAACCGCAATCATACAAAACAGGAAGATGATTGACAACGGCGGAATGCCAAGTAGCGAAATCCATTTGCCACCAAACATTCTGCGCATCGGCCTTCTCAGCCTTTCAGCAATAAGGTACATAGCGGGCACAATTACAAGCGTCATGAAGAACGCAGATATCAAACCGAATATGATGGTCCATGCAAGCGGTTTCCAGAACGAGGCACTATCGCCACCAAACCAAATTTGCGGATCGAGGTGTTCGAACAGCGAAACGAAGTTGATATTGAATCCGATTCCGAGAGGTATCAATCCAAATATCGCCGCAAGTGCCGTAAGCATTACGGGAATGATACGGGTTTTACCTGCCTGGATAACTGCTTCGCGCGTTTTCAAACCTCTTCCCCTCAACTCGTCGGCAAATTCAATTACAAGGATACCATTCTTCACTACGATACCGGCGAGACCCACAATACCTAATCCTGTCATCGCTATCGATATATCCATTCCGGTGAACGCAAACCCAAGGAACACACCGATGATACTGAAGATAATTTCTGTAAGAATGATCACGGACTTACTTATCGAATTAAACTGGATAACAAGAATGAACAAAATGATCATGAGGGCGATAACCATAGCCTTCATGAGAAACTGAAAGGTTTCTGCCTGCTGTTCACCTTCACCTGTTTGCCTGATCGTAACGCCCGGAGCTGCCCCCTGGAACCTGTCGAGGTACGTTTTGATTTCCGCATTTACCCCGGTCGGATTATAGCCCTGTGACAAAAGCACATTCGAGCGGAGAATGATTGTACGCCTGTTATCCTTTCGTTTCACACTTCCAAGCGTCGTAGTGTAATCAACTTTTACGAGTGAGCTGATAGGAACATGTTTCACCTGCCCCGACGCCATATCGCGGAAGGAGATTCTCATGTTCAGGAGGTCAGCAAGATTTCTGCGCTGTAATTCTTCGTTGCGCAGTTGAATCTTATATTCTTCATCGCCTTCTTTAATTTTTGAAACTTCGCGTCCGAAGATCGCTGTGCGTATCTGCATTCCTATCTGCGCCGACGATACGCCTTCAATCATTGCCCGCTCACGGTCAACAGTAAGCGAAACTTCGGGATTGGTGAGATCCACATCCATCTTTAATTCCTCAACTCCCGGAACTCTTATCGAATCGAGATAGTTTTTCAGGTTGACGGAAGTTTTTATCAGATCATCAAAATCATCGCTCGCTATTTCTATATTTATTGGAGGATCTGTAGGTGGACCGGACGACTCCTGGTTCACAGAAATTTCTGCACCGGGTATACCAGCTACAGATTGCCTGATGGTATCAAGCAACATCTTTGTGGTAACATTGGATACCTCGCCGCGGTACTTTGCTTCAATGAACGACACCTGTATACGACCAAGCTCAGGACGAGTACTTTGATCGCCGCTGCTTGGATCCGCCGCACCAACGGCTATGTTAGATATGATACTTTCAACGAGTGGGTTCTTCTTTCCATTGTCCATTCCCAGCGCGGTATAAACACGCTTTTCCAAAACTCTTGTCACCGAATCAGTATACTCAACGTCAGTACCTACCGGAAGCTTCAGATAAGCGTAAACATAGTTCGGATCAGATTGCGGGAAGAATACAATACCGATTCTGTTTGAACTGATGGCTGAAGCGAATATCATGAAGCTTACGATCAGCAAAACGATAGTACCAAGAAGCAGATGCACTGGCCTCCATCCCCTGAGCGACCAATGAAGCAGCTGCTCATATCGCCGCATGATAGCAGGCAGTATCCGGTTTTGAAAATTTCGTATTACATCCGTCAACACAAACTTGTTGAACACAATCAGAATTACAATAAGCAGGAGAAGATTTCCGAGGAACGGCAATCCTGCCAGGTCGAGAAGAATACCGAGTATTACCGCGATCCAGAATGCCGGTTTTCTGAAAATGGCAGACTTTTTAACGTGCTCGCCCTCCGGATGATTCATGAAATCTACTGCAAACACGGGGTTCATGATAAACGCCACAATGAGCGATGCCGCAAGCGTAAAGATGAGCATCGTTGGCAGATAGATCATGAATTTGCCTATGAGACCCGGCCAGAATAGTAATGGAAAGAACGGCGCAAGAGTAGTGAGCGTACCGGAAAGTACAGGTACAAATACTTCACCTGCTGCAATCTTCGCCGACCGTTCGGCAGATAGTGCACCGCGGCCTTCCATAAAAATTCTATGTGTATTTTCTATTACCACTATCGCATCATCCACGATGATACCAAGACCGAACAACAGTGCAAACAACACCATGAAGTTGAGCGTTACATTCCCACCGATTATTAAATCCGCGGCCGGAAGAAACATAAAGGCAACGAACATACTTAACGGTACACTGAGCGCCACGAAGAACGCATTGGTAACACCCATGAAGAACATCAGGATGATAAGTACCAGTATGAAACCGATTACAATTGTGTTTACGAGGTCATTAAAAGAGTGTTCAGCATTTTTACTAAGGTCGCCGGTGGTTACGATTTTAATATCGGGAGGTAAATAGGTTTTTTGTAATTCGGCAACTACCTTTTTAACCTCCTCGGCCGTTTCAATAAGGTTTTCACCACCCCTCTTGATAACATTAAGGGTGATTACATTCTTGCCTTCTAGCCGCGCGTAACTTTCTTTCTCTTTAGTGGTGTCCTTTATAGACGCGATATCTTTAAGATAAATCGGATCGCCGCTGGTATTACGCACAACGATCTTCTCGATATCAGCAGCAGTCTTAAACTGACCTTTCAGCTGCACACTGCGTTTCATATTTCCCACTTCAAGCAAACCGCCTGAAATGTCCATGTTCTCACGCGCTACAGCATTTGCAATATCATCAAATGTGATATTTGCGCTTTGCATTCTATAATTGTCCACGTTAATCTGAAACTCCCGTTCAACCGCACCAACTATGTCTACCCTGTTAATCTCCGGAAGCTCTTCAAGCCTGTCCTGCATATTATCTGCGAGTTCCTTCAATCGCATGGCATCGTAATCACCACTCAGGTTAATTGCCATGATAGGAAGATCCGACAGGTTGATGTCCATTACAGAGGGCTCTTCGGTGAGGTCCGTAGGAAGATCTGGCTTGGCCTTATCCACGGCATCCCTAACTTTTTGAAGCGCGACGTCAACTTTTTCCGAAGCATCGAAGTCGATAATGATTGCAGAATAATCCTGAACAGATGTACTGGTGATCTTATCGATCTTAATACCTGTAATTGACTTCAACTGCTTTTCGATCGGCTGCGTTACCAGGTTCTCCATATCTTTAGGCGAGTTACCTACGTATATGGTCTGCACGTAAATTTTTGGTATAACAACATCGGGGAACTGCTCCTTAGGTAAGGTTACAAACTGCATTACGCCGATGCCGGATATAAATAACATCAACAGGTAAATGGCAGTACGGTTGTTGATACTCCACGTAGTGGGACCGAACTGCTTTATTTTGCCAGTGATACTTTCTAAGACACTCATACTAATTTTTTAATTGTCGTGAACTTTTCCTTCCTTATGATTTATCGCCTGTCACAAGTAGCTGGCCGTCATAAAGATTTTGAAAGCCTTCTGTAATCAATGCATCATTGGCCTTGAGTCCTGTCTTCACTTCGAGATCATTACCATACAATTCACCCACTTCAATCATTTTCTTTCTCGCCAGCAGCTTGCCACCTTCGTTTACTGCCACCATTACATACTTACCTTTCTCATCATTCTGAAGTGTGTTCATCGGAATGGTAATAGCATCGTCTGCCTGGTAATCCTGGATCTTAACCAGCGCGATTTGATTAGGGCGATATTCTTTCAACGAGGGAATTTTTGCTTCGATATAAAACGAACGTGATGCCGGGTCGATAGTACTGCCCTTTACACTCACTTTCGAAGTGATGGTTTTGTTGATATCAGGTAAAGTGATCTGCAACTCTGAACCTTTGTCTACTTTATGCAGGTAATTTTCAGGAACCTGAACTACAACTTTCAGATTGTTAGTATTTACTATTCTGATTCCTTTTACGCTTGCACTTGCGCCGGTAAAGTATTCTCCAACTTTTATAGTCACCATATCGGCGACACCTGAAATTTCAGCGTATACGTTCGACATGCTATGTTGTTCGTTCAGCAATGAAATCTGCTTCTGAAGGTTGTCTACATTCGTTTTCGCCTGCAGCAGTTCCATTTCAGTTCCGATCTGTTTGTCCCAAAGATTCTTTCTTCTTTCATACATTGTTTGTGCAAGATTCAACTGCACTTTCAGCTGCTCAATTTGCTGGCCGGTTACGGCGTCATCAAGCTTAAGCAGCAGTTGTCCTTTGTTCACCTGCTGACCTTGCTTAACATACACGGCCTTTACAAGACCACCCATGCCGCGTGGTGAAACATACGCGATATTCTCAGCGTCTATTTTACCCTGCAGATCGATGTAGTGCGTAAACTTGTCGGTAGCTACCGGCGTAACGCGAACGAGTTTAGCGTTTGCGCGGGCAGCGGCAGACGTGTCTGTTTTTGCGAGCTCAGTTTCCATTGTACGGATCTTGTCGTTCAATTGAGCCTGTTCTTCTTTAAGCTTTTTTAATTCCGTTGCCTTGTCGTCTGTTTTCCCGGAATTTCCACCGCATGCCATCGCAAATATTGCAACGAGCATCACTGCAGTTAATCTATACATGCTGTTCATATTGGAGAGTTTGAATATCATTTTCGTTTTATTAAAGCTTGCCGTTTGCCCGGAGGAAATCTACCCTGGCCACAATTGCATCGTACAATGCGCCGTAATAATTATTCTGCGCAGTAGTTAATTCTGTTTGCGAAGTGGTTACTTCAAGGTTTGATCCCAGGCCCTGTTCGAATTTTAATTTTGTTTGATTGTATACTTCCTCGGCAAGCTGCATATTCTTTTTCTGATACACCATCGTTGCTACAGCTGAGCGCAGGTTCGTTTTTGATTCCGAAATCTCTTTATCGATTGATAGTTCCAGGTTTTTGAGATTATTGCTTGTCTGTTCGAGCTGCAATCTGGCGGTTTTAACCCTCGCGGCTTTCGCAAAGCCGTCGAAAATCGGTACGCTTATTTTCAAGGCGATCGACGACGACGGGAACCACGGAAGGCCCGATTTGAAGAAATTGAATTCATTTCTCTGCGCTAGTTTGTAATAAGAACTAGTAAGCGACACGGAAGGCAGATAACTGAGCTTATACCTTCTGACATTAAATTCGTTCAACTTCTTATTCAGCTCCAGTTGCTGGTATTCAACCCTGTTATCATACGTAAACTTGTTATCTAATACCTCTTCCGAGAAAATAGTTTCCGGCAAGGTATCGGTAAGCACGAGGCGGTTTTGCACCGGCATACCTATAAGCAGTTTCAATCCGAGGTAGGCAGTTTGCAGCCTGTTTTCCACCCGTATTTTTTCTGTACGGAGGTTAGTAAGACTTACTTCCGCCTTATCCACATCCAGTTTTTCCGCAAAGCCGTTCTTAAAAATCTCGCGCGTGTCGTCAAGCAACTTCTGGAACCTGGCAATGTTTGCGTCTATTGTTCCGACCTGCTGGTTGCCTGCTAATATCTGGTAGTAGATTTTATGAACATTCGCTTTGATCTGCTCTTTTGTTACCTCTGCAGTTTTAGTAGCGAAGTCTATGGATGTTCTGCGCGCCTGCAGTCCAACAAACACCTGGCCGTCGAACAGCAATTGCGATAGATCGACGCCGGCGGCGGCCGTATATTTTGTACCGAACTGAGCCTGCACAAAACCAAAATCTTCCGGTGCCACTATTGGGTTGCCACCTCCATTCTTTACACCTTCCTGCACCAGTACACCATAAGCAGCCGCAGCAATAAAGTTTGGAAAACTCTGCACTGCTACATTCGGAAAGTATGATGCGTTGGCACTACCGTTCAACTGCGGGTATGCCTGGGCGGTAATTTCGCGGTTTGTCTGCCTTTGCAGATCGATACCGATAAGCGCATTTCTAAGTTGCAGACTATTCTTTGCCGCATAATCTACTGCCTGGTTTACGCTGAGTTGAAAAGTGCTGTCTTGTGCGGAGGTTGTTGTAACAACAAACAGCAAAACAAAGGGCATAGCTATCCTTAATAATTTCCTGGCTGAGGTATATGCCTTCACAAAATGAGTCATTTGTTAGCTTTTAATTCTTTCCTGTTGATATTTTAGAATCAGTTTATATCCTTTCAATGATGCCACGCCGAACAGAAAATGTTCTATGATGGCGGTGTGTAATTCAGCGAGATTGAATTTTGATGCAGGGTATGCATCCTGGTTAAACGCGATCATCATTCCTTCTAACCTGAACCTGGCGATAATGTCGATGTTGATTTCGGGCCGGTATAATTCTTCTGCTATTCCTCTTTTCAGATTGGCCTTGATGGCGTCGAACAGGTACTTGTTCTTATGATCCAGGAACAATTTGTACGACTTCGGATGGAATCTTTCAAGGTCGTACATCATAGCAGGATTCATGCCTGAAAATATCTGCTGGATAAAATCCATCGCCTGGAACAACTCATGCACCGCATCTTTCGAAGTGTCTCTGCTGTCATCGCATGTTTGCTGAGCATGCTCAATCGTTTCTTTTACTACGGCTTCAACAAGTTCATCTTTGTCGGAAAAGTATTGGTAGAGGGTTTTTTTCGATGCCCCGAGCTGTGTGGCGATTTCGTCCATTGTTATAGACTTGACGCCATACCGCCTGAACAGGTCGTTCGATTTCTGCTGTATTCGTGCTTTCATTTCCATAATTCGCCCTCAGGAGAGCGCAAAACTACGGAAACTTTTATCGTAACCAAAGTTTCCAACCGGAATATTTGGTGAAAATCTTGCCTTTTGACAGTTTTTTCAACCTTATCGTTACAAAACCAGCGACTTATTTTTGGAAAAATATTCACGACATGAAAAAACGGCAAATATTGAAAAGGCTGTTCCAGTATTTTCTACAGGGATTGATCATTCTGGCACCTATCATCATCACGGTATATGCCGTTAGCGCGCTCTTTAATTTTATTGATAACATTCTCCCGGCAGCAATCCGGAGCATCTTTCCGCATTGGGGACTCGACAGCCATGGCACACCGGTTTCCGTTCCCGGAATAGGGTTTATCATTCTGATACTCATCGTTGTGTTTGTCGGCTATATATCGTCGTCATTCATCGTAGGAAGGCTCGTTGATCTGTTTGACAGGGTGCTGGAGAAAACGCCAGGCATCAAAATCATCTATACGACGGTGAAGGATTTTTTTGAAGCCTTTGCAGGCAATAAACGAAAGTTTGATAAAGCGGTGCTGGTAAGTATCCAGGATAAAGACATCTGGCAGATCGGATTTATTACCCAGCAGGAGCTTACCCAATTCGGCCTCGATGATTTTGTTGCCGTGTATATTCCGAAGTCGTACGCCTTTACAGGAGAATTATATTTTCTTAAAAGGGACCGGGTTCGCATACTACCGAGTGTTAGCTCATCGGAAGCAATGAAGTTTGCTATTTCTGGTGGCGTTGCTCAAATTGATGAATAATCCTATACAAAACTGTGTGAATGAAAAGAGGTTGTCTCATTTTACTGTTATTGGGTGTTTCGGTTAATGGTTGGTGTTGGGGCTTTTACGGTCATCGGCTGATCAACTATCGTGCAGTCTTCTTATTACCGCCGGAGATGATCGCTTTTTACAAGCCGAACATCGACTTTATCACCGCGCATGCTGTGGATCCTGATAAAAGGAGATATGCAGTCACCGAAGAAGGGCCGCGGCATTACATCGACATGGACCGCTATCAGAACAGGGTCATTCCGCAGGCATGGAGCAAGGCGGTAAGTACGTATTCAGAGGATACCCTGAACGCTCATGGCATCGTTCCGTGGTGGATACAGGTGATGCTGAAGCGGTTGACGAAAGCCTTTAGAGAAAAAAACGTGTCGGCTATTCTGAAGTTATCCGCAGAAACTGCTCATTACATCGGCGACGCACATGTGCCTTTGCATACATCGAGCAACCATAACGGGCAGTTTACGAACCAGCATGGCATTCATGGTTTCTGGGAATCCCGAATACCTGAAATGTTCGCGGAACATCAGTGGGACCTGCTTTCGGAGCGCGCCATGTACTTAAAAAATCCGCTGGACTTTACCTGGAAAAGGGTGAATGAAAGTGCGGCCGCAAGCGATTCTGTCTTGTTATTTGAGAAGACACTAAGCGAAAAGTTCGGCGACGATCGCAAATACTCATTTGAACCGCGAAATGGGATTGTGATAAGGCAGTATTCGTTGGCCTACTCAACAGAATATGATAGAATGCTTGATGGGATGATCGAGCGGCGGATGACCCAATCCATATTCGCGGTTGCCTGTTTTTGGTACACTGCATGGATAAACGCCGGCCAGCCCAACTTAAAAGCTCTTGTTAAAAGTGAATTGCCAGGTAGTGAATCCTCAGAATTTGAGTCTTTGGAAATCAAATGGAAAGAAGGAAAAATCAGAGGAAAGGAGTGCGATTAGTATCTTTGACACCCAATTATTAGTAAAAACAAATTACAACCACGTGACGAATGTGATCCACAATTTCAATGCAGGGCCCAGTATATTACCCGCAGAAGTATTTGAAGAAGCCAGCAGGGCTATTCTCAACTTCAACGATACGGGTTTATCGATCCTTGAACTGGGACACAGAACCAAAATGTTTCAGAGCGTAATGGATGAGGCGATTTCCCTCGTGAAAGAGCTGATGAACCTGGATTCGGACCACGAGGTGATGTTTTTGCATGGTGGAGCATCTACGCAATTTTTTCAGATCCCTTTGAACATCCTGCGCCAAAACGACCTGTCGGCTTATACCGACACAGGTGTGTGGGCCGCAAAGGCGATAAAAGAGGCGAAACTGTATGGTCATGTTGAAGTTGTATGCAGCTCGAAGAACGAGGGGTACACTCATCTTCCAAAGAACTTTACAGTGCCGAAAACGGCTAAATACCTGCACATTACTACCAATAACACCATTTTTGGTACTCAATGGCAGGATCTCGGGTTGTTTTATAATTCAGGCGTTCCCATTGTAGCAGATATGAGCAGTGATATCATGAGCCGCTCAACCGATTTCAACAAGTTCGACGTGATTTATGCCGGAGCGCAAAAAAACGCGGGTGCCGCAGGCGTAACGATTGTAGTCGTAAACAAGAATATCCTGGGCAAAGTCGACCGTCATATCCCTGCAATGCTTGATTACAGGAATCATTATTCTAACGGCTCTATGCTCAATACACCGCCGGTGTTTGCAGTTTATGTATCGATGCTTACGCTGAGATGGTTAAAAAGTATAGGGGGCGTAGAAGAAATCGAAAAGATAAACAACCGCAAGGCTGCCTTGTTATACGATACGATCGATTCCCTGGAAGTATTCCGGGGAACGGTAGCGAGAGAAGACAGGAGTAAAATGAACGTGTGCTTTGTGGCAAAAGATGAGAAATTGGAAAAAGAATTCTCTGAACTGTGTCTTAAGGAAGGAATGGTGGGAGTGAAAGGACACCGCAGTGTTGGAGGTTTCCGCATTTCATTATATAATGCGCTCCCCTACGAGAGCGTAGAAGCCATCACCGATCTGATGAACGACTTTGCGCAAAGAAAATCTTAAAACAGAATTTTTAGATGGCGATTGTTAATCCATTCAAAGCTTTAAGGCCTCAGCCGCAGTTTGCACCTAAAGTTGCATCCCGCCCGTACGATGTGCTGAACAGCCTGGAAGCGAAAATTGAGGCCCGTGGAAATCCGCACTCTTTTTTGCATATCACGAAGGCGGAAATAGACCTCCCGGAAAAAACTGATGTTCATTCAAAAGACGTGTATGATCAGGCCAAGCAAAACCTGACCGCATTTATACAGCGCGGCGTTTTGTTTCGTGAAGACAAGTCGTGCTTCTACATTTACCAGTTGATCATGAATGGCAGAAGCCAGACGGGTTTAGTAGGAGTGAGTTCTATTGAGGACTACGAGAATGACGTGATCAAGAAGCACGAGTTTACGCGGCCTGAAAAAGAGCAGGACAGGATCAATCATATTAAGACAACCGGTGCCCAGACGGGCAATGTTTTCCTAGCCTATCGCAATGTTGCTGAGATCGATGAAGTGATCAACAAATGGAAATCTACTCATGATCCCGTTTACGATTTCATAGCAGAGGATGGTGTAAGTCATGCTATATGGGTGATCAATTCGAACGAAGTAAATGACAAAATAAAAAAACTGTTCGACGAGAAAGTTCCTGCAACGTACATCGCAGATGGACACCATCGCGCCGCTTCAGCTGCAAAAGTTCGGCTACAAGTAGAAGAAAATTATTTTCTCACTACCCTGTTTCCTGCGAATGAGCTGAAAATTATGGACTACAACCGTGTAGTAAAAGATTTGAATGGTCTTGAGCCTGATGCACTCGTAGAGAAACTCAGGAAAAATTTTGATGTAACAGAGGAAAAAGAGGCGGTGGCGCCAGCGAAGCTGCATGAATTCGGAATGTACCTGAAGAATAAGTGGTACAGGCTTACTGCTAAAGAAAATGCCTACACCGACGATCCGATAGGGGTGCTCGACGTGACGATTTTGTCTGACAATGTCCTGGACGAGATACTCGGTATCAAAGACCAGCGGACAGATAAAAGAATTGATTTCATTGGCGGCATACGTGGCCTTTCCGAATTGGAAAGCAGGGTAAAGAGCGGCGAAATGGCTGTTGCATTTAGTCTGTATCCCGTAAGTATCGAACAACTGTTTGATATCGCGGATAGCGGACAGGTAATGCCACCTAAAAGTACCTGGTTCGAACCAAAACTTCGCGACGGATTGCTTACTCACATTACCGGGGAACAAAACTAAATTTTGATGACAAGAAGAATTTCCGCCTTACTGTTGTCCATGCTGGTGGTTATGTCGGCTTTTGCACAGGAGTCTCCAGGTAAGACTGCAAAAGCATTTATAAGGCAGGGAGATTATAATAATGCGATCCTTGTGCTGAACAGGGCGCTGGAAGCAAGTCCTGATAACCAGGAATATAAAAAAGACCTCGCTCTGTCGTATTATATGCAGGGTGATTTCAATAAGTCTATGGCGGTTATCAGGCCGGTTGTTGAAAGCAACCAGGCGGATATTCAGAGCTATCAAATACTGGGAATGGTGTACAAAGCGGTGAATGAAAACCGCGATGCCGAAAGAATGTATCGTGCGGCGATCCGGAAATTTCCTGAAAGCGGCGCGCTATACAACGACTTCGGAGAATTATTATGGAATAAGGGAGATTTTGGACCGGCATCGAGGCAGTGGTTGAAGGGAATTCAGACTGACAGAAATTATCCGGGCAACTACTATAACGCGGCGAAGTATTACTATATGTCCGACGACAAAGTGTGGGGACTGATATACGGCGAAATATTCTTAAATCTCGAAAGTTATAGTAGCCGCACACCGGAGATAAAGAACCTTCTCGTAGAAGGTTATAAAAAGCTTTTCAATCAGCCCGACCTTATGAAGGGACAGGATACAAAGAACGATTTTGTAAAAGCGTACCTGGAGATATCGAAAAGTCATTCGCAGGTTGTTGACCAGGGGGTTACCCCGGATGCACTCACTGCGTTAAGAACACGATTTGTTTTGTCGTGGTATGATAAAATGGCTTCAAAATTTCCTTACAGGTTATTTGATTATCACAGGCAGCTCGCCAAGGCAGGGATCTTTGATGCATATAATCAGTGGATATTTGGCGCTGCTGGTAATCTTTCTGTGTTCCAGCAATGGACTTCTACTCATTCGGATGAATATGCCCGCTTCACTAAGTTTCAAAAGAATCGCGTATTTAAAATGCCCGAAGGGCAATGGTACAGGTAAGTTCTTTGGGTCTGCATAGAAGGTCAATTACCCCGTCTTGAACTTTGAATATCTTTTTCTTAATTTACTTACATGACCAGCCCACAACGATTGTTCGACTGTCTGGAATACCTGATGGACCAGGGCAATAAACCCGACCTTCTATCAGCAAAAGAAAACGGCGACTGGCGAAAGTACAGCACACATGAAGTAAAATCAATCGTCGATCAGCTGTCTGCAGGCTTATTACAAGCAGGCATCGGCTACGGAGACGGCTCGCCCGAGAGCCGTGATAAAATTGCAGTCCTTAGCAAAAACCGTCCTGAATGGATTCTTCTTGATCTGGCGGTACAACGCAGTGGCGCGGTACTTACACCATTCTATCCAACAATTCACATCAATGAACTCGAGTTCACACTCAACGACTCACAGGTAAAACTGATATTCGTTAACAGTGCCGATGACCTCGAAAAAGTTCAATCAATAAAAGACAGGGTTCCCTCACTCACAGAAATCTATACGTTTGAAAAAGTTGAAGGCGCCAAACACTGGACCGATTTATTCAAACCTGTTGGAGAAGCGGAACTAAATCAAATAAAAGCTGTTTCAGATAAAATCCGCAACGAGGATCTTGTAACGATCATCTACACATCCGGAACAACCGGACAGCCGAAAGGTGTGATGTTATCACATAACAACATTCTGAGTAACGTGCTCGCGTGCAGGCCGTGTCTGCCAGTTACCGAACTGCGTGCACTTAGCTTTCTTCCGCTCAATCATATATTCGAGCGGATGATCACTTACTTCTACCTGTATAAATCAGCATCGATATATTATGCGGAAAGTCTCGAAACCATTGGCGACAATCTTAAAGAAGTAAAGCCTAATATATTTACAACCGTTCCGCGCCTGCTGGAAAAAGTGTACGACAAGATCATGAAGAAAGGGTCTGATCTTACGGGTGTAAAAAAGAAATTATTCTTCTGGGCTCATGGGTTGGCCGAAAAATTTGAAATCAATTCACACCAGGGCGTGTGGTACAACGTGCAGCTCGCGCTTGCGAACAAATTAATCTTTAGCAAATGGCGCGAAGCACTCGGAAATAATTTGCTTTGCATTGTATCCGGGGGTGCGGCTTGCCAGGTGCGATTAATCAGAATATTTACTGCTGCAAAAATCCCGATTCTCGAAGGTTACGGCCTTACAGAAACTTCACCGGTAATTTGTGTAAACAGGTACCAGGAAGAAAATAGAAAATTCGGTACGGTGGGACCTACTATCGACGATGTTGAAGTGCGTATTGCAGAAGATGGCGAGGTGATGTGCAAGGGACCGAATGTTATGATGGGATACTATAAACAGCCAGGCCTCACAAAAGAGGTAATGAACGGCGAATGGTTTCACACGGGTGACATAGGCACGCTGGTTGACGGGAAGTATCTTAAGATCACGGACAGAAAAAAGGAAATGTTCAAAACGAGCGGTGGCAAATATGTTGCTCCGCTGGCGATAGAAAACAAACTCAAGGAATCATTATTCATCGAACAGGCGATGGTTTTGGGAGCAGATAAAAAGTACGTAGGCGCACTTATTATTCCATCGTTTCCCAACCTGAAAGATTGGGCGAAATCGCAGGGTATAGAAGATCGTTCAAATGAGGCGCTCGTTAAAAACCCTAAAGTGAAAGAACTTTTTAAAGACCTGATAGAAAGCTTCAACAAATTCTTCAATCATGTTGAGCAGGTAAAAAGATTTGAATTACTGCCAACAGAATGGAGCATCGATGGTGGAGAGCTTACACCGAAAATGAGTATGAAACGCAAGGTAATTATTGAAAAAAATGGCGACGCAATAGAAAGGATATATCCCTCAAATTAGGGCTGTATTGCCTATCTTGCCGATAAACAAGGTATATGCTGAAATCCATGACAGGCTTTGGACGCGTAGAACGGGCGGTAGGTGATAAAACTTTTCTGATCGACATAAAATCTCTCAACGGAAAGCAGTTTGAACTCAATCTTAAAATGCCGGCTTTCCTCAAACCTTTCGAATTCGAGATCAGGAATATTCTTTCAAAAGGATTAAGCAGGGGCACTATCGATTGCACAATTAGTCTCAAAGAAACCGGTTCATCAAAACCAGTTAGCATTAATACCGACCTGGCGAAAGCATACTTCAAACCTATATCTGAACTTTCTGCATCCCTCAACCTCGATGCGTCGCATGTACTCAGCACGCTCCTTAAATTGCCGGAAGTAATTACGCCAACCGGCGAAACGCTCACCGACGATGAGTGGGAAAAATTTCAATCGGTGTTGAACGCGGCAATAGACGATCTCAACCTTCACCGCGGCGAAGAAGGAAAGAGCCTGAAGGGTGAGCTTCTCATGCGTATAAAAAATATCCAGCTGCAGCAGGACGAAGTCATCAAGCTTGAGCCACTCAGGAAGGTGAGAATTAAAGATGGTCTCATAAAAATCCTGGAAGAAAATGTAGGCAAAGAGAATTATGATGGTAACAGGCTTGAGCAGGAGATAATTTACTACATCGAAAAGATCGACCTGACCGAAGAACAGGTAAGGCTTAAAAATCACTGCGAATATTTTGTGACCGTGATCGAAGATGCTGAAGAAGGCAAAGGAAAAAAGCTGTCGTTCATACTCCAGGAAATAGGAAGAGAGATCAACACAACCGGTGCGAAAGCATATGACTCAACTATTCAGAAGTGTGTGGTGATGATGAAGGACGAACTTGAAAAAGCAAAAGAGCAGGTTTTAAACGTACTGTAAATGCCACTATCGTATAAAAGGCCGTTTATCTGGGTGATAGCTGTTCTTCTTACAGCCTGTCAAACTATAGATGTCTTCGAAAAGAATGTCCGCATCCCAAATCACGAGTGGAGCAGTTCATTCAAACCCGAAATCGAACTGGAAATAACCGACACTGCGTCGCTTTACAATATCTATTTCGTGGTAAGGCACACAGATGCGTACCGCTACAAAAATTTGTGGGTGAATGTATATACAAAGATGCCCACCGATTCTTTACCAAAACAGCGCTTAGACATGCTGCTCGCAACAGACGACAAGGGCTGGCTCGGTAGTGGGATGGACGATATCTTTGAGCACCGCATTCGTATTACCAATCAGCCGGTACAGCTGAATAAAGCAGGCTTGTACAAATTCAGGCTTGAACAGATTATGCGGGAAGACCCTCTGCAGTTTGTGATGAATGTAGGCATACGGGTGGAGAAGGTTAAACAATAAGCAAACAATTACCGATGCTAGTAAAAAAACGCCTCATACTTATTACTGTGGCGTACTGGCTGTTGCTTGCCTATATTATTGTAGCGCTGGTATGGTGGTTTATTGCACTTGAAACGCAGAACCGCCAGATGAATAATTACAAGCTTAGCGAACTGGTTGAGTCAGACCCCCTCTTTCAAAAAAAGCGCGACGTTATTCTGAATGATATGCGCGGCAAAACCACTGCCTACGTTTCCGAAGGCGTAACGTTTCTTGCCCTGATAATACTCGGTGCGGTATTCATGTACCGCGCAGTTCGCCGTCAGTTTGCACTACAACGCCAGCAGGAAAATCTAATGATGGCCATTACGCATGAGTTGAAAACGCCGATCGCGGTGGCGAAGCTCAATCTCGAGACCATGCAAAAACATCATCTCGATGAACAAAAAAGACAAAAGCTGATAGAGATGACGCTGCAGGAAACAAACCGGCTCAATGCACTTGCTAACAACATTCTCGTATCCGCACAATTAGAAGCGGGTAAGCGTTCCGATCAGGAAGAATTGAACTTCTCGGACCTCGCCAAAAGTTGTGTAAACGATTTTAAACGAAGATTTCCGGACAGACCCTGGGAGTGCGACATTGCTGAAGAAGCCGAGCTGGAGGGTGATGCGCTGTTATTGCAGATCCTGGTAAACAACCTCCTTGAAAATGCTGTAAAGTATTCGCCGCCAAAGTCGCCTGTCTATTGCACCCTCGTCGCCGATGAATCGCACATTGTACTCACGGTTGCGGATGAAGGTCCGGGGATACCGTTACAAGAGCGAAAAAAAGTATTTCAGAAATTTTATAGAATAGGTAACGAAGAAACGCGCTCATCGAAGGGTACAGGTCTCGGGTTGTATCTTTGTAAAAAGATTGCGGATCAGCACGGCGCAACCATCAGGATTGAGCAGAACTCGCCGCAAGGCTCAAAATTTATCGTAAAATTTTTAAAAGAACCCGAGTAAGCATACTATGTCCCAGGCAAAACTTTCGGTGCTGTTGGTCGAAGATGAAGAGAACTTGCATGATGCGCTGAAATTAAATCTTGAGCTTGAAGGGTATGAAATCACTTCAGCATTTGACGGACATGAAGCACTAAAAAAAGTTCAGGAAGAATATTTTGATCTCATCATCATGGATGTGATGCTGCCTGGTGTAGACGGCATAAGCGTTACAGAAAGCATCCGCCTGCAGAATAACGAGGTGCCCATCCTCATTCTCAGTGCCAAAAATACCAGCGCCGACCGTGTGGCAGGCTTAAAAAAAGGCGCTGACGATTATCTCACCAAACCTTTCAATCTCGAAGAATTATTACTGCGTGTTCAAAAGCTGATTGAAAAGAATAAGAAGATGCAGGACAAAGATTCAGTGGGTGACACCTATACCTTCGGCAAAAACACAATTGACTTCCGGGCACAGGAAGTGCTAACGCGAAGAGGCGAACGCATTCAGATCAGTAAAAAAGAGGCCATGCTTCTTAAATTACTCATCGAAAACAAAAATGAAGTGGTGCCACGCGAAAAGATATTGCAATCCGTGTGGGGCTATAATGTATACCCAACAACACGCACCATCGATAATTTTATCCTTGGGTTCAGAAAATATTTTGAAGAAGACAGTCGCAATCCGCAATTCTTTCATTCGGTAAGAGGCGTGGGCTATAAGTACACCGAATAACTACTTCTTTTTGGCGGGTCGCAGCATCAGCCAGATGATCACACCTATTATCACAACAACAATTATTGCGAAATAGTAATAGTGTAGGGGCGTTTCATTTTCATTTTTGAAAATCATCTGATCCGACGGTGTTGCCGACCTTTCAGATGTGGCTAACACGGCATAGCGCACCTCGTTCGATTCAGCCGTTTTATATTTTTTTGAAGAGGGGTCGAAGTAGGAAAATTTTATTGGCGGGATCACGAATGAGCCTGAATCGCGGTGAACAATCGTGAACTGAAATGTCTTCATCCCCGCCAAAGGAAAAGCATACTTGTTTACCTGTTCCGTAACTGTGGGACCAGATATTTCAGCTGCCGGCGACCAGTTGACTTTCGGCTCGGTAACCAACGGGAAATTTCCGGTGCCGCTTACAATCAATTTTACAACCGCTGGCTCACGCGCGCCAATTGAGGAATCGTCTAACTGAACCTGAATTTTAAAATCCCCGACCGCACCTGAAAATTCATCGGGCTGTTCCTCTGTAGGCAAAGCGCTTACCTTGATCTCTACGGGGGGCGTCTGAAAAACCATTTGCCGCTCGAGTGATGCATCGCCTTTTCTGCGTCGGAAAAAATCACGAAGACTTATTTTCTCATCACCCTTTCTCAAGTGTATCATACTCTCCACCTCTGCCGGCTCAATAGTAAATGTTCCGGGTTGAATGGGAAACAGCTGCACTTTCCTGATCAGGTGCACATTATAATTCTCGCCTTTGTATTTTTCTACGTGTGGCTCATTGCTGTATGCATCCACCATTTCCAGTACGCTGAATCCACTGAGCGACGGCCGCTTCAGCACTTGTGAACTGGCATCGAGCCGTGAATAGGCTTTGAACACAGCCATCACCGGTTCACCGACGTAGCATTCGGTTTTACTGATTTCGGCACGGAGGAAAAAGTTCTTTTCTATTTTTTCATCAATACTTTCTCCCGCCCGTAACTCCGATTTATTTTCTACAAAGTCGGCTGAAGGGCCATCCTGTGGTCGCGCTTCAAGGGAGAAGCAAAGCAGAATACTAAATAAAATGATCCTCATAAGTCTCCCAATTGCGGACGAATTACTATTTCCTCCACACACGCTTGTGGTGAAAGACTTGCTGCGGTAAAAATCATTTCAGCTATATCGTTGGATGTCATGATGCGATTTGGCGATACACCACTTGCATCCCATGATGCTGTATAAGCAGCACCGGGGAAAACAGATGTCACTTTTACACCGAAGGCTCTTAATTCATCGCGAAGATTTGCGGAAAGTCCGGCCATCGCATACTTGGTGATGCTGTAAGAACCGCCGTGTTGATACGCCTTGAGAGATGCGATCGAACAGATATTAAAGATGTGGCCACTTTTACGATCCATCATTGATGGCAAAATATATCGGCTTAAATAGTAGGCGCTGTAAAGATTTGTCTCCATCAGGAATTCAATCGTACCATCTTTTTCTTCGTGAACGTGTCCGGGCACAAAACTACCGGCATTGTTCACGAGCACATCAACGCTGTCAACATGCTCAAGTAACCACGATGATAATTCTTTGAGTTGCTGCTTTTTTGAAACATCACACGTTTTGTAATAAACCTTAGCAGAAAATTTTTGTTCTATATCTTTTGCAGCAGCAGACAATTCATCTTCAGTTCGTGCGCATAGAAAAATCGTGAAACCGTTCGCGGCGAATTTTTCTGCGATAGCTCTTCCTATTCCCTTCGATCCTCCGGTAATTAAAATGTTCATAACATGCAGGGTGCCTAATATAGGCTATTTTTGGTGAATGAAATACCGGCATCTGTTCTTCGATCTTGATCACACCCTCTGGGATTTCAACGAAAATGCGAGGCTCACTTTATCCGATCTCTACATAAAGTTAGAACTCGAAAAAGCCGGCGTTACGAATTTCGAAGATTTTCTTTCAGTTTATCTAAAACACAATGAGCAGCTGTGGGAAAAATACAGGAACGGTATGATGAAGGCAGAAGAGCTGCGTTGGAAAAGGATGTGGAATACGCTCGTTGAGTTTGGGGTGTATAACGAAGACCTTGCAAGAAGCCTGGGACATCACTTCCTCGAATCGTTGCCAACCAGGAAAGTTCTTTTCCCTGAAGCAGTAGAAACACTACAATATTTGAAAGATAAAGGCTACAAACTTCATCTCATTACAAACGGCTTTGAAGAAACGCAGCATTGTAAACTGCGAAATTGCGGAATCTCCGATTTTTTTGTTGAAGTAATTACGTCAGAAGGCAGCAACAGCATGAAGCCCAAGAAAGAAATCTTTGATTTTGCGCTGTCGAGGGCCAAAGCTTTTCAGCATGATAGCATCATGATCGGCGACAGTATAGAAGTTGATATAAAAGGCGCGATCAACGCTGGTATCGACCAGGTTTACGTAAACCATATAGGTGAGATTTGCGACATCAAGCCAACTTATACAGTAACATCTTTAAAAGAGTTGAGAGAAATATTCTAGATTTTAGCCAGTACAGTTATACCGCCTGTCACCACCTGGTTCAGCTTCACCTCAACCTGTGTGCCGAGCGGCAACAATACATCTACCCTGCTGCCGAATTTTATGAATCCCATTTCGGCCGCCTGTTCTGCTTTTTGGCCAACCTTCAGGTAGTTTACAATTCTCCTCGCAACAGCGCCAGCTATCTGCTTGATAAGCACTTCACCTTTGCTGTTCATAATCACAACCGAATGCCTTTCGTTTTCAGTCGATGATTTCGGGTGCCAGGCTACGAGGTATTTACCCTTGTGATATTTGCTGTACACCACTTCCCCGCTTACAGGATTACGGTTTTGATGCACATTGGCAGGACTCATGAATATCGAAATTTGCAGCCTCTTCTCTTTAAAATACTCCTCGTCATATGCTTCCTCAATTACTACCACTTTCCCGTCGGCGGGTGCTACAATATATTCTTCGTTGATGACAAGGGAACGTGAAGGAACCCTGAAAAACGAAATAACAAAGAGCCAAACCACGATAGACAACAGAAAAATGAACCAGCTTAACCATGGATAGTGGTAGCTCAAAAAATAAAACGAAGCGAGATTGATGGCGCCAAACAAAATCGCGGTGATCACTATCGTTTTAATACCTTCTTTGTGAATCGTCATCTGATGTTTTCGTTGTGGATCAAAAGTAATTAAACGTTTGCGAACGTCTATCTCAAAAATAGCTGTACATACGCCCACACAAACGGTGTGGCGATTAGGAGTGAATCGAACCGGTCCAAAAATCCTCCATGTCCGGGCATAATTGTGCCACTGTCTTTAACGCCTGCTTTTCTCTTTATCCAGCTCTCCAGTATATCACCGAACGTTCCTGTTACAGATGCCATCAGCGAGATCGCCAGCCAATGAACAAAATGAAAATCCCGGAATATGGGAATATAGCTGAAAGCAATAGTAACAACTGTTACACACAGAACAATTCCCCCGATTGTGCCTTCCCACGTCTTCTTCGGAGAAATGCTAGTTAGCGGTGTTTTACCCACCAGCGATCCGACGATATACGCCATGGTATCGTTAATCCACATGCATGCAATGATGAGAATTGGCATTAAGGGCGTGGACTGAAACGGCAGTGAGGGAAATAATAACAGATCAACCATCAACCCGCAACTCAGCGAGATGTATAATATTCCGGCTGCCGAGTAGCCAATGTTCTTGGGCGAAATATTTTTCGAAAATAAAAGTTCAATGATCGGCAGGAGAAATGCAAACAAAAGAGCCAGCCACCACCCCACAGGGTGGAGGTAAAAATCACCGAAACGGAAATCGTTGTTGGTGAAGTATAGCATGAAGCACCATCCCGCTATCATTACACCATACCGGTGAAAATCGGAGATCGATTTATAATCCTTATCAATGAGGGAAATGAGTTTCTGATACTCGAACCAGCACCCGAAATGAATGATAGAGAATAATAGAAAGAAGGTCCAGTTGCTAACGAGTAACCCCGCGAGCATTACTACAACAAACACTACTGCAGTAAGCGACCTTGTTTTTAAAGTACCTCGATTCAGAGCCATGAATACAGGTTAAACAAGAAATTCGTTGTTGCTTTTTATATCGTCAGATTCATACACTTCACGATACGAAATTGTTGAATACGTTTTGAATAGCCACATCACGGCCAATGTAACCATGCCACTAAGTGCAGCAAGATAAATTGGAACCGACGGGTTCTTTTCAACAAATTCGGGAGCATATGAAACTGCTATTACCTGCGCTCCATTATACACCAGGTGGGCCAGGATGCTTGGCCATAAACTTCCACTATACCAGCAGATGGCACCAAGAAAAACACCAAGAAACATTCTCGGCAGAAATCCCATGAATTGCAGATGCAAAGCGGAAAACACAAACGAGGTGATGAAGATGCCCGTCCATGCGTTTTTGCTGATATGAATCATTATGCGCTGAAGTGCGCCGCGAAAACAGATTTCTTCGCAAATGGCCGGAATAAATGCAACAATAAAAACGTTGATCGCTACGTCCATCGGGCCACTTGCCTTGAGAAACTGCTGCATCTGTTTGCTCGCTTCCTTCTCCATGTCACCCATCCATTGCGGCAGGGGAAACATCTGGTTGATCTCACCCAGCCAGAAAACGAACGGGAAAGCCACCAGTATTCCCACAATCCCAAGAATATACATCACTTTTAGTCGCGCGGGACGAAGACCGAGGAACGATAACGTTTTCCCCTCCTGCACCATCCGCGCAAAAATCACCGCAGGCAACAAAAAGATAAGAATAGACGAAACAGCCTGGATAATCTTGAGCCCGGTGGCCACTTTGGGATTCGACCAATCCAGTTTTCCCGCTTCAGCACCATCGGTTACGCCCATGTTATAGGCGAAAATGCCCATGATGACGTACCCAACGATAAAAGCAAGCCCGAATAAGCCAAGAAAAATGCCCAACTGCGACCACGGAGATTTAACGCGAATATGATCAGCCATACCAGATATAAATGTAAATTTGCGGGATTTTTTTACAAGATACGTATTCGCATCATAGGCGCCCTTCAAACCGCGCTTTACCTTGAGAATGATTACCATAGGCAACATATCACTTCCCGATTTTCCATTGCTGCTCGCACCCATGGAAGATGTAAGCGACCCTCCTTTCCGGGCCGTTTGCAAAGACAATGGTGCCGACCTGATGTATACTGAGTTTATTTCATCTGAGGGTTTGATACGTGATGCTATAAAAAGCCGCAAAAAACTGGACATTTTCGATTATGAACGGCCAGTGGGTATCCAGATTTTTGGTGGCGATGAGGAAAGCTTATCGCTAGCTGCTAAAATTGTGGATGTCACGAATCCGGATCTGCTCGATATCAATTTTGGTTGCCCGGTGAAAAAAGTGGCTTGTAAGGGTGCCGGAGCAGGTGTACTCAAAGATTTGCCATTAATGGTGCGCCTTACCGAAGCGGTCGTGCGCTCAACCAATCTTCCGGTTACCGTTAAAACCAGGCTCGGATGGGATTCAGATACTAAAAATATCGAGGAGGTCGCCGAGCGTTTGCAGGATATAGGTATCAAAGCGCTCGCCATTCACGGTCGTACACGTATGCAGATGTACAAAGGATATGCTGACTGGACACTGATCGGGAAAGTCAAAAATAATCCCCGCATTAAGATTCCAATCTTTGGCAATGGTGATATTGATTCCGTTGAAAAAGCTGTTGAATACAAAAACAGGTACGGGGTAGATGGTATAATGATCGGCCGCGCCGCTATTGGCTATCCATGGATATTTAACGAGATCAAACATTTTGTGAAAACAGGCGAACATCTTCCTGCGCCTTCCATAGAGCAGAGAATTGAAGTTTGCCGGAAGCATTTACGCAGATCCTTTGAATGGAAAGGCCCCGTTGTGGGCATACTTGAAATGCGCAGGCACTACGCCAATTATCTGAAAGGGCTGCCAAACATCAAGGAATACCGCAATAAGCTTGTGGTGACGAAAGAACTTGAGGAGATAGAGGCAACGCTTAACGAAATCGCCACTCAGTACGCGGGCTTTGAGTTCCAGAAATCTGTTATTGTTCTGGAAAACTATCACGAGAAATGCGCAGTGTAATTCTTTAATTTTATTGATGATCTATTCAAAATTGGGCTCATCTGCACTGAATGTGTCGAGGATAGGCTTTGGCTGTATGTCACTGCCCACCGATGAAAAAGAAAGTGTTGCTATCCTCCACGAAGCGATCGATCTCGGCATCAATCTGCTTGATACAGCTGATATTTATAATGATGGATTGAATGAAATAATTGTCGGCAAAGCAATAAAAGGCCGTCGCGACAAAGTGATCATCGCATCGAAAGCCGGAAATGTAAGGCGAAATGATGGAGGACTCGACTGGAACCCATCAAAGCAGCATATACTCAAATGCGCTGATGAAAGTTTGAGGCGTTTGAATATCGATTATATCGACCTGTACCAGCTTCATGGTGGCACGATTCAGGATAATATTGATGAGAGTATCGAAGCATTTGAAATGTTGAAGAGCCAGGGAAAGATCAGGTTCTATGGTATATCTTCTATCCGGCCAAACGTGATCCGCGAGTATATAAAAAGATCCTCCATAGTAAGTGTGATGACGCAATACAGTCTGCTCGACCGGCGCCCGGAAGAAGAAACACTCGGTTCGCTGGCAGCAAGCAATATTGGTGTGTTAGTGCGTGGCAGCGTTGCGCAGGGTCTTCTCATCAATAAACCAGCAAAAAAATATCTCACTCATTCAGAAGCTGGGGTGGCCAAAGCTGCAGCCGAAATCCGGAAAGTTGTACATAATAGAACGGCGTCGCAGGCGGCTATTCAATACGTACTGCAACACAAAGCGGTTACATCTGCAATTGTCGGAATTCGCACCTCCGGGCAACTCCGCGACGTTGCCGCCACGGCAAACGCTCCGAATTTGACCGCAGAAGAAATCGCTATGCTCAAACAATCAATCGCACCGATCACCTACGCGGAACATCGCTGAGTTTTGCTTTAACAAATTTTTTAGAAGGTTGATGTACCGTTGTTGCAAAGTGAGTTGTCATACGTTTGAATTTAACCTCAAAATGTATGAAACGGATTTATTTAATGCTATTGGCAGGAGTTGCATTGCTCTCCTTTAACTCATGTAAAAAAGTGGTGGGCGATGGACCTGTTAGAACAGAAACAAGAACAGCTTCAACCTTCAATGAAATAGAATTCGAAGTTCCCGGCGATGTAGTGTACATCGACGCTGAAGAGCGCGAGATAATCATCGAAGCACAACGAAACATTATCAATGTTATAGAGACCTATGTAACAGGTAATGAGCTGAAGGTGAAAATTAAAGACAACACGAACATCGGTTCATCAAAAGGTATTCACATCACCGTAAAAGGTCCCGGTGTGCGTTCGTTGAAATTAAGCGGCTCGGGAAATCTTTCGGTTCCCGGCACTTTCTCAGCAAGCGATGCAAAGCTGCGCATAGCTGGTTCAGGAAAAATGATTGTAAACAAAATTCAGGCCGACTACCTCGACGCGTCAATCAGCGGATCTGGCAACATCGACGTGCTGGAAGGAGCAGCCGATGAGGAAGATCTTAACATCAGCGGCAGCGGAAACCTTGACCTCGTAAATGTTACAGCGAGAAAGGCATATACGCAAACCAGCGGTTCCGGCACCATGAAAGTGAACGTAACGGATCTTCTTAAAACAAAAATTTCCGGCAGCGGCGATGTTTTTTACCGGGGCACTCCCGATGTAAACATCGAGATCAGCGGTTCAGGCAAAATAATAAAATTATAGGGCGGTAGTATATGTTCGATTCATCGGTCGTGCTTACATTTAGCGAAGCATGACCGATGATCATTATATGAGGATCGCGCTTCGTGAAGCACAAAAAGCATTTGAAGCTGAAGAAGTGCCTGTAGGCGCTATTATCGTACAAAACGACCGCATTATTGCCAGAGGATACAACCAGGTAGAAAAGCTGAGCGATCCCACTGCTCACGCCGAAATTCTCGCCCTTACATCGGCATTTAACTTTCTCGGAAGCAAATATCTTCCTGAAGCAACGATCTATATTACTGTTGAGCCTTGCCTGATGTGCGCGGGTGCACTGTACTGGAGCAAGATCAGTCGCATTGTTTATGGGGCATCAGACGAAAAGAACGGATACGCTTCAAAAGCACAGTGGCCCTTTCATCCTAAAACAGAACTCACCAAAGGTGTACTGTCAGACGAATGTGCAACGCTGATGAAAGAATTTTTTAAAGCCAGAAGATGAGCCTACTTTTATAGGATCGTTTAATCTAAAATTCTAATAGTTATGGCATTTACACTTCCAGCTCTGCCCTACGCACACGACGCACTTGAGCCGCATATCGATACAACAACGATGCAGATTCACCATGGCAAACACCACCAGGCATATGTTGACAATCTAAATAAAGCGATCGCAGGTACACCAAACGAAAATAAATCACTTGAAGAACTTGTGGCTGCTGCAGGCAGCATCAGTCCGGCGGTAAGAAACAATGGCGGTGGTCATTGGAATCATACTTTCTTCTGGGAAACACTTTCACCAAATTCAGGCGGTACTCCAACGGGTAAACTTGCGGAACTAATCACATCAACCTTCGGTTCTTTCGATGCGTTTAAAGAAAAGTTTAACAACGCAGGATTAACACGCTTTGGATCGGGTTGGGCGTGGCTCACCGCAAACAATGGTAAAATTGAAATCTCTTCAACACCAAACCAGGACAATCCATTGATGGATGTAGCTGAAGTAAAAGGAACTCCACTTTTAGGTGTGGATGTTTGGGAGCACGCTTACTATTTAAAATATCAAAACAGAAGGGCAGAGTACCTCGGTGTTTTTTGGAATGTAATCAACTGGAGCAAAGTCAACGAAAGATTTGAGAACAGTAAATAATTTTCAATGAAACTGTATAACATACTTTACCTGGCTGTCGCTGTTTCTCTTGTCGCGTGCAGTGGAGAATCAAAAAGGGTTGTCGTAATGGCGAGTGGCAAAATCGCACAGAACGGAGACAATCTTACACTCACGCCCGGCACTACTCATAATGAAGTAACCTTTGATGCGGAGGGTAACAAAATCACGGTTAGCTCACCTGCAGGCAACAAAGAGTTCGATTTAAAAGAAAGTGGTTTATATCTGCTGAATCTGAAGAAGGATACGCTTGCTGGTAGTTACCAGAAAACGGGTACCGATAATTCTCAGATAACGATCACTGAAGAAAGCTTGTGGGAACGTGTTGATAGTTTATCTCAGCTGCTGAAAGGACAGAATGTTAGTGCAGCGAACAAAAACTACAGCGTGCCGCCGATGACTATCACAAAGGTTACCAGCAATACCGAAGCGCAAATTATCGGACCTCACAGGAGGCTCCCGGCTTCGCTTGACCCTTCAAAGCAACACGAAGTATATAAGTTCTTTACTAATAAAGAGATTTCAGAGATCATAGAGAAAGTGAAGAAGAATATGGCCGGTCGTGATTCAACGAAGGCTAATTAATTTCTTCATTTCTCATCTGAGGAAATAATAAGACATCCTGTATGGATGATTGGCCCGTCATCAGCATGCAAAGGCGATCAATACCGAAGCCGATGCCTGCTGTTGGCGGCATGCCATACTCCAGTGCACGAAGAAAATCGTGATCAATATACATCGCTTCTTCATCGCCCCTTTCCATCAGTTTAGCCTGTTGTTCAAAACGTTCGCGCTGGTCGATAGGATCATTTAACTCAGTATAAGCATTCGCCATCTCTTTTCCGTTGATCATCAGTTCAAAACGTTCAACAAGGCCGGGCTTACTTCTGTGCTTCTTTGTAAGCGGACTCATTTCAACAGGATAATCAGTAATGAATGTGGGTTGAATAAAATTCTTCTCACACTTCTCACTAAATATTTCATCGATCAGTTTTCCTGAACCCATCGACGCTTCAACATGAATTTTAAGCTCCCGGCAAACGTTGCGTAGCGCCTCTTCGTCCATACCATTGATCTCGTAGCCTGTGTATTCTTTGATCGCGTCGTGCATAGATAACCTGCGATATGGCGCTTTGAAATCAATTTCTTTTCCGTCAACCACAACCTTGGTGCTGCCGTTTGTAGCGATGGCTGTTGCTTCGAGCATTTGCTCGGTCGTTTGCATCATCCACTCGTAATCTTTGTACGCAACATAAAATTCCAGCACAGTAAACTCAGGATTATGCGTTCGGTCCATCCCTTCATTTCTAAAATTGCGACTGAATTCATATACCCAATCGAATCCTCCAACGATCAGTCTTTTCAGATATAATTCGTTTGCAATTCTAAGATAGAGTGGAATATCAAGCGCATTGTGGTGAGTAGTAAACGGGCGTGCGATAGCACCACCCGGAATGTTTTGAAGTACAGGTGTATCTACTTCAAGCGCTCCCTGGTTATTTAAAAACTCTCTCATGGCGTTGATCATCTTCGAACGCTTGATGAAAGTTTCTTTTACATCGGGATTAATGATGAGATCGGCATATCGTTGCCTGTATTTAAATTCGGGATCCGTTACAGCATCAAATGTTTCGCCTTCTTTTTCCTTAACTATCGGAAGCGGTTTCAGCGATTTTGAAAGAAACTGAAGATCGGTAACGTGAATAGAAACTTCGCCGGTACGTGTTGTGAACACATATCCTTTTACACCTATTATATCTCCTATATCTGCGAGGTGTTTCCAAACTTTATCGTAAAGACTCTTGTCCTCGCCTGCAGCGATATCATCTCTCTTTATATACAACTGGATCTTTCCGGTGGAATCCTGCAGCACAGCGAAAGAAGCTTTTCCCATATCGCGCACTCCCATGATGCGGCCCGCGATACACACATCCTTGAAGTCGGCAGCGTTCTCTTCGCCTTTATAATTTTCTTTGATATAGGCGCTGGTAATATTAACAGGAAAAAGGGGAGCTGGATAGGGATCGATCCCCATCGCCTGTAGCTGTTTCAACTTGTCTCTCCTGATAATTTCCTGGTCAGATAAATGCATTGTTTCTGATTGAGCGGCAAAAATAATTTATTTCGGTTGAGGGTTGTTTAAACCCGCTTTTTAAGTGCAAGAAGCGAAAAATCACTTTCTTCTTTCACTATTGTATTAGTAAGTATACCAAGGCCTTCAACCTCAAGCTCCACTACATCTCCTTCCACCAGCCATCGTTCTGTGTAGCCGGGATTATTTAGTTTGCCTGTGCCATTAAGCTCAAGAAAACATCCGGTGCCCACTGTGCCGCTACCTATAATATCTCCCGGATACAAATCAACGCCATAAGATGCCCTCTCGATAATTTCGGCGAAGGTCCAGTCCATGTCTCCCACATTGCCATCACTCACCTGCTCGCCATTTATCCTGCACTGCATACGCAGGTTCCAGTTTTTGCCGGTATGACCAGGTTTTGCGGGTATTTCAAATGGCTCAAGCTCGTCTTTCGTTACCAGCCATGGGCCTGTCGTTGTTGCGAAGTCCTTGCCTTTTGCAGGCCCAAGGTTTAGCAGCATTTCTTCAAGCTGCAGGGTTCTTGCGCTGAAGTCGTTCATGATCATTAGTCCGCCAATGTATTCGTCAGCGTCTTCTGCCTTAATATTTCTGCCGTGCTTCGAGATAACAATGGCCACCTCGAGTTCAAAATCCAGCCTTTCAAAATGATCGGGCATACACTGCACTTCACCGGCGCCCGCAATACTATGATGATTGGTAAAGTAAAAGATCGGGTACTGATCGAATTCTGGTATCATCTCGGCCTTCCTGTTACGTCGCGCTGCGGCTACATGTTGCCGAAAGGCATAGCCATCTCTGCAGGATGATGGAAAGGGCACCGGGGCGATTATATCTACCGACTCCAGGGGGATGCCTCGGTCCCGGTCAATTTTTCCTTCCTGTATCATCATTTCACCACCTTTAGCCATTTGTATTGAATCGTCCCAGTATTGTAAAAACATGCTCATATTTGTGGGCAGGTCAGGGTGAAGGCGCTCCATATTGAACAATAAACCGTCTACAAGCAGGGCTAATACATCATGGCCATCGTTGAGGTATGAAACGAGCTTCATTTCAGCAAAAATTTTAATTTTTCTTAATAAGAACGCGCAAAGGTAATTGGATTTGGCACCTAAAGAAATCTATAACTTAGTTGTACTTTTGAACAGTTGGAAAACTAGTGATCAATGAAATTCGAGAAGATCAATAATAAAGGACAGGCGCAGCTATTCAACAATGGCTACCTGGAAATGCTTACCAAGACGCATCCCCTTGTAATCTGGGGCCTGTATCTTCCGCTTGCATTCGGTTCAATGTATTACTCTTCGGTAGCGCTTAACGATCCTCTTTGGAAGATCGTCCTGATATTTATAGCAGGGATGATGACGTGGACCTTGTTTGAATACTCAATGCACCGCTTTATTTTTCATTATATCGCAGAAAGCGATAGGATGAAGAAAATAATTTACATTCTGCACGGTAATCACCACCATTATCCAAGGGATAAGGAAAGATTGTTTATGCCCCCGGTACCGAGCCTGATCCTGGCATCAGCAATATTTGGCACACAGTACCTGATCATGGGCAAGTTTGCGTTCATGTTTTTCCCTGGGTTTTTGATCGGCTACCTGATGTATGGAACAATGCACTACGCCATACACGCCTGGAATCCGCCTTTTAAATGGATGAAAGGGTTATGGAGAAACCACCACCTGCATCACTATAAAAATGATGATAAAGGTTTTGGTGTAAGCAGTACCCTTTGGGATCATGTATTTGGAACCACTTTCGATCTTGATAAAGAAAAAGAAGACAAAGAAAAGGTTAAGGAGCTGATGTTCCACTAGCAGCAGCACCTAACCAAATTGTTATGGCCAGGTTAAACCTGAACGATACCATCAACCTCCTCTCGAAATTGACTCTTAGGAGAACATGGAATGCCGGCAAGGTGCTCACCAGTTTTTATCTCAGCAAATGGACCCGTCGCCCTTATCAATGGGGTTATCCTATTTCCGTTTCGTTTGAACCCACTACATCGTGCAACCTTCGCTGCCCCGAATGCCCGAGCGGTCTACGCGCATTTACACGGCCAACAGGAATGCTTGAAGACAATTTCTTCAAAACCACGGTCGACCAGATTTCACCTGACCTGCTTTACTTGATTTTTTATTTCCAGGGAGAGCCTTATCTTAATCCGGATTTTTTGAAGATGGTTTCATACGCATCTTCTAAAGGAATTTATACTGCCACATCTACCAATGCTCATTACCTGAATGACGACAATGCCCGCCAGACCGTAGAAAGCGGCCTCGACAGGCTTATCATCTCCATCGATGGCACCACCCAGGATGTATATCAGCAATACCGCAGGGGCGGAAAACTCGACAAAGTAATACAGGGTGCAAAAAATATAGTTGAGTGGAAAAAAAAGTTGAAAAGCCGTACACCATTTATATTTTTTCAGTTTCTTGTGGTGAAACCTAATGAGCACCAGGTAAAAGATATTCAGCTACTGGCGAAAGAATGCGGTGTGGATGAAGTGCGATTTAAGACTGCACAGGTTTACGACTTTGAAAACGATCCTAACAAACTAATTCCTGATACCCAGAAATACAGCAGGTATAAGAAGGACAAAAACGGTGTTTACAGGTTGAAGAATTCGCTGTCGGATCATTGCTGGCGACTGTGGCATTCACCTGTAATCACGTGGGATGGGCTTGTGGTACCTTGCTGCTTCGATAAAGATGCCCAGCATAAACTGGGTGATCTGAAAGGAAAACCTTTCAGGGAAATATGGCAACATGAAAATTATATTCAATTCAGAAAGAAAGTGCTTACCGGCCGCAGAAACATCGAAATCTGTTCTAATTGCACCGAAGGCACAAAAGTTTGGAGTGAATGATGATTTATATACGCAACAAACTCAACCCTTCTTATGAGCATCGAAGACGACATCCAGCAATCTAAATTTAACAGCGAGTACCACAAAATGAGCGTTAACCTCATCTTCACCTATAACTGGGCGATGGAGAGGGCAAAACGATTCTTCGAAAAGGCGGATCTCACTATGCAGCAGTACAACATACTTCGCATTTTAAGAGGTGCCGGAAAACCATTATCTACTCTTCAGATTCGTCAGCGGATGCTCGATAAAATGAGCGACACCAGCAGGATAGTAGACAGGTTGCTGAAAAAAGATCTCGTTGAAAAAGTTGTTTGCAAAAACGACCGGAGGCTTGTGGATGTAACGATCTCCGAAAAAGGCCTCACACTTCTCAACAAACTCGATAATCATACGCACGAGCTGGATTCGCATCTTACGGGAATATCTGAAGATGAAGCACGAATGATGAACCAGCTTTTAGATAAACTTCGCAAATCGGTATAACGGCGTAGTTATCTTTGTAGCATCGATGGCCTCACGGAAAAAGACCGACAAATTATGGAAACTGCTTATTGCGGGCATATGTCGCCAGCATTGCTGTCATGCTTTTTTTGTGGGGATATGAATGGTGGATGTCGCGCAAAGCGCATTACACTCGTTATGACGAGTTTGGAATCGAGATTCCCACTAATTACTCCGTTCACGGCATCGATGTTTCCAAATATCAGAATGTAATTGATTGGACCAGCGTTAAGGCGATGAGCGTGGAAGACGTGCGCATCAGCTTCGCATTTATTAAAGCAACGGAAGGAAATGTAAACGAAGACAAATACTTTAAACGTAACTGGAAGAAGGCCCGGTCGGCTGAATTGACGCGCGGTGCATATCATTTTTTTATTGCTACGAAAAACGGAAAAACGCAGGCCGAAAATTTTATTACCAGTGTCGACCTTGAACCTGGCGATCTTCCACCCGTACTGGATGTGGAGCAAACGTTCGGTGTGCCTGTTGCCAGACTTCGCCAACGAGTTAAGGAATGGCTCGCTACTGTTGAAGAGTTTTATGGCGTGAAGCCGATCATTTATACTAACGTAGACTTTTACAAACAATATCTTGAAGGCGAGTTTGATGATTATCCGCTCTGGGTTGCCCATTACATAAGCAAAGGAAAACCCCGCATATACCGCGACTGGCATTTCTGGCAGTACAGCGAAACAGGCAGGGTTAATGGAATATTAAGTAAGGTTGACTTTAATGTTTTTAACGGAGACAGTACTGAGTTTAAGCAGTTGCTCGTTAATTAAATAAAGGGTTTATATTAATTTTTTAATAAATATCTAGATCCTCAGATCCTTCATATAATCCGCATCAACCTGCGCACTCTTCAGCGGTGTAGTACCAGTATACTTCTCCTGCTCAACAATAAAATACTGAACTCCATTTTCTTTCGCAGTCTTCAACACCTTCTTGAAATCGATCTTACCGGTTCCTAAATCAACAGAAGCGTCAGCTTCAGTTTTAGGAGCAAGCTTGTCGCGATCTTTCACGTGCACGAGCTTCCAGCGATTAGGATATTTCTTTAACCACGCTTCAGGATCCTGCTCAGGCACAACTACCCAATAGATATCCATTTCGAAATCTACCGTCTGCGGATTGGTTCCTTCCATCATCACATCCTGCGGATACTGACCTTCGAGAAGCTCGAAATGAGTATCCATGATTGTGATATGCAAACCTCAGATTTTCTCTCGCGCAGATATCTCCAGACTTATTAAATAACTCAGCGAATTTTTTGAAGTCGTCAAGCTTTTTCTGCGGACCGAGATATGGAGCAATTAACCACTCCAGGCCGATTTCGCCTGCTTCAGCAGCTTTCCTGTCGAAATCCTTTCTGAAATCGCAATGGCTGGAAACCATCGTAAGATTTAAGTCGTCGAGATATGCTTTGAATTCTTTATTCTTCATACCCCACCATAAACCTTTAGGGCCTTCATAACCTTCAATCTGGGTATAACCCATTTGAGAGATTTGTTTTAGAACTCCTTTAGGATCTTTTGGCATTTCGTCGCGCAGCGTGTACAATTGAAGGCCGAACTGTCCGATAGGTTGGTCCGTGGCAACGGTGGAAGTTGTGTCGGCCCTGTTTGTTGAATCTCCGCCAGCGTTTTCTCCGTTATCTCCAGCGTTAGATGCGCAGCCGATTCCCGCTAATGCGATTCCTGATGCGAGCAATCCGCTGTTCTTCAAGAAATATCTTCTGTTATAATTCATGTGTGATGATTTTATTGCAAATTTTTTAATTTTTTGGAAGATACCCTGCCGGGGGCTAGCCTGCGGCGCTTTTAATTCTTTTTTAAATATTCTGCGGCGAACCTGCAGCGCGTTTACAATCTTTTTTAATACTCTGCGAGCGGCGAACCTGCAGCGCGTTTGAAACTTTTCTCATACCCTGCCGGAGGCTAGCGTGCAGCGCGTTTGAAACCTTTCTAAAACCCTGCCGGGGGCTAGCGTGCAGCGCGTTTGAAACCTTTCTAAAACCCTGCCGTGGGCTAGCCTGCGGCGCTTTTAATTCTTTTTAAATACTCTGCGACCGGCGAACCTGCAGCGCGTTTGAAACTTTTATCATACCCTGCCGGGGGCTAGCGTGCGGTGCGTTTGAAACCTTTCAAAATACCCCGCCGGAGGCACTATATCGCCCAGGCCTTATCACCTTTCTTATAAGGAATACATCCCTCATACTTTCCCGGTGTTTCTACATAACGAAGCGCCTGGTTACATCCTATCTCAGAGGTAAAATATCCAAGCAACGTCAGTTCCTTCATCAACCGGAAGTAATGATTAGGGTCGTCTTTCTTTTTGTTCTTGCCATAATCCTTCTGCTCATTATCAAGTACCACCAGCAATTGATGGCGCTCGTCTGCAGAAAGTTCCATAAACGATTTGTCAAACTTCTTCTTTGCTTCGCTGTTGATCTTATCCATCCCATCGCGGAACGTCTTCTGATCTTTTTCTTCGTAGCAATCCTTCACCATCACCGTCATAAATGCGCCGACTTTTGCTGCTTTCGCACCCGGAGTGTCTGTAGCAGGAATGATGGTTTCAGCGATCTCATCGAGATAAGCAACATCATCAGGCGTAAAGTTGGTTGCATCGCCAGAAGCTTTTTTATCAGCCGGCTTACATCCTTCAAGAATTACGTTGGCGCCAACAACAGTACCTCCAAGTATCAACGCTACACGCGATAGTGCGTCACGTCTGTTCATAGTAATTTATTTAAAGATTACGCTTTTTAAGTTCATTAACCGCGAAGTCAGCCGCTCTTGCCGTCATCGCCATATAAGTGAGTGATGGATTCTGGCAACCAGCAGATGCCATAAACGATCCGTCTGTAACGAAAACGTTCTTCGCATCCCACACCTGGTTGTTGCTATTCAACACTGATGTTTTAGGATCCTTACCCATACGTGCAGTACCCATTTCATGAATACCCATACCCATGGTGTAGCCGTTATCAAATCCGTAAACATTTTTCAATCCGGCTGCTGTAAGCATTTCTTTCGCATCATCAATCATCGACTTGCGCATCTTCTCTTCATTGTCCCTGATCTTGCAATCGAAGTCCAATACCGGTAATCCCCACTTATCTTTCTTGTCCTTATTGAGGGTGATTTTATTTTCATGATAAGGAAGAATTTCTCCGAAGGCCGTGATACCCATCGTCCATGGACCGGGTTCTGTTAACGCACTTTTGAGATCTGCTCCAATGTTCATTTCAGCTATTTCGCGATGCCAGTTTTCGCGGCTTGCCGCTCCCTGGTATCCGAAACCGCGAATAAAATCACGCTTCTTTTTATCTTCAGGCACATTCTGAAACCGCGGTATGTACACGCCGTTTGGTCTTCTTCCAAAATAATATTTGTCATCGTAGCCTTCTGCCTGGCCACCTGCTCCGCACCTGAAATGGTGATCCATCACATTATGACCAAGCTCGCCACTGCTGCTGCCTAATCCACCTTCCCAAACATCTATTGCCGAATTGAACAGAACCCATGCAGAGTTCATCGCCGACGCACAGAGGAAAACTACCTTAGCCTTGTATTCGATCGTTTTATTTGTTTCCGCATCAAGCACTTCTACTCCTGTGGCTTTCTTTGTATCCTTATCATACAGAATTCTCGTAACGATAGAATAAGGTCGCAGAGTGAGATTACCCGTCTTAACCGCCGCAGGCAATGTACTTGACTGCGTACTGAAGTATGCACCGAACGGACAACCCAGCCAGCATTTATTACGGTACTGACATGCAGTTCTTCCATTATGCGCAACGGTGATATTCGCCGTGCGCCCTATCGTTACAGTAATTGCACCTTTGAATTGTTCTTTAATTCTTGCCGCCACGTCTTTTTCAACGCAGTTGAATTCCATCGGAGGAAGGAAATGTCCATCCGGCAACTGTGCGAGATTTTCTATGCGGCCGCTGATGCCCGCAAATTTTTCTGCGTGTGTATACCAGGGCTCAAGTTCTTTGTAACGAACCGGCCAGTCCACCGCAATTCCGTCTCTCGCGTTTGCAGAAAAGTCGATGTCGCTGAGGCGGTAACTCTGACGGCCCCACATCAGTGAGCGTCCGCCCACATGATAACCGCGATACCAGTCGAATGGTTTGGTCTCCGTGTATGGACACTCTTTATCCTTAACCCAAAAATTAAGATTGATTTCATTAAGAGGATAATCCCTTTTGAGTACGGGGTAATCCTCGATCATCTGCTGTGTTCTTCCGCCGCGGTGTGGAAATTCCCACAGTCCTTTAGTTGCGTTCACATAATCTTTAACGTGTTCGATATTTTCTCCACGCTCGAGCATGATCACTTTTAAACCTTTTTCTGTCAGCTCTTTTGCGGCCCAACCTCCGCTGATACCCGAGCCAACAACAATCGCGTCATAAACATTATCCGCCATATGAAGTTGTTGTTTTAATAATTAGAACCTATACGTCACAAATTTTCACTGCTTCTTTAAGGGCAGCCAGTTGCTTTTCTTTGTTATCGCTTGAAGGAATAAACTCCTGCGCAACGTAACCTTTGTAGCCGGTGTCAATAATAGACTTCATGATCGCGGGATAATAAAGTTCCTGCGATTCATTTATTTCATGACGACCCGGTACACCGCCGGTATGATAGTGAGCGAAGTGCTGATGATTGTCTTTGATAGTGCGTATCACATCGCCTTCGTCTATCTGCATGTGATAGATATCATAGAGCAATTTGAAATGTTCTGACCCAACCATCTTAACCAATTCAACACCCCAGGCCGATTTGTCGCACTGATAGTCTACGTGGTCGATTTTGCTGTTCAGCAATTCCATCACCACGATGACATCGTTTTGCTCTGCGATAGAAATAATTTTCTTGAGGCCCTCCGCGCAATTCTTCAATCCTGTTTCATCGTCCTTCCCTCTTCTGCTTCCGCTGAAACAGATCACATTTTTATATCCCTCTTTTTTCATGAGGGGAATGTACTCTGTGTAATTTTTTACAAGTGTGTCGTGAAACTGTTTGTCGTTGAAGCCGTCAACAAGGTTGATCTCTGCGCCATTGCACATCGAAGAATAGAGGCCATACTTTTTAAGTGTTGGCCAATCCTTGGGACCTACAAGATCAACAGCTTTGAGACCAATTTTTTTTGCGGCGGCACAAAACTCCTCGAGAGGAATTGAGTTATAGCACCAGCGGCATGCGGAGTGGTTGATGTTTCCTTTCAAATTTGATGAAGTTATTTCGTCGTCGGTACTGAACGACGTAAGAAGGGGGGTGGCAGACATAGCTGCTGCACCCCCCATTAGATTCTTTAGCATATTACGGCGTGACTCATTCATATGTATTGCAAAACCCGTTTAAAAAGAAATTTACGAAAAATAATGTTCTGTCTGCCGTAATCGGAGCGGTACGTTTTTATTGAACTACCGGTGTAAGTACCTGCAGTCTTCTGCGTCCGCGCATATAAATTACGAGGCCCGAAAATGCAACAATGAGCACAATTGGTATGACGAGCGTCGCGTTTAGAATTTCCGGCCCTGCCAATGCCTGTGCATCGCTGAGGGCGGTAGCTTCTGTTGATCCCGGGGCCGCGGCCGTATAATCCTTCACGCTTGCTCCTGACGGAAGTTTTGCCGACACGATCCTATCGTAAAAGCCACCCATGACGATTGTATAGATAGATACAGAGAACATTCCAACACCACCCATCAGGTTGATGCCTACGGCACCAGTCTTAGGAATGTTTTCCGATACAAATCCCAGCATTGTTGGCCAGAAGTAACATACGCCCAACCCAAATATGATAGCAGCAACATACAAAAGGGTGCCTTCCGAGTGACCAAGCAAATAAATTCCCAATGCAGCAAGTATTGCCGACATCAGTAACACCCCTTGAGGCGCAAGGCGGTGAACCACGGGACCTGCAAATGCTCGTCCGATTACCATTACTCCTGTCGTAATTCCTAACAGTAAGATCGGTTGGCTGTTAACATTTTTTAGCAGAACCGGTATCCACTGCTGAGTATACAGTTCAGTGATTGCGGTTCCAAACATGCAGAGTATCATGAAGAGGAAGAGCGGTGTGGCAAGCGATTTGTACATGGCGCCTGTCGAAATACCGGCTGCAACTCTTTCAGTGAGCGGAAATTTCAACCTGCTGAACATGATGCCATATATTATGGTTGGGATGATCATTAGTGCCACCTGTACCTGCCAGGGCTTGTAGCCTCCCAGGGATTCTGAGCCGAAGGCTTCTGCGTAACCGAAAATGATCAGCGCACCGAGCACGATTCCGCCCGGAAACCAAAGGTGAAAGTGATTGAGCTTGGTCGTCTTATTGCCGGGATATAGTGCGGCAACAAGTGGATTACATGCTGCTTCAACGGTTCCATTCGCAATACCTATCAATAATGTAGAAAGAAAGAGAGGCCAGAATGCGTTGCCAAAGCTTCCTGCATAAACAGTGAGGATGATGCCGAGTAAGTGAAACAGGAAAGCCATCACCAGCAACTTCTTCATTCCGATGGCATCTACTACCATACCACCTATAATTACAGCTACCGGAAAACCCCAGAACGCTGTTGCTGTTATTGCAGAAAGTTCGCTTCCCGTAAGGTTGAATTCAGCAGCCCATTGGTTAAGGTTGCCCGCTCTTATCCCAAATGATAATCCCGTTACCATAAGAGATAAACAGCTTGCAACAAATAACTTGTTGCGGTGAATGGTTTGTTGCATGGCAGTCAATTTAGTTTGAAATCGTTAGCGTTAAAATACAAAATATTTTTTCAAAGGAATCAATCCCCGTAATTTCACATGCGCTAAAAATACATTGATAATCTCTAATTCAAAGTTTTCTTAAGCGCTAATCTTTAATTCTTTCTAATCAGGTTTTCATGAACAGAAAATTAAGAATGGGGATGGTTGGTGGAGGCAAAGATGCTTTCATCGGAGCTATTCACCGCCTCGCTGCCAATATGGACGGCCTTATCGAGTTATCGTGTGGCGCACTTAGTATCAATCCGGAAATCGCTGTCGATTCTGCGAAATCATTGTTCCTGCCGCAAGACAGAACTTACCTGACTTTCGACGAAATGATCTCGAAAGAAAAACAACTCGGCGACGATAAGCGTATTGATTTCGTAACGATTGTTACACCAAACTTCGCCCACTTCGCACCGGCTATGATGGCTCTCGATAATGGCTTTCACGTTGTAATCGAAAAGCCAATCGCCTTCACACTCGATGAAGCACAACAGCTAAAGAAAAAAGTGGAGGAAACCGGCCTCATCCTTTGCCTGACACACACCTACTCTGGTTATCCGATGGTAAAGCAGGCAAAAGCGATGGTGAAAGATGGCGCTTTAGGAAAGATCAGGAAAGTTTGGGTTGAATATCCACAGGGATGGCTCAGCCGCCTCAGCGAAAGAGAAGGAAATGCCCAGGCTGCCTGGAGAACAGATCCTAAAAAAAGCGGAAAGAGCGGATGTATGGGAGATATCGGAACGCATGCCGCACATCTTGCAGAATATATTACCGGTTTAAAGATCACGGATCTTTGTGCCGACCTGAATGTAATGGTAGAAGGCCGTCATCTTGATGATGATGGAAACGTTCTCCTGAAATTTGAAAACGGCGCTGCCGGCGTACTTATGGCATCGCAGGTTGCTGCCGGAGAAGAAAATGCACTCAGGATTCGGGTCTACGGAGAAAAAGGCGGGCTCGAATGGGCTCAGCACGAACCCAATACCCTGCTTTTAAAATGGCTCGATCAACCTGCGCAAATATTAAGAGCAGGTGCGAACTATTCTTCAGTGCTCTCTACTACTGCAACGTCAAATTGCAGAACGCCAGGTGGTCACCCCGAAGGTTATCTCGAAGCTTTTGCTAACATATACAAGAACTTCGCCCTCACACTTTCTGCAAGAATAGACGGAACGCAACCCAAACCTGAAAACCTCGACTTCCCCGGTGTGGAAGACGGCATTCGCGGTATGGCTTTTATCGATAACGTTGTTGCATCTGCGGCCTCTTCTGAAAAATGGACAAAACATAAGGTATGAAGACACTGAAAGGACCGGGTATTTTCCTTGCCCAGTTTATGGGCGACGCAGCACCATTCAATGATATTATTAGCATTGCTAAGTGGGTAAAAGACCTGGGCTTTGTCGGCGTTCAGATTCCAACATGGGATTCACGCTGCATCGATCTTAAACAGGCAGCAGAAAGTAAAACATATGCCGACGAATGGAAGGGAAAACTGAATGAAGTTGGAGTAGAAGTAACGGAGCTGTCTACGCACCTTCAGGGGCAGTTGGTGGCCGTTCATCCGGCTTACGACGCATTATTCGATGGCTTTGCACCTGAAGACAAACGCAACAATCCAAAGGCCCGCACCGAATGGGCAATACAGCAATTGAAATATGCCGCGCAGGCTTCCCGCAATCTGGGCTTAACCGCATCAGCTACTTTTAGCGGCGCGTTGCTATGGCATACAGTTTACCCATGGCCTCAACGCCCGGCGGGCCTTGTAGAAACAGGCTTCAAAGAACTCGGCAAAAGGTGGAAACCTATACTGGATGTGTACGAAGAAAATGGGATCGACCTTTGCTATGAGATACATCCCGGCGAAGACCTCCATGATGGCATTTCTTATGAAATGTTCCTCGAATCGGTGAATGATCATAAGCGCGCATGCTTGCTTTATGATCCCAGCCACTTCGTTTTACAGTGTCTTGATTATCTTACCTACATAGATTACTACCACGAAAGGATCCGAATGTTTCATGTAAAGGATGCAGAATTTAACCCCACAGGCAAGCAGGGTGTGTATGGAGGTTACCAGGGATGGGTTAACCGCGCCGGCCGTTTCCGCTCACTTAGGCGATGGCCAGGTTGATTTCAAGTCCGTTTTCAGTAAACTCGCCCAATATGATTATAGCGGGTGGGCGGTGCTGGAATGGGAGTGCGCCATCAAACACCCTGAGCAGGGGGCCAGAGAAGGTGCTCCTTTTATTAAAGACCACATCATCCGTGTTACCGAAAAAGCCTTCGATGACTTCGCAGGTACCGGCAGTGATGAGAACTTTAACCGTTCGGTATTAGGTTTGCAATAGTTATTGGTGCCTGCTGAGGGCACCCTATATATTTTATCAAAAAATACTACAATGAAAAAATTGATAGCATTGCTATTTACAGCTTCCCTAATTTATTCCTGCGGAGACGGAAACAATGAATCCAGCGAACCGAAATCTGCAGATACAGCTGCGACAACACCGGCCACAGGTGGCACCGATGCCAACTCCGGTTCGGTTGCAGGAGGTGCTGATGCAGAAAAAGCACTCACACTTATCGGATCCAACGACTGTACAACGTGCCACGCAATTGATAGGAAAGTAATCGGACCTGCTTACAAAGATGTAGCAAAGAAATATGAAGATACCCCTGCCACAGTGGATTCGCTCGTGTCTAAGATTATTCATGGTGGCTCAGGAAATTGGGGACAGATCGCTATGACGCCGCATCCGAACGTTTCGGACGATGATGCAAGAACAATGGTTAAATACATTCTTTCACTAAAAAATCAATAATTGATGCGTATACTCCTCCCCGTTATATTGGGATTGTTCGCTGCCTGCGGATCATCACCTGAGTCAGCTGAAAATGCAGAACCGAAAACTGATTCGTCAATGGCTACAACTAATGGTGCACAAGATTCTGCAGCCATCAACACGCTTAGCGACGCTGAAAAAAGCGAAGGGTGGCAACTGTTATTCGATGGCCAGTCAACAAAAGGATGGCACGCTTACAACAAAAAAGGTGCCCTGGACGACTGGAAAGCGGAAAACGGAATCCTCACTCTTGTCAGCACTAAAAAAGATATTGATATCGTAACCGACAAAGAATACGAGAATTTTCACCTGAAAATAGACTGGAATATTAGTGAAGGTGGAAACAGCGGTGTGATCTTCAACGTTAATGAATCTCCCAAATACGACCGGGATTTCAAAACAGGCCCTGAAATGCAGGTACTGGATAACGAGCGCCACGCCGATGCAAAGATTCCAAAACACCGCGCAGGAGACTTGTATGATCTTATTGCCTGTTCAACTGAAACAGTAAAACCTGCAGGCCAGTGGAACACAGCTGAAATCATCAAGAACAAAGATTCGCTTGAGTTTAGATTGAATGGTACCACAGTTGTGCAAACGAAAATGTGGGACGACAATTGGAAGAAAATGGTGGCCGCCAGCAAATTTAAAGAGTGGAAAGATTTTGGAACGTTCAAGAAAGGTGTAATAGCACTGCAGGACCATGGCGATAAAGTGATGTACAGAAATATCAAGCTGAGAGAGCTCTAAGCTGATGAAAAAAATATATCATCTCGGTAATTGTACAACATGCAAGGTGATTCTGAAGGATATCAAAGCCGAGAAGAAAGGCTTCGACCTTCAGGAAATCAAAACTGAAAAAATCACCGCATCCCAGCTCGACGAATTAAAGAAATTGGCGGGAAGCTATGAAGCGTTGTTCAGCAGAAGGGCACTTAAATACAAGGAATTGGGATTGAAGGATAAAGCCCTCACTGAAAAAGATTACCGCGATCTGATATTAAAAGAATACACGTTCCTCAAACGTCCGGTAGTAGTAAACGGGAAGAAAATTTACATAGGGAGCGAGAAGAAAACTGTTCAGGCACTTAAAGATGAAACCTGATTTTGTCTACGGCTGACCAACTTTCTTTTCGCTTTTTATTTTTGCCTGTCTTTTTGCCCTCGCAGTACTTATAAGGAACTGGAGATTTGGATGGTAAAATCTGCCGCATAGCCAGCTCCTGTAATCATCTGGAATCGGCTTGTTCATTAATGCGGATTGTGCCGAGTCGGTTTGCGCAGCTTCGCTCAGCTGCTTCACATCTCCCAAATAATTGTATAGCGTTTTCAGCGAAGGTTTGCCGCTAACTTTTCCGTGGCCAGGGAGGTAAGTATTATACAGCGTATCCTCATAAAACAATTTCAGAGAATTTCTCCATCCGTCTACATCCCCATCACTGATCCAGGGATGCCTGTCGGTGCACAGCAGATCGCCCATGAACGCGATACCGTGCTTCGGTATCAAAACCACCGCATCGCTGATAGTATGGCCATTTTTGCATTCTACGATCTTTATGCTCATTTTACTGCCCACTATCCAAAGTGAATCATCGAACAGTTGATCTGCAAGAGCGGTAAACAGCTGATCAGAGGATTCAATTATGCCTTCATAATATCCCACCCAGTATGGTAATTCGGAGCGTTCCGTTTCATTAGCGTTTACCATTCTTTTTCTCACTGCTGCAAGTAAGGTAGGTGCGTGTTTCTTTTCCCATTCCTGTTCACCCGGTTCGTTACGCTCAATCTGATCCCTGGTAGTTGTAGATGTAACAATGGTGGCGTTGGGAAGAAAGGCCTGGTTGCCGCGAATGTGGTCTGTGTGATAGTGGCTATTCACTACGTATGCGTAGTTCCTTCTCGTGAGTTTTCTTGCTACCTCCCGAAGTTCCATCGCCGCAGATGGAGTCATGAATGGATCGAATATTACTGTTTTATCGCCGAGGTCAATGATGCCGGCGTTGCAGATTGCCTTCCCAAAATTGTCGTTATGAATCGCCACCCAAACATTCGGCGCAACAGCTTCAATAGTGAAATTGCCGGAGGGTCTAAGCCTGGGCTTCCTGCTCTGCGCACAAACGTGTTGTACCAGGGTAACCGAAATGCTCCATATGGCCAGTGCAGGTAGAAGTCTCCTCATCCGCAATCATAATTGCGTTCAAGGTACTAAATCCCAATGAAGCGCAGTTCTTAGAGAATCCGAAGCTTCGCGTAGTTCAGCATGATCTTCTTTTCGCCGTTCAGGTCGAATTTCACGGTCGCAATGGGGTTATGACTTGAGCCCTCAAGCTTAACCACTTCCCCAAAGCCAAATTTTTGGTGCTCTACGCGCTGACCAGCAGCGAGCGTAGACGTATCACTCGCCGCGAAATCCGCCGAGGGAACATGTTCAACTGTTTTTACTGTAGGCTTTGCAGAAATGTAAGATGGCGTAGCCGATTTGGAGGGTGGACCGTATCGTTTTTCTGCCTGCGCCGTTGTGCTGTCGAAGCCGCGGTGCATTCTGTCGAATGCTGTGGACGATGATGCACCAAAGAACCCGGGGTGATTTCGTGCTCCCCCGCCGGAATAGCTTCTGTCTACATATGCTTCGGGTAATTCATTGATAAACCGGCTCGGTTCATTTTGAACTAGTGATCCGAACTTATATCTTGTGTTGGCGTAGGTAATCCACAGATCCTTCTTGGCTCTCGTGATCACTACATAAAACAATCTTCTTTCTTCTTCCAGTTCTTCCCGCGTATTGATAGACATCCCGCTTGGAAACAGCATTTCTTCGAGTCCGCATGCAAACACACATCCAAACTCAAGTCCTTTCGCAGCATGAATAGTCATCAGTTTTACCGTATCAGAAGCAGGATCTTTTTCGTCTGCATCCGTAAGCAGGGTAATCATCTGCAGGTATGCGCCCAAACCTTTGTCACCTACTTCACCAAATTCATTTGACGGCGTTTCGGTAAATTCTTTAATTGAGTTAAGCAACTCCTGCACGTTCTCGTAGCGGGCAACACCCTCAGTGCTCTTATCATTGAAAAGCTCACGAACAAAATTTGTTTGCTTGCCTACATGAATGGCAACTTCATATGCATTCTTATCTTTCAGCATGCTCGCGGCTGAGCGGAGCATCAACACAAAATTATCAATGGCTTCAAGCGTCGCGCCTTTGTATCCATACTGCGCAGCATTTTCGAGCACTTCCCACATCGAAATGTTATTCGTGTTCGCAGCAAGTATTGCACGGTCAACTGAGGTTTTGCCTATTCCGCGAGCGGGGTAGTTGATAATTCGTTTAAGACTTTCTTCATCATTCGGGTTAACGAGCATACGCAGATAACCAACAAAATCCTTGATCTCTTTTCGTTGGTAGAAGCTAATGCCGCCGTAAATGTGATAAGGAATATTCATCCTTCTCAAACTTTCTTCAAACGCACGGCTCTGTGCATTAGTTCGGTAGAGAATAGCAAAGTCGTTGTTTCGATAATGATTGCGAAGCTTTTGTTCCTGGATCGTATCGGCAACAAATTTTCCTTCATCGTTATCGGTCATGGTGCGAACAAGCCGAATCTTTTCACCCGCGATATTTTCAGTCCAAAGATTCTTCGGTATCTGGCCCTTATTATTTTTAATTACTTCGTTGGCAACATTCAGAATGTTCTGCGAGCTGCGATAATTTTGCTCGAGTTTTATCACCTTTACATCCTCATAATCCTTCTGAAACAGCAGGATATTCTGAATCGTAGCTCCGCGGAAACTGTAAATACTTTGAGCATCATCACCTACAACGCACACATTTTCATGTGCAGCACCCAGCAATTTTATCACCTCATACTGCGCAGGATTTGTATCCTGGTACTCATCAATCAAAATATATTTAAACTTATGCTGATACTTGTGTAATGAGTCCGGGAAGTTTTTCAGCAGCTCATAAAATTTGATCAGCAGGTCATCAAAATCCATCGCCCCATTTTTGAAGCATCGCTTTGCATAGGCGTCATATACCTGGCCGATTGCAGGCCGGTTGCTTCTCATGTCTTCCTGCTGAATACTGTAGTCGGCAATGTATTCCTGCACACCTACCAAGCGCATTTTTAGCGCTGGATATCCGGTTATAAACGCTTGATGGCTTGTAGAGTTTATCATCTAAGCCAAGTTCATTCACCACCGCTTTGATCACTCCGCGTGCATCATCGGTATCGTAAATAGTAAAGTTAGACGGATAGCCAAGCTTTGGCGCTTCGGAGCGAAGGATTCTCGCAAATACACTGTGAAAAGTTCCGATGTAAAGATTGCGGGCGTCAGTGTTTCCTAAAACTTTTTCAACCCTCTCCTTCATTTCCTTCGCCGCCTTGTTCGTAAAAGTAAGGGCGAGTATATTAAATGAATCTACACCGTAATAAGCCATCAGGTGTGCGATTCGCGTGGTAAGAACTTTTGTTTTTCCGCTTCCCGCTCCGGCAACAATCATCAGCGGTCCATCCTTGTGAAGCACGGCTTCACGCTGCTGCTCATTCAATCCAGTTAAATATTCCTGCATCCGACAAATTTACGGAAACGGCGCAGGTTAAATGAAGAGATCAGGCATTAAGTTAACCCCGGGAGTTACTGCGTAACCCTCGAAGTTTTCCACACCGTGCTCGCGCAGGACGTCTTCATCAAAATAAAAATTTCCAGAAGTTTCGCCTGCAGGTTTACTAAGAATTACCGCTGCCGCATCAGCAACTATTTCTGGTTTGCGACTATGCATTACCAATTGATCGCCACCAAGCAAATTCTGAACTGCAGCAGTTGCTATCGTTGTACGCGGCCACAGCGCGTTGACGGAAATTTTATATTTTCTCAGCTCCCCCGACAGCCCCAGCACAATCATACTCATTCCATATTTGCTCATGGTATAAGCCAGGTGTTTCGGAAACCACTTTCTATCCATGTTCAACGGCGGAGAAATATTCAGGATATGACCCGAAGAAGAATCCTTCAGAAACGGAATGCATGCCCTGCTCATTAAAAACGTTCCGCGCACGTTGATGTCGTGCATCAGATCGTATCGCTTCGCTTCAGTCTGTTCTGTTGAGGAGAGACTGATAGCACTCGCATTGTTTATTAAAATATCTATCCCTCCAAAAGCTTCTGCAGTTTTCTTAACCGCCTCGCTGATCTGTTCTTCGAACCGGATGTCTGCCTGTAGAGGCAAAACTTTTCCTGGTCCTGCTTTATCTATCTCTTCGGCTGCTGAATATATTGTTCCTTCAAGTTTTGGATGCTCTTCCACCGTTTTTGAAGCGATGGCAACATTCGCACCCTCGGCAGCAAGCTTAAGTGCTATCGCTTTACCTATCCCTCGACTCGCACCCGTTATCAAAACATTTTTATTTCTAAATACCATAGTATCAGTTATCCATAAATTTAATCATCTTCCCGTTCGCCAGCGTATTAGAATTTATACGTGCCCATAAATCGTAAATACCCCATTGCAGCGGTATAATCTGAAGTGTTAAAATGGAGCAGAAGTGCTCTTGTAAACGGTCCGCATCCTCACTATGTTTGTATACTCGATTGATGATTGAGGGAACAACACCAAAATCCAATTGCTAGAAAAACCTGAAAGTCCAGATCCGAAAAACCAATCCAAAGTCCAAGTTAAACCAGGTTCCGGAAGCATCAAATCGAACGAATTAAAACCCAATGTCCACTAATCCGTGAAAAGCCGTAGAATTTGTACCTATTGATGGCCAAGCAAAGTTGTTAAGGTTGTACAAAGTTTTTTCAGACAGCTCCGCAAAAACGGGGCTGTTCTGTTTTACAGGCTATCCAGCTGGTTGCCGGTGGTGAGTACCGTTCCCGTAATGTTGAAGATTTCGTAATTGCTGAAGTCCTGCGCCGCCTTCAGGCCCTTTCCAAAAATTGTTTTATCTACCTGGTATATCCGCACCGGCTTGTCGGTGTAGAACTGCTCCTTTTCCTGGTCCCACCAGAGTTCGCTGGTACGAAGAGTGTCACCTTTTTCGAGATTTATTACCACTACACTATCGCGTAACAGCACTTTATTTTCAGCTTCTTTATATCGTGCATAGAGCGCATCAACAGTACTTTTAACTTTCGTTGAGTCATCAAAGAAGTCAACATGCACTGAGCGCGGAAATTCTACATACGGCGTATCTGCCTGGTTCCTGGTGTCTGCCTGGTGACGGAGCATAAAAGGTGCGCGCAGTTTCGCTTTGATAATACCTTCCTGGCTCATAAAGCTTGTAACATCTGTCGCTTCTTCAACACCTGTTTGCCTCTTCGTAAAGTTGTTTACATCTTTGATGTCATTTTCACACGCCCAAACAAAAAAGCAGCTTATCAGTAAAGCTGCTGTCCTTGCATATCGTGAGAAAAATGTCATGCTATTCATACTTCTTCTTAAGAAACCAAATATCGCTCAACGTAAGCCCAATGCCGATCTTGAAAAAGTTTTCACTTATTTCATTCGAGGTATTTCCTCTCTTTCCAAATTCAAAAGACGTGTTGATGATCGAATACTGATTAGTATAGGCTGGCGGACGCATTGGTAAGCCGAACCCAATGCTCACACCCCACATGGGTTGATCCTTTTGATTTACATACACATAATTCTGGCCATAGTTAAAGCCTGCGCGGTAAGTTACCCTGTTCCAGTACGATTTGCCAGCCACCGGCGAAGCATTTGGCAGGATCTGACCTCCTACATGCAAGTTCCACGAATTCTGCACGGCATCCGTTTCATCGAAGAAACGATAGTCAGTCCATTGTGTTTGCGTGAAGTCTGCACCCACAAGCCACTTGCTTCCCTTGTAAAACATGATACCTGCTCCGTAAGTTGACGGATAGACAACTTTACCGGTAGTCTTTACTCTCGAGATTACATCAATACTATCGACCTGGCCTGTTGTAGCATTCTGTTCAAACGTGCGAACAACCTGCTCGCGGTTTGCACGATATGATCCCTTCAGACTTCCAAAACCGCCAAGGCGGAGCATGTCCTCTTTGTTGACCTTGATCGTATATTGGAAACCCGCGTTCGCAAAAAGGCCGCCAAAGTTTGTATTGTTCTCATGTAATGAGGGATACAGGAAGAGCGAATCGGCAATCACGAACCGTTTCGTGCTATAGTCTTTGGATCCGAACAGGTAACCAACGTTTACACCCAGGCTAAGATTTCCCAGGCTGAAACCGGTACCAGTGTACACTTCGTAGGTTCCGCCATTTCCTTCGAAAATAGTGCTGATAGTATCCTTCAGATTTTCTGTTAATTCATTGGGACCTGTAGTCTGAATCTTGTAATTGATCCTCGTAACGGGCCTCAACCCGAAATTCATTCCCCAGTTTCTTTTCTGGCTTAATGGAACGCCCAATTGTATGTAAGAGATGATTGGACTTGTTGACGAAAACTTTCGGGGAGGATCAAACACACGTAATGTTCTTGAATCTACTTCCAGTCCGAAATCAAAAGTTGACCGTTTCAGCTTGGCATACGATGCCGGATTCTGAAAATTTACTGATATCACATCTGCGTAGGCAGCAGACACACCGCCAATACCGCGCGACATAATATTCTGGGATGGTAACACGTCGCCAAGGCCATAGCGGGAGTAAGGAGAGTTCTCAGTTTGCGCTTTTACGGCGCCGGCTGTGAGCATCGCTGATATCCATAAGAGCTTGATTTTCTTACACATTGTTGAGCTCACTGATAGCATACAGGCCTTTAAAGATTAAATTAAGGTCTGCAAATATCTTCTTTTTAAGATGGTGGGCAAAATAAGTAGAATCACCCCCTGTTAATAGCACGTTAAGGTTGTTATATTTCTCTGAGTATGAACTTATAATACCGTCAATTTCCTTTGTCATACCCAACAGCACGCCGCTTAGAATATTCGTCCTCGTATCATAGCCAATAAGCGGAAAATTCCAATCTTTTTTTATCAAGGGCAATTTGGCGGTGAACATCTCCAGCGATTTAAATCTCATCTCCATACCCGGCGAAATACCTCCTCCCAGGAATTCTTTTTTCTTATTCACAAAATTATAGGTGATCGCCGTCCCGAGGCCAATAACAAGATTGTTTGCACCGGGAAACAGATCACACGCGGCTACCACCAGCGCCAGCCTGTCTGCACCTATCGTTTCTGGTTTACCTACGGGCGTAGTTACAGATATTTTTGAGTGATGGTTGAGAACATGAAATTTGCCCGCAGCAGCCAATATTGTTTCAACACCGGGATTGTGGTCTCTTACCGAAGAAAGAAGCGACTTAGCAGGCCGGTATTCTTTTACTAACGCTGAAATTGTATCGTCACTATCATCCGCAAGTGTTACGACCTCCCTTAAATCAGGACCATCAAACACGCCGCATTTTAATCGTGTGTTTCCGAAATCAAAGCAAAGCGTTACGGAAGCGTGGCCCATGGTAATAAAACAAAAAGATGAAAAATATATAAAACACAAGTTCGTGCTGCACCTCAAATGTAGACTCAATAACCGATTGCGACATGAAATGAACCACCATCAACAGCAACAGGAAGTTTTTGACAGTGAAGGCCTTTCGCAGTCCTGCAAACATCATCGATAGTAACAAGAGAATGGCGGGAATGCCTGCCATTAATAGCGACTCGAGGTATTGATTGTGTGCATGATAGTCGCCGGTAACGCCTATAGTAAACCCGTCGGTTTTATAGCGCTGCAAGGTGGCGAGTCGTCCGCCCTTTATCCCGTAGCCAAGAACAGGCCGCTCCGAAATTAAATCACTCACAGCGGACCACATATATAATCGTATAGCTACTCCATTTTGATCGTCGCCCTGTCCCTGGTAACGTTTGAGCTCAGTTGATGCGATGCGCCATTTGAGGTACGACAACTGTGTAACCGCAACAAAGCCCGCGATAACGATGAGTGACGTTACTATGATAGACCGGATAAAGAAGCCTTTTACATAACCAAGCACCAACACAAAGATCATGATTACAACAAGCGTTAAAAAGATCAGCAGCTTCGACGAAAGCATGAATATCATAAAAAGCAAAAATGCGATCGTTGTACAAATCAGCACATACTTCGTTGCTGTTTGACGCTTACCCAAAAATCCAAAGTAAAGCAGCCATGCAATTGAAGCAAGACAGTAATTGGAGAGAAAGATTGCATTCAACTCCATCTGTTCCCCAAGGTATTGATAATAAAAAACGCGATAATCGTGCGTTACCTGGTATTCCTGGTATGCTTTGATTAAACATAACAGGCAAACAACAGTAGTAACAATAATAAAGGCGATACAAACCTTCGGAATGAACCGCCTCAGGTCGTCGGGCGCCAACGCCATTGCAGTGGGAATGAAGAGTAAAATAAGATAACGTTCAATATCACGTAAGCGGTAGCCTCCGCTTGCATCCCAAAAGTGCGAAAGAGCCAGCCAAACAAAATATACAACCGGAATGATCCATGCCCGCGATTGCTTCAATCGCTTAACCGATACCGATAGTGGTTGTTGAAATACACAAGCCGCAACAAACAGAATGGTGGCAATGCTGTTCCACTGATTCTTCAAAGGAATAGTAACTACCGCGAGCAATAGAGCGCCGAATAAAGTTTTTTGCTTAAGGGTCAATATTCAAATCTAAGGGTGAAAGATTTCTGAAATGGCCGTTAAGCTTTACCTTCTTTTTCAGCTGCTCCATTTCCATCAGCATCGGCAACACTTTCTGTAGATGACGCTTAAGGTATTCCTGTCGCTGCAATTCGCGCATCAGGCCCAAAAACTCATATTCTTCTTCTACTGATAATCCAGCGTGGTGCGCCACATCATACGACTGCAATTCAGCTTCCGGCTTTTTGAAATCTTTTGAAATGTTAAGCAGCCTGTGAACCTCTTTAACGCCATTCACCACCGATTGCATAAGCTTCGCGTTGCCGTCTTCCATCCGGTTATGCGGATAATTTACAATTGCGCCGCTATATAATTTGTCGGGAACTTTTTTAATTACTTCCAGTGTCCGGAAAACTTTTACTCCCTGCGTGTTAATGTCCAGCTCGCCATTTTCATGTTCGGTAACAATCTCCAAAACCTCTACCAGCGTTCCCATATCCTGTAACTGGTTATTGAGCACCGTGGGTATACCAAAAGGTTTTTTCGCATCCATACATTCCCTGATCAACTGCTTGTAACGTGGTTCGAAAATATGCAGATGCAATTTTTCCGTTGGATATATCACAATGGACAGTGGGAATATCGGGATGAAGTTGGTCATAGTCGTCGCTATTTCATGGGTCTCGTAATTAATGCAAGATTAGTTCCTTTTTTTAGCCAGCGGTTCAGGACCTTCGAAAAAACAGATTTGTTCGACACCGGGTCTTTTCGGCTGTACGTGTAATGCTCCAAAATTTCGAATCCATTGTTCGCCAGCAAGTACTTCATTGCGCGCTCGGTGGGCTCAAACAAATGATCAGGCGTTCGTGAGGCATCCTTCCATCCGGTAGCAAATTGTTTTTTAAGCTTCGCCTTGTAAAACAGATGTTGCATTCTGTTTCCCAACCCGTATTTGTTGGGCACATTTATCACCAATATACCCTTGGGCGTAAGCAGCTTCGCGGAGTGTTGTATCCATTCGTTGGGATTGGGCACATGCTCCAAAACGTGACTCATATGAATGAGTGAAAATTTATCCGGCGGATTAAATTGTTCGAACTGGCCGATGTGTACTTTGATACCGATGTTCTTTTCTACAAATTCGCCCATCTTCACGGATACATCAATACCAAGAACGTTGTCGCCGTAATACTTTTTCGCCGCCAGCAAAAACGTTCCCATACCACTTCCTATATCAAGCGCGGCTTTTCTGTCAGAATCATATCTCACGATATGATCAACCTCGTCCTGGAACATCTTTAATGAAGACTGATTGATATTATCCAGGTCGCTTAGCTTTATATTGTCAGCGTACTGATAGTACGATGCATACGCGGCATCAATAAAATCCTGGTCGTAAGCAGGGCGGGGATTCGTGTAGATTAGTCCGCAATTCCCGCACTTCACATAGCTATATTGCAACTCGCTGCCGAAGCGTTCATAAATTTCAGGAACGTTGGCATTACAGAACGGGCAGTTTACATGTTCCCACTTTTTAGGAATATAAGGCGCTTTGTTCTTTATTTGTGCTTTCAAAATCCCGGACGTTTTTAAAGGTTCCCGCAAAAATAACTACTCTGATGAGGCTTTCAGTAGTAATAATCACTTTTAACGAGGAAAAGAATATTGGTCGGTGTATCGACTCCGTTAAGAATGTTGCTGACGAAATAATCGTGGTTGATTCAGTTTCTACCGATAGAACCGCAGAAATTGCTTCATCGAAAGGTGCCATCGTAAAACTCCAACCTTTTCTTGGTTACGTGGAGCAAAAGAACTTTGCACTCGAAGCGGCTGCAAACGATTATGTACTGAGCCTTGATGCAGATGAAGCGCTGGATGCAACACTTGAAGCATCAATATTGACAGAGAAGAAAAACTTTTCGCTGAAAGGATATTCAATGAACCGGTGCACAAATTACTGCGGTCATTTTATTCGGCACGGGGCCTGGTACCCCGATCGTAAACTTCGCCTGATTGATAAAAATTTTGCATACTGGGGTGGCGATAATCCTCATGACCGCCTTATCATGAAAGATGAATCCCCCATTAAACATCTTAAGGGCGACATACTGCACTACTCTTACAACAGTATTGAAGAACATGCTCTGCAGAATAACAAGTTCAGCACTATTTCGGCTGAAACTTATTTCAAGCGCGGCAAGCGTACTAGCGTCCTTAAAATGATCCTTCATCCATCCTGGGCATTCTTTTTAGGATACATTTTACGGGGAGGTTTCAGGGATGGATTTTATGGCCTGGTGGTGGCCGTACACGTGGCGCACCTGAGCTTTTTAAAACACGCGAAACTTTACCTGAAACAAAAGAATTCCGCATGACCTTTCCATCGATCGAAGATATTTGGCAGGGGGATATACGGGCACTTTCGCGCGCCATTTCGCTTGTCGCCAACGATGGTGATATCAGCGCACTGTTAGCAGACCCGCTGCCCATAAATATTCCTGTAGTCGGTATCACCGGCCCTCCCGGCGCGGGTAAAAGCACGCTTACCAACAAACTTATCGGCCAGTATGTACAGGCCGGAGAAAAGGTCGCTGTATTGTGCGTTGATCCGAGTTCGCCATATACCCAAGGTGCACTTCTTGGCGATCGTATACGCATGACGGATTGGTATAATCATCCGTCGGTATTTATCAGGTCTCTCGCTACCCGCGGAACGCTGGGTGGACTTCCGCAAAAAGCAAAAGAAATTATCGCATTACTTAAACAGGCACCTTTCGATACAATCATCATCGAAACTGTTGGTGTGGGGCAAAATGAAATTGAAATTGCGTCGCTGGCGGATGTAACCGTGATTGTTATGGTTCCCGAGAGCGGTGATGATATTCAGCTAATGAAAGCCGGCTTAATGGAAACAGGCGACATATTCGTGGTAAATAAATGCGACCGGCCCGGTGCAGACCTTTTCGCAAAAGATATCAGGGAAGCACTTCACACCTCCGCAAAGGGCAAGGAAAAAAGAGTAGTAAAAACGATTGCAACCACCAACATGGGTGTGGGCGAGTTATTCAATGCTATCCGTGAAGAGTCTTAATCCTGGTTATTCTTCCACCATCTATAACCGATGTAACTGATAATGAGAAAAGGAGCTGCAGCAAGATAAAGTATGCCTCCGTTTAGTCCGCGGCCGGCTTCTTCTCCAAGTTGGCTAGCCGTTTTCGAACAAATTGAGCACTGTGCGAAGCTTACAACGTGCATAAGCACCGCAACAGCCGAAAGTATTGCTATTTTCATTTGCTGCTTCATTCCAACATTTCGAAGTTACACAATTACTGTGCTGAAGCGTAGCTCTTTTGAACCTTCTTGCGCTCGTCTTCAGACAGAATAACCTTTCTCAGCCTGATTACCTTAGGGGTCACTTCGATACACTCATCCTGCTGGATATACTCCATACATTCTTCGAGTGTCATAAGTGTTTTAGGAGCAATTCGTGACGCGTCATCGCTTCCGCTGGCTCTGTGATTGGTAAGTTTCTTTGGCTCTGTAGCATTAACTACAAGGTCTCCTGGTTTGATGTGTTCGGCAATGATCTGGCCGGTATACACTTCTTCTCCCGGATCAACGAAGAACGTTCCGCGATCCTGAAGTTTATCTATTGAATAACCTGTAGTTTTTTCCTGGTTTTTCGACAACAGCACCCCGTTGTTTCTGCCGGGGATCTGACCTTTCCATGGCTTGTATTCAGTAAAGCGGTGCGCCATTACAGCTTCACCTGCGGTACCTGTAAGCATCTGGCTTCTCAAACCGATCAGGCCTCTCGAAGGAATTTCGAATTCAAGATGCTGCATGTCGCCTTTGCTCTCCATAACAGTCATCTCACCTTTACGTTGCGTTACCAGGTCGATTACTTTTCCACTGAATTCCTGCGGCACATCTACCACGAGGTTTTCAAACGGTTCGTGTTTCTTTCCGTTTATTTCTTTTACGATAACGGTAGGTTGACCCACTGTAAGTTCAAAACCTTCTCTGCGCATGGTTTCTATCAGGATACCAAGGTGCAGAATACCACGCCCGTACACAAGGAAACTATCAGCACTGTCAGAATCTTCAACCTTAAGTGCAAGATTTTTTTCAGTTTCCTTCATCAACCTGTCTCTCAGGTGTCTCGACGTAACAAATTTGCCGTCTCGACCAAAGAAAGGCGAGTTGTTGATGCTGAAAAGCATGCTCATTGTAGGTTCATCTACGCTGATGATTGGCAATGCTTCAGGATTTTCAGGATCAGCGATAGTATCCCCAATGTTAAACTCCTCAAGACCTACAACCGCACAAATATCACCGGCTGAAACCTCACTCGCTTTCTTCTTACCCATTCCTTCGAATGTGTAGAGCTCTCTAACTTTGGATTTCTTTATTGATCCATCGGCTTGAACGAGCGCGATGTTTTGACCTTCTTTAATTGATCCTCTCGCCACCTTGCCTATCGCGATCCTTCCGAGGAACGACGAATAGTCGAGTGAAGTGATCTGCATCTGCAGACTGCCTTCATTCACCTTCGGTTCGGGTACATATTGAAGGATAGCATCAAGTAGTGGCGTAATGCTGTCTGTCGGCGTAAGGGTGGTATTCATCCAGCCTTGTTTAGACGAACCGTATATCGTTGGAAAATCAAGTTGTTCTTCTGTAGCGTCGAGGTTGAAAAACAGTTCAAATACTGCATCGTGCACCTCGTCGGGGCGGCAATTAGGCTTATCCACCTTATTGATCACCACTATCGGCTTTAGATTGAGGTGAAGAGCTTTTTGAAGTACGAACCTTGTTTGCGGCATCGGACCTTCAAAGGCATCCACCAAAAGCAGTACACCGTCTGCCATTTTAAGGACACGCTCCACTTCTCCGCCAAAGTCAGAGTGACCAGGGGTATCGATCACGTTGATCTTAATACCATTATATTCAACTGCGGCGTTCTTACTAAAAATGGTAATGCCTCTTTCTTTTTCCAGATCGTTGCTGTCCATTATCAATTCACCCGTGTCCTGATTGTCTCTAAACACCTTTGTGGCGTGTAAAATCTTGTCAACAAGGGTTGTTTTTCCGTGGTCAACGTGTGCAATAATGGCTATGTTCCTGATATTCATAATTTCGAGGCGCGAAGGTACGTCAAATCAGTGGTAGGAGCAAGGGATTAACTCATATTTAAACTGCAAAAATGAAGCGGGGAAAATGGTGGATCTATACCATCCTTATACTAGTAATAATTTACCTGATCGGACCGCGCCCCTCCCGGCCGGTATACGATAAGGAGTTACCCGAGGTGCCCCCGGCCCCGACACTTGAAGCCTATATAAAGAACAACGAATCAACGCATAAGCTGCGTCCCGACAACGAAGCACGCATCGTGTGGGCCAACGATTCTACCAAAGAGGTAACCGAATATGCCATCCTTTACCTACATGGATTTTCTGCCTCCCAGGGTGAAGGTGATCCAATCCATAGGACTATCGCTAAAAAATACGGCTGCAACCTTTATCTCTCCCGGCTGTCTGAACATGGAATAGATACAACGGAGAAACTGGTTAACCTCACGGCCGATAAGCTGTGGGAATCTTCCAAAGAGGCATACTCAATAGCATCGCGGCTCGGCAAAAAGGTAATCGTAATGGGTACATCCACCGGCGCATCGCTCGCTCTGATGCTTGCCGCAGATTATCCACAAATTCATTCGCTCATTCTCTTATCTCCCAACATAAAAATTTTTGATAGCAACGCATGGATCCTGAATAATCCGTGGGGGTTGCAACTTGCCCGCATGATCAACGGCTCCGATTATATTACTTCGGCAGATACGCGACCCTTATATAAACAATACTGGAGCTATGGCTACCGGCTCGAAGCCGTTGTGGCGCTGGAAGAAATGCTTGAATCATCAATGAATGCCGATGTCTTTAAAAAAGTTACGCAGCCTACACTGATGTTGTATTATTACCGGGACTCGGTGTACCAGGACAGCGTAGTGCAGGTCGGCGCAATGTTAGACATGTTTAAAGAACTCGGAACGCCTGCAAATAAAAAACGATCGGTGCCGATTCCAAACGCCGGCGACCATGTAATAGGTTCTCCGATCAAGTCGCACGATGTAGGATCTGTTGAAAGAGAGATAGAAAAATTTATTGACGAAGTGCTGCAGATAAAAAAACTGTGATGGAACGAAAACTTCTGTACCTCATTAATCCTATCTCCGGAACCAAACGCAAACCGCTCCTTCGCTCAACCATCGAGGAAAGAACACGCGCAGCAAATATTCCTTTTGAAATTGCCGATACGCGCAGCGACGGCCACTACGGCTACCTGGAAAATAAAATTGTTGACGAAAAAATCACGGATATCATTATCTGCGGCGGCGATGGATCGGTTAGTACTGTCGCGTCGTTCTTAATTAACACCGATGTGAATGTTGGTATCGTGCCTACGGGTTCAGGTAACGGACTTGCACTTGCTGCAGGCATTCCCTACTCAACCGATAAGGCACTGGACATCATTTTCAATGGCACTGCGTCTTTGATCGATGGCTTCTGGATCAACGATAAGTTCTCATGTATGATGTGCGGCATCGGCTGCGATGCACAGATAGCTCACGAATTTCACAATAAGAAAGTACGCGGATTAAAAACCTATCTGCAACTTTCGGCGATGCAATATTTCAAGGCAAAGCCGTTTAATTTCAGTATAAAAACGGAAGATCTTGCCATTGATGTAGACGCCTTTTTTATAACGGTGTCGAACAGTAACCAGTTTGGAAATAATATTACGATCGCGCCGAAAGCCAGTTTGAACGACGGCCTCTTTGACATCGTGATCGTTAAGAAAATGCACAAACTTGCACTACCCTTTGCATTATTGCACCAGATAACCGGCATCAACACATTGGAAGAACTCAAGAACTATAGAAACAATAAGAACATCATTTATTTCCAGGCGAAGGAAGCAACCATCATTAACAATGCTGCTGCGCCGATTCATATCGACGGCGAACCCGAACCGACAATTGACCAGATAAATTTTAAGATTTTACCTAACGCGTTCCGGCTATTACAGCCTTCCTTGTAACCGAATCCGGAGGTTCCAGAAAGTTTACAAACTGCTCAAAGCATTGCCTGTTGGTTTCGTGATCCAACGACTCATGAATGTTCCACTTTTCTCTTTTAGTGAGATGGAAACTTAAAGCAGCCCCGGCATCTTCTTTCAATGGAGCATATTGAAAAGTTAGTTTATGAAAACTTCCACCCATTGTTTGCTGGGTGAGGCTCATCAGGTCATTCTGATTATAGTCCTGCATTTTATACCAGTTGAATTGCAGGATAAGAAATGGCTTAGTGAAAAGTTCTGTAATGTCTGTTGATTCATATGGATGATCCCAGCCGCCAACAATTCTGTCACGTATCTGGATGAGTACTACACCGGAAGTATTCGCTTTTATCCAATCTTCAAAAACCTGTACGAACCTTACCACCGTTTCAGGACCGTAATTATCGCGCAGGCCGGCATCCATTACGTCTATTACAGGCTTACTGGGTAGCCACACGTTAGGAAGCACATATGGAAATGTAGCATTCATACGTAGTGCGGTTAGCAATCGCATGTTCATCGGATCCTGGTTGGCAAACAAGGCCTGGAAGTCTACCGCATCAGGCTCCATTGGTGAGATCAGGGAAGTGTCCTGGATGGGTTTCATCAAAAAGCTCACAGGCTGCGTGCTTAATATCATTTTTCTGCCATCCCGGGTAACTACGGAGTTAAACATCATCAACGGAATTTTTCCGTTTCGCTCATCAACCTCAATATCTTTAAACTGCCTGTTCATAAGGCCGCGTGTATTCTGGTCGAGTTTCTGTTCAAATGCAAATCCGCGGTCCTTCACATATTCATAATCTCCTACTCTGAATTTTTGCGCTGGTGATGCAATGTCGCGAGCAACAAAAGATGTAAAAATTGCATTGAGGAGATCCTGCGAAATATCTTCTGAATATTTTCTGTCTAGTGGATTGAAGCCGTTCTCCTGCTGATTAACCAGCTCCCGATAATAAGAAGCACCCAGCATGCCTCCCGACGCCCCGGTAATCATAAATGTTTTATCCATGAGTGTACCGCCGCTTAAACTGTCGAGTCGCTGCAGCACATTCAGCGTAAAAGTTGCGCTTCTGTTGCCACCTCCACTCGTGGAAATTAAATACATGTAGGGCTTATCGCCCTTTTGTTTGCTCTTCCATTTGTTGAGAATGGAGATCATATTTTGCTTATCGCTCTCAATCTTTTCATCAGTACTCAGCTCGCGCAACTTCTGCATACTGTATTCGGGACGCTCATTTGTGTTGGTATAATTTAGTCCATAAGCCCTATTGCTTGGATCGATAACATTATACCTGAACAGCAGGTTAAGCACAACAACAAATACGAGTAACACCGGGATGCTCCAGTTTTGAAGGAAGTACGAGAAGGCACCTGATATCGCAATAAGAATGGCAAAGAAAATGGTGATGCCAGCAGCTGCCGGCAATTGAAAGTATGGACTGTCTAACCAGAATCCGATAAAGATTAGAAATAGAAATGAAATAAATATGCTCACCACTGCAGCAAAATGGTGGCGGTTGAAAATGGTTTCTACGAACTCACGGCTGTAATGTGTTACGTCGCGTGTTTGTTTTATTTCGAATCTTGCGTTAACATACCATCTTATCTGGATCACCCTGCTCTTCACAAGCCTTGTTTCAGTTGGCCTGAACATTTCTTTAAATAGTTTCGGATTGCTCATCACGGGAGCAAGTGTCCGGATGATGTTTCTATCTGCACGAAAAAAGTATAAGAACGAAATCGCCACCAAAATAATGATCCCCATTACAAAACCGAGTGTAAACAAGATGATCTCACCCGCACTCATTAATTCTTTGTATGCAGCAAACCGGATAGACGTAATGAAATAATAAATCAGAAAAATTAGCGGAATTACTGCGTTGTTGATGCAATATTTTAAAAATGGATTGGATGTTGTGGCGAGAAACCTGAAGTGACGGCTGAACAATATGAATGTGGTGATGTTCCAGCTCATGATAAATATCCCGATGGCAAAACCCATGATGCATGAACTGGCCATGTTAACCTGGCCCAGGTATTCCGGCGCGAGAAAAAGAGAATCGGCGCCATAGCTGTTCATGAACTTTCCTCCTGTGATGCTGAAAAGCAGGTACCAGAAAATGAGTAATACCTGGAATCTCTTAAGGTGCAGGAGCACAAGTTGAACGGGGAAGGAATAATATAGTCCTGTAAGGAATGCTTTCATGGCTGAGGTGCATCCTAAAATAATAAATCTTATTATCTTCTCCTAACGATATAGAACTGTCCCACAAGACTTAACCCGAATAAGAGCCCCACCACCTGGTGAATCTGCGCCAGCCATTCGAACGTACCCCAGTGGTTGGGAACTATCTGAGGGCTGGTCAATAATGCGTAAATGCCCAAAACCAGCTGAATGTGAACGAGGATAACGGGAAATGCTTTGATTTTGTTAAATGCCTCCGAGGCGCTCCTGGCAGAAAACAGTTTGATGGAAAGGATACATGTTAACACGTAGATGACGTAGGCCAGCGTTCGGTGAACGAAGTGGATCGTTATTTTATTCTCGATGAAATTAATGGGAAAAGGTCGATCTGCGAAAGTGGATGCCGGCAACAAACTTCCGTTTATATCCGGCCATGTAGGCGCTGCCGTAGCTGCTTTGTGGCCCGCCATCAGGGCACCAAATACCAGTTGTATAGTCGTTAGCACCAGCAGCCAGCCGATCAGCGATCGGAGCTTCGGCGAAATAAGCTGATCGTTTCTGTTTACTACCAACTCCAGGTAAAACCAATAAGCGTATGCTATCAGCCCGAAAGCAAAAATGAAATGCAGCGCGAGTCGGGTCGGCGCAACATACACGGCATCGCCTTCCAGGCCACTCATCACCATGATCCATCCGACAGCTCCCTGTAATGCACCTAAAAGAAAAAGAATAATGAGCGGTATGCGCATCTCTTTTTTTAAATACTTTTTCACGGTCAGGTACACGAATCCTGCAACAAACACCACCCCGATTAGCCGTGCCCACAGGCGATGAAACCATTCCCAGAAATAAATGACTTTAAAATCGCGTAATGTGAAGTCGATATTCAGCAATTGAAACTGCGGCGTCTGCCTGTATTTTTCAAACTCTGCACCCCATGCGCCTTCATTCATCGGAGGCAACGTTCCCGTTATTACATTCCATTCAGTAATTGACAAACCAGAACCCGTGAGCCGCGTAACCCCACCAAGAATTACCTGGATCAGCAGCATCACGATGCCAATACCGATCCAGACCGCAACAGGTCGCGAAGAGTTTTCGGAGATAGAAACGTTGTGTTTCATTCGGCGCAAAGATAATGTGTATAACTTCTGTCGATCTTCAAAAAATCCAATTACTACATTTGGTCAAACAACATTAATTGCTCAAACCAACATTCCAGACAGACAGAATTGAAGCCGGTTGCGACGAAGCCGGAAGAGGATGTCTTGCAGGGCCTGTGTTTGCTGCCGCAGTGATTGTACCTCCGGACTTTTATCATCCGCTTCTCAACGATTCTAAACAGGTTGAAGAAGGTACGCGGAACGAATTAAGAATTTTCATACAGAATAATGCAATCTCATACAGTGTTGCACAAGTAGATCATGACGAGATTGACCGGATAAATATTTTGAAAGCGTCGTTCAAGGCGATGCACCTCGCGCTCGACAAACTACGGAAGCGTCCGCGATTGTTATTGATAGATGGCAACCGTTTTACCAAGTATCGCCGCACCAGGCATGAATGTATTATCAAAGGTGATGGCATCTATGCATCAATCGCCGCTGCAAGCATTCTTGCAAAAACGTACCGCGACGATTTCATGAAAAATCTGCATAACGATTTTCCTCAATACAAATGGATTACCAACAAGGGTTATGGCACCCGGGAACACCGCCAGGCAATTGCCCAGCACGGTCCATCACCATATCATCGCCGCTCATTTAACTGGTCTTTAGAAGTGTTGAATGAAGCGGTTGAAGAGGTGGTAGCAGAATAAAGATCATTTGAATGGACCCCTTATTCCAAAAGTTTTTTCCCGACGATTTTTCGATTGAAACGCTCAGAGCGGTTATTCAGCCAATGAAAGCCGAAGACGCAGAAGCATTTGTTGCATTGAAGCGCAGCGCCGAAACATTCAAGTACTTCACTAAGGACCTTAGCGTCGATTCCGAACTCGGCCTTTGGATCGACGATGCTATGAAAGATAAAGCTGAAGGCAAGCGAATGCCGTTCACCATCATCGACAGGGATACGAAAGAGATTTGCGGTAGCATGAGTTACGGAAACATATCATTCATTGACCAGCGGGTTGAAATAGGATGGAGTTGGTTAGGGACAGACTACATAGGGATGGGTGTAAACATGCCTGTGAAATTTGCGCTGCTTAGTTACGCTTTCGAGGTGATGAAAATGGAAAGGGTTGAGGCTAAGACCGATTTTTTGAATGATCGCGCGAAAGCAGGTCTGCTGAAAATCGGAATGATACCCGAGGGAGTGTCTGAGAAGTCATATGTTGATGCCGGGTGGAAGACGCCGTGACAGCGCTTACTACAGCCTCCTTAAAAGCGAATGGCAGGAGCGCAAAAAGCAGTTCTTCTCACATCTGCTTTAATGAACAGTTTCCCACGCGCCCAATCCCTGCCTTGTAACTATGGGCTCATCGCCCGTGCAATCGATTATCGTTGACGGCTGAGTTCCGCCAATGCCTCCATCAATAACTACATCAACCAATTTCGAAAATTTTTCATGAATCAATTCGGGGTCGGTGTACTCTTCAACCATCTCGCCCGGCAGTGATACACTTAATATAGGGTGGCCAAGTTCCCTCACAATAGAAAGTGCGATGATGTTGTCGGGAATTCGTAGCCCAACAGTATCTTTTTTACTTTTCAGCAGCTTCGGTGCTTCCTTACTGGCGTTGAGAATAAAAGTATATGGTCCGGGGAGATGATGACGGAGCATACGGTATGTTGCGGTTGAAATTGGCTTGATGTATTTGCTCATGTCGCTTAAGTCAGAACAAACAAAAGACAATTGTGCTTTGGCCGGATTGATACCTTTGATGCGACAAATCCTTTCAACTGCTTTTTGTTGGAATATATCGCAGCCAAGGCCGTAGATTGTATCGGTAGGATAAATGATCACCCCACCCGATCTTAAGATTTCCACTGCAGATGTTATATTACGGGGCTGCGGATTATCGGGATGAATGGGTAAGAACATATGCACAATTTAATATTAACTTTGCGTAAATTTTTTCAAAATGCGTTTACAACCTATTGAAAAAATAGGATCAATTAGTGACCGTGACTTCAAAACACAATACTACAATACGGGAAAACCGGTTGTACTTACCGACCTTGCAAAAAAGTGGCCAGCTTATGAAAAGTGGACCTGGGATTATTTCAAGAAGATAGTCGGCGACAAGCAGGTTGGCATTTACAACAACATCAAAAGCGATGCATACACGCCCGTAAACAAGGCCGACGATTACATTTCTTTCGGTGAATATATAGATATGGTGAAGAAGGGCCCCGCTGAATGGCGAATCTTCCTTTTCAATATTTTCAGTCATGCACCCGAGCTGACCAGTGATTTTATATGGCCCGAAAACCTGATGAAAGGTTTTGTAAAGCGTGCGCCAATGTTGTTTGTTGGCGGTCAAACGAGCATCACTCATATGCACTTTGATATTGATATGTCGCATATTCTGCACACCCAGTTTGCGGGAAGAAAAAAAGTGTTGCTGTTTCCCCACGAAGAACAACACAAATTATATCGTAAGCCCTTTGAAGTTTTAAGCCTGGCCGACTTTAGCAACTACGACAAAGGCAATGGCAAGCCCGACTATGAAAAATTTCCCGCGTTGAAGCTCGCTAACGGTTACGAGGTAACGCTGGAGCATGGCGACACGCTCTTTATGCCTGCTGGCTTTTGGCACCATATGGAGTATGTAGACAGCGGGTTTCGCGATGAGCCTTCGGGCCGTTCAGCGAAATATTCCCGGCCTCGCCCAGGGTGTCTGGAATTTGCTCGGCATGCGCAGCATTGATACGCTTATGAAAAAGACTGCACCGATGTGGTGGTACGACTTCAAGAAGGAAAAAATATTCAAGGCTGCCGAGAAAGAACTTGCTTTGGATAAATAAAGCATTAAGACATTGGTCAAAAAATAAAAATCTTAGATGATTTGTTGATTTATTAACTAAACGTCTTTACTTTTACCCGGTCGCCAACGGTTTGTGCAATAATAAGCCGAAAAGCAAGCAAAATATCCAATCTACTGAACAGCCGTCAGATCCACGTTTTCTTTAAGTTTGAATCAACCTTATTTTAGATAATCGTACGCAGTTTGCAGGCGTGAAATTGCAGCTAACCAGAACTAACTGCTTAACTAATTATAATTTCTTTCTTTTTGTGGTTTCAGAGGTAAGCACAGGCCGGCGATTTTCATCGCTGGCATTTTTTTGCCCCTGACGTTCAAAAAGCTCTTGTAGTTATAGTATACTCCAGGTTTCGCTACCTCTCAGAAGTTTATCAAGATCACCCTTACCCTTCGACGCCACCACTTCTTCAATCTGTAAGTTTAAGCCGTCTTCGTAGGTTAAGCCTGTCAACTTCGTAGAACACACCGAACGGCCGGGGAAGATGGCCTTCGATTCGCGGATCTTCAAACATTCTTACAAGAATCTGCGCCTTGTAAAAGTCACGCTCGTCGTGCACCCATAGATCATCGGCAGAATATTGCGTCGCCGATTTCAACTACGATAGGCTTGAACCCATCGAGCTTTATACCCTTATTTTGCTGTGCGCCGAATATCAACGGCTTGCCTTGTTCAAGAAAAAGCGTCTCTTCTGGCTTTGTAGATTTTTCAGTGAACACTTCAAATGCTCCGTCGTTGAATATGTTGCAGTTCTGGTAGATCTCCAGGAACGATGCTCCCTTATGCTGGTTCGCCCTGATCAGCGATTGCTGCAGATGCTTCGGATCCCGGTCCATTGTACGCGCAATAAACGTTGCATCCGCACCCATAGCTAAAGCCAGAGGATTAAACGGATGGTCAATACTCCCGATAAGGCGTTGACTTCGTAACCTTTTTTGATTCGGATGTAGGAGAATACTGGCCTTTTGTAAGACCATATATCTGGTTATTAAATAGAAGAATGTTGATGTCGAAGTTTCTCCTCAGCAGGTGCATCGTATGATTACCTCCGATACTCAGCCCGTCACCGTCGCCTGTTACCACCCAAACACTCAGTTCTGGACGCGATGCTTTTAATCCGGAAGCGACTGCAGTGGCCCTTCCATGGATGGAGTGCATTCCATACGTGTTCATGTAATAGGGAAAACGGCTACTACAGCCGATACCTGAAATGATCACGATGTTTTCCCTGGGTATGCCTAAGCCCGGCATAATCTTCTGTACCTGTGCGAGAATAGAATAGTCGCCGCAGCCGGGGCACCAGCGTACTTCCTGGTCTGTAGAGAAATCTTTCGGGGTCAGTGTAGGGACGGAAGTCTGCAATACTTCACTCATAACTGCAAAATTAATTGATTTTTCAGCAGTCTTGAGGACTACTGCCCCCGTTTAACGAAAAGAAAAGGTTAAACGTCGATGGAATCGTAAACAACTACCTTTTGCCAGAGGTCCTTGCATGTTTCTACGAAGTTGAGGTGAATGGGATCCACCTGGTAGCTTTCCTGCGAGGCGGCGTCTTCAAACATCAGCATCCATGAAACGGAGTATGAGGTGTCAATCACATCGCGGTTCGTTGCGGCTGGCTTGCCGATATGAAAACTCTTGATCGTCTTCACTTTGCTCAGCTTTTGCAGACCCTCAATCAATTTTTGGCGATCTGATTCGCTGGTTGGATTTTTCAGCCAGAAGTATACGTGATGTATGAATGTATTTTTTGCCGTCATGCCGGTTAAATTATTTACTGCAAATATACCGGTTGAACCGGCAAGCGCCACTTTGCCGGTGTTCGAAATAAAATCCCTGCGCGTTTGGTTGCTCATGGTCTATAAAAGTTGTAAGGCTGAAATTACAACGGATATTTTCCTTCAGCTATAAGTTTCTCGGCGATTCTTCTTTTCGCTGCCTTACTGTTTAACGGCGCCGCTTTTGTAAAGCGTTTTATTCCCATCAGCATCATTCTATGCTCATCACCGTCAGCAAATGCATTGATGGCATCTTTCGCGCTTTTACTGATTCTGTCGGCAGCGTCGTATAAATAGGTTTTAACGATATCTGACTCATATTTTACCGCTGCTTCACCCCTGTCTTCGCACAGTTTAATCAACCTTAAAAGGGCGCTTTCGGCATTGAAGGTCTGAATGGCCATGTCGGCGATGTTCATCAGGATTTCCTGTTCGGATTCTAATTTCATCATAAGCTTTTGCACAGCAGCGCCCGCCGTGAGCAAAATTGCCTTCTTGAAGTTAACGATGAGCTTTTTTTCTTCTTCAAAAAGCTCATCTGAACCGCCTCCAAAATCAGGTATGCTTAGCAATTCCTTCGACACATTCATCGCGGGACCCATAATATCTAAGCGACCTTTCATGGCTCGCTTCAGCACCATATCTACTATTAATAGCCGGTTGATTTCATTTGTACCTTCAAAAATCCTGTTGATACGGCTATCGCGGTATGCGCGCGAAATAATATACTCATCGCTGAAACCGTTGCCTCCATGAATTTGCACTCCTTCATCAACTACGAGGTCAAGCATTTCACTTCCCGACACTTTCAGAATCGCACATTCAATTGCATATTCCTCTGCAGCACCTAGCAATGCTTCGTTAAATGGCTTGCCCGCTTCCAGCATTTCCTTTTCCTTTTCATCAATCCACATCGCGGTTCGATACAGCGAGCTTTCGTTCACCCACAATTCAATAGCCATTTCTGCTATCTTACTTTTTATCGCGCCGAAATTCGCAATCGGTGTTTTAAATTGTTCTCTTGTCAGCGCATATTCAATAGCCGTAGTGGCGGCTCGCTTCGCGCCACCTAAAGCGGCAGCGCACAGTTTAAGCCGACCGATGTTTAATATATTGAATGCGATTACATGTCCTTTTCCAATTTCGCCGAGCACGTTTTCTACCGGCACCTTGCAATCCTGGAAAAACAATTGAACGGTCGACGAACCTTTAATACCCATCTTATGCTCTTCAGCTCCACGCGTAAATCCTTCGAAATCTTTTTCAACGATAAACGCTGTAAACTGCGAACCGTCAACCTTGGCAAAAACTGTGTACACGTCTGCAAAACCACCATTGGTGATCCAGCACTTTTGACCATTCAGCAAATAGAATTTCTTATCAGCGCTTAATGTGGCAGTTGTTTTTGCACCAAGTGCATCGCTTCCACTATTTGGTTCAGTTAAACCATAGGCGCCTTTCCACTCGCCAGTACATAACTTTGAAATATATTTCTGCTTCTGCTCATCGTTTCCAAAATATAAAATCGGCAAAGTACCAATACCGGTGTGTGCAGCTACCGCTACCGAAAATGAAAATCCTCCACCCAGTCCCTCGTTCACCAGTGTTGATGTAATAAAATCTTTTCCTAAACCTCCGAATTGTTCTGGTATCGACACACCTAACAAACCCTGCTCACCTGCTTTATCGATCAACGAAGGCATTAATCCCTGCTCCATCTTATCGATGCGGTCGATGATCGGTATAACATCATTATCCAGGAATGTGGCGCACATCTCTTTCACCATCTTCTGTTCCTCGTTAAATTCTTCAGGAACAAAAGTGTCGGCCACAGTACTTTCTTTGATCAGCCATTCCGCTCCTTTGATTGATGTTTTTTGTGTTGTTGTGTTCATGAGGTTTTGTTTAAAGCGTTGTTATTTCAGATTGTCATACACCTGCTGTAGAATTTCCTTGCAGAGATTGATATTGTCCGGCGGTATGCCTGTGAGCGCTTCATTTAACGTTTGCTCCGCCAGCTCCATTGTCTGGTCTTCCATCTTTACCCCCTGCCTGGTGAGATAAACAAGATTGATACGCCGGTCCGATTCCGATGCCACCCTCTTTACCAGCTGCAACTTTTCCAGATTATCCACCAACCTGGTAATGCTTGGCTTATCCCGAAAAGTGCGTTCGCAAAGATCCTGTTGACTACTTCCATCCTGCTTCCACAACTGGTACAACACGCTCCATTGTTCTATGGTAAGGTTCAGTCCGGCATTATTGAATTTCTTTTGCAGCCGCCTCGCTATTGCAATCGATGCTTTACCAGTGATAAAGCTGTATAATTCGCCTTTCTTAAATTGGTTGTTTGGCATATAGTTGTTTATACAACTAATCAAACCTAATAAATTTTATTGTACTTTCCAAGCGTCCGATATGGCTATTTTTCTCCTGATATTCCTTCTTTTACTCATCGCCTACAGCGTACTGATCGACTATTACAGGCGTTGGTGGAACGGCATTAATTTGTTCACCACCGGCGATGTGCGCGATGTAAAAATATCTGTGGTCGTGGCGGTAAGAAATGAAGAAAAGAACATTGAAAAACTTCTATTCTCTATTACTGGCGCAGCATTATCCGAAAGACTTCTACGAAATAATTATAGTAGATGATCACTCCACTGATAACACTTATGAGCTATTGCAAAACTTTTCCCAACATCATTCGATATAACATCATCCAACTTCCTGAAGGCATTACATCTAAAAAGAAAGCGATAGACCGCGGCGTGCGGCTGCGCAGGGAGAACTGATCGTTACCACCGATGCCGATTGCGAAATGAATGAACACTGGCTGGCCTCATTCGCTTCTTTTTACCGGCAAACCGGTGCGCAATTTATTGCAGCCCCCGTAAATATGGATGCAGGAAAATCCGTGTGCGGCGTATTTCAAACGCTCGATTTTCTAGGTATGCAGGGCATTACCGGTGCATCTGTATCTCATCGATTTCATACAATGTGTAACGGCGCAAACCTCGCATATACGAAGAGCGCGTTTATTGAAGTCAATGGATTTGAAGGGCATCGATGAAATTCCATCAGGCGATGATATGCTACTGATGCATAAAATATTTCTTGCTCCATCCTCGATCATGTGCACTACATGAAGAACCCGGAAGCAATCGTTACCACCCATCCCGAGCCATCGTGGAAAGATTTTTTTAACCAGCGTATCCGGTGGGCGAGCAAAGCCGTGCACTTCAAAGACCGAAAAGTATTTTATACTTTGTTGCTCACTTACCTCGTAAATCTTTGTTTTCGTCTATCCTTGCCGTGGCAGTGCTTGTTCGACATGCGATGGTTGCCATTTCTATTGCTTTTACTATTGGCAAAAGTGCTTATCGAATTCCCATTCGTGAATGCTGTAGCACTATTCTTCCGGCAACGAACAATCATGAAATTTTTTCCGGTCCTTCAGCCATTGCACATCTTGTATATCGTTATCGCAGGCTGGCTTGGAAGATTTGGATCGTATAAATGGAAGGCACGCATCATAAAAAATAAGGGCACCGCAAATCTCGTAAAGCAGTAATTTCAGCAATGGCCCAATTGTCGAACCAGCGCAATCCCTGGCGCAGGCTGAAAAAAAGAAGACGGCGCTTGCCGGCATGGCCATCATCGTGATCAGTTTTCTTATCGCCGTGTTCGCGTACCAGATAAGTCCCGATAAGTCTCCCAACGCAAACCGAATGATTCTTGAAATCGGCGGAAGAAAACCTGGATTTACCCAGCGATTTTTGTTGTTACCTAAAGAGGGTGTAATTCAAAAGGACAATTTTTTCGTAAGAATTTTTACCGGCACCCGCGACCGTTTCGATTTCATTCCAATAGAAGGTGCTTACATTGAAAAGCAGGATAGCATCATTGTGAAAAAATATATTGATGAAGGCATCACTGAACGCTTAGCCTATCCAATCCACATTTTCAACGGGGAAAAAAATATCACGGTCACCAAGAAATTTTTACTCGGCACCGATAAATATGGCCGCGATATTCTTAGCCGGCTGATAATTGGTGTGCGGGTAAGCCTCGCCGTAGGCATAGTAACTGTTATATTGTCGTTGGTGATTGGTGTTTTTCTTGGTGCAGTTGCGGGATATTACCGGGGGCGGGCTGATGATATCATCATGTGGTTCATTAATGTGGTGTGGTCGATACCAACACTGCTTACTCGTGTTTGCTATTACACTTGTTCTTGGAAAAGGATTTTGGCAGGTGTTCATCGCCATCGGGTTAACCACATGGGTGAACGTTGCACGCCTTATTCGGGGACAGGTTATGTCTATTAAAGAATTAGAATTTATAGAAGCTGGTAAGGCACTTGGATTTTCATCGGCCCGAATTATTGTAAGGCATATCCTTCCGAATGTAATGGGACCAGTTATTGTGATCGCCGCATCTAATTTTGCTTCAGCAATTGTTATCGAAGCAGGGTTAAGTTTTTTAGGTGTGGGTGTTCAGCCGCCGCAGCCAAGTTGGGGATTAATGATTAAGGAGAATTATAATTTCATAATAACACAAAACCCGATGCTTGCGCTTGCACCGGGTTTCGCGATTATGATCTTAGTGTTGGCTTTTAATATGGTAGGAAACGGATTGAGGGATGCCCTTGACGTGAAGGCGTGAGACGGCAGACCACTAACCTTCGCTGTAAACCTGCGCGTTTCTTGAAAAGCTTTCCTCCAGGCTGATGAAGGTTTCTGTTCGTTCTATTCCTTTTATTTTTTGTAGCTCATCGTGTAAGACGAACCGGAGTTGATTGATGTCTTTGCAGATGATTTCCGCGAACATACTGTAGTTGCCGGTAGTATAGTTCAGCCGGATGATCTCGGGAATCTTATGTAGTTCGCGCGCCACAGAATCGTACAAAGAACTTTTTTCCAGATAGATTCCGATAAATGCTATAACATCGTAGCCCAATTGTTTGAGGTCCACGCTTAGCCTTGTACCTTTTACGATCCCGGCTTCTTCTAGTTTTTTGATACGCACGTGAATGGTGCCGCCCGACACGAACAGTTTTTTTCCAAGGTCGGCATAAGAAATCTCCGCGTTGAACATCATCTCGTGGATGATTTGGAGGTCTAACTTGTCGAGATTCAATTTTGTGGCCATTTTGAGGAGGAGTTTTTTGAAAATGTAGATATAGCTGCAAATATTTGAATATTTTCTAAAGTTTCAAAATATTTCTTCGAAATCCGCGAATCAATTACCACTTTTATTAAATTTGTGCTGGTTAAGTTCTTTACATAACTCAAGATTGTGGAGTGATGGAATTTTTGGCAGACATGCCCTCTTGTCTCGGGGGTGGGGATCACGGGATAAACGTAGTGTAATGCCGCTTTGAGCAATCAGGGCGACTGGGGTTGACCACCACAAAACATTGTGCTACAGCTAACCGCCTCGTGGAGGTTCGAGTCCTCCCTCTACAGCGATAAAAGCCTCTGTTAAACTGATTTTTAGTTTATCGGGGGCTTTTGTTATTTAGGGGAATGAATGCTTTAACGACGACGCTTCTCGCTATTTGCCTTGCAGCACCATTTGCTAAGGATTCGACTGAGCAGAATCTGACTATCATGACTTTCAACGTCCGCAATTGCAGAGGCATGGACGATAAACTCGACTACATAAGAACGGCCAAAGCCATCCACGGCTATCGACCTGATATTGTCGCCATCCAGGAACTCGACAGCTTTACCGCCAGAAGCAGCCGGGTAGATGTTCTTGGGAAAATTGCGGGATTAGCTTCATACGGTCATACCTATGCGCCCGCTATTACTTTCGATGGAGGCAAATACGGTATAGGAGCGCTGCACAAGGAACAACCATTCCGATCATATAACATTCCGCTTCCCGGTTCTGAAGAATTGCGAACGCTACAGGTGATAGAATTCTCAAAGTTCGTATTATTTAATGCACATCTTTCGCTGACTGAATCGGATAGAGACAAATCCGGCGAAATAATTAATCAAGAGAGGAGTAAATTCTTGAAGCCCATATTCCTCTGCGGGGATTTCAATGCAGAACCTGGTTCTACGCTCATTAAATTGTTGAAGAGAACATGGACACAGTTAAGTCCTGATGCAAATACTTTTCCAGCACCAGTGCCGGATGTGCAACTGGATTACATTTTTGTTAGCAGTGAATCTGCTTCATCTTTGAAAGTAATATCTGCTGAAGTTGTAAAGGATTCTACCTCGTCGGACCATCGACCTGTTGTTGTTAAACTTAACCTTACACTGCCACTTCGCCCATAAACACTTCGATTTCTTCAGCGGTATAGACGCTTGAAAATTCAAGTTCGTATTCTCTGTAAATTATTTTGGGATCGATGCCATACTTACTGTAGGCCGTGTAGATCAGTTCCTGAATCGCTACATTTTCCGTCCAGCTGATACTCTCTTCCTGCTCAGGGTGGCAATGCTCACACTTGTTCTTTCTTTCTTCATGATAAGCTTCGTGCTCGCTTGTCCACTCTCTTTCATTCAACTTCTTCATTGGATCTCTTTTGTGGTGAAAAAATGAATCACACCATGCAAGAGAATCAAGATTTATTGAACTGAAGGCATATAGTTATGAACAGGTGTTAATATCGATTCAACCTCTTTCCTTGGTTTGCGACCCTGATCTTTTTTCTTGTTGATGTCTTTTGCTCTGTTCATAGCAGGTGCCTCAACGAATCTGTAAGAGAGCCATGCAAGAACGAATGTTGTTACTGCAACAAAAACCAGGAGATACACATTTCCAATGACATTCATTTCTACCAGGATGCTCAGCAGCATACCGTGATACATATACACGCCATAAGAAATGTCTCGATCCTTGAGGAACTTTGTAGCGATACCAGGCGCAGAGTATCCAAGAGAAATGGTGCAGAATGCGAGGATGATCATGGAAAACATGCCCAAGATCGGATTCGTGGGCACCATATAAACGAACAAGAGAAATCCTGCCATCCACCAGAGTGCCTTACCCTGAACAATCTTCCAGTTCCATACTTTCAGGCGCTGAAGTAAAACGCCGCTCATAAAAATATATACGTGTGGAAGGAATGAATATCTGACGAGTTTACCAACCCCTCCGAAAAATGTTGGAGGGAATACTTTTAGTGCAAGCGCTAACAGAAACGACAAGCCGAACAATACATAGAAATATTTTCCTGATGTTCGCTTAGGTGACACAAGTTTATACACATAATATATCACCGGAAGAATAAGATAGAACTGGAGTTCAACTACAATCGTCCACAAGCTGCCGTTGTATGATCCGTAACCAAAGTCATTTAAAAATGCTGGAGTATAGATAAGGCCTACTGCCTGGGCAAAGAACCATGGAAGAGCCGCACCATGTAAAAAGTCGGCTCCAACAAAGGAGAAGACGATGATGGTCACTAATAAACACGCCCACAATCCCGGATAGATCCTGGACAACCTGTTTCTGAAGTATGGCACCAGACTACCGTTACGTTCGAATGATGCAGACAATAGAAATCCACTCATTACGAAGAACATGGGAACGCGCTGAAATTGTTGTATGACAGTATACCATTCAGGGACCGGGAGTTTAAGATGGACGAGTGAATGGTTAACTAATACCAAAAATGCAGTGACGATCCTGATGAGATCGAAATTGTTAGTTCTAAAGTTATATGACGTACCTGCCGCTTTTGCCACGGATTAAATTTTTTACAATCTACAATGCAGGGTAGTGCTCAACAAACAAGGGGGTAGGAGACAAAAATGGTTTTAAAAAACCATATTAGCAATTTTTGAGCGGAATTTTTTTCTTCATTTGTTTATATATAACCCCAACACGTAATACGAAAGACGCTAACTGATAGCTTATTATAACCAAAAAGGGCTCCCTTATGAGGAGCGCCTTTGTCTTACTAACCCTAACCCAACTTAAACGATTTATGCTTCCTGCAATTCTTTCAATTTCTCCCTGATCTTTCCTTCAATTTCAGTTGCGAGGCCTGGATTATCATACATTAACTGTTTCACAGTGTCTCTACCCTGGCCGAGTTTATCGCCATTGTAGCTGAACCATGATCCGCTTTTCTGGATAATATTCAACTCAACCCCCATGTCAATGATCTCGCCGTTTTTGGAAATACCTTCTCCAAAAACAATATCAAATTCTGCATGTCTGAAAGGAGGAGCAACTTTGTTCTTGACTACTTTCACTTTTACCCTGTTACCCACGGCTTCATCTCCGTCCTTTATCTGCGCCATTCTGCGGATGTCTAAACGTACTGATGCATAGAATTTCAATGCGTTTCCTCCGGTAGTCGTCTCAGGGTTACCAAACATTACGCCAATCTTCTCTCTTAACTGATTAATAAAAATGCAAATCGTGTTGGTTTTATTAATTGTTGCTGTGAGTTTTCTTAGCGCCTGTGACATAAGTCTGGCCTGCAACCCCATCTTGCTATCGCCCATTTCACCTTCCAGTTCACCTTTTGGTACGAGGGCGGCTACTGAGTCGATTACGACTACGTCGAGGGCTCCTGAAAGGATAAGCCTGTCGGCAATTTCAAGACCCTGTTCACCGTAATCGGGCTGGGAGATGAGGAGATTGTCGACGTCTACTCCTAATTTCTTTGCATAAATGCTGTCGAACGCGTGCTCGGCATCTATTATAGCGCACATGCCGCCTTTTTTCTGTGCTTCGGCGATAACGTGTATTGCAACGGTTGTTTTACCGGATGATTCAGGTCCGTAGATTTCTACTATTCTTCCTCTTGGCAGGCCGCCTATTCCAAGGGCTGAGTCTAAGCCGATAGAGCCTGTAGATACAACGTCGGGAGGGTCTTGTGATTTCTCGTTCATCATCATTACACTACCCTTGCCAAAATCCTTGTCGATCTTGTCAATGGTGAGCTTTAGTGCTTTGAATTTCTCAGCATTAGTATTTGAATTTGACATGCTTTCTTAATTTAATGGGTAAAGTAAATGTTTGTCAAATGTAGGGGAAATTATCTTTTCAACACTAATTTTTTTAGCAGAAAATCACTAATATTTTTGGGTTATTTGGCGGCTTCGCCGTGAGGAAAAAACGGTTGCGCCTGCGGCGGGCATGCCTCCGGCGGTTTTAGCAGCAGCAGCTAATCAGTTGGCCTTTGACTTATGGAGTTTGATGTATGCGCCTGCGGCGGGCATGCCTCCGGCGGTTTTAGCAGCAGCAGCTAATCAGTTGGCCTTTGACTTATGGAGTTTGATGTATGCGCCTGCGGCGGGCATGCCTCCGGCGGTTTTAGCAGCAGCAGCTAATCAGTTGGCCTTTGACTTATGGAGTTTGATGTATGCGCCTGCGGCGGGCATGCCTCCGGCGGTTTTAGCAGCAGCAGCTAATCAGTTGGCCTTTGACTTATGAGTTTGATGTATGCGCCTGCGGCGGGCATGCCTCCGGCGGTTTAGCAGCAGCAGCTAATCAGTTGGCCTTTGACTTATGGAGTTTGATGTATGCGCCTGCGGCGGGCATGCCTCCGGCAGCTTTTGCAGCAGCAGGCATGTGGGTCGGAATTTCACGTCTGCGGCCTGACCTCTCGCGTTTGCCGCATCACGTCTGTCGGTTGACGCTAAAGTACCACCGCGGCCAACTGGCTCAACGCGCCGAGGAAGAAACCGGCATATACATCAAAAGGCCTGTGCGCTCTCAACAGCAATCTTGCGCTGCAAACCAAACCTGCAATTACCGCAGCCGCAGCAAAATACTGGCCGCCTAAACCTTCCGAGCGGAAAGTAACCAGCAGCATAAAACAAAACAAACCTCCCATAGCAAGTCCATGCAGGCTCACCTTAAAAGCAATATTCGCCATCCACCCTGCAATTATCGTAATAAAACATCCCAGTAGAAACTCTCTGAATATCTCCGGCACCCCGTTATTATTCTTCATCACATACCATCCCCAGAAATAAAATATCATCGCGGCCGCGAGAGGAATGATCCGCTCTTTCGGCGTATTCATATGAAGACTGTCAATAAACTTCAATCTCCAGCACAACATCACGGTAACAGCCGGCAGCATTGTAAAATTGACAAATATCGAAGCCGCAAGCCTGTACTTCATGAGGTCTGTAGCCCCGGCAAACAACAGCGGATGTAAGAACAATAAAAACAATGTAACGTAAAGCGGAATGAAGAGCGGGTGAAATATAACCGACACAAGTTTCGAAAACCATCTAACCGGCGCAGGCTGTAAAACCTCTTCGCGCGCATCACTATAAATTTCTTCTACTGAATCCGTCATAATTCTTTTCGTAGCCGTGCCACCGGTATATTAAGCTGCTCCCTGTATTTTGCTACCGTGCGTCGCGCAATATTATAACCTCTTTCCTGCAGTAACTCCGTAAGCTTCTCATCGCTTAGCGGTTTCTTCTTGCTTTCGCCTTCAATAAAATCACTAAGAATTTTTTTAACCTCTCTCGTAGAAACCTCCTCACCACTTTCCGTACTTAACGATTCACTGAAGAAAAATTTCAAACGGTATGTGCCAAATTCGGTTTGTACAAATTTGCTGTTGGCCACGCGGCTAACCGTCGATATGTCGAGACCGGTGCGTTCTGCAATATCTTTTAATATCATCGGCGCTTAGAGACGTTTCATCCCCGGAAAGAAAAAACTCCAGCTGGTATTCCATTATAGTTTCCATCACGCTCGACAGCGTATGCTGGCGCTGCTTGATAGCGTCGATAAACCATTTTGCTGCATCTATCTTTTGCTTGATGAATATCACCGCTTCTTTCTGCCGCTTGTCTTTTTTGCTTCCCTTATCATAGTCGCGAAGCATATCCCTGTAACCTTCACTGATCCGCAAATCCGGGGCATTTTTCGAATTCAATGTTAGCTCCAGCTTGCCCGCATTATTGTAGATGAAGAAATCCGGAACCACATAGCTTTCCGCCTTGTTAATATCAGTATGATTTCCTCCAGGCTTAGGATTTAACCGAATGATCTGGTTGATTACATCCCTTATCTGCTCATCGGTGAGATTGAGGCCGCGCTGAATTTTGTCGTAGTGTTTTTTAGTAAACTCATCGAAGTAATTGGTGAGCACATCTATCGCCATCGTCACCTCTTTATTCTGCACCTTCAAACGGCTCAGTTGAAGAAGAAGGCATTCCTGCAGATCCCTCGCTGCCACACCTGGGGGATCGAACTGCTGAATAAGTTTGATCACTCCCTCCACTTCCGCTTCGTTCGTTTCTATATTCTGCCTGAAAGCAAGATCATCAACTATAGCTATTGTTTCCCTTCTCAGGTATCCGTCGTCATCGATGCTTCCAACTATTTGTTCTGATATTTTTTTCTGAGTGTCATCCAGTTTCAGCATTCCCAGCTGTTCCTGCAGATGTTCGTGAAACGATGTTTGTATCTTATAAGGAACGGTCTTGTTATCATCCGCTTCCGGGTAATTTTCATCCCTCATCTTATAGTCCGCGATTTCTCCGTCGTCGTCGCTTACGTATTCGCTGAGATCAATATTATCGTACTCATCTTCGCTACCCTCAGTATCATAATCATCGTCGCCCGACTCAAACTCATCTTTCCCTTCATCGAACTGGTCATCGTAATCCTCCTCCGATTGCTCGAGAGCAGGGTTTTCTTCCAGTTCCTCTTTGATCCTCTCTTCGAGATTAGCAGTCGGAACCTGCAGCAACTTCATCAACTGAATTTGCTGGGGTGATAATTTCTGGAGCAGCTTTTGTTGTAAACTCTGTCCTAAAGCCATGGTGTTCCCGGTTTTTCAACTGCAACCGATATTTGCGGGACAGATTTCTTATTTTAAAAAATCTGCGCGTTCCACAAAAATCAGGCCGTAAATTTACAAACAAATTCGTTAGTCATGGGCATCAGTTTCAATAAATTATTTATTGTGTTGCTGATTATCTTTTTTTCAGTGAGCGCCCGCGCCCAGTACTCTCCTGCGCCAATAGCAGCAGCCAGCGCACGCTCTGCCGACTCACTCAACTTTCGTTCAGCCAGGGCATTCACCTTGCAAAAAGACGACTATGTAAAAAACCTGGCCTTTTTCTGCAGGCAGGAATGGAAGGTAGAAAAGGCGTTGAAAGTGCCCCTTCGCTTGCGGCTGGGCAGTCTCGAACAATGCAACAGGCTCGAAGGCAAACAATAGTACTATACCGTTTCTTTAGCGAGTACTTTAGTTATGGCAGATACTAAAGCGTGCCCTTTTTCTTTCAGTTGCTGCTCTGTCCACGATAAATTGATCAGCGTCGAAATGCAACGACCCATCACTGCGTCACTTGGAGCAAAAGTCTTATTAGCTTGAGCCATCACGGCTTCTTTCACTTCGGGACTCAAGGCGTTAAGCGTTTGTGAGTTCTTCAAATGATCCCACTTTCTGATATAGTGCCAGTTGTTATCGTACCAATAGAAATTACCTGCGAGTACATTTTTCGATCTTAGCTCGTCCACAACTGCTCTCGCTATTTCCTCTGAGGGCAAAAACCAACTCAGGAAAGTACAGCTATCGCCCTGTGGATCGGGAATCCTTCTAAAGGTTACTCCCTGAATGGAAGAGAGCATTTCTTTCAATACCCCGTGATTGTGGCGTTGAATGGAAAGGAATTTATCCAGCTTTCGTGATTTGTGCTAATCCTACGGCTGCATGTAGTTCCGAAATCCGGTAGTTATATCCCACAAAAGGATGGAGGTCTGCGCCCCGGTCAACACCTTTATGGTCGTGCCCGTGATCGCTGTATCCATCAGATTTCAGTGTACACGTCGGCGTTATTCGTAAGCACTACTCCACCCTCAGCACAGGTCATTGTTTTTACAAAGTCGAATGAAAACGTTCCGGCATCGCCGATCGTACCTAAAAACCTGCCTTTATAAGATGCTCCGATGCTTTGACATGCATCTTCGAGTAACACAAGTTTGTGTTCTTTACAAATTGCCTGGAGCGCATCCATATCGGCCATGCTGCCGCACATATGCACTGGCATCACGCATTTTGTTTTTGAAGTAATGGCCTCTCGCACTGCATCGGGGCTAAGCGTAAGCGTGTCGTCAACATCAACGAGCACCGGCACGGCGCCAACACTCAGCACCGCTTCAAAACTCGCAACAAATGTAAAGCTGGGCATTATCACCTCATCGCCATATCCAACACCGAGTGATGCGAGCGCAGTGGTAAGCGCTGCTGTTCCATTGCACACGAGCTGTGCATGCTTTGAGCCAAACGTTTTAGTAATTGCTTCTTCAAGCTCTTTCGATTTCCATCTTCCCTTACGCGCACCATCAAACCCATAACGCATGAGAATTCCTGTTTCAAGAACGTCATTCACCTCTTTTCTTTCTTCATCACCAAACATTTCGTAACCGGGCATTTGATATTGTTTTTTCAAAGGTAGTAAACTTAGAATTTCTCAGATGATCCCGAGGGCGAAGAGCGCAAAATCGTACTTCACCGGATCTTTTGCATCGAAGCTCCTGAGATGTTCCGTCAGTTCAAGGGCAGATGGCCAATCAGAGTTTGGTCTCGTCAGCAATTTGAAACGCTTCGCCACTCTTGCCACATGCAAATCAAGGGGAATAATCAATTGTGATGGCTTTATCTTTTTCCAAATCCCAAAGTCAACGTCCTTTATTATCCTTTCTTACCATCCATCTTAAATACATGTTCAGTCGCTTGCACCCGGAATTTTTCATTGGCGAAGCGACATGTTTTTTTGTTCGCGCCGGCACATGCTCAAGCGAGAAGAAATACGAATAGAAATGATTGAGACCTTCCTCTACAGAAGTAATCTGAGCAGGGAAAAACGCGTTCTCAAGCGAGGAATTCTGCTGGTAATGATGTTGGAGAAACGATACGAAATAAAGTAAATCAGTATCGTTGAATGTGCGATGGCAAAAGCCCAGGAAGCGTTTGCGGTCTTTCTCCTGGTGATGTACAATGAAGTCGTGCGGGCTGCTATCCATCAATCTCATCAGCTCTTTGCACTTATTGATTATGGTAGTCCGGTTGCCCCACGCAAATGTTGCGGCAAAAAATGCCGCGATTTCAATGTCCTGCTTTTTTTCAAAAAGATGGGGCACAGATACCGGATCGAGCGGAATGAAATCAAGATTATTATACTCGGCAACCTTGCGGTCGAGGAACTTTTTTAATTCGGTTTTGTTCACAGATTATCGAGCGCTTGTTTCAGATCGTCTATCAAATCATCGATGTCTTCCACACCAACACTCAACCGTATGAGCGAATCTGTCAATCCATTTTTGATTCGTTCTTCCCGCGGGATAGAAGCGTGAGTCATAGTAGCAGGGTGATTGATAAGCGACTCCACGCCGCCGAGGCTTTCCGCCAGCGCAAACAATTTAGTAGAAGATAAAAGCTTCATCGCCTTTTCAACGCTGTCGTCTTTTAAGGTAAAGCTCATCATGCCCCCGAAACCGCGCATCTGCTTTTTGGCAACGGCATACCCGGGATGATCTTCGAAACCGCACCAGTAAACGCGCCCCACCTTGTTGTGATTTCGCAGGTAAGTGGCGACCCTTTCACCATTGAAGCAATGTCTTTCCATGCGGAGATGCAGCGTTTTCATTCCTCTTAATACGAGAAAACAATCCTGCGGGCCCGGTACAGCACCACAACTTTTCTGAATAAAATACAATTGTTCACGAAGGTCTTTGTCGTTCAGCATAAGGCAGCCATGAATCACGTCACTGTGCCCTCCAAGATATTTCGTAGCTGAATGCATCACGATGTCGGCACCGAGATCCAAAGGATTTTGAAGATATGGAGAGGCGAAGGTGTTATCTACACAACTCATAATGCCTTTTTCCTTGGCGAACTTAGTCACTGCTTCAATGTCAACAATGTTCATCAGCGGATTAGTAGGCGTTTCGATCCACAACAATTTTGTGTTCTCGTTAGCCACCTTACGATGTTCTCGATAAAAGAGAGATCAACGTAGTGAAATTTGATACCGAACTTTTCGAACACTTTGCTGAAAAGCCTGTAAGTACCTCCATACATATCATTTCCGGCAATCACTTCATCACCAGGCGACAGCAATTTTATCACAGCATCAGTGGCGGCAACCCCACTGCTGAAACTCAATCCATATTTACCGTTTTCACTGATGGCCAGTGCTTCCTCAAGAACTTTTCTCGTGGGGTTTTGCGACCTTGCATATTCATAACCTTTATTTTTCCCGGGCGCATCCTGCACATATGTAGACGTTTGAAAGATAGGCGTCATTATCGCACCCGTTGACGGGTCTGGTTCAATCCCTCCGTGTATCAATTTTGTAGACAGCTTCATCATCCTTGTTTTGTGAGCGAATTTAGCGCCTTTTCACAAGGTATTATTTTACATTTGTCCGCAATGGGTCAGAAGAAATTACAGCGCTTTGCAGAGATCAGAACATTCAAAAATGTGCTTGAATACCCATTACACATGCAGGGCAAATGGTCGTCGTATTTTGGCAACGAAAACCCTGTTACCCTCGAGCTGGCGTGTGGCAAAGGTGAATATGCGCTGGGATTAGGAAGAATGTATCGCAACCGAAACTTTATTGGTATTGATTTAAAAGGAAACAGAATTTGGGTAGGTGCGAAAAAAGCTCTGGATGAAGGTTTGCCTAACGTGGCCTTTATCAGAAGTCAGATCGATAAAATAGACCAGTACTTTGTACCTGGCGAAGTATCGGAAATATGGATCACCTTTCCTGATCCGCAATTGAGAACGTCGCGGGCAAAGAAAAGGTTAACGCATCCGCATTTCCTCCGGATCTATCAGAAGTTTTTACATAATGATGGTTGTATTACATCTCAAAACCGATTCACCTGACCTGTACGAGTTTACAAAGATGGTGATCAGTCACTATAATCTGAAAATGTTAGAAGATAACGCCGATGTATATGCGAAGGGAGATGTCGAGCGATGACCTTGAGTATCAAAACATATTACGAGAGCCTTGACATTGCGAAGAGCAAAAGAATTTATTACCTGCGTTTTAGTTTGCCTGATTTGATTCCGGCAGAGCGGGACGCAGAATTTAAAGAGATTATTGTTGAACAGGAAATATCACGACGAGGAGCCTGAGTCATACAAGAGTGATGACGGATTCACCGTGTTTACGGCCGAATACCTTTTAAGCCGCGGCTATTGTTGCGGGAATGGATGCAGGCACTGCCCGTATGATTACAGCGCTGTAAAAGAACCGAAACGATCAATGCTTCTTCTTCAAAGAAAGAATAATGAAGACAACCAAAAAGGCTGAGAAGCCCCTCCGAGAAAAGTTAACAACTGTAAGCCCTTCGGGCAAAAAAGAAGAATCGTTTTTTACACTTGTGTATGATGTGGTCAGGCAAATTCCACGCGGCAGGGTTACCTCTTATGGTGCGATCGCTGCTTGTTTGGGTACGAGGCTATCGGCGCGTATGGTGGGGTGGGCGATGAATAGTGCACATGATCCCTCGTTGAAGATTCCGGCTCACCGTGTGGTTAACAGAAATGGTATGCTCACGGGAAAGGCTCATTTCGGTGATGCGGATGAAATGCAGAAAAGGTTAGAAAAAGAGAAGATTAAAGTGAAGGATGATAAAATTGTTGATTTCGAGAAAGTTTTTTGGGATCCCTCTAAATTGTAAAAGCTTGTTAGCTGTAATAAGGGCTGATCATCAAATAAACCACCACTCCCGTAACAGACACATATAACCATATCGGCCAGGTAATCCTCGCCATGCGCTTGTGTTGAGGCCACTCCGCGATAGAAGCCCTGTAAGCGGTAAATAAAATAAAAGGAAGAATAATCGCCGCCAGAATAATATGCGTGATCAAGGATAATAAAGTACACTAGCCTGATACTACCCGCTCCGCCAAACTTAGTATCGCCCGCTAAAAGATGATGACAGATGTAAGAGATAAGGAACAACACGGACAAAAGAATTGCCGCGATCATAATCTTCTTATGCAATACAAACTTGTTCATTTTAACAGCGACTAATCCGGCGATAAGTAGAACTGAAACGATTGAATTGATCACCGCGTTGATCTTCGCAAAAACGTGAACGTCAAAACTGCCACCCACCGGTACTTCTACACGACCCAATAACACAACTGCCGCGAAAACAACTATCGAAGCGATGATAATCAATAGCCGGGCACGTTTATCGTTCTTGACGAGGATGGGTTGAAGCATCAGAATAATTTTCTTTTCTTTTTTGGATCTTTTTCCAGCATCAGCAGTGTAAGGTCTTCTGCAAGTTTTGACATCGCCGAACTATCAAGTCCATTATAATATCCACGGATAACGCGCTCCTTATCCATCAACACAAATTTTTGGGTATGGATGAAATTAGAATCAACGCCTTCGCCGTCCTGCAATCCTATTTTCAGTTCATTGAGCGCGAAGTCGTAAATCGTTTTTTTCTCCCCAGTAAGAAACCACCATGTATCATGATTTACGCCGTACTTATCGGCATATCTTTTCAACACCTCTGATGAATCTCTTTCAGGGTCGACAGTAAATGAAAGGAAGCGCACAAAATTGCTGTCTATCTTTCTTCTGTAATCTTTCATCCTCATCGCATCCTGCAACGCTTTCATATTCTTTGTAAGCGTTGGGCAGATTGAAGGGCAACGTGTGAAGAAGAAGTCTGCAATGATGATACTGCCATTGAGATCGTTAAGTGAAACAGAATCGCCGAGTTGATTGACCAGGGAAATGTTGCTTACCTTATGCCAAACAGTATCCTCGACCCTTTTGCCGTCTACCACCTTACTCACTACAGAATCAGGCAGAAACCTTGGGGGCATATTAACAGCATCTTCGCTGGCTGTTTTAACGATCAGATAGCTGACGATAGGAAGAAGTGCAACAATACAGAGTGAAAGAATCGCCTTTTTGCTCACATTTTCAATTGTGGCGCAAAGTTACGTTATTTCAAATGTTCTTCCGAGCCGTGTGAAGGCGCAGGCGCTACCTTTTGCTGAGAAGATTCCAGGTGATGGCGATCCATGCTATTCCTGTTATTTTTGAACGAGTCTACCGTCCCAAAGGAAGGCAGCGATAAACCATACGAACAGCAGTGCAGAAATACCGATCGTCATGATCAGGTTCTTGAGCTCGTGGCGAAGGTGCATAAACTCTGCTATTATATAGAAAGCCTTTGCGCCGGTGAATATGATATAGAGGATGTTGAACCAGATTTTTGTAGAATGCGGAAACCGGGGAGCAATGAACATACCCACAACGAGCTCTATACAGGTAATGATCAGCAATAACCAGAATGTGCGCCAGATCGCCTTTGTATCAAAGGTATGTTGGTCGTCGTGCGCGGTCGTGGCCGTTTCATGTGAAGTATGACTGTGCGAATGTTCCATATAAAGAGTTTAAATATTATTCGTTTAAAACAGGTAGAAGCATGTGAATACAAACACCCAAACGAGGTCCACAAAGTGCCAGTAGAGACCTGCTTTTTCAATCATCATGTAATGTCCTCTTCTATCAAAAGTTCCGTTAAGTGTCATGATCAGCATGATGATATTGATCACTACGCCCGATAATACGTGGAATCCGTGGAAGCCTGTTATTGTAAAAAAGAAATTTGAAAAGTTTGTTGTTGACTGTGTTCCATCATAGTTCATGAAAGGATTGCTGCCCCACCATGCACCCTGGTGATAAAGGTGATTCCATTCCCATGCCTGGCAACCGAGGAAGGCGATACCACCAATAATTGTCCAGAACATCCATTTTGCCACGCTCGCCCTGTCTTTCATATGTCCGGCTCCCACGGCAAGTACCATTGTCACAGAGCTCATGATGAGAATAAACGTCATCAAGCTCACGAACACCAGTGGCAAATGTGCATGCCCTGCGAAGGGGAACGACGAGAATACCTGGTTAGGATCGGGCCATGCGTTAGTGGCAAACCGAATGGAACCGTATGAAATAAGGAATGCTCCGAATGTGAAAGCATCGCTCATGAGGAAGTACCACATCATGAGTTTTCCATATTCCACGTTGAAAGGGCTTCGGCCGCCTGACCACCATCTTTGATTTGCTGAAACGACGTTCGACATGATTATTAATTATACTTCTAAAATATTATCTACTTAATTACAAAGTCCACAAAAAGAACACAAACAGGTAGATCCATAACAGGTCAACAAAATGCCAGTATGTGCTCGCGAGTTCAATGGTAACAGGATTGTAATTCCTGATTCTTTGAACTGAATGCTTTTATAAATATTACCAGCAACGTTATCACTCCTCCCAGCACGTGCAACACGTGAAGACCGAAGATGATGTACAGAAACTGGCCTGCGCCTGATCCTTTGAAGTCAACGCCGCTGTTCCAAAGCTGGTTGAAACCAAGGATCTGCAGGGTGATAAACAATGTACCAAGCAAGGCAGTGAATGTGATCAGCCTGCGGTACATCATCATATTCCTTTCCTTGAAAGCCTTCAAAGCCATCTGGATGGTGATGCTGCTTGCAATAATCGCCGCTGTGGAATAATAAAACAGCTTCGGCATTTCAACAGTCGCCCAATCTGGCTGGCTTCCTTTAACGATATACGCACTGGTAAGCCCGGCGAACATCATTACAATGCTGCCCAAACCTACCCATAGCGTAAACTTATGGGGATGAATTTTTTTTCGTTGTGTACTCACAATTGCTCCTAGCACTTTTTATTATTTTATCCCATTATAAGCGTTCTTGTCTGCCAATAGCGCTAATAATACCACTGCGAGGTAGATATAGCTGCCGAACATCACTCCTCTCGCTGCCGACGTGGTCATCTTTCTATACAATCGCACACTCAGCACTACCATTCCGAGATTGGCGGCAAGCAGTATCCAGAAACTAACCACCCCGCTCATCTGCGAAAGATACGGCAGCACTCCAACAGGTACCAGTACCAGCGAATAAATCACCGATTGTATGGCCGAATACTTTGTTGGTCCTTCAACCGAAGGCATCAGCTTGAAACCGGCATTGCTATAATCGTTATGCGCTATCCATGCAATGGCCCAGAAGTGCGGAAACTGCCAGAAGAACTGAATCGCAAAAAGTATCCATCCTCCTGCGCTTAGCTCATCCTGCCCCGCCGCCCACCCTATCAGACAGGGCAACGCTCCGGGAACCGCACCAACCAGCACCGAAATGGCGCTGATCTTTTTCAGTGGCGTGTACATGAATGCGTAAATGAACCAGCTGATGGCTGCGATTGAAGCAGACAACAGGTTGAAGAAATACGCAAGGATGATAACACCTGCAAGGCCAGCAATTATTGCAAACGTCCAACCTTCGGTTGCACTCATTCGCCCAGACGCTACCGGCCTTTTGGCGGTACGTTTCATAAGTGCGTCGGTATCTTTTTCCACGACCTGGTTAACTGCATTTGCGCTGCCGGTTACCAAAAGGCCTCCAATAAAAAGAAGAATGATCATCTTCCAGTCGTATTCAACAACATTTGGTGCCAGCAGGTAACTGACCACTGCAGAAAAAACGACCATGAAACTGAGGCTGAATTTTATCAGCATCATATAGTCGCGGATCTTGCTCGCTATTGTAAAAGAACTTGTTTCCGTTACACCCTTCACCTCATTATCAATGCGGCTTTTCATCAGGTGCAACAGGTTCTGTTTGAGAAATATATTCTCTTCCATCTTTACTATAATCATATGCCCAGCGATGAACTTCAGGAATTTCTCCAGGCCAGTTTCCATGTCCGGCAACAATTGGCGTCGTCCACTCAAGCGTTGTTGCGCCCCATGGATTCTTCACTGTAACTTTTCTTCCTTTGAAAATTGAATAAAAGAAATTGAATATGAACAGCAGCTGAACGGCGAAACACCACTATTGCAACGTCGAAATAAATTTATTAAGATCTGCAAATGGTTGAACGATGATCCAGTTGGTGTAATCGAGGTAACGCCTTGGCATACCCGCTAATCCTTCGTAGTGCATTGGCCAGAAGATCAGGTAAGATCCAACCATCGTTACCCAGAAGTGGATATACGACATGGTGTTATTCATGAATCGTCCGAACATTTTCGGAAACCAGTGATAAATACCCGCAAACATTCCGAAGAAGCCCGCTACACCCATTACAATATGGAAGTGGGCAACAACGAAATAAGTATCGTGAAGGTGAATATCAAGTGTTGAGTTACCAAGGAAGATACCGGTAAGTCCACCAGAGATGAACAGGCTCACAAACCCGAGCGAGAACATCATACCGGGGGTGAACCTGATATTTCCTCTCCATATCGTCGTTAGCCAGTTAAACACTTTGATCGCTGATGGAATCGCAATCAGGAGCGTAAGCAAAACGAACACCGAACCGAGGAATGGATTGAGACCGCTTACAAACATATGGTGGGCCCAAACCAGGAATGCGAGGATGGCAATTGCGAACAGTGAACCGACCATCGCCATGTATCCGAAAATCGGTTTACGTGAATTCACACTCATTACTTCCGACACGATACCCATTGCCGGCAGGATAATGATATATACTTCAGGGTGACCAAGGAACCAGAACAAGTGCTGGTAGAGAATGGCACTTCCGCCTTCATTTGGCAATGCTGTCTGCGTAGTTGCCACATATATACTGTCGAGGTAGAAACTTGTTCCGCCGTGACGATCGAACAATAAAAGAATAAATCCTGAAAACAATACAGGGAAAGAAAGTACTCCAAGAATAGCAGTGAAGAACAGCGCCCAGATAGTCAGCGGCAGTCTTGTCATGCTCATGCCTTTCGTACGCATGTTAAGGATCGTAGCGATATAGTTAAGACCGCCGAGCAGTGACGACACAACGAACAGCGCCATACTCGTGATCCAAAGATCCATACCTATTTTCGATCCCGGCGATGCATCACCCACCGCACTCAGAGGCGGATAAGATGTCCATCCTCCTGCAAACGGACCTGTTTGAACAAACAGTGAGCTGAACATTACGATACTGGCGGTAAAGAAGAACCAGTACGACAGCATATTCAGAAATGGCGAAGCCATGTCTCTTGCACCAATCTGTAATGGAATAAGGAAGTTCGCAAAGGTTCCGCTCAACCCGCCTGTTAACACAAAGAACACAAGCACGGTTCCGTGCATGGTTACCAGTGCGTAATAGAATTCAGCGTTGATCTTTCCGCCTTTTGCCCATCTTCCGAGAAGATCTTCGAGAAAAGGGAAAGTCTGATCAGGATAGCCAAGTTGTAACCGGAACAGAACAGACATCAAACCACCGATAACGGCCCAGGCCATACCCGTGATAAGAAACTGCTTGGCGATCATTTTATGATCCTGGCTGAAAACATATTTAGTGATGAAGGTCTCTTTATGATGATGCACATGGTGCTCGTCGTGATGCGCTTCATGAGTAGTAACTACTTCAGGGTGACCATGCATTGACTTCGTTGCTCATGAGAAAATTTTTATAAAATTAATCAGTTTTTCAGGTGACTGGCTTACCGGTTCACAGCTACTGGCGGAGCAGCGGGTTTCGTTTGCGCTGAATCGGTGCCCGCCGGCGGTGCTGATGGATCCTTCTCAGGAAACACCTGCAGATACTTTGCCTTTTGTTTTGCTTTCCATAGAATGAACTCCTCGGGTGTTACAACTTTCACCACACCTTTCATTGAGTAGTGTCCGTTACCACACATCTGGTCGCAGGCAAGTTCGTATTCGAATTTGCTGTTGCCGTAATCTTCCTCATTTCTTCGGTTGTATACTTTGGAGTGAAGTGCATTGTTGTAGGTGTTCCGGGCACCGCATCCATTTTCATACGGAAATGGGGAAGACCTACATCATGAATCACATCGCGGGAAAAAATATTGATCTTAACAGGCTGGTTTTTGATAAGATACAGCGCTTCAGTTGTTACGATATCATCGTGGCTGTACTGATCATCCCAGAACAAGTCCGAGATCATTATTATTTGTTTCGTCGATGTTTCTGTAATACTTCTTACCATACACATTATCCTTTCCGGGATACCTGTATATCCAGCCGAATTGTTTTCCGGTTACTTCCACCTGTAGATGATTTTTCAGGAGCATCACCGGTAATCTTGTACCAGTAGTACAAGCCAAATCCTACAAGCACGCAAAGAGCAATTGCAGGAATGGTGTCCATGACAATTTCCCAGTTTGTATTGTGCGGAAAGAACAGCGCCTTTCTTTTTTCGGTGTACTGATATTTAAAAGCAAACCAGAAAAGAAGGATTTGGGTGATGAAAGAACACAACGCCGGTGACGGCGATAGTGATAAACAGCATGTTATCGATTTTTTCACCATGATCTGAAGCAGAAGGATAAGGCATCAGTGTTCTTCCATAAAAAAGATCATGGCACCAGTAGATACCGATGAGTCCAAGTACGAGGAACACAACCATCAGAAATGCATTCACGCGGTTACTTTGCTCAAATGCTTTCTTCTCGCCCTTTCAGCACTCCAACATATTCACTTGCCTTTGCAATCTGAAATGTGATCAGAAAACCAAGTCCAAGTATCGCTAATAGCAAAATTGCAGTAGTAGACATGATATTCAAAAATTTAAACACATTTGGTACAGATGGACCGGTCCATCATCATGTGTGATGAATGATACTTTCTTTAGTGAAAGGATGATTTTTCGCTACCAGTGGATACTTACTAAGTACCCTGCCGGTCACCAGCATGATAATTCCGACAAATCCGAGTGCTATACCAAAATCAAACAAATTCATTCCAACATGTTCAGGCGATACGCTGGCCAAAACCATCTGGTAAAAATCCAGCCAGTGGCCGAAGATGATGACCAGCGCCATAATAGTAACTGTTGTATAATTTCTTTTCGAGCTTCTCTTCATCAAAATCAGCAACGGTGCAAGGAAATTGATGATAAAATTAAACCAGAACACTCCGCTGTATGCGCCTTCTGTTCGTGGTTTGAAATATACGGTTTCTTCGGGAATGTTCGCATACCAGATCAGCATGAACTGCGAGAACCACAGATAGGCCCAGAAGATCGAGAATGCAAACATGAATTTACCAAGATCGTGAATGTGTTCTTTGTTAGTGTATTCCAGGTAACCCTTGTTTTTCAGATACACTACAAAAATCATGATCAATGACAATACCTGCAACCCATGTGCTTGCAAATGTGTACCAGCTGTACATGGTAGAATACCAGTGTGCATCGATACTCATCAGCCATAGCCATGGTGTGGTAGACATTACCGTAAGTGCGAACCAAACAATGAATACTGCAGCCCAGACTGTATTCTTCCAGATATATTTCTTTCCTTCCTGCACACCCATCGGCCTTTATCGGAATCTCAGTGAAAGTCTTCTCACTTTATAACCCAGAACGCTCCACAATCCAATATCAGAAGGTCCAGATAGTATAAAATGGAATATTTAAGAAATGGCTTTTTACCTTTTAATATCGGATCGTTTTCTACAGTTTCGGCATCTGTCCAGTGATAGATATGCGTCATGTGGTGACCACCGAAAACAATTGCCAGCAGAATAACCAGCGTTATCACACCAATAACCGGAACTGCAGCTGAAATCGCTTCAGGAACTCTGCTGAAAGCCATCTGCCATCCGCCATATGCAAGAATGGTGGCGCAAATAAAGAACATGCTGGCGTTTGTCATCAGCAGAAAATAAGTGCTGTTTTGCAGCAGCGCTGCCCAGAAGCGCGATTTGTGATGAATTCATCACCTGTTCCATACATCAGGTAGCCAACGATGAGTGCGACTACACCTACCGCTATCAATCCGTACGACCAGTTTTTATATCGCTTCGGAACCTCGGAATAAATCTTTACTTGTCGTCATGCTCAACATTTTTACTTGCTGTTAGCTTTTATTTTTTTGCTGTTGCTGTAGAATCTGCTCGCCGTTTGCCGCTGTTGAATCGCACCCGCCGCCAGCGCTCCACCACCTGGCTTGTTTCGAATTGATATAATCCACAATCATCCATCTTTGTTTTGTGTTCAGCTGCGGACCATAAGGACCCATCTGACCTTTACCATATGTAATGGAGTAGAACATTTGTCCATCGGGCATATTCAGCACCACGGGATCGGAGGCAAGATTTTTTGGCGCTGCTGCATAAGGACCGTTGCCACCATTATAAAGGGACCGTTTCCATCGAGCTTTGAACCATGACAGATACCGCAATTCACCAGGTATAACCTTTCAGCTTCATTCATTTGAACAGGTGACAGTGCCTTTAGAGGATTCTGAACCTGTTTTGCAAGATTGTAATTCGTGGAATCGCCGGCATCATCCTTCGCCAGTGGAAAAGGAAAAAGCTCTCCTCTCTTTATGGTACCCGGAACAGGCTTCCTCGTATATTTTATTCCATGCGAATCGAGGTTGTCTGTCGAAGCATAAGTTTCATATGCCCTGCTGTATGCCATATCTGGCATGTACGTTCTGCTCGGATGTCTCTGAATATCGGAGCAACCAACGATTGCCACAACAAGAGCCAGAACTGATATGATAGATACTTGTTTCATCCGTTGATAATGTTTTAATGTAGATGGCTCTCTTGATAAGACCAAGCTTTTGTTCCTTGTCGTACCTGCCTAGCCACCATCCTGTTTCGGCATCCTGTACATTTATTTCTGTAGCACCAAGACTTTCGAGAAAGTCACTTACTTCATGTTTCATTGTTTTCGAAGACACATCAATCACCATCACAAATTTGTCGTCTGTCGCACTGAAGGTGAAAATGATGTTTTCTTACAAAAGGTGCCAGCTGGCAGAGGTAACAAAATGTAAGCACCATTCCTACTGCAGCAACAAATACCGTAAACTCAAACATGATCGGAATCCACGCCGGAAGCGCGAAATGCGGCTTACCACCGATGTTCAATGGCCAGTCTTTCGTAAACACCCAGGTCATAAACTGAGAGCGCAATAGTGGTTCCGGTAATTCCGTAAATAAATCCCGCTGTATGAATGCTGGTGTCACGAAGGCCCATCTCCCTGTCTAATCCGTGGATAGGAAAAGGCGTGTACACATCGTGAATCCTATAACCCGATTTACGCACTCTTTTAACTGCGTTGAACAGGGCACCTTCTTCGTTAAAAACACCGACAACAAATTTTTTTAAAGCCATTTCGCTGAATTGAATAATTCAATAATTATTAGTGATGCGCTGCATGAGTTTCCTCATACATCTCATCAGGTTGTTTCCTTTCTACCACAGCCATATTCTCTTTATACGACTCACCTGATCTCTTCAGAATATGTTTGATTTCCGCAATCGCAATAACAGGGAAGAATTTCGAGAACAGGAAGTAACAGGTAAAGAATAACCCGAAAGTTCCCAGGTAAAATCCGATTTCCCAGATCGTCGGCGTATAATAAGTTGCCCAGCTACTCGGCAGATAATCCCGGTACAGCGATGTAACGATGATCACAAAACGCTCGAACCACATACCGATGTTCACGATCACAGACATGAAGAATGTGACAGTAATATTTCTTCGCATTTTGCTGAACCAGAAGATCTGCGGCGACAGTACGTTACAGCTCATCATGAGCCAGTAACTCCATCCGTAAGGACTGAAAGGATTAGCGCGGTTTTCCATGAACGCCCACATTTCGTAAGGGTTTTGTCCGTACCATGCAACGAACAATTCCGTCAGGTACGCGATACCCACGATCGAACCTGTGAGCACAATTACTTTATTCATCACCTCGATATGCTCGAGCGTGATGTATTCTTCAAGACTTAATACTTTTCTTGTTACAAGCAAAAGCGTTTGCACCATCGCGAATCCGGAAAAGATCGCACCCGCAACGAAGTAAGGAGGGAAGATGGTGGTGTGCCATCCCGGAATAACCGAAGTAGCGAAGTCAAAGGATACCACTGTGTGAACCGAAAGTACGAGCGGCGTACTCAAACCTGCAAGTACCAGTGATAAACTTTCATGACGCTGCCAGTGTTTTGTAGAACCTGTCCATCCAAAAGAAAGCAGGCCATACATATATTTTCTCCATTTCAGTTTTGCTCTGTCACGTACTGTGGCAAGATCCGGAATAAGACCAGTGTACCAGAATAAAAGTGAAACGGTGAAGTAAGTTGAGATCGCAAATACGTCCCATAGCAGCGGAGAGTTGAAGTTCACCCAGAGCGGTCCGCGTGTGTTAGGGTAAGGAAGTACAAAGAACGCCATCCATACACGACCCATGTGCCAGATCGGAAACTGACCGGCGCACATTACCGCAAATATTGTCATCGCTTCAGCCGCGCGGTTTACACCCGTTCGCCATCCCTGCCTGAAAAGAAGAAGGATCGCTGAGATAAGTGTTCCGGCGTGACCGATACCCACCCACCAAACGAAGTTGGTGATATCCCAACCCCAGCCGATTGTTTTGTTCAGGTTCCACTGTCCGGTTCCATACACCACTTCACGATATACTGAATACACACCGAACAGCAAAAACACCACTGATACCAGAAAGCCTATCCACCAAAGGCGGCTCGGATTTGCCTCGATCGGCCTGACGATATCTTCTGTAACCTGGTGATAATCCTTATCGCCGGCAACCAGAGGAGGCCTGACCTGTGATTCATATTTTAATAATGCCATAGTATATGCTTTGTACTTACCTCTTTTATCTTTTAACTACTCTTACTTCTTAGTGCTGTCCTCCGTGTGCAGGCGGTGCCTCGTGCAATTCTCCTTCAGGTTCATGCGCGTCGCCCGCTGTTGGTGAGTTCCTTACTTTCGCCAGGTAACTCACGTTCGGCATCGTGTGTAACTGCTCAAGAACATAAAACAACCTGTTCTTTCCTTCTGATCTTACCTTGTTGATTGCACTTTCGGTGTTGTTTACATTTCCGAAAGTGATCGCATTTGCCGGGCAAGCCTGCGCACATGCTACACTCGAATCGCTTTCCGCGAGTTTCCTGTTTTCTTTCTTTGCTTTAAGTTTTCCTTCCTGCTGGCGCTGGATACAGAATGTACATTTCTCCATCACACCACGGCTCCGAACAGTTACATCAGGATTAAGTACCATTCTTGTGAGGTCGTCATTCATCATGAATACCGCATCGTTCAGCGCACCTACTCCTTCATGTGGCTGGTTATCCTTGAAACTGTCTGCACCAGTATAATCAGCCCAGTTGAAGCGACGCACCTTATAAGGGCAGTTGTTCGCGCAATATCTTGTACCGATACAACGGTTATAGATCATCTGGTTAATTCCTTCGCTGCTGTGCGATGTTGCCGCAACCGGACAAACGTTTTCGCATGGTGCATTGTCGCAATGCTGACAAAGCATCGGTTGAAATATTGTCTGAATTGAATCAGCATCGTTCGGGTTACCGGTAAAATACCTGTCGATCCGCAGCCAGTGCATGTCGTGATACCTGAGCACTTCATTCTTACCCACAACAGAAACGTTGTTCTCAACATTACATGCAACAACGCAGGCACCACATCCGAAGCAGGAATTCAGGTCAATCGCCATACCCCACTTAGCTCCTGGTCTGTCATACACCGGGTAAGGAGATCCACCTTCGTCGAAATTATCCAGGCCGCCCCATGGCTTAAGCTCTTTTGCTCTTTCGTCGAGGATGAGTGTTGGATTTTTCTTTACCTCATCGAGGGTTACTTCCTGTACAACGTTATGTCGTCCTTCGTATGAATTGTGTGTCTGGTTCTGTGCAACTTTGTAGGTGCCATCGGCTTTCGTAATTGAAGTGCCGGTATTGAACCTGTCTACAGTTGTACCATTATATACTGCGAATGTTATCGCGTTCTTACCAACATTATTTGCTGCGGCACCTATTCTTCTCTTGGTGGTTTCTTCTTTGTTGTCTCCGCTTGATCTTCCATAACCAAGTGCGATCGCGATGGTGTCATCGTTCATACCAGGAATAATCAATGCTGGAAGAACCAATTCTTTATTTCCAACTTTGACCGAAACAAGTGGTTTGTCGGTATGTACTTCGTATTCGTCTGCGTCGCGTTGTTTAGTAAGATCGATACCGAGTGCTTCGCGACCAAACTTTGGCGAAACCATTACATAGTTGTCCCAGCATGCCTTTGTGATCGGATCCGGCAGTTCCTGTAACCACGGGTTGTTTGCGTGACGGCCATCGCCCATTGCCACGTTTTCGTAAAGCACGAGCTCGGTGCCGCCGGCTTTTTGTGTAGATGCCAATGCGCTTGTAGCGCTGGCTGTAGCACCGCCATTGAATGAACCGCCGGCGATTGCCGCCGCCGCTGATTCAATAACGCCATCCTGTAATGCTTTCAGGTAATTATCGGCACCTCCTACTTTGGCCGTCCAGAAATTTCTGAAATACGTTTCGAATGAGGAGGTATTACCCGCCCAATTCAAAAGCGATTCCTGGTATTGTCTTGTAGAAAATAATGGGGAGATAGTGGGCTGCATCATGCTCACAAATCCGCTGTACGCTTCCGCATCACCCCAGCTCTCGAGGAAGTGGTGCACCGGTGCCATGAATTTGCATAATTCTGCTGTCTCATCTTCTTTATAACTAAGCGCTACAGATACTTTCACTTTTTTGAGTGCATCTGCAAAGCGTTTTGAATCAAAGTAATTATATGCAGGGTTAACATCGTTGATTACAATCGCTCCCACTCTTCCAGCTTCCATGTCTGTAACGAGTGCGGCGAATTCTGAATCAACTCCCAGCTTGGTTTGGTTGGTTACGCTCCAGTTGATCGTTTTGCCATTGGCACCAATCGCTTCGTTGATCGCGTTAACCAGTATCTGAAGGTTTGGATTGTTGCTTCCGCTCACTACGAGTGCATTTCCGCCAGCAGCCTTAAGGTCTTTCGCGGCTTTCTCAATGCCCGCCTTCAGTTTAGGATTCGCAATATTCGCTGCCGAGCCCGTATTCACTGCATCAAGAAGTGCAGATGCTACCGCACCAGCTTCCGAAGGTTTGTGAGTAAAGCGTTCATCAGCGTTTGCGCCAGTCATGCTGAGCATGCTTTCGAACTGATAGAATTTGCTCATCTCAACTTTCGCAGTGGTAACTCTCCTGTTTGCTGCAAAGTCGCGCTGAAACGTAATAGGGTCTAACCATGTTCCAAGAAAATCAGCGCCAAGGCTTACTACAACATTTGCTTTATCGAACTGATAAGCAGGGATAGCTCTTCTTCCATAAGATGCTTCATTTGCAAGAAGCAATCCACTATATGAAATTGAATCGTACTGAACGTGTTTTGAACCAGGGTACTTCGCAAGAAATTCTGCGATTACTTGTTTTGCGGAAGGGGATGTAACAGTACTCGTGAGAAGCACTACGTTTCCGGCTCCACTTAAGGCCGCAATTACCGACTTATCAAGTTGCTCCCATGACACAACGCTACCGTTTGCCGTTGGAAAACGCTGGCGTGATGTATCGTATAGGTCAAGAACCGACGCCTGTACTCTTGCCGACGTACCACCTCTTGTAAAAGATGAAAGCTCGTTGCCTTCAAGTTTGATAGGGCGGCCGTCTCTCACTTTTGCAACAACAGGTACAGAATGGCCGTCTGATACATATGTAGTAGCGTAGAAATCAGCTATGCCCGGAACAAAGTTCTCGGGTTTATTTACAAAAGGAATGGCTTTTTTGAGTGGAGTTTCGCAGCTTGCTGCAAGCGCTGCCGCTGCGGTGCTGAACCCGAGATATTTTAGAAAATCTCTTCTCGATGATCCTGAATTTTCGCCGTCGCTTTCCCCCGGTGTTACCGTTGGAAGGTCTTCCCTGAATTCATCGGCCGACAACTTGCTGAACTGCTCGCTTTCGTTGTACTCTGAAAAATTCTGCCAATATTTTTTGTTCGCCATATATATTTTTTTGCCACGAAACCCCAGAGGAGTTAGAAGTAAGAAGAGTTAATTAATAGTGACATTTCTGACACTCGGTTCCCCCGATATCATTAACCGTGATACTGTCTCTGATACCACGCTTTATTTCATCATGATATTTCTCATAGATGCTGTAGAACTGGTTTCCTTTGGTTCCGGAAGAGTCAACAAAATTCACTTTCGTTTCTCTGTGACAGTTAACGCACCATCCCATGCTGAGGTCAGTGAACTGTTTTACTTCATCCATCTTCTGAATCTCACCGTGGCAGGTTTGGCACTGTACCTGTCCTGCTACTGTGTGCTGTGAGTGATTGAAGTAAACGTGATCAGGAAGGTTATGAATTCTTACCCACTCAACCGGTTTGCCTTCGCCTGTGTAAGAACGGGATGCCGGATCCCACCCTACATGCTCGTAAATTTTCTGAATTTCGGCCGTACCATCAACCTTAGATCCGTCGTGCTTGAAGATGTCTGCACCAGTGTATTCGTTGATGGTCATGTGACAGTTCATACACGTATTCAAAGAAGGAATGTTTGCCTGTTTGCCTTCGTAGGCGCTGCCATGGCAGTAAAGACAGCTTATCTGGTTTTGCCCTGCGTGCACTTTATGAGAATAGTAAATAGGTTGTTCGGGTTCGTAACCTTTATTTCTGCCCAGGTTGATCGCGCCTTTCACTACGAAATAACCACCGATAATAAATAATACAAGAGTGATAAGGGTGATGTAGCTTTTATTTCTGTAGAAAGGAATCGGTTCGCGTGCGGGAACGCCGTCTTTATCGTCAGCGAGTTTCCGGAGGTTAGAATTTACCTGCAACATGATCAGCGCAACAACCGCGAGGATCAATGTTAAGATTCCGTAAAGTATATTACTATCACTTTCATCAACAACTGTTTGACCTTGTGCAGCAGTTCCACCACCTGCTGGGGCTGCCGGAGCCTTACTGATATACGTTATGATTGCATCGATTTCTTTTTCTGACAATTGAGGAAACGCGGTCATCATCACTCCACCATACTGCTGCTTTAAACCGGCAGTATATGGATCCGTCTGCATAAACTTCGCTGGATTATGAATCCATGCGTACAATTTCTTTCTATCGCTCCAAGGCCCACGCCCTTCAACACCTGCTAATTTTGGTCCTGTAAGATCTTTGTTAAGTGCGTGACATGAGGCACAATTCTGCTGAAAAATCGCTGCGCCGTCCTGTGCTTGTAGCTTTCCGACTGAAAATATGAAGATGAGAAAAAGCTGGAGGAGAGTCTTTACACCTGTTCGATGGTCATTCATATCAGTTGAATCTGATTCAATTATGTGGAAAAATTTCCGGCGATTGGCTGCAAAAATAAGTCAGGATTTTAACATTATATCAACATCAGAAAAATATTTTTGACGCACTAGAAAGTTGGCTTTCAACTATTTCAGTTTATTAGCACCAACACTGTAACTAAGATTGTCATATGATTGTCAACCAAATTTTCTTTGAATATTTCATTTAGTTTTGGCCATGACCAGGATTGCGATTTTCGCTTCTGGCGCCGGATCTAATGCCGCCAGGATCATTCAACACTTCCGAAACCATGAAACTATAGCCATTGCACTCATCGTTTGCAATAACCCTGCTGCCGGCGTTTTGGCGATCGCCTCCAGCAATCAGATTCCGGCACTTCTCATTGAAAAGGAACGCTTCTTCCGTGGTGATGGATTCATCCCGGAACTCAAATCCCACCGACATCGATTTTATAGTACTCGCCGGGTTTCTATGGAAAATACCGCAGACATTATTAGCTGCTTTTCCAAACTCGATCGTTAACATCCATCCGGCCCTCCTCCCGAAATACGGCGGCAAAGGCATGTATGGCGCACGCGTTCATGCGGCTGTAATCGAAGCCGGTGACGCAGAATCAGGCATCACCATCCATTATGTAGATGAACATTATGATAACGGTGACATTATTTTCCAGGATAAATGCCTAGTATCGTCCACCGACACACCTGAAACGCTGGCCCAAAAAATTCATCAGCTGGAACACGAGCACTTTCCGCGGGTAATAGAACAGGTAGTGAGCCTGCGAAAGCAATGAAAACAGCGTCTTATACTCATATGATGAAGTGGTTAACGGTTATCGCTGTACTCTTTACCCTCCCGGCTGCCGCACAGATCCGGATTTCCGGAAGAGTTTACGATATTTCAAAATATCGTCCCCTTGAGGCCGTGAGTGTAATCACTACCTCAGGATTCGGAACCGCTACCGATTCCCTTGGTCGTTTCACTATCATTACAAATGAAAGCGACTCCATCTGGTTCTCTTATCTTAATAAACCCACGCCCAAATATCCAGTGGGGTCGATTGCTAACCCCGCCAACTTTGAAATTTCCCTGCACGTAAACGTCACAGAACTCAGCGAGGTGAAGGTGATGCCTCGCAACTACCGCATGGACTCCATCCAAAACAGGCAGGATTATGCCAAGGCATTCAACTTCCAGAAACCGGGCATCGGCACTTCGCTGAACATGTCACCGGGTGGCGGAGCCGGGCTCGACATCGATGAATTTATCCGAATGTTCCAGTTTCAGCGCAACAAACGAATGCGTGCTTTCCAGGAAAGGCTGTTACAGGAAGAAGAGGACAAGTATATCGACCACCGGTTCAACAGGGCCCTGGTGATCAAGCTCACGCAGCTCAGGGGACCGAAACTCGACAACTTCATGAAAATTTACCGGCCCTCGCTCGACTTTGTCGTAGGCAGCACGGATTATGAATTCCAGGACTATATAAAAAAATGTTTCAGTCATTACCAACGATATCAGAACTTACGAAACGAACTCGAAGGGAAATAGAAACCAAACGAAACGCGAATACTACTTATGAACAAATATTTACTCCTCCTTCTCCTCACTGCTTTTCACTTTACATCATTCGCCCAGAAACTTATAGAAGCCGCTCCTGAAACCGAAAAATTTTCTCCGGAGAGATTGCGGCGCATCGACGGAATAATAAAAAAGTATATCGACGACGGGAAGATGAACGGAGCCACCGCTCTCATCGCCAGAAACGGTAAAATCGTTTATTACCGCGGCTTCGGTTACGACGACAAAGAAAACAAGAAGCCAATGAAACGCGATGCGATTTTCAGAATCGCCTCACAAACCAAAGCGATTACAAGCGTTGCAGTAATGATGTTGTATGAAGAAGGAAAGTTTTTACTAGATGAACCTGTTTCGAAATACATTCATTCATTTAAGAATCCGCAGGTCATTGATAAGTTCAATGAAAAGGATACCACTTACACGACAGTGCCTGCAAAAAGAGAAGTTACTATTCGTGACCTTCTCAGCCACACGTCCGGAATTGGTTACGCCCAAATAGGATCGAATGTTTCAAATGCTATCTACGCAAAAAATAATATCCGCTCATTTTATGGTGAAGGCTCCAAATCGCTTGCTGAAGATATTCAGAAGCTCGGTTCACTTCCGCTTCTGCATAACCCGGGAGAGAAATTTACTTACGGATTAAACACCGATGTACTAGGCTACCTCGTTGAAGTAGTTTCTGAAATGTCGCTTGAGGATTTCTTTCAGAAGAAAATATTTGCCCCGCTCGGAATGAAAGACACCTACTTCTATCTTCCTCCTGATAAATACAGTAGACTCGTGGTAACGTACATTGCCGATTCCACTGGCAAGCTGTCAAAGCTTCCGGAAGATTTCGCAGCTAACGGCGCGATCAAAATAAATTACCCAAAAACTAACGGAACATACTATTCAGGTGGCGCAGGACTTTCGTCTACCGTTTATGACTATGCGGTGTTTCTGCAAATGCTATTGAACGGAGGTACTTACGATGGAAAGCGCATCCTCGCACGCAATACCGTTCGTATGATGGTTACCAGCCAGCTCGGCGATATGCAACATGATGGTGATCCGTTCGGACTTGGCTTCGGAATCATTTCTGAAAAAGGAAGTGCTGCTTCTCCCGCACCTGAAGGAACTTTTTTCTGGGGTGGAATATGGGGAACAGATTATTGGGCCGATCCGAAGGAAAAGATTGTGGGATTGATCTTCAAACAATTCTGGGACGACCCTGCCAATGACCTAAACTCGAAGTTTCGCGTGATGACGTATGCGGCCCTTAACGATTAATTGGTTAATACTCCATCAATCGTTGCACATATTCGTCGAGCCTTGACTTAGCAAGAAAATTATTCTCAAGTTCAGTATTGAAGGGTACTGGTGTATCCAGCGATGCACAACGCATGGCCGGTGCATCGAGGTGATTGAAACAATGTTCACCTATCCATGCGGCTATCTCACCACCGATGCCACCTGTAAGGGTGTCTTCGTGAAGGATTAACGCTTTACCTGTTCTTATTACAGAATCGCGGATGGCATCGTAATCAAGTGGAAGCAATGTGCGCAGATCGAGTATGTCGAATGATATATGTTGATTCTGTTGAGCATACTCTAGTGCCCAATGAACGCCGCTGCCATAAGTGATAATAGAAATGTCTTCTCCCTCTTCAATCAAATTCGCCTTTCCGATTTCAACTTCATAATAACCCGCGGGCACTTCATCCGAAACACTCCTGTAAAGTGCCTTATGCTCAAAAAACATTACAGGATTCGGATCGTTGATCGCTGCGATCATTAAGCCTTTTGCATCGAAGGCACTTGATGGATAAACAACTTTTAACCCCGGGGTATGCGTGAACCAGGCCTCGTTACTTTGCGAATGAAAAGGTCCCGCGCCAAGTCCGCCGCCCGCTGGCATACGTATTACAACATCGGCATTCTGCCCCCAGCGATAGTAAATTTTTGCAAGATTATTTATGATCTGTGTAAAGCCTGAGGTAATAAAGTCTGCGAACTGCATTTCTACTACAGATTTCTGTCCGCCGATACTGAGGCCGAGTGCTGCTCCGATAACACCGCTTTCGCAAAGCGGCGTATTTCTTACGCGTTCCTTTCCAAACTTTTCATGAAAGCCGTCCGTAATTTTAAATGCCCCGCCATATTCTGCAATGTCCTGACCCATCAGAACAAGATCTTCATGTGCGATCATGCTTTGCATTAGGCCTTCGCTGATTGCATCAACGTATCTTAGCTCGGAATCGTTTTCTCTTATCGGTTCAACATTCCCAGGAGCGTATGTGTTCCCCGGAGCGTACAAATCATTTATCTCCTCGTTCGTATCGACATCGATACCCTGATGATGAAAGGCCTGCTCGAGTTCGGACTCAATATAATGCCTGAAATCGTCAGCGATTACTCCTGCTGTCTTTTCATTCAACACACCCTCATCAAACAAAAAATCACGGAACCGTTCAATCGGATCCCGCCGTTCCCAGATTTCGAAAAGATATTTCGGAATGTATTTGGTTCCGCTCGCTTCTTCATGTCCGCGCATGCGAAACGTAGTGCATTCAATGATGTAGGGTCTTTGCTTTTGCAGGCAATAATCTCTTACGCCTTTTACTGTTTCATAGACAGATAGAATATTGTTACCGTCGATCTTCACCCCGTCCATTCCATAGCCACGCGCTTTATCTATAATACTTCCGCATCTGTATTGCTCGTCTATTGGCGTACTCAGCGCATAACCGTTATTCTCCACCACAAAAATCACAGGCAGGTCCCACACCGCAGCAATGTTCAGCGCCTCATGAAAATCGCCTTCGCTTGTACCGCCTTCACCTGTAAATGCGACAGCTACTTTTTTCTCCGAACGGAGTTTGTGTGATAGCGATATACCATCGGCGATAGCCAGCTGTGGTCCAAGATGCGATATCATTCCGCAGATGTGATGTTCGCGGCTGCCGAAATGAAAACTTCTTTCCCGCCCTTTACTGTATCCATCTTTGAGGCCCAGCCACTGTTTAACCAGTTTGTTGAGTGGCATGCCGCGCGAAGTAAAAACACTGAGATTTCTATGGAGTGGAAGAATCCATTCATCATTCTGAATGGCTAGTGTAACGCCTGTTGAAATTGCTTCCTGCCCGATACCGCTGAACCATTTACTGATCTTGCCCTGCCTAAGTAACAATAGCATCTTCTCTTCTATCATCCTCGGCAACAATAAACTCTTGTAAAAGTGTATGAGTTGCTCGTCAGACAGATCCTTGCGGTCAAATTGCATAAACAACGATTCTATTGAAATTAGATCACTACTACCTCGTAAAATTCTTCGGGCACAAGATACTTTCTTGCCAGTTGCTGTAGCTCTTCAGCGGATATTGTTTTTATAGTGTTGATGGCGGAGTAAAAATATTTCTCATCAAGGCCATTCAATATTAAATTTTTCCATCGGCTAAGCACATGGAAAGGACCATCCAGTTCGCCGAGAATGGTGCCGATCATAAAGTTGCGGGTCATTTTCAATTCTTCCTCATCAACCAGCTCTTCAGAAAGCTCATTCATTTCAGCATACACCTCATTAACCGTTGCCACGCTCACATCTCTTCCCGCCTCCGTACTAATGATCCAACCGCTTTGATGCACATGATTCATCAGGTAGCTGTAAATTCCGTAGGTGTAACCTTTGTCTTCCCTAATGTTCGCCATCAACCTCGAGCCAAAAAATCCTCCGTAGATGTTGTTCAGCACCATCACTTTTTGAAAATCGGGATGATGCCTGTTGGGAAAATGCCGTGCAATTCTGATGGCTGCCTGCACTCCCTGCTGGTCGTTGATCACCAGTTTTTTCTTTTCGGCGGAAGGCTGAAGATTATAAAGGATGTTCGCTGCAGCGCCGCGATGATTCTTGAGCGGAAGTTTTCCTATCTCTTTTTCAAGGAGGTCCATAATATTTGCCGGCAGTTTTCCCGCCGCGAATATTACGCAATGCCCGTTCTTGTAATACTGATCGTAAAACGAAACCAGGTCGGCCCGTTCAAGTGAATCGTAGTCCTGCAAATTGCTGTACGATCCGTATGGATGATCTTCTCCGAAGAGATTTGCATCTATTAACCGCGATGCTACAAACTCACACTTCTGCAGATTCACCTCCAATTTTTGCTTCGAATTCTGGACATATATCTCGAGTTCCTTCTCGGGAAAAATGCTGTCTGAAATTATTTCGCCTACTACGGGAACAAGTTCCTCCACATGCTTGTTAAGACAATGCAGCGCCAGCTCGGAAGTTTCGTGGGAACAATGCCTGCTTAGATATGATCCGTAAAACTCAAAATGCTCGTTAAGTTCAAACGCATTCAGGCGCGAAGTTCCGTTTTTCAAAAGATGCGTTGTTGCGGCTGCAGACAACTTCTTCTTTCCATAACAATTACCTGCATAGAAAACCCAACTTATCAGCATCGTATCCTCGCTTCCCATATTCTGCAGGTACACCTCCACCCCATTAGACAATTTTCTTACTTCGCACATTGGCAACTTCACTTCAAAATGTGCCGGATCTTTTATAGGAGGCGGTTCCGTTCTCAGGAGCATATCTTTTCTGCTGTCGGTACTTATCATCAGTTTTCGCTATAATAGTAAAGAGTATTCGAATTTTTTTCGTCAAATATTTTTTTGCTGTAGTGCATCACATCTTCCGATGTAACAGCAAAATATTTTTCGCGGTCGGAGTTGAAGAGAGCTGCATCACCAAGTAGTTCGTAAAAAGCAAGGTTGTTGGCGCGTGTCATTACACTCATATCCTCAAACGCAATCGCCGATTCGGTTTTGTTCTTTACTTTCGTAAGCTCTTTTTCCGTGATCTCTTCGCTGGCAATTTTGTTAAGCTCTTTCTCGATCGCAGCTTCTGCATCCTTCATCTTCACACCTTTCACAAGCTTTCCTTCAATTGCTATCAGTCCCTTATCAATTGTGCCGAACTGGTAACACTCGATGTTGCTGAAGAGTTGCTTTTCTTTCACAAGCGTTTGAAAAAGCCTCGATGAATTTCCGCCTCCCAGAACTTCGGTGATAAGATCAGCAACGTAATATCCATGATCCATTCGACCGTCCATGTGCCAGCATTTATATAATGCATCGAGCGGTACGTTAGCTTTCACTTCCACTCTCCTGGCGGAACTTTGTTCAGGCTCAACAGGAATGTTGCGGACATACTTCTCGCCCGCAGGTATGTCGCCAAACCATTTTTGAACGAGCTGTTTTACTGATTCTGCTTTTACGTTCCCGGCCACAACGAGGATTGCGTTTGCGGGATTGTAATGCTTTCTAAAGAATGCTTCAACATCCGATAGTGCGGCATTTTCAATATGGCTCAGCTCTTTACCTATCGTCATCCACTTGTAAGGATGCTTAGTGTAAGCCATTTCGCGGAGCCGGAACCATACGTCGCCATAGGGCTTGTTGATGTAGTGCTCTTTAAATTCTTCAGACACAACTTTCCGCTGAACATCTAAACTTTTTTCGCTGAAGGCTAGTGAGAGCATTCTGTCGCTTTCGAGCCAGAGTGCTGTTTCAAGATTTTCCGCAGGAAGCTGTATATAGTAGTTTGTTACGTCGTTGCTTGTGTACGCGTTGTTTTCGCCGCCGGCCATGTTAAGCGGGGTTTCAAAATCCGCGATGTTTATGCTGCCGCCGAACATAAGGTGTTCGAAAAGATGGGCAAATCCTGTTTTCGAGGGATCTTCATCGCGTGCTCCAACATCATACATCACATTCACAACAGCCATCGGCGTGGAAGCATCTTCATGAACGATAACCCTCAATCCATTTCCAAGCGTAAACCGGTTAAATTGTAGCATAAGGGCTGCAAATTAACCATAAATTATTTCATCAGGTTCATCACTCTCATCGTTACCATTTGTGGTGCGCCGTTCCTGTTTACGAGTATCCGCACCTTTTCTCCGGGGTTCTGCATCAGGTTCTTATACTCCTGTATGCTCTTTCCGAAATTGTTTTGCACCGCGAGTATTATATCATCAACCTGCAAGCCGGCTTTCTCTGCCGGTGACCCCTTCATCACGTCCATGATTCTTATGGCACCATCAACAAAATACATCCCTAAACCTGTGTATGAATAATCGAATGGATCCCTGTAGTGAGAATTTGGGGTGAGATGAATATCTCTTGTACTATAGTTAATGATAAGATTGAAACGGCGGAGCAGGTCATTTCCTACAAGGCCGCCTAAATAAGGATAGGAAGTAATGTTGTATTCATCGTCGAAGATGTAGGATGGGATGTTTCGAAACCTGTAAGGACCCATCTTAAACTGGCGGATAACACCTTGCTTCATTGGTGTCTTTCCTCCGAGCCCTTCGGCCTGCGAGTAGTACCATTTTCCTTTCGACCTTAGTATCAAGCTATCCTCCACAAATTCAGAAGACAACAGCAAGCACATTCCCGCACCGGTATCAAAATAAAAGCGGGCGTTTACTTCATCTACGTCTTTCACCGATGCACTCGCTACCGGAATATTCACAAGGATAGGCTTCATCATGTAACCACCGCGCGGATATTTCATGCTCCCTTTCGAATGTACTGCCATCTTGAGGCTATCATAATCCACTTTAATAATGTATCGCGATATGAAACTATATCCTATGATACCATCTATCTTCTCACCGTAAACGCTTGAAAGAATATCATAATCATTAATGTGAAAGTTTAAGCTGTCAACGTCGAGGCCGGGCAGATGAAGTACGTGGTTGTAGGCAAACTTTACTTTTCGGATTCCCGCGATACCCCTGATCGTACGGTCGCTTTCTTTTGTAGGCACTTTCAAATTGAGGGCAGTGGTTGAATCCATTGAAATTCCTCCGCTACCTGTGTCGAAAATAAAGTTGAGTGAATCTGGATAGTTGCTCACCTTGGCTTTGAACGTAATGATACCGCCCGTCAGTAATCTGAAAGGGAACTTGGTAAGCATTACCGAAGGCGAGGGAACGAATTCTTCCTGGGCCCCGGCACGCATAAATGTTAAAATAAGCGCTAGGGCGAATAATTTTCTCCGGGTCATGTAAGCAATCAGTTTTGGCACTCTTAAGTTACTAATTTTGCTTCATGATGCTGGATGACCTTTATCAAAGCGCGCTGAATTTTGAGTTTCTAAGTGAAGATGAAGGGGTTTTCCTCTTTGAAAATGCCCCACTTGCCGAGTTGATGTATATAGCTGACGAGCTCCGGAAAAAGCAGGTTCCCCACGGAAAAGTTACCTGGATCATCGACAGAAATGTAAATACTACGAACGTTTGCATCGCAAATTGTAAGTTTTGTAATTTCTACCGCGTACCCGGCCATGCCGAAGCATATATCACTGATATTGAAACTTATAAAGCCAAGATTGATCAAACTTTCAGGTTTGGGGGAGAGCAGCTTTTGCTGCAGGGAGGCCATCATCCCAGCCTCGGTCTCTCTTTCTATACTACTCTTTTCCGCCAGCTGAAGGAGCTATATCCCAACCTTAAACTTCATGCGTTGGGGCCCCCGGAAGTGGCCCATATCACGAAGCTTGAGAAGTCCACTCACACAGAAGTGATCAGGGCGCTTAAAGCATCCGGCCTGGATTCATTACCCGGACCCGGTGCGGAGATTCTGACCGATCGCGTTCGCAGGCTTATTTCCAAAGGAAAGTGTGGTTCGCAGGAATGGCTCGACATCATGCGCGTGGCCCATAAAGAGGGTTTAACTACTTCAGCAACAATGATGTTCGGTCATGTGGAAACGGTTCGCGAGCGCTTTGAACATCTTGTAAAACTTCGGCAGGTTCAATCAGAAAAGCCACATGATGCTAAAGGTTTCCTTGCATTTATTCCGTGGACCTTTCAGGATGTTGATACGCTTCTTGCAAAAATCCGCGGTGTGCATAATCTCACCACTCCCGAAGAGTATATCAGGATGATTTCTCTGAGCAGAATCATGCTTCCCAACGTAAAAAACATCCAGGCATCGTGGCTGACTGTCGGCAAGCAGACCGCACAGCTTTGCCTTCATGCCGGCGCCAATGACTTCGGCAGCATTATGATTGAGGAAAATGTGGTCAGCGCTGCCGGCGCACCGCACCGGTTTACCTATAAAAGCATTCAAAAAGCCATCAGCGAAGCAGGTTTCGAACCCCAGCTAAGAAACCAGCAATATGAATTCCGGCAGATTCCCGAATTAATTGAAGAACAGTTAATTGATTATTGATAAGACAATACGGAGGGGTATTTGGGAGTTATTGTGGGAGAAAATCCTAGTGGAAGACCATGAATACCCCTTTCCGGAAGTTGATCCGTATTGCCATTGTGCTCATTTCGCTGATTATTCTGTTCAACTTTTTCGGGTATTTTCTTGTCCGTTCAAAGTCTGAAGAGAATGAGAAGAAAACAGCCATGGTACGCCTGGCTGAGAGACAACGCATGCTGAGCCAAACCATCATCAAAGATGGAGTACTGATACTTTCGATTCCGGGACATGAAGCCTCCACAGAAACTTTACGCAAAGAGCTAAATACAGACATAGAGGAGTTCAGCAACAACGGAAAAATATTACGCGGGCAAATCCCACTCCCTGGTTTTGGAAACATTCACAACAATTTTCAGGTAACAAACATTCTTGCAAACTCGCAGACTTACATCAATAGCCTCGTAGCAGTAGGCGAAGAAATTGCGAATGCCGATTCAATGCTTCTGTCGATGAATAAGCGGTTGTACATGAACCAGCTTATTTACAGCGAGAACAAGCTTACTCCTCTTATGGAGGAAATGAACAGAATTTTTGTAGCCGACATGGAAGAAAAGGCAAATGAAACTTCCAACATCAACACCGGCAAGCTTGTTTCACTAATTGTGGCGTTGATCTTTTTAGCATTGCTTGTACTTGAACCATTGTTTAAATCGAATCAACGCAATCTGCAGGAGCTGCAAGCGGCACGAAATAAATTATTGAAAGAGCAGAAATATCTTTCATCGATCTTAAGTTCACAAACAAACTTTTTGATACGGATCGACCGCCAGGGCAGATTCACTTTCGCCAATGCGGAATTCTTAAAAACATTTCGTTATAGCGACAAAGAACTTCTCGGTACACCGTTCCACAGTGGCATTCCTGCAAAAGATGCACAACGTTGCGAAGCCGTAGCCGATCAGTGCTGGAAAAACCCCGGCGTTATTTATAAATTGCTCATCAGGAAGAACATCAATAAAAGCAACGATCTTCTTTGGACAGAATGGGAGCTCATTAGTTTGCAGGACGACACCGGCAACGTTTCGGAAATTCAGGCCATTGGCATTGATGTTACCGATAAGATACACGCCGAACAATCAAGAAACGGGGTAGAAAAAGCGTTGCTCGAAAGTGAGCAAAGGTTCCGGTTGCTCGCGGAGCATTCGGAAGATATTATCACCGAACATCTCGCAGATGGAACGGTTACTTACATTTCACCATCAGTTGAAAAAGCTTTAGGCTATAAGAAGGAAGAAGTAATAGGCAGGCAAATATTGGAGTTTATACATCCCGACGATAGTTACAAGTTCCTCGGATTGGGTCAACCTGCTGCTTTGAAAGAATCCGACTCTCTCACACTTTCGTATCGTATACAAAACAAGGAGGAAGATTTTATCTGGCTTGAAAGTATTCTGAAGCCGATGAAAGAAGATGGTTCCATCAGGAAGATCATCTGCACATCGCGAGATGTAACTGAAAGAAAGAAAGTAGAAGCAGAAAGAGAACAGTTGCTTGCTGAAATGAAACAGTCCGAACAATTACTCAGAACTGTAATCAACTCTACTCCAGACTGGATATACATTAAGGATCTCGGACACAGGTATCTGCTCGTTAACCAGGCCTTCGGCGATAGCATGCACTTGTCGCCACAGGATTTTGTTGGCAGGAACGACCTGGAAATCGGTTTCCCTGAAGACATCGTAAAAGGTGACCTGTCAAAGGGCATCAGGGGTTTCTGGTCAGATGATCGCGAAGTAATCAATACCGGAAAGTCGAAGTTTATTATGGAAGAGCCTTCCATCATAGATGGCAAACCGCAGGTGATGAGTACGGTGAAAGTGCCATTGATAGACTCGGAAGGATTCGTATGGGGCGTACTGGGTTTCGTGCATAACATCACTGAACTAAAACGCACAGAAGAAAATCTTCGCAAAAAAGATCAGCTTCTTCAGGCCGTAGCAGAAGCAACACATCAGCTCATCATCAATAATAATCTTGAAGACGCCATTGGCGAGTCGATACAATTGCTCGGGAATAAAAATGAATGTGAACCTGGTGAATGTGTACAGAAACTATGTTGATCCGTCTACAAAGAAAAAATATACAAGCCAGATGATCCGCTGGGATAGTTCAAGCGGCGAACTCGTTGCTAATAGTCCCGAACATCAGAATCTTCCGTTGCTGGAAGAGACTTCCATGATTCAAACGCTGCGCAAAGAAGATATTTACTGCGGACACACGCGCGAGTTGAATGATCCGATAATCCAGGCACAGCTTGAAGAAGAGCACGTAAAATCAATTTCTTCAATTCCCATTTTCACACTAAACCAGTTCTGGGGTTATGTGTCGTTCTGCGATTGCGAAAATGAACGCGAATGGACCATTACCGAATTCTCGATACTTCAATCCTTCGCTTCAACACTTGCAGCTGCGATTGAAAGAAAACAGATGGAGCAGGAGTTGGTGTTGGCAAAAGATATTGCGGAAAAAGCAAGTACAGCGAAGAGTGAGTTTATGGCGAACATGAGCCACGAGCTGCGCACGCCAATGAATGGTATCATCGGATTTACCGACCTCGTTCTTACTACCGAATTGCAAAAATCGCAGCGGGATTATCTGAGTAACGTGAAGAAATCTGCATATGGCTTACTCGACATTATCAACGACATTCTCGACTTCTCTAAAATTGAAGCCGGTAAAATGTTCATCGACAATACTAACATTCGCCTTGATGAACTGGTTGAAGAAACGGTGGACATACTTACCGTAAAAGCATTCGAGAAAAATCTCGAAATGATCTGTCACATCGACCCTACACTTCCGTCTCAATTCAGTGGCGACCCGGTGAGGATAAGGCAGGTGCTTGTAAACCTGATCGGCAACGCGATTAAGTTTACGCAGCAGGGCGAGATACTTGTATCAGCCGTTCCTGCCGGTGAAATCTATATTAAAAACAATAGAAAATATCTCGACATAGAGATCTCTAATAAAGGATACCGGCATCGGCATCAGCAAAGAGAAACTCGGAAAAATATTTGAAAGCTTTACCCAGGCCGACAACTCTACCACGCGCAAGTTTGGCGGAACCGGCCTTGGGTTAACTATTTCGCGTAGCCTCGCAGAATTAATGAGTGGCAATCTTACTGTTAAAAGTGATATGGGCCGCGGAAGTTCGTTTACTCTTCACGTTCCGCTTGAAGTAAGCAATGAATTGCCGCAAATTTCTTCTGAATATAAACCACCGTTACGTAATGTGCTCATTGTTGATGACAACGCAACAAGCCGCAGGCTACTGCAAGACATGATGCAATTCTTCAGCATTCCGTGCGAAGTTGCGTCAGGCGCCCAGGAGGCATTTATTAAACTGGAAAACATCCGGAAAAACAACGAACCGCTCGACCTCGTATTAAGCGACTACCAGATGCCGGATATGAACGGTCTCGAACTGTCGAGAGAAATTAAGAAGCTGTTGCCCGGCAACAATGCAGCACACATTCTGATGATGTCGGCACTTGAAAAAAATCAGTATCAGCAGGTGGCTAATGAAATAGGGATTTACAAAGTGCTTACCAAGCCCGTAAAAATGTACGAGCTGTATAGCGTGCTTTGCTCAATGTTCGTTTCGGCTAAACAGGAGGAAAAACCGGTACAGCAAATTCCCGAAATCAAAAAGATCGGACAGGAATTATCGATCATGGTGGTAGAAGATGATCCGATAAACATGATGCTGATAAATGAAGTACTTACCAAAATGGGCTTCAACGTTATAAAAGCCAACAATGGTAGAAAAGCGATTGAAATGCTCCCGAATATAGATCCTGCGCTGATATTTATGGATGTGAACATGCCTGAGATGGACGGCTATGCAACAACAAGGCTCATTAGAAAAATGCCTGAGCCATGGTGCGGTCTGCCCGTTATAGCATTAACTGCAGATGCGATGGTGGGTGATAAAGAGCGCTGCCTCGAAGCAGGAATGAATGACTACGTTTCAAAACCATTCAGACTCCATGAGATCGAAGCGGTGTTGAAGAGTCACGTACTGCTGGTGTAATAAAATTCAATTATTTTCTTTCTGGCCTGGCTGTCATTCTCTCAATAAGCGGAGGAAGGAGAGAATCATATTTCGGTAGCTGATGCTTTGTGCAAAGCGTTCTGATATCCTTGAAATGCTTTACAACATAAAGGTCAAGGTTTTTTTGCTGCGTTCCTATGCTGTCCGCTCTTGCCTCGAGTATTGAATCGGGCACTGCGGGGTCGTACATCAGGTGATAGAATCCTATTTTAGTTTCTTTGATTGAGTCGAACTGTGAACGTACGGCGGCCCAGAATTTATCGCGCTTCGGTTCAAAAACTGCCATCTGTTGTGCACTAAAGCCTACCTCGTTTTTTAGCTTCTCTGTAAAGCCTAATTTCTTTGATTGTGGCTCCGGCTTTTTTGCCCTGAGGAAAAGCACGATCATCGCAACGTTCGTGAGAAGAAGGACAGTAATTATGGTAAGAAGTATCTTATTTCTCGACAACTGATTCAAGGTTGAACATTTTCAATATCATAAAACGCATTGGCGCCGAGATCGTCTGCGGTAGCTACCTCCGACAAGTCGGGTTGAAGCCCGGGAAGTGCGGTGTCGTTAAATGCAACGAACAGATTCATAATTAAAACAGCCGAGATAGTTACGAATGCAATGGCTGGACGGGTAATAACGACGCTGAGGCTGTCCCAGAAGTTGCTTTCAACCTTTAACATCCTCGCTTCCAGGCGGGTGTAAAAATAGGGATTTGGAGCAGCCTTATGGATGGTCAGAATACTGTCCATAGCCTGGTCGACTTTCTTTTGTATGTCTGTCATCTTATTCATAACAGGGTATTTGACGTGATTGCAGGGTAAAACTTGTGTTAGTTGTCATTCTGAAGATAATAGGTTTCGAGATTTTTACGAAGATTTTTCCTTGCCCTGTGCAGCAGCGATTCAACTGATGCTACCGTTAGCTTCATGATATCGCTGATTTCCTGGTAGCTGAGGCCTTCTATCCTGTTGAGGGTGAAGGCGATCTTCTGCTTTTCGGGCAGCAGGTCTATGGCTTTGAACAGCTCTTTGGCCTTTTCCTTATTGTCCAGGCTCACACCCGGGTGCACAAAATCCGGCGGGTCGTGTACTAGCTCCTCATTGGCGCCGAACAGGCTCTGCACGAAGGCAAAACGTTTCTTCCGCTTCTTGCGCCTTAAGTGATCCATGGCTTTAGACACAGTGATGCGGTACAGCCAGGTTGTTAACTTCGACTCTCCCTTGAAAGTTTTTATCGACTCGTACAGTTGAACAAAAACCTCCTGTGCAACATCCTCAGCATCCTCAGGATTCTGCACAATGCCAAGTGCCGTGTTATAAACAAGCCCCTGCGACGATTCCACAACCTCTTTGAACGCCGTTTGGTCGCCCTCCTTCAGCCGCTCGATTAAATTCCATTCATTCAAAACTGGCATTGTTGCAAGGGGCGATATTACGAAAAAAAGGTATAAATCACGACCGTAAACCATCATTCAGAAAATCAATTATCTTGCAGCCCTTTCTTCAAATTATTTACATGGAATACGGAAAAATTATAGCTGTTACAGGAATGCCAGGACTTTACGAATTACTTAGCAGCAAAACAGACGGGGCAATTGTTCGTTCGCTGGAAGATAAAAGCTCGAAATTTGTTTCTTCACGCATACACAACTTCTCGCATCTCGAAAGCATCGAAGTTTTTACAGTGAAGGACAATGTTAACCTGGTTGATATTTTCAAGGCAATGGAAGCTGAAGGCGGTACCATCCCTGATGGAAAGGATGGCGGAGCACTTAAAAAATACTTTGAAAAAATTTATCCCGACCTGGACTTCGAGCGCGTTTACTCGAGCGATCTTAAGAAGATGGTAAAATGGTACGATGTTCTTAAATCGAACGACGTAGAAATAAAATTGACGGAGCGCGTAGAAGAAGAAGAGCAGGAGGAGGTTGAAGAAGCACCAGCACAGGAAGCTCCGAAAGCGGCTGCTGAAGCGCCGAAGAAAAAAGCGAAATCGAAAGAAGCCGCACCGGGCATCGAAGAGGAAAAGCCCAAAAAAGCTCCAGTTAAAAAGACTACCGAGCGCAAACAGCCCGATGCTACGTCTGGAGTAGATGAGGCAAACAAGAAAGAAAAGAAAGCGCCCGCTAAAAAATCTGCTCCCAAGAAAAAATGATGAAGTGATGACTGCAGACATAAAGAAGGTTCCACGGACATTTCTTCCGGAAAACTTTACCGTGACTACATGGGAAACGTTAGAACCGTACTTCAAAAATCTGCTCGACAGGCCTGTTCAGTCGAAGCCGGATCTCGAGAAATGGCTGAAAGATATCAGCGAATTAGAAGCTGTTGTAAGCGAAGATGCTTGCTGGCGCCAGATAAATATGACTTGCGACACTGAGAACAAAGCGCTCGAAGAAGCCTTTACCTTCTTCTGCATGCATATCCAGCCGCACATTCAACCGTATGCCGACAAACTGAACCGCAAACTGCTCGAGATTCCTTTTACAAAAGAGCTCGACAAAAGAAAATATTTTACCTACCTGCGGAATATCAGGAAAAGCATTGAGCTTTTCCGCGAAGCAAACGTTCCCATTCAGGCTGAGATGGCCGTGCTTCAACAACAGTTTGGAGTGATTTCGGGAAAGATGACGGTTACAGTGAATGGGCAGGAATACACCCTTCAGCAGGCGGCAAAGTTTCTCGAAGATCACGACCGCAGCCTCCGCGAACAAGTTTACAGGAAAATAAACGACCGACGCATTGAAAGCAGGGGCGAGCTTAACGGACTGTTTAACCAGCTTGTTGACAAGAGAGATGCCATAGCAAAGAATGCAGGCTTCGACAATTACAGGGACTACAAGTTTAAAGAACTGGGACGATTCGATTATACCAAAGAAGACTGTTTTCAGTTTCATGAAGCTGTAAAACAACACGTTTTACCGTTGGTTAATTTGATATATGAAAATAAAAAGCGCAAATTAGGCGTTGATGTCCTCAAGCCCTGGGATATTGAAGCGGAACCGGCAGGAATCGAACCTTTGCGTCCGTTTACTAATGGCGAAGATCTTTTAAAAAAGACCGTCACGTGCTTTAGCAAGCTCAGGCCATTTTTTGCTGAATGTCTTGTGCGCATGGATGACATGAAGCGCCTCGACCTTGACAGCAGGAAGGGAAAAGCTCCCGGGGGGTACAATTGTCCGCTTCCCGAAACAGGCGCACCTTTTATTTTTATGAATGCGGCTGGTCAAACGAGCGATGTTACAACAATGGTTCATGAAGGTGGCCACGCTGTACATTCATTTCTGGCGCATCCACTGGAGTTGAGTGCCTTTAAGGAATATCCGATGGAAATCGCAGAGGTGGCGAGCATGGCTATGGAGTTGTTCAGCATGGAACATTGGGATGTGTTTTTCGACAACGCCGATGATCTGTCCCGCGCAAAATTGAAAGAGCTTGAAAAGGTAATCACCATATTTCCATGGATTGCAACGATTGATAAGTTTCAACATTGGATCTACGAAAATCCAAAGCACACAGAGGACGAAAGAACAGAAAAATGGCTGCAGATATTACAGGAGTTCTCATCGTCGGTAGTTGACTTTACTGGTTTGGAGGAGTACCGCAAAAGCGGATGGCAAAGACAATTGCATTTGTTTGAAGTACCGTTCTATTATATTGAATACGGCATAGCACAACTTGGAGCGATAGGGTTGTGGATGCAATTTAAAAAAGATAAGAACAAGGCACTTGATAACTACATTAATGCGTTAAGTCTTGGAGGAACAAGAACGCTTCCGGAATTGTTTGACGCTGCGGGGTTGAAATTCAATTTTGCCCCCGATACCATCCGGGTGTTGATGGAGTTCGTGAAAGATGAGATGGTGAGTTTTGAGAAAAAATAAGTACAGAACAAATCATTTGAAATAGTTTCTAATCAGAGCCTTAACCAAAAAGTCCCGGTGTGTCAACATCGGGGCTTTTACTTTGCCCTGCACTCGCCGCAAATTCCCGTAACGATCATCTGTCGTTCAAGCGGCTGAAAGTCAAGCGGGAGCTGAACTTCAGGCACAAGCACCGTTTCAAGACAAATTGTATTAGAGCAAATGGTGCACACAAAATGCACGTGATTATCGTGGTGATGCCCATCGGCACAACCATCTTTACATAAGGCGTAGCGAATAGAATTATCTGAAGTAGGAATGATGTGAATGATGCCTTTTTCCATGAACACCTGGAGTGTTCTGTAAACAGTAACACGATCAAACTTTTCGCCTGTTTGTTTTTCTATATCAGCATGAGCGAGTGCGCCGTTGCTGTGCATGAAAAGGTCGAGAATACTTTTCCGGCTGCCAGTAACGCTTAGCTGGTTTCTTTTTAAAATATCGTTTACATCAGTTAGGTGCATACTTAATTGCCGAAAAGATTGTTTGAAAAACGTGTTTGGGTTGCAGGTTCTTTTAGCAAAACCGCGATATCTTTTTCAAGCTCCCTGAGTTCATTCTTCTTTAATCCGTCATATATCTTTTTGCGCACTTTACCGTTCTTGTCTACCAATGCAAAAAACTGCGTGTGAAGAAACTGATCTTTGATGTTCTCCATGTTGTTCTTCGGATCGTCGAGCAGGTAGCTTACCCTCGCGGTGTTGTACAAGCTTTCTTTTGTACCTGTCAAAAAAATCCATTTACTGTTATCTACCTTCAATGAATCGGCATATTGCTTTAATCGCGATACGCTATCTGTTTCAGGGTCGCAGGTGTGGGACAGTATTAAAAAATCCGGTTCGTTTTTGTACGTTTCATAGATCCCTTTCATATTGTCGTTAAGGATGGGGCAGATGCCGGTGCAACTCGTGAAAAAATATTCAGCCACGTAAACTTTTCCCTGAACGTTTTGTTCTGAAATCAGCTTTCCATCCTGGTTGGTGAAAGTGAACGGCTTTACCTGGTTGAGTACCTGGAAAGTTCTCACGCCATATCCCGGAATGATCGATTTCAGTACAAAAAAGAAGCTAACGACAAGCACGCTGAAAAAAACAAGGTAGAAAATCGACTTTTTGCTCATGCCCCTCAAAGTTACACCGTTTAAACCTTGGTCTAGACGGGTCGCAGAAGTATTAACCTTGTTTTTGCAACTTTGTTGCAATAGGTAGATTTGGATCGTTATATTTGCATCATGGCGAAGATGAATTGGGATGCTGCTGGCGTTATCACCACCGTTGCCTGCGCAATCCATTGCGCCGTTCTCCCGCTTGTTTTAGGGTCCCTGCCCATATTCGGGATCAACCTCGTCCATAACATGGCGTTCGAGTATTTCATGATTGTCCTGGCATTTTGCATAGGAAGCTACTCCTTGTGGCACGGGTACCGCCTTCATCATCATAGCCTGATACCCATTCTCGTCTTCTCTGCCGGTTTCGCCTTTTTGATTGCCAAGCAGATCTGGCATGGCTATCAATACGTGTTCCTTCCATTCGCCATAGTTTTTATTGTTTCGGCGCATGTGCTTAACTACAAAGCCTGCCGGATCCACAATCATGCGCACTCCGACGACTGTAACCATTAAGGTTATGATAGTTTTTGCACGGCGTTTGCTATTTTTGCAATTAAATAGTGAGATATGATCAAAACTGGAAATCCTGTTATCAGTATATACACCGAAATGACTCCCAACCCGGAAACAATGAAGTTTGTGGCAAACAAGCTCTTGTATCCAGGTAAGAGCATCGATCTTCCAGATATTGAGAGTGCTAAGGTTTCTCCGCTGGCCACTGAAATTTTTGGCTTTCCATTCATTAAAGCCGTTTTCATCGCCAGCAACTTTATTACGCTTACGAAGACCAATGAAACCGAATGGCAGGATGTTATTCCTTCCATCAGGCAGTTTTTGAAGGATTACCTCGAAAATAACAAGCCCGTTATAAACGAAGAAGAGGTTGCATCTCTCCGCCAGGAAAGCAGCAACACGGTAAGTGCAGACGATGATGACGTGGTAAAGAGAATCAAAGAGCTGCTCGAGAACTATGTAAAGCCTGCTGTGGAAATGGATGGCGGTGCTATACAGTTCAGAAGCTACGACGAAGGTGTGGTAAACCTGATGTTGCAAGGGTCTTGCTCAGGTTGTCCATCGTCGATGATTACCCTGAAAGCGGGTATCGAAGGCATGATGAAGCGAATGATTCCTGAAGTGAAAGAAGTAGTGGCTGAAGCTGAATAACAAATAAAGTCGTTACATTATAAAACCTTTCTTCACAGAAAGGTTTTTTTATTATGGAGATACTCCATCAGTTTATCGAGGGATTGCAGCAAACACGATGGTACGAATTCATTGCGGTGGTTTTCGGCATTGTTAGCGTATGGCTCAATAAAAAGGAAAATATCCTGGTATACCCGATAGGCCTGGTAAACACCATACTCTACATCTTTATCAGTCTGCAGGAGCATTTGATAGGCGAAGCTTCCGTAAACGTTTACTATACAATCGTGAGTATTTATGGCTGGATCCTGTGGTCAAAAAAAGATACAGCACACAAGCCGGTACTGCACATCAGTTTCTCCTCACGCAAAGAATGGCTGCAACAAATTGTGTTCTTCCTCTTTTTTTACGCTATTATCTATATCTGCCTCGTGTACCTGAAAAAATACTTCTATCCCGGTGCATTACCTGCTGCAGACGCATTTGCCTCTGCAACGGCGTTTACAGGCATGTGGCTCATCGCCAAAAAGAAAATAGAAAGCTGGTACTGGTACATCGCCACAAACATCGCCTCCATACCTTTATACTTTATCAAAGGCTTGGTTTTTACAAGCTTCTATTATCTCGTGTTGTTGATACTTGCTGTGGCTGGGCTTACCGAATGGATTAAACGAGCAGAAAAGAAATGATCAGGCGCATAGTGATACTTGGTCCCGAATCAACAGGCAAAAGCACGCTTTGTGAGCAGCTTGCTGCCCACTATCATACATCATGGGTACCGGAATATGCGCGTGAACATCTCCTGAAAAACGGTCCGCAATACGTTTACGACGATCTTCTAACCATCGCGCGGCGCCAGCTCGCATTGGAAGACGAAATGGCGGCCGATACCCACCGCCCAGTAATGTTCGTTGATACCGATATGTACGTAATGAAGATCTGGTGTGAATTTGTGTATGGCCGTTGTCATCAATGGATACTCGACCGGATCGTCGACCGAAAATACTCGCTGTACCTGCTTTGCAATATCGATCTCCCCTGGACAAAAGACGAACTTCGCGAATACCCTGATCTAAAACCGCGGCAGCAACTATTCAATATCTACAAGGACAACTTGATCAACCAGCATGTGCCCTGGAAAATTATCAGCGGGAATTACGAGGAGCGTTTCCATACTGCGGTAAACGCTGTGAACCGCCTGCTTGTACATTATTAAACACCTGCGTTGAAGGTTCTTCTGCAGAAATATCATAGAACGGTATTCTATTCCGTATGGCTCCTGTTGCAATTTATCCAGGGGTTCAATACCGAATTGTTTGACGATGAAGCATACTACTGGCTGTACTCAAAGTTTCCGGCTTGGGGGTACTTCGATCATCCGCCGATGATTGCGGTGCTGATAAAAGCAGGTTACGCACTTTTCAAAAACGAGTTGGGGGTCAGGCTCTTCCCTATCATTCTCACTACTGCATCGCTGTTCGTTACGGAAGATTTAATTGCGAAGAAGAATTCATACCTTTTTTATGCAATTTGTTTATCACTTGCGCTTGCGCAGATCGGCGGGATGATTGCTGCGCCCGATACCCCTCTCTTGTTTTTCGTCGCGTGTTTTTTCCTGGCTTACAAAAAGTTCAACGAGCAGATGTCCGTTGCCAATACGCTGCTTTTAGGGTTGCTCATTGCGTTGATGTTTTATACAAAATACCAGGCGCTCTTAATTGTATTGTTCACCGCTGCGTCGAACGTAAAACTTTTTAAACATTACCAAACATATATTGCGGGCCTTTTTGCGCTGCTGCTATTCATTCCGCATTTGTATTGGCAGTATAACAACGGATACCCGTCTCTCATCTTCCACCTGTTTGAACGCAGCGCACCTCAGTACGATCCGTGGCACAGCGTAGCATACATTATTGGACAGCTGTTGATTGCCGGACCATTGACGGGTTGGCTCTTAATGATTGCCGCTTTTTGTTATAAGACAACATCCCCCTTGGAGAGGGGGTTGAAATTTTCTCTTATTGGCTTCTATTTCTTCTTTCTCGCCAGCACGTTAAGAGGAAACGCTGAAGCTAACTGGACCATTCCGGCTTTCATCGGGCTGATCGTTCTTAGCCACCAATATCTTCTTACCAATAACAAGCTGAGGCACCTGCTTTACATATCACTCCCCGTTACCCTGATGCTTGTAGCTGCCGCGCGAATTGTTATGATGGCAGAAGTTGCTCCGGCCTGGTGGATCTTTAAAGATGAGTTCCATGGCAACAAACCATTTGCTATCCAGGTACGATTACTCGCAAAAAATGATCCTGTAGTGTTTGTCGACACATATCAAAAACCTTCCAAGTATTGGTTTTATTCCGGCGATACGGCGTTTGGATTAAATACCACCACGTACAGGCGCAACAATTTCAATTACTGGCCAGTTGAAGAAAAATACATCGGCCGCGCCGCTTTTGTTTCAGGTGATGGGTTCATTCCGAATTATTATTCTTTTTCGAAAGTTCAGATAAGCGACATCAATGCCATTGCAGATGGTGACCGACTTACACTAACCTTCGTTACAAAGGCACCGCAACACTATCTTAAATTTTTTAGCAGTCACCCGTACGATACGGCATCTATTTATATCGCCGTCTACAAAAACAATGATCTTCTTAAGTACATCAGCACTGGCATCAAAATAAAGTCTATCAGTGATTCGCTGCAACGGCACCAGTGTTCGTTTCATTTCAAAACGCCGAAATCAAATGTCACGTACAAACTTGCCATCAGCACATGTCTTTCGGGCCGTCCATCTGTGAACAGCTCGCGGTTTACCGTTGCGCAGTAAGATTTATTGAATAAGCTTGCGGATATCTTCATCACCCTCCAGGTTGCTCATATGCCTGAGCACGCGAGGATATTTTTCGGCAACAAACCTCGACAGTGGCGTTACAGTATAAATTTTAGGATTAGGCAGGCTCGAGGCAATCAACGCGGCTTCCCGGCGGGTGAGCTTGCGTGCGGGCTTCTTGAACAACGCGTGCGACGCTGCTTCAATACCAAATACACCTTTTCCTGTTTCAGCCACATTCAAATACATCTCCAAAATTCTTTCCTTGCTCCAGACAAGTTCGATCATGAACGTGAAATACATCTCCAAACCTTTTCTGAAGCTGCTGCGGCCCTGCCATAGAAACACATTTTTTGCTACCTGCTGACTGATAGTTGACGCGCCGCGAACCCTGTTAGGATTCTTTTTGTTGTAGTCCATCGCCTTCCCGATACTCTTCCAGTCGAAACCATTATGGTCAGGGAATTTCTGGTCTTCAGCAGCCATGAAAGCAAGTTTCGCATAAGGCGACATCTCACTAAAATCAACATAGTCTCGTTTCAGCCCGTTGCCGGTTATCAAACTTCCAAGTTGCGTTAATGTGATGGGAGGGTCAACCCATTTTAATAGTAGGATGTATACGAAATGAAGAAGAAAGAGTACGAGTAAAACCCTTTTGATCCTTCGCCATAACCGGGGCACCAGCCCTTTGGTTTTCACCGCCATTCAATTGTGGCTTTGACGCAAGATAATAAGTTAACAGTTATTTTCTGGTAAGCATCGTTCCCACAAGCAGTGCAATACCGAACCCGATAAGAATGGTTCCCGATATTTTATTGATGAGAGAGATGTTATGCACCGTAAGACGAGTACGTAATTTTCCCGCCATCAGCACTTTTGCAATATCGGCTGTAATATTTAGTGCCAGGGCGATGCCGAAGATCACAATGCGATCGTTGAAACTATACTCGCTCGCAAACGCGGTAGCCGTACCCAGCCAAAACAGGAATACATTAGGATTGAGTGTGTTGAGCAGAAATCCCGAAGAAAAAATTTTTAGAATGTCGGTCTTCGTAAATTTTAATATCCCCCCGTCGGGACTTTGGAGTTTTACTGACTTAAAAAAAACATAGAAGACGCCCATTAATAATAAAAATAAACTGCCGATAATTCCAAGGAGCTGACGATAAGCCATCAGGGATGTAACGAGTGCGGAGAATGCATTGCTAATGAAGATGAGAACGATGTCGCTTAACCATACACCAGCAACAAAGCTAAAGCCACCTTCCCGTCCGTTGTTCAGACTCTGTTTAATAATGGAAAAAATGACCGGACCTACCGAGATCATCAGAACCAGTCCCAACATTAGTCCACTAATAACGGCATGCCACATTCCGCAAATTTATTCATTCTAAAAACCTGACCCATTCTTCATACATCTTTCCCTTCATTACGCGGGGAAATTTGTGCTGGCCACCAATTTTGCCTTTGAGGTTCATGAATTCAAGGAACTTGGCTTCCGGTAAAATATCGAGATAAACTTCTCGAAGCGCACTTTTCCTTTCAACAGCGTAGTCGTCGTTTAGAGTCACGAGGTGCTGATCGATTCGTTTTCTTAGTTCGTCGGCGTCTGTTTGGTCGTCGCAGGCAACCCACCATTTATGCGCGAAAAATAAACCATGCGGCACACCTGCAACAGTAAATTCAGGAATGCAGATGTTCAACTCAGAACTGGCCAGCTTCACCGCCTTGTTCATATTGTCTACGCTGAGGTGTTCGCCTACAAGACTTAAAAAATGTTTTGTTCGGCCGGTGATGATAATCTCGTTTCTTTTCTTATCAACGAGTTTCACGGTATCACCAATCAGGTAACGCCATGCACCAGCTGCCGTACTAAGGAGTATCGCGTAGTCTATTCCTTCTTCGAGCTGGTGTATCATCAGAACCTCCGCATCCGGAACCAGATTTCCGTCGGCGTCGAAATTTTTATCATTGAATGGTACAAATTCAAAGAAGATGTGTTCGTTCGTTGCAAGGCGTAACCCTTTTGCAAACTGGCGGTCCTGGTAAGCGATAAATCCTTCAGACGACAGATACGTTTCAATATAAGTAAGGGGCTTGCTGATTAGTTTTTCAAATCCTTGCTTGTACGGCTCGAACGACACGCCACCGTGAACAAAAAATGCAAGGTTTGGCCAGATGTCGTGAATGGAACTCAGGTTATATCTTTCGATAATTTTTTCCATACACATCTGGATCCACGCGGGAACACCTACAACAAAACTGATATCCCAATTGGGCGCTTCCTCAACAATCTTATCAATCTTTTTATTCCAGTCTTTTGTTTTTGCAATCGTTTTTCCCGGTTTATAAAAAGGACTAAACCAGAACGGAGCTTTTTTCGCCGTGATGCCACTAAGATCGCCGGCGTAATATCCCGGACCTTTTTCGAGGTCAGTACTTCCACCCAACATCAACCAACCTTTACCAAGGCTTCTTACAGGTATATCATGATATGTGCGCAGGCTGATCAGCTGTTTGATCATTACCATCTTGTTCCCGCGCATCAGGTCGTTAGTTATAGGAATGTATTTGCTTGCTGCTTCTGAAGTGCCTGAGCTTAAGGCGAAGTACTTGATCTTGCCGGGCCAGCATACATCCGGAATTCCTTCGAGGGTTCGGTGCCACCATTCTTTATAAATCTTGTTGTAATCGAACAAGGGTACCCGCTTGCGAAATTCTTCATATTTCTTTTTTGCAAGTAGAATTTCGTCGAAGTGATATTGCTGACCGAATTCAGTGAAGCGTGCCTTTTTGAGTAACTTCTTGAGAACCTTATTTTGCTGGCGCTCGGGAGATTTCCCAGGCAGGTGCAAGGCTTTAGCAATTGAGGGCGGTAATGAAATATCGAATAGAGCCATTCTTTCCCAGCCGCTTATGCAGGCACCGCCAAAATTAAGGCTTTGCATCCAATGCATCACCTTTTCCTTACCTACCTTTAGCCTGTGACCCTTTCGATTATCATCGTAAGCTATAATGTTAAACTCTTACTCGAAAACTGCCTTCACTCCATTTCAAAAGCCATCGAAGGCATTGAGTCAGAAGTAATAGTTATCGATAACGCATCGCCCGATAATAGTATCGGTTATCTCCAACCGATTTTTCCGGCGTTCACATTTATAGCAAATTCCGGCAATGAAGGGTTCGCAAAAGCTAATAACAAAGCGCTCGAAATCAGTATGGGTAAATTTGTTTTATTTCTAAATCCTGATACAGTTGTACCCGCAGACTGCTTCTCAAAATGTATTCATTTCCTCGAAAGCCACGCATCGGCGGGAGCACTCGGCGTAAAAATGTTGGATGGCGAAGGAAAATTTTTAAAAGAATCCAAACGCGGATTTCCATCGCCGGCGGTTTCACTGCTTAAACTCTCAGGGATAGATTCTTCGAGATATTACCTCGACAATCTCGATAACGATAAGGATCATGAAGTAGATATTCTTTCCGGCGCATTCATGATGATCAAGCGCGGAGTGCTTGAAAGAACCGGCGGATTCGATGAACGATTTTTCATGTATGCAGAAGATATTGATCTGAGCTATCGAATACTAAAAGAAGGTTACAAAAATTACTACTTCGCTGGTACAACTATCATTCACTATAAAGGTGCGAGCACAAAAAAAGATGTGAAGTACGTGCGGCAGTTTTACAAAGCCATGAGCCAGTTTACAAAGAAATACTACGGTCGCGGCGCTTACTCACTTTTACTCGACGCGGGCATTGCAGCGTTTACTTTATTTTCATCTCTTCGAGTCGCTTTTTCATTGAAAACATCTCGTCGCGTAAACGGGCCGCTTCCATAAAGTCGAGGTCGCGGGCGGCTTTCTCCATTTCCTTTTTAATTTTCGCTATGCCCTTTTCCAATTGAGGAATGGTAACGTATTCGGCTTCCTCTTCGGCCGCGAGCGTAACGGGTGACTCTTCGGCACCAAGGGCATGCGGATTTTTGGGGTCATACCCTTTAATGTCGAGCACCGATGTTTGCGCAAAAACCTGCTCTTTACTTTTAACGATAGTTCGCGGAGTGATGTTATGAAGTGTGTTGTATGCAACCTGCTTCTCCCGCCTCCTGCTTGTCTCATCAATTGTTCTTTGCATACTCTCCGTCATAGTATCCGCATAAAAAATCACTAAACCATCAACGTTTCTCGCGGCACGACCGGCCGTTTGCGTAAGTGATCTTTCATTTCTTAAAAAGCCTTCTTTATCTGCGTCGAGTATCGCCACGAGCGAAACTTCCGGTAAATCGAGCCCCTCACGCAAAAGGTTCACACCAACCAGAACATCAATATCGCCCAACCTCAGCTGTCGCAAAATTTCAACACGCTCAAGTGCATCCACTTCGCTGTGTATGTACTTGGATTTTACATTTATCCGGTGAAGGTAGCGGTCCATTTCTTCCGCCATCCTTTTTGTAAGCGTTGTTACGAGAACGCGATCACCCTTCGTTATGCGCTTGTCTATTTCATCAAGCAGATCGTCGATCTGGTTCACGCTCGGCCTTATTTCAATTGGAGGATCAAGCAACCCGGTGGGCCGAACGACCTGCTCCACAACAATGCCGCCCGTTCTCTCGAGTTCATAATCACCTGGTGTGGCCGAAACATATATCACCTGGTTGATCATGTTTTCAAACTCGTGGAAATTAAGCGGCCGGTTGTCAAGTGCGGAAGGCAATCTGAAACCGTAATCAACGAGTATCAGCTTTCTGCTTCTATCGCCCCCATACATTCCGCTCACCTGCGGAATTGTCTGATGACTCTCATCTATCACACATAAAAAATCTTTCGGAAAATAATCAAGCAGGCAGAATGGACGGGACCCGGGCCTCCTTCTGTCGAAAAATCGCGAGTAGTTTTCTACACCATTACAAAATCCGAGTTCGCGGATCATCTCGACATCAAAATTCACGCGTTCACTTAATCGCTGAGCCTCGATAAATTTCCCTACCGATTTGAAGTAATCGACCTGTGCCAGCATTTCATCCTGTATCTCAACAAGAATTTGTTGCAACATATCTTTTGGTGCGAGATAAAGATTGGCGGGAAATATCGCCGCGTTTTCGAGACGCATGATCCGCTTGCCATTCTTCACATCAATACTTTCAATCTCTTCAATTTCATCGCCAAAAAATGATACGCGATATCCATAGTCGAGATAAGGCAGGTTGATATCAATTGTGTCGCCCTGAACGCGAAAAGTTGCTCTTCCAAAGTCGCCCTGGCTTCGGGTATAGAGAGAATTTACCAGCGAATGGAGAAATCCCTGGCGCGAAATCACCTGGCCGGGTTGTAGCCTGATAATGCTGTTTTCGTATTCAGTAGGGTTACCAATACCGTAGATACAGCTAACCGAGGCCACAACTATTATGTCGCGCCTCCCGCTAAGCAGTTGCGCGGTAGCCTGCAGCCGCAATTTGTCGAGCTCTTCGTTAATGCTCTGGTCCTTTTCAATGTATGTATCACTCACCGGCATGTACGCTTCCGGCTGATAGTAATCGTAGTAGCTCACAAAATATCCAACAGCGTTTTCAGGAAAAAACTGGCGGAACTCACCATACAGCTGTGCCACCAGCGTTTTGTTGTGCGTAAGAACCAATGTTGGCTTTTGAACGTTCTGAATAACATTAGCAATCGTAAATGTTTTTCCGGAACCGGTTACACCCAACAACGTTTGATGCTGCTCGCCTTCCAGCAAACCATTGGTAAGCTGTTCGATCGCCTGCGGCTGGTCGCCGGCTGGCGTATATGGAGTATGTAGTTTAAATGCCATAACAGAGTCTGCAAAAATACCAAAACTTACTCCTTCTGTTCCGCGGAATCCTTTACATCCTTCTTGTTTCTTTTCGCAAGACGGAAGGGATCCCAGCTCACCTTCAATTTCCCGTCATCACCCGTTTTTGCCCTAAGCCTAAGGCTCACTCCTTTCACCGACTTCCCTGCGTCGCTTATGTCTGTGTTTGCCTGGCTCTTCAATAAATTCTTAACAGGCAACCTGATAAACATGTCTGTGCCCTTCTTAAAATCGTAAACACCCTCTACGGCGAGGTTAATAGCAGTAGACCGGATATCCATCGAGTTAACGATAAAAGCGGTTCCCTTCAACTCAAGCCTGTTTTTCAGATCGGCAAATTTAATGTTACTAAAATCCTGTTTCTTAAAAGCTTTTTGCGAAATTTCCTTGAGCGGTGCAAAATCATTTAACTCACCATTCTTCAATAAAAAATCTATCGTGCCATCGTTATCCTGTGTTACCAGGTCGGCTTTATTCGTGATTGACGTGCTGTAATGAACGTTCGCAGAAATTTTGCCCTTAAGGTTCTTATTGGTTACCGCATCCTGACCAAAATTATTAAACGCAGTGAAGAGCTGCGGAATATCCATGTCCTCCATATAAACATGCATAGTAACCGGGTTTTTCTCCGCGCCGTTTTTCATTACTCCCTGGATATTCATTGTGCCCCCTGCGTGCGCCAACGCCACCCTTTCCATCTTTATCTGGGACGGCATAAATACAACGTCCATTTTTACGCCTGTTGCATTGAAAGTTTTGTAAGTCATACTGGGCGACTCCATACTGATGTACATGTCACCATCAGAAAACATTTTATCGATCCGCGATGACGTTTGGGCGATAGTAGATTCTTTATTTACTTTTTTGTTTGTCTTGGAAGATGATGATAACAGGCTCTTGAAATCGTCCAGGAAAATCTGCGGAGAAGAGATTTTCCATTTTAATACCAGCTTTTCCGGACTCACATTTAACAGTGCTAAAAAGTTTGCCGCACTGCCGCTCATGTTCAATTTTGTTTTTCCTACCGATGCGTTCACTTTGTTTACAAAGAGGTCGCTGTTTACAAATTTGAGGTCGGCTTCGCAATTTGATAGCAGCATATTTCGCGGATTGTACCTGACAGAAGCGTTGTTGATTTTTATAAAGCCATTAATAGTTGATGCGAGGCTGTCGCCCAAAATGGGTCCCTTGAAGTCGATGTCGAAAATCGTTTTACCTTTTTCGAAACTGAACGTTTTGCTGTCGGCAAGTTTATCCAGGGTTTGCATATCCACTTCCGAAGCAACATCACATTCGAGGTAAAATGTTATGAGGTTCGATATCTTAATGGTATCTGATTTGAAATTGATGTTCTCCCACCTTCCGGTAAATTTTTCAAATAGAAGGAACGAATTCGGGTCGCCTCTCTCCGTGCCTTTCACCAGCTCGTTATTATACTGGCCATTAAACGAACAATTCTCAAATATTCCCTGCGGCGTAGTCACTTTGTTATTTCGAACCGCCATCTTAACGTCTACTAGTGGCGCATCATTTGTGTTCGTGTATCCCGAAAGCTTGACGCTCAGATCAATCGGGTTCATAACAGAATATGGCTTCAGTACTTTTTGAACCTGTTCGTGAAGTAGCGCGGCGGCGCGATCAAAAATTACTTCTTTAGAATCAATATTCAGAAAGAAGGCTCCGTTGTCATTATCCAGGTTGAACTTCCCTGTGATAGTGTATGGATGGTCGTCGAGGTAAACCTTAGCGTTGTTAAAAGCCAGGTCTTTATTATTCTTGTTATATGATATCGCGAGTTTGCTTTCAAACGATTTCCCTTTCATGAATGAACCACGTCTCGTATTGAACGCAATATTTCGCGCCACCAGTTTGACGTTCAATTTAAAATGAAGCACCCCGTCGATGTCTTTCGATGAGCATTTCAACGTTTGGACCATGGCGCTGTAGTCTTTTCTTCGCTTCGGGCGCTTATAGTTAAGCGATACGTTTTTTAACTCCAGGTCAGGCAGCTGCGCCTCATGCGGGCGCTTGTTTTCAGCAGCATTCGAGTCTTTTGACTTAGCACTAAAGATGTATTCGTTCGTGTTGCCGAGCGTGTCGGACACCACGTTGATTTCGCCATTGCGCATCAAAATCTTGCCTATCGGCGCCGTGCCCCGGATCACCCCCGGTATACTTATTCGTAAATAAATGTCTTCCGCCGTTAGAAAATCCTTGTGAGCGAACGCGGTGATGCTGTCCCTGATCACTATTTTGTTAAGCTGCAGCGAGATGAGGGGAAAGGTTCTGAAGAAACTTACGGATAAGCCGCCGATCGATACTTCGCCATGTGTTTTGGCTTCGATGGCAGTAGCTACTCTTTCTTTTAGCGTATCCTCATTATTGATAACATAAATCCAGGCAGCGATCCACCCGACTATCAGAATCGCAAGAATCCAGGCCAACGTTTTTAGGGTATAGCGAAAAATTTTCTTAGACACACTATTGCCGGGTATTGCCTGTTCTATTCTCAAATGTTTATTTTCCTTTGCAGGTATGTTGTGTAATCGGGAATCTTTACCACATATTCAGTTAACATCAACGGGGAACTAACAACAAAATCGGCGGTAGCACTGTCGCATGCAACGATGCAATTCCAGGCCATAGCCACTCTTAACAAGGCCTTTACGTCACTGTCGTGGGGTTGCGCTTCCATTGGATCCCAAAAAAATATGAGTATGTCCAGCGCCCCCTGGGCTATCATTGCACCTATCTGCTGGTCGCCTCCTATAGGTCCACTTAGCAATTTAGATACCGGGCGATCCAGCTGCTCTTCCATCAGCTTTCCGGTGGTGCCGGTGGCAAACAGTTCGTGCCGCGACAGCTCCTTCCTGTTGGTTTCTACCCAGTCTACCAGTTCCTTTTTCTTGTTGTCGTGAGCAACTAAAGCAATTCTTTTACGTGCAAGCACCCTTCTTGATGTCATATTAATTCTGTTAATTTTCAATGTGGTGTATAGTTTTCCACACAGCGGCATTAATTTTGTTGATAACTATTTCCCATTTTACTACCCATTAGGTTCTATGATCAAAATTCTGCTTTCAATTTACGTAAGCTTTCTTGCGCTTACGTGTTATTCCCAGTCGCCACCTGTCGAGTGGTCGCCGGCCGACTTCGTTAATGAAGATCCCGGACGCATCATCACCGAACTTTCTTCTAAATTATCTGAGAACTCAAGGGTTATCCTTAATTGGGTAGTAAGCGGTTCGCTTCCCCGGTTTTTTGCTATTGAAAGAAGTGACAACGGAAAAAGTTATGAAGCAGTAAGTGTACTTACAAACCTCAGCGAACAGAAATCTTACCAGTGGACCGACGACGCGCCGGTTAAAGGCAGGAGCTTTTACCGCATACGATATTCATTCAAAGAAGGTGATTCATTATACTCTAAGACCCTCCCGGTTACAGTGATGGCTGAACCAACTTTCAAATTTTACCCCAACCCGGTAGACCACGTGCTTATCGTTAGGTCGGAGTCTTCGCTCGATGTAGTGATCGTTGACGCTACCGGCCGGGTTAGGATCACACAGGCTCGCGTACACGGTTTACACGCGATCAATGTTTCATCATTGGAAAAGGGGATCTACCTCATCCGCTTTATAAACAAGCACACAAATCTGGTGTATCAGGAGAAGCTTGTCAAAAATTAGGTGAAAATACCCTCCTGTTTTTGAAAAGAATCTATTGCGCATATGGCAGCAGTCCCTTACTTTTACATCGGTTTTTCATAGGATATTGGATTTTAAAAACGGGGTTGAATTTCTATTCAGACCCCTTTTTTATTTTGTATGAATGCTGAAGCTGCCATCCATCTCCAATCATGTGCATGCTTTTCGAACGCTTCGTTTGATGATGGACGTTGATTTAAAACAACTTTGTCGAGTATTCCGATTCTTACAAGCTCCTTCTTCGCCTCAACGAGGTACTCCTTCATTCTAGCCGTTTCCATCCATGCTTTTTGCGGTGGTTCAAAGCCTGTCTTCCGCATAACCCATACCGTTTCATCGGGAATCTTGTTCGCCATCAACTTTCTAAGCAGCCACTTCGTGTAACCATCGTTTATTTTGTATCCCGCCTTCAACGTAAAGGCAAAATCTACCAACTCATGGTTAAGGTAAGGTAGGCGCACCTCACACCCATGGGCCATCGAATTTCTGTCTGCATATCTCAGTAACTGCTCGAGCCCGGCGCGGAAAACGTCGAAATATAAAATATCGTTCAGCTGCCTAACTACGGGTTTTACCACATCGACATCGCCGATGGTCGCAGCAAGAAATTCTCTGTTTATAGACGAATGAGCGATAGAGCCTTTTTCGATTGACTCCAGCATGGCTGCCGTTACCTCTGGCAGGTAGGTGCGCAGCCGCCACTTTCTATAGTGGTCGTAACCTGCCAGTACTTCGTCAGCGCCCTGGCCGTCCAGCAAAACGGTTACATCTTCTTTAGCTGCCAGCTCAAATACTTTAAACTGCGCATATACGCTGGCTGAAGCTATCGGTTCATCATGGTAATAAGCGAGTTTGCCAAGGTTGTCCGCCAGGTCGCCGGCAGTCGGCTCTACCGCGTAATTTCTAAATCCGAAATTGTGAGCGAGATTTTTAGCTTTAGCCGCCTCATCTTTATCAAACCCCGGGAACGCTGCCGTAAACGTTTTTAAGTCGCGAATCCCTAACCCGGCAATTTTTGCCGCGATTGCCGAGCTATCCAGCCCACCGCTCAAACTTGTACCCAACGGAACGTCACTTCTCAACCTTCGCTTAACCGATGCCGTAAGCAATTCATCCAGTCGGGCGAGGGCATCGTTCAACGAAATCTCATGAACGTTTTTCGATACATCCCAATACTGTTCTATTTCCACCGAACCGCTTTGCAGGTGATACTTCATCCAATGAGCGGCAGGCAATTTTTTTATCTCGCGGTAAAATGTTCTCGAACTCTCCGTGGGATCAACCGTTCTTCCTGTACCGAAAAAATGCAACAGCATACCGTCGTCAGTTGCGTTGTCAACTCCCGCCGTTAACAACGCCTTTATTTCCGAAGCAAACGTAAAACTGTCATCGTCGTTATAGTAAAACGGCTTTTCGCCGAAGCGGTCGCGGGCACAAAAAAGGGTTTTCTCCTCATCGTCCCACAATGCAAATGCAAACATTCCGTCAAAATGTTCAACGCATTTTTCACGGTATTGAACATATGCAGCAAGGATTACTTCTGTATCAGAGGCGCTCGTAAACCGAAACCCTTTTCCTGATAAAAAATTCCGAAGCTCGATATAGTTATAAATTTCGCCGTTGTATACAAGAGTATATCTGCCGAGGTAATGCATCGGTTGCGCGGCCGCGTCGCTCGTATCAATTACGCATAACCGTGTGTGTGAAAATCCTGCAGTGCCATCACTGTTTGTCCATGTACGCCTACCGTTAGGGCCACGATGTGCAAGCGACTCGCCCATCCGGACCAAAACATCGTTGTTGATCCGGGAAACATCTTTAGATATGATGCCCGCAATCCCGCACATGTTAATACTTAAAAGGAAGATAGGTTCTAACGCTGTCCCATGCCATCATCAATCTCCCGCCACCTTCGTAGTCTTCAAACTTCATCGTCAGTACTTCGAAAACATTGTTAGAAGTGGTTACGGGTATATCGAACGAATAAACATCTTTCGCGCTATGTATACTTAGTCCCCAGGTGTACAAATCATCGTTCAACCTGATCGTCCACTTCTTCTCGTAAGGCACACTATATATAATGTAGCGGCCCTTCTTTACTTTTCTTCCTGTCACTTCCACGTCTCTGAAAAACTCGATCTCTGTTCCCTCATTGGCCCCAAGCCTCCAGTAGGTACCGTACTTCACAACGTTTCCAAATATTGTGCGATCGTCTTTCGATGGACGGCTGTAAATAATTCTTGCAACGGGATCTTCCTTTGCTTTACCGCTCATTTTTAATACCGGATAGTCCTCAGGAAAGTAAGCAATGTCCATAGGCGACTTATCCATGCTGGCGAGTCGCTTTTGCTCTCTTGCATTTACTGAAGGCTGAACATGTACTGTTTGAGACGGTGTTGGCTTATGGTCGCCGCAGGCGGCGAATGAACAAATAAAAACCAGTGATAAGGGTAAGCGTCGCTTTAAGGCTACAAACATTTAGTGAATATCTGAAAATTTTTCGAGAGCAAAATTCTTCAAAGAGGGGAAGAAAGCCAGGTAGGCATTTTCTAACTCAATGTAACGATCGGAGAACAATGCAAAAGCTGTATCGCTGTCCGTTAAATATTTCGCCCTATGCACAAGTCCCGCCAGGCTCCTTTCGATCCCCCAGCTGAATTGATAATTAAACAGCCAGTTATGTTGCTTCATATATGGAAAGATATTGTTAAAAGAAAGCGGCAACAGGTCGCTGAACTTTTCGATTTGTGCGTAAATGTTTTTAGTGTATGCTTCGAAATCGTCCGTTTCTGATACAATCTGCTTAGCGAGGAAGTGGTCGTAAACAACATCGATAAATGCACTGCTGTATAGGCCGTAGAACGGTTTGAAAATTTTTGCCGCCTCTTTGTTAACCGCGTGACCGTCAGTGAATTCATCTATAGCACGGTGAAGATCGATTCCCGCAAGTATGGCTGGTGGATAATCATATTTCTTCTTGCCTTTTACAAAGTCGCTGATAAGGTTGCCGGTAAGAATTTCTGCGTCGCCAAAGGACAGATATGCATGAGCCAGGTAATTCACGAATATCAATTTACAAAAAACCTTGCACCACCTGTAACCTTATTTACAGAACTGCGTCTGATTTGATATAACGCGTTTAAATAAAAAAATTAAAACAATACAAAAACATTAAGTAACATGAAAAAGGTAATTATGATGGCCCTCGTGCTGTCGAGTTTTGGAATCTCAGCTTTTGCTAACATAGATAAAGATATCAATGGAAAAGCCGTTAGCTCGTTTAGCAAAGCATTCAAATACGCTGAAAATGTTCGTTGGGAAGTAAGAGAAAATCTTTACAAGGTTTCATTTAAAAGCGCTGGCAAAGAAATGTACGCTTATTATAATGCAGATGGTGATCAGATAGCGTTGACAAGAAATCTTCGTACTGAGCAATTGCCTCTCGCACTTTCATCTGAACTTACAAGCATGTTCGAAAGCAGCTGGCTCACTGAATTGTTTGAGGTGTCGTCAAATGGTGAAACTGCATATTACGCAACGATCGAAACCCCTACGCACATTACGATACTTAAAGCTGACGGAACTTCGGGTTGGAGCACATTCAGGAAGGACAGGAAAATAAGGGAGTAACTACTCCCTTTTTTTTACCTTTGCCCGTCAAAAAAAGAAGAGTATGAGCAAGGGTCCGGTTTCAGAATATATCGTTCATCATTACAGGCACTTCAATGCAGCAGCATTGGTAGACGCGGCGAAAGGTTATGAACAGCATTTGCTGGAAGGTGGGAAAATGATGATAACGCTTGCAGGAGCCATGAGTACAGCAGAACTTGGTTTGAGTTTGGCGGAAATGATCAGGCAGGATAAAGTTGCCATCATCAGCTGTACAGGAGCGAACCTCGAAGAAGATATCATGAACCTTGTAGCGCATAGTCACTACAAAAGAGTGCCGAACTATCGCGATCTAAGTCCCCAGGAAGAATGGGACCTCCTCGAAAATCACTACAACCGCGTAACAGATACATGCATTCCTGAAGAGGAAGCATTCAGACGGCTTCAAAAACATATCTACCAGGTTTGGAAAGATGCCGACAGTAAAAACGAACAATACTTTCCACACGAGTACATGTATAAGATGATCAAAAGCGGAGTGCTTGAACAGTACTACGAAATTGATCCAAAGAACAGCTGGATGGTTGCCGCCGCAGAAAAAAATCTGCCTATTGTGGTTCCCGGATGGGAAGACAGTACGATGGGAAACATTTTCGCCTCCTACGTTATTAAGAACGAACTGAAATCATCTACCATGAAAAGTGGTATCGACTACATGGTATGGCTCTCCGACTGGTACCGTAAAAACTCATCAGGAAAGGGCGTTGGGTTTTTCCAGGTTGGAGGCGGTATCGCCGGCGACTTTCCTATCTGCGTTGTTCCGATGATGTACCAGGACCTCGAGTGGCACGATGTTCCTTTCTGGGGTTACTTCTGCCAGGTATCAGATTCAACAACATCATACGGGTCGTATTCAGGCGCTGTGCCCAATGAAAAGATCACGTGGGGCAAGCTCGACATCCACACGCCAAAGTTTGTTGTTGAAAGCGATGCTACGATCGTAGTACCGCTTATTTTCGCTTACGTTCTGGGTTGGTAATAATTAGCAGGATATTTTATCGACTCTTGTCTGGTGGCGTCCGCCTTCAAATTCTGTATTAAGAAATACGTCGACCATCTCTTTTGCTTCCTGTACGCTAACAAATCTGCTGGGGAGGCAAATGACGTTTGCATTGTTATGCAGGCGCGCAAGCTTGGCGATTTCAGGCAACCAACATAAGGCAGCCCGGATACCCTGGTGTTTGTTTGCCGTGATAGCTACACCATTCCCGCTGCCACACACAAGAACTCCCAGAGACACTTCTCTCTTCTCTACAGCGTACGCTACCGGGTGCGCAAAGTCGGGATAGTCTGCAGCTTTATTTTCGTAAACACCCATGTCTTTAACCTGCACACCTTTTGATTCCAGGTAGTCTACAAGTTCCTGTTTGAAGTCGAAGCCGGCGTGATCACAGCCGATAGCTATAGGTTGTACGTTGTTACGCATATCATTTAGGTTTTGGCCCGCAGCAAAATTACTTTATTTCTAGGCTCTCATCTTCGCCTCTTCCTGCTTATATACCCGCCTCGAGATTAGAATACTCAGCTCGTATAAAATTACAAGCGGAATACAAACGAGCATCTGGCTCATCCAGTCGGGAGATGGAGTGATGACTGCAGCTACTACGAGGATGGCTACAAACGCATATTTGCGGTAGGTGGTAAGAAAGCTTGGCGTAACAAGGCCGATTCGGGTAAGCACATAAGTGATCACCGGCAACTGAAACGATAAGGCAGACCCGAGAGTGATATTCACAAGGTTGTCGATATAATCCGAAAGCATCGGCCGGGTTTCGAGCATATGAAGGTTGCCAAGCTGGTAGTTACCCAGGAAGCTGAAAGTAAAAGGCGCAAGGAGATAGTAACCGAACGCCGCACCTGTAAAAAAGAAGAATGAAACAAATATGATAGCGAAGCGAGTGGTGTTTACCTCTTTTTGTGTGAGCGCAGGCTTTATGAACCGCCAGAACTCCCAGAATATGTAAGGAAATGCGATGATGAAGCCTGAAACGAAGGCAATTGAGATACTGGATACGAACTGCGATCCGAACGTTGTGGACTGAAGCGTCATGCCCTGAAGCGTTGGCACACACAGCGAATCCCCGGCGCCGAGCCAATGACTAAAACGGCAAAGCACATCGTAACTGATAAAATTAGGGCGGATAGGCCCTAAGATGACAGTATCGAAGAAGAAATCCATCTTGGTGAAAATCAGGATGGCTAAAACGATAATAACAATAAGAGACCTTACAATGTGCCACCGGAGCTCTTCCAGGTGATCAACAAAACTCATCTCCTTGTCCTGGCTCCGCTTGTTTAAGAATGATAATGCCATTTTTTATACTTCAATAGTGCTGCAGCGGCGCAAATTTACGGTATTACCCGACGCTTATTGCAGGATCTTCAAACGCACCATTTCGATGCGGGTATCGCTCACATGGAGGATCTCGAATTCGTAATCGTTAATAATGATCCTTTCTTTCAGCTTGGGTATCGTTTCATGCTGATGGATAATAAACCCCGACAACGTTTCAGACGATTCGTCCGGAAACTCGAGTCCATATTTTTCTATCAGGTAATCGAGTTCCAGCCTTCCCGACAGGATGTATTCTTCGTCGGACAGCTTTTTCTCTTCAAATTCTTCTACGTCGTATTCGTCTTTTATCTCTCCAAAGATCTCTTCCAGCATGTCTTCCATCGTTACAATACCCGACGTGCCACCAAATTCATCAACCACCCACGCTATACTTTTTCTTTCCCTCGTGAGTTTGCTGATGAGGTCTGTAGCGCTCATGCTTTCAGGAATTGCAGGAATGGGTAACAGTATTTCCTTTAAAGTTTTCGGATGGCTGAAGAGATCAAGCTGATGGATGTATCCAACGATCTGATCGATATTTCCATCAAACACTACAAGTTTGCTGAGTCTCGAATCGATAAATTTTTTCCTTGCCTCTTCCACTGTTGAGTTCAACCCAACACCCTCAACTTCTTTTCTTGGCACAAGGCATTCCCGCACCTTCACTTTATGCAATGACAATGCCGCCTCGAAAAGTTCGGTATTCAGGTCCTGCTTATCTTCTTTGAATTCTTTAGTCTGCTGAAACAAACTTTCGATGTCCGTTGTAGAAAGGGTGTCCTTCTTTTTGTCGATGCGCATATCGAAAATGATTACCAGCACCCACTGTGCAATCTTGATAAACACTGATGCTACCGGGTAAGCGATGTTGTAGGCCGAAGTAAGCAAGCCTGCCTTTGTAAAGAACATCAGGAAGCTGTCGGCCTTTACGCGAAATATAGCTTTCGGAATAAATTCACCGAGAACGATAACGACCACCATTGATAAAACAATCTCGAGCGTTAACCTCGCAGGCAGTATAAACGAACTGATAATACCTACTTTGTTTAACAGCAGGCTCCAATAGGCACTAACGAGAAGCACAAAAACCACTAAACTGGCATTGAAGCCGACTATAGTTGTTCCAATGAACCTCGACGGCGACTCGATCAGGCCAGACAGAAATCTGGCGCTTTCGGACCCTTGCTTTTTCTTTAACTCGATATTCAGGCGGTTCGCGTTGATAAACGCAACCTCGATACCGGAAAAGAAGACCATAAATAAGAATGCTACACAGATAGCACTAATCACCAAAAGGTCCATATAAAAAGGTAACTACGAATTTAGAGACAAAAAAGGATTGATAAAAGGTATATTTCGCTTAATTCCTTTGTAAAAATCCCTCAACAATCGCTACTGCCTCCTTCCTTGCAGTTGCAAGGTCGTGGTTCACAATTGTATGACTGAACGAGTGCTTGAAAGATATTTCGTAAGATGCTTTGCTAATTCTGGCCTCCAGCGATTCTTTGGTTTCGGTGCCTCTTCCCTGCAGGCGCCTTTTAAGCTCATCGATGGATGGAGGTTCTATAAAAATGGAGACCGTTTTCTCGGGATACCGCTGCTGCACATGAATGGCTCCTTTTACGTCTATATCCAGCACCGGCACCTTACCATCATTCCATATTCGTTCCAATTCCGAATTCAGGGTGCCATAGTACTTGCCTTCGTAAACCATTTCCCACTCAATAAATTCACTGTTTTTGATCTTCTGCTGAAAATCCTCGCAGCGACATAAAGTAGTAGTCAACGCCATTTACTTCATTGTCTCTCCTGGGGCGGGTAGCCGCCGACACCGAAAATGCCAGCTGCGGGAAAAGCTGGAGCAGATGAGTAGTAACCGAAGTTTTGCCTGCCCCGGAAGGCGCCGTGATAATAAGTATCTTATCGTGCGACCTCACCATTTCTATGCGATCCTTTTAATCTGTGCGCCAAGATTGCGGAGGCGTTCGTCTATATTCTGATAACCGCGGTCTATCTGTTCAATATTCTGAATAATGCTTTTGCCGTCGGCACTTAAGGCTGCTATCAGGAGTGCCACGCCGGCGCGGATATCGGGGCTGCTCATGGTGATTCCTCTCAAAGGATGGTTTCTGCCCAATCCAACAACAGCCGCACGATGCGGATCGCAAAGAATAATCTGCGCTCCCATTTCCATCAGTTTATCTACAAAAAACAACCTGCTTTCAAACATCTTTTGGTGAATAAGCACCGATCCGCGGGCCTGGGTAGCCACAACCAAAACAATGCTTAACAGATCGGGGGTAAAACCCGGCCATGGATGATCGTAAATAGTGAGTATCGAACCGTCGAGGAAACTTTGTATTTCGTAGCTGTCCTGAGCAGGAACATGTATATCGTCGCCGACGAAGTTCATTTTGATGCCCAGCTGTTTGAATTTTTCGGGGATAACACCGAGGCTTTCGATGCCCGCGTTACGGATCGTAATGTCGCCCTGCGTCATTGCGGCCATGCCGATGAAAGAACCCACTTCGATCATATCGGGTAGCAACCTGTGCTCAGTGCCACCGAGTTCATTAACACCTTCAATTGAAAGGAGATTACTGCCGATGCCTTTGATCTTTGCACCCATCCTGTTCAGCATTTTGCAAAGCTGTTGAATGTAGGGTTCGCATGCTGCGTTATAGATGGTTGTTGTACCGTCTGCAAGCACAGCTGCCATTATAATATTTGCAGTACCTGTTACTGATGGTTCATCGAGCAGGAGGTCTGTTCCTTTTAATTTTTTGGCTGTAAGATGGAAGAAGCCATCTTCTGTATCGTATGAAAACTGAGCGCCTAATTTCTGAAATCCGATAATGTGGGTGTCAAGTCTTCTTCGTCCTATTTTATCGCCGCCCGGCCTTGGAATATATGCTTTGCTGAATCGCGCAAGCATTGGCCCGGCAGTCATAACCGACCCGCGTAGCCTTCCGCCTTTGTTGCGAAACTCTTCGCTTTCAAGAAAATCAATATCTACATTATCCGCCTGGAAAATACACGTATGCCTGTCTGTTCTATCGGCTTTTACGCCCATTCCCTGGAGTAATTCGATCAGGAGATTTACATCGATGATGTCGGGAATATTGCTGATGGTAACCTTACCTGCAGTGAGTAGTACCGCACTGATAATTTGCAAAGCTTCGTTCTTAGCTCCCTGCGGGATGATTTCACCCTGTAATTTCTTTCCACCGATTACTTCGAACGAGCGCATGCAAGATTATTGGTAAAAGATATTACTTGTATCTTTTCTTGTTGAACTTTCCGCCAGCATTATTGTTGCGGTTACCCTCGTTGCGGCCACCACCTTCATTCCGGTTGCTGCCTTCATTGCGGCCGCGTGACTGGAATTTCTGGTTACGCTTGTTTCGGAAATCGTTGAAATTTCTTCTTTCGTTTCCTCCGACGCCTTCATTTGGTCTCGGGCTTCTAACGTATGGTGTATTAGTGAAAGCAAGCTGACCCTCGGTGATGTTGCTTAGCTCGCTTTGGATAGCATCGTCGTGAACGGTTTCTTTGTGCCAGTTGCTGTACGCAAGCTTCATATAATACGCCACAGCATTTGCAAAGCCCTGCTTCTTTTCGGGATTCTCTTCTTTCAATGCCTTATCAATAACTGTCTGAAGATTTTTGCCAAGATGCGCAAACTTCGGATAGCGTTTGGGATAAGGCAAAGGTTCTGGTCTCGCCCTCAGCGTTTCCCTTGTTGGAATAGGGTATGGCGATTCCACATCAAGTTTGAAGTCAGATATCAGAAATAGGTGATCCCACAACTTGTGACGGAAGTCTTCAACGTTTTTAAGATGCGGGTTCAAAAAACCCATCAGCTCAATTACTGCATACGCGTTTCGTTGTCTGGTTTCTTTATCCTCAATACTGAGCAGATACTCGATCATCTTCTGAATATGTCGTCCATATTCACGCATGATCAGAGGAGACCTGCCCGAGTTATATTCCATGTCCTGCAGAGTATACATATCAGACAAAAGTAGGGCTTATCTCCTAAACAACAACTTACCAGAGTAAACTTTGCGTGACCCTGCCTGCGTGGCGCGGAGGTAATAAATACCCGGAGCCGGACGGTCTTCGATCTGTACTTCCATGGTATTGCTATTATTGAGCTTAACCTGTTTACGAAGCACCACCTGGCCAACCTGGTTGGTGAGTTCCACGCTAAAATCGCCATACATCGGTTCATCAAACTGAAGATTGATGTTCCTCACCACCGGGTTCGGATAGACGTTCAGAGATGCTGTACGCCTGTCGCCATGCAGTAGTGTTTTGATCTGCGAGTAGCGTGTCACCTTCCCGTCTATTTGTTTAATTCTAATGTAGACTTTGTCAGCAGGTGGTTGATTAAAGTGGTATTTATAATCGTATTCTGCTGAAGAACCATCAGCAATTGTAGATTTCTTGGTTCCGATGCTATGGAACTCTTTTCCGTTTTCGCTAACCTGAATTTCATAGTAATTGCTTTTGATTTCGTTTTGGGTTGTCCAGCTTACAGATACATCATTATCTACAAGCGATGCCTGGAAATTTTTGATGTTGAGAGCGAGGACAGCGGTGTTACAATAGGTATATGACATTACGAAGTCGACCCTGTTGGTTGACGTAACAGCGAGCGCATACACGTCGCTACCAATAGCGAAAGTGCTCACTACCGACGTATAAGCAAATTCAATACTATCTGTACCAAGGTAGGGTACCACGTTTGCTGTTGTAGCTTCATAAAGCTTTTGGTTATAAATAGTATCGGGGCCAATGGATACAAAGTCGGGACCGGCAAACGGGTTGCCATCTGATCCATCCAGTGAATAAGGACCATAGTTTTGATTTTTAGCTCCCACTACATCGGGTACTATTCCCGGGCCGGAGAAAGTATCCTTGCGTTGGTATTTTACAGAATAGTCGATTGGAAATGTTTCGTCATTTTCGAGCCTCATACGAAGAATGCTCGTGAGGTAAACTTTGGCGTTTACGCAGATTAGCGTTCCTAGAGTTGCATTGAACTGCGGAACCTTGAAGTGCGTGGTACTATTGCTTGAAAAGGTGGTGCTGATGGTGTGCTGTTCGGTTGTGCCGGTATAACCGGGGCCGCACGAACATTGTGCAAGAGAATAGTCGGGCAATAATACCAATACAACAAATGCCAGAATAAGAAACTTTGGGTAGCATTGTTTCATAGGTACTGATTTGGATTTAGATTCGGGTTTCGGACTAATTTCAAAAGTACACAACAAGAAGCTGGGTCGCAAAGTGCTATTACTAGGTGCGCGTTGGTATTAACACAGCCGGGGGGCGACAGTATTTTCTGCATTCCCGTTCTGGGCACCATATCATAACTTTGCGCACTATGCAATCAACCATTACAATAGACGTAAAATTGGACCAGAGCCGTACCCCGGAATCTATTTCCTGGTCGGCTACAGACAGCACAATGGATTCGGCGAGAACGGCAAAAGCAATGATGCTCTCGTTTTGGGACGGCGCCGACAAAACTTCGCTCCGTATTGACCTTTGGACACCCGAGATGATGGTGGATGAAATGGCCGACTTTTTTTACCAGACCGTTATGTCGATGGCCGATACATTCGAGCGCGCAACGAAGCAGAAGGAGCTTGTGGAAGACATGAAGAAATTCGGGCGCGACTTTTACCAGAAGTTCCAGGATATACAGATGAAAGAAAATAAAGTTTAACTATGAACCTCGAACAGAAAATAATGCCCGAACTGAAAACGGCGATGCTTGCAAAAGATGAAAAGTCCGTTCGCAGTCTCCGTGCCATCAAAGCTGCTATTATCGTTGCAAAAACGGCGGAAGGTGCCGGCGGCGAACTGAAGGCAGAAGATGAAATTAAGTTGTTGCAAAAACTCATCAAGCAACGCAAAGATTCTCTCGACATATTCATTCAGCAAAACAGAACAGACCTCGCTACGAAAGAGCAGGAGGAGATCGAAGTGATTGAAAAATTTCTACCGAAGCAACTTTCAGCAGAAGAACTGCGGGATGAGATAAAAAAGATCATCGCAGAATCGGGCGCATCTTCGCCGGCGGAAATGGGCAAGGTGATTGGTTTGGCAAACAAACAGCTTGCGGGCAAAGCAGATGGAAAGACTATTAGCCTGACGGTAAAGGAACTTCTCTCTTCATGATATTTATCGACCTCCTTTTTTTAGGAATGATGGCAATGGCCGTTTTCAAGGGAATCCGAAACGGTTTAATCGTTGCTGTTTTTTCTATCGTAGGATGGATCGTTGGTATTATCGCTGCATTTAAATTTTCGGACATTGCTGCATCTTACCTGAAGGGCACGCTCGACATGAGCGCGCGCACGCTGTCCATTGTATCATTCGTTCTCGTTTTCATATTGGTGATGCTCCTTGTAAATCTCGGTGCGAAGCTGATTGAAAAAACGGTGGAGCTTGCGTTGCTCGGTTGGGTAAACAGGATAGGAGGCATTTTTTTTTATGTACTTTTATATACCCTGCTTTTCAGCATATTAGTATATTTTGCAGAAAGGGTTCACCTGATAAGTGCAGAAACGATTGCCAGCTCAAAAGTTTATCCGTGGGTGAAACCGTTAGCAGTGCTTATCCACCGGTTGTTTTTACAGTAAAACTGTTACTTTAGCGATTAATTGAACGAAAGAACTGATGAATTACCAGATCAAACAGGTTGACAAATTTAAGTACATTGAAGAAGGTACAGGCGAACCCCTGATTCTTCTTCATGGCTTGTTTGGTGCGCTTAGTAATTTCTCGGGTCTGATAGACTATTTCAGGCAGCATAACAGGGTCATTGTGCCCATGCTTCCCCTTTTCGAGCTGGACCTGTTGCACACATCAGTGGGAGGGTTGCATAAGTTCGTTCATAAGTTTATAGAAAACCGCGATTACAAAAATATTCACCTCCTCGGAAACTCCCTCGGTGGACACGTTGCACTTTTATATGCTCTCAAACATCCGGAAAGGCTTAAATCTCTTATATTAACCGGGAGCTCAGGACTTTTTGAAAGCGGTATGGGGGATAGCTATCCAAAACGCGGCGATTACGAGTACATCAAGAAAAAAACGGAGATGACATTTCATAATCCGGAAACGGCTTCAAAGGAACTCATCGACGAAGTGTACGATACTGTTAACAACCGCCTTAAGGCTATAAAGATCATAGCGCTTGCCAAAAGTGCCATCCGCAACAACCTCGGTGAAGAAATAAGCCAGATCAAAAAACCAACGTTGTTGATCTGGGGAAACAATGATTCCATTACTCCACCGTTTGTTGGAAGAGAATTTCATAAACTGATATCAAGCAGCGAGCTACATTTTATTGACCAGTGCGGACATGCACCGATGATGGAGCAGCCAGATGAGTTTAATGAGATTCTTCATAAATTTTTGACAAAGTTGAACACACCAGCAGCGGTGGCCTGATTTAAGCCGTCTGTATAGGTAAATTAAAATCCCTCTAGGCGCGATGCTTAATAAAGAACTCATATCAACATCCATCCCCACCCTGAAGCTGACAGACTCAGTTTTCCAGGCTATGGAACTGATGACAGAGTTCTGCGTAAAGCAACTCCCTGTTGTAAGAGATGATAAGTATATCGGCCTTGTATTCGAAGACGACCTCCTGAATGTCGACGATGCGGCAGAGCTAGAGTCGGTAAGTACCCATTTTTCCCGCGTTTCAGCTCATGCAAATATGCACTTTATCGAGGCGGTTCAAACTGCGAACGATTATCACCTTACAGTTGTACCCGTGTTGGAGAAAGATAGTGAGTACCTGGGAGTTATACTTGTAATCGACCTACTGAGGCACCTGGGTAAAATCACGGGTGCCAGCGAGCCCGGAGGACTGATGGTACTGGAAATGGAACAGCGAAATTTCTCGTTTGCCGAAATCAGTAAACTCATAGAAACGAACGACGCGCAGATCACCCAACTTAATACTTCCTGGGACTCCGGGAGCGATTCTTTCCTTGTTACAATCAAGATTAATAAATTTGAAATTTCCGATATCGTAGCTACCTTTCAACGATACGACTACCAGGTTAAATACTATTTTGGAGAAGAGCTGTACGAGAACGAACTGAAAGATAATTACGACCATTTGATGAATTACCTGAGTATCTGACGGAGATCTGATGATATATGCATGCCAATGTGGAAGATTTACTCTGGGTTAGTAGCTTGCTTGTGTTACGGCCTCGCGTCATTGGCACAACCTTCAGCACCCGACAACTTTAAGCCGGTTTCCCCCACACACGTGTCTGCCAATGCAAATACAAGTTTCATTGTCGGGGAGATTGTTATATCCGGTAACAAGCGTACCAAAGATTATATCATCGAACGTGAACTTTCTTTCAAATCGGGAGATTCGATCCAGCTTCCTGAACTCGTTAAGAAATTTGAAACTGCACGCCAGCAGCTTGTCAATACACGACTTTTTATTGATGCCGTAGTTGCCCTCAAATCGTTCCGGGGCTATTTTGTAGACATCTCAATCGATGTAAAGGAACGTTGGTACATCTTCCCTATTCCTTATATCAAACCGGTTGACCGGAATCTTTCTGAATGGGCGAAACAAGGATATGGCAGCGACCGTTTGAATTACGGTTTCAAGTTCACGCATTATAATTTTTCGGGAAGAAACGACAAACTCAGGCTGTGGCTGATTACCGGGTACTCAAAGCAAATTCAATTTCAGTACGACCAGCCCTATGCGGATAAAACATTGAAGCACGGATATAAGGTGGGCTTTTCTTATGCATCGAACAAAGAATTTAACTACGCAACCATAAATAACCAGCAACAATTTAGCGACACACTGGGAGGCATAAAAAACTGGTCGGGAAGCGTGGAATATAACTACAGGCCCGGTTTAAGAACCTTTCACTCGCTACGTTTCGGATTCACCCATCTTGATCTGGACAATGCGGTACTTAAGGTCAATCCGAATTATTTTAAAGGAGGCATAAACAGCATCGACATCCCGGAAGTTTCTTACACGGTGAGGCACTTCAATGTTGATTACATTCCTTATCCCCTTAAAGGGTGGATGGGAGAGTTTTCGCTAAGTAAAAGAGGTATCCATTCCTATACCGAAATGTGGCAGATTGGTGCCAAATACACACAGGCGACTGACTTGGGCAAGAAGTGGTCGTTCAGTTGGGAAACGAAAGGTGTGCTTCGGCTTCCGTTCGACCAGCCCTTTTACAACTCGATGATGTTTGGATACCAGGACATGTATCTGCGCGGGCTTGAAAAATATGTAATCGATGGCGTGGCAGGAGCGATGTCGAAACAAACAATCAGGAGGGAACTGCTGCGCTTTAATGTGCCGACATTCGTGAATTCGGGTTCACACTCAAGAATTCCTTTTAAGGTTTATGCAAAAGCCTATGCTGATGCAGGCTATTCGTTCAATAAGAATGCAGGCGATAATTCTCTCGCAAACAAAATGCTTTATACCGCCGGGCTCGGCCTGGACATGGTTACGATATACGACTTCGTGTTCCGGTTTGAGTATGGCTTCAACCAGTTAGGACAAAACGGGCTATTTTTACATTTCAAGAATGAATTCTAGATATCCGAATGAAGGTAGCAATCTACAGCCGCGTTATAGATAAGGACCAGCAGACCGATGTCCAGGAGCTTTTTGCCGAGCTTACCCGCAATAACATTAAAGCCGTTATTTACTCCCCTTTCTTTGAAACGATAAGATCGTGTTTCTCGCAGGTTGATGCTTTCCAGGTATTTCACACAGCTGATGACCTCGACGAATCAATAGATTTTCTGATCAGCCTCGGCGGCGATGGTACAATGCTCGACACCGTTACGCTCGTTAGAAACAAGAACATTCCAGTGTTAGGTATAAATTTCGGTCGATTGGGTTTTTTGGCGAGCATCGGTAGAAAGGCCCTTCATTCAGCAGTAAGAGCGCTTGTAAACAGAACGTATGCAATCGACAAACGATCGCTTATTCACCTTGATGGCGATACGCAATTATTTTCAGGCATGCCGTATGGCCTGAATGAGTTTGCGATTCACAAAACAGATACGTCGCCAATGATCAAGATTCACACGTATCTGAATGGTGAATTTTTGAATACGTATTGGGCAGACGGTGTGATAGTTTCCACACCAACCGGCTCCACCGGGTATTCGCTTAGTTGCGGTGGTCCGATTGTGTTTCCTGAGTCATGTAGCTTTGTGATCACGCCCGTTGCTCCGCACAATCTGAACGTGCGGCCTATTATTGTTCCCGACAACAACATCATATCGTTTGAGGTAGAAGGACGCACCGACAATTTCATATGCGCCCTGGACTCGAGAAAAGAGGTTGTAGATAAAAAAATTCTGCTGGCAGTGAGGCGCGAGTCGTTCAATTTCAACCTCGTAAGGCTGAACGAAAATAATTTCCTGCAAACGCTTCGCGAGAAACTATCATGGGGGCTCGACACGAGGAATTAACGATTAATTGTACACGAAAATGCGGCGGTTGGCGTTAGTGCTTAATTATTATCTTGCGATTATGAAGAGAATCTTATCTGCTTTTGTGTTGGTGTGCACCATACTGGTTTCATCTAAAAGCATGGCCCAGTACGAAAGCGTGGTAATGGAGGGAGAGGTGGGCATCTCGGCAGGAGCCGCGCATTACTTCGGTGATCTTAACACCAGGGCAAGATTCAACAGGGCTAAACCCGCTATCGGCCTGTTCTTCAGAAAACAATTCAATAATTATGTAGGCCTTCGGATAGGTGGTCATTTCGCCCAGCTTGGTTATTCCGACGTTTACAATACTGATAACGAATTTCAGAAAAGAAGAAACTTAAGCTTCAATTCAAACGTTTTCGAAATTGCGCTTCAGGGTGATTTCAACTTTTTCAAATTTATTCCGGGAGACCCATATCACAGGTTTACGCCATATGTAACACTTGGAGTAGGAGTATTTAGTTACGATCCATATGCTTATCTGCGTGGCCAAAAGGTATCTCTTCGTGAACTTGGCACCGAAGGCCAGGGTAACGCAGCCTATCCCGACAGGAAGCCCTACAGCAGTATGGGTATCTGCTTTCCGTTTGGTGTTGGCGCAAAATATTCTCTCAACGACCGCATGAACATAGGAGTTGAGATCTCGCACCGCTTCACAAACACTGATTATATCGACGATGTAAGTAAAACGTATGTCGGAATCGACAGATTTCCTGCAGGCGAAGATGGCCTACCATCGGTAGCGCAGCTTATGCAGGACCGCTCGTACGAAACAGGCGAGCGCATCGGTATTGAGGGCCGTCAAAGGGGCCTGGCGAATCAAAGAGACCAGTACCTTATTGCCGAGATCACCTTTTCTCTTAATCTCACTTCTTATCGCTGCCCTACGGCGGACTAATTTACCTACCTTTGTGCGCCTGAAAAAAATATGCAGCGCCTAAAAGACAAAATTGATTCCAGCCGGCTTCCCGCACACATCGCCATCATTATGGATGGTAATGGCAGGTGGGCAAAAGAAAAAGGGCAGGACCGTTTATTTGGTCACTACCATGGCGTTGAAAGCGTGCGTGATGTAGTGGAAGGCTGTGCAGAGCTCGGCGTAAAATATCTTACACTGTATGCATTTTCGACCGAGAATTGGGACAGGCCGGAGACTGAGGTTACTGGTTTGATGGAATTACTTGTTCAAACAATCAGAAAAGAGACAGAAACGCTCAACAAGAACAATATCAGGTTGCATGTGATCGGCGACTTATCGAAGATGCCGGCAAATGCAATTAATGAATTAAACGAATCAATTGACATTACCAGTCATAACAGCGGATTGAATTTGGTAATGGCACTTAGCTATAGCAGCCGCTGGGAAATTTTACACGCCGTACAGCATCTTGCTACTGATGTTCAGAACGGCAAACTGAATCCCGATACAATCACACAGAATACTTTCCAACAATACTTATGTACAGCTAAATTCCCCGATCCTGAACTGATGATCCGCACAAGCGGCGAATTCAGAATCAGCAATTTTCTCCTTTACCAATTAGCTTACGCTGAACTATACTTCACCGACGTGCGCTGGCCAGATTTCAGAAAGGAAAATCTGTACGCTGCGATTCTCGATTTTCAGTCGAGGGAACGCAGATTTGGCAAGACCAGCGAGCAGGTGATGGTTTAACAAAAACTTTTGATAAATCAACTTTAATTTGCCCAACACAAAAATCCCCGGAATGCAGTGGAAGTTTACGCCCGGTATAATTATACTGGCCCTGATGTTGTTTGCGGCTTTCCCTGCAAGTTCCCAGGTTATTACAGATACAATTCCTCAGACTACTGACTCAGTTCCCCAGGTAACCGACACGGTTCCGGAATCAACTGATACACTTCCGCCAACGTCAATCGATCCGGAACTGCTGGAACTTACAAATGCACGCGTACCAAAGGAATACACGCTCGGTAAAATAAAAATTACAGGAACAAAATACCTGGATGAGCAACTTCTCATTTCTATTTCAGGTCTTACTCCCGGAGATAAGCTGACTATCCCAGGCGGTGATAATTTCAGCAAAGCTATTAACAACCTTTGGCGGCAGAATTTGTTTTCCAACGTGCAGATCTTTTTTACGAATGTTACCGATGGCGTTGTTGATCTTGAAATAAATGTTACTGAACGTCCGCGCTTGTCGAAATTTTCGTTCAAGGGTGTAAGAAAATCAGACATCGAAGAACTGACTAAAAAGAGCGGTCTCGTAAAAGGTCGCGTGGTTACAGAGAATACGAAGATCAGCGCCGTTCAGGCGATTCAGAAATACTATACTGAAAAGGGTTTCCAAAGTGCGCAGGTGCGTGTTGAAGAAGTACCGGATCCATCAAAAACGAATACAGTTACAGTTGTATTTAATGTTAACCGGGGCGCGAAGGTGCGTATCAACGAGGTTAACTTTTACGGCAATCAGAGCGTAACTGAATTGAGATTGAAGAAACAGATGAAGGGCACAAAGGAAATGACGAAAATCACTATCCATCCTTCTGATGTAACCAGCACATATGGAGAGAATACAAAGCAGTCTTTCAAGGATTATCTGAAAGATTTAGGCTTTCTCTCTATCACAAAAACAAAGGAATACCTCGATCCTTATTTCCGTTTCAAACTATTCAGCTCCGCTAAGTTCAACGAAACGAAATACAACGAAGACAAAGAAAAGAGTACTTCAGTATTACAACTCACTTGGCTTCAGAGATGCTGCGATTGTAGCAGATACCCATTACATAAATAATCGCGGAAGCCTTAACGTTGACCTGAAAGTAAACGAAGGAAACAGGTATTATTTCGGTGATATTACCTGGAGAGGAAACACAAAGTATTCTGATTCGATATTGAACTTGATCCTTGGTATTAAGAAAGGCGATATCTATAATGCGAAGACCCTGAACACCAAGCTTGGTAAAGAAGTTACAGCCGAAGGCGGTGACATCAGTAATCTTTACCAGGATGATGGCTACCTGTTTTTTCAGGTTGACCCTATCGAAACTGCCGTGTACAACGACACGATCGATTATGAGATCAGGTTGAGAGAAGGTCCGCAGGCGACCATAAAAAACATTACTATTTCCGGTAACGAAAAAACAAAGGAACATGTGATCAGGCGTGAGATAAGAACTCTTCCCGGCGAAAAATTCAGCCGTAGTGATCTTATTCGTTCTAACCGTGAAATTGCGCAGCTTGGTTATTTCAACCAGGAAAAGATTGGCATCAACCCGGTACCAAATCCTGAAGACGGTACTGTGGATATCAATACACTGTTGAAGAAAGATCTTCGGATCAGCTGGAACTTTCTGCAGGTTGGGGTGGTGGTATTGGTCTTACCGGTACGCTCGGTGTATCGTTCAATAACTTTTCAATCAATAATATCTGGAATAAGAAAGCGTGGGATCCGTTACCAACGGGTGATGGTCAAAAGCTTAGTCTTCGTGTTCAGTCGAACGGACGTGCTTATCAGTCTTATAATTTCTCATTCACTGAGCCATGGTTAGGTGGTAAGAAGAGAAACTCACTCACAGTAAGTTTATATAAAAGCGTATTCAGAACAGGTGGTATTGGCAGCGATGGCAGGTATTTCTTCAGTGACAGTAACAGGCTGAAAAACTTCGGTGCGACCATTGCACTTGGCAAGCAGCTTAAATGGCCGGATGACTTCTTTACACTTGTTTACTCACTTAACTATACGCAGTACAAGCTTATCAATTATCCGCTGTTTGTTTCATCCTTCGATTCAGGTGTGTCGAACAACGTGAATGTGAAGTTTGCGCTGAGCAGAAACTCTGCTGGTCCTAACCCGATGTTCCCGGTTAGTGGTTCGAACTTTTTGTTGAGTGCCCAGTTTACTCCACCGTATTCATTGTTTAATAAAAAGATCAGCGTTACTGATTCCTATAAACTTCCGGAATACCATAAATGGCGCTTTAATGCAGAATGGTTTATTCCGATCGGAAGAGGTTTCGGCGAAGACAGGAGCAAACAGTTCGTGTTGAAGGCCGCTGCCAAGTATGGTTTCATGGGCAAATACAATAACAAGCTCGAGTTTTCACCTTTTGAGCGGTTCCAGTTGGGTGATGCGGGATTGGCCAACGGTAACTTCATTCTTGGATACGACATCATCGCCCACAGAGGTTACCCCGTATACGAAAGCTCTGATCCGAAAGTGAATCCCGATCAGCAAAATGCACGAAACTTCTTTACAATTTTTAATAAATACCAGGTAGAGTTGCGCTTTCCGTTTGCAACCAATCCAAGCAGTACTATTTATGGTATGGCATGGTTTGAAGCAGCAAACGGTTGGTACGATTATAAGAGCTACAATCCGTTCAGGTTGCGCCGAAGTGCTGGTTTAGGTATGCGTTTCTTCCTGCCGATGTTTGGTCTTCTCGGGTTCGACTATGGTGTTGGATTTGACCGGCTTACTCCGGGAACGGGCTTGAAAGATGCATCGCGCTTTACCTTCATGCTCGGATACGAACCCGAATAAAGCAACTAAGTTTCAAACACTAAATAAAACGAACCATGAAAAAGATCTTTGCGGCTGCTGCGATATTGGTGTGCCTCGCTTTTTCAGCTGAAGCCCAGCGCTATGCCATAATTGATACTAAATATATCCTTGACAAAATTCCCGAGTACAAAGAGGCTCAAAAGTCGCTTGACGTAGTAAGCGAGCAATGGCAGCGGGAAATCGATGCAAAACAAGCGGAGCTTGACAGAATGTACCGGAATTTTGAGGCTGAACAGGTAATGCTTAGCGACGATTTGAAGAAGAAAAGGGAAGATGAACTGTTTATGCGCGAAAAGGAACTCAGAGATCTCCAGCGTAAGCGTTTTGGCTTCGAGGGCGACCTGTTTAAGAAACGCCAGGAGTTTGTGAAACCCATTCAGGACAAGGTTTATACGGCTATCCAGAAGATAGCTGTGAACCGCCAATACGATTTTATTTTAGACAAAAGTGAAGGAATAACTGTTATCTTTGCCGACCCAAAATTGGACCGGAGCGAAGACGTATTGAAAGAGATGGGTGTTAAATAAAACTAAAAGGGCTCGTGCCCGACAACGTTTTTGAGTAAAATTTCAACTAACTAAGACTATATGGACCACAAAAGTTGCTCCATATGTCTAAACCAAAAATGAAATAAATGAAAAAAGTTTTAACTGCTGCTTTGATTTTTATCGCACTTGCAGCGACCACTTCGGTGAACGCACAAAAAATTGGCTACATCAGCACTGAAGAGCTTGTAAGCATTTTGCCCGAAACAGCTAAGGCTGATACCAACCTTCAGCAGTATAGAACTGCCCTTATCCAGAATGCACAGGAAAAGCAAACGTCTCTTGAGGCTGCTATCGAAAAGTTCAATAAAGACACCGCTTCAATGTCTAATTCAGTTAAAGAAGTAAAGAGAACCGAACTTCAAAAAATGCTGAACGACCTGCAGTCAGAAGAGCAGAGAATTCAACAACAGCTGCAGCAAAGGCAGCAAGAGCTTATCACACCTATCAACAGGAAGGCTTTTGAAGCGATCCAGTCTGTAGCTAAAGAAAACGGTTACACCTATGTGTTGGAAAAAGGTGCGCTTCTCGTTGCTCCTCCCGGCGAAGACATTCTTCCCCTCGTAGCTAAGAAGCTCAATGTAAAAGTTCCAGCCGGCCGTACCCAGGCTCCAGGCGCTGCCCAGTCAGCACCAGCAGCTCCGGCGAAGCCAGCTCCAGCTAAATAAGATCTTCCGAAACTTATATGTAGCCGCTCCATTCAACCGGGGCGGCTTTTTTATTTGCCTCACTTCAGTGTACATTCGCAAAATGCCTTTTACGGGACCAATAGGAATATTCGATTCGGGCTATGGCGGCCTAACCGTTATGAAAGAAATCGTAAAACGATTGCCTTCGTATGATTATATGTACCTGGGCGATAATGCCCGCGCGCCATATGGCAACCGCTCGTTCGACACCGTTTACCGTTACACCCTGGAATGTGTTAAATGGTTTTTTGACAAAGGCTGTCCGCTCGTGATCCTCGCTTGCAATACTGCATCGGCGAAGGCTCTCAGAACTATCCAACAGAACGATCTGCAGAAATTAAATCCGAACAACAGGGTGCTGGGGGTGATCAGGCCAACCAGTGAGATTATGGGGAAGTTCACCAGGTCGGGATCTATCGGGATCCTGGCTACCAACGGAACGGTTCAGTCACAATCGTACGCCCTGGAAATTAAGAAGTTCTATCCGGAGGTCCGGGTAATGCAGGAGGCATGTCCGATGTGGGTGCCACTTGTGGAGAACAACGAATATGATAAGGAAGGAGCCGACTACTTTATTAAAAAAAATATCGACAATCTGCTTTCAAAGAGCAAGGATATTGATACGATTTTGCTGGCCTGCACGCATTACCCACTTTTGATGAATAAGCTGCTGAAGAATGTTCCGGAAGGGATCCGGATACTTTCACAGGGAGAGATAGTAGCTGAAAGCCTGGCGAGTTACCTGGTGAGGCATCCCGAAATCGAAGAGAGATGTACAAAAACGGGCGATAGGCGTTTCTATACCACTGATTCTGAAGAAGATTTTGAGAATCACGCAACGGTTTTTTTCGGAGAGGCTGTAAATGCCCATCACGCCGAACTTTAGACAAATTTCTATTGGAAAAAGACCCTGATTCCTTTACCTTTGCCGACCTTTCAACAACTAGTAAAACAGAAGAATCATGAAACGTACATTTCAACCTCACAGGCGCCGCCGTAAAACCGTTCACGGTTTCCGCAAGCGTATGGAATCAGCAAACGGTCGTGCCGTGCTGGCCGCGCGTCGCAGAAAGGGTCGTAAGAAACTCTCCATTTCCGACGAAAGCAAGCTGAAGTAATTCCCGTCACCATATTTATATTGAATTAGCCTCAGTATCGGGGCTAATTTAGTTTATGTAAATTGATACCAAAAGTATCGCAGCCAGGTTCACCTTAGGAAAAAACGAAAGGCTCAAAAGCCGGAAGCTGATCACACAGCTTTTCAATGAAGGGAAGTCTATCTCATCTTATCCTTTCCGAATTATTTATAGCATCACCCCGGAAGCAGGTCCTTTAAAGGCTGGCTTTACCGTAAGCAGCAAGAATTTTAAAAAAGCCGTCGACCGTAATAAGGTAAAACGGCTTTTACGCGAAGCCTATCGCCTGAACAAAAGTCAATTGATCAAAGACGACGCAGGAATCAACCTGTTTATCATTTACACTGCAAAAGAAATTCTTGACTTTAAAACAATTCACGATAAATTGATAGTGGCGCTCGAAAAAATTCGAGGCAAGTGAAATGAATATCGTGTTCAAAATATTATCGTTCCCTTTTATCGCGCTGATAAAACTTTATCAGTGGATCATCTCTCCTATTTTGCCTCCCTCCTGCAGGTTTACGCCGAGTTGTTCTAACTATGCACTTGAAGCTTTCAAAAAGTACGGGCCCATAAAAGGTTTGTGGCTTTCGGCCAGGCGCATCGTGCGTTGTCATCCGTGGGGTGGTCATGGTGAGGATCCGGTGCCATAGTTTCTCATCCTAATTTATCTTCGCCTAATGACTAAGAAACTTTTTCTGCTTGATGCGTTGGCTCTCGTGTTTCGCGCATATTATGCATTGATACGAGTTCCGCGTTTTACATCGAGCAATAGAAATACAAATGCGCAGTTTGGTTTTACCAACACCCTCATCGAGTTGCTTACAAACCAGAAGCCTTCGCATATGGCTGTATGTTTCGACACGTTTGCACCGACAGTGAGAGATGTTGATTTCGCCGATTATAAAGCCAACAGGCAACAATCTCCTGAAGACATACTCTCTGCACTTCCCGATATCAAAAGAATTTTGAAAGGCTTTAATATTCCTGTGATAGAAATGGATGGTTACGAGGCGGACGATATAATCGGTACACTTAGCAAGCAGGCATCTGCAGCAGGTTATGATGTGTACATGGTAACGCCCGATAAAGATTTTGGACAGCTCGTAACAGATAAAGTGTTTATCTACAAACCGGGTTACCAGGGAGCAGATGCGGAAGTCCTTTCTGCAAAAGATGTTTGTGCAAAGTGGGACATCAAAGACGTGGACCAGGTGAAAGATATTCTCGGATTGATGGGCGATTCAGTAGACAACATTCCCGGAATACCGGGCGTTGGCGAAAAAACTGCTGCCAAGCTACTGGCAGAGTACAACTCTCTTGAAAACATACTTGATAACGCAGACAGCATAAAGGGTGCCCTTGGCGAAAAAATAAGAAAAGGAAAAGAGCTTGCGATCATGAGTAAAAAACTGGCAACGATCATCACTGATGTACCGGTTGAATTTCATGAAGAAGACTTTAGGGTGAAGGAAAGCAACAAGCCGATGCTGAAAGAAATCTTTGCCGAGCTTGAGTTTAAAGCCCTGGGAAGGAGAGTATTTGGTGAAGAAATTCCATCCGTGCAAACAGACCTTTTTACATCGGTATCTAAACCTGCGGAAGCGCCTTCGCAGAAAGATGCAGAGTTTGTGGAAGAAGAAGTTGCCGGAGTAATTGTCGCATCCCAGAATATAAAAAACACAAAGCACGATTATAAACTCGCGCAAACAGACGAAGCAATCAGGGAACTTGTGCGCACACTGTGCGATAAAACTGAAATCTGCATTGGTAGCGAAATATCAACGTTCGATCCGAACAACGCTGAATTAGTAGGATTGAGTTTTTCTTTCGAACCCGGCAATGGGTGGTACGTGCCTTTCCCGGTGAATGATCAGGACGAAACAAAACGCCTGCTCGACTTCTTTGAACCACTTTTTGAAAATCCGTTTATCAATTGGGTCGGTCACAATCTTAAACAGGATGTTCTGCTACTAAAGTGGTATAATATTGAATTGAAGGGGACCACATTCGATACGATGCTGGCGCATTATGTAATTGATCCGGAAGGTAAGCGCAACATCGACATGCTTAGCGCGCAGTTTCTCGGATACGAAACCATCTCAACCGAGAGCCTGACCGGTAAAGGCAAGGCTCAATTAAGTATGCAGGATCTGCCAACAGAGAAAGTGTACGATTATGCATCTGAAGACGCCGACATCACATTAAGACTGAAACACGCCTTCACGCCTGTACTGCAGGCAAAAGAAGTCGAGCAGGTTTTTCTCGAAGTAGAAAACCCGTTAATGCGCGTTCTCGCAGATATGGAATTCGAAGGAATTCGTGTTGACACAAGCTTTCTGAACGAATACTCAAAGGAACTGGATCGCGAAGCAAAGACAAGCGAAGAAAAAGTTTATGAGCATGCCGGTATCCGGTTTAATTTATCATCGCCGCGGCAACTTGGTGAAGTGCTTTTTGAAAAATTGAAGCTCGATCCTAAAGCAAAGAAAACGAAAACCGGACAGTATGCTACGGGTGAGGATGTTCTTTCGAAACTTGCTGCTACCAACGAAATTGTGAACGACATTCTTACGTATCGTCAACTCACGAAATTGAAATCAACTTACGTTGATGCGCTGCCGCTGATGATCAACTCAAAAACCGGCAGGGTTCATACAAGCTTTGCGCAGGCGGTAGCGGTAACAGGAAGATTATCGAGTATCAATCCAAATCTTCAGAACATTCCTATCAGAACGGAAAGAGGCAGGGAAATAAGGAAAGCATTTATTCCACGTGATAAAGATCATATCATTCTTTCAGCCGATTATTCGCAAATCGAATTGAGAATTGTTGCCGCCATCAGCGGCGACCCAGCAATGATCGAGGCATTTGTTGACAAGCGGGACATTCACAATGCAACAGCTGCCAAGGTGTATGGGATTGAAGAAACGGCGGTAACAAAAGAGCAACGGTATAAAGCTAAGAGCGTGAACTTCGGGATCATTTATGGGCAGGGCGCATTCGGCCTTGCAGATAATCTTAGCATCAGCCGCTCCGAAGCAAAGGAGATCATCGAAAACTATAAGAAGGAATTCAGCAGCATTCAGAAATACATGGATTCAACCATCAATTTCGCGAAGGAACACGGCTACGTGAAAACTTTGATGGGAAGAAAGCGTTGGCTCAAAGACATCAATTCAGGCAACTTTACTGTGCGCAGTTTCGCCGAACGCAACGCGATCAATTCTCCCATCCAGGGTACTGCTGCCGACATGATTAAGATGGCCATGATCAAGATTAATCACGAATTCCGTTCGCGAAAACTGAAGAGCAGAATGGTTTTGCAGGTACACGATGAATTGGTGTTTGATGCTCACAGGGATGAAGCAGAAATGATCAAACCAGTGATTATTGATTGTATGCGTTCTGCGTTACCATTACCAAATGGTGTGCCCGTGGAAGCGGAAATAGGAGGAGGAGAAAACTGGCTCGAAGCGCATTAATCCGTTTGCCATTCTTTGGCCAGGCTTCCATCTTCGCTGTCGTAAACAAGTACAGAAACTTTCCATTCTGTAACCATATATTCCATGGTGAGTTCAACTCTCAGCGTTTTAAGATCACCTGCCGCCGGTACGAGGTTGAATGAGCTGGCCATGAATCGTTTTTCATCTGTAGGCTCGGCGTAAGTTCCATTCAGAATAAATGGTTTGTTACCGTCGAGCTTAATGATACTATTCTTCATTTGATTGTATATCTCGCGGTAACGCTTGCTTACCGTTTCAAAATCTTCCGATTCAATTAGCAGGCACTTCCAGCTGTAAACTTCTTTTTCGCTAGCCGAACTGTATTTAGTAATCACCGTATTAAGGGATCCCGGAATCTGAATGGTAGAGATGTAATCGCTGCTTTGAGGGTTTTGGTCAATGAGCTTACCGCGGATGTTCTTGAAATGGTTCGGGTAATCATTCAAAACACGCTGGAGCGTAGAGTGTGTCTGGTTTGTAAAAGCACTCTGCGCCCATAGCCCGAAGGGCAGCAAAAGCAGGAGTATTGGGGTCAGGGCTCTCATACTTAAGGATTTACTTAAAAATATGTCTTTGGGTTTAACATTTCTATAGTAAAGATACTAAGTAACTTATGCACAATAAATCAACAACAGATCCCGTTACATTGTGGATAACGGATAATACTAAATTTCAAAACCCGATATATAATGCAACGAAAGACCATGTATTTTGATGTTAACAACACCAAAATCTGCCGTAACCACTACAAATCATCATCAACTGGCATTTTTAGCCTCCTGAAAAATATCTGGGCGGTGTTACTGGTCGGCGAATCGCCGATAAGTCATCCTTCTAACAAAAGGAAGATGCATTAATCCCGTTCTTAAATCAGTCTTTGTTTTTTGATCATACCTGACCCTTGCAGTCGTGCAAGGGTTTTTGTATTTAGCTGAACAGGTATTCCACGTCGGCCCTGGTAAGGCTCTTTACGAATCCTTCGTCGTCTGTTATCAGGTCTCTGGCGAGTATCCTCTTTTTCTCCTGTAATTGTAGAATTTTGTCTTCGATGGTGTCTTTACAAATCATCCTGTAGGCCATGATGTTCTTGGTTTGCCCGATTCTATGCGTTCTGTCGATGGCCTGCTGTTCTACAGCGGGGTTCCACCATGGGTCAACGATGTACACGTAGTCGGCCGCTGTAAGGTTGAGGCCCACCCCGCCCGCTTTAAGCGAAATAAGGAACACCCTGCAGTTTTCATCGTTCTGAAAACGCTGGATGGCCTTTTCACGGTCAATTGCTGAGGTACTTCCATCAAAGTATTCGTGGTCAACGCCAAGCTCGGTAAGCTTTTCCCGTATGAGCGCAAGCATTCCAAGGAACTGCGAGAACACCAGTGCCTTGTGGTTGCTTATATTTTCGGTGATCTCACGTCCCAGCTCATCGAGCTTTATACTATGATTTGGGAACTTATCTTGTTCGTTTAAGATGGCTGGAGAATCGCAAATCTGCCGAAGCTTCATCAATCCCTGTAAGATGGTGAGCTGCGATTTATTAATACCCTGCATCTCGATGGTTCCAAGAATTTTATCCCTGAAATCATTACGGTATGCCTCGTAAATATTGCGTTGCTCATCCTCCATCTCGCAATAGAGGATCGTTTCAATCTTTTCAGGAAGGTCCTTTGCCACCTGCTCCTTCGTTCTCCTGAGAATGAACGGATATAGTATTTTCCTGAGGTGATCCTTGCGGTCTGGCTCGCCAAATTTGTCGATAGGAATAGAAAACTCCTGCCTGAAAAATTCTATGCTGCCAAGCATTCCGGGATTCAGGAAGTTCATCTGTGCGAATATATCGAAGGTGTTATTCTGCAGCGGCGTACCGCTCATGCACAAACGATTCTTCGACCTCAGCAAGCCTGCCGCCTTTGTAACCTTGCTCGCGGGGTTTTTAATAGCCTGCGACTCATCGAGAATAACGTAGTCGAAAGGCATTTCCACCAGCATCTTGATATCGCTTCTTAGTGTACCGTATGTTGTAATGATAATTTCTTTCTCTCTAAAAAATTCCCTGCTCTTCGTGCGATCAGCGCCGTGATGAATGTGATAGGTAAGTGCCGGAGTGAACTTTTTTATTTCATTCTCCCAGTTGAACATCAACGTTGTGGGGCACACCACCAGCGCATTGAGCTTGCCGGTATTATGCTTGAAATAATGCATGTACGACAATGCCTGAACAGTTTTACCGAGACCCATATCATCAGCGAGAATGCCACCCCAACCAATTTCCTGCAGGTAATTTATCCAGTGAAAGCCATGTTCCTGGTACGGGCGCAGAATGTGTTGAAGATGCTCCGGAACCGGAATCTCTTTGATCTTATTGAACAATTTCAGTGAGTCGTACTTCTCTTCAAGTTGTACTACCAGCTCTTCTTCATTTCTTTCATCATACAATTCATCTATCACACTCATATGGTACTTCGACAGGCGAAGCTGATCCTGCTTGCCTTCTCCCACTCTGAAGAGCAAAGAATATTTCTTTATCCATTCTTCAGGTAAAATTCCAAGTGTACCATCGTTAAGCGGAACAAATTGCTGTCGGTTTGCCAACGCTTTCTTTACATCGGCGATAGTTACTTTCTGATCGCCGAAAACAATATCAACGCGTGCATCGAACCAGTCGGTATTGCTGCTGATATGGATTTTCGTTTGCGGCTTCGCAGTGTTGAAGCGGAAATTCTTCAGCGCCTCGTATCCAAACACCGGCACCTTCATCTCTTTCATCGCATCAACAAACAGGAAGAACCAGTTGTTCTTCAGTACGTCGCTGCCTTTGAGGGCCAGTTGCTGACCATCTTCAGGAGTGATGAAATTTGAATGAAGTAATTCAAGCTTTTTAATAAAGGCAATTTCTTTGTCTTTTGCGCGATGCACGATCATTACCTTATCCGCTGCCGGAATAATCAGATCGTCCTTGCCACCCGCTTTCGTTTCAAAGCCTTTGTAAGAAAATATTGGTTGAAATATCAGGTAGTCGCCTTTCTCCTGGAGCACCACTCTTTTTTCGGGATCGCCGTCTCTCACCTCGGCAACAAGTTGCGGATCGAATTCTACATGATACTCTTTCGTAAGAGGGAGAATAAATTTTCTAAGTTGCTCTGGCCACTCTGAAGCCGAAAAACTAAGCTTGCCCTTCGCTATAAACTTGTCGACAAGATTTACATCGTCGGTTTTCTGCCACATGTAAATGTTGTCGTTGTACAGAAATACGAGGCTGCTTTCCGAACCATTATTGGTTACAGAAACGTTCTGCCCGCTCAAACGCACCCATGCTTCCATCTCGTACGCGTTCCCATTCTTCACAACCTTGAAATAGGGGGTGATGGGATCGGTTACAACACCAACAGTTTTTAAGTTATCCGTCTTGAAAGGTTTGCGTTCACTCAGGCGAAACACAAAAGGGTTTTCAGCAATCTCCTGTAAAAACTTTCTAAGTTTTGGATGGATGTATTCAACAATCAGCGATTTAGTTTCTTCGGGAAGAGCCGCATCTTCGTGATGAATGATGTTTTCCCAGATTCCGCTAAACGGCGAATTCCTATTGAGATATTTGGTTATTTCCGAGTCCTGTAATTTGCGGATCGATGGCACAAGTTGCCTGTCGCTTTCGCGAAACGTTTCAATATTTACAAACTTACCGAGGTCCAGCTTTGTTACTTTTCCTACAAAAGAATCCCCCTGCTCGTTCGTTTCGCCCGACACGGCCTCAATCACGAAGTGCGGGTATGCATCGCTGTTAAAGTTGAATACTATACCAAGGCGTTGCGACGAACCGTCTGGCGTTTCGGCGACCGTTACATCCGCCTCATCTGAGGTTTGAGTTTCAACAACAGGTACCGGAGCCCGTGTTCGGGAAAGTTCCTGAGGGGTAATTCGTTTGATATTCGGATCGAGCAGCCTCAAGAACGGCTTGCCCTCTTTGTAAGTGAACTCGAACTTGCCTTTGAGGTCGTCGGTTAACGAGTAGCCGTACAGTTCGAGCAGTTTATTTTTTTCTTTATCCCAGTTGCGGATCGTGTCAAAGTAATAAGGACCGGAGGTGTTAAGTAATTGCAGAAACACAATCACTTTCGGCAGGCACAACGGATGTTTATTATCGGGATACTCGCAGCTCGTATCAAAATTTCGTTCTTCGTTTTTGCGGATCAGTACTTTGTACGAGGTGCCGTCGAGATCAACAACCGCCATTACGGCTTCGTCTTTTGCCGATACGACCTTCGCCTTATCATTTCTTAGATAAGCCTCAGCTGCAGTATACGTTTCGGGAGAACATAACAACCTGAGTGTTTTCAGGTCGATAAATTTCATTTTAACCACGGTATGGCGCTGGTCGTAGTCTACTTTTTCCGCTTTCAGAATGTTCTTATCGAGCATTTCCTGCAACTGAATCAATGCCGCAGCCTCGTGCCTGCAGATATCTCCCAGGTTATAGGGACAGGTGCATCGTACGGAAAATGTTTTCGGATCTTTGAACTTTTGAATATTTACGCGGTAGAAAGTGCTGTAGCTATCGTCCTTGACCCTGAAAGAAACCGAGTCAAGCAATTCATCGTAATCTACCATCTCCACGTACCCGATAGCATGTATTTTTTTCCCACGGCGTATTACTTCATCAGTTCCATTTGTGTAAACGTACTTGATTAGGTGCGGTAAGGCCATTCTCTTGGTTAAAATTGGACAATCTGCAAAAGTAAAGGAAAAAAATCCAGCTTTTTAGCTGATTAGCGAACTATTAAGAAGGAAGTATACTTTTGTAAAACATTTATCATTCATTGGTATACCCTTTGCCTAATATTCAGGGAAATCGCCTCGTTTTTATGAAGAACTTGCCCGTTCGTATTCTTTCCCTTTTATTGCTCTTCTACGTCCCCGTATTTGCCCAGAAAAAGCTTAAAAAGTCTGATAGAGTCATCGTTGCCAACATCCAATCTCACACTCCGCACCTTATTGAACGTAAGCTTGCTAACGAATACATCGTTAAACAATTTTCGAAGTACGGCCTTAAACCTAAAGCCGACAAAGGCTGGTACCAGCAATTCAACATTTACGACGGCAAAGAGGTAAAAGGCACTTCAATGCTCAGGATCAATAACGACTTGTTGGTGTTATTCACCGACTACTTTCCCTTTGCGTTCAGTGCAAATAAAAGTGCCGAGGCTTCTGTTTCTACCGCGTTGGCAGAAAATGGCGTTCCTTGGTTTAAAGACCTGGGTGAATTGATTAATGATGATGATTCAGGCAGAATAGACACGTTCGATATCATTAGAGCCAGGGCTAAGCATGCCGCGGAAAAAGGCGCGTCTGCATTGATTATTTACAACAAATCTGCAACAAAAGAACTTGAATATAACCGCTTTGATCAATCAAAGGCGCTTGATATTCCTGTTTTATACATCACGCGAAGCGCATATAAAAAATACGCTGCGACCGAATCTGATATCGATGTAAAACTGAAAGTAGACCTGGAAGAAAAAAATCGCACAGGCGTCAACGTAATCGGATTTGCTGATAACGGCGCAGATAGTACTATTATCACTACAGCCAATCTTTCTGATGATACTGCCGTTGCAGCGCTCATTGAGGTAGCACGCCTGCTGAAAGCAATCAAACCAAAAGTGAATAATTACCTGTTCATAACATACTGCGCTGAAAAAAATGGAGCCGATGGCGCGAAATATTACCACCAACACCCCTCAGTTCAGAATGTGAGCCGCACAGTTCAAATGGATTCAGTTGCCGCAACTGTTGAGGAACCAAAAGCACTACATTTGGTGAAACGCACAGTAGAAACTATCAGGCATAACTAACCTTCGGTATTTTATGAAACTCAGACTGGACCTTGATGAGCTTGCGGAAGAATTTTTCCGCGATACAAGGCTTATCGGAATAGTTGCACCGATAAAAGATTACCAGCTGTGCTGGCAGCTGAACCAGCTGCTTACGATCGACTTTAGAAATAACAACGACATCGAGATTCAGCTGAAGAGAAAGAAACGCGATTATTATTTCGCGATATTTCAATATTGTGAACACACTACTTCGCTTGTTCACTATCTCTATAACAATCAATTCGACGGAGAATATCTTTTGCCTGAATTCAGGCACCTCGACTTCTTATATCTTTTAAAAGGAGATGTAGTTCCCGATGATTTCCTGCAGCAGCTTATGGACACCGTCAAAAAGATTAACGGCGTGCAGCTGGTGATGGAACTCGCTCATGAAAAAATCAAGAACAAGGGTCACATGATCTTCTGATCACTCAATGCGGTGTAGAAGGAGCATCAGCGTTGCGGCGGATAGTTGAATCCGATCCGGCAGCTGCTGAATCTTTTAATGCATCTGTTGCCCTGTCGGCTTCAGTTTCGGGACCGCTATTTAATACTGGCTGGTCAACCTGTTCAGAACCTTTGCTGTCAGAATTATCTGCGCATGCAGCAAAAGCCATGATGGCGATAACAGATAGTACTGTGGCTACCTTTTTCATGAGCATTATTTTTAGGAAGAGATAAAAAAATTATGCCTTTGATTAACCGTTCATGCTGGCCAGGAACTCCTGGTTGTCCTTTGTACCGCGCATTCTCTTCAACAACTCGTTCATCGCTTCTTCGGTATTCATATCGCTCAGGTAAACGCGGAGCAAATTGATACGCTGAAGAACTTCTTTTTCGAGAAGCAGGTCGTCGCGGCGGGTTGATGAAGCGGTAATGTCGATCGCAGGGAAAATACGCTTGTTGGCAAGGCGCCTGTCGAGCACAAGTTCCATGTTACCGGTTCCTTTGAATTCTTCGAAGATCACTTCATCCATCTTTGAACCGGTTTCGATAAGTGCGGTTGCAAGAATAGTGAGCGATCCACCATTTTCGATCTTCCTGGCTGCTCCAAAGAATTGCTTAGGCTTCTGCATTGCGTTGGCTTCAACACCACCAGAGAGCACTTTACCAGATGCCGGAGCAACGGTGTTATGCGCACGTGCAAGGCGGGTAATTGAATCGAGCAGTATTACAACATCATGACCGCACTCAACAAGCCTCTTGGCTTTCTGCAGCGCGATAGCCGATACTTTAACGTGTTTTTCTGCAGGCTCATCAAATGTTGATGCGATAACTTCTGCCCTGACACTTCTTTCCATATCGGTAACCTCTTCAGGCCTTTCATCTATCAGCACTACCATCAGGTAGCACTCAGGATGATTTGCGGCGATAGAGTTCGCAACATCTTTCAGCAATACCGTTTTACCCACTTTTGGTTGGGCCACGATCAAACCACGCTGTCCTTTGCCTATCGGCGTGAACAGGTCGATCATACGAGTGCTGTAGGCATTCGCTGATTGAAACAGGTTGAGCTTCTCGAACGGAAATAATGGGGTGAGATAATCGAAAGGAACGCGATCGCGTACATCTTCAGGGCTTTTGCTGTTGATGTGTTCAACTTTCAGAAGAGCGAAATATTTTTCACCTTCTTTCGGAGGACGCACGGCACCATAAACAGTGTCGCCTGTTTTAAGGCCGAATAATTTTATTTGTGAGGGAGAAACGTAAACGTCATCGGGAGAGCTTAGATAGTTATAATCGCTGCTCCTTAAAAAGCCGTATCCATCCGGCATCATTTCCAGCACACCTTCGCCCATGATCACACCATCAAATTCGATGTTAAATGCAGGTTCGCGGCGCTGAGGATAGTTTCTGTTCTGCTGATCTGCAGGGGTTGAGGTACTTCCGCCGTTTGTTTGCGGCTGCGGTGTTTGTTCAGTTTCCTCCTGATCGTCTTTTACCTCTTCCTGCTCTTCATTGTCTTCTACAATGATATCCTTGCGGTCGAGCGGTGCTCTTTCACGGCTTTGTTTCGGAACAAACTGCGGTTGCTGCGGTTGTTCGTCATCCCCGTCTTCGCCCTTTTTCCCAACCTTACCTTTCGCAGCTTTAACCGCAGTTGGCTGTGGTTTGCTTTCAGGTGCTTTATCGTGAGCCCTTTTCTTGGGGGCTTCTTTTCTTTGTTCTTTGGGAGTATCGCCACTTTCCACTACTGCTTCTTCGGTAGAGTTTGCGGTGGTCGTCTTGATAATTCTTTTTCTCGCTTTTCCTTTATCATCAGCTGGAGAGCCTTTGGTATCGCTTGCGGATACTGCCTGCTTGTCGAGAACCTTGTATATCAGGTCCTGCTTGTTGAGTTTTTTGGCATTTGGGATTTTAAGCTGCTCGGCGATGTCAAGCAGTTCTGGAACGAGCATATCGTTCAGTTGCAGAATGTCGTACATAAAAAAACTTGAGAGTTTACCACGTGTTCAAATAACAACGAACTTGGTTTGTGAAATCTTGTGAAATGATTTTAATTGACCGGAACGCTAAAAACTGATGAGTTAAGGGAGTAGCAAAGGTGACTAATCAGCTACATTCCGACACAATGATACATTTAAAAACTTAGGAGGCCAAATTATTTTGACCCCGGTGTACAACCAGGCGGTCGTTTTCGTAGAAGGGCAAAACGTTCGCCGTATCGGCTGAAAGGCAATACCGGAGGTCTTTTTCAAGGCCAAACCTGGTAAGTCTCTGGTAGTGGGTTGCGTTTTTTTCTTTCAGAAACTCGTACAAATCCGCGCCCGCCGATTCGTATAACGACTCTGCAATTCCCGACGCATCGCAACTGATATTAAAATGCTGGCGGATATTTTTAACCACTGCTCCCGCAAAAAGTGTGTCTTCAAGATTTACCCGGTCCTTCCAGGCAGAACACGCGAGCAAGACTGGTTTTTGCTGCGACACGATGTAATTGCATACGGCGCTATAATTCGCAAACGAGCCGGTGATAATATGACTCGCGCCACGGTTCAGCGCCATATGTAACAATCTTGTGCCGTTCGTTGTAGTGAGCACCAGCGTTCTTCCGCCTACAAACTCGCGCGGATATTCAAAGGGCGAATTGCCGTATTGCAGTCCTTCTGCAATCTTCCCGTCACGTTCTCCTGCGGTAATTCCATTTAGCGATTTCCCTAACGACACACATTTCGCAATGTCATCGACAGGAACCACACAACTCGCCCCATTATAAAGTGCGGTGGCAATGGTTGATGTAGCCCTTAGCACATCAATCACCACTACAATGGTATTTTTTACTTCGTATAGATCGAGGAGAGCCGGAGATAAAACTGTATGAAGCGATGGTTTCGATTGTTCCATTTGTGTGTTGCCTGTCATGTTAGTACTGCCCGCCATTTTTCCGTTTCTGCGTAGCCGCGTATAAGCTCTGTTCGTTTACGCAATAATTCTTCCAGGTACTTTTTGAAATATACTTTACCGAATATCTTACCAATTACGTCTTTCGGTGTGCCGAATTCGAGGATGTCGATAAGAATGGTTCCGTTTTCTGCACGTTTAAAATGATGCTCGTGCCGGTAGTTTTGCAGATCGCCCTTCACCTGTTCTTCAACAAACAAATTTGGCCGCTCGAATGATGTAAGCTTTAGCATTGTCATTCTTGCCCTGCCGCCGTGTGACGCGATAATTGATACCGTTTCGTTTTTACCGAGCAAAGCAGAACCCGCACCCGAACTGATCTTTTCCTTTCTTCCCTGGAAAAGCAGCTTGTACAGCGCAATATGCCTCGACAGATCGAAAACCCTGTCGACCGGTGCTGCAATAAATGTTGTCAGGTGGATTTTCGCCATGCATGCTGTTTACTGAAAGGGAAACTTAACCACTTTCGCCCTTAACTGCTTGTCGCGTATGCCGATAAATATTTCGGTATCGAGGTCCGCAAAGCCTGTCTCTACATATCCCATCCCAATTGCTTTGCCCAGCCCTGGTAGTTGTGTTCCTGAGGTAACCTTGCCGATTGACTTCCCTGTGGAGTTATTGATCGGATAATCGTGCCGGGGAATTCCCTTGTCCACCATTTCAAAACCCACAAGCTTGCGCTTCACCCCTTCTTTCTTTTGCTTTTCAAAGATAGCGCTTGATGGAAAGCTTTTGTTGAATTTGGTTACCCATGCTAACCCAGCCTCTATGGGCGATGTAGTGTCGTCGATATCATTGCCGTATAAACAGTAGCCCATTTCGAGCCGCAATGTGTCCCGCGCACCCAGGCCTATAGGCTTAATGCCGTATTGCTTTCCTGATTCAAAAATCGCGTTCCAGATCACATCGGCCGCTTCGTCCTTATCTTCAAAATAAATTTCTACGCCTCCTGCGCCTGTGTAACCGGTTGCACTGATCAAAACGTTTTTCACTCCTGCCAATGTACCTTTTCCAAATGTGTAGTACTTCATATTCAGCACGTCCATTTCTGTTAACGGCTGAATGATTTTCGTTGCATCCGGACCCTGCACAGCCAGCAAACATGTTTTGTCGGAGATGTTATGCATTTCAACATTCTTGTCGTTGAATTGCGAAATGCGATTCCAGTCTTTCTCGATGTTTGACGCATTTACAACGAGCATGTACACGTTGTTCTCTTCAACACAATACACGAGCAGATCGTCAACCAATCCTCCATCATCATTCGGCAGGCAGCTGTATTGCGCTTTTCCTGATGTTAATTTTGAAGCGTCGTTAGTAGTGGCGCGTTGAATGAGGTCGAGTGCGTTCTCGCCTTTAAGAATGAACTCTCCCATATGGCTCACGTCGAATACGCCGGCATTTTTTCTTACTGCATTATGCTCATCATTGATTCCTGAGTAAGAAATAGGCATGAGGTATCCTGCAAATTCGGCCATCTTAGCACCGAGTTCCTGGTGCTTCTTTGTAAAGGGTGTGGTCTTCATGTGGTAAACAGCGGTCAGTTTGATGAGCAGCAAAAATAAAGGTTGCCACTAAGGCAACCAATTTCAGAACGAGTTTACCTTTTCAGGTCCGTCCGATCGCATTATATATTCCTGGCCGGGTTCAGGTCGGTCCTTGTAGTAGTCGTAATCATCCTGGTTATCGTAATCATCCCACCTGTTATCCCTGTTGTGCACGTTGAACCAGTGATAATTTTGTATATCCCTGCTAAAGCCGATGCGTTTGCCTACAGGCACTTCAATCACTACCCACACGCGCTGGTTCCTGAACTTGTCGCGCTTGCCAATATAAAAACCCTGTGGCAGTTCAACAATGCTGTCCATTTTGGTTGGGCTAAACTCGATCCTCTCCGCCGCCGCTATCGCGTTACTCTTAGCGCTTCCGCGACTTTCTCTTATCCTGTAGAGGTGATACGCAGAGTCATTGCTTTTTGCCATCGTGATTTTCACGGTACGAAGCATTATAGAATCTTCGCCTACTGAGTACCATGGCCAGTCGTCATCTACATCGAACCCAAAAAACTCACGGTTGTGATCGCGCCAGCCGAGGTCTTTCACATCAACATATACACGGTTCACATCTGTAATTGTTCCCAGTTTGTCGTCGGGAAGCTTTGTGAAATTCTGGAAATTTCTCGCGATTGATCCCACCAGGATCACACCACATATCAATCCAATAAACCAAAGACCAGCGAAAACATAACCGAGATAATGACGTCTTGATTTTACGCCCATCACCCGTCGAACGCCCCACGTAATCAATGCCACGAACGGGATCATGAAAAACAGGAACAGTGTCATCCAGGTAAGTGAATTCTGGAACGGTCCTTCGAGTATGAAATCTTTCAATGGAGCGATTGCAACGCCCCCAAACAACAGCGCAACAAAAACACTGAACAACGACACCGCCACGATGGTGAAAATGAAAATGATGAACACTTTAAAAATCACCGCTATCGCGTGACCGAGGCCAGACCCCGCTGATCGTGCAACGGAACCGGCCTCAGACGAAAAATTTTTCGCTTTTGCGCCTGCCTCCTTCGCGGTTGTTTTTACTTCTTCGCCCCATTTTTCCGCCTTCACCTTAAATTGTTCAAGGTCTTCCTTTACTGTATTAGCGATTGACGAAAAGTTTACTTTCTCTCCGCGCATTTCAAGTTTTTCGGCAGCCGTGTGTGCTACCGGAACGGCAATCCACAGAATGATATAAGTGATGAACAGCGTGCCCCCGAACGAACCGGTTATCACTCTCGGAGCAAAACCGAAATCCCAATCCCACATCCACGAATTAAAGCCTCCGCTAACCAGGCCGATAACGAGTGGAAGAGCGAAAATCAATCGCGGTATCCATACGTCAATATTAAAGTAGGTTGCAATGCCACCGGCCACGCCGCCAAGCATCCGCTGCTCGGAGCTTCTGTACAATCGCTTCGTGATGTTCGATTCGATTGATTTCGATGGAACAACTATCCACAATAATATATACACCCAGAAAAGCACGCCGAAGAACACAACGAATACAATTCGCATGATCACCGGGTCTATTCCCAGGTAGTTTGCCAGGCCACTGCACACACCTGCGATGATCTTATCGTCGGTATTGCGGTAGAATTTCTGTCTGCCCGCGAAAGCCGGACTTTGCACAGGCGGTGGAGTAGTTGAACTTTTAGCGGAAGATGAGGTGGAGCTTGTTGTCTCTCCTTCCTCTGCTTCGAAGTCAGACGGCCGACCCATAGAGGCGATAACGTTGTTCACGTCGTCGTCTGTAATGCAGGTTATCGTGCCTTTTAATCTTTCTGAAAATAGTTCAGCAATCCTGCCTTCGATGTCATTAATAATTTCATCGCGGCCCTCTTCCTTGGCAAAGTAGATCCTCAAACTTTCGATGTATTGCTTTAGCAATTCATAGGCAGTTTCTTCTATAGGTATCACCCTACCCTGGAAGTTTATGTTGATCACCTTTTTCATTACTTATAATTTTTAGTCGTTGTTTTGGTGGTTTTCGGTACGGGCTGTTAGGGCATTTACGGCATTTGCCAGTTCGTTCCATGTTGATTGTAGCTCTTTGTAGAAGTCTTCACCGGCCGGCGTTAGTGAAAAGTATTTCCTGGGCGGCCCGGAGTTGCTTTCTACCCAGCGATAGGTTAACATCGCTGCGTTTTTCAATCGGGTAAGCAGGGGGTAAAGCGTTCCTTCCAGGATGTTCAGGTTGGCGCCCTTCATCTCCTCTACAATGTCCGAGGGGTAGGCCTCACCCCGGCGGATAATGGAGAGGATACAGAACTCCAGGATACCCTTTCGCATCTGGCTTTGTGTATTCTCAATATTCATGACATTTCCTTTATGAGAACAAATATAGGAGGATATCTAGTACTATGCAAAACAAAGTACTGGTACATGTAAGATATTGACGGGGGTCAATGGGCGGGAGAAGTGAGGGGTGTGGGCGTGATGTGTGAGAAGTGAGGGGTGAGGCGTGAATTGTGAGTGGTGAGGTGCGAGGGGGACGCGTGAAGAGTTGACATCAGGCGCCTCACATCTCACATCTCACCACTCACGCCTCACGCATCACGCTTCACGAAATCTAGAATTCCGCACTTTTCGGTGTCCGCGGGAACGGAATTACATCGCGGATGTTCGTCATGCCGGTGATGAACAGAACCATTCTTTCGAACCCAAGGCCAAAACCGGCGTGAGGTACCGATCCGAAGCGCCTTGTATCGAGATACCACCAAAGCTGATCGATGGGGATGTGCATTTCTTTCATCCTTTCTTCGAGCTTGTCTAAACGCTCTTCCCTCTGTGAGCCACCAACAATCTCGCCTATACCCGGGGCGAGTATATCCATGGCTGCAACGGTTTTTCCATCCTCGTTCACACGCATGTAAAACGACTTGATGTCTTTGGGATAGCCCGTTACGATCACTGGTTTTTTGAAATGTTTTTCTACAAGATAGCGCTCATGTTCGCTCTGCAGATCGCTACCCCACTTCACATCGTATTGAAATTTCTTTTTCTTGTACGCAGGAGAATCCACGAGAATGTTGATCGCGTCGGTGTAGGTGATCCTTTCAAATTGGTTGTTCGCTACAAACTCCAGTTTTTGAATCAGGTTCATTTCGCTGCGCTGCTGTTGAGGCAGTTTGCTTTCTTCTTTCTCTAAACGCTGCGAAAGAAACTCCAGGTCCTCCCTGTTGTTGGTAAGCGCGTAGGTGATAATATATTTAATGAACTCCTCTGCGAGGTTCATGTTGTCCTCGATATCATAGAACGCCATCTCGGGCTCAATCATCCAGAACTCGGCCAGGTGCCTCGTTGTATTTGAATTTTCTGCACGGAAAGTCGGACCGAACGTGTAAATCTCGCTAAAGGCCATGGCCGCGAGTTCGCCCTCAAGCTGACCGCTTACCGTAAGATTGGTGGACCGGCCGAAGAAGTCTTGCGAAAAGTCTATTTCGCCTTTGTCGTTTTTCGGGGGATTGTCGAAAGGAAGGGTGGTCACCCTGAACATTTCTCCTGCACCTTCTGCATCACTGGCGGTAATTACCGGCGTATGCATATACACGAAACCCTTCTTATTAAAGAATTCGTGAATAGCAAAAGCAATCGAATGGCGTACCCGGAACACCGCGCCGAAAGTATTAGTGCGGAAGCGGAGGTGTGCTTTCTCTCTTAGAAACTCCAGGCTATGCTCTTTGGGCTGTAATGGATATTTTTCAGCGTCGCTGTCACCGAGCACCTCTATGCTGGTGGCTTTCAGTTCCAGCTTTTGCCCTTTACCGAGTGATGGTATCACCTGGCCGGTTACTTTTAGCGAAGCGCCGGTAGAAATTCTTTTGAGTTGGCTATCGTCAAGTAACCCAAGTTCAGCAACCACCTGCAGGTTTGTATTTGTAGAGCCGTCGTTCAAAGCAATGAACTGGTTATTTCTGAAGGTTCGTACCCAACCCATAACGATAACCTCCTGCGACTGAGGCTCCCAACTTAATACTTCCCTGATCTTTACCCTTTTGTTGAACATAAAGTTTGCTTTGAAACGAGCGGCAAAGATAATCAGCGGTGCCGATTTCCTAACTTTTACCCAATTCGTAAACCGCACCACCTGTAATCAGGTAATTTTACAAATTGTGTCACTGAGAACCATTCAAATAGCACTGGTAGGCAACCCAAACAGCGGAAAAAGTTCACTCTTTAATAATCTTACAGGTCTAAATCAAAAGGTTGGAAATTTTCCAGGCGTGACTGTAGACAAAAAAGCGGGTCGAACTCACGTTGCGGCGGATCTCGAAGCGGTCGTAGTTGACCTGCCGGGAACCTATAGCCTGTACCCTCGTCGCGAAGACGAATGGGTGGCTTACCGCGTGATGATGAACCAGGATGCGCATGTGAAGCCAGAGTTGTTGATACTGGTTGCGGATGCGAGCAACCTGAAGAGAAACCTGCTGTTCGTATCGCAGATCATGGATCTCAAAATTCCGGTAGTCGTGGCCCTTACCATGCTCGACATCGCGAAGAAGAAAGATATTGTTGTTGATGTTTCAGAACTCGAACGCGAGCTGGGTATCCCGGTAATTCCTGTAAACCCACGCAAGAACAAGGGTATCTCCCAACTTAAAAAGGCAATAGAGCAAACGGCCAACCATCTGTATAAGGCGCCCGTTCGGGATTTTATAAATAACGAAGCGCTGGCGATGCCCGCGATCGGGAATGTAAAATTGTTGTTTCCTGAGGCGAGCGATTATAAAGCGATTCATTACCTGATCAACCACGAATCGTTTTTACTCGACGACCATCTTCAAGATAAAATAGAACGGATTGAAGAGGCACATGCATTCAATCACACCAAAGTGCAGGCCGAAGAAATCGTTCAACGTTACCAAAGGATATCTCATATCATCAGGCAGTCGGTGTCCGAGCCGAGTCCACTTAAGAAAACGCTGTTCACCGAAAAACTCGATGATATTTTACTGCACCGTGTGTGGGGCTACGCAATATTGATCGGTGTTTTGTTTTTACTTTTTCAAAGTATCTTCTGGCTTGCTGAATACCCGATGACGTTTATCGAATGGAGTTTTGCGTCAATCGGCTCATGGCTCGGAAACGTTTTACCGGAAATTTGGTGGTCCGACCTCCTCATCAATGGTATACTGGCGGGGCTTGGCGGTATAGTAGTGTTCGTACCGCAGATCGTGATACTATTCGGACTAATAAGTATTCTCGAAGATTCGGGCTATATGGCGCGTATCAGCTTTCTAACGGATAAGCTTATGCGCAAGGTGGGGTTGAACGGAAAAAGCGTGATGCCGATGATCAGTGGGTTCGCGTGCGCGGTGCCGGCTATTATGAGTGCGCGAAACATTGAAAATAAAAAAGAAAGGCTCCTTACTATACTTATCACTCCGCTGATGAGTTGCAGCGCGCGCCTTCCTGTTTATACTATCCTGATCAGCCTGGTGATACCGAAAGTAATGTTCGCGGGCTTTTTAGGTTTACAGGGATTAGTGATGATGGGCTTGTATTTGCTTGGCGTAATTGTGGCGTTGGCGGTAGCTTATGTAAGCAGATGGTTCATCCACATCAAAGAGAAAAGCTTCTTCATACTCGAACTTCCCGTTTACCGCTCACCAAGGTGGAAAAATATTTTCATTACGATGCTCGAGAAGGCGAAGATTTTCGTTTTTGAAGCGGGTAAAGTGATAATGATCATCAGCCTTATTTTATGGGCACTGAGTACCTACGGACCATCTTCGAAAATGGAAGCTGTACATGCCAAATATGAGCAGCTTGCACAACAACAGCCAGGAAATGCAGTTGAACTCAATAAACAGAAAAGCACAGAGCTGTTGCAAAATTCTTACGCAGGCAGAATGGGCCAGGCTATTGAACCAGTAATTGCTCCACTCGGCTTCGACTGGAAAATTGGAATTGCGTTGATTACATCTTTCGCTGCGCGTGAAGTGTTTGTTGGAACAATGGCTACCCTTTATAGCGTGGAAGATGATGGCGAGGAGAGTTTATTGCTTCGCGAAAAAATGCAGCAGGCTACTAATGAGAATGGTGCAAAAGTATATACGCTCGCCACAGGCGTGTCGCTAATGATCTTTTATCTTTTTGCGATGCAGTGTATGAGTACACTCGCAATTGTTAAGAGAGAAACGAGAACGTGGAAGTGGCCGGTGATCCAGTTAGTGTATATGACTGCGTTGGCTTATTTGATGAGTTTATTAGCTTATCAATTGCTTAAGTAATTTAACCCCACCCCTGGCCCCTCCCTGAGGAAGGGGAATAATTTTTTTTTTAAAGTACTTACGAGAAATAAGCTCCTTAGAAAATAATTGTCTACGGCGTATGCCCCGCGGGCAGCAGTCTGCGACGCTTTGTCTATCCTTCTTAAAGAATATTTAAGTTCTTCAGCTCTTCTTCCAGCTGAGGCGCAGATTTAAAATGAATAGTATAAATTCCCATTTCTTTCGGCGCCGCCAAATTTCTCTCATTATCATCAATGTAAACAGAAGTCTCCGGGTTGATGCTGAACCTCTTTAAAAGTAATTCATAGATCTCCTTATAGGGCTTCCTCATCTTTTCATCCCCCGACACTAGTCTTCCATCAAACCATTGTAAAAATTCAAAGCGTTTCAGCGCAATCGGAAAAGTTTCGCCACTCCAGTTGGTAAGCGCGTACAGCTTGAATTTTTTAGTATTTCTTATTTTCTCAAGGACTTTTACTGTCGATTCAATCTCTCCCTTCAACATCTCTTCCCATCTTCCATAATACGCCCGTATATTATTCTCCTCATGCGGAAAGCGCGCAACCAGTTCTTCCGTCGCCTCTTTCAACCCCCGGCCAGCATCCTGTTCCTCGTTCCAATCCGACGTGCAAATTTCATTATAGAACTCACGCATCTTCGTTTCGTCGTTGAAGATCGTTCTGTACACATAATCAGGGTTCCAATCTATCAATACACCGCCCAGGTCGAATATAATTGTGTCAAATTTTTTCATTTTCCAAATTTAGCTAGTTTTTCAACCGCACGTTCAAGTGTCGATTGCTTTTTGCCGAAGCAAAATCTTATTACTTTGTCGTCCTTCGCCGACTGATAAAATGCAGAAACGGGAATGGTTGTTACGCCTGCTTCTTTTGTCATGCGGATGCAAAAGTCTCTGTCTCCTTCGTCGCTCAGTCGTGCATAAGAACCGCAGATAAAATAACTGCCCGACGAGTGAAACAAATCAAATTTCGTTTGCTTCATTGCATCAATAAAAAAATCTCTCTTTTGCTGAAAGAATGATCCGAGCGATAAATACGCCTCTTTCACGTTTAAGTATTCTGCAAGCGCAACCTGTACAGTGGAGTTGGTGCTGAAGGCATTGAACTGATGTACGCGAATAAATTCTTTCGTGAGCCCAGGCGGTGCAACGCAGTACCCCACCTTCCAGCCAGTGCAGTGATATAACTTTCCAAAGGAAAAACAAACAAAGCTTCGTGCGAATAAATCGGGATAGCGGAGAATACTCTGATGCGCCACTTCGTCGAAAATAATGTGCTCATAAACTTCGTCGCTTACAATAAAAATATCGGTGCCCTCTACTACTTTTCGCAGTTGATGAATATCGTCTTCCGATAATACGCTACCGGTAGGGTTATGCGGCGAGTTGATAATAATTGCCCTCGTTTTAGGCGTTACTGCATTCGCTACTTTTTGCCAGTTGATAGTATAGCCCGGAAGATCAAGATCAACATACACGGGTGTGGCACCGTTAATGAGTATATTCGGTACGTAACTATCGTAGTTTGGCTGCATTACAATCGCTTCATCGCCAGGATTAAGGATTGCAGTAAGCGAGCAATACAATGCATAAGTACCACCCGGTGTTATGGTGATCTCCTTCGCTGCATCGATATCCGTACCGTATAAAAACTTAATTTTTTCGGAAATGGCTTCTCGCAGTGGCATCCATCCCTGCATTGGCGCATACTGGTTGAAGCCACCTTTCATTGCTTTATTAACAAGGTCGGTCAGTGCTTCATTCGTTTCGAAGTCGGGAAATCCCTGTCCGATGTTAACAGCGTTGTACTCTGTTGCCAACCCGCTCATCACAGTAAAAATCGTGGTGCCGGTACCGGGAAGTTTACTCGTGATCTTCATTCGTAGTTATTGCTTAATTTCTATTTGTTGCGTGGGTATTGTACTCTCGCGGTTCAGGCGCAGGTACACCTGTGCAAGTGTAACCACATCTTTCTGGCAGTATTTTACGATCCGCGAAACATCTTTTTCTTTCCAGTATACCAGCCCCACCATGCTGCCATCAATGTCGTCTTTTGGTGTGGGTATGTCCAGCACATGCGCAAGAAGATTGAGCGATGTATAATTTTTATAATCGCCGAACCGCCAAAGCTCCATAGTATCGAGGTGGTTTACCTCCCACGGACGCTTGCCGCTTACACTTAGCAGATCAGGAATGCACTCGTTGTTAATGATCATTCTGCGGCACAAATATGGGAAGTCGAACTCGCGGCCGTTGTGTGCACACAAATATTTCGGCGTTCCCGGCGACCACTTGTGCAGCATTTCACAAAAATCCCGAAGTATTTTTCTTTCATCGTCGCCGTAAAAAGATTTTATAAGGATCGTTTTTCCTTCTCCGGATCCCTGGATAATACCGCAGCTGATGCAGATGATCTTTCCAAATTCTGAGTAAATACCGGCGCGTTCGTAAATAGTTGCGGGCGTATGCTCGTCGCGGTTGTTGCGCAACAGTCCATCTGCTTTACGCGTCCACAGTTCTTTCCATTTTTCCGGCAACTCCTCGAAATGTTCGTATTGCGAAACAGTTTCAATATCCAGGAAAAGTATATTGCTCAACGGAATCATAGGTACTTCTCACCTTTTTGTCTTTTCACGTCACCGACAAGTTCCTTAATTTCCTGCTCTTTATCTTTTCTGCAAACAAGCAGCACATCACCTGTATCTACAACAATATAATCGTGCAGGCCCTGGAGCACTACCAATTTACTTTCAGGAGCATGAACAATGCAGTTGCCGGTTTCAACCAGCATCACATTGTTGCCCATGATTGCATTCGCCTTCTGATCTTTACTGAGATGTTCATACGCACTGTTCCATGTTCCGATATCGCTCCATCCAAATGAAGAAGGTATCACATAAACATTCTCGGCCTTCTCCATAATTCCGAAGTCAATCGAAATATTTGTGGAGAATGGATATATTTCCTGGAGAGCGTCTGACTCTTCAGGTGTATTGAGTTTTTCTTTTTGCGAATTGAAAAGATCAAAAACCTCGGGGAGATATTTTTCGAAAGCGACTATAATATTTTTTACCTGCCACACGAAAATACCCGCGTTCCATAAAAACTCGCCACTGGAGATAAACGAGCGCGCCAGTTCCAGGTTCGGTTTCTCCGTAAATGTTTTCACCTTGTACACATTGTCGGATACCGGGTGTTGATCGTACTGTATGTAACCATAGCCCGTATTAGGATAGGTAGGATTAATACCCAGGGTGATAAGAGCGTTGTGTTTTTTTACAAACGACAGCGCTTCGAGGCACACTTTTATAAACGCGATATTATTGGAGATGAGATGATCGGCCGGAGCAACAATCAGCTGCGCCTGCGGATCGAGCTGATGCAACTTGAATGATATATACGCAATGCACGGCGCTGTATTTTTTCGCGAAGGCTCCGCTAAGATGTTTTGAAGCGGCAGCGTAGGCAACTGCTTCTTAACAATATTTACATATTCATTGGACGTGACGACATAGATATTCTCCAACGGAATAAAAGATGCGAACCTTTCAAACGTTGTCTGAATAAGTGTTTTACCAATGTTCAGGATGTCGAGAAACTGTTTGGGAAAGTGTGTTCGGCTCATTGGCCAGAACCGGGTGCCTATTCCACCAGCCATTATGACTACATAGTGGTGTTTGTTCATTCTCTTCTTTTATTGAAAACCTAAATGAGTCCTTCCCTCACAAGGTCGTGCAAATGAATAATACCAAGATAATTTCCCTCCGACGCCACTACCAACTGGGTAATATCGAATTTTCGCATAAGGTCCAGCGCATCTACCGCCAGTGCCTCGGGCAAAATAGTTTTCGGGTTTACGGTCATGATATCCGCTGCCGTTACCTTATCCAGTGCCCCGTTGTTTTCGAGCATCCTTCTAAGATCGCCATCGGTAACAACGCCCAGCAACTTGTTACCCTCTGTAACGGCTGTTGCACCGAGCCTGTTCTTCGAAATCTCCATAATTATGTTCTTAAGCGATTCCGATGGTTTAACTGATGGCTTCTCGTTATGAATATACAGGTCGGCCACCCTCAGGTAAAGTTTTTTGCCCAACGTACCGCCGGGATGAAACTTTGCAAAGTCGTCGCTCCCAAATCCTTTCAGCTCCATCAACACCACGGCGAGCGCATCGCCCATTACCAATTGCGCCGTTGTACTGCTGGTTGGCGCCAGGTTATTCGGGCAGGCCTCCTGGTCTACTGTGGTATTCAGTAGTATATCGGATTGCTTTGCCAGGTACGACGAAACATTGCCGACCATACCAATTAAAGGGTTTCCGAAGTTCCTGATGAGCGGCACCAACACTTTAATTTCGGGCGACTCGCCGCTTTTGCTGATGATCATTACCACATCGTTCTGTTGAATCATCCCGATATCGCCATGAATCGCATCGGCAGCATGAAGAAATATAGATGGGGTGCCGGTCGAATTTAAGGTAGCTACAATTTTTTGCGCGATAATGGCGCTCTTGCCGATACCTGCAATTACTATCCGGCCAGTGCAATCTGAAATAGTGCGGACGGCTTTCTCAAAATCGTCGTTCACCATATTCTGCAAACCCCTGATAGCTTCTGCTTCGAGGCGAATGGTGTTTAAACCTACCTGTTTAATATTGAGAAGAGTACCCGATTCCATTTGTAGCGGCAAACTTACAAGAAAGTTAGGATTAGCAATGAGCATTGAGTGTCAACACATCGCGGCATTTTAACAATCCGGTTTGGGCACGCATCATAAAATGGAGTAAATTCGCCATCTTCTCTACACATATTATTACCTCTAATATCATAGAGAAGGAAACTAGGAGAAATGGCCACAACTAAAAAAAAGCCCTCATCTGCAAAGGCAATAAAGAAGGATACCGTACCCACGAAAGCGACAAAAGACCTAATTGGCTCGGAATCATCTGCAGAACTAAAGAAATTATTACAGGAACATTTTGGGTTTGATTCATTCAAAGGCAACCAGGAAGCTATTATCAAGAACCTGCTTGCCGGCAACGACACCTTTGTTATTAAGCCAACTGGCGGCGGTAAAAGTCTTTGTTACCAGCTGCCGGCTATAATGAGCGAAGGCGTAGCCATTATTGTGAGCCCGCTTATTGCGCTGATGAAGAACCAGGTAGACCTGGTAAGAAGCTACAGCAGTAACGACGATGTTGCGCACTTTTTGAACTCGACCCTCAACAAAAAACAGATCAATACAGTTAAGGCCGATCTGCTTTCGGGCAGAACGAAGATGCTTTACGTGGCGCCGGAAACGCTGACAAAGCAGGAAAACCTCGACTTTTTTAAAGATCTGAAAATATCATTCTTCGCGGTTGACGAGGCACACTGTATCTCGGAGTGGGGACATGATTTTCGCCCGGAGTACAGAAGGTTAAGAGAGATGATGGAAATGATCAGCGAAAGTGCCCCTATGATTGCGCTTACCGCTACGGCAACACCGAAAGTGCAGAGCGACATCATCAAGAACCTCGGACTTCGTAACCCGGAAATTTTCATCTCATCGTTTAACCGCCCAAATCTTTATTACGAAATTCAGCCGAAGGTTAAGAAAGACCAGGCGCTGAAGAGCATCGTAAAATTTATTAGCCTTAACAAAGGCAAAACAGGTATTATATATACCACCAACCGTAAAACGACAGAAGAACTGGCGGAGCTGTTGCAGCAAAACGATATTAAGGCTGTGGCCTACCACGCCGGCATAGATGGTAAGCAGCGTGCCGAGCGCCAGGATCTGTTTATGAACGAGGATGTGCAGGTAATAGTGGCCACCATTGCGTTTGGCATGGGCATAGACAAACCAGACATCCGTTTTGTAATCCATTACAATATTCCCAAGAGTATAGAGAATTACTACCAGGAAACCGGCAGAGCCGGCAGGGATGGCCTGGAGGGTAAGTGCATTTTATATTATTCGCACAAGGATGTATCGAAGCTCGAACATCTCATGCGCGACAAACCGCTGAGCGAACGCGAAGTGGGTGCGCAGCTGATTGCTGAAACGGTTGCTTACGCCGAGAGCGGTGTGTGCCGGAGAAAAATATTGATCAGCTACTTTGGTGAAGCATACGACCATGAAGATTGCGGCAATTGCGACAACTGTTTAAACCCGAAAGAAAAAGTAGAAGCGAAAGAGAATGTGGTAAAAGTGCTGAAGGTGTTGAAAGCGCTTGACGAACGTTTTGCTACCGACTATGTAGTAAACGTATTAACAGGCAGGCTTACGCCAAACATAAACATGTACAGGCATAACGCTATCCCGGAATTTGGCATTGGCAAAGACGAACCCGACCATTACTGGAGCTCGCTGATAAGGCAAATGTTGCTGTTTGGATTGATAAGTAAGGATATCGAAGACTACGGCATCCTGAAAATTTGCAAGAAGGGCACTGAATATGCGAAGAAGCCGAAATCGTTCATGATAGTGTTGAACAATTTGTTTGAAGAGGCCATGGCGGATGATGACGAAGATGCACCCGACCAGGGCGCAGCGCTTTCTACAGACGACAAGTTGTTTAACATGCTGAAAGAACTGAGGCAGAAAGAATCGAAGAAGCGGTCGCTGCCTCCTTTTGTAATATTCCTCGAAAGTTCGCTGCAGGACATGGCCACCATGTATCCACGCACGATTGAGGAGCTGGAAAAGTGCCAGGGCGTGAGCAAAGGCAAGGCGGCGCGATATGGTAAGCCTTTTGTGGAGCTTATTAAGGCATACGTTGAAGAGAACAACATTGAGCGCCCTGATGATTTTGTAATGAAGCAGGTGGCGAACAAGAGTGTGAACAAGGTTTATATTATACAGCAGGTAGATAAAAAGATTCCGCTGGAAACTATCGCCCGTAATAAAGATTTGAGGCTTGATGCGTTGCTGGAGAACATGGAAACAATTGCGGCGAGCGGTACGAGGCTGAACCTTGACTATGCGATAGATGAAATGCTGGACGAATACGAGCAGGAAGACATCCTGGAATATTTTAAGGGCTGCGAAACATCGAGCCTGCAGGTGGCGCTGGATGAGTTGGCCGACGGCAAGTTTACGTGGGAGCAGCTGAAGATCATGAGGATTAAGTTTTTAAGTGTTTACGGCAACTGATAAAAAATTGGAGTGAAGGGGTTTGAAATGTGAGCTGAGAACCCTTATTTTTGCGGTTCGCTAAATAAGCGAGCTGGTGCGGTAGCTCAGTCGGTAGAGCAAAGGACTGAAAATCCTTGTGTCGGCGGTTCGATCCCGCCCCACACCACGAATAAATCGAAGAAGCCATTGTTTATCAATGGCTTTTTATTTGCACAACCCTGAACGAACTCCGCTTGGCATTTGCGTTATCATCGTGTATATGAGGCCGTTAAATTATACGCACTCATCCCGCCCAGTATTTATACTGTTTCACCTAGTACATTTTCAGGCAAAATACAGTTGCCAAACGAGTCTTGCAGCACAATATTTGCTCTAGAATCACGTCCTAAATCCTAAAATCCGAAATCCGACCATTGAAAAACATATTTTTCACCCTGGCATTCATGTGCTCTGCAATTATACTTGCAAGCATGCCCGCAAATGCCCAGCTTCCCCCTCAACATTGGGCAAGGAAATACGGCGGTTCCGCCACAGATGTTCCATTTGTAATTAAAGCTACTTCCGACGGAGGCACAATCGTAGCCGGATACACCACATCAAAAGATGGAGACGTACTCAACGATGCTACCCGTGAATATTGGGATCTCTGGATCATAAAGCTCGACCGCTGCGGTAACATCATTTGGAAGAAAACAATGGGCGGAACGGGCTATGAAAGCGCCCGCGACGTAATAGAAACTGCGAACGGCTTTCTTATTCTCGGTGAAACAAATTCTACTGATGGCGATGTGGTTGCAGGATTTGGCGGCACAAAAGATATCTGGCTTTTGCAGGTTGATTTCAACGGCAACCTTGTTTGGCAGAAACGCCTCGGTGGCACCGGCCTGGACATCGGCAACCAGATTGTGGCCCTTGCAGACGGAAACTTTCTCATCGCAGCAACAACTTCCTCAGCCGACGGCATTGCAGTGGGTAACCATGGCGCCGGAGGTTACACCGACGGTTTGCTCATTAAAATAGATGCCGCCGGAAATGTTTTATGGAACAAATGTTTTGGCGGAAGCAAAAACGAAGAACTTCTCGACATCGAAATAATCGGCGACCGCATTTACGTTGCAGGTTACGCTAACTCAACCGACGGCGACATACCCGCTAATCAAAAGAATTACGACGTATGGGTGTTAAGCGTAGACCAATCGGGCAGCAAACGCTCCAGTAATATTTATGGAGGATCGCAGAACGACGTTGCCTACAGCATGACGCGCGGCGCAGGCGGAACACTCACTATTGCAGGATACACCACATCAAATGATGGCGATGTATCAGGAGCTAAAGGCGACCAGGATTACTGGATACTGAATGTATCAACAACAGGATCAGTAAACTGGCAGCAGACACTTGGAGGTACCGGTGCCGAGTATGCGAACTATATTATTTCCGACTACGATGGTGGATATATTACCGGCGGAATAACTTATTCGGAAGATGGCGACGTTACAGGAGCCCGTGGTGAAGGAGATTTTTGGGTAGTAAAATTAAACGCACAGGGCGCTGTAGTATGGAAACAAATATTCGGCGGCTCTGAAACTGATTACCTGCGCTCATCTTTCTTTAAACCAGAAACGCGCGAGTATTACATTGCCGGCGACTCACAATCATTCGACGGCGATTTTTCTGATGGAAACGGAGAAACAGACTTCGCTATCATCAAATTCAAAATTACTGATACACTTTCGAGAGATACCCTGGTGTGCAATGTAGCATCGTTTAACCTGGCGCCGCAGTTATTGCAGGACGCATGTGGTTACGATTCGGCGCTTGTTACTTATCGGCCGATGCCGCTTGCTACTGCTTTCGAATCAATGGATAAAATCGATACTGTATTCGAAGGGCAAACGTCAGTATTGCCAACCATACAGCAGGGAACTATCACCTGGGATCCTCATCCAACGTTAAGTTGTTCGGCGTGTTCGAACCCTATAGCCGCACCTCTCGAAACAACCAGGTACACAGCAAATCTTCAGCAAAACAATTGCAGCGCTTCAGCGCAGTTTACTGTTGTGGTATTGAAAGATGCGCTCGTAAATCTTCCAAACGCATTTACTCCTAACGGTGACGGACGAAATGATTATTTCGGACCCGCAGGAAAAGTGCCGGCCGATTTTGAGATGCAGATATTCAACCGCTACGGAGAACCTGTGTTTAAATCGAATTCTATTTCAACAACATGGGATGGAAGATACCACGGGGTACTTCAGTCCAGCAATGTATACGTTTATACGGTGAAGTACAGGAACATGCAGAGTGAGACGGTGCACCGCAAAGGAACGATTACACTGATCCGTTAAACCAAGCTAACGCGTACCTCATGAACAGACGATCATTTTTAAAGTCAGTCAAAAAAACAGAGACGACTTCTTCGCCGAAAGGTTTGAAGTCGGTGCTGAGTGGAACTGCACCATACGCAGGTGCGTGGACCTCAAACGAAGTGGCGCATTTGCTGAAGCGTACAATGTTTGGCGCAACGAAACAGGATGTTGAATATTTTCTTGCGATGACGCCTGGTCAGGCAGTGGATGAATTGTTGACTGATGCATCGGCGGTATCGCCGCCTGTGCGCGATTATGGTCTCGTTGAAACGCTTACCGGGACATACAATGATGCTGGCGTTGCAATCGGTCAAACGTGGGTGAACGACTTTACGCCTATTGCCGATCCAAACGTGGCGGGAGCAATCAACGGCTTACGAATTGAAAGCCTGCGCAAATGGTGGGCGGGGTTAATGATCAATCAAAACAGAACGATTTTTGAAAAGATGGTTCTCTTCTGGCACCATCATTTTTCGGTGCAACAAGAAGAGGTAGCTCAACATATTCCGCTGTACAGACATCATGATCTGTTACGCCGAAATGCCATGGGCAATGTTCGTCAGCTAACACGCGATGTTAGCATCGATCCGGCGATGCTGTTTCATTTGAATGGCTATTTGAACGCTAAGCTCGCGCCAGACGAAAACTATGCGCGCGAACTGCAGGAACTTTTTACTGTAGGTAAAGGACCAGACTCGTTGTACACAGAAGATGATGTTATTGCAGCGGCGCGTGTGCTTACCGGGTGGAGAGTGAACAGCGACACCTTTGAAGCGTTCCTCGATCCGAATATGCACGACACCGGAAGTAAAACCTTCTCATCGTTCTATAATGGTACAACAATCTCAGGCAGCACTGATGGTCTTGATGAACTTACGCGATTCATCAATATGATTTTTGCTACAGAAGAGTGCTCGAAATTTTTCTGCAGAAAACTATACCGCTTTTTTGTAAACAGTAATATCGACGACTCCGTTGAGGCCGAAGTAATCACGCCATTGGCAACAATACTCCGGCAAAGTAATTTTGAAGTAAAGCCGGTACTTGAAGCCCTATTTAAGAGCGAACATTTTTACGATCCGGCAAACAGGGCCTGTTATATCAAGAGTCCGATGGATTTTGTGATAGGATCGATGCGTGAATTTAATGTGCCGTTCCCATCCTACACCGATTATGCGAACGGCTACCCGTTGTTCAATAATCTTTACCAGAAGGCAGCGGAGATGCAGCAAAAGTTGTTTCAACCTCCTGATGTATCCGGATGGCCAGCATATCACCAGGAGCCAATGTTTTATGAATTATGGATCAACAGCAATTCTTTGCCAAGGCGCGCAAGATTTACCGACAGTATGATTGACCAGGGTATAGTGAACGTTAGAACTTTTGCAAACAACACGTCTAATCCGTCCGATCCGAACCAGTTGATCACCGACACGGCAGATTTGCTGTTGCGTTATCCTCTTTCAGATACATCTAAGGCATATATCAAGAATAATTTTCTAATCAATAATTCAGGAGACGATAATGTGTGGACGAATGCATGGACGGCGAACGATAACGCTGTTATCAATCCATCGCTGGTGAAGATGTTCCGATTCATTACCAACTTACCCGAATACCATTTGTGCTGATTAATTAAAATCCAATAACCACCGAAACCGAACTTATGAACAGGCGTAATTTTTTTAGAACTGGTTTACCCGCAGTAGTTACCATGCCGGGTCTTTTAAATGGATTGTCATTTAAAGCTTTTGGTGCAGCTGCCGACGATCCTTTAACCAGCCTGATGAGTTCGGCCGCATCAAACGATCATATACTTGTACTCGTGCAATTGCAAGGTGGTAACGACGGGTTGAACATGGTAATACCTCTCGACATGTACGCGAACTATTATAACGCGCGTACAAACGTTGCCATCCCTCAAAGCAAAGTTCTTCGCCTTACCGGCACCGACGAGTCTGGCCTACATCCGGCAATGACAGAACTGCAGAGCCTCTATAACAACGGCAAGGCAGCGATTGTACAATCGGTGGGGTATGGCAGTCAGAATTTTTCTCATTTTAAGTCTACAGATATTTGGATGACAGGCGATGCTTCTGTAAGCAGGGTTAGCCGCGTGAAGACAGGATGGTTGGGAAGATATCTTGAATCAGAGTATCCGGGTTACCCCGATGCCTATCCGAATGCTGAATCACCGGATCCACTCGCAATACAGATAAGTGAAATGCCAACAGTTGACGTGCAGGGGCCGATTATATCGATGGGCCTCTCTATCACGGATCCAACGAACGTTTACAATTTCATTAATCCTTTGCACGATTATCCACTGAACCAGGTGCCTGGCGACGCAGCACTGCGATACGTTCGTGTGATCTCCGAAAAAACAAAAACATATTCCGACATTATAAGAGCTGCATACCTGGGTAGCAATAACATGGCAACATATCCCGAGGGAAGCCTAGCCGATCAGCTAAAGATTGTTGCACGATTGATTAGTGGCGGATTGCAAACGAGGGTTTATACCGTAACTATCGGTGGCTTTGATACTCATAAAAAGCAAGTGAACGCGAGTGATACCACTACAGGTTCGCACGCCCAATTGATGAAAGGTTTGTCTTCCGCAATAGCAGCGTTTCAGAACGATCTCGAGTTAATGAATCTTGACGATCGCGTTCTTGGAATGACATTCTCTGAATTCGGAAGACGAATAAAATCAAATGCAAGTATGGGCACAGACCATGGGGCAGCGGCGCCGATGTTCCTGTTTGGCAAACATGTTAAGTCGGGCGTGTTGGGTAAGAGTCCGGATATTCCTGCAGATATTCAAACTGCACATAACATAGCCTTTCAATACGACTTTAGAAGTGTTTATGCAACGGTACTGGAAAGATGGTTCTGCGTAAAGCAGCCGCTACTTGATAATTTACTTCTCGAAAACTATCAGTCGTTGCCATTGGTAAGTGGTGGACCATGCGGTTTACCCGATACAATAGATGACAACAATGATCAAAGTGATAAACTTCTTCTAAAGGCCTGGCCAAACCCTTATGTGGGGAGGTTTTCGTTGCAGTTTTCTACATACGGAGGTTTTACAATGATTCAGCAGATCAATGCGCTTGGCCAGGTGGTGAAGATCCTTACCCAGCAAAATTACAATGAAGGTACTTACACGATAGAGGTGCCTGACAATGGTTTGCCGGCAGGGCAATACTTTTTACGGCTTCAGAACAATGCTTATCAAAAAGTAATTACTGTAATAAAGGCGCGATAGATTACAAACGTGTTGCAAATAAAAAAAGGCCCCTCCTTTGCTAAGGGGCCTACATAGTGTACGGGGAATCTAGAGAGTATGAGAAAAACTAACTTTTAATACAGTAATTATTTCTTCGCTGTCGTGTTGTCTACCAGTTTTACTTCTGAATAATTATCCTTCTTTGTTGTTTCAACCTGGCGGATCCTGTAATAAGACCCTTCGTTGGTTTGCACCTTATCGTTATACTTATAACTGTGCAACTGAGAAACATCTTCGAAAGGAAACATCAGCGCTATCACATTCCAATTCACTCCATCGGTACTTTTCTGAATTTCGAAATGATTGGTGACTGCGTCTACTGAAGGCGTCCAGGTAATTACAACTGAACCATTGACCTTTTCAGCATTGAACTGGGCAATCTCCGAATTCGACTGCGAAAAGGCAGAGCCGGTGATGAGAAGTAAGCAGGTTATCAGGTTAAGCAGTTTCATAAAGTACGTTTGACATTGTTAAGTAGGCAAGTAGCGAACCAAATGAGAACATCGAGTAAGTAGCATCAAAAAACATTAATTAGAACCCTGACTTATAGCCAACTACAGCGGCAAAACAATTTCTCGCCCTTAAGCCAACGGCATACCAAGCCATCCAATTATTCCACGTGTGGGACGATATTCTAATAATGGGACATTTATTGACAGTCGCTAACACGACCCCCCTTAATAAATCCTGTAAGGAAATGTATAGCTCCAAATAGCGCCACCGTCTACCACCGGCCAGTCGCGACCAATGGCTAAAAAGTCGCTATCGTCAATTATAAAGCCCCAACCCTGGTTATTCATGCCATCTCTTAGGAATGATTTTCTGTCTACCCGCTTTTGTGTAATGATTTCATCCTGCGTAAGGACTTCGATTTTAAAACCGACCTCGCCTTCAACCTTGCCGATTTTTCCAGGAAGGTTGACTGTGGTTGTTAGTGAACCTGATAACGTTTTCTTGCCTTGGGTGTCGTCTTCATATACAGCATATATCTGCTCGATATCCTGGTAGTTCCAGTTAGGATCCCAAATGCTGTATATGCGTTTCCAACGTTTCTTTCTTATGTCAGCTCGTGTAAACTGAACTGTTGTAACATCGCCTGCAAAATCGGTCACCTGTTCATCCGACCGTTGCAGGTATGCATTTACCCTGCACACTTTTACCTCGGAACCGCCACCGTTTCCGGTAAAGCTTACCAGCTTATCCATTTGCCTGGTAAGCCTCGAGTGGCCATTATAGGTCCGGGTTACCAATTCTGTTTTTAATGGGGCCGATGGTGGCGTCGTTGCGCGAACCGCTCCGATTGTGACAATGTGAGTTGGATTCGCATCTGCGAAGTCGTCGCTGACCATTACATCGTAATAGCAAAGTTTGCTCACTGAAGTTGAACAATATATCGGCTTTCTGCCCGGCACAACGTCCGCGTCCCTGTCGGTGTAAACAAGAGTTGGCGCCATCAGGCTCGCCAGCTTACTGTATGGTAAGGCCGTATCTGAAAAGCGAAAATTCGGGAAGTTCTCCGAGTACGGAAAATAAATACTTACTGGCGATGTTGCCGATGACACTGATGGTACGTTGTCGTCGAGCATCGCTGATTGCCCATTCGAAATTAAAGTCTTCGGGGCTGGCTTTAGCTGAGCCGATAATAATGGAAATTTACCTTTGCCGACTATCTCGCAAAACTTTCTCCGGAAATACCCCGTGTCGGTTTTGAATTTTGACAGCGCTCCTGATTTGTATAAGTCACTGCTTTCAGGAAATAACAGATCTTTCAAAAGCACACGCTCATCTTCATAATAACCTGAAGCGATCGCTGCGTTCACTTCCATCAACGCACGATGGTCGGCGTATACATCAGCGAGCACTTCGGAAACTTCTTTCGTAATTGCCCTAGCACTTAACTGGTATTGATCAGCAGCAGGTGTCGTTGGTGAAGGAATAATGGCGTTTTGTTTTTTGCAGCCGATTAAATATGCAGCAGCGAGAATTACAAAAATCAAACTTTGTTTCGTCTTCATATAAACAGATTTAGAGGTGATGAAATAGTTCAGCAAGTTTCATCATCTTTCAATCTGCTCATGGTGAAAAGCACCGTAAACAAATAGTGATTTTCTTCTCTAAATATTGCTTTTAAACCAGTGCATCATACAACACTTCAACAGTGTGCAGTGCGTGCTGCCCGGTACCGTCTTTTATCTGGTGCCGGCAGCTGGTGCCTGGCGCGGCAACTATTGCATTGTCGCCTGCATTGCGCACCGCGGGGAATAATACCAGTTCTCCGATTTGCATCGATACCTCAAAGTGTTCTTTCTCAAAACCAAATGAGCCTGCCATTCCGCAACAACCTGAAGGGATGGTTTGCACTTTATAATTTTCGGGCAGCGAAAGCATCTTTACCGAAGCGCTTACGCCACTCAATGCTTTCTGCTGGCAGTGCCCGTGTAACAATATCGTTTTATGTTCGTTGGTAAACTTGTCTTTCGATATTCTGCCCGCTTCTATTTCGCGCGCAATAAATTCGTCTACCATGTATGCATGCTTCTTTAAATAAAAAGCACTCTCCAGGTTTTTTTCATACGCAAGGTCGGGGTACTCGTCTCTAAACGTAAGTATGGCCGATGGTTCAACGCCTATCAGCGGTGTGTCTTCGCTTATCAGCGGTATTAATAATTCTATGTTCTTGTTTACCAGTTCCTGCGCCTTTCGCACTAATCCTTTCGATAACCACGTACGGCCGCTTTCTTTATGCTCCGGTATTATTACTTCGTAGCCGAGCCGTTCCAGCAGCTTCACTGTTTTTATACCGATCTCTGTATCGTTGTAGTTTGTAAACTCATCGCAGAATAAGTACACCCTGCGTTTGCTTTCGGCTTTACCAGATGTTCGGTTTTTACGATACCACTTCGCCAATGTTGTTTTATATAACGTGGGCATCGAACGCTTCTGTGCAAACCCCGCGAAAAGTTTAACGGCATTACTTATGCCCACCGTTTTCATTGCAAAGATTATATAACGGCGGAGCAAGTGTGCCTAATTTCGAAAACGCGCTAAAGTTGGCGATCATCTTTGCGCGCATCGGTACACCATTCGCATCGTAGTACTGTTGCAAAAATTCTGCTTTCAGTTTCGCCATGTCTACATTCGAAGGGCATTCCGATTTACACGCTTTACAACTCAGGCACAAATCCATCACCTCATAAATTTCTTTATGATCAAAGCGATTCATTTTATCTGACCTTGTTAAAAACTCGCGCAAAATATTCGCTCGTGCCCTGGTGGTATCTTTTTCATTTCTTGTAGCCATGAAAGACGGACACATCGTTCCGCCAGATACGTGCGTTTTTCTGCAATCGCCCGAACCATTGCATTGCTCGGCGTGGGCTAATACATCCTGGTTTTGATACCGGAATACAGTATTAAACTTCGGCGTTTGCTGCCCCGGTGTATACCGTAGCATGGTATTCATCGGCGGCGTATCAACAATTTTATTGGGGTTGAAATATGTTTGCAGGGTCCCACGCTTTTTTCACTACACGCAGCAGCTCGTAGTTTTTGTCGCCCACCATCTGGCGTATAAATTCCCCCCTTAATCTGCCATCTCCATGTTCGCCACTTAGCGATCCATTGTATTTTTTAACCAGCGTTGCTATCTCTTCTGCAATACTTCTAAAAAGTTCGTTGCCCTTTTCGTGTTTTTAGATTAATTATCGGGCCTAAGGTGTAGTTCACCGGAGCCTGCGTGTGCATAGTGCACAGAGTATAAGTTGTAGCGCGTACAGTATTTCGTTGAATTCGCGAATAAATGCAGGAAGGTCGTTAACATCTACAGCCGTATCTTCTATTACAGGCACAGCTTTTTCGTCGCCGGGCAGGTTGCTTAATAAACCAAGGCCAGCTTTGCGTAGTGTCCATATCTTTTTTGTGTCGTCGCCATACAGTACCGGAAAGTGATATCCTAATCCAGCTTCGCGTAATTCGTTTTCTGCTTTGGCAACTGTTTCATTCACCTCGTTTATATCCGCTGCAGAATATTCAATTACAAGAATCGCTGCGGGGTCGCCCTGCACAAAGAAGCGATTGCGCGCCTGTTCAATATTGTCTTTCGTGCATTCAAGAATATAATGATCTATCAGCTCACTGGCCGATGGCTTATACTTTAATGCAATAAGGTTTGCACGTAGCGCCTCATCAATACTATTAAAATGCACGCATAACAATGCAGATTCGCGCGGCGGCAGCGGAACAACGTTCAATTTAATTTCGGTGATAAAAGCAAGCGTTCCTTCGGATCCTGCTATCAGCTTACAAAAATTAAAATCTTCTGTGCCCGCGGTAAATGGTGCCGTTTCCAGCAACATATCTATGGCGTACCCTGTATTTCTTCTTTCTATTGATTTCTTCGGAAACTCTTTACGTATTTCAACCTGGTTATTGTAATCGCTGAGCGAGGCTTCGTATGGTACGGTAAATATTTCCTTCAAGTGTTTGCGCTTCGCATTTGTTATGAAACTCGTCGATGGACAATGTTTTGAATTCAGCATCGGAACCATCACTCAAAATTGTTTTTACTTCGAGCAGGTGTTCCCTTGTGCTCCTGTATACCACCGAATTCGAACCGCACGAGTTGTTACCCACCATCCCGCCGATCATCGCCCTGTTAGCGGTAGAAGTTTCGGGCCCAAAGAAAAGCCCATGGGGTTTCAGAAAAACATTCAGTTCGTCTCTTATCACTCCCGGTTGCACGCGCACCCATCCTTCCTCTTTATTAAGCTCTAATATCTTGGTGAAGTTGCGCGACACATCTACAATAATTCCATCGCCCACTACCTGGCCCGCCAGCGAGGTACCTGCGGTGCGGGGGATGAGGCCAACTTTGTTTGCATTGGCAAACGCTATTAGCTTTTTTATGTCGCTGTTGTTTTCAGGAAAAGCCACTGCCAGTGGCAGCTCGCGGTAAGCCGACGCATCTGTTGCATACAAAATGCGGATCGTATCGTCGTAGCGCAGCTCGCCTTGCAAACTTTGAGAGAGATTGTCAAGACTCTCCTTTTCATTCATTATCGTACCCATTCAATTTTTTCTGATAAAGGGATGTTGCGTTGACCGGGTTTCAAGGGTTCGTCGGTATAGCCGAGGTAAATAATGCCAAGGATAATATCCTCTTCGCCCATTTTGTATTCCTGTTTAAGAGCGGGATGGTGCGTAAGGCCGCTCGAACTCCAAAAGGCAACTACTCCGTGTGCCGTTGCGGCCAGCAGCAGGTTCTGGATAGCTGCAGATGCCGCTGCGACTTCCTCTACCTCTGGAATTTTATGGTTGGGCACCCGCTTCATCCAGGCGATGATAACGTGCGAAGTATTATCGCCAAGTTGCGCAATTTTGTTATATCGATCGGCGCTGAACGTTGCCGGGTCTGCGTTTTCTTTTAAAAGATCGGCATGCCGTGTGGTGAATTCCTTCACTTTACCAGGCGCAATCACCACAAATCGCCACGGTTCGGTGCGCGCATGGGTAGGCGCCCAGTCGGCCATTGTGAGAATATCCATAATCACTTCTTCAGGTATCAGCTTTCCATTCATCCTTTCAGGCTTCACGGTACGCCTTGCTGTAATAACGCGTGCCAAATCAACGCTCTGTTGGGTATTGTTCATGCCGCAAAGTTACTGCACGATAGCCGTATTGGAGGTTATCATCACATAGCCAATTTATTAATGTGTTTGCTCAAAAGGCAGGGCATGTGTTTTGTAAAAGGTTCTACGGAATAAAATCTATTAATTAACAACCAAAAGTTTGATATGAAAAAGATGAGTTTTATCGCCGTTGCATGTTTAGCCGTGTTTGGATTCCAGGCGTGCAATGATGGCGGATCGAGTGATGCTGTTGAAAGCGCAAATGAGTCGAATGAAGTAAAGCAGGACTCTGCAGACCATCCGGGTACCGATAATTCAGCTGCCGCAGCGAGTACAGTAGCGGAAGAAGATTCGAAGTTTGCTGTTGAAGCAGCAAGTGGCGGTATGATGGAAGTTCAACTGGGCGAACTCGCGCAGCAGAAGGCATCAAGCCAAAAAGTAAAAGATTTTGGAGCAATGATGGTGAAAGACCACACTGCAGCCAACGACGAACTGAAGGCGCTGGCGCTCAAAAAGAACATTACGCTTCCACCAGCACCTGGTGAAGACCACATGGACCACATCAAAAAACTGAGCGAAAAATCAGGCAAAGAATTCGACAAGGATTATGTTGATATGATGGTAAAAGATCACAAAGATGATATTGATAAGTTCGAGAAGTGCAGTAAAGATGCGAAGGATCCTGAGCTCCAGGCGTTCGCTACAAAAACACTTCCAGTGCTGAAGAAGCACCTCGATGCCATCCAGGCGATCGATAAGTCGATGAAGTAACTAATTATCCCGGGCCGGCATATGCTGCCCGGGTTTTCTTTTATCTACTAAATAATTTTTTATGAATAACGACAAAAGCAGGTTGAATGAACAGGACGAATCGCTGAAGATACACGGTACAAACGACGATGCTTCTAAGAAAGAGAAGTACCTGCGTGATGCCGGTAAAATTGAAGACATGCCATCGCAGGATGACCACGCCGACATGGATGTAGATCCGGGAAAGAATGAAGGACACACTAAAGAATGGCAGGACAGGGCGAGAGTAGTGATTGATGCGAAAAAAGATGCGGGAACAGAAGCCAGCCCAAATCAGAGCCCGACAACAAATGATGACGCCCGGATCAACGAAAATAACTCGAACTACTGACGGGGAAACAGGAATGAAGCCACTTTTTCTACCTTATTGGAGCCGGCGGCTTGTACAGCTTTAAATAATTGAAGCGAAGACACCTCAAATTTCTTCGACCAATACACCGCCTCGTGTGGTTCTTCGAGGTGTATCCTCCGATCCTGGGACTTCCCGGGCTTCCTGAAACCTGACATAAATGGGGATTTGCAATACAAGCCATAAAATTTTATGCCATGCTGAAACCCGCGCCCAGTAACAGGCAGATTAAAACGATGACCGGCGAAGGCAGCCGTGTAAATTGCAGCAGGCCCCATGTACAAAGAATGACGACTATATTCAGTCCGCTGACCGTTTTAAATTCGGTGAGGCTAATGTCTTTCATCATGTACAGGGTAGACGCTACCATAATACCTACCACCACCGCATTAATTCCTTCAAGGGCACGATACACCACTGCATACTTCTGAAGGTTGTGCCAAATAGGAAAGAAGAACAGCACAAGTAAGGCACTTGGAAGAAATATCGCAATAGTACCGATAGCACACCCTATCAGCTGCCATGACGCTCCCTTTTCTTTTAAGGCCGTTCCTCCCGTATACGCTGCAATCGAAAACACGGGGCCGGGAATTGCCCGGACCATTCCTGCACCGATATAAAATTCTTCGCGGTCGATTGTAATCACCGATTGCGTTTTATCCTGGTTCTTTCGTTGTACAACCGGCGATTTAGGTCGCTCCACAAATTGTTCGTACATCATGGGTATCAGCACCTGTCCACCACCAAACACAAGGCTGCCGAAACGATACATATTTTCAAAAAGGTTGTACACGTTTCTGTTTGCCCAATCGTTTTTGCGTGCGAGTTCGCTCGTTACACCGGCCGCAAGAAAAATAATTGCGAACAACCAGATGTTACCCCACTTAATTTTTTTAGGTGGATCCTCTTTTTGCGGAATTCTTTTTTCGCTGAGATTGGTTGCAAATCCACCCACCACAATCATAACAGGAAATATCCACGGACTTTTAAAAAGTAAAAAAGTAACAATTGCGCTGATAAGAAAAATTATACGGGTGATCGTATTGTTGATTGCAATGTGAAACGACTTTGACGAAGCGTACGCAAGAAAACCCACGGCCATTGGCTGAATAAATCTGAATATTTCTGCACCTGAATTTTTTGCGTCGATGTATGGAAGCAGAAATGAAAACCCACTCATCACTATACACGCCGGCAATATCCAGATGAGTAAGGTTAGTACTGCCAGGTAAACGCCGCCGCGCTTAAATCCTATCAGTGTGAGTACCTGTGTAGAAGATGCACCGGGTAGTAACTGACAGAATGAATTATATTCCATCAACTCTTTTTCGGTTACATATTCCCGTTGGTGTACAAACGTTTTCATCATCATTCCAAAATGTCCCTGCGGGCCTCCGAATGCACTCACGCTGTGCAGGAACACCGATCTTAAAAAAGGTATGTGACGCAATAGCACCATGCGAAAACGAAAATCATTTACAATTTAAAATAATCCTACTACACGGTGCTTCTGTAATAGCCGTTACTTTCAATTTCTAATCTCACTTTTTCAGGAACGAGGTACCTTATCGATTTTCCTTCCCTGATATTCTTACGGATATATGTACTCGAAATTTCCAGGAGAGGTGCTTTCAAAAAATGTACGTCAGATTTTTCGTAGTGGTTTTCGGGTTTAAATCCCGGCCGTTCGTAAACATAAATAGAATAATTGGACAGCAGCTGTTCATAGTTTTTCCATTCGGGATAAATTCTGAAAGCTATCGCTGCCCATGATCACAGAAAATTCGTGGGTTGGATATTTTTCTGCGAGATAGGTGAGGGTGTCGATTGTGTATGATGGTTTGGGTAGCCGGAACTCGATGTCTGATGTTTTTAAAGATGGCTCATCTTCGATGGAAGTCTGTACCAAATACAACCGGTGATATTCGTTGAGAAGCGTAGACGATTTTTTCAGGGGATTTTGTGGAGAGATAACGAACCACACCTGCTCCAGGGATGTATTTTGAACCACATAGTTCGCGATAATGAGATGCCCGTTATGGACAGGGTTAAAAGATCCGAAATAAAGTCCTACCTTCATCTATTCAGCTGATTATCAATGTTTTATGCTTCTTCGACAAGTATGCTGTGTGCTTCGTTGAGCCGCAAACTTAAAGAATAACCGGCCACAGCAATTGAGATCGGATCGCCAAGCGGCGCAACCTGTTCAATTTTAATGGTTTCTCCAGGAATGCAGCCCATTTCCATCAATTTGAGCAGCAGCTCGTTATTATCGAATGATACTATTCTAACCGTTTTACCCTGTTTTATTTCCGACAATCTTTTCATCACTTACTATTGGTTGACAAATGTAGTTTTGTGCGCGCTAAAAATCGCTAAATGATAGACGAAGGCGGAGTAGTTAAATTTCATGTTCTCGAGCCATTTACTTTTTCCGAGAAGAAGAAGCTGAAGGAGGCCATCTTGCTGCTGATGCAGGCAGAGGGGAAGCGGTTTCAATCGCTGGATTATATATTCTGCTCAGATGAATACCTGTTATCGATCAACCAGTCGTACTTACAACATGATGAGCTAACGGATATCATCACCTTCGATTTGTCGGAGGACAAGGCGATGATTATCGGAGAGATATACGTCAGTGTTGAGCGAGTTCAGGATAATTCGTTGCTGTTCAACACGTCTTTCAGGGATGAGCTACTGCGGGTGGTGTTTCATGGCGCGCTTCATTTGTGTGGTTATAAGGATAAAGGGAAAAAAGAGGAGAAGGAGATGAGGGCTAAGGAGGATTTCTATATTAGTAGGTTTTCGTAGCGTTCCACGTGGAACCAAGTGGCAGCCTCTGCGGAATCAGTCTGTAATGGAGAAGGCGGAATGCTAGGGAGACTACAATATCCGCATATGGTGAATAATGTGAGAGAAAAGGCAACTTTACATATTAGCCTGTTCGCATGTAGCTTGGGAAGTGTCAACGGGAACAGTTTCTCGCGAGGAAAGCACATCATACTAAATCCCGCTTCTGCGACTTTCATTGGAACAACTTGCGAGGCGCATCGGCGAAGTTCAAATACCAGCCGTGACACTCATCGATCTTAAAACACGTATGAGAGAACTAGGGATAAGTCCCTCACCAGCAAACTGCTGGGGTAGCCTGTTGGGCGGGTAAGAGGCCTTCCACCTGAACAGGCTAGAAACTGGACGGCTTCAATTATGTCCTCACCGATATCTATATTTTAACCCGACACCTTCGAAGGCAGCTCCTTTGTCCCTGGCCCTGTACCTAGTATCTTTTTGATTTGTTCATAAATAACGAGATACTAACACACTGTGTCGACTGTTTCACGTGAAACAATCACCATTCTCCAAAATCTTACCTTTGCCGCATGTTTCCAGAATATGATGTGATAGTTGCCGGAGCGGGCCATGCAGGTTGCGAAGCGGCAGCAGCAGCGGCCAACTTAGGGTCAAAAGTGCTGTTGGTGACGATGAATTTGCAGGTTTTAGGACAAATGAGTTGCAATCCAGCCATGGGCGGGATTGCTAAAGGCCAAATAGTGCGCGAAATAGACGCTTTAGGCGGATATTCTGGAATCGTTACAGATAAAAGCATGATTCAGTTCAGGATGCTGAACCGTTCAAAGGGGCCCGCAATGTGGAGCCCAAGAGCGCAAAACGACCGTATGCTGTTCGCAACTACCTGGCGGGAACTTCTTGAACAAACTCCAAACGTTGATTTCTACCAGGATATGGTCACCTCTCTTCTCATTAAAGATGGCAGAGCATATGGTGTAAAAACGAGCCTCGGGCATGAAATACAATCCAAAGCAGTGGTCATAACCAGCGGAACCTTCCTTAATGGAGTGATCCACATTGGAGAAAAGCAGTTTGGCGGCGGAAGGGTAGCCGAAAAAGCGGCCACAGGCATTACAGAGCAACTAGTGCAACATGGCTTTGAAAGCGACAGGCTTAAAACAGGCACGCCGCCAAGAGTTGACGGCCGCAGCCTCAACTATTCGCTGATGGAAGAGCAAAAGGGCGACGACGAAGTGGTCGGCTTTTCTTACCTCGACGTTCCCAAGCCAAAAACGCAAAGAAGTTGCTGGATTACTTATACCAGCCAGGAAGTTCACGACTCCTTAAAGAAAGGTTTTGACCGTAGTCCAATGTTCTCAGGCAGAATTGAGGGTATTGGGCCGAGGTATTGTCCAAGCATTGAGGATAAGATCAACCGCTTTGCTGAAAGAGAACGCCACCAGCTGTTCATCGAGCCGGAAGGTTGGAACACCGTTGAAATATATGTGAATGGCTTTTCTACCTCCTTACCGGAAGATGTTCAATATGACGCACTTAGAAAGGTAAGGGGCTTTGAAAACGTCCGGATGTTCCGGCCGGGATACGCCATAGAATACGATTACTTTCCACCCACCCAACTGAAATACTCTCTTGAGACCAAGCTGATCAATAATTTGTTCTTTGCTGGTCAAATTAATGGTACTACCGGTTATGAAGAAGCCGCCTGCCAGGGATTGATGGCGGGAATCAATGCGCATCAGAAAGTACGTGAACTAGATCCATTAATTCTAAAGCGGAGTGATGCCTATATCGGCGTACTGATCGACGATCTGATCAGTAAGGGCACAGAAGAACCGTACAGGATGTTCACATCAAGAGCGGAGTTCAGAACGTTGCTGAGACAAGACAACGCAGATATCAGGTTGACTGAGTTAAGCTATCGCATGGGTCTCGCATCGCAGGAAAGAATGGAGAAGCTGAAGACTAAAAGGGAAGGCGTTGATCAGATTAAAAAATCGCTGCAGCAGTTGTCTCTTAGCCCCGATGAAGCGAATTTCTACCTCGAATCGAAACAATCGGCACTCATCGATCAAAAGCAAAAAACCTTACAGCTCCTGCTTCGTCCGAATATCGATCTTCTGTCGATGATGAAAGCTATACCAAAGATGAACGATCTTCTTTCATCGTTTTCAGCTGAAACAATCGAACAGGCCGAGATCCAGATAAAGTACGAAGTGTACATCGATAAAGAGCGCGACCTGGTAAAGCGGATGTCCCAGCTTGAGGAGCTTCGTATTCCCGACAACTTTAACTATGACCGGGTAGCGGCACTGTCCAATGAGGCACTACAGAAATTTAAGAAGATTAAGCCTGAAACCCTGGGGCAAGCCAGCAGGATTTCCGGGGTTAATCCCAGCGACGTTCAGATCCTTATGGTATATATGGGAAGATAAATTAATATGTTTACAACCCGTGTTGTGCGCTGATTTCCAGCATTCTATCAATAGGTTTCTTGGCGCGGATCCTTATCTCTTCGTCCATTGTTATTTCGGGCACCTCATACTTCATACACAGATACAATTTTTCTAATGTATTTAACTTCATGTGAGGACAGTCGTTACATGCACAACTGTTAGTAGGTGGAGCAGGAATAAATTTCTTGTGAGGCGACGATTTCTGCATCTGGTGCAGGATACCGGTCTCAGTGGCTACTATAAACTCGTCTGACGGGTCGTTTTCACTGTATTTGAGCAGTCCGGTAGTGGAACCGACGTAATCCGCCAGTTTTAGTATAGGGTCTTCACATTCAGGGTGGGCAAGGAGTTTGGCTTTCGGGTGCCTAATCTTGAGTTTGATGATCTTTTCCATGCTGAACATCTCATGTACCATACAGGCACCGTTCCATAACAGCATTTCGCGGCCCGTCTTCTTGATCAAATATGCGCCAAGGTTCTTATCGGGTGCAAAGATGATTGGCTGATCCTTGGGCACGCTCTGCACGATATAGGGGGCATTGCTGCTTGTGCAGATGATGTCGCTTAGCGCTTTTATGCCTGCAGAGCAGTTGATGTATGAAATAACGATATGGTCGGGGTGTTTCTCGCGAAACTTACGGAATAGCTCGGGAGGTGCGGAATCGGCCAGTGAACAGCCAGCCTTCAGATCGGGTAGAACCACCTTTTTGTTCGGGTTGAGTATTTTGGCTGTCTCCGCCATGAAGTGTACTCCGGCAAACACAATCATGTCTGCCTGTGTTTTCTCGGCATGTTGGGCGAGCCCCAGGCTATCCCCAATGTAGTCGGCCACATCCTGGATGTCGGCTTCCTGGTAATAGTGCGCGAGGAGCACAGCATTCTTCTCTTTCTTCAATTTTTCGATTTCTTCGAACAGGTCAAGCGATGGATCGATGTCCATGTCGAGGAATCCTCTGTTTTCAATTTCAATCGTATTCACCATGTTTATAACTCCCGTAGTATTATTTAATATTCCTTATTTATATAAATACTTACTATTATTAGGGCTGTGGATTCGGGGAAAGATTCATCTCCCTATAATTTGGCAAAGTTACAAATACTGCTTTATCCACTTCAATCCACAAAACATTAACATTCATTGAAGCACGTTGGCAAAGGGTTTCAGGGTACTTATTAACGCTGTTGATACAAAACTGACTGTATAAATATACCGCTGCCAGGCGAGCTTACCCATGTTAATGAGCACTGAACAAGTGGTAGTTTCCTGACACCGAACGGAGGCTGACCTCACCGCCAGGAAAATATTAACTAACTCTTCTACAATAAAACGGTTCGAAAAGTGGCCTTATCAACAGGAAAACAGCGATTTCAACGATTGGGTGTGGATGTTGTTTCCACGGCCGTTTCACAGATATTGTTTTTAGCCTATTTTTGCCGTCCGTTCAAAATAAACGTGATTTAGAATATGTCAATCATTCAAAGTATTCGTGATAGAGCTGCGTGGATAATTATTGGTGCCATCGCGCTTGCCCTGATAGCTTTTATTGTTCAGGATGCGTTTCAGAACCGCAGTATGTTTGGCGGCAACTCTACGACGATAGGCGTTATTAACGGCTCAAAGGTCGATCTTATTGATTTCGAGGAAAAATATAAAAGAGCAGAGGAGCTGTATCGTCAGCGGGGCTATCCGATGAATGACATGATGAGAACGAACATCCGCGAAAGCCTTTGGAACGAGTATGTGGATGATGCCGTAATGAAGGATCGTTATTCTGATCTCGGCATCCAGGTGTCGGACAAAGAACTAAGCGATATATTATATGGAGAAAATCCTCCCGAGGATCTGAGGACCCAGTTCACGGATCCGAACACTAAACAATATGATGCGAATGCAGCTTACCAGGCGATTCAGCAATTAAAAAGAAATAAGAACAAGCCCGAGAGTGCTGCGCAGTACGCAAGCTTCTTCGGCCAATATCTGCCGGCCCTTGCTAAAAACCGCCAGAAAGAAAAATATTTGTCACTGTTGGGAATGAGCGTGTATGTTCCAAAGTGGCTCGTTGAAAAAATTAATACCGACAACAGCCAGAAGGCAACGATCAGTTATGTAAATGTACCTTATACAACGGTGAGCGACTCTGCGGTAAAAGTTACCGACCAGGCGGTTAAAGATTATGTAAGCAAGCACGCCGATGAATATCAGCAGGAAGAATCGCGCGCTATTGAGTATGTTGTTTTCGATGCCGGTCCAACTGCACAGGATTCTGCAGATATCCGCACACAGGTTGAAGCATTGAAGAGCGAATTCGGAACAACAACCGACGTTGCTTCTTTCCTTATAAGAAACGGTTCTGAAACTCCTTTTACAGATGCGTTTGAAGTGAAATCGAAATTACGTTCTCAGAACGTTGACACGATTGCGCAACTTTCTGAAGGTGCAGTAGCGGGCCCTTTCGTTGAGAACGGCAATTATGTTCTTGTAAAGATGCTTGGAAAAAGAAACCTGCCCGACAGCGTGAAGGTGCGTCATATATTAATTAAGATGGGCGAAAGAGGTCAACCGATTCTTACTGATTCTGTAGCGAAAGCAAGAGTTGACAGCATCAGCAATGCCATTCGTGGCGGTGCAGACTTCAACGAGATGGTTATTAAATACAGCGATGACCAGGGAAGTAAAGAAACCGGCGGCGAGTACGAATTTGCCTCTACTGATTTTCCAAACCTTAGCCGTGAATTTGCAGAGGTCGCATTTTACGGAGTAGCAGGCGATAAGAAAACAGTAAAGGTGGACAACTCTTCATACAGCGGATACCATTATATAGAAGTGGTTAATCAAAGAAAGTTTGAGCCTGCTTATAAAATAGCGCAGTTCTCGAAAGCAATTGTTCCGAGCAACGAAACAGTTCAACGCCAGAATGGAATTGCTTCGCAGTTTGCAGCAGAAAGCAGAACGAAAAAACAATTCGACGACAACGCAAAGAAGAATAACTACAATAAACTTATCGCAACGGAAATCAAGCCCCTTGATGGAATGATCAACGGACTGGGTACAAGCCGTGAAGTAGTGAAGTGGGTGTATAGTGCCGAGCCTGGAGATGTTGCTGAAACGCCATTCCAGGTAGATGACAAGTTTGTGATTCCTGTGGTTACAAGAACTTTTGAAAAAGGTTTGATGTCTGTTGAAAAAGCGCGTCCATTAGTGGAGAGCGTGATCAGGAACGAAGAAAAAGGAAAACAGATCATCTCGAAGATTGGAAAGGTTTCGTCACTTGAAGATGTTGCACAAAAAACAGGACAACCGGTAACAAAGGCAGACAGCCTTATGTTCAGCACTCCATTTATACCTAACGTGGGCCAGGAACCAAAAGTGATTGGTGCAGCCTTCAACAAATCGTTAGTGGGTAAGGTATCGGATCCTATTCCAGGCAATGGCGGCGTATATGTTATTAAGGTAGAAAACCAGAGTGCTGTTGCAGCCGCTGTTGGCGATCCCGGTCAAATTCAGGCAGAGCAGATAATGGGATATCGCCGTGCGTATTCAGACCCGAGGATTATTGCTGATGTGTTGAAGAAGTCGGTGAAGATTAAGGATGACAGGCATAAGTTTTTTTAGCGTGAGGCGTGAGGCGAGGCGTGAGACGGCAGAGTAGGAATTTCGTAACTTTGCTTATGGCGGAAGAAATTATTAATCGTGTAGCGGCCAGTGCGCTGGAAGAATTAAATCTCGAAGACTACTTTCCGAAAGAAAAGGTAGTTGTTTTCGACCTCAAGCCTTATCTATTCATGGAGCTCATCCTGAAAGAAAAAGACTTCAGAGAAAATCTTCAAAAAACAGATTGGTCTGTGTTCGAGGGAAAGATTGTTGCAGTTACCTGCACAACAGACGCCATCATTCCAATGTGGGCGTATATGCTGGTAGCAGCAAACCTTCAACCATATGCCGCAGAAGTTGTATTTGGCGACGAAGCCACAGCGCTGAAAGAAGCATTTCTTAAAAAAATATCTTCGATAGACTTCAATGAATTTGCGGACAAACGGGTAGTAGTAAAAGGCTGCGGCAACTTACCTGTAGGTGAGTACGCTTATCTTGAGATAACGAACAAATTGCGTCCCGTTGCAAAAAGTATTATGTTCGGAGAAGCGTGCAGCACTGTTCCCATCTACAAGAAAAAGTAATCAGAACCAGCCTCGTCTTTTAAATATCCAAAGCATAATTGCGGGGATCACCAACGTCATAAATACGGTAAGGTAAAATCCTACAGGCGTATGCGCGAAGGGAATAACATCGAAGTTCATTCCGAAAATTCCGACGATTACCGTGGGCGGTGCGAGTAAGCACGTTACTATCGCCATCACCTTCATCACCTGGTTCATCTTCAGGTTTACGTTACTGATGTATAGATCCTGGATGTTCATCAGCACATCACGATAGTTCTCGGTAAGGTCATTTGCCTGAACAATGTGATCGTAGATGTCTTTAAAATATTTGGTATTTCTTTCCTGCAACAAGTCACTCTCACTGCGGATAAGTCCGTTTACGAGATCGCGTACAGGGGTGATATTTCTTTTTAATACGATAAGCTCTTTTCGTAGCTTGTTGATCTTGGCAAGTGAGCGTGTGTCGCTGGCGCGAATAACATCTTCTTCGATCAATTCAATACAGCCCCCTAATTCTTCCATCACTATAAAATAGTTGTCAACTATCAAATCGAGGAGCGCGTAGCAGAGGTAGTCGGAACCGTTTTGGCGAAGTTTTGAATTGGCAATTTTCAGGCGATCGCGCAAAGGATTAAACACATCGCGCTTAGCATCTTCCTGGAAAGAAATAACGAAATTCTTCCCGAGAATGATACTGATCTGCTCCTGCTCAACGGTATTGTTAGTAGAATTATAATAGAGCATGTTCAGCAAACAATAGATGATGTCGGTGATCTCATCCATTTTCGGCCGCTGGTTCATGCTCAGAATATCTTCGAGAATCAGCGGGTGTATGTCGTAATGCTGACATACCAGTTCGATATCTGCCTTACGCAAACCATCAATGTTTATCCACGTGGTGTTGGCTGTATCTTTGAATTTTAGTATGTCGGCAACGTTGTTGAACTCATACTCTTTAAGCGACTCGTTATTATAGTCGTGAACGAAGATTTTTATTTCGCGGGCTTCTTCGCGCTGTGGGGCCAGTGTAGGATTAACGGATAAGATCGTCTTGGTTCTTTCCGTACCGAATAGGTTGGGCACGCCCAGAAATCGTAAATATTTATCCGGTCGAAGATCCATAGGTTTAATTATAGTTTTTCATAGAGGGCGCGCAGTTTCTCACGCGTCATCGTCTTTTCCCAATCCTTGCCGAGCGCATTTTCCCAAAGGGGTTTCATGCCCAGCGATACATCAATCATTTTATTGAAATCGTCGTCTGATAAGCCTTTCGTGATATTTTGGGGGATGTCGATGTTGTTCTTCTTCACCATAAACTTGAACTCTTTTACTCCCGCGGGATAGAACTCTTCAAGTTTGTCGAATACGATGCAGTTGCCAATGCCATGCTTCGTGCCTAACAGGTAACTTAAGCCGTAACTCACGGCGTGTGCCACGCCAACCTGCGAGTATGCGATGCTCATTCCCCCGGCATACGAAGCCATCATGAGCTGGTCGTCGCATTCATCGTCCCATTTATCTTTTGTGACAAAAACCTTTTGGCAAAGCTCGAGCGCTTTTTCCCCGTACGACTTACTAAACTCATTGAGGTAGGTTCCTTCGAGGCTTTCAATGCAATGAATGTAGCAATCCATACCAGTATAGAACCGTTGATTAACCGGTGCGTTGGTAGTAAGCGCGGGATCGAGCACTATCTGATCGAATGGTGTGAAATCGGAGTTCATGCCTAGTTTGCGTGTAGGCCCTGTAAGTACGGTGGTGCGTGAAACCTCGGCGCCGGTACCGCTCAGTGTAGGAATTCCGACTTTGTATACGCCGGGTTTTTTGACAAGGTCCCAGCCCTGGTAATCGGCAGATGAACCGGTGTTGGTCATCATCAGCGAAACCGCTTTTGCGAGGTCCATTGTTGAACCGCCGCCAATTCCGATCACGCCGCTCACTTCTCCAAACTCTGATTTCAGTTCGTTCGCGAGCTTATCTACATAAGTTGTTTTGGGTTCATATGTAACGTCGGCGTAGATCACTTTATCATTTCCTTCAACCGGGATCCGTTGTACGAGCGGTTTATTTTCAAAGAAATGGTCAACAAGAAAAACCATCGGCGCTCCGTTTTTACGGCGCGGAGAAATTATTTCTCCGAGCTGATCGAAACTGCCACGTCCATACACCACATAATCCACCATTTTGAAATTCCGAAACTTCATACTGTTACTTTAAATATTTACAAGGGCGGCTGCACCAAAAACACCGGCGCTGTCGCCAAGAGATGGTTTAAGCACAGGCACGTTTACGCGGTTGTTAAAAATAAATTCCCGCAAAGATCGTTCGCCTTTTTCATAGAGCAAATCTATATTTCCCACGCCGCCGCCTACCACAATCACGTCGGGGTCAAGGATATTTACGACTACTGAAATGGCTTTACCGAAAAAGTGCACGAGGCGATCCATCGTTCTGATGGCTGCTGCGTCACCGGTTTTGCTGCGTTCAACAATCTGTTGCAGCGTGAGTGCATCGCCTGATATTGAAGTGTAATACCGCTGCAGCCCGGGGCCCGAGAGAACAGTTTCCACGCACCCTACTTTTCCGCAATAGCAACGGCCACCTGATTCGTCGAGAAAGTTGTGGCCCCATTCGCCTCCTATACCGTGCCGCCCATTCCAAACGTGGCCATTGATCACTACGCCACCGCCAACACCTGTACCCATTATTATTCCGAACACCACTTTTGCGTCGGGCACTTTATGGCGAACCACTCCCCAACTTGTTTCTGCGAGTGCAAAACAGTTTGCGTCGTTGGCAAGTTCAACACGAACGTTGAGCAGCGCCTCAAGGTCTTTTTTAAGCGGCTTACCATTTAGATGGGTGGAATTGCAGTTTTTCATTCCCTGCAATTCGGGGTCTATTACACCGGGGGTTCCGAAGCCAATACTTTTTGGTGTGAGTCTCGATTCGGATTGCAACATTTGTACGAGTGTGGCTATTTGGTGCAGCGTGTGTTCGTAGCCTTTAGTGGCTTCGGTATCGATGCGTTTGCGGACAACAGGTGTAGGATCGTCAATTGAACGCAAGATCACACCTTCGATTTTTGTTCCTCCAAGATCAATTCCCCAAAGTGGAGTGTTCATACGCAAGCATTAACGATTAAACAAGTTTCGCGGCGCGCTCAAGATCTTCGGGAGTATCTATTTCTACTCCCATATAATCGGTGAGCACCATTCGCAACGGAATGCCATGCTCAAGATAACGCAGGCATTCGATTTTTTCTGCCGACTCCAGCGGAGTCATTGGCCAAGAGGTGAAGTTAAGCAGCGCCTGTTTTCTGAATGCATATACGCCGATGTGTTCGTAGAAGCTTGTGGCCACCGATTTATCGCGTGGATAGGGTACAACACTGCGACTAAAAAAGAGAGCGTTGTTGTTGAGATCCACGGCCACTTTCACATAGTTGGGATCGTCGATGAACTTCTGTTCTTTCATCACCTGCATGAGCGACGCAACCTGTACGTTGGTATCCTGGAATACTGCAAGTAGTTTTTCTAAAGGTTCGCGTTTAACGAATGGCTCATCGCCCTGAACATTCAGAATAATGTCCACGTCGAGGTTTGCGGCTGCTTCAGCGATACGGTCGCTACCGCTTTGATGTTCGCGCTTGCTTTTGATGGCGCGGCCTCCGTTTGAGTTGATTTCATCGAAAATGATATCACTGTCGGTAACCACAATTACTTCGGTAAACAGGCCTGTAGCAAGGGTGTTATCATACGTATGGCGGATGACCGGCTTATTGCCGAGCCGCTGCATGAGCTTGGCCGGAAAACGGGTGGCGGCATATCGAGCCGGAATCATTGCGATGGTCTTCATAATCCTATCAAATCTAAACAAGAAAAACTTATATTTGGAGAGCACCGTTATCCGGCTTTCGATTGCCTGCCATCAGAACTTCTCTAATCATTTGGTATGAAAGCTGCTGAGTTACTCAAGAGTTATTATGTAGACACCGGTACATGGGATGAGATGTATTCGAACAACGACCTGCGCGAACAGTACAGGAACGTGGTTGAATATATGGAACAGCTAAGCGTTGAAGAGTTGAATAAGAAGGAGGAGATGGCCAAGCAGCTGTTCATGACCCAGGGCGTTACGTTTACCGTATACAGTAGTGGGGAAGGCATTGAGAAAATCTTTCCTTTCGACATTATCCCGCGCATTATTACTTCTACTGAGTGGAACCACATAGAAAAAGGCATAACGCAACGGTTACGCGCACTGAACCTTTTTCTGAAAGACGTATACCACACACAATTTATTATTAAGGACAATGTAGTTCCGGCGCAGATGATCTACAGCTGCTCGCACTACATGAGAGAAATGCATAAATTTCCTGTGCCGTATGACATCTACGTTCATATAGCGGGGATAGACCTCATTCGCGCCAGCGATGGAACTTTTTATATTCTTGAAGATAACCTTCGTACACCAAGCGGCGTGAGCTATATGCTTGAGAACAGGGAGATCACCAAACGTATTTTCCCCGATTTGCTGCCGCATAATAAAGTGCGGAGTGTGATGGAATACCCGGCGTTACTCCGTAAAAACTTGCGGTCGCTTTCACCGCGGCAAACATCTAATCCGAACGTGGTGGTGCTTACCCCCGGTATTTATAATGCAGCATACTTCGAGCATACGGCGCTCGCACGATTGATGGGTCTCGAACTGGTAGAGGGTCGTGATCTTGTGGTGGATAATCATAAAGTGTACATGAAAACAACGTCCGGACTACAGCAGGTAGATGTTATTTACCGCCGTGTAGACGATGAGTACCTGGACCCGTTGGTGTTTAAGCCGGAGAGTACACTGGGTGTTTCCGGAATAATGAGTGCGTACAGAAAAGGAAACGTGGCGATTGTGAACGCAGTTGGAAATGGTGTTGCAGATGACAAGGCGATATATAGCTACGTGCCGAAGATGATAAGATATTACTTAAACGAAGAGCCGGTATTGAAAAATGTGCCTACCTATCAGCTCGGTAATCCGGATGAAAGAAAATATGTTTTTTCGAATATTGAAAAGATGGTGGTGAAGAAAACGAATGAGAGCGGAGGATATGGAATGTTGATGGGTAGCGCGGCGACAGCGGAGGAAATTGAAAAATATATTGCGAATGTGATGACTGATCCGCGGCAGTTTATTGCGCAGCCGATCATTAATTTGTCGTCGTCGCCGTGTTATATGAATGGGGGTTTGGCACCGAGGCGGGTTGATCTGCGCCCTTATGCGTTGTGTTCGCCCAATGGGATCGAAATTGTTCCCGGAGGGTTGACGCGGGTGGCGTTGCGCGAGGGGTCGCTTATTGTGAATTCGTCGCAGGGCGGGGGGAGTAAAGACACGTGGGTGCTGACTGATTGAGCCGTCCTTGTGCCAAAAGAAGTAATTATTAAAAAACGATAAGCCCACCCCTGACCCCTCCCTCAGGGAGGGGAAAATTTTTAAAAAATGATTTTTTAACTCATGCTTAGCCGCGTTGCAGACAGTTTATATTGGATGAGCCGTTACATGGAAAGGAGCGATGGTATTATCAGGATGCTGAAGGTAAATTATGCGTCATCGCAGGAGTCGGCAACGTTATCCGCGAACGGCACCAACAGGAGCGTACTACAGCATAGTGTAAGCAGCAAAGACAATCCTGCATCTATCCTCAATAATGTAGTAAGAGCCAGGGAAAATGCACGCAGCGGGCAGGATCACATTCCAAGAGAGTTATGGCAATGCATGAATGAATTCTATCTAAGCATCAGGAATGAAAATCTAAAAGAGAGGCTGCAAAAAGAAGATCCGATCACCATTCTCGACAATATGCTAACGCACTGCGTACTTTATAATGGCATGGTTGATATGACGATGATGCGCGGCGAAGGCTATTCGTTCATGAGCATCGGAAAATATATCGAACGAAGTGTGCAGGTGGCGGACATCGTTGCTGTAAGAGTTAATGTAGAAGATACCAACGACGAATCGAGAAAGCATATTGAACAGATGATATTGAATGGAAACTTTCCGCGGTCAATTATTTATTCAATAAACCGGCTGCACCGTTACTTTGAAAGGCTGCGTAGCGAAAAGAACACGGAAGCCTATAATAAACTGAATTTTATGATTGGCGAATTGCACAGCCGCGTGAGATATTCAACGGCTGATTCGATAACCAGGCTCGGGCTGAACCAGTATCTTTCGAGGGTGAAGGAAGACTTATTTAATATTGCGAACGCCCTCAATCACCATTACTTCGCGTATACATTATAAAAAAGGGAAATGCCGCGTTTCAAGATCAATCACGTTACAAAATATTCGTACCAGGTTCCGGTTATTGACAGTGCAAACCAGGTAATACTTTTTCCTATTCAGGATGAGCACCAGGAAGTGGTAAAACAAAAACTTTCTATCACCAGCGATCCGACGGTTGAAAGGTTCATCGACTACTATGGTAATGAAGTAGGAATGTTTATGCATGCCGAGCCCCATTCAGAGCTTGTGATAGACAGCAGCATCGAGGTAATTACGTATCCCCGTCTGCTGCCGGCGAATGACATTGCGAAAGAACAGCAATGGGAGCATCTTATTTCTCTTAGAAACGAAGTGCCTTTCATAGACTTTTATAACGTTGGGCGATTTGAAGGGCAAGACGACGTTAGAAAAGTGGTAGGACAATACGATCATAGCCTAACACCTCTTGAAGTATCCACTGCATTGACGGGGTATGTATACGAATCGTTCCAATACATCACAGGTATTACGAACGTGGAAACAACGCTTGACGAAGTATGGAGCCTGAAAGCCGGAGTATGCCAGGATTTTGCCCACATGTTGCTTGTGATGTTAAGAATGCTTGACATCCCATCGAGATATGTAAGCGGATACATCTGTCCCAACAAAAATGGTATGCGCGGCGAAGGTGCCACCCATGCGTGGGTAGAGGCCTATATTCCATACTACGGATGGCTTGGACTCGATCCCACAAATAACTGCATTGCTAACGAGTTACACGTAAAGCTTGCTGTAGGAAGAAATTTTTCTGATTGTTCTCCTGTTAAGGGATCGTACAAGGGAACTGCAAAACACGTTTTGCATGTGGGGGTTTCTGTAAGTTATGAAGACGGGCACAGGCATGATGACACTTCAGCAGTGCTTACCCCGCAACAGCCACCTGTTGAAAATGGCGAAGAGCGCGACATGAACTCATATAGAAGGTATATGGAAATGATACAGCAGCAACAGTAAAGAGACGTGAAGCGGCAAACGGCAGGAAATTAATTATTCAGCATCAATGGCATCACCAGCATTAACAGGTCTTCGTCTTCATCCTGGGTGGCTGGCTTTAAAATTCCTGCTTTGGTTGGTGTAGACAGATCGATGGTCACTTCTTCGCTGTCGGAAGCTGAAAGCATTTCAATGAGAAACTTCGCATTAAAAGCAATCTGCAGATCTTCCCCGCTATACTGACACTTCATTCTTTCTGTTCCTTCGAAAGAGAAATCAACGTCCTGCGCGGCGAGCTGCAATTCGCTACCCGAAATGCTTACCACCACCTGGTTGGTACTTTTATTACTGAAAATGCTTACACGGCGAAGTGCGCCCTGGAAATCGGCTTTGTTTACCGTAAGCTTATAAGGATTGTCGGAAGGAATAACCACTTTGTAATCAGGGAAACGGGCATCGATCAGGCGACAACTCATTTGAGTGGTGCCGTGTTTTACAAACAGGTGATTGCTGTTATAGTTGATCGTGAGCTCGTCCTCGTTCATCGGCATCGCTGACTTAAGCAGCGTAAGCGGTTTTTTTGGAACGATCATAGAATCGTTCTTAGGGCAACTAACATCTGTTCTCTTGAAACGAACGAGTCTGTGTGCGTCAGTGGACACAAACTGAAGTCCATCTTTCGACATTTCGAAGAACACACCTGTCATCGCCGGTCTGAGGTCGTCGTTGCTTACTGCAAACAACGTTTTGTTAATTGCTGTAACGAGAGCTGAGGATGTAATGGTAAAGGAAGATGTATCGTCGGCAGCGGGCTCTTTTGGAAAGTTGTCAGGATTTTCGCCCATCACTTTGTACTTACCATTGTCGCTGGTGATCTCTATGCCGAAGTTTTTATCAATATTAAAAGTAAGCGGCTGGTCGGGAATATTCTTAAGTGAATCTACCAGTATCCTGGCCGGGATACAAACGCGGCCCGAGCCGTTAGATTCAACTTCCATCTGCACTTTCATCACCGTCTCCAGGTCTGTCGCTACCACGCTGAGCTTGTTTTTGTCTACGTCGAAGAGAAAATCTTCCAGTATTGGTAAAACGGTATTGCTGTTAATCACCCCGCTTATTTGCTGCAGTTGTTTCAGTAGAGCCGAAGAAGACACGATGAACTTCATGCGAAAGAAATATTTGAATTTCAGCAAACCTAAGGTAAAAACAGAGAAAAACCCGAATGAACTTGCCCCCTGCCCGGATGGTGAAAATTCCATCTATTTCCTTAATTTCTGCTCCAATTTCGCAGATAAACCATCAATATGGTGTTTGATAAACTGTTCGGTTGGGCCAGAAAAAAGGACCCTGATCCGCTGATACCCTTTGGAAGATATTCCGACAATAATAAATCGGTGCAGAAGGTGCAGCGATGGAGCGATGCCGAAGAGCACTTCAAGGCGAAGGAGTTCATGCAATGCATAGACGCATTTTTTGAATACCTGCTGGACGAGGATCAACAGAACGTGGTGGTGAACCGCGATAACGGCACAATCGAATTCATGATCTTCCAGGGCTCAAAAGTGGTACGAGGGAAAATAGATAATGAGAAAATAACCGCTGAAGCCGCGATAGCTCGAATGCCGGAGCCGAGTATACCGGTAATGAGACGGCTCCTGGAAATGGGCTTCAACCTTTATTATTCCCGCTATGCCCTGAAAGACGACAAGATCATGATGTTATTCGGGTCGGATATTATAACCGCATCGCCGAATAAGCTTTATTATGGCCTGAAAGAGTTGGCAACGCGCGCCGACAAGCAGGACGATCTGCTGATAAGTGAGTTCAAGGTCCTGGAACCGCAGGACACCGCACATGTTGAACAGGTGCCCGAAACGGAAAAAGACATCAAATATAAGTTCCTCCAAAAATGGATCAATGAAACGCTGGAGTATGTCAATACGCTGGAGGCTGATAAATTTTCCGGTGGCATCTCGTACATGCTCCTGTCGCTGGTGTTCAGAATCGACTACCTGATATCGCCTGAAGGGAAACTATTAAGCGAACTCGAGAAAATTGCCTCAAGCTACTATAGCAAAGACGACAAATCGTCGCCGGAGCGCAATCCGGTGATGATTGAAGGATTTAGAAAACTGTTAGCTAAAACCCGCGATGAAGTCAGCTCTCACTTTTTCAGATCACGGTACACATTTGCCATCGTAGTGCCGAACAGTATGAAGACCGTTAATGAGGCGATCATGACAGCGGTGCAAAACGCACAATGGTATCGCGACAACAATTATCCTGTTGTAGCAAATAAAGTGATGGAGTATGGCTTTGCGTTCTGCCAGTTTTCTTACAGTATGCCGAAACCGTTGTCTGATCTTTTTGCATTGTTTATGCAGGTAAATTACAGTGACTACTTTTCTGCATTAGGGTTTGGCACGAACTATTACAACCATGATGAAAATCAATTTGATGGAGATGCCATTGAAGATAGAATTGATGCAATAATAGAATTGTGGAAACCGAAATACCCTTCTCTCTCCTTTAAAACAAAAAAGCTGAAATTTGAATCGCTCGTAAATTTTAACCAGAGCTTTTTGCAGGAAGTATCGGAGTTGAATTTCGACTAAAAGGCAATAATGGAATTCCAGGAAATAATAGAAAGTTACCAACCGGCAATCATTCAAATCGCTGCGAGCGGAAGTACAGGCACAGGCTTTTACTTAACCGACTATCACCTGATTGTTACCAACGAACACGTTGTTGGAAAAGCGGCGGAAGTAACTATTGGCGGCAAGTCGTTTCCAAGAATGTTTGCATCGGTATGGTACACCGATAAAAAGCACGATCTAGCGTTTCTTCAGCCCCCTCCGGGTGCTGCATTTCCTTCGTTAACGCTGGGTAAATACGATCAAATGAAAGATGGAGATGAGGTAATTGCCATCGGCCATCCTTTCGGCTTAAATTATACCGCCACGCAGGGCGTGATCTCTAAGGTTGACCGCGTAAGACAGGGATTGCATTTTATTCAGATTGATGCTGCAATCAATCCCGGAAACAGCGGTGGTCCGCTTGTTAACAACAGGGGTGAAGTAATTGGAGTGAACACTTTTATTATCCGAGGTGGCGATAATTTAGGATTTGCTTTGCCCGTATCGTATCTGAAGGCCGCCCTCGATTTATATCAGCCATACAAGGGAACACCTGCAACGAGATGTCCAAATTGCAATTTTCTTGTAACGCCGTCGAATATCGATTCAAATAAATATTGTCCGGCTTGTGGAACTGAAGTGAAGATACCAGAGCCTCCTGTTACTGAATACAGTCCTGGTGGAACGGCGAAATCTATTGAAGATATTTTAAAAGAACTCGGCAAAGATATCCGCCTCGCGCGCGATGGCACAAATAAATGGGAAGTGAAGGAAGGAAGTGCCAAGATTAAAATTGCCTACAACACGGAAACATATTTTATTAGCGGTGATGCTTATCTGTGTCAACTGCCAGAGGAAAAAGAGCAGATAAAACAATTGTATCAGTTTCTGCTGTCGGAAAATTATGTTAATGAAGACGGACTAGCGTTGAGTTGTGTGAGCCAGAATATAGTTTTGTCGGCCGTGATGTACGATTTGGATATGACGAAAGAAAGCGGAATGAAACTTCTGCAAAAGTTATTCAGGAAGGCCGACGAGTACGATAATTTGCTCATTCAGAAGTTCGCCTGCATGCCGCGACTTGAGGAGGTGTGAGAGGGCAGTAACAAAAAAGAAATTTGACCAATCAGAATAAACGCTTAACGCCGCAACAGGCGCTGGCAAGATCGAAGGAGTATTGCAAATACCAGGAGCGGTGCCATAGCGAGGTCCGCGACAGGTTGTTTTCGTTTGGCCTGGCACTGAACGATGTTGAGCAAATTGTATCTCAATTAATAGAGGAAGATTATCTGAACGAACAGCGGTTTGCGGAGGCATTTGCGCGTGGTAAATTCAGAATGAAGCATTGGGGGAGAGTGAAGATCCGGTACGAGATGAAGCAAAAACGCATTACCGAGTATTGCATAAAAAAGGGAATGAAAGAGATTGATGAGGACGAGTATCTTGCAACACTCACGAAACTGATGGAAGAAAAGTTGCGAACTTTGAAATCGGAAAAGAATGTTTTTATAAGGAAAAGAAAATTAACAGACTACCTGGTGCAGAAAGGATACGAGCGCGATATTATTTCATCTGTAATGAATGCTGAAACCAAGTGATATGCCTACACCGTCCGAAACGCTAAACATAACCGTTGTCCAGAAAGATCTTGCGTGGGAGGATAAGCGCGCCAACCTGGAAGGATTCGAGAGGATGATAATGGATTGCAAAGACAGGATGGAAGTAGTTATTCTCCCTGAAATGTTCAACACGGGCTTTAGTATGAAACCTGCTGAATACGCAGAAACAATGGAAGGGGAAACGGTGCAGTGGATGAAAAAAGTTTCTTCGCGGAGAAAAATTATTCTTACCGGCAGCTTGATGATAAAAGAAGACGAAGCGTTTTATAATCGCCTTATATGGATGTTGCCTAATGGCGAGTATGGATGTTACGATAAACGGCACCTGTTTGCGTATGCCGGAGAAAACGCTCATTACACCAGCGGAAGCAAGCGACTGATTGCGTCTGTGAAAGGGTGGAAGCTGAATTTATTGGTTTGCTACGATCTGCGTTTTCCTGTGTGGTCGAGGCAGGCGGGCGATGCAGAAGATGGAAGCAGTGCAGAGTACGATGTGCTGGTGTATGTTGCCAACTGGCCCGACAAGCGTGTGCACGCATGGAGAACATTACTGCAGGCGCGCGCGATAGAAAACCAATGCTATGTAGTGGGCGTTAACAGATCAGGTGATGACGGAAACGATATTCACTATCCCGGAAGTTCGATGATTATTGACCCAATGGGCCAGCCGGTGTATACAGGAAGCGATAAAGAAGAAGTTGTGACCTACTCGTTGAAAATTGAAGAAGTAACCCAGGTACGGTCGAAGCTACCGTTTTTAAAAGATGCCGATCATTTCATCATCACTGCCTGATTCGCCTCGTTAGCTTTTACGATTAGGGCCTTAACGGCTTCAAGTTTTACATCTATACCTTTCTGGATATCTTTTGCAGTGGGCGCTGCGAATACATCGGGCATCACCCCTCTTCCTTCTTTTACCAACTCGCGACGCATTACAAATCTGAATTTCGGAATCCCTACGCGTAACCGGGTATTCGGTAATGTAAGTTCCGGAATAATCCAGGCAGTGTTACCGTATGCGCCGCCGCCCGTTTCTTCACCCACAATCGTTACGTTTTTTTGTCCCTTCAATGTTTGCGCAAACAGTGTAGTGGCTGAAAACGAATTTCCACCCGTAAGGATATAGATATTTCCATCGAAGTGGTGTTTTTTAAATGGCTTGAACGTGTGCCGTTCGTAATAACCGAAGTGAAAATTACCATCACTTCTTTTGTGAGTGATCACCGAAGTGATCAGCCAATAAATCGGCTGAAATTTTATATGGTCTCGGTACTTAGAAGATCGCTTAACCGCGTATAGCGAATCGCCAACCTTGAACTTATGATCTGTAAGATACTGTGTGAGCAGCGTTGAATTGCCCGCTTCTCCCCCACCATTTGACCGCACGTCTATCACCAAATGTTTTAGTCCAAGCCGGTCAATGTTTTTGAAAGATGTTCTGAAAAATTTTCTCAGGTTCGTTCCGGTCGAAAAAGTGTTCAGCAACATGTAGGCGGAGTTCAGCGAAGTGTCTACCTGCACATGGCGCGTAGAAAACCTGCGCAAAGTGCGGCGCTCCCGCTGTGAGTATTTTTCCGGCTTTAGCGAATCGGATGCTTCTACCGAATCTTTTACAGGCTTATAAACAGGAATAGTAGCCACCGCATCGCTTCCCTCCGGTGTAACATAGGTAATGGCGAATGAGTCAGTTAACCCTAACACATTTTTATACAGCACGCCGAAAGTGCCGAATGTACTGAGGGTTTGATAGCGTCCCGCCTGCGAATATCCATCACCCGTAATGTAGTTGAAGAAGGTATCGATCAGTTGTTTGGAAGAGTAATTATTAATGGACTTTACAATGGTCCCGCGTCGGAAGATGCTGTCTTTCCGGTTGAGGTTTGCGGTAACGGCAAGCGTATCCTTCCATACTTTAAACCCCGAGGGGAAATAATTTAAGGCCGGCCGTATCGAGGTATCGCGAAAATCTTTTAGAATAGTTTATTGAAGTGTGGCCGCAGCGGATGGAGGTGATAACTTTTAAAAGCTGCGTACGGAATTGCCGTTCGGTCATGGAGTCGTTCAGGTGGCTGTAGACCTCTGAAAATGCTGCATCCATTTGTTCTTTCGGAGTGAACCAGTATAAGCTCGGATGCGATTCTTCGAGTGCTCCCCGGAAGATGCTGAAGTCTTCTTTTAATTGTTTCGCAGGAAATTTGCGTTCACTGCTTACGCGCGATACGGAACATGACGCCAGGAAACTGGAAATGATGACAAAGCACAACAGGGTATGATGTAGGGAAATTTTCATTTGAACGCATTCCACCCCTGCGCTGTAATATCGTGCAGGTTGCCTCCTTTCGTGATGATCTTCCGGCCCTCTTCGGGTGCGGTCATATAACCGATCACACTAATTTGCTCATTCAAAACGAGTTTATCATATTCAGATTGTGGCAGCGTAAATAAAAGTTCATAATCTTCTCCCCCGCTTAATGCACAGGCAGTGGGATCGATTTCGAACTTATATGCGGCACTTTTCATTTCTTCCGCGATCGGTATTTTTTCTTCGTAGAGTCTACAGCCAACATTGCTATCGGTGCATATGTGTAGAATTTCGGAACTGAGACCATCGCTTACGTCCATCATGGCTGTAGGAACGATGTTCTGTGTTTCGAAAAATTCTATGATGTCTTTGCGCGCTTCCGGTTTAAGTAATTTACTAATCACGTATTTTTCGCCTTCCAGGTCGGGTTGAACCTGTGGCGTTTCCATAAATATTTTCTTTTCTCTCTCCAAAAACAACAAACCAACATAGGCGGCACCCAAATCACCGGAGCAGCATAAAAGATCGCCGGGTTTAGCTGTACTGCGCTTAACAATTTTTTCGGGAAGAATTTCTCCTATCGCTGTTACCGATATAATGAATCCCTTCTGCGAAGAGCTTGTGTCGCCACCAATAAGATCTACGCCATACGCGGCGCAAGCTGCATAAACGCCTTCGTAAAATTCATCGAGTGCCTCCAGGCTAAACCTGTTGCTGAAACCGATGCTCATCGTAATCTGAGTGGGTGTTGCATTCATCGCATACACATCGCTTAGATTTACGACAACAGATTTATACCCGAGATGTTTGAGGGGAGTATATACAAGATCGAAGTGAACGCCTTCAATTAACAAATCGGTTGTAACTACCGTTTGTTTTCCGAAGTGGTCGATCACTGCGCAGTCGTCACCAATTCCGATGATCGTCGATGCATTCTGAATTTCAACGTTGCGGGTAAGATGTTCAATCAAACCAAATTCACCAAGAGAAGATATTTCTGTTCGCGACGACATTACATTTTATCATTTATCCATTTCAATCCTTCTTCATGTATCAATCCATTCGATGCAAAGATCTGTGGTTGATAAGGCGAATAGTAGTCACCCTTGTAGTCCGTTACTTTTCCACCAGCTTCTTCAACAATTAAAAATCCGGCAGCACTGTCCCACGCCTGAAGTTTATGTTCGAAGAACCCGTCGAACCGGCCGGCTGCTACCCAACATAGATCGATAGCGGCTGAGCCAAGCCTGCGAACGGGAACTCCTTTTCGAATGAACCTGTTGAACACATCGAGCGGACTGTTGGGCACATCGAGGTACGTGTAGGGAAATCCTGTTACGAAACAGGAGTCGATAACAGTAGATTTATCGCTAACGTGAATCGGCTCTCCGTTCATCCATGCGCCTTTGCCTTTCTCTCCAATGAAAAACTCATCCATCATGGGATTGTAGACGGCACCAAGAATCATCTTTCCATTCTGTTCGAGACCAATGGACACACAGCAAAGCGGAATGCCATGCGCGTAGTTCACCGTTCCATCAATAGGGTCTATGATCCACTTGTACTCGGAGTCGCCTTTAAACTCGCCAGACTCTTCGGTAAGTATCTGGTGATCAGGAAAAGCCTCCCTGATTGTTTCCATTATTGCTTTCTCGGATGCGTGATCCGCCTCGGTAACAAGGTTGTTGATTCCTTCTTTGTTACTGATCTTAAGATCCTTCCTGTTGAAGTAATGTTTTAGCACCGCTGCACCAGCTTCCGTTGCGTTTATAAGCGTCTCTTTAAACATGGCGCAAAGATAACATGGGCAATAAAACCTGCAGCGATCTATTTGGCCGCGTAGCTTACGCGGTACACAGCATTTGCGTGGTCATCGGACACAAGCATTGAGCCGTCTTTCAGGAACAACACGTCTACCGGGCGTCCCCATGCTTCGCCATTAGTAAGCCAACCATCAATAAATGGTTCATACGAGGTGACCTTGCCGTCCTGCACATTCGCCATCATTATTCTGTAGCCAATCGGTTTAGAGCGGTTCCATGATCCATGTTCGGCAATGAAAACCTGGTTGCGATATTTTGCAGGAAACATCGAACCTGTATTAAACTTTAATCCAAGCGAGGCACCGTGAGGAGTAAGTTTGAACGCGGGTGCTTTATAATCAGCGCAATTTTTTCCTTTACCAAATTCCGGATCCAGTATTTCGCCGGCGTGGCAGTAAGGATAACCGAAGTTCTCGTCTTTTTTTGCGGCGATGTTCAGTTCGTCTGGGGGAATATCATCACCAAGCATATCACGACCATTTTCAGTGAACCACAATTCTTTTGTTTCCGGGTTCCAGGTAAGGCCTACAGAGTTACGAACGCCGTGAGCATATACTTCGAGTTCGCTACCATCGGGGTTCATGCGCATGATGGAGGAGAACCGTTTGTCTTTTTCGTTATCATTACAAATATTACAAGGCGCCCCAACCGGCACATATAGTTTTCCATCGGGACCGAAGGCAATGTATTTCCATCCATGATGCTCTTCGGTGGGCAGACTATCGTTGACCAGTACGGGTTTGCCGGGATTTTCGAGTGTTGATTCGATATTATCTATTCGCCAGATCTTACTGATTTGCGCTATATAGAGGGAGCCGTTATGGAAAGCCACACCGTTTGGCGTGTTTAGATCTTTAACGATCGTGTATTTCTTTTCTGCCACGCCATCTTTATCGGCATCTACCAGGGCGTAAACACTTTTACCTTTGCGGTTTCCAACGAATACGGTACCGTTATCGCCAATTGCGAGTGAACGTGCATTATCTACATCTTTTGCGAAAAAAGAGATCTTGAAGCCGTCGGGCACTTTTAATTTCGACAGCTGCGGATCATCTTTCTCTTCAAGGGCCTTATTTTTCGGCTCGCACGAAGTATAAATAATCAGTAAACAGGGAAGAGCAAGAAGGAAGAGTCTTTTCATGATAATAAGTTGAAAAGAAAACTATTGTTGCAATTTATTGGCCACCTGTGTGTTTTCAAGCAATCTGATGATCTTCTCCTTGTCGGCCAAGGCGTTTTCGAGTATTAGAATTTTTTCTCGTAGCGCACCGATTATTTGTTCACTGTTGGCGTAGTCCTGCTCCCGGTCGGCAAGGGTTGAGACCTGTTCATTAAGCGAATAGTTAGCTAGAACCATCTGGCCGTTACCGGTCAGGAGCCAAGTTACATTGAGATCCTTATGCTGCGCAGTAATCCGTTCAATAATCTTGGAACCGATTGACCCTTTGCCCTTTGCCTGTTTTTTCAGGTATCCGTTTGCAATTGTGCATGTCCGTTCGAAAGTGTATGGTGATATATTCCGGAACCTTAAATATTCCTGTAAGCGATCGATAACCCTCATGGTATAAAAACGATTTTGTGTGATGAAAATACTCTCATCAATTTATCTAAAGATACTAGACTTTAGCATAATATTGCTGAGCGATATGGCCCGTTCAAAGATTCGGAATAGTTTGATAGCGCAAGCGGTGTTATGTCGGTAATCCAGCAGTATTTCACCCTAAATTTTGAAGTTTATGAGAACATTTGACCAGCACGAGGCCTGGGAATTAAAACCCCGCGGTCTCACGATAGAAGAAACGGAACATCCTGAAACGGTTATTGAAGAACTTTTTCAATATGCCAGCTTGCCTCAAATGAGGTGGCAGCTGTGGGAAGCGGCTAAAACTTTAATCGCAGGAGACTTTAACCGGCTAAAAACACGAGAAAGAAGTGGTCTGATTGATTTTTATGAGCAACTGGAAAGGCTTATTGAAGTAACTTCGATCCTTCGGGAGCAGAGAAAAATGAAAATAGGCGCCTAATTGTGCATGAAGGCTTACTTAAAAGGTCGCGGCACAGTTTTTATGGCTTTAATCCCGGCCTTTTAAGTAATTATTCAATTTCCTAAGCATGTTATACATTCACGTTTGGACAAAGTATTTGCCGATTATCAAGATCTTGTTGAAGAGGTCTGTTTCAAGCAATCAGACGCTTGATATGAACCGTATTGATTTTGAAAGGGCAGGCAGTGGCCGGAAGTCTGGCTACAAGTTCGCTATTGAACTGAAGAATGGTAAAGTTGCGAACATTATCAGCGGCTCACCATTAGCAAGCGACCTCGCAACTGTTCTGCTGGGCGATTCAACAACCCGCGCGATCCTAGACAACATGGATGTTGTCGTAAGCCTGAATACTAAGTTTCAGCTGCTGATCGCGAATAAAAACCAGGTTGAAAAGCCAAGTGAAGAGGCGCAAGTTCAAAACGAGCAGCCAGTACAACAAGAAAGCTGATTAATTCAGCGAAGGATCGGCGAACGTATTGCCCTGTGATGGGTCGCCAGTTTCGAAGCCTTTCTTGAACCAATACATCCTTTGTTGTGAGGTTCCGTGTGTAAACGCATCCGGAACAACCGTTCCCTGAGCTTGTTTTTGAAGCCGGTCGTCGCCGATAGCGTTCGCAGCATTTAAAGCCTCTTCAATATCTCCCTGTTCAAGAATTTTTGCACGATTTGCATAATGAGCCCAAACGCCAGCAAAAAAATCGGCCTGCAATTCAAGTTTTACAGACAGCTTATTATACTCTACCTCACTAAGGCGCTCACGCTCCCTGTTCATCTTTTCTGTTGTTCCGAGCAACTGCTGCACGTGGTGCCCAACTTCATGAGCAACAACATATGCCATTGCAAAATCGCCCGGCGCATTGAAGCGGCTTTGTAATTCTTCGTAAAAAGAAACGTCGATGTAAAGTTTTTGATCCGAAGGGCAGTAGAATGGCCCTGATGCTGCGCTGGCATTTCCACAGCCGGATTGAACAACACCGCGAAACAAGACTAAAGTAGGCTCAGGATAGTCCTGGTTTGCCTGTTTCTGGAATATATTATTCCATACATCTTCTGTTTCGGCAAGAACTGTTTTTACGAATGCGGCGCGTTCATCGTCGGCTGCGCTTTGCCCGGGCGACATGGGTTGGCTTTGTTGCTGCGGCAATAATTCGGGAATCTGTGATGGATCGCCACCCATCAGGAGATTGATGATAAGGGCAATAACACCAATCACTCCGCCACCAATCGCGAGCCCGCCAGCACCAATTCCTCTCCTGTCTTCTACGTTAGAACTTTGACGTCTGCCCTGCCATAGCATAAAACATAATTTTTGTTACTACCCTTTTCGTTCCAGCAGCTTGAAGAACTGGTCGAGCTGAGGTAGAATGATAATTCGTGTGCGGCGGTTACTTGCTCTGCCTTCGGGTGTATCGTTGGTTACCAGCGGTGCATATTCAGCTTTGCCGCCAGCCGTAAGCCTCACAGGATCGATCTTGTAATCATTCTGCAGAATTCGTGTCACCGAAGTAGCACGCTTTGCACTCAGATCCCAGTTGTCGATCATGCAATTATTTTTAATGGGAACTGAATCGGTATGTCCTTCAACAAGTATGTCGAGTGTTGGGTTTGCATTCAGCACCTGGGCAACTTTTCCAAGAACAGACATCGCACCTTCAGATACTACAGAGCTTCCGCTTTTGAAAAGTAATTTATCTGATATCGAAATGTATACCACCCCTTTTTCAACCTGGATGTTCACATCTTTATCATTGACATCGTTCAACGCACTCTTCAGATTCATCACCAACGTCATGTTAAGAGAATCTTTTCTTGACATCGCTGTTTGCAGGTCCTGAATATATGCGTCTTTAGAACTGAGATTATCGAGGGACTTCTTCACACTTTCAGCCTGAGTTGCAGAAAGCACTGAAAGGTCTTTCAGTTGGTTCAGAACGTTAGTATTGTTCTCTTTCAGGAAAGCATTTTCTTTCCGGAGAGCGTCCAATTCGGTTTGCAGGTTGGCTTTTTGCCGCGCCGAAAACTCTTCACAATTCCTGAGGTCCGACTGAAGCCGGGCATATTCCTTATTTAACTCCTCATACCTTACCTGGCCCGCCTTATACTTCTTTGAGCTAACACACGAGAACAGTACTACAGAACACAAAACGAACAGTGAGACTTGCTTTAACATGGATTATTTGTTTTTAAACGGGATAAAGTTACTTGTTACAGCAATAAAATTATCCAAGTAAAAACAAAAAGGCTGCTTCATGGAAACAGCCTCTCCAAGCTCCTCTTCGCTGCCTCGATATATTTACCTTACTTGTGTTGTATCTGAAGGATTAGGCATACTTGTAGTTGTATCTACAGGCATTGTTGAAGACGTATCTGTACCCATGCCAGATGGCTGTGTTGTAGTCGAACTACTGTCCATTGTTGTAGGTGTTGATGTGTCTGAACCTGTAGAATTTTCCGGAGTGTCACAGCCCACTGCTGCTATTGCTAAGAAGGCAATGAATAGAATACTTTTCATGAGAAACGCTTTTAGTTAACAATTGTTTTGAGATGTAGCTATGAGAAAAAAGCGTTCCAAGATTAAAATTTTGCAGGAGAGTAAAACATATTAGCCTGAAGTGAAAAACTTAACGACCTGAAGATCAGGATTGTAAGATAGTTGCTAACATTCGTTAGGATTAAAAGTTTTTCGATACGGTGTAGCAATACTTCTACAAAAAGAAAAGCCCAATCATAGGGTACGAATCCTAAATTGAGCTTTTTCACCTTCAAACAAACTGAAGTTTTACGTCCTCACTCTTAGCCGTTTAATATTTTTGACCTGCTTAAATACAATTTTGAGGGATGATATATGAACAGGCAACTTCCTTCTTTGATAGCGTTAATAATAGAATCTCTTTCTGTTGATGGAATCGCGGGGCAGCCATAGCTCCTTCCACTAAACGGATTTTCTTCCAGGTAATTGTCACCAACGTAGTCAGAACCATGAATAACTACTTTGCGCGCCCACGCCTTATCGTTAATTCCTCTTTCGATTCCATCGATCCTCAACGATAACCCATGTACGCCATTGTACGTATTGCCTGTTATATAGAATCCAAGACTACTTTTGTGTGATTCAGGACGATTTGAAAACGATTTCGCAAACTCGCTACCTGAATTGCGGCCATGAGCTACGTACGTGTTTAGATACATTTTCATTTCCTGCAGATCGAGAATGTAAAGTCTTTTGTTTTTTGACGACTGACTGAAGTCGACAATCGAGAAATATCCGGGATTTGCGAGCTGACCTTTTGAGTAAAGATTCAGATAGCCTTTCCATGCATATTTAAATGCGGCTTTATTAAGGCCAAAATCGCCAAGTTTGAGACTATCGTATAAAACGGTTGATGAAACTTTGAGGAGCGCATTATTAATGCTGTTGTAACGCGTGCTGGTATACTTGTACTTAGCGGAGGTACCCGTAGTAAGGACAGGTGAACAAATGAGGGCCGCGAAGAAAAAAATGACAGACAACTTCTTCATCTTGCAAAACATGACATAGGGTTTTTATTCGGATGGTTTCGGCTCTTCCTAAACGGTTACAGGATCCAAAATATTATGGGAATATCAAGCGTGCAAGCACTATACCGAATTTATTTTATTGTATGTTAAAAAACAAAAATTTCTGAGATTGGCCTAAGCAATTACCCCTATGGGCAGTAATATAATACATAGTTTTCAGGCCTGGGAGGATGAGTTACGCAGGATGTTAAATTCATTAGCGTAAATGCGAATCATGATAAGAAATAGCGATATGAGAATCGGGCCGAAAATAATGCCTATAAACCCGAAAATATTAACGCCGATGATCACTCCGAAAACTGTAATGAGCGGATGCACATCGCCAAGCTTTTTTGCGAGCCAAAACCGGAAGATGTTATCAACGCTACCGACAACAGCAAGACCAAATACAAGCGTTATCACCCCTTTTGCGGTATCACCTCCTGCAAATAACAGCAGGGCCAACGGCACATAGGCAAGAGCCGCGCCTACCACCGGCAACAAGGCAGTGAATGCTGTTATCACAAACCAGAAAAATGGCTCCGGAACACCAATAACAAGATAACCGATCAGTGCCACTATGCCTTGCAGCAAAGCGATAAGCGGAATACCTATCGCGTTTGAAAGCACCATCTTATTAAGATCTTTTCTTAGCAGAAGTATGTTTTCATCTTTTAGCGGTGCCCATTCATAAAATTTGGATTCCATTGTTCTGCCCTGCGTAAGCATGAAATACAGTATAAAATACATTACGATAATTGCCACAACTGTGCTGAGGGTAGCGCCCAGTATTTGCGGTAATGTTTGCGCGCCCCAGTCCGTTAATTTATTGATGTTGTCGGATGTGAGTATTTCCATCCGGTACTGGACCTCGTACTGCTGAATAAATTGTTTTATGCTCACCAGCACCTCGTTGAAATGTTTAATCGCGAACGCAACTTTCGTCGACATCATATTTACCAAAATATAGATCGGTAAAAGAATAATAATAAATGAAAGAAACATTAGCAAAAAGGCTGCAATGCTCGGCCGCATTTTATACCTTGACTCAAGCGTGAACATATGTTTACGCATCAGCACATAAAGTGTGTAGGATCCCAGGAACGCCGGAATAAACGTTTTCAATTCGCTAAAAAGAATCACACCGAGCAGGATAATGAAAGTCAAGAGAAGTATCTGCCTGATGGCATTATTTGGGATCTGGTGCTGACTCATACTATTTTTTTAGGAAGCGTACCACGTAACCGCCGCCCGGTTGCAATTTGAGCGATAAACTATCCTTTGAAGTTACAATCCTGTCGGTGATAATATAATCTGATGCATACCGGTCGGCATTGATGCCATCTTCACAAATTGTTGCGGTGTATTCGCCCTGGCCAAGAAAACCGAGGGGAACATTAAAACTGCGCGCAACGGTGTCGGTCATCGCGCCGAGGTACCAGTTGCCGTCTTTCTGCCGTGCGGTGATGATATATTCGGCAATTGAAGCGTCTATTACCACGGTCGTATCCCAAACTGTTGGTATACTGCCAAGGAGGCTCATGAATTCCGGCTCCTGGATGCCCTGCGCCGGATTACCAGAAAAGAACTGAACCGGGCTCTCATAAACAACATACATCGCCAGTTGGTTCGTTCGCGTTCCGTTAGACATTACGTGGCCCTCTATCGGCCGAAACGATTTGGCGGTGCCGTTGCTCAGTAGGCCGGGCTCATAATCAAACGGGCCTGCAAGCATACGGGTAAATGGCAGCGTAACATTATGAGTTGGTGTAACACGGTCGGACCAGATGTTGAACTCTGAGCCCAGCACTCCTTCGCGCGTGATAGCATGCGGATAGGTGCGATTGAATCCTGAAGGCTTCGGCGCTCCATGAAACATGATCATTATTTTATGCCTTCCGCAAGCTTCCGCGATTCTCTTCATTGTGTTAAGTGATACCTGGTCGTCGCGGTCGAAAAAGTCGGTCATGATGAAGTTTACTCCCCATTTGTTGAAGCGCTCGAGTGCGGGTTCAAGTTGCTTAGAAAGCGTCATACCAAGCGTCCACATATTGATCTTGACTCCTTTGCTTTTTGCGTGGCTCAAAATTGCATCCATGTCAATATTTGGATTGATCCTGAACAGGTCGTTGTTATCGCTCCATCCCGCATCCATCATTACACTTTCAATACCGAATTTGGCTGCAAAGTCTATATAATACTTGTATGTGTTTGTATTAATGCCTGATTTGAAGTCGACATTGAAGAGGTTTGTATTGATAATCCATTCGTCGGTGGATTGTGCCGGCTTTATCCACGATGCGTCTTTAAGTGTAGATGGAGAAGCGAGCCTGTAGACGATATCGTTAGAGGGAAGGTCTTTGTCGTGCGCGGCGATCATTAATACACGCCATGGAAAATTGCGCGAGCCAGCGCTTTTTGCAATAAACTCTTCGCGCTCCGCAACAACAATCTGTGAGTATTCGGCCATTTCAGCTTTTTCTGCTTTTGGATAAGGCGCAAAAACAGCATGCAATTGATTTGTTCCGTTGCCGCTGAGAAACATTCCCGGATATTCATCAACATCAGATTCGGTGATGGCTACTTTCGGTCCCGAGGAAGGCATAATTACCGCCGGATTGAATATGAGATTTTTTTCGGTGAGGCTGTCGAGCGGTTTGGTAAAGTAATTTTCTTCGAAGCTCGTGTGGAAGCGGTCTTTCCTGCCACCCTGGACGGCCTCGGAGTACAATATGTTTGCCGCGGGGAAATTGAACTGCGCAATTTCGTTCTTAACGATGACCGAATCTTTGACCGTACTACTGATGCGGTAGGCCACTCCGTCGTTGTATACGCGAAAGGTTATGCTGAATGGTGAGCGGAGGTCAATTTTAATTTCGTTATAGATATCGGGAATATTAATTCTTTTTTCAGGTACAGGCGATACGATGACAGAGTTGTTGCTCCGTGTGCTTACTTTGCGAAACCCCTTTGTTTGCGATAGCTTGCGGCCATCCATCAATTCAATGTCGATATATGATTTTGAAACAATCGTGGTGTTCCTGAACTGCAATTCATATGAAACTTTGCCTGCTATGTTGATGGAGAGTTTCGTGTTACGGTCGGGCGAAAAAACATCCCTTACTTGTTGAGAAAAAACCGTGAGAGACTGTAAAAACACAATACAAGCAAGCAGCAGTTGTTTCATGGATTAAAAATAAGGGAATACCTTCAGATGCTTCCGGTGCTGTGTGCAGTGGCTTGCAAGTTGCATATAATGGAAACGTGGACTACCTTTGCGGGGGGTCCGTTTTTTTAAAAACAGGCTGGTTTTGTATGCTTCGAACGATTATTACGGGTACAGGTTGCTATATTCCTTCATTTATTCAGACGAACAAGGATTTCTCCGACCATACTTTTTATACGAGCGATCAGCAGGCTTTGGCTACCGATCCTGGAGAAGTAGTCAACAAATTCAAGCAGATTACTGGTATCGAAGAGCGCCGCTATGCGACCGATAATATGACGGCCTCGGACATCGGCACCGAAGCTGCAAAGGCTGCCATCGAAAGCAGCAAAGTTGATCCGGAAACAATAGACCATATCATCGTTGCACACAACTTTGGCAACGTTCTCAAAAATACTATTCAAACTGCCGCTGTTCCTTCGCTTGCGAGCCAGATAAAAAGCGCTTTAGGTATCAAGAGTGCATCGTGTATCGCGTACGACATCCTTTTCGGTTGCCCCGGCTGGGTACAGGGCATCATTCATGCCGATGCATTTTTTAAGGCGGGCCTTGGAAAGAAAGCACTCATCATCGGTACCGAAACACTTTCGCGCGTAATTGACATGTACGACAGAGACAGCATGATTTTTAGTGACGGCGCAGGTGCAGTAATACTGGAATTTAAGGATGTTGATAATGGTGCGGGAATCCTCGGGTCATCGTGCCAGACACATTCGATAGCTGAAGTCGATTACATTAATATGGGTAAATCGTTTTACCCAGGTAGTGACCCTGGCGTGAGATATCTGAAGATGAAGGGTAGGAAGGTGTATGAGTATGCCGTGTCGTACGTTCCGGCGGCCATGAAAGATTGCCTTGATAAAAGTGGTGTTGATCTAAAAGATGTAAAGAAGATTTTTATTCACCAGGCGAATGAAAAGATGGATGAGGCGATTATCAAAAGATTGTATACCCTATACGGAATGGAGGCGAAGCTTGATGTGATGCCGATGTGCATCAGCTGGCTGGGTAACAGCTCCGTAGCTACTATCCCAACATTATATGATCTTGTAAAGCGTCGCAACCTCGAAGAGCACGAGTTGAGCCCTGGCGATGTGATACTTTTTGCTTCGGTTGGAGCAGGCATGAATATCAATGCCGTAGCATACCGCGAAAATTAACTATCCAACGTATCCCAGATAATGTTGTAAACATCTGTTGCTAATAAAGCGCCGTTCGATGGCGCGTCTTCTGTAATTAGCACAGGATAAAACTTTTCATCGACCGAAACAGATCCGTGAGATCCTTTCACTAAAGATGCATCCAGCGGAATTACATCCATCACATACCGAAAGCCTGATTTTTTACGAAGTAATTTATAACCCGCGCGAAGTTTAGAAGTCATAAAAAGCTCTGCGGGATCGTAGCCGGGCTTCTTGTGAATATCTACTACACGCGCATAATCGGGAGCTACTTCATCATCTAACCAGAAGTAGTACGTAAACCAACTGTGTTGATCGGCCATCAATATAATATCACCTGCGCGTTCGTGGTTGATGTGAAAAGTTTTTTGATCGTCTTTTGTGAGCACTTTCGCAACGCCTTCTACATTCGATACTAAGCCCAGTACTTTCTGATACTCTGCAGGATCGTTCACATATACATGCGCTACCTGGTGGTCGGCCACCGCAAATGCTTTTGACGCTCCCGCATCCAGTAATTCGAGACCGCGTTCAACACGAATGCCAAGCAAGTTGTTCTTGCGTAATAGTCTGTTGATGTGAATGGGATTGTCAACGTTCGAAATGCCATACTCGGAAAGAAGAATGATCTTGGCATTTTTTGAAGAGTAGTACTTCACCAGGTCTTCAACTATCTGATCTACTTCTATAAGGTCGGACGCGATATTGGCAAAGTCAACTCCATATTTCTGCAGGCAATAATCGAGATGTGGCAGATAGATGAGCGTAAGTGTAGGATCGTACTTCTTGTCGGTATACACGGAAGCATCGGCGATCCATTTTGTTGAAGCAACATTTGCTCCCGGTCCCCAAAATTGAAATAGCGGGAATTGGCCAAGTTCTGTTTGCAACTCGTCGCGTAATTCTGCAGGGTGCGAGTAGCAGTCGGGCATTTTTCTGCCGTCGGCCAAATAATTGGGTCGTGGGGTAACAGAGTAGTCGGCGGTAGAATACATATTATACCACCAAAACATTTTCGATACCGTGAACGATGGATCGATTGCTTTTGCGCGGTCCCATATCTTTTCGCCCCGGACCAACTTGTTTGACTGTTTCCAGAATTTAATTTCGGCGTCCGTATCGTCGTACCAGCCATTGCCGACAATTCCGTGCTCCGCAGGCCATTTACCCGTTACATAAGTACTCTGTACTGCAGTAGTTACCGCAGGAAGCATTGGAGTGATGCGTTGTAGTTTTCTCTTTGAAATATATTCTTTGATGAAGGGAGTATGTTCGCCAATAACAGAGGTAGAAAGCCCAACGATATCTATCACAACAGTCTTCTGCATACTAATGTGCCTGGTTTATAGATTCATGTTTCAGAATACTGAGCACCCATTCAAGTTCGCGCACTATGGAGTCATTAACAGGCAACCGCATTTCTTCGGGCAATACTTCCCAAGTGTAGGTTTCTACTTCGAGATGAAAGGTAAACATTGACACCTCATGTATCGATAAAACTTTTTCAATATCCGATTGAGTGGAGTGGAGTACACCGTAGCTATTAATAAACAGGGGCACGTGATAATGTGCGCGCCACTCTGCAACATCGGGATTCTGCGCATCGTCAAGTGCGAGGTTGAGATCGGCGTAACTTAAAAATTTTCCATCTTTTTTACGCGCTATTACCTGGTGTAGGTAAACGGGCTCGTTGAATTTTCGAAATGCATTGACGAAGGCATCGCGTTCATCAGTGTTTTCGGGCACCTTCGCTTTCAAGGCGGCGCTGATTTGAATCTTCCCCGTTTTGATACCCAGCGATCTGAGTTGCTCTATCATATGGGCGTGGTCTTCGTAACCTACAGCAAAATGACAAACGTCGTAACAAATCTGTACATGCTCCCTGATGATGGAAGCTGCTTCATCTTCATTGACGTCATAACGGTCCTGGATAAACGTAATCCCCATGGGCATAAGGTAACGGACATACCATTGCAGGAATTCTTTGCCGTTGCCAAGAAGTCCATCGGGTTCAGGTTCAATATCAATGTGAATGAGGGTTCCTGTAGTTCTTTTAATTTGGATAAGTTGGTCTACCACGAGAATCACGTTCATTGTGGCATTTTGATATACGCTTTCAAGGTTTTCGTTCTTGTGCCAGAATTTATACGTTAACGGCGATGTTGAGATGCCACCATCAACACCATCCGGTAAAAGGGAAGCCAGTATTTGTGCGAGGCGTATTGTGTAGGCCACCCGGTCGGGCGATAACCAATCGGGGGCGTGCACCTGGTCCTTCACAACGGTATTATGAAAACCGCCGTAAGGAAATCCGTTCATGGTAAATACGTAACAATCGTTGTCGTTAAGCCACGTTTGAAATTTGAGGAGGTTTTCTTCTTTCCGTAGTTCGAGGCTCGCAGAATTTGCAAGTCGTAATCCGATGCCGAACGGAGCCGCCGGGCACACCTTTTTTTTGATGGCAGGAATACTTTCCTTCAATCTTTCAAAATGCTCAGACCATGCTTCTCCCGGATGAATATTGCTACAATAGGTGAGATGTCCTTTCGGTGTTTGCATAACTGGATTTTTATGACGATACCCTCAGCCATTCGCTGGCTTTATTAAGAATCAATACATCAAGTTCATGCACTTCAACGCCCTTGCCAATTGCATCGAGAAGCATAATAGTAAGTTTTCCGCCGAGGTGTTCCCGAAATTCATCGAGCCCAAGCAACACCGGGCTTTTTTCGTTACTGATATCTATTAGCGGGTGCGTAACAGCAAAGCCGATTGTTTTGAGTAAGGATATAATTTTCCTGTGGTCCTCTTCGCTCAAGCGGCCCGAGAGCCATGAGTATGTGCTGTCGAGTGCGATCCCAAGCGCTACGGCTTCGCCGTGTCTTATCGTAAAATGCGAAAGCTGTTCAATTTTGTGGGCGCTCCAATGGCCAAAATCGAGCGGACGCGAAGAACCCATTTCGAACGGATCGCCACTGGATATGTGTGCGATGTGCATCTCTGCACAGCGTTTTATCAGGAATTTCATTGATTGCATATCTCTTGATGCAAGCGCCTCGGCGTTATCACACAACCAATTGAAAAATGATGCATCCTTGATTAATGCAACTTTTACTGCTTCCGAAATTCCCGATATCCATTCTTCGCGCGAAAGTGTATTGAGGAAAGAAAAATCGTTGAATACTGCCACGGGAGGAACGAATGAGCCCAGGAAATTTTTCTTCGCTGAATAATTGATACCATTTTTTACGCCGACGCCTGAATCGTTTTGAGAGAGCACTGTTGTTGGAATACGGATATGACGAATTCCCCGATGCGACACGGCAGCAGCATATCCCACAAGGTCGAGGATGGAGCCACCGCCTACTGCGACGATGTACGAATGACGGTCGATGCCGAACTTTTCTACGGCGTCTACAATCTTGTAAAAATATTCAGGCTGGTTCTTTGCGTTTTCGCCTCCCTCGATCTTAAAGATCTCAGGAATGAGCCTATACCCTTGCACGTCCCGGAAATAGGAGCGTATGTCCTCTTGCAGGGATGGGTGGTATAGTGCCACGCCTTCGTCTATCACGAAGAAAACTTTCTTTATGTTATCGGAACGCTGAGAATCAAAAAAATGCTTAAGCGCCGTGTTGCTTCTATCAAAAAGATGCTCGGTAAAAATAACTTTATATTCAAACCTGACACTGAACGACTGCTGTAGATAATCCATGTTCTTCTTATGTGTCAAAAAACAAAACGAGGGTTAAAAGTAAGCAATATTGGGCGATTTCAGGTTACTGCAAAGAGGCGCGCGAGCAGCAGCGATACAGGCAGTAGCGCGAGGATAATAAGAGCCATCATCAAATTATCTGATGCGGCCGCCCATGAGGCATTCATAATGATGAGAGAAATCACTCCGCTCTTTACCGCTTTTCCTATCCGGGGACCGATCGGTTGATTGATGGCTTTCTGCAGGGGAAGAAATATCATCGCCGCAAAAAAAGCAACGAACAAAAGTGTTTGAGGTAGGGTTTCGAAATAGAACGAAACGGCCAGGACAGCACTTACCACCAAAATATACAGCAGCGCTGCCACATAGAGCGTAGTACGTTTGCCTCCGTGCACCTCACCTCTGCTGATCATGGTAATGGCGAAAATGTATATCAGAGGAACGATGGCAAGCGGAAAAAGCTCAGGATACCCTGCGGCTGTCATACCCAGCAAAAGGTTGCAACCGCGACAAAATCCCATTGTAAACGGTCCGAGAAACGAATGGTGCTTGGCCCATCTGTCGTAAACCGTAGCAGCTATCGCAATCAGGGTTGCTATCCAGGTTGACGGCGACAATAAATCGTTCGGGTCAGCAAATGCGGCACAAAGAATTCCCAGTAAAAGAAGAACGATACCGAACAAACCGGCAGACGATTTTTTTATGAGACCGCTGGGTATCGGCCTTTCGGGCCGCTCCACTTTGTCGAGCTCCGCATCAAACACATCATTAAGTACAACTCCACCGCCATACAGGAAACTCGTGGAGAGCACGAGCAGGATGACGGTTCGCAGATCAGGCTCCCCCATGAAAGGCATCGTATATATCAATGCGGTTCCCGCCAACACATCCGATATCGCGGTAACGATATTTGCGGGTCGCATAAGACGCAGATATCCGGTTACCTGCTTCACTATTTAATGATGATTGAGTTTTTGTCGATGCGCGGTTGTTGTCCGCCACGAAGAATGGTGTTGCCGCTGAACTTCTGGCTCTGATCAATTTCTGTCGACATGCCAAAATCACCTTCATCTATCTGGCCGCTTTTTCCAAAGGCTGCGATAGCATTTGTGTACGTGACCATCTTTATATCTGCATCGCTTATTCCATGTTGTTTCATCAGTGCGGCAGTTTTTGGTACGGCAAGCGGATCGCTGATGCCCCAATCGGCTGCGGAGTTTATCATGATGTTTTTTGAGCCGTAGTGTTTTACTACTTCAACCATTCTTTCATTGCCCATTTTTGTAAATGGATATATTGTAAACGCTGCCCAAAAGCCACGGTCGAGTACTTCCTTCACGGTTTCTTCGTTGTTATGGTCTACGATCACCATTTGCGGATCGAGTCCGTGTTCGATAGCGATATCCATACTTTTTGTAGTTCCCTTTTTCTTATCGCGATGCGGCGTATGGATTTGTACCGGAAGACCCGCTTCTTTTGCTAAGTCGAGTTGCTGGCGGTAATATTTTTCTTCTGCATCAGTTTGATCGTCGAAACCAATCTCACCAACTCCAACTACGCCCTCTTTATAAATGAAGAGCGGAAGTATTTCCATTACCTGTTCAGCGAGTGCTTCGTTATTGGCTTCACGCGAGTTCAATCCTATCGTACAATAGTGCCTGATACCAAATTGCGATGAGCGAAATCTTTCCCAGCCAATCAAACTGCTGTAGTAATCGCGAAAGGTGTCGACACCCGTTCTTGGCTGACCCAGCCAGAATGCGGGTTCAATAAGCGCCACTACACCTGCGTCGGCCATCGCCTGGTAATCGTCTGTTGTACGCGAGGTCATGTGTACATGCGGATCGAAAAATTTCATTCCTCGGATACTATCCATATAAGAATTATCCGATGCGCCCGGCCTCAGGTCGTGCTCTGTTATGTTATGACTGCAACACATTGTGATTCATTTTTTGTGCTAAAACCTCCCAGGACAATGTTCCGTTTTCAATTGCTGATCTATGATTTGCGGGCAGCAGCTCTTGTCCGGGCAAATAATTACTGCTGTGCAATGCAAGCGCTGCTGCTTCCTTTTCAATTTCGTACGGTGAGGATAAAAGTTTCTGCATGTCGGGCAACAATTGTTCGTTCAAAAATGGGCCAACACATCTCCACAAAAGAGGATTAACATCCCGGTGTGCCGCCCAGCGTTCGTGAGCGTAATCGGAAAGTGTGTGAGCGAGTTTTTCGTTTGCGCGTTTATCGAGTCCTACAATTTCGTTGATAGGCTTGTCGGTAAAAAACGCTTTTAACACCAGCTGGTTCCATGCAGCCTCGCCAAGATTTTCGTATGGATACGGATTGTTGCACATAATTGCCGTGAGAACATCCGCGATGTTATTGCGAATGCCCTCTGCACAACGCGGTGCCCAGATTTCAGGATATGCAAGGAGGGGAAGCGACGAATACAGGGCAACTAGCTCATTCACTTCTGCAGCCTTGAACAGATTTTCTATCGTGATGAAGTAAGTATCTTTTTCTTTGTTGTTCAACTGCAACAACAGCCATACGCGGGCGAGCCGGTCGGTTGTCCAATTAGTGATGTTTAAACCTGGACGGATATTATTGATCTCTTCAAGTACCGGCTGATCAATTTCCAGTAAATGTTTGCCCGTTTTTCGCGGCGCCGTTACAAATGATGTATTAAAGTGGTTTGTGTTTTGTATTGGTGATGTTCTATCCTTGAGCCAGTTAAATCCTTCTGCAGAAATATTTTGCCGGAGGATGGTTTCAAATAGATTTGATATTTTTTGAATATTGTACGAATCCATTGGAGGAGCAATTTAACCAAAGATGAGTAAACGGATTAAAGGCGGCGATCTAAAAAAGATTGGTTATAAAGAAGGAAAGATTCTTGGGATGGCGCTCGAAGTTGCCCAGGAGTTCAAACGCACGAGTAACGACGAGGTGCTGGTACTACTAAAGAAGGTGAAAGATTATCCTGAAATGTTTCTCGACGATCCGGTCTTAAAGGTGCTCGCCCAGGAAATGATTGAGGATGCAAGGTTTAAGGAGCCACAAACCATTCGTCTTAAACCGGAAATTCCACTGTACTCCGTGTATGGCGAAGCATTTATTGAAGAAGGAGCGAGAAGCCAGATGGATATTGCGATGAGGTTGCCTGTAACTGTCGGCGGCGCGCTGATGCCCGATGCACACCCGGGTTATGGTCTGCCTATTGGTGGCGTGCTGGCGGTGGACAATGCCGTGATTCCATATGGAGTTGGCGTTGATATTGGCTGCCGCATGGCGCTTTCAATTTTCGATATACCGGAAAATGAGTTTGAAAAGAACGAATCAAAATTCAAGCGCGAGCTGATAGCGCACACCAAGTTTGGCGCCGGCGAAGGATTCAAAGGAAACTCTCGAAGCGATCACCAGGTACTGGATAGCAGCTCTTTCGGGATTACGCCTTTCGTTAATAATCTGCGCGACAAGGCATGGAGCCAGCTTGGAACATCGGGTGGAGGAAATCATTTTGCTGAATGGGGAATACTGGAAGTTTTAAATCCCGATAAAGAACTGGGCATCCCGCAAGGGAAATATGTTGCGTTGCTCACACATTCCGGTTCAAGAGGTATGGGCGCCACAATCGCGGGGCACTACACAAAAATTGCTAAAGACATCTGTATGCTTCCGAAAGAGGCCGCGAACCTCGCGTATATGAGCCTGGACGGCGGTCCCGGGCAGGAATATTGGAACGCCATGAACCTGGCTGGCGATTACGCCTCCGCTTGTCACGAAATAATACACAGGAAGCTTGCTAAGGCAATGGGTGGGGAACTTCTCGGGCGGGTAGAAAATCACCACAACTTTGCATGGAAGGAAAACTGGAGGGGAAAAAATGTGATTGTGCACCGGAAAGGCGCGACACCGGCAGGTGACGGAGTGATGGGTTTTATACCTGGCAGTATGACGGCACCAGGCTTTTTAGTTAAGGGAAGAGGTGCAGAAAATGCAATCAATTCGGCATCGCATGGTGCGGGAAGGCAGATGAGCCGGAGCGCTGCGGTTAAAAAAATCTCGCGTCACGAATTAAACGATGCACTGAAAGAAAATAATGTGAGCCTGATTGGGGCTGGCCTGGACGAGGCACCAATGGCTTATAAAGACATAAACATGGTGATGAACGCACAGCAGGATCTCGTGGATATAATAGCGAGATTCCGTCCCAGGATCGTAAGGATGGCCCAGGACGGAAGTCGCGAAGATTAGTCGATCCGTACTACAGAACCGCTGCCCTGTATGGATGTGCTTACTTTGGCATTACCGCGGTGTTTTACTTCGCCGCTGCCCATAATGTGAACATTTAGCGAATTGGTTGAGTTTACTTCGACATTTCCGCTGCCGGCTATTTCCACTTCAGACTCTTCGGAAACGAGATCGGCCGCGCGGATATTACCGCTGCCGTACACGCCACCTTTGAACTTTTTGGAAGTGCCGCGCACTTTAATGTTACCGCTGCCGTGGATTTGTGATTCAACCCGGCCGCCATTTAATTCTACGTTGATATTGCCTGAGCCCGCAACCCTCAGGTCAACGTCGTCGTCATTACTATTCAGGAGGCCATTGCCGGTGATCGTACCGGAACCGTTTGTGACAAGAGTGGTAAACGCAGGACCTGACACTGTGATTTCGATGTCGTTTCGTGGACGAAGGTTATATCCGTCGCGTTCGCGAATCTGGAGGTTGCCGTGTTCTACATAGGTTTCGATGTACTCCTGAAGATTTTCATCCGTAGCGACCTTAACCGATGCGGTTGCGCCGGGGACCACTTTAATATCAAAAGAACCGTAAGATTCAATTCCATGGAAGCCTGAAACCGAACGCTCACGGGATACGAAGTTGCCGTTGCCCCTTATGCGTTTTCCACCTATATATCTACAGGAAAAGAAAAGCAGGGTGCCAAGAATGAAGAAAAGAACGTATTTCATTGCGAAGGTGTTTGGAGATATGACTACAAGGTCCGCAAAAAGGTTACAGAACGGGCATTTTTGCAGAGTGGATTTTAATGGTCTTCATTTGGCTGAAAGTCCTATTAATGCTAATTTCCAGTGCAACCTCGCCCCTATAGGGTGTGTTTGCTATCAATTTATACCAAAACTGAACATGAAGAAGGGAATGCTATGCCTTTGCATACTGATGGTGTCACTTGGCGTGATTGCACAAACTCCCCGGAAATCACTATTCAAGCCTGTCACGACCGAGGAATCAGGCGTAAACTTTACCAATGCGCTACGCGAATCGCCCGTACTAAACATCATTACTTACGAATACTATTATAATGGCGGCGGGGTTGGCCTCGGCGATTTTAATAACGACGGACTCATAGACATCTACTTTTCAGCCAACATGCAGCCAGGTAAGTTGTACCTGAACAAAGGCAACATGAAATTTGAAGATATAACGGCAAGGGCGGGGGTATCTGCTAAAAAGGGATGGAAAACCGGCGTGAGCATCGCAGATGTGAATGGCGATGGTTTCCAGGATATATACCTGTGCTTTTCAGGTCCTGTTGACCGCGATCGCCGTACAAACCAGTTGTACATCAATAACGGCAACCTTACGTTTACCGAAAAGGCCGCAGTGATGGGCGTTGCCGACTCAGGCTTTTCGAGCCAGGCAGTTTTTTTTGACTACGACCGCGATAACGATCTCGACCTTTTTGTATTAAACCATAACAATAAAAACCTCCGGAACTTTGATGCCTCGTTTGTAAAAAAGATGATTGATCCCGACGCCGGAGACCGCCTCTATCGCAACGACAACAATTTTTTTACTGATGTAACACTAGAGTCGGGCATCATATCAAATCCTCTCGGCTATGGTCTTGGCATTTCGGTGAGTGATTTAAATAACGACGGGTGGCCAGATATCTATGTAACGAACGATTACGTGGAAGAAGATTACATGTACATCAATAATCGCGACGGAACATTCACCGATAAAGCGAAAGAAGAGTTCGGACACCTTTCGAATTTTTCGATGGGTTGCGATGTAGCCGATATAAACAACGACGGGCTTGCTGACGTTTTTACCCTTGACATGCTTCCGGAAGATAACAGAAGACAGAAATTGTTGTACATGCCCGATAACTACGAGGTGTATAATAACCAGGTGCAAAATGGGTTTCATCATCAGTTGATGCGCAATATGCTTCAATTAAATAACGGCAATGGCACATTCAGCGAGATCGGCCAATTGAGCGGAGTGTACTGCACTGATTGGAGTTGGGCGTCGTTGCTGATGGATTTTAATAACGACGGTTATAAAGATTTGTTTATCACGAACGGTTATGGTCGCGATATGACGAACAGGGATTTTGTAAAATTTTACGCCAACGAGCGGATGAAGTTCATTCGCAGTGAGCCGAGCGAGAATATGTTTAAGCTCTTGCAGGAAATTCCGACGACGCCTGTTCATAACTACCTGTATCTGAATGACGGCAACCTTCAATTTGATGATGTTTCTGCTGATGCGGGCTTTGATAAAAAAACTTTGAGCAATGGTGCTGCGGCTGCTGATCTTGATAACGACGGGGATCTTGATCTTGTAGTGAACCATTTAAATGCTCCGGCAGAAATTTACAGGAACATGCTTGTTGAAAACGGCGACGCAGGCAATTGGATAGATGTGACACTTGCAGGAAACGGCAAGAATAAAAACGGACTGGGAGCGACGCTCAAGATTCATACTGCTAAGGGTGCCGTGATGTTAGAGAATTACCCGGTGCATGGCTATCAAAGTGCAATGCTTGCGCCGATGCACGCAGGTCTTCCCTCAACACAAATCGATTCAGCATTTATTATTTGGGCCGATGGCAACAAACAAAGACTAAACGGGTTAAAAATAAATGCCGTCAATAAAGTGTCCTATGAAAAGGGAGTGCACGCCGACAGCAGCCGGAATGCTAAACCGGTATTTAAGCCTGCAGCAAGTGGCTTACCCTTTACGCATAGCTCACCAGATGTAAACGATTTTAAAGTGCAGCCGTTAATGCCGAATATGATTTCGTATGGTGGACCACATACAGCCAGGGCGGATATAAATGGTGATGGGTTGGAAGATATTTATATATGCGGTGTGCAGGGTACTGCGGGTAAAATATTTGTACAAAAACAAGACGGAAGTTTTGTTGAAGACAGGCAACCTGAATTAGCGAACGAAGCCGCGTCGGAGGATATGGACGCAATATTTTTTGATGCTGATAAGGATGGCGATGCCGATTTGTACGTGGTAAGCGGCGGATACAATTTTAATGATGGCGATGCTGCGTTGCAGGATCGCTTATACTATAATGTAAATGGCAAGTTTAGAAACGCTGCGTCTCTTCCCGCAGAAGCAATAAGCGGTTCGTGCGTACGTGCCGCAGATATTGATAACGATGGCGACCAGGATTTATTTATTGGTGGCAGAGTGGTGCCTGGAAGATATCCTGAAGCTCCGGAAAGCTTGTTGCTGATAAATAGTGGCAGAGGCGAATTTGTAAGAGCACCTGATGACATGAGTGCCTCACTTAAAGATTTAGGCATGGTGACTGATGCTGCGTGGTATGATGTAGACGGCGATGGAAGAAAGGACCTGCTCGTTTGCGGTGAGTGGAGCCGGATATCTGTACTTTTGAATAAGAATGGAAAGTTGACAGATGCATCCGATAAACATTTTCCTGAAGCATTAAAAGGTTGGTGGAACAGATTGCAGTTGGCGGATATGGATGGTGATGGTGACTTAGATCTCATTGCCGGGAACTGGGGACTGAACAGTCCTTTGAAAGTAAGCAAAGAACAACCTGCAGAATTGTACTACGCCGATTTTGATAACAACGGATCGGTTGACCCTATCATCTGTTATTACATCCAGGGCAAGTCGTACCCAATGGCGAGCCGAGATGAGATTACCGATCAGATTGTTAGCCTGCGTCAGAAATTTCCAACGTATGCGCAGTATTCCAATACAACGCTACAGGAGATTTTGACCGAAGAACAGTTGAAGTCTGCAAAGAAACTGGAAGCCAATTATTTCGAGACGACATATTTCGAGAATGATAAAGGGGTATTTAAATCGAAGAAGTTGCCCGTAGAAGCGAACTTTTTTCCTGTGTACGCAATCGCCACGGGCGACTTTGACCGGGATGGAAAGCAGGATATAGTACTCGGCGGAAACACTGACAAGGCAAGAATAAAAATTGGAAAAATTGATGCCGGCTACGGAACATTTTTAAAAGGAGATGGCAAAGGTAACTTCAGGTATGTTCCGCAGGCAGAATCGGGATTGTCTGTAAAAGGATGTATTCGCGATATTATTAAGACTGATGGGAAGAACGGCAATCAACTGATCTTTGCGATTAATAACCAGGCACCACAAATTTATTCTTACTGACATCAAGCATCATGACACGCTTACTCTCGTCCATATTTTTTCTACTTCTATTTGGAACAGCCCAGGGCCAGAAGAATAATACCTTTTCTACACCTGATTATGTAAAGGCGTTGAAAGCATCTACGGATGTGATGTTGAACGACGTTACATCGCCGGTTGCAGCCGCAAGATATTATGCGTACATATGCCTCGCTGCAAATCAAACGTATTCGCTCTTTCATAATGAACAAAACGATTTGGCGGGTGCTGTTAAAGGGCTTACGCTATTCCGTGTTGACCAGCAGCTGGTAGATAAAAGCGACGAATCGTTTGCAACAATCCTGGCATTGTATAAAACGGGTACGAGATTACTTCCGTCGGGCTATATGCTAAAGCCGCATACCGATTCGTTGTTTCGTATTGCAAGTAAGAAGAAGTTGAATGACGAGAAGATAAAAGCGTCGTCTGATCTTGTGGATAGTGTAATTACGCAACTGATGAAATATGCATCAGCCGATAACTTTTCAAAACTTAGCGGTTTACGAAGGTTCACTCCTACTAACGGTGATGCATACTGGCAGCCTACTGCGCCGGCCTTTATGGCGCCGATTGAGCCTTACTGGTACACGCTGAGAACGTTCATACTCGATTCATGTGCCCAATTTACCGGCGGACCCCCCGCAACCTATGATACCACACACGCGTCCGGATTTTATACACAAATGAAAGAGGTGTACGATGTGACGAAGAATCTATCCAAAGATCAGGCGGATATTGCTATGTTCTGGGATTGCAATCCATTTGCACTGCAACAGGTAGGACACCTTGAGTTTGGAATAAAGAAGATCTCACCGGGAGGTCATTGGATGGGTATAACCGGCCTTGCCTGTAAAAAAGAAAAGCTGGGTCTCGGTGAAACAAGTTATGCGCACGCCGTTGTTGCGTTAGGTATATGCGATGCATTTGTATCGTGCTGGAATAACAAGTACAAGTTCAACAGGGTGCGCCCGGTTACGGCTATTAAAAAACTGGTTGACCGTGAGTGGGCAACCGTTGCTTCAAACACCACCGTTTCCTGAATACACTTCGGGCCACAGTGTTATATCTACCACGTCAGCAACGATACTCACTCATTTGTTCGGCGATAACTTTGCGTTTTCAGATAATACAGAAGTGGAGTTTGGTTTGCCTGTAAGAAAGTTCACCTCTTTCAAACAGGCGTGCAGTGAAGCAGCGATTTCACGATTGTATGGTGGCATACACTTCAGAGACGCTATTGAAAACGGGATGAAGGAAGGAGAACAGATCGGGAATTATGTGGTGCAGAAAACAAAAATCAGAACGCTAACTGCGCGATGATCTCTCTTACTTCGTTTTCATCCGTTATATAAACGTGGCCATAATCACTCACTTCTTTATTGATGAAAGTAACGGGGTTATGCGCAATCACTCTCGCTGAACCGTGAAACTCCTTTGCGCCACTTATTTCAGCAAGCTTTTTAATGTTGGATGATTTTATGCCGGCGCCGGGCATTATGATGAGTCGGTCGCCTGCAGCTTCTACGAGCTTTTTTAATAAGTCTGCGGCATCAGGTGCTGCAGATTTTAAGCCCGAAGTAAGCACGCGTTCGCATCCGCAGTAGATGATATCTTCCAACGCCTTGAAAGGATCCGGCGCGCAATCGAAAACGCGATTGCATGTTACGCCCATCGGGCCGGCCCATTCCACTATTCGTTGCAGCCGCTCGATATCAATTTCTCCGGTGATCGTCTGGATACCTACAGATATCCCATCGCATTCCAGGTCGCGACACTTTAAAATATCGCGACGCATTATTGCAAATTCCTCATCGTTGTAGTAATAATTGTTTGCGCGCGGACGTATGATGGGATAAAGATCGATGTCTATTTTTTCACGCGTTTCTTCAATTGCGCCGTAACTGGGTGTAGTTCCACCTTCAACAGGGTTATCGCACAATTCTACTCTTGCGGCTCCCGCATTCTGAGCAATGATAGCCGATTGAATATTAAACGCACAAACTTCGAAAATTCTTTGCTGAGCCATTGATTAATAAACGGATTTTGAGGAGGTCATTTGATTAGAACCTTTGTGCGTGACAGCGTACGAAAACCCTTTTTGCAAAGCGTACGAACCGTATTCTCCCTTTTTGTTGATCGCGAGAAAACCCACCTGCAGGTCTTTAGCGCTGTCGGGTTTACGTTTTACAATTCGTTGTACTGCTTCGTAACACGCTTTTTCTGGCGACATACCCTGTCGCATTAATTCAACAACAAGAAACGAACCTGCAATTCGAATCACTTCTTCACCCACGCCGGTTGCGGTGGCTGCGCCTATTTCGTTATCTACGTATAAGCCGGCACCAATTATTGGTGAATCGCCTACACGTCCGTGCATTTTGAACGATAACCCGCTTGTTGTACATGCGCCGCTAAGATTTCCATTCGCATCAAGCGCTACCATACCGATTGTATCGTGATTTTCTTTACTGCCGGGTAATGTATCAGCTTTGAAAGATTTGTTTTCGATATTTACCTGGGGCTCGTACTTCGATGTTTTCAACCATTCTTTCCATGCTTTCTCGCTTTCCGGTAACAGGAGATTTTCTTTCTGAAACCCATTTGCAAGAGCAAATTGCAACGCGCCCTCTCCTACCAAAACGATGTGCGGCGTTTTCTCCATCACCATCCTTGCAACAGATATTGGATGTTTGATGTATTCGAGAAACATCACGGAACCACAATTGTATTTGTCGTCCATGATGCACGCATCGAGTGTAACGTGGCCGTCACGGTCGGGAAAGCCGCCGTATCCAACCGTCTGCACGGTATGGGTCGCCTTCCGGTACTTTTACGCCGGCTTCCACTGCATCCAGGGCACGTCCGCCTTTTTCAAGAATTTTCCATGCTTCTGCATTCGCGGCCATACCAAAATCCCATGTAGAAATTACGAGTGGCCTGGTATCGGCGGTTGCAGACGGCGCAGAAGCGGCCTCGCATGCTGTTAATATGGAAGCTGAACCGAGAATGCTGCTGGAGAGAAATTTTCTTCGAGTTGTCATTTCTTTAATTTTTCGCGAACCTTCTTTACTTCGTCCGAAGATACTGCACTCGCATTGTTTTTGTACCGCGACCTAATATTTGTGATAATAGATGCTATATCGTGGTCATCGAGGTGACCGAACGGCGGCATCAAACCATTATATTTTTTCCCTGCGACAGTGATTTCACCCTGCAACCCCTTTAAAAGAATTGTGATCAACCTGTCTTTATCCCCTGTTACATATTCAGATCCGGCTAAGGGCGGAAAACGGTTGTTGTCGCCTTTGCCATTTTGCTGGTGGCAGTTTTTGCAATAAATGCTGTAGAGTTTCCACCCTCCTATTGCATTTGGCTGCGAAAGTTTATCGCGTACCGAATCCGGCGTTCCAATGTAACTGCGCGATTTTTGTTTTTCCATGTCGGCGAGGTCGGCGACAGAGAAATTTTCCTTCTGTCCTTTATACATTACGCGCCAGATTTTTCCTTTATTTGATTCAGCTATATACAGTGAACCGTCGGGGCCTTCTGCAAGTCCCATTGGGCGATACACCGCGTCATTTGTGTTTACCACGGTATCAACGCCAGTGAAGCCATCTGCAAAAACCTCCCATTTACCTGTTGCTTTTCCATTTTCGAACGGAACAAAACAAACAATATAACCGGCCTGTGGGTACGGTGCCCTGTCTGTGCTTCCATGAAAAGCCACAAACGCACCGTTTCTATACCGTTCAGGAAACTGGCTTCCCTGGTAAAACAAAACGTCCATTGGTGCCCAGTGGCCTGGGAACGCTATTTCGGGCAGGTCAAATGAATCGGCACGCGCCGTAATTTTTCCATCACCGCCGTAGCCTGGCTGCAAAACATTTTTTCCGGTCATCTGATCGTAGTATGCATAGGGCCATCCGAAATTAGAGCCTTCGGTAACTTTTATAAGCGTTTCGGCAGGAAGTAACGCTGCCTGCCATGGTGTATACAAATCAGGATACAACGTGTGAAAGTTGTCGATGCCATTTACAACGGCGTACAAACTTTTATCAGCAGGGTTCCATTGCATTCCTACTACGCTCCGGATGCCGGTTGAAAATCTTACTCCGTCTTTTTGCGTTTGGTTAAGTTTATTCGCATCGAATTTCCAGATGCCGCCGTGTCTTTCCAGGTCTGGTGACGGATCGAGGCCTTTTCCATTGGGTACGCCAATGGGACCATACATAATATCCTGGCCGGCATCTGTGGGACCTCCGAATGGTATGTATATATTTCCATTGTCGTCGAACGCAACAGGTTTTGTGGTGTGCCAGTTGCGCGTAACGTTTGTGTCGTCGTCGGTAAACAGAACTTCCGTTTTGTGTTGAGGAATTAATTTTCCGTCTGACAGTTTTGTGCGAAGCACCTGTTTTACCGTACTCGTGTACAGGTAACCGTTATGAATGGTCATCCCAACTGCCGAGCCGCCTTCGTCTTTGTAGTCGCCGAAGTATACAATGGAATCTGTCTTTCCATCGTGATTAATATCTCTCAGTCCAACGGTTCCACCGCCGCCATTCATTTTAGCGTTGAACGTAAGTTTCACATAAATGTCGCCGTTGCTATTCACGGCAAGATGGCGCGCGTTACCAATGCTATCCACCACCACAAGAGCTTCGAATTTTTTAGGGAGTAACAAGCCACCATTGCCGGGATCGGATTTCGGCAGGTTTATTTTTTCTTTGCAGTGTTCAAAACAAATAATAGTTACAATTACAAGCAATAGCCCCGTGAAAAAGTGGGTTTTAACTTTTCTCATCTACATTTATTCGGTTAGTCATTTGAATTTCTTCGCAGAAATTCCGTTCAGATCCCATACAATATTCCCGCCTCTCAGAGTGAGTTCTGCTTCCAGTTTCTTATTTCCTTCGATAGTGTTTCCGCCAGCATCTACGTAGCCAAATTTACCATCGCGAATGCGAACAACCGCTACATCGGCCGGTGATCCTTCTGAAAGATTACCCAACTCCTCATGTTTGATCGCCTTTGCGGCATTCCACGTAGCAGTTTGTATAACATCATCCAGCTTCATTCCCATTGTAAGGTACTTAGACATTACGTTAAGCATGTCTTTCATTCCTGCGTTGATGCTGAACCGGTGAAGGTCTGTGCCGAATGTATTTGGAGGAAGGCCATTCTTCATTGCAGGAACCGCAACGCTGAACCAAAAGCCCGCACCGCCATGACCAAGGTCGAAGAGAACTCCCCGTTGTTTTGCCTGGAGAACAAATGGGCGAAGCGCTCCTGTGCTATCTGTAACGGGCATTCGTTCGCTTACCTTTTCAAATGAGTGTGTTATGATGTCGCCGGGGCGCATCTTCTTCAGCTGATCTTCCAAAGAAAATTGAGGAAGATGACATTCAACAAAAACCGGTCTGTCGGAAAGCTTACCCGCTTCTATCGCCCGATCAAAAGGTGTCCAGTCATTTCCCTCGAAGTGGCCGATCTTAACACCAACCACCACATCAGGATATCGCTTGGCAGTGATCGACGTCATATAGGCGTCCATATCGTTCATGTCCTGCTCGTACGGGCTGCCCGTCATTCCATTTCCGGCGATATTCAGAAAGGCGAGTATGCGCGTTTTCGATTTATCAATTACCTGGTTCTTGAACGTTGCGAAGTTTCTCCAGCCCGAGGTGCCTGCATCAACTACAGTGGTAACGCCAGCCTTAAGCGTAAAGTCGTCGGGAGATACGCTGAGTGAGCCGTCGGCAAATGTTTCGGGTTTGCTTCCTACAAAAACGTGTGTGTGAAGATCGATAAACCCCGGCGCCACAATCATGCCTGTAACATCCACCACACGCTTTGCGGTATTATCGGCGATGTTCGCGGCTACCTTTGCGATCTTTCCGTCCTTGATAGCGACGTCAGCCGTTTTATTCAGTTTGTTCTTCGGATCGATTACCGTTCCGTTCTTCAGTAAAATATCATATTCCTGGGCCTGGCTTGTAAAAGCGAGGGCCAGCAATAATAATGACGATAAGAATTTCATTTACGTAATACTTTAATTAGTTCCTTTTGGATCGTAAGGCTTTGCTGCAATACCATTCAGGTCCCACACCACTTTGCCTGCGCGAATGGTAAGTTCAACTTCGAGCCTTTGTTTCGCTTTCAACTGAACATTGCGGATATCAATAAAACCGTAGTCGCCTTTTGCGATATTAAGAATTGCAACGTCGGCTTCGGATCCTACGGATAGATTTCCAAGCTCTTTACGGTTGATAACATTTGCCGGATTTACCGTTGTACGTTTCACAACTTCCTGGATGGTCATACCCATTGCCAGGAACTTCGACATCACATTTGCAAGGTCTTTCATTCCACCGTTCATGCTCTGCGTATGCAGATCAGTACTGATTACATCAGGAAGAAAACCCTGTTCAATAGAAGGAATGGCCTGGCGCCATGAAAACGCACCGCCACCGTGACCAACGTCGAAGATGATTCCTTTTTTGCGCGCTTCGAAAACGAGTGGCTTTACTTTTCCATTTTCATCTACAACGGTTTCGCGATTTTTTGGTCCGTATGAATAGGTGTGCGTGAAGATATCGCCGGGGCGAAGGTGTTTCATAAATAGCGCTTCTATTGAATTCGGAGGATCATGTTCGCCGAAGTCAACCATCACCGGAACATTTGCAAGTTTTCCGGCAGTTACTGCGAAATCAACCTGTGTAAATCCACCCCAATAGTGAGCAGCCTTTATGCCCACTAATATTTCGGGATAAACTTTCTTGATCATGTTAGCCGCCATTTCAGGATTCATATCGGTAGTATCCTGTTCCTCGAAGCGAGAGTACATACCAGTGCCAACAATGTTTAATAACGCGAGCACGCGTGTTTGCGCCTTGTCTATCGTCTGACGTTTAAATTGCCTGAAATTGCGCCAGCCGGATGAGCCTGCATCCACAATAGTAGTGATGCCCGAGCGAAAAGTAAATCCGTCGGGAGGCAGGCCGGTCATACCATTTGCGAGATATGATTCGGGATCGGTGCCGTAGAATGCATGCGAATGCATGTCTATCAATCCGGGAGTAACATAAAGACCGGTTGCATCTACAACTTTTGTAGCGTTACCAGCAGCGATCGATGGAGCGACCTGGGCGATTTTTCCCCCCGCGATCGCGATGTCCATTTTTCCGTCAATATTATTTTTGGGATCGATCACGTGTCCGCCTTTTATTAAAATATCGATTTTTTGTGCATGTATCGATAGCGGAATTACAAAGAGTACGAGTAAAAAAAAGTTAAGCAATCGTTTGCGCGGAAAGTATTTCATCAATAATAGTTTTCAAGCGTTAAGTTAAATACTAATTGCATTCATTCTTAAATAATATATCTTAACGGAAACAAAAACGCAACATGAAACGTAGAGACGTTATCAAAGGTTTAACGATACTGCCGCTTGGAGGCGCTATTCCATCGGTGGTGTCTGCCGCTGATACACCATCAGCAGCAACGTTAACCGCAGAGAATTTTGCTAAAGGAAATATTTTTGAAACGATAGGAGTAGAACCTCTTATCAATTGCCGCGGAACATTTACCATCATCGGTGGATCACTCGAGCGGCCGGCTGTGCGTGCAGCGATGGAGGCAGCATCAACTAATTTCGTTCAATACGATGAACTCGCAGATGGTATCGGCAAAAAACTTGCAGAGCTAACGGGTGCAGAGTGGGGAATGGTTTCGGCTGGTTGCGCTGCGGGTCTTAAGCACGTTACTGCAGCATGTGTAACAGGTGGCAATCCTGAAAAGCTTATTCGTATTCCTGATCTTTCAGGGTTTGAAAAAACTGAAGTGATTATTCCGCGCAATGCACGTAATGTATACGACCACGCCATCAGGAACATCGGTGTTAAAATTATTACGGTTGAAAACATGGAAGAGCTGAAAAATGCAATCAGTTCACGCACGGCGATGATTTACCTGATGAGTTTTAATAATGATTTTAAACTGGAAGAACTCTCTGCTATCGCAAAACCAAAAGGAGTGCCTATACTGGTTGATGCGGCCGCTGAAGATCTCACCATACCAAACATTCACCTTAAAGCCGGTGCCGACATCGTGGCATATAGCGGCGGTAAAGCACTTTGTGGACCGCAGTGTGCAGGTTTGTTATTAGGAAGAAAAGATCTATTGATGAGTGCATGGCAGGCAAGTTCACCTCACCATGGACCGGGCCGTGATAATAAAGTGGGAAGAGAAGAAATGATGGGAATGCTGGCTGCCGTTGAATCGTGGATTTCATACGATCATACTGCAAAATGGAAACGCTGGCTTGGATATCTTGATGTTGTAACGAAAGCAGTATCAAAAATTGATGGTGTTACTACTGAATTAAATGAACCGGAAGGATTGGATAACAAGAGCCCGTCACTCAAAATCTCATGGGATATTGACAAGTTAAATATTTCGGGTGAAGAAGTTGCTGAGGATCTCGGCAGAAGCAAACCAAGAATTGCACTTGGAGGCGGTGGCGCGAGAGGCTACGACACTGGTGCAACCAGCATAACCGTTACCACTGGCCAGATGCAGCCTGGCGAAGAAAAAATCGTTGCGCAAAGGATCGTTGAAGTGCTCACCCGTCAAAGACCTGCACGTTCAAAGCAAATGAAAGCCCCGTCAGCTAAGCTTAGCGGACGATGGGATACAGACATAAAATTCTTCAGCAGCGTTAGCAAGCATACACTCAATATCGAGCAGGATGGTAACTGGATAGAAGGATCGCACAAAGGCGATTTCACTGTGAGAGACATGGTAGGAACTGTTGACGGCGATGTTGTGAAGCTAAGGAGTAGTGACAGGATGCCCGGAGATAACATCACGTTCATCTTTACCGGAAAAATTTCCGGCGACACTATGTCGGGAGATGTTTATATGGGCGAATATCGCACCGCCACTTTCACCGCTAAAAAGTATGGCTATAAAAATAAACGCGGACCTATTTCCGTTCCAGGTGGACCGCCGCTCGCAACATAATATCTTGTGTGTTTATTTAAAGGAAAGCGCCGCAGTTTTTTACCGCGGCGCTTCTTTTTTAGGGTTGTTTATATATCTGCCGAACCGAAACCGGCTTACCATTTACCCTGATACTTATGACATACATTCCTGCCGGCATGCTTGATCCACTTGTTTTCACCTGGATGGTGTTTTGGCCTGCAGACATGTAATCGAATTCCTGCCTTAATGCAAGTCGCCCGGTGATGTCGTAAATATCGGCGCTGATGCGGTTTGCGTTTGATGTGTTGTTGATATCGAACGTTACATAATCTCTGAACGGATTAGGATAAATCTTCACCTTATATACTTCGTCGTTCATTGCCGATGCGCTGTCGAGTTCAGAGTTCATCACTACTCCGCCTGCTGCGTCGGTGTACTCATGTATAATTACACCGCCATTAAAGCCCCAGTCGCCGGCCGCGGTAGTGGAGAAATTGATGAGCACATTTCCTGAACCGTCGGGGACAACATTACCGAGATACACTATGCGGGTTGAATTTTCCCATGAGTTGAGATACACCGAACGCCCGTTGATCGTATACTTCGCGGTATAATCGCCCTTTGTCCATCCTGGTGCGCTCGAACTGCCGATAAAACCAAAGCGGTATTTACGGGCAGTGCTTAAACCTGTAATGCGAAACGATGAGGTCTGGCCGTTATCGAGCCAATAATTCCCCATCAGCACGTTGTCAGGAACAATTCCCGAATTGCTTCCGGTATTCTTTCCTGCATTAAACTCTCCGTTGAATGGTTGCACAAGCGTAATACCCATTGCCGTAGTAGTGCCCGACTGGTTCTTCAACGCAGACTTTGTAAACGCCGACAATGGCGATGTTGCTGTATTGTTCCATGGTGATGCCGCATTCGGCACGTTCATATTGAAATTAATATATACGATCGAATTGGGCGTGATAGTAGAAACGACATTACTATATCCTGAGTACGAGCTGCCGTTCTTTGCACGCAAACGGTAGTAATACCTCGTGTTGGCGCTGAGGCCTGTGTTACGATAGCTGGTTGTGTTGCCTGCCAAAGTAATATTTGTTACGCCTGAACTAAACGAAGAGTTCGTTGCCCTCGTTAATACATACCCGCCTGAAGCTGTTTCGTTGTTTGTACGGTCGCCCCATGTGAGTTGCACCGTTGTTCTGTCTGCAGGTTCAGCGTAAAGGTTCGCAGGATTCAGCAGCGAAATAGAGGATGCATACTCTTCGATAACAATTCCGTTAAGATAGCTGTAGCCCGTTGAACCGGTACGTGTAGCCGTGACCGTTATATTACCAGATGCATCTGGCGTAAGGCTATTCAAACTAACCCTGCGATTTGTATTATACCGCGAATCCATCACGGTTGTTTGCGAGCCTGTTGCGTACTGCGTGGTAGATACAAGGCCTTCGTTCTGGCTTCCGATAAATACGAGGTTATATCGCATTGACGGAGTAAGGCCTGAGAAGCGAATTGTTTTCGCTGCGCCATTATCGGCTATGCCGCTTTGCAACACCGCGTCGGGAGCTACACCTGAGTTATTGCCTGTAATGTGACCGAGGTTTGTAACAGTAGACCATGCCGACACAGTAGTTACATCGAAGGCGGTTGTAACGTTTGATTCGTCTTTAATATTACTGATCACACTGTTTGCGGTTCTTGTGCCTAACCAGTTAGTCCATGGTGCAGCAGCTGTTTTACCGGATGCACCGAGATTAACGTATGCTGATCTGACATTTTTATCTGTAACGTGAATCGTTATTGTTTGCTGTGTTTGTTTGCCCTTACTATCGGTGGCTACTACAGTGATGTCTTTAAACCCTACATCGTTCATTGTTGGTGAGGCGGTAATGCGATAGTTCGTTCCGCTAACGTTCGCTACAGTAACGAAAGCTGGTTTCAGGGGAATAGAAACGGTAATTGCATCGCCCGGATCGGTGATTGTAAAGTTTTCCTGGAAGCTTGCATCAGTCTTAACATGAAATCCTGCAAGGGCGCTTATCACCGGTGCAACATTTCCATTGTCTGCACTTGCCTGGTTGCTGTTTGCAGCCGCGCCTGTTTCATTTACTGCCCTTACTACATAGAAGTATGTTGCAGTAGAGCTTAAACCTGCGTCGGTGTATGTAACGGCATTTGTTGCGAGGCGGGTAATGAAAGTGTAGGGTCCTCCTGAGGTAGTGGCGCGGAAAACTTCAAAACCAGTTTCACCTGTGCCCTGCGACCAGTTCAAACGTACAGATGTTGATGAAACAGTTGCTACGGAGAGTGAAGTAGCCGGAGAAGGTTTTGGAGTACCATTGGCGTTTACTACTGTAAAGTTCGGACTGAATCCGTTTGCACAACCAAACTGATCATTGTAGCGTGCTTTATATACACCTGCCGGTGCGTTGTACGTTGCTGAAGTACTCACCACGGCGTTATCGCTTACGCGTACCCACTGATAACCACTAAAGCCCGTACCGACGGTAAGCGGCACTGTAGTGCTGCCATCAACTGATGGAAGAACTTTGCTTTTCGCTCCATTAACCGTAATAGGTGCCGAAGGTGTGCTTGTACTCTTTTGTTGTATTACCGCAGGTTTCGGCGACCACGCAGACCATGCAGATCCTGAAGTGCGTTTGAAGCGAACCCGGTAGCTACCAAATTGCTTTACCGTAACCTCATTACCGGTATAGGATATGATGGAAGCCGCATTGACTATGGTGTTTGTGCTTCCCGTGCGCGTAGCAATAGTTACCTGGTCTTTCTGCCATTCGTACGCATAAAATCCCGGGGTGATACCAATCTTGGTATTCACTGCCTGTGTTCCGCAAAACTCGTAGCGCTGAAAATATACCAGAGGATTTGCTTTGTGATTGTCGTTCATGAAAGCAACAAAACCGGGTTCGCGCCAGTGGTTGTACCAAACAGCGTGACCGAGATCGGGAAAACGGGTATACTTTATGTCAGCGCCAATTTCTTTCATTCTATTCAATGCATAATCTGCCTGTGCAGGTGAAGGGTCGGGATCCTTTCCACCAGTGGCAAACCAAATGGGTATATGCACAAACTTCGTTCTATTGGTGGTGCTTCCCGCAGCTGCTGAAGGAGCAATCTTAGTGATGCGCTGAGGATAAAGATCTGCGAACCGCCATGCTCCGTATCCTCCGCCTGAAAGACCATCAACGATTGTTCTGTCGGCATCGAGACGTGCGTATTTTGCAAGCGAATCGAGCATTGCAACGATAGCGGTGAAATTTGATGTTGATGTTGAACCCCATGCTCCCCAGCAATCAGAAGAGTTCATTACAAGTTGAGGATAGACAAGGAATCCGTCGAACTCGCCACTGTTTACCCGGTCGAGAAAGAGTTTACCTCCGAGCCAAACTTGTTTTTCGTTGTTGTATACACCCCCATTAGATGAACAACCCACTTCGCCTGCGCCATGTAAAAATATCATGACAGGAAATTTCGCTGTTGTGTTTGAGGTGTAAGTGCGGGGGAATTTTATCCTGAATGCCATCGGCACTGAGCCGTTGTAATTCAGGAAATACTGCTTGTACGCAGATGCATCGAAGCCACTGCCTGTACTAACGCCGTTTGTAGGTGTGCTCACCCATTTTTGCAATCCGCGTTTTTTTGGATCCGGATTGGTTGATGTGCCAAGTGCAGCACTTTTATTGTGCCGAACGATTGCATCGGAAGGATTAAATACATTCTGAGCATGGCAAAGATTGAGCAGGCAAATAGTTAATAAGGCCTGGAGTAAAAATGTTTTCATTCCCGTGTGGAGTTTTTTAGATTCGGAGAGACGCCAATCAAAAAGTTTTCAGGGAATATGATTTTGTGGTGAGGATAGTGGCCTTAGCAACAGTAAATGTATACGAAGAATCTTTGCAAAAGATGCATTAACTGGATTTTAATGCGGTCCTGAATTTACGACTTAAGGATCAGAAAAGATGCTGTGACGATTAATATTCCACTAATTAATATGGTCCAGGTAACAGGCTCCGCAAAGAATACAGCGGCAAATAAAATTGCATATACGGGCTCCAGTGCCACGAAACCGCTGCATGTGCTTGCTGTTAACCGCTTTAGGGCAAATAGGTAAAGTTGGTGCATAACCGCAGTGGTAATAATGCCGAGCATGGCCAGGTAAATCCACTCCATTTTTTGGTCGGGCGCAGGCGCAGGTAAAGTGGAGAAAAGGTAAAAGAGTGATGAAAACTACCAGGTTTTGACAGAAGGAAACAGTGATCGTGCTCAATTGGAACGTAAGTGTTTTGCTTACGATCCCGAATATTGCAAAAAGCAAAGCGGAAAAAAGCCCCAAAATGGTTCCCCACAAAATATCCGGAGCATGAGTGTCGATCCGTACGAGTAGTAAAACTGCAACGACTATAAGGGTACCCGCTGTTACTGCCAGGGGCTGCAGGCGTTTCTTTCGTGCAACTGCTTCAAGAATTATTGTAAAAAGTGGAAAGGCAGCGAAGGTTAATGTGGCAATTGCCACACCGGCCAGCTGCACGGAATAAAAAAATGTCAGCCAGTGCAGTGAAAGGATAATACCTGTGATAACAAGTGGCAAGCGGGTAGCGCCAGACGGAAGAACAATATTTTTTCTAACCACCCCCACACTGAGCAATGTACCAGATGCGAACATACCACGCATCGCAACAATCCAAACCGGCGACACATCCATCTTGCCGTAGAGCGCGGCGCTCCCGAATATTACTGCGGCAATGTTTATTGCGATCAACCCCTTTACCCGGTCATGCATAATCTAAAAAAACCTGCAAGATATAATCCTGCAGGTTGCGTATGTAAAAAATAAGAAGCCGGAGATCCTTATTGTAGTGATGCAGATAACTTAGCGAACCGTTTTATCTCCTCCTTTTTTACGGGAAGAAAATTTTCATTGTAAAACTTCTCAAAGTCTCCTGCAGACGCTGCGAATGGTATAACCCTATCTGTATCCAAACTGAAATCTTTCGGTACAACACGTGGCATAAAAAATACATCGCCAGCCTTCGCAAAGATGATGTTGTATCTAACATAAAATGTCCCCTCACCCTCTTTTATTATTATTGATCCTTCCTGGCTATTATTCTCTGCGCTTTCTGCATCCTGTTCACTGCGAAAGTTAACAGGGGCAACCCTTTCGTGCGCTTCGTTGCCTTTTTGTTTGAGTAACGATTGCATGTTAACTGAATTTATTTGTTATTGTTTATTGTTAAACCAACCTTAAATGGAGGTGGCGGAATGGTACTGTGATAACGATTGACTTTTTCATAATTCTTTTTCTTTGATGTTTTTTGTTGTTTTTATTCTTTGTTGATTTGTTTAGTAATTAAAATCGAATCCAAATATGCGCCGATTAACAGCGAAAGGCAACGCCTGAATGAATGAGTTGCCCCGTTTACAGCATGAATTGAGGAAATGGCTAAATTTGGCCAAACCCAATTTGTGCAAAAGTCCCTGGCTCTGACCCTGTTGGTTCTGTGTTTTGCCTTCCTGTGCGTGGCCCAATCCGATAAGCCCGACCCGTTCGCGCACTACAACCTCAACAACGGTCTTGCTGCCTATAATGCCAATACCGTAGTGCAAGACAGGGACGGATATATTTGGATAGGCACCATCAACGGCCTCCAACGCTTTGACGGGCATAGGTTCCTTACCTATAGGAGATCGCCCGACAACAAACAATCGATACCTGATAATTATATCGATCACCTTTATTACGACACCAAAGGAAATTTATGGCTGATACTCGGAAACGGCAAGGTTGGAATATTCGACACTAAACGATTTTCGTTCAGCCCTGTTGCAGTCAAAGTAAAAGACGATCGTACCATAAAACTTCCCCGAATACTTACTGAAGACAGCGATGGCAATGTGATTTATGTTATATATGGGCAGGAAGCTATGACCTATAATGCGGCGAAGAGTGAGTTTTCGACAGCCAATAATAACTTCCAGGTTCCCGCAAACTGGCATGTTATATCGGTAACAGAGGAGAAACCGGCTAAACGTTTATGGCTCGCCACAGACAGCGGCATGTGCGTGTACAACAAAAAAACAAAGGCGCTGAGCTATCGCGGACATAACGCAGAGAATATTGCCTTCATTAATAAATACCCCGGCGCGATAAGATTTTTCAATTTCGGAATCGATAACAGATCGCGGCTTTGGTTTAGTACCAATAACACTCCCGGCGCAATACCGCTAATGAACGGCTACGACGTGGCAGCGGGCAATATTATCCTGGAAAATCAGGATCTCTTTCCCAACTGGGTGATGAAAAATTATACGATTGAAAGAATGCTGCAACAATCGGATGGCTCTATCTGGATTGCTGGTTTGAATGTGCTGATGCGTTTTAATGAAAGAGAAAGAAAGTTTTTGCCTGTTTATGAGGAGTACAGCCGCGAAGGTATCAGCTACCAGGAAGTAAATTATTTGTACGAAGACAAGGAGAAAGATATCTGGGTAAGCACCGATAATAACGGTTTATATATTCTTAAACCCACAACGCATCTCTTCAGAAGCTTAAAACAAAGAAATCATAGTTCGGGACGAGAAGACGATGGAAGTGTGATCACGGTAAATACATCGTTCGATAACAATATTCTCGCAGGAGTGTGGAACGACGGAATCCACAAATACACGACTGCATTGGAATATCTGCCCGCCACGCCCAGTGAGAAAAAGCTGAATTCCGTCTGGTGCATGCAGAAAATGTCGGACAACCGGCATATCTGGATGGGCCTCCCATCTGGCATCATGGTATATGACGCACTTACAGGTACAACCGAGTATCCCAACCCACCTGAGCTGCGCAACCGGCTTATCCGCACCATTGCAGAAGATAAATACGGAAATGTATGGCTGGGTTCGCCGAATGGTGGCGTGTTTAAGTGGGCGCCTGAACACGCATTGTTCAACTTTGATAGCGGCTTCAGCAAAAGGTACAGCTTGCCTTCAACCCAGGTAGAAAAAATAACCACGGACAGTAAAGGCTTTGTATGGATATGCACGTTGATGGATGGAGTGTATAAGGTGAATCCCATTAACGATAGCATCATGGAACATCTTACAGCACGTGGCCCCAATACCAAAAGATTGCTGGCCGACGCTGTTACCGATGCATTCGAATTCAACGACAGCCTCATGATCTTTCCTACCGGCAATCTGAATGTGTATAATACAAAAGCGAACGTAATCACGCAGATCACCTCCGCCAACGGATTGCCTTCGGATATTGTACGCAGCATTGAAAAAGACGATAGAAATAATTTGTGGCTGGGGCTATTCAATGGGTTGTGCCGTATGAACCTTTTCAAAAGTTCGTTCACTTATTACGATCGTAATGACGGTATCGCAAACGACGAGTTTAATTACTCGAGCTCAGCCGTTCTATCGGATGGTCGCTTAGCGTTTGGAACTACATCAGATGTATTGATTTTTGATCCGCGGAATTTAAATGCGCGAAACACTCCCCCAAATGTTGCCATCACGGAGTTCCGGTTACATAACAGATCGCTGCCCGTCGATTCGCTACAACGCCTGAAAAGAGTAGACCTGGCGCCGAACGAGAATTTTATTTCAATTAACTTCTCAGGCCTCTTGTACTACAATCGCAAATGGTCGTATTCGTATATGATGAAGGGATTGGATAAAGAATGGAAGAAAGCGAGCGACTTCAACCAGGCCGACTATAGTTACCTGCCGCCAGGCAGCTATGAGTTTATGGTGAAAGCTGAAAATGCTGACGGTGCTACCAGCGATAAAGTGACCACACTATTGTTAAAGATAGAACCTCCCGTATGGAGGACGTGGTGGTTTTACAGTATTCTGATTTTATTTTTTGCGTTCCTGTTTTTTATAGTTGATAAAGAGCGGATGAGAAGAAAAGCCGCCATACAGAAGATGCGGTCAGAGATTGCAGATAACCTGCACGAGGAAGTAAACACGGCGCTAAACCGCATCAATATTCTTAGTGAGATGGCGCGTTTGAAATCGGAAAAGGATCCTATGAAATCCAGTGAGTACTTCGAGCAGATCCATACCAAGAGTCACGACATGATCATTGCAATGGATGACATGCTATGGAGCATCGATCCCGTGAACGACAGTATGGAAAAAACCATTGACCGAATGAGGGAATTTATTGATTCGCTAAAAAGAAGGTATAATGCGAATATAGATTTGCTTGTTGACAAAAAAGCCGAAACCCTGACATTGAACATGCGTCTGCGACACGATGTATTTATATTGATGAAAGAAGGTGTAAGAAGAGTGCTGCATGCCGGAACTAAAAACTGCCGGATACACATCGGGATACAAAAAGATTCTTTGTTGTATACAATCGATATAGACAACGACGGCTGCGATCTTCAGCAGTTGAAGAACCAGCTTATGCAGGCCGATCTTGAAAAGAGGTTAACAGCTATTCGCGCAACGCTCAGTTCGTACATTCATCAACACACATCAATATTCGAACTGCATGTTCCCGTAGCGTAATTATTTTCCCATCCACTTTTTAAATTCCATCACCTTCTCACGGCTTACAAGTGCTTCTTTATCTAATGGTGGATTAAGATTAAGAAGAAGGCGGTTACCAAAGTAGTCGTGAATCTGGTCTATCGATTCAACTGAAACGTAAAAGGAGCGGCTTATGCGGAAGTATTTTTCGGGATCCAGCATCTCAGAAAGTTCATCCATCGTGTAGTCAACAACGAACTTTTTATTGTCGCGGGTTTTAAAGAAATTTAACCGGCCATCGCTGTAGAAGTAAGCGATGTCTTCTACTTCGATACTCACAAGCTTCTGCGCCTGCTTTACCAGGAAGCGTTTTCTAAACTCTTTCGGCTGAAGTTTGCTCTGCAGTTCCCTGATGAGATTGTTAATATCCGCGGGCCCTTTGTTTGACTCATTCAATGCGCGGTATTTGTTGAGCGCCGCTTCGAGCTCTTCCTTTTGAACGGGCTTCAGAAGATAATCGACGCTGTTTACTTTGAATGCCTTTAGGGCATATTCGTCGTATGAGGTGATGAATATTACGGGTCCTTTTACAGGAACCATATTAAACACTTCGAAGCTTTGTCCGTCGGCAAGTTCTATATCCATCAGGATAAGATCAGGCGGCGGATTTTCTTTCAGAAACTCTACGGTGCTTTTAATACTATCCGTTACTCCAACAATTTCAATCATCTTATCGATGCCAAGCAATGTTTTCTGTAATTTTTTTACGGCCAGCTCTTCGTCTTCTACAATCAAAAGTTTCATTCAATGCTATTTAGGGTGGTTAATTTATAAGTTCTGTTTGGTTTGTGCTTCTTGATCGTGCTGACGTATTGTTCCATATCAGCGGTAAAACAACTGTAAAATTGCTTTCATCTTCCATTACCGAAAAGCCCTGTTGATTAAGGAGGCTATACTTCGCTTTGATATTTTCCAGGCCCACTTTATTACTTACAGCCTTCGCCACGCGCCTGATAAGATTGTTGTTTACTACGAGTTTATTCCCGGCAATAGTGAAGATGTCTATCTCTAACGGTGCAGTTTTGGAAACTACATTATGCTTCACCACGTTTTCAATCAGCAATTGCAATGACATCGATGGCAAAAGGTAAAGATCGTAGCGTTTGTCGATCTGGATATTAAGTTGAACGGCATCACCGTGCCTGGTTTGCAGCAGCTTGTAGTACGATTGTACAAATTGCACCTCGGTTTGCAGGGTGCTCAATCCATCTTCGTTGTTTTGCAGAAGGTATCGGTACACTTTACTTAATTCGTTCAAAAATAATTCTGCCTTCTCTTTGTCTTCAGTGATCAGAGACGAGAGCGTGTTGAAGCAGTTGAAAAGAAAATGAGGGTTAACCTGGCTTTTAAGTGTATCAAACTCCTGCTGCATGGCCATCTGGTGGGCGGCCTCTTTATCCTCCACACTTTCTTTATATTTTTCAAGAATATAATCTGTTTCGTAGAGAGTTTCAAAAACAAGGTTGACACTAAAGCCGATCGCCAGTCCCATTTTCAAATCGTCCATGCTAATCTGGTATCCCAATATTTCAAAGGAATCGTACAGGATGAAGATAAAGATGACGCACGCCGACATGAACGGTATAAGACAGAAAGCAAGCAAAACGATCCGCAACCCGGACTGGTTAAGGCCGGGATAATTGACCCTGATTTTGTCGCTGATCATGATGTGTGTTGCCCAGGAAAGTGTGCCAATCAATAATAATAGCGGGAATGAGATAAGCCAGACATTACTGTTATGAAAAATGCGGTCGTTGTAAAGAATGTAATTCAGTACGAAGCCAATGAGCGGCATTGAGGCCACGAAGGTGTAAATCTGTAATTTGGTTGGTCGAAACCTCATACGGCTACACTTTCATGTTTGTTGATCAATGGAATCTGTATGATCCGCTCGCCATTTTCTTCCCGTACCAGGAATTCTGTTTCATGAAAAAGGCGGAATTTTTCCACGATGCTATATAACGAACATTCTGCTTTATCGGTACCAATCTTTCGTTGAACAGTATTCCGGATTTCAAGGTGCCCGGCACCACCCCTTATGCTAATTTTTAACGGCGACGATTTGCTGAAAGAATTTTGCGCGATAGTATTTTCCACGATGTGCTGCAGGGTTAACGGAGGTATAAGTTTGTCTTTTTCGGCATTGGTTACCTTTAGATCCAGCTGCATAGATGAGGAATACCGGGTGTTGAGCAGATAGAAATACGACTTGATGAAGTTCAGTTCCGTTTCGAGCGGTACCAGCTGCTCATCATCGTTACGAAGCATGTATCGGTAGATCTTGCTCATTTCATCCAGGAACTTCTCAGCCTGCTGTTCATCTTCACTGATCAGGCTCGAAAGGGTATTTAAACAATTAAAAAGGAAATGAGGGTTGATATGGCTCTTTAGTCCAAGCAACTGACTTTGCCTGTATGATATCTTAACCTGTTCGGTTTCTTTTTGGTTCGCCTTCCATTCTTCGAAGCGTGAAATGCCTTCTATAAGAAAGGTGAGAAAAATATTGAAGATGCCCATCGCCAAATAACTCCAGATAAAGCCGGCGTCATTAAAGGAGTAGCCATAGAATCCTATCCACTCATAACCGGTGAACATCAGGAAAAGAAAGAGCCCGGTGATAATGAGAAACGTTACGATCATTAACGTGAGCCTCAAAACAAGGTTGCGTTCATGAGGAAGCCGCGCTTTCATTATCACCGCGATAAACCCACATAACATGAAGTCGACACTGAAAGCTATCCCGGAAAAAAACGTAGCGAGCAGAAATATGTACCATTCGCTATAGTATAATTTGCCGAAGATCAGTGTGTTCAGCACAATCGTAAAAGGTAGAATAACCCATAACAAAACGAGATAATCCTTCCTGGTGTAATGTGGCAGTTTCATTGTCTGTTTCCGAAATTAATACCTTTTCAACATCAGATGCAGATAGCGCGTAAGCGGGAAAACGAATTATGTATGAATTGACAAAAACAGCGTATGAATTGTATAATTCGCGGATGGAATGTTTAAGAAGATGACTCGCTCTTAATGATCGCTTTTTCTATATTTCTATCAGGAATCAACCACGTGATGGCAACTATCACGAACATCACCATCGAGATGGTGGTGTTGAAAAATGCAGACGTGATCGCCCCAATATATAGGAACAGGGAAAAGTAGCCCTTTGCATGCAGTTTTTTCAGCGCCGCACCTATCTGCGAATCTTTCGGGTGCTCGCTTTGAATGATGAGCTGCAAGATAGTAAAAGCGATGGCGGCAAGTAGCAGAACTGTACCGTAAACCACTACTGTATTTTTTTGAAAATGATTTTCTCCCATCCATCCCGTCGCAAATGGAATTAACGACAGCCAAAAGAGAAGATGCATATTCGCCCAGATAATTTTCCACGAAACATGCTTCACCGTATGTAAGAGATGGTGATGGTTTCCCCAGTATATTCCCACGAAAATAAAGCTGAGCAGGTAACTGTTAAAAATGGGAAGCAGCTTCGTGACGGCCGCCCACGATGTATCGTGAGGAACTTTTATTTCGAGCACCATGATAGTGATGATAATAGCCAGCACGCCATCGCTGAAAGCTTCTAGTCGGGTAATGGTCATGCTTACAATTTAGAGATTATACGCGGTTCGAAAAATTAACGTAGTCTAATTTATGTATATTGAATGCCATTTTACAGCTGTATGAATAATTATGTTATTGGTGTTGACTACGGCACCGACTCTGTTCGCTCTGTTATAGTTGATGCATCGAATGGAAAGGAGATCGCTTCTTCGACATTTAACTATCCGAGATGGAAAAAAGGCTTGTACTGCAACAGCGCAAAACAGCAGTTTCGTCAGCACCCGCTCGATTATCTTGAAGGGCTCGAGCAAAGTGTGAGGAATATTGTGAAACAGGCAGGCCCTGAGGTGACAGCGCAGGTAAAAGCATTGTCGGTAGATACTACCGGCTCTACTCCCGTAGCTACGAATGAAGCGGGCGTGCCTCTTGCGTTGCTGCCTGAATTCAATGAAAACCCTAATGCGATGTTTGTGTTGTGGAAGGATCACACATCTATCAGGGAAGCGGAAGAAATCAACAAACATAATTCGGCCTCCGACGTCGATTACCTCAAGTACTCGGGAGGCATTTATTCTTCCGAATGGTATTGGGCAAAGTTGCTGCACGTATTGCGAGAAGATAAAAAGGTTGCGGATGCATGTTGGAGTTGGGTAGAGCATTGCGACTGGATTCCATTTCTGCTTACTGGCGGTAAGAATGTTTCGGAAATGAAACGAAGCGTTTGTGCTGCAGGACATAAAGCCATGTGGGCGGCAGAACACGGTGGCTTTCCTTCAGACAATTTTTTCGCCTCATTAGACCCGGTATTGAGGGGTTATGCAGAAAGGCTGCCGGCAAACACTTTTGCTTCGGATGCAAGCGCCGGCACTATAAGCGACGAGTGGGCAACGAAACTCGGCTTGCCACGAGATCTAAAGGTTGGCGTAGGTGCTTTCGATGCGCATATGGGCGCAGTCGGGGGTCAGATCGAGCCGTATTATTTAAGTAAGGTGATGGGAACATCGACGTGCGACATGCTTGTGGCGCCGGTTGAAGATCTCGGCACAAAAGAAGTAAAAGGTATATGCGGCCAGGTAAATGGCTCTATCATTCCCGGTATGACGGGCCTCGAGGCAGGACAATCGGCTTTCGGTGATGTATATGCTTGGTTCAGGCAATTACTGTTGTGGCCGCTACAGTTGCTTGACGAAAGTGAAAGAGAGAAATATGAAGCGCTGATTGCAGACAAAATAATTCCTGAACTGAGTAAGAGAGCATCTGAATTGCCATTTCGACGAAAATTCTGAGCTGGCGCTCGACTGGCTTAATGGCCGCCGTACTCCTGACGCTAATCAGTCTCTAAAAGGCGGGCTAACATCGCTTAACCTTGGCTCCGATGCTCCACGGATTTTTCGGGCGCTCGCCGAGGCTACATGTTTCGGTGCGAAGAAAATTGTTGAACGGTTTGGTGAAGAAGGAGTAGAGATAAAAGGATTGATTGGTATTGGAGGCGTTGCCAGGAAGTCGCCATTTATCATGCAGATGATGGCGGATGTGATGGGCATGCCTATAAAGATTCATAAATCTGAACAAACATGTGCAACAGGTGCAGCGATGTTTGCGGCAACAGTTGCAGGATTATATGAGAATGTAGGTGAAGCGATGCAGAAAATGGGAACTGGTTTTGAGACCACGTATCAACCGGATAAAGCGAAACGGGAAGTATATCAAAGAAGATATGAAGCATATAACCGGTTTGCAGTGTTTAATGAGGGCTTGTTGCAGAATGCGTGAATCGTCTAATTACGTGCGATACCTTTCCTTTTTCTCACTTGTTTCACAAAAAACAGCAACAGTCCGGCAGCGACCAATGCACCGATAATGATACCTATGTTGCCTGATGGCTTTTTCAAATTAATAACCGAAGGCTCACCCATTAACACTAAACCCGCCCAGTATGAGGGTGCAAGAATTCTTCCATCATAGGTATTGAGGTAGCTAAGCTTTGCATTTCTAAGCGCTTCATCGGTAGCCTGTCCATCCTGGATGTTTTCAACAAAAAGCTCAGTGATCCGGTTACAACTCTGCTCATCAATTTCCCATAAAGACGTTAGTATACTTTCGCTACCCGCATAATTAAATGCGTGGGCGAGAGAAACCATTCCTTCTCCATCCTGGTATCCCGGTCTTCCCGATTCACAGGCTGTTAGGAGCGTTAGATCCGATTCCATATTGCAGTTGTACAAATCGTACAGCGAAAGGTAATTGTCTTCTCCTGAAGTATTTTTCGCAAACACTAAGCCCGAGTGCTCAGGGCGAACGTTATTGTATTGGGCGTGCGTGGCGATATGTATTATTTTATGCCCTCTCGCATTACTTTTAAAAACAGCTTGCGTTGAGTTAGTATCCAGGAAAACATCTCCACCCAGCAACGTTTTTATCTTTTTAGCAAGCTTATTTGTATTTGGCTGGGGAAGCAACTGCAGATACTGTTGATCGAGTTGCATAGAATCTTTCGCCGACTTTACATATGTCTGTTTCACCTCGTCGGAGAAGCCCGGCGCGAAGGCAACATAATTTTGTTGAATGTTGTTAGGAGAACGTTGCCCCAGCATGAAAAGGCTGTAATGGTACGCCAGTGTGTGTTTTGATAAAAGACTGTTGGAGATAAGTTGTTTATAGGAACTACATAACTTGGGAGATAACATATCGAAACTCACGTTATAAAGAATGCCGTCGGGGATGATCAATACTTTTTTAGTGTGTATGGATGCTGCAAGCGGTTGCCATAGCATAATGTAGAGATCGTTGAGTAGTCGCAGCTGAATTTTTTCATCCGTCTTACCCGCTAGAAGCTGGCTTATCTTTTCTGCGACTCCATCGTTATTTAGTTTGATGAGTTTGCGGCCATCTTTACGAAGCACGATCGCCTGTATCACAGAGTCAGAAACATAATACCTTATTACTGTTGTGCTATCGGCGATAGATGATTGAAGATCTGACAAAGGTTTAAAGATAGTGGCATAGCGCATGTTGTAGTACGAAGGATAATTCTTCTTTACTTTCCCGAGATGCGCATCCCAATCGTTTATTCTTGCCAGGTAATTTTCTGAACCTGTAGCCAATGCGTTCTTCAAACTGTCTTCTTCCTGTTGCATCGCAGCCGGAAGACCTGTAAACTGTATCGCGTTTTTTTTATCGAGTCGTCCGCGTATGCGCGTGTACAATGCCGATTCGTGAAGGTTGATGAAGTTATCCAGGTGTGTTGAAGATCCTGTCAGTTCATGTAGTTTCAATTCGATTTCTTTTGCGAAGTCGATGATATCCTGGTTATCGGATATCAGGATGTTGATGCTCTTCTCATCATCTATCAATACTTTTCTTTTCTCCAATAATTGTAAGCCTGTGTGCAGTTTTGCTGACAGTGATTTTAGAAAAGAGGTATCGGCTTTGTTACCAAGTTCGTACGTAGAACGGGCGCTGATAAGAATAGCTTTCGGTTTAAATACTTCCATCTTCACAGAATCCATCAACGTGATGCCCTGTTTCATGTTGGCATTGATGGTGGTCACCGCATTGTCGCTAAACTTTATCGCATCGGTATATCGCTTACCCAGGTAATTTATCTCGGCGATGTTTAGTAATTGATAGAAGGCCTGAACGCTGCTGCCTTCTCCAACACCAATAAGATATTTGTACACCTTGTTGGCGCGTTCAAACGCTTTTGGATACTCATTATTCTTTGCATAAAACAGCGACGCACTTCTCAAAAAATCCATGTAAGCATTATCGTAATCTCCCTCGTACGACTGATCGTATAGCTGCTCGCTTTGTATATAGTTTTCCCGCGCTGCCACTGAATTTTTTTGGTCCTCGTACATCAATGCAAGCGAATAATGGGCATCTGCGGCCCAGAAAAGATAGTCACCCTCGGCCTTATTTAATTTCGAGAGACCCGATTTCAGATACGCGCTCGCCGAATCGTACTCATGAACATCCCGGTAATACTGTCCGAGCAATATTTCGGAAATGAATATGCCCTGGTGTGCGGGGTCTAACTTGGTTTTCTTGTGTTGATAGGATGTTTTAAGGAGTTCTCCCGCTTTGCCAAAATCGCCCACTTCTTTATATATGCCGGCGAGATTGTCCATTGCCTCAAACAATCCTTCTGTTGCGGATTGCCTGCGCGAGCCAATGTCTTTGGAAGCGATAAACTTTTGCAAATTTGCGATGGTTTGCTGCATCGCCTTAATACCCTCAGTCGTTTCTCCGCGTACACTATACAATGCTGCGAGGTTGTTGTAAACGGTTGCCGGCCGGAAGTATTTGTTCACGTCGTTTGAAGGCATCTTACTTAATGCCGTTAAAGCAGTATTGTAATAATATTCCGCACTGTCGTATTTCGATGCGTTCCACATCAAAGCACCGAGTGAATTCGCAGAAAGATATATGTCTTCGGGATCAGTTTTGGTATTCGATTGTCGTATTTGTATTGCACGGCGGTGGTGGGGCAGCGAGAGACTGATATCGCCAAGGCGGTATGCATATACTCCAAGGTTGTATTCGCAGCGGGCAACGTCTAGTTCAGTATGCGATGGGTCGAGCAAAGTTTGCTCACGTGCGAGCCGGCTAGCATCATAGCCATATTTGCTTTGACCGATGGACGAGTAAAATTCTGCAGCGAGGCGATAAGCATCTACAAGCCTTCGTGGTGGAATTTTGTTTTGTAGTAGTGCAATGTGAGCATTTATAGCAGCGGCGGCTCTACCGGCATCATGCTGCGCATTATTTGATTCGCCAATAAAAGGAATAAGATGAATGAGCGTGTCGTAGTTGGCCGAAGCAGTAAAGCGCTCTACCTCGCTCTTCATTATTCCATCGGCCTTTTTGTAGTCTTTCGTTTCCAGCGCCTGCTCAAGCACAGAGCCGTTTGGCTTTCTGTTTTGTGCAGGTAATAACAGGGCAACGAATGTTCCGGTCACCAACAGCAATGAAATACTTCTGCGCATTATTGTTTATTGATGGCTTTAATGGCTTCAGCGCTTTTCGGGTGGCCGGATCTTTCGATGTAAGTGAGAGCTTTTTCTTTTTGACCAGTTTTGAGGTAGTACAGGCCGAGATACCAGCTTGCGTCCTTGTTAAATGCACTCGACGCATCGGCTGAAACTTTTTGCAGGTGTTCAATGCCACGCGAATCGTCTTTTGCCTGGAACGCTACCCCGACAAAATACATAAGCGTATCATTTTTCGGATCATTCTTCAGCAACGTCGTCCATGCTTCCAACGCCTTATCGTATTCGCCGTTCTTATATTCCACCATCGCTTTGTCGAATTCATAGTCAGACGATCCTCCCATTACTGTCGCCAGTCCGGGATCGGGGGAATAGAGGTTAGCGTAAAGCTCATCAGTACCGCTTTTTCGCGCGGCAAACCACCAGACAGTTACAAATGTTACAGCGAGTATAGATGCGGCCATCAACACTTTTTTCATCATCGGAACAATCCTTGCGGATGGTTTATTCTCTGAGGATATTTGTGTATGAAAATCGTTGAGGCGTGCTGAAAGTGATTGTTCGCTGATGCCAGTAAGCAGCGCTCTTACTTCTTCGGTTTTATTTTTAAATTCCACATCCTGTTGCAGCTGAATTTCAAAAACCGAAACTTCTCCTGCGGTCATATTACCCGTCAGGTATCGTTCGATCATTTCCAGCTCTTCAGTTGATATGTTATTGTTGTAATTCAACGGTTATTGATTTTTCAGTACCATCTGGCGAAGTCGCTGGAGGCACCTGTATTTATTGTTCTTCGCGGTAGCATCGGTCCAGGAATATTTCGCCGCGATATCGCTCATGCTTTGTTTTAAATAGTAGAAACGATTCAGTACATCCTTACAAGGTTCCTCCATCGTTGCATAAAACTTTCTCACTTTGTCGATGTACTCGTTTTGTTCGCTTGCCGAGTCTTCTACGCTTAAATCACCCAACCCACCTTCGGGGAGCGAACCGGTGTTTTGTTTTTTGTTGGCCCTCAGTTGGTCGGTCCATTTAAACTGGGCAATCCTGTACATATAGCCTTGCAGCTTATCAATGCCTGTAAACGTGGCCGTGCCTGCCTGGATGCTTCGCCAAACTGCTAAAAAAGTTTCCTGGTAGATATCTTTCGCGTCGTCGCGGGTGCCGCTGTTATCGAGAATGTACTTCTCAATCTTCGAGTAATTGGCGGCGTAAACGGCACGCAGTGCTTGTTCGTCGTTCGCTTTAAGTTTACGAATTATGTCGGGCTCAAGTGGGGTCTGATTCTGCATTAAATACTAACTCAGCCTAAGATAATTCAAATTTCCTCTCGGCAACCCAACCAAAGGGTTGATTTTAAAGCGTAATAATCATCTACCAATCATCCTCTTTCTACTCTTACATCGCGGCAAATCCTAAAGGTCATCAAGCACCCGCCCAACTTATACAGGAATATGTATCACGCGCTAATGAGAAACCCTAATTCTTCAAAAACTCGTCTCGATGTCATTTTACCTGTTTGTAACTTTGTTTTTACTATGAAAAACCCCTATGTGTCCCTCCTGCGGACCTCATGGAAGTACGCGAGATCCGAGCGAAAAAAACTGATCCTGGTATACGCAATGTTCGTTCTGGCGAACGTCTTGTTTTCGCTGCAGCCGCTGTTACTCGGCTGGTTTGTAAACAAACTCCAAAGCGATACCTCAGATATATTTACTTATTCTTTAATGTACGTAGGCGGCTACCTGCTTCTTAAACTTGGCGAATGGAGTCTGCATGGTCCTGCCCGGGTAATGGAGCGCACGCTGGCGTTCACTATAAGCCGAAACTATATACAGGAGAAGTATCACCAGGTTTTGCATCTGTCGCCTAAATGGCACCAGGACCACCATAGCGGCGAAACCATCAACCGGATAAGGAAGTCGTATGAATCTCTTCGCGAATTTTTCGACCGTGGGTTCACCAACCTCTATACACTCACGAAGTTTGTATTCTCGGTAACGGCCATAATTTATTTCTCTCCGCTATTTGGTACGATAGCGGTGGCGCTCGGTGTTGGTACCGTGTTTGTTATTTCAAGGTTCGATGCAAGCTTTATCAAAACATTGAGAGAGATGAATCAGAAAGAGCACGAAGTTTCTTCTAACCTATTCGATAGTCTTTCTAATATACGAACCGTAATTACGCTCCGCCTGGAACGTAGCATGGAGTCGGGATTGCTGAAAAAAGTTCGCCGGGTGTTCAAGCCCTTCAGAAAAAATGCGATCATCAACGAATGGAAATGGTTTACTGCCGACATGATGATCACACTCATTTATGGAGTGGTTGTAATGGGATTCGTATACCAGCACTGGACGCCGGGCACCGTGTTTAAAGTAGGTGCGCTCGTAACGCTGCTCGGATACATCAACCAGTTTACGAGCGTGTTTCAGAACGTGGCCATGCAGTACACTTCGCTGGTGCAGTATCATACGAACGTAAGCGAGGTAGATGAGATCGGCGCCGCTTATACGGCTCAGCATCCTAATGAAAATATTCAGCGCTTTCCGAGAAAATGGTCTTCTATGGAGATTGCGAAGATCAACTTTTCGCACCGACAGACATACGAACAGGAGTTCGCGCCTCAAAGCCTTCATAACATCCGGCTGAAAATAGCAAAAGGTGAAAAAATCGCGTTGATAGGACATAGCGGCAGTGGTAAGAGTACTTTGCTCTCAGTATTGAGAGGATTATATCCTCCACAGCCCGGTATGACGATCAGGATTGATGACAACGAATTCGGAATAGAAACGCTCCACGATAAAATCACCCAGTTTCCGCAGGAGCCCGAGATATTTGAAAATACTATCGAGTATAACGTAACAATGGGCATTCCAACCAGCAGCGATGACATAAGGCTCGCCTGCGAAATAGCGCACTTCAACGATGTTGTAGACCAGATGCCGAACGGATTGAAGACCGACATCAAGGAGAAAGGTGTGAACTTATCCGGCGGACAAAAACAAAGGCTGGCCCTTGCCCGCGGTATTCTCGCCGCTAAGGACAGCGAAATCATTTTGCTCGACGAACCTACCAGTAGCGTAGATCCGAAAACTGAAGCTGAGATTTACGATAAGATGTTTAAGATGTTTGCAGACAAAGCGATGATCTCTTCAATGCACCGTTTGCATCTTCTCGAACATTTCGACTACATCTATATTTTAGAAAGCGGTCGTGTTGTTGATGAAGGAAAATTCGACGAATTGATGTTGCGTAGCGAAGCTTTTCAGAAGTTATGGAGCCACCAGGTGCCCGTATCCATGAAGGTTGCGTAATGCTGAAACCCTTGCTGGCACAACATTTTATGCAAATGAAGATAAACACCATGAACGGCGTTTATAACGAAAAGCTTCCGAGTATTTACCCGGTTACGCTGCACCTGAACGAATTAAAACTTCAGCTCGACGAAGAAATCCAAAAGCACTCTTCTTTTGAGGTTCAAAAAAACATCTACCTCGAAATTTTGAAAACGGAAAATGTGATCAAGGGATTAACGTGGCGGATGAGCAGGCAGTTTGAGCAGTATTGGAAAGAAAATTAATTCAACCATTCCCAACCTTTGCTCCATTCTTCGGTTACAATACCGTTTTTGAACCTGAAGATGTGAAGCACCCATCCTGACTTCTTTGCGCCCGTAGTTTTGTCAGTTGCTGACCATTGTTCGCGGGTTGATACGAGGTCTTCTTCCGCAATAATATCCTGCACTTTTACCTTTGCATCGGGGTATGCGTCGAATAATTCTTTTAGTGCAGCTTTCATACCTTCCCTGCCCGGCGCCTGGTTTGGAAAAGCCGAATGATCCACTACGTCGGCCGCATAATATTTATCGATCGCGGCGAAGTTTCTCTTCTGCACCAGCTCAGTAAATATCTTCTTTACCTTGTCTTTGTTGGTTGCTTGCCCGAAGGCTATTGTGCAGACGAATAGAAATAGCAGGGATGCCAGTAGTGGTTTAAGATTTTGCATGACGCTGAAATTAACTCAGATCCTTAAAACGGCGCTGCACTCCACTAATTGTGTAAATTTGCGGTATCCATTCATCCATAAAAACGATCTAACGATGGAAGGCTTGCAAGCAGTAGTTGAGTGGCTGAGAGATTTCTTCGGTGTGCAGGAACTGCTGAAAATCATCAACTCAGGAAATTATCGTGACCTCCTTACCCAGGACGGTTTGTTATCCTTGTTCCGCCCGCTTTTTCCCGTTCTGCTTCTGTTCGAACTGATAAAGGCATTGGTATTCCGGAAATTCAAGGCAATCGATTACAAGATTTCCTTCTTCTCATATTTATTAAACGCGTTCCTGGGTCGGTTTATCGCCATTGCTATGGTGGTGTTTTGCATCGGCTTCTTTGAGCCTTATGCGATAATGAAAACGTCTTTCAAGTGGTATTGGTTTATCTACGCTTATGTAGTGTGGGAGCTTGCTCACTTTGTTTATCACTATTTCGGGCATAAGGTAAGGTTGTTTTGGTGCCTGCATTCAACACATCACGCGCCAGAGACAATGAACCTGTCGGTGTCGTATGCTCACTTTTTCCTGGAAGGGCCATATGCAGATTTCATCAGAACCACGATCTGTATTTTACTTGGAGTGTCGCCACCGGTTTTAATATTGATAATGTTTGTTGATGGTTTATGGGGGGGATTTATTCATGTAGGTGAGCATATGTTGAAGGATGGCAGACTTGGTGCAGCCGGAAAGTACATTCTCACCCCGTCTCATCACCGCGTGCATCATGCGAGAAACCCCTTGTACATGGATACCAATTTTTGCAATTTGCTTAATATCTGGGATAGGATTTTCGGAACCTACCAACCCGAAGAGCGCAACGTTCCTGTGGAGTATGGCATTACCAGGCCAATGAAAAAGAATAGTTTCCTCGACGCTTACTTTGGTGAGTTCGGCACACTGATAAGAGATGTGTACCACGCTCCGGGTATCAAAAATAAATTTCTATACATCTTCATGCCTCCCGGCTGGAGCCATACCGGAGAACATAAGACCGCGAAAAAAGTACGCAACGAATACTTCGGAAAGGATTCGAAGCAGAAATCGCATGCTGATGAAAAGGCACCTGCGGAAGCAGCGGTGTGACCTTAATTTCTCAGCTGGAAATCTGGATGTCCGCATTGCCATAATGCAAATGCAAATTGATCGGCGAAGTTGGCGAAGGTTACATTTTTATCTTCAGTAAAGTGCCCGTTGTCGTAGTTCACTTTCATGAGCGTTGGCTTTCCCGACGTTGACGCAAGCTGTACCGCTGCCGCAAACTTTCCCGGCTGCCACGATTCAACTCTCGGGTCATTCCATCCGGCAACGCTCATCACAGCAGGATATTTTGTGCCTTTCACTACGTGTTGCATTCCATCCATCTCAAACAATGCCTTACACTCAATACTATCCTTAACGGTACCAAACTCGGGAATATTTACCGGCCCATTCGCCAGGAATTCCAAACGCATTGCATTTCCGCATCCAACATTACAAATGGCGGCTGCAAACAAATCGGGTCTTTCCGTTATAGCACGCGTAATTAAGATACCTCCCGCACTTGTGCCCGATCCGGCCATTTTTGCAGGAACAGTATATCCTTCTTTAACCAGGTATTCTGCGCAGCTGATGAAATCTTTCCAGGTATTAGGTTTGGTGGTTTTATATCCTGCCTGGTACCACTCCTGGCCTTTTTCACTTCCTCCTCGAACATGCGGAAAAGCCACCACTACGCCCCGCGTTGCGAGCGACATTCTCAGGGCGCTAAAGAACGGGGTAAAGCTGTAACCATATGCTCCATATGATTCAACAAAAGCGGCGTTCTGACCATTTAATTGTATGCCCTTCTTTACAATTATTGATAATGGGATCATTACACCATCGTGCCCCTTTACTTCAACCTCTCTTACTTCGAGGTCACTGTACGCCTTAGGTAGTACTGGTGCCTTATTGAATTTGTCGGCCGAAAAAACTCCGGTTTCAGGATTATACGCATACTCGGTGTATGGCTTCGTCCATGAAGTTATTCCAACGGTCCACTCATTTGTTTTAGGATTCAGACAGAAAACCCCAACAGAACCGGGGGATGGTAATTTTACAGGCGTCGTTTTTTTCGTACGCAGATCGTATTTCGACAGGTGGCTATTGATCCCATCGCTATGCACCATCAAAATGAAATCTTTGCTGTAATCCGCGGATTCCAACGTTTGATCGGCCTTTTCTTCCGCTATTGTTTCCGCATTTTTCCAGTCGGGGTTTTGTAAGGTTGTGTGGACGAGTTTGTAATTTTTTGCATTGTTGTGTGTGATACAATAAACGTCATCACCTTTGATGATCATACTTCTGACAAGCTTATCATCGGCATCGCACAGTGTTTTCCACTGCAATTTTTCGGAATAAGACGCTGGTATCGGCGCATAAAAAACTTCATATTCGTTCTGAACGCTTCCGAGGCTGCCAAAAACATAATCTTTAGAATCTTCGGAAACAAATGAAGCGGGATAAACATTAGAATCGATTTTCAACTCAGGATACGCAGCTGTACTGAAGTAGTCTAAATCATGCGAAACATCGGAACCGATTACGTGCAGCTTCGTTTTAGGATTCAGGCGGGCAGCTACGGTATTCTCAGTTGACCTGATCCATAGATACGTGATCGCTTTATTATCGAAAGTCCATGTTACGTTGGACATGGACGGAAAGATGGAGTCTTTGTACAATTCTTTCGTATCAACATTCATAAAGCGGATCGTTGAAAACTCGCCGCCTTTTTCCGAGTAAGTAAAAGCAACTCTCTTTCCATCATACGATGGAACCGCTGACTCAAGCGTAAGAGTACGGCCGGCAATAAAAGTCGTGGGATCGAAAAGCAACACTTCCTTCCCGGCGATACCCTGGCGATAGTATAATTTTCCGACTACTTCTCCCGGCATCGTTTTGCGATAAAAATATCTGCCGTTCTTGTAAGCACGGCCATTAAATTTTGCGGGCTGAAGCTTATCTATTTCCTTCCATTCTTTTATTAACTCGTCGCGGCCGTTTAATTTTCCAAGAATAGAATTAGTATACTCCGCCTGATCTTTGTACCACTTTTCTACTTCGGGCTCTTTCAGTTTTTCGAGCCAGCGAAAAGGATCTTTATAGGTAACACCAAAGTACGTGTCGCTACTGTCTACTGTTTTTGTTGCCGGATAGTTGTACTGTGCGTTTACTGAAATCAATAAGCACAGGGTGATTGAGGTTAAGAGATACTTCATGTGAGGGGTTGAATATCTAATATACTCAATTAAAGAATTGCTCTGACACAATTTGTCCATTCTCAACTTGGTAGCACATAAGCTGAGTTATGGCCCTCCCGTGTGGCAAAAGCGACAACGTAGGGGTTGATTAAGACAAATACGTTTACTTTAGTCACTGATATGAAAATTGGCATTCTCAATTATAAGTATGCGGTACCAACGAGTGTTACCGGTCCGGCGGATATTTTTATGGCGTTGGTACGAACCTACCCCAGGGTAACAGGAAAGGATCTGCAAGAAGATTTTGAAGTTGATTTTATCAGCGAGAAGAAGGGAACCTTCTATAAAAACGGTTTCAGTACAACCGATAAAGAGAAATTAAGCAGAAAAGATGTTTACGACCTGGTGATTGTGCCGGCAATGTTTTCGAATAAAATCGAAGAGGTAGTAGAGAACGAAGGGGTTCTGATAGAATGGCTACAAAAGCAATACAAAGCTAAAACCGAGCTGGCCAGTATTTGTGTAGGCAGTTTTTTGTTGGCCGCCACGGGCTTATTAAATGGAAAAAAAGCTACAACTAACTGGATGTTCGCGGACCTGTTCCGGAGCAAATATCCGCAGGTAATGCTGGAAGACGATAAGATCATAGTGGACCAGGGAAGCATTTACAGTTGCGGAGGGGCTTTCAGTTTTACCACTTTTATCATCTATCTTATAGAAAAGTTCTGTGGGCATGAAGTGGCGATCACCGCATCCAAAATTTTGATGATCAATATACATCAGCAACCTCAGACAACATTTTCGATCTTCCAATTTCAGAAAGACCATGATGACGACGTTATATTGCGCGCACAGCAATTCATGGAAAAAAATTTCAGCCGAACCATAACAATGGCTGAGATGGGTGGCATTACGAACATGAGCCCCAGGAACATGGTACGAAGATTTGAGCAGGCTACAAATAATACACCGCTTGAATACCTGCAGAGACTGCGTATTGAAAACGCAAAAAAGATGTTTGAGAATAAAAACCTTGGAATTGAGCAGATTGCATTCAAATGCGGTTACGGGGATATGAGCTTTTTTAGAAAAATATTCAAAAGATATGTAGGCATGACGCCCCGGGAATACAAGGAGAAGTATAGCAGGGTGTCGTTTGTAAAGAACGGACGATTCAGATAATTTTGCGGATCGTTGACTGTTGAATCCATTTGTTATTGCGCTACATCCTTAAAATGACGCAGTTATGAATATCCAGAAACCAGGTATACATACTAATTTTTGCGCGCACTTTCATCTGTGGATTTTGCAGTCTATCTTTATCTCCGATCCCTTTATCCCCACTCTCAACGCAGTCCAGCCATCCTTTCCAGAAAATCCTGATCAATTTAATCCGGAAGCAAATTTACCCTTATGAAGCAGTTCTATTTCCTGCTGTTGTTCGTATTCACCACCCACCTACTTGTTGCGCAGGATTGCGGAACCATTTCAGGCGATGTAACACCCGCCAACACCACTATTTGCGAGGGTAATTCTGTTTTGCTTACTGCTACCGGGGGATCCAGCTACGAATGGCGCTTGAACGACATGGTAATTGATGGCGAAACCACTAGTACACTTTCTGCAACCCTGCCCGGAACATATAGCGTAATAATAAAAGAAGGCGATTGCGCAGTACCCGCATCCAACACTGCCGATGTTAATGTTACACCCAATCCAACAGGCACAATATCCCCGGCAACCGGTTCAATATGTGCGGGCGGTGGTGCGATAACGCTCACTGCCACCGGCGGAGACAGCTATACATGGTATCGCAATAGCGTTGAAATACCTGGTGAAACCAGCAATACTCTTTCTGCTACCCAGGCCGGAACATACAGCGCAATTATCAGGCAAGGTGACTGCTCCGCAGCCGCATCAAATACTGCTAACATAACTTCTTCGCCCACCCCAACGGGCACTATTTCTCCGGCAACCGGGTCAATATGCCCGGGAGGCGGCACGATAAGGTTAACGGCAACTGGCGGCGACACTTATACCTGGTATCGCAATGGCGTTGAAATACCCGGGGAAACCGATCGAAGAATTGATGTCAGCGAAGGTGGTTCGTACAGCGTAGTCATTCACCAGGGCAATTGCTCCGGGCAGGCATCAAACACAAGTGAAATTACAGAAGCTGCTTCGCCAACGGGAGCGATAACGCCTGCAACGGCCACGTTTTGTGAAGGTGGTTCAGTAATGCTTACCGCAACTGGCGGAGATTCCTACAGATGGTTCAGAGATGGCAACAGAATCAACGGCCAAACAGGCGAAACACTTTCAGTAAACCGCGAAGGAACTTATACTGTAGAAATTAACCAGGGCGACTGCGTTGGTGAGGGAACCAATAGTGCAGTGGTTACAATGACCGCACGACCCGAAGGAAACATTGCGCCGGCATTTACATCGGTATGCGCAGGCGGCGCGGTTGAACTTACAGCATCCGGAGGCACCTCTTATACATGGTATTTGAACGGAGCAGAAATAGCAGGGCAAACGGGCGCAGTATTAAATGCTACACAAGCGGGATTATATAGCGCGACAATTCATGACGGTGATTGCAGCGCAGCCGCAGAAAATTCATCGCTCGTAACTTTTACTCCCGTTCCCGTTGGTAACATCAGCCCTGCAACAGGCACGGTTTGCGAGGGACAAACAACTACACTAACAGCAACTGGTGGCAACTCTTACGCGTGGTTTAAAGATGGCGTTGAAATAGCTGGCGAAACACGATCAACATTAGAAATATCTGAAGCGGGAACTTACACCGCAACAATAAAGCAGGGAGTGTGTAGCGGACCGGCGTTGAATGCGGCTGTCATTACATCTGCGCCATTGCCGTCTGGCTCAATAACTCCTTTAAGCGATTCTATTTGTCCGGGTGCATCAACGGTTCTTACAGCAACCGGGGGCACATCATACACATGGTTCCGCAACGGCAACGAAATAAGACGCGAAACGGGTGCAGCTTTAACGGTAACCCAGGCCGGAACTTACACAGCAACGATACGACAGGGTGGCTGCACTGCGCCAACATCAAACAGCGTTGCAATTACATTGGCTACCGTTCCTTCTGGAACTATCACGCCTGCAACTGCATCGTTTTGTCCAGGTGGCGCCGCGGTACTTACGGCAACCGGAGGCTCGTCTTACTCTTGGTTTCTGAATGGTGTGGTGATAGTAGGTCAAAATGGCCCGACACTTAATGCAATACTTCCCGGAAAATATACTGCAGTAATTAAACAGGGCGAGTGCAGTGCTCCTGCCGCTAATTCATCGACGGTTACCGTAGCTACAACACCTACAGGTGCCATCAGCCCTGCAAGTGCGGTAATTTGCGGCGGCGGATCAACAGTGCTTACCGCAACAGGCGGTACATCATACACATGGCTGCTCAACGATGTGGTGATAGAAGGGCAGGAGTCAGCGACATTAACGGTAACGCAGCCTGGCGACTATAAAATAATTATCCGGAACGGAACCTGTGAAGGCCCTGGTTCCAACTCTGTAAAAGTAACTGCCGAAGATGTTGTAGGCACCACTTATCCTACCGTACCGGCGCGCATTGATGTTGCCACGCCGCTAGAAGCACGAAATATTGGTGTATCGTATGAATGGACACCACCAACGGATTTAAGCAATCCTTTATCGCGCACACCAACTGTAACAACAAATAGCGATAAACTTTACATAGTGAAAATCACAACACAGAGTGGTTGTGTGGTGAGCGATACAGTTGCGGTAACAATCAGCTCAACCATCTTTGTGGCCACTGGCTTCACGCCAAACGGTAATGGTAAAAACGACCTGCTGCGACCTGTAGGCGCACTGAAGAGCATAGAATCATTCAGGGTATTTAACCGGTGGGGACAACAGATGTTTCAAACGAACCAGATCAATGCGGGATGGGACGGTAAATTCAAAGGCGAATTACAGCGTCCCGATGCCTATACATGGTATTTAATAGCTACGGGAACAGACGGGAAGACCGTTAAAATATCAGGTAAAACTTATTTAATAAGGTGATATGAAAAAACTAATCTTGACAATCGCCATTTGTGCCGGGAGTTACATAGTTGGTGCACAAACATATCATCAATCGCAATTTTATTCTACTCCATTGCTGGTGAATCCGGCTGCCGCGGGCAATGCAAACGGTCCGTACAGATTTGCGGCCAACTACAGAAGCCAGTGGAGAAGCACAGGCTCACCTTATACAACATTTACTGCTTCAGGCGATGCACAGGTGCTGAAAACAGCGAGTGGATTGTTAGGATTAGGTCTAACGTTTTTGAATGATAAGGCTATGGATGGAGTGGTGCAAACGAATAGCATTTCGTTCGGTACGGGCTATCATATTGCGTTAGATGCAGATAATGTTCAAAGATTGGGAATTGGTTTCCAGGGAACGTATAATGAGCGAAGGGTTGATTTTGCGCGTTTGCAATTCGAGAATCAGTTCAACGGTGAATATAATCCCGCACTTCCGATTGGTGAGGAACTTGGAAGTGGAAAGAAGCAATATTTTGATTTGAACGCAGGCGCGCTTTATTCCTTTTCTCTCGAAGATAAATCGCTGTTTGCCGGTGTATCGATGTTTAATATACTGAAGCAGGAAGAAGGTTATATGACCGAGCAGTTTAAGGCGCCGAGTTTAATATCGGTGATGGCTGGCGGAGACATGAGCGTAGGGTTCAATAACAGTCTTTACTTTTCAGGCAACTATCGCAAGCAGGGAACTAGTAATGAGCTTACACTCGGTGCTGCGTGGGGGATGTTTATAGATCAGACAGGGTTTACTTCATTCAGGCTGGGCATGTGGCACAGGGTTAACGATGCGCTTATTCCATATGCTGGTGTTACGTATAAAGGCTTGCAGGTAGGTACCAGCTTCGACTACAATGTATCAAAAGAAAAAACGCAGTCTCAACTGCGAAACACCTTCGAAATAAGCGTGGTGTATACCGCCGAAGATAAGGACCAGCTTATGCGCCTCATTCAATGGTATTGATTAAGTGAAAGTTATAATTTATCAGCTTTTTCCGCTTATCGAAACCAGATTTCCCACTTCAGGTAGACCGTCCGGCTTACTCGCAATTACTTTGTCTTCTCAAATTATATAAAGAAGATGAAATATTGGTTTACGCTAGTCTTTGCAGTATGCAGCATGGCTCTTTACGCGCAGAAAGGAACTGTTTCAGGATCCGTAACAACCACCGACGGTGAAGCCGCAGAATCTGTAAACGTTACAATAAAAGAAACTAAAAGAACTGTAACAGTCGACAACAACGGACGTTACCAGATCAAGAATGTCGAACCAGGTAGCTATACGATCATAGCTTCTTTTACCGGCCTGGCATCACAGCAGGAAAGCGTGGTGGTATCCGCAGGCGCTACATCTACGGCCAACTTCATATTAAATATTGCTTCGAAAGAACTTGAGCAGGTAGTGATCACTTCGTATCGCAGCCGTTACGTTGAAAAGAATCCGTCTTCTTCACTACGCTTGTCAGCGCCGTTGATAGAAGTTCCGCAAAACATACAGGTAATAACCGACGAAGTGCTGAAAGGCCAGCAGGTAATAAGTATGAGCGATGGACTGATCAGAAACGTTAGCGGACTTACCCGTATAGAACACTGGGGCGATTTGTATACCAACATCACTGCCCGCGGCTCGCAGATACAAGCGTTCCGTAACGGCTTTAACGTGGTAAGCTCTTACTGGGGTCCGCTTACTGAAGACATGAGCTTTGTAGAATCAATTGAATTCGTAAAGGGCCCTGCGGGATTTATGTTATCAAACGGCGATCCGAGCGGATTATATAATGTGGTTACTAAAAACCCCACAGGCAGAGAAAAAGGGGAAGTGTCATTTACGCTTGGCAGCTTCGATCTTTACAGAACTACTCTCGACCTCGATGGAAAACTAAGTAAGGACGGCCGATTCCTTTATCGTTTCAATGCTGCTGCGCAAAATAAAAAATCGCATCGTGCAAACGAATTCAACAACCGATACGCTATATCCCCTGTGCTCTCTTACCAAATAGACGATCAGACTAAATTAACGGTCGAGTATAACTACCAGCGCGCAAACATGAGCAATGTGGGTTCGTACTACGTTTTTTCTCCTGATGGCTACAAATCATTGCCTGTAGATTTTACAAGCTTACCTGCGGGCATTCCGGCAACGATAATTAATGATCACAGTTTTTATGCGAACATTCAGCACAAGATCGATGCAAACTGGAAAGTAACTGGCCAGGTTTCAAAATTCATCTACAACCAGGAAGGATCTTCCGCATGGCCCTCAGTTGTAAATGCTGATGGAACGATGATCAGAAACATCGGTATATGGGATGCGAAAAGCAACATGACCATGGGCCAGGTGTTTGTGAATGGTGATGTGATGACTGGTCGTATACAACATCGCATTCTTGCGGGTTTAGACATGGCGAACAAGGATTATATGGCCGATTGGGGTCAGTCGCACGATCTTGATTCAGCAGGTGCATATTTCGATCCTAAAAATCCGAATCTTGGTGTTCCTGTTAACGGTTATCCTGTGTTCGACCGTACTACTCCACTCGAAGAAAGGGCCAACCTCGCCGGTGGTTTAATCGATCAGCGATACAGTGGTGTTTATTTACAGGATGAACTTGGATTTTTCCAGAATACATTGCGTCTTACACTTGCGGGACGGTTTACAAATTTGAAGCAGGCCGCCTACGGTGGTGCACCTGAAAAGGCGAAGCGCTTTACTCCACGCGTTGGTTTAAGCGTTTCTGTAAATCCTGAGCTTTCAGTTTATGGATTGTACGACCAGGCGTTTATTCCGCAGTCCGGCCTCATGGCCGGCGGTGGTAAAGTGCAACCGATTACAGGAAATAATATGGAAGTAGGTATCAAGAAAGACTGGTATGAAGGAAGATGGAATACGACATTGAGTATTTACCGGATTCTTAAAAACAATGAGCTTACTGCTGATCCTAATAGTCCGCCTACCTCTGGTTTGAGCATCGAACTTGGTCAGAAGCAGTCGCAGGGTGTGGAGTTTGATCTGCGTGGTATTGTAGCGAAGGGTTTGCAGCTTGTAGCTAACTATGCATTCACAGATGCAAAGGTTACGAAGGTATCAGAGGGTGTTACTGCTGTGAAAGAGGGAGACATTGTTCCGGGATACGCAAAACATACCGCGAATGTGTGGCTTACTTATAGGATTAGCTCAGGAAAATTAAGAGGACTTGGATTTTCAGCGGGCTCAACTTACCTCGGCGACAGGGCTACATACTGGGAGGCATCACCGGATCGTAATAACGATTTGGACGACTTTTTCCGTGTGGATGCCGGGCTTTTCTGGGAAAACGATCGCGTAAAGGTGAATGCCAATGTGTTTAATGTGATGAATAAATATTTGTATAGTGGTTCATATTATTCGTGGCTGAGCGCTTACAACTGGCAAACCGATCCTCCGCGTAACATGCGCTTATCGTTCGCATATAAGTTTTGATAAACGTTATTTCACTGTAATTATCGGCAAAAACAGTTTTTCTGTTCTTTGAAGATCAAGAATACAGTTTTGTTTTCTGCGCTTATATTAGCAGGTACACCATGCCGTTAGTAAGGAAACATAACTATGAAAAAACTGTTTTCTCTTATTATTCTTTGCGCGGCATTAAGTTGCTCCAAAGAAACCATCCAGCCAACCGGATCGATCTTGATTGTGAACAATTCATCAAACCCCTATGATGTATTCATCAACGGCACATTCGAAATTAATGACATGCCAGGCGAGTCGGCCCAAAGTTTCGAGAAGAAGCCAACGGGTAGCTATTCAATCAGAATAAAACAGGTAAGCGGTTACTTAGTCTACCCAACCGAAGAAACATACGAAGGCACACTTAGCGACAAAGGCACACTCGTAATATCATTTCCTGATTAGAACACATGCAGAAGCAAGAAACCCGCAACTAAGCGGGTTTCATTTTTTTCAACTCACGCAAACGGTTGAGTGATATGAATTGCGGGTGAGCGAGGCATTTGTATTTTGATTATTTTGGGCAATGCGGCAAAGTGGAAAGTACGGTGGTGGTGAAAGATGGCCCCATAAGATGACAGGAGATAGTGTTCGAACAGCTATCGACGACAAGGTGTTCGAGACCTTTTTCAGAGAAAACTTTCTCCGCCTCTGCATTTATTGCCAATATAAATTCGGCTTCGATACTCAACTTGCCAAGGAAGCCGTTCACACCGCGTTTATCAAACTATGGGAGAGTCGCGATAAGGTCCATGATGCTTCTGCCATGCTTCCTTACCTGCAAAGAATCGTTTACAACAACTGCATTGACACATTAAAGCATGACCAAGTAAGATCCCGGTACAAAAACTCAATACTCTCCGAAAGCCCGGCTACATCTATAGAAGCGTTTTCTGCTATTGACATGAAAAACTGATACCAAAGAAAAAATGTTTACAGCGATCGTGCATGAAAGAAGGGTGGAACTTGCTTTTGAGCAACATCGCTTCAGCGATCTCAAAAGATGGGAACTTGCCGATGAAGTGCTTGCCCCCCTGGGTTACACTTCCAGGCACAGGTACTTTCCGATACCACAGCTGGAGTTGGATGTAAATCCAAATCTTGTTCAAATCGACGGATGGTAATTGTATTTTGTGGCGACAAAAAAGTAAAATGAAACGCAGACACATCATCAAAGGACTAACACTATTACCGCTTGGCGGAGGTGTGTTTCCTATAGTATCAAAGGCGGCGAATACTAAAAGTCACGGCCCTTTAGTTCCGCCCGCGCAAATATTCCAATCCATCGGCGTAGAGCCACTCATCAACTGCATGGGCACCTACACGATCATCGGCGGATCTCTTGAGCGAAATTATGTGCGTGAATCTATGGAGGCGGCCTCAAAGAATTTCGTGCAGTATGATGAGCTTGCTTATGCCATCGGCGACCGCCTGGCCGCGATTACCGGCGCTGAGTGGGGCATGGTGTCGGCGGGCTGTGCTGCAGGGTTGAAGCATGTAACTGCCGCCTGCGTAACGGGCGGTGACCCTGAGAAGTTAATACGCATCCCCGACCTTAGCGGCCTGGAAAAGAACGAAGTTGTAATTCCGGTAAGCTCCCGAAATGAATACGACCATTCCATCCGCAATGTTGGTGTGAAGATTATCAACGTAAGCACCCTTGACGAACTGGAGCATGCTCTTGGCGCAAGAACAGCGATGGTATATGTTAAGGCGGATGATAATCGCGTGTTTAGCGTAGAGGCGGTTGCAAAAATAACACGCGCTAAAAATATTCCGTTGCTTGTGGACGCGGCCGCCCAGGATCTTACTATCCCGAATATCCACCTGCAAAAGGGCGCAACGATCGTGGCATACAGCGGCGGAAAAGCTCTTTGTGGGCCGCAATGTTCCGGAATTCTCCTCGGTCAGAAGGATATTCTCCGTTCTGCATGGCAGGCCAGTTCTCCGCATCATGGCCCGGGACGCGACAATAAGGTTGGAAGAGAAGAAATGATCGGGGCGTTGGCAGCCGTCGAAGCGTGGGCATCCATGGACCACAAGGCACAATGGAGCAAGTGGCTGTCGTACATCGATGTTATAGCAAAGAAAGTGATGAAGGCGGCGACTGTTACTGCAGTTGTGGAGCAGCCGACGGACATGTTCAACAACAGTCCAATGTTAGTAATAAGCTGGGATGAGAATAAACTGAACATTACAGGTGAAGAGTTGGCCGAAGAAGTAGGCCGCAACAAGCCGCGTATCGCGCTTGCACCAGGGCGACCGTACGGCGATGAAACGGCAGGACGATCCTCAATCTTTATCACTGCCGGGCAAATGCAACCCGGCGAAGATGTGATCGTGGCAGACAGACTTTACGGCGTGTTAACCAAGAAGCGCGCTTCGAAAAGTACCGCGATGAAGAGCCCCGCTGGTGATCTCTCTGGCAGATGGGATGTTGAGGTGAAGTTTTACAGCAGCGCAAACAAGTATGCATGGATATTGGAGCAGGATGGCAACTGGATCAATGGCATCAACTCCGGCAGCATCAGTACGCAGAATGTCAACGGAACGATCGAAGGGAATGATGTGAAAATAAGAAGCACATACGTGATACCCGGCAATCACTTATCGTTCACTTTCACGGGCAAACTGTCTAACGATACGATTGAGGGTTCTGTGTATATGGTAGAGTATGGCACAGCAACTTTTACTGCGAAGAAAAACAAGCAACAGGGAGAGCGCAGTCCTATAACTGTTCCTAACGGTCCTCCATTGGCAACGTAGCATTGTTCCGGAGCACCCGGACACGAACGAAACCCGCTTAGTGGCGGGTTTCACTTCTTTAACTTTAATTATTTATTCGGCTGAGGAGTGAAACGCAGGTAGGGTTTTACCACGCTCACACCTTTATCGAACTTCTTCACTGCGTCTTCAGTCGAAATGGTATTCGCAACGATAACATCGCCTCCATCCTGCCAATCCGCAGGAGTTGATATGCTGTACTTTGCAGAAAGCTGCAACGCATCTATCACTCTTAATAACTCACTAAAATTTCTACCGATTGCAGCAGGATAGGTAAGCGTGAGCTTTACTGTTTTGTCCGGGCCAATGATAAACACTGACCGCACAGTTGCCGTAGCAGATGCCTTCGGATGAATCATATCATACAACTCTGCAACTTTTCTCTCAGGATCTGCTATCAGTGGAAAGTCTACGCTCGTAGCACATACTTCATTGATGTCGCGAACCCAGCCATGATGTTGCTCGAGCGGGTCAACACTCACCACCAACACTTTTACATTTCTCTTGTCAAATTCGTTTTGTAATTGTGCGGTTCTTCCAATTTCTGTGGTACATACCGGCGTAAAATCGGCGGGATGCGAAAGAAGCATCCCCCAGCTATCGCCTAAGTATTCATGAAAATCTATTTTGCCTGCTGTTGTCTCTGCGACAAAGTTTGGAGCTGTATCTCCGAGTTTAATAGACATATTTTTAATTTTATTGTTACCAAGCGTTTTTCAAATCTTCATTTGCGCGTTCTGGTTTCACAACGTCGCCTTCCTTCCATAGCGGACTATACCGGATAAAGAAGTAAAGCCATATTGTACGCGAAAGTCGCATAAGTGGCGGTTGAATAAAAATTAATAAGAACGCATTAAAACCCATCCACCAAAAAAAGCGGTTGTCGTGCAATGATAAGCCAACAATCACCCACCAGGCAATAAGTGTGGCAACGCTTATAGCAATTGCTATTGCATAGCTCACATAGCTGGTGCCATAATAGAAGCCGGGTTCCATATCGGTCGTTTGTCCGCATACCGGGCATTCGTCGCTCATTAGCAGCAAGCCTTTCAAGTTATAGGCGCTGTCTTGTTTGAACAGTTTTCCTTGCCTGCACCGCGGACATCTGTTAGAAAGTACGCTGAGAAGCAGGTTCGGCTTTGTTGGTTCGTGCGTATGCATAATATTTATTTTACTATCGTCCGTCTAAATTGGTCGGGTGTTACGCCGACATATTTTTTGAAGAATCGAATGAAGTATGAGTTGTCCTGAAAATTCAGATCGTATGCAATTTGCGTCACGTCCATATCCGCATTGATAAGCAGTCGTTTTGCTTCCAGAATAACCCGGTCGCGAATAATGTCGCCGGCCGTCACACCAAGCACATCCTGCGACACAGCATTCAGGTGATTAGGAGTGATGTACAAAAGCCGTGCATACTCTTTTGGCAACTTCATCGTGCGAAAGTGTTTATCCACGAGCTGCTTAAAATGTTTTATCAGCACCATAGTTTGCTGCGGCATATCGTGACCAACATTTGGCGTGCAGCACCTCTCAAGAATTATAAATAATTGCAGGAGCAGAACGCGAACCATATCGAGCGAGTTAGACTGTTGTTTAACTTCCTCAAGTATTTGCTCGAATATTTTCACTGCCTCTTCCTGCGTATAGGTCGGAAGTGTGATGACACCATCTTTACTATTGCCATTGAAAAACGAGAACTGTTGTACGTAATCCTGTTTTTGAAGGAAGGACGTGAAAAGTTCTTCGCCGAAGTGAACGATATAGCCTTCAATATCTTTTTCGAAATGCCAGCTATGCACCTGGCCAGGTAACATAAAATACATTTGAAAAGGCGCTACCTGAAAAGAGTCGAAGTCGATGGTATGTGACCCGTCGCCCGAGGTAAAAAGCACGAGATGGTAGAAAGAGTGCTTGTGGGGCCGGTGAAGGCTTGAATAGTGTTTTGATAGATAATCGCTAAGGCGGTCGACAAGCAGGTTAGGATTTACGTCTTTATCGATGCTGCAAATGTCGTATATAGGGATGCCTTTTTTCATGTAGATGATGCAAAGCTACATGCGAAATTGTCCACGATGGGGGTGCAAATGAAGGAATAGGTGGTACTTTTTACTTATTGAAGGCTGATTGTGATAGCCGTGGTGCCTATGACAGCCTGCCTCACATTCGACACGATAAACTGTTAGGGGAGACCGTATTAGTGCTCCCGCCGGTTTCTTCTGGATTTTGATTGAGGGTAAGGCTGCTTTCTTTTTGGCATGCGAAGAATAGAGTTGCGAAAGCAACGGCCAGGAGTAAGGGTTTCATGCGCTAATATACTTCCGGCCGATCATAGATGCAAGCGACCTTAATGGCGGTGAGTAGACCGCGATGGCGAAGCGGTCATTCGCTCATCGGTTCTTCTGGTCACTTCATCTAAACAGTTGAAAAATCTTTTGCGCGCATGTTGATATTCAGAGTCGTGATGCCGGATCTCTTTTCTACGCAGAAAAAACCTAAAGTATTCCCCGGATTCTCTTATCTCAACCATCAATTCCTGGTCGGTCATATGCTCTAAACCGGTATGCATGTTGACTGTTAAATTAAAGTATTTCCCGCACACGGATATGCTCCCGCGACTTCACACGCACCTCATCTTTGCCAAAAAGAAAAGAAAAAGTAGATTGTAGGAATGTTACAGCTTCAAAGTCTGAATACTCAACTATTTAATCTAAAAATGGAGTTTGACAAGGCGATCATGCAAGGCCATTCCTTTTCTCAAGTGAAAAAGATTTACACCGAAATAAAAGAAATCGAAAAGCTTATTGCCGAAAAGCAACTACAATTGTTAAAAGGCGACGTGGGCGAATAACCCTATCTTTCCAATACTTCTTTCAGCCTCACCTTTAATGTAGAGCAGACTTTGAAGCGATTCACCTAAAAGTCACCCATTTGAGTAAAATCGTTGATCTTAAAATAAAACTTGACACCTTTCGAGCAGCTTTAGATAATGAGCTTGAACATGGCTCTTCAATAAAACGTGTGCGAAGATTACACAACAACATTAGGTCCATGGAGAAACTTTTGCTTTCCTGGGAAACATACCCGGAGTCAGGAAATTAAGTATAGAATTATTACCTCTTCATCTCGTCGCGCATAATTTTGAAAGTTGTTTAGAACGTTCAATTGTCTTCCTGCCCTCTTCGCTAATCTTTATGAATCGTTACACTTTCCCTCCAGTAATACGGGTATTGTCCGAACGAGTTCAAGGCGTTAAATGCAAAAAGGGTCTCAATTGCTTGAAACCCTTTCTGGTGGCGGCTCCCCCTTCAGGACTTGAACCTGAGACCCTCTGATTAACAGTCAGATGCTCTAACCAACTGAGCTAAGGAGGATTATACCCGTTTAACTGGGACGGCAAAATTAAGCCTTTTCACCGATTCTCAAAATCTACTTTCGCGCTTTTCACCAGCTAATTTTCAACTTAAACTACCGCACACTACCCTACTTTAGCACCGCCATGGCCATCTTCACCAAATCTCTAGTTGTTGTACTGCTTATCGTGGTGCTCGCAGTGACGAAACTGCTCCTCGACTACCTTTTTCCAGGTTCCGCAGTGTACCACGACCTGCTCGTTTTCAACTATCAATTGTTCCTGCTCGTTTGGCTCGCTCTCTTCATATTAATAAAGCTTGTTTATAGAAAGCCGTTCAAAATCACCCGATTAACACTTCCGCTTGTTGCTTTTTTCCTGATTCTCGACGGCGTGTTTTTCGCAATGATCTCCAGACCTGCAAGCATTCCCGCTTTCTGTCTTCAAACTTTCAAGAATTATTATACCGGCTATCATCGCAATGTTTTGCAATACGAGCCATATAGCCAGTACGACACGGCATTGTTTTATTCTTTTAAGCCAAATACATCCTTTTCATTCGCAAATGTTGAATTCGCAAACGGCTACAAAACGAATAAGCTTTCCCTGCGCGACGACGACTCATCTGCCACGCAAGCTAACATCATCTGCCTGGGCGATTCATACTCACTCGGCTGGGGAGTTAACCAAAACGAATCATTTCCTTACCTGTTAAAAAGTTTGACCGGTAAAAAGGTGCTGAACGCTTCGATGTCATCGTTTGGAACCGCGCGCGAACTTAAGCAGTTAGCGATGCTTGACACCTCTGCGCTTCAGTATATCGTTATCCAATATTGCCTTAATGATGCAGACGAAAATCAAGCCTTCAACCAACTTGGCTTCCTGCCCATTTCATCAGAACAATCGTATCAGCAGCAGGTGCAGACATATCAATGGCAACGCCGGTATTTCCCAGGCAAGTTTTCTATCACTATTATTTATAACTATTTAAAGAGTGCTCTGAGAAACTCCATTAAAGGCAACAGTATTCCTTATTATCTCTCCCTGGATCCGAGAACTAGTGCGAAAGAGTTTCTACGCGTGATGAACGCCTATTCGCCTTTTTTCGAAAACAGAAAAGTAATCCTGGTAGACCTGAATGATTTCAACGAGCTCAACAGTCAATTCATTACTTCGGTGCAGCAACTCCTCGATACACCAGACTTTAGCAATATTAGAAACTCCATCATTACCATCAATGTGACAAACACCCTCTCCCGGGAAGATTTTTACATACTGGACGCCCATATAAAACCATCAGGTCACCGCAAAATTGCTGCCCTCATCTCACAGCATATTCAATAACGATACATTAATTTTGCCCCGGCCGTAACAAACCGGCAATGTTTTTAGATGAACGTTAATGCAATGCGTACGATTGATAAATGGGCTGGAGTGCCTTTGTGCTTCCTGGCTTCGCAATTGTCGCGCATAAGAAATATGTTTTCGCCAAAGAAGATCCCGAACACGAAACGCACTCTATTTATAGAGCTTTCGGAAATGGGAAGCGCAGTGATCGTTGATCCGGCCATGCGAAAGCTTCAACGTGAAACAGGTGCAGAGCTGTTCTTTGCCATATTCAAGGATAACGCGAAGTCGCTCGAGATTTTAAATACGATTCCGCAGGAGAATATATTTAAGATGAATTCTAATAACCTGTTTGCGCTGTTTTTCAGTGTCATCAGTTTCATAAGATGGTGCAGAAAAAAGAAGATCACCTGTGTAATTGATCTTGAGTTGTTTTCGCGCTTTACGGCACTCCTATGCTTTGTGAGCGGCGCAAGAACAAGAATTGGCTTTGCGAGTTTTCATGATGAAGGATTATACCGCGGCAGCCTGGTTAATTTCCCGGTACGCTACAATTCTCATGTCCACATATCGGTGAATTTCGTTTCACTCGTCAATCGTGCGATGCATAAGTTTGATAATCCTTATGCAACGGTTCCACTCATTGACGGCGACCTGGATTTGGTACGTGCGGTTGTTCCGCCACCTCAAATCGCAGCAGTTCGCGCGAAAATTAAAGAATTATATCCCGCATGGAGGCATGAAAAAGTTGTATTGTTCAATGTGAACGCGTCGGATATGTTGCCGCAAAGAAGATGGCAACAGGAGAATTTCGCAGCGGTTGCCTCGCAGTTGTTGACACAATTCCATGACATCGTAATCGTTGCGACCGGAGCGCCGTCCGAGAGAGAATATGTGCAGAAAGTAATTGACATCACAGCCAATCCACGTTTTGTAAATTCTGCAGGGGTGTTCAAGTTCAGTGAATTGGTGCCGCTATATTATGTGTCTACATTTATGCTCACAAATGATTCGGGGCCTGCGCACTTCGCATCTGTAACACCGTTGAAAGTTTTTGTTTTATTTGGCCCGGAAACACCGGCACTATATGGACCGCTCGGCGGAAATGCAGAAGCATTTTATTTGGGATTGCCTTGCTCTCCGTGTGTAAGCGCCGCGAATCATAGAAAAACAACCTGCCAAACAAGGCCATGCATTACAACCATTGCACCGGAATGGGTAGGAGGCAGACTAAAAGAGTTTTTGAGAGAAAAAGAGGTAGCGTAAGGGTTTCAGACTGGGTGCTAGAGACTTAAAATGTGATTATTGTTTTTGATACAACCGATCTGAAACTACATCATCTTGTTGTTACTTCAACAGCAGGCTGATCACTATCAACCTCGATGATTTTAAGTAAATACTTCGTCTGAACTTCAGACAACCGGGTAGACTTATTGATGAACTTTCCTGTTAAACGGGTAACCGGAAAATCTTCGAAATTTGTAACAATCGAATACTGCAATCCGAGGGCATTAATTTTTGCGCGGCCTTCCGGAGAAGTGAAAACATATTTTCCGGCAATGTCTGAAGCGATGACGTCGTCGTATGAAATGACTCTCGTTGGCTGATGCATGATCACATCGGCTACCGATTCCATTTCGCCAACAAAGACAACGTCACTTGCGGAAATTTTGTGGTCGTTCAGATATTCTGCAACCACACTTTCTGCCTGGTATTCTAACAACTCGGGATAGAAGTCGCGGTTAACGTAATAATTAACGCTCAACACCACTATCGCAGTGGCAAACACTATCTTTTTAAGATAGCCACGCTCTTTGACATACACGTAAAGTCCGAGAAACACACCGGAATAACTATAAGTATCGAATCGATATGCGGCAGCCGATCCATGAACGCAACGTGAAGAAGGACCATGCCCACAATCAGCAGAAGACACAGCACAAGATGCATCACCGAAAAAATTTTGAGGATGCGTTTCGATTGTTTCAACAATATCGCGACAGTTAGAATGGATAGCAGGGGAAACAGCGGATTCAGATAGAAGGACAATTGAAAGCGCGAGAATGAAAATATGAGGAACAGTGTGATGAAACCAAAGAAAGTATAGTTCTCGCCAAATGAAGTTTTACTGATCAGATGCTTTGCTTTGTTGAATATCGCGAAAAACGCAGCAAATGCCCATGGCAGAAATGCCCATAGCATTGTGTGCACGAAAAATGAAATATCTCCCTTACCCTTGATGGGACCGGTATTGGTGAAGCGCCCCCACTGACTCGTCCAAAGAAAAAATTCGACACCCGAAACATTCTTTTCCCCGAATACAACTTTTTCGGGATGCTTGTCGAATTGTTGATAGTAGCCATAGAGTGCGGGAGTCATGAAAAATAACATAAGCACTCCCACCACGAGCCATCGCCAGTGAAAGATGTCGCTCCATCTTTTTTCGTAAATGAGTGTGAGGCCAATGCCGCTGGCAATCGGGAATTATAGTGAAGAGGCCTTTCGTCATGATGAGACAAGCCAATGCAAGTGAGCCGAGAATGAAATGGATCGATAGATTTTCCGGCGGGGATGATTGCGCCAACGATACTTTCGAACTTTTTAGTCTCACCAGCCTCGTCAAATGGTATAAGCCCATAATCATCAGTCCCGTCATAAAAGGCTCGGCGCGTACATCCTGGTTCGAAATAATAATATGCTCAGCAGTAATTAAGAGAATAACCGCAAGCCATCCATGCAAAGGCGAATAGTACCGCTTACCAAACATGTAAGTGTATACTGCACCCAGCAAAATAAAAAAAATTGCAGGCAGCTTGTAGGCAAAAGCGTTCACACCAAAAACTTCATACGACAACGCAGACATCCAAAACGGAAAATGTGGTTTGTCGAGCCAGTCAACGCCCTTGTGATAGATAGAAAGATAATCGCCGCGGTCGTGCATTTCCATCGACACTTGTGCATACACCGCTGCATCAGGCTCCATAATAGGAATGAACAGCCCTGCTATATAAACAAGCATCGTTAGTCCGAAAACAATGTTCCAGAGTAACGACGCCTTTATTTTTCCATGATCGGTTTTGACAGCGCCCATTTTTTAAAAAGTTTGGCCAGTAATGTTCCTGCTAATGTTCCAAGCATAGCTCCGAAAAGTACATCACCGGGAAAATGTTTTCCAACATACACCTGCGCATAACAAATTAGCGCTGCCCAAATCCACAACCAGTACCATCGTCTACCACTCATCCAAGAGACTGAAAAAAACCAAAACGATGCGACGCCGAAATGGTTGCTCGCATGCGAGGAAGGTAACCCATACCTGCCGCCGCACCCCAGGATATTTCTAACTACATCCTTGAGATGTTCGTCGTAACAAGGGCGCTCGCGCATAAGCAGCGGTTTCAATATCGATGAGCTCGTAAAGTCAGTGATAGCAAAAGTAACCAGGGTAAGTAGGATGAATTTCCATGCAAGGGGTCTGTGATTTCTCAGGATCCAGAACAGCATGAATGCATATAACGGAATCCATGTAAACTGATTCCGTATTAACAGGAACAACCAGTCGAGAGCAGGTGATGAAGCGGTACGATGAATAAACGTAAACAGCTCACGATCGAGCCGCAGTAATGTTTCCTGTAATGTGAGGAAGAAGGTCAGGTACATCCATCAATTAATAAAAGTGTTCGCTCTTATAAGGATAACGAGCCTGGTAAAGCTCTTTAACCTTATTTAAAATTACACTTCTCAACTGTTCGATGTTACGTTTTTCTATTGCGGCTATAAAAACAGTGTTGCCATGCGTCTCGAATTCCCAGCGCTCACGCAGGTCCTTGAGCATTTCTTCGCGAACTGATTCTTCGAGCCACGGGTCAAACGTGTGTTGCTCGTACAGATCCATCTTGTTGAAGATGGTAATTGTAGGCTTATTATGTGCGTCGAGTTCTTCGAGTGTTTTGTGGACTACGCTTAGTTGCTCTTCGTAATTAGGATGAGAAATATCCACCACATGTAAAAGAATATCTGCTTCACGTACCTCGTCAAGGGTGCTCTTGAAGCTTTCAACCAGGTGGTGGGGCAACTTTCTAATGAACCCAACGGTATCGCTTAGCAGAAATGGTGTTCTTTCAAACACAACTTTCCGGGTAGTAGTATCCAGCGTTGCGAACAGTTTATTCTCAGCAAATACCTCGCTTTTGGAGATGATGTTCATGATCGTGGATTTACCCACGTTCGTATAACCTACAAGCGCGACTCTTATAAATTCGCCGCGGTCCTTTCGTTGGATCGCAGCCTGTTTGTCTATTTCGGAAAGGCGTTTTTTAAGTAACGTGATCTTGTCTCTGACTATACGACGGTCAGTTTCGATTTCGGTTTCACCGGGACCTCTTGTACCTATACCACCTCCAAGACGTTCAAGGTGACTCCACATACCTCGTAGTCGTGGCAGCAGATATTGGTATTGCGCGAGTTCTACCTGTGTTTTTGCCTGCGCTGTTTTCGCGCGGCTCGCGAAAATGTCAAGGATTAGATCCGAACGGTCGATCACTTTAATATCGAGAATTTTCTCGATGTTAGTAATCTGGGAACCGCTTAGCTCATCATCGAAGATGGCGGTTTGAATATCTTTGCCGTCGATGTAGCGTTTAATTTCTTCCAGCTTGCCTTTGCCAATGAAGGTGCGGCTGTCGGGATGTGGCAATTTTTGCGCGAAGCGCTTTACTGCTTTGGCGCCGGCCGTTTCAGCGAGAAACGCGAGCTCCTCCAGGTATTCCTTCACCTGTAGCTCCGTTTGATCTTTGTGGATAAGTCCCACCAGGATAGCCTTCTCTTCGTTCCACTGTTTCTTCTTTTCCAGCATCGTGGATCATTGTGTTATTGTATTTGCCGTCTGCCGTTTGCCGTCTCACAACCCACTCAGAGCAATTCCCACCGAGTAAGGTCTTACATCAGGACCGAAACCCTCTTTAATGAATTGGTTAAGCTGGTACGTTCCGAAAACAGAGAAGCTACCAAAGCCAACCCTTGCCAGGCCACTGATGCGGGCGCTGTTGAAGTATTTTTTAGACTTCTCTTTCAGAATGAGCGAATTCGTAGCCTGCCCAGACCCGTTCAACAAATTCTTACCCTTGGTACCCGCACCAACGAGCAAACCTGCCTTACCACCTATTGCAAATTTCAGGCTCTTTTTCGGACGGTCGGGATTGAGCAGATACCTGAATTCCACTGGCGCTTCAACGTATGTAGTGAGCAGTTTATACTTTTTATAATGATCTGCCTTACTCACGTCGTTAAATGTTAGCCTGTTTGCCTGCCTGCCAGCGATATCGATATATGTATCCTTGAAGTATATGTTGCTCGTGCTCACACCGGCGCCGAGAGCCACGCTCATGTGGGGGTTGTTTTTGAACGGAAAATCGAACATCAGGTACATGCTGAAACTTCTCGAAAGCCCGGTTGTATTGATGCTGTCGTTCTTGTTCGTCCAATTGTCTATACCCACCTGGATCAGTAAATGATCTTTCGATCGGTTTGCGAGCGCCAGTTGCTGAATGTTCAGCTTCGTTGTCTGTTTATTTTCTCTTTCAGTTTCCTCGATCAGGTCGTTGGGATCTTTAATCGGTAAAGTGTCGATGACAGCTTCCGGAATAGTATCAGAAAGCGGGTTGACTACCGTAGAGTCCTGCGAAAAAACGAAGCAAGAAGAGGAAATCGCGATAACCAGAGCGAAGAGTTTTTTCATAAATTCAATTGAGTGTCAAATGTATTCCCGCTATTTATAATAAAAGGTTAAGACGGGCGTCAATTTACATCAGGCAAAATATAAGCACCTACAATCAAAGTTGTAAGTGCTTGTTTGGTGTGGACCCTGCCGGGCTCGAACCAGCGACCCTCTGATTATGAGTCAGATGCTCTAACCGACTGAGCTAAGGGTCCTGAACCTCGGAATTTCCTTATTTTTTCAAATAATATTTTCCTGATTCGGGTCGGCAAAATTAAAACAATTAGAGCACCGCCTGCAACATTTCTTTTTTAATTTTTATATTACAACAGAAAGCAGCAAATTGCTGACACTAAAGGTCTACCAGGAGATTGCATGCATATGAGGATTGCTGAAAACATTGTGGAACTTCAACGCCGCATCGCGTTGTACGATGACGAGCCCGCTTACAAGGAAATTTTCTTCACTTATTACGGTCCATTAATACGATTCGCCCAAACATTTGTAAACGACCGGCCAACCGCAGAAGAGATTGTGTCGGATGTGATGATGAAGATTTGGGAGAAGAGAAGAGATCTTCCCGCTATCGATAACCTGCGCGTATACCTGTACATCAGCACAAAAAATACCGCCTTAAATTACCTGGCCCGCCAGAAGAGGGTGGAGGTGGTGAGTCTCGAAAACCTAACTTTCGATATTCCTTCCCGAGCGCTCGACCCGGAGCAGTTGATGATTTCCGCGGAGATGATCCGCCGGATCAACAACGCTATCAGCGCCCTGCCCCCACGCTGTAAACTGGTGTTCAAACTCGTTAAGGAAGACGGTCTTCCCTATAAGGAAGTGGCCGACATTCTCGACATTTCAATCAAAACGATCGACAACCACCTTGCCATAGCCCTTCGCAAAATAAGCGAGGCCATCAACCTTCAGCTGAAGCCGAAAATGGAATATTAAAAAATCTCGAAAAAACTTTCGGACCGATTAGGGGATTCTCCAGAAACTTGTGTCTTATACTTACACCACTAACGATGATGCTGCAAGACCGAACCTGGCTTTTGATAGGTAGGAAAATGGCTGCCGAAGCTTCTCCCCAGGAGCTTAAGGAGCTGGAAGATGTTTTAAAACGTAGTCCCGAACTTCACTTTTCGCTTCAGGCACTTACCGAAATCTGGCAAAAGAATCCACCGGAAAATCGCGACAACATCGAAGATGCATACCAGTTACACCTTAACAGGCTTAAGTTTCAACTGGCTGATCATCCCGGAAGTAATTATGAACTAAGCGACAACTCACCGCTTTTCTCAGCTTCCAAACCATCTTTCTTTCAGAAAACGGGTTTTATAGCTACCGTCCTCCTCTCTGCACTTCTTCTCACTGTGGCCGGCATATTCTACTCGAAGCCGTCAGTACTGCAGGCACCATCAACACCACCTGCACCGCCTATTGGCAGCGAAATCTCAACACGCAACGGATCAAAATCAAGCATTGTACTGCCAGATGGAACAAAGGTTTCACTCAACGCAGGCAGCAAACTGTCGTACGATAAAGAGTTCGGAGAGCACGTTCGCACTGTCAATCTCTCCGGCGAAGCTTACTTCGATGTAGTACACAATGCTGAAAAGCCGTTCGTGATCCACACCGCTGCAATGGACATTAAAGTATTGGGCACAGAGTTCAACGTCAAGTCGTACCCCGACGAAAGTACGACCGAAGCGAGCCTCATAAGAGGATCGATTGAGGTAACCCTTAAGGACAAACGTGCTGAAAAGATTATAATGAAGCCCAATGAAAAGCTGGTAGTGAATAATAACAATAATATAGCCGAGGAGCCGGTGACACGAAGAAAGGGGAAACCGACGCTTAGCGCGCCGATCATGAGCCTTGCTCATGTAAATTATTTCTCGCTCGACAGTACCATTCTCGAAACGTCGTGGGTAAACAACCGCCTGATTTTTGAAGATGAATCATTCGAGCAGGTGGCAACAAGGATGGAGCGCTGGTATGGAGTGGAATTCGACTTTGAAGACCCACGCGTTCAGAACCTTAGGTTCACAGGTAATTTTAGAAACGAAACAGTAAGCGAAGCACTAAGAGCCATGCAGATTACTGCAGATTTTGGTTTTAAGATGCTTGCCGACAGACATATTGTAATCTCCAAAAAGTAATAACCAAATGCTAACGCTTGAAGACATGAAAACAAAACCACCGGAGTAAATCCACAAAAACGGGAAATGCGCCAACATTCCCCGCCGAAAGATAAGGTAGGCAACGGTTTACGGTTGCCCCCAATTTTCTAAACTAACAATGTTTAAAATATGAAAAAAATAGGGAATGCGCCCGTGTTTTTCGGGCATCCTAACATTTTAACGTTTATACGATTTATGAAGTGCACGATAGCCATTCTTTTGCTTGCCTGCCTTCAGGTTTCTGCAAATGGTTTCTCGCAGAGCAGGATAACGGTTAACCTCAATTCGGTTGAAATGAGGAAGGCGTTGTCGCTGATCGAAAAGAAAAGTGATTTCAGGTTCCTTTACAATCAGAAACTTTTATCGGATCTCGGTAAAGTTGAGATCAATGCAGTAAATGAAGAAGTGACGTCGATTCTCGACAAAATGTTTGAGAACACCCCGCTTTCTTACCAGGTGTTGGCGAACAACCTTGTCGTGCTGAAAGCGAAGAATACATATGTAGCCGACATCCGCGTAACGGGTAAGGTTACCAGCCCAACCGGTGAAGGAATTCCCGGTGTATCTGTTTCCGTAAAAGGAAGCGCGGTTGGTACCAGCACCGATGCTGCCGGTAATTTCGTGATCACGGTTCCCGACGCTGCCACGCTCGTTTTTTCTTCAGTAGGCTTCGAAAATCAGGAGGTTCCTGTTAACAACAGAACTACGATCGACGTTACCTTAAAAGAATCTACAGGCCGCAGCATGGATGAAGTTGTGGTGATTGGTTATGGTACAGCCAGCAAAAGAGACCTTACCGGATCAATCGTTAAGATCCAGGGTAAAGAAGTTGCTGACAAACCAAATACAAACCCCGTTTCTTCTCTCCAGGGAAAAGTTGCCGGTCTTTCTGTAGTAAACAGCGGTACTCCTGGTAAACAACCCGACATTCGCGTTCGCGGTACGGCAAGTATCGGCCAGGTACGACCACTTTACGTTGTAGACGGTATCTTCCAGGATAACATCAACTACGTTAACCCCAACGATATTGAGTCGATCGAAATATTAAAGGATCCTTCTTCGCTTGCGATTTTTGGTGTTCGAGGTGCAACTGGTGTTATCGCCATCACTACTAAAAAAGCAAGAGCAGGGCAAACTATTATTAGCGTCAGCCAGAATTACGGATTTAAAAAGCTGGCAGATAAGATTCAAATGGTTGATGCCGAGGGATTCAAGAAGCTTTTCGCACAGGAAAGGTTCAACAATGGTGTAACAGCTCCTTACGATTACACCGGCCTTACATCAAACACAGACTGGATCGATGCAGTAACAAGAACAGGAGTGTTCAACGGAACCAACCTGAACATCGCAGCGAGCAGCGACAAAAACCGGTTCGCTTTCGGCATCGGTTACAACTACGATGAAGGCATGATTAAACACGAGCAGTTAAAAAGACTTACGCTCGCGTTAACTGATGAGTTCAAACTTAACAAAGCAATCAAAGTAGGAGTGAACCTGAACTTCCAGAGACAGAACAATCCTTACGATGCAACATGGGTGCTGGATGCAGCAAGAAAAGTGGCGCCGATCTTCAGTGATCAAACGCGCAACATGGATGTAAGAAATCCTTATGGCAGTGATACAATCAACGCTGATATTTATTCAGGGCTGGATGTCGGATTGCAAAGTGCAGGTGTTGTGAACCCACTTCTTCAACTCGAAAATGAGTGGAATACTGTAAGAGACGTGGAGTATAGAACCGTAGGTAGTATGTTTGCGGAAATTACTTTCCTCAAAAACTTCACCTTCAGGTCAACTGGATATGCTGACATCAGCAACACCAATAAAAGGATTTATGAACCCCGTTATTATCAATACAATCCAAGAACCCTCCTTCCAGAGCTTACCCAGGCAACAACAAGTGTTGAGGAGCAGGATAATACCTACAGGAGGTTCCAGCAAGATCACGTGTTGAATTTCAAAAAAGATTTCGGGGACCATGGCTTAACCCTCACCGGTGGCTTTACAACGGTATATAATGGCAGTTTCAAAAGAACGGGCAAAGTGAGCCAGCCAGACGCAACGCTTCCTACAAGCCTGCCGATTCCGAACGATCCCAGGTTCTGGTATTTGACTAACCAGTTTGAGGATCCAAATTCGCAGGTTGCTACTTCAGTTCAAACCGAAGGCGCAACAGTTTCGTATTTGGCAAGGGCGCTGTATAACTATCGTAGTAAATACTTCTTGAATGCTTCGTTCAGAAACGATGCGTCTTCAAGATTACCGGAAAATACAAGAAACCAGCAGTTTTGGGCAGTGGGTGCTGCATGGGAAATCGGTAAAGAAGATTTCATGGGTGGACAGAACATTTTCGATGTGCTAAGGTTGAAGGGATCAGTAGGTGTGCTGGGTAACCAGGGCGCCGTTAACCAGAATGTTGCTGAAACCGATCCTAACTATGTACTCGATAACCCATTCTATCCAAACCTTCTTACAGGTCAGTCTGCGGTATTTGGTACAAGTGTTTATCCATCGGCAACGGAAGTTTACCAGGCTAACCCTAACCTGAAATGGGAAACCATCGATGCATGGGAAGTTGGTGTTGAAGGCGCTGCATTCAAAAACCGCCTTACTTTCGAAGCTAACTACTTCAACAGGCAAACAAATAACTTGTTGACTTATATCAGCGCACGTCCAGGAGGTCTTAAATCTATCCTTCAGAATGGTGGTAGCATCAAAAATAGCGGTGTTGAACTGTCAGCTGCATGGAGCCAAAACATTACAGATGACCTGAGCTTCGGAATTTCGGGAAATATCACTTTCATTAAAAATGATGTGATCTCTCTCAACTCTGATCTTCCAGGCGGTTTAATCATCAGGGGATTCCAGAACAACGGCTCTGCTGAAGCAAGAACAGTTGCAGGACAGCCTATCGGTTCTTTCTGGGGTTATGTTGTAGAAGGTATTTACCAGAGCAACGTTGATATTGAGAAATCACCATCAGCAGCTGATCTCGGAGCTTATCGCCCAGGCGACTTCAAGTTCAAAGATGTTAACGGCGATGGAGTAATTACTACAGATGATAGAACGTTTATTGGGAACCCTACGCCAGATTTTACGTATGGTACTAGTGTGAACGTTGCGTGGAAAGGTTTGAGCCTCGCGGTTGATTTTAACGGCGTGTATGGAAACGAAATCTTCAGAACATGGGGTTCACTTGAATCACCGTTCCAGAGAGTTAACTACGCTGCTGATAAACTCGGTGCATGGAACGGCGCGGGAACTTCGAATTGGGTTCCACTTGTTAGCCAGGGTGACAGGTTCAACTACAACGGTTCTACATACAATATTGAAGATGGTAGCTATTTCAGGATCAGAAATGTTCAATTGGGATACGGCCTTCCAAATAACCTGCTGAGCAGAGTATATCTGAAGAGCGCACGCGTATTCGTAAACGTTCAGAATCTAAAGACGTTCAAAAACAATCTCGGTTATTCACCTGAATACGCTGGTGATGCAACAGGATTTGGATTTGATAATGCCGATGGTGCGTTGCCAATTGTTACAACTTTCGGCTTAAACGTAACATTCTAAAATAATAAACTGCACTACATATGAAAAGAATTAATTTTTTAAGATGGAGTTTGCTGGTGGCAGTTCCCTTATCGCTGGTGTTTGCCGGCTGTAACAAGCTGCTCGACCGTAAGCCCCTTCGTGCTACCATAGATGACCTTAACCAGGGAAGGCTGGAAGGAAGAATCCTTGGTTTGTACAGCAATCTGCGGGACTTCGCGGGCCTGTCCACACTTCCATGGATCGACTTTCACAGTATACGCGGTGATGATGCACAGAAAGGTAGCGATGCGAACGATGGTCGCGAAGTAGTTACGGAGTTCGATACGTATCAATACACAAAGAACGACTGGGCTCCGAACTCTTACTGGGAAGATCACTACACTATGATCAACTCTGCAAACACGGCAATTTTCGAAGCTATTGATGGGAATGTTTCGGATGAGCCATCGTTGAGAAACCTTGGAGAAGCATTTTTCTTCCGGGCTTATTTGTATTTCGACCTCGTAAAAACATATGGCGAAGTTCCTTTGTTCAATACGCCGATTATCGATCCACAGGATGGTATCAAACCAAAATCACCGATAGCTGATGTATATGCGTTGATTGATTCATCGCTCACAGCAGCCATAACGCTTCTTCCCCAAAATGCAAGTGCCTACGGTACTGGTTATGTAGGAAGACTCACAAACGGTGCAGCAAAAACTTTGCTGGCGCAATCGAAGCTGTTCCAGAAAGACTGGGCTTCAGTAGTATCACTTACAAACGAAGTAATATCTTCTGGTGAATATGCATTGATGGAACACTTCCCTGATATTTTCAAGGAACTTCCAAGTGGAGAAGGTAAAAATACAAAAGAGTCAATCTGGGAAATGCAGGCGTGGACCGGTCAGGGTGCAGCAACAAACAGCGCACAGTATCATGGTTCAGTTTGGGGAACATCCCAGCAGATCAGGCAGAATGGTGCGCCTATCGAATGGAATCTTGGATGGGGATGGAATACGCCTACCGACAAGCTTGAAGCTGAATGGCCTAATGATGATCCGAGAAAGAGACAAACAATTCTTTACTCTGGCCAGAATGATGGTGGTCCTGCACAAGGTGGATTCGGAGCAGATGTTCCCGCCTACACCAATCCTGATGGACAAGGTGGTTTAGCCCAAAAATTCTGGAGCAAGAAAATGTATACAGGTAACACTCCTGAAATGCGTCAATTTACCGGTTACATCAACCAAAGTGGTTCTGCTGACTGGATCAATCACCGCATTCTGAGATACGCCGATGTAATTCTTATGCTTGCAGAAGCATCGAATGAATTGGGAGATGGAGCAACTGCAGCTGCCAACCTGGAATTAATACGAAACAGGGCGAGTGGAATGCTCGGCGATGCACGCACTATCGTTCCTAAAATCGCTTTCGTTGACCAGGAGCAAATGCGCCAGGCAATCAAAGATGAAAGAAGATGGGAATTTGCAATGGAAGGATATCGCTTCTATGATCTGGTACGCTGGGATGATGCCGTTGAAGAAATGGGCGCCCAGGGATATACCAACAAAGCGAGATATTATCCGATTCCACAAAGAGCAATTGACCTTTCGGGTGGAGTGCTTGAACAAAACCCAGAATGGTAATCGTAAACCCAAACAAAACCTAGTTCATCATGATGCTTAGCAATATAAAAACAAAAAATGCCCTGGTGATCATGGCACTCGGTGTGAGTGTTCTGAGTTGCCAGAAACTCGACAGGCCGGAGTTAGGAGAATTTGAACGTGATCCTGATCCTCCGCCATATAACGAACTGAAAAGTCAGATGACTTTCGATGAAACTGCAGACGATGCAGGAGAAAATAAACTTTCCGTTACAGAAACGAAGGCCGTAACATGGGTGGATGGCGTGAACGGTAAAGCTGCGCAGTTTGGCGATGGCGGGTACATTCTGTACAAAGCAATCGGCGACGTTGTTACTTATCCGAATAATTTCAAGGCTACTCCTGCTGATACACTTTCAAGCCTCGGAAGCTTTACACTTGCTTTCTGGATGAAAGGTACTGGACCAGTTGTAGGGGGTGCCCAGGGATTGTTCGCCATTTCAAACAGCAGCGAATTCTGGGGAAATCTTGAATTATTTCTTGAGAACCTGGATGCCGGCGACACTGCCTTCCTGAAAGTACACATGTTTAATTCAGGTGTATCGAGTGGAAACGGTGAAGAATGGAATGAAGTAAAGATCGGTGGTGCCTTAAACAAATGGACACACATCGCTGTGACATACGACGAAAAGACTTCCATGTTTAATTTGTACGCTGATGGCGTTGCAGTGATTGCAGATAAAGTTCTTGGCGGTGGTAATTACGGTAGGGTGAAGTTTTCAAACTTCAACGGAATGGTTGTTGGTACTTATCAATTCCAGACTACTCCATCCCTTACTAATCACGGTCCTGAAAGCTGGGCTAAGTCGTTCAACGGAGCGATTGACCAGTTGAGACTTTACAATCTGGCACTTTCTGCAGATCAGGTTAACTCGCTTGTTACGGGTAATAACTAACAAGTTTCACATAACTGAAAAGAGAAAGGGGTTGCAAGGAGCAGCCCCTTTTTTATTTAATAAAATGCGATCTGATTTGCGCAGCCGTCGGCACCTTATCCCCTGGTAATAAAACAGAAATCGCCCTGGAAGGTTTCATCTCCATATGACAATCCACACAATTGGCCGTCACTGTATTTCCTAATTTCTTATGAGTTGCACTTTCAATCTTCGATAAGTCATTGTGACAATTCATACAACGCGACGAATAAAGGGCGAACTTACCCCTCTCATTATTATGCACATCATGACAACTATTACACGTCATGTTACTACTCTTAAAACATTTACTTGCACGAAGTAATCCATATTGGTTTCCATGCACATCAACAAAATCGGGATTTGGAGGAAGCGTATCTACAATGAAATAATTCCACAAACTCTCGCCGGGCACATAAGTGAAAGATGGTCTCGTTTTGTCTAAACGCCCACCGTGGCACAACGCACATAAATCAAGTTTCTGTTGCCTGTTGAAGGTTGCGGGATTAATAATAAACTTCGCAACGGTATCATCAGGATGTGATGTTTGAAATTTAACGTGCTCTGCCGCGGCACCATGGCACTTCTCACAATTAATGCCGTAAATAAATTTCGATTTGTCGAACTCTTCTGGTTCTTTATTTGGTGGAGAAACGGTTTCCGCAAATGTTGTATGACATTCAAGACAGCGCGAAGTGATCACGCGGTTAAAAACGATGCGGTTAGGAAACCCCGGACTATTCGACCACTTGTTTGCAGCACTGAAATAAGTGATGGGCATTTGGAACAAGTGATTATTCTGCCATGAAAGCGAACTTTGTCCCATAGTTCCGGATCCCACAACAATATCCATTCGCCGCACACGGATTTCCGCACCATCAGTATACGACACCTGGTAATAGCCGCTGTCGCGCTTCTCCATATCTACATGAACAGCGGGGCTGAAAACGTATGAATTTTTTCCTGGTTTGAAGCTACCCTTAACTGTTGAATCGCCCGCGGGTGCAGATGTGAGAAAGTGAGCAGTTTTCTGGTGCGATTCGTAAACATCTTTATGACAGCCCGCGCAAGTTTGCGAACCCGCATAAGCCGTAAACGACACCTGGGCATCATTGGCAATCGGCTTAGGTTGCTCCTCTTTTTTATCGCCCCCATCCATACACTTTGAAAGAAAAAAAACGGAGAGAATTACAGTGAAAATGATAAGGAATGATCTGCTATTTCTTAATCGGGTTTTCACAATATTTTACATAGTATAATTGCAATCTAAACTATCTTTATCATTGCACCCCGTTCTTCATTAAAATAAAAACTATGCCTGTAAAAGGCTTAACGTTTTGCTTCCTGGTTTCAATTTTTTCTCTCATTGTTTCCTGCGATCAAAAAGATACGATGTTCTCTTCGATGCCTTCGTCAAAAACGAACATCGACTTCAAAAACGAGCCGGCAAAAAAGAAGCTGCTCAGCATTCTCTACTATCTCTATTACTACAACGGCGGCGGCGTTGCGGCAGGCGATATCAATAACGATGGATTACCCGATTTATATTTTTCCGCAAATAGCAACGGCGGAAACAAATTATATCTGAACAAAGGCAATTTTGAGTTTGAAGACATCACCGAATCGGCTGGTGTTGCAGGAACATCCGATTGGCACACCGGTGTTACAATGACCGACGTTAACGGCGATGGATTGATGGATATTTATGTTTGTGCAATCGCAGGCGCTCATGGCCTCGAAGGAAGAAATCAATTATTCGTAAACAACGGCGACTCGACTTTTACAGAGAGCGCAAAACAATACGGGCTCGATTTTTCCGGTTTCTCCACACAGGCCGCTTTCTTCGATTACGATCATGATGGCGACCTTGATTGTTATCTTCTTAATCAATCACAACGTCCTCATCAGAATATTGTGGACACCAGTAACAGGAGAAAGTTTGATGCTGAAGTTGGCGATAGATTTTACCGCAACGACCTGGTAATAGCAGGTATCACCACTACTAACGCAAAGTTTACCGACGTATCTGCAGAAACGGGCATCTATCAAAGCAACCTTGGTTATGGTCTTGGTATTGCTGTCGCAGATTTTAATAACGATGGATGGGAGGATGTTTATGTGGGGAACGATTTTCATGAAAACGATTACTACTACCTCAACAACAAGAACGGAACATTCAGGGAAAGTGGTGGCGACCACTTTGGACACTACAGTAGGTTCAGCATGGGTAACGATGCCGCAGATTATAATAACGACGGCCAGATAGATATCGTTACCGTAGATATGCTGCCGCCGGATGAGAAAACATTAAAAACGTACGGTAGCGATGAAAATGCAGACATATTTAAATTCAAGCTACAGAGCAATGGATTTCAATACCAGTGTTCGAGAAACTGTCTTCACAGGAATAATGGCGACGGACAATCTTATAGTGACGTTGCACTAATTTCAGGAGTGTCTGCTACCGACTGGAGCTGGTGCCCTTTATTTGCAGACTTTGACAACGACGGTATAAAAGATCTGTTTATTTCAAGTGGTATAGTAAAACGCCCGGTGGATCTGGACTACATACGTTTCGTATCTGATCTCTACAGTAAAAAAAATTATAACCGCACCGATAAGTACGACGATCAGGCGTTGAACGAAATGCCAGACGGCAGTTCAAAACCTTTTTTATTTAAGGGCGATGGAAAGCTGGGATTCAAAGATGTAAGCGCTGAGTGGGGAACGGGTGATATGAAAGGTTACTTCAACGGCGCCGCGTACGCCGATTTCGATAAAGATGGTGCTGTAGATATTGCCATCAGCCAGATCGGCGAGAAGGCGCTGATACTTAAGAATAACACCTCAAACAAAAATTCCATCTCGCTTACATTCAAAGGATATAACGCAAACCGCAAAGGTATCGGCGCAAAAGTTTGGGTGTACCAGGGCGGAAAAATGCAATATCAACAGCTGATGCAAACCCGCGGTTTTCAGTCTTCGTCTGAAGAGCGGTTGCATTTTGGCTTCCCCGACAACAAGCCTATAGATAGCATGTTGGTGCTTTGGGGCGATGAACGGATGCAGTTATTAAAGAATGTTCCTATCAACAAACCGCTTACACTTTGGCAGCGGGATGTGGAGAGGGGAACGATCGACTACAATAAATACTTTCCTAAACAGCAACCTGTCTTTGAAAAAGCAATTTCGGCGACAAAATGGAAACATCACGAAAATGCATTCAATGATTTCAATGTGCAGGGGCTTATTCCACACGAGCAGTCAACAAGAGGGCCCAAGATAGCAGTAGGAGATGTGAACGGTGATGGACTTGAAGATCTGTTTGCGTGCGGCGCGCGTGGACAAACAGGTGCGTTGATGCTACAATCACGATCGGGCAATTTCGTATTTGCGGATACCGCTGTGTTTTCGGTTGATAAAAATGCTGAAGATGTTGATGCAAAGTTTTTTGATGCAAACGGCGATGGCGCACTCGATCTGTACGTAGTGAGCGGCGGTAACGAATTAACCGGCGATCATCCGGCGCTTCTGGACAGGTTATACATTAACGATGGCAAAGGAAAGTTTTCAAAGCAGCCTGGCGCACTTCCACTCATCTATTCAAATAAATCGTGCGTTGCAATAGCTGACGTAGACAAAGATGGAGATACCGATTTGTTCGTGGGTACACTTACAGACGCAAGGGCATACGGCGTTCCGCAAACATCTTACCTGTTGTTGAACGATGGAAAAGGAAAATTCACTATCGCCAACCAGGATGTGATCGCGCTCCAATCAATTGGAATGGTTTCCGGCGCAAGCTTTGGCGATTTCAATAAAGACGGGTGGCCCGATCTGATAGTGACAGGTGAATGGATGCCGCTGACTGTTTTCATCAACAATAAAGGGACGTTCTCGAAAAGTTCTCTTGCCGCTTCGGGAGGGTTATGGCAAACAGTGTTTGTAGATGACGTTAATAACGACGGTAACCCCGATATACTTGCAGGCAACTGGGGATGGAACACTAAATACTGGAGCGGTAAGAACGGGCCGCTGAAGTTGTACGTTTCCGATTTTGATAAAAACGGACAAACTGATCAGTTGTTATCGTATACGCTCGATGGCAAAGAATATCCGTTTCTTGCAAAAGATGAAGTAGAAAGATCATTACCGTTATTGAAAAAGCATTATCTGAAATATGCCGAATATGCGGGTGTGGTGATGAAAGATGTTTTTTACGGTTGGGTAGATACAATCAAACCGCAGGCAGTTGAACATCTCGGCGTCTGTGGTTTGTTATGGCGACGGTAAAGGAGGATTTGTGATGAAGGATCTGCCCGGCCGACCTGCAGCTTGCACCAATATTCGTGTTTCAAAAAGGTCCCGGGGATATGTTTATCAGCGGCGGCAACTTTTTTGATGTAATTCCATACGAAGGTCAGTACGATGCGCAACCACTTGCACTGTTTAGCGCGTCAAAGGATAGCATATTGGTGGTGCCCATCCAGGCGGGTGCCCGGAATCAAAGGCCAGGTGCGTGATTTAAAGTGGTTAAACAGCAACACGTTGCTCGTGGCACCGAATAATGATAGTCTCATAACTTTTAAAGTAACTAAATAACAAATCATGTACAGGCTTGGGCTTTTGTTGATGTTGGTGATGATAGCAGGTTGCAGTAAGAAAGACAGTGATCCCCCGCAGCCGCGAGCTTTCAGTTTCAACTCGCATTCGGTAGATGGCGAAAGCGATCCTTCGTTCACGTACGAGGCCGTAAGTCTTCAGCCCGTTATCACGTTTTCGTTCTCAGATAAAGTCAAAGAATCGTCCGTTACCAGCGGTATTGTAATGAAGGATAACGGCTCAACGGATGTGCCGTACACCTTTACGCTCGAAGATGACAACACCACTGTGGTGCTGTCGCCTTCAGCACGGTTGAAAGGTTTCACCCACTACGGCATATCATTATCAAACGGTATTGTTTCAGAATCTGACCAGGAGTTGTCATTGCCTTTATCCGTATCGATTACAACCGGAATGGATTCCACCGATAAGTTTCCACGCATAAGCGACGACGAGCTGCTCACGCTTGTTCAGCGACAAACATTCAAATACTTCTGGGATTTTGCACACCCGGTAAGCGGGCTTGCACGCGAACGAAATACTTCCGGCGACATTGTAACATCAGGTGGATCCGGTTTTGGTATTATGGCGATACTTGCAGCTGTCAACCGTCAGTTTATTACAAGAGATGAAGGATTGACGAGGATGAAAACAATTGTATCATTCTTAAAAAATACTGCACAAACTTTTCATGGCGCCTATCCGCATTGGTTGAACGGCGCAACAGGTGTAGTGGTTCCTTTTAGTAACAACGATGATGGAGCCGATCTTGTTGAAACATCTTACCTCATGCAGGGGCTTATCACAGCCCGGCAGTTTTTTAATGGAGGCGGCGATGAATCAACACTCCGCGACGATATCAATGTTATCTGGAATCGCGTGGAATGGGATTGGTTCAGAAATAATGATCAGCAGGTTCTTTACTGGCACTGGAGTCCAAACAAAGGTTGGGCGATGAATTTTCCGATAAGAGGATATAACGAATGTTTGATCACTTACGTGATGGCTGCATCGTCGAACGATCATTCGATTCCGAAATCGGTATATGAACAGGGGTGGGCGCGGAATGGTGCAATTCAAAATAATGGCACGTACTATGGTGTAACGCTTCCTTTGGGTGCATCGAGCGGCGGACCGCTGTTCTTCGCACATTATTCTTTTCTCGGTCTTAATCCCTTCGATCTTGTAGATCAATACGCAAATTACTGGACGCAAAATTTATCACACACACTTATCAACCATAATTATTGCGTGGCAAATCCGAAAGAGTATGTTGGTTATAGCGAAGCGGTCTGGGGTCTTACCGCGAGCGACAACCAGGATGGTTATAACGCACACTCACCCGATAACGATCTCGGAGTGATTAGTCCGACTGCGGCAATATCCTCCATACCATACACGCCGACAGAATCGATGACGGCGTTGAAGTTCTTTTATTATAAACTCGGGGACAAACTTTGGAAGGAATATGGATTTGTTGATGCGTTCAATCTTAATGAGCTGTGGTTTGCAGATTCGTTTCTGGCGATAGACCAGGGTCCCATGATTGTTATGATCGAGAACTACCGTTCAGGATTATTGTGGAATTTGTTCATGAGTGCCCCAGAGGTAAAAACCGGGTTAACCACCCTTGGATTTTCAAGTCCGAATTTATAAACAACGAAATTAATGCGCATCATACGTTTGTCGATCCTGCTCGTTACATTTTCATTTTGCTTTCTTGCGTGTGCTCAAAAAGCGGCACCAGTAAAGAAAATACCTGTTCAAAAAAATCTGTCCGATACAGAGTTGCTCGAGCTCGTACAAAAACAAACGTTTAGATACTTCTGGGATTTCGGTCATCCTGTTAGTGGATTGTCGCGCGAACGTAGTAATGAAGGGGATGCTTATGGAAATGAAGTTGTAACGACTGGCGGAACGGGATTTGGCGTGATGGCCTTTGTGGTAGCTACAGAAAGAGAATGGATAACACGCGAACAAGCCGTTGGCCGACTGTTGAAGATGGTTCGCTTTCTAAAGCAATCAGATCGCTTTCACGGAATGTTTCCACATTGGCTAAATGGCGAAACAGGTAAAGTGCGGCCTTTTAGTCCCGATGATAATGGCGCCGACATTGTTGAATCTGCATACCTGTTCCAGGGCTTACTCACCGTAAAACAATATTTCGACGGGCAGGATAAAAATGAAATGGAACTACGAAACATCATCACCCACTTATGGAACGAGGCGGATTGGAACTGGTTTACAAAAGGAGAAGATGTATTGTACTGGCATTGGAGCCCCGACAAAGAGTGGAAGATGAATCACAAGATCACCGGATTCAACGAGTGCCTTATTACATACATTCTCGCGGCTTCGTCGCCCACGCATCCTATATCGCCTGATGTATATCACAAAGGTTGGACTTCAGATTCGAACTTCATCAATGGAAAAGAATACTTCGGCATAAAGTTGCCTTTGGGCTTCGAATATGGCGGACCGCTTTTCTTCTCCCATTATTCATTCCTTGGCCTCGATCCAAACGGTTTGAAAGATAAGTATGCTGATTACCTCGTGCAGAATACAAATCATACACTCATCAACAGGCAATACTGCATTGAGAATCCGAAGAAATACAAGGGTTATGGCGAAGATTGCTGGGGTTTAACCGCAAGCGATAATCATCTTGGTTACGGCGCGCATTCACCCACTGAAGATCTTGGAGTAATTTCGCCCACTGCCGCATTATCAGCAATGCCCTACACGCCTGAGTACTCAATGAGGGCACTGAGACATTTTTACGAAGACCTTGGCAGTAGAATCTGGACCGATTATGGCTTTGCAGACGCGTTTAACGAAACAAAAAACTGGTACGCAGGTTCGCATTTGGCGATAGACCAGGGACCGATAATTGTGATGATTGAAAACTACAGGACACAATTGCTCTGGCGATTGTTCATGAAGAATAAGGACGTGCTGACAGGTTTAAAAAAATTAGGATTTACCAGCCCATATTTGCAACAGAAATAAAACAACATGAAAGTTTACAGGTTCTTCTTTTTACTGACCCTATGCATATCAATGGTACTTACGTCGTGCGCGCAACAAACGACAAAACCTTTTTATAAGGACATCCAGGAATTTAAACAGACCGATAAAGACAACCCTCCTCCCAAAAATGCCATTGTATTCGTTGGCAGCTCATCATTTACCATGTGGCGAGATGTACAGAAATATTTCCCGGAGTATCCGATCATCAATCGCGGCTTCGGCGGCTCCACGCTTACCCAGGCGATAGACTATGCAGATGATATTATAACTCCCTATCAGCCAAAACAGGTGGTGATTTATTCAGGCGAAAACGATTTGGTAGGAGGAAAGGTAACGGCAGATGATGTGGTGGCCCGGTTTAAAACGTTGTTCAAAAAAATCAGGGCGAAGCTGCCGAATACGAATGTCGTTTACATTTCTATGAAGCCAAGTCCAAGCCGTAAAGAGCTGATGCCGGTGATGAAAGATGCAAACGGGCGCATAAAGGAATTTTTAGCAAAGGAAAAAAACACTGGATTTGTAGATGTGTACAGCCTGATGCTGGACAACGCGGGTAATCCCCGTCCTGAATTATTTAAGGAAGATATGCTGCATATGAAGAAAGCCGGATACCAGATATGGAAGCAGGCAATACAGCCGGTGTTGTTGAAATAGAAACGTTATTTGATTTCTTCGAAGTCGATATAATCCTTCCTGGCAGTAGATTTATGGTCAGGGTTCGCTGTGGTAGTCGCCCCGCTGCGAAAATTTTGTTCTTCCTCCATTTTATTCTGAAAATCTCTTACCTGGCTACGCATCTGCCGCGTGGCGCGAAACACAGGTATCACGAAATTGAAGATAAACCTGATGAGGAAATAGATTACGATCGTCCAGAAAATATACTTCACCATGTCATAAAGTTACTCCAATGATGAATAACATTTTGTTAAGCCTGCCTCCTTAAAATTTTGGATCGAATGGTGGTTTTGTTTAACTTCGCGATGGAAAAAGCAAAGAATGGAAGGGAACGAGTTCGTTCCCTTCTTCATTTTCTATGATTATTGAAACACAAGTGCAGGCGGTTGAACAAATGGTTGGTGGGCTACTGGCGGATGACCCACAGTATTTTCTGGTTGAAGTGAAAATTAGGCCCACCAATAATGTAAAAGTGTTTCTGGACGGCGATACAGGGATATCTATTGAAAAATGTATATCATATAATCGCCAGCTCTACAAGTTGTTAGAAAGTTCTGCGCTTTTTCCGGCAGACGACTTTTCTCTTGAAGTTTCGTCTCCCGGCCTTGATGAACCACTAAAATTGCTTCGTCAGTATCATAAAAACACCGGCCGCAAGGTGGAAGTTTTATTAAAGGACGGCGTAAAAACCGAGGGCGTTTTAAAGCAGGTAACCGACACCGGTATAATAGTAGAAGAAACAAAAGGCAAAAATAAAAAGAAGGAAATCATCGAACATGATTATCCTTTCGACTTAATAAAATCAACAAAAATTCAAATAGTTTTCTAAACTCCTGTTCCGGGAAACACAGGAACAAACTGATGTATGGCCAGTATTAACTTAATTGATGCGTTCCAGGACTTCAAAGAAGCCGAAAACATAGACAGGCCCACGATGATGAAGGTGGTAGAAGACGTTTTTAAGACGCTTCTGCGCAAAAAATTCGGTAGCGACGAAAATTTCGACGTTATCGTAAACGCCGAAAAAGGTGACCTTGAAATCGTGCGCCGCCGTATGATCGTTGATGATGGTGCTGTAGCCGACCCCTTAGCGGAGGTAGCTTACAGTGACGCGGTGAAAGTTGAACCCGACTTTGAAGTAGGGGAAGAGCTTTACGAAGAAATTAACCTCATGGATTTTGGACGCAGGGCCATCCTGGCAGCAAAACAAACCCTGGCCAGCCGCATCAGTGACCTTAAGAAAAATGTACTTGTAAAGAAATATGGTGAACGCGCAGGCGAAATTACCAGCGCCGAAGTTTACCAGGTCTGGAAAAAAGAGATACTCCTCCTCGATGAAGAAGGAAGTGAATTGATCCTCCCGAAATCTGAACAGATCCCCCAGGATTATTTCAAAAAGGGCGAGAGTATTCGCGCGGTGGTCAAGAAAGTGGAGCTGAAAAATAACTCACCGGTAATCATTCTATCACGTACTTCACCTTCATTCCTCGCAAAACTCCTCGAAATTGAGGTGCCTGAAATTTTCGATGGACTGATCGTGATAAAGAAGATAGTGAGAGAACCCGGAGAGAGAGCAAAAGTAGCAGTGGAATCTTACGATGATAGAATTGACCCCGTAGGTGCCTGCGTAGGTATGAAAGGTAGTCGTATCCACGGTATTGTTAGGGAGTTGAAGAATGAAAATATCGATGTGATCAACTGGACAAACAACATCCAGTTGCTCATTCAACGTTCACTGACACCTTCGAGAATTACAAGCATGGAGCTTGACAACGAGAAGAAACACGCTAACGTCTACCTCAAACCCGACCAGGTTTCACTTGCAATTGGCAAAAAAGGCGTCAATATCAAGTTGGCTCAGGAATTGACGGGTTATACAATCGACGTATTCCGCGATACCGAAGGCGAACCCCAGGAATTTGATATCGACCTCGAGGAATTTGCAGATGAAATTGAAACATGGATCATTGATGAGTTGAAAAGGATAGGTTGCGACACCGGCAGAAGCGTGCTCGCACTGACTCCTGAGGAACTCGAAAGAAGGACCGACCTTGAAATACAAACAATAGAAGACGTACGCAAAATTTTAAAGGCAGAATTCGACAAGGAGTAACTTTAATAATATGTTAAAGTGACCGGACAGCGAACGAGCAAAAAAATTGTCTAAAATAACGAATGGCAGAAACAACAACACCAAGATTGATGGCCGCCGCCAAAGAGTTCAACGTAGGTAAGGATACCTTAGTGGACTTTTTGATCAACAGGGGATTTAGTAAGGATGATCTTAAGCCTACTTCCAAACTTTCGGAAGAGATGTATCGTTCGCTGCAACAGGAGTTTCAGAGCGATAAAGTAGCTAAACTGAAGAGCGACCAGATCGATTTGCCTAAGGGCGCAGTAGAAGCGCGCAAGAGAAAAGAGGAAGAAGCTATCGTTTTCAACAAGCAAACGCGCAAGCCCGCTGAGGAACCGAAAGAAGCCAGGCCGGTAGTAGAAGCGAAAGAAGAGGCTCCCGTAGTTGCCGCTCCACCGCCACCGCCTCCTCCGCCACCACCTCCGCCTCCTCCGCCCCCTCCACCGCCGCCGGTGGTTGAGCCTCAACCTGTGCCTGAGCCAGTAGCAGAAAAGGCTCCGGAACCTACTCATGTAAAAATAGAGGCCCCCGAAGTGGAAGCTCCGGTGGTGCTCGATAAAATAGACCTCTCAGCTATAGATTCGTCTACCAGGCCTAAGAAGTCAAAAAAGAAGACCGAAGAAGCACCAGCAAAGGAAGAAAAACCGAAAAAAGGAAAAACAGAAGAAATACCAGTAGTGGAAGCAATTGCATCGGCAGAAGTAGAGATGCCGGAAGTAACCGAAAAGGTGGAAGAAGCCGGCCCTGTTATCTCGAATATTAAAGCCGAAAAACTGGAAGGACCGAAAATTCTCGGTAAGATCGACCTGCCCGTGCATTCAGATAAGCCGCCAGCAACAGCGAACGACGAGAAACGCCAGCGTAAAAGAATTCCAATCCAGCGAAAAGATACCCCGGTTCAGCGCACGGGTCCTGAGCTCTTCAAGCGAGGAGAAGGCAACCCTGCTCAGCAGCGGCCAGCCTTCGGCCAGCAGCAGGGCGGCGGACACGGCGGTGGCGGAATCAGAAGAGATTTCAGACCAGGCCCCGGAGCAGGACAGCCCCGGTCGGGACAGCGTCCTTCATTCCTTCCACGCGAACAAAAGGAAATTGATAAGAAAGAAATTCAGGATAAAATCCGCGAAACGCAGGCCAAGCTTGCGGGTTCCGGTGGTAGAGGCAAGAGCCTTAAGGCAAAATACCGCCGTGCGAAGCGCGATGAAATTGCCGAACAGGCAGGTGAGGGCGACGTACAGGATAATAAGCTACAGCTTACAGAATTTATCAGCGTAAGCGAACTCGCAAACCTGATGGACGTTAGCTATGCTGAAGTAATCGGAAAATGTATGGGCCTTGGATTGATGGTATCTATCAACCAACGTCTCGATGCGGAAGTAATAGAGCTTGTAGCCAGTGAGTTTGGGTTCGATGTGGAATTCATCGACATGGAGAAGCAGCTGGAGATGGAAGAGATGGAGGAAGAAGATGATGACGACAACCAGACGCCACGGGCTCCGATCGTTACCATCATGGGTCACGTTGACCATGGTAAAACATCATTGCTTGACTATATCCGTAGCTGCAAACGTTGTTGCGGGTGAAGCAGGCGGTATCACACAGCACATTGGTGCGTATGAAGTAACACTGCCCAATGGCAAGCACATTACGTTCCTCGATACACCAGGTCACGAAGCATTTACCGCGATGCGTGCACGTGGTGCGAAACTTACAGATATCGCGGTAATCGTAGTAGCGGCCGACGATGCGGTGATGCCTCAAACAAAAGAGGCGATCAGCCACGCCCAGGCAGCAGGTGTACCAATGATCTTCGCGATCAATAAGATTGATAAGGACGGCGCAAACGCCGCAAAAATATACGAGCAGCTGGCAAACATGAATATTCTTGTGGAGGCATGGGGTGGTAAATTCCAGAGCCAGGAGCTTTCAGCAAAACAAGGATTGAATGTTGACCTTCTTCTCGAAAAAATATTACTCGAAGCAGAATTGCTCGACCTGAAAGCAAATGCGGAACGCGAAGCTACCGGTGCAATCGTTGAAGCGTCGCTTGACAAGGGCCGCGGGTATGTAGCAACCGTGCTCGTACAGAACGGTACGCTGAATGTAGGCGACCTGGTGGTATCCGGACAACATTTCGGTAAGGTGAAAGCAATGTTCAACGAAAGGAACAAACGTTCCGATGTTGCACCGCCATCAACGCCGGTGTTAATTCTTGGATTGAACGGTGCGCCACAGGCAGGTGAAAAATTCAAGGTTTACCAGGATGAAGCAGAAGCCAAAGAAGTTGCGAACCGCCGTGCGCAGATCCTTCGCGAGCAGGGTATCCGCACGAAGAAACACATTACTCTCGACGAAATCGGAAGAAGGCTTGCTCTTGGAAACTTCAAGCAGCTTAACCTGATCATTAAGGGTGACGTGGATGGTTCTGTGGAAGCATTGAGTGATTCATTACAAAAATTATCTACAGAAGAAATAGCCATCAGCATCGTACTGAAAGGTGTGGGTGCTATCACCGAAAGTGATGTGTTGCTCGCTACTGCATCGGATGCGATCCTCATAGGCTTTAACGTTCGTCCTTCACTGCAGGCCTCACGACTTGCTGAAAACGAAGGAGTGGAAATCAAAACATACTCTATCATCTACAATGTGATCGACGAGATCAAGAGTGCGATGGAAGGTATGCTTGAGCCGAAGATCCAGGAGAAGGTGGTGGCGAACGTGGAAGTGCGCAATGTGTTCAAGTTCGACAAGGCAAGCGTTGCAGGATGTTACGTTCTCGATGGCAAGCTCTACCGTAACTCGAAGGTGAGGGTGATCCGCGAAGGCATCGTTGTTTATCCAAATGGCGAAGGCGCTACAGCAGAACTTGGTTCACTGAAAAGGTTTAAAGATGATGTGAAAGAGGTTTCGTCAGGAATGGAGTGCGGTCTTACGCTTAAAAATTATTCCGACGTAAAGGTTGGGGATATCATTGAGGCGTACGAGGAAGAAGAAGTGAAGAGAACCTTATAATTAAAAAGTTAAAATCTAGGCCTGCGGCAGCAATAGCGTCCGCAGGCTGTATTTTTGAATACCATGTCTAAGAACATACTAATAGCTCTTCTCTTCATATTATCCGCCGCAGGCGCAAACGCTCAACATAAAGTTGTCGCAGACAAAATTATTGGAATAGTTGGCGACAAAGTGATCCTTCACTCCGACATCCAGAACGCAGTCCTCGATCTTCAGCGCCAGCAAACCCAGGTTCCACCTGATGTTGAATGCTACATAATGGAGCAGCAGTTGATTGGTAAGGCTATGGTTTTACAGGCTGAAAAGGATTCAATTATAGTGGGAGATGATGAGATAGAAGCATTGCTGGATAACCAGGTTCGCGGCTTCATCGCACAGTATGGTTCTAAAGAAGCACTTGAAGAAATTGCTGGCAGAACCGTCTACCAGATCAAAGAAGATTTCAGGCCCAACTTCAAAGAGCGTGAGCTGGCAAAGAGAATGCAGCAGAAAGTTGTTGAAGGCGTAAAGATCACTCCGCAGGAAGTAAAAGGATATTTCGATAAAATTCCACGCGACAGTCTCAGCTACTACGAGTCTGAAATTGAAATCGGGGAGATCGTTGTTTACCCTAAGGCAAGCCGCGACCTCGAAAAGTTATCAATGGACGACCTGGCTGAATACAAATCTCAGATAGAGTCGGGAAAAGCTAGCTTCCAGTCGTTGGCCTCACTGTATTCGGATGATCCCGGCAGCAAGAATAACGGGGGCTTATTCAATTTGAACAGAACCGATAAGGGCGTTGATCCTACTTTTCTTAGCCAGGCGTTCAGATTGAAAGAAGGCCAGATTTCACCGGTATTCAAGTCTAAATTCGGCTACCATATCATAAAAATGGAAAGCAGGGCGGGTGATGATGCCGTTGTGCGCCACATTCTGCTCATCCCTAAGGTAACTGATGAAGAAGTTAAGCAGAGCGTGCAAACACTCGACTCTGTCAGGAATAAACTGGTAGCAGGAACACTAAATTTTGGAGCAGCGGTTTCAAGATTCAGCGAAGATGAAGGATCCAAATACACCGGCGGTATGAGGCAGGGTCCCAACGGGAACTTCCTTACTATCGATCAGCTCGATAAGGACCTGGTAACATTGCTAAAGGACATGAAGGTGGGTGAGTATTCTAACCCGACACCTTTTACAGACGAACGTGGTAAGAAGGGTGTACGGATTGCTTTCTTGAAATCCAGGACCGAGCCGCACAGGGAGAATATGAAAGATGACTATGACCGTATTGCTCAAAGAGCACTTGAAATAAAGAAACAAGGCGTTCTTGAAAGATGGTTCGCTGAAAAAATACCTACGTTCTATCTGCTGATAGATAACCAGTTCAATGGATGCAGCACCCTGCAAAACTGGTTCAGGTACGCTGCTAAAAATAGCAACTGATCCCTGTAAGAGAAAACACCTAAAGTTGCCTTTTCAGACATTGAGGCACAATTAAATGGGTATTATTTCGCTATTAGTAGACAAATAGCCCGAAGATCAGACAATTTAATCCGATACCGAACTCCTCATCCGCAACTGCAGCAATGCATTCAGAAGGCTGCACGAACGAACTCGCTCTCCAACAACGCGTTATAGAGCTTGAGAATGAAGTGGCTGCCCTCCGCCATATCAAAGATGATTATCGCGAGATCGTTGAACACGCTACCGAGATTATTTTTAAACTTGACGCTTCAGGCACCTTCTACTTCGTTTCACCGGAATTTGGGCGCGTTCTCGGATATTCGAACGAACAGATGGTTGGAAAACATTTCGCCAGCATCATTCACCCCGACGATATGGAACTTTGCAATTCCACTTTCGAAGTACTTCGGGAATTCGGTAAAGCCGACGACAATATCAGGTTCAGGGTTCAGCATCAAAATGGACAGTACAAATGGGTTGACTGCTCAGCAGTATGCCTGTTCGACGAAAATAATATTCCCACACACAGTATTGGATTCGCGCACGACATTACGCAGCTGCAGCAAACTGTAGAAGAACTGCAGGAGTCAGAAAAAGCATTGCGGGCGAGTGAAGAAAGATATCGCTCCCTGTTCGAAGCACTTGGCGAAGGCATCGTTATGCTCGACAATAAAGGGGTTGTAATAGCATCTAACCGGTGCGCTGAAGAAATTTTCGGCGCAAATAAGGAGAAGATGAGGGACCTGCCTACATTCAAGATCGAAACGAAATTCTACCATGAAGATGGGAGTGATTATCCAATTGAAACCCACCCAAGCTTTCAGACACTTACAACCGGTATATCGCATAAGAATATGGTGATGGGTGTTGAAAAAGAAGATGGAACTTTAACCTGGATAACGATAAATACCGAGCCTGTTTATTATTCAGTGAAGCGCGACAGGCCCGATGCGATTGTAGCTTCGTTCACGAACATTACACAGGTAAAGAAAGACAAAGAAGAAATTCTGAGAAATCAGAAGCTTTATATAGAAGCAACAAAAGCAGTTGCACAGGCAGTAGTAGACGCACAGGAAAAGGAAAGAGCGGAGATCGGATATGAACTTCACGACAACGTGAATCAAATTCTTTCAACAGCGCGCGTATTTCTGGAACTTGCAAAAAACGACGAGGAAAAGAGGTTAAGTCTTATCGACAGAAGCGCGTTGAACATCGCGAATGCAGTAAATGAAATCAGGAGAATATCAAGGTCGCTTGTTCCTGCGAGCCTGAGTGATTTGGGTTTGATACTTTCAATCGAAGATCTCGTGGAAAGTATTAAGATCACGAAGGCGATCAACGTTGAGTTTTATCACTCAGGTGATGTTGAAACTGCAATCGTCGAGAAAGGAAAGTTGATGCTTTTTCGTATTATACAGGAACAAATCACAAACGTATTAAAACACGCAGATGCAACACAGCTTGTAATTGAACTGATCGTTGACTCCTGCTCCATCTCTCTCTCGATTACAGATAATGGAAAAGGATTCGATAGCGAAAAAGTCAAAGCTAAGAAAGGCGTAGGCCTTTATAATATCGCGAACCGCACCGAATTATTCAACGGTAAAATGAATATTGTAGCTTCACCGGGCAACGGCTGCGCACTAAACATTATCATACCCTTAGAAAAGCCACAATAAAAACTGACAAATGGAGAAAATTAACGTGCTGATTGCAGATGATCACAAGCTGATAAGAGAAACCTGGAGCTATATTTTGAATAGTGATTCGCGCTTTCACGTAATTGCGGAATGCGGAGATTCGGAACAGGCAGTTGAAGTGACAAAACAAAAACGTCCACACATCGTGCTAATGGACATTAACATTCTGCCGATATCAGGTTTTGAAGCGACAGAAAGAATAAAAAAAGTATCTCCTACTACAAAAGTGATAGGCGTTTCGATGCACTCGCAACCTGCATATGCAAAGAAAATGCTGCAGATCGGAGCAAGAGGATACGTGACAAAGAATTCTTCCAAAGAAGAGATGATTAAGGCTATACTTGAGGTGAACGAAGGCAGCAAGTATATTTGTGATGAGATAAAAAACAATATTTCTGAACTTGTACTTGAAGAAAACAAGGACATGCCGAATGTAAATGCCCTCACCGAACGTGAAATTCAGATCATTAACCTGATAAAGGAAGGTCAATCATCGAAAGAGATAGCATCAACTCTTAACATTTCGCTAAAAACCGTCGAGGTGCACAGGCATAATGTGTTGAAAAAGCTGAAATTGAAGAATTCTGCATCGCTTGTCAATTTCATAAACCAGTCGACAAATCCATAAATTGATATAACTTCGCGCCCGTAATGAGCGACGAAATAAAGCATGAATGCGGCCTCGCGTTCATCAGACTACGGAAGCCATTTTCTTATTACCAGCAACAGTATGGTACGGTGATGTGGGGGCTTAACAAGCTCTACCTGTTGATGGAAAAACAGCACAACCGGGGGCAGGATGGCGCCGGGGTAGCAGCGGTAAAGCTCAGTACAGAACCTGGTTATCCCTTTCTTCATCGCGTTCGCAGCGCTAACAACCAGCCGATTGCAGAAATTTTCTCCCAAATAAATAAGGAAGTTAGCGAGTTACAAAAGTATCAACCCGACATCGCTACCCATCCTGGCCTAATGAAAGGTCATATCGACTTCCTCGGAGAGTTGCTTCTTGGACATCTTCGTTATGGCACACAAGGCCGTAACAACGTTGAGTTTTGTCATCCATTCATAAAACGTCATACAATACCTGCACGTAATCTTGCACTTGCAGGTAATTTCAACCTCGTTAATACCGACGAACTTTTTGCGCTCGTAAATATTGATCCCGGAGAATTTCAAAAACAAAGCGATCTCGCGGCTATGATGGAGGTGATCAATCATTTCGTTGTAATGGCCGATGAAGAATCTCCCGGCGAGCTGAACGTGGCGCACGTACTTAGAAAATCAATGTCGCTGTTCGATGGCGGCTTTACTGTCGGCGGTCTCGTTGGTAACGGCGATTCTTTTGTCTTCCGCGACGCACACGGTATCCGCCCGGCATATTACTATGTGAGCGACGAGGTGATCGTAGCAGCTTCCGAACGTTCGGCGATCAGAACAGTTTTCAACGTCGGAGAAAACGAAGTGAAAGAATTGATGCCCGGCTGCGGACTAATTGTGAAAGCGGATGGTGCTGTTAATGTAGAGCAGTTAATTGAAGCGAAAGAAAGGCGTGCATGTAGTTTTGAAAGAATTTATTTCTCACGTGGCAGCGACGAGAAAATTTATACGGAAAGGAGTAACCTGGGTTACAATCTAAGCAGCCAGATTCTTGAAGCTGTGCAGCATGATACAAAAAATACTATTGTATCATTTATTCCTAACACTGCTGAAGTAGCATTTTACGGCTTGGTAAAAGGAATGAGCGATTACCTCAATCGCGTTAAGGTTGAAAGAATCTTATCGTGGGGTAACGACATTACCGAAGAGAAGTTATCCGAAATGGTAACAAGAAAGATCAGGGTTGAAAAAGTGGCCACTAAAGATGTGAAGATGCGCACCTTTATCACCGCAGATGTGAGCAGGAACGAAATGGTGCAGCACGTTTACGACATTACTTACGGTACCGTAAATAAAGGTGTCGACACGCTTGTTGTAATCGACGATTCAATTGTACGCGGTACAACCCTGAAAGAAAGCATCATCCGCATGCTCGCGCGTCTTGAGCCCAAAAAAATAATCGTTGTGTCGTCCGCGCCGCAGATCAGGTACCCCGATTGTTATGGTATCGATATGAGCAAGCTCGGCGACTTTATCGCCTTCAAAGCTGCAATTGAACTTATAAAGGACCGGGGCAAAGACCATTGCCTGCAGGAACTTCTACAGAAGTGTAAAGAATTACAACGGTCAGGATTGTTGCACACTGAGAATGTGGTGCAGCAGTTATACAAAATGTTCACTACGGAAGAAATTTCAAACAAAATAGCCGAACTGATTACGCCAAAGGGCCTGGAAACGCCGATCCAGGTGATTTTCCAGACCATTGAATCCCTCCACCGGGCATGCCCAACCAACACAGGCGACTGGTATTTTACGGGAAATTACCCCACTCCCGGCGGTAATCGCGTGGTGAACAAAGCGTTCATTAACTACATGGAGGGCAAAAACGTTCGCGGATATTGATTTTCATACCGTTTTTTCACGGGCTCTGTTATTGTGCTTGAAGTAATTTCAACAAATTGATTTATATTGAAGTTGTAAAGAATGTCCATGGAACCGTCCCGGAACTTAACCTTATTTCTGCATCGCTCCGGTAGCATTTATCACGTGATTATGGACATGCGGGGTAAGTATACCTACGTGAACGATCTTTACAGGAAGATCTTCTTTACCCCCTCAGACGACTTTCGCGAAGAATATTTTGAAACTTCCATTTTTCCAGAAGATATAACGCTTTATAATGATGCGAAAACGGAGTGTGTCAACTACCCTTCTACTACCAGTACTATCGACCTGAGGAGATATCGGTTCGACGGCAGTTATTTCTGGATCAGGTGGGAGTTTTGTGCCATCGTTGAAAACGAAGAGGTAATCGGTCTACAGGCTCTCGGTACAGATGCTACTGAAAGAAAGCGTGCTGAATCGGAAAAGCTCGACGTACAGGAAAAGCTTTCGCGCGAGCGCTATTTGCTTCGTACACTCATCGATCACCTACCGGATTCAATCTATGTAAAAGATACCCAATCACGTTTTATCATCACCAACCAGGCTGAGCTTAGCCTTATCGGCGCCGACACAGAGGAAGAAACGATTGGTAAAACAGTGAAGAACTATCTTGATGATAAGTCAGCAACCCAGCACCTTAAAAACGACCGGATTTTGCTGGAGACAGGTGAAGCACTCGTTAACCAGGAAGAACTTGTAATAAACAAGAAAGGCGAAATGAAGTGGTTGCTTACTACCCGGGTGCCGCTACAGGAAGATGACGAACGGATTATAGGGCTTGTCGGCATAAGCCGCGATATAACAGACAGGAAAAACATAGAAGAGTCGCTCAGGATAAGTAACGAACGTTTCAATATAGTATCGAGAGCTACGAATGATGCGATCTGGGACTGGGACCTCCGCGATGAAAATATGTTCTGGAACGATGCTATGTATTCGTTATTTGGATACAAACCTTCTGAAATAAGTAAAATTAACAACTGGTGGGAAGAACATATACACCCCGACGATCAGGAAAGGGTAGTGACTAAAATAAATCACCACATTAAAAATGCAATCGAAAATTGGCAGGATGAATACAGGTTTATGTGTGCCGATGGTTCATTTAAAAATGTGTTCGACAGGGGGTTTATACTACTCGACGGAGAAGGCAAGCCGTACCGTATGATTGGTGCGATGATGGACATCACCGAACGAAAGAAGCTACAGGATGAGCTGGCGCTTCAATCGATAGCCCGGCAGCGACAGGTAACGGAAGCTACTATCATGGCGCAGGAAAAAGAGCGCGCGGAAATAGGCAGGGAGCTTCATGATAACATCAACCAGATACTCACAACAACGAAAATGTATCTCGATATGGCTCTCGCCGAGGATGACATCCGGGAAGAGCTAATGTTGAAGAGCCATCAGAATATTTCAAGTGCAATTGAGGAAATACGGAGCCTTTCCAAATCCCTTGTTCCGCCGTCACTCGGCGACATTGGATTGAAAGAGGCAATTGTTGAAATGGTTGCCAACCTGAATCTTTCACAAAAAGTAAACATCAAGCTGCGAACAACTGGTATAACGAAGTCTGTTATACCCGATAAGATGCAGCTGATGGTGTTTAGAATTGTGCAGGAACAGTTAAGCAACATTCTTAAACATGCAAAAGCCACTGAGGCGGAAATTAAGCTTGCGGTTGCAAAAAATGAATTGGTTGTATCGATAACAGATAATGGCGTAGGTTTCGAACCCAAAAGAAGAATGAAAGGAATCGGATTGATGAATATTACGAGCAGGGCAGAAGTACATGACGGCCGTGTAGAAATTTCCAGCTCACCTGGCAACGGATGCACCCTTAAAATCACTATACCTCTTTAAAATTTGTTTCATGGGAAAAATCACCGTTCTGATTGTTGACGATCACACCTTAATAAGGGAAACATGGTCGTTTTTGTTAGGCAGAAATGAAAACTTTGAAGTAATAGCAGAAGTTGGCGACGGACAAAAAGCAATAGACATCGCGCGCGACAAACGTCCAAATATTGTGTTGCTTGACATCAACATGACGCCATTGAATGGATTTGATGTGTTGAAGATGGTGAGAAAGCAATCGCCCGGATCTAAGGTGATTGCGGTTTCCATGCACTCGCAGCCCGCATACGCCAAAAAGATGCTTCGAATGGGTGCCAAGGGTTATGTAACGAAAAACTCGCCACGCCAGGAAATGCTCGATGCGATCATGGAAGTGCATAATGGCAACACTTATATCTGCCAGGAGGTAAAGAATATCCTTTCCGATCAAATGCTTAGTGAAGAAGATCATGCAGCAGGACTGAACCAGTTGTCGGAACGCGAAATTGAAGTGATCAACCAGATCAGGGATGGACTTTCTTCAAAAGAGATAGCGGACAGGCTGGCAATTTCGATCAAAACGGTTGAAGTGCACAGGCATAACATTTTGAAAAAGCTGAAGGTAAAGAACACAGCTTCGCTGATCAATTACATAAACTCGAGTGGATTATAGGAGTCAAACATTGAAAACAATCCTACTTGTAAGACATGCTAAAAGCAGCTGGGACGACTTTTCGCTCAGCGACGAAGAACGGCCACTTAACGACAGGGGCCGGAAGAACGCGCCTGAAATGGCTAAACGGCTGCTTAAGAAAAACATACCAATCGATGTTATACTATCGAGTACTGCAAAGCGCGCCGCCACCACTGCCGAACTGTTCGCCAAAGAATACGATATAAAGAAAAAATCAATTATCCTTGTTCCAGAACTCTACATGGCGAGCCAGGAGGCGTTTTTGCGAACCATCCGAAATGCCCCTTCAACCGCTCAATCAATTGCCATCTTCTCCCATAACGATGGTATAACACAGTTTGCGAATGCCCTTTCTGAAACCCGGATCGACCACATGCCTACCTCAGGCATTTTCGCCGTAAAGGCCGATATACAGGCGTGGAGCGACTTTGAGCCGGGGCAAACTAAATTTTATTTCTTCGACTACCCAAAGTCGTTATAAAAAAAAGATTACTTTAGTAGTCCTTTCCTGATCCTCTATTCTTCCGAAGACTCCTCCGTTTTCTATTTGGTATTTGAAAATGTCTAAACCTAAAACTCAGATCATGAAGGGAATTCTTACACGGTTTTCTGCCTTACTCCTGTCTATTCTCCTCATCGAAGGAGCTGCCGCCCAAACAACATCGTGCGTAAATTATGATAGCAGGTACCCCATTACCACAACATCCGGTAAAAAATATTTGTGGAACCCACTCTGGAACTTTTCGCCAATGAAAATGAAGAAGGTGTCGGGCCTTAATATTGGTGGCGACAACTATTTCAATGGTATGCTGGAGTACGTGCCGGCGAGTTATAAACTGGCATGCAAACGCATCAAAAAAATATCCGATCATCATCAGCTTTCATGGTGGTGCCGCTAAAGGTTTTGGAACATCAACAGAGCTTTGCCGCCTGTTCAAAGACAGGGGCGCAGACTCTGCGGGCCATAAAACTTTTCCTGGCCGCGTAGAACGCAATACATCCAACCTTACCCAGGTTTACAATGGTGTTACTTACGAATACATCGTGGTGGCGCCGCAATTCAATAAATATACAAGGCTCGTGTCTGGTACACCAGATGCGTTTCCGAGCGCAAAACAGGTGGAAAACGTAATCAACTACGTTGTTGCAAGGTACCGTGTAGATCCCCGCAGAATATATTTAACAGGATACAGCAACGGCGCAAATATGATTATTGAATACGTGGGAAGCAGCCTTGCGCGCGCTCAGCGCGTTGCCGCAATTATGCCTGTTTCTCTTTGCTCACAGCTCGGACATGCCAGCAATAATTCTTACGGTGTTTATGCTAAGTATATCGGACAGGCAAAACTTAAAACATGGTTCGTGTACTGCGAAAGCGACAACTGCGGAAGCGGCCCTATATTAAACGTTCCTAATAAGTGGGTAGATACCATCAACAGAACTTCAGGTGCTGTTAAACCGCGTTATACAAGATTGCGCAATATAAATCCGGCAACATTATATAATTGTAGCGATAGTCTGCTGCACGATGCATGGAGCCGCGCATTCGACCCCAACTTCAAAGCCAGTTATGTATATACACCGTCGGGTGCCGTAGGGTCCAATGATGGCGTTAACCTGAATATGTACCAATGGTTCATCAGGCAACAAAATACTGCTCCGGTCGCTGCTAAGAGCGTACTGGATGAAACCACTCCGGGAGTTCTTATCGATAAGCCTACGATAACGGTCTCTCCCAACCCTTTCATTACAGATGTTACGGCACACCTGTCGCTTGACAGATCGCAGCGAGTACAAATCAATCTCACCGATCTCACCGGACGTTTGGTACAAAGTATCAATGGCGTATACGGGCAGGGTTTGTCTGAGGTGCGGCTGGATTTGGGTAAGGTACCTGGTGGCGTTTACCTCCTTAAAGTGTCTGGCGAAAACTTCACGAGCACGCAGAAGATTATCAAGCGGTAGATGTTATTTATGTGAGAAGTGAGAAGTGAGAAGTGAGAAGTGAGAAGTGAGAAGTAGAGAGAAATTACCTGTACTCACCTCTCACCTCTCACTACATAAATACCATTAGAAACAGATTAAACTTCTTCCAATGTGTTGAAGTGTTGCTTAAATGTGTTTAAGTTTACGATCCCCATCCAATTATCTCCGGAATAACTACCCCTTTTCGATCCAAGCCCCCCGATCGTAACCTTTAAACACCGTGTATGAACCGAAATGTACTAAACCAACATTTTAGTGCCTCTTTTGTATTATTCTCAACTCTTCTCTTCACTTTCTCTACTCTCCAGGCACAGAACTGCGTAGACTACGACAAAGCCAGTTATCCCAAAATGATAGGGTCAAAATCTTACGATTGGAACCCAGTCTGGAATTTTAGCGGGCTTAAGCAAACAAAGAAAGCTGACATCACCATTCCCGGCACAAACCTCTTCAAGGGATTACTGGAGTATCTGCCTACGTCTTATAACGCGCAGGGTAACTCACAGAAAAAATACCCGGTAATCATCTTCTTTCATGGCTTCGGATCCAGGGGATCTGGTTCTGCATCAGACTTATGCAAATTGTTCAAGGACCGGGGAAGCGATCTGGCCACGCATCTTTCGATACCAGGTCGTGTTGAAAGGCAGACCGCAAACTTTACGCAAAGCATCGGCGAAACAACAGTAGAGTTTATCGTGATCAGCCCGCAGTTCAACGACTACACGCGAAACCAGGATGGCACTGGAAATTATCCCAGCTACCAGGCCGTGGAAGATGTTATCGATTATGTTGAAGCCAAGTATAGAATCGATAAACGCAGAATTTATCTCACCGGTCTGAGCAACGGAGCAAACATGATCACCGAATACGCAGCCAGTAGTGTTACGCGTGCAAAACGCGTTGCTGCTATTATGCCGGTGGCATTATGCTCGCAACTGAATCATCAAAGCAACGTAAACAGGCATATTGATGCGAGAAATATTGGTCTCGCAAAATTGAAAACGTGGTTTGTGTATTGCGAGATCGACGGTTGCGGTGCTCCCGGAACGATAGCTGAAACGGATCTCGATGTTCCGAATAATTGGGTTGATGCAATCAATTCAGTTCCTGGTGCAATTCCTCCGCGCTATACCATCTTAACAAATTCAGGTAATGCAACCGCTAACCTTTATAATTGCAGTGACAGCCTTCTGCACGATGCATGGAGCCGTGCGTACGATCCGAACTTTACTGCCAGTTATAATTACCCGAATAACAAAAATCCGACAACGCGCACAAACGACGGCACTAACCAGAACATCTATGAGTGGTTTGCTGAACAACAGAATGCTGTTTTGCCGGTTGAATTAAAAGAATTCACCGCACGCCTGTCAAATAAAAAGGTTGAATTGAAATGGATCACAACCGACGAGAAGAATAATGCATCATTCACCATTGAAAGAGCAGGCGCGGATCAAAAGTTTTCTTCGCTTGCCACCCTTCCCGGCGCGATAGACAGCGACGGAGAAAAGGTATATAATTATACTGATGCCTCGCCGCTGAGCAATCTAAGTTTCTACCGGCTCGTGCAAACTGATATCGACGGAACAAAAACATACTTCGATATCCGGAAGATCATCAACCAGGTGGGCAATGTCAGTTCAGTAGTAGTGTCTCCAAATCCTTTTACATCCGAACTCAGTGCTTTTGTTTCGGTTGACAAATCCCAAAAGGTGATGGTTACTTTAACTGATCTCAATGGCAGAATTCTGAAAACGTCTACAGGGATGTACGCACCCGGAAGCACAGAAATTAAGTTGAATTCAACTGATCTTCCGAAAGGCGTCTACCTTCTAAAAATTTCAGGAGAAAATTTCAGCACATCTAAAAAAGTAATCAGGAACTAATCCGCTCAACGAATTTTATTACCACATTTTTGTAGGCAGTCATATCATTGTTGATATACTCGTATGGAAATTGCTTTGCCAATTCGATTGCTTCACTCAGTTTAAAATGACGTTGGGATATGGCGCATGCAAGTTTTTGCTGTGAGAGATGTTTGGCGAGATATTCCTGCTCCGCCTGGCCTGGTGTAGGGATCAATATCATTTTTTTTTGCAGCTTCACCAGGTCCATTATGGATGTATAACCTGATCTGCAAACAATATACGCTGAGTTGCAGATGACTTCGTTCAGCTGCTGCGTGTTTAGAAAATTAAAAACGGTAACGTTCGGAATAATTATTTCTTCCGCATCGCCAGGTAAGCCCCGAACAACAGCAATATTCTGAACTTGTGACGCCTCATTAAAAATCATCCTCTCCAGGACAGATCGCTGTGGTTCCGGCCCGGACAGCACTACCAACACGTCGAACTTGATTTCGTTCGGGGCGTTGCAAATTTCTAATCGCGATAACGGTCCAACGTATTTTGTGGCTACAGTATATTTATGCACGGAATGCGATAGTTCGCCGGCGAGAGTCTTCTCTCCGCCAACATCAGGTATCCAGCATTCATCAAACCGATTGATATATCGTGTCAAAAATGACCTTGCAATATTATCAACCATCCTGCCTAATCCCGTCTTAACGGCCACCTGGTGCGTGATCAGCACGGACGGTATTTTGGCGTGAAAAAAGCCATATCGGTTGTCTGAAATCAAGCCGCAGACTGGATTTTCGCGAATAAACGCAGCTACCCACCGGTTTTCCTGGTTGATTCTTATCAAAATTTTCCCTAACTGAAGCCCAATCACAAGCCTGGTGGCCCATTTCGCGTTAGCATACCGTAGATCATACCCCGGCAGATTTTCATAGCGAACCGTTGGAAATTCTACTTCCAATATTTTCTTCTGAATTGAATTGCAGGCGATTACAATTTCACAACCTTGTTCGAGGAATTCGCGTATGAGAGGAATTGAGCGGGTGGTATGGCCCAGGCCCCAATCGAGGGCTGAAAAGAGCAGTAAGGGTTTTTCCTTACAATTGTTATTTTTCCCTCGGATACCCAATTTGGGGTACTTAATTTGATGTAAAATAGAGTAATTTAGGAGACTATTTATGAAGAAGGTCAACCATCGATTTATTTATTTATTACTTTTTGTGTGCGTAACAACGGCCAGTTGTACTGCAGGCAATCAAATGGGTGGAACTTCTAAAAAATGTGGTTGTGGTTTAAACAAAGGCTTTGTTGGTTATTAAAATCCTTTAAAGAAATGAAAACACCTAATCGCGATTTGCTTGTGCTGGTTAAAGACGATCACCTCGACAAAGATGCCATCGAGTTTGAGTTGGAGCAGTTGAACCAGTTGTTGTTTGTTTTTGAAACCGTTGATAATTTTTGCGTAGCGCACGAAGTGTTCGATCTTAACAAGTATAAGATCATCTATAATGCGAGAACCATCAGACAGATTATGAATCAGAAGGAACTTAAACCTTTCGTTTTCATTTCTAATAAGAACTGATTTCCCTCGCAACTCCTTTTGCTGAACATCTCCTGATTTCTTCCTTCTATTAGTGTATCTTTTTCAAAGCAGTTTTCAACTGCCTTATCATTTCGTCTATACTTTCTTTTTTGCAAGTGCCTACACTTAACCTGTACCACGGCGACGATGCAGGTGCGCCAAACGCAGAGAATGGTACAAGTGCAAGACTTGCTTCATCCAGCAAATAAGCTGTTACATCCGCCTGTGAAGTCAGCTTTGTTCCTGCTGCTGTTGATCTTGCCCGCAAGATCTATTTTGATAGTTAGGTAAATCGCGCCTTCAGGTGCAATCGCATCAACAGGCAACCCCTCATTTTTCAAAACCATCAAATGGTCGTATATCTTTCTCAGCCGCTCTTCTACCTCATTCTTAAATCCTGATAAGAAGTTGTCGATATCGCTATCTCTTTTTAAGTATGCTGCTACAGCCTTTTGCTCGGCCATGGGCGCCCAGGCACCGATATGGGTTAAGATCGCTTTCATTTTCGACAACACTTCCGCAGGTCCCATCGACCATCCTACCCGCACACCAGTTGAAGCAAACACTTTGCTGATAGCATCGATGTAAATGGTGAACTCCTTCATCGCCGGTCGCAGGGATACCGGATCATAATGCCTGATATCGCCAAACGTTAAATGCCAGTACATCTGATCATACATCAGGTAAAGCTTTTTTTCACCGGCTTTACGCGACGCATTTTCTTCGAGAATCATGTCGCAGATTTCCTCAAGCGTTTCTTTGCTTAAGGTAGTACCGGTAGGATTCTGCGGCGAACAAAGTGATATCAGAGCAGCACCTTTCACGTGCTTTTTTATAGCCGCAGCAGTAGGCATGAATTTCGTTTCGGGAGTTGCCTCAACCACCACATGCTCCCCTTCAACAAAGTGAGTGTAGTGATTATTATTCCAGGAAGGAACGGTATAAATAATTTTGTCGCCCTTATCGCATATGGCGCGGTAGGTGGCATAAATGAGCGGCCGTCCGCCAGACGCTACAAGAATTTCTTCCGGTGAGTAATTCAGTCCTTCTCTCGTTATGTAAGAATGCCGAGATCGATTCACGAAGGTCGAGGTTGCCTTCAGCGGCAGGATAGTTTGTAAAATGATTGCGGTACGCGGTTACAATTTCGTCTTCCAGTTCTTTTGGAATCGGAAAAACAGCTGGATCAAAATCGCCTATAGTGAAGTTATAAATTTTTCGACCCTGGCGGATTTTTTCGCGGATGTCGCCGCCCAACTTTACAATTTCAGAGCCGATCAGTGTTTCAGAGAGGTGCGATAATTTCATTGCGCGAAATTAGCCCTTCTTATCCTTCCACATTTCATTGAAAGTTTTTTCAGGAAAATGCAGGTCGGCCCTGTGTTTCGACCATCCGCCCACCATGTTGTTCACCACCCAGTCTTTTACTTTTCCGCTGCCCTTGTTCATCCATTTCCGGTTCAGACTTGCTTTCTTCCAAACTTTCCATGCCATTTTCTCTGGCAAACCGGATGCACCGCTTTCAACAGCTTCGCTTCGGTTTTCAAGTAGCAACTCGTGAAGGTTAATCTTCACTGCACATACTTCAGTACAATTACCGCACAGCGAGGATGCATAGCTGAGATGCTTCCACTCTTTGATGTCCTTCATCTGTGGAGTGATAACAGAACCGATAGGGCCGCTGTAAGTGGTATTATAAGTATGGCCACCAATATTTTTATATACAGGGCACGCATTTAAACAAGCTCCACAACGAATGCAATACAAACTCTCCCGCTGTTTTTTATTTGCAAGAATATTTGTACGGCCATTATCAAGAAGAATTACATACATCTCATCGGGACCATCGGTTTCACCGGGCTGCCGTGGTCCGCTTACAACTGTATTGTAGAGGTAATTGTTTGACCCGTTCCATAAGTTGCAAGAAGTGGCCAGAACAATCCGAGATCCGTAAATGAGGGAATCATCTTTCTCAATACCGGTGATAGCAATATGTGTTTTTGGAAACGATGCACTTAAACGAGCGTTGCCTTCATTTTCCGTAATGGCAATGCTGCCTGTATCGGCGATGATAAAGTTTGCGCCTGTTATGCCTACTTCGGCCTGTACATATTTTTCACGCAGTAATTCTCTTGCTACAAGCGTGAGTTCTTCAGGTGTAAGATTCGGTTTTGTATTAAGCTTTTCATGAAACAGCTGTGCCACGTCCTCCTTGCTTTTATGCATGGCAGGCGTAACGATGTGATAAGGTGGTTCGCCCGCAAGTTGCTGGATGTATTCGCCCAGATCAGTTTCTATACTTTCAATTTGGTTCTTTTCAAGAAATTTGTTGAGGTGAATTTCTTCAGTCACCATGCTCTTGCTCTTCACAATCATTTTGCACTGCTTTTGCGAGCATATCCGCATTACATGATGCAGAGCTTCTTCAGCCGTTTCTGCCCACAACACTTTTCCGCCTTTTGCAGTAAAGTTTGCTTCAAAAGATTCGAGATATTGATCCAGCGATTCAAGTGTGCGCCACTTGATGTTCTTCGCTCGTTCGCGTGCAACTCCAACATCCTGGAACTGTTGTTTTCCAAATGGAACAGTATTATTGTAACGGGAGATGTTGAAATTTACTTTGTCACGATGATCCAGATCGGCAGCCTTCGTAGTACTCTTTGCGAGAAAGGATGAGGCAGTTTCTTTCATCGTGATAATTTTTTTGCTGCGGCAGTTTCTTTTTTTGCTGTCGCATAATCCTCAGCTACTTTCTCAAGCGCGGCATAAAATTCAGCTCCGTATTTTCTGATGAGTGGTTCTTTTAAAAACTGGTATACCGGAACTTTTAATTTTTTTCCCTGAACGCATGCAGGATTGCAAAGCTTTTCGCGTGGTTCGTAATTTACGCGGTCAAACTGGCCCTTCTTTCCTTTATTGGAAATGATAGGATAGAGGTGACAGCTGATTGGTTTTTTGAATTCGATTTTGCCATCGCGGTAGGCCTGCTCGATTCCGCATTTGATGATGCCATACTTGTCTCTGAATCCATACACGCACATCTTGCCTTCAATGGTTGGGGTTACCCAGCCGAAATCTTTGTCGTACTGATATCGGCCATATTTTTCTATCCACCTGATACCTTCCGGTGTGAGGTACGGTTTCACCGTTTCGTACACTTCGTTGATCAGTTCAAGTTCATCTTTTTCGAGGGGAGCGCCGGCGTCGCCATCTTCACAACAACCGCCTTTGCATTTCATTAGATCGCAAACAAATTGCGCCTCTACCACAGCATCACTTACAAGCACATTGTCTATTGCGATCACTTGAATTATTTAAAGATAAAATTACTCTATACCAGTTGAATATCGAAATTAACGAGCTCCACAAATTGCCTGATGCGCTGGTCAATTTCCGTGGTGTGTAAGTGTTCTGAGCCTGTCTGGTCCGAATTTTTCCACACAAAACGAAGCCATGGCCGATCCGACAATGATCGCCGTTTTCATATTCTCGAACGAAATATCACGCGTGCGTGCAATGTGACCAATAAATCCACCTGCAAACGTATCGCCGGCGCCGGTTGGGTCAAACACTTCTTCCAGTGGCAAGGCAGGAGCAAAGAACACCAGGTTTTCATGAAACAGCAAAGCACCGTGTTCGCCTTTTTTGATGATCAGATATTTCGGCCCCATCTGCATGATTTTCCTCGCGGCTTTCACCAGCGAAAATTCGCCACTCAGCTCTCTTGCTTCGCTATCATTAACAAGAAGCGCATCTATCTTACCCAAAACTTCTTTCAACTTCGGCATTGCCGAGTCCATCCAGTAGTTCATCGTATCCATCACTATGAATTTCGGACGTACCTTCATTTGTTCAATCACTTTCAACTGAACTACAGGATCCAGGTTGCCGAGCATCAGAAATTCGGTATTCTGGTATGTTGAAGGAAGAACAGGGTTAAAGTCGGCAAGCACATTAAGATCTGTAATAAGCGTATCGCGCGTATTCATATCCATATGATACTTACCGCTCCAGAAAAATGATTTCTTTCCTTTAACCTTTTCCACTCCGCTCAAATCCACGCCTCTGCTCTCAAGTTCTGCAAGTTCTTCTTCAGGAAAATCATCTCCAATAATCGACACCTGCTGAACAGGCTTAATGAAATTAGTAGCAGTATAGGCAAGGTAAGTAGCGGAGCCACCGATTATCTTGTCAGTTTTACCAAATGGTGTTTCGATGGCATCAAATGCCATGGTGCCTACAACTATTAATGACATATTAGTATTTTCAGGTGAAAGATCAGGTATTTGGTGTGCAAACCTAAAGGAAATTTTATATTTGATCATCAACCAGCATGGCATCTACAAAAGGCAAAAAAAATAGTCCGCGAAAAGAGGTAATTCTGGAAAAGGCTGCGCAACTCTTCAGAAAGAATGGCTTTAACGCCACATCGATGCGCGACCTCGCCGAAAACGTAGGCGTGGAGGCGGCAAGTCTGTATAATCATATCAATTCCAAAGCGGAATTGCTTCAGGAGATCTGTTTCAGGATCGCCAATAAGTTCACCGATCATATGGATGAGGTGCTTGCATCTGATCAGCGCGCGATCGATAAGATCGAGGCCATCCTCAGGTTTCACATCCGCCAGATGATACACAACTACGAAGAGGTGTACGTTAGCGACAGGGAGTGGAAGCACCTAACCGATCCATACTTGTCTAATTTCAAGAATCAGCGGCGTACGCACAGGCAGCGTATTGCATCGATTATTGAGGAAGGAATAAAAAATGGAGAGATCAAGAAGATTGATGCTCCAACCGCTGTGCTCATACTATTACACGCTGTAAGCGGTATTGAATCGTGGCACCGTAGCCGGCAGAAAATCACAGGCGAACTCCTTGAACAAAATATGGTGTTGATTTTAGTTGAAGGCCTGAAACTTTCCAGGTGATCACGGAAAAATAAAAATCTCATACCTTGCCGGGGTGACCCAATTCCACCCGCTTACCATAAAAGAAATCCGCAGGGAAACACCCGAATGTGTTTCTATCCTGTTCGATATCCCCGAAAATTTAAAGGAAGAATACCGCTTCGAAGCCGGCCAAAACGTTACGATTAAACTGCATCTTGGTAGCGACGAAGTGCGCCGCTCGTATTCTATTTGCAGCAGCCCGCACGAAGGCGAACTGCGCGTGGCTGTAAAACTTTTAGAAGGCGGGAAGTTCTCTTCTCATGCCAACGAAAGTTTAAAAGAAGGCGACACTGTTCACGTACTTCCGCCAACAGGCAAATTCAAAACCAAACTAAAAGACACTGCCGCAAACTACCTCGCTTTCGCGGCGGGTAGCGGAATCACCCCGGTGATTTCTATCATAAAATCCGTTCTAAAAAACGAACCCGGCAGTCATTTCACCTTGGTATACGGAAACCGCACACGCGGTAGCATCATTTTCAAGGAACAACTCGAAGCGATCAAGAATAAGTACATGGATCGCTTTGCCATGCATCATATTCTCAGCAGGGAACAAGCGGACGCAGATGTTTATTGTGGAAGAATTGATAATAATAAGCTTGAATTACTTTCGAAATACCTGATCGATATAAAAGCTGTTGACCATATTTTTTTGTGCGGACCAGAAGAGATGATCTTTACTACCAGGGATTGGCTGCAGGAACACGGCGTATCAAAAGAGAAAATCCACTTCGAGCTCTTCACTGTACCCGGCGAAAAGGCTTCAGCAAAAACAACTGCAGCAAAAAGTGCTACCGTAGAAACGAGCAACATCATTATAAAACTCGACGGCGTATCACTGCCGTTCAGCTTGCCCTATGAAGGGCTGTCGATCCTTGATGGCGCATTACAAAAGGGAGCCGATCTTCCCTTCGCGTGCAAAGGGGGCGTTTGTGCAACATGCCGCGCCAAATTGATTTCAGGAAAGGTTGAAATGGATAACAATTACGCGCTGGAGGACGATGAACTTGCAGCCGGTTACATATTAACCTGTCAGAGTCATCCGCGAAGCAGCGACGTACACATCGACTTCGACGCGAAGTAGTTAATCGACCAGGTAAGTTCCTACTGCACCAGCTGGCAGACTTGCCTTTGCAATTTTTCCGTTGAACTGAATGTTGAACGTTGTCGTAGCATTGTTGTCGTTCATTACTATCAATACTTTTTTGCCATCCGCATTTTTAAAGGCAACGTTTTGCATTGTTCCGGGAATATTCGTGGGAATTCTGACTGCACCAGGACGTACAAATTTTGATGCGTGTGCGATGATATAATACGCAACATTTCTTCTAACCGCCGAACCATCAATCGTCAATGCACCTTTGCATGTTGTGCATCCGCCGGGTGTATGCGGCCCATATCCAACATCATTCGCAAGGTTCCATTCAAAAACGCATTTGCTCCAATTACGCGGGGCGCCGATGATGAGATTTTTCAGATGCCATTGCAGGTCGCCGCCAAATTGGCCCGTACTCGCTGTATACTGTTCAGTAAAGTACACACCTTTGTCAGGATATGCACCGTGTACCTGCGATAACGCAGAAATATCGCCGGCATACAAATGAAAAGCGCTGCCGGCAACATACTTCCGGGCTTCCGGATCACTTAAAATTGAAAGGGGATAATCAGGTTTGTCGGCATTGTGATCGTATAGATAAATGCTGGTTTCAATATTAGCTGAATCGAATGCAGGACCAAGATGATTTTTGATGAAGTCTGCCTGCTCCGTCGCAACCATCTTCAGGCTTGGATTGTTTCCATCATGCAGTGGCTCATTTTGTGGAGTAATATCATGAATTGTTATTCCCTCAGCTTCCATCGCTTTAATATACTTCACGAAATACCTCGCATACGCACTGTAGTACTCGGGCTTAAGACTTCCACCAACAGAGTTTTCATTAGATTTCATCCACACGGGCGGCGTCCAGGGAGTTGCGATGATACGGATGTCGGGGTCAATCGCGATAATATCCTTCAGCAATGGAATAAGATCTGTTTTGTCGGGATCTAGTGAAAATTGGGTTAGATTCGGATCGGTTTGGCCTGCCGGCAGGTCATTATACGTGTACACGTTCGCGCTGAGGTCAGATGCTCCGATGCTGATGCGCAGAAAGCTAATGTGAATTGAGTTGTTATCGTCGCCGAAAAGCTCATTAAGCAAATTTGATTTTGCATCGGCCGACATGCCGTTAATCAATGTGGCGCTCCCGCTCGTAAGGGTATAGCCAAAGCCCGTCATCGACTGGAAACTCTGCGTAGTGTCAAGGATTATGGTAGGATCACTATTCACCTCATTAGACAGTGCCAGGGCCGGTTGGCGTTTCAACAGAACCGACTCATCACCGGTAGTCAACCAGTATACTATCTTACCTGAAGCTGTATCCAACACGGTTGGTTCGGGATCCGGCGGTGTAGAAGCCGTGTCTTTATTACTACAAGCTAAAAAAAGGCTCAACAGGCCAATCGCACAAACGGATTTTGTAAATTTCATAAGCGAAAAATCAATACTAACAATCGTTAGTCAACAGGATCAAATTAATTATCTTTGAAGATAAAGCATATAAATTATGCCAGCTGAAGATGTAGTATTTCAGGATAAGGTTGACCAGGAAATAAGGATCGAGCCGAAAGACTGGATGCCTGCCGATTACCGTAAAACGCTGATCAGGCAGATATCGCAGCATGCACATTCTGAAATAGTGGGCATGCTGCCTGAAGGCAACTGGATCACCCGTGCCCCAACACTGAAACGTAAAGCAACACTAATTGCGAAAGTGCAGGATGAAGCGGGTCATGGATTGTACCTGTATTCTGCCGCCGAAACGCTGGGCATCACCAGGGATGAGATGATCGAGCAGCTGCATACCGGCAAGGCGAAATATTCTTCCATCTTCAATTATCCAACCTTAACATGGGCCGACATCGGCGCAATAGGCTGGCTGGTGGATGGCGCCGCTATTATGAACCAGGTACCGCTTACCAGAACTTCATACGGTCCTTATGCCCGCGCAATGGTGCGCATATGTAAGGAAGAAAGTTTTCATCAGCGACAGGGTTTTGAAATATTCTTGATACTAAGCCGTGGAAGTGAAGAGCAGAAGGCAATGTGCCAGGATGCAATCAACAGATGGTGGTGGCCATCGGTAATGATGTTTGGTCCAAATGACGAATCGTCGCCGCACACCATGCAAAGCATGAAATGGAAAGTAAAAAGATTTACGAATGATGAATTGCGGCAGCGGTTTATCGATATATGTGCCGAGCAGGTGAAAATTCTTGGAATGAACATTCCGGATCCTGATCTCAAATGGAACGAAGAAAAAGGCCACTATGAATTTGGTGAAATCAACTGGGATGAATTCTGGCAGGTGGTAAATGGTAACGGACCCATGCAACAAAGAACGCCTGGCAGCCCGCATCAAGGCGCATGAAGAGGGCGAATGGGTGAGAGAAGCAGCAATCGCTTTCAGCAAGAAAAATAACAGCTATGAATAATGCATGGCCGCTTTGGGAAGTATTTATCCGCAGCAAGCAGGGCCTCGATCACAAACATGCAGGCAGCCTTCATGCCGCCGATGCGCAAATGGCAATAGAAAATGCGCGCGATGTGTATACCCGTCGCCAGGAAGGCGTGAGCATATGGGTAGTGGAGAGTAAAAATATTCATGCATCAAGCCCCGACGAGGCTGGATCGCTTTATGAGCCTGCGAACGACAAGGTGTACCGCCATCCAACTTTTTACGATTTGCCCGACGAATTGAAACACATGTAATGACCGACTACATTCTCCATCTTGCCGACAACGCCCTTATATTAGGACATCGCAACAGCGAGTGGACCGGCCATGGTCCAATCCTGGAGCAGGACATTGCCCTGTCAAACATATCCCTTGATCTTATTGGCCAGGCGCGGAATTTATATCAGTATGCAGCAGAATTAATGGGTGATGGATTCAACTGAAGATACACTTGCCTATTTCCGCGGTCCGGAACGATTTAAGAATTGCATGCTATAGTTGAACTGCCCAAAAGGCCATTGGGGCACCACCGTGATGCGCCAGTTTTTATTTAGCGCATACCAGTACCCGTTATATCAGCAATTGTTTCCTCGCATGATGAGAAACTTGCGGCCATCGCCCAAAAGTCTTTAAAGGAAGTAACTTATCATTTAAGTTGGAGCAGCGAATGGGTGATACGTCTTGGCCAGGGAACTGAAACAAGTAACGCAAAGATGATGGACGCTGTGCAGACGTTATGGCCGTATACAGAAGACCTGTTGGCGCAATCAGATAGTGAAGTAAAACGTACTGGCAGGATCAGGTCACAAACATATTTGCCAAAGCGTCTCTGGCTATTCCGGCAGATGTAACTATGATCAAAGCAGCAGATCGCATACACAACATTTAACGAGATGCTCAGCGAAATGCAACATCTTCAACGTACATATCCTGATGTTGAATGGTAGAAAGGAAAAAATATTATCCATTCTGCAATCTATTCCCGATCCGGAAATTCCCGTGCTCACTATTACCGACCTCGGGATAATCAGCAACATAAATATTGTTAGTCGCTGGTAAGAGTGTAGAAATAGAGAATAACGCCGACCTATTCGGGATGTCCCGCAATGGATATTATTTCGATGAATATCCGGATGCAATTAATGAAGGAAGGATATACAGGATGTCATTATCACAAAAGTACTTGCCCCCGCCTGGACGACAGACTGGATGACTGAAAACGGGAAAGCAAAAATTAAAAGCATACGGTATTGCGCCGCCGGGTGACAGGCAGTCAGCAACGATCCATCTGTACTTTTCGCTGAGGAGGTAAAAGTGCAGTGTCCGCAGTGTAACTCATGGAATACGAAGCTCATCAGCGAATTTGGTTCAACATCATGCAAGAGCTTGTACCGCTGTAACAATTGTATGGAACCGTTCGATCATTTCAAATGTCATTAATAACTTTAAGAATATGCCTGTAGTACTGAAAGAAATAACACAGGGAGTGGCTTTTGTTGTTCTTAATCAGTGAAGAGAAAATAAACTCTCTCAATCGTGAGATGGCCTTGTTACTACAGGATGTATTGAAGGAATGTAATGAAGATGCAAGGGTCCGCGCGGTGTACCTGACAGGTGCGGGTAAATCGTTTTGTGCCGGCCAGGACCTTACCGAGGCAGGCGACATGAGTACAATGGAGCGAATACTACCCGAGCAACTTAATCCGATCGTGTCACTTATAAGAACGCTCAAAAACCAGTGGTGGCCGCCGTTAAAGGCGTAGCCGCAGGGGCTGGTGCTAACCTTGCATTGTGCTGCGATATTGTCGTGGCCTCTTCTTCGGCATCTTTTATACAGGCATTTTCAAAAATTGGATTGATACCTGATACGGGCGGAACATTTATGTTGCCACGGCTGGTTGGATTGCAAAAAGCGATGGGCCTCATGATGCTGGCCGAGAAAGTAAGCGGCGACGAGGCAGAAAGAATCGGAATGATCTATAAGGTTTTCAGCTGACGACACATTTGATGCGGAGTCACAAAAAATAGCATTTCACACTTGCGCAGATGCCAACACGTGCGCTCGCATTAACAAAGGAAGCCCTCAATGCATCGGTCCTCAACAATTTCAACGATCAGCTAAAAGCAGAAGAAGAGTTGCAGAAAGAAAGCAGGACGCACAAAAGATTTTATTGAAGGTGTCACCTCATTTATCCTGAAAAGAAAACCGGACTTTAAAGGCGAATAGCGATGTTTTATTCATTCAATCAATATATTCCTATTGTTCATCCCTCTGCATTTGTGCATCCCCAGGCAGTTGTGACCGGGAACGTCATTATCGGAAAAGATGTTTATATCGGTCCGGGTGCGTCCCTTCGTGGAGACTGGGGTGGGATTGTTATCGAAGATGGTTGCAACGTTCAGGAAAATTGCACCGTGCATATGTTTCCCGGCATTACGGTACTACTAAGAAATGGTGCGCACATTGGTCATGGTGCAATCATACACGGAGCAACAATCGGCGAAAACTGCCTGGTAGGAATGAACAGCGTTATAATGGATAATGTTGAACTGGGTGATGAATGTATTGTCGGGGCGCTTACTTTTATACAGGCGGGTTCAAAAATTCCGCGCGAGAAGTGTGGTCGCTGGAAATCCCGGGAAAATAATAAAACAGGTGAGCGATGAAATGCTTGCATGGAAAACGGAGGGAACCAGGTTGTACCAGGCGCTGCCCGCGCAGATGAAAGAACATTGGAAAAGCTGCGAGCCCCTCACAGAAGCTGCCCGAAATCACGCCAAAGCAGGAAACATCGTACAAGACGTGGAATGAGAGTAAATTGCGGCCCTGATGGAGAAGACAAACTTTATTGACTACATACGGGTGTTTTGCAGAAGCGGACACGGAGGTGCGGGAAGCCGTCATTTTATGCGCACAAAGTTCAATCCGCAGGCGGGTCCTGACGGCGGTGATGGTGGTCGTGGCGGTCATATTATTTTACGTGGTAATAAGAACTTGTGGACGTTGCTGCATCTTCGATATTATAAAAATGTTCATGCTGAGAACGGGGAAGGTGGAAGTGGGAACAACTCATCAGGCAAAAGCGGTAAAGATGTTATTATAGAGGTTCCTCTCGGAACAATTGCGCGCGATGAAGAAACGGGAAAACTTGAAGTGGAGATTCTCGAGGACGGGCAGGAAGTAATCTGGATGAAGGGCGGACGCGGAGGATTAGGAAATGCGAAGTTTGCGACTTCTACCAACCAGGCGCCAGACCATGCTCAACCTGGCGAAGCGGGTATCGAAGGATGGAAGGTGATGGAATTGAAAGTACTTGCTGATGTTGGTCTTGTTGGATTTCCCAATGCTGGTAAATCGACATTGCTGTCGACAATTACCGCAGCGAAACCTAAGATTGCGTCATATGCGTTCACAACGCTTACTCCCCAGCTAGGAATGGTGGAATACAGGGATGGAAAAAGTTTTTGCATCGCCGATCTTCCGGGAATTATAGAAGGCGCAGCAGAAGGAAAAGGTTTGGGCCATCGTTTCTTACGCCATATCGAACGCAATCCCGTTTTGCTTTTCATGATTCCGGCCGATAGTTCCGATCATAAAAAAGAATTTGAAATTCTGCTCAAAGAACTCGAAGAATACAACGAAGAATTGCTGCACAAGCAATTTGTTATCGCAATAACAAAGGCAGATATGCTCGATGATGAATTGAAAGCATCAATCGCACAAGAGCTGCCAGAAGATATTCCAAATATTTTTATATCATCAATTTTAAACAAAGGACTGATAGAATTAAAAGATCTTTTGTGGAAAGTGTTAAATCAGAAATAACATAATATTTTCCTGCAAGCCTTGGATATCTAAACTTCACGTCCTACATTTACATCATCTTCTCTAATCGATCTGCGTGCCTGCAGGAAATCTTCTAACGAACTTATTGCCTTTTCTACTACGGATTGTTAGCCCATAACGGCTTGTTTGCACAACGTTGCGCCATCACATCTTTTTATCATTTAAAATTTTTTAACATGAAAAGGAATTTAATGCGCATAGTAACCGCAAACTTCAGCAAATTTATTAAGACCACTGCAGTGGTATTGTTGTTAACAGGTTCAGTAGCAGCACATGCTAACATCACGAACGACAAGGATGGTATAGGCAAAGCCGTTGTAACATACGTATCGGGCGACGCTCAAACGCTTCAGTTCGATGTTAAGGTTAACAACGCCAGCGGCGAGAAGTTCACCATCGTAGTGAAAGATGAAAATGGTGTAACACTGTACCGAAACTCATTCAACAGTAAAGATTTTAAGAAGAGATTCGTTCTTCCAAAAACAGACTCTAACAAAATAACTTTTTTGGTAAAGACAGAAGGCGACGGCAAAACCGAGTCATTTGAAATCAATTCGAGCACCCGTATTGTAGAAGATGTTGTTGTTACAAGAGTAGACTAATTGACTGGTTAGCATAGTCAGATGATGTTTTGGGGAAGGCCTATATTTGTCTTCCCTAAAATATCATCAAAATGAAACGATTATTTCTCTCGCTTACCTTGGTTGTTTCACTGTTTCGAACATATGCTGATGAGGGCATGTGGTTACCCATGCTGCTCGGAAAGCAGGTGTACAACGATATGGTGAAGCGCGGATTGAAACTCACAAAGGATCAACTTTATAGCGTTAACAAGGCATCTATTAAAGATGCCATTATTATTTTCGGAGGCTTTTGTACCGGTGAAATTGTAAGCAGCCAGGGTTTGATTTTTACAAACCACCACTGCGGTTACGATGTAATTGCCTCTTCAAGCTCTGTTGAAAAAAATTACCTGAGAGACGGCTTCTATGCAAAGAGCCGCGAGGAAGAAATTCCTGCGCAGGGCATCTATGCCGAATTTTTACTTCGTATTGATGATGTTACTAAAAGGGTAGAGGATTCTATCGGTAGTTTAACCGGTATTGAAAGAGCGCAGCGCATAGCGCAGGTTGTAGCAGCGCTGAATGCCGAGATGTCTGATCCCGCCAGGAGTGTAGCCACAAGGATCAGCCCTGTTTTTAAAGGCAATCAGTTTCTCGCATTCGTGTACCAGCGTTATGATGATGTTCGCCTGGTAGGTGCACCACCCGAAAGCATAGGTAAATATGGTGGCGATACCGACAACTGGGAGTGGCCACGTCATACGGGCGATTTCTCAGTTTTCAGAACGTATATGAGCAAAGGTGGCCAGCCTGCCAAGTATGCAGCCGATAATGTTCCGCTTAAGCCGAAGCACTTTCTACCCGTTTCAATAAAGGGTATCAAAGACGGCGACTATGCGATGATCTATGGTTACCCCGGCAGTACAAACCGTTACGAAACTTCGTATGGTGTAAAACAAAAGATAGACATCAACAATCCTACACTCGTTTCCCTTCGCGACATGAGACTTAAATACATGTTCGAAGAAATGACAAAAGATCCGGCTACAAAACTCAAACTCGCATCCGACTATGCTTCTATCGCGAACTACTGGAAGTTTTTCGATGGCGAAACCAAACAGCTTCTGAAGTATAATGTTTATGACAAGAAGTTAGCGCAGGAAGAAAAATTTCTTGCATGGGCAAAAGGGAAAGCAGAGTACGAGAATATATTCACCGATCTCGCTAAGGCGTACGATATGTGGCGCCCCTATTCGAAGCACCAGGTGTTTATAAACGAAGGTATTTTCGGGTCACCTCTTATTGCCTTCGCTGCCTCATTGCAGCAAGTAGAGAATGCTATTGTAAAGAGTGGTAAGTCTGCTGACATTGCTAAAGCAGTGCAGGCCGCTGATGAAGCACGTAAAGAGGTGATTAAATCAGAGAACGTCGTGTCGGATAAACGAATACTTGCTGCGGTTCTTTACAGGTTTTATAATGAAATAGATAAGAGCCAGCACCCGATTGGTTTTTATGAATCGATTAAAGGGTCTTTTGGTGAACTGAACGATACCGCAACTTTTTCGAAATATGCGGCCAATGTGTTCGCTAAAACGTTTCTTCTGGACAGCACCAGGTGGAATGCATTTGTAAAAAATCCCGACGGAACAGTTTTGCAAAGCGATCCTGCATACGCAACCGCTAACGCGTTTCTAAAAAACTTCCAGGGCAAGTATTTGCCGATGTTGCAACAGTTCAATGCAAAGAACAATGAGGTAGGAAGACTATACATCAAAGGCTCGATGCTGATGGATACCGTGAAAGCGAAGAAGATGTATCCCGATGCAACATTCACCATGCGCGTAAGCTTTGGCAACATAAAAAGTTATGTTCCCCGTGATGCAATGAAGTTCGATTATCAAACCACAATGAAAGGCGTCCTGGAGAAGTATAAAAAAGGCGACTACGAATTCGATCTGCCGGAAAACTTTTTGGAGCTCGCACGCAAAAAAGACTACGGTCAATACGCTGACAAAGTAACCAGGGAACTCGTTGTTGGATTCATCACTACAAACGATATCACTGGCGGTAATTCGGGTTCACCGGTTATTGATGCTAACGGAAACCTGATAGGCCTTGCCTTTGATGGTAATTACGAAGCACTTAGTCATAAAATCGCTTTCGATAAGGATCTTAACCGCACTATTTGTGTAGACGTCCGGTATGTATTGTGGTGCATCGACAAGCTCGGCGGCGCAGACAATATTATTAAGGAACTAAAACTTGTAAAGTAAAAAGTGAGACGTAAAGCGATAATCAGCGTAGTTGTCGCTATTGCGTTCATTACATCTGTAACGGCGCAGTCTGTTTCTTCTCCGTGGTGGAAAACGAACAGACTGCGCGTGATACAGGTTAACCTTCCCGACTATGAAGCAGCAACTCTCAATGCCGATTCGCTCGTAGAAGATCTCGTTAACTATTCTGCCAACACTGTTATCATCAATGCCGGCGGCATCATGGCTTTCTATCCTACAAAGCTGCCGTTTCATTACACCAATCCATACATGAAGCCTAACACGCTGGGCGACGTCGTAAAAAAGTGTCATGAAAACAGTATCAAAGTAATTGTGCGGTTCGATTTCAGCAGGGTGCATGAAAGTATATTCAAGGCACATCCTGAATGGTGTTACATATCTCCTGACGGCGAGCGGATCATCAACACGAATATGTATGTGGCTTCCATTAATGGTCCATATGTGCAACGGCATGCATTCGACATTATCCAGGAAGTACTCGACCTCTTCCCGGTTGATGGCATCTTTTTGAATATGCCAGGATATCAAACGCGGAACCCATACGAAAATAAATATCATGGCATCGACCAGAACAAGTACGATAAAGATGCTTTCGCAAAATTTAGTAATGGAAAAACGCTACCATTAAAAGAGGATAAAGACGATCCGGTATATCAGGAGTATACATCGTTTAAAAAACAATCGGTAGAAGCTTGGTCGAAGAGGTTGTATGATATGGTTCACAAAAAAAGTAACCAGGTAGCCATCTGCACCTACTCGGATAAGTATGTTGACATTATACGGCACGAAGCGCAAACGAACAGCCTGCCGTACTGGCCTTATACATCATCGGACAATGTTAACAACGCGGTGCATTCGTACCCGGATCACATCATCAGCAATGCGAGCATTCAGCAAATTTCATTTCAATCGCGTTACAATGCTATTGAGCCGGAAGAAATTACGATCCGACTGTATGAAAACATAGCAAATGGTTCCGGGCTTGACCTGAGTTTAATGGGTGATATGAGGGGGTATGAAGATGAGCGTAACTACAATGCGATTAAGAAGATCTATGGTTTTCATAAGCGTAACGAAAAGTGGTTCGGCAATTATACTTCGGTATCAAAGGTTGCGATAATAGCGCCCGGTGCGTGGCCGGCAGGCGAACCGATGCAGGAATATCGCGGTATTCAGCTTATGCTTAAGGAGGCGCACATTCAATATGATATTATTGAGGACGGCCAGCTTGCAAACCAGGAAAAGCAACTCTCCAAATACAAACTTATCATTCTGCCCGACATTACCTATCTCGGCAAAGACGCAACAGAGGTATTGAAAAAGCTTTGCAGAAATGGTGGTTCTATTATTGCCACAAACAAGAGCTTTTCGGACGATACAGAAGTGTTGAAGCAAATGTTTGGCGCCACTGCGAAGACAATCGCAAACGACGGTGCAGGAAATTATCTACAGGTAGATGATCGCTCCGTGTTCAAACGGCTCACCGGGCAAAGGATGGTTTTCTGGAAGTTCAATCTCGGTATGTACGAGTTCGACTCCACAAACGTTCGGCTTCTTCCAATTTTATCAAAAGGTCGACCGGGACCACCGGAAATTATTGGTGGCCATGACCCTACCGGATTTTATGCTGCAGGATTAAAAGATTTTGGACGCGGCAAAGCGTTATTGCTACCCGCAAACATCGGCCGCCTGTATTTTATTCATGGCTATGAACAATACAAGAATATTACGCTTGATCTTATCTCGCAGTTGTATCCCGATGCATTCGATCAGCTGAAAACAAATGCACATGAACGTGTAGAGATTATTGCAAATAACTTCGGTAACAACGAAGGTGCTATCATACACTTTGTAAACATCGCAGGCTTTAGCGGGAATACCTACTTCAAACCCATTCCTTTCTTAGATATCGAGGTTCAATTGAAAATAGGCTTTAAACCAAAGAAAGCTTTCCTGTTATCTAACAAAAAGTCTGTACCATTTACATTCAAAGAGGGTACCGTATCGGCAACCTTGCCATTACTCAATGAATTTGAATCGATAGTTTTCGAAAAATAATTACACGCCCCTGTCTTTCCATCCCCAAAACAGCAAACAAACATAACTCCGGTAGGGAGACCACTTCAACGACCTTTTTGTCATCGCCTCCCTAAACTGTTTTTTATTAGTGTTATCGAGACGATAGTGTTTAATCATCCCGTTCTGAACGCCGAGATCGTCTAATGCAAATACGTCCTCCCGGCCGAGTGTAAAGATCAATAACATTTCAACCGTCCATCTGCCTACTCCTTTAATTGGAGTGAGATATTCGATGACCTCTTCATCACTCATCTTCGAAAGTTTCTTTTCATCCATGCCATGTTCGATCGCGAACTGAGCAACATTCTTTGTGTAACTCACTTTCGCGTTCGACAAACCGATCGCGCGTAATTTTTCGGAAGGAGTATTTAAAATGTCTTGCGGAGTTGGCTCTTTCTTTCCATACAGGTCCAGAAATCTTCGGTATATCACGTCGGCAACTTTTACTGACAGTTGCTGACTCATAATAGACGAACAAAGCGCAAGCGGAATGTTTTTCCTTCTGCGCAGCTTAAATTCATCCTGCTCGTCGATAAGCTTTTTTAATTTTTTATCTTTCGAGAGGTGTGCGATGTAAGGTTGCATAACTACGATTCGATGGAGTAACTCACATTGCCATCCTTCTCATCCTTAAGCAGGATACCAAGCCTGTGAAGCTGGTTCCTGATCTTATCCGACGTTGCATAGTCTTTCTTCGTCCTTGCCTCTTTGCGAAGATCAATAAGCAACGACATAACGCCGTTGAATTTCCCGTCCTCAGCGTGCTGATCGCCGGTGAGACCGAGAATGTCTTCGAGATAAGTATGAAAGTAAGATTGCATTTTTTCAATCGTTGCCGAGCTTAGCACATCAGAAGTAAGATGCTTATCGTGGATTGAATTGATGATTGGAACAAGTTCAAAAAGATTTGCAAGCACTTTCGCTGTGTTCAAATCATCGTTCATAAATCCATCCAGTTCATCGAGCGTTGCAATAACTTTTGTGTCGAGTTCTTTGTCGCCTGCTTCGGGATGCTTATCAAACGCAAATTTCTTCAGCACTTCATAGGCTTCCCACAATCTTCTTAAACCTTTTTCCGCTGCCTGCAATGCATCATTTCCAAAATCAAGAGTGCTACGGTAATGCGTTTGTAATATGAAGAAACGAATGGTCATCGGGCTGTATGCTTTTGCAAGCAAAGGATGATCGCCACTGAACATTTCCGTTAATTTGATCTGGTTGTTATAGCTCTTTCCCATCTTACGGCCATTCACCGTAATCATGTTATTATGGATCCAGTATCGTGCAGGCGCGTGATTATTGCAAATGGTGCTCTGCGCAATTTCACTTTCATGATGCGGAAATAGCAGATCCATGCCACCACCGTGAATGTCGAATTCGGTTCCCAGGTATTTTGTGCTCATCGCTGAACATTCGATGTGCCATCCAGGAAAACCTTGTCCCCATGGACTTGTCCACCGCATAATATGTTGCGGAGGTACCGACTTCCAAAGTGCGAAATCGCCCTTGTTTCTTTTTTCGTCCTGTCCTTCGAGCGTTCGCGTTGTTTCAAGCAGATCATCTACTATTCTTCCACTTAACTTTCCGTACGGATATGTTTCGCTGTATTTTTTTACATCAAAATACACGGAGCCATTTATTTCGTAAGCGTAACCGTCGGCGATAATCTTCTTGATCATGTCTATCTGCTCAACGATGTGCCCCGTAGCGGTAGGCTCAATGCTTGGTTCGAGATTGTTGAGCTCCTTCATCGCCCAATGAAACAGGTTGGTATATTTCTGTACCAATTCCATCGGCTCGAGCTTTTCCAGCGTTGCCTTCTTCGAAATTTTATCTTCTGCGGCTCTGCCTTCTTCCTCAAAGTGGCCGGCATCGGTGATGTTTCTTACATAGCGGACCTTATAACCGAGATGCATCAGGTATCGGTACAAAACGTCGAAAGTGATGTATGGCCGGGCATGACCAAGATGGCTTTCACCGCTCACGGTTGGTCCGCACACATACATGCCCACGTGACCCGCCGTGATGGGTTTAAAAACTTCTTTCTGCCTTGTATAGGAGTTATAGACCTTCAATTCCGACATGCGTACAATTTAATCCAAAAGGGCAGCAAAAATATGATACAGTTCGCACTATCGCGGTAAAGAAACGTCGGCAATTACAGGATAATGTTCGGAATAGGGAACGAAATACCGCATGTATTGCTCAACATCAAAGCTTTTGTCGGTGATGATATAGTCGATCCTGAGGGTAGGGGAGATATTCCAGAATGTGCGGCCAATGCCTCTCCCCGCCTCTGTAAAGGCATCTTTCCTGTCGCCTTTGATTCTGAAGTAGGTATATGAATTGGGCACGTCGTTAAAGTCGCCACAAATGATAACGGGGTAAGAGCTTGAATCCAACTGCTGCCTTACGATTTCTACCTGCTGGCTTCGAAACTGGTATCCCCGGGCAAGTTTCAGAGCGATAGATTTCGAGGCCTCAAGTACACTGTCGGACCCGGTTTTTATGAGTTCGATATTCCGGTAGTCATTGTCTTTAAACAACACCGACTGCAGATGGGTGGTGAACACACGCACCTTCTGGCCGTTAAACTCGATATCGGCGCCTATCAGGCTCTCGGCCGCCCTGTGCATAAGCGGCCCGGGATATCGGATATGTATGCTATCGGTGATGGGATATTTTGAGTAGATGGCGATGCCTGTTTGCCAGTGGTTTTTCCAGCCGGTGTAGTCGAACGCTACATGGCGATAAGGATAGCCGAGCTTCGCAAAGTCTTCCCGGGTATTCCACGGGTATCGTTTGTGATGCGGTTCAAAATATTCCTGGAAACACAGTACGTCGGGTTGGTTCTGAGCAATAAATTCAAGCATTTTAGTCCTGTACGATACGCGCGATTTATCAGCCTTCAGTTGTTCATCGAACCAGGACACGTTCCAGGTAAGTATTCGGAGCGTGCCGGCGGGCTTTTGGGTTTGAACATCTTTACCATAATGAAACCCGATCAGCGCCCGGATGTTCGTATATCCAATCAACAGCACTACAGCGGAAAGTATCGCCCACCTCGACCTGAAAACAATCCAGAACAAGATAAATGCAGCAACGAGTATTAGCAGGAATGGAAATGTAAGGCCGAGCAGAGCAATGAACCACCACTTCTGAGGGGGAACAAAAGCGTTACAGCAAGCCAGTAGGAACAGAACGCACAGGACATATATTGATGACGATGAAAACCCTCTTGGTAAATTTCCTGAAGACGGGGGCCATGCTTAAAATTACAATTGTTCGTCTTCCGAAGCCCGTTTCAATATTTCTTTTTCTTCTTCGGTCAGGAGCCTGTATCCATGTGTGTTGATCTTATCCAGAATTTCGTCAATGCGTTTTTGGGTGATATTTGAAACCTTCTTGAAAGGCAGGGTGCCCTTGGTGTTATAGAAGTATTCTTTTTTGGCGGTTTTCTTCCATTCCTTTTTTTCCGGATTGAACAGGTTGGTGATCCAGCTGAAGAATCGGTTCATCCATGCGCTCCAGTCGTTTCCCTTTCTTAAGCTGCAGAACGAAAATTAAACCGATAGCTGCGCCGCCGATATGCGAAATATGACCGCCGCCATTCGCGCCAGGAATGCTTGCGAAATCGATGATCACGAAAATGATGGTGATGATCCAAAGCGGGATGCCGCCATTAAGCATCGGAAAGATGCGGTAGTCGGGAGCAAGCGTGGTGGTGGCAATGGCGATAGCCATTACACCTGCCGATGCGCCCTGGAGCGTTCTGCCATCGATTTGAGCTGAAAAAACGGGGAAGAGATTGTTGGTGAGTACAAATAAAGCTGCGCCTGCCACACCGCCGTACAGGAAAAGAGGAACGAGCTTGTTATTGCCGGCAAGATCCTGGAGAATATATCCAAATGCCCACAGCCACAGACACGTTTCCCAGCATATGGAACACGCCGTCGTGCATGAACATATAGGTGATAATCGTCCACGGGCGCTCTACAATTTTATTGATCTCTGCGGGAAGAATGAACCACTTAAAAATGGTTGACATATAATCCGCATCACTCAAACCTGAGAGATAATAAGCAACATTTAAAAACTTGAATATGCAGAAAACCAGGGCAAGGACTGCAATCATCATTATGAGGGAGTTTCCATCTTGTCCAAGCAGCATTCTCTTCCTGTAACGGTCCTCTCGTAGCACGACGATATTTTTTATCAATTTACAAAACGATTCTTAATAAAAGTGGCGGCGATTCTTTTTATTCCAGTAAAGAACAAGCAAAAATCCAACCAATGCGCCACCCAGGTGAGCCCAGTGCGCAACGTTGTCGCCGGCCGAGTTATTTACGCCAAGCCAAAGCTCAATAGCGGCATAAATGATCACGAACCACTTCGCTTTCATTGGAATGAAGAAGTAGAGATAGATGAGGCTATTTGGGAAGAGATATCCGAACGCCGCAAGGCACCCGAATACCGCCCCGGACGCACCCACAGTGGCGGTGTTTACTTTAAAATTCCGGCGAATAAAGCAGCTCCTGCTGTTGCGAAATTGGAAGTTGCCTGAACGTGTCCATCACTGGACTCATTTCCATATACAATACTCCAAGATGCAATACGGCGGCTCCTAAGCCGCACAGGATATAAAATATCAGAAATCGCTTTGGTCCCCAAACATTTTCAAGAATACTTCCGAACATCCAGAGCGCAAGCATATTAAATAACAGATGCGACCAACCGCCATGCATAAACAGATGGGTAAGCAGCTGATGTGGCCTGAAATAAACCGAATGAATATCGTGAAGGGCAAACAGGTTTTCAACACCGTAGCCTGAGAAAATCGTTTGCGCGAAAAAAACCAATGCATTTACAATTACAAGGTTCTTAACTACCGGAGGAATACTCTGAAAGCCATTCATTCTAACATCTGCCATCCAAAGAAATTTAGTGCGAAGATCGTAATGTTTCAAAGATAAGGCAGAACCTTAACGATTATTTCAATCTGAGCTGAACTACATTTTCGATATGATGGGTATGCGGAAACATGTCTACCGGGCGTATCCGCGTTACTTCGTAATGATCTTTCATCATATTCAGGTCGCGGGCCTGCGTCGCAGGGTTGCAGCTTACATACACCACGAGCGGAGGAGCCATTTCAATGATCTTGTTTACCAGGTCAGGACTCATACCCGCGCGCGGAGGATCCGTAATGATAACATCGGGCCTGCCATGTTCGGCAATAAACCCGTCATTGCAAACCTGTGATACGTCCCCAGCGAAAAACTTCGCATGCTCTACACCGTTAATCAATGCGTTTTCCACCGCATCATCAACTGCTTCCTTTATCACTTCTACACCTACAATGCTTTTTGCTTTATCGCTTACAAATATTCCAATGCTGCCTGTTCCGCAGTACAGATCGTACACGGTTTCTTGTCCTGTGAGCTCCGCATATTCACGCGCCACCTGGTAAAGTTTCTCGCCCTGGTAAGTATTTGTTTGAAAAAAAGACTTGGGACCGATTTTGAAACGGTAGTTTTCCAGCGTTTCTATAACATACCCTTTGCCGGAATAAACGACAGGCTCAAGATCGAACATGCTGTCGTTCTTTTTTAGATTGATTGTATATAGCAGTGTTGTGATTGCGGGAAACTGCGCCATGATGTAATCCAGTAACCGCGTGATTTTTTCTTTATCGTTTTCACCGAACACAACATTTAACATCAGTTCGCCGGAGCGGCACAGCCTTACCTGCATTGTCCGCAGCAGGCCGCGGTGTTCACGGATGTCGTAGAAACTGTATTCGTTTTCCAGCGCGAATTTCTTCACAGCATTGCGAATGGCGTTTGTTGGCTCGTGCTGAAGATGACATTCGCGTATGTCCACAACCTTATCGAATAATCCTTTCGCGTGATAGCCCGCAACATCCGCCTGGCTGCTTATACTTTCATCGTGCACTTCGTTTTTAGTGAGATAGCGGCGGTTGCTGAAGGTGTACTCAACCTTATTTCTGTAATGAGTTGCCGGCGACGCACCGGTGATCGGCTCAAACGGAGGAAGGGGAATTTTGCCTATGCGTGTAAGATTATCGAAAACCTGTTGCTGCTTGAAGGCCAGCTGTTTTTCATAAGGTAACATTTGCCATTGGCAGCCACCACATACTCCAAAATGTTCGCAAAAAGGCTTTACGCGGTCGGCGGAGTAAGAGTGAAAGAAAATGGGCCGTCCTTCGGCCCATTCCTTTTTATTTTTTCCCAGGCGGATGTCTACAACATCGCCGGGTACTGCTTCTTCAATGAATATCACTTTTCCTTCAACGCGCGCGATCGACTTTCCTTCGGCTGCGTAGTTTTCAACGGTTACTCGTTCGAGTACAATATTTTTTTTCTTTCGCAAGCCGCGAAATTAGGTATTCCTCTTACTTTTTCGCTTCGTAGCTTTTTTCTGCTTCCTTCGCTTTTTCAAAGTCGAGCACCACGCCATTTATGCAATAGCGCAATCCTGTGGGAGGAGGGCCATCTTCAAACACGTGGCCGAGATGCGATTTGCATCGTCCGCACATTACTTCTGTACGCTTCATGCCGAGAGTATTGTCTACTTCATAGATCACGCTGCCTTTTGTAACCGGCTGATAAAAGCTCGGCCATCCGCAGCCACTCTCAAATTTTGTATCGCTAAGGAACAAAGCGTTTCCGCACACCGCGCAGTAGTACGTACCTACATCTTTCGACGTTTCGAAAGGGCTGGTCCACGGCCTTTCAGTTCCTTTCATCCGTGCTATATAGTAAACATCATTCGGCAGGATCTTCTTCCATTCCTCATCGGTAAGATTAACCTTACTGCTGTCGGAACGGGAATAGAGCGGGTTTGCCTGTTCTTTTTTGTTATCCATATGCTGTGCTTGTTTTTTATCTGGTGAATTCTGCGAGTAACTACACTGCTGCAAAAAGGCTACCAGTCACCAATATGGCACATCTTTGTGCCATAAACCGAATTTTTCCGTAAAAATTTGACATCTTGTTCATGCTTAACAAATTTACGACACAGGAAGGGGGATGGATTAGTATAACTTTTCTAATTGCTTTATTTATTTGTTAAAGGATTTCTAAGCGTGGTACTTTATATTTACGGCCCGTTGAAACGGGGATGGGTTTTAAGTTGTTAATTTTTAAGGCTTTCAGATGTTTAATATCATTTTATTCGGCCCTCCGGGCAGCGGCAAGGGTACTCAGTCAGAGAAATTGATCGACAGGTATGGCTTCATACACCTGTCTACCGGTAACCTTCTGAGGGAACAAATTGCCAGCCAAACCACCCTGGGGCTCGAGGCAAAAAAATTCATGGATAACGGACAACTTGTGCCGGATTCGGTAGTGATCGGTATGATCAGATCCGCTATTGCAGAAAACCCCCGTGCCGGTGGATTCCTGTTCGACGGCTTTCCCCGCACAGTTGCCCAGTCTGAAGCCCTCGACGAACTGCTTGCTGAAAATCACGCAGAGATCAATGCAGTACTCGCCCTCGAGGTTACTGAAGACGAACTCATCGGACGTTTGCTCAACAGGGGCAAAACATCCGGAAGAAGCGATGATGTAAATGAGCAGATCATTCGCGCACGCATTGCTGAGTACGAAAGTAAAACCACTCCGGTAGCCGGCTATTACGATCAGTTTGGAAAGGTTGTAAGGATAAAGGGCGAAGGAGACGTTGATTCGATCTTCGATGCACTCTGCAGTGAAATAGAAGCGAAAAAATTAGAGTAGCTATTTCTTCAGCGCAGAATCCGCTTTGGCAAGCACAGAAAAAATCTCGTCTTTCACTTTTGTGACTTTCTCCTTTTCCGAAGAGAGGTATTCAATTCTCTTTTGAGGGTCGTTCTGTGCTGAATCGTGAACGAAATTCTCCATCCACTCATTCATATGGTCTGAAGCTTGTTTAAGTTCAGTGCTGAGAACTGCATATTCTTTCTGTAATGCTGGATTGGATTTCGCCTTCTTCAACGAGTCAACCTTCGCATCAAATTTCGCACTCATGCCCTTCAAAGGACCCATCTTGGGCATAGCCGAATCGTGCGCATGCATCACCTCTTCGAATAGTGAATCTTCCGGAGTGGTGGCGGTTTGCGAAAAGCCATCTTTCCTTTCCGTCGAGTCATTTGCATTATCCCCGCACGATGCCAGCACAACTATGAATGCACTTAAAAGTATTAATCTCATTTTTTAGATTTTATCGCCTGCTTTGAAAAATCGGTCAGCGCGAGTCTTCCGCTCGTCGCCGCGCGTTCTGTTAATAAATTGTCCCAGTGTTCTGTTCCTTTCCATAAAACACTTTTCAATTCTGCCATCGCTTCGGGACTTGAATGAGCAAGATTGTTTGATATTCTCGCCACGGCTTCGTCTAATTCTTCAACAGAATGATGGAGTTCTGCATAAAGATTTTTACGGTGACACCAGTCAGCATTTCTCCATAAAGTGGCGTCAATAGCTAAAGCACTGAATGCACCGGTGCCGATTTTTCGTTCCACCGCAGGGGCAATTACAAAAGGCCCAAACCCTATCGCCAGTTCGCTCAGCTTCACATCTGCCTTGTCGAGCGCAACTGCATAATCTACAGCGGCAGCGATTCCTACGCCCCCTCCTACACATTTTCCATGTATCCTGCCCACAATGAATTTTGGACATTTTCTCATGGCATTGATCACCTGTGCGAAACCGGTAAAAAATTTTAATCCCTGTTCCTTGCTATTGATATCAAGCAGCTCATCGAACGATGCCCCTGCACAAAATGCACGGTCGCCTGCCGATTTGAGTACAATTACTTTGGTGTCGAACGTTGTTCCTGCGACATGTATCGCGTGTGCGAGATCATGGAGAAGGGCTGCGGGAAGACTGTTGCTTTGGGGATGATAGAATTCAATTGTTGTAACCGACTGGTGCGTCTCCGATTTTACGTAAGGTGTTCCATTCATGTGATTCAATTTTTATTTTTTCTTCTTACCATGGTTAAAATAGTCGCGATCGCCACGTCTTCACCAAGTTGATCCGTTACTTCCACAAGCCATTTCACTATACCCTTTGGAATATCATCGTCATCTTTCTGGTCCTGCGCCACCTTTTCCTTACAGGTAAGTTTCACACCAATCGTTGTACCGGCATACACGGGTTTCAGAAACCGGCATTCATCTATGCCATAATTCAACAGCACCGGTCCCTTTTTACCATCAACAAATAAGCCAGCCGCCGCGCTAAGAATAAAATAACCGTGTGCCACGGGCTTTTCAAACATGGTCCCCTCCAGCGCGGTATGGTCTACATGCGCATAAAAGTGATCCCAGCTCACATTGGCAAAGTTAACGATATCAGCCTCAGTCACGGTCCGCTTACCGGTTATAACAGTGTCGCCTATGCGTAAATCTTCAAAGAACTTCCTGAATGGATGTGTTGCATCTTCAAACACCGGCGCGTGCTGATGATAGCTGTTTGTGACAGCGCTTATAGCCGAAGGCGACCCCTGCACCGCCACACGTTGCATGTAGTGCTTCACCCCTCTGACACCGCCCATTTCTTCCCCGCCCCCTGCACGACCAGGTCCGCCATGAACCAGCGAGGGCAGTGGCGAACCGTGCCCAGTACTATCTTTCGCACATTCGTTATTCAATACGAGTATGCGGCCATGATGGCTGCCCGCGCCATACACAAATTCTTTTGCGATCCTGTTATCTGCAGTAACAATTGTTGATACAAGCGAGCCCATGCCCATATTTGCGAGGGCAATAGCGTCGTCACCGGTTTTGTATGGCATGATGGTGCTCACGGGGCCGAAGGCTTCAACGTTATGCGGCTCGTAGGCCTCGAATGGATGTTCATTTGCGAGAAGCAACGGACTGATAAATGCACCCTTATTAAAATCGGCGTCTATCAACTCGACGCTGTCGAGTGAACCATAAACAATTTTACTTGTCGCCAGCAGCTTCCTTACCTGCGTTAATACTTCCTCGCGTTGTTCAAGCCCCGCAAGTGATCCCATGCGAACTTTTTCATTGGCAGGGTTGCCGATCGTGGTTTGAGAAAGACCTTTTCCCAAAGCGATCCACGCATCTTCCATTTTGTTTTCGGGTACAAAAACTCTTCTTATCGCAGTACATTTTTGGCCTGCCTTTGCCGTCATCTCGCGTCGTACTTCTTTCAAAAATATATCCCACTCTGAGGAGCCTGGTTCAACATCAACGCCTAACACAATACAGTTCAGCGAATCTGCCTCGAGATTGAAAGGCACATTGTTCGAGAGAATATTTTCATTCGACTTTAGCTTGTTGCCTGTAACGGCGGATCCTGTAAAGGTTACAACGTCCTGCGATTGTACATGATCGAGAATATCGCCGGCTGAGCCACATATTAATTGTAATGCGCCATCGGGAAGTATTCCAGAAGAAGCAATTTCGCGGACAACTGCTTCAGTCAAATAAGATGTTACAGTTGCAGGCTTAACAACGGCTGGCACCCCGGCAAGAAGATTTACGGCAATTTTTTCGAGCATGCCCCAAACCGGAAAGTTGAAAGCATTGATATGGACAGCTACTCCTTCTTTTGGAACAAGTATATGCCGGCCGATAAAATTTCCGTTTCTGCTGAGGGTTGCTGGTTCACCGTCAACATAAAATGGATCGTCATTAAATTTTCGTCTGAGCGATGCATACGAAAACAGGTTTCCAATTCCGCCTTCTATATCAATCCAACTATCGCTTTTTGTTGCGCCTGTTGCATAACTGATCGGGTAAAATTTGTCGAGATGTTTTTGAAGATGTTGTGCGAGCGATTTCAGCATTCTTCCACGTTCGTGGAAAGTCATCTTTCTTAATGCCGGGTTTCCTTTCTTTCGTGCGTAATCGAGTATCCCGGAAAAGTCGAGGCCTTTTGTGGTGGCATAGCCGATAATGTTTCCGTTCACTGCGTTTTTCAAAGCAGTGCCTTCGCCATCACCCGTTATCCATTTTCCGAGGACGTAGTTGTGAAGTTTATCCATTGGTAAGCAAAATTTTCGTCAGATATTGAGGCCGCCGCAAACGCTTATTACCTGGCCGGTAACATATGCGCCCATATCCGAGCCGAGGTACACACAAGTATCGGCTACTTCCGATCCGGTGCCGAAGCGGCCGAGGGGTATTTTGTCCATAAACGCTTTTGCAGTATCACCTTCTTTCAGGTAGTGCGTCATATCAGTTTCAATGAATCCCGGGGCGATAGCGTTACAACGAATGTTTCGGCTGCCCAACTCATGCGCCATTGATTTTGTAAACCCAATGATGCCTGCCTTACTTGCTGCATAGCTCGACTGGCCTGCATTTCCGCGCACACCAATTATAGAGCTCATGTTAATGATAGACCCTTTGCGCGCTTTCATCATGGGCCTGATCACCTGCTTCGTCATGTTGAAAACACTTTTCAGATTCACGGCAATCACCTCATCCCACTGCTGTTCGGTAAGGCGCAGCAACAAATTATCTTTTGAAATACCCGCGTTGTTTACGCAAACATCTATCGCCCCAAATTGTTTAACAACATCATTCACCATTGCTTCGCTTTCTGCAAAGTTGCCGGCGTTGCTCTTGTATGCTTTAGCTTTTACACCGAGGGATTTCAGTTTTTCTTCGAGGGCTGCGGCTTTTGGTTCACTGCTTTCACTAACATAAGTGAAGGCAACATTCGCACCATGCTCGGCAAATTTTAAAGCAATCGCTTCGCCGATACCACGGGCAGCACCCGTTACGATGGCAACTTTATTTTCGAGAAGTTTCATCTGTTATAAAATTTGAAACGGGAAGTTAAAGAGCATATTGAAGAATCTCTTCAATAAATATTCTTTCATTGCTCAAACGTGGTACTTTATGCTGACCACCAAGCTTTCCGCGGCTCTTCAACCAATTATTAAAAGACCCTTTCTGTAGTTTTCTGATTACAGGCATCCGCAAAGCAATATCCTTATGCCTCTTGGCCTCATAGTCGCTATTGAGCGTTTGAAGCGCTTTGTCCAGTTCAGCTACAAACGTTTCAAAATTTTCCGGTTCCCTCTCAAATTCAATCAGCCATTCGTGTGCACCGTTGTTGTCGGCGCTGAAGTAAATCGGCGCGGCGGTATAATCGTTTACAATACAACTGGTGTTCTTACTTGCGATTGAAATTGCCCTATCGGTATTTTCTATTATCAGCTCCTCGCCGAATGCATTGATATAATGTTTTACTCTGCCGGTTACAATTACTTTGAAAGGCTTAAGTGAAGTGAAACGAATGGTATCGCCCAACAGGTAGCGCCAGAGCCCGCCGTTGGTGCTGATAACAGGAGCGTAGTTTTTATCGAGCTCTACATCTCTCAGACCGATGGTTATCGGATCGGCTTTTCCGTATTCACTTACCGGCATGAACTCCATAAATATGCCGTGATCAACAAAAAGCAACATGCCTTCATCGCCTGGACATTCCTGCGCAGCAATAAAACCTTCGCTGGCATTGTACATTTCCAGGTAATTGATTTTCTTGCCAATGAGCCGGTTGAATTGTTCGCGATACGGTTTAAACGAAACGCCACCGTGCATATACAATTCAAGACTTGGCCACACTTCAGCGATCGTGCTCTTTCCGGTAATGTCAAGAATATGTTTGAACAATACAAGCGTCCAGGTAGGCACACCTGATATCGATGTCACATTTTCTTTTATGGTACTCTGCGCAAGCTTTTCAATCTTTTCTTCCCATTCATCCATCAGCGCGATACTCAATTCTGGTGTTCTTATCCACGAGCCCCAAAATGGAGTATTCTGCAATAGTACCGCACTGAGATCGCCATATTGCACTTCATCATTTACCTGGTGAATATTGTGGCTCCCGCCGATTACCAAACCCTTACCGGTTAGCAAATCAGATTCAGGATTGAAGTTATAGTAGAGCGTCAGAACGTCTTTTGCGGCTTTGTAATGGCAGTCCTGCAAACTTTCTTCAGACATCGGAATAAACTTGCTTTTATCGCTTGTTGTGCCGCTGCTTTTTGCAAACCAATAGATAGGAGTATTCCAAAGGATATTCTGTTCCCCTTCCATCGTTCTTTGGATGTAGGGCTTAATGTCGTCGTATTCGTGAATGGGAACCGCTTTCTTAAATGTCTTTACATTGAAGAGCTTCGAGAAGTTATATTTTTTTCCGATTTCAGTATACTGGGCCGACGTTACGAGATCCTGGAGCACTTCGCGCTGCGAGTCTTCCGGATGATTCTTCCAGGCGTCAATGCGCCACTGCCGCATGCGGGCCAAACCTGATATTGCTGGTGACAGGAGTTTCACAATCCTTCCCTTGCTTCTTCGTGCAGGTAATCTTTTCTTTTCAATTCAAAATTACGGCCAAGGTATAATCTGCGCACTTGTTCGTCGTCGGCGAGCTCCTCCGCGGTACCGTGCTGGAATATCTTTCCTTCTATCAACAGGTATGCCCTATCGCAAATGGAGAGCGTTTCGTTAACGTTATGGTCTGTGATGAGAATGCCGATGTTACGGTACTTCAGGCGGGCAACGACTGCCTGGATATCTTCAACCGCGATTGGATCAACACCTGCAAAAGGTTCATCAAGCAAAATGAATTTAGGATCAACAGCAAGCGCGCGGGCTATCTCTGTTCGTCTGCGCTCGCCGCCACTCAGCGAATCGCCGTTGTTTTTTCTTACATGATGAAGCCGGAACTCATCAAGCAGCACTTCGAGTTTTTCCCTTTGCGCGGCTTTCGATAAGCCTGTCATCTCCAACACTGACAGAATATTATCCTCTACACTCAACTTTCTGAACACTGAAGCCTCTTGCGGAAGGTAGCCGATACCTAATTGCGCCCTCTTATACATTGGCAACCGCGTGATTTCTTTATCATCAAGAAACACTTTGCCGTTATCGGGCTTAATCAGACCCACCACCATATAGAACGTAGTAGTTTTACCGGCCCCGTTAGGACCAAGTAAGCCGACTATCTCTCCCTGGTTCACATTAATCGACACCTCGTTCACGACTGTGCGGCTGCGATACGATTTTATAAGCTGGCTCGTGTGTATTTCACTACTCAAATTGCAAGGTTTAGGACAAAAATACCGTAACAAATACAAAAAACCTGTCCTATGTTTGCAGGCTGAAAAACATTTAACTAAAGGAATGAAAGTTATCGATCATATAAGGCAGGCGAAGGATACATTAGTATCGTTTGAAATTCTTCCACCGTTGAAGGGCAAAACTATCAATTCGATATACGAACATCTCGACCCATTGATGGAGTTCAAGCCATCGTTCATTAACGTTACTTACCACCGCAGCGAACACGTGTTCAAAAAGAAAGCAGACGGAACATTTGATAAGGTAGAGGTTAGAAAAAGGCCAGGTACCGTTGGCATTTGCGCAGCGATCATGAACTATTATCATGTTGATGCTGTTCCCCATCTCATTTGCGGCGGCTTTAATAAACGTGAAACTGAAGACGCTCTGATTGACCTGAATTTTATTGGTGTCGATAACGTACTCATACTTCGTGGTGATGCCGCGAAAAATGAAACCCTTTTTGAACCTGATCCGGATGGACACCGTTATGCGATAGATCTGTTGAAGCAGGTAGTAAACCTGAATAACGGAATTTATCTTGAAGAGGATATTCTTGATGGATTCAGAACCAAATTCTCCATTGGCGTTGCAGGATATCCCGAAAAACATTTCGAAGCTCCCAATCTCGATACTGACCTGGATTATTTGAAAGAAAAAGTAGAAGCCGGTGCTGAGTACATCGTTACACAGATGTTTTACGACAATAAAAAATTCTTCGAATTTGTAAAGAATTGTCGCGCTAAGGGCATCAATGTGCCGATCATCCCCGGACTGAAACCTATCACCAGTAAGAAGCAACTTTCAATCATCCCCAGAACATTTCATGTTGATATACCCAACGAACTAAGTGTTGAGATCATGAAATGTAAGGCTGATGTGGATGTTGAAAAGGTTGGTGCAGAATGGTTGCTCGATCAGTCACGCGAGCTAAAGAAGTCTGGCGTACCCGTGCTGCATTATTATACTCTTGGAAAAGCAAGGGTTATTTCGAACGTCGTAAAGGAGCTGGTTTAAGTTTTCTTCGGCAGCTTTTTAAACACTTTCTTGTTGACCCTGACGGGATATTTCTGTTTAAGTTCTGTTATCCATTTTTCTTCCAGGTAAGCCTGGTAGTCGTTAATTACAGAGCCTTTGGCATCATCAAAGCTCTTGGCCTCTTTGCCATTATGAATGGTGATAATTCCTGCAAATGTTTTGCTGTTATCCTGCTCGTTAGTAACCGGCGCCGTTACTAAACCATTGGTGAAATTCGTTCTGTCAACAACAGGAATCTGACTCAGCTCAAATCTTCCTGAATCCGCCTGTACCATACCATTACTTTGTTCGGCAACCTGGCGCCACTTCGAAATATCTTTTGAAATAAGTGTGTGAATGGAATCGGCTACTGCGGGATCTGTACATGTAACAATCACAGCATCTGCACTTGTTTCCCAGTTGTATTTATCCTTATGCTGATCATAATAATTTTTCAACGCTACTGAATCTGCAGTAGCTGCATCCCATACTTTCTGCTGCATTACGCCGAATAATAAGTTTCCTTCTCTGAACTCTTTTAATTGCTCAGCAAAGTCTGCATTATAATTTTCGAGATGCCTCCGATAGTATTCAAGCACGCTGCTATCGCTTGACAGATCGGCTGGCTTAGCATCTTTCTTTATCGTTTCGCGGATCTTCGTTAGGCGCATCGCTTCTGCCGCTTGCATTCTGTCGCTTTGCAGAACTCTTTCCTTCAACATATCGAGGTTCGCCTTATTGCTTTTCTCCTCAATTACTTCAATGCGCTGCAGGCGTTGAAGGATGTGGTAGCCAAACACTGTTCGTACAGGGCTGCTAATGTCTCCATCTTTTTGCAGTGCAAAGGCTGCATTAGTAAAACTTGTATCATACAGTCCGAGGCCAAACGCCTGCATTTCGCCACCATTCTGGTAGGTTTGATTATCACCACTGAGCGCCTTTGCAGAATCGGCAAAGTGTCCGCCTTCAATGAGATCCGCGTACAACGAATCTGCGCGGCGGCCAACGTCTTGTTTGTTTTCGTCAGTCATTCCCGGATGAAATGCCAGCAGTATCTGTGCAACCCTAACCTGTCCAACGGCTTTTCGTTCGCCATTGTTCTTGAAAATGTAAAATCCTGACGGGTGTTGAAACGGTTGAGAATATTTGCCGGCAGGTGTGGAGTAAGCTACGTTTTCCATTACGTAGGGCAGAACAAAAACTGTTACATAACCTACAGAGCCATACTCGTACGATTCGCCGACTTTTTCGAAATCCTGTCCGCCTTGCAGCTGTTTGTATGCTTCATTTATTTTTTGTTTGGCGGCTGTGATGTCACTGGTGTCAGGACTGGTTCTTACCAGTATATAGGAGATGCTGATATCCTTTTTGCTTCGGTCGAAGGCTTCATCAACCAGGTTCGCGACCGTAAGATCATCTTTCATGAAGTTGTCAGCCAGCTGGTACCGGAATGATTCCAGCTCCGCGTTCTGCGCAGACGATGTATCCATACCCGCGTCGATGGCAGACTGCACTTTTATTTTGAATCTCGAATACAGTTCGAGGTAGTCGTCATACGAAAGATGATTTCCGCTCGTGTCTGAATTATTCTTGTTGTAGGCACGCAGAAACTCATTTTTACTTACAGTATGCTTTCCATAAGTAAATAATGTTTGGGAAAAAGCAGGCTGAAAGAGTAGCAAAAAAATTGCAGCAAAGCCAGTTGGTTTGATAAGGGTTGAAAGGCTACCCGGATTTCTTTTTGGATTGGAGCTTGCTGGTAATGACTTCATTTATCTGAAGATAAGTTAGTTTTTTAGCGATAATCCGCTTGTCTTTATCAAGCAAATACAAAAGCGGCGTTTGATACACATCATACAATTGCTTGAATCCCGGCCTCCCCGCTTTGATCTCTGCTTCGTCTTTGCCAGGAGTGGGAGAAACATGTTTCCAACCGTTGAGATGATGCTCGTTAATAAATTTAAGCCATTCTTCTTTTGTTCCATCAGTCTTTACTCCATACACAGCAACGCCTTCATTCTTCCATTTGGCTCTATAAATCGAATCTACTTTCGGAACGATCTCCTTGCAATGCGAACAGGTTGGATCCCAAAAGCACACAACAGTAAATTCGGCTTTTACATTGTATAACGGAAATGGCTTGTTAAGCGTGTCGAGCATATCCAGCTGTGGCGCGGCATTGCCGATGAGGTTAGCCATTAAACTGTACGCCCGTTTCGCAGCAAACTCTTTGTATTGCGGCGTGAAGAACTCCGCCTTGCCGGTGTTGATATATTTTTCGAAAAGGTGAACAAACACGGCATCCTGACCCATGTATTGAGGGTTGATATATTTTTGAACGAAGTGTACCATCAGGTATTTATACATTTCGTTTGATGCCCGCGAATACAATAGCATATGATCGATCTCTTTGATCAGAGAATCAGGATGGGGTGATACGAGATCGCGATAATATTTTACAAGACGTGGTTCAAAAAACGGCGTACGCACCATCCGGTCATCAGTATACGCCATATCATCCCAGTAGTGATCTTTATAGAAGTGATACACAAAGTTGGAATCGTATTTACCTCCGGGATGCTTTGAGGGCGGTGGAATCTTCGGCTCTTCCATTGCCGTAAACAACGTTGATAGAAATGATCCCGGATATTTTTTAGTTAGGCTGTCCCTGAATTGCTCAAGTTCGCCCGTTAACACTTTTACCTGGCTGGTGAGTGTTGCTGAATCTTTTTTTGTTTTAGCGTGCGACAGTTGCTGGGTCAACGCATTGATTTTTTGACCTCTCGTTCCGGTGAAAGATGAATATTCCTGGAATAGTTTGTTCTCGTCCGAGCCGGTAAATTTTACTCCCGCGGGCAATGTTGCACTGTCGGCAAAAACGGAAAATTGCTGGTCCTTATCGATCAGTAACTCCAGCATAATTTGTTTAGCAGGGGTCACCAGGAAATAGATACCACCCGGTAGCGGTTCGGCACCTTTGAAACTTCCTTTAGCCTGATCATCGAGGGTTACCGAATCCGCAAGCGCTCGTACTTCTCCATAGTAATATCCCAGGTAAACCTGCGAATTCTTATAAGGTTTTAGCTCAACGTCGATCTGGTAACCTGTCTGCGCGCGTAGGGCAGTAAACGCAGTCACAACCATAAATAATAACGATGCCTGTTTCATCCGCATACAAATATACCGGGTGTTTTGTAGTATTATTGCTTTATGCTTTTGGTGTACTCCACGTCGAACGGGCCAAGGCTGCAATACATTGTTAATTTTTTCAGCAACGAACTGTTCGATCAGCCGATTAGAATAACGACAAGCGAGAGGGAATATTTAAAATTCGACGGTCCGAAACTAAATTATTCTCTCCAGGATCTGTGTGCCGGCGAATTTTCCATCATACCGACCAAATTACTTTTCGAATCCGGGATTTCCCAGCAGCCTGTTACCTGCTTTGAGACAGGCTACGGAAAGGCCTTCTTTGAAACGGGCGGCGACATGCAATTCGACATTTTTGCAGCAACCTTTTACCTCCTCAGCAGGTACGAAGAATACCTTCCACACGATAAAGACGAATATGGCCGCTATGCCCATACCAGTTCACTTGCATACCGCGAAGGCTTTCTGCACGTACCGCTTGTCAATACCTGGCTGCAGGAGTTTAAGCTTACGCTACAGGTGAGGTATCCGGCAATGCGATTCAAGGGTCGCCACTTTGAGAATGTTATCACCTACGATATCGACATCGCCTATTCATATCTGTGCAAAGGATGGTTGAGGAATGTTGGCGGAACGCTTCGTTCTATATGGAATGGCGAGTGGAATTCTGTCGTTGAGCGATGGGCCGTGCTCGGAGGTTATAGAAAAGATCCGTTTGATTGTTATGAGTGGCTGGATGCCCTTCATCTTTACTGCCGCCTCAAACCTTATTACTTCTTTCTCGTTCCTAAAAATAATTCAGAGTACGACAAAAACGTGTCCACTTCTGCCAAACGTTTCCGTGAGCTTGTGGAGTATTACTGTGCCACTTATAATGTGGGTATACACCCCTCGTGGCAGAGCGGCGATGACCATTCGTCTGCTGAAAGAGGAGATTGAATGGCTTGAAGTAATCGGCGACAAAGACATACAAGCCAGCCGCCAGCATTACATCAGGTTGACTGTCCCTGAAACTTACCGCCGGCTTATAGCCGCGGGCATCCGAAAAGATTTTTCGATGGGTTATGGCAGCGTCAATGGGTTCCGCGCCTCGGTTAGTACTCCTTTCACCTGGTATGATCTCGAAAAAGACGAAGCTACGTCGCTCACGATATATCCATTCTGCTTTATGGATGCGAACGCCTTTTACGAATCGAAACAGACACCGTCACAAGCCTTCGACGAACTGATGATGTATTACAACTCGGTAAAAAAGGTAAACGGAATGCTGGTGACCATCTGGCATAACAGCATCCTGGGAACGGATAAAGCCACTGCGGGCTGGAGCCGCATGTTCGAACTCTTCATGAAAGAGATGGTATACTGGGATGCCTACTACGACGGCAGCAGCGAACTACGTGAGAACGCTCTTTTCACGCGCGTCCTTCCTTAAGGCGTGACTGATCATCCATACCCCATAAAGAGTAATGGCCCCACCCGAAATAATGAATAGTGTAAGCTTCTCATTAAATAATATCGACCCGAGAATCACCGCAACTATCGGATTGATGTATGCGTAAATAGACATCATTTCAACCGAAAGCCTCTGCAATGAATACAGGTATGCGCCGAACGCTATCACTGATCCAAACACCACAAGAAACGCGATTGCTGACCACGATTGCCATGGTACTTCGTTTATCGGAATTGCTTTTCCGGTACCATACGATACTATCAACAACACTCCACCAGCTAAAAACATCTGCAGGCCCAGGCTGAAATACGGGTTGAAATCTTTCGCCTCTCGTTTTGTAAAAACCGTCCCCAACGCCCATGTCCATGACGCCGTAAAGGAAACGGCGATGCCAAACAGAAATTCAGGATTGAAAAAGTCGTGCAGGTGCTCATAAAAAATTACGCATATACCAGCAAAGCCGAGAAGAAATCCTTTCAACGCCGCACTTGGAATTTTATCGCCAGACGAAAACATTCCAATGATCACCATCCACAACGGAAAAGTTGCGGCGATAATGGCTCCGAGCCCCGCTGAAATATACTGAACTCCCCACGTAGTGAGTCCGTTGCTGCAAAGGATATTAAGAAAGCTGAGAACGCCGATTACATACCACTCACGGCCGCGGGGCCATTTAACGCCCGACACCATAAAGAATATGATGTACGTTGTGCCAGCGAGCAGTTGTCTAAAACCTGCCAGTTGAAGAGCGGGCATGTGCATTACTCCCTGCTTGGATGCTACCCATGTGGTGCCCCACAAAATACACACAACGCCAAGCGCGACGTATGCTTTCGTCTTCGTATTCGTAGCCGCAGTATTCGTTATATCCATTCCAGTGTCCGAGAAATCGTCTAGTGTTTGAAATGCCTCATTCCCGTGATCACCATCGCCAGGTTATTTGCCTTACAGTATTCAATTGAATCCTTGTCGCGTATCGATCCGCCAGGTTGTATAAACGAAGTGATGCCCGCCTCATGCGACATCTTCACACAATCATCAAAGGGAAAAAACGCATCTGATGCGAGGACAGCACCATCAAGATCAAAACTGAATTGCTTCGCTTTTTCAATTGACTGGCGCAGCGAATCTATCCTGCTTGTCTGACCGCAGCCTTTTCCAATCAGCTGCCTGTTTTTCACCAACGCAATAGCATTCGATTTAAGATGCTTGCACACAAGATTCGCGAATTCAAGGTCTTTTCTCTCTGCGTCCGATGCTGGTCTTCCACCGGCATCTTCCCACTTGCTGTAGTTGCCTTCATCGATCTCCTGGCTCAATACACCGTTAAGGAGCGATCGATATTGAAACGAAGTTTTAGATTTATCGATTTGCTGCAACAGTATCCTGTTCTTTTTAGACCTCAGAACGGTCAGCGCTTCTTCACTAAATGATGGTGCAATCAATACTTCAAAAAATATCTCATTTATTGCCTCGGCAGTTGCGTGGTCAATTTCTTTGTTGCAAGCGAGTACGCCGCCAAAAGCACTTTCCGGATCGCCTGCTAATGCAGCATCCCACGATTCCTTTACAGAATTTCTCGATGCAATGCCACAAGGATTAGTATGCTTAATGATCGCAAACGTAGTGTCGCTGAACTCGTTGATCAATTGTACGGCCGCGTCTACATCTACGAGGTTGTTATATGAAAGCTCTTTGCCATTTAACTGAGTAAACAGTTTAGAGATGTCGCCATAGAAATATCCCTGTTGGTGAGGATTCTCTCCGTAACGCATCACCGTTTTGTTTCTGTCGAACGGATTGAAGTATTCCGTTTGCATGAAATAATTCGATATCGCAAGATCATACCCGGTGCAGATGTTGAACGCGCGAGCCGCGAAATCCCTGCGCTGTTCAAGTGTTGTTTCGCCTTTCTGTTCACCCAGGATTTTTTCTATGTCTTCGTAATCTTTTTTTGAGGCCACTACTAAAACGTCCCTGTGATTTTTCGCCGCTGCCCTGATCATCGATGGACCACCGATATCAATTTTTTCAATTATCGCTTTTTCATCTGTCGTTGAAGCAACTGTTTCTTCGAAAGGATACAGGTCAACGATTACGAGGTCAATCTCAGGAATCTTATACTCCTGCATTTCTTTCCGGTGTTGCTCATCATCTCTTTTGCCCAATATGCCTCCGAAAACACCCGGGTGTAATGTTTTTACTCTTCCGCCCAGGATCGATGGATACGTTGTAAGATCCTCAACAGGAATCACCGGAACACCCAACTTTTCAATAAACTGTTGCGTGCCGCCGGTTGAGTAAATTGTCACTTCAAGCGAATGCAACAGCTTTACAATGTTATCAAGCCCCTCCTTATAAAAAACTGAGATCAGTGCCGATGTTATCTTCTTATGCATGCCGGATGTTTAAGTGTTCTCTGAAAGGGTGCAAAGCTACTTGAATTGCATTTTATTGCCATGACTTTACGCGGTCTGCAATGAACAAGATTATCACATACAATAGCACCAGTTGTACCATGCTGATTTCTAAGCCACTGATCGTTGAAAAACTGAAGCTGTTGAAATACTCCACAACCGCATTCATCAACCGTATGAGCGACTCCACTATCCTGCCGCAAAATGTTGCAACAGGCTTCACAAAGTACACGGCGCATAAAACAATCTCTCCGATAAGTATGATGCCCGACAATGGGATCGCCACGAAATTTGTAAAAAGAAACAGCGTCGGAAACTGCCCGAAATAATAGATCAGTACCGGCATCGTGATCACCTGCGCTGACAGCGTTACCGCATTCATTTTCCAGATACCCTCTAATAACTTGTTTTCAGTTACAAACAAGCTGTATATCGGTTTCATAAATATTGAAATACTCAACAGCGCCCCATAGGAAAGTATGAAACCAAGATCCCATAACCAGTATGGATCGTACCACAAAAGCACAAAAGCAGACGCCGCCAGGTTGTTCAGCAGCGACGACCTTTTCGACACGCTGTTTCCTACCACTACAAAACTGAACATTACTGCCGACCGAAGTACTGACGGCGAAGCGCCGGCAAGAAAACTAAACATCCATAACCCGCTAAGAACGATTACGGGTTGTAGCACTTTCCCGATTTTCCGGTTTGCCAGCGGCCTGCAAAACATGTTCAGCATGGCGTAGATCAAACCCAAATGAAGTCCCGAGATGGCTACAACGTGCACCACGCCGGTGTTGCTATATGCTTGTAGCAGATCTCTGTCAAGATTATTTTTGTAGCCGATCAACAGCGCTTCCGCTAATCCGCATTCTCTCGCTCCTCTAATATTCGCTCGAAGTACGCCGAGGGTCCAACGCTGCACGTCGAAAAGTGCCGCTTGCAGAGCGTTTGCCTCTGTTTCCTTCAACACTTCGTATTCGTCCGCCTTCAAAAACACCTGGTAGTGTATGTTCTTCAAAGCACAATAGCGCTGGTAATCGAATGATGAACCGGTTATGAAGTTCTTGATACTGTCCGGCTGTTTGCTGAAAGCGACCTTGCTTCCATACACCGGCGGCGGTCTGCTGCTGTCCTTCTTGAAATAAAGGATGATGTTGGTGCGGCCGTCAATAGCCTTGCCCGCACATTGCAGGCTGACTAAAGCACTGAGCGATTTCCACGATGATTTTTTCTCAAGCGGAGGCTCACCAAGGGAAGCAACATACATAAGCGGACCATCTCTGCATTTTTCAACCAGCCCTTTATATCGAAACGGATTTTTTTCCGCTGCCACGTACGCACCAATCAAACCGATTAAAATATTGAAGAGAAGACCTCTAACCGAGGTGTACTGATATTGCCAGTGAATCTTAAGTTTCGAAAATGCTACAAGCCCAGTCACACACGCTAACGCGCATACTGTCAAACCCAAAACAGTGACCGCGCAGTAATAAGTAATTGCAATACCGGCAATGAATGGCAATAATATTCTTATGAACGGCGCATCCTTCCAGAACGGCAGGTCGAACTTTTTCATGGATGCAAGCTATCTAAGCTGCATCCTCATTGCATGGGAAAAAGACAGGGTTGTAGCAGTATTTACACCGAAGCAGATCTCGGCCTACTTGCTTAAATACATACTTCTATCCTTGTACAGCTGCCTGAAGTACGGATCACGAAGGTCCTTGATAAAGCGAATCGCTTCACCTGTACTCTTCATCTCAGGACCAAGCTCCTTATTCACGCCCGGAAATTTATTGAAGCTGAATACAGGCTCCTTAATCGCAAAACCTTTCAGCTTCTTTTCAAACTTGAAGTCCCGCAATTTGTTCACTCCTATCATCACCTTAGTGGCAATATTCAGATATGGAATCTGGTACGCCTTAGCAATGAACGGCGTAGTTCTCGATGCTCTTGGGTTGGCCTCGATTACAAATACGTTTCCGTCTTTTATCGCGAACTGAATATTTATTAAGCCTTTTATCTGTAGGGCTCGTGCGATCTTTTCAGCATATTCTTCCATCGTCTGAACAATCAGCGGCGACAGGTTGAATTGTGGTAACACTGCATTGCTGTCTCCACTGTGTATTCCAGCAGGCTCGATATGCTCCATCAGACCCATCACGTGGAAATCTTCGCCATCGAAGATCGCATCGATCTCTGCTTCCTGGCAACGGTCGAGAAAATGATCGATCAGTATTTTATTTCCCGGGATATGCTTCAACAAACTCACCACCGCTTTTTCTACTTCATCATCGTTTATCACGATCCTCATACGCTGTCCGCCAAGCACATAACTTGGCCGTACGAGAACGGGGTAGGTCACTTTGTTTGCTACACGGATCGCCTCATCAACCGTATATGCTGTTCCGTAGTCAGGATAAGGGATTTTTAATTCTTTCAGCATGTCGCTAAAGCGGCCGCGATCCTCTGCGATATCCAGACTATCGAACGATGTTCCTATGATTTTGATCCCTTTTTCGTTGAGTCGTTCCGCGAGCTTCAATGCGGTTTGGCCTCCAAGCTGAACAATCACACCTTCCGGCTGCTCATGCTCAACAATCTCCCACAAATGCTCCCAGAATACCGGCTCGAAATATAGTTTGTCTGCAATATCAAAGTCGGTAGATACTGTTTCAGGGTTACAGTTCACCATTATCGCCTCGTAGCCACTCTCCCTTATCGCCATTAAACCGTGAACGCAGCAATAGTCGAACTCAATTCCCTGGCCTATCCTGTTTGGACCAGAACCCAGTACGATAATTTTTTTCCTGTCGGACCTTATGCTCTCATTTGACGAACCGCCTTCGAAAGTCGAATAGAAGTAAGGTGTTTTCGCTTCAAATTCTGCCGAACAGGTGTCCACCATTTTGAAGACTCTTCTTATGCCGGCTGCTTTTCTCTTTTCGTAAAGGTCATCTTCATTCCCGTCGTTCATGATGCTGCAGATCTGCAGGTCACTGAATCCAAGGCGCTTTGCATCCTTCAGAAGCTCAAGGGGAATCGTTTCCATCTTATATTTCGCCAGCTCCTTTTCCATATCCACGATCTTCTGAATCTCGTAAAGGAACCATCTGTCAATACCATTCGTTGCCTTAGAGATCGTTCCCACTGAAATACCCGCCATCAACGCGTCCTTGATCCTGAAGATTCGATCCCATTTCGGTGTCTTGATGTATTCGAGCAGTTCTTCTGCATGCATCAGGCTTTTACCATAATATCCCAGCCCTACTGCGTTATTTTCAAGACTCTGACAAGCTTTTTGAATTGCCTCAGTAAAGCTGCGTCCGATGGCCATGACTTCTCCAACGCTCTTCATTTGCAGGCCAAGCGTATCATTTGCACCGCGAAATTTGTCGAAGTTCCAGCGGGGGATCTTTACAATCACATAGTCGAGCGCAGGTTCGAAGTAAGCCGAAGTATTTTTAGTGATCTGGTTTTGCAGTTCATCCAGGTTATAGCCAATTGCAAGTTTTGCGGCAATTTTCGCGATAGGGTATCCGGTTGCTTTAGAAGCGAGCGCCGATGAGCGGCTTACGCGCGGATTGATTTCTATTGCAATAATTTCTTCTGTGTCAGGGTTCAATGCAAACTGCACGTTACAGCCACCAGCGAAATTTCCCAGGTCACGCATCATCCGTATCGCCGTATTGCGCATCAGCTGAAACGCTGTGTCGGAGAGGGTCATAGCCGGTGCAACTGTTATCGAGTCGCCCGTATGTACACCCATCGGGTCGAAATTTTCGACCGTACAGATGATCACTACATTATTATTAAGATCGCGGAGAAGTTCAAGTTCATATTCTTTCCATCCAAGCACGGCCTGTTCTACCAGCACCTCGTGTATCGGAGATGCCTGCAAACCGCGGTTCAACGCCTCGTCGAGATCCTCCTTGCCGTGAACAAATCCGCCACCTGTACCACCAAGCGTAAACGAGGGGCGGATAACCAGCGGAAAGCCGATGTCCTGTGCAAATTCCTTTCCTTCAAGATAAGAGTTTGCTGTTTTGGCTATCGCTACCGGTACGCCCATGTGGATCATCCACTGGCGGAACTTTTCGCGGTCCTCAGCTTTATCGATCGCCTTTATATCAACGCCTATCAGGCGCACATTATATTTTTCCCATACACCGAGGTCCTCAGCTTCCTTCGCCAGGTTCAAAGCAGTTTGTCCGCCCATCGTAGGCAGCACTGCATCGATATCATTTTCTTCGAGAATTTGTTCTATGCTTTCAACCGTAAGTGGCAGCAGGTAAACCCTGTCGGCCATCATAGGGTCGGTCATGATAGTAGCGGGGTTGCTGTTAATCAGGATAACCTTAATTCCTTCTTCCCGAATGCTCCTGGCAGCCTGCGTTCCGGAGTAGTCGAACTCACAAGCCTGACCAATAATAATAGGACCCGAACCAATAATCAGAACAGATTTAATCGAAGTGTCTTTTGGCATTTCTTACACAAATGTTTTTTTAAAAACAAATTGCGCAAAAGTAAAGCAAGCGAAGTAAATATTTGGAATTATTTATGGAAGGAAGCGAGCTCAATATCGTCCAGCAAAACGCCGCCCGACCGCACCAGTTTTTTCTGTTCGGCGAGAAGCTTTTTTTCTTCGAAGCGATTCTTGATTTTGAAAACCCATTTCTGGCGGGCCTCAGCACCTTTGAACATGCTGATAACCGTGCCTACTGACACGATAAAAGTCATCACCCATTTGTTGTTTAGCTTAATCATGATCCAGTCGATTAGAGACGATACAATATAGACACGTATTTACGCCAAAACGCTGTACGTAGATTAGAAAAAATCGTACCACATTGCACTTTTTAATATGTTTTTAAGATTGCAATGTTTTCTTCATCCCAATTCGGGATCAAAATTCTTTTACCTGTAATTTTACCCGAATGAATGTTCCGCGGATGCGACCTATGCTAACGGTTTTATTGCTTTTTGGAATTCTCGAAGCCAGCGGCCAGACTCCATATCCCAAAGGTTATTTTAGAAATCCTCTCAACATTCCGATCAGCCTTAGCGGCAACTTCGGAGAACTTCGTCCCAATCACTATCATATGGGCGTAGACATCAAAACGGCTGCAAGGGAAAACCTTCCTGTGTATGCCGCGGCCGATGGATACATCTCGAGAATCAAAATTGAACCGGGTGGTTTTGGTCGCGCTATCTACATCACTCATCCCAACGGTTTTACCACCCTCTACGCACATCTGAACAACTTCGCCGCGAAGATTGACGCGTTCGTTAAGCAACAACAATACGCCAACGAGTCGTGGAAGATCGAGATCAATATTTCACCTGCGCAACTGCCAGTAAAAAGGGGCGATTTCATAGCATACAGCGGCAATACCGGTGGCTCGCAGGCGCCGCACCTGCATTTTGAAATTAGACGTACCGCCGACGATGTAAATATTAACCCATTGCTTTTCGACCTGCCTTTGAAAGATTTTGTGGCGCCAAGAATTTTGCGTTTCGCAGTGTACGACCGCACGCGCAGCGTTTACGAACAAACGCCAAAGATTGCAACGGCGAGGCTTTCAGGTAGAGATTACATCAGTACTCCATCCGTCGTAAAAATTGGTTCCCCGATGGTGTCGTTCGCCCTCACCGCTTTCGATACACATACGGGGTCTAACAACCTGAACGGAATATATAGCGCAACTCTTTTTGTGAACGACGTTGAAGAAGAATCGTTTACAATGGAAGATATTAGTTACAACGACACCCGCTATCTGAATGCGCATATTGATTACCGTTATAAGACGCTTCACAACGCCTATTTGCAGCATCTGTCCGAATTGCCTGGATTTTTAAACTCTATCTATGCTAATGGCGACGGCAAAGGTGTAATAGATATCAGCGATGGCGACATCTACGATATCCTGGTCGTGGTTAAAGATGCCGAAGGCAATACGTCGCGCCTGAAAACGCGCGTTCAGTTCGATCCGAAAGTGCCTCTTACACCACCTGCCGCCGGACAGATATTTTACCCTCTTACTCTTGGCGGATCGGAGAATGAAAACTGTGAGTTTTTTGTGGGAGAGAAATGTCTCTACGATTCGGTCCATATCACGTACCGCAACTTTGCCTCGGCGGACCTTGATGTAGTGAGTGATGTACACAGCATTGGTGCGAATTATATTCCGCTTCAGGATTCTTTCCTGGTAAGAATTCAACCAGATCTTTCATTCACCGAAGACGACCGCGATTTTACCGTAATGCAATGGAAGAGCGGCGGGAAGTCGATCGTCCAGAAGGTACAATGGCAGAATAACTGGGCATCCGCCCGCTTCCGTGACTTCGGCGACTTCAGGCTGGTGCGCGACACTGTGCCACCGTTGATCACTCCCTCGTTCTCTGAGTGGGCCGATCTCAGCAAAGCCACGCGAATCACTTTTACGGTACGTGATAATCTTCAGATGGTGAAGAATGTGAAAGCGGAACTCGATGGTAAATGGCTGCGGTTTTCAAACGATAAATACCGCGCATTTATCTACCAGTTTGATGAAAAGTGCCTTAGTGGTCCGCACGAATTGAAGATCTCAGCTGAAGATGAAGCGGGAAACAAGACAGTGATGTTGTACAATTTTTCGAGATAGACAGTTCATACAAATTCAATTTCGCCTACTTTGAAGCGCTGCTCGACGGGATCGCTTGTTACCAGCTCGCCCGACATCGACACATGGTCTATCACGGCTTCGAAGCTGATATTGTCGCGGCGCATCCTGGTGCTTTTTCCGCGGCGATACAGGAGGGTGTTGAACTCGTCCATTACCGCATTTTCGTTTGCAATGGCGGTTAGACGCTGGAGCAATCTGCCGTGTAACTTTTTCCCACACTCAACAACATGGTGGTTGATAGTTGTAACCATTTTTAGCGAAACCGGCCGTGCGGCATCCGGTGAGAAAGTTGTTTGATTGACGTTGATGCCGATGCCTGCGATGCTGCCTTCCCACGATGCGCCTTTGTAACTGTTCTCGATTAATATTCCGGCTGCCTTTCTGTCACCGATATAGATATCGTTTGGCCATTTGATGGAAACGTCAGGGATGTTGAAATCTTTAATAAAATCATAACAACCCAGGGCTATTGTTGCGGAAAGAATAAAGGGAAACGTTGAAAGTCGCGCCTGACCTAGCTTTGAAGGGGAGATGATGACACTCATGGTGATATTTTCGCCGGGTGCCGACAGCCACTTTTTGCCCCTTTGACCCTTGCCTCCATACTGTTCCAGTGCAAGCAGGCACCCACCATGGTCTACCATTCCGGCATGCAACTTTGCCATGGCATAGTTGTTGGTACTTTCTATCGAAGACAGGACGATAAAAGGCTTTATGGGGGTATGATTGGCAGAGGTTTGTGGCAACAAATTACTATTTTTGGATATTAGCGACCCCCAAATATATTCATTCACAAAAAATGTTTTGATTATTGGAACAATTGTCAATTTTAACTACTCGACGGAAGAGAACAGGTGCGGGAAGGTTAACAAGGAATTCGAAGTTATTTAAGTCCATCATAAACGCTATCCTGGAAAAAAAGGGGGAAAACATTATCTCACTCGATCTGCGAAAAATACCGGAAGCAGTAGCTGATTTCTTTATCATCTGTGAAGCGGGAAGCACCACTCAGGTTAAAGCTATTGCGGATTTCATTGAATTTCACACCAAGAACACTGTCAAAGAGATACCTTACAGAACGGAGGGACAGCACGCCGGCCAATGGGTGCTGGTTGATTACGTTAATGTTGTGATACACGTAATGCAGCCCGAAACAAGAAAATTCTACAAGCTGGAGGATATGTGGAGTGACGCAGAAGGAGAGGAGCATTTCGCCTGACTCTGCTTAACTTACAGGATTAATACACAATCGAACAAGATTTTTCGGAATTAAAAACAGACAAGCAGAAGCAAGATATATGGCACAAGACGATTCAAGGCAGAACGATCGGAACTTTACCAGGTTTCGACCTAATAAAGATGATGGAAGCACTCCCCGCAAGGGACCTAAATTCAATATATACTGGATATGGGCAATCATTTTTGCAGTACTGGTAGGTTTCCAATTTTTTGGCCCGATGACTCCCGACGCAAAAATGCTGGAGTCCGAACAGGAGTTTCGTGATAACATGCTCGAAAAGGGCGATGTATCAAAACTCGTTATAGTAACAAACAAAAACCTCGTAAGGGTTTACATAAAATCAGATAGCCTTCAAAAGCCTTACTACAAGGAAAAACTTAAGAAAAGCTTTGCTGAAGAAAAAGCTGAAGTTCCGCAGTTCGAGTTCAAGGTGACAAAAGCCGACGAATTCGAAAAACGACTCAACGCCCTATTCGAAAAAAATCCGCGACTCGAGGTTCCTTACACGCCAACGCAGGAAGGAGAGTGGTTCGGCCCTCTTCTAAATTTTCTATTACCGTTGCTGGTAATCGTGCTTATCTGGATCATGTTGATGAGAAAGATGGGCGGCGGTGCAGCTGGTGGCAGTGGTCCCGGTGGAATATTCAACATCGGAAAATCGCGCGCTACGCTTTTCGACAAAGGCACAAAGGTGAATATCACATTCTCTGATGTAGCCGGCCTCGACGAAGCCAAAGTTGAAGTGATGGAAATCGTTGACTTCCTCAAAAATCCAAAAAAATATACCGCACTTGGAGGTAAGATACCGAAAGGAGCGTTGCTTGTTGGACCTCCCGGTACCGGTAAAACGCTTCTTGCAAAGGCAATGGCCGGAGAAGCACAGGTTCCATTCTTCTCCATGTCGGGTTCAGACTTTGTTGAGCTCTTCGTAGGTGTGGGTGCAAGCCGTGTCCGCGATCTTTTCAAACAGGCACGTGAAAAATCTCCATGTATCATCTTCATCGATGAAATCGACGCGATCGGCCGTGCACGCGGAAAGAACGCGATAATGAGTAACGATGAGAGGGAAAGTACACTTAACCAGCTGCTCGTTGAAATGGATGGATTCAGTGGTGAAAGCGGAATCATCGTGCTCGCGGCAACAAACCGTCCGGATGTTTTGGATACCGCCTTGCTCAGGCCGGGCCGTTTCGACAGACAAATTTCTATCGACAAGCCAGATTTGAAAGGACGAGAGCACATCTTCAAGGTGCATCTTAAACCTATAAAAATTTCTACCCGTGTAGATATTCGCAAACTCGCGGAGCAAACACCAGGCTTCGCCGGTGCCGATATCGCGAACGTTTGTAACGAAGCTGCACTTATCGCCGCAAGAAAAGGAAAAGAACATGTGGAGATGGAAGACTTCCAGGATGCTGTAGACAGGGTAATCGGTGGTCTCGAGAAAAAGAACAAGATTATTTCTCCTGAAGAAAAGAAGATCATCGCTTATCACGAGGCAGGTCACGCGATCTGCGGATGGTACCTCGAACATGCATACCCATTATTGAAGGTTACGATCGTTCCGAGAGGTGTTGCGGCATTAGGATATGCTCAATATACTCCACGCGAACAGTACCTCTATGATACGGACCAGTTAATGGACCAGATTTGTATGACGCTTGGTGGCAGGGCAAGTGAAGAAATATTTTTCGGTAAGATATCTACCGGCGCGCAAAACGATCTTCAACAGATTACACGCACAGCATATTCGATGGTTACAGTGTATGGTATGAACAGCAAAGTGGGTAACGTAAGTTTTTACGATCCATCTGCTGAAAATTCATTCACGAAGCCATATTCCGAAGAAACTTCGAAACTGATTGACCAGGAAGTAAGAAAGCTAATTGATACCGCTTACGAAAAAACCAAGGCACTTCTTTCTGAAAAGAGAAGCCAGGTTGAAAAGCTTGCGGAAGAACTTCTTGTACGTGAAGTGCTTTTTCAAAGTGATGTTGAGAAATTGATAGGTAAACGCCCGTTCAAAGAGCAAAAGACTATTGATGTAGACGACGAGACACCCGCACACGAACAGGGTGCGATAAGCGAAGGTGTTCCGCCATATGATAGCAACATCACCAATCATCCCGCAACTCAGGCATAGATGCAACCATCGGCCTCACGAGAAAATATATTGAAGAGAATAAGGAAGGCGTTGATTGAAACAACGCCTCTTCCTTTTCCCGCCAGTGAGGGAACATCATCTGTGTTTGTACCCGGCCGCCAGGAACTTGAGGTTGAATTCGGGGAGCAATTCACAAAGTTGCTCGGCAGATTTGTATACTGTGAAAGCGTTGAAGAATTGCGTACTCAACTTGACGCTGTCATCGCACATAATAAATGGGAGAAGTTATTTTTTAAAGAAGCTGAACTGGGAGATCTGTTCAGCGACTTGTTTTTGAAGAGTAACTATAGAGACCTTGCAACTGCTGATGCGGCAATTACAACGTGCGAAGCGTTGATTGCCCGAACCGGCAGCATTCTGCTTAGCTCCGCGCAATTGAGTGGCCGCACAACAAGTGTTTATGCTGAAACGCACATTTGTGTTGCTTTCACCGATCAGCTTGTGTATGATGTGAGAGACGGACTGCAGCTGATAAAAGATAAATACGGAAACAAAATCCCGTCGCTCGTAACGTTTGCAACAGGGCCGAGCCGAACGGCAGATATAGAAAAAACACTTGTAGTAGGAGTGCATGGACCTAAAGAGGTGTATGTGTTCCTGGTAGAACGCGGTCAAAACAAGTAACGTTTACAATGATTCGCCAGGAAAAAGTCTACTTCCTTTCCGATTTCCACCTCGGCGCACCTGATGCCGAAGAGAGTCTGCAGCGCGAAAAAAAAATCGTACAATTTTTAGATGAGATCAAACACGACGCCACAACGATATTCATTGTTGGTGACATGTTCGACTTTTGGTACGAGTATAAACAAGTAGTACCGAAAGGCTATGTGCGGTTACTCGGTAAACTTGCCGAAATAACCGACTCCGGAATTGCGATCCACTTTTTTGTGGGCAACCACGACATGTGGATGAAAGACTACCTGGAGACGGAACTCAATATTAAAACGTATTTCGGACCACACGAATTTGTATTCAATGATAAAAAATTTCTGGTAGCCCATGGCGATGGATTGGGCCCGGGCGATCGCGGATACAAAATGCTTAAGAAGGTTTTTAGAAATCCGCTGGCACAATGGGGCTTCGGTGTTTTGCCGCCGTATGTTGGGTATGGGCCTCGCAAATTATTTCAGCCGCAAAAGCAGGGAAGCTACCGGTAAGCACGAAGAAATTTTTGGCGGGGAAGAAAATGAATGGCTGATTACCTATTGCAAGGAAGTGCTGAAAGAAAAACACTTTGATTACCTCGTGTTTGGACACAGGCACTTGCCGATTGATTTTGAAATAAACGGGAGCAGGTATATTAATCTCGGCGACTGGATCCGATATTTTACATATGCGGTGCTGGATGGGCAACAACTATCATTGTTGAGCCGTTATCCGGAGAACGAGTCCAAGATCGTTCGGAAATGACCCCCAGAATATTCATATTGTTAAGCTGTCTATTGCTTTCACGGCTGGCTTTTTCGCAGACCGACAGCGTCTTTCATTTTGAAAGAGACTTCAGGGGGTCCATCACCGATTTTTCAGTGGATAATCTTGGCAACATGTATCTCCTCTATCAAAATGGTCAGCTTAAAAAACTTCGGCCAAATGGCGATTCGCTGGCTGTTTTCAATAACGTAAGAAGATTCGGAAGGTTACACGCCGTTGATGTAAGCAATCCGCTTAAAGTGCTATTGCACTTTAAGGATTTCAATACAATTGTTATCCTTGACCGGCTGCTGAACGAGCGGGCAGTTCTTGATCTTCGGAAGTCTAATTTGTTACAGGTACGGGCTATAGGGCAATCGTACGATAACAATATCTGGGTATACGATGAGCTCGAGGCTAAATTGAAAAAGATCGGTGACGACGGCAGGCTTATCGATCAATCAAACGATTTCAGACAAATTTTCGATTCAACCCCTTCGCCATCTATAATCATCGACCAGGATAAACTGGTGTACATGTACGATAATATGAAGGGCGTGTACTCGTTCGATTATTACGGAGGTTTTAAAAACAGAATTCCATTACTGGGCTGGCGTGATTTCACTGTAATAGATCATGCTATCTTCGGAAGAGACAATTCATTCCTATATAGATATGATGCAGGAACGCTTGATGTGCAACAATACGCGGTGCCAACGTTTATGAATGATGCACAAAAAATTGTGATACGGCCAGGCAACGTTTACCTGCTCAGGGATGGTGTGATAATGGTATATTCGTATGGTGTCAAAACTTTTTGATTTCATTATCCTTGATAACACTTTCAGCACGTACCTGCTGATTGCAGGCATCATTTTACTCGCTGTTTCGCTGAAGCAATATATTTCGAGGATCATAGCTTCCCTTGTTTTTAGGGTTGTAAGAAGAGTAGTGGCCGGTGTGGACCAGCGCAGCTTTGTTACGCTTGTTACGCCGCCACTGGAGAATTTCTTTGTGATATTGGTTACGCTTATTTCACTGGAAAAGCTTAATTATCCCGGGCTGTTTGATGTGTCCATTTACAAGGTGAGTCTTCACAGTGTAATTGAGATAATAGCGATGATCATCATGATCGCTTCATTTATCTGGCTGTTGCTGCGAATTATCGATTTCATAGCGCTGATACTTGAGCAGAAAGCGAACATAACCGAATCACAATCGGACAATCAGCTGATCGTATTTTTCAAAGACTTTTTCAAGGTTATATTTGTGATAGTAGGGATTTTGATGATCCTGAAGTTTGGATTCAGTTTCAAGATCTCGAGTTTGATTACAGGGTTAAGTCTTGCGGGTGCGGCCATAGCGCTTGCTACGAGAGAGAGTATTGAGAATCTCATCGCATCATTCATTATCTTTTTCGATAAGCCATTTTCAACCGGCGACCAGATAAAAGTTCAGAATGTTTCCGGCACAGTAGAGCGGATAGGCTTGCGCAGTACAAGATTGAGGACCACCCAGAAATCGTATGTGACGGTTCCGAACAAACAGATGGTGGATAGTATTCTCGACAACACGTCGTTGCAATCGCAGCGAAGGGCATTTGTACAACTGGAGGTGAGTGCGCATACATCTGCAGAACACTTACACCAGCTGGTGTTGAGAATTGAGAATTTATTGCAGCAGCGAAGAGACAGGATCGAGAATTATACAGTGTTTGTGCAGGACATCGTGAAGAATACTTTTATCATTTCGATAGAGTTTTTTACTGCACCGATTCCCGTTGTAGACTTCAATGCATTGCGTCAGCGAATAAATCTTTCGATGATAGAAATGATGAACGAAATGAATATAAAGCTGGCGTCGAAAGAAGAAGCTACAGAGACGACTTTATCTCCAGCAAAAAACCCTTGATTTTCTGAAGTGATTGGATCATGACGAACCGTTCCTGCGATTTCTTATTGTTCTTTATGAAATCGCGTGCGCCGTCGATGGTCAATTTTCGCCTGCGCAGGAGGTCGTAGATGAGTTGAAGATTTTTGATGTCAACCGGTCGGAAATGGCGGTCGCCTTTACGGTTCTTTCTCGGCTTGATGATATCGAACTCGCTTTCCCAGAAACGAAGCAGTGATGCATTTACTTTGAACATCTGCGATACTTCTCCGATAGAATAATACTGTTTCTGAAAAAGGATTTCATCTTCGGGGATATTTACGAGGTCTGCTTCGGCCGCGTATAGCTTTTGTGATTTTCTTCCCCGACCGGAGGTTTTAGGTACTGGTGTGAACGTTACGACCGGTTCTACGGATTCAATTTGCAATGGCGGTTTCAGTTCAACTTTTTTTTCAGGCTTTGCAGCCTGAGGGATTGTTGTCTGAACAGTATTCTCAGGCGAATTGAAGTCGAACGTTATTTGGGAAAAGCCTCTTTCCATACCATTGGAGATGTGGGTGAAAAAAACGGTAAAAGCACCTTGATAATACACAAAAACTATGCGGTAAAGATAAGCAGTTAAATAAGGCTTTTAAGCTTATATTTTGTATTTTTGCAGATACTTCTTTTTCTACAAAAAAAGGCTTTTACGACTCAATTATGGATGCAGAAATTCAGGAGATTCTACCCCCGTCTACAGCTGGTTATGGCGCCGACAGCATACAGGTACTTGAAGGGCTCGAAGCGGTGCGTAAGCGTCCCGCAATGTATATCGGTGATATCAGTGAGAAGGGACTTCATCATCTCGTGTACGAGGTGGTGGACAACTCAATTGACGAGGCACTCGCGGGATATTGCGATAACATTGTTGTAACAATTCATGAAGACAACTCGGTATCAGTGGCCGACAACGGCCGTGGTATTCCTACTGGCATGCACCAGAAGGAAAAGCGCAGTGCACTTGAGGTAGTGATGACAGTGCTCCATGCCGGTGGTAAGTTCGATAAGAATACTTACAAAGTGTCAGGCGGTTTGCATGGTGTGGGTGTGAGTTGCGTAAATGCGCTCAGTTCAAAGCTGCATGTAACAGTTTTTCGCGAAGGCAAAATATTCGAACAGGAGTATGGCATCGGCGTTCCGAAATATCCGGTCCGCGAAATCGGTGAATCAGATAAAACAGGAACGACTGTTCATTTCTGGCCCGACACTTCAATCTTCACTGCATCGGTTTACAAAAAGGATACGCTTGAAAGCAGGCTCAGGGAGCTTTCATATCTGAATAAAGGCATTACCATTGAACTGAAAGATCTTCGGGAAATAGATGATGACGGAAAAGTGTATTCAAAAGTTTTCTTCAGTGAAGGTGGTATTGTTGAGTTCGTGGAGATGCTCGATAAAGCGGGTGGAAGAAATCCAATATTGCCGCGGGTAATCTTTGTTGAAGGGAGAGATGAAGCCACCAACGTTATGGTGGAAGTTGCGCTCTGTTATAACGACGGCTACAACGAACACATCTATTCATACGTTAACAACATCAATACTATTGAAGGCGGTACACACGTATCCGGTTTCAGAAGAGCGCTCACCAGGGTGTTTAAAAGCTATGGTGACAAACAGGGGCTTTTTGAAAGAGCAAAAGTAGAGATTGAAGGCGATGACTTTAGAGAGGGTCTTAGCAGTATCATTTCTGTAAAGGTTCCTGAACCGCAGTTTGAGGGCCAAACGAAAACGAAATTAGGTAACAGCGAAGTGATGGGTGTTGTGGATACAACAGTGTCGCGAGTGTTAGAGGCGTTTCTTGAGGAAAACCCACGAGAAGCCAAAAGCATCATTCAAAAAGTTATTCTTGCTGCCCAGGCAAGAGCGGCTGCACGAAAAGCGCGTGAGCTCGTGCAACGAAAAAGCGTTTTGAGTGGAGGTGGATTACCCGGGAAACTTGCCGATTGCTCCGAACGGGACCCTAAGAGGTGTGAACTCTACCTCGTGGAAGGAGATTCTGCGGGTGGAACGGCCAAGCAAGGGCAGGGACCGCAGCTACCAGGCTATTCTTCCGTTGAGAGGTAAGATTCTTAACGTGGAGAAAGCGATGGAGCACAAAATTTATGAGAACGAGGAAATCCGCAACATGTACACCGCCCTTGGTGTTACAGTAGGTACTCCCGACGATCCGAAGGGACTTAATATTAACAAGCTTCGATATCATAAGCTCATCATCATGACCGATGCCGATGTAGATGGAAGTCACATCGCCACGCTGATCCTTACTTTTATTTACCGGTATATGAAGGAGCTGGTTGAGCAGGGATATGTTTATATCGCGCAGCCACCGCTCTATCTTGTAAAACGTGGAAAGGAACAGGAGTATGCCTGGACCGAAGAACAGCGCCGGGGCCTGGTAGAAAAACTGGGTAATGGTAAAGAAGACTCGGTGAATATCCAGCGTTATAAAGGTTTGGGTGAGATGAACAGCGAACAGCTCTGGGATACCACTATGAACCCTGATACACGGACACTTAAGCAGGTAAGCATCGACAGTGCTGCCGAGGCCGACAGGGTGTTCAGCATGCTGATGGGCGATGAAGTGGCTCCTCGCAGGGAGTTTATTGAGTCGCACGCGAAATATGCGAAATTGGACATCTAGACCTGTAAAATCAAATAATATCGGGTGATATTCAATAATTCCTATCTTTAAAACGGGTTTTTGGCCCGCTTTAACGAACACATTTCAATTACTGACCTCAAAAATACTATCGTATGCCGGAAGTTACTCTTACAGCCTATAACGTTAAGACGAAAGAAAAGAATGTACCTATTAAAGACGCGGTGATCACTAAAACAGCAAAGGGCGCATATATGGCGCAGGGAAATGATGGTAAGGGTAATAAACTTACTACACTTCTGGGAGAGCAAAAAGCTCTCGATGCTATCAAGGCTGGTATCGCCAAGCAAGGTTGGTAATATTCCGGTCTGCTAAGAATGAAAGTCTACAATTTAATCCCCGCCCTTCTACTGCCATTCTTAGCTACGGCCCAGGTCGACAATCCCTATCATCTTAACGGGAAGGCATTCCAGGAGAGCTGTAATTGTTACAGACTCACCGAGGATGTGCTTTTCGAAGCGGGATCGATTTGGAATATTAACAAGATCAGCCTCAACGAGCCTTTTGATTTTCGCTTCAACATTTTTCTGGGTTGTACCGATGCGGATGGTGCAGATGGCATTGCTTTCGTGCTTCAGCCGATAGGCACAAGCATCGGCTCGCAAGGCGGAGGAATTGGATACGACGGCGTTAATCCATCAATCGGCGTACTCGTTGATACATGGCAAAACCGCGAAGACAACGACCCGTTCGAGGACCACATCGCTATTCATAAGAATGGCATCATCGATCACTCACCACTTACGGATGTTGCTGAACCCGTGCCTGCGCTCGCATCTGGCGGTAATATTGAAGACTGTCAATGGCACACTCTACGCATTGCCTGGGATCCGGTGACCAAAAAAATCAGCACCCAGATTGACGGGGTGGACCGCGTTAGCGCTACCATAGATATGGTAGCGGACATATTCAACGGCAACGATAAGGTGTTTTGGGGTTTCACAGCCGCTACCGGCGGTTCAGCAAACGTTCAAAAAATATGTACGTCGCTTAATCCGGGATTCACTTTTCCTACGGGGCAAACGACCTGCTTCCCCGAGCCCGTAACATTTATTGACAGTTCATCTTCGTTCGGAACCATCGAAAAATGGTTCTGGGACTTTGGCGACGGCACAACATTCAACGAGTCTAACCCACCACCGCACACATACGCCGAGCCCGGCATCTACAACGTAAAACTTTCAATACTTGGAAACAATGGTTGTGAATCTGAAGATTTCGTAAAAGAAATAGTCATGGGCACGAAGCCAGATGTACAATTCGCCTATCCGACGCCGGTATGTGAGGAAACGCCGGTGCTGTTCCGGGACACGTCGACCGTGCAATACGGAACCATAAAAAAATGGCATTGGACAATTGACGGTACCACTTATGAAGAGGAATCACCACCACCAGTGCTATTTACGGGTGCAAGCCAGGTAAGTTTGAGAGTAGAAACAAAGGAAGGATGTGTGAGTGATTTGGAAAGTGCAGCGATCGTAACGTATCCTAAGCCTTGGGCCGATTTTACCTTGTCGGATGTTTGCTACGGCGTGACATCATTTTTTACGTCTTCGAATCTGAAGCCGTCGGTTGACCTCGGACGATGGCTGTGGGATTTTGGCAACGGTGATGGAAGGATGACACTAACACCCCAAACTAGTTTTACGTATGCTGATAAAGGCGAATACACCGTGCAAATGACCGCCATCTCAATTGATGGTTGCGCAGCAGAGCCAGTGTCGAAGGTGCTGAAGGTGTACAAAACTGAAGCGTATGCCGGCAATGATACCATCATCGCTACAGGTCAGACAATTCAGCTGAACGCCAACGGCGGAGACGCTTATCAATGGACACCCTCCGCTGGCCTGAGTGCCGATAACATAGCTAACCCCACCGTAACACTTCCGCGCGACGCAGAGTTTGTGTTGACGGCTTCAACTGTGATAGGTTGTGCCACCACCGACACAATAAGGTTCAAAGTATATGATGGTCCGGCATTGTATGTACCAAGCGCATTTTCGCCAAATAACGACGGTAAGAACGATCAGTTTAAATTTATTGCTGTTGGAATGAAGTCGGTTGATTTGTTCCAGGTGTATAACAGGTATGGGCAGCTCATCTATTCCTCAACAAATATTTCGAAAGGATGGGATGGTCGTGCGTTCGGAAAACCCCAACCTCTCGGAACATATGTATGGATGATAAAAGGCACCGACTTAAATGGCGCCCCGCATTTTAAAAAAGGAACCGTTACACTGTTACGTTGATCAGCTGATGCTATCGCTGCCAAAATATTTCCTAAGCACTTCAGGTATATTAATTCCATTTTCAGTCTGATTATTTTCCAGCAATGCGGCCAGTATTCTCGGAAGAGCGAGCGAGCTTCCATTCAATGAATGAACGATCTGCGTCTTTCCGCTTGCGCCTTTATAGCGGATCTTCATGCGATTGCTCTGAAAGCTTTCGAAGTTGGAAACAGAACTTACTTCGAGCCATTTTTCCTGCGCAGTGCTGTACACTTCGAAATCGTACGTGAGTGCCGACGCAAAACTCATGTCACCCCCGCAAAGTCTAAGGATGCGATACGGTAATCCTAACGATTGCACAAGCTTCTCAACGTGCTGTACCATTTCATCGAGAGCATCATAACTTTTTTCAGGATCTACAAGCTGCACGAGCTCTACTTTATCGAATTGATGAAGACGGTTAAGACCGCGTACATCTTTCCCATACGATCCTGCTTCTCTCCTAAAACACGGAGTATATGCCGTCATCTTGATCGGTAAATCAGATTCTTTTACAATTTCATTGCGATAAATATTCGTAAGCGGAACTTCTGCGGTAGGAATTAAATAAAGATCGTCGACAGTTGCATGATACATCTGGCCTTCTTTATCGGGCAGTTGTCCTGTTCCGTAAGCAGAATCCTGGTTCACTACAAACGGAGGAATATATTCAGTGTAACCAGCGTTGATATTAAAGTCCAGGAAATACTGGATCATTGCGCGTTGCAGTTTTGCTCCGCGGCCGGTATAAAATGGAAATCCGCTGCCGGTAACTTTATTACCTAATTCGAAATCGATCAGTTTATATTTTTTTGCCAGATCCCAATGAGGAACCGCGTTCGCGTGCAGCTGTGGTTTGATTCCTTCTTCTTTCACCACTTCATTGTCTTCCGGAGTTTTTCCTTTTGGTACTTTTTCGGAAGGAAGATTGGGAAGTTTTATAAGGAGGTCGTGTAACTTCTTTTCAATCGCGTTAAGTTTTTCCTGGCTTGCAGTAAGCAAACTTTTTAATGGTTCTACTTCTTTTTTCGCAGCATTTGCGTCATCCGTTTGTTTGTTCCTCAATAATAAACCGATCTGTTCGGATAGTTTTTTTATTTTGGACTGCGTATCTTCTGTTTCCTGTTTCAGTTTACGCAGCTCATCATCTGCAACTAAAATTTCATCTACTGCATTGACATCCGGAAAGTTTTTTATTGCCAGGCGCTCCTTTACGAATGCGGGGTTTTGCCTTATAACACTTAATTGCAACATGGGCGCAAAGATATAATTTCGCACTATGCAAATGAATGATGACTTGCAGGCGCGGTGGTGGAACCTTGAGGCCAGGCTTGTAGAGCGTTTTGGAAAGAAGCCCGACATGGAGGCGATTTTATTTCTCATTGGCATCCAGGAATTCGGCCACGTTCGCGACAAGTTTACTAAAGAACAGAAACAGGATTTGATGCATGTGGCAGTCTGCACCTTGCTTTCACAAAGCGGCTACTACGAAATTGAAGGATATGATGACGATGGTTGGCCGCATTTCAAACAATTAAAACAGCTGCCTGTATTTGGCTTGATGGAGCAGGAAAACTTTTTGAAAGATCACGCCCTGCTTTATTTTGAGACACATAATATTTTGTAATCTTGCAGCAATCAAAAACCACAATATGAATTTCCCGAAAGACCTCAGGTACACGAAAGATCATGAATGGATAAAGCTTGATGGCGATGTTGCAACAATCGGAATCACAGACTTTGCGCAGAGAGAACTCGGAGACATCGTATATGTGGAAATTGAAACTGCCGGCAAAGCTCTTGAGGCAGAAGCAGTATTCGGCACAGTGGAAGCCGTGAAAACTGTATCTGATCTTTTTCTGCCTGTATCAGGCTCGATCATCGAAGTAAATCCCGCCCTCGCCGGTACACCCGAGCTCGTAAACTCCGATCCCTATGGCGAAGGATGGATGGTTAAAATGAAGGTGAACAGCATTTCAGATGTACACGAGCTGATGGATGCCGACGCTTATGCGGCTGTAGCCGGGGAATAAATCTGCACTTTAAAGGAGTTCGTATATACATTAGGATACCCATTATCTTTTCATATCTTGGGCAGCATTGCGGATAAACTTGGGTACATCAACAACATACACTGAACACGAGCTGGTGTCATTGCTGAAAAGCAGGGATAGTAAGGCGTTTGGTTATCTATACGATAACTATTCGGCGTCGTTGTATACTATTATTGCTCAGTTGGTGAATGATATGGAGGTGGCTAACGATGTGCTGCAGGAGGTGTTTATCAACATTTGGCGTAAAATAGAGAGCTATGATCCTGTAAAAGGACGTCTGTTTACCTGGATGCTGAACATAGCACGTAACGCGTCAATTGATACGTTGCGGTCTAAAAGCTACCAGAACACCCAAAAAAATCAGTCGCTTCAAGACAAGGATGGTTGGATAGAAGGAGGCAAATCTACACTGGTGGACGTGGATAATATTGGACTGAAGAAAGTGGTCCACAGGCTGAAGAAGGAATACAGGGTCTTAATCGACCTCGCTTATTTTAAGGGTTACACGCACGAAGAGATCGCACAAATAGAAAATATACCATTAGGAACGGTGAAAACGAGGATAAGAAACGCGTTGACACAACTAAGAGAGTACTTGAAGTGAATATAAAGGAATACATATCAAGCGGAATAATTGAAGCCTACGTACTGGGCCTCGCCAACGAAGCGGAACGCGCTGAGTTTGAGCGCCTGGTTGCGGAGCATCCCGAACTAAGGGCAGCAAGGGAGGAGTTTGAATTGTCGCTTGAAGCAAGTGTAATGCAGGGTACCCTCACTCCGCCGTCGCAATTGAAGAGTAAGATCTTCTCTGTGATTGAAATGGATGGTCACGGCCACAACAACGCTCGTGCTGTTCCCCCGGCTGCCAAAATAGTGAAGAGAGACTTTTCAAGATTTCTTGCCGCCGCTGCAGTGATCCTGCTGTTAATGAGCACCGCACTTAACTTCTATTTCTTTAACCGTTACAAAGAGTATAACGATAAGTATCTGTCGCTGGTGGCCGCTCAAACCGAACTGGCTTCGCATAATCAGATCCTTCAGACAAGGTTGCTGGAATATGAAAAGGCAGTGGATATGATGAAGGATCCGAACATGTACATTGTAAAGATGCCATCAATCCCTAATGGTCCCGATACAACCAGCGCCACTACCGTTTACTGGGATACCAGAACGAAAGATGTTTACCTGGCAGTTAACAATCTTCCAGCACCGGCTGCCGGCCAGCAATACCAGTTGTGGGCGATGGTTGATGGTGTACCTGTGGATGCGGGAGTGTTTGATATGAAGGATGGCGCAGGAATGTCGAAGATGAAAAATATTCCAAAGGCGCAGGCTTTTGCCATCACCCTGGAAAAGAAAGGCGGAAGTCCCACACCCTCGCTTGACAAACTCTACGTGATGGGTAAGGTATAGCATACGTTCATATTTTTGAATTATCTTCCGACCTTGATATGCTGGCAATGTTTCGAAGGATTTTTTCCTACAAATTTTTTCCGCTCTCCTTTACTCTTTTGACCATCTTATTGATGTGTTTGCCCGGCTCCATGGTTCCCGGAACCGGCATTTTTTCCCTGAAACACCTCGATAAGATCGTGCACATTTTCCTGTTTGGAATGAACGTATTGTTCTGGGGGTGGCATTATGCTGCAACCAGGAACGACTGGAAAAAAGCTTAAGGTTCTGTTTATTACGATCAGTTTAGCAATGATCACGCTCGGAATAATAATGGAGTACGTTCAGATGTATTTCATACCCAACCGTTCATTTGATGGTTACGATATCGTAGCGGACATTGATCGGCGCCGGCCTGGCGGGAGCATGGTTGCTGAGAGGATAACTAATTTCCAAAAGAAATTTGCAGAAACCGGAGATTTGTGCAGCGTTTACAAAATACTGCTTGTCTTTAATCACTACGCTTCATAAAGTGGTCAATTCCCGATAATGTAGTTTAAAAAATAAAGCCCCTGTAGAAACAGGGGCCGTAACCAAAACTAACTGCTTATGAGAAAATTGACTGCTTTATGAAGTTTTTTGAATCAACTACTATACAATGGCAAAACCGGTGCCATTACGTTTCTCCGAATTGTTAAACCGGATTCGCAGCGACTCAAAAACGCAAATTATACTCTAGAACTAGCGCCCGAAGGTAGGATCGTGTAGATTTCTTTTCCCTGATGTGGATTTGATTTCTCAGAACCTTAACATTGGACTGTCAATTTTGCCGCGCCAATTTTTCCGAGTTTTCGGCAAACTGAAGTGCATCGATAAACTCCTGGACATCGCCATTTAACACAGCATCAAGGTTATAAACTGTCAGGCCGATGCGATGGTCGGTTATTCGTCCCTGTGGAAAGTTATAGGTTCTGATCTTTGCGCTTCGGTCGCCACTGCTTCGAGGCTTTTACGGTGCCTGGCTATTTCATCTTCCTGTTTGCGCACCTGCTCCTCATAAAGCCTTGTACGAAGCATTTGCATAGCCTTCTCCCTGTTACCAAGCTGTGAGCGTTCGGTCTGGCAAACCACCACTGTACCCGTCGGCAAATGGGTAAGCATTACTTTAGTTTCTACCTTATTTACATTCTGACCACCCGCACCACCACTTCGTGCGGTTTCCATCTTTACATCGGCCGGGTTCAATTCAAAATCCACTTCCTCTGCTTCAGGCATAACCGCTACGGTTGCAGCAGAAGTATGCACGCGGCCGCTTGTTTCCGTGTCAGGTACGCGTTGTACGCGGTGCACACCACTTTCAAATTTCAGAGTGCCATAAACATCTTCGCCAGTTACTTCGAGCTGAACTTCCTTATATCCGCCGACCGTTCCTTCACTTTCGCTAAGAATAGCAGTTTTCCACCCACGTTTTTCGCAATAGCGGAGGTACATGCGCAAAAGGTCGCCGGCAAAGAGGCTGGCCTCATCACCACCGGTACCTGCACGGATTTCTATTATGGCGTTTTTATCATCCTGCGGATCTTTCGGAATCAGTAGCTGGCGGATATGAGCTTCGATTTTTTCTTTCTTTTCTTCCAGCGCTGGCGCTTCCTGTTTTGCCAGGTCGCGTAGTTCTGCATCGTCGCCGTTCAGCGCTTCCTTGTAGAATTCCATGTCGTCGAGGATGCGAAGGTATTCCTGGTGGGCTTTCACAATCTTTTCGAGGCTTCTGTATTCCTTGCTCGTTTCCATAAACCTCTTATTATCATTCACTATCGCAGGGTTTGTGAGCGATACACCAAGATCATCGAACTTCGCCTTAATCGCCTCTAACTTATCTAACATAGTATTCTCTTACTTTTAGGTAAAATCGGGTCGCAAAGTTAATTGTTTCATTCATCATGTTCAGGAAGTTCAGTGCCGATCAGTTGTTTACGGGATATATGATGCTCGGTCCGGATGCAGTGCTCATCACGGATGAAAATGGCGTTGTTGAAGATATTACAGACAACGCAAATGCGGGAAGTGACGTGGAAAAATTCAGCGGGCATCATTTCGCCTGGATTTATCAATTGTCATTGTCATCTTGAGCTATCGCACATGCATGGTGCCGTGCCCGCGCAATACAGGCATGACGAAATTTCTTCTTTCAATAATGGGCGGCCGAAGAGCAGCGGAAGAAACATGTATTAAGTGCAATGCGCACAGCTGACAATTACATGAAGGAGCTTGGCATCGTTGCTGTCGGAGATATTTGCAACACGGCGGATTCCGTTCCGGTAAAAGCTGATAGCAGCTTGCTTTATCACAATTTTATCGAGGTAACAGGCTTCACGGAGTCAAGCTCGCAGCAACGTTTCGACCAAGGCGTTCGAAGTCTATGAAAAATTTATCGCGCACGGCCTGGACCGCGTTTCGCTTGTTCCGCATTCACCATATTCTGTTTCGGATAATCTTTTTAAGCTTAATCAATGCCCACAGCAAGGGGAGTGTGCTAACCATTCATAACCAGGAGAGCATAGCGGAAACGGAATTTTTCACTACCGGAAAAGGTGAACTTCTTGAACTGTACACTGCTCTTGGCATCGACATTACTCAATTTAAACCGTCTGAAGAAAGTAGTCTCATCCGCTCAATCATAAAAATTACGGGCGATCATTCGCTAATACTGGTGCATAATGTAAATACAACGGCCGATGACCTCGATGCAATCAGGCGCGGACGCAATCTTCCACAATTATATTGGTGTCTTTGCCCCAATGCAAATCTTTACATCAACGGACAATTGCCCGATATTACACTGCTTAGAAATTTCAATTCAAAAATGGTAATCGGTACGGACAGCCTTGCATCGAACGGGCAACTGAATGTGCTGGAAGAATTGAAAACAATTCAAAAGAATTTCACGGACTTAACAACTGCGGAATTATTGAAGTGGGCAACGTTTAACGGTGCGGAAGCGCTGCGAATAGAGGAACAATATGGAAGTTTTGAGAATGGGAAGCGACCCGGTGTAGTGAATATTCAGTTGGCAGAAAGTGATTCACTCGAAGGCTCGTGTCGAAGCGTATTTTATGACATCATCGCTTCCAGCACCGGCAGCGTTTTCATTTTCCCAAAATCCTGTATATGAAAAGCGTAGAACATTTCAAATGCATGAAGCAGGCTCCGTCGCGTTTCCTGGTTTAGCTTAATTTGAGAAAGCTCCGCAGGTTGCATGACTTTTAAAAGTTCAGATACAATACGGCTGTGATCACTTTCAAGAAAATGATTGTGTGTCGGCCGTTCTTCAACAAACATTCCTTCTTCCAAATCGAGGTAGTTGTCATTGCCGGCAAACTTGTCCATGATTCGAAAACCATAGAAGCCACTTAGGCTGGCATGCAAAATAAAGCGCGAAGTTTGCGGCCACAGCATCGTTGGCACCATCGAGGTGTATGAAGGCGTCTTCTATAAAATTAAACAAGCGCCGGATTTGGTTCGGGTTGTTTCAAACTTCGCTGCAACAATTCAATCATAAAAAGCGCAACCGAATTTCGAAATACATTGAAGAAAATATTTTCATACACATGCGCCCACTTGAATTCTTTGAGCCGCTGCAGATTCTTCAGCTCATGATGATACACTACCATATCCAGGAGGGCGCCAGGCTGCAGTAGGTTTGCCCTTCCTGATCCTTTCTTCGAGGTTACACGCACACCATTAACAAGGTATGATTGCAGCCCAAAAAGCTCGGTGTACACGGATGCGATGATGCTCGTTTCGCCGTATTTCACGGTTTTTATTACAATACCCTTTGTTTTGTGTGTAACCACTACCCGAAGTTAAGCACCACTAGTGTACGCAACGCGTAAACGTGGCCCGTTAACTGCATAGGAAGTATCTTTGCGCCATTGTTTAAAGCTTAATTATTGCCCATGTGGGAAAGGTCCGCCTTATTCATTCTTCGTTACCGGGTACCGTTATTAATCTTCGTTCTTCTTTTTACCGCTTTTATGGGGTGGCAGGCATCAAAAGTGCAACTGAGTTACGAGTTTAGCCGGGCCATACCAACCGATAACCCGAAGTACCTGGATTACCAGGATTTCAGAAGACAATTTGGGGAAGATGGAAATTTGTTGGTGATCGGCATTCAGACGAAAGACCTTTTCAATGAGAAGATATTCAATGATTATTCTGCTCTTGCTGAGAAACTTAAGTGCAACCGATGGCGTAGTAGGTGTGCTGAGCGTTCCCGGGGCAACAAACCTTGTAAAAGATACAACAAGCGAAAAGCTCAATGCTATTCCTGTTTTTCCTGCCGGGAAACTTTCTCAATCATCGCTGGACAGTTCGCGAGAATGTGTTTTTAAATCTCAAATTTTACCAGGGCTTGTTGTATAACCCGGCTACAAACACCTATCTGATGGGTGTAAGCATTAATAAAGATGTGTTGAATTCGAAGAAAAGGAATGCTGTTGTAGCCGAAATTGTTGAAGCGGGCGATAAGTTTGGAAAGAACCATTCTCTTGAAATGCATTATAGCGGATTACCCCTTATCCGTACAAACATGGCTACCCGTGTGGCCAATGAAATGCAATGGTTTCTCTTCGGTTCAGTAGTTCTTTCTGCAGTGATTCTGCTGATATTTTTCAGAAGTCTCAGCGCAACATTTCTCTCGCTTTTCGTGGTAGTATGCGGTGTGCTTTGTGCGCTTGGAACAATGCATATGTTCGGATATAAGATCACTTTGCTTAACGCGCTTATCCCGCCATTGATCGTAGTAATCGGCATACCTAATTGTATATACTTCCTAAATAAATATCATAGCTCATTTCGTGATCTGGAAAGTAAATCTCCTGGTACACCTGATATAAAGCGGCGAGCACTGGTGGAAATGATCGATCGCATGGGTATTGTTACGCTGTTTTGTAACATTGCGGCTGCGATAGGTTTCGCGGTCTTCGCCCTTACAAAAAGTGCCATTTTAAAAGAATTCGGTGTAGTGGCCGGCATAAATATTTTCGCATTGTTTTTCATCTCGCTTATCATTATACCCGTGGCGCTTAGTTTCCTGCCTGTTCCGAAAAAACGACACACGAGGTACCTTGATAACCGCTGGTTATTATCCATTCTAGACAAACTCGAAGTATGGTCGCTAAATCACCGCAACGCTATATATGCAGTAACAGGATTGATTATAGCATTTTCTATCGTTGGAATATTCAAACTAAAATCCGAAGGATTCATTGTTGATGATCTTCCGAAAACTGATAAAATTTATACTGATCTGAAGTTTTTTGAAAAGCATTTCAAAGGTGTGATGCCACTTGAAATTATTGTAGATACAAAACGAAAGAACGGTCTTCGGAGTAATCCGCTTAAAACATTTGGTAAGATTGATTCTCTTGCTGCCTTTATTGGTTCGCATAGCGAAATGAACCGGCCTTTGTCGATAGTTGAAGGGATGAAATTTGCGCGCCAGGCTTATTACGATGGTGATAGTACTAACTACGGATTGCCAAACAATTTTGACATCGCATTTCTTGCACAGTATCTCGGGGCGAAATCCGACTCTGGCAGCGGTCAGAATAACTTTACGAAACTCGTCCGCAGCTTTATGGATACTACGCGCCAACGTACACGGGTAAGCGCAAACATGGCCGATGTTGGTAGCAGGAGGTTGCATGAACTGCTCGATGAAATAGGTCAGGAAAGCAAAACAATTTTTGACACCGCATCATATAAAGTAACGCTTACAGGCAGTAGTGTAACGTTTCTCGAAGGCACTGCATTCATTATTAATGGCCTTAAAGAAAGTATTATGTGGGCATTTCTGCTGATCGCGTTATGTATGCTTTACTTATTCCGCTCACTGCGCATATTACTCTGCTCACTTGTTCCTAATATCATTCCTCTCGTGATTACCGCCGGAGTAATGGGTTGGGTGGGAGTGCGCATCAAACCTTCAACAGTGCTTGTATTTTCTGTTGCGCTTGGTATAGCCATTGATATTACCATCAGGTTCCTGGTTAACTATAAACAGGAGTTGAAGGGTGGCAAGGATGGACAGCAGGTGGTAGTAGATACCATACACAAAACGGGTATCAGTATAATTTACACGTCACTCGTGCTGATTGCAGGTTTTGTTATTTTTTGTTTCAGTGGATTTGGCGGAACGCAGGCGTTGGGATGGCTTACATCACTTACACTGGTGATGGCCACATTTACCAATCTCGTTTTTCTTCCTGCGCTTTTGTTAAGTACAGGAAAGAAAAAATCACTTACCCTTTAGCTCCTCCTGCAATGTGTTCATAAGGTCGCTGCCGCGGAGTGATTCGGCAATCACTATTCCTTCCGGATTAACCAATACATTGAAAGGTATGCCCTGGAAGCCATACACATCAACGGCTTTGCTGTTCCAGAATGCGAGGTCGCTGATTTGTGTCCAATGGAGACCGTCTTTTTCAACTGCAGCCAACCAGTTGTCTTTTTCTTTGTCAAGCGATACGCCAAGCACCGTAAAATTGCGGCCTTTGAATTTATCGTAAGCTCTTACGATATTCGGGTTTTCCTGTCTGCAGGGGCCGCACCAGCTTGCCCAGAAATCAACCAGCACATACTTGCCTTTGAAGGATGAAAGAGAAACATCTTTGCCGTTTGCATCGGGCATTGTAAGATCAGGAGCCGGTTTACCCACCCATGAAGACTGTTCAGACTGTTGAGGTGTCTGTATGTCGTTACCGGTAAGTTGATTCTTTAAGTATTGCAGGTTTGCATCGGTAGGAAACCTTGCTATCGTTTTGTTTAAAAGAGAATCGTACTCATCCTTAGAAAGCGTTCTTGAAGCCATCCCCAAAGTGAAGGCGGCCACTGTTGGGTTTTCGCTTTTGCTTACAAATTGCGAGATATACGAATTCAGTGCAACGAGCGAATTGTTTTTGGTTTCAGTAGCAGAAATAATTGCACTGTCTGCAGATGAAACCATCTTCAAACTGTCAAGTGTTCTGAACGCGTTTCCGGTAGAAATACTTTTTTCGCTGTAATCGAACATAAAGTCAGAAAGCGCCTTCGATGCATTAGATCCAGTTACGCTGTAGAATCTGTCCTTCTCTGTCAGGTTGATTTCGAGGTTTATTTTTCCATCGTTAACAACAGGTATCATTGGTCCCCTGTCAATTGCCACATCATAGATGCCTTGTTTTGCAGCTTGCGCTTCGAGGGTAAATTTCCCATCGGGCTTCACGAAATCACTATCAACCTGGATGGGAGGTGCGTCTCCACCGAAAGGAACTTCATACAGTACGATTTTTATAGAATCGGATAGAAATACATTGGGAAATTGCGCTTTCAAAGAGTCAAGATTCTTAAGAACACCCGACACTTCCACTTTCAATTCGTCTCTCTTTTCTTGACAGGCAAATATCGACAATGTGATCAGCGCGAATAATATCGTTCGCAATTGCATATTCAGGACTTTAATTTTTGTAATAATATTTCGTTGGTAAGCTTAGGATCGGCTTTTCCGCGCGACACTTTTTTCACTTCACCTACAAATAAACCGATTAGACCCTTTTTCCCTTTACGGTATTCTGAAACCTTGTCGGGCATATTTTGGAGAACCTGTTCAATCCAGTTACTTATTTCGCTTGTATCGGCATCCTGGATTAGATTTTTTTCAACTGCAACATCTACTGCTTTCTTCGAAGGCTCCTTCACCAGCACAGGAAATATAGAAGATGATGCAGCCGAGAAATTAAGTTTACCCTCATCAGTAAGTGCAATAAGATCGGCTATAGATGATGGGGGGAGAGAAAAATCTTTCACCCCGATACTGTGTTCATTCAAATACGATTTTACAGGACCGAGCATCCAGTTCGATGCAGCCTTGTAATTGGATGTATGATTGATGATCTGCTCGAAGTAGTCGGAAAATTCTCGTTCTTCTGAAAGCACCCTTGCATCATACTCCGGAAGAGAATATTTTTTTGTATACTGTTCAACACGTTCTTCCGGCAGCGCAGGAATCTTGCTTTTGATTTCATTGACCAGTTCGTCTGAAACATTGAACGGCACAAGATCCGGATCCGCAAAATATCTATAGTCGTTTGCTTCTTCTTTTGTACGAAGCGCAAATGTGGTTCCGTTCACTGCATCAAAGCTGCGCGTTTGTTGAATTACTTCGCCGCCGGATTGAATGATATCCACCAATCGCTGCGCTTCGAACTCTATCGCGCGCTTCACGTTCCTGATAGAATTCAGGTTCTTCACTTCTACTTTCGTCCCCAGTGTTGTTTCTCCCTTTCGTCTCACAGAAATATTGGCGTCACACCGCATACTGCCCTCTTCCATATTTCCATCGCACACTTCCAGGTATCTGAGCAATTTTCTCAACTCCGTAAGATAGACATAAGCATCTTCGCCACTCGAAAGACATGGTTCAGTAACAATTTCTACGAGCGCTACACCGGCCCGGTTATAATCTACGCAGGTGGCGTCGGGTGCTACATCGTGCAGACTTTTGCCTGCATCTTCTTCGAGGTGAATTCTGTTTAGGATAACGTTTTTTTCTGCGGCGGCAGTTTTTATGGACACATATCCGCCTACGCAAATTGGAGTGGTATGTTGAGAGATCTGGTAGCCTTTGGGCAGATCGGGATAGAAATAGTTTTTACGCGCGAAGTAGTTTGAACGGGTAATCTGGCAATGGCACGCAAGACCCAGCTTGATAGCATACTGCACCGCCTTTTTATTCAACAGCGGTAAAGTACCAGGGTGACCGAGCGTTATTGGCGACACATTCGTATTCGGATCGCTACCAAAAGCCGCACTATCGCCGCTGAATAGCTTGCTCGCTGTTAAAAGCTGGGCATGTACCTCTAGGCCTATCACTGTTTCAAACGCTTGTTCCAAGCTGATTCCCCACTAGATTTTAAGTTCTTTAAGGGGTCAAAAGTACCGAAAAAAGCCGCTTTTAGATAAAAGCGGCGGTCGAGAGTGATACTTAAACTAAAAATCAATCAATACTGAGAATCACAAATTGGCTGTCTTAAGTTTCTTTGGCACTTTTATATCGATGGTTTGCGACTTTCCATTCCTGTTAAGCTGAACCTTCAGTGTCGATTTTTCTTTATTTTCCCGGGACGCTTTTGCTAAATCGCCAGCGCTGGCCACCTCTTTGCCTTCAAAGGAGGTAATCACATCGTCCTTCTTGATCCCGGCCTTTTCGGCCACGGAGCCTTCATCTACATCAAGCACTTTCACACCTTTGCCGTCTTCAGTATCCTGAACCTTAAGTCCCAGGCGTGGACGGTCGCTGGTAGCTCTGAAATTGAAGACATCACCGAAGTCGTGGTCGCCTTCAAACATCATTGGGGGAATTGGAGGAATCGGCGGAATAGGGGCACCGGGTGCGTTGGGGGCACGTCCGATTGACCTTGTACGGGGTCTTTCGCCGAGCGTTACTGTCGCCTTGTTTTCTTTGCCATCCCGCTTGTAAACGATGGTTACTTTATCGTTCGGCTTGTATCCACCAATTGTTTCTGAAAGTTGTTCATGGTCGAATACGGCTTTGTCGTTCACTTTTGTGATGATGTCGCCTGGTTTCAGGCCTGCTTTCGCTGCGCCACTGTTTTCTGATACCATCGTAACCTTAACCCCTTCTGTTGAACCTTCAGACGTTACGCCGAGAAATGGCCGGTTTCCATCTATATCCATCTCTTCACCATCGAACGACCAGCCGCCGTTGTCAGATCTGAATGGCGATGCGTCGTGCGATTCGAAACGCAATCTTCTTGGACTTCTTTTCTGAACGCTGATGTCACCTTCTACGAAGTCGTCGATCGGTTTGCCATCCACGAATACTTCATCATCTTTGATTTCGATAGTGACTTTAGTGTCCTTGTCAGAGTCTTTTCTTTTGATGATGATTTCTTCGTATTCTTTTAATTTTTTCTTGTCTTCTTTCTTTACTTCTTTGTCCACTTTCACGTCGCTATTTTTTCTCGGCGTGTCCTGGGCGAGGGATGCTCCCGCTAGTGAGAGGACTGAAGCGGCTGCTAATAAATACTTTTTCATATCTGATCCGTTTATGATTTAATGTACGTGATGTTTCGTACTTCAAATATAGGAGAGTTTATTCAATTACGAAGCATTTCGGAAATGTTAAAAGTGTGCCCTGCGGGCGGCTGTGCCTGCGGCGCTTTTTAGTGCTGAACGGAGTGGCTGTGCCGTGATGTGAGGAATCTGCGAGAAACGGCTTGTGCCTGCGGCGCTTTTTAGTGCTGAACGGAGTGGCTCTGCCGTGGTGTGAGGAATCTGCGGAGAAACGGCTTGTGCCTGCGGCGCTATGCCTGCGGCGCTTTGTCGTGCGGAACGGAGTGGCTGTGCCGTGATGTGAGGAATCTGCGGAGAAACGGCTTGTGCCTGCGGCGCTTTATCGTGCGGAACGGAGTGGCTGTGCCGTGGTGTGAGGAATCTGCGAGAAACGGCTTGTGCCTGCGGCGCTTTGTAGCGCTGAACGGAGTGGCTCTGCCGTGGTGTGAGGAATCTGCGGAGAAACGGCTTGTGCCTGCGGCGCTATGCCTGCGGCGCTTTGTTGTGCCGAACGGAGTGGCTTTCAAGAAAGTAAACCATAGCGCCTGCAGGTCGAGCAAATCTGCACAAAGCAAATCCGCAAACCAAATCTTTACAGCAACCGCCTAACCTCCTCAATCACCGACGCAAGTCGCGACGCATCCTGCCCGCCGGCGGTCGCGAGGTTCTTCTGCCCTCCGCCTCCGCCTTTAATAATCGGAGCCACTACCTCCTTGATAATTTTCCCCGCATCAAGTTGCCGTGCGGCAACCACTGTATCAGAAATACCAATCGCAACAAATGGCTTTCCGCCGATATTAGCGCAAACCACCGCTACAAAGTCATTCAACTTACTCTTAAGATCAAAACATAATTTCTTCAACGCATCAGGATTACTCACCTCAACAATATCAGCAACAAACGTCACCCCATTCACAATCTCATCTTTCTGCAACAATTCATTGCGCAACTGCACAAGCATCCGCGCTTCCATGCCTTCGATTTTTTTCTCAAGCGCACTTTTATCTTCAAGTAACTTCTCAATCGCCTTCAAAGGATCTTTCGTTTTCAGCAGCTCGTTGATATACTTGAACTGACCAATTCGTTCGCCTATATACCGCATAGCCGACGCACCCGTCAACGCCTCAATTCTTCTCACTCCCGCAGCCACTGCAGATTCTGAAATAATAGTAAACACGCCAATCATACCCGTATGCGAAACATGCGTACCTCCGCACAGTTCCACCGAGTACGCAGGGTCAATAACAACTACACGCACAACATCACCATACTTCTCTCCAAACAATGCCATCGCACCAAGCTTCAGCGCTTCTTCCTTCGGCATTTCCTTTATTAAAACAGGAAGGTTTTGCCGTATTTTTTCGTTTACTAAAATCTCAATCTTCCTGATTTCTTCATCAGTAACTTTTGCAAAGTGCGAAAAGTCGAAACGCAAAACATCCGGTGATACGAGCGAACCTTTTTGCTGCACATGATTACCCAATACTTTCCTAAGCGCCGCGTGAAGCAGGTGAGTAGCCGTATGGTTGTAAGTAGTATTTAGCCGCGATTCGAAATCAACGGTCGCAGATACCGTTTCCGTAACATTTTCAGGGAGCGATTCAGCGAAGTGAATAACCAGGTTGTTTTCCTTTTTAGTGTCGACAACCTTTACCTGCTCATCAGCAAATTGTAATATGCCCTTGTCACCAACCTGTCCGCCACTTTCTGCATAGAAAGGCGTTTCCTGCAGCACAAACTGGTATTGTTCTTTTCCCTTCGCTTTTACTTTTCTGTATTTTAACACGGGTGTATCCACATGCAAATCATGATACCCAACAAAGGTTGACTTATCAGAATTATTCACCACCACCCAATCGTCGGTGTCAATTGCAGTGGCCGCACGGCTCCGGTTTTTTTGTTCACTCAGCGATTTCTGAAAATCCGCCATATCAACATCGAACTCTTTCTCCTTCGCCATCAAAAGAGTGAGGTCTATTGGAAAGCCGTAGGTGTCGAATAGTGTGAATGCAAACGCTCCGGAAATCACTCGTGAGTCAATATCGCTCAGATGCTGCTCGAAATAAGTGATGCCCTTAGAAAGGGTACGCATGAAAGCTTCTTCTTCTTCGCGCACTACACGCGCAACGAAACTCTCCTGCTCTTTCAACTCGGGAAAAACGTTGGCAAACTGATCAGCAATTACCGGGATCAGTTTGTACAATAACGGTTCTTTATAGTCGAGAGATGAATAATAATACCTTACCGCTCTTCTCAAAATTCTTCTTATTACATATCCGGCACCGGTATTCGAGGGTAGCTGACCATCGGCTATGGTGAAACTGATTGCGCGAATGTGGTCCGCAATAACGCGGAAAGCAATGGCGGGTTTGCTGTCGCTGAAATCATATCTGGCGCCGGTGATCTTTTCGGTGGCCGCTATCGTACCAGTGAAAACATCAGTATCGTAATTACTTTGTTTTTGCTGTATCACGCGAACGAGCCTTTCGAATCCCATTCCTGTATCAACGTGTTTTTCCGGTAACGGTTCAAGCGATCCGTCTTTCAAACGGTTGAACTGCATAAACACGTTGTTCCAGATTTCGATTACCTGCGGATGATCTTTATTCACTAATTCAGAACCGGGCACGTTCAATATTTCCTCATCAGTTCTGCAATCAACATGTATTTCGGAGCATGGTCCGCACGGTCCCGTGTCACCCATCTCCCAAAAGTTATCTTTCTTATTCCCTTTCAAAATTTTTTCAGCAGGCACATATTTGAGCCACTCATTGTAGGCCTCGCTATCTTCCTGCAAGCCTTCCTTGCTATCACCTTCGAAAATTGTGACATACAATTTGTTCTTGTCGAGTTTATACACGCCGGTTAACAGTTCCCAGCTCCACTCGATTGCTTCTTTCTTAAAATAGTCTCCGAAGCTCCAATTGCCAAGCATTTCGAACATCGTGTGGTGGTAAGTGTCTACGCCCACCTCTTCAAGATCGTTGTGTTTTCCGCTTACGCGCAGGCATTTCTGAGTGTCTGCCACACGACGATGGTCGGGCTTCTTGTTCCCAAGAAAATAGTCCTTAAACTGGTTCATCCCGGCATTTGTGAACAGCAGGGTAGGGTCGTTTTTCACTACGATGGGCGCGGAGGGCACGATGGTGTGTCCCTTAGATTTGAAAAAATCAAGAAACTGCTGGCGGATCTCTGCGCTTTTCATCATAACTCGGACAATTGAGATAACTGATTGAGCCTATTGATAAATTTGTTTATTTTGGCCTCAGTAAAGTGGGGCAAAAGTACGGAAATACGGGCACCGCTTTTTTGTGAAAATATTCAATGAAAAAGGTCAAGTACTACTACAACACCAATTCGCTGCGCTATGAGAAGCTTGAAACTCCGCTGCGTGTAAAGCTTTTGCGTGTACTTGGCTTTTTATCGGCTGCACTGGTAACTGCCGTGATAATTGTATCGATCGCCTATCGCTATTTCCCCTCTGCAAACGAAAAAAGATTGGTGCAACAGAACGAGGCACTGAAAGAAAATTTTCTTGTACTCGACGAGCGCGCTAAAAAATTGCAGGATCGTATGCGCTCACTCGAAGGCCGCGATAATGATATTTACCGGGCAATTTTCGAAGCCAACCCGATTCCTGATAGTGCGCGCTTAATTGAAATCGAACAGCAAAAAGAAATACGGCTGGTGATGAGCCTTAACCGTTTCGAGCTTGAAGAATCTGTGGTAAGTACACTTGCGAATATTGAAAAACGCATGGCCTTCCAGGACAAAAGCTACACCCAGATCGATGGGTTTATAAAAAATAAGGAGCAACTCCTCGCTTCTACCCCGCTATTCAACCAGTGAGCAATTCCGATTTAAAAAGAGTCGCGTCCGGCTACGGTTACCGTATCGATCCTATTTATAAAACGCCGCGCTTTCATGCGGGCCTCGATTTCACCGCCCCGCAGGGAACGCCGATTTATGCTACGGCCAACGGAGTGGCAAAGATTGCGGGTAACTCCGGCAACGGTTATGGCAATCATGTTGTGATCAGTCATGGCTATGGTTACGAAACGCTATATGGTCACATGTACCGCGTTAAGGTAAAAGTTGGCGAACGTGTAAACAGGGGAGAGGTGATAGGTTATGTGGGAAGCACAGGCAAATCGACAGGACCGCACTGCCATTATGAGGTGAGAAAGGGTACCCAACGCATCGATCCCGTGTACTTTTTTTATAATGATCTTACTCCTGAACAATTTAACCGGATCATTGAACTTGCAGCCCAAAGCAACCAGAGTTTCGACTAACGCTTTTAGGTACTTTCGCCCGTCGGGCGTAAATTTGCCCCCGTGTTCCAGCCTCCTGATATATTCACTTTAGCATATAAGCAACCTGTAATGCAGGACCAGATGGTGGTTTTGCAGGAAAAGGAGCGTCAGATTCCCGGATCCGTGCAGTATTTTATCAAGAGATACCAGCGTAACCTTCAATGGAACATGGATGATACGGGGATGATGGTGTACCATTTTAAGAAGGGCGCGCCGAAAGAAAATTACCTCGAACTTAAGTTTTGCGTTACCGGCAATGTGTATTGCAATCAGAAAGAAGCTGATTGCGGTGCCTGTAAACGAAACTCAATGAATGGTTGCGTGAACAAGGTGCCTACTGTGGACGTGCTCAGTTTTCGATTTTCTGACGTCCACCTCTCACAGTTTGCAAAGGTTAGCAAGCAGGACAATACGCTCACCGACGATATTCTGAATTTCCGCCATCCGTCTTCGTTTTCGAAGATTCTCTCTATCTGCGGCAGAAGTTCAATGGTTCTCGAAGCGCTTCTCAGTCATAGCTACAACGACAGTCTCGAAAATATTTATGTAAACGCTCAAACGCAAATGCTTCTTCTGTATAGTTTGGAGTGTATGCTGGGTGATAAAGATGTTGAGACCTTCCAGTGTAAGTTTCTTACGAATGAGAATGATAGAGAGAAGATTGTCCGTTCACGCGAAATTCTTCTACAGCATATTGGCGAGCCGATTACTATTAAGGAACTCAGCCGTAAGGTTGCTATCAACGAATGCTATTTGAAGAAGGGCTTCAAGGAGTTGTTCGGTACTACCATCTTCGACTTTTATCAAAGTCAACGCATGGAGCACGCGAGGTATCTTCTTTATGAAAAGGGGTTAAGCGTAACGGAAGTAAGCATGATGCTCGGGTACTCTTCTATATCGCATTTTTCTACGGCGTTCAAGAAGCATACGGGTCTCAAACCGTGTGAACTTTTACTTCATTAATTATTTTAGTGCGGCAGCAGCACTTTCAATCGTCTTATCTAAGTCCTCGTAAGTAAGTGCATTGCTCAAAAACCACGACTCATATGCCGATGGCGGCAAATAAATCCCATTATTTAGCATCGCATGAAAAAACTGATTGAAGAACTGATTGTCCGACGCGGAGGCATCAGCAAAATTCCTCACTGGCTTTTCACTGAAGTGCACACTGATCATCGACCCCAACCTGTTGATCACGTACGGCCGTCCGGATTTTTTCAAAACTGTATGTAAGCCATCTTCCAGGTACGCTCCTTTCTCCTCGAGTTCAACAAAAACCGATGAATTATTTTTCAGCGTTTGAAGTAATGTGTAGCCCGCGATCATCGCAATAGGATTACCGCTCAGCGTTCCAGCCTGGTACACTTTTCCAACCGGTGCAATGTGCGACATGATTTCTTTCTTACCACCAAATGCACCAACGGGCATTCCTCCACCTATAACTTTTCCAAACGTTACAAGATCAGCATCTATCTTTAGTTTTTCCTGTGCACCACCCGCCGCCAGGCGAAACCCTGTCATCACTTCATCGAAAATCAAAAGAATTTTTTCTTCAGTACAAATCTTACGCAACGCTTCAAGAAAGCCTGGCTCAGGTAAAATACAACCCATGTTACCTGCAACAGGTTCAATAATGATTGCTGCAATCTCACCTCTATGCGTGCTAACCAGTTTACTCACCGCATTCAGGTCATTATAGGGAGCAGTCAACGTATCAATCGCAACGCCTTCCGTTACACCCGGCACTGCCTGAATTTCCAGCGTCGCTACACCGCTGCCCGCTTTTACGAGGAACGCATCAGCGTGTCCATGATAACAACCCTCGAACTTGATGAACTTATTTCTGCCGGTATATCCGCGCGCGAGCCTTATCGCACTCATGCACGCTTCAGTTCCGCTGTTCACCATTCGCACCAGGTCAATATTCGGCGCCATCGATTTGATAAGCTCCGCAACTTTTATTTCAAGTTCCGTTGGTGCACCAAACGACGTTGAGTCCTGCACTTTTTCTTTTATCGCGTCTACAAGTGGTTGATATGCGTGACCGAGAATCATCGGTCCCCACGAGTTGATGAAGTCGATATACTTGTTACCGTCTTCATCGTATAGATATGCGCCTTCTGCACGCTTAATAAATACCGGAGTGCCACCAACACTTTTAAATGCACGCACCGGAGAGTTTACGCCTCCTGGAATGCTTTGCTGTGCACGTTCGAACAATTGAATTGAATTCGTCCTCATTGCAAAAATAAAATCCCCTCAGGGTAGCGCCGCAGCGCTTGTTAAGAAATAAGTCTTACTGCGTCCCTTGCAAAGTACGTAGCAATTAAATCTGCGCCTGCTCTCTTTATCGAGGTCAGCGTTTCTATTATCGCTTTGTCTTCATTTAACCAGCCCGCCCTGGCAGCCGCTTTGATCATAGCGTACTCGCCACTCACCTGGTAAGCACTAACGGGTACGTGTACACTATTTTTTACTTCCCTGATAATATCGAGGTAAGCAAGCGCTGGCTTTACCATAACAATATCTGCGCCCTCTTCCACATCCGCAATGGCTTCTTTTATCGCCTCACGACGATTTGCAGAATCCATCTGGTATGTCTTCTTGTCGCCGAACCCCGGCGCACTATCGAGAGCATCCCTGAATGGTCCATAAAAGCATGACGCGTATTTCGCGCCATAACTCATAATGCCTGTTCTTGTAAAGCCGTTTTTTTCAAGCGCCTCTCTTATCGCGAGAACTCTTCCATCCATCATGTCGCTGGGTGCAACAATATCGGCGCCCGCCCTGGCATGGCTTACACTCATCTCTGCCAATACAGCAACAGTTTCATCATTCAGTATTTCATTTCCTTCTACGATGCCATCGTGTCCAAAACTTGAATAGGGATCGAGCGCAACGTCGGTCATTACGAGCATTTCCGGTTGTGCCTCTTTCACAGCCTGGATGGCGCGCTGCATCAAACCTTTATCGTTAAGTGCTTCGGTTCCCTTATTATCTTTTAGTGCATCATCGCACTTAATGAAAAGTAATACGCTTCGGATACCGAGGGCATATAATTCTTTCACTTCTTTCTTCAGTATATCAACACTCACCCGAAAATAATTCGACATAGATGCAATCTCTTCACGTTGCGACTTTCCTTCCACCACAAATAATGGCGCGATGAAATTCGCGGGTGTGAGAATTGTTTCTGCAACCATCGAGCGGATGGCTGAAGAAGCTCGTAATATCCTTGGACGTTTAATCATAGTTATTTCATTAGTCGGCCCATTGCCTTGGTTTCAGAAACTCAAGCAGCTCAGCTTCGGGGCTTTCCGGTTCGGGCTGGTGATCATACTCCCATCGCGCACGGGGAGGCATACTCATCAAAATAGATTCAATCCTTCCGTTTGTCTTCAAACCAAATAATGTTCCCCTGTCGTGCACAAGGTTAAATTCAACATACCTTCCACGTCTTATTTCCTGCCATTTTACGTGCTCTTCTGTATAGGGTATATCCTGTCGTCGTGTAACAATCGGCAGGTAAGCGTGCAGAAATGCATCGCCATTTGCTTTCTGAAATTCCAGCAATCTTTCTGCATCCGTATCATCAGCGGGTCGCAGATAGTCGTAAAATACACCGCCTATACCTCGTGCTTCATTGTTGCGGTGACGGTTCACAAAATAGCGGTCACATTGCTCCTTGTATTTTGGATACAATTCGCTGCCAAATGGATCCATCGCATTCTTAAGCGTAGTATGAAAATGCTTTCCGTCTTCTTCAAATACATAGTATGGTGTGAGGTCGGATCCGCCACCAAACCACCGGTCAATCACCTTTTTTTCTTCGTCGTATAATTCGAAATAACGCCAGTTTGCGTGTACAGTAGGAACAAAGGGGTTATGCGGATGTATAACTAGTGATAAGCCACATGCATAAAACCGTTTTCCGCTCACGCCAAAAGTTTCCCGCATCGATTGTGGCAATTCGCCATGAACGGATGAAATATTTACCCCGCCTTTCTCAATCACATTTCCGTTGGATATGATCCGCGAAGTTCCACCGCCACCTTCCGGTCGAATCCAGGTATCTTCAATGAAACGCGATTTTCCATCCACATACTCCAGGGCATCGCAAATAGTATTTTGCAAATTCTGGATGTATTCGAAGAAGAGTAATTGGGTATCCACAGGACTTTCGGTTTAATCGTGATATTCCTTAACAGCCTCAACAAACGCGCGAGCATGGTCAACCGGAACGTTTGGTAGAATTCCGTGGCCCAGGTTCGCGATATATTTTTCTGTGCCAAATGATTTGATCATTTGCTTCACTTCTTTTTTAATCACACTTACCGGAGAGAGCAGCTTTGCAGGATCAAAGTTTCCCTGGAGAGTAATATTATTACCCGCAAACTTTCTCGCCTGGTCCGCCGTTACGCACCAATCAATTCCAAGTGCATCAGCTCCGGTTTCGCTCATCTTATCCAACGCAAACCATGCACCTTTTGCAAACAAAATGGTATGCACTTCATCTTTAATAGCACCGATGATCTGCCTCATATATTTGAGAGAGAATTCTTCAAAATCAGCTGGACTAAGGAGTCCGCCCCACGAATCAAACAATTGCACAACATCAGCACCGGCTTTCGCCTGGCCTTTCAGATATTCAATAGTTGTATCGGTGATCATCTGCAGCAGACGGTGCGCTGCTTCTGGTTGAGTAAAACAAAAAGCCTTTGCTTCATCAAAAGTTTTCGATCCTTTTCCCTGTACCATATAACAAAGCAGCGTCCAGGGCGCGCCCGCAAATCCAATCAGCGGAACGCGGCCATCGAGTGTTTTCTTTGTGAGGCTTAGCGCATCAAAAACATATCCGAGTGATTCGTTCACGTCGGGTTGTCTTAGTCTTTTCAGGTCGTTAATATTTTTAATCGGATCTGGCAGCAGGGGGCCTTTTCCTTCCACCATTTGAACCTCCAGCCCCATTGCTTGTGGAACAACAAGGATGTCGGAGAAAATTATTGCTGCGTCAACGCCTACCTGTTCTACCGGTTGAATAGTTATTTCCGTTGCAAGTTCTGGTTTCTGGCAGCGCTCGAAAAAGCTATATTTTGCTTTGAGTTTAAGATAATCGGGAAGATATCGTCCGGCCTGGCGCATCATCCAAACGGGTGGGCGTTCAACACTTTCTTTTTTCAACGCACGTAGTAAAAGGTCATTCTTCAATTTCATATCCTGTATCTAGAGATTGTTTTTAAGTTCTTCCACCAGTTTTATCACACTTTCTTCCGACGGCCTTTCGGACGTAACTATTCTTTCTGTTGTAATTTCTTTGAGTGCCGCCGTTGTGGTTCTGCCAACAGAGAAACAAACCGTTCCTTGCTTCAATTTGTTTTGAGAGAAAAAACTTTTAACTGCACTGGGACTAAAAAATGCAACACCATCATAGTCGTCAATTATTGTTTCAGGCGATAAGATGGTTTCGTACACTACAACTTCTTCAACATCAAATCCGTCATCACGCAAAAGGCCAGGGAGATCGTCTCTCCGTAAATTTCCACAGAAGAAAATGATCTTCTCGCCGGCGGTAGCATTTTTTATTTCAATCACCAGGCCAGAGGCATTTTGTGCCGTTCCGGCGATTCGTTCATCACTCCAGTGTTTTCTTATTTCTTCTCTTGTGGCGCCGTCGAGGCAATAGATTTTCCATTCTGCATCCTTCACATTTTCATTTGCAGTGACCGCGCTAACCGAATTCTTGCTTGTAAAGGCGACAGTATGCTTCGAAGTCGCGAGGGAAGCGATTGTTTTCTTTAGTGTATCTGAGACTACCGGTTGAATTCTGATGAATTCTTTTTCGAGGATGTCTATACCTTTCAGGCCTGCCCTCAATAGAAGCGATCCTGTAATTTTTTTCGTTACCAGCAGCTTGAATGCTTTCATGCGGATGATTTTTTTATTTGCTCCCTAATCATCACATTAATCTCTCTTCCTCCCTTATTCAGTACTTCTTCTGCACACTCGCTGCCTAAATTTTCGCTGTCTGTCACCAGCGCCTTTCTTTCGATCTCAACTTTAAGCGTTCCATCGGGAGAAAATATATTCCCCTTAAAATGTATTTTGTTTTCTTTTATACTGGCATATGCGCTAACGGGTGTGGAGCAACCTCCCAACAATCCTCTGAGAAAACTTCTTTCTATATAAGTGCATAATGCAGTGTCTTTGTCATTGATCGTGTGACAGGCCGCGAGAATATGGTCATCCGCTTTTCTCGCCGCTACCATTATTGCTCCCTGCGCAGGTGCAGGCAGCATCCAATCTAATTCGAAACTACTCTCGGGTCGCAGTTCGATCCGTTCAAGTCCGGCCTGTGCGAAGATAGCCGCGTCCCAACTTTCTGTATGGAGTTTGTGAAGACGTGTTTGCATATTTCCCCGCAAGTTGTGCATAATGTGTTTTGGAAAGCGGTTAAGCCATTGGGCACGACGGCGAATGCTACTGGTAGCGATATGCGCCACGTAATCTTCATCTTCAAGAAATTCCTTTTCATGTTTCACAACAACAAGGTCGCTAACCGGACCTCTTTTTAAAACTGCAGCCTGCACAATGCCCGTAGGTAATTGTGTAGGCACATCTTTCATTGAGTGAACAGCAATATCTATTTTGTTATGAAGAAGAGCTGCATCGAGGGTGCGCGTAAAAATGCCTTGCACGCCCAATTCGTAGAGAGGCGTAGTAAGATCGAGATCACCTTCACTTTTGATGTAAACAAGTTCTGAATGATGACCCTTTGCAAGCAGCAACTTCTGCACTTCGGTAGCCTGCCACAAGGCAAGAGGACTTTCCCGTGTGCCTATCCGGACAATTGTGGCCATTTATGAATCAATTTATCCCCGGCGCCATGAACTCGTTGATAGCTTCGATGTAGTGACAGCCACGCTGGTTACGCTGCCTCATTTTCACGGCCATACCGTTAATTACTTTCTGAATTCTTTCCTGATCAGGATTGATGTGAATTTCCTGGAGTTTGCTCTTCACGGCTTTTAACACTGGCACATGCTTGCGCATTTCATGCCATTCGAGAAACTCGCCTATGTGCTCGGCGATAACTTTCTTCGCCTTTGGTACTTCAGCTTGTCGTTTGTGGAGCGTTTTGTCTTTCAACTTACTCAGCTCGTCAACATTCACCAGCTCAATGCCCGGAATATCACGAGCAGAAAGTTCAACATTATAAGGAATAGATAGATCGATGATCACCTTACTACCAGAACCGTCGAGATCTTTGGCGAGTATGGTTGGTGTTTGCGAATTTGTAGCCACGAGTATGATGTCGGCCTTTTTTACTTCTTCGCTCAAATCCGCGAACGGTGCACAGCGTAAGCCGAGTTCTGCAGCAAGTGCACGTGCTTTTTCGTCAGTCCGGTTAATGAGAGTGATATTTCTTACAGGCAGGTAATCTACCAGGTTCCTGCACGTGTTTCTTCCGATTTTACCGATACCGCAAAGCAATACCGATTTATGCGACACGCTTTTTACGTTCTGCCTTAGATACTGAACAGCCGAAAATGATACTGACACGGTTCCGCCGCTGAGCTCAGTAGTATTCTTAATTGTTTTAGAAGACTGAAGTATGCAGTTAACAATGCGTTCAGTAAAGGCTCCGATGAATGAGCGCTCCTTCGCAAATTTTACTGCCTGTTTAATCTGCCCGATAATTTCGTAGTCACCGAGAATCTGTGAATCCAATCCGGCAGATACATTGAACAAGTGTTCGATCGCTGAATGGCCACTTTTTACATAGGCCAGCGACCTGAATGTTTTTTCATCACCTTCTGCATAGGCGCAAAGAAGGTCGATCAGTTGCGCAACATCTCCAACAATACCATATATCTCAGTTCTGTTACAGGTAGAAAGAATAAAAAGTTCGCTAACACCAAATGCAGGTGCACCGGCTAAGATCATCTCATACTTTTCAGGACCAATAGCATATTGGCCTCTGATGTCGGCATCGGTCTTTTTGTAGTTGATGCCTGCTACCTGGAATCGTGATATATCTGGGGTGGAAGATCCGTGCATTTCAATCTCTGATCGGACCACAAAAGTACTTGCAGGCGCCAGAGTGAGTGTCATTGGAATGTCATTTTAGACAATAAGCTGAGAACACCGTTAATAAACCCCTACCGTGCTTAATTTTGCGACTCATGGCTACAGGAAAAAAGCGCGGCATATTACTCATGAATCTCGGCTCGCCCGATTCTACAGAAGTAAAAGATGTAAAGAAATACCTCAACCAGTTCCTGATGGATGGCAGGGTAATCGACAAACCGTACCTGCTAAGGGCGATGCTTGTAAAGGGCATTATCGTGCCCTTTCGCGCTCCTAAGTCGGCCGAAGCTTACGAAACTATCTGGACCGACGAAGGCTCACCCCTCATCGTGATCAGCAAGCAACTTCGCGACGCCGTGCAGCAGCAGGTTGAATTTCCTGTTGAACTAACAATGCGCTACGGCAACCCCACTCCCGAGGCTGCCTTCGAAAAATTGCTGAGCAGGATGCCTGACATGGAAGACGTATTAGCGGTTCCTCTCTATCCTCACTATGCCATGTCCTCTTTCGAAACGGCAGTCGAGTTTGTGAAAGAAGTCTATAAAAAGAAGAAATACGGTTTCAGGCTAAATTTTCTCAAACCATATTTTAAAGAAGCCGACTATATCGAAGCGCTGGCGGAAAATATGAAACCGTACCTGGAGCAGGAGTATGACCACATCCTGTTTAGCTATCACGGGATCCCGGCGAGGCATATTATGAAAAGTGATATTACCGGTAGGCATTGTCTTCAATCGCCTGACTGTTGTTCACTACCATCTCCGGCCCATGCCTTTTGTTACAGGCACCAGTGTTTCACGACGACTCAGCTGGTCACAGAGAAGCTTTCAATTCCCAAAGACAGGTACAGCATATCTTTTCAGTCACGGCTCGGAAAGGGATGGTTGGAGCCGTTCACAGATATAAGGTTAGAGGAAATGCCAAAGGAAGGGATCAGGAAGCTTTTAGTTATCTGCCCGGCGTTTGTGAGCGATTGCCTGGAAACGCTAGAAGAAATAGAAATCAGGGGAAAGGAGAGTTTTATGGGCGCTGGCGGCGAAAGCTACGCGATGATACCTTGCCTGAACACTCATCCATTATGGGTGCGTGCACTGTCGAAATGGGTAACGGAATTTTAGTATGTACAACTACATAAAGGCTCTTCACGTCATTTTTGTCGTAACCTGGTTCAGCGGCATGTTCTATATCGTGCGGCTGTTCATTTATAATACTGAGGCCGGTGATAAACCCGAACCTGCACGCGACATTCTGCGGACCCAGTTTAAGACGATGATCAAAAGATTGTGGCTGGGTATTACATGGCCATCTGCGATTCTCACTATTATTTTTGGCGGGTGGATGTGGTATCTGCTTGGCTCCCTTCCGGCCTGGCTAATGGTTAAATTCTGTTTTGTAATCGGACTTCTCGCGTACCACTTTTCGCTACATTATATATATAGTCAACAGATGAACGGCAGGTTCCGGTATTCTTCGCAGCAACTAAGAATCTGGAACGAGGTCGCTACGCTATTCCTTGTGGCGATTGTGATGTTGGCTGTAGTTAAACAGAGCATGAGCTGGGTGGGAGGATTAGTAGGATTTATTTTATTAGGGATTACATTGATGATCGCAATCCGGATATACAAGCGTCTACGTAAATGAAAAAGCCCCCCGTAAGGAGGGCTCTATAAAAGAAACAGTTTTTCTGGACATGGCCACTAACAATCGATTTTTCCGGATATTGATACTTTCAACCTGTTGTTTTTTCCACAGGAATATCAGAACTAAAAACGGGTGCGTGTAAAAAAACACAGGAAATAAGGTCCAGTTTAAATTGGGGATCAATGCCTTCGTAGGAATGAATCGTTAAGAGGGAATGGATTAAAATTGTAGAATTGGATCCCAACGGTATTAAAAGGAAAGGGGAGTAGGAATACTCCCCTTATTAACCCCTAAACCCTAAACCGTAGAAAAAAAAATTAGAAATATCGTTTAATAAAGAATGTTTCTATCGTCTGTTTTCATCTTCACATATTCATTCTCGTCTGCTCATATTTCCCATAAACTATGCCAAAAGTAGTAATCCATTTCAATATAGGGGTAAGCACGTAGACCCTATAACCAACTTTAGACTTTCATTATAATTTCAAAAATCGAAGAGCAACTCTTTGACGACACGTATACATGAATACATTCACTATTATTCGGTAATTTTGCACTCTTTTTTATTACAGAAATCGAGACTTTCACGGGTATGGCAGGAAGATATAGAGAATTTTCGAAGCTGAATTTACCGTCCATCGAACAGGAAGTGTTGGCTAAGTGGAATGATATCCAGGCATTTGAGAAAAGTGTCAGTCTCCGCGACGCCGAAAAACCATTCGTGTTCTACGAGGGTCCGCCCAGTGCCAATGGTTTGCCCGGAATACACCACGTAATCTCGCGCACACTAAAAGATCTCGTGTGCCGCTACAAGACAATGCAGGGTTACCAGGTGAAGAGAAAGGGCGGCTGGGATACGCACGGACTTCCTGTTGAGTTGGGTGTTGAGAAAGAACTCGGAATTACAAAAGAAGATATCGGGAAGAAGATTTCTGTAGAGGAATATAACCAAAAGTGTCGCGAAGCGGTCCTCAGATATAAAGACAAGTGGGACGAGCTTACAGTGAAGATGGGCTACTGGGTGGATTTGAACAATCCATATGTTACGTTCGAAAACAATTACATCGAAACGCTTTGGTGGATCCTCAAAGAGTTATACAAGAAGGGTTTACTGTACGAAAGTGTAAGCATCCAGCCCTATTCGCCTGCTGCCGGAACCGGGCTAAGCTCGCATGAGTTGAATCAGCCAGGCACGTACAAAATGGTAAAGGATACCTCGGCTGTGGCAATGTTCAAGGCAGTGAAGAACAAGAAAGCTGACTTTCTTTTCAAGCAACTCGAAGATAAAAATCAGGAATTATTTTACCTCGCCTGGACGACCACGCCATGGACGCTTCCATCCAACCTTGGTCTGGCTGTTGGTGCCAACATCGAGTATGTTATTATAAAAACATTCAACCCGTACACGCATCTCCCCATCAATGTAGTATTGGCAAAAGATCTCGTCCATTCATTCTTCAAACAGGAAGGAGAGAATGGCGATTTCGATTCGTACAGGGAAGGATCCAAGGTTATTCCCTGGAAAATACTCGGAAGCTGCAAAGGTTCGCAGATGGAAGAGTTGCGCTACGAACAATTACTACCATTTGAAGCGAATACTACCGAAAAATCGGGCGGCAATCCGTTCCGCATCATGGTTGGTGATTTTGTTACCACTGAAGATGGAACAGGCATCGTGCACACCGCGCCTGCTTTCGGTGCGGACGATTATAAAGTGGGCAGGAAATACGATATAGGAATTCTTACACTCGTTGACAGACAGGGAAAGTTTGTTGAGGGCGTTGGAGAGTTCAGCAACCGTTATGTAAAGAATTATAAAGACGATAAGGATTACGTTGATGTGAATGTTGATATCAGCGTAAAGCTGAAGAAAGAAAACAGGGCGTTTAAAATTGAAAAGTACGAGCACAACTATCCACATTGCTGGAGAACCGACAAGCCCGTATTATATTATCCTCTCGACGCGTGGTTCATCCGAACTACCGCGGTGAAAGAGAAGATGGTGGCGTTAAACGAGACGATCAACTGGAAACCTAAATCCACCGGTGAGGGAAGGTTTGGTAACTGGCTTGAGAATATGGTGGATTGGAACTTGAGCAGGTCGCGGTTCTGGGGCACACCTCTGCCTGTTTGGAGAACGGCCGATGGAAGCGAAGAAAAATGCATAGGCTCGATCAGGGAACTAAATGATGAAATAAGAAAGGCAAACGAAGTACTTGGGGGCGATACGAATAAGGATTATCTGCACGAAGGCATTCTCGATCTGCATAAACCGTACGTTGATGAAATCGTTTTAGCGAGTGAGAGCGGTGTTGCGATGAAGCGCGTACCCGATCTTATTGATGTATGGTTCGATAGTGGTTCGATGCCTTATGCCCAATGGGGGCTCGACCAGGCGAAGGTTGAGGCAGGTGAAGAGAGGCCATTCAACGCGCCGTTTGAATCAAATTATCCGGCAGATTTCATTTGCGAAGGAGTTGATCAGACACGCGGTTGGTTTTACACGCTTCACGCGATTTCAACTTTACTTTTCGGGTCGGTAGCCTTTAGGAATTGTGTATCGAACGGGCTTGTTCTCGATAAGAATGGCAACAAGATGAGCAAGCGGTTGGGTAATGTGATCGATCCCTTTACTACTATCCGTGAATTTGGTGCGGATGCTACCCGCTGGTACCTGATCACGAACGCTTCTCCTTGGGAGAGTATGAAGTTCGATCTCGAGGGCATCAAAGAAGTTCAAAGAAAGTTTTTCGGAACATTATATAATACCTACCAGTTCTTTGCGCTGTACGCAAATGTTGACGGTTTTGCTTTCAAGGAAGAATATATCCCGCTGAATAAGCGTCCGGAGATTGACAGGTGGATTCTTTCCGCATTGAACTCGCTCGTGAAAACTGTTACAGGTTACATGGACGACTTCGAACCAACCCAGGCAGGCAGGGCGATTGAGGACTTTGTAGATGAGCAGTTGAGCAATTGGTATGTTAGACTTTGCAGAAGGCGGTTTTGGAAAGGTGAGTACGAGCACGATAAGATTTCTGCATACCAAACTTTGTACGAGTGCCTGGAGGTTGTTACGAGACTGATGGCTCCAATTGCACCGTTTTTCAGCGACAGCATATTCCAGAATTTGAATACTGTTTCCGAAAAACATAAAGTAGAATCGGTCCACCACATACTATTTCCGGAAGTTGATACCGACGCTATTGATACAGCGCTTGAAGAGCGTATGCACCTGGCCCAGGACCTTTCTTCGCTGGTGCTTTCTTTGAGGAAGAAAGTGAATATCAAGGTGAGGCAGCCATTGCAGAGAATGCTTATTCCCGTTAACAGCGAGGGCATGAAGGAGCAGATCCAGCTGATAGAGGAGTTGATAAAATCCGAGGTGAATGTTAAGGAGATTGAGTACCTCGATCACAATGAAAGCAGCTTCATTAAAAAGAAGATCAAGCCTAACTACGTGGCACTCGGGAAGAAGCTTGGGGCCAAAATGAAAGCTGCCGCTGCGGCTATCGGTGCGATGTCGCAGGAAGATATTATCAGGCTTGAAAAAGAAGGTTCTATTTCATTGTTTATTGATAACGAACCTGTAATATTACAGATACAGGAGGTGGAGATTTCCAGCGAGGATATTCCGGGCTGGATGGTGGCCAGTAAAGAGGCTCTCACAGTGGCACTCGATGTTAATGTTACCCCCATTTTAGTGAGCGAAGGCAATGCAAGGGAACTGGTGAACAGGGTCCAGAAGATCAGGAAGGATAGTGGTTTGGAACTAACAGACAGAATTGTTGTAAAAGTATCGGAGCATGGAGAGTTGAAAGACTCAATCGCCCGATTTAATAACTATATTTGCGCCGAAATTTTAGCAGATCAACTTGAAATGGTGTCAGAACTTGCTGAGGGAACGGAAGTTGAAGTGAATGATATTCCGGTGAAAGTGTTTGTTTCAAAAAAAGCCTGATAATATGGCAACCAAAAAGAAAGCAGCTAAGCCTGCGAAGAAAAACACCCCTGTCAGAAAAGCAGCACCTGCTAAGAAACCGGCTGCAAAGCCCGTGTCCCATTCAAAGTCGAAACCTGCACCTAAAAAAGCAGCCAAGCCAATAGCGAAGAAAGCTATAGATAAGCACCCGGTAAAGAAAGTGGCCAAACCGGCTCCTAAGCCTGCCGCTAAAGTGGTGCAAACCAAACCTGTACCTTCCAAAACACCCATTAAAAAAACAGAAGTTAAACATCCAGTGATGCCGAAAAAAGAGGAAAAGAAGCCTGAGGCGAAGAAAGTAGAAGCGAAGAAAACGGAACTACCTAATATTCCGCCGCCCAAGAAACCAGCCCCGCCCGCAAAGCCAGTTAAAGTTGTGATTCCGGATATGAAGACTAAAACTGTAAGAAAATACGAGCCGGAATTCACTAAGTCAGTACTTGATCAACCCGAAGTAATTGTCCATGGACCTACATTAAGGTATAGCGATTCAGAACTGCAGGAGTTTCGCGAATTAATTCAGAAGAAGCTGGACCAGGCGAAGAAAGAGCTTACTTACCTCCAGGGCCTTATCACCCGCAAGGACGAAATGGGTGGAGATGAGAATGAGAACAGGTATATGACCATGGAAGATGGAAGCATGAGCATGGAGAGGGAACAGCTTGCGCAGATGGCGAGCCGCCAGATCAACTATATTGATCACCTCGAAAAGGCCATTATGCGTATTGAAAACAGAACCTACGGAATCTGCCGTGTTACCGGTAAGCTCATCGACAAGGCCCGACTTCGTGCGGTGCCACATGCTACGTTGAGTATCGAGGCGAAGCAGATGATGAATAAATAAATTACCCTAACGGGTTGTGAGCCCCGCCTACGGCGGGGTTTTTTATTTGATGTTTTGACCGACTGCGGTGACGTTTAGAAGTTGTCGAATTCCTTCGGCAGATCTTTTCCAAGCATATTCTTATAAATAAACCTGCACGTCTCTTTTAGGTTATGCCGCGCCTTTGTGCCACGAACCCCGTGCCGCTGATTCGGATAAATCATCAACTCAAAACTCTTATCGAGATCCTGCAAGGCATCCACCAGCTGAATACTATTCTGCATATGCACATTGTCGTCCGTTGATCCATGTACTAAGCGAAACACTCCTTTAAACTTTTTTACATACGTAAGGACAGATGTGTTCTTATATCCTTCAGGATTTTCTGCGGGTGTTCTCATAAAACGTTCGGTGTAGTGGGTGTCGTAAAGCTGCCAGTCCGTAACAGGATAATTCGACAGTCCATGCGTAAACACATCGGCACCATAAGTAAGCGCCATACAGGTAACATATCCGCCAAAACTTCCGCCTGTGATCCCCACCTTCGATGCATCAACCCACGCCTGCGATTTCAACCACTTTGCACAAGTCATATAATCTTCCAGCTCCCACTTTCCCATTTGCTTGAAAATATAATTGATGCCCGCTTTACCAAAATGTCCGGAACTCCTGTTATCCATCGCCACTTGTACAACGCCCTCCTGCGCCCACCACTGGGTAAGTCCGCCCACAGGCTTCCATCTATCGTAAACCGTTCCCGCGTTCGGTCCGCCATAGACACTGATCCATACCGGATATTTCTTCGTTGAATCAAAATTTACAGGATACGTTACAGTCATAGGCAGATCAAATTTTCCATCAGACGATTTAACCGTGATCCATTTTGTTACGGGCACTGCGTAAGCGTCCATCGCCGGCGATTTCGTATTAACGATCTCCCGAACCTTCTTGCCAGTATTATCGAACAGGGCCATTACAGGTGCAGTTGAAACATTCGAATACACTGCAGCAAAATATTTTGCATTAGGTGAGATGGACACCATATCATACCCGTAATTTCCCCCAGAAAGTCTCGTTATTTTCTTTCCATCGAACGTTGCTTTGTACACGTCGAAGCGCGCCGCATTCGTTTGCCTCGCAGTGAAATAAACGAGCTTCTTCTTTTCATCTACTTTTAAGATCGCTGTTCCCCAAAAATTTCCCTTTGTAACTTTGCTTCGCTCTTTACCGTTTTCATCAAACAGGTATAGGTTTTCCCATCCGTCCTTATCAGATTTAATGATCATGCCTGTTGAAAGAAAATGAAATCTCGCTTCTTCGTCAAGACTTATCCATGTATCCTGGTGCTCAGTATACAATGGCGTCTTTGACCCATCAGCCTTATTGATTTTAAACACGATCAGTGAATCCTGGTGGCGGTTCATCCACTGCACTAGAAAATCATTCTTTGGCGTCCATTCAGGAGGACCAAAATACTGGTCACGTTTCTCGTCGAAGTCGAGCCAAACCGTTTTGTTATCAGCAATTGAAGTGATAGCCAGTTTTACTTCGGGATTTTTATCACCGGCCTTTGGATAGCGGGTTGTCTCAATAAATCCATGCTGTCCATCTGCATAATATATAGGAAAAACCGGCACATCCTTCTGATCAAATTTCATGAAAGCAATACTCTTGCTATCCGGCGACCACCAGAACGCTTTATAGTTCGACGCCCTTCCTAAAATCTCTTCGTAATATATCCATGACGCATAGCCGTTCAGAATAGTTTCACTGCCATCACTCGTTAATGCGGTTTCCTTTTTGGAAGCAAGCTCAGTGATGTACAAATTATTATTGCGGGTATAAGCTGCATATTTACCATCGGGCGATAGCGTTGTATTTAGTGCATCTTTAAATTCCGGAACATCTACATCAGCTTTCGCGTGTGAGTAAGGAACAGCTTTGCCTGTTACAACGTTTACCGAAAAAGACGTCGCAACACCTTTGTCATCTTCCCGCACTTCTATGTAATTATTATCATCAATCCATCCGCCAATCTCGGGCAACGGATTGGCGATGGCCGGCGCCTGGCCTTTGAAAATCTGGTTGAACGTGAATGTTTTCTTCTGGGCCACAACAATTAAGGGCAGCACAAACAGGAAAGAAAGGGTAATAATTCTATTCATGTGGTTCAATAATAATTGTGGTTAAAACTACTTCACTTCCTGCATGTCTACCAACCTTCTGTACGTGCCATTAACCGTTAATAATTCTTCGTGGGTGCCGCGTTCAACGATACGGCCCTTTTGAAGAACAATGATCTGGTCGGCATGACGAATCGTGCTAAGGCGGTGTGCAATCACGATGCTGGTGCGGTTCTGCATCATTTTATTGATGGCATCCTGCACGAGGCGCTCGCTTTCAGTATCGAGCGATGAGGTGGCCTCATCGAGAATTAATATGGGAGGATTTTTCAGGATGGCCCTGGCAATGGTAACACGTTGGCGTTCGCCACCAGACAATTTAGATCCTCTATCGCCGATGTTGGTATTGTAGCCCTCTTCTTTAGCTAAGATAAAGTCATGCGCATTTGCGATGCGGGCCGCAGTTTCTACTTCTTCCTCAGTAGCATCAGGCTTACTGAGTCTGATGTTTTCCCGGATGCTATCATTAAACAAAATCGGCTCCTGCGTTACGATGCCCATATTGCTTCGCAAAGATTCGAGTGAATATTGCTTGATATCCACTCCATCTATCAACAATTGGCCGGACGACACATCGTGAAAACGTGGAACCAGGTCAGCGAGTGTGGATTTCCCGGCGCCGGACGAACCAACAAGCGCGATTGTTTTGCCCTTTTCTATGGAAAGATTAATGTTGTCGAGAATAACGGTATCATCGTACGAGAACGACACATTTTTGAATTCGATGCTGCTGCCAAACTTTTGAAGCTGATGCGGGTTAGCCACCTCGTCCACTAATACCGGCGCGCCAAGGATATCTTCTATACGTTTGATCGCTGAACTACCGCGCTGCGCATTGTAAAACGCAGTTGACAATGATTTCGCAGGGTTTATAATCTGCGTAAAGAAAACTATGTACGTGATGAATGTATCAGGCTCAACGCTACCACCGCCTAAAACCAACCTTCCGCCAAAATAAAGCACACAGCATAACACAAGCACACCCATAAACTCCGACATGGGCGACGCAAGATCTTTCCTGAAGATCATCTTGTTTCGAAGATGCGTGAGCGTTTCGTTGCTTGTAAAAAATTTGCCCCTCAATAATTTTTCAGCGTTAAATGCCTTGATCACTCTCAGTCCGCCAAGCGTTTCGTCGAGTATCGACATCAGTGTGCCCATCTCTTCCTGCGCGTGACTGGATTGCTTTCTAAGTGAACGGCTCACGCGCCCGATAATAAACCCGGTAAGAGGCAACAGTATCAGAAGAAACAGGGAAAGCTGCGGACTAAGTACAATCAGTACAGATAAAATGATCAGGATGGTGAGCGGCTCCTTAATCAGTCCTTCCAGGGTACTAATGATACTCCATTCAATTTCATTCGCATCGTTACTCATCCTGCTGCTGATATCACCTTTGCGTTGCTCGGTGAAGTACCCGATCGGCAGGTCCAGAATTTTTGAATAAAGATCGCCACGGAGTCGTTGCATCACGCGGTTGCGCAAAGGAGCAAGGATCCGGTAAGAAAAATAGATGAAAAAGTTCTTAAAAAAGATAGAGATGATGATGATAATGCAGATTGCTCCAAGCGCATACATCTCGTTGTGCTCACGGATAAGCGAACTGAGATAATATTTGAAAGAATCAAGGACACCGCTGGCGGAAAATTTAAACACCGGGGCCGTGGCCATCAACTTTTCCTTGTAAAAAAGGAGTTGCAGGAACGGTCCGAGCATGGCCAGGGAGAAAAGGGAGAACAAAACTGAGAGAAGATTGAACAAGATATACAGTGCAATACTTCCCTTCTGGTCTTTCAGGTATTTGAGAATAGTGGAGAACCGCTTCATGCGTGGCAAAGATAGGAGTTCCGTATCTTCGCATGATGCAGGAAGGAAAAAGACAGAAGCAGATTGGGGGGCTATTATTCGAAGAAATCAGCCATATTTTTCAGCGCCTCGGCCTGAATATGATTGACGGAGGGATGGTGTCTTTAAGTTCTGTTAAAATTACGCCAGACCTTCTCGAGGCGCGTGTGTACCTGAGTTTCTTCCAAATTAAAGATACTGCTGCTGTGCTGAAGAAGATTCACGAAAGATCATGGGAAATTAAAAAAGAGCTTACTGCCGCGGTAGGGAAACAACTGCGAAGAATGCCTGTTCTGCAATTCTTTCTCGACGACACTTTGGAGCAGGTATTTAAGATGGAAGAGTTGTTCAAGAAAATCAATGAAAATAAAGGGAACGAATGAATCTTCTCTTTGCGTGGCGCTACTTCAAGGCGAAAAAATCAACCAACGCGATCAATATCATCGCCTGGGTGAGTATGGTAGCCATCGTTCTCATCACTGCCGCGTTCATCATTCTTCTCAGTGTTTTTAATGGTTTCGAAGGCCTCGTAAAATCATTATACTCTACTTTTTACGCCGATCTCCGTATAGTTCCCAAAGAAGGGAAGACAATGATGATCACACCTCTTCAATTTTCAAGAATGAAGGTGATCTACAACATCAAGGCTTATTCAACAATCGTTGAAGAAAAAACTCTCCTTCAGAATGGCGAGATTCAGACGATAGTGTACCTGAAAGGAGTCGATGAAAATTATCCCAACGTCACATCTGTTTCGAAGAAGATGATAAGGGGCCAGTTTAATCTTGGCAACGCCGACAAAGCGTTCGTGGTGTTAGGAAGCGGAATCGAAAATGCACTGTCTGTTATCTCCGACCGGAATCTTTATCCACTCACCGCTTACCTTTTCAAGCGCGGCGTAAACATTAACGTCATCGATCCGTACCAGGCGTTCTCTGCAGAGAACATTGCCACAGCAGGCACATTTTTCATTCAACAGGATATCGATAATAAATATGCTCTCACCAATATCGGCTTCATGAAACGAATGATGTCGATGGGTGCTGATGAATTTGGAAGCGTTGAGATAGCCCTGAGGAACAACGGTGCCGTTGACGAAACAAAAGAAGAGCTTGAAAAAATATTCGGTGATCAGTATGTGATTGAATCAAGGTACGAACAGAATAAAAGTTTGTACAGCGTAATGAATCTTGAAAAGTGGGCTATTTACGGTATTCTCACCCTGATGCTGATCGTTGCGGCTTTTACAATGATCGGGGCATTGACGATGCTCGTACTGGAAAAGCAGAAAGATATTCAGATACTTAAGGCACTGGGTGCCGATAATGCACGTATTCGGAGAATATTTTTATCGGAAGGCATTCTGCTTGCGGGAATGGGTGCTTTCGCGGGACTGATCCTTGCGGTAATTATTTGCTGGGCGCAGGTGAAGTATAAACTTATTTCGATTGAAGGCGGTACATTTTTAATCGACTATTACCCTGTTGAGTTACGGATGAGTGATTTTGTACTGGTGATAGTTACGGTATCGGTGATTGCCTTCTTCGCATCCTGGTTTCCTGCACGCAAAGCTGCGATTCAACCGGTAGAGCTGAAATCGTAAGAGATAAAAACGAATTACTTTTAAAAAAAATTTATACATGAGAAAATTCTGGTCTTGGGTTGTTGTTGCGTTCGTGGCGATTTTCGCAGGCTGCTATGAGATCAATGAAGAGATTACCATAAACGACAACGGCAGCGGCACATACATTACCAAAATGGATATGAGCGCATTGATACAGATGATGCAATCGATGGCGAGCGAAGAAGAGATTGCGAAAAGCGGCCTTAACCGTGCAATAGATACTGTTATCAATCTTAGTTCGGTTCTCGATACCGCGAAAGATGTAACACCAGAACAGAAAAGACTTTTCCAGGATGGCGTGATGAAGATGAAGGTGGACCTGGAGAAAAACATATTTACAGCTGACATTCGATTTCCCTTTAAAAGCCTGAACGATCTGCAGGCGCTGATGTCAGGATCCGGTTCGGGCGGACTTTCCGAAGTGTTTAAGCAGGTGTTTGTGAAGAAAGACAGCACGCAGGGTGCGCCCGCGATGGATGAGCAGGGCCTTGACCAGATCAATAACGTATTTGATGTTACAGTTTCGAAGAATAAGATTTCGCGTAAACTGAACCGCCAGCGCTTCGATTCCCTGATGGCTAAGCCGGAAATGGCGCAGGCGCGTCAGATGATAGGCGGTGGCTTCGAGATTTTATATTCATCAACAATCAAGTTACCGCGTGCAGTAAAGAAATCAGACAACCCGATGATTCAGCTCTCCGCTGATAAACGTACAGTGACGATGAAATATGATCTGATGAAGATGTTTGAGACGCCAGAAAAATTTGCATACACAATCGAATATTGATGGAAACGGACTTTCTCGTTATCGGTTCGGGCATTGCAGGGATTACGTTTGCTGTAAAAGCTGCAAAAGAGTTTCCCGAGAAAAAAATATTGATAGTTACAAAGGCACAGGCCGATGAAACGAACACCAAATACGCCCAGGGCGGCATCGCCGGTGTAATGGATTTTGAAAAAGATAGCTTTCAGAAACATATTGAGGACACGCTGATTGCCGGGGATGGCTTATGTAACCCGAAAATCGTTGAGATTGTTGTAAAGGAAGGCGTCGACAGAATCAGCGAAATTATTAAATGGGGCGCGCGGTTCGACAAAGAAAAAGATGGTGATTTCAAACTTGGTAAAGAAGGTGGACATAGCGAGTTTAGAATACTCCATCATAAAGATGTGACGGGAAAGGAAATGGAAAGGGCGCTGCTCGACGAACTGAACGACTATCCGAATATTACACTGATCAAACACTGGTTTGTACTTGATATCATCACCCAACATCACCTCGGTTCGCTCGTAACAAAGGCTACGCCCGATGTAGAATGTTACGGCGTATACGTGTTGAACAGGGAATCGAATCAGATCGAAACGATTCGCGCAAAGATCACATTACTCGCTACCGGGGGTAATGGCCAGGTATATCGTTCTACAACCAATCCATCAATTGCTACCGGCGATGGTGTGGCAATGCTCTACCGCGCGAAAGGGCGGATTGAAAACATGGAATTTATTCAGTTTCATCCTACGGCGCTTTATGAACCGGGTGTAGGTGGACAATCGTTCCTTATAACCGAAGCGGTGAGGGGCGACGGCGGAATACTAAGAAACAAGAATGGCGAAGCGTTTATGGAGCGTTACGATGCCAGAAAAGATCTTGCTCCGCGTGATATTGTTGCGAGGGCAATAGATAATGAGATGAAGATTACGGGTACCGAACATGTGTTTCTTGATGTGCGCCACATTGCCTTGGATAAATTCATTGAGCATTTTCCGAACATTTACGAAAAATGCAGATCGATAGGCATTGATATCACGAAGCAAATGATTCCGGTTTCGCCAGCTGCACATTACAGCTGTGGCGGAATTAAAACAGATGAGTGGGGAAAAACGTCGATTGCGAATTTATATGCATGTGGTGAATGCGCCAGTACCGGACTGCATGGAGCTAACCGGCTTGCGAGTAACTCACTGCTGGAAGCGATGGTGTTTGCGCATCGCTGTGCTGCGGATGCGGCGCTGAAAGTTAATGCGATTGAATTTAAGGACAACATCCCCAATTGGAATACCTCCGGTACGTCCGAGCCGAAGGAAATGATATTGATTACGCAGAGCCTGAAAGAGCTGCAACTGCTGATGAGTGACTATGTTGGTATTGTAAGAACCAACGTGCGGCTGGAACGTGCAATGAAAAGACTTGATCTGTTATGGGATGAAACCGATGCGCTGTATCAAACTACCAGCCTTAGTCCGCAGCTCTGCGAATTGCGGAATATGATATCGGTTGGGTACCTTATTGTTAAGTGTGCGCAATTGCGCAAAGAAAGCCGCGGCCTTCATTTCAATACAGATTATCCGAACCGCAGCAATATGATGCTGAATATTGTTCTGTAAATTTCTACGATCATGAAAGCGATGATACTTGCCGCGGGTTTGGGAACGAGGTTTAAACCGTGGACAGATAAACATCCTAAAGCGCTTGCGCTGGTAAATGGAAAAAGTTTATTGCAACGAAATATAGAATACCTGCAAGGTGCAGGGATTACAGATGTGGTAGTGAACGTGCATCACTTTGCCGACCAGATAGAGAATGCGGTCCGCGAGAATAATGGTTGGGGAAGTAACGTGGTGATTAGTGACGAACGTGATGTGGTGTTAGAGACCGGGGGTGGATTGATGAAGGCTTCGCGGTTTCTTTTGGATGATGCGTTTGTATTGATGAATGTTGATATTCTTACAAAAATGGATTTGCGGCGGATGATTCTTGCGCACAAGCAGCTGATGCCGCTGGCTACTGTTGCCACGACGCTGCGGAAGACATCACGCTATTTTTTGTTTGACCATCTCGACAATTTGTGTGGGTGGAAGAATGAAAAGACTGGTGAGGAAAAGATTGTTAGGACTACTGCCGATGTAAATGCGCGGGCATTTAGCGGCATTCACGTGATTGAGCCGAAGATTTTTTCGTTGATAAAGTTTGAGGGTAAGTTTTCGATGGTTGACGTTTATTTGGCGCTGGCGCGCGATGAAGTGATCAAGAGCTTCGATCATTCTGATAGTTTTCTTATAGATGTGGGTAAACCGGAAGCGGTTGTTGAGGCGGAGGCGCGGTTTGCGTGAGGCGTGAGGCGGCAAGCGTGAGGCGTGAGAACCCAATGTCAGTATTGCAATCGCTGTTAAAACCGCCAGAAACGCCCAAAGATCACTTAAGCATTAAAATCCGCCGGAGGCAAAAACCGTTCGATTCTCAAAACACCGCAAAGATCCCCTAAGCATTTAAATCCGCCGGAGGCACGCGCCGCAGGCTTAAACTGGCGGAGCAGAAACTTTTATTTGCAATAACTAAAGAAATTAGTAAATTGTACTAATAAAATTAGTTCAGCATGGAAAAGTTCCATACAACAATGCCCGGCTACCGCCTCAACGACTACCTCGTAGTGATCTCGCCGAATGAAGATCTAAGAAAACGCATCATTAACGTGCGCAAGGAATTCAATGATAAATTCCAGCCGGCCATGCCGCTATCCGGCAAACCACACCTGGCACTCGTGCATTTCGTTAGTTGGGCGATGATGGAAGAAAAAATCGTGAACCGCTTCCATCACATAGCCATGGGCATCACGCCCTTCAAAATCGAATTGAAGGATTTCGCCGGCTTCCCAAGCCATACCATTTATCTGAATGTCGCCACAAAAACACCGGTTCAGAACCTTGTGAAGGAATTGAGAACGGCTCAGAAACTTATGAAAGCCGATCCCGAACACGACCCTCATTTCATAGCAGAACCGTTTATTCCGGTTGCGCGAAAACTGCTGCCATGGCAGTACGAAAAAGGCTGGCTGGAATACTCGCATTCGCATTTTTCTGCAAAAATTGTAGCTGATGGAATGTTACTGCTAAAACGACCGCTGGGTGACAAAGGCTATCAAATTGTACAGCGATTCGATTTCATGAACATGCCTGTAACAACGAAACAGGGAGAACTATTTTTTTAAACAGGGGAGGGAGCGATGGAGGAGAACGAACAGGAGTTAAACGCCTACCTGAAAGGACGCGGGGCGCAAATAAACACTCCTAACAAATTCATTAAAAATACACGCGTCCGTGAGCACATTGAAAGCATCGACGACTGGTCCGACCCCAATTCACCCACACAATACCTTTTAGAAACGGCAAAAGGCCTGGTGAATAAAGTAGAGAGCCCCGACGTAGGTATGTTTTACAGCATGAACCCTTACCAGGGTTGCGAGCACGGATGTATATATTGCTATGCACGCAATTCATTTGAATATTTCGGCTATAGTGCAGGGTTAGACTTTGAGCGAAAGATCATCGTAAAGAAGAATGCGCCCGAATTACTTCGAAAATTTCTGATGAATCCCAAATGGGAAAGCGTACCGATAGGGCTCAGCGGCAACACGGACTGTTATCAGCCAGCGGAACAAAAGTTCAGGATTACGAGACAACTTCTCGAGATCTGCCTGGAGTTCAACCAGCCAGTCGGCATGATCACAAAAAATGCGGGCATGCTGCGCGATATGGACATCCTAAAAAAGATGGCCGAAAAAAATCTTGTATCCATTCTCGTTTCTGTTACATCTCTGAATGAAGATCTACGCCGGGTGATGGAACCACGAACAACGACAGGTAAACAGCGTATACGATTGATAAAGGAATTGAGCGATCAGGGAGTGCGTATGGGCGTAATGCTCGGACCAATGATACCCGGATTGAATGAACACGAGATGCACGACATCATCAAACTGGCGAGCGAAGCCGGCGCAAAGTTCTCGGCCTACACATTCATTCGCCTTAATGGGTCCGTTAAACTTCTCTTTCACGACTGGCTCTATAAAAACTTTCCTGACCGTGCAGACAAAGTATGGCATATGATAGAAGGGGGTCACGACGGAAAAGTAAACGACAGCCGGTGGGGAGTAAGAATGCGTGGTGAAGGAAACATTGCGCAACTGGTAGCGATGCAATACAAAAAGTACACTACGAAATACGGGCTCAATCACGAGCGGATGGAACTCGACGCAAGCAAGTTCATGAGGCCAGGCACACAGGGAACGTTATTTTGATTCGAGCAGATCGAAGAGATAGAATAGAGGTGATTCCTCGAGCACAACCCTCTTACTTTTTTTTTCGCCAGTCTTCCATTTTACCAGGCGGATGAAGCCGTTGTCAATCTCAATGCCCGTCATGTCGCCATCGGGATAACAGCAGCATCCCGAATTGAAATATGTTGGCTTGGCCATCGTTTTGACGAACTTTTTTCCAGCATATTCGTGCTGCCGTCGTGCGATTTCCTCCTCGATAGACTTAATCAGCACGGGGTCATTCTGAACTTTCGCAAGTCCGAGCTGGCGTGTGAGCCGGTCGATATGATCCAATGAAGCAAATACCGGTTTGTGGGTATGCCCTGATATAAAAAGGAGGTCATTTTCTGTTGCGCTCCACTCGTACATCAGGATGTTGTGCTTGTCAACAAGCTCAAACGAATCGGAAATCCTATCGACCTGAACTTCTAAAAACCGTTGAATGGGCGTCCAGATCGCTGCCACAAACCATTTGCTGAACATATTTCCATCACTTCTTTTGTCACCTTGATGCCCATGGGCAAGAAAGATTCGGAACTTTTTTTCCTTATAGGCCGTTTCGAGCACCAGCCCCTGGCTTACCACGAGTTTTGAACCGAATACCGGTTTAAGATATAGCGCACGCTGAATTTCATAGTTCCATTCCAGGTCGTGGTTTCCATATATGCGGTAATACCGGTCGGCGGCCAGAAACTGCGCCTCCATCTCAAGTGTTTTCCTGTTTTTTTCAACCACCACCGACGGCGTAGCCTCCCATAGCTCTTCGCAATCACCAAGATTTATGAATGTGAATCCCTCGTCATAGTAATGTTGAAGGGCGTGCAGGTAGTTGGTTTCGGTGTTTCTGAAATCATCAGCGAGGTCTTTCGCTCCTTTATGCTGATCGGAGAGAATGACAAATTTTCCGGAATCGATGCCGAAAGGTATGAGCTTGGGATAACCCATTCGTGAGGTTAGAATACAGTCGAGAAGGTGTGAAAGAGACGCGAAAACCTGTTTTTTTCGCGGTGAGGATGAGAGTTTTATAGCCATCCAGGCGATGGGTTTTTTCAGCAGTCTTTGGAGGATTTTCCGCATCGGAGGTATATAAATTCTGGTATATTTGTCACGTAAATGAAAAACCTCTTACATAGTCAATTCTTATTCTGATATTATTCGATAAAAGGGTGTAAAAGTATTGCAAGTGATACTTATTTATGCCCTTTTTTTATTGATAATGAGGAATTGAAACAAGATTTGAGGTTGCTAATCGTTAAGCAGTCATAAAAACGAGATGTGACTGAGGAGGCGAAGCTATGCCTGCAACATCTCACACCAACTATCGCTTATGCGTTTGATATTCAGACTGACCTTTCTCTTACTGGCAGGAAGTATTCTCTTCTCCTGTAAATCCGCAAAGAAGCTTACTCAAAAAGCTGTCTATTTTAAAGAGATCTCAGACAGCATGCTTCAACGGGCCGCGCAGCACTACGAACCCATTTTGCAAAAAGGCGATATCCTCAACATAGTCGTGAGTACACCTAACGAAGCAAGTGCCAAGCTTTTCAATATGCCCAACGCCAGCGATGGCGCCATGAGTGCTACCGGAACTTCTTCAGCCAGCGGTGGTGCAAGCGGGTACCTTGTAGACGAACAGGGAAATATTAGTATTCCTTACCTCGGAAGAGTGAAGGCAGCTGGTTTGTCGCGCACCCAACTTACCGAAGCTTTGGAAAAACAGCTGAAAGAATACATCGACTCAGCGAGTGTTACCGTACGGCTCTCCAATTATCGGATAACGATACTCGGCGAAGTAGCGAAGCCTGGTACCTATACCATTCCCAGTGAGCGCGTAACAATCCTCGATGCAATTGGATTAGCGGGTGACCTTACAGTTTATGGTAAAAGAAATAATATAAGAGTGATCAGGCAAACGGATAGTGTAAAAGAAACCGGAACACTCGACATTAATAAAGGCGACATATTCAATTCACCATTTTATTATCTGCGCCAAAACGATGTAGTGTACGTGGAGATGAACGACAGTAAAATAATTAATTCGGATCAATCGAGCTTACGCACTTTCGGGATCGTGCTCGGCGTGATTTCCGCACTCGGCGTAGTTGTTAGTACAATAAACGTGTTAAAGTAACAATGGAAAACGAAAACGGTTACGGATACGGCGGTGGTAACAGGGATAACAAAGAAGAAGTTGCAGGGATAAATCCCAAAGAGCTTCTACTTAAATATCTTCATTACAGCTGGTTGTTTGTCTTATGCATAATACTTAGCCTTGCTGTAGCATGGTTGTATCTCAGGTATACCAAACCTATGTACAGTGTTAAATCAACGCTTCTTATCAGGAACGATAATGAACGAGGCAATGGTGGTATCACCTCGCAGGACATGTTCTCCGATCTTGGATTATTTCAGTCGGCAACGAATAAGCAAAATGAAATGCTTATCCTCAGCTCGCGTACGCTGATGGAGCGCGTTGTGAAAAGGCTGGGACTGCAAAAAAAATATTCGGTAATCGCAAATGTGAAAACAACGGACATCTATCCGGATTATCCATTGGAACTAGTGATACTCGAGTTGTATGATAGTTCAAAAGCATTCAGTCTGAATTTAAAAATAAGTAAGGACTGGCGCACTTTCCGGCTCGGTGAAGGAAAACAGGAATATGTTGTTGGGCAGGAATTCAAGCTACCCGTCGGTACATTCAAACTTGCGCCGCGTGAAACATCATCATACCGGGACCTTGAGTACAGGGAGTTTGTGATTCAATATCTCCCGCTAATGAACGCGGCGAATTATTATAACCGCGGATTAAGTGTGAGCCCGGCGAACGACCTTTCAAATGTACTTAGTCTGTCGTACGTACATGACAATCCCATACTCGCTGCCACCATTCTGAATCATCTGATGGAAGAATACAACCTTGCCGCGATAGAAGACAAGAACGAGATGAACCGGAAGATCCTAACATTCATTACAGACCGGTTATCACTCGTGGAAAATCAGCTCGACAGTGTTGAGAATAACTTGCAACTTTTCAGAACAAGTCGGGATGTAATCAATCTTACGGCACAGTCCGAACTGTATTTCAATAACGTTAATTCGCTTACCGATAATCTTAATACACAGGAATTGCAACTGGAAGTTGCGAACATGATCGAGAGCTATATTAACCAGCCCGAGAATAGATTATCGCTTGTACCTTCTACACTTGGGTTGACCGATCCCACACTTATCCAACTGGTAACTGCATATAATGAGCTGGTAAGAAACCGGCTTATCCAGTTGCAAACAGGTGCAACGGCAAATAACCCTGTCGTGAAAAATCTAGAACAGAATATTGAGGAAGCCAGGCTGAAAATGTTACAAAACCTGGTGAACATCAAAAACGTTTACAGGAATAGCATCAAAACGCTCACGTCACAAACTAATAATTTAAAGAAGCAAATAAGTTCTATCCCGGAAAAGGAGCGATTAGCAACGGAAAGAGCACGGCAGCAGGAAATAAAGCGAAATCTTTACCTGTACCTGATGCAAAAGCGCGAAGAATCGGAAATAGCACAAGCGTCAACTATCGCCGGATCACGCATTCTCGACATAGCGCTGCCAGCCTTCAATCTTGTTAATCCTATTCCATCGCGGGTATACAGCATCGCTGTATTGATTGGTTTTCTTTTGCCGATCTTTTTGATTTACCTCCGCGATCTTTCGAACGATAAAGTGATCACGCGCGGTGAGATTTTAAAGGGAACCGATGCACCGCTTCTTGGCGAAGTTGGTCATAGCGAAAATGAAAAAGTATTATTGTTCCCCGACAGTTCGCGAACGATAGTTGCCGAACAAATGAGAATATTAAGAAGCAATCTGCGGTTCGTGCTCGGCGACAAATTTGAGAAGCCCACTATTCTTGTTACATCATCTTTTAGTGGTGAGGGCAAGTCGTTCATATCAACAAACCTTGGCGCAACGCTTGCAATTTCCGGTCAACGCACAGTGATCCTTGAACTTGATCTTCGGAAGCCGAAAATCCTTGCCGGTCTGGGATTGCCAAAGGGATATGGGTTAACGAATTTTCTTGTGGGCAGTGCGCGTCTCGATGAATTAGCGAAGCCTGTTCCGCATGTTGATAATCTTTTCGTAATTCCGTGCGGACCCGTTCCGCCGAACCCATCAGAAATTCTTCTTACGCCTAAATTCGGACAGTTGTTCGCATGGCTGAAGGAAAACTTCGATTGCATCGTGATCGATACGGCGCCCGTCGGGTTGGTGAGCGATGCATTTACGCTCAGTCAGTATGCGGATGCAACAATTTACGTTGTTCGCCAGCGCTACACATTCAAAAGGCAGATCAACTTTATTGACGAGCTGTATAAGAAACAAAAACTTCCGAGAATGGGTATCCTCGTAAATGACTTCATTTCGGAAGGAACACGCGGATATTATGGTTATGGTGCCGCGAAGTATGGTTACGGGTATGGTTACGGTTATGGAAGCGGTAGCGGAACGTACGGTGAGTCGTACTATGTTACCGATGGCAAAAAGAAATCGCTTTTCAAAAGAATGAAATCTAAAATAGGGCTGTAGTAACGGATGAGTAGTTTCTTCTCACACCCAACAGCTGTTATTGATGAAAATTCAACAATAGGTGCCGGAACTAAAATCTGGCACTTTTCACATATTATGACGGGGTGCATAATTGGTAACAATTGCAATCTCGGACAAAATGTAGTCGTTTCTCCCGGCGTTGTTCTGGGAAATAATGTAAAAGTTCAGAACAACGTGTCTATATATACCGGAGTGACTTGCGAAGACGATGTTTTTCTCGGTCCCTCCATGGTCTTTACGAATGTTATTAACCCAAGAAGTTTTGTTGTAAGAAAGGATGAGTACAAATCTACCATCGTCCGCAAAGGCGCTAGTATCGGTGCGAACGCGACAGTAGTCTGCGGCATCGAGATAGGCGCGTTCTCTCTAATCGGTGCAGGCGCGGTGATCATCAGGTCGGTGCCTCCGTATGCACTTGTTGCAGGCAATCCGGCGCGGCAGATCGGCTGGGTAAGTGAAGAAGGACACAGGTTGATTTTTGAGGACGGCCGCAATGCGTGGTGCGAACAGGAACAGAAGGGTTATACATTAGTAAACGGAGAGGTTAGCAAAGCTTAAATACACTCTCACTAATGAACCACGAACGGGCGGTCAGGGAATGGGATCTCACGATTGAACCTCATACATCGATCTTCCATCTTTCTCTCAGAGATATATGGCGCTACCGCGACCTGCTTTTTCTGCTCGTTAAACGCGACTTCGTTTCATTCTATAAGCAAACGATCCTCGGACCGCTTTGGTTCTTCCTTCAGCCACTTTTCACCACTCTCATCTATGTAATAATTTTCTCGCGCCTGGCCCGCATCAGTACAGATGACCTGCCTGCGCCGCTGTTTTATATTGTTGGCATTGTTGCATGGAATTATTTCGCGGAATGTCTCACCAAAACGAGCACGGTATTCCGGGACAATGCAAACATGTTTGGCAAAGTGTATTTTCCGAGGCTCATCATGCCGCTCAGCATCGTACTAAGCAACCTGGTAAAATTCGGTGTGCAGATCATACTCCTGCTGCTGATTTTTCTTTATTACATTATTTTCAAGGACTATCACCCGGAAACAAATGTGTACATCCTGTTTTTTCCGGTAGCGATATTATTGATGGCACTGCTGGGCCTTTCTTCAGGGTTGATCATTAGCGCGATGACGACCAAATACCGTGACCTTTCGTTTTTGGTTACGTTCGGTGTGCAGTTGATGATGTATGCTACGCCGGTAATTTATCCGCTGAGCGCTGTTCCAGAAAGATATAAATGGATCGTAGCCATTAATCCGATGACCGGCATATTCGAAGCGATGAGATACGGATTATTAGGCCGGGGCACTTTCAACGTCACCATTCTCAGCTACAGTGCGGTCATTACAATAGTGTTGTTGATTACAGGGGTGTTGGTTTTTAATAAGGTTGAGAAAAACTTTGTGGATACCGTTTAATATTATGTCACCTGCTATAGTTTATGGGCACCGCAATCAGGGTTGATAACCTTTCGAAAGTCTACCGGCTTGGCGAATTTGGCACAGGCACACTGAGCCATGATCTTCAACGATGGGTAGCGCGCGTGCGGGGTAAAGAAGATCCATATATCACTATTGGGGAGGACAACGACCGCTCAATTAAAGGCGGAAATGTTGTTTACAGTCTTCGCGACCTGAATTTTGAAGTTCAACAAGGCGACGCTGTAGGGATTATCGGCAGAAATGGCGCAGGGAAAAGCACGCTGCTAAAAATTTTGTCACGAATTACGTCGCCTACAACCGGCAAGGTGCATTTGAAAGGAAGGGTAGCAAGCCTGCTGGAAGTTGGAACGGGCTTTCATCCAGAATTAACTGGCAAAGAAAATATTTATCTGAATGGCGCAATCATGGGAATGCGCCGCAAAGAAATCGACAGGGTACTCGACGAAATTATAGAGTTCAGTGGTGTTGAAAGATATATAGACACGCCGGTAAAACGCTACAGCAGCGGTATGTATGTGAGACTCGCTTTTGCTGTTGCTGCGCACCTTGAAAGTGAAATACTGATTGTAGACGAAGTGCTCGCTGTCGGCGACGCGGAGTTTCAAAAAAAGTGTTTGGGTAAGATGGGCGAGGTGAGTAAGAGTGATGGCCGAACGGTTCTTTTTGTTAGTCACAACTTTTCATCGATAATTGAATTGTGCCAAAAGGGAATTTATCTGAAGAACGGCAAAGTAGAAGTAATAGATGAAGTATCGCACGCAATCTCTGCGTATGTTGAAAAGGGACAAAGTAATATTGCTCGATTCGGCGATCACCTCGAATACGTAAAGGCCGAACAGGTGAGTGATTCGATCGTAATTGAGGCGAAGTATAATACGAACATCGATGTAGACTTCCCTTTGTTGGGTTTTCTCATAAAAACAAATCTTGGGCTTCCGATTGTTGCATCAAACCCGCTGATTGACCTGGTTGAGTATCCAAAAGGAAAAATAACAAAAGAGGGAATCGTGAAGGTGACGATCAAAAGTCCGAGGTTGATGGATGGCAATTATCTCATATCAATCTGGTTTGGCAATTCAAATGGTAATGTGGTTACTGAACTCGATTGTATGAGCATATCTGTTTATGGTATGTCTACTCAAAAGCAATATAACACGGCACTTGTAGGGCACATCCTTCCGGTATGCGAATGGGAGTTTTATGATTGATCCGAAACTTATCAACAAAAAATATATAAGGTTTCAGAAAGAACCTGACCAGGTTCAGGAAGCGCGTGTATAACACAACAAGGTGGACGTTACGGGCCAATTGGGTTATGTTGAATACACTAAGAAAGAAAGAATGTTACTTCGGCCCTTTCACCGGTGAATTCGGCCATCTGCTTGGGCACAATCTTCCCTTTATCTCTTACTTGTATTCCAAAGGAGTAAAAGTATATTTCTGCGGGATGGAAATTCACAAGCCGTTTTTTGTTGATGATAAAGGCAACTCGCTTGTGGCTTCTTATGTATCGATACGCGATTTCTTTGACCAGTCACTTCCTAACTGCAACACTGCAGACGGGCCAGAGGATATCAATACGATAACCAACGATTTTATCGCGAAGGCGAAAAAGTCCGGGATTCCCTATTGGGACAATAGTGAATTCGACTATTACTTTGATTTCTTCAGGTGGTGGACCTTACGACACAAATTTTTGAAGACGTTTGATCTGTGGGATGTCTACAGGACCAAGAGGCTTAACTCTGTAGTGATATTTCCGAGAAAGTTGAACCCAACCATGCGACCCGATGTTCAACTTGCCAATAATGGCGAACAATGGGATTACCACCATGTGGCCAGGATCGCTTCAGAATTTTTTGACAAGGTTTATGTTATCGGGCACCCCGCATTCAGTGATGTAAGCTTTGATTCATTTGATAATGTTGAAGTAAATATCACAAATGACAATGCCAGGATTTTACAATTATGCTCGAATAGCCGGTTGATTGTGTCACAGCATTCTGGTTCGGTATATTTAGGAGAGTATACCGATTGCCCGGTGCTGGTGATATATAAAGGCGGCCGGGAGATCGGCAACATGGATTCAACCCTGCTGTTTAAAGACGGCCTGGGAAAAAGGTACGATTTCAGCTACGCTTTCGGATATGACGAGATAGCCAATTTTTTCAACGCAATGTCAAATGAAAAGGTTAGAAATTGATTATACGCTCGGCGCTATGGATGCGCTTGTTAGCCTTGCGCGTTACAATTTTGTAAATCGGACGGTTAATAACAAAAACCTGGAGGTGCTCGATTTTGGGTGCGGATCAGGGTATGGTACAAAAGTTTTGAAGGAACATTTTACAAATGTGACATCGTTCGATGTGTTTCCGGATGGGTATCTTCCCAAAGGAATTGAAGTTGTACAGGATATAAAAAAAATCGGCGAGCGGCAATACGATGTTATTACGTGCTTTGAAGTGATTGAACATATAGATGCAAAAGGACAAGTGGAATTAATGAACGATCTGCATTCGCTCACCTCGGCAAATGGCACATTATTTATTTCGACAGTGCGGAAAATGGATCCTCCGCCAACAGAAAACCGGCGGAGGGAACATATTAAGGAGTTGTCGTTTGAAGAACTGCTGGCATACTGCGAATCAAAATTCAATAATGTTTATACATTCGGCCAGATAGACCAGGTCATCTCCACTTTTTACAAGGAGAATCACTATCATTTTGTTTTCATTTGCACCGGTAAAAAGTAATTCCCCGATGATCCTTAATACGTTAGACAAGTTTATTGACAAGGTAAAAGATCTCTCTGTAGCGGTTGTCGGAGAAACCATTACCGACGAATTTGTTTTTGTGAGCTATGAGGGACAGTCAATGAAATCTATTTGCCCTGTCTTCAAAACTACCGGCCGCAGGGAGATCCAGGAAGGCGGAGCATCGGCGATCGCGAATCATCTGAAGGACTTTGTAAAAAAAGTGGACTTGTTTTCCAATCCAGCGGGGGAAATTGTGAAAACAAGATATATAGATGTGGCCGATCAGAAAAAGCATGTGGAGATAAACAAATTTAGCCTCAGTTATGATAAATCAGTTAAGGTTGAGGTAGCTAATTATGATATCGTTATTGTTGCCGATTTTGGACACGGTTTTTGCGAAAATCTGACTATTGATGGTGGGTTTCACCTGATGTGCCAAACGAATTCAAACAACTTTGGTTTTAACAGGATATCAAAATGGAAAAAATATAGCAAGAAAAGTGTTTGCATCGACCTCAGGGAGGCCAGCCTTCAGATGAATAAAAAGGGAAGGTTTACAGATAAGAAAGAGGTAGACGAACTTTTCAATTACGAAATGTCGGCCGATAAGTTGTTTATAACAGTGGGAAGCCAGGGCTCTATTTATTATAACGGCAAAACTTTACAGCGCCATAACTCGTTTAAAAGCGAAATTGTGGATACCATCGGTGCAGGAGACACCTTCTATGCTTTCGTAACGCTGGCAAGTGTACTGGATAATGATGACGATATTCTTGTTGTTCCTTCACTTGCGGCGAGCTTATCCACAACCTGGCTCTGCAACGAGAAATTTGTTACTAAAACATCATTGAAAGAATATGCAACTCGATTCATATAAGCAGACGTTTAACGACTACTTTAGCAGTGCAGATCTGCAACGTGATGTAAAAGCGTCTGTGGACTTGATTAAAAATAAAACGAAGAATATATTTTTCCTGGGAAATGGCGGCTCCAATTCCATATGCTCGCATATGATGGAAGATTTTATGAAACTTGCCGGTTATCCCACATATTCTTTTTCTGATGCTGCGCTCATTACATGCTTCGCCAATGATTTTGGATACGAATTGGCGATGAAGGAATGGCTGAAAGTCTTCTTTACGGATCAGGATTTGCTGGTGGCGATCAGTAGCTCTGGTGAGTCGAAAAATATACTGGCAGCTTGCAAGTACGCAAAAGAAAAAGGCGGAAAAGTGATAACGCTAAGCGGATTTAAGAAAGAAAATAGCCTTCGCCAACTGGGCGACATCAACTTTCACATTGATGTTAAAAGTTATGGCATTGCAGAGTGTTACCACCAGGTGATACTTCATATAATATTGGATTCTCTCAATGATTAGCAAAGTTTTAATTACGGGAGTAGCAGGTTTTATCGGGTCGAACCTGCTTGATTTTTTGATGGAAGAAACAGATTGGTCGATTGACGGAATCGATAATCTTTCTACGGGTAGCAAGAAAAATATTGAATCACACGTAGGAAGTAGCCGATTCTCATTTAACGAGCAGCAATGCTCATCGGTTACATCACTAAAGCCTTACAGTTGTATATTTCATTTGGCGGCGTTACCGAGAATACAGCCCAGTTTTGAACTGGTAAATGAACATATTCGTGCTAACCTGAATGAATCCGTGCACTTGCTGGAGTTGATGATTCGCGAAAATCATTTCCCTAAAATTATCTACAGCAGTTCCAGTGCCATATATGGTACGCCGGAACTTATTCCAACAAGTGAAACCGAACGGATCGATTGCCTTAGTCCTTATGCCTTTCAAAAGTATGAGGTAGAAAAATATATTGATTTGTTGTCCACGCGATATCCGTTGAATTATGTGAATCTGAGATATTTCAATCCCTACGGTCCACGCAGCTTCAATCCTGCGAATAAGTTCAATGCCTATAGTAGTGTAGTGGGCATCTTTCTTCATCGTAAAAAAAATGGTGAACCGCTCTTAGTGACCGGCGATGGTTCGCAGAAAAGAGATTTCGTTCATGTGCGCGACCTTGCACGTGCGAATTATCTTGCCGCGGTTCACGAAGAAAAGATTAATACCTCGTTCAACATTGGCAAAGGATCAACTATTAGTGTACTTGAATTAGCGAAGATGATCAGCAACGATGTCCAGTTCATTCCGAAACGGGAAGGCGAGGCTGATATCACGTTCGCAGACATTTCCAAAGCCAAAAGCATTCTTGGCTGGACGCCGGAAAACGACCTGCTCACTTACGTTAAACAGCAACTGGGATGAAAGTAGGTTTCGCATGTGGCGTGTTTGATATTTTTCATGCGGGTCATGTACTGATGCTGAAAGAATGTAAAGAGCATTGCGATCACTTGATAGTGGCCATAAACAGGGCAGAAAATATCTCGGGAGATATTAACCCTGGAAAAAACAAGCCGGTGTTTTCCCTTGAAGAAAGAAAGATGGTGATTGCTAACAGCAGGTATGTCGATGAAGTGATGGAATACAATTCAGAAGAGGAACTGTACGACATAATGAAGACAAAAAAAATAGATGTTCGCTTTCTCGGCGACGACTACCAGGGAAGGAGCATCACCGGAAGCGATCTCAATATTCCTCTGCACTATATCGACCGCAGTCATGGTTACTCTACAACAAACGCGATCGATAAAATTTTGAAAACAAGGCGGTCCACAAAATGAGTCTGCGAATCATTCCATGCTTGCTTCTGCACAAGAACGGTCTTGTTAAATCCGTTAAGTTCAAAGATTACAAATACATCGGCGATCCTATAAATGCTGTTAAGATATTCAATGAGAAAGAAGCAGACGAGATTGCAATCATCGACATTTCTGCAACAGCTGAAAACAAGGAACCCAACCTGAACCTGATCCAGCAAATTGTTTCGGAAGCCTTTATGCCGGTGGCATATGGTGGAGGCATCCGCGAACTCGACCAGGTGAAGGCAATTTTGTATGGAGGGGTGGAAAAAGTTATCCTGAACAAAGCGGCACATACCAAACCAAATCTTGTTACGGAGGGGGCAAAGCTTTTCGGTAGTCAGAGTATCGTGGTTTCGATAGATGTGAAAAAAACTTTGTTGAAAGGCTCTCGTATATACACGGATAACGGATCAAACAACACCGGCCTCGATCCAGCTTCATTCGCGAAGCAGATGGAATCGCTTGGTGCAGGTGAAATCTTGTTGAACTCTATCGATAGAGACGGAACGTATAAAGGATACGACAACGAATTGATAGCGGCAATTTCCAGCGCCGTGAGTATCCCTGTGATAGCATTAGGAGGTGCCGGGTCGTTAGATGATTTTAAAAATGCACGTCAAAACGGGGCATCGGCAGTTGCTGCAGGGAGTATGTTTGTTTTTAAGCGGCCCCACCAGGCGGTCCTGATCAGCTATCCCGCGCAAAAGGAACTAAAAGAACATTCATTTTAAGTGCACATGGTATTGTCAGAGAAAGATCCCAACTACAGGCAATGTTCGATAAGTGTGATGGATAATATAGCAGATCCTGGTATCACATTCGATGAGAATGGAGTATGCAACTATTATCACGAGTACCGGCGGGCGGAGGGCTCATTCATATTTAATGATGCAGAGGCGGCCGAGAGGCTGGACAAAGCCGTATCAACACTGAAAAACTCCGGGAAGGGCAGAAAGTATGATTGCATTTTAGGTGTGAGTGGCGGCGTAGATAGTACCTACCTGGCCCTCAAAGCGAAGGAGCTTGGTCTTCGTGTATTATGCGTGCACTTTGACAATGGCTGGAATTCTGAGCTTGCGGTAAGAAATATAGAGAGTATTGTATCCAAACTCGGGTTTGAGCTATACACGTATGTTGTTGACTGGGAAGAATTCAAAGACGTGCAGTTATCTTACTTTAAGGCAAATGTGGTTGACATAGAAGGTGTCACCGATATTGCTATTTATCTGTGCCTTGAGAAAACGTGCGCAAAGTACAATCTGAAATACATTCTGGATGGAAGAAACTTCGTTACCGAGCAAACACTTCCATTCACCTGGTCAAACAAGGACCTTGGAAATCTTTTAAATATTCATAAAATATTTGGCCAGCGGCCATTGAAGTCATTTCCGCTGATTGGCAGGTGGCAACGCAACATTCATGCGTTTAAGAAGTCGTACACCAGTGTACCTCTCTTAAACTACCTGCATTATAACAAGGACGAGGCGAAACAGGAAATAACCGACAAGCTGGATTGGAAAGATTACGGTGGAAAACATTTCGAGTCGGTATTTACGAGGTTTTACCAGGGGTACATCTTACCTAATAAATTTCATGTTGATAAGCGCAAGGCCCATCTTTCTAACCTTATCTTCTCCGGTCAAATTACGAAGGAGGACGCGCTGAATGAACTGAGTAAGCCGATCTACTCAGCGGAGCAACTGGCTATCGACAAACCATTTGTTTTAAAGAAGCTCGGATTTACCGAAGCTGAATTCGATAAGTATCTTGCTACTCCCCCAGTTGATCATGGTAAGTACGGCAATCTGAAATCACTGGGTGATGACTTTCCTGTGTTGAAACTTCTCCGACCCATTAAAAACATTTTTACGCGGCATGGGTCAACCCACTACAACGGATAACGGAAGTGACCGTATGCGACTTTTTCATGAGCAGGTTATTTATATAGTCTCTCATGAAAACTGGGGGAGGATGCTCCTCTCAAAACATCACTACGCTATCGGGTTGGCAAAAATGGGTAACCGCGTTTATTTCATCAATCATCCCGATAGACAGAAGCGCTTAAGCAGAGGCGAGATTAATATTAAGCAATCGGAAGTTGAAAATGTTTTTGTCGTAGAAAACCGGTTGGTGTTTCCATATTTTTTCAAATTCAGATTTCCGCGTTTATATCAATGGTTGATCTCTTTGCACATTAACAAAATCGTCGCCACGGCGGGTCGTCCGCCCAATATCGTTTGGTCGTTCGACTCTGGCAATACTTTCCCATTGAAATGCTTTCCTGCAAATGCTGTTAAAATATTAATGCCGGTTGATGGCCCGTTTGGCCATAAAAAGTGAGATTGAATCCGCAGACGATGCTGATGTAATAATATCTGTCACTGATGATATCCTGAAAGTCTACGAACATAATGCTACTCCAAAACTGAAAGTGGCGCATGGAGTAGCAGAAGTCTTTTTAAGAAATGATGCTGAGGCTGTGCAGAATGGTACCATCAAAATCGGATACTCAGGAAGTCTGCTACGTGCTGATATAGACTACGACACTCTCACGAAGTTGATCGATTTGCATCCCGACAAACATTTTGAGTTTTGGGGTGAGTACGATATCCATGGATCGAATATTCATTTGCCACAGGATGTTCCTGCGAACACAAGATCATTTATCGATAAACTTCGGTCGGCTGTGAACGTAAAACTTCACGGTCCTGTTACCCCGCCGGAGTTAGCAGCAGGTTTGAAAAAAATGGACGTTTTGTTGATTTGTTATCGGCATGACTGCCAGAACAGTCACAAAATATTAGAATACCTCGGGGCGGGCAAAGTGGTTGTTACAAGTCGCGTTAGCCAGTATGCGGAACAAGGCGACTTGCTTGAAATGGTTGCTATTGATAACAGCGAATACCTGGAATTATTCGGAGAGGTTACATCTCATCTTGACGTGTATAATCACATTGAACGATGTGAAAAGAGAATTCAGTTCGCTCGTCAGTATGCGTATAGAAATAACATTAAGCGCATCGAAGATTTTATAAATGAAATGGTGCTGTAATTATGAATAAGCACGGGCTCGCGAAAATTGCGAAGCGTTTGTTGTACCCGTACGGTGAATCGTATGAATTCGCGGGCAAGAAATTAAGTTTTCAGGTCGGGTCGAGACCCATCAGGCGAAAATATATCGATTCCGACAATTACATCGTTCGCAACGATGTGTTGCAGATCGAGTTTTTCGAAAAGAACTTCGGCTCACGCGATGTATTGTGGGACATTGGGTCTCACCATGGACACTACAGCATTTTTGCTGCTGCTGTCGCAGCCGGCAATTCGCAGGTTTATTCATTTGAGCCGGATCGTGATGCGGCACGGGTGCAGATGGCGAATATTATTAAGAATAAGCTGGACAGAAAGATATCACTTCGCAATTTGGCCGTAAGCAGTATTTCAGGAACCGTGCAGTTTTCGTCGCAAGGAGGAAATTCAAATTCACACCTCGTAAAGGATAATAGCGAAAGCGATTCGGCAAATATCGTTTCTGTTGCATCCAATACATTAAATGGTCTCTATAAGGAATTGCCGACACCAACATTTGTAAAGATCGATACAGAGGGGGCCGAGATTGATATCCTGGGTGAAGCTTCTGAGCTGCTGTCGGACAAGAAAATCAGGTTCATTTGCGAGCTGCACCCCTTTGCATGGGAGGCGATGAATGTTTCCTTTGAAGATTTAATACGCAAACTTGAAACGTATAACCGAACGCTAACGCCGCTCGATCCAAACTTTACGTCGGCAGAACTGCCATATTATGGCACGGTGCTGTTCTGATATGATCAACTACGTAACAAATCTGGATGTAAATCAATATTCGGGGGGATGGTCGGGCATGAATCATTTCATCCACCAGCAACTCGCTTCGAAGTTGGCGATCAACCTGGTTCAAAAAGTCGATCCACCGTATAGGTTGCCGGAACGGTTGCTTTCCAAGGTCTTTCGCACTGTTGGTCTGAATGGAATATTTCCGGCGTTTACAAATGCGCGACTAAATACGATTAGCAGCAGCGTTCATTCGCAATTCGATCCATCGGCAAAGTTTACTTTTTTTCATGGCGCAACGCCGTGGATCAACGTTGAGTTGCCAACGCCTTACGGTATGTATATGGATGCATGTTTTGGCACGTATATCAAAATCTATCACAAAGGACAGAAGTTTAATACAAGGCAACTGTCAGCACTATACAAAAGGGAAGCGTCTTTCATTGCTGGCTCTGCTGCTGCATTTTTCAGCTCAGAATGGGCGCTTCAAGATGCACGCGCGATGTATAATATCAAAAGCGATAATCTGCACGTTGCCGGACTGGGCGGAGGAATAGATGATGCTGAAGCGGAGAATCTTCCATCAGAAAAATACTTTCTGTTTGTGGCGCTTGATTTTATTGGAAAAGGAGGAGTGGAGGTGGTTGATGCGTTCGGGCAATTACAAAAAATGCACAATGGATTCAGACTAAAGATAGTGGGGCAACAACCTCCGGCTGAGTATCTGCAGAATAATAGTATAGATTATGTGGGATATCTGGATAAGAGCAGGCCGGCAGAGAAACAAAAACTTCAGGATCTTTTCAAAAACGCGTGGTGCTTCGTTCTGCCTACCGTTAGGGATTTAACGCCGCTTGTTTTGGTCGAGGCGGGTAGTGTTGGATGCCCTGTAATCACCACTTCCAGCTTCGGCATTCCCGAGATTGTGATAGACCAGGAAACGGGTTTGCTTATTTCGCCGGGTACAAACATGAGAGAGGAATTGTTAACCGCTATGGTGAAATTGTGCACTGATAGTGAATTGCATGCACGTATGAAAGTGCGGGCCACGACTCATATAAAGGAAAACTTTACCTGGAACAAAGTTGGCGAGAAAATATTCAAACAAATATCAAAGTACATCTGATCTGCAATGGATAGTTTGTCGGTAGTGATCTGTACTTATAACCCGGATGAGAAAATATTCGGCGAGTGTTTAACCCGATTGCTGGTCGCAACCCGCCAGCATAAACCTTCGGAAGTACTTATCATCGATAATAACTCTACGAGGCCGGTGGCAGATGAAGAATATGTTAGAAATTTTGTTGCCGGGTTTTCAACCGCACGAGTGATCGTTGAAACGAAGCAGGGTTTAACGCCTGCAAGACTCAAGGGAATAAACGAAAGCACCGGCGATCTGTTAGTGTTTATAGACGACGATAATTTTATTGCACCGGATTTTTTCTTAAAAGGTTTGCAGCTTGCAGACGAATACAAGCAAGTAGGATCGTTTAGCGGACAGGTTAAACTTCAGTTTGAAAGTATCTCCACCTGAATGGACAAAGCGCTATTGGGGTTTACTAGTGCATAGAGAATTCGAAGGGAAATCTCTGGTCAAACTTGCCGCATTTGCCAGACACGATGCCGTGCGGTGCGGGTTTATTTGTAAGAAGAAAAGTAGCTGAACATTATTTTCATCTTCACGAAACCGGCCAGAGAGCCATACAGCTCGACCGGTCGGGAACTTCTTTGTTTTCAGCAGGGGATAACGATATAGCGGCATGCGCATGTGATATTGGTCTCGGTGTGGGCATATTTGATACGCTGGTTTTGAATCATTTCATTCCCAAAAACCGGGTTACCCGTGATTATCTTTTGAAACTCGCCGAAGGCATTGCACATTCAGCAGTTATTTTCAGAAGCTTTCGTGGCGAATTGCCACAAGTACCAACAATAAAAACGCAGTTTGCAAATAGGTTGAGGTTAATGATGAAGGATAAGGTGTCGAAGGAGTTTCAGCGTGCAGTTTATAAAGGTGAGGACGATGCAAGACGCTTCTTGCAAACAGTAAGTACATCTAAAAGGTGAAGATTATTCATATCGTCGAAAATCTCGATAAGGGCGCTGTAGAGAACTGGCTCGTAAATGTTTTTGTCGAAAGCAGGAAGATAAGGCCATCATGGGAGTGGACGTTTTATTGTATACTGGGCCGCGAGGGAAGGCTGGATGAAAAAGTGAGAAATGCGGGAGGGAAAATTGTTTATTCACCCGTTACGATTAGTGATAAGCCAGGCTTTCTAAAACATCTGCGCCGCGTGCTCAAGGCTGGAAAATTCGATATCATCCATGCCCATCACGATTATTTGAGTGGCTTTTACCTGCTGGCATCAGCTGGAATTAAGTTCAAAAGACGCTTTTTACACGTTCACAATACAGACAAAGCACTACCTGTCGGCAACAAAACGGTACACAACCTATTACTGAGACCCCTCAGGATGCTTGGAACATATTTAAGTGATACGGTAATAGGGATATCAAGAGATACATTGAAAGAGTTCACACACTCAAACGATTTTAGCTCGAAGAAAAGGACGCTTCTGTATTATGGAGTGGATATGACCCGCTTCGACGCGCCCTCCGATTCTTTATCTATCCGAAGCAATCTCAAAATTCCTTATAACAGTAAAATCCTGCTCTACGCAGGCCGGATGAATGACTTTAAGAATCCGGTTTTCGTAGTGGAGATCCTCGATCATCTGTTGAAAATGCGCAACGATGTGTACGCTGTTTTCATTGGAAACGGCGACAGAGAGCGCGATGTAAAACAAAAGGCGATCGACCTGGATGTTACTGATCATATCCGGATGCTCGGATGGCACGATAACGTACCAATGCTCATGAAGGCATCAAACGTTTTTGTTTTTCCCCGCAAAGAGCATCCAAAAGAGGGCCTGGGACTTGTTGTTGTAGAAGCACAAGCTGCCGGCTTGCCAATGTTTATTACCAGGGGAATAGTAAGCGATGCAGTGGTGATTCCGGAACTGGCTCACTATAATGCTCCGACGAATGCGAAAGAGTGGGCCGACCAGGTCAATACAGCTTTGAACACGCCGCCGGCCGTTAGTCAACAGGAGAGCCTTGCACGAATGAAGAAATCCGCCTTTGACTTAAAAACGGCCACACAAAATTTGGTGAACCTTTATGAACGCTGAACCCGCGCCTAAACGGAAGGTTCTTCATATCATTCATGGCTTCGGCCCCGGTGGTGTGGAGACATGGTTGCTCGCGGCGGTTAAATATCTGGACGCAAACCCTGGATTAAATCTGCAATTCGATTTTCTCGCTTCGGGCGGTGCGCCGAAAGTATTTGATGAAGAGGTGAAGCGCTATGGAAGTAAAATATTTTACGCAAGATATTCTAACAAGTCTATCCTGTCATTCAGGAAGTCGTTAAGAAAAATTTTGAGTGACCACAATTATATTGCCGTCCACGACCATGAAGATTTCATTTCGGGCTGGCATTTTCTATTAGCAGGCAAAACGCTTCCGGATATCAGGGTGTCTCATCTCCATAATCCTTACAACTTCGTTCATAATTATGTTGTGAATCCGCTGCGAAAAATATCGTTTACCGTTGGGAGAAAATTGATGGCCAGGCATACGTCGAAAATCACCGGCACTTCTAACGCCGTGATGGATGAATACGGGTACGACAAAAAACCATTTATAGAAAAGAGAATTGCACCAGCATATTGTGGCTTCGATACCAACAAATTCGTTTTCGATGAAGAGGCAAAAGCCGCCATCACCACTGAGCTGGGCTGGATAAGCGATGTGAAGATTGCCTTGTTCGTAGGTCGCATAGGGCTGCAGAGTTATGACACTGCCGCCAATCAAAAGAACCCACAATTTGCTTTTGAAGTAGCCATGAAGCTGGTAACAAATTACCCGGGCTGGAATTTTTTATTTGTGGGATTTAAGGGTCACACAGGTGAAAGAATGGAGAAGGAGCTGCAGGATGCCCAGCTGAATAACAGGATAAAATTTCTGGGCGTCCGTCACGATATTCCAAGAATTATGTCTGCAGCCGATGTATTCGTATTTCCTTCCCTTTGGGAGGGATTAGGCATGGTTGCCGTAGAGGCGCAATGCACGGGTTTGTCGGTATTAATGTCAGACAGCGTGCCAAGGGAAGCAATCGTAACCGAACTGGTAAAAATAAAAAAATTGAATGACGGACCTGCAGGCTGGGCCGAAGTAATTACACAACTGCCGTCTGTGGCGGATAGAAAAAAATATGCTGGTATGGTGAAGTCATCACCATTTTCAATTGAAAATTCAGTTAATCGCCTTCTAAGTCTTTATGAACATTAAAAAGGTTTTCATAAATACTTATCGCTACGACTTTCATTTTGCACGCGTATGTATTGCCAGTATCAGATATTGGTATCCCGATATTCCGATCTATTTGATCAAAGATGAGAACAGTGGAACATTCGATACCCGGTATGACGAAAAACTTTGGAACGTAGATGTGCTCAACGTGCCGCGTAAGAAATTCGGATGGGGATATGGAAAACTGGAGACCCTTTTTCTCAATCAACGCGAATCATACTTTGTAATCGATGCAGATGCGGTCATCACAGGCCCCGTATTCGATGTAGTGAATAATAATAGTGCGGATTTTATAGTGGATGACGAAGTGCAGCCTACTATAAGGTTTAATGAGATTTATTTTCGGCTGGATAGAATAAAAGAGCTTGACAAGAATTATGTTTACCCGGGCTATAGCTTTAACACCGGGCAATGGTTTGGTACGTCGGCGATATTATCGAGAGACGATTTCAATAACACACTGAACTGGTCGGAGCCGCCGTCCAGTAAAAATGCAAGCATCGTTTTCAACAACGATCAAACGCATCTGAATTATGTTGTGCATACGCAGGAGCGACTTGGCAGAATTGCAGTGGCACGAATAAGATTACTTGTGTGGCCGAAAGATGGCGCAGCGAAATTCATCGATCTGGAAAAGATCCGTTCCCACTCTGGTGAATATCCCTACGTAATTCACTGGGCGGGTATGAGTGCGATGAAATTCAATGATCTCCCAAGGCAGGATATTCTTCAATTCTACCAGAAGTACTACTACTCCCGGGGAAGAGCGCTGAAAAGATTTACCAATACGCTGCGCACGATCTACCTGGACGCTGAAAAAAAGTTCACACACACTTTGAAGAGATAACTGGATGAAGGTTCTTTACATCGGTCACTATGATGTTGGGAGCACCTCGCGAATGCGCGGTGAATACCTGAAAGAACTGCTGCCTGGAAGTGTGTTCAAAGCCATCAATATAGATCTCCCTCTCAACGCTACACCGCGCATCCTTCGCTCGGTAGGTTGGAGATACAAGAGGGGTCCATTGATTAGTAATATCAACAATCATGTTAAGATTGAATTGAAAAACGAATACTCATATGAACTTGTATGGATTGACAAAGGCGTATTCATCGATCCTGAAATCGTTCACCAACTAAGAAAGAATTCCCACCGCCTCGTTCATTTTACACCCGATCCTGCTTTTACTTACCATCGTTCAAAATTGTTCTATCAGTCGATTCCATATTACGACTACTGTGTCACTACCAAGTCATTTGAAATTGAGTCATATAAGGCGTTAGGGGCTAAACCTATTTTTTGTACGCAGGGATTCGATCCGAAGGTTCACAAGCCCTATCACGAAGCGAAAGAAAAACAAGGCGTTGTTTTTATCGGCCACAAGGAAGAGGAAAGAGAATACATTGTGTCGCAGCTTGTAGACAAGAAGGTGAAAGTGACTATAGCTGGTAATCATTGGGATAAATTCGTGGCGAAGCGAAAGGGGAAAGCGAATTTAATATATAAAGGCAAAGGTGTTTTTGGAGATGATTACGCAAAGGAGTTGTCGGGCGCGTTGCTCGGCTTAGGACTTTTATCGAGATGGGTACCGGAGTTACACACCACAAGAACATTTGAAATTCCCGCGTGTAAAACGGCATTGGTGACAGAACATAATCCTGAAATTGGTTCTGTTTTTTCCGATGATGAAGTGATCTATTACGACGATGCTGACGAAGCCGTTTCAAAGATCGAACACTATGTGCAGAAGCGCGAGAAAGTGGCTGCATTTGCCGAAAATGGTTTCAGAAAAGTAACACGAGGCGGCTACAGCTACCCGGACATTCTTTCGAAAATATTGAAACAGGTTAATGAATAGCATCCAGCAACTGAGTTCGTTTTTACAGGCGTTACCCGATTTTCGGGGCAAGAGAAGGCTGGGACGGCTAGCGGTAAAGCTATCCGGTGCCGCAAAGGAGAAAGAATTTATCGTTCAAACACGGGCAGGCAAATTTTTGATTCCAAACCTGAAAGACAGCATTTCGCTTGACTTATTTGTTGATGGGTATTACGAAAAGGGGCTTGTAGACCTGTTGGTTAAAATAATTCCGGCCAACGGAGTATGGCTCGATATCGGCGCAAACATTGGATCGGTTTGTATCGCAACAGCGCACCGCAGGCCAGATGTAAAGATCATCGCAGTAGAGGCGTCGCCATGGATATATAAATATCTGAAAAGAAATATAGAATTAAACGGGGTGCCCAACATCACGCCTATCAATTTTGCGGTATATAGCGAATCCGGAAAGTCGATGCCGATGTTCGCCCCCCGCGATCTTTTCGGAAAAGGTAGTTTGAAGTCGGTTTATACAAGTGAAAGCGAGATGGTGCGAACGCTTACAATAGATGATATTAAAAATAAATATCGCATACCAGTGGTACATTTCATCAAAGTCGACGTCGAAGGGTTTGAGGCATCGGTGTTCAGTGGATTGTCGTCAACAGCCTCTTCCGACAGGCCCCAGGTAGTATTCGAGTTTTCTGAATGGGCCGAAACTGAAGCCGGCTTCAAGGCAGGCGAGGCGCAATCCATCATGCTCAACAAGGGCTACCGGTTACAGGAGCTGGATGCAAATTTTAATCCCATTGGGGCACCCTCAATGTCGCCATTCAAAGTAAAAAATGCAAACTTGCTTGCTTTCTGATCATGCTTAAGTCACCGACCAAAGTCATCACACTCCTTCAATCCCTTACTTTGGGATTCAGCCTGTTCCCTGGAATGTATGCTGAGGCTACGGTTGTACTGTTCCTGCTCTGTCTTACGCGTTTGATTCTGAAAATCGGCAACGGATCCTTTTTTCTTGAATTGCTGCATATATATGCTGCGTTTTCTTGTCTGCTCATGCCGCTCGTAGGCTATAAATATTATAACGAAATCAGCACGCTCATTTTATGGGTTCGCGTGATGCCTGTTCCTGCCGAGCAGTATTTTTCTTTCAATATTCCTGCGGTGGTCGCGATGGGTTGGGGCTTCTTTTTATTTAGGGATACTTCTCCCGACGACAGGCCTTACCTGCGGTTTCTTATTTCTCACCTCAAAAGAGATGTGCTAACCATTAAGCCCGCAGTGATTTTGTTGCTGACCGGCTCCGCGCTCGTTGCTTATTATATTTCAAGCTTTCTTCCTGAAAGCGTTAAGCAATTGAATACCTTTCTTTATTACAGTCTTTTTGCATGCGCCTTTTACATCTTCTTTTATAAAAATTTTCCGTGGCGATGGTATTTCCTTGCGGGCCTCATTGGGTTTATTCTGTTAGATGCGTTCGAATCGGGAATGTTCACCATCATCGCCTACATGAGCGGCCTTATTCTTATCCTCATCATTGCTGATAAAAAAATCGAGCTGTATAAGAAGCTGGGAATGTTGTTTGCAGGACTTGCGCTGCTATCATTCATCCAGCTCTTCAAACTTGATCTTCGTCGAGCATATAAAAAGGGAGAAGAAGCAACAGTTACTGACCTGGCCACGAAAGTGGTAGCTAACTCACAGGAAACCGAACTCGAAGCCTTGATCTATCCAATCTATCAGCGCATGAACCAGGGGTATAATATTGCGCTTGTTCAGAAACGGATACCTCAACAGGTAGAATTTCTCGGAGGAGAATACCTCGGGCTGACATTTTTATCTGCATTTGTGCCCCGGTTTGTGTGGCCCGAAAAACCTGAGGCGGGAGGCCGGGAGAATATGAAAATTTATACTGGCATGATCATCACTACGTGGTCAACTAATGTAGGTCCTTTCGGGGAGGCATATGGTAATTTTGGAAATTTTGGAGGATGGGTTTACATCTTCGCATTTTCTTTTTTTATCAGGTCGGCCTACACGAAGTTCCTGGAGATATGCAGAACGCGGCCGATATTTTTTCTGTGGCTCCCGGCGATGTTCTTTCAAACATTTTATGTGGTTGAAACCGATTCGCTCCAGGCTTTTAATTCACTAATAAAAGGCGCCGTGTTCATGTACCTGATGTACAGGATATTCCCCGTCCTCTTCCCTAAAAGGCAACAATGAAAGTAAATCTCATTTTCCGTTCAAAACAGCTGAAGTATCACAGCATCGAAAATGTTTTTGGTACTATACATTCTGAGTTGTCCGAAAATGGAGGTGTTGATTGTTTTTATGTAGAAAAAGGCGGCTTCAATTTAAGTAACCTTGCTGCGTTGAGGAAACATGTTAAATCGCAACCGAAGGATACGCTTTTTCATGTAACAGGCGATATTCACTATGTAGTATTTGCGCTTCCAAAAAGGAGAACTCTGTTAACTATACACGATTGCGTGTTCGTTAATAAGCGTAAAGGCCTGAAGGGATGGATGCTGAAAAAACTGTATCTCGACTGGCCTGTGCGGTTTGTAAATACTATCACTGCAATTTCGGAGAAAACAAAGCGTGAAGTAGTAGCGCTTACCGGGTGCAATCCTGATAAAATAGTTGTCATTAATAACCCGGTAAGTCAATATATACAATGTGTAGACAAAGAGTTTAACCGTGACAAGCCGGTGTTGTTGTTCATTGGATCGCTGCCAAATAAAAATTTAAACAGGGTTATTGAGGCGCTCAAAGGATTTACCTGTACGCTGAATATTGTTGGCGCCGCCGACAACTGCACAAATTACTAAGCTGAAAGAATACGGCATTGATTATGTTCTTGAAAGAGATATTTCGAACGAAGAGATAGCGAAACGCTACGAGACTGCGGACATCATTTTGTTTCCTTCATTATATGAGGGCTTCGGATTGCCGGTGATTGAAGGTTTCAAAGCAGGAAGAGCGGTGCTGACAAGCGAAATTTCGCCTCTCAAAGAATTATCCGATGGCGCCGCCTGGCTCGTTGATCCGTATAGTATCGAATCAATCAGGAACACACTTAAGCGGATAGTTGCGGACGATGAAACAAGAAATAAGAAAATTCAAACGGGCTTTACAATTATAGACCAATATCTGCCACAAACGGTGGCATCGCGATATAAGCAGGTGTACAACAACATCCGCTTGCGGAAGCTCGTAGTACTGGTTTCTATGTTGCAATACTTTTTGTAGCGAATATGTGTGGGATAGCAGGAATTTACGGGTATAAGAACATTCCGGTAAAAGGTGAAACGATTGAGAAGATTGCAAACGCAATTGACCATCGCGGGCCGGATGCTGATGGATTTTTCGAAGACGAAAGGGTAAGCTTCGGTCACAAGAGGCTTGCAATCATCGATCTTTTTGAATGCTCCAACCAGCCTATGGAAGATCGCTCCGGACGTTACCGGATCATCTTCAATGGTGAGATCTACAACTTCCTGGAAATAAAAAGCCGCCTCGGTGATTATCCTTTCAAATCTAAAGGTGACACCGAAGTGCTGCTTGCGGCGTACATCAAGTGGGGGGCGGAATGCCTGGAGATGTGCAAAGGGATGTTTGCGTTTGCCGTCTGGGATAATCATAAGAACGAATTGTTTCTCGCACGTGATCGGTTTGGCGTAAAGCCATTGTATTACTATAAGAATGGTAAAACGCTTTTGTTTGCCAGTGAGGTGAGGGCGCTGCTCGCGTCGGGGCTCATTCCGCGGAAAGTTAACAGGGCAGCTATTTCCAGTTTCCTGCAATACCAATCGGTAGAAGGGGATGCCACGATGGTAGAGGGCGTTCAATCGCTGCCAGCGGGAACGTACATGGTGGTGAATGACAATGGCGAGGCGATTCACAGATACTGGAGCCTTGTTCCAAAGAAAAGTGACTTTGATTTCACTGACCCGCAGAAAGTAAAACGAAAAATATACGACCTGCTGCTAACGTCGGTAGAGCGCAGAATGATAAGCGATGTGCCCCTTGGGGCGTTTCTATCAGGAGGAATTGATTCAAGTGCCATCGTGGGTCTTATGGCCGAAGTGTCGAAGAATAAAGTAAACACTTTTACTGTCGGCTTCCAGGAAAAAGAATTCGACGAATCGACGTTTGCTGAAATAGTTGCAAAGAAATTCAATACACAGCATCAGCAGATTCTGCTACGGCCCGATACTTTTCTGAGTGAACTGATTCCCGCACTGAATGCAATGGATTCGCCATCCGGCGATGGCGTAAATAGTTATGTGGTTTCGAAGGCGATAAGAGACAGTGGAATCGCCGTGGCCTTGTCGGGTGTTGGTGGCGACGAACTTTTTGCGGGCTATCCGATCTTTAGGCAATACCTCAAGTTGATGCATTTCCGGCATGTATGGCGTCCACTTAAAATGGCCCGGCATATCGTATCGGATGTTATCGAAGACCGGGACAGCAAACGTGGCCGTTACATTCAGCTGCTTCGCTCACCGGAAGCCGACATCTCATCTTTTTATCCTTCATTTCGCCAGATCGTATCGCCAGCAATGCTCGCGGATTGCACGCACTTGCCTTATGACAGCGTGACTGGCAATGAAGAATTACTAAAATTGAACGGCGAGCTTGCAAGCCTGCCGCTGTTGAGCCAGGTTTCTGTAGCGGAGTATTTAGGATATACGCAGCATACGCTATTGAAAGATATGGACCAGATGAGTATGGCGCGTTCGCTTGAAGTGCGTGAGCCGTACTTCGACCACGACCTTGTTGAGTTTGTGCTGCATGTTCCTGACCGTCAAAAATTTCCTACATATCCGAAGAGACTATTGGTAGAAGCACTTAATGGCTTGCTTCCACCGGAAATAGTGCATAGGAAAAAGCAGGGATTTTTATTTCCGTGGAATGACTGGATGAACAATGAACTCTCGGGTATTTTGCGAATCTCAATTGAATGCGCTCAGTGAAAGAGATTTTATCAAAGGTGATCACCTGATGTCATACTGGAAAAGGTTCCTCGACAAAGACAAGTCAATACGATGGATGGAGATATGGTTGTTCGTCGTGCTATCGCATTGGTTGCAGAAAAATAATGTCGGCTAAGAAAAAAATATTATTGTTCACCGATTGGTATGAACCGGGCTTCAAGGCTGGTGGTCCTATACAATCGTGCAAGAATATTGTGAACACACTTGCCGACGAATTCGACTTCTACATTTTTACATCAGACCGCGACCTGGGCGATAAAAATCCATACCAGGATATACAAACCGATACGTGGTTGAAATTGCCCAACGGTGCCAAGCTGTTTTACGCATCGCCGTCATTTTTGAAATCGTCAAATATCCGAAACACGATCGCTGGATCTGCAGCCCGATATAGTATACCTGAATAGCATGTTCTCCTCAGGATTTTCCGTGCTGCCCTTATGGATACTAAGAAGTTTTCGATTCAAAGGAAAAATAGTTCTTGCGCCAAGAGGAATGCTAAATACAAGCGCAGTTGTCAAGAAAGAAATGGAAGAAGAAAATCTTCTTGTCACTTTTCTCACTTTTCCGCATCTCGAAAAAGATATCTTCCACGCGACTGATAAACAGGAGCAATCAGACATTCAAAAATATTTTCAAAGCAGCGCGCAGTTTACCTCATCGAAAATATTCCCAATTCAAATCCACAATGGTCGTCGCGAAATAAGAAGATGGGCGAGCTGAAATGTGTATTTGTTTCCCGTATTCATCCCATTAAAAATTTACTCTATGCTATCAACGTAATAAAGAGCGTTGCAGGTTGTACCGTTCAGTTTGATGTATACGGTCCGATTGAAGACGAGAAGTATTTCGCAGAAATGCCGCGAAGCAGTGGCCGGGGCGAACCCCCATACGCAAATCAATTTCAAAGGCCCGATTGCGCATACAGAAATCTTCAAGACGCTTAAAGACTATCACCTGTTTTTTCTCCCTACGCAGGGTGAAAATTTTGGACATATAATTTTTGAAGCACTTACATCAGGTTGCGTCGTGCTTATCAGCGATAAAACTCCGTGGAAAGGTCTGGAACAGAAGAATGCTGGATGGGCTTTGCCTCTTAATGATAACCGCAACTTTGCCCAAAAGATTAAAGAGATGTGTGAGCTGAGCGAAGATGAGCTGAATGTGCGATCAAAGGCAGCCTTTGAGTATGCGAAGCAGTATTTGCTGTCAACAAACCTCAAGCGCAGGTATGCCGATCTTTTTCAGTCAAACTAAAACGTTCCCCCGAAAACATGTATATACTTGGACTGAATGCGTATCACGCAGATTCTTCCGCGGCTATCTTCAAAGATGGAGAAATGATCGCTGCGATAGAGGAAGAACGTTTTACCCGGATCAAACACTGGGCGGGCTTTCCCGTTGAAGCGATTAAGTTCTGCTTGCATGAAGCCCGTATCAACATCAACGAAATCGATTACATTACTATCGGCCGCGATCCCGGGGCAAAGCTTGGCAACAAGCTGAAATATCTCGCCACCAACCCATCTCTTGTAGGTGGCGCGTTGAGCCGGCTGAGAAACAGCAGGCAGGTTGCCTCTCTGAAGGATGAATTTCATAAGATAGATGCAAGCGCCGATTACACTACCTTACGAAAGAAGATTAAGAATATTGAGCATCACCGTAGTCACCTTGCCTCGGCATTTTTTGCCTCGCCATTTGATGAAGCAGCAATTCTTTCAATTGACGGCTCCGGTGATTTTACCACAACAATGATTGCAACCGGCAAGGGAAACAAGATCAATGTTATTGACAGCGTTGATTTTCCAGTGTCATGCGGATTATTTTATACCGCGTTCACACAGTACCTCGGATTTCCGCATTATGGAGATGAGTATAAGGTGATGGGTTTGGCGCCTTATGGGGAACCAAAACATATAGACAAAGTGAGGCACGTGTTGAAGTTTTTGCCTGACGGGTTATTCTCGTGGAAAGACGAATATTTCGTACAACCTACAAAGGCCGGTTTTAGCTATGATAATAATGTACCCTCTGTGGGCAACCTGTATTCAGACAAATTCACCGGTGTTTTTGGTGAACCCAGAAAGCCCGGAGAGCCGATCACACAATATCATAAAGACCTTGCCGCATCCGTACAACGCGTTACCGAGGAACTAATATTTCATATACTCAAACACCTTCGTGAACAAACGGGTTCAAAAAATATTTGTATTGCGGGAGGAGTTGCGCAGAACTCAGTAGCTAATGGAAAGATTACTGCAGCAACAGGCTTTGAGAATTTATATATTCCGTCAGCTGGTCACGATGCAGGTATCTCCATGGGCTCTGCGCTGTATCTCTATAATCATATTCTCGACAAGCCAAGAGCGGCGCCGGTGTACTCCGCATACACGGGAAGCCAATTTTCGAATGAAGAGATAGAGAGTTTGTTGAAAAGTCAAAATATACAATACAGGCGGCTCGATGATGCAGAATTGTATGAAACAGTCGTCGCGAAGTTGGTATCACCGGGTGTAGTCGGTTGGTTTTCGGGTAGAGCAGAATTTGGTCCGAGGGCGTTGGGTGGCCGCTCAATATTAGCCGATCCACGAAATGCAGATGCGAAAGAGTTATTGAATCTTAAGATAAAGCGAAGAGAAAGTTTCAGGCCATTTGCACCATCAATTTTAAAAGAATATTCTTCCGAATATTTTACAAATAGTGAAGAAGTGCCTTTCATGGAAAAAGTGTTTCCGATTCGTCCCGGAAAACAAACAGAAATACCTGCAGTAACACATGTTGATGGTACCGGCCGTCTTCAGACAGTAGATAAAAATATATCTCCGAGATATTATGCGTTGATAGACGCATTCAGAAGAAAAACGGGCGTTCCGGTATTGTTAAACACTTCGTTCAATGAGAATGAACCAATAGTGAACACGCCACTTGAAGCGTTGAACTGCTATCTGAGAACACAGATGGATATGCTGGTGCTTGAGAACTGTGTAATTGAAAGACAGCATTAATGAAGGTCTCCATTATCACAGCGTGTTATAATTCAGCCGCGACAGTGAGGGATACTCTACGAAGTGTGGCAGAGCAGGACTATCCGGATGTAGAACATATTATTATCGATGGACAATCGTCAGACGATACTTTGCGCGTTCTTTGCGACTTTCCACATGTAAGAACAGTTGTGTCAGAAAAAGACAGCGGGATTTATGATGCGATGAATAAAGGTGTGCGACATGCCACTGGGGATATCGTGGGCATTCTTAATTCGGATGATTTGTACACGTCGTCAAATGTAATCAGCCGTGTGATGAAGGAATTTGAAGACGATAGTGTAGATGCGGTGTATGCAGACTTGCAATACGTAAAGTTTCATGATACCAGTAAAGTTGTACGGACGTGGCGATCGGGAAGATTTTCGAAAAGCAAATTTTATTACGGCTGGATGCCACCACATCCAACCTTTTTTGTGAGACGGCAAGTATATGAGAAAGTTGGAAATTTCGATTTGTCCCTGCGTTCAGCCGCAGATTATGAATTCATGCTGCGTGTGTTACTCAAAAATGATTTCAGGGTTCGATACATTCCCGAAGTGATTGTGAGGATGCGAACAGGGGGCGCGAGCAATGCAACGTTAAAAAACAGGGTGCGCGCAAATCGCGAGGACCGCGAGGCGTGGCGCATCAATGGCATCAAGCCTTATTTTTTTACCATACCTTTCAAGCCTCTACGAAAAGTTCTACAATTTATTTTTAAATGAAGAAAGCGCTTATCACAGGCATCACCGGACAGGACGGCAGCTACCTCGCGGAATTGCTACAGGGCAAGGGCTATCATGTGCACGGCTTGAAAAGGCGTAGCTCATCATTTAACACCGACAGGATCGATCATCTCTACCAGGATCCTCATGAAACGAACGTGCGGTTTTCATTACACTACGGAGATCTTACCGACTCAACTAATCTTATCAGGGTTATCCAGGAAATACAGCCTGACGAAATTTATAATCTCGCCGCCCAGAGCCACGTTAAGGTAAGCTTTGAAACACCTGAATACACGGCAAATGCCGACGGACTTGGTGCATTACGTATACTCGAAGCCGTTAGATTGCTTAACCTGGAGAAAAAAACTAAGATCTACCAGGCATCTACGTCTGAAATGTTTGGGAAAGTTCAGGAGATACCACAAAGTGAAACGACTCCTTTTTATCCGCGTTCACCATATGGTGTCGCGAAACTTTTTGCGCACTGGATCACCATCAATTATCGCGAAGCATACAACATGTATGCGGTAAGCGGAATACTTTTTAATCATGAGTCGCCGGTGCGTGGAGAAACTTTTGTGACAAGAAAAATTACAAGGGGATTAGCGAAGATCCTGTTTGGTATGCAGGATAGAATTTTTTTGGGTAACCTGGATGCGAAACGCGATTGGGGCCATGCAAAAGATTATGCGGAGGCGATGTGGCTGATGTTACAGCAAGATGAGCCGGAAGATTATGTGATAGCAACGGGAATAACTACTACAGTGCGTGACTTTGTGACTAAGGCCTTTCGTGAAGCAGGTGTGGAGATTGAGTTTGAAGGAGAAGGTGAGAAGGAGCGCGGTGTGGTGTCGCGCGTTATCAATACCGATCTGCATTTGAAAGTAGGGAAGGAGGTGGTAGCAATCGATCCAAAATATTACAGGCCCACAGAAGTGGATATGCTCGTTGGTGATCCAACCAAAGCGCATACTAAATTGGGATGGGCGCCTAAGCATGATCTTGATGCATTGATAAAGGAAATGGTGCATGCAGACATTGATCTTTTCAAAAGAGAAAAGCTCTTGAAAGATTCAGGGTTTACAGTAAAAAATCAATACGAATAATTGATGGAGCAGCGCGACAGGATTTATGTGGCCGGGCACAACGGCATGGTTGGATCTGCAATCGTTAGAAAACTACAGAACGAGGGTTTTAATAACCTGCTTCTTCGATCTTCATCCGAACTCGATCTTCGTAATCAGCAGGATGTTCGCGATTTTTTCCTGGAATTGCGGCCCGACTATGTTTTTCTCGCCGCTGCCAAGGTGGGAGGTATTCATTCAAACAATACTTATCGCGCGGATTTTCTGTATGAAAACCTGATGATAGAAGCAAACGTCATTCATTCGGCGTATGTTTCAAAAGTTAAGAAGCTGATGTTTCTTGGCTCGTCGTGCATCTATCCAAAAATGGCCGAACAGCCGTTGAAAGAAAGCGCGCTGCTTACCGGCCTTCTCGAACCCACGAACGAACCTTACGCGATCGCTAAAATAACCGGCATTAAAATGTGCGAAGCTTTCCGCGACCAGTACGGTTGCAATTTTATTTCTGTGATGCCCACCAATTTATATGGGCCCAACGATAATTACCATCCAGAAAATTCGCATGTGTTGCCGGCGCTGATCAGAAAATTCCATGAAGCGGTGATCAACAAACTGCCCGACGTGACGATCTGGGGATCAGGATCACCATTGCGTGAGTTTTTACATACAGATGACCTGGCAGACGCCTGCTTTTACCTGATGCAGCAATACGACGAAAAAGAATTTGTAAACATTGGCTATGGCAAGGACATATCTATAGGTGATCTTGCGTTATTAGTAAAGAAGATAACCGGCTATGGTGGAAACCTGTTATTTGACCGCAGCAAACCGGATGGCACGCCGAGGAAATTGATGGATAATTCAAAGCTAACCGCCTTGGGCTGGAAGCCGAAAGTTCACCTGGAGGAAGGAATAACATCTGTTTACGAAGAATACCGCGCCCGCTGAAACGACTAAATTCGACCCATGTTTTCGATTTTTAAAAAGACAGTCAAACCGCCGCCCGATCTCAGCGGAATAGTAACCGACATGCATTCGCACCTGGTGCCCGGCGTGGATGATGGCGCGACTGATGTTGAAAACTCCCTCGAGCTGATAACCGGGTTGATGGATCTTGGGTTGCAAAAATTCGTAACAACGCCGCATATCTTGTGGGATATCTTCAAGAATAACTCAAAAACCATTACTCCTGCTTTTACTGAACTGAAAGCGGCACTACAGCAAAATAACATAAACGTCCCGATCAAGTTTGCTGCTGAATACTTTCTCGACTATCATGTTGAAGAGCTTATGGAGGACCAGCAGCCCCTACTCACTATCAAAGACAATATGGTGCTTGTTGAATTTTCGTTCGTGAGTGCCCCTCTCGACCTGAAAGACAAACTTTTCTCGGTACAGATGACAGGCTATCAGCCTATCATTGCTCACCCCGAACGTTACACGTACTTCTTAAAATCCAAGGCATATGATGAATTAAGGGAGGCTGGATATCTTTTCCAGGTAAACCTTCTTTCGCTCGCCGGCTACTATGGCAAAATTCCGCAGGAAATAGCATACACACTTTTGAAGAATAAGTATATCGATTTTCTCGGCACCGATCTCCACCACGTGCGCCATCTACAGGCCCTGCAATCGGCTTCTAATCTAACCGATATTATCAAACAACTCCAGGACGCAGGCAGTCTTTTGAATCCTACCATTTAGTTTCCTTAAATTAACGGTCCGGAAATTATACTAAACGTTAATGTTAGGTATGAATGCATTTACTATACGGGACCTCGAAAACCTTTCAGGCATAAGAGCCCACACCATCAGGATATGGGAACAACGGTATTCTTTCCTTAAACCCCGGAGAACCCAGACAAACATCAGGTACTACGATTCGGATGAATTGAAGATCATCCTTAATGTAGCATTGCTAAACAAAAATGGCTATCGCGTGTCGTCAATCGATCGCATGGCGCCAGATGAGATCTCTCAAAAAATTCTCGCCCTTAACTCAGATTCTGCGCAACTCGACAGGTTAATCAACGAAATGTTGAAAGACATGATCGACCTTAACGCGCCGGCGTTCGAGCGCATAGTTGATGAATTTATTTCACACAATGGGATTGCTAACGCGATTAGTCACCTCATCTTTCCTTTTTTAAACAAGGTGGGCATCCTATGGATGACGAATCACGTTCGTGTTTCGCAGGAACATCTCGTAAGTAATATCGTTCGTCAGAAATTGATCAGGGGAATCGAAGATATAAAGGTGGACAACACTGACGGTAAGGCAATTGTATTGTTTTTGCCCGATGGCGAGTATCATGAACTGGGTTTGCTGTACGTGCAGTACCTGCTAAAAGTGAAAGGAAAGAATACAATTTACCTTGGAGCTGATGTGCCCGTTGAAGAGCTGGCTTATGTGTGTAATTCGAAACAGCCCGAGGTATTGTACACTCATCTCACCAGCCTGCCCGCCCGGTTTAATTTCGAAAAGTACCTCTCCGTGATCAGGCAAAACACCAACAACACTCCCATTGTTATCTCGGGAAGGGTTACCCATGACTACACAAAAAAAATCCCTGCAGGCATTAGGTTTGGGAAAACATTGGAAGAAGTGATCGCGCATCTCGCTGCCTGAATCGCTGTTTAAGTTTAATCCGTATATAAGGCTCTAATGTTCAACAAAATAGACAATAAATCTTTTTGTTTGGGCATGGCGTTTGTTTAATTTTAAACCATCATTGTTTAAACAAGAGATTTCTATTAAGGAACATGAGGAAAAAGGCCATAATCATCGGCAGCGGCTTTTCCGGCCTGTCATCTGCGTCGTTCATGGCGAAGGCTGGGTATGATGTGACAGTAATAGAAAAACATGCGATGCCCGGCGGCAGGGCGAGAAGACTCAGCGAACAAGGCTTTCATTTCGATATGGGCCCTAGTTGGTATTGGATGCCCGATGTTTTTGAGCGCTACTTCGCTGCGTTCGGTAAAAAAGTAACCGACTACTACACCCTTACGCTTTTAGACCCGTCTTACCGTGTTTTTTGGAAAGATCACTTCAATGATATTCCCGCGGGTGCAGACGAACTCGCAGTGCTATTTGAATCGTGGGAACCGGGCTCAGCAAAAAAATTGGAAAAATTTCTCGAAGAAGCTGCATTCAAGTATAAAATCGGAATGCAGAAGATGGTTTATAAGCCCGGGTTGAATATATCTGAGTTTGCACAAAGAGAAGTGATGGGTGGAGTGATGCGCATGGATATTTTTACGTCGGTGCGCAAGCACATCGCGAAATATTTCAAACATCCCGCGATCAGGCAACTGCTCGAATTTCCAATTTTGTTTCTCGGGGCACAACCAGAAAATACTCCGGCACTGTATACGCTTATGAACTATGCCGACATCAAAGGAGGTACGTGGTATCCACAGGGTGGGATGTTTAGCGTTGTGAGCGGTATGTATTTACTTGCACGTGAATTGGGTGTGCAGTTTTCCTTTAATGAAGAAGTAACCGGTTTCGATATCAGCGATAAAAATATCAAAAGCGTTATCACAAACATGAGCCAATACAAAGCGGATGTGGTTATTGGGAGTGCCGATTATCACTTCATCGAACAAACGCTTCTGCCTAACGAATACAGAACTTATTCTCCTTCCTATTGGGAGAAGCGCAAACTAGCACCATCCTGCCTTATTTATTATGTTGGAGTGAACAGGAAACTCGAGAACATCAGGCACCACAATTTGTTTTTCGACACCTCATTTGAAAAGCACAGTGAAGAAATCTATAAGACGAAATTGTGGCCTACGGAGCCGCTTTTTTATGTTTGTGCAGGCTCTGTTACAGATCAATCGGTTGCGCCGGCGGATTGTGAGAATTTGTTCTTCCTGGTACCAATATCTGCGGGATTGTTTGATGATGATGAACAACTTCGCGAACATTATTTCGACATGATCGTAAAACGATTTGAAAAACATACGGGGGAAAAGATCTCCGATAGTATCATTTATAAAAAATCTTTTGCTACTACCGATTTTGTCAACGAGTATCATTCGTTCAATGGAAATGCATACGGGCTGGCAAACACACTTTCGCAAACGGCATTTTTAAAACCGAAATGCAAGAGTAGCAAAATAAGTAATCTATATTACACAGGCCAGCTCACCGTGCCAGGCCCGGGAGTACCTCCCAGCCTGATCAGCGGAGAGGTGGTGGCAGGTGTAGCATGCAGACTTCAAAATGAACAGACATGAACATCGAAATGTTTCACCAGGTAAGCAGGCAGTGCAGCAGGATCACCACTGAAAAGTACAGTACGTCATTTGCTTCTGCGATAAGACTGCTTCATCCTGACTTACGCCAACCCATCTATAACATCTACGGCTTTGTGCGTTTTGCTGATGAGATCGTAGATACATTTCACGATTACAACAAAAAATATCTCCTTCACAAGTTCAAAAGAGAAACATTCGACGCAATTGAGGACGGTATAAGCCTCAATCCGATTTTAAACAGCTTCCAGTTAACTATTAACCGTTACAAAATTGATCCTGAATTGATCCATGCGTTTTTCAAAAGTATGGAGATGGATCTTGAGATGAGTGCGTGCGATCAGGCGGCATATACGGAATACATATATGGAAGTGCGGAAGTAGTGGGTTTAATGTGCCTGTATATTTTCTGCGACGGCGACCGCGCACAATATCAATCGCTTACAGCGCCTGCGAGGTCGTTAGGAGCCGCATTTCAAAAAGTTAATTTTTTGAGAGATGTGGCGTCTGATTATAATGAGCTCTCGCGAACATATTTCCCGGGTGTAGACTTCGTTAATTTCAGCGCGGAAATGAAGGAGGAAATCGAAAAAGATATAGCTTCGGATTTTGAAAAGGCTTACAGGGGAATTCTCGCTCTGCCATGGAAGGCGCGTTTTGGAGTATATGTTGCATATAAATATTATTTTTCGCTGTTCGAGAAAATCAAACGTGTACATCCGTCACGAATACTCAGGCAAAGGATAAGAATTCCTGACTTTCAGAAAGTAATGATCCTGGCGCGTGCGGGAGTCATGAACCAATTAAAAATGATTTAAGATTTTGAAAGAAGTAATACTTGTAAACGAATCGGACGAGGCCATAGGGAAGATGGAAAAGATGGAGGCGCATGAGAAGGCGTTGCTTCACCGGGCGTTTAGCGTTTTTATTTTTAATACAAAGGGCGACATGCTCTTGCAGCAGCGGTCCGAGAAAAAATACCATAGCGGTGGTAAGTGGACAAATGCCTGCTGCAGCCATCCGGCTCCCGGCGAAGAGATAGCAGATGCTGCTGCACGGCGCTTACATGAAGAGTTGGGATTCACCACGCCATTAAAAAAGGCATTTTCTTTTACTTATCGTGCAGACTTTGATAATGGCCTAACTGAAAACGAATTCGATCATGTATTCACAGGCATATATGATGGAGTAATCAGGCCTGATGTTGACGAAGTGAAAGACTATACTTTCATGTCTGTTCGCGAGATCGAAGATTCTATCAACCTGCAACCGTGGAGATATACACCGTGGTTCGTTATTGCGTTCCCGGAAGTAAAAAAAAGAATGGCGCACTTTGCGCCCGGGGTCATAACTAAATTGTAAGGTATGCATTGGTTACTTTATATCGGGATTGTAGTGGGTACGTTCATGGTGATGGAAGGCATTACCTGGTTAACGCACAAGTATGTGATGCATGGATTTTTGTGGTACCTGCATAGAGATCATCACCAGGAATCGCACGGTTTTTTTGAAAAGAACGACGCGTTCTTTGTGATATTTGCTGTACCGAGTATCCTGGCGATATTGTTTGGCACCCTTCGCGAGATATATTGGCTGCAGGCAATTGGCTTCGGCATAATGGCTTATGGCTTCGCTTATTTTCTTGTGCACGACGTGATCATTCATCAGCGCTTCAAATGGTTTTCACGCAGCAACAATAAATACATCAAGTCGATTCGCTGGGCACACAAGATGCATCATAAACATCTCAACAAAGAAGAAGGAGAAAGTTTCGGTATGCTTTGGGTGGCTAAAAAGTATAAGCTAAAGGTGAAAGGTGAGAAGTGATCACTACGATTTTATTGTTGCCGGTGCTGGTGCGGCTGGCCTCTCACTAGTTATTCATTTAATTGACTCAGGAAAATTTAAGGATAAAAAGATTCTGCTGGTTGACCGTGCACCGAAAATTCAGAACGACCGTACGTGGTGCTTTTGGGAAGATTCTCCCGGGTTGTTCGAAAGCATCGTTTATCGAAAATGGTCAAAGCTTTGGTTTCATAGTCAAGTGGGCCATTCTGTGCTACACGATGTCGATCCGTATCAGTATAAGATGATACGAGGTGTGGATTTTTACAATTACTGTTTTAAGATAATCCACTCACATGTTAATATTACTATCGAATACGGGCAGGCAGACTATTTTTCTTCTGATGATGAGCGTGCATCGCTTACCATTAACGACCGCCTTGTAACTGCAGACTATATTTTTAGCAGTATACTTCCTTATGATGTAGCGGCGGGGAAGCATCAATATTTCCTATGGCAGCATTTTAAAGGATGGTTTGTTCAGACAAAGGACAATGCATTTTCACCTGGTGAAGCGACGCTTATGGATTTTCGGGTTGCCCAGGCCGGAGATACGCGGTTTGTTTATGTGATGCCCTTCAGTACGAATGAGGCGCTGATTGAATATACCGGGTTATCGAAGGAGCGATCGAGTGATGAACAATATGAGGATGCGTTGCAGGCGTATTGTACACAGGTTTTGTCGCTTTCTGATTTCAAAATACTATCGTCAGAGTTTGGGATGATACCGATGACTAATTTTGACTTTCCGGAGTCGGATGGAAGGATAATTTATATTGGTACAGCGGGAGGGCAAACGAAAGCCTCAAGCGGTTACACGTTTAAGAATATTCAGAAGCATAGTAACTTTATTACTGAGGCGCTGATTGCCGGGAAGGAGCCTTTTAACTTTGCGCCGTCGAAAAAATTTAATTTTTACGACAGTATTATGTTGAAGATTCTTTCAGATAAGGATCCGCCCGGTGCGGCTATTTTTGCAAAACTTTTTGAAAGTAATAAAATGACTTCGGTTTTTAAGTTTCTGGATAACGAGACTTCTTTGAGGGAGGATTTAAGGTTGATTAGTAAGTTGCCTACCGGCAGGTTTATGCGCGCAGCGATTATGCATTTGTTGAAATAACGCTGCCGCGGGCAGCGCCGCAGGCCGTATACATCCTTTATAAAGCAAAAATCTTCAAAACTGTTAAGTCCTGAAGATTTTTCGAATAAAATCAATGACGCAATCAAATGCTTCTTGACGATCCTTCTGATGATCCGGAAGACCGATCTGAACTGGATGAACTCTCTTCGTCTGCATCGATGTCCTCATCGTAATCAAGATCTTCCTCTTCCAAATCCATGTCTTCTTCGCTGTTGGATACATTTTCATCCAGGTCCTCGGACTGTGAGCGATTAGAATCCTGTCCTGCAAGACCCGACTGCTGAGAACCCATGTTTGACCTTTGAGAATCCTGATCTCGATTTCCTGAGCGGCTTTGTTCAGAACCCATTTGACGGTTGCCTTCGTTCATTGTGTTGTCTGCCATAATCGTAAGTTTTAATTATATCAGAAATGTTGACGATGAATTATGTAAAAAACTTATGCCTAAAAAAATGTAAAGCTTCGCTTTAAATGTTCAATTCATTGTAGAAGCAATTCACCAGTTAGAACGGATAACCTATCGCAAGATTGAAAATGAGATTATCCTTTCGCCACTCGGAATTGCTAAACTGGATATCCTTGATCACCCAGCGATCATCTTGAGGCAGCCACGGCTTACGAATCGGAAACGCAACATCTAGCCGAAGCACAAGAATGGCCACATCTACCCTTAATCCTATACCGGTACCTGCCGCAAGTTCGTTGAGAAAGTCTTTGCTGAACTTCGCTCCGGGTTTCAGTCGGTTTTCATTCTTCAGCCAAACATTTCCTGCATCCACGAACACGGCGCCATATACAGGTTTGAACACTTTGAATCGAAGTTCAGTATTCATTTCAAGTTTAATGTCTCCGGATTGGTCGGGGATAAAATTGTCGTTGTCGCTTTCTGCTTTGTACGTTCCTGGCCCGATTGAACGGCTACGGAACGCGCGCAAACTATTATTTCCTCCAATAAAAAATTGTTTTATAAACGGCAGCTCCTGCGAATTTCCATAGGGGAAACCTACGCCAAAGTCCACACGCGATGCCCATACCGCTTCATTGCCCAACTGCCGATAATAGCGCAAATCAGTTTCAAGTTTCAGGTACTGCGAAAACGGAGCTCCGAAAATTCGTGCTGTGTCCCCACTTTTGATCACACTCTTCTTCGCAAGGCCAGCTAAATTCCCGGAGATGTCTGCCAATCCGTTAAAGTAAAAACCGTTTCTTGGAATTCGTCCTCCCGCCATTTGGTTCAACAGGTAGTTATAGTTTGCACCAAGAATAAACTGTGTATCAATAACTTTCTGCAACGTCTCATTCTCGTTACGTTTATCCAGATAAACCTGGGTAACATTTATCGGTTGAACGTATTGAATACTGATCGGGTAGAATGTATGTTCTTTCTGAATCGTTTCTTTCCAGATATAGCCGTATGCGCCTTTAAAAGAATTAAGCGTATACAATCCTTTCCTGTTCAGTATTTCATAACCAAGCTGAACGTTTGTTCTTGGTACAAAGCCGCCACGAGGGTTAATGTAAACAAATGGAATAATAAATCTCGGCATTGCGATATTTACTTCTGCGCCGAGCCGGAAAGTATTATATCCCTTGAAGTTGCCGCTCACCTGTACTTCCGATCCACCACTCACATTAACACTCAGGATCTCACCGCCACGGAACGCATTTCTGTTCGTAAATCCCAGAGTTACTTCTGTACCGGTTAAGTTGTTCGATTTAGAATTTCCGCCTAATTCAATGCGAAGCGATTTCTTCGGCATCGGAGTCAGATAGTAATAGGCGTTAAGCAATGTATCACCTGCAATCTCGAAACGGTTCTTTACAAACTTGAAGATGCCAAGATTAATCAGGCGTTGCAACGTTGCATTATGTTCGCGCCGGTTATAAATATCGCCGCTGCTGAACTGCATTGCCTGTTGGAACAGTTTAGGTTTATAAAACTTCGCAGAGTCTATTACATAGTAGCCCTGATGCAGTATACCATGCTGCCTACCCGTATCGCTACCAGACGACGTTAAACTGTAAGTCGGATAAATCACTACGTCTTTAATCCTGTATTTCTTACGTGCCTCATCGGGGGTTTCAGGCTTCGTGTTCACAAACATGTTAACCTTGTGATCGCCAATAGTGGTGTCTGCGTCAACAATCAAATAATCCGGGTTGAAGAAATAGAACCCCTGGTTTTTAAGCCGTTCATCGATCCTTATTCTCTCCGTCTTCACAACCTCCAGGTCAAACGGTTTTCCCTTCTTTAATAAAGAACGGCGTTGTGTTCTCAGTATGGCCTTTTGCAAAACGGAACTATCCGCTTGAAATTTTACTTCTTTAATTGTATACTCTGCGCCCGGAACTGTTCGGTATACCACCGTAGCACGCCGTTTTTTAATTTGTACTTCGCCTGCAACCTTCGCTGTGAAGAATCCTGTGTTTTCAAGATGGCTCTTCAACACTTCATTGTTTCTTTCAACATTCACGTCGCTTAGCACCACGGGAGGTTCGCCGAGATTCTTAATCAATCTTTTTACGGAAAATTTCTTTTTCGGATTACCGCCAATGTTCCATAACCACAGTTTGGGCCGCAGACCCAGTATACTTGCATTCGGCCTGGGCCGCGTAAGTGCCGCGAGCTCGCTACTGATCGTTTTCTTTTTTCCCTTGCTTAAGCCCGGAGCCTCTACCTTAATCTTCGCACCAATGTAAAGCGACTCTCCTTTAGGCAGGTATTTCGTATTGCTGCACGAAGTAGCGAAAGCCATCAACACGCCCAATGCCAACACGGTTACAATTTGTCCATTCTTCATGTCATCTTATTTAATCCCCTCAGATCATTTTGAGGCAGATGGTTTGCCTCTTCCCCTGATAAGGTCGTGGAAATGGTCGTAGTCGAACGACAAAATAAAGTTCACGCCTGTTTCGATGATATATCCTTCAAGCGCTCCTTCATATTCATTCTTCCTGTAAGCCCTAAGCAAGTAGCGACCATCTTTGCTGAGCATGTAATCCAGTGCCACGTTGCCTGCCAGATTGTTTGAACGTTGATTGGTCTGTTGCGGACCTTCAAGCTCAAAGTTGCTTCCTACAGTAACACGCAGCCTGTCGTTTAAAAGTTGTTTGGACAGCGACACATTCAAGTCGGTCCTGTTCTGCATATTTCCAGTGGTATAATCCTCTGTTGATGCGACGTCGAAATTCAACTCCACACCTGATACCAGGTCCGCTGCAAGATTGTTCAGTTGCTCAGTCAGCAGTTTACTAACACTTTGCCTGGCCATCGATTCAACACCTCCGCCGCCGCCACCACTTGCAAATGGATTTTCAGCTACGAACCTGTTCAATAATAATAAGGCGAATACCTGTTTATTCAACTCGGATGGCTCTCCGCGTAATTGTATCAGGCGAGTGTCCACGTTATCAACGACATCTGACGATACGCGTAAATCTGTATTTTCAGGCAATGTGATATCGAACTTAATTTCAGGCTTAAGCAACTCACCAGTGAGCATAAGCTGCACGTTGAAAGGAAGCTTTTGCTTGTATAGATTTGGGTTCTCGCCGCTTTCAAGACGATCGTCGACGAGCGAAAGTGGTGCCGTGTTAGCAACGTACACTGCGGTTAGGTTTACATCCGCTTTGGTAGGCTCACCCAGCCATGTGATTTTACTTCCCTTTTGTATTGCAAATTTCCGCTGAAGGAAATTCAACGATAATTGATAGGCGCCCTCTTCAATTTCATATGATCCTGTCAACGTTACTTTACCACTTGGGTCTATTCCACCAGTCAACTCAGCGGTACCTTTCATGCTTAAGAAGTCGCCATTGGCTTCGTCAACCACAAGAGTAAGTTCCGCTTGCTTATCGATTTCAATATTTACCGATATATCCATTCCACGCAGATCAGATTTCTTAAGTGAATCGGCTTGGGTAAGAAGAACAGTGGTGTCCATACTCACCGAATCCATGTCAACAAACCGCACGATTCCTTCGCGGTCTACCACACCTGGTTGCGCTTGTGGCATCACCACAGTAAATTTCGTTTTATCATTTACCTTAAGACGACCCGATACAGCAGGGCTCAGTTCAGTTCCCGTAATATGTAGGTCGGTGTCAAAATAAAATTGACCGTAGAACAATTGATTATCCTGCTTCGTACTATTTAGTGCTTCAAAATTCTTCGCGTTGATGTTAAGATCCAGTTTGTAGTTGACGAAGTTGCTTGTTAAGATATCTCCATCAAGGTTAAGCTGGTTCTTCGCGCTATCTAAAACGGTAAACGAATCGAAGTGGATACCGGCATTATCAAAATTGATACTCTCCTGGTCGATTTTGAAATAGCTCCCAAGCATTTTCGGACTAAGCGCTGCCTGGTTGAATAACAACTTTCCGTTTACATCAGGCTTGTCGAAAGTGCCTGCTACATTGAACTTACCGTTAATAAATCCCGAAGCATTTTCAATGGCTCCCATAGAGAATGCCTGAACGGAGGTCATTTGTAATTTGCGGAAATCAACCACAAGATCTATTGCACTTTGATTGGCAGGTTTCACATTGTAAGTGCCATTGATTGCAATGTCATTTCCGTATCCGGTCAGGGATATATCGGCTGCAAATACATCTTCGGTAGTATTGTTAACCTTCAGTGCCAGGTTGCCGACTGTGTCAGTACGGATCATCAAATTGCTGATGATTATATCGCTCGTAAACGTTGGTTGCGTGGCGATGTTTTTAATTGTTGCTACGCCATTTATCACTCCGTCCGCAAGAGCAGTATCTTGTTTTGCAAAGGCTGTAAGCGTGTTGATACGAAAGCCTGAAAGCTTTATTTCTAATGGCGCATTAGCTTCTGCAGATTGACTGTTTAAACTTAGTTGTTGATTATCGTGGCTGATAGCAAAGTTTGCAATATTAACATCTCCATTGTTCAGTCGTACAAGATTATTGTCGGAAATTGTCCATTTCTCATAGTTCAGCAACAGCGAATCCGCGAACAATTTCAGATCGTAGACATTTGGCTGCGACTGCGCAAATAAACCTCCGAACCTATACTTATTTTTATTTTCAACGTCCTTGAGGTTTACAAGAAAATTTATTTTGTTATCGGCAACGTTCGCAGCAATCGTTGTATTATAAATATTGAACGACGTGCCCGAAGCAAACTGCTCCATCCCAGTATTCAGCTGAATAGCGTTACCCTTTGTGCCCGCAGTAAACTTGAATTTCTGAATTCGATTTGTGCCCATCAAAACGAGTGGCGCCTCAGCATTCAGATTCCAACTGTTATTGGATGACGTGAAGTGCCCATCGATAGTTACCGGTTCCAGGCGCGTAAGTGTCGGAACGAATATTTTTAGCAACGGTCCGTCAACCACATTCGCTTTTACCCTGAAGTCGTATTCCTGTAAGGTATCTTTCTTAACTGAATCTGCTTTTGCAGGTGGCGGACTCATGGCGTAGTATGGCTCAATTGAACGTTGAAAGACTGTTCCCAGTTCCGTCAAATTGTATTCTCCTGACAGCTCTGCCGACATTACTTCCGACGCAAACCGAACGAATTTTCCGGCGTCATTCTTTCCTGAAACAACGGAAATTGAATCAAATGCATATCGTTGATCACCGGTTGCCAGCACGGATTTAACAACACGTAATTCGCCATCAAGATTGGCAGGATCAAGCGTTCGGAAATCGGCAGTGATAGTTCCTTTGTAGATAAGCGTATCAGGTGTAAAGTTTAAAGCCTTTGCATTAATACTATCGATTACGGCGTTGAACGCGATGGCCGGAAATGAGTTTGAGATATCAGCTTTGCCGTCCAGGTCAATCGTTAAGTTAGGGTCTTTGATGTTTAGCGAAAAGTCAGCTGCCTGATTTACCAGGTTGGCCTTGAGTGCAACATTATTATACGTGTATTTGTTTAAAGTTGCAGAGTTGATGAGGGCATCTACTTTTGCTGCCGCCGTTTTTTTGGCGAAGCCTTGTCCTGATGCTTTGATTGTGGCGGTAACATTTCCGAACATCGTGTCGTTCTGCATAATTGTGCCCAGCTGCAAATTCCGCGCGCTTACGGTTGCGTCGTACACTGCGCGAATGCTATCTGTTGCATTTTTTATAGCGCCATTTACTGCAATAGATCCGAGGTTCGTTCCAAGATGAAGATTACCTCGCGCACTTTGCATATTACCTGCAACCCGGCCGTTGAGGTTAAAAGTTTCAGGCAATGTAATGGTGGTTGGAAGGGATCCCTTTGGTGCAAGTAACCTGATATCGGCGCCGGTTGTTTGAAATTTGTGAATCACAAGATCGCCGGAAAGTTTCTTTGCGTCAGGTAAGCCTGCGATCTTTCCTCGTATATCAACAACGGTATTTTTGAACGCGCGTAGCTGGAGTTGCGGAATGTTCATATCAGCAACACTTCCATTTACTCGTCCGTTGACAAGAAAGGTAGCGTTCGGATTTGAGAGAGCCGGTTGCGAAGCAAGCGTAGGCGCGAATGTGAGAATATCTTTAACCTGGATCTTCGAGTTGTTCAGGTCGATGTTCAATTGCAGTTTTCCGATGTCTTTCTGAAGCGCTTCCAGCGATGGATACTTTATGTCCGCGGACCTTCTCAAAGTGGTACCAGGCGTCTCGATGAGCAAGTCGTGCAGGTAAGCCTGGTTGGATGCATACAGAAAGTTTGTGTGGAATGTATTCAATACAAACCCGCTCTTTTCCGACAATTGCCCTTTTGTAATATTTGCCGCGATTGAATCGGGATTGAAAATGAAGTTTTCGGCATGTAACGTTAGCCCTTTTGCATCCAGGTGACCATAATCCATTCCGTTCTTCAGCACAGGCTCGTTGTCGTTTACAAATGCGATATTATTATTGTTCAGTTGAAAATCTTTCACAAGCACACGCCATCCGCTTTTTGTTTGTTGCTTTGTTTCCTGTTGCGATTCTTTCGCAAGCAGTTTTGCCTGTTCAGTTTTGCCCATCCTTACACTCGCGGTAGTATTGTCGAGTCTTACTTCATCTAATCTTATCGTTTGATTTTTGAGATCGAGGTCATCTGAATTGAGGACAAGCGCACCCAGGTCAAGTTTCGTATAGAGCGCCGATACATCATTTCCGTAGTCAAGTTGAATATCGCTCAGATTGAAACTGCCAAAATCGAAATCGAGAGCTGGTGCTGCGGCCACGGTATTCGTATCTTCTGTTATTTCCTGCCGCGCAACGAGTGGCTTCTTTTGCCGGATGTTCGCACGTATTCCCTTTATGTTTGTCGTCGGAACACTAAAGCGCATCTTATCCAGGTCAAACTCATCAATCTCTGTATCGAAATGTTCCAGCCACAACGTAACGTCGTTTCCTGTAACAGCATCATCGTATACAAGCCGGATTTTATTGAATGCAATGTCCCCGAGTGATATTTTCATCCCTGCCGAAGAATCCACAGCTTTTGTAGTAGTATCAGCAGGCGCAAATGCATCTACAATAAATTGAAAATTGTATACTGTATCCGGCAGCACTCTTTTCACTTTAGCAGTGAGCGACGACACCTGGATGTCGCTGATTTCTAATTCACTCTTTAAAAGCTTCAACATGCTAATATCTACAGCTAAGCGACCGCCAGATAATAGGGTATCTTTCTGCCTGTCTTCGACGTAAATGTTCTCAAGCACCACTTTTTTTGGAAAACCGATATAAATCTTACCGATAGCAACCTTGGTTTCCAGCTTTTTACTTAACCACGCGGTCGCTTTCCCTTTGATGAAATTTTGAACCGGTGGAGTGATAATGAGAAGTGCGATGGTGGCGAGAAGCAATATTATTACGAGCAGCGTTTTAAATACGATGCGCAGAATTTTCCCAGCTAGCGTTTTGTGTTTGGCCGGAGCCTGTTCCTTATCCATATATTCTTAAAAGGCAGGGAGTTACAGCCCACTACAAAAGTGCAAATAATAGACCCGTGGTGGTGTAGAAAAAAATGCACACGGTCATCCGGAGCGCCCTAATTCGCCGCTAAAAACTTCCTTACCTCTGGCGCTACCCTCGTTCCGAATAATTCGATTGATTTCATCAGCTTATCATGAGGCAAAGTTCCCACATCCATCTGTGCCAAAAATCTATTATGCCCAAAAAGGCTGTGCTCGAACAGAATTTTGTCGATGACCTCCTGCGGACTACCTACCAGCAAAGATCCCCGCGGCGACCGCGATTCCTCGAAATGTTGCCTGGTGGTGGGTGGCCATCCTCGCTCCCTGCCAATCCGCGTCATCACTTCCGCGTACGACGGAAAAAATTCGTCCCCCGCCTTCGTTGAAGTTTCCGCTACATATGCGTGCGAATTAATGCTTGTCCGGATCTTATCTTCCGGATGCCCGGATTTTTTCCACGCTTCTTTATATAGGTTGATAATGGGAGCAAAGCGCTCCGGCATCCCACCGATAATAGCCAGGCCCATGTGGCAAACCCAGCCTCGCCGCTCTCACTACCGATTCCGGCGTACCACCTACCGCAACCCAAATGGGAAGTTGTTCCTGGTAAGGTCTCGGGTACACGCCGAGGTTGTTTATTGAGGGCCTGTGTTTTCCTTTCCACGTAATCTTTGGAGATTTGTTCAATTGAACAAGCAGTTCAAGTTTTTCGGAAAACAGTTCGTCGTAATCTTTGAGATCGTAACCGAATAGTGGAAACGATTCAATAAAGGAACCTCTTCCCGCCATGATCTCTGCTCTGCCGTCGGATAAATTATCGAGCGTTGCAAAATCCTGGAACACTCTTACCGGGTCGTCTGAACTCAACACACTTACTGCGCTCGACAACTTTATCTTTTTCGTTCGTGTAGCCGCTGCAGCCAGTACTACTGCAGGTGACGACACCGCATAATCGGGACGATGATGTTCGCCAACTGCAAATACATCAAGCCCTACCTGCTCGGCAAGTTCAACTTCTTCTAAAAGATTTTTCAACCGCTCATGTGCGCTAAGACGTCCCGATGAAGGATTGGGTGTGATGTCTGCAAACGTGTAAATTCCAAGCTCCATATAGTAAAGGTATTAGTAGATTTGTTTATAACATGACGAACTGCTCCATGATGAAAAAACTTTGCATCAAGTTTAGCTTAATTCTGCTTTCTATTTGCTCAAATGCTCAGGATCCCTGGATATTAAAAGCCGATTCGATCGATGCAACAACGTATTACGGCGAAACGGTGGCCAACGGAATGGTGGGCATCGTGTCTTCTCCTGAGCCGTTCAAAGTAAAAGATGTTGTGCTTGCAGGTGCTTACGACCTGTACGGCCGCGGACGCGTAAGCAATTTTCTGCGAAGCTTCAACTTGTTAAATATGCGTCTCGACATTGATGGCGCTTCTCTTTCTGCCACCAACATCGGCGGCATGACACAGCAGCTTGATATGCGACATGCTTCTTTTACCACAACATTGCAGCATGGCGACAAGGCTACGGTTAGCTATACCTATTACGCATTGCGACAATTGCCTTACACCGTGTTGATGGATGTTTCGATCACTGCCAAAAAGGACATCAATATTTCGGCTGCGAGCGTGATGGAGGCTCCTGACGCATTGAAAGATGTTCAGAATTATTACAACGAAATCGACAGGCCGCATGTAGTAGTGAGTTTGCTTACATCGTCCGCTAAGAGTCCGACAGGCAAATTAACCATGTGTGCTTCAAATACTTTTTTGTTTGCCGAGCAACATGGTCATGAGCCGCGCGTGATACATGAGATGTGGGATAATAATATGCATCTCGTAAAATTCAGCAAAACAATCAAGGCCGGAGAAACGTACAAGTTTTCGATTGCGGGCACGTCAATAACATCTGCACACCACGATGATCCGTTGAATGAAGCGGAACGCCTCACACTATTTGCAAAACTTGAAGGCAGAGAACGGCTACTGCAGTTTCATAATAAGGCATGGGATGAACTTTGGAAGAGCGATATAGCAATAGAAGGCGATGCGCAATCGCAACAGGATGTTCATTCAATGCTGTATCATTTGTATTCATTTTCCAGAGAAGGTGCTGCCTACTCACCATCGCCAATGGGGTTGAGTGGACTCGGCTATAACGGTCATGCTTTTTGGGATACTGAATTGTGGATGTACCCTGCAATCCTGATTATGCATCCCGAAATAGCAAAGAGTATTATTGAATACAGGTTTGAAAGATTAGATGCAGCAAAGCGAAATGCATTTGGAAAAGGGTATAAAGGTGCGATGTATCCCTGGGAAAGTGCAGCGTCCGGCGTTGAAGAAACGCCAGTATGGGCGCTAAGCGGTCCGTTCGAACATCACATCACTGCCTGCGTAGCAATTGCTGCCTGGAATTATTACTGTGTTACACAGGATAAGGTATGGCTGCGCGAAAAAGGTTGGCCCATTTTATCAGCGACCGCAGATTTTTGGGCGAGTCGCGTTGAAAGAAATGGTCCGGGTAAATATGATATCAAAAATGTTGTTGCTGCAGATGAATGGGCAGAGAATGTTGACAACAACGCATTCACGAATGCAGCCGCAAAAGCAAACCTGAAATACGCTACTGATGCGGCGAAAATACTTGGCATTACCGCGGATCCAGACTGGATGAATGTTGCATCAAACATTCCGATACTGAAGTTTCCTGATGGTGTAACGAAGGAACACGAAAGTTATAAAGGCGAGAAAATTAAACAGGCCGATGTAAATCTCCTTTCATACCCGTTACATGAAGTGACAAATACCGCCGATATCCGAAAGGATCTTGAGTACTATGAACCGCGGGTGGGCTTAGGTCCGGCGATGACACATGCTATTTTTACGATTTTATATTCGCGGCTTGGCGATGGAGCGAAGGCTTTTACCTCCTTTCAAAATGGCTATAAACCCAACCAACTAAAACCGTTCGGCGTAATTGCAGAAGTTGCCGGCGGCACTAATCCATATTTCGCAACAGGCGCAGGCGGCCTTACACAAGCAGTGCTGAATGGTTTTGGCGGACTGGAAATAACACCAAAGGGCATCATCCAGGTAAAAAGCAAATTGCCGCCCAGTTGGAAATCACTCAAGATTACAGGCGTAGGTATGAATAAAGCAACGTTTTCCGTGTCCGGTAATTAAATATTGAAATTTCGTTCCTAGCCGGTAGATTTCATTCTTGCTTCTATTGCCCATTTCTGAATCATTGCTTTCAGCGTATCAACACGAACGGGCTTGCTTAAATAGTCGTCCATGCCCGCTTTCAGACATTCCTCCTGATCGCTTTGCATAGCGTTGGCCGTCATCGCGATGATGACCGGTTGAACCGCATTTGTACTTCTGATAGTTCGTGTGGCTTCGAGGCCATCCATTTCCGGCATTTGAACGTCCATTAAAATGAGGTCGAATCGTTCAGTTTTCAGCGCTTCTAAAACTTCCACTCCCGATTCTGCTTTTATCGGTTCGTAACCAATGGTGTTTAACATTTTCGTAGCGAGAAGCTGGTTGATAGGATTGTCTTCCGCGAGCAGAATGCGCAATGGATACTGCCTGGAAAAGTCTTCTTCGTGTTGTGCCTCGGTGCGTTCTTCGACATGAACCTTCGGACCATTGTTCCGTAGTTCCTGTAAGATATATTTACAAAGTACCTGGTGTTTAATTGGCTTGGTAAGTACCGCGTTGAATAACCCCGGGAAGTCTTTGTTTCTTTCGTCGCCCAGCGAACTCAACAGTATTATTGGCAGTGATGGTAATTTTTTCTTTACCGATCGTGCGAGTTCAATTCCATCCATAACCGGCATCTGCATATCTGTGAGTACGAGGTCAAAATTCTGGTCGCGGGATAATATATCAAGCGCCTCCATTCCTGTGCTCGCGAGTATCGGAATAAGGTTCCAGTATTCGAGTAATTTTTGCAGTATCAGTCTGTTGGTATAGTTGTCGTCTATTACCAGTACCCGCTTACCTTCTATGCCAACAAGGTTCATGTTGATCTCGTCGCGTGTAGTAGCCTGTCCTGCCACTGTAAATAGCGAGAAGGAGAATGTGCTTCCTGCGCCCGGAGTACTATCTACCTGGATAGTACCACCCATCAGCGTTACCAGCTTCTCGCAGATCACCAGGCCCAGGCCGGTTCCACCATATTTTCTCGTGGTTGACGAATCAACCTGTGAAAATGCTTTGAACAGCCTGTCTATTTTGTCTGCTGGTATACCAATACCTGTATCTCTCACCTTGAACAATAATTCGAGATGATTTTTATCTGTTTTTTGCAGTTGCTGAACTTCAATATAAATTTCTCCCTGGTGGGTAAACTTGATAGCGTTGCCTACAAGGTTCATCAGCACCTGGCGCAACCGGATGCTATCGCCCACGATGTCTGCCGGAATATTTTCGTCGATCTGGTAGATAAGATCGAGCCCTGATTGAGTGGCCTTTTCTGCAAAAAGATCAAGTACTTCTTCAATACAAGTGCGCAAATTGAAATCTTTCTGTTCGAGCTCGAGATTCCCTGATTCGATTTTTGAGAAGTCAAGAATATCATTAATAACCGTCAACAGTGCATCACCGCTCGTGCTGATAGTATCGGTATATAATTTTTGCTCTGGCGTAAGCGAAGTTTTTTTCATTAACGATGCCATTCCAATCACACCGTTCATAGGTGTTCTTATTTCATGGCTCATCGTAGCAAGGAATACACTTTTTGCTTTGTTTGCCTGTTCTGCCTCCTCCCTTGCTTTGCGCTCTTCAGCAGTTGAATTTGCAAGCTGCGCGGTTCTCAACCTTACTTCTTTTTGCAGCGCCTTTTTCTGTTTCTTGATGATATGTATCCTGTACTGATTGTAAGCGATAGCGATAAATATTACGGATATAGCAGCAATGACCCTGAACCACCACGTCATATAGTATGGTGGCGTTACGACCATTTTTAACGTTGCCATCTTGCTCGACCAGTTGCCCTGGTTGTCCATTCCGCGTACTTTGAAAACATAAGTGCCCGGATCAAGATTGGTATAGTATGCCGTGCGGCGTCCTCCTACTTCGTTCCATGTTTGGTCAAAACCCTCAAGCATGTACGAATACTTCTTTCTTTTTGAACTGGTAAAGTTCAAAGAGGCAAATTGAAATGAAACTACGTTATGATTATAGGCAAGTGTTAACTCGTTGGTTTCAGTGATACTTTGTTTTAACGGTGATTCAGTAGAATCATCCCCGATAGGAACACGTTTGTTTGAGATAAGGAAATCAGTAAGTACGAGCGGTGGATCATACTGCGTTTCTTTCAGGCTATCCGGGAAAAATTCGTTGAAGCCATTTATCCCACCGAAATAGAGCGCACCCGATCTGCTTTTGCAGTACGATTGCCTGAATTCGTTGCCCTGCAAACCATCTGAAGGTTCGTAGTTTCTAAATGTCTTCTTCAGTTGATCAAAGCGTGATAATCCTTTGTTTGTACTGATCCACAAATTTGATTTATCGTCTTCAACAATTCCATAGATCGTTGCGTTCGGAAGACCATCTGCAATATGATAGTTCACAAATTGATTTGTATGGATATCCAGACAATTCAAACCTTCGTTTGTACCGATCCAAAGCTTGCCTGTTTTATCGGCATACAAAGCGTTGACGCCATTGTCGCTTAAGCTGTTCTTTGTAGGGTGGTGCAGGTATTGAGTGAACAATCCTGTCGCCCTGTCAAGAAGATTGAGGCCGGCACCGTCTGTGCCGATCCATAAATCACCTTGTGCATCTTCGGTGATTGCCATCACGTTGTTACTGCTGAGATTATTATTTTCGGCAGTGAACGAAGTAAACTTGTTTGTGCTGCGGTCGTACCGGGCAAGACCTTTTTCAAGTGTTCCGATCCACATTACGTTGTTGCGGTCTTTATAAATCGACCAGATATTATTTCCGGGAATGCTCGCTGCATTTTTGGGATCGTTCCTGAAGTGCTTATAAGTATTTCTGTCCGGGTTGAACACCGTAATACCATTTCCCCATGTGCCGAGCCATATATTATGATCAGCGTCTTCTGCAAGCGTTAGTACATAGTTGCCCGCAATGGTGTTTGCGTTTCCGTCTTTGTGTTTGTAATGAGTGAAAACACCGGTTTTGCGGTCGAGCATGTTTAAGCCGCCGCCATCCGTCGCCACCCATAACCTGTTCTTTGAATCTTCAAGGATGGACAACACGTTGTTGTGGCTAAGACTATTCTCAGTCTCCAGGTGTTTGTAATGAACAAATTTTGTGATGTCTCGGCTTACCAGGTTGATACCCGCGTTGTAAGTGCCGATCCAGATATTTCCTTTTTGATCGGTGTAAATTTTATTGATCGAACTGCTGCTCAGACCGTTTTTTTCAAGCGTGTTTTGCTTGTAGTTGTGAAATGTTTTTGATGCAGGATCGAATACGCTTACGCCGCCATTTTCTGTGCCTATCCAAATATTGCCGCTGAAATCTTCGGTGATTGAAAACACTACGTTATTCGGGAGACTATTTGAATTATTTGGGTTAGATGTGTAGTTGCTAAACGTGCCTTTAGACTGATCAAGGATACTCAATCCGTTTCCTGACGTTCCCACCCAGATGCTTCCCTTACTGTCTTCAAACAAAGCTGTGACAACGTTTCCTGCTAATGAATTTTTATTTGTTGCGGATGCGCGGTAATGAACAAATGATTTTGTTTTTCTGTCGAACATGTTTACGCCGTCGTCGCTTGTTCCGATCCACAGGTTGTGTCGACTATCTTCGAGAAGTACAGAAGTAAGGTTGCTGCTAAGGCTTTTTGGATCGGCGATGCTGTGCGTATAGTTTGTGAATTTATTTGATCCCGGATCGAGCATAATGAGTCCCGATTCGGCGCTCATCCAGATCATGCCTTCATGATCGGTCATTATTCCATTCACAAAGTTGCTCGCGATCGTCTTCGGGTTCTTTGGATCGTTTTCGAAACTTGTAAAACGTTCTGTTTTTCTGTCGAATTTATTGATGCCGTTTCCCCATGTTGATATCCAGAGGTTGCCGTACTTGTCTTCAGTAATATCGCGTATGTAATCGTTGGTGAGGGAGTTCTTGTTTGATGGGTCGCGTCTGTAGACTTTTACTTCATAGCCATCGTACTTGTTGAGGCCATCTTGTGTGCCAAACCACATAAAGCCCCGGCTGTCTTGCAGAATACAAAGCACGTTGCTTTGTGAGAGGCCTTCGTTCGAGGTAAGATGTTCGAAACTCAGGCGGTTTTTCTGGGCCCGCCCGTCAATGGCGAGGGCTAATAACATGAAAACCCAGCAGCACCGGCGAAAGTTCATAAGGGGTTAGCTTTTATAGGAAATTGAATTGATTCAGATCACTATTTGCTGCTAACCAATGATTAACCGCGGCGACCTTATATAAGAACGCAGGATCGGCAGAATGTTGTAAAAGGAAGCAAAATATATGTTCACACTTAAGGCACAAATTGCCCGTAGGTAAGTGTTTATACTGAGCGGTAAGTTCCTAACGGGAGTTTTTGTCCTATGAACCGGGATGGGTCGTTTTTGGGTCTAGCTGGTTTATCTGCTGCGCCACACAAAGAATAGTGCGGTATCTTGAGACCATCAAGCTTTAGCAGCATAATAATCTTCGCGTACCACTTTACTGCCGGCCCATGGATGGCAAGGCCTGTCAGTGGATTGAAGTGGCCGTCGGAAGGGGCGCATGCAAATAAATTTTCCTGGTAGACATAATTTCAGTTTGTTACAAATAGTCAATGTAATTCCTCGCGGGATTGTTATCCAATTGTTGCCCTTTCAAGGTAGCTTACAAAGATGGCCACGAACAGGATGAGTGTAGTAAACACCTGCAGACCAAAGAAAAAATGCTGTTTCATAACTTTTGTTTTTGAATGTTGTTAAATTGTTTGTTTGATGACGCAAATGTAGATTGCTTCACTGCCCGCGTCAATGACAGGGGGAATGAACTGGTGAAAGTGATGACTGAATTGGAGAAGTTATCGAATGAGTGAGAAGCTGCCTTTTTTTGTAAATGCGCCAGGTCTGTTAACGTATTCATAACGCAGTTGGTAAACGTACAGGCCAGAAGGTTGCATTTCATTGCCTATTTTACCATTCCAACCGATCTTAAGATTTTCGGAATAATACACAATGCCGCCCCAACGGTTAAAAATCCGTATCGTTCCTTTTAGATTACAATTCGATTTGATTTCGAAGCGGTCATTGGTATTATCACTGTTAGGTGTAAACGCGTTTGGCGCATATACGAAGCACTCACAATCGTCAATTTTTCGATGAACGATGATGGTATCCGATACAGTTCCGCAATAGGTTGAAACATCTAACGTATAAGTGCCGGGTTGCCTGACAATTATTTCCTGATCGGCAGATACCGCATTCCACGAATACCTGAACCCGTCCTCATGCAACGTATTACGTAACATAAGAGTGTCGTAATTGCATAACCATCTTTCATTACCTGCGTCTGCTTTTGCATAAAAAGGTTTACAAATGCACGAATCTTTCGCGGTGATAACTATATCATCATGTACAGTGCCGCAAGCATTGGATGATTCAAGCCAGTAGGTGCCGGGACCATCCGCAATAATTGAGTTATCGGATACAGTTCCCGACCATGTATACTTCGTTTGCGCATCTTCCGGTAAACTATTCTGCAGAGTGATTGAGGTGCCAGGACAAAGTAAAGTATCGCTGCCAAGGTACACCGGCGTAGTTGTTCTTTCCGATACATAAATCGTATCGCTGGCAATTCCGCATCGTGACACGACTTCAACCCAGTATTTGCCTGGCGTATTGACGGAACGCACTGCTGATGTTGATCCATCGTCCCAATAATAAGTTACATTATGGTCATTTACTTTTGGTATTTAACGGAGATCTTTTCCCGTACACACAAATGTATCAACACCCAGGTTTACAGTCGGGAACAACAGTGATATTAAGCGTAATAGAGTCAGTGACGCTGCACGTTTCGGGGATACTGTGATAGCGTACATAATATTTACCCTTGACAGTTGCGTGAATTGTTTTACCCGACAAATTGTTGCCGTTGGGTAACGTCCATACATATCCGCCCTGGCCTTTTATTCCTTTTCCGTTTGCCGTAAGTGTTACTCCTTCGCTTGAACAATATGGCGGAAACTTGTCTGCTGTGATAGTTACTTTCGTCCTTGCATCCGGGGGCATTACACAAATCAGTATAACTTGTAAATCCGAGAGTGAAGAAGTTGGCAGTGCTGAATTGTGCGTAGTAGGAGGCAGTCATCGTATTCAGATCAACACGGTGAATTTCGCCCATGTTATTGCTAATGTACAGATAGCCATCGCCGAGGTATGTCATGCCGTATGGACCATCAAGTACCGGGCTATTGATGATCTTAAGTTTTTCAATCTTTTTTGTAGACATATTGATCTTCGCGATGGTATTATCCATACACGACACATACAGGTATCCATCGACAAAGCACAAATCGCCAGCGCTCGTTAAACCGTTATCGGTGAGGCTCACAACCAGTTCTGATTTCCGGGTTGCGAGATCGAGTCTCATCACGTTACTCACACCTGCAGTGGTGAACGATGCCAGGTAAAGTTTACCCGCACCATCGGCCGTCATTCCATTCGAGTAGTAATGGCCTTCTACTTCGCCGATAAATGTGTTCTGATAGGTATATGGATCGATTTCGAAAATGCCGCCAAGCCGGTCAGCGCCATATAATTTGCCGTTCGAGGCCCATGTGATGTCATCGTATGTACGTTCATCGCGTGGAACAACAAGCCGTTCTTCATTTGTTTCGAGGTCGATCCAATGAAGCCCCCAGTTCGAAGAAGCCCAGATAATTTTCGTCTGCTTACATTCTTCCATAGTGGTTTCTTCGTTGAAGTAGCAGTGAAAATCCTTGCGATCAGTCAGGCCGTTATTGTTATCATCAATACCGTTCGAGCAATCACTTTCAGGAAGAATTGGGTTATCGAGAATAGCATGGTGCTGAGTGTGTGCGTTCCTTTTTATAGTGGAGAGTGCAGGGGGTTGCTGGGCATTTGCGGTGCCAGGGTGCAAGAGTGTAAACAGAAATATGAAACCAATAAAACGGTTCCATAACTTTCCTTGCGGCATTTAAAAATGGCGCTCCAATAGGGGTTAATTGGACTGTCAAGATATGGTTTTGAAATCGATAATGCAAGGGGCATGGCTTACGTGAAAAAACATTGCAGGAGCGGTGAAAACACCCTACCCGCGTATCCGAACATGGTGCACTTTTGTGGTGTGATCAACGGTTTGATGTTTACTTCTGAGACCACTTTTTCGGGTATTGCAAAGGGTATTTACTTATATTTCAGGCAAAACTGACATCTGAGCCTCCATTATTACATCTATCATGGCCTCATTCTGGTAGCCTGGATTATTTCTGTAATTCTCTGCCTCAAGGGGCAGCGTAAGTACTTACCCCTGTGCATATCCCTGAGTGTTTCATTCGTCATGGAGGTGACTGTGGCCTGGATGTACGTTCAGCACTACACATTCGTATGGATGTATCACTTGTATGCCTTGTTTGAGTATGCCATGTTTTGCATATACTTTATGCAGCTGGTACGAGGTAAGATTAGCAGGCTTATTTTATACAGTATACCTGTATTTTCTATCATAAGCCTCAGCATTTCGTACTGGTACTACCACTTTGCTACTTTTCCGGGGGCCAATATCAATACGGAAGGGGTTTTTGTCTGTATCATTTGCACTTATGTCCTTCTTAACCTCGACATACACCGATTCAGCGCCATTCATAAAAATCCCGATTTCTGGATCAGCCTTGGCCTGCTTATATTTTTTGCCGGTACATTCTTTTCAAACGGCCTCTACACGTACTTGCTATACCTGGATTCACAACGGGCAAAGCAGCTGTTTGATATCATCAACAAACCTTTTAACCTGATTCTGTATAGTTGCTTTATCATAGGATTCTTATGCGCGATACCTCGGAGATCTACTTTACGATTGTCTTAGCTACGATTTTCTTTCTCGTACTGGTAGCTGTAGTAGTAACTGCTGTGTGGCGCTATTATTACCGTAAGCGCGCACACGAAAAAACGCTTATGGAGTTCGACCATACCCTCCTTCAAAGCCGGCTTGAAATTCAGGAACAAACTTTTAAGACAATTTCCCAGGAGCTGCACGATAACCTTGGGCAGATGCTCACCCTCGCTAAGCTGAATCTTAATACACTCAACCTGGCAGACAGCGATAAGTCGAAAGAGAAGATCAATGGGGCCATCGATCTGCTTACCCAAACAATTCAATCGATCAGGGATGTATCGCGAAACCTTCACGCCGATATCATTTCGAAGATTGGCCTGGTGCAGGCACTGGAATCGGAGATAAGAATTATCGAAAAACTTGGCATATTGCACCCGGTATTCATTGTGGAAGGCCAGCCTGTGCCGCTCGAAACAGATAAAAGCCTTATCATTTTCCGAATCGTACAGGAAGCATTGCAGAATGTGGTGAAGCACGCGCAGGCGACTATGCTCGAGATGAGAATTAATTTCGCGCCAGACGAAATAAAATTGTCTATAGCGGACAACGGTAAAGGGTTCGACTGGGCACAGAGTAAAGACAAGGGCAGCGGACTAAGAAATATGAACGACAGGGCAAGAGTAATCGGTGCTCAGTTCGATATGCAGCCGGCCGCCACAAACGGAACCGTAATAACACTTACAATACCTAACACATGAGTAAGCCTGTAATCGTGGGCCTTGTGGATGATCACGTTTTGCTGCGTAAAGGTCTCGCGTCACTGCTGGAGGATAATGGCTACCCAACCGTTATCCAGGCAGACAATGGGAAACATTTTATTGAAAAGTTAGACGGAGGCGAGATACCGAACATCGTTCTCCTCGATATTAATATGCCTGTAATGGATGGCTACGCTACTGCCACCTGGCTGAAGGAGCACTATCCACAGATGAAGATTCTTTCCCTTTCAATGTATGACGACGAGCATTCTATCATCCGGATGTTAAGGCATGGCGCTGGCGGATACATTCTGAAAGATTGCGAGCCAACTGAGCTCAAGATTGCTATTGAGGCGATCCTTCAGAAAGGGTATTATCATAATGAGCTCGTAAGTTCAAAGCTCATTCATACAATGCAGAACGCCGACAACGGCGGATCGGTGCGCAACGGGTATCCAGAGCTCACCCCTAAAGAAGTAAAGTTTTTACAACTCATTTGCTCAGAGATGACTTATAAAGAGATTTCTGGTGTAATGAAACTTAGTCCCCGCACAATAGACGGCTACCGCGATGCCCTTTTCGAAAAGCTCGGCATAAAAAGCCGCGTCGGCCTGGTGATGTTTGCCATTCGCAATCACCTCATCAACGTATAGTATACCGTGAAAACACCCCTTATTGGCAGGTGTTTTCACCCTTTTTCAGCCCGCAAAAATCCTTCAACTTTAGTCTAGTCAGCTATAGTACAGTCTATTATAACGTAACCATTAAACCTTTCATATGGCGATGGGCGTACGAACTCGTTTCTGCGCCCATCTTTCGTTTAGAAATACGACGAAATACCAAATTGAAAAGCGGTCACTCTGCTGGCAGGATTTCCAAGAAGATCGGTTTGCCAGTTCCGCCTGTAGTTAATTCTGAAAACAGTCTGGGGCACGGGCCTGAAACTAATGGATGGAACAATGGAAAAAATATGATCCGAAATGTTTCCGCCAGTAGACTTAAACGATCCTTTGTTCCAGTCCACATATTCTAGCCGCAATGAAACATTGAGCACAGCCTGCTCAAAACCAAACACCGGTTTGCGTAGTACGGGTTGAACGATATCTACAAAGCCACCCTGTTGTTGCGATCCGAACTGTTCAGTAAATGTTGAAGGCACATCAACTTTCACCCATGCCCATTCACCATTGATGAATGTTTTTGTGTAAGGCAGTGTTGTATTGAAGTCTACCGCGAACACATTTGTGCGTCTTTTTTCATCAAGAAACAATCCGTCTTCTTCATCCTTATTATAAATGCCGCCCATATACGATACACCTATTTCGCCGATTTGTTTGTTTCGCAATGCTACTTTAGCTGTTTTGAGCATATGACCATTGAAGCTTTCTTCGAACCGGTCCTTATTTTCTTTTGTTGCAGGAAGAAATGTTTTGTTTTCACTGTTGTTAATGATGCGCTCATCAAACCCATTAGACAAATACAATTCATAGGCGTACACCCAATCATTTGTATACTTTTTCCCAAATAAGCCAAAGCCCACGTTACTCCACGTTGCCGGCAACATTTGCGTCGCTGAAATTGGGCGTGTCAATGAATTCCCACTTCGGCCCATCATGGTTTTGATTGAAAGCGCCGATAGGGTTCATGATAACACCACCTCTGAAATTGAGTAAGGGCGAGATTTCGAAATCCACTGAAGCAAACTCTATATTGATTTCTTTAGTACCATCTTCAAATTCTATCTCAGTTAAAAACTTCAATCGTTTGGCAATGGATGATGCTACGAAAAGTGTGAGTCTTCGCATCTGGAATTGATGGCCTTCTGAAATTCCTTCTTCACTCAGATACTGATAGTTCGCTTCAACGTAGCCGCCAACGGACACAGGAAGTTTGCCGGCTTTTACCAGGGGCCGGTCATAAACCGCATCCATGTTCAGTTTAAGAGAATCAGTAGCCGTAGGCGCCTTGCGTAAAAGGTCGGGATCTATCTGTGCAAAGGAGGCACCTGAGTAGATAAAAAGGGATATGAGAAAGAAATTCTTTTTCATGATTGCTTGCGGAGATCGATGAAGAGATCACTTTGGCGGACCACCACGGGAAAAGTGCGCAGATTAGATGTAGCAGGCCCATTTGTAACAGTTCCGCGGTTGTTGTATTCGCTTCCATGTGCGGGACACTGTAACGTGTCGCCAACTACATTTACTTCTGCACCTTGGTGTGCGCATTTGAGCCAGATTGCAGAGTATTCGTTTTCGGTAAACCTGTATACGCAGATCGGGAACAAAAGGCTTTCGTTTCGCACAACGATAAATGATGAATAGCTCCCCTTGCTGCCAATTTTAAATTGCTCCTTATCTACTACTAATCCGTCCCGCTCCAATTTGCCACTGATATATTGAGTGGGAGTGCACGAGCTGATTACTGCGGAAGAAAATAAAGTGGCTGATAGGCAAGATGCGCATGAAGATTTTATGAATTTCCGCCTGTCCATTTTTTCTTATAACGATTCTAAAAATTTAATCAGCTTTTTTTTGTCCGACTCTGTCAATTGATTGAAAGCGTTTCTGCTGTTTTGTGCCTCGCCGCCATGAAATGCTATTGCTTCCTCAAGAGAGTGCGCCCGGCCATCGTGCATCAAAAAGTATCCGCCGCCCTGCGAATTTTTTGATAATCCCAGTCCCCACAATGGAGGTGTACGCCATTCTGCTGTAGTTGCGATTCCTTCAGTGTAGCCATCATCGAGTTCAGGTCCCATATCATGGAGCAGGAAATCGCTAAATGGAGAGAATTTTTTGTTAGCGAGGGCCTCAACTGGAAAATTACCTGTTTGCAGTTCGGGTGTATGGCACTCTCCGCAGGCTATGGCTTCGAACACCTGGCGGCCTTCTGCCACGTCGGTTGTTTTTGTATCACGTGCAATCGGGGCTTTTAATGTTTGAAGGTAAAACACCACATCCTGCACGGTTTGATTGGTTATTTCAGGATCCGCTTCTTGTCCATTATAGGTATTAATGTACTCGTAGGTTGAGTTAATTCCCATATCCTGGTTATACGCATTTACTGTTTGCTGAAAAAGATCATAAACGGCTGCTTTTTTTCCAAATCGGCCGATGTATTTACCATTTCTCTCGACTGTGCCCGGCCGGATAATGCAATAGTCGGGAACGTGAATCCAGTTAGGTCGTCCGGAAATTCCATTCCCATCCGAGTCGAATTCATCTGAGAGTGCAAGCAGCGTGGCATCAGAAACAGCATCGAGGAAGCCCAGGCCGGTGTTGGCAGGAGGTGTAAAGTTTGAGAACGTGGCGCCCGCAGGAATGATTTCGGTTCTAAAGCCTGGAACACTTCTGTGCTGCAGTTGCGGTCCGCCCTGTGAAAGAAATTTATTTCCGGTGGAATCGGTTTGCCCGAATCGCGTAAGTGTAGAGAAGGGATGCCCTTTTCCATCACCCGCATGACACGTACCGCACGAGGTAGCTACGAAAAGAGGACCGAGGCCTGTTGCACCAGTAAATATTTCGTCATTGAACGCAAAGTCGCCGCGCAGAAATTGACGGTTTTGCTGTGGTGTTAATCCTTCGACCGGCCCGTCAAGGAGCTGGTCATCGGATACTGGTTTAGGAACCAGCTTTTCACAGGAAGCCAGTGCCACAAAAATGGCCACGACGCCCAATATGATATACTGCCTTCCGTTTCGCATTACGTACAATAGTAATCCAATTTTTCGATAAACCGAAAATAAATGTTAGACATGGCTAACTTTTGTTTTTGTCGTCATTTCTTATTTTAGCGCATGGCATATCCGCGGGGGCTAAGTTTTACGGAGGAGAATTACCTGAAGGCTATATACTCATTGAGCGAGCGTGCGGACGCATTCGATACGTCTACCAATGAAATAGCTGTAAAAATCAACATCAAGCCACCCACGGTCTCTGACATGCTACGGAAGCTGGCAGAAAAGAAGTTGGTGACTTATGAAAAGTATAAGCGGGTTCAGTTAACCCGCGCAGGCCGCCAGGTAGCCATCCAGATTATTCGAAAGCACCGGCTATGGGAGGTTTTTCTGCATGATAAACTAGAATTTACCTGGGATAAAGTACACGAAGTTGCCGAGCAGCTCGAGCATATACAGTCCGAAGAACTAGTATCGCGACTTGAAAAATTTCTTGGCTATCCCACAAATGACCCACACGGCGACCCTATTCCCTCGGCAAACGGTGAGCTTGCACAGGCTAAGCGCATTATTTTGTCGGACATGGAGGAAGCAAAATACTGCTACGTGGTAGGGGTAAAAGACAGTTCATCCCCTTTTCTTCAATACCTGCAACAGCTAAATATCGGCATCGGTACCAAGATAAAAGTCATAGAAAGAATTGCATACGACGGCTCGCTCACCATCAATATGAAAAAAGGACAGCAGATTTCCGTTTCTAAGAAGTTTGCGGATAATGTCTTGGTGACTACCTGACCTCAATTTGTTAACTTACAGATTGCGCAAACAGCGGAGGAAATGAAAGAGCTTATAGAAATAGTGAAGGCCTACGACAGAGCGACGGACGAAGGATTACAAACCGCCCTGGTAACGCTTGTGCATGTGGATGGCTCATCGTATAGGCGGCCGGGCGCCAGGATGCTTGTTACAGATAAAGGTGAACTGACCGGTGCGATCAGTGGGGGATGTCTCGAAGGAGACGCACTTAATAAAGCACTGCTTGCTATTCATCAACAAAAAAATACTCTCGTAACATACGATACCAGCGACGAAGAAGATGCGGTGCTCGGAATGGGTTTGGGCTGCAATGGAATTATACAGGTTTTGATTCAGCCCCTTCAAAAGGAAAATGGACCTATGACGCTTCTGAAGAAAGTGGTGGCAAGCCGTCAGGCGAATGTGATCGTTACGTTGTTTTCACTGAACAACCGGAGAGCAGATCATTTGGGGACATGTTTTTTGTTTAAAAACGACGGGTCAGAGCCTTCAAAACCGATAGAACAAGAATTGCAGTCGTACATCTATGATGACGTTGCATTTGCTCTGGCATCAAAACAAACTTCTTTCAAAACCTACACCACAGAAAACGCTGAAACTACTGCGTACATAGAATACGTACCACCGGTTGTTTCAATTGTTATTGCAGGCGCAGGCAACGATACTGATCCTGTAGTAGAAATGGCTTCGATATTAGGCTGGCAGGTTACGTTGATCGACGATGGCCGCGACCGCAACACAAAAGCCGGGCGACCACCTGCAGCTTGCCAGGTGCAGGCACCAAACCCTGGCAGCGCATTGGAAAATGTGTTGGTCGATGAGATGACGTTCTTTTTACTCATGACGCATAATTACAATTACGATCTTGCAATGTTGCGCCAGCTGCTGAGCAAGGATGCCCGATATATCGGCGTACTCGGTCCGCGTAAGAAGCTTGATCGAATGTTAGCCGAGTTAAGCGATGAGCAGGTTCGTATCAGCGACCGTCAGCGTTCATCTATCTATAATCCTGTCGGTTTGGCAATCGGAGCAGAAACACCCGAAGAAATTGCGCTTTCAATAATAGCGGAAATTCAATCGGTAATTGCTGGTAAAGAAGCGCAATCTCTACGAAATGCAAAGGATGTCATCCATCCTCGGAGCCAAACGGTGATCGAAAAGAGGAGAGTTGTACCGCACAAATAGTTGTATTTGAAAAGCACAAATAACATAATCAAATCTTACAATATTATTATCCTCGCTGCGGGGGGATCTTCGCGTTTAGGTGAGGCAAAGCAACTATTGGAATATGAAAGCGAAAGCTTGTTGCAGCATGCAGTCAACCAGGCGGGTGAAACAAATGCAGATGTTGTAATCGTGGTACTCGGTGCAAAATCAGAAAATATTGCTGACCACATCAGGTCAAAGAAGTTGGTAATCGTGCAGAATCCTGAATGGAAAGAAGGATTGGCATCGTCAATACGAAGCGGTATCAACGCGCTCGAGGCCGACTACCCTGCCGATGGGGCGATATTAATGGTGTGCGACCAGCCGCATGTTACAACAGCCTTGCTGAATGAATTGCTGACTGCACAGCACACATCTCAAAAACAAATAATAGCATGTGAATACCGCAATACCATTGGTACGCCCGCACTTTTTCATCATTCTTATTTTCCGATATTACAGAATCTCCAGGGAGATACCGGCGCAAAAAAGGTATTGCTACAACATCAAAGCGATGTTCACAAGATATCATTTCCTGAAGGCGATATAGATATTGATACCCGAAACGACTATGAGAAGCTGATAAATACAAATAGTGGCGCATGATTGTAGATAGTCATAACAGAATTCATAATTACCTCCGTATTTCGCTCACCGATAATTGTAACCTGCGTTGCTTTTATTGTATGCCCGAAGAAGATTACACATTCACTCCTGCATCGCAATTGATGCAGACAGATGAGATACGACGACTGTCTGAAATTTTTGTTCAGGAAGGTGTAACGAAAATTCGCTTAACCGGTGGCGAACCGCTCGTAAGAAAGGAGGCGGATAAAATTATACGGACACTCGCCGAACTGCCCGTTGAACTTGCCATTACAACAAACGGTACGCGCTTGCATGATTTCGTTGATGTATTGAAGGATGCGAAAATGTCGTCGGTCAATATCAGTCTTGATACATTGCAGGAAGACAAGTTCATGATGATTACACGTCGCGATCAATTTGCGAATGTGATGAAAAACGTGCGGCTGATCCTTGATGCGAACATCACAGTAAAAATAAACGTGGTGGTGATGAAGGGGCTCAACGACACCGAGATAAACGATTTTGTTGAATGGACGCGCAATGAACCCGTGCACATTAAGTTTATAGAGTTCATGCCCTTCGAAGGCAACCGTTGGACGAGCAACAAAGTGTTTACGTTGCAGGAAATACTTGATGTGATCGCAGAAAAATATTTGTTCATGAGAATGCCGAATGAGCTGCACGATACTTCAAAGAAATTTCATGTGCCGGGACACCAGGGAACTTTTGCCGTTATTAGTACGATGAGCGAAAACTTCTGTGGCGATTGTAACCGCATGCGCTTAACCGCGGATGGAAAGATGAAGAACTGTTTGTTTTCGAGAAGTGAAACTGATCTGCTCTCTGCTTTACGTGCAGGAGAAGATGTGGTGAGTTTGATTCATCAGAACATTAAAAAGAAAGCAAAGGAGCTCGGCGGACAATTTTCAAACGACTTCGAACATATAGATGCTTCAGAAATTAATAATAGGAGCATGATCACAATTGGAGGTTAACGTTATTATTTCATGATCACTGTAAACGAGGCAAAGACAATTATTCATTCGTCGGTAAAGGCTTTGCCGCCGGCGAAAGCGTTTCTGTCGGAGGCGTTCGACACCATTCTTGCGGAAGATGTGTTTGCACCTTATGATATTCCCGCATATCCACAGTCTTCAATGGACGGTTATGCTTTTTCATTTGCTGATCTTTCAAAGCAGAAAAGCTTTTCAGTTGCAGGTGAGTCGGCTGCCGGAAATAATGTTCCATTCACAATATCGCAACAGACTGCCGCGAGGATTTTTACTGGTGCAGCCGTGCCAGGTGGTGCCGACACGGTGGTGATGCAGGAAAAGATCCAATTGCAGAATGGACGTATCATCATTAATGATGACCGCCTCGAAGAAGGGTATAATGTAAGAAAAAAGGGTTCCGAAATATCGAAGGGCGAGCTTGCGTTGCAACACGGAACGTATCTTAATGCTGCTGCGGTCGGTTTTCTCGCGAACGTTGGTATTACCCACGTTAATGTATATGCGAAGCCTCGTGTGTCAGTGATATTAACCGGCAACGAATTAAAACAGCCTGGATCTCCGCTTGGCTATGGCGAAGTGTATGAGAGCAACTCGTTTGCATTGTCGGCTGCATTAATGCAACTCCACGTTCAATCAATATCCACTTTCGAGTCTAAAGATGATCCGTCGGAACTAAAGCGTGTGCTGCAACAGGCAATGTTGCAAAGCGACCTCATTCTATTAACTGGTGGAGTGAGCGTTGGTGATTATGATTTTGTTCGGGCTACCGCCGAAGCTTGTGGTGTACAAACGCTATTTCACAGAATAAAACAACGGCCGGGCAAGCCATTATATTTTGGTGTGTCAGAAGGCAAAGTAGTATTCGGACTACCGGGCAACCCATCGTCGGTGCTTGCCTGTTTTTACGAATATGTGGTGCCTTCAATCGGCTTGTTGTGTGCCTGCGGCCTACAAACCAGGATTGTTGAAGCGCCATTGTCGGCACCGTTTTCAAAGTCGATACCCTTTACTCAGTTTCTCAAAGGCTTTTATGATGGAGTCGCAGTAACACCATTGACGGGGCAGGAATCATACAAAATGAATTCGTTCGCGAAAGCCAACTGCCTGATCGTGTTAAACGAGGCAGACGCTGAATGCAAAGCTGGCGAAGTAAAGGAAGTACACCTAATAAATGAAGTATGCCGGATAGCATGATCATTTTTTATCTGGCGCTTTTTGTAATTGCGTTTCTATATGCTTCCGTGGGACATGGCGGCGCCAGTGGTTATCTTGCGTTGATGGCATTGTATGGCATTGCCCCTGAAGTGATGAAGCCATCGGCCCTGATGCTTAATCTTTTTGTGTCAAGCGTTTCGTTCTTTCAATTTTACCGGGGTGGTCATTTCAGAATGAATTTGTTCTGGCCGCTTGCTATTGCTTCGATTCCGATGGCATTTGTGGGGGGACTGCTTCATATTGACGCATCTTTATATAAAAAAGTTTTAGGCGTTCTGCTGATGATAGCTGTGGCCCGATTTTTCTTTTTTGGTAAAGTGAACAATACGGAGTTGAAAGAGCCGAAGTTGTTTTTGTCTCTTGTAATTGGTGCCGTGATCGGTTTCTTATCAGGATTGATAGGTATTGGTGGAGGCATCATTCTTTCGCCGGTGTTGTTGTTGCTGAAATGGTCGAACATGAAGCAGACGGCTGCTATCAGCGCCTTATTTATCTTTGTGAATTCCGTTTCGGGGTTGATGGGGCAACTGTATAAAGGCATCCATTTTAGCTCTGATATGTTGATGTTTGTTATTGTTGCTTTTGCGGGTGGGTTGCTTGGCGCGTACATAGGGTCGATTAAATTAAATGCAGCAGCGCTGCGCAATGTATTGGCAGGCGTTCTGGTGGTAGCAGCATGGAAATTATTATTTACTAATGCATGATATAGTTGATGAGGGTAAATGTGCTCATATTTGGTCCGCTTAAAGACGTCACGAATGCCGCGATGTGCCAGGTAGAAGATGTAAAGAATACCGATGAGATGATCGAGAAGATGAATGCCCGATATCCTGACCTTAGAAGTAGAAAATTTTTGATTGCAGTAGAAAAGGAAATTGTGCAATGCAACACTGAGTTGAAAGATAATTTTACTGTTGCATTGCTTCCTCCTTATTCCGGGGGATAACATTTATTTATTCAGATGTCTACAACTAAAATCAAGAACATTTTCGTGACTGGTGCTGTCTCTCCGGCTTTTATCGCTGAGCAGATCCAGGCACATCAAAACAAAGTGAATATAGGCGCCCACTCTATTTTTTTGGGACAGGTACGTGCCGATGAAATCGATGGTAAGAAAGTATCGGCCATCGAGTACACTTCATATGAAGATATGGCACTGGAAAAAATGCATTCCATCCGCGAACAAATTTTCGCCGGCTACCATCTTACCTGTATGCATATATATCATAGTCTTGGTGCCGTGAAGGCGGGCGAAATATCCCTGTTTGTCTTCACCTCTTCCCCACACAGGCATGCGGCAATAAAGGCTTGCGAAGAGGTTGTGGAAAGGATAAAGAAAGAACTTCCCGTGTGGGGAAAGGAATTGTTTGAAGACGCGTCTTATCAATGGAAGGAAAACAAGTAATAGAATAACGAGTAATAGATAACGAGTAATGGTTAACATCACCCATAAATACAATACACTCCGCAAAGCTATCGCGACTGCAACGCTGACTGTGTCGGACATAAAAACGATCGATGCTATTCAGCAGCGAAAAGTGCCAAAGGGCGACGTATTTGAATTTTCACGTGCAGCGGGGCTGCTTGCTGTTAAAAAAACAAGTGACGTAATTCCGGATTGTCATCCATTGCCAGTAGAGTATACCGCCATCTCGCATTCGATCGACGGGTTGGCGATTACTATTTTGGTAGAGGTGCATACTATTTATAAAACAGGTGTTGAAGTGGAAGCGATGCATGGTGCATCCATCACGGCACTCACTATGTACGACATGCTTAAACCCATTGATAGACATGTAGAAATATCTTCCATCAAACTCCTGTCGAAAACGGGAGGCAAGTCTGATGCGAAAATCAATGATGCGAGTTTGAGATGCGCCGTAGTCGTTTGTTCAGATAGCGTTGCACAGCAAAAGTTTGTCGACACATCTGGCAAAGCAATTGTTGAGAAACTTGATCAATATAAATTGAAGGCCACGATCGAAGTTATTCCTGACGAGGCCGAACAGGTGCAATTAAAATTGAAATCTCTTGTATCAGGTGGATATCGACTCGTCATTTTTACCGGCGGAACCGGTTTATCTGCGCGTGATATTACTCCGGATGTGATTGAACCTTTGCTTGAGAGACCCATTCCGGGCATTATGGAAGCATCGCGAAATTATGGTCAGCAGCGTACACCATATGCAATGTTGTCGCGGGGCGTTGCGGGTTTTATCAGGGATACACTTGTATTAACTCTCCCTGGATCGGAGCGTGGGGTGAAGGAATCTATGGATGCACTTTTCCCTCATTTACTCCATGTTTTCAAAGTGGCTGAGGGAGCGAAGCACGAATAAATACGTTAACTTGTTTTGATTACTTAACAATTAAAGCTACTCGCAAATGCAAACGTCGAGAAGAGTTTTTTTAAGGAATGGCGCACTAACAGTCGCTGGCGCCGCATTGCTTCCGAATATTCTGAAGGCATCTGTCAGCGCCGACCATTTGGTAGGCGTGCAGCTGTATTCGGTGCGCGATGAGATGAAGGCGGATGCACTCGGCACACTGAAGAAACTTGCGGCAATGGGCTACAAACACGTTGAACATGCCGGCTATGCAGATCGTAAGTTTTACGGTCATTCGGCAGCAGACTTCAAGAAAGTATTAAGTGATCTTGGTTTGTCGATGCCCAGCGGCCACACGGTAATGCGTGCTGAACATTGGAAGAAAGACGCCAACGACTTCACCGACGAATGGAAGGCAACAGTTGAGGATGCCGCTATAGTTGGTCAACAGATAGTGATCAGCCCATGGCTCGACGAAGCACTACGCAAAGATTATGATGGCCTGCTGGCATTTATGGAAATATTTAACAAGAGCGGTGAGCTGTGTAAGAAGTCAGGAATGAAATTCGGATACCACAATCATGATTTTGAGTTTAGTGAATCACTGAATGGCAAAACTATTTTTGATATCATACTTGAGAATACGGAACAATCACTTGTTGCCCAGCAGCTCGACGTAGGAAACATGTATGGTGCGGGTGGAATTGCCCTTGATATCATTAATAAATATCCAGGTCGTTTCGAATCGATGCACGTGAAGGACGAGATCAAGTCGGCTAAAGGCGAGATGGGTGGATACGAAAGCACCATTCTCGGCAAAGGCATCCTACCTGTTAAGGAAATCGTTGATGCCGGTAAAAACAAAGGCGGCACGAAGCATTTTATTATCGAACAAGAGTCGTACCAGGGCAAAACGCCACTTGATTCTGTCAAGGCAGATCTCGCAATGATGAAGAAGTGGGGCTATTGATAAATTAATCCAGTCGTTTTTATGCAAGTAAAACTGTTATTTCTTATTGTCATTGTATTTGTATGTTCATCATCTGCATTTGCGCAGAAAACGGAAATCACTAAATGGCAGGACAACAAATCCGCTGCTATCTCACTTACGTTCGATGATGGTTCGCCAAACCAGTTTTCTGTTGCACTGCCCTTGCTTAATGAACTTAAAATACCGGCAACATTTTTTATTATCACTGGCGATATTGAAGGTTCGGAGTATCATGGTAAGTTTATCGGGCGGCCGGTAGAAGATATCATCAAAGGCACCGCCGACACGCCGACCAACAAGGACAACTTCTTTGAGCGTGCATCTGCAATCGGGTTTCTTGGCTTGAAAGGAAGCCTCGCCTACCATACCAATGCCGGTATATTGTTCGAACAGGATAAAGTGGACGAAGCATACAAGCTCATAGACTCAGCATACATGAAAGTTCGCAATAAAGAATTTCCGCAAGCTGGCACACAACAAGACAAAAAGCATTTAACATGGCCAGCTGTGAAGAAATACGCTGCGCAGGGACATGAATTCGCAAGCCACACCGTAACGCACCCGCGACTTGCGGTGCTTGACGAACCAAATATGATTTATGAATTAGAAAAGAGTAAAGAGGAGATAGGAAAGCAACTCGGCAAAGAATATACTTTTTCCGCTGAAGGTCCTTACGGAACAGAGGATGAAAGGGCGATGAGCTACGCGTATAAAATTTATCCTGCTCTAAGAAACAGGATGCCTGAAGAATATCTTGGCGAATTGAACCGGGCATCAAAAGTTCAACCTGGCACCATCGACAAGGAATATGTGCAGTGGCAGCGGGGTGCAGTTAAAAAGACTGATCTCCCGTTGATGAAGTCGTGGATAGATACCGTTGTTGCGCATGATAACAACTGGCTGGTGCTGGTGTTTCATGGAGTTGATGGAATAGGATGGGAGGCGTTACCGGGATCTTTGTTGAAAGAGTATTTCAGCTATATCAGGCAAAACGATAAAAAAGCGTGGATAGCTACATTTGGAGATGTGGCAAAATATATGCGCGAACGGATGAGCGGCGATGTAAAAGTTCAGACAAACAACAACACGTTTACAGTAGAACTTACACATTCACTCGACAAAGCAATGTATAATTTGCCGCTCACGCTGAAGACTGCGGTTCCTGCAACATGGAAAAAAGCCACAGTAAAACAATCTGGTAATGTGCAGAATGTTACTGTGGCTAAAGATGAGAACGGAAACTATATTATTTATAAACTGGTCCCAAATAAAGGTTCTGCCAAAATAACCCCGTAGGGTTTGCCCCGCAGGGATCTTACTTCCAGCCTCCGCCGAGCGCCCTATACAACTCGATCATTGCGTCGAGCTGACCCTTTTGAATAGACGCCAGCGAGAGCTCAGCCTGCAAAGCGTTCCCCTGTGCCGTTAGCACCTCGAGATAATTTGCAAGATCGCTGCTGAACAATTTGCGCGAATTAGACACTGCCTGTTTCAGGGTATCAACCTGGGCCTGTGCTATCACTTCCTGTTCCCTGAGCTTTTCTAATTGAACCAATGCATCGGATACTTCGCCAACAGCTAATAAAACCTGTTGTCTGAATACAAGCACTGCCTGTTCGCGTTCAAGTTTAGCAACCTCGTAATTTGTTTTTAACTGGTTCCTTTTAAATATCGGTTGCGCTATTGTTCCCGCTGCGAGTCCAAATAATGAGCCCGGTATATTGAACCAGTTGCTTGCTTTGAACGATTCTAAGCCTCCGCCAGCCGTAATATTTAAAGCAGGATACATACTCGCCTTCGCTACGCCAAGTCGCGCGTTGGCCGCCACTATCGAAAGTTCTGCAGAACGCACGTCTGGTCTTCTGCTTAACAACGCTGCTGGTACACCTGCGGAAATATTATCTATGCGAAGCATTTGCTTTAAAACGCCGATGCGCTCAATTGAATCAGGCAATGCTCCCGTAAGGATTTTCAAAGCATTTTCCTGTATGCCGATGTTTTCCTGTAACTGCGGAATTAAGATAGATGTAGCCTGCTTTTGCGATTCTGCCTGCTGAACGGCGAGCAAATTTACCAGTCCTGCATCTTTCAACTTTTGAGTTGCCAATAAAAAGCTGTCGCTAAGCGATAGGTTGTTCCGCGAAATTTCCAGTTGTTTGTCGAGCATTAAAAGGTTGAAATATCCATGTGCTATATCCGCCACAATTTGTGTCTGCACCGCTTTTACGGCCTCGTAGCTCTGCATATATTCCGCAAGTGCCGCCTCTTTCTGGTTTCTTATTTTTCCCCATATATCTGCCTCCCATGTAAGAGATGCAAGCGCCTGGTAATTTTCAACATGATTAGACTTCAAAAAGTTTTTGATGCTGATACCATTCAAACTGTTATCAGAAGGGCGGCTATACTGTCCTGCCACTGAAAAATTCAATTCGGGCAGCTGTAACAACTTTGCCTGCCTCATTCTCTTTCTTGAGATATCAAGCCTGTTGACAGCGATCAGGAGGTCGTAATTGTTTTTTATTCCGGAATCTATCAACGCACTCAACTTTGTATCGCTGTATAATTCCTTCCATTGTTTGTCCGCGATGCTCAGCGTATCGGCAGTGGCACCCCTGAACTGTTGGGGAGTAGCCACCTCTGGCTGTTGATAAGGTTTGTTCACCTTGCACGAACCAAGCGCTGTTGCGGTTACAAGAACTAATACTAATAATCTGGTCATGACTGGTTTTTTACTATTATTCGTCGAGGTGTTGAATTGATTTATGAACTGGCGAGCCCGATACTTTTTCCTGCAGGTACTGGAATATCACAAACAGAACGGGTATAATGAATATTCCAAGTACCACACCGGTAAGCATTCCTCCGATCGCACTCGTACCGATAGAACGGTTGCCCAATGCCGAGCCCCCTTCTACCCACGTTAGTGGTAGCAACCCTACAATGAATGCAAATGATGTCATCAAAATCGGACGCAAACGAAGCTTGGATGCTTCCAGTGCCGCGTTTACAAGATCCATACCCGCTCTTCGCCGCGCGACCGCATACTGTACAATAAGGATTGCATTTTTCGCTAGCAGTCCAACGAGCATTATCAAGCCTACCTGTACATATATATTATTTTCTATCCCTGAAAAGTTGATGAAGGCAAATACACCCAGTATACCCGTTGGCACCGAAAGAATTACTGCAAGCGGCAGTACATATCCTTCATATTGTGCGGCAAGCAGGAAGTACACGAACACGATACTCAACAGGAAGATCAAAGTTTGCTGAGAGCCTGCACCAATTTCTTCCCGCGACATACCGGTCCACTCATAAGAATAGCCTCTCGGCAATGATTGATCCGCAACTCTTTTGATAGCGTTGATCGCATCACCTGTACTAAACCCTGGCTTAGTAATACCGTTGATCGTAACAGCGTTAAACAAGTTGTTTCGTGTTACTGTCTCAGGACCGTACACCCTTTTAAGATTCACCAGACCATTCACAGGTACCATATTTCCATCACTATTCTTTACATGAATATTATTGAGAGATGATGCATCTGTTCTATAGTTCACATCAGCCTGCACAATTACCCTGTAGAATTTACCGAAGCGGTTAAAGTCGGATGCAAAGCTGCTACCATAGTACACCTGCAACGTTTGCAACAGGTCGCTGATTGAAACGCCAAGCTGTTTTGCCTTCGCCTCATTGATATCGAGCATGTACTGCGGGTTAGCCGTGTTGAATGTGGTAAATGCATAAGCTATTTCCTTCTGCTGCATCAGCTGACCGATAACTCCATATGCGGTACCCGCGAGTTTGTCGAGCGATCCTCCCGATCTATCCTGCAATATGAATTCGAACCCGCTGGTGTTACCGAATCCCTGTACCGTTGGAAACTGGAACAAAAATATGCTCGCATCTTTTATTACGCTCAGTTTTTGGTTGATCAATCCCATCACTCCTTCAACACTTTTTACTTCACCACGTTCACCGGGAGCTTTCATCCTGATGAACCCCACCGCGTAATTCGAACTCGTTGCATTTGCCACGAAGTTCAATCCTGTTACGGCACCTCTTTTGTCAATTGCGGGCAGTTCATGTAATAAACTGTCTACCCTTTTCATCACTGTCTGCGTTCTGTCGAGTGATGCGCCCGGAGGCAGGTTCACTGAATATACAATGAAGCCCTGGTCTTCAGTGGGGATAAAGCCTGTCGGTGATTTCTGAATCAGCCACGTAGTAGTGAGTATGATTATCAATAGCGCTGTTATCGAAATCCATTTGCGATGGATGAGAAAGTTAATAGCGCGAGTATATTTTTCTGTCGTTGCTTTGAAGCCTGCATTAAATCCATGAAAGAAACGCTGGCTGAAATTCAGCTTTTTTCCATTGGCTTCTTCTGCATGTACGTTTTTCAAAAACAATGCACAAAGCGCAGGACTCAACGTTAGCGCGTTCACGGCAGAAATCAGGATCGCTGTTACAAGTGTAAATGCGAACTGTTTATAGAACACACCGGCAGGGCCCTGCATAAAACCAACCGGCACAAACACCGCGGCCATCACCAATGTAATTGATATGATTACACCGGAAATTTCATTCATCGACTGCACCGTCGCTTCTCTCGCGCCTAATTTTGTACGCTCCATTTTTGAGTGTACCGCTTCCACCACAACTATCGCATCATCCACCACAATCCCGATCGCAAGCACGAGTGCGAAAAGCGTAAGAAGGTTGATAGTAAATCCAAACACCTGCATGAAGAAGAATGTGCCAATAATCGCCACCGGAACAGCGATCGCCGGAATTAACGTTGACCTGAAGTCTTGCAGGAACAGGAACACTACAAGGAACACAAGGATAAATGCTATCACCAATGTCTCCAATACCTGCGCAATTGATTCGTCAAGAAATTCTTTGGCGCTATACATATTGAAGTACTCGATGCCCTTCGGAAAGTTTTTAGACGCTTTCGCAAGCGCATTATCAGCTTCCGTTAAAATATCATTCGCATTTGAACCCGCGGTTTGAAAGATCGCGACACCTATCCCGGGCTTTCCTTCAACCATTGTGTTTGCACTGTACGCAAACGCACCGAATTCTACTCTCGCAACATCTTTCAATCGTACAACCGATCCGTCTGGTGCAGATTTCAGAATGATATCTTCATAGTCGTGATTATTCGACAGCTTGCCTTTGTATTTTAAAATATATTCGAAAGACGCGGTACTGCTTTGTCCGAACCGGCCGGGTGCTGCTTCAACATTCTGTTCCTGTATGGCACTTAACACATTTTGTGCAGAAAGATTGTTAGCCGTAAGCCGGTCGGGCTTCAGCCATATACGCATTGAGTAATCTTTCGAACCAAATACCATTGCCTGTCCAACACCCGGTATACGTTGCAACTCGGGAACGATGTTGATCTTTACATAGTTCTGCAGAAATGTTTCATCGTAAGTGCTGCTATCACTATAGATAAGCGGCACCATGATCATACTGTTCTGTTGCTTTTGCGTTGAGATACCCGACAGCACAACTTCCTGCGGCACCTGGCTGATGGCGCGCGATACACGGCTCTGCACGTTTACTGCCGCGAGATCCGGATTCGTACCTACTTTAAAATATACATTGATGGCCATTGTACCATCATTGCTCGAAGTGGAAGTCATGTATGTCATGCCTTCCACTCCGTTGATGGCTTCTTCAAGTGGTGTGGCAACTGCTCTCGCTACCACTTCGGCGTTTGCGCCCGGGTATGAGGCAGTGACTTGCACAGTCGGCGGCGCGATGTCCGGAAACAATGTTATCGGCAGTGTAAACAGCGATAACAGTCCGAGTAATGTGAGTATAATTGAAACGACCGTAGATAGAACGGGCCGTTCGATAAATCGTTTAAACATGATGATAGATTATTGATCGGTGATCAGCGAATAAAATATGAGTTTGTGCTTTTTTAAAGTGGCTTCACTTTCAGAAGGCTGTCCATTGTTATTAATTGTGGTTGAATCACTGCCCCATCTTGTAGGCGGTCAAGACCTGAATACACTATCTTTTGTCCGGCCGCGATACCTTTATCAACCAGGTAATAGTTTCCGCTGGAGCCGGATACATGAATAGGGGTGCTGCTTACTTTATTGCTGTCTGTCAATGCGAATACAAACACTTTGTCCTGCAGTTCGAAGGTTGCTTCCTGCGGAATCACTAAATCGCTGGTGCTCGACCTGGGGATGCGCACCTTTCCGGTATTGCCTGAACGAATCAATCCTTCTGCATTTGGAAATATTGCACGCAAACTGATGGAGCCCGTCGTATTGTCAAACTGTCCCGATACCATTTCAACTTTTCCTTTGCTGGGATAGATGCTGTTGTCGGAAAGTGCGAGTTCCACTTCAGGAAGCTGCTTTATTTTTTCTTCAACCGATTTACCTGTGAAATCATTTTTGAATTGGATGAAGTCATTTTCACTGAACGAAAAGTAAGCGTACACTTTGTTGATGTCTGACAGCACTGTGAGCGGTTCAGCAGTTGATGTACCTACCAGGCTTCCGGTTTTAGAAACAATGCGTCCGATGTATCCATCTGCAGGCGCTTTGATGAGGGCATAGCCAAGACTAATACGCGCATTTTCTACCATTGCATCAGCCTGTGCAACGTTTGCTTTTGCCGCATCATATGCAGATTGTGCAGTTTTAAATTGCACTTCCGAAATGATGTTGCTTTCAACGAGTGGTTTCAGCTTCGAAACATTTATTTCTGCTGTTGAAAGATTTGCTTTTGCTGCATTCAGTGACGCCTTCGCATTGTTGAATGCTTCGAGGTACGGACGATCATTAATCTGAAAAAGATTTTGACCCTTTTTTACATGTGCCCCTTCATCTACAAATATTCTTTCGATATAACCATTTACCTGTGGACGAATTTCGATATCCCTCGTGCCCTCGATAGATGCTGTAAACTCCTTGTATGTTGTTGCAGGAAGTGCGTTTACTGCTACTACCGGTAAGGTTTGAATTTGTGGCTGATAAGCTGGCTCATTGCCTGATGACGAAGAACAGCCATATAATATCACTGCCAGTGCTAATGCGACTGGAACTGTTTTGATAGTATACAGAAGGTTTGAACGTAAATTTTTAATTGCTGAGAAATACATAAGCATGTTTTTTTAAATCTTAATAAGAGGGCATGGATCAGGTACCTGGCGTGCAACCTTGGCGCAGCCATTAATTTATAGGGCAATATTCAATCGGTGTATGGATATGTCGTTTACATATCCCGGGGTGGTTGGATTAACCTAAGTTTTTTATGAAGCCATTCACTGCATCGTCCATAACCATTGTATTCACGTCTTCAGATACATTTCCATCAAGGCTTCTTATCGATACCAGTCCGTGGAGTATCGACCAGAGGGTAAAGTATTTCATGAACGGGTTGTCGTCAGGATTTTTACCTTTTGCCATAAGTGCCTTGATGGGTTCCATCACCATGCCCCTGAAGTCGGCTCTTTCAGGGAAGCACTTTTCAATTTCACATCCTGCCATACCCATACCATACATGAGTTGGTAATATTCTTTATGCTTTGCGGCGAATTTCCAGTAAGCTGTTGCTATCGCTCGTATCTGGTCCGCCGGATCCAGGGTTTTCTCAATCGACTTCTCGATATTCTTCGAGAGCAATTGAAAGCCCTGGCGGGCAAATTCGAACATGATAGCTTCCTTATTCTCAAAGTGATCGTAGATCACCGGCACGCTATAATGAACTGCTTCCGCAATTTTACGGATCGATAGCGATGCCCATCCATCATCTTTCACCATTTGCCATGCAGTAGCAAGTATTCGTGCCCTGATATCTCCTTTCTCTCGTATGCTATGCTTTAGTGGCGGCATTTGTTATTACCTAACGCTGTTAGGCAAAAGTAAAGACAAACTGCTCGCCATAAAAAATTTTTTTTGTGAAGGTTGTGTTATCAAATCAAAATCATACTAATCCCGGGGCAAGTACGTTTTAAAAACATAATATCCCCTGTTATGAAAAACCTGTACCTGATCGTAGCCGCATCAGCTCTTTTGTTGTCATGCCAGACGACCAATAAAATGTCTTTAAGTGTATTAAATCCCGCTCCGGTAACCATTCCTTCCCACATAAAATCTGTTGGCGTTATTAACCGTAGTCTTCCTTTAAAGGAAAACAGGATCATTGATGCTGCGGATAAAATTTTCTCGCTTGAAGGCGCGCAACTCGATAAAGAGGGTTCTACGGCTGGTGTGAAAGGGTTAGTAACAGAGTTATCGAGAAATGAAAAATTTGAAGTGAAGGAGATATCGCAGGCACAATTTGAAAATAAAATACCCAGCATGTTCCCTACACCTTTATCGTGGGATGAAGTTGAAAAACTTTGTGCTGAAAATAATACCGATGCAATCTTCGCTCTTGAATTGTTCGATACCGATTCGAAAGTGAGTTACAATGCGCAACCTGTTAAATTAAATACACCATTTGGAAAAATACCGGCTGTTGAACAGGAAGCAAACATGCTCACAACGGTGAAGACCGGCTGGAGAATTTACGACTTAAAAAGCAAGTACATCCTTGACGAATTCGCTATCGCCAGGCATTTAAATTTTAGTGCCCGTGGTATCAATCCTACTATTGCTGCAAAGGCTCTCATTGGCCGTAAAGAAGCGGTGAAAGAAGTAGGAGCGAGAACAGGAGAGGGGTATGCGATGCGCGTATCGCCGTACTGGCTTCGTGTAAGCCGGGACTATTATGTTAGAGGAACAAACAATTTTACTGTCGCTAAAAGAAAGGCGCAGACCGGTAATTGGGATGAAGCCGGTAAGCTTTGGAAAGAAGAAACCACACACGCTCAGCGAAAGGTTGCGGGACGTGCCTGTTACAATATGGCGATCATTAGTGAGATTAACGGCAACCTCAACGAGGCCATGCAGTGGGCTCAGAAGGCCTATGAAGACTACAATTGCCGCCTTGCACTTTCTTACGTTCGCATTCTTGAGAGGCGAATGATCAACACCGAGATACTTGATGAACAGCGCGAGGTAGCGGCACAATAACTCCAGAAATGAGAAATTGCGCCATTTTGGGAAAGTTGGGTTGGTTGCTCATCACACAAAAAGTTGGATATAAAGCAGATAAAAACTGGTGCTAAATGTGAAATGTACTGGCACAATCCAGTACAATGAAGAAGAACAACGCTGCCGCCCTCCTTACAACACTCGCACTGGCGCTTCTGTTTAACACATCGAAAGGTCAGAACATTATCTTAAACCCAGGTTTCACTGATGGCACCAGCAACTGGAGCACGGACTGTTCGATGGAAATTTATGCTGAGAACGTATATGGAGGCACAAGTTCTACCAACAACGTCACTGAAATTGACGCGGAACGCTGCTTCAACCAGCAGGTAAACGTAACACCCGGCGCAACATACTATGTATCGTACAAAGCCAGCCGCAGACAGGGTGGGTCAACTCCGGCGACCGTTGGGGTTAACGTAACCATTACCGGTGTACAATCAACTAATCAATACATCAACGTAGATCGCACTTACACGAACACAACATGGTCTTATACAACAGAAGTGTTTTCTTTCACTGTTCCGCTTAATAGTTCCGATGCGCTGGTAAATGTAAAATTTGGTAACTACGCTACTGTTGGTACGTATGGCACCATCATAGATGATATTAGCGTATCTACGGGTTCTGCGGGTGTGCTTCCCATCAGGTTTATTTCTTTCAATGGTAAGGCGACTAACGCAAGCGCAGTGTTGAGCTGGACAGCTTCGAACGATGATAACAGCGGTAAAGCATTCGTAATTGAAAGATCTGGTGCAGAAAATAAGTTTGATTCTATCGGTTCTGTTAATGCCATAAACAATCGTGGTAGTTATTCTTTCACAGATGCCAAAGCATCGAACGGAACGAATTATTACAGAATAAAAGCTGTCAACTCAAACGGAATTATTTCCTACACAAATGTTATTGCATTAAGCAGCGCAGCAGTTGCAACAACAAAACTTTACCCTAACCCGGCAGTAAGCAACATAGCGGTATCAATTCCGGTTGCTTCAAACATGGTTGCGACTGTCCAGATATTCAATTTAGCAGGCAACCTGGTAGCTTCTAAACAAGTTACCCTCACAGAAGGTTCAAACCTCATCAGCCTTGATGTTACTTCGCTCAAACCAGGTTCATTCGTATTGAAGATCTCAAACAACGAGGTAAGTTTCGCACAGAGTTTCTGTAAAAGATAGAACAAAACCCATTCAGTGTTATTTTTGCGCCTTACAATTTCCTTTCTGTATGGCTGTTGATTCTCCTGCGGTTTCGTCTTCAAAGTTTGGTACAGTTTACCCCGTGCTCTTCGCGATTAGTTTTTCACATTTGCTGAACGACACTATTCAATCGCTCATACCGTCTATTTACCCGATGGTAAAAGAAACCTACAATCTCAACTTTACCCAGATAGGCATCATTACGCTTACATTCAATCTTGCTGCATCTTTACTGCAGCCCATCGTAGGTTGGTACACCGATAAAAAGCCGCAGCCGTTTTCTCTTGCAATAGGAATGTTGGTGACGCTCGGCGGTTTGATTGTGCTTGCGTGGGCGCCCTATTACTCTACACTGCTATTTGCAGTAGCATTCGTTGGTGTTGGATCCTCCATTTTTCATCCGGAGGCATCAAAGGTGGCGTACATGGCAGCCGGGTCAAAGAGGGGTCACGCCCAGGCGATTTTTCAGGTTGGAGGAAATGCAGGTAGTGCGCTTGGTCCATTGCTCGCTGCAATCGTAATTGTGGTACACGGACAAAAACATGTGCTTTGGTTTTCGCTGCTGGCGGTGCTTGCAATCGTCGTCCTGTACAGGGTGGGCAAGTGGTATAACGACCATCTTCGCGAAGCACGTGCTAAAAAAGTGTTTACTACACCGGTGCATCATATATCCCGCTCAAAGGTGATTAGCGCGGTGGGAGTGCTGTTGGTGCTGATATTTTCTAAATACTGGTACCTGGCGAGTATGTCGAGTTTCTATACTTTCTTCCTGATCGAAAAGTTTCACGTATCGGTTCAATCATCCCAACATCATCTCTTCATTTTCCTGGCAGCGGTGGCCGCCGGCACGCTTGCAGGTGGATCATTAGGCGATAAGTTTGGCCGCAAGTATGTTATTTGGCTTTCTATACTCGGAGCAGCTCCGTTCGCGTTGCTACTGCCTCACGTATCGCTACCATTGGTTACGTTGCTTAGTATCATTATAGGGTTCATCATTGCCTCAGCTTTTTCTGCGATCCTGGTATACGCCCAGGAGCTAATCCCCGGAAAGATCGGTACGATATCCGGGCTATTTTTTGGTTTTGCCTTCGGGATGGGAGGGATTGGTTCGGCGGTTTTAGGGGCATTGGCCGATGATACAAGCGTGCAGCATATGTTTAACGTTGCATCGTTTTTGCCGCTGCTGGGACTGTTTACCGCTTTTCTGCCCAACCTTCGTACTGGCAGGTCTGATTCATGACCGAGTGGCACGAGAATTTTTATTTGTACTACAAGCCACATGAATAACATCTTCACCTTTTATTACGCGCTTAAAGATGGCCGCACGCCCTGGTACGCGAAGCTTACTGCGTTGCTGTCGCTCATTTACCTCGTAAGCCCTGCCGATATCGTTCCGGACATTATCCCGCTTGCCGGGTACATAGACGACGTAGTGGTGGTGCCATTCCTCATTAACATTGCCACAAAGCTTCTTCCTGCCGACGTTCGGCTGGTGGCGGAACAAAGGGCCATTAAGAATAAGCGTAAGCTGCTATGGGCAAAAATCGGCCTGGTAGTGCTTGCGATCGCAGTGATGGTCGGCCTTTTCTTCCTGGCGACCAGGATCTGGGAGGCGATAAAATAAATATTCCGAAAGTTGTAAGGATCTTTTCGGTCGTTCGTCTATACTAAAAAACACGAGCGATGAAATACGCATTCTTACTGGTTCTTCCATTGCTGCTGGGAATTACGGCAGCGCACACCCAAAGTGCTGAACGACAAAAACAATACAACCTCAGCGGCAGTCATGTGGCCATTGGCGGATACGATCCTGTTGCATATTTCACAGAACAGAAAGCCGTTGAAGGCAATAACAAACTCAAGGCAGATTACCAGGGCGTGACATATTACTTCGCATCAAAAAACGATTTAGACCTGTTCAACGCCAATCCATCGAAATACGAACCCGAGTATGGAGGCTGGTGCGCATATGCAATGGGGGCGAAAGGCGAGAAAGTAGAAGTGGATCCTGAAACTTTCAAGATCGTAAACGGCAAACTCTACCTTTTCTATAATAAGTTTTTCAATAACACCCTGAAAAGCTGGAACAAAGATGAGCGTAGTCTAAAATCGAACGCGGATAAAAATTGGCAATCCATTTCAAAAACTTCCAAATAATGAAAACACTTTTTATTGTATTAGCGATCGCACTTGCAGCATGCACTTCAAACAAATCGGGTCCTGAAATATTTTCGGTTGATGGAAAGGCAATACGCGGTTATGATGCAGTCGCTTTTCGTTCGCAGCAGCAGGCTGTCAAAGGAAACAACGCATACACCTATAACTGGAAAGGCGCCGACTGGCTATTTGCCAGTCAGGCGAACGTTGACAGTTTTAAAACAAATCCCGAAAAGTATGCCCCGCAGTACGGCGGATACTGTGCTTACGGAACCGCGGATGGCCACAAAGCGCCAACTGATACCGACACCTGGACCATCTACAACGACAAGCTTTACTTCAATTACAACAAAGAAGTGCAGCAGTCATGGAAGAAAGATCAGGATGCGCTGATCAAAAAGGCAGATAAATTATGGCCAACCGTAAAAGATGACGAATTTTAGATGGAAAGTTTTGCGTTGATACCAAAATTAGACACCAACAAAGAGATAACATTCAAAAGATGGGTGAACGAACACTCAGATTTCCTGTTCAATTATTGTCTGCGTCATGGATTTGATGAACACAACGCAAAAGATTTCGTTCAGGAAACATTTTTATCTGCGTGGAAAAGCATGGAAAGCTTTGAACAGAAGTCGTCTGTTAAAACATGGCTTTGTGTAATTCTCAAGAATAAGATTGGTGATCATTTCAGAAAGGCAGCGCGACAGGTTGATGCCGAAATACTTCAACCCGATCCGTATTTTGACGAACAGGATCATTGGAAAGATGGTGCGTATCCAAAAGCATGGGCGACTAATTTTCACGACCGTGCGGAGTCATCCGACTTTCAACAGGTATTCAGAAACTGCAGCAGTAAACTAAAAAAGATTCAGAGCATTGTTTTCATCATGAAGTATGTTGATGATCTCAACACCGAAATTATTTGTAAGGAACTTAGCATTACACCTTCTAATTATTGGGTGATCCTGCACAGGGCTAAGGTTCAGTTAAGAGCTTGCGTAGAGAAAAACTGGGCACTAAAATAATTCTCATGAACACCGACATCACCTGTAAAAAAGCGGTCGACCTGATCTCCAAAAAAGAGGAGGGACGGCTCTCGACACTGCAAAGGTTCCAGTTGTGGAAGCATCTCACAGTTTGCAGTCTTTGCAAACGGTTTTCGCAACAGAATAAGATCTTCAAAAAAGTAAGTGAGTTTAAGAACGATCAACGCCTGAACGAACACGATAAGCAAAAGATCATCAACGCCGTACTGGGACATACCGACAAGAACCTTTAAACAAACATCATATGTTCTCATTCAAAAAGGCGGCAATTTGGCTGCTGCGTTTGGTTGCGGCTGTAATTATGCTGCAAACATTATTCTTCAAATTCACGGCATCTGAAGAATCGGTATACATTTTTACGCAAACGGGTATGGAGCCCTGGGGCAGAATTGCTTCCGGTGTTGTGGAGTTGATCGCCAGCATCCTTTTATTAATTCCGCGCACTACATGGATAGGTGCACTACTGGGGATCGGCGTAATGAGCGGCGCGTTGTTCTTTCACCTCACTGTTTTGGGCATAGAAGTTCAGGGAGACGGAGGGCTCCTCTTCGTTTACGCGCTGGTCGTATTCATAATCTGCGCGATCCTTCTACTTGTAAACAGGAATAAGCTTTTGGCGATCGTTAAGCGATAGCTTCTCCGATGTCCGGCAGTCTGCCGAGCTTCTTGAGAAACCTGACGTGAGCCTGAAATGCTTCACCAAACGTGCGGTGTTCAAGGTAGGGAATGTTGAATTCCTCAGCGGTCTGCTTCACAATCGGTGCGATGGCGGGATAGTGAACGTGTGATATCCTTGGAAATAGATGGTGTTCAACCTGGAAATTCAATCCACCTACGTACCACGACAAAAGTTTGTTGTGGCGTGCAAAGTTCATGGTAGTGTTCATCTGGTGTATTGCCCAGTCGTTCTCCACTATTCCACGTTCGTCGGGCAGTGGATGACAGGTTCCTTCAAGTGTATGCGCCAGCTGAAAAATTGTGGATAATACCACTCCTGCCAGGAAATGCATCCATAAGAATCCCGTTAAAACCTGCATGAAGGGAATATTGAACATCAACACGGGGATACCGAAGAAAGCAGCGAAGTAGATGATCTTAAGCAGTATCATCTTAGCAAGTATAATCCTGCTTTCGGCCTGGTTGGCGGTATTTACGCCATTCTTTCTATATCTAACATACTGCATGAAATCTTTAGCGGTAACCCAGAAAAGGGTCGTGAGACCGTACAGGAAAAAGCCATGTATCCACTGATACTTAGCATATTTAGAGGGAGCGGAATGTGGCGATAAACGTAATGCCGGCTTTGGAGCGATGTCATCATCCATATGCTCGATATTGGTATATGTATGATGAAGGATGTTGTGCTGAAGTTTCCAGTTCATGGTCGATCCGCCCATAAAGTTGAGCGTATGAGCCATCAGGTAGTTGGTAGTCTTGTTGCTTGAGTATGATCCATGATTTCCATCATGCATAACGCTCATGCCCATCCCGGCCAACCCTATCCCCATCACTGTCCACAGCAGCATGCTGATGCCCATACCGGGCTGCAGGAAAAGCAGCGCCAAAAATGGTCCAACATATAAAATAGCCAGCGCGATTGTTTTGATAACCAGTGTAGTGTTACCGTAACGCGTGATATTATTCGTTACGAAATAGTCGTCGACTCTCTTTTTCAGAGTGGCGAAAAATTGGTTTTTATCCACGTTAACGAACTTGACAGAGCCCTTTGAGCCTTTTTTCGTGTATTGGATTTTTTCTTCCTGGCTTGCAATTTTCGACATATATCGGTTTACTGTACCAAAAGTTACTTACTTATAATGAAAAAGCCCCTTTTTTAAGGGGCTTTCTGGGGTTTTACCACCTATTGTTATCTCTTTTGAATGGGCTTTTGCTTTTGTAGTTGCCGCCGCCGCCAGAACCGCCAGAACTTTCTTTTGGTCTAGCTTCCTGAACGCGGATCGTTCTGCCGTCAACTGTACCACCGTCAAGGCTTTGGATTGCACTTGCTGCAGCGGTGTCGTCGCTCATTTCAACAAAACCGAAACCTCTTGATCTGCCAGTTTCTCTGTCGTTGATAACCTTTGCTGATGTAACTTCTCCGAATGGAGCAAAAAATTCTCTTAAGTCTTCATCCTGTACGTTGAAGCTCAAGTTCGAAACATAAATGTTCATGCTTGTAAATTAAAAATTGATAAATGGACGAAGGCAGAAGTAAAACTAACTAACTAACATACTAACAAATACACGTAGCAGAATAATTAACGATTACTGATGCGAAAGTCTAACAGGTGCAAATGTACGGTAAAATATCGAGAGAATAAAATTCCAACGCATCTTCTGCGATCTTATTATTTTATTACCATTTCACCCAATCCCCCTCTCACATATGCATATTTGATGCATACAAAATCTTCTCTTGATTTTTCTCAAAACAATCAAAACAAAAAGGTTTCATTTCCTCATTCGTCTCTATATTAAGCAAATATTTATACCATTAAGCATATTACATGAGAGTTGTTCTATTCCTGTTTCTGTTTGCACCCCTCTTTATATTGGCACAAGGCACGGCGGCATTGCACAAAAGTCACCACGTACCAGTAGATAAAAAACTTTCACAAACCTGGAAAACCTCGCTGTGGAGCGATGAACAAAAAATTTATAAAGGCGATGCGCTTACTACCATCGGCATGCCATGCGGCGGGGTAGCAGCCGGACAACTTGTTGTGCGCGGCGACGGAACTTTTGGTGACTGGTGGATCGCAAATAATGCGCACAATACTGGTTACGGTCTCGATACTTTAATGAGTTTCAATACTGCATTGGGTCCATGGAAGGTGTGTTATCAAACGTTTACCCCTATGAGTTACATAGAGCAGGGGTTTGCGTTGAAAGTAGGTGCGAATACGTACAACCTTAGCAAGAGCGATTTCGACGATATTTCGTTCATAGGGGAATACCCGATAGCAAAGATCAATTACGCATCCAGGAAGAAGAAGCTACCCGTGCAGATCGACATGGATGTATTCTCCCCGTTTATTCCGCTGAACGCACGGGAATCGGCAACCCCGGGTACCGTGATCCGGTATAAAATCAAAAATACCTCGGGCAAACAACAGGAGATAACGCTAACAGGATGGCTGCAAAATATGGTGGCCCTCGAGTTAGAAATGAAGGATAAACTTAAAATTAACCGCAAAAACAGGATCATTAAGAAGGATGGCTTTACATCAGTATTGATGGATATAGAAAATCCCGAACTGGCAAAACATGCTTACTACGGCAACATCAGCTTAACCACCCTATCGCCAAACGGATTCGGGGAAGAAAATTTTAAGTCGTCGTCGAGCGCCAAAGTGGGTGCCGTTGGAACAAAGGTTACTCTCAAGGCGGGTGAAGAGAAGGAAATCGTTTTCCTGCTCACCTGGTACTTCCCAAACCGGCCGGCGGAGTACGAAGAAGGCATGAACTGGACGGGCGCTATTCCAATTGCAGGTCCCGCTATCGGCAATATGTACTCGAACTGGTACAACAACTCTACCGATGTAGCGGAATGGCTATCTGCCAATCTCGACCGCCTTACAAAACAGACCTACAAGTTCCACGACAGCTATTATAATAATACGTCTATTCCTTACTGGCTTGCGCAACGTTTAATGATGCCTGTTTCAACCCTCGCTACAGAAACTTGTCAGTGGTGGGCAAACGACCGCTTTTGGGCTTGGGAAGGAGTAGGATCGTGCTGGGGCGTATGTACGCATGTTTGGAACTACGAGCAGGCGGTTGCTGCCTTTTTCCCGGAGCTAAACAGAAACGTGCGCGAAAAAACGGATCTCGGAGTATCGTTTAAGGAAGATGGTGGTATTGATGCCCGTAGTGGCACAGGAGGGATTTTGATTGATGGACATGCCGGCGGCATTTTAAAAGCGTACCGCGAACACCTGCGTTCGGGGGATACCACTTTTCTGTCGCGCAATTGGGAGAAGATCAGGAAAGCAACAGAGTATATCATTAACGTAGACGATGCCGATGGGTTACTGGAGGGCAAACAGGCCAATACATACGACATAGCGTTTTTTGGCGCTAACACATACGTTGGATCCCTTTACCTCGCGGCACTGAAGGCGGCTTCGGTAATGGCTACGCAGATGCAGGATACTGCCTTTAGTAGATCGTGCGATGTAATTTTTGCCCGCGGCTCGAAGGCATCCGTTGAGCGACTTTTTAACGGAGAATATTTTGTGCAGGATGTAGATCTCAAAGTCCATCCAAGCTATCAATATGCTACGGGCTGCCTGAGCGACCAGTTGTTTGGTCAAACATGGGCACATATGTATGGCCTCGGTTACATCTATCCCGAGCAAAATGTAAAAAGTGCGCTGCGGGCGGTATGGAAATACAATTGGGCAACGGATGTTGGGGTTCAGACGAAGATCCATCATCCTGAAAGAATTTATGCTGATGCGGGTGAACCGGGTTTACTGGTTTGTACATGGCCCACCAGTCAGCATTTGGGTGAAGACGGGGTAAGGTATCGCGATGAAGTTTGGACTGGCATTGAATACCAGGTGGCAACGAATATGATTTATGACGGAATGATTGAGGAAGGACTTTCGTTAGTGAAAGCTGTAGATGAACGATACAACGGCACGAAGCATAACCCGTGGAACGAGATTGAATGCGGCGATCACTATGCGCGTGCGCTTGCTTCATGGGGTGTGATGCTGGCACTTGAGGGATATACGTATGATGGCCCTGCTAAGAAAATTGGGTTTAGTCCGTCGGTTCAGAAAGAAAATTTCAAAGGATTTTTTACTGCAGCGGAAGGGTGGGGAAATATTTCACAGGAGCGCAAGGCTGGGATGCAAGTGAATTCTGTAGAGGTGCAACATGGCCGGCTTCCGCTGAAAACTTTTGAGATTGTGTTGGCGGGCGAAACAAAACCGACGAAAGTGACGCTCACACATGGTAATGAGGCAGTAAAATATAAAATTGTTCAGAGCGGCGAAAAACTAACGCTCACTTTCGACGAAATCAGTTTAACCGAAGGTGAAAAGCTCAGCATTGCTGTACAATAAAACAGCAACGAGGTTCCCAAATAAAAAGCCACAAGAACTAGCTTGTGGCTTATGACGGCTTAAACGTCACAGTATCTTAATGAAAAATCTGGTTAGGCGAAACTAACTGGATGTTTCCATGAATTGACTGTTGCTATCATGAATACCTCCTTTTTATTTGGTGAAGACACGAATTTATGAAAAATTAATTTTCACTGCGCACAATCGAATTAATTTGCTTTAGAAATTAACAAAATCGATAGCCAGCATGAACAGGAAAGAATTCCTTCAACTCGCATCGTCCGTTACGGTTCTTCTCGCCAACGGAAAAATTACAAGGGCCAGTACGCTCATCGGTGACAAATCGAAACTGGCCTTCCGTTTTGCTGTCGCTTCAGATGGGCATTTTGGTGAGCCCAACACCGACTATAACGCACACTTCAGCAACATTGTTTCTGCTATAAACAGCGATCACGCTAAGAGGCCATTTAAGTTTGCGGTGGTGAACGGCGATATCGTTCACGACGATAAATCGCATTACCCTGCTGCGAAGAAAGCGCTCGATGGGCTGCAGTGTAAATACTATGTTACACAAGGAAATCACGATCACGTAACGCCCGACGAATGGAACTCCATTTGGGGCATGCCCGTGAACCTCGACTTCACATATAATAAATGTGCATTTATTCTGGCTACTACTTCAAATGAAAAGGGTGAGTATTTATGTCCTGATATAAAGTGGATGACAGACAAACTGATCAAGCACAAGAATAAAGAAGTGTTCGTATTTATTCATATTAACCCGGGAGCGTTAACAAAAAATGCGGTTGACTGTCCGGAGTTATTTGAAGTGCTCAGTAAACATAAGAACGTGAGAGCGGTTTTTAACGGCCACGATCATGACCAGGACGATGTGAAGATGAAAAATAATATTCCATTTGTTTTTGATGCACATTTTGGTGGGAGTTGGGGGACTACTTACCGTGGGTACAGGGTGGTGGAGGTAATGAAGGATGGGTCGGTGGTAACATATATCATGAATCCGGTTTCTGCTATTAATCGGACCTTAATAGATTAAAAGATTCGGTATCTTAGGTATTGCCTCACACTCATTACCATTGAAACACGTACTGCTTATCCTTCTCTTGGCTGTCCATGCCATTGTAAGTGGCCAAACCATTACAGGTAGGATAGAAGAAAATGGCAAACCCCTTTCTCTGGCTAATGTTCTGCTGCTTCACCCGAAAGATTCTTCACTTGTAACGGCTGCTATTAGCAACGATGTTGGTTATTTCGAGATTGCGAATGTGCGGGCAGGAACTTACCTGCTAAAGGTTTCAAGGGTAGGCTACAACGATTATCACACGTCCAACTTTCCAATTCGCGGCAACTTTTCCGTTCCGATGATTTCTTTATCGCGGAGTGAGAAAGAGCTGAACAAAGTGACCGTAACTGGTAAAAGACCATTTGTAGAACAGCGAATTGACAGGATGATTGTAAACGTGGCGAACAGCATTATTGCAAGTGGCGGTACTGCGCTCGAAGTATTGGAGAAAGCTCCCGGAATTATTATCGACAGGCAAAACGACCAGATCATCTTCAAAGGAAAAGAGGGTGTTATTGTGCAGATAGATGGAAAGCAAACGTATTTATCGATGCAGGATGTAGTTGCGTTATTGCGAAGCATGCCGAGTGATAATATCGACAGGATAGAGCTGATTACAAATCCTTCAGCCAGGTATGATGCATCGGGCAACGCAGGTATAATTGACATCCGGCTAAAAAAAAATAACAACGTTGGCACCAACGGACTCGTTTCCATTTCTGCGGGCTCGGGCCGCTTCGGCAGACAGCGCGGTAGTCTTCAAATCAATCACCGTTCCGCAAAGGTGAATATCTTCGGCACCTATAGTGTGAACCGCGAACGGACTTATATGAATTTCGATATAACACGAAATCAACCTGACAGTCTGGAACGTAATATTATTCATTCGCTATCATATATCAGGTTCAGAAACTTGTCGCATAGCGCAAAGGCAGGTGTCGATTTTGTTCTTACAAGCAAAACTACTGCGGGTGTAGCGTGGACAGGTAACTGGAACAGCTCGCGTGAAAATAGTCCGGCAGAGATAGTTTTCAAGAGGGCACAGCAGTTGCCCGCATATTTGCATACGTCATCTGATAAGTCAATCGTTGATATTCGCTACAATCACCTGTTAAACGTAAACCTCCAGCACGTCTTTTCGTCTAAGGCGCAAATCACTGGCGATGTAGATTTCGGAAGATTTCACCGCACTTTCGACAATAGGTTGAATACTGTCGCCATTGTATCACCAACACCTGATGATGGTATTGACAATTTGTTATCGTTCATGCCTGCAACAATAGACATTGCTACTTTCAAAACTGATTATTCAAAATCCTTTGGAAATGGCTGGAAATTGGAAACGGGCTTAAAGTTAAGCAATGTGCGTTCCGATAATAATATGACGTTTAGCAGAGGAACTGATGGCAACCTGGCAGTGGATTCTGCGTTATCCAATTATTTCAAGTATGCCGAAGACGTGTATGCCGGATATGTGAGTTTTTCCGGTAAGCTAAATGAAAAGACTGACGCATTATTTGGCGTACGTGGAGAGCAAACGCATTCTGTAGGGAACTCCGTCACTTTGAAGGACGTTGTTGCTAAAAATTATTTTAATGTCTTTCCGAGTGCCTTCATCAGCCATCAAATTACTAAAACCAATGTAATTACTTTTTCATACAGCTATCGTATAGATAGACCCAACTACCAGGCGCTCAATCCGGCGCGAAGCTATCTCGATCCCTTTTCATACAGCGCTGGTAATCCTCTAATGACACCGCAATATTCGCATTCCCTGGAAGTGAAACATGGATATAAATCGAAAATTTTTACTTCCGTCGGGGCAACCTTTATTAAAGACGTTATCTATTTCATCGTTCAACCATTAGATGGCAAGATCAGTCAGCGCCGACCTGAGAACTTGCGTAACTCACAGGCGTTTAATCTTACACTTAGTTTTCCGGTAACAGTGATGCGTGGATGGACGATGCAAAATACATTGATGGGCCTATACAGCTCGTTCAGGTTTACGTATCGCTCAGCGCCATTGCATTTGCAACAGGGAGCGGGGAGACTTACGAGCTCGCATGCGTTTGTTTTTGGTAAAGGATGGACTGGAGAGTTGTTAGGTAGATTGAATACACCTGCCGTGAATGGCTTGACGAAAATGCCTTGGTTGGGTGGGTTAGATGCCGGAGTGCAGAAATCATTTCTCCAAAACTGGAAAGCGAAAGTCAGTTTCCAGGACATTTTTCACACCAACCGAATCCTGGGAAAGATAAATGCCGCTGACTTCATGAGCAAAGCGCGGATATCATTCGATTCGCGCATTGTGATGTTGAATGTAACCTATGCCTTAGGTAATCAGCAGCTGAAATCTGCGCGCCAGCGTAAGGCTGCATCAGAAGAAGAGCTGCAGCGCGCGAACTAATTTCGCTTCGTTGCAGCATACATTAATGCCATCCCGCTAAACGCCAGTGCCTGGAACACACTCGTCCATTCATTTCCGTTATCGGTGGGCGGCGCAACTATCGCCCTGGGAATATGTAGTATAACCAACCAAAGCAGCATCATCACACCTAATAATACTCCCATTAATCCTGGTTTAAAACCAATAAACATCGCAAGGCCCGAACCGATAAGTGCGACTCCGCCCACATATGTCCAGAACAATTGTGAGCCCGGTATCCACGTCGGGACAAGAGTCTTCACAAAATCTACATAAAGAAAGTGATCAATGCCAAAAAGCACTAGCAGTAAGGCAAAGAAGTATTTACCAACTATTGCAAACTTTTGCAATTGATTTGGCTGATCATAAGAGCTGAACGCTCTTGCGGTAATGAACGCTCCGCCAGAGAACGCGAGGATCTTCAATGCATCGGTCCATACTCCTAACATTTCCGGATGATTTGTTAACCTGTTGGGAAGATGTCCAAATAAAAAGAAAGCAAGAAAGAACAACCCGAGATACAGCGCAATGTTCTTGTTTTTGTTGGCGAAAGCAATATACAATCCGGCAGCTACCAGGATGGCACCGGTGATGAATACAAGAGCAGTCAGGTTCTTGGTTTCTTCCGCGGGGATGGGCAATATAAACGGACGGAAGCCGTCATAAATAAAGTGCAGCAATCCAATGCCGGCCACACCGATTCCATAAAATATCCTGCCGCCTGTTTTTAAGGTGTTTGTCAATTGAGGGGTGGGTATTAGTTTTGGTTTGAAAGAAAGACTATAGCTAATGTAAGGATTGATCGTCGATTCCTTCGCGGCAAAAAATTCGTAACCGTTACACCCGCAAAAAGATCTTAGCACGGTACAGCACCCAAAGGAAAAGCCACTTTACAAATACGAGGCAAACGGCCATCACTACAACGTTAAACGGATCGCCGACCAATTGGCCGAGCCAATGAAAAAATCCATCTGTGGCATAGTCCCAATCTATAAACCTTCCGGAAATATAAATGAGTATGGAGTTCATGCCGATAATGCGGAAAAAGTAACTCCATCGCTTATATCCAAGAACATCTATCGTGTAGTAGAATAATGCAAGCAATAACAGGCTAAGTCCACCAACGTGCAGAACAAACGAACTGGTCCACAGATTTTTGTTGAGCGGAAAATCTAAAGCCCATAATTGTGCAAGCAATAATGAAATCACACCGCCTATAGCGAGCCAACCCGCTTTTTTTGACTCGCTGAACTTTCCGGAACGTAACACCGTTCCTGCGAGTATGCCGAGCAGTGCGGTGCTAATAGCGGGTACAGTAGACAATATACCTTCAGGATCGTGAATGCCTTCGTATAATTTACCAGGCAGCAAAAGTCGGTCGACATATGAAGCGAAGTTGCCTTCGCGGGTTAGATCGCCGGCCGCGAAGCCCGGAGCGGCTGTAAATTTTAACAGCAACCAATAACCGATCAATATGCCTGCGAACCACATTACCTGTGCACGCCACCCGGTGTACAAATAGATAAAGTTGGCGAACATATATGCTAAACCGATTCTTCCCAATACACTGCCAAACCGCATTTCTGCGATTGGTTTCAATTCAAGCCCATTGTTGGCGATAATGCCCAGCAGTACGAGGATGAGTCCCCTCTTAACGACTTTGATCAGTAATTGTTCCCTGCTTGCACCGGCCTGCAGTTTTTTGCCGATAGAATACGGGGTAGACACGCCGGCGAGGAAGAGGAACAATGGAAAGATAAGATCGTACATCCGAAAGCCGTTCCACGCGGGATGCGTTAACTGATTTGCAAATTTTTCCAGCAGGCTGCTTCCAGTGGTTTTTGCCAAACTGTGAAAAATATCTTCGCCACCGATGATCCAAAACATATCGAATCCTCTAAGCGCATCGAGCGAATATAAACGGCTTGATGGAGCGGGTTGGTTGGGGTGGCTCACTCTATTTTTTTAAGTAAAAGATTACGAAATTCGACCTTCATTGGTGGCCCTACATGCACTTGCACACCAATCAAACCCTGAGATTTTGCATTTACCGAATCGTTATCGGTTACGTCGCTCATTAAAATGCCGTTTACATAGTGCTGCAAATGATTTCCTTTCGCGACGATGTGGTATTGGTTCCAGTCGCCCGGTGGGTGAATGAATTTGGATAACGAATCTGCACTGCCCAGGCTGCTATCAACTATCACGGCCAACCATGCGTTATTCTTGACGTGTGCTTGCAAAGAATCGGATGCGGGAATGGGCGGCAACGTTACTTTTTGTCCGCGCAATGCAAGTATTGTGCGTGCGCGTTCTTCATAGTTCATGCCGGTGTAATTGTTTTTGCCGTCGATGTCGGCCTGGTAGCCTTTCATGCCATAAGGAATGGTGTCGAGCATCCCGCTTCTGTAGTTGATGCCGCTATTGCCATCGGCGGTTATGCGGAAGTCAACTTTCAGTTCAAAATCCTTTACCTCGCCGCCCTGCCACGTAAGGAAACTGTTTTTGCTCAGCAGGGTGGAGGGAGTGATTTCTCCTACGAGCGTGCTGTCTTCTACATGCCAGTAGACGGAATCGCCTTTCCAGCCGTCGAGGTCTGTGCCATTGAAAATGCTTACGAAATCTTGTTGCTTTTCATCTTTCGGCGCCGGCGATGTGCAGCTCCCGCAGATGGCTGTTGCGATTACAGTTAATGATAGAAGGTAAGGGTTGAGGGCTTTCATACAGGGAATATAGGTATCTGTCGCCAGTACGCTATACCGCACGAGACTGGTAGGCGAAATGATAGGTAACCATTATCGCCTACTTAGTAATCAACTCCCCTTCCTCAACATCTTTATAGTTCTCTCAACGCGTCCGTTGATTTTTAGGGTCACGATATACATTCCGGCCGTTGGCGCCGCAGCAGCCATCTTTATCTTCAATATATTCCGGCCCTGCAGAAGATTGCCATGATCCTGGCGCACTATCAAACGGCCATACATGTCGTACACTTCTGCAGAAATCTTATTAGATGCAGAACTATTGTTGAACTGAAGATTAAAGTTATCAGCAAACGGATTCGGATAGGCAATCACTTTCACTTTATCTGCAGGAATAGAAACCGGCTCCTCTTCCACTTCACTATTCGACATATACAATATCGATCCGCCAACAGCGTCACTATATTCATGAATAATGATCCCCGAATTAAACGACCACTGCGCGGCTGCTGTGGTAGAAAAATTAAGCAAAATTTCACCCGCGGCATTCGGTACCACATCGCTTATATAAACCACCTTACTCGAATTCATCCACGAGTTTAAATACACCGTTTTTCCATTTATAGAATAAGCCGCTGTATAATTTCCCTTCATCCATCCTACAGAACTCGAGCTGCCAATGAAACCAACTCTATATCTTCTGCTATGGTTTAACCCTGTTAACCTAAATTGCCCCAACTGTAAGTTGTCGAGCCAGTAATTGGATGCAAGCACATTGTCGGGCACCACACCAGAATTATTCCCGGTTTTTACACCAGCAGTAAATTCTCCATTGAATACTTTATCTAACCGTATTCCAATATTGGAGTTTGCACCTGATTGATTTTTTAGCGCTGGAATTTCAAACGGCGCGAGCGATGAGCTTTGTAGACTATTCCACGGAGCCGCAGCATTACTCAACGTTGTGTTGAAGTCTACATACACAATAGAAGCAGGAGTTACCACCGTAAACTTGTTACTGAATGCGGAATAGGTTGACCCGTTTTTTGCACGAACGCGATACCAGTATTTAACGTTGGGAACGAGCCCTGCATTGGTGTATGAAGTAGTGTTGGCCGCCAATGAAAAATATGCAACACTTTGTGTAAACAATGAATCCGTCGCGCGCTGGATCTGGTAGCCGCCGGAAGCCGATTCGCCATTTGTTCTGTCTACCCAACTTAATGCGATCCTGTTTCTATCAACCGCTTCGGCATATAAGCCGGTCGGATTAAGCATTGCCGTTGCAGCGGTATATTCTTCCAGTATAATTGCATTCAGATAATTCATTGCAGATGTACCCGTTCTTGTGATCGTCACAACGATTTGGCCGTTAACATCCGGAACTAATCCATTCAGGTTTGCGGTTTTATTCGTGTTGTACCTGGCATCGAGTATCGCCGATTCTGTACCCGAAGTATATTGAGCCGTAGCTGCTAACCCTTCATTCATGCTTCCCACAAACGAAACATTGTAACGCATTGCCTGGTTCAACCCCGAAAATCTAAACTGTTTTGAAGCACCATTATCCGCAATACCGTTATCGAGTACCGCATCGGGAACAACGCCTGAATTATTTCCAGTGTTGTGCCCTAATGTATTCATGCCACTCCATGATGTTAATGATGTAAGCGATATAGCAGTGGTGATATTATTCTCATCTTTCAGATTAGTGATCACACTTCCTGCGACACGCGTGCCGGTCCAATTATTCCATGGTGCAACAACTGCTTGTGTGCCCAACTTGATGAATACCGATTTTGTTTTATTGTCAGCTACCGTGATGTTCGCAATGGCAGATGTTGATTGCCCGTAATTATCTGTGGCCACTAGTGTAAGCGTGTACCATCCTACATTATCCTGCGTAGCATTTGCAGTAAGCCTGAAGTTGTTACCGCTAACGTGTGTTACATTAACAAAAGCAGGCTTATTTTCAATGGTAACAGTTACTGCATCGCCAGCGTCGTCGATTACTACGAAATCTTCATTCGCGGTCTGACCGGTCTTAGCGTAAAGATTTGCCAACCCACTAAACGCCGGAGCATGATTGCCGGCCTTGATGCGCACGATATTGCTTTTTTCGCCAACACCGGAGGCGTTAGAACCCGCTACATAATAATAGTAGGATGTAAGTGCAGTTGAAGTTAAATCGGTGTAGGCATTTGTATTTGCATTAAGCGTGGCCAACAACTCATAAGTTGTTCCATCGACCGATCTGTATACGCGGAAGTTTGTTTCGTTTGTTGAGTTATCGTCCCACGACAGCGCGACTGAATTACCCCCACCATTTTCTCCTTCAAGCTTCGATGGCGCAACTGGCGGTGGTGGCATTGCTGGCGTGGTAGCACTTACAACAGATGTAAATACTGATTCTGCACTGTCACTCACCGACCTCAATTTGTAATGATACGTGGTTGTAGCTTTCAACGCTGAATCCGTAAACGATGTAGCATTAACTGGAGCAGTGCCCACTGCAACATAAGAGCCACCAACAGACGTTGCGCGGAATATTTCAAAACGTTTTTCGGTGCTGCTGTTATCCATCCAACCTAGCTTAATTTTATTATAGGCCAATGGAGTGGCATTCAATCCTGATGGCTGCCTCGGTTCACTATCTACAGGTACATTTGCGTACCTGAATGCACTTTTTGCAATTCTTTGTCTGGCCAGACCTGCATCATTGCTCCAGTACATTTCCATTGCGTAACCATTCGTGCCCTGGAAGTATGCAACAGCAATAGAATGATATCCCTGGCTAAGCGTAATGGTTCCGGTTTTACTCACCTTACCATGTACACCATCGTTAGATACCAGCGGCGTTGTACTGAAAGAATAGGGCGCATCGATGTACACTTTCGTTCCATCGTCTGAAATGGTTTCGAATGTATACGTGGCCGCAGTGGGCGCATAGATAAAACCTTCCCACAAAAACCCATATCGTGTTATTTCAGATTTAATAGTAGTGTTATTAATATTAATCGAATCCGTCACACCTGTTTTTACTGGTGTTAACGAATTAAAATCAGGCAACATCGACCACGCAGTAGCGGTCATATAGTACTTGTAGTTGATGCCTATGGATGGCGGGTTACTCACGGCTGACTGCCCCGTTGTAAATACATTTTTAGGGATTCGCTCGCGCGTTAATCCAACATTGTTACTCCAATACATCTCCATCCCATAGCCATTCGCCCCCTGGAAATAAGCCACAGCGATGGAGTGATATCCCTGGGTAAGTGTAATGGTTCCCGTTCTGCTTATTTTACCATGCACGCCATCATTACTTACGAGTGCCGTAGCGCTGGATGAATATGGAACATCGATATACACTTTTGATCCATCATCGGAAATGGTTTCGAATGTATACGCACCGGTTACGGGAACGTAAATTGATCCTTCCCACAAAAATGCGTAACGTAACGTCTCGCTTTTAATACTGGTATTATTAATATTGATCGAATCCGTTGTGCCCGATTTAGCGGGTGTTAACGAATTAAAGTCAGGCAGCACCGACCACGCCGCGGGCGTTGTATAATATTTGTAGTTGATGCCGGGCCGATGAGTAATTGCGGTAACCTGGTTACTTGCAGGCGATTCGTTATTATTTATATCAACGGCCTTTACAGTAAATGCATACGACTTTGCACTATCAAGGTTAAACACATTGAAACTTGTTGCAGTGGTGCTGAACATTTTTGCACCATTAGCGTATATATCATAACGTTTTATTCCATCATCATCAGTGGATGGTGTCCACTTCAGTAACACCGTAGTCGGTGTACTGCCACCGTATTGCAAGTTGCCTGGCGTTGTGGGAATAACATTATCGCTTAAAGTTTTTGATGCTGCCTCTGCTGTTGCGGCGGATGCACCTGTTTCATTCACGGATCTTATGATATAATAGTATTTAACACCTGCTTCTAGTTCGGTATTTGTATAGGTAACAGCATTTGCAGGAGCAAGCGCGATAAAGGTGTAAGGACCTCCGGCTTTTGCTGCGCGATAAATTTCGAAACCTGTTTCGCCGGTTCCCTGCGTCCAGTTAAGCCTTACGGAAGTTCTCGAAAGTGGCGAAGCAGTTAAGGCAGTCGGTGCAGCAGGCTTTGGAGTACCGTTTGCATTAACAACAGTAAAGTTTGGAGAGAATGTAGTGCCGCATCCGTATTGTTCAGAGTATCGTGCTTTATAAACACCAATGGGACCATTGAATGTTGCTGCACTTCCCACTTTCACATTATCACTCACGCGATACCATTCGTAATTAATAAAACCGGTAGGAAGCTGAAGAGGTACTGTGGTGCTTCCGTCGAGCGCGGGCAACACTTTGCTTTTTGCTCCGCCAACAGTAATCGCTGCTGTTTCCGTTATAGTTTTTACTTTGACAACTGCGGGCTTGGGAGAGTATACAGACCAAACGCCCGACGATGTTCTCTTGAAACGTACACGGTAAGTACCGATAGATTTTACAGTGATTTCGTTGCCTAAGTACGAAGTAACATGCTCCGGCACTACGATCGTATTTACATTATTCGTGCGTGTAGCAATGGTTACTCCATCGCGCTGCCATTCGTAGGCATAAAATCCAGCGGTAATGCCAAGGCGTGCAGCAATTGTCTCACCCGGGCAGAATTCGTTGCGCTTAAAAAATACAAGCGGGTTTGCCTTATGCATGTTGTTCATCTCCACAACAAAATCAGGTTCGGCCCAATGGCTGTTCCAGACTGCGTGGCCGAGTTCCGGATATTGCGTGTACCTGATATCGCCGCCGATGTCAGTCATTCTTTTCAAGTTGTATGCAGCCTGTGCGGGACTTGGATCCGGATCTTTACCGCCCGTAGCAAACCAGATCGGTATATGTACGAATTGTTCCCTGTTAGCTGTGGTACCTGCTGCAGCCGACGGCATTATTTTGGCTATTCGCTGTGGATATGAATTCGCAAGCCGCCATGCACCGTATCCTCCTGCTGATAAACCAGTAATTACAACGCGATCAACATCAGCACGCGCATACTTGGCAATCGAGTCGATCATTGAAAGATGAATAAGCAAGTTCGAAATCGGTAGCTCATTCCATGATGCAAAACAGTCTGTACTTGTGTACTGCGGATAAACAAGAAACCCGTCGAACTGATTATTATCTACCCAACTGGCGAACAACTTTCCATCCAGTACTAACTGAAGTTCATTATTGTAAACGCCATTGTTGGTGGGACATCCTACTTCGGCGGCGCCATGTAAAAAAACGGCAACCGGATATTTTTTTGCTACGCTGTCTGGATTATTGAAACTGCGTGGAAATTTAATGCGATATGGCATCCGCACGCTGCTTGTATTTAGGTAGTACGCTTTGTACGAAGTGGTATTCCAGGCACCGCTGATACCGCGCATTGAAGTGGACACCCATTTTTGCAATCCCACTTTCGCTGGGTCCGGGCGTTGTGCACTACCCAGTACTTTCGTACTATCGTATCGCACGACAGCATCATTAAAATCAAATACGTTTTGGGAAATGGCTGGCATAGCGATGCCAGTGAGGAAGATAAGGCTGAAAAGAACTATTCTCATAAAGTTGCTTGCTGCGAGCGCTGTGAACCGTGGTCTTTAAAAGGAAGAGGATGCGTAAAAGTACAAGTATTTTGTACGCCGCTATTTTTCGGAACATTAGATTCAGATTAAAATTATGAATCATGCGTTATGCCTTGCAAGGCTTGCCGTCCGGCAAAGTTGTTCAGCTTAAGCCCGCAACTGATAAGCATCAGCAGCTTTCACTTACATTAGTCGTATGAAAGTCCGGTTAATTTTGATTCTCGTTTTGATGGCAGTTATAGGGCAGGTATCCGCACAGTTGGTTACTTATCCTGCGCTGCCGGGATCGGTGACCAGTGCCGATTTTAAGATTACCGCAAACGGCAAACCTGTGTGGGTTGAAAAAATAGGGAGTGATGTGCATACAGCGAAGTATGCGTTGTACGGGGCAATTAAAATGGAGTACCTGAACGTTGCAAACTTCTCATTCTCGGGCAAGCTAACCCTCACTATCACGGCATCATCTGCTATCGATTCGTTTATTATTCGGCCCAAAAGTAAAAATATAAAGGCTATTGTCAATGGCCGCAATCTTACATTAACTATCAGTGGTCCTCAAAAACTCTACATAGAAATAAATGGCCTTCCGCACCTCGCTATTTTTGCAAATCCGCTTGAAGCGAATCCTCCAAAGGCCAATGATCGTGGAGTGGTGTACTTCGCACCTGGCGTACATCATCCCGCAACAATAAATCTTAAAAGCAATCAAACCGTTTACATTGACGGTGGCGCCATTGTAAAGGCCAACATAAGAGGTAGTAATCTTCGGAATGTAAAAATAATGGGTCGCGGATCACTGGAGGGTAATATAGAAATTTCAGGCACCACCAACCTGGAGGTAAATGGAATTTTTGTCCGTAACAAAAAGGGTTGGACCAATACTCTTACCGACTGCCATCATACCGTTTACAGGAACGTAAAGGTGTTTGGGTATGAAGACATTTATTCTGTGGATGGCATCAACCCTGTATCGTGTAAAGACTTTACCATTGATGATTGTTTTATGCGATGCCGCGACGACTGTGTTGCGATTAAATCGATCGATTATAAGTTAAGTGTCGACTCCATAACGGTCATCAATAGCGTGATGGTAGGATGGTCGAACAGTGACGGAGTAACGATAGGGTTTGAGTTAAATGGCGGACCGGTGCAAAATGTATTGGTGAAGAATTGTGATATTCTTTATGCGCGTGGTAATGGCAGAACGGGCGGACATTCAGCATTTAGTATTGTAAGCGACGGGCCTGCCCGTGTTCAAAATATCCGCTATGAAGATGTCAGGATAGAAGAGCACGTTGAATTTAAGAGCCTTGAGTTGATTATTTCAGATGGAAGCTTATACGAAGTTGATCCCCCCGGCCACATCGACGGCGTATATTTCAAGAATGTATATTGGGAGAATGCCACCAAGCCGTTTGTTCTTACCGGGTTTTCGAAGAACAATATTAGTAGAGAACATAACATTTGAGAACTGCACGGTGGGAGGGAGAAAGATAAGTAGTACCCGCGATGCTATTTTTAAAATTGGTGCCTTTGTGAAAGGTGTGAGATTTTTGTAGAGTAGTGCTTTAATAATTACTTCTTCACGATCACCAGCGACTGGCTGATGTTTGATGCGCGATGGCTTAACTTAACGACATAAGTATTAGAAGCTATCGTGTTGTTAAGATCAATTCTCATCTGCGATCCGCTTGCCTGCATTGTTGCGGTACCAGTTTTTACTACTACACCAGCAAGATTAACAACCGCATAATCATACGTTCCTGCTGCAAGCTGATCGATATTTACGTGGTCAGTCGCAGGGTTCGGAAAACATTTTAGTTTCGCAACAGCATCAGCGAAACTGATCTGCCTGATAGATGAATGACTAACCGTACCATTTACTTCTTCAACACGCAACCTGTAAATAGTTTGTTCCGGCACCAGGCGCGTCATCAACTACTGAATATGAACCTTTCATTTCGGCAGCAACAATAGCGATCGATTTGAAATGAATATTGTCTGATGATCTTTCGATAATATACTTAGAAGCAGTATTTTCTTCAGTTACGTTCCAGTTGATTTGTGCTTTATTATTTTTTGCAGAAGCATTGAATGAAACGATGTTAAGGGGCAGCATCGCTGATGTAGCAAGCTGAACGGTAAGCGTACCCAACACAGGTATGTTTTTGCTGGTAGCATCCATGTTTTCTCCGATAATCACGTTACCTGCATTTGTCCAGCTAAGCGGCCTTCCTGCAACACCATTGTAGGTATACACAATCACACCATCAACATAGGCATTTGCAACACCAGTATTGTTATCATACCTGAAACGGTATTGGTGAAACGCATGGTCGTCTGCAATCGCTACAATGTTTCCTGAGTTGATTGTCGTATCACCAGGCGTGCTACCACGTGTAGTGCTGAATTTTACGGTAAGCTGTCCGTTATTACTTCCAAAATCGAACATCGAACCTCTTTTGAAAAACGATGCAACACTTTCTTCCCTGCGGAAATAAACGCTGATGTCAATACTGTTCACGTCGAACGAAGCCCCCGGAACAACCAGGTTCACATTAGTAGTGGGTAAACCCGGGTTAACCGCGTAACCTATTGTACTATTAATATATGATGATGTTGCTGCACTGCTGATAGATGTACCGTTAGTACCCTGGGCTGCGGTAGTGAGCGGCGTTGACGCCCATGTAAACTTGCTGATAAGTTGCGCCTGCGAATTCAGGGCTAAGGTGAGGATGAAGAGAGTTATTAAGTTTTTCATGGTGTGGATGTTGGCTATAAGCATCCAACGCGGTGCCAGAACAGAATCGATTGACGAGCAAGTCGTTATGCCAGACATTTCCTGGAATTATTCCCTGAATGGGACGGCCAGGGGAATTTAAGCGTTGCAGACGTATCATTGTAGCATGAATCTTACGCTCCGCAAGGCGCTTCCGCTTATATTGGTCATTCTACTGGCTATCGTACTTTTTTTTGTTAGGAGGTATAAGCGGATAGCTTACCTGCTCCGGAGCCAAAGGCAAAAACCGGGGACCGCCGCAGTCCGTCTTCAGCAGTTAACCGCGACCGGGGATTCGACAGGCGTGTTTCTTACCTGCAATACAGTAAACATGCAAAGTGCCGGATGAACTGCAGGCATATCACGCAGCAGGAAGTAAAGGAGATCATGAAAGACGGAAAAATCAACTACAGCAAAAGTGATTTGCAAAATTCGCGGTGCCCGCGGTATGCTGTGGAAGGAATGACAAGCGATAACCAGGATGTACGGATCATTTTTGCGCAGTGCAACGAATCCACGACGGTAGTGACGGTAATAGATGTCGGTAAGGAATGGTCGTGCAATTGCCCGGGGGATTGATGTCTACACTTATCACACATCTCCCCTGAATTTTTTCCGGTACTCGATCGGCGACACGCCCATTAATTTTTTGAACAGCCGTGAAAAGTAATACGAATCCTCAATTCCTACTTTATTCGCTATTTCATTAACACGGTCCTGCGTAAATTGTAAATATTGCGATGCCTTCTGAATCTTTAAGTGATTGAAATATTCGATCGGTGCAAATCCGGTGCGCTTGTGAAACAGCGCAACAAAATGCGATACCGACAAATTCACTGACAATGCTATCTCATTCAGCGTTAATATCAGGTTAATGTGTTTCTGCATGTAGTCGATAGCAATACCCGCAACGTCGCGGTTTTCGACAGGGGCGATGACGTTAAACTTGTTTTTGAACAAAAAAGACGACAGGTAGTACCACGAACACATGTTTGCATAATGCAGGTTATCGATACTGTAACCCCGCTCCAGGTTTGAATACATCTCCTCAAACAACTCAATTCTCCTGGCATTGTAACTGACCGAGCCCTTGTATCCGTTTAGCTCTTTCACCAGCAGATGGGTTATCTTATCGAACACCTTCCCTTTGTAGTGAAGCCAGTAAATAGTCCATTCGTTATCTTTGTTTGCAGCATAGGAATGTGCTGTTTTAACAGGTACCACGAAAAATTCTCCCGACGAAATTGTAGTTTTCACATCACCTATCTGCACCCATCCGCTTCCTTCAATACAATAAATAAGGATATTCTGATCTATTCCATTTAACCTTTTACGATAGTGAAACTGGGCCTTTGGATAATAGCCAAGGTCAGTAATGTATCCGGAACCAATCAGTTCATCGTTGCTGCACTGCTGGGATAAGTATTTTCCTGGGAATGATAATGGCACGTTGTCCTGCAAAGCCCTCTTTTTTTCTGATGCTTTTCATATTAGCTGAAAGTCTAATTTAATAAAATTGTCCATCAAATTCAGAATAAATACTATCCGGAATTTCGTGCAATAGTTCAATATTTGACGTTTAGTGCCCGACAGCCTATCCATAACAATATCATGCAAATACGCTCCTCTTATAACTTCGGATACATAGTACTGATATCTCTCATTTCGGCGTTGGGCGGATACTTGTTTGGATTTGATTTTGCCGTTATATCCGGAGCGCTGCCGTTTTTGAAAACGCAGTTCGGCCTTAATGCTTACTGGGAAGGATTTACCACGGCATCACTTGCGCTCGGATGCATAGCAGGTTGTTTTGTGGCAGCCCGCGTTTCGCAACAATATGGTCGCCGGCCCGCGTTATTGCTCGCGGGTTTGATATTTGTTGCCTCGTCGTTGGCGATGGCTTTTGCTCCCAACCTTACTTTTTTTATTTCAGCCAGGTTCTCTGCGGGTATAAGTGTGGGAATGGCTTCGATGCTGTCGCCCATGTATATAGCGGAAGTTTCGCCACCCGGTATTCGTGGGCGCATGGTGAGCATCTACCAGCTTACTATTGTAATAGGCATCCTGATGACCAACCTTATCAATTATTCGCTGCGCAATTACGGCGATGATGCGTGGAGATGGATGTTTGGCCTCGGCGCAATACCTGCCGGGATTTTTACAATTGGTGTTTTGTTTCTTCCTGAAAGTCCACGGTGGCTTGTTCAGGCGGGCAAACCGGATCGCGCAAAAAAGGCTCTCTCTTCATTGGGCGATCAACAATATGCAGGCGAAACATTTACTGCCATCAGTAATTCTGTGAACGACGAAACAAAAGTTCGCACTGGCAGCATTTTCAAAAAAGCATATATCCCAGCATTAATTGCAGGCATCGGACTCGCCGTTTTCCAGCAGTTTTGTGGCATCAACGTGGTGTTTAATTATACTACTACCATTTTTGAAAGCATTGGTTTTAATAAAGACGACCAGTTACTACAAACTATTTTTATAGGCGCCGTAAACCTGGTATTTACTTTTTTGGCGATGAGCCTTGTTGATAAGGTAGGACGGAAGCCCTTGTTGCTAACTGGTGCTATAGGGTTGGCCATTTTGTATGTTTCTATTGCCAGCGCACTGAAGGTACAATCACCTTTCACTTCATATTTATTGTTGGCAGCAATAGGCATGTACGCTACCACACTTGCGCCGGTGATTTGGATCGTGATCAGCGAAATGTTTCCGAATAAGATAAGAGCCGCAGCTACGTCGGTGGCGGTAATATGCCTTTGGGCCGCGTACTTCATACTAACATTCACGTTTCCCATCCTTGTTTTATGGATGGGCGGCATAGCAGAAACATTCTACGTATATGCTGGCATCTGTGTTGTTGGAGCAGTATTTATCTGGTTTAAAACACGTGAAACGACAGGTAAAACATTAGAGCAAATGGATACAATGTTTACGCATTGAGAACTTCGGCTGATATATCGCAAGTGACCGTATGGGTAGAGAAGGTTAAAATCCCTACCTATGGAATTGGTGCTCCGGAAAAAAATCCCATCTTTCTCGAAAAAAGAGTTTACCAGGGCAGCAAAGGAGTAGTATATCCTCATCCTGTCGTGGAAAAAATCCTCGATGACATAAGCGATAAAGAGTACACCGCTGTATTTATCGAGAATGAATATTTAAAAATAATGGTGTTGCCTGAACTCGGCGGACGGGTACAGAGAGCCTACGATAAGATCAGGCAACGCGATTTCATCTATTATAACCAGGTAATTAAACCTGCACTGGTCGGATTAACTGGTCCGTGGATCAGCGGCGGTATAGAATTCAACTGGCCGCAACATCACCGCCCGTCAACTTTCAGCCCTATCGATTTCACGATCCAGGAGTATGAAGACGGAAGCAAAACGATTTGGGTGAACGAGGTTGAGATAATGACGCGCACGAAAGGCATGACGGGATTCACTTTGTATCCAGGAAAAGCGTACCTCGAAGTAAAGGGAAGAATATTTAACCGGACTCCGTTCGCTCAAAGCTTTCTGTGGTGGGCGAATCCGGCGGTGAAAGTGAACGATCACTATCAATCTGTTTTTCCGCCTGATGTACATGCCGTATTTGATCATGGGAAAAGAGATGTGAGCGATTTTCCGATCGCCACAGGTGTGTATTACAAAGTGGATTATTCGCCCGGTACCGACATATCACGGTATAAGAATATTCCGGTTCCTACGTCATATATGGCGGTTCAGTCGAATTACAATTTCGTTGGATGCTATGAACACGATACGCACGCAGGAATGTTGCATGTAGCCAATCATCATATAAGTCCGGGTAAAAAGCAGTGGACATGGGGGGATGGTGATTTTGGAAGGGCGTGGGACAGAAATCTAACGGACGAAGACGGCCCTTATATCGAGTTGATGTGCGGCATTTACACCGATAACCAACCCGACTTCAGCTGGATACAGGCTAATGAAGAAAAAACATTTGAGCAATACTTTTTGCCATACCAGGGAATAGGCGTTGTTAAAAACGCCACCAGGGATGCGGCGATAAACCTCGCAATTGAAGACGCTAATATCCGTGTGCAGTTATATGTAACAGGAATCTTTGAAAGTTCACAATTACGGATCACACATAATGGTGAGGATTTATTGGTTGAGAAGGTTGATCTGACACCACATGATTTCCATGAAGCAAATGTTTCCTTCAGAGGAGCTATAAAAAAGGAGCAACTGGAGGTAACGTTGATGGACCAGCATGGAAAAATGCTGGTAAGTTATCGTCCTGAAAATAATGAGCACCAGGAAATGCCTCCGCCTGCGGTGGCTGCATTGCAGCCCTCAGAGCTAGAATCTAATGAATTGCTGTTTTTGAATGGACTTCACCTCGAGCAATACAGGCATGCGACGTATTTACCTACCGATTATTATCTGGAAGCACTGAAACGTGATGCCGGTGATATTCGCTGTAACAATGCCATGGGGGTTTGGCTGATGCGCAGGGCGAAGTTTGCTTCTGCTGAGCCGTACTTACGGGCAGCAGTGAAAAGGCTGACGCTCAGAAATCCAAATCCGTATGACGGAGAGCCCTATTATAACCTCGGTTTTTGCCTGATGCAGCAAGGGAAAGATGAAGAAGCCATTGCAGCATTTTATAAAAGCACCTGGAACGATGCCTGGCAACACAGTGCCTTTTTGCAACTAGCCTGTTTGTTTTCAAAGAAAGGGGAATACCAGGAAGCGCTTCAACTTGTGGGAAAATCGCTGCTTAAGAACCAGAACAGTCATACGGCGCGACACCTGAAGGTGTGCCTGCTACGAAAGACTGGTTTATATGATTACGCAGAAAGGGAAATTCATTCTGCATTACAAATTGATCCATTTAATTACGGATGCAGATTTGAATATTATCTTATGCTGCAATCTAAGGGTGAGTCAAAAGCAGGTGAAGTGTTGTATGAATTGAAGAAGCTCATGCGGCATGAATTCAATAATTACTCGGAATATTTCTTTGATTACTGGCATGCTGGCTTATACGCGGAAGCTGAGAAACTGATTGCAGAATTTGCCAACGACAGCGACCCCGGCACAATAAATCCGTTAGTGTATTATTATCTCGGAGCTTTGCATGTGGAGCTGGATAGTAAAGACAACGCATTGAAATATTTCAGAAAGGCGGCTGATGCAAAACCTGATTATTGTTTCCCTGGTAAGATTGAAGATGTCACTATTCTTAAAACGGCTATTGAATTTAATCCCTTAGATGCCAGGGCTTTTTATTACCTGGGCAATTTCTGGTACGCAAATGGGCAGTTCGATGATGCTATCGAATGCTGGGAAGCGTCGATAGCGCTTGACAAACAATTTGCCACCGTACACCGAAATATTTCACTCGCGTACTACAACAAACGCAACGAGGTGAACAAGGCGATGATAGCGTTAAAAACGGCTTTTGAACTGGATGATACTGACGCCCGCGTTCTTATGGAACTAGACCAACTATACAAGTTGCAGAACGTATCGCATCATGAACGTTTGCATTTGCTCGAAAAATATCATTCTTTGGTTTCGTTGCGGGACGACTTATATCTTGAACGAATTGTTCTTTATAATCAACTGGGTCAGTACGAGAAAGCCAGGCAGCTGCTTTCGCAAAGGAAATTTCATCCGTGGGAAGGGGGCGAGGGCAAAACTGTTGGCCAGTTTCTGATTAGTCATACCGAGCTGGCTAAAAAAGCCATAATAGAACGACAATTTTCCACAGCACTCGAATTGTTAGCGGCAACGGAAAAATATCCTGACAACTTAGGTGAAGGCAGGCTGCCCGGCGCACAGGAAAACGACATTCATTTTTTACGGGGGCTGGCTTACGAAGGCCTAGGCAATGATGCCAGGGCGCAGGAGGAATATCAGAGGGCTACAGAAGGGATCAGCGAACCGCTGCCTGCTATATTCTACAACGATCCGCAGCCGGATAAGATCATTTACCAGGGACTTGCCTGGACAAAACTGGGCAATCATCAAAGGGCCAAAGATATTTTCAACCGCCTTGTTGAGTTTAGCGATGAACACATGAACGACGAGGTGAAGATTGATTACTTTGCCGTTTCACTGCCCGATCTGCAGGTGTTCGACCAGGATCTCAATATGAAGAATCGTATTCATTGTCTTTACGTTGCAGGACTCGGATGGCTGGGCCTGAGAGAATACGACAAGTCGGAAACTTTCTTTAATAGTGTACTGCAGCAGGACGTTAATCACCAGGGGGCGATCATTCACCGGAAAATGCGCGACCTGGTGGAGGCGATACTTGTCTACCAATAACCAAACAGGTTCACTTACACATGTCTGTTATTAAGTTGTATACCATCAGCAACAATTGGATGGACATCACGATTTGCACATTGGGGTGCACAATCACTTCTATCAATGTTCCCGGAAAAAATTCAGTCAGAAGAAATATAGTTCTGTGTTATGAAGATCCGCGCGGATACCTGGACGACTCCTTCTATGTCGGATGCACTGTGGGCCGGGTGGCAGGACGGATAAGCGGAAGCACATTTACGATAGATGGACAGTCTTTCAGGCTTTCCCCTAATGATGGAAATTCCGGCAACCATCTGCATGGTGGAACGATAGGCTTCAACAAGAAAATATTCGAAGTTGTTTCTTCTGAAGTGTCGTCGTTAACGATGTACTATCAAAGCGCGGACGGCGAAGAAGGCTACCCGGGCGAGGTAAAGCTCTGGGTTACTGTTTCGTTGTCGGATGAAAATGAAGTCACGATACGTTATAAAGCCACGACCGATAGAAAAACACACGTCAATCTAACAAATCACAGTTACTTCAACTTTACGGGGCAAAGGCAATCCGCAACGGATCATCAGCTTTATGTAAACGCTGACTGCTACGTAGAAACCGACACCCGGTACATTCCAACCGGCGCTATTTTGCCTGTGAACAACACGTGGTACGATTTCCGGCAACAGAGAAGAATTGATAAGTTTTTCAGCCAAATGCCCGGTGGGTACAATGAATGTTTTGCACTTAAGAACGATCCGTTGCAAGCGATACTGTTTGAGCCGCAGTCCGGGATCCGCATGACATTAAATACGAGTGTTCCCGGGTTGCTGGTGTATACAGGAGATTTCCTTACAGACCCGTTTGTGAAAAACCAGGGCGTATGCCTGGAGACGCAATTTTTTCCGGATAGCCCCAACCATCATCATTTTCCATCAACACTGCTGTCGCCGGAAGAGGAATATGTTCATCAAACAGTGCTGGCATTCGATCATGCTTAAAACGGCAAATAATAATATTGTCCATCTTAACCATCAAAAAAGCTATCAATCTCATGAGAAAATAATGAATATTTGATTACTCAATCAAAGTTTGATCCTTAAGTAAGATATAATCAGCGATGGAAAACCTATTAAACGCTTATGATGTCCCTCTCTGTTCGTGTGAATACTTCAACACGTGTTAGTCTTCAATAAATCTGGTTCGAAACAATATAACTAAAGCTCCACACACCAAAACTTTGCTAGTATGAATCGAAATTCCTTCACAATTTACCTGCTGTTGTTCGTTGCGTTAATAGCAACCAGCATTACTCCCATTACGGCTTTCGGGCAAAATGGTACCAGGGTTACCGGTAGAATTACCGATGACGCTGGCAATCCAATTCCCGGAGTGAGCGTGGTAGTAAAGGGCAACAACCAGGGTACTACTACAGATGACAGCGGCAACTACAGTATCATCGTACCATCTGCTAATGCTGTCTTAGTTTTTTCGGCGGTAAACTTTCTGCCACACGAAGCAAGACTGGATGGTAAGTCAAGCGTAAACGCAGAATTGGCAACGGATCCGAAATCTGATCTTGGTGAAGTAGTAGTGGTAGGGTACGGAACACAGCGTAAAGTAGACCTGACCGGATCTGTTGGTTCCATAACAAGAAGAGATATCGCTACAAGACCTATTACAAGTCCCGACCAGGCACTTGGCGGACGAATTACAGGAGTAGTGATCGCAAACCGTTCCGGTGATCCTGCCGCGCCGATTGATGTTAGGATTCGCGGTATCGGTACAGTCGGTACTAACCAGCCTTTATGGGTTATCGATGGCGTTCCTATCGTGCAAACAACCAACGTAACAGTAAATACTGCCTCTTATACGGAATCAAACCCGCTTGCTGGTATGAATCCGAACGATATTGAATCAATAGACGTATTGAAAGATGCATCTGCATCTGCGATTTATGGAGCAAGGGCAGCAAATGGCGTAATCATCATCACTACAAAACGAGGAAAGGACGGAAGAGCTGTTTTTTCTTATGATGGATACAGGGGATGGCAAACCATTCCTGAAAACAAAAAGTTCGACGTGTTGAACGTTCAGCAATATGTGGCACTGCAAAACGAATTGGGAAGAGATTTTTCTGCATTCGCCTCCCAGCCGTTCTTCGATTGGCAGTCAGCGGTCTTTCAAACAGCAAAGGTGGACAACCACAACTTAACAGTGAGTGGGGGAACGAAGGTGATGAACTTCAATGTTGGTGCTGGTTACCATGAGCAGGATGGTATTGAACGTGCATCCCGGTTCAAAAGGCTTTCGCTAAAAGCGAATTCTGATTTCAGAATTGGTAAGTATTTGAAGTTTGGTGAATCAATGCTTATCAGTTCAACTGAAAGGGGAGTACAATCAGAAGGAGGATCTTACGCAGCTGCGGCAGGTGCAATGAATGCTCCTTACTATCAGCCATATGATGCTAATGATCCACTCGGCTATAATCCTTCCACTTCCGAAACAAGAGGTTCGGGTGCGTCTGCCAACAACCTTATGTGGCAAACAGACAATCGATTTAATGAAGTGAAAGTAGTAGCGAGAAAAATCCTGGCAAGTGCTTATGGAGAAGTAGAACCGATTGCCGGATTAAAATACAGGCTTGCAGTAGGCGTTGATTATAATGTGGGCGATGGATTTTTCTTCCAGGAAGCAAGCGTAAAAGATTACGGCGGCGGTATCAGAAATTCTCTTCTGACATCTGAACGACCAATCGAAGTAACTACAAACCTCACACATACATTAACGTATACCAAGGCAATCGGTAAACATAATATTACCGCATTGGTCGGTGAAGAAGAAACTAATTTCCGCTTCGATAAAACAAGGATACAGGGTGGAAACCTATTCAATACAAACATCCGTTTCCCTACAGTTGCTACCACTATCGCAGCAACGAACGAGGCAGATCATTGGGGACTTCGTGGTTACCTAGGAAGGTTATTTTACAGTTATAACGATAAGTATCTCGTAACGTTCAACGTAAGACGGGATGAATCTTCACGATTTTCTTCTGCTAACAGATCAGGAACATTTCCGTCCGTGTCTGTAGGCTGGAGATTGAGCGACGAACAGTTCTTCTCGAAAGCTGCGAACATATTTAATGATGTAAAGATCAGGGCGAGCTGGGGTCAGTCGGGTAATCAGTTTACCGGTCAAAATTTTGCTTACCTGCCTTCACTGCAAACATCTATCTTCTATGTGATAGGTGCGAATCAAACAATAGTAAGAGCTCCTGCTCCTGTAATATTTGCGAATGAGAATCTGAAATGGGAAACCAGCACACAGATAGACTTTGGAGCAGACATCGTGATGTTAGACAGAAAACTCGATGTGACTTTCGATATTTTCGAAAAAACAACTAATGATGTATTGTTGAGCTTACCTATTCCATATACATCCGGGTTTTTTCTTCCTGCTGATGCGAATATCGGGGAGATCAGGAATACAGGTCTTGAGTTAGCCGCCAATTACAGGAACAGAATCGGCGATTTCAGTTATAATTTTGGTGGTAACATCACTTTTATTAAGAATAAAGTTGAATCACTCGGCTCTATAAAGGAAATTATCAGCGGAGCCGGCGGGGCACAAACGCACAGAACTACCTCCGGAGAAAATCTGGGTTATTTCTATGGTTATAAGACCGATGGCATATTTCAGAATGCAGAGGAAGTTGCTGCTGCTTTGCCGGATGCATTTTCTTCGAGCAGGCAACCTGGCGATATACGGTTTGCCGATGTAAACGGAGATAAAAAAATCGATGCAGGCGACCGTACGAAGATCGGTGATGCCATGCCTGGATACTTTTATGGCTTCAATGCAGGCGCAAACTACATGGGTTTTGATTTCGGAATTTTCTTCCAGGGTATAGGAGACATGGACGTGTTCAACAGCGTTCGTTCCAACATGGAGAGCTTAAGAGGAGGAAACAACCAGCGAACTTCTGTACTTAATCGCTGGAACGGCGAAGGATCAAGTACAACAATGCCTAAGGCATCAGAAAGCGATCCGAATAACAATAACCGTTATTCCGACCGCTGGATCGAAAGTGGTGCGTACATGAGAATTAAGAATTTACAGATCGGGTACACCATTCCTGCTCAGAAACTAAGAGCAGCAACGAGGCAATTCATTGCATCTGCAAGATTTTATATAGGCGTTCAGAACCTGGCGACCTTCACGAAATATTCTGGCTATGATCCGGAAGTAACAAGAGGAGCCAGTTTTCAGAAAGGAGAATTTCCATTAGCAAACGGAGTTGATCCCGGTAGCTCACCGCAGCCAAGGATAATTCAGCTGGGATGGCAGATAACCTTCGATTAACAACTTTTGCATTGAAATTCTTTTGAACAAATCTTAATTAAATACAACAAAATGAAAGGCAGAATCATCAATAAGGAATATTTGCTTACGTTGATAATCCTCTTCGGTGTAGTACTTTCCTGTAATAAACTGGACCTACAACCTCTCGATAGAGTAACGTCGGAAACATACTATAAAACAGCAGCTGATTTTGATGGGGCGATATTCGCATCGTATTCCTCAATACAGGATTTCTGGGGTACCAGCACTGAAACACTGAATGAAAGGGGTGAATTTTGGGGGATAACCATGGTTACCACCGATGATGTAACCATCAACGATAAAGCAGGAAACTCAGGCGACCTTGCCAAATCAAGGGACCTCGACAATTTATTTTTCAGATCGTCTGATCTTCCCTTTGCATCAATTTATAGCCAGATATACGAGGGTATAGCAAGGGCAAATATTGTAATCGAGGCTGCTGCAAATGAAACCAATGAGTTAACTGCAGAACAGAAAACAATCTATACTGCAGAAGGACAATACCTTCGTGCATTTTTTCATTTCCTCGCTTTGCAGATGTGGGGCACACCACCATTGGTGCTTGAAGTAAAAAAGGATATCACTGACCTCGCTTCGCCTAATGCAACAAAGGACGAATTGTATGCGGGAATATTAGCTGATCTCGGCGCAGCATACACCGGTTTACCTGACCAATGGGATGCAGGCAACCTCGGCAGAGCCAGTAAATGGTCGGCACGTGCATTGGAAGGAAAAGTGAATGTGTGGAAGCAAGACTGGGATGCTGCAATTGCAGCATTTGAAGACGTGGTAACGAATGGTCCTTATTCATTGTTCAATGAAAATGCAAACAAGCAGGACAATTATGAAGATGCATTTGATTTCAAAAAAGAAAACGGAAAAGAATCGGTTTTCGAAGTGCAATATGGCGGTCCTTTTTCTGATGACAACCTTTGGGTATTCGATGATACGCACTCAGAAAACTTTAAAGCCTCGCAGGGAACCGGCCGCGTTTGGTACTGGGATGCAAGCGGCGACGCCGGTGCACCAGGTGGCGGCTTAGGATGGTATGTGCCGACTGAAAATTTAAAGGACGAATATGAAGCCGGCGATCCACGCTTTGCTGCTAATATTTATGTTGGTGGTGAAACCTATTACAATAAAGCGGAGTCTGTTGTACCATTCGATGCGGCCTGGTCCTCAACTGGGATGGGCATAAAAAAATACTTCGGTGCAAAGAATGCAGACGCTGGCGCTTATTCTCCAAACGGACAGGCAGGTTTCAATAACGAAAGGTGGTATCGCTTTTCTGAAGTGCTGTTGTTATACGCAGAAGCGCTGATTGAAAAAGGAGGCGGAACCTCGGCTCCGGGGATGGCATTTGTTAACCAGGTTCGTGCAAGAGTAGGATTAGCTGCAAGCACTAATCCTGATCATCGCGCTGCTGTACGCCACGAAAGAAGAGTGGAGCTCGCATTTGAGCCACACAGATGGTTCGACATTACCCGCTGGGGTATTGGTCCGCAAATTTTCGGTAGTGCATGGAAGGAAAATTATAACGTGTTCCCTTTACCTCAAACCGAAATTGACAGGGCCGCCGGCAAGCTGGTACAGAACCCTGGCTACTAATTGTAGTTAAACGTATGATGAAAAATGAGGCGATCACTTTTAAGAATTGTGCTAATTACGTTTTGTATTAGTAGTTGCTGGGCATGCAAAAATTCACGTTCACATAACTTATTCACAAAACTGGATCCCGACAAAAGCGGGATCCGGTTTTCAAATAATCTCACCTATACCGACTCTCTCACCGTCCTTGAATTTGAATACATGTTCAACGGAGCGGGTGTTGCATTTCTCGACATCAACAACGACAGTTTGCAGGACGTGATACTCGGTGGTAACATGGTGCCCTGCCGGCTCTTTTTAAATAAAGGGAATTTACAGTTTGAAGATATAACCGACAAGGCGGGGTTTAAATCTGCCGGCTGGTCGTACGGTATATCCGTTGTCGACATTAACCAGGATGGCTTTCAGGACGTTTACATATGCAAGGCAGGCAGCCGGTTAACGGCTGCCTGGCGAAATGAGAAATGTTTTCTTCATCAATAACGGCAATAATACATTCACCGAATCGGCAACGAAGATGGGGCTTGCGGAAGAAGGGTATGATATTCACGCCGCTTTTTTTGATTACGACAAAGACGGAGACCTGGACATGTATCTTCTCCGAAATGCCTTTGTAAATTATAACCGCAACAATTCACGCCCGAAGGAAACGTCGGGAAAAGCCGCATCGACAGACAAGATGTTTCGCAACAACGGCGACGGTACATTCAGTAATGTTTCGATGGAAGCAGGCATCACGATAGAAGGGTTTGGTCTCGGTGTAAATATCTGCGACATTAATAATGACAACTGGCCGGATGTTTATGTGTCTAACGACTTTCTTACAAATGACCTCATCTGGATAAATAACCATGATGGCACTTTCACAAACCAGGCACCGCAATATTTGCGACATACAACATACAACGGAATGGGTAACGACGTTGCCGACTTTAACAACGATGGGCTGCAGGATGTTGTAGTGGTAGATATGCTTCCACCCGATAATAAAAGATGGAAGCTGACAATGATGGGCAACACTTACGATGAGTTTCAGCAAAACATTGGTCTCAATTATGAAGCCGCAGTATGTTCGAAACACATTGCAATTAAATAACGGCAACGGATCATTCAGTGAAGTTGGACAGCTTGCAGGGATAGAAGCAACAGAATGGAGCTGGGCGCCTCTGTTTGCAGATTTTGACAATGATGGATGGAAAGATCTTTTTATATCAAACGGATACCGCCAGGATGTAACTAATCTTGACTTTATCATGTACGGCAAGCAGGCGTTGTTTATGGGTACGGCCGCTGCAAACCGTAAGGAAAGATTAAAAGAACTGAGTAAGTTGCCAGGCATCAACGTACACAACTACTTCTATAAAAATAAAGGCGATCTCACATTCAGCGATGTTTCCGAAGCGTGGGGCATGACAGAAGACGATTACTCAAATGGTGCGGCGTATGCCGACCTGGATAACGATGGCGACCTCGACATGGTGATCAACAATCTTGACCAGCCAGCTTCTGTTTACGAAAATCACAGTATCAAGATTGTTGCCGGAAAATTCATGGTTGAGAATTGCGTTCTCGGGATCGCAAGGCAACAGGGATGGATTTGGTGCAAAAGTCTGGTTATGGCAGGATGGCGCCATGCAGTACAATTATTATTCTCCTTACCGCGGTTACCTGTCGACTGTAGAACCGTTTATGCATTTTGGTATTGGCAAAAAGAATATAGATAGTTTAAAAGTGCAATGGCCCGATGGATCAACGCAATTGCTTAGGAATATAAAAGCGAACCAGGTACTTAAGTTGAAGATCGCTGATGCAGCTATCGATTCAGTTGCATCATCTCCAAAGGAACTTAGCTTATTTTCCAGGATCGATCCATCTCTCAATATTCACTACAAGCATGAAGAAGACGATTTTGTAGATTTTAAGGTTCAACCCATTTTACCCCGCATGCATTCGCGCGAAGGCCCTTCAATAGCTGTAGGCGATATGAATGGTGATGGCCTTGAGGACTTTTATGCAGGAGCTGCTTCAGGACAGAGGGCTAAAATTTTTTTACAGCAGGTTAACGGAATGTTCATCGAACAAACGTTTCCTGATAGCAACCATGCAGACAACATGGGCGCGCTATTGTTCGATGCAGATAAAGATGGCGACCTGGATCTTTATGTGGCAGCGGGTGGTTCATCAATGCAAAAAAAGCACGGCACTAACTACAGGCACAATTTATATCGCAACGATGGCAAAGGAAATTTCACTGCAGTAAGTGATGGATTGCCTGCGGTGATCACTCCTGCTTCGAACGTTACAGGCGCAGACTATGATAGAGATGGAGACATTGATCTTTTTGTAGCCGGAAGAGTAAGTTCTGGTGAATATCCATACGCGCCCGCGAGTTTCCTGCTCCGAAATGATACGAAGAACGGCCAATTAAAGTTCACAGATGTTACGAAAGAAAGCAATCCCGAATTGGCGGCGCCCGGGATGATCACAGCATCGCTGTGGAGCGATTTTAACAATGATGGTTGGGTGGATCTAATTCTTGCCGGAGAATTTATGCCCATAAGGTTTTTCCAAAATACACAAGGCAAATTTCAGGAAATAACAAGTTTAACTGGCCTGGCAAATACGGGTGGATGGTGGAATAGCATCACCGGGGCAGACTTTGACAAAGATGGTGACATCGATTACCTGCTCGGAAATGTGGGCTTGAATGGACCATATTCAGCAAGTGCCGACCATCCTGTTTGCATTTATGCGAAAGATTTTGATAAGAACGGCCGCATCGATCCGGTAATGTGTCATTTTATAGGAGATAAAGAATATGTTGTACATGCGCGGGATGATATGAACAAGCAGATCAGTTCTATGAGAGGTAGATTCAGAACTTATGAAAAGTATGCAACAGCCACCTTCCAGGAAGGTTTCAGGAAGGATGAAATTGCAGACGCTTATGTTGTAAAAGCCGAACGATTCGAAAGTTCTTATCTTGAAAATAAAGGAAATGGAAAATTTGAGATTACGGTCATTACCACTTGATGCACAGTTTTCGCCTATCTATGGAATGACCAGTGGAGATTTTAATAATGATGGAAACCCGGATGTGGCTGCTGTAGGTAATTCCTTTTCAACAGAAGTTCAAACAGGCCGCTATGATGCAAGGGGCAGCCTTATTTTATTCGGAGATGGAAAAGGAAATTTCACGATACGGCAGTTCTCCTTTTAACGACAACCGTGATAATAAATCTATATCTACCATTCGATTGAAAAACGGCAGCTTATCTGTGATAGTAGGAAGTAATTCCGACAGCTTGAAAGTTTACCGTTTAAATAATGTGATGACGAGTGTTGCACTTCAGCCCGATGAGTATTATTCTCTAATATCAGATAGCACAGGCAAAGTTTACCGGCAGGAATTCTACTATGGTCACACCTTTTTATCGCAACAATCCAGATTCATGTTTTTACCTTCAGGCACCAGGTCGGCAACCATAATCAGTTATACCGGTAACAAAAGAGAGTTGAAGTTTTGAGAGCATTCACCATAGTTCAGGTTTTCATTTTTCTGCTGGCATCTGCGGGAATAACGTCGTGCAAGCAAAAAAAAACATTGTTCGAAGCAGTGTCTTCCTCTCATTCGGGTATTCACTTCGTTAATAGGGTGGAGGAGAACGACTCCATTAATGTATCTGGAGTACATGAATATCTATACTGGCGCCGGTGTGGCTGCCGGCGATGTAAATAACGACGGTTTAACCGACCTCTATTTCAGCAGCAACCGTAACGGCGGGCGACTATACCTGAACAAAGGCGATCTGAAATTTGAAGACGTTACCGATAATGCTGGATTTGTAAACAACCGTTGGGAAACAGGAGTATCGATGGTAGACATCAACCAGGATGGATGGCTCGATATCTATGTAAATGTTGCGGGGTCACAAAAGTTCGGCAATCTTGCGAATCTTCTTTACATCAACAATCATAACGGAACATTTACGGAAAGCGCGGCGAAGTATGGGATTGCTGATACCAGGCTTACCATGAATGCTTCATTTTTCGATTACGATAAGGATGGTGACCTGGATCTTTTTCTGATTACAAATCCTGCCGACGAACGTGTTTCAGGAATAAACAATATTACAGAAAGACAGATTGAACGGTGAATCTAAAGGAACTGATATCCTTTACCGTAACAATGGCAATGAAACATTCACCGATGTTTCGCGGCTGCAGGAATTTTGGTAGAAGGATACAGCCTCGGTGCGGCCATCAGCGATTTAAACGGTGACTCGTGGCCGGATATTTATGTTTCGAACGATTTTCTTTCGAGCGACATACTATACATCAATAATAAGAACGGTACATTTTCCGACCGCATTGACGAACATTTGAAACACACCAGTTTTGCTTCGATGGGAAATGATGTTGCCGATTTCAATAACGATGGGCGGCCTGATATTTTTGTGCTCGACATGCTTCCGGAAGATAATTTTCGCAGGAAGATGATCATTCCCGCGCTCAGCTACGACAGATTTAATTTATCACTTGAAAAAGGATATGATCCGCAGTATACACGCAATACACTGCAGCTAAATAATGGTAACGGAACTTTTAGCGAGATCGCTTTTCTCTCAGGCGTAAGCAGTACCGACTGGAGCTGGAGCGCACTTTGGGCGGATTATGATAATGATGGCGATAAGGATATGATGGTGACCAACGGATTTTACCGCGACCTCGGTAACCTTGATTACATCAATTACCAGGCGCGACTGCAAAACCCAATGGGCACCCGCGATGCAAAGAAGGAACAAAAACTGAAGGCCATTAATGATCTTCCTAAAATTCCTCTTCAGAATTACATATTTGAAAATAACGGTACACTACAGTTTGAAAAAAAATCAGATGAATGGGGGTTAACTGAAAAAGGATTTTCGAACGGGGCCAGCTATGCCGACCTTGATAACGATGGAGATCTTGAGCTTGATCATAAATGAATTTAACGGAGAGGCAAAATTGTATCGCAACAAGGGAAATGAATTAAATAAGAACAATTATCTGACAGTTCAACTTCATGGCGATAGCAAGAATGTGCAGGGCATCGGTTCATCAGTTTGGTTATATACAGATTCATTGAGTCAAGTCGTTGAATTCAATCCGTACCGTGGCTTCGAATCGACCGTTGAACCTTTAGTACATTTTGGCGCAGGGAACATTTCAAAGGCCGACAGCCTCGTAGTTGTTTGGCCAGATGGTAAGAGGACTGTTAAGAAAGATATTCCCCTCAATCAGAAGATAGATATTGAATATAAAGACGCGCATACCGGTTTAATAGTATCTGACAGCATTGCTGAAGAGCGAAACGCTATTCACTCGCCTGCCAGATAGCGCGGGCCTCAATTTCATTCACCACGAAAACGAATACTTAGATTTCAAAATGCAGCCCTTGCTGCCGGCAATGCATTCACAAAACGGTCCTGGCATTGCGGTAGGCGATATCAATGGAGATGGCCTTGAGGATTTTTATGCAGGTGCCGCAAGCGGATCAGACGGAAATTATTTTTTGCAACAGGCCAACGGTTCATTTACTAAGAAAGTTTTACCGAAAACCGTTGCCTGTGAAGACATGGGAGTACTACTGTTTGATGCCGACAATGATCAGGACCTTGACCTATACGTAGTAAGCGGTGGATCCGAACATTTGGACAACACTCCCCAACAACAGGATAGATTATACCTGAATGATGGATTGGGAAACTTTACGTATCGTGCCGACTTATTGCCCGACACACGGGCCAGTGGTTCATGCGTAGTGGCGGCGGATTATGATAAAGACGGCGACATGGATATTTTTGTCGGCGGACGCGTTGTGCCCGGAAGTTATCCGTATAGTCCGCAGAGTTACCTGCTAAAAAATACCAACGGAAAATTTACTGACGTATCCGCACAAGAATTGCCATTGAAAGGAAAAGTAGGGATGGTATCAAGTGCGTTATGGACAGATTATGATAACGACGGTTACGTTGACCTGATGTTAGCCGGCGAATTTATGCCGATCACAATAGTGAAAAATAATAGTGGCCGGTTGAAAAATGATTCAGCCATCGAACTTCCGGGATCAGGAGGCTGGTGGAACAGTATTGCAGCTGCCGACTTCGATAACGACGGCGATATCGATTACATCGCTGGCAATTTAGGCTTGAATAGCCGGTTCAAAGCGACACGCTGAGAAACCGATATGCATCTACGCAAAAGACTTCGATAAAAATGGACGGATTGATCCGGTATTGTGTTATTATATTGACGATAAAAATTATATTTATCCGACTCGTGATGAAATGATACGTCAGATCAGTTCAATGAGAGGAAGGTTCGAAACATATGAAAGCTTTGCTAACGTGACGTTGACAGAATCTTTTACTCCCGCGGAATTAAAGGATGCGGTGGTAGTGAAAGTAGAAAGCACAGAATCATGTTATTTTGAAAATAAGGGAAATGGAAAGTTTGCGCGCAAACCGTTGCCAATACAAGCGCAGTTTGCGCCGATATATGGTATGTTGACGGAAGATTTTGATAATGATGGATTGATGGATGTGTTAGTTGCCGGAAATTCTTACGCTACTGAAACTTCTACAGGGCGATATGATGCCATGAGAGGATTGGTGCTGAAGGGAAAAGGAAATGGTGATTTCGAGGTACTTTCAACGGAGGCTACTGGGCTTGCAGCAGACAAAGATGTTAAGGCCTTAGTGCAGATTAGTACGAAAAAAAACCGTTTACTGCTGGTCGCTAACAACAATGATAAAATGGAGAGTTATGCTTATTAATAGCAAGAACACTCGCGAACAGCTCCTGCGAAGCCGCATGAAGTTTATGCAATTGTTCAATTAAAAAACGGCCGTACATACAAGCAGGAATTTTATTATGGCAAGCAACTATCTTTCGCAATCATCGCGGCAGGTAGTTTGGGGCGACAAGGTACAATCGATTGTTTTTTACGACGACAAAAACCAAAAAAGAATTGTGCAATGAGGTTTAGGAAAAATATACTGCGTGGTATAGTTGCGTGCGTAATGATCTTCGTGATGTCGTGCAGAACTACAGACACGTCTACAGGCACGGAAGGTTATGCCGAACATTCTTTGTCGAGCTGGAATAAAAAGCTTACCCGGGTTATTATCAGCGATGTGTTTTCACCGCCGGTATGCAGCCGTATATATGCGTATGCAAACATTGCCGCTTACGAAGCACTCGTTCCTGCTAATTCCACACATAAGTCTTTTGCGGGAAAACTTAAATGATCTCAAGCCGGTTCCGCTGCCCGTGAATAATGCCAATATAAATTTCGAGATGGCGAGTATAATAGCTTTCACTACCGTGTCGCAAAAGCTGTTATTTAATGCCGATGCAATGAAAGACATGGAGGATGAGTATATCAGGCAAATTGCGGATGCGGGTATTTCGGATGAGGTTTCTGAGAACACGATTTCATATGGAAGGGCGGTAGGAAAACACATAATAGAATGGGCATCACGCGATGGATATTTGCAGCGCAACTCAAATCCATTTTTTATGGTTACGAAGGATCCTGCGCGGTGGAAGCCCACGCCTCCTGATTACACGGATGCGATTGAACCAAATTGGGGGACGTTGCGCCCATTTGCGATGGATTCATCGGGGCAATTCAGGCCTGCCGGTCCGCATAAATTTGATACATCCGTCAATTCGCCTCTTTATAAAGAGGCAATGGATGTGTACAATGCTGTTTCAAAACCAGGGAAAGATTTTACCGACATCGCTAAATATTGGGATTGCAATCCAAACGTTTCGGTTACATCGGGCCACGTTACCTATTTTCAGCAGCAAATATCACCTGGCGGCCACTGGATTTTTATCGCCGCATCTGTAGCTGACAAAGAAAAGTATACCAGCGCTAAAACGGCGGAGCTCATTTCGAAAGTGGCGATATCAATTGCTGATGGTTTTATCAGTTGCTGGGAGGCAAAATACATGTACAGTTCGATTAGGCCCGAAACGTATATCAATTTGTATATAGACAAGGAATGGCGTCCATTTATACAAACTCCTCCATTTCCGGAGTATCCCAGCGGCCATAGTGTTATTTCTTCAAGTGCCGCAACCATGCTCACCGCATTAGTTGGTGATAACTATAAATTCATAGACTCTGCCGAGGTGGCGTTCGGACGACCAGCCCGGTCGTTCAATTCTTTCAGGGAAGCCTCAAACGAAGCGTCGATCAGCCGTATGTATGGAGGTATCCATTTCTTAAATGCATTGAACACCGGTATAGAAGAAGGCCGGAACGTAGCAACATATGTTGTAAATAAGTTAGAATGAAAAAAATCACTTTTCGCATATCATCCGTATTCGGTTTTCTATTAGTGGGTATAACTTCGGTTGCCCAGAAAGTAATTACAATACCGATCCAGACAAACGATCACGCAACCGTTTTGCAGACAGACAAAGACAACCGCCTGGGGATCGTGTATTTCGGGAAAAAGATTTCAGATGCTTCGGAGTACACATCTGTGGCGAACGAATATTTCATCGGGGATAATAACAGCGCTGTTCCGAATATGGCGTATACTCCAGCCGGAACGTGGAACCTGCTCGAACCTGCTATCCAGGTTACACATGGCGATGGCAACAATTCGCTTGAACTGAAATATGTGAGTCACGACGTGCAGAAATCAGGCGACGACATAACGGTAACCAGCATCGTACTTAGAGACCCGGTGTATAAATTCGAAGTAGTATTATTCTACAAAGCGTACAGCCGGGAGAACGTGGTTGAGCAGTGGACTGTTATTAAAAATGATGAGAAAAAGCCGGTGGTACTTAAGAAGTATGCTTCTGCAAATTTGTTTTTTCCAAACAGCAAGTACTACCTCAATCACTACCATGGTACATGGGCAGCCGAAATGAAACCCGAAGAAACCGAACTGACTGCTGGCATCAAAACACTCGACAGTAAACTGGGAACACGAACAAATCTTTTTCAACCCACTGTATTTTCATTATCCTTCGACGCTCCTTCTACCGAAGACAATGGAGAAGTCTTGTTGGGAACACTTGCCTGGAGTGGAAACTTTAAACTTGATTTCGAAAAAGATTCTTACAATCATCTCAGGTTGATTGCCGGCATCAATCCTTTTGCAGCTGAATATTCGTTAATGCCGGGAAAAAGTTTTCAAACGCCATCCTTCATTTACACATACTCAGGAGAAGGAAAGGGTATTGCGAGCAGAAACCTGCACACATGGGCGAGAAAATACCGGTTAGCAGATGGAGAAGGCTCAAGGCTTACTTTACTCAACAACTGGGAAGCAACATATTTCGATTACGATGAAAATAAACTCGTAGAACTATTCAGCGGGGCGAAAGAAATTGGCGTAGATATGTTTTTGCTGGATGATGGCTGGTTTGCAAACAAGTATCCCCGTAATCATGATTCTGCGGGATTAGGCGATTGGCATGAAAATGTAAAGAAGCTTCCGCATGGTATAGGGTATCTGGTGAAAGAAGCAAAAGCTAACGACATCAAATTCGGAATTTGGATAGAACCGGAAATGGTAAACCCTAAAAGCGAGTTGTACGAGCAACATAAAGACTGGGTGCTCCGGCAACCACAGCGCCCGGAATATTATTTTCGTAACCAACTCGTACTCGACCTAAGCAACCCCACGGTGCAGGACTTTGTATACAAAGTAGTCGACTCGCTGTTTATCAAAAACCCTGAGCTTGCTTTCATAAAATGGGATTGCAACGCCGTGATATATAATGCACATTCCGCCTATCTAGATAAGAAAAAGATTCCGCAAAGTCATTTGTATACCGATTACATTAAAGGCTTGTACAGTGTGTTGGAAAGAATAAGAAAGAAGTATCCGAAAGTGCCCATGATGTTGTGCAGTGGTGGCGGAGGAAGGGTGGATTATGAAGCACTTAAATATTTTACCGAATACTGGCCAAGCGACAACACAGACCCGATTGAACGAATTTTTATTCAATGGGAAAATTCGTACTTCTTTCCTGCAATCGCTTCATGCAATCACGTAACCGACTGGGCAAAAGTTCCATTGAAGTTTCGGACTGACGTAGCTATGATGGGCAAGCTGGGTTTCGACATCGTAGTAAATCAGCTTAGCGAAAACGACAAGCAATTTACAAAACAATCACTTGCTACTTATAAGTCTATCAGTCCTCTCGTGTGGCACGGCGACATGTACCGACTTGTGGATCCATGGAAAAATGACCTTGCATCGCTGATGTTTGTGGACCAGGAAAAAAAGCGCAGTGTGGTATTCAACTATTATGTTGGCCACCGGTATTTATCCGGGGCCATTCCATCGCCTGTGAAGTTTAAAGGCTTAGACCCTGCGAAAAAATATTCAGTAAAAGAAATCAATCTTTATCCAGGCACTACGTCGCCATTAAAATTAAATGATAAGTATTCAGGCGATTACCTGATGACGATAGGTATCAATCCGGCACTTAATAGCCGCAGAACAAGTGTTATTTTGGAAGTGAGCGAGTAGTTAACTTCTTACTTCGGCATGCTTCAATGGTATGACCGGTATGTTTCTTCGTTCTGCGAGCACCCGGGTAAATGTGGCGCCGTAGTAAAACATAAGAGATGAATAGAATATAAATAGCAGTAGCAATACAACTGCCGAGGATTTGCCGAACAGTATGTTTAAGTTGCTATCTAATAGCGCCCACTTGATAACCAACTTTCCTACACTGAACAATACGCTTGTTAAAAAGGCGCCGGTAAAACAAATTTTGTTCGGCAACCTCCCATCTGGTAAGTAACAGAATATAATACCGAACCAAACTGTTGATACGAGGAGAGATATGCCGAGGCTGGTCCACCGGCTAAATAATAGCTTTGCAAGTGTAGAACTTTTCACAAACTCCTGTTGGGCGAGCGACTGCATGCCATCGAGGAAAACAGTGAACAGCAACAGGAGGCACGCTGATACAATGATGGTCAATTCGCGCAATCGGTTTTTTGCAACCACGCCGGGCGTTAGTTTTTGAACGACCCTGATATTCCAGACATCGTTAATAGAATTTTTAATCACCTTGAACAGGGTAGTGCCAACAAAAATAAGGAATGCCACGCCTGTGATCACTGCTATCGGGCTCTGAGCAATTTTCTCGAAGCCTTTCAAAACATTTATGACATGTGAGGCGGCGTCGGCGCCTACGTAACTATCTAACCGGTCGTATATCTGATTGTTACTTTGTTCACGGGTAAGCAATAATCTGAACAGTTGCAGAAATAGGAAAAGTATTGCAGGTAGAGCAAATGTTGCAAAAAAGGCTGTGGCGCCTGCCAGCCGCAATGGATCTTTTTTTCCGAATTCCCTGAATGCGCTTGCCACCAGTGTCGCCATTTCCTAAGCTACAGCTTAATTAAGGAAATAGCGATGAATAGGCTGATTACGCATGATTCGTTTCCCGTGGAAATTGTGTAGCCTCGACAGGACTAAGTTTGGGGTTGAGGATCAATGCAACATGAATTTTCCGTAAATCATTTCGCGATAAAAAGCTAACAATTTAGGAAGTAGTACTAAACAATCCAGGGTGGCCTCCGCTGAATCTTTCGTCGTAAATAGGGTTACTTGACTATTAGAACCAATGATTAATAAAGATTCATGCTGTCTTTAGAAAGTGACTTAAGTACAACGCAAAATAGAGGGCCTGAAAAATTTTGCCTGTGCGCGTTGATGAGTATATCCGGGATACAGTATATGTCGTGCATATCCCGGGAAGCAGCAATGCGCCACACCAGGCCCGCGACAACCCTTTGTAATCTTGGATGCGCTTGAGGCGGCGGTCCGGAAGCGACGGTGTAGCTGGTGGTGACCTGGTCGCCCAGTTTAAAGGCGTGATCAAATTCTTTGGTGGTGTCCCCATCGACCGGAATACCGTCGGGGGCGGTGGCGTCATGGTGATGTTAAGCGTGACACTGTTGATCGTGTAAGAAGGCAACCTTTCTGATAAGAATAAGTGTTATGGTGGTGAATGAATTACCGGAACGGGATCTGATCGATGATGATCATTTCATAGAGGGGATACGTGAGGGACGGTGTACGCGCACACGATGAGGCAGTCACCCGGTTGGTGGAAAGGTTGGCGTCAAACCCGATCATTCTTCCGGCCACCTGGAAATCACTTTTGATGCCCTTCGCTTTGACCACATGCCCGTACGGCGAGCCTTCAAAGACAATCGAATCCCCTACATTCCGCGGGGAAATAATTTCAATAAGGTGATAATCATGATCGGGATTTTCGAGACAGACTTCCCTGCCAATGTACCGTCCCGAAAGAAAAATAAAACCCGGATGCCCGTTGCCTTCATTTTTTCTTGAACAGGACAACAGCAAACCACAACAGAAGATAAGATGGACAGGTTTGACGCGCATCGGGAAGCGAACGGAATACCCTAAAGCTACACCTATTTTATTACGCTGATCACGGGATACCACGCGATTTTGTACCGTTAAAACACCTGTGGCGTACAAGATTTTTATTGTAAATAAAAAGATGGGGATATGCAGAATACATATCGGTTGTGCATCACTGTGAGTACAGAAAATCTTTCACCGGCGAGCCGCAGGACACACGGTTGGGCTGCATGGGCTAAGCCATCAAATCGTATCCAACCCACACTTTTGCATAAACGCATTTACAAAAACCAACCGCGCCTCGGGTGACAAGAGTTGTTCGCGGCTCTGCTTCCAGGTCTTTAATTTCTGTTGTCCGTAAATCGAGAGGGTCCGTCCTTTATTCAATGGCGTATTAAGTTTACCCCAGTGAAGCATAGGGAATCTGCCGGACCTCCAAGCGCTTGATCACATTTTTAAATACAGTATGATTCGCTTTGCTGTCGAGTCCATCCATTTCAACAACGCAAGTGTCGTCAAATTTTGTAAACCCTAAGGTCGCTTTAGCACCTTTTACAAACCGTACAGCCACCGCCCCGGCGAAGGCGTTTTGAGCATTTCGGTGCGAATCTCTTCGATCACCGCGGGCAGGTCAGTCGCGGAAACCGCAAACGCAAAGCTGCCGATGTTCCCGGTAAATCTCGTGTCGCGGAAGATCGCGCCAATGCTTTTCGGAGTCTCTGTTGGCCGCCGGATATTCTTTTCAAACTCCTGTGACACGAGTTTTTTTAAGTGAGGATAACTAACGTCAGGCCCCAGTAATGCCAGGAGATTTTTCATCATCCATACGAATTCCGGGCTCGGCCCTGGCAGATCTGTGCCGCTGTGGTCGACCACGTGACCAAGCGGGACAGGCACCTTATAAAAATAGTGCTGAGGTAATTAAATGAAAGATCTGTTTCATTGTAAATTATTTAATGTAAATCTTTATTTATTGTGCGCGTTTCAACCTGAATTTGGCTGTGATTTTTATTGTTTTGATTTCTGCGTAAGGGCAATCGCCCTGTGGCTGGTATTGTTCCACACTAAATGAACCGGTGATAAATTCTTCACCATTTTTGCGTTCAATATTTTCGATTTTGATATTGCCCGGCGATGGCATAAATAATGGGGCGTCAGAGGGGCAGTCCCACCAATGGCTCTCGTACCCATTTGATTCGCCCAATCCATATAATATTATCGATGTGCCGGCCGAAAGATCGTAGGCGTATGAATAAGTTCCCCTGAAATCATCATCCGTATTGGCTGTTAAAGTAACATTCAGGTTTGGAAATCCGCTGTTGCTCCAGGTAGCCAGGTGTATATTTTTCCCTTCACGCGCGTAATGGATATTTTCAAATTCTTTTTCAATTCCGTTAACGGTGAGTTCAAAATAGGTGCCGTTTTGGTGCGCGCCGCCACCCATTTCGTCCTTGTTTTTGTTGCTACAGGCAACAAACGTAAGTAGTATAATAATTAACGTAAAATAATTTCTCATGATGCTGATAATTTGTTTTGTTGAAACAAAATTATCATGATTAGTTCCCCGCATCAATGAGTAGTGGTATTCATTTACATAGGTAATACTGCTTACATGGTGACCACGTTTTCGATAGCAAAACGCAGCAGGCTGTTTTTGCCGCTTAACTGTAGTTTTTTAGAAATATTCATGCGGTGATTAGCAACAGTTTTTTCGCTGATGAATAATTCATCAGCAATTTCCCTGGTAGATTTATAATGTGCGATCATGTGCATGATCTTTTTTTCTGAAGAGGTGAGGGTTTCCATTTGTGCCTTTGGCCCTTCGTGTATCCTGCTTTTTTGTTTTAGTAAAAACGTCGACATTTCCGGACTGATATAAGGCTGGTGCTTTAATACCGATGAGATAGCATTAATAACATCTACCACGGCATTTTCTTTCAGTACATAACCCATCACCCCTATTTCCAGTGCCTTGATAAACGCATCTTTTGCTTTATGCATGGTTAGTAATATTACCGCTATCTCAGGTTTAGCGGTAATGATCCGTTCCGCAGCCCGCAAGCCATTTGTACCTGGCATATCAATATCCAGGATAGCAATATCCACATCGCGTGCCAGTGCTTCTTCAATAGCATCAGTTCCATTGTTTGCCCTGTACACAATCTGGAGGTTTTTCTCCTCTTCAATTACTTCCTGTAATCCTTTTAGAAAAATAGGATGATCATCTGCTATCAGGATCCTTGTTTTACTATTTTGCATATCAATTAGTTATTTGCTGGCGGTAATGGCAATTGAATAGTTGTAATGGTACCGGTGGGGTCTGCAGACTCAGCGTTTATTGTTCCGCGGAGGATATGTAACCTTTCTTTAATTCCCCTGAGTCCAAATCCCTTTTGCTGGTCATCTTCCCTGTAACCAATTCCATCATCTTTTATTTTAATAGCTATCTGCTGATTATTCTTATAAATATTGATACTACATTTACTTGCTCTTGAATGTTTAACGATGTTATTTAAACATTCCTGGATGATACGGTAAATATTCATCTGGCTATCTGCGTCAAGCAAAGTATCAATATTATCGGCATGCATCTCATAATTAATTCCGGCAGCCTCAAATGTTTCTTCGGCCAGGCTTTTGACGGATTGGGTTAATCCCAACAGATCAATCTGGTATGGCCGTAATCCATATGAAATACTCCTGATCTCCTGAATGACATCGGCGACATTTTCTGCCAGATGATCCGGTTTTTTATTTTCCCCATTTGTTTTTAAGGATAGTAAAACTTTATTTTTTATTACTATTAGTTTCTGTCCAACACTATCATGCAATTCCGAGGCTATTCTTTTCCTTTCTGTTTCCTGCATGGTAATCAGTTCATGCGAAAATGTAACTGCCTGCTGGTATGCCTGCTCTTGGATAGATTCTTTTTCCTGTTTGTAAAAATTGATCTTTTTGGCTAAGGCGAAAGAAAGAATAATTGATTCAAGGGCAGTACCAATATACAAAGCCGAATCGATCCAGTAGCCTTCTTGGATCACACCGTTGATCTTTAACCCGAATGTGGTATTGCAGATAATCAATGCCCCGAATCCTGCGATATAGTATATGGCTGGCTTGAATGAGTTTCGATAAGCAATGATGCCTGCAGAGAACCAGTAAATGAACAATAAGTACATTAATGTTGAAATAACAACAATAGCCAGCTGCGGGGATCCTGCGAAATAAATGGTAAGTGGTATTAAGTATAAAGCGGATAATATCCACCTTATTCTATAAATAAACGGCGCATATTTTTTTGTTTGCAGAAACGAATTAGTAAATAAGATGCTGGAAAACCCCATTAATGGCAGCAGGATATTTGAATTAAGGATATTGGTCCACGGCAAAAATGCCAGGGTGTTTCCGGAGACAATATTATTATGCAGAATATACAACGATATATATAGTATGTAATACAGGTAAACACGTTCCTTCAAGGAGAAATATAAAAACAGGTTATATAATAACAAGGCAACAGCCAGTGCGGTAAGAAATCCGTTTCCATAAGATGTATAAACACTGTTCTCATACAACTGCTGCATGGTATTAAAACTCATGGATGCCCGTATAAGAGAACGGCTGGTAGCTCGTAAATAGAATGTGCTTTTTTCTCCTATTGCAATCTGCACGGGAAATACCACATTATTCGACTTAACGGGTCTTTTTGCAAATTGATCATCCGATGATAATTGCTGTGTCTTAACCGAGCCGTCATTGTTTATTTGGTAAAGAGTGAGCGTATGCATGTAGCCGCCTTTAATTTCGAGGAACCACTCTTCTATACTACTACTATTTGTTACCTCAAAACGATACCAGATTACTTTTGAAAGACTGCCAAGAAAATCAGGAACGATCAATTCAGATCTTATATATCCGTTTTCATTTTTTACGGCTTCTTCGAATGTGAGCTGACCTTTTTGATCTTCCAGGTAATAAGGATGGGCAACTACATGGGGCCCGCCTTTGTCTGCGAGTTTTACCTGCTGGGCCAAAGAACCATGGCAGATTATAAAAAGGGTCAAACAAACAAAAAGTCTGATCATAATCATCAAAGATAAATTTCCAGTTATTCTGTTTTATAGGTAGTACTTCTCATTTTCAGGATACCGGCAATTATAAGTATTACTGCCCAGATAATTGAACATCATCACCTATTCAGCTGCGCTCAGTACGTGAATAGTTTTGTGTCTCAACTTAAAAATAACAATCATGAAAAGTATTTGGACAAGCACAGCATTTGCGCTGATTATCGGGCTTTTTTCATTTTGCAGTAAAAAAGGTATGGGCGAGGAGGCCGGCGGCGGCGCTCCCAATACAGTACACGGAACAGTGGTAGATGCGTCGGGCAAGCCCGTTCCAGGAGCAAGGATCCGGGCAGAAAATCCAACCGGCGACAATATTCATATCAATGCCACCAGCGGTGCAGACGGCAAATATTCAGTACAGCTTACGTCAATAGGCGGATGGAAAATTTACGCCTGGAAGGAAGTTGAATTTGAAGGCAATACTTACCAGGTTCGCCTGGGTATGCAAAACGATGCAGATTATGATGCTTTTACTCCATCATCTAAAGCACTGACCAGAAATTTCGTATGGAAATTAAGCGGAAGAATTCCAGACAGAATAGTCAGCAAAGAAAACGGAACGGGGTATTTCGGTGGAACAGTAAAATTTATTAATTACAATTCACTAATCGATATTATGCCTCCGGGCACCGAGGTAACTATTAAATTTACTCCTGTCGATGACGCAAAATATCTCGATGGCACATCTGCTGCAGGTAAAATTCTGACTAAATCATTTACGATCAAAGATGCGGTTGGCCAGGCATATTATGTCAATGATATTCCGGCAACAAAATATGTTATTACTGCCACCAGTAAGTTAAACGGAGTAAATCTAAACGTATATATAGGCGGTGGAAACCCAGATGAATTTTTCGAAGGATTTGAATACACGTTCCAGCCGGAAGGAGGATCAGGATCTTATGAAAGCGGCCTTGGTTCACCAAACGAATATTCCTTTTATATTTTACACTCGGCAGAATAATCAATTAACCATTCAAACTCAACCATTATGAAATTCGCTGTACTTATATTAATTACGGTGCTATCACGGCAAACAATATTTGCCCAGGAAACCCCTAAAGCATTCAAAGTAATTACAATTGTCGAGTCCATTATTCCCGGTGGACTCGGCAGATCAAGAATGATAGAAAACACTACAACTTCCGACATCGATCAGTTTACAACCGAAAGAACAAATGGCAAAGACAGCAAACAGGGCAAAGCAAAAAGAAAGGATATTAAAGTGGATGAACTGAACGAAACAAAAATGCTGAATTTCTATAGTCTAACTGGAATTAACTTTCAGAATATTGCATCTAACGATGCATTAATCGAATCAAAGATGACAAACCTCGCTGCGGATGGCTGGAAATTAATGCTGATGACAAGCGGAGTTGAAAGTAATGCCGGTGCACAGGATGGTGAGGGCATATTTATCACCCGGATGGTATTTTCTAAATAATACATAATATCAAAAAATGCGAAAGTTACTGATCATCGCAGCAATTGTTGCCGCGCCATGCCTGAGCCAGGCACAAGTAAAAAATGTTTTGAAAAGATTAAAAAATACAGCCTCGTCCACTGCTGAAAACAAAGCTAATAATGAAGTATCATCGGAAGTAGGCAAAGGCATCGATAATGTGTTGGCTAAAAAAAACGAGAAGAAAAAGAAAGAAGAAAAAGACCACTCTTCCGAACCTGCTAGCGCCCCCATCTCAACACCCAGCTTAAAGGCTTATTCAAGATTCGATTTTGTGTCAGGAGAAAAAATTATTTACGCAGAGGATTTCTCTAAGGATGTTATCGGTGAAATGCCGTTGTTATGGACAACAAAGGGCCGCGGAGAAATCATGGAACTGGAAAATATTCGCGGCAGGTGGTTGAGAGGACATGAAGAATCACAACTAACGGCCGCAAATAAAGCTAACCTGGGAGAGAACTATACAATTGAATTCGATATGATCTATTATTTTGCCTCCTCGAAGGCCTCATACATCATGCCTGATATTCATGTTAAAATGCTGAATTCATTTCAATGGAGTATTCATCCTAAAGCTGATGATTCAAAGGCAAGAGTAGAAACATTCGGCAACAACACATTTAGAAGTGATGAGCTTGATGTTCCTGAATTTTCTTCAAACTATAACCAGGTTTTGCATTATTCGATACAGGTACAGAAAAGCAGGTTAAGAATATGGGTGAATGAAAATAAGATATTTGATTTACCTCAGGCACTTAGTGATGGTAAAGATGCGTCGCGCATTAGTTTCTCAATGGGTTCTTCCAACTATAAAGATGAAGAAGTAGGTTTTTATGTTAGCAATATCAAAATCGCCACAGGTTTGCCCGATACAAGGCATAAACTACTAAACGACGGAAAGTTCAGTACAACAGGAATATTATTTGCCGTTAATAGTTCAGAAATATTAGGCAGCTCTTATGGCGCAGTCAAAGAAATCGCGGCAGTGATGAAAGAACATTCGGGTATTAACATAAAGATCATCGGGCATACGAGTAGCGACGGAAATGCGGCAACGAATCTGGTGCTTTCGAAACAGAGGGCGGCATCTGTTAGAAATCTGCTGATAAAAGAATTTTTCATTGATGAATCCAAGCTCACAACTGATGGTAAAGGAGATGCCGAACCCATTGCGTCAAATGGAACCAATGAAGGTAAGGCGCAAAACAGGCGGGTTGAATTTTTGAAATATTAGCGCCGCCTGCACTAAAAACGGAGACAGTTAATCGGCAATAGGCTGAGATAGTCAATATTTGATCTGACAATCGGGATTAACTTTAAAGTAACCACACAATTAAATCAATCCCAAGAATGTCAGATCATGAATCAAGCATCAAATTAATCAAAACCAAATCAGGTTTACTGAATTTAGCCGAGGAATTAGGTAATGTTTCCCACGCATGTAAAGTCATCGGTTACAGCAGGGACAGCTTATACAAAATCAAAGATTTGTATGACATCCTTATGGACAGGTACGTGTCTGCAATGAATTACGCAAACCGAATATGTTTATTTCTGCAGGTGGAGTTCGTAGTGTATGGCTGCGGCATGGGCTGGAAAAGTTCAGCTAACGCTTAACAGCTTGGAGGCCCCGCTCCAATTTCTTTACGCGTATCTGTTTCCATAAACTCCATGTACAGAATGTTCGTGTCGACATCATTTCCGGGATCCCTTGATCTTCCTGAATATATCCCTAGCGCGTTCGCCATCATTGCCGATGAAAAATTTTCCGCAGCTTTCAGGACCATCTGCGGTCTTCAGACTCATCAATATACAGTGACATTTTTTCGAGCGCTGCTTCACTACTTCTTTTTTTGGGATCTCAAGTTAAAGGTTGACAATGCAGAGGCTGGTAGCGTCCGGCCTCTCATTTTTTCTCAGCATCTTACATCCAACCTTACTCGGTTAAGTTGTTACTTGCAATACAGGAACCGGTTGTACCTTTTCTTTTCCCCACTTTTTATTGATATAATTTCTTGCCGGCAATTCAATGAACCGATAAGAGAGGAACGAAACCAACAAAAGAAACACGATAAACCCGACACATATTAACCACGAAGTCAGCATGCTCATGTTCGATAAATCGATTCCTGTCTTCTCTTTATTTTGCATCAGCGCAGTCGCCTGGTACAAAAACGGCTGGTGGATCAGGTAAATAGAGAATGACCAGTCGCCTAACTTTTGCAACGCTTTTGTGCCGAGCATCGCGTTCATATAACGATTACCGTAAGCAGCACACAAAAGAATAAATGGAAAAAACAAAACAGTGAATACATCGAGCACCGCAAAATGCATGCATAAAAATAAACCTGTTACGAGCACCAGTAATGTGAATCCTGATGAAAAGAATTTTTTCGCCCAGTTGTCTTTCCAGGCCAGGTAAACCATCATGCCGATCACAAATCCAAAAAGACAACGGAAAAATCCGAACTGGTAGGAGACGTTCAGGCTAAACGGCGTAGTGCCGTTTGTTCTGAAGAAACTCAAGGCATCCGGCACAGTAACCAATGGCACCAGGAGGTATCCAATCATGAAGTATCCTGCGATGCACAAGCTCACAACCAACAACCTGCCGGGTGTAGACAATCGCATAAACGGTGCCACCAGGAAAGGAAAGATCATATACATCCACCATTCCACGCTGATGCTCCATGAAGCATGAGTAAACGTGAACCACTGGTGGAAGTTCATGGAGTGCAGCAGCAACAGGTTGGTGAGAAGGGAAGAGGTTGAATTTTCGGTATCGAGTATAGGAGTGACCTGCATACCCGCCTGGTAAAGGAGGAAAAGAAATAAAGAGGTCAGCAGCAGCGAAAAAAGGTGGAGCGGATACACGCGGGCAAACCGGGCGAGCGTAAACTCCCTGAAGTTCAGCGCGGTGACGTTTGTCGAGAACTGTTTCGCATACACATGGCACATGATAAATCCACTCAACACAAAAAAGAAATCGACCATCAGGTACATCCTGCTAATCAAATGCGAAGAACTTTGATCCAGTAATTTTCCCTGGAACATAGACAATACGATATCGACATGAAAAATAACCGTGAGTAACGCGGCTATGCCCCGCAGCGGTGTGAGGTTGGAGAGGTATCTGGCGGCCATGATTTTTTGCCCGCAAACCTATCGTTGGAAAGCGCCTTTGTAAAGGCTAAATGACACGAACTGCCATTATTGTTGTATCAATTGCGCATACCGGCGCTTCAGAACATGAAAAAACCCTTGTCCAGACTGCATTTGACAAGGGTTCACTTATTATTTAATTTACGCCAGTTCTTGCTGAAAGTAGCCTCGACAGGACTACTTATACTTCCTTTACATTCCATCGATTTCTGCTGGATTCTCCGGAACTGACTGTAAATTAGGAATTTAGGTCGAAAGGGTATTATTTGGACGGATTTTACTGGAAGAAAATGTGTTAACTATGTTTTAACCAGAATGGAGTATTTTGGATTAACGAAAACATTTAAGCATGGATTTGCCTAGTGTAAAAGCCGTCCTCTTTACTGGGAAATTATACTCTGATGGTACTCATCCCATTCTTATACGTATTTCGAATAACAGGAGACACACCTACAAAAAAACAGGGTTTTCTGTTGTAAGGGAGGCTTGGGACGTCGACAAAAGACAAGTCTACGAGAAGCGTCCTGCAATCACTAAGAAACAAGAGAGCTACTTAAACACCGAGCAGTTGCGCGTATTAAAAGCCAGATACAAAAACGCGATTGTCCTCAGCAATGCCAGGCATATCAATTCTGTTATTGACAACATGCTTGCTTCAATAAATAACCTCAACCAAAAGCTCCAGCTGAATGACGAATCGTTAAGTGTAAAGAATATTAAAGCTAAACTCAGTCCTCAATTACAAATCGCAAATCCATCTTCTTTCTTCTCGAAAGGCAATTCAATTGAAGACAAATTCCGTCGATCCAATTCAATTTCTACTGCCAAAAGGTATAGAATGGTGATCAAAAAGCTGAAGGAGTATGTAAAAGGGAAGGATTTAAAATTCGAGGACATAACTGTTGAATTCCTTCAGGAGTATGAAGTGTTTTTGAAAGCTGAAGAGTATATGATTAATACGATCCACAATCACTTGAAAACTATAAAGGCTATTTTCTTCGCTGCACTGAAGGAAGGACTAGTTTCTCCAGCCCAAAATCCATTCTTCATATTTAAATTGAAAATGGACACTAAGGTCAAGAAGGAAAAGCTTTCTGTGGATGAGATAGTAGCCATTGAGCAATTAGATCTTGAGCCTGATTCATTGATGTGGCATGTGAAAAACTGTTTTCTGTTCAGTTTCTATTGTGCAGGTATTCGAATCAGTGATGTCTTACAAATGAAATGGGTCAATATCACTAAGGAGGGAAGGTTGGATTATCAAATGGAGAAAACAGGGAAACAGCGATCCATTCAACTTCCACCAAAAGCAGTTGATATACTCAATGCCTATAAAGCAGAAATCGAACAACTCAAAACAGTATATCCTTCCATTCCTTCCACAGGAGTTAGATAAGAAATCTTTATACAATCAAATTTCTTCTAAGACAGCACTGGTGAATAAATACCTGAAGAAAATTGCCGCTTTGGCTGAGATTGAGAAACCTCTGACTACCCATATCGCTCGGCATTCGTTTAGTGATATTGCCCGAAAGAAAAAAGCGAGCATTTATGACATTTCTAAGCTTTTAGGGCACTCCTCCATCAAAGTCACAGAGATCTACCTCGCTAGTTTGGACCTGGATAGTCAAGATGAGACCTTAAAATCCATCATGGACTATTGAGACCGAAATTCTCTCAAGTCCTTTACTGCACTACGTTCCAGCAAATTTCCATTTTCCACAGGACTATTTATGGACTGTTATTGGGACCATTGGACTTTTCACTTCTTTAGATGTTTGTGAGGCAATCGGTTGCAATATTTTAAAACCGAGAAGCGGCTTTCCGGAAAAAAGCAACTCACAAATCAACTAAAAAATGGGATTTACAATTTTAACTAGGGATGACCTCCAAACGGTTGAAGCGAGGCTAGATCAGCTGCTTCAAATCTTACAGAACAGCAAAAGCTCCGGTGGTAACAACATTTACACTACCCAACAGCTTGCAAAGAAGTTGAGTGTTTCAACGAAAACCATTCAACATTGGCGGGAGGGTAAACTAATCCAGTTTAGCCAGGTAAATAATAAGATCTACTACACCGAACGAGCTGTGGAAGATTTCCTAGCCAACCATTCTATAAAACGCAAATCTCATTAATAAGCTATTCAGTTCAAAACATTTTAAAACAAAAGTATTATGTCACATACCAACTTTAATAAACAAACATTAAACGAAGACGCTCTAACTACAACTCCATTTATACCGCAGGCGGTGTATGACTCTCTCCCTGAGTTTTTAAAAGACTGCACAAAGCATTTTACTGACTTGCGTGAAAGAGACGTAGTCCTCACCAGTTCCTTGATAATTCTGAGTGGCTGCTTTTCGAGCTGCAAGGGAAATTATAGCAAGAGCACAGTAGGACCAAATTTATTCGGCTTTATTACAGCACCTGCTGCATCCGGAAAAGGAGTGATGTCTTACATTCCACAACTTGCGAGTAAGATTCAGAAGGAATTTCAATTACAAAATGATGCTGCTAGGGAAAAATATGAGCAAGACATGAAGAATTACCGAAGGGAAATAAGGAAAAGGAATGGAGCTGAGTTAACACATCCGAAAGAGCCTAAGTTTTCAACATTAATCGTACCCGGCAATTCAAGTTCTGCATCTATTTACGACTTGTTAAAAGATAGTGATGGAGTGGGAATGATTTGCGAAACTGAAGCGGATAGTTTAAGCGTAGCTATTGAGAAGGAATGGGGAAATTTTAGCGAGGTTTTTAGAAAAGCCTTTCATCATGAAAAACTATCCTTGAGTCGCAAGGGCTTCTTCTGCGAAATTGAAAATCCATGTCTTTCAATTCTATTAACTGGTACTCCTTTGCAGGTAAAGAACCTTATCCGTTCCTCTGAAGATGGACTATTCAGCAGATTTATTTACTACGGGTATAGAAGAGACCTGAAGTTTATCAATCCGAACCCGGGACCCAATTGCCTAGATTTTAATAGCTTCTTTTCGAACCAGGGATCGAAAGTGAAGGAGATGAACTTGAGGCTGAAAAACGGCAGGTACACCTTTTCCTTTTCTGAAGAACAATTCGAAACTTTGACCACATCATATTCTGCTAAAGTGGAGCTCCTTAAGAAATTTGAAGGAGATGGAGCAATGAGCTCTTTAGTAAGGCATGGCCTGATCACCTACAGAATTGCTATGCTGTTGTCAATTTTGAGAGAAATGGACAACCCGCAAGGATCGCAGGAACTAACATGTTCCGATGTTGATTTTTCAACAGCTATCTCGCTGACTGATGTTTACTTTGAGCATGCACTGATTATGTACTCCATGTTACCGAGGCAATCAGAAAAGAACATTAATCCTCGCCTTATGCGATTTTATTCTGTGTTGCCGTCAGATGTTTGGTTTTCAAGAAAAAAGGCAATCGAGTATGCAGTTACGATAGGAGTCAAGGAGCGAAGCGTAAATAACTATTTGCGGGAGCTGACTGATCGAGCATTATTGGAGAAAAAAGAAACTGGTAGATATAAGAAGAACACATCAGATCCGACCAGCGAGGAAAAGTAGGCAATTAGGCATTTCGGCAACGACAGATTATACAAGCTACTTCTGAACTCTGTCGTGTTGCCGAATTGCCGACTTGCCTAAAATCACATCGAGCATTCTGACGGGGCAAATAAACTTTAGCCAAACACACCTAAAACACTTAACATGAAAATTAGAAAAAACGAGTACACCATCTGGATCGAAGACGCCAGTGGAATAGATCTATACTCCATCGACAGAGCTTCGATCTGTGAATTTCGTGAGCCAGTTATTTCCGAGCATATTTCTCAACTTATGGAACAGTCCTGGCTTACTCCAGACGTCCTTTATAATCTGGCAGTATATATAGAAGAAGATTGTCCGAACAATGTCTTCGATTGGTTGACCTTGTTCATACAGGTAGAACGAAAAGATTTTTTGACCAAAGTCACAACCCTCTATCAAACCGAACACCAACCAGGAGTGTCGCTATTCCAAGCTGTGGAATTGGGAAGGGACCTTTCAGAGCAGGAAGAGGAGACAATAAGAGAATACACGATTAGAAAAATAGAAGACTACGGCCTTACCTGATTTTGGCAGAGGCTGGCTTTCAAAAGAGACACAGTTGCTCTTACTGCAGGGGTAGCTACGTATGTGAATCGCTGGTTGAAGTCCTTCAATTACGCAACATTTTATTTCATGGTGAACTCATTCCCGCTGAAGGCATACAGCCGATTTTACAGGAGCGCCTACTCACTGCTCAAAATGATGTTAGAAGAAGTACGGTAGTTGGAGGTGCTTCGTTAATTCAGGAAAGGCACGAATCAAGAAGAAATTCTCTGCTCAACCCTTCTTTTCAAACTATAAAAATTGGTACTATCGAATTCTATAACATTCCATAGGTCTCCGTTAAGCACAAGATTGATTTCTTCGATCAGTTCACTGGGAAGGTCACCTTGCCAGTGTTCTTTTCGTTATATAGCTGGGTTGAATTGGAATTCAGGATAGCAGAAGAAGGGTCGCGCAGAGTGTGAATAACAATCGCATACTTTATTGACCTGAGAGTACTGGAATGTACGATATTTAAACGCCTGGCAACGAGATATGGACAAGTGTCATAGGCTCACTATCTAAGAGATAGGGAGCAGTAAACCCTGAACCTTTCTTTCCATCACATGGCTGTTATCACTACTGGGTTTCCGTAAACTTACTGAAGCGCCGTATTTACTGTTTGTGGTGGCATCTTATAGACAATTATATCTTCCCCTCCACAGAGTCACTTCGACTCGTAACGCCAATCTTGAGTTCAGATCTTCGAGAGCTACGATGTTACCCCGGTTTCGTATTAACCATCGTGTTAAATGTCCGCATAATTCACTTATATCTATGAGGCTTGAAACCATGTCTTCGCCATGTAACACAGCCAGCACATAGGGCCCTAACCAGGTCGATCAGACAACCTTTCACTCGGCACATCTACTATTCCCGCATGATGTGGAATACTTACAAACGAATGAAATGCAATTTTTTGTAGATTGATGTAATACAAAGCATATATTATGTTTGATCCAGAATGGAAGGGTGTGTTACTCAAGTTTGGTGAGAAAAAACATCTGTTACAAATGAGAGATGCTGGCCTGCTATACTGTAACACGTTAAAGTACTTCACTAATGTCGAATGTGGACCGGCGTACGACAAATATGAAACAACAACTCACCTGCATCGCTTTATCGACTCTACCATTAAAGTGTGGCCAGTAGATTCAACCTATGATGAAAAGGGGGTGACCTTTCTGAGTCCTAAAAGTGAACTTAACACAAAAGTTGACCGCCTAGGAAACGTCTTCTGCTTGTATAGCCTTGGTGATCGTGACTTCGACGAGGAAGAGATTTTCAAAATTGACTATCGAAATGAACGAAAGGATAAATGCTTCCTTGTAATTGAGGACGTCAACCGGTTCATAGCCTTAGCAAAGGCAGCAATACGTCTCCAAAAGACGAACGGAGCAATTGGCTTCGTTGACTATTTAGACTTCGACTTTTTGCAAGGAACCAGAACTCCTTTTCAGAAAGATATTAAATACAAACATGAAAGTGAGTTCAGGGTTTATGTGAATTCCAGCTCTGATAAACCTTTATTTCTTGACATAGGCTCGATGAAGGATTACACTACCTTGATGTATGGGAAACTTCAGCGAACCTTCTTCACAAAATCCGGAGGCACTCATTTCCTCACCAATGCAAAAATCATATAGTGCAGTAAGTCGCCACTGATAAAACGATAAACCAAACACGCAGAAAGGCGATTTTGGCACCCTGCTTCAAAAACTGCCTAGTATCTTAAATTGTGCACTTTTAGATAAATCCTGTATTAAAAGTAATGAATTGTGTCAAAACAGCTACTGTAATACAATTACATTCTGCGAGGTCGTTACTTCGAGACAGCATCGAATAGTTCAGTTGCCTCTGGAGTGTTCGTCCAAATTTGTAAAATCTCCTCTTAAATACTTAAGAGCAAATTTTTCCTTGGCAATCTCATCTTTAGTTCTGTAACCCAACCTTCGAAAGATAGGAAGTGGCGGACACCATCCCTGAATCGCATGTTGCAAGAAGAACCCCAGCACTACTGTGGGGAATACAAACCATCGACGGTCTTTCCACACTCCCAGGGCTAAACCGGAAAGAGCAACTAAAGGCATATTTACTTCAAGAACCCTCTCGGTGTCCCATTCTTTACTCAGCTCGTCAATACGCTTCTTTATTTCATCCCTGTTTCGGGAAGAATATAACTGGATATTAGCAACGATTTTTTCGTCAATTTTCGCGTTTATCTTTTGAGATGTATTCTGTCTTACTCGTTCCATAAAAAAGCTTTTAATCTTCTATCCTTTGTGGTGGTCCCTGGTGTTTATGAATTGCACTATCAACCTTATCGCTAATTATAAATTGGCGCAATTCTCCTTTCTCCCATGCATTTGCCATCGGGTCTACGTTCGGCATTACAATATTTTCTCTACTCTTTTTCTTTTGGGCCGTTGAGATATTGAACCGCTTATCTCTTTCAGACAACAATTGCTGATTAATTTGACCGTCCTTTGTGAATCCCATCATTATCATCGGAGACCCTAATGGAAGCGTTTGTTGTTGGTCTGTATGCCATGTGTGAATGGTTTTACCATAAGTGGACACAAGTTTTTCCATCAGCTCATGTTCTGCTATTTCAGGAATACCAGGCGCTATCAATGCACCGGATTTCACTTCGTAGTGGTGCGAATGCCATAATTTCTTTTCTTCTTCAGGAAGCGTTTTAAACAGCTTTTCGGATATGATGTATTCTACGCCCATAATCTTTGCATCTTCGCCGTTGCCATCGTATATAATAGCCTGATGAACATCTTCGTTGATTTGAGAAACATAATGATGTGCTTCCATTTGAGCGTTAATATTTCCGTTGTAAAAATGGAAGCCATCCAAATATGCGTTTATTTTTTTCAACGGTCCCTTATCCTGTAAAAGATCTGCCCCTACTTCTAACGTTTTACTCTTTGCATCTTTTTCTGAGCCGGGTGCATCAACGTTGGATTTTGTGTTATCACCCCCGCAAGATGAGAGGCCGATAATTGATGCAAACGCAAAGGATATATATTTCATCCTTATGACTTTAATTATTTCATTTGATTGTGTATGCAAAGCGTATGCTTCTTCTTTTGAAACTGTTTTATTTCGTCTCCTAAGTCATAGATTTTCACAGCATTGCCTAATTTGGATTGAATAATCGAACTGGCTGCCGCGCTACGATACCCACCTGCACAATGCACCACTATAGGTTTGTCTGTCGGTATTTCGTTCAACCTTGCCTCTTAGTTCCGCAAGGGGTATTGAAAGGCTGTTTTTGAAAGGCTTACCTTCTTTTACTTCTGATGTGTTCCTAACATCTACGATGGTGTAATCATCCTGATGTTGTTTAAATTTTTCTACATCAATGGGTTCTTGTTCTTCAGTTGCATAGGCTAATACAAATGCTTCTTTGATTTGCGTTTCATACCCAATAGCTGCTGCCCGTTCAATTAGCCTTTGAAACTGTTCTGTACTTTCTCCTGCTAAATAAAATTGCTCGCCTGGTTTGATAATGCTACCTAACCATGTTTCAAACTTTGCGCCTTCCATCAGGTTTACTGATAGCGGCAAATGACCTTTCTTGTAATCTTTCTCGGGTCTTGCATCTACAATCCATGTTTCTTTATTTAGCCTGTCTGCATCAGTTTCGTTCTTTACCGGATTTCCAATATTAACTGCTGAAATGCTTTGCTTAAATGGTGCTGCGCCTTTCCTGTTTAAATCTACATCGTAAGGGAAATATGCCGGTATAAATGGTTGGTCGCTTAAAAGGGCTTTTACAAACTCTTCTTCTGTCATTGGCTGTAAGGACCAGTTGGTTTCTTTCTCCTTTCCAATGGTGCTGCTGTTTGCTTTGCTTAATCCTTTGCCGCATAATGTACCTGCACCATGACCGGGATAAAGAACCACATCATCATTAAGATTTACGAGTTTGTTTCTTAAACTATGGTACATGCTCTTTGCAAGTTCATGCCTGTTGCCTTTTAGGTTACCGCAATCTTCTCTTAGATCGGGTCTGCCACAATCACCAATAAATAAGTGTATCGCCTGTAAAAACTGCCTTCTGTTTTCCATCATGTTCTAACAGGATTGTTATGCTATCGGGTGAATGTCCAGGTGTATGCAGTGCTGATAGTTTTATTTTGCCGTATTCTAATATATCGCCTTCGTCTAATGCTTTATGCGGATAGGCGGCATCAACCATACTGCTTGCATAAATAGTTGCCCCTGTTGTTTGATGTAGTTCTAAATGACTGCTGATAAAATCAGCATGTGGGTGTGTTTCGATAATACCTATAATTTCTGCATCCTGTTCTTTTGCATAGTCAAGATATTGCTGTGGGTTACGTGCCGGGTCAATCAATACTATTTTCTTTTCGCAATCGCTTAAAATGCCATAGCTGAACTGTGCAAGGTTTTTATCTTCCCATTGTTTTATCTGCATGTTTCTTTCTGTTTGTACTGCAAATGTCTTTCAATTAATGTACCCCATTGGTGACTGTTGTCACATACCTAATGTGACTTATAGTCACCTACTGGTACAGCAAGTTTTGGACCATGAATAGAAAGGAATTGAGTTGCTTGACAGGTTATCGCCTACTTTAGCTGACGGGATTATCGGAGCATATGCCGCTATGAAAAAAACTGGCGAAATGTTGGTTTGGTGCTTTATAGTTTTACTACAGTTTTGGGCTGGTTTATATTCAGGATTGATACATTTCATGAACAGCAATAAAAGACTCATTAGGATTTTTTATGATCGGTTTTTACTTGAAAAGAACATGGGAAATGCTGACCGTATCTATCAGGTGTAGCTGCAATTGTATTTGCAGTACTAAACTTTACTGGTACAATAACAGGCACATGGGGAATAGTGGTACTGGTATTGGGTGCTGTGTTTTTGCTGACCAGCCTTGTAGGTTTCTGCCCTTTGTATGGATTGGTTGGCTTGAATACATGCCCTACAAAAAGTAACAGAAGAATCTAATAGATACCAGGCATAAATGCTGCTGTTTGTTTTTTATAGTCTGTGTATTCGGGAAACTTCTTAATCAGTAATGATCTCTTCATAAGCTGCATTCAGAAACAAACAACATTAGCAGTGTTATAAAAACAAGTAACCGGAGTGTATTTTCTGAATAGACTCCATAGCCTGCTGTTGTAAAAAGGATGCCTGTATAAATGGGATGCCTGATGTATTTATAAATTCCTGATTGTTATTAATGTGCTGTTGTCTTTGGGAGAGGGAAAGGGTGTTAAGTTCTTCTTCAGGGTTATTGAGGAAATGATTATAAAAGCAATTCCCGCAATTGAGAGAGCAAGCCCTGCATACCGGAATAAAGAACTTGCATGAAAATCTACAGATGCAATTCTGAACAGATAAGTAATAAATAAGAGTATTTGAATAACTACATAAAGAAGGTCTATGTTAGGAAGTCTCATAGTGGATATTAGTGAGGCAACTTTTCTTTTAATAAACCGTAAAACCAGGTGCCTGCAATGGCGCTCAGCAAGGTTACAATTATCACACTAAATCCTGTTCCTATCTGTGCAAACAAAGGACCGGGACAAGCTCCTGTTATTGCCCATCCAAAACCAAAAATCAAACCACCATAAATCTGACCTTTATTAAATTTCTTTGTTGGCAGTTCTATCTTTTCTCCTTTGATGGTTTTGATGTTGAACTTCTTTATTAGCCATACTGATATTATGCCCGTAACAACTGCTGAACCAATGACACCGAACATGTGAAAACTTTGAAGCCTGAACATTTCCTGTATCCGATACCATGAAATGACTTCTGATTTTACAAGAATTATCCCGAAAAGAACACCCATGATTAAATACTTTGTATAAGAAAATATGCTTGTGTTCTTTGGCTCTTCGGCTTGCAAAGTATCTAACGACCTTACTTCAAAGTCTGTATTTAATGGAACTGTTTTTATAGTTGGAGTTTGCATGTTATAATTTTAAAATAAAGGGGAGTATAAGGTTAGCCATGATAAAGCCACCTGCCATAAAACTGATGGTTGCTATTAAAGATGGTAACTGCAGGTTGGATAAACCCATGATTGCATGACCGGAAGTGCAGCCACCTGCATAACGGGTTCCAAAGCCTACCAGGAAGCCACCAAATACCATAAAGAATAAGCCTTTTGCCGTAAGCAATTGTTGCCAATTGAAAAGCTGTTCAGGTAACAATGAATGTTGTTCTGTGATGCCGTAGCCATTTAACTCTGTGACCAGTTTTGGATTTATTTCTACCGGATTAGGGTTGCTGAAAAAGGCAGCAACGATAACTGCTCCTAATACAATACCTGCAACAAAAAACAAGTTCCATGCTTCTTTCTTCCAATCATAATTAAAGAAAGGAATTTTAGCAGGTATGCAAGCTGCACATACATGGCGTAATGAAGAGGAGATGCCTAATGTTTTATTGCCTAATATCAATAAAGCGGGAACAGTTAATCCGATTAACGGACCTGCTACATACCATGCCCACGGTTGTTTTAGAAATTCAATCATTGTGAGTTGTTTTTCCGTTCTTTTGAAAAAGACTAAATATCAATGCGCCTGTTAGCGCAAAATATATAGTACTTCTAATAGGATTTGCAGTTATAGCACAAGTGCCGGTTAGGCAGCCTACATATTTCCAGTAAAGAAAACCTGCTATTGCGCCTAATGCTGCACCAACAAACAAGAGTTTATTTTTTATTATCCAATTCTTCATACACTACCTCACTATTTTGTTTCGTTTACTATGTTCTACTGTACATCCTCTACTGGCACAACATCCTACATTAGCGATTGCTGTTAGAAGCAATAAGCCAGCTATCATTCCTAATGTTACATCTCTTTGAATAAGTGCTTGCGCGAGGGCTATCACGCCCAGCACAAGCCTAAGTCCCCGCATTATTGACCAGTTATTTAATATAGCTTTCATCGTTTCAATTGTTGCTTTAAATCTTCAAGACCGCCACCATTTACAGCTTCAGTAATTCCGAATTGATTTAATATAGAAACGGCAATGCCGCTCCTGTTACCACTTCTGCAATACGCTATTATTGGCTTTTGCATTTCCTTAAACTCATCAATCCTTTCGACTACCTGGTCGTAAGGAATATTGATAGAGTTAGGATAATGTTCTCCCGCATATTCTTCAGGAGTTCTTACGTCAACTATTGTGCGATTGTTAACTGTTTCTTTCATAGAGATATTTTTATGTATTGACAAAATTTCGGTATCAATGATTGATGAACGGGTGTGACAATTGTCACTTAGCAGTTAAAAAATAATTTCTTTAACAATAATGTAAATACCCATCACAAAAACAAACCAGCCAAATCCTTTCTTTAGTTTGTCACTGTTTACTTTTTGGTTGAAGTAACCTCCAATGAAAATGCCTGCAATGGCAATGGTTGTAATGATCATTATAAACTTCCATTCTATTGCATGACGACCAATGTCTCCTAAAAAGCCAATGAGTGAATTAAGTGCAATAATGAGTAACGATGTTCCAATAGCTTCTTTCATTGGCAACTTCATTAAGTATTACCAATGCAGGAATCAGTAGAAATCCACCCCCTGCACCTAAAAATCCTGTTACCAACCCAATAAGAATTCCATACAATACGAGTCATCCAAGGCTTTTCTGTTAGTCTTTTCTTCAGACAGGCTTACTGTTTTTAATCATAGACATGGAGGCTGCTAACATTAAAATGGCAAACACCACCATTACAAATAAGAGCATGAGTCACCTGAAATGAACCAATCTTAAAGAACACATCGGGTAAACGATGGAATGATAAATTTTCGGGCAATGAAAACAGTAGCGATAGAAGAAGAACCAAACAAGCAAAACTGTTTTGAAATTAACCAAGCCTTTACGGTAGTTATTGTATGCTCCAACAAGGCTGGTAAAACCAACAATAAAAAGTGAATAGGAGATGGCTAAGAGTTGGTGAAATGCAAACAGGTAGACCAAAATGGGTACGGTAAGTATTGAGCCTCCGCCTCCAATTAATCCCAATGAAACGCCAATAAGTAATGATGCGATATAACCTGCCAATTCCATAGATGCAAAATTGGATGCAATTACGACAGGCTACCGTGATATATAGTCACACAGCCATTATTCTTTTTTTATCCACTCAATAGAGTTCCTATGAATAACCAGCCATGCCTTTGCTTCCATCTTTTTTAATAACCGGCTTACAACTTCTCTTGATGAATTGAGGTCGTTGGCAATCTCCTGGTGGGTAATTTTTAGATTACTGCCAAGCTGCTGTACTTGTTTTTTAAGATAGTATTCAAGCCTTTCATCCATACTTGTGAAGGCAATAGCATCTATAGTTTTCAGAAGCTCTTCAAATCTATTGCGGTAAGATGTAATCACAAACTGATACCAGCTTTTGTATTTCCTCATCCACTGGTCCATATATTCAAGAGGTATTGCTAAAACCGTTGCATCTGTAACTGCCTTTGCCAAAACTTCGCTGGTTTCATGTTTTGCTGCACAAACCATGGACAGTGAGCACGCTTGGCCGGCATTGAGATGGTAAATGAAGAACTCTTTTTGCTCGTCGTCTTCGCGATATAGTTTGATGATTCCATCTATAATCAGAAAAGTGGAACGGATAGTTTGCCCTACTTTTAATAGTGTATCGCCTGCATTCACTGACCTAAATTCGCCATACCTCACTAATTCATCGTAGAGTTCACGTTCAAAACCGGGAAATAGTTGTTCAACCTTTATGTCTTCATCCGTCATCATTTGGCAAATATGGGCTTTTCGCTACAAATTGTTTAGTGATGGCTCTCCAGTTCAGGGAAGCACGCCGTTGAGAAATGAGACAAAAAGCGACGATATAGGCGTGATTTCGAGACTTATTTGGACGGGCTATGCAGAGACATTGTTATTCAGGATATTAGCAATAGGTTCCAAACCAATTAGCTCCGCAACTTTCTAAAAGTGTTTGGAAGTAACTAAAAGCCCCGTTTTATCGGGGCTTATTGATTCAGTTCAAATACCAATTGACTGTTTTATGTTGAATTGCATTTTTAATATGCTCTACAAAGTAAAACGCTGATAAAGACCGATCCAGGAACGAGTCAATATAAGTGCTCTTATTGGCCGAAGTGAGCAAATTGTATAGTCTCCACAAGTTTATCTCTCCATTCTCTGCTCTGCAGAAGCTGCTATCCTTATAATAATCCTGAGCTACACTTTTGATTTGAGCATCTCCCATAACCATTGCCGGTATCTCACTCTGTTGCGCTTTGGAAAGGAAAGGATATAATCTGCACCTACCAATCAACTGAGCAAATTGGTGTTCAGTAAGCGAATACTGACTTAGCTGATCCATGTGATAGAGTTGATAAGGGGCGTTGTAGGAACTGATGAGAGCATGGATGGCAGCTTGAAGTTGATTACTGTTTTTTACTCTGAGGTCTCCCAGCAGTCCATCAGTCCAGACACATAAATTAGTGCATACCTTATTCTGAAAGCCAATGAACACCTTAAAATGTTCCTCAGACCCTTTCCTGCTATACAAATTATCCAGGTTATAAGCTTTCACTCCCCCTACCATTAAGGACAACGTGTGTCCATCAATGGTAGCTTGAATGGAAGGGATCTCAATGACGAATGCCATCCGCTCATAATACAGCGTCTTTTCATGGTCCTGCAAGGCATTTGCTGGCTTTTCCCGAGCTGAGGGTACTCTGCCCTTGATTGGATGGGATAGCCTAATGGAGGGGCTTAAAATTCGCTCAGAGGAGTACACTGAAGAGACGCAATCCATAGTGATGTCCATAAATTCCGATTGGGAAATCAAGGTTTCGTTGTCTTTAATGAATACAGGGATGATGTGATTGTTTCTGATTTCTTCCAAAGAAGAAGGAATCGTGTTGGCCTCAATGAATGGCTTTGCATTCGAAGTGAGGCTAGATTCATTTTCTGTGGAAGGGATATCTGCTTCCTCAGGAACGATACCTACTGGGAGATGATTATAGGACAATGTTATCTGTTCCATTTACTTGTTTTTTGAGTGGTATAATATTGGGGTCAGGGTTCAGTTCATTACGTTTCCTAGTGAAATGAACTAGGTGAGACTTTTGAACCTCAGGATAGGACTTGTATAATTCCAGCAGTTCTTCAATGGACCGGCAATCATTAATACGCTGCTCAATGGGTAGCTCGATTACTTCAGCCCCTTCATTACACCAATCCAGAACTTTCTTTCCTGTTTCCACAGATATTTTCATCTCTGGCTTGCCGAAGAAGAGTCCTGTTCTATCCTTGGACGCAGAAGCGTTGTTTTTTATGTCTAGGTCAAAGACAAGGGTGAATTCATAGTCAGTGCCATCTCGCTGAATAGATTTGAGGCCAACCTTCTCAGGCACCATTTTGCCATTCTTTTCACTTAAAACGTAATCTTGCTTGGTCCTCAAAGTGCAGATAACATGGACCGGCGATTGAAGAATACCCTGTAGAAACGCGTTATGCCTTGGCGTGACCTTACTCCAATTGGTAAAGGAATTGCCTGTCATGGAAGCGTGGCTATCTAATATGCCACCAGAACCTTCCCATTCATGAGAAATACTGTCTATAACGACTACTTCCAATCCGTGCTTAACACAGATGGATAGTGCATTAATGTATTTTTCAGGAGTGAACGGAGCGGTAAGAGTCAAGACTTTGAAGGTCCCTAAATGTGCATATAGATTGGAAGATCCATTTTCCGTGTCAATGACACCAACTTTGTCCCAGTCATTACAGAGGCCATAAGCTAAGAGTAAAGCACTATAAGTCTTTCCTCCTCCTGAGGGACCTTGAAGAGCCATTTTAATCTTGGCTCTTTTTCGAGTTGCGAATTCTAGTTGCATGTTTATATTTAAAATGTGAATAAATCTTTCTTTAGTCGGTCACAGTCTTTTCAGAACACCAATTCGGAATGGTCTAGGATTGGTATATTTACCACCAATGTCATTTTGTGGCTTTGTTGTAGAAGATCATTTTGCCGGCCCTTAATAATAATTGAAGGAGCATACAAAAGATGACCTGACAGTCTTATATAAAATTGATGGGGAGAGCTACATTCGGCGAATTCAGCAATTCTTTGCTGCCTAAATGCAACATAACCGTTACAAACGCCAAGAACCAAAGACACGAGGGAGGACGGGCACCACTGAATTCTATTGATTAAAATCAGTTGCAGTGCGTAACCCCACAACAAGCCTAGTAACGTTCCCAACCACTTAAAAAGTTGTGCGTGTTTACACTTAGATGCCCATGTGTTACGTTATAGAATGGGCACTTTAGCGACCTGTTCGTTCAACTTGTTAGCAACCAGTCGTTGGCCTTCTATCTGTCATGATAAAACCTTTACCCCTGAGGGGCAGTATATTATTTATACTCATTATATATCTTAGTTTCATTTCGCAGACAGTAATTGCTGCCAATCGTTATTGGGTGGCCCCCACCGCATCCAATTGGAATAATACAAATAATTGGTCTTCAGCTTCAGGAGGAGCAGGTGGAGCCGGTGTTCCAACTGCCGCCGATGCTGTGATCTTCAACGGGCTGGGACTTGGAAACTGTACGCTGGATGCAGCCGTAAGTATTTTAAGTATCAATGTAAATGCGGCATATACTGGAAATATTATTCAGAGCACACAATCGATTCTAATTGCTTCAACATCCACTTTTTCCGGAGGAACCTTTACAGGCGGTTTAGCAAATATTACGTTTGTGGGTAGTTGCACTCTAAACGGAACCCTATTTACTTCCACATCAGCTATTGTTGAGTTTAATACCAACAGTACTCTTTCCGGTGGCAGTTTTGTTCATAATAATGGCACTGCCAGGTACAACTACACCGGTGCCAGTTCACAGAGTATCGCGGGAACGGGATTTTATGTTTTTAATATCCTTGAATTTGTTGGAACAGCCCATACCATTAATTTACCGGCAAACAATATTACTGTTACAGGCGCGCTCAACTTTACAGGCTCTTCCTTTTATACACTGAATAGTGGAACGATAGATGTTACCGGCAATATCAACTTAAATAACACTTCAGCAACTTGCGCAGGCTCAGCCCAAATAAATATTAACGGTTCAGGCAATCAAAATTTGAATGGCAATTTAACTGCGGGAAACAGCGCTCTTCCAAAATTAACTATCGACAAACCTGCAGGTACACTGAATCTAAGCAATTTCATCTCAGTATCTGCTCATTTTACTTACACTGCGGGTACAGTGAATGAAGGGACCTCAACCATTTGCTTTATTGATGGATCAGTCAGTCCAAATAATATAACCGGAAACTTCACGTTTAATAATATTCAATTTATTGCTGCGGCCAACCAGACTTTTAAAGTAGCCACCACCACTATCCTAATTGTCAAGGGAAATCTTACCATGGCCGGAACGGCCAACATTACGCTCAACACCGGTAGCATAAATGTAGACGGGAATATCCATCTAAATAATACTGCCATTGGCGGTGGCGGTACCTCTGTCATTAATATAGTTGGTACAGGCAATCAATTGATGGATGGAAGTTCCATAACGTCCATGCAAAACAGACTCCCAAATATTGTCATAAATAAATCGAATGGAATATTTACTCTAAAAGGAAATATTTCAGTAAGCCAGGATTGGACATACACAAGCGGAACTGTTGATGCAACCACCTGGGCATCCAATGTTTTTTTTGGCGGCAATAATCTAAGCATTAATAGTGTAGGTATGGCTTTTTACAATCTCGAGGTAACCGCCAATACTAGTACGCTTACAAGTAACCTAACAGTTTCCGGTAATCTTATCATGAGTGGACAGGTATTCTTGCAGCAGGATCAAGTACTATAAATCTTGCGGGCAACTGGATAGGTCGCGGCACGATCGGTTTTACTGAAGGAACGGGTAGCGTAAGTTTGAATGGATCTACACTCCAAACCATCACATCAGCTGGAAGCGAAAACTTTTCTACGCTCATCATAAATAATTCCTCCGTGGGCATTCGGTTGATTAATAATATAATCATTGAAACCGCACTGAATATGATCCAGGGTAATCTTAATTTGAATGGAAATTCAGTCACCTTAGGAATATCAGTTGCGACCAATGGGAGCCTTTCCCGCAGCGCTGGTAATATGTTTGGTTCCGGTTCGCTTACCAGGTGGTTTAAAGCCCTTACGATACCAGACGGTGCAATAACCGGATTATTTCCTATGGGTACAGCGAGTGACTATCGTCCCTTTTTTGTTTCAGCACCTGCAGTAGCAGCCACTACTGGAGGAACTATTAGTGTCACATATTCAGACGCAACTAGCAATACATCAACTTCTATTCCTGACGGAGTTTTTACCGTTCTGTTGAGAAAGGATCTGAGCTGGAATGTCACTACTGCTAATGGGTTAGCCGGCGGAACTTATAACTTACGGGTTGAGGGCACAAGTCTAGGAGCAGTCGGGGATGTCGCTGATTTGAGATTGACATTGTTAAATAGCGTTATAGGAACTTCCGGAACAAATGCCGGAACTATAAGCAACCCACAAATTAACAGAACTGGACTGTCAGTGGCAGGTCTGACAAATAATTTTTACATAGGAACCGTCAACCCAAACAATGAGTTCTCTCCCATTGACATTTGTTTCGTTCAGAGCTATTCAATTGAAGATAAGGTGGAGCTGACCTGGAAAGTAACTAGTGATGTAAATAGCGGAGTCTTTGTTGTGCAGAGATCTAAAGACGGCATTCACTGGCAAAACATCGAGACCGTCGTTCCGGCGGTCACCTCTGGGTCCTTAGCCTTTTATAAAGTGACTGACAAAAGCCCGTATAATGGTGAAAGGAACTATTATAGAATAAGAAAAGAAAATGTGGATGAATCTATTAGTTATTCACCTGTGATCAGTTTACATCCTAATGTGAGCACTTTCAAACTAAGCATATACCCAAATCCGGCAAATAACTATTTAAACATCAGTACCGAATATGGTAAATATGAATTGTCTATAGTTAGCGATCACGGCCATTTGATACAAGCAGAGTCATTTTCCGGCAATACCCATAAGTTAAATCTTAATAAATTGCATAGTGGGTTATACTATCTAGTTATCAGAAATGAAGGAAATAAAATCGTTAAGTCAATAATGATAAACAGATAATTATCAAGATGAAATCAAGGAGCTGACTGGTTTGAAAACATAATATGGCTCTATTGAATTAAGTTTTCATGTTCGGAAAATCCTGAATGACCCCAAGGGTTAACGCAAGGAGTAAAAATTTACTTAGCTATCATCGGATTTGTTAATCCGCATTGCTGATTGTGACTTTATACTTTTCACATTCATATCAAAGTATAAATTGATTTAATACACATCTATAACCATAACAGGTAGATAGAGGTGGGATAAGTATAGAGTTAGAGTTATATAGGTTCAGTTTCTCGAACCACATACATACCTGTACACGATAATGAAGCGATGCTTGATTAAAGCACCGCTTTTTAATTTAGGCGACGAGTTTCATAGGCACCAAATCAACGTGCTTTCACTTCCTCCGGCCTGAACTCATAACCATGGGACAACATAATGGTCTCACCAGTCTCAGGGATCTTGTATTCATAGGGATCTCGCTGAACCCGAGCTATTGAACCCGGATATTGAGTTCCAATAAGCTGCTTAGCTACATCCTCAGTGAAAGTGGAGGATATACTGCAACGTTTAGCCGTAGCATAAAACCTTCCTGATTCCTGAGATTGCACCATTTCGAAATCGCCTTGAAGTTCCAAAGCAATAAAATCTTTCCCATCCTTAGATGAGGTTCTGACATGATAGTCAACGATAGTAACCATTTTGAATGTTTAAAAAGTAAATTAATATTTAACCGTCCTGGGGGAGTCCCCGGGCACTGCAAGTCCTTGGGGGGGTCTTGGGGAGGAGTACCTTTCGCATTTGCACATATAACGCAGTTCTGAAAATTTTGGCAGGAATTTTTCCGGATTGTGGGAGCTTCCATCGTCGCCGGGATGGTTTTCTGCCCTGATACGCGCCTGTCGTCATTTCCACATAACTTATGCGATCATGATTTGTACATTATGTCGGATTGTTTTTGCTTCTAGTTGAATCAGGGACTTGTAAAAAGAATTCGGACTTTCCCCCGCCTCTACCAGTAATCAGCTCAGAACGAATACAGATCTTATAAAATTCCGGCTTCGTTATTAAATCAAGATTCGATGTCCTTTCAGAGGGTCGGCTCAGAGAAAAAATTTCCGTAGCTGACTTAATAGTACTTCGCGAAAATCAATTTAATGAATATGCAGACCTTCGCAAGGTTGTGTCAGTAGAAAGATTCATATTGTGGGTCCTACCATCGCCCTACATTGGCACAAAATATAGACTATGTTAAATTTGATTACTATTAATTTTATTTGCGCTAGATCCAAAAAAAAGAAATATGACGTTTGCAACGTTGCCCTAACGGAAACTTTCGAAATGCTGTTGCGTTTTGATAGCCATGAAAAGACAGTGCTCTGATTTCTGTGCTTCGATTTTTGCAGGAAAGCTTAGTGCGAAATTGCCCTCAACAAGCACTGCTTATTGCAGCATTTTATTTTCGATATACGTCTTCGGAAAAATAATCGTGAATTTTGTACCCTCATTCAGCCTAGACTCGACATTTATTGTAATGTGATGGTAGTCGGCAATCGCTTTCACGATAGCCAATCCTAATCCATATCCTTCTCCGCCATACCTCTTTTTTTGAAATCGGCCGAATAACAATTCGACGTCTTCATCCGACATTCCAACACCGGTGTCAGCCACTTTTAGCTCATATTGTCCTTCAGATACTTCGTCGTTTATAGAAATAAATCCGCATGCAGTATTGTAACGAATAGCATTATGAATGAGATTGTATAACAACTGTCGGATGAGATCAGCGTTCACCGACTTTAGTAAGGGTAACTGTGTTAAGCCCACATTGACCTGAATATTTTTTTCTTCGTATGCCGATTGCAGTTCTTCAACAACTTCAGCAACGGTATCCTTCAAGTCTAGAGTATCGTGCAAAGTGTATTGATCATTTTCGACCCGGGCAATCAACAATAGCGAATGCACAATCTTCTTTAAACGCTGGAGCGTGCGCATCATATCCAATAACTTATCCTGCAATCCTTCTTCCAGATCATCGCGCAACATCATGTTTTCCATCTTCGTTTGCAGAATGCTCAAGGGCGTCATCAATTCATGTGAAGCATTGGAAGTGAATTCGCGCTCGCGGTTAAAATCCTCATTAATACGGTGCATCAGATCAATCAACAGCTGATCAAGCCTCTTAAAATCGGAAGTGGAGGTGCTGACAACTGGAGGTGATTTTTTAAATGGAAATACAGGCTCTTGAACTTTGGTGCGGATAATCGTTCCCAATGGCCTCAGCAGTCGTCTTGTAAAAAACAGATCTGTTAGTAAGGTAAACACAATTAACGCTGCAAGCACGAACAATGCGATGCGTTGAAGTGGCGCATTGTATTGACTGATGGAAAAAATAGATTTGCCGATTTCCAGATTGTAAGTACGATTGTCGTACTCAAAACTCCGGTTAAGTATTCTATAAGTGGACGTGTCGCCTTCGATGACGCGTTGCGTTGTTAAAATGGTGTCAATGGGATAAAGCGAATCTGCCCGTTCTAAAGAAATGTATTCTTCCTTAAGCAGTGTATAACTGCCAAAAGTAGAATCGCCCTGCAGATAATAATCAACCCCATTCATGGCAATGTTATTTAACACCGCCTTCTCCTGTTTCTCTAATATTGTATTCGCGCTACGAAAGGCAACCCTGTCTATAAGCATCGGAAGCACAGCAATAAATAATATGACTATGGTAATTTTCGACAGCGTTCCCGCGAGTGTAAGTTTCCCCAGCAGTGTCACAGTTATAATTTGACTTTATATCCAATGCCACGAACGGTTTGCAGCCATTCAACCGGAGCGTTTACAGACAACTTTTTCCGGATATTCTTGATATGCACATCAATAAAATTCGAATCGTAATCATCATCCGCAAATTCTCCCCAGATATGTTCACTCAGCTGAAGTCTCGTAAGCGGCCTGTTTTTATGCATCACCAAATAGTTTAGCAAATCAAATTCTTTCTTTGATAACGCAATCTCTGTCTCCTCATGAAGAACCGTGCGCATATTCATGTTCAAGGTAAAATCGCCTACTGAAATAATATTTTGCGCAAGTCCGGACTTTCTGCGACTGATAGCCTGCATACGTGCCTGCAGTTCGAGTAAAGAAAACGGTTTGGGGAGATAATCATCCGCACCCAGATCAAGTCCTTTTATGCGATCTTCAATTTTTCCACGCGCAGTAAGAATAATACATGACGCATCGGGCAAATGCGATTTTGCATGTTTTAGTACATCCAGTCCATCCTCATCCGGTAAGCCAAGGTCGAGCAGAATGAAATCGAAGGGACTGTCCTGCATTAATTTCTTTCCCTGCCTTGCAGCAAAGGCTAACTCACACAGGTAACCGCTGGCCACCAGGAAGTGTTCCATCTCCAGTGCCATTGTTCTTTCATCTTCAATAATCAATACTTTCATATGGCAGTTTTAAAATTGGTAATAGAAACTGGCACTGAAAAATGTATTGAGCTTTCCCGGTTGAACCTGCGATTGCTTACTCAGCAATGAAAGTTGTGTGGACAATTCGATCATATAATTGGCGCGCGCATAAGAGACAGGTAATTTCACATTGTAAGAGAGCAGGTCAAACCTAGTAACTTTGAATGTAGTCGTGTCTGCGGGAGTAGCGCCCCTTCCACCGAATATTGGATCTAATAATTTGCCTGCCAGGCTATCCCGAATGGTTTTCTCTGTTAAATAATAATTATAAAATTTTTGCGTACCGCCGGCAAGGCTCAGCTGCGGAGTGAAATTTACTACAGCTTTATTAGTAAAACAAAGAAGTGAGATCTCTTTGCTCACCGCAAGCGTAGAAAAGAAATCATTTGTTTTTCCAAAACTATAATTGCCATCGAGCGTGATGGACACAGCACTTTGCCAGCTCAATGATGCTGTAGTGGTATGAGGATTCGCTGCCTGCAAAAACGGTGAGTGCATAGGGAAAAACGTATACTGGTAACCCAGTTCAGCCAACCAGTGTTTTGCTAAATCAATATCGTAACCAATACCGCCGCCGTATGCAGATCCAAAACCTTCCACTCCTTTACTCAGCAACCGGTAGCTAAGTGCATTCATGTAAAAGCCTGAGCGATGCCTGTACGAAGCCACGATTGCCGTGTAGGGCATCCTTTCCTGCGAACGCTGACCATAATAGTCGGCATTATTTACGATGCTAACGCCCAGGGTAAGGGTTGATGTGGGCGCAACTACCGAACTATCATGCTGGCTGTGCGCGGCAAGGCTAAATGCAAGTAAGGTGATGGCAAGATATATGTGTTTCATGGGGACGGAGGGGTATTAACGAACGTTTATTTTTTTGATGACTATTCTAGGTTTGATGATTCTTGTTGGCGGCACCTTGATTTTCGGGTTCACGGGCACAGGCTTCATCTTTTTTCGCGATTTGGGTACTGCCTTGACAACCGGCTCTACCACGGTTTCAGATACAGCGGGGAGCGGTTGCTGAGCAGGAGCCCCTTTCTCAACAGGCAACGTGTCTATTGCGCTGTAGGATGAAAGTTGAGGTAGCGGTTCGCTACCCCAACTGTTCAAAGAACTTATCATCATGAACACTATTATCAGGCTGTATAATGAAGCTTTACGCATTAACTGTTAGTCAATTGTTTAAAATCGCACCTGGGTACCGGTAGCAATCGCGCTGGAAGTCTTTAACGATGCCGGGCGAATATTAGTGTTTAAAGATGCCTTACTGTTAGAACTTACGCTGGCCGATTTATTTGCTTTTATTTCGACAGCATTTACTGTTGGCCGGCTGACTGAAACAGGCCCGGATGCTGACACTTTGGTTGAGTTATCCCAGTTTCCTTCCACTGACGTATTTGGGCTGGTTTTATTGCCTATCTCGGCTTTCGTTTCAGAGATATGGGAAGCAGCTGCCTTGCTCGTATTTGTTGCGGCAGATGTTGCCGCCTTCGTTTCGGCTTTAGCTTCTACTTCGCCCTTTACATGAGCCTGTTGTGCAGAAAGAATTGAAGAGAAAAAAAGACTGGTTGCGATTAAAAAAGTCGTTTTCATAATGTTTGTTTTTAGACGGTTATAAATCGTTAACAAAACAAACCTACCAGCTCAACATGAAGAAAAGATGAAATTCAATAATTGGCGTTTTTGTCAGCCGTTCCGATTTAAATCTAGATCAATACCGATCTGTTTGAAGCGGAGCAAAGTGTAACAGAAACTATCACTATTAGATGTCAGGGTGTGAATATAAAGCTCTCCAAGTTGACTAAAAAAGACCGCCAGCAAATTCTTGATAAGACTGGGGGAAAATGCCATGTTTGTGAACAGGCCCTGTCGGTAGAAAAATTTGAAGCAGACCATGTAAAGTCACATTCTAGTGGAGGCACCAGTATCGTTGATAATTACCTTCCAGCCTGCAAGACCTGCAATAACTACCGCTGGCATTATCTATCAGAGGAACTGCAGTGGATATTGAAATTGGGTGTATGGACAAGAACACATATTGAGCGCGGCACTTCATTGGGGCTTCTGATGAACGAGAAATTTATAGGTCATGAAACCACTCGCGAGAATCGGAGAAGAGCGTTCAGAAATGAATCCAACGTGTCATGATGATGCGCGGTGCGCGATCATAGATTTTCGTTCGATACAGATTTCTTGATACAAGCCAACTGTATAAACGTCATAATAGAACCAGGTAATTCAATAGCCTGTCACCGAATAGCAAAGTTATTAAACGATAGCATTGCATTAACCGTTAGATACAGCCAAAGTAATTTTTCTCCTGGTTGCGAGCTCATCGATCACATCGTGAAGCTTCTGTCTAACTTTCAAAAACTCAAAGTTATCTATAAAGTCTGTCGGCAGCCCCGTAGCAGCATTTAAATATTCCTGGCTGATTTCTACAAATAAATCACTAAGTTCTTGCGTGGTTAAGATGGATAATTTCATAAAATGGATTTTATTTTGAAAGGAAATTTTTAAGATTAGTTCTTTGCTATCATTTGTATTGCAGTTTCATCACCTGATTTCAATCTCACCACATAGTTTCCTGACTGCAGATTACTTACCTGGATTGTTTCTGTCTGGCTGGCGTGAATATTAACCTGCTGCTTCACAATTACGCCGTTCAGGTTAATCATCTCGTACACCACCTGCTTGTTCTGCCACGCTGTTGGAATGGTGATTCTTACTTCGCTTGTTGCAGGATTCGGGTATGCGTTCACTGCTATAGTATTGTTCTTTCCGCCAAGTTTCACGATTCGTACATTCGAATATTTAAAGCTACCGTCGCGGTCAACCATTTTCAACCGGTAGTATAACAAACCTGAGGTGTTCTTTGATACGATATCCTTATAACTATATTCGCTTCCATTTTCTTTTACATCCGCAAACACGATCGCGATTTCCTTGAAATCATTACCATTCGCGCTGCGTTCAAGTAAAAAGTGGCTGAAATTTATTTCTTCAGATGTAGCCCAATCAATAGCCACATTTGAATTATTTAGCTTGGTATCGAATGAAGTGAGCTTAATGGGAAGCGTTGCATCGGCAGGCTCAACGTATTTAAAAGATTGATAGTTCATCGAGTACATTCTGTCGGTTGCACTGTTTGCTGCTGTTGCTACACCGCCAAGGCGTACGGTGAAAGTTTGAACATTCTCGTAATTAGCAGTGACCATCACCGAAGTACCGGCAGTATCAATGTTAGCCATGTTTAGAGTTGGGCCGTCAAACCTTTTTGCTACCACGCCGGTCAAACCATTGACCAGATTACCGAGGATGTTTGAAATGGAAAGAATTGAATTCTTTTCGACTGTATACGATTTGAGGTTATAGAAAGAAACAAACTCACGAATTTTATCACCGTTACCGTCGATGTCGACTGCTGAAAGGTCAAAGGCATCTACACTCACAGGTTGACCATTTCTTTTGTCAATAAATGAAATTTGAAATTCCATCCACCATTCACCTGCATTATTTATCCTGTTATTATTATAACCAACTTGCGGCTGCCAGGCTTTATCAGAACCAGTGCTTGTGAGGTCGATATTGATAAGGTTAACGAGTGGGCTTGAACGTGAAACAATTTTCACCATCGCATTCACCTCGCCGGTTACTTTAGGAAATTCATACACTGCTCCGTTCTGTCCTGCTGTACCTGTTTTAAGTGTTGGATTTTTAAATTCCAGTTTCTTAGGGCTGGGGCCGCTACCGGCAAATACGGAGGCGGAAAGCAGTACGCTCACAACCACTAAGACCACTGTTGAGCGGAGGTGGTTTGGGGTAATTGTGCTGATTGTTTTCATAAATACGGCTTTATTGTATGCCATCTATCTCGAAAGTGATGCCAATCACATACGACTTGGACTTCACGTTGGTACATACGGAATTTTTTATAATATTTCCCGAAAACGGAATATGAATCTCGAATTGAAATTCCACTACGCTGAGGACTTTTACTTGATAACCAGTTACGTACTGGTATCGAAATATATCTAAGCACAGTTGTAGGGCTACGACTGAGTGTCTATCACTGATCTGAATGACTTTCGAATGTCAGACTAATTAAACGTGTGGAACGCTATTCGATCAAGGCTTTCGGGCCTGAGTACCGCTCATCAAACCGATACTCGACGATCATATCTAGTATTTCCTAGAATAAATTTCTCCCAACGATCGTGGCAGCGACACTACCAATTACTTGTGCTTGAGTGCACATCTTTGCCTCTAGCTCGCGCAGAAAAGGTAAAACGGCAACTTCGGCAACTCGGTAATCTAACTTTTCGAAGAAGTAATCGTGTGGATCAGTAACTCTATGGAACAGTCAGATGTATACCGGTTCACATTTAATCGTACCCTGTCTTCTAAAGCAATAAATGCTTATTGGCTTGTCATCTTTGAAACTCGCTATCGTTAGAGTAGTAAACTTTGCCTATCGGCTAGGTGGAGTTTGAATAAGATCTGTTTTTTCGCTATTTCCGGTGAACGCAGCGCGCTAAAAGTCTTTAGTAAGCCTTCCACTCTTTTTATATAGTTGCCTTTAAATTCAAAATGCGTCAGTATTTATCCAGTGATACCTCAAATAGGATGGCAACAAGTAACAGCCGTGGCTGAATTGAATTTTTAAAACAATGTCGTTTTCTGAATCAAATCCGCCAAGACGATACCGATATCGTTTTCTTCTATATTAGAAATGGTGTTGACACGACTAGATTTTTGATGATATGTCCACGGTACCGGGGGCCGGTATCGACTCCATAATCAGCTTTCCTAGTTATGGTTAAGCTATGGTAGGATGGGCATGTGGTAAAGTAATTGTGAACACTGCGCCTTGATCTTCCCTTCCTGATGCTTTGATAGTACCCCCATGAAGCTCGATGATTTTTTTAACTATAGCCAACCCAATTCCTGTTCCGTCATACGCCTCTTTAGCATGTAAGCGCTCGAATATATCAAAGATCTGTTCAGCGAACTCATCCGCAAAACCAATACCATTGTCTTCATAGATAATTACATAATTCAATTCAACCGGATAAGATCTAATTTTAATCACAGGAGTTCTATCTTTCGCACAAAATTTTAAGGAGTTGTGAATTAAGTTCTGAAATACTTGCTGCAATTGTAGTCGGACCCCTTGAACTTTCGGTAGATCATCAATTATAAATTCGGCACGCTTTTCATCAATAGCCAATTGAAGATCATACAAAATGTGAGCAATAATATCATTTATATTTACTTCGGTGAAATGGGTCCTGGCATGGGATAACCTGGAAAAAGACAATAAGTCATCGATTAGGTTTACCATTCGTTGCGAGGAACGAATGATGTTATCCAAATAGGTGTCGAATTGTGGGCTATTTCGATCAGATATATCTTTCAGCCGACTACTAAAAATTGAAACTTTCCGGACAGGTTCCTTCAAGTCATGACTGGCCACAGATGTAAATTGTAATAGCTCATCGTTAATTTTCTCCAGCTCAGCAGTTCGTTCTTTAACTTTTTCTTCGAGCAGGGCCATAGCCTCTTCCTGTTGCTTTCTCAGCTTCAGCTGCAATTGCTTTTCGTCCGTTATATCCCTTGCTTCGACAACTGTACCATGTGGTACGTCGTTAATTAGAATCGGACTTGCAACAAAAGCTACCGGGAAAAATTCACCAGTTTTTCGGATAAAAACAGCTTCACCTCGCATTTGGCATTTTTTAGATAGGGCCAAATCCATCTGAGACTCTTCGATTGGAAAATGCCTCCCATCAGGATACGTGTGCTGAATATAATAATGAAGCGGCTTCTCATTTAACTGCTCGCACCTAAATCCGGTCATGGCTTCAGCTGCAGGATTCATATACGTGCAGTGCTGTTGTTCATCCATCATAAACAAAGCCTGCTCAGTATTTTGAGTAATTGTGTTAATCAAAGCGACTTGGGCTTCAAGTTGCTCTTCAGCTTTTTTTCTATCCGTAACATCCGCTAATGATCCCGCGAAGCCTCCAAACTTCCCGTCATGATGGAAAAAGGGCGTTGCGTATGTAGAACACCAGCGAATTTCCCCGCTACGCCTGACGATTCTGAAGTCTTGGTTGAAAACTTTCCTTTTACTGAAGGCTTCAGTAAAATAGGAAAACGTTTTGTCTTTATCTGGCTCGTAAACATGTGCCAACCAACCTTGGCCCAAATGGTCTTGCAACTGGCCTCCAGTCCAATCGAGCCAAGTCTGGTTAACATAAATATTTTCACCAACTTCATTCGTCATCCAGAGTGCTGTAGGAGAGACATTCGTAATAATTTCCGCAAAATGCTCACTGCGCTCTAAAGCTGTTTGAATCTGTTCCGACGAATTTCTCTCCCTAACCATCGAGAGGACGTGAGGTTTTCCGCGGAACATAAATTGATAGCCAACAAAGTCTGCTTTAAACAATGTTCCATCTTTTTTTATCCGCTCATTGGTACCCTGATATTGCCGCCCCGAAAACGCAATCTCTTTCAATGCCGTGAAGTCTTCAACATTCTTAAATAATCTGCTTGCGTGAATTTGCAACAATTCTTGGCGACTATATCCATGGATTCGGGACGCGGAAGGGTTCGCCTCTCGAATGTAACCGCTTTCATCATAAATAATAATCGATTCTGAGGAGGCCTTAAATATGCTTTCGTATTGTGAGGAAACCTCCTTTTGCAACTCTTCGGCTCGCTTCTTTTCTTCAAAGAGCCTTGCGTTGCCCATAGCAATAGCCGCTTGTGCCGCGACACCTTCAATCAGTGTCTGACTCTTTACCGTAAAGACGCCTGAATCCGGATGGCCAAAAAATAGTCCTCCTATTACCTCATCTGTGCCGGGAGCAATTACGGGGGTGGCAAGATATGATCGCACTGGAAGGTGTCCGTTCGGCATGCCGGAATAGGGGGAATTTTGACCATAATGCGCTTCCTTCGTCACATCGTCATATCGCACGCTACCCAAACCCTGAAATGTAGGATTAAAAATTTTTGTGTTCCGAGGGGTTGGAAATTTTGAAAATGCCTCTCTTGGCACTCCAGAAATAGTATAGAGAACGAGCTTTTCTCCACCTTTACCAACAACGTTATAAAAGAAAGCACCGAATTTGGCCCCGCTGATTTCCGTAGCAATGTCAGTTATTTTTTGAACAAGTTTTTCTTGCTCTATCTCCGAAGCAATCGCTTTTCCACTTTCCAAAAGGACCTCCAAAATGCTCGAATCTAAAGGTGTTCTCATAACTTCAAAAAGTCGATATACGCAGACGTTTCGCGTATCGGTTCTTAATCAAACAGCGGCAAGAATTACAGAAACAGTTTGTTTCAGGTTATTGAAGGTAACAGGTTTAGTATGCATATCCACACCATAACGGGCACACTCAGCCCGATCACCAGGACTTGCAGATGTGGTCAAAACAACGAGTTTCAACTCCGAAAACAACCCCTTTGACTTTATTTCAATGATAAGTTCCTTGCCGCTCATTCGCGGCATATTTAGGTCTACAACCATTAAAGAAGGAAGGGGTTGATCGCGGTCTGTAAGCTGTTGCAAGGCGTCTAAGCCATCAGCCGCCATCGTAAGGATACAGCCACTTGCTACGGAATTCAAAGCGTCTTCGAAAAGATTCCGATCTTCCGGATCATCATCCACGTACATTATCCTGATTAACTCATTCATTGTAACAACTTGGTTGTTCAAATATAAATAGTTAGTATGGACTTGTTAGCCCTTCGCGTGTACAAGTGAGCATAAATAGCACAAATGAGGAGTAAACACATATACAGGTAGAATTAAGCTATTGTTAAAGGATCCGAAAGGATCCTCATACTCGATTGCAGCTGTCCGAAACCAGCCTTCGAGCGGACCACCCTGCCACGGGCCGGTTACAATTCGTTCCATTTACACGGTCCGGTCGGCTTTGAGCCCTCCTACCATTTTGGTTTCCTATGTCCCGGCTAACAGTCCCAACCACCTAAGAAGTAACATCGGAAGGCCGAAATGATTTTTAGGTACCTAACACCTGTAGATTTAAAACTAAAACAATCCAGTTGATTTCTTTCATAGCGAAATCATTGCTCCTTTCATCATTATATGTGATGTAAATCTGCCGCAAATGGATGGCTTTGAATTACGGGAGCGATGCTCACAACGCCCAATAATAAGTATCACAGCCTACCCTTTATTTTTGGTCTACCAGGGCATCGGAGGCACAAATAAGAAGGGCCTTTGAGTGAAAAGGACACGGTCTTCATAAAAGAAGCTAAATATTAGGACTGCAAGCATCGCTAGTGCAAATAATGCAATACTGGCAGAAAAGTAACGTCCCGTCAAAAGAAGATAAGCCAGAACATGCTCAACATTAGTCCCCAGAATGGCCCCGAATAACTTATTTATGTTGAAGTTCAGACCAATAGCCTGTAAATCTCATTTCGTCACAGTGTAAAATACTAAATCGGGAAAACGCCATAAAGTGTACAACCGCGACCTGGCGCGCTCTGGATGTCCACTTTCCCGTTAACTGCGAAAGCCCTGTTCATAATATTGGAAAGTCCCACGCCCTTGCGTTTAGCCTTCATCTCAAATCCCAGCCCGTCATCCACTACTTTAAGATTAAGAACATTCGAAATGCATGCAAGTGAAATTTCAACATTACTAGCCCGCGCGTGTTTGAGAATGTTTGTTAGATGCTCCTGCATGATGCGATAAATCGCCAGTTCAGTGTCCATGGAAGCATTACAGTTTTCTATGTTATGGGGTTGGTAGACGATATTCAATTTTCCGCTACTTGAAACAGAATAAATCAATTGCTCAACGGCTTCCTCCAACTTGAGGTCGTTATGATGGGGGCTGCTAAGGCGTTTGGAAAGGTGCCTAATTTCATCGATACAATTCTGAACAAAAGACATCGATTTTGATATCAATTCTTCCTTGTCTAATTGGGGTTCCTTCAACATTCCCAGGTATAGTTTTACGGTAGATAAAATCTGGTTGACGTTGTCGTGAAGTTCTTTCCCGATTTCGTCTCTTTCCTTCTCTTGCGCCTTAACAATATGAGCAGTAATTTCCATTTGCTTTTTCTCCAATTCAGCACGCAGGCGTTCCTGAAGGTTTTTCTTCTCTGTTATATCTGTTTGGATGGCAAAGAAGCCTGTCAGTTTGCCTTGTAGATCGAACTGTGGTTGGCATTGAATGTTCATCCAATATGCCCTGCCACTTTTGGTATAATTGATTATTTCTACTTCAAAAGATTTACTCTCAATCAGGCGTTGCCGCATCAACGCGATTGTAGCGGCATTTGAATCCTTACCCTGCAGAAAGTCGCCCGGCTTTCTGCCAATTGATTCTTCAAAGGAATACTCCGTGATTTTCGAAAAGGCTTTATTCACCCAAGTGATGTTACCCGCAACGTCAGTTTTTACAACGGCATTCGGTGTATCCTCTGCAATTTTCGAAAGCCGAAGGATTTTTTCTGTGGCCTCCTTCTTTTGTGTAACGTCCCTGCTATTCACGATAAAACCTTTAATAATCGGATCGTCCACTTTATAGGTGACTTTGCACTCGATCCATCTCCAGTCGCCCGCCTGTGATCTAAATTTAAAAATAGGTAGCTCCAACGCTCCTGCATGCTTATTGAGCGTCGCAAATTTTTGGAAAATATCTTGGGCTTCATCGGAGTGAATAAATTCGAAAGCGTTCCTGCCGATAAGGAAATCCGGCTTATAACCCAGTATTTTTTCTGTATTCTCCGAGACGTAGGTATACGTTCCTATCGAGTCAATAATACCTACCATATCCAGGTTGTTCTCTAATAATGCTTTAAATTTTTGTTCTCTGTGTAGCAATTTCGTGGCTTGTTCTACCTCATCGGTTACATCCTGCGTGGTACCGGTAATCAGGGCGCCAGTGCCATAAGGCTTTGATGTTTTGGATATCCTTTGCATGACAGTAATAATCCGTCCATCCGGCCTGACTATTCGATGTGTAAACGGAGTAGTAATGCTGTTTGCAATCAGGAATGCTTGTTTGATAATGGAGGTATCTTCTTCGTGTACCAGTGAGTTGAATACCGACACTAAATCATGTGACTGTTGGGGATCGACTCCATAGAGGTCAAATAATTCGTCAGACCAGGTTGCTTTATTTGTCGATGTATCGAAAGTCCATATTCCTAATTTGGCAATGCGCAAGGCTTCTTTCAAGTATCGCTCACTTTCCTGCAAATGACCCCGCAAATAAATTTGGTCTAGAGCGTCGCGCCCGACGCAATACATGATTTGATTGCCCTCGTCCCATGTTGCCGACCAAGCCATCGGAACCGTCGAGCCATCCTTGCGGATACACCTATTGTCGAATCTTTTCAAATTTTTGCCCAAAACAATTTGTTCGGTGACTTGCTTTGTGAAGTCACGCTCCGCAGCAACAACGAAATCAATATAATTTCTCCCGATTAATTCGTGGCGCTGATAACCCCAAGTTTTTTCACATGCACTATTGAGCCAGATAAAATGGCCTTCGAGGTTTGTTATGCAGATAATATCCAAACACGATTCAACAATCTTTTCTAGATTAACAGGGGAAATGTTAGCCCAAGGGTGGGACATTTGTGTTTTTTTGTTTGTTTCCTCCATGGTTCCTAAATTGTATTAAATCGATTCCACTAATTTCAGTGTTGTTGCCATATGAAGATAGCCCTTATCAATAGATAATTATTGGACTAATTCTGTAGTCGATTGACGACTAGTTCGGAGACTTTGATATGAAATATATCGTCAGCACTCTCTGATTTTAATCTACTAGGTTTTCAGTGTGTCCCGCGAAGATCCTTGCCTACTTCTTACAAAGCCGATACCTTTATCATCGAAACGCATAAAACCTATCTTTGGATGAGTTAAAGAAGATCAGCCTAAATCTCAAAGCAATCGCTGCGAAATTTCACAAATGAAAAGTGTCTCTGCCGAGTGCTTCAGCAAAAAACCTTCGAAGTAACTTGGAACCGCAATTCTTCTTATCATCGTATTCTCAAACTAACGGTTATGGATAAGCCAGCCTGTAGTGTCGTCACTAAATAGTATGAGAATGGAGGTGGACACCACTTGCTCCCTTTCTTTGATGCAATGACCTGGCTAACCCAAGGAGAATATGGGAGCGCCTCTTTTGACGTACGCCTGGGCAAATAATAGAGATACCAATCCTATTTGCTGTGAACGCAAATTATCCAGGCTCGGGGTAACCGAGGATTTGCATACCCACATTGATGGGGCAACTTCGGCAACATTGGAAATCTAGTTTTTCCAAGTGATCGTGTAGATCAGGAACTCTGTGGAAGGGGTAGAGTTAGAATAAGCGTTCACATTTGGCGCCCTACCAGGTCTTCGAAAGGATAATGCTTATTCGCTTTGAAAGACGAGGCAATATGGCCATTTTGGACTTCTGATAGTAATACCGACCCGCTGTCTTCAAACCAGTGAGACTTTACCTATCCACAGGTCGTCAACGGTTGTAAAAATGTTATTGCTGAAGTTGCCTATTTGCTGAACTGGTGATTGCTGAAATACCAGCTTTCCACGGACTTAATGCTATAAAAATATATAATGATGCCTCCCTCTGTGGAAGGGTGAAACTTAACGGAAAAGGTGAAAGGGTGTGTATGCATTAACCAAGTACGTTAAAGAAAAGGCTAAGCTTCCCCATCCCCAAACCGATTAACTAAAAAAGTTAAAGAATCTTCTCAATTCGGCCGAAAAAGTCTCTCAATCACTTGGAAATGTGGATAATACGTATTATATTTGCAGTTGCTTCAATAAGCGCCTGTGAAAGGGAAGGTCTCGGACTTTTTAAAAAGAAGTCCTAAGCAGGTCAGAAGTTGGATTGTAGCTGCGCCCTTGAAATAACAGGGGAAATAGTGGTGAGGTTTCTCCGATAGAAGCAAAAGGAATAAGCGTCAAGAGAGGTAGGCCAGACATTACATAAAGTAACAAATGTCCTGAATTAACAGGGAGGTCAGTTCTGGTGTGGGTGTAAAATTAATCACATAGTTCCAACGTACAGTATTTCTCAAGATTTATTCTAAAAAAGTTAGGCTATCCTGGCTTTCTCCAAAGAGTGAAAAACTCGACAAAGGGGATTTTTATGTTTTCTTGACTTTGCCTTTAGTAAATAATCCACGTATATTTTTTCCTTTCCACAGAACTAGAAAGAAGTCACAAAGACTTCACGGCTACTAGACAAACCAAGTGATGAGAAGATTGCATATTCAACATTTCGACCAGCGGCATGGCTAATGATTTGATCCTAGTTTGTATTTTTTGCTTGGGCGGATGAAGGGTGATATATATCTAACAATAAAAATCGAGTAAATGAATAAGAAATGGAAGAAGAAATATGGAAAGATGTAGTAGGCTACGAAGGCCTATACGTGATAAGCAATTTTGGGCAGGTTAAAAGTTTGACTGTGCCCATTCAAAATAAGCTGGGTCGTGTTTTTACAAGGTTAGGTAAGAATATAACAGTAAGGTTAAACTCTTTCGGTTATTTGGACACGCGACTCTATAAAGGCGGAGTCAAAAAATCAGCTTTCGTCCACCGCCTAATTGCACAAGCATTTATACCGAATCCTGACAACAAACCAGTGGTAAACCATATCAATGGCATCAACACAGATAATAATGTTAACAACCTGGAATGGTCGACGGCGGCTGAAAATATGAAACATGCCGTTTCTATTAACCTAGTATGTCCGTTCTGTAAGAAACAAGTGATTGACAAGTGTGCCGGTGAGCAATATCCATCTATCAAAGAAGCAGCAGCAGGCACAAATATTCCTTATAAGGAATTAAAAGCTATCCTTCGAAAGAACGATGATCCTGAATATTGTTTGCAATTAGCGGCTTAAGTTGGAACAGCCTTTATTTGTTCAACACCCGTTCTTAGAGAGGTATTGTCCAATGGTAATCAACCGAGGGGTAAACCTATTACGGCGAACAACTATTGATCTGATGCCTGGCCTCGATCACTTGCCACCGTAATTCGCGAAAATTTCACGAAGTGGTATTCTATAAGCTTTTGCCTTCTTTTTATCTGCTCGGTTTGACAGATAAGTTGACAATGAAGAATCCTCGAAATCATTGCCATCAATATCTAAGAAGTTTTGCCGTATGAATTTTTTTATTTGAGTGGTTGTTGCAGAAAGGTAGGGCCCTACGTTGCCCGAAAAAGAGGTGGTGGCTAGTTCATAAAACATAGTTGACAGTGCTGCAACTCCTGACGTCCATATCATTTTTTGGGTTTCCTCAACAATATCTTTGGGATTATGGTCTACGAGGAAGGCAGAAGAAACAAAACTTTTGACTTGATTGCTATTCGCGATCAAATTTGGTCCTTTGCTGCTTTGAAAGGCTTGAGTACTTAGTTGAGTAAATAAATGGTGCAGCAAGTCAAAGCCGCCGTTCCATTTGAGCTGATTGAAAGCTAGACTTTGGCGCTCCGCTGTCACGGTCGGGGTAAACATTTTCTCGCCTTTTAAATAAAAGTCAGTTAACTTTTTAACAACTTTCTCCAGCTGATTGGGAATAAACGGATATGGCTTGAGAAAATACATTCTTTTCAAATTATCAGCAATAGCTAAAATCTCTGCGATGTTCCTTTTAAGAAGTTGTTCGTTGTTAGGGTTTGAATTATCTCGGTCAATTTCATCTGTAATCGCAATAAGTATTTTGTTAGCTTCTTTGAAAAAGTTTATTGCGACGAACGCGTCTAAGTCGACAAATTCCTCGCCTTCGTAAAAGTGGATACTTCTTTCTCCTGTATCCTGGGCTATCAAATCAGCGTGTTTGGGAAAGTCTTTTAGCAAAAATTCAAGATGAGATCGCAAACGTTGGGGTTCATAAAAAAGTAGGAGATCATTAGCCATAGTACACGAATATTTTCACAGCGATGAACATGTTTTAACCAGTATTTAACCCAATTGGCACAAGGTATAATAAGTTGGAATCCAAATAACTATGCATTCGTAAGTAGCCTCGACAGGAATCGAACCTGTATCTGGAGCTTCGGAGGCTCTTATACTATCCATTGTACTACGAGGCCAAGAATTAATGAGCGTTCGCGGCCGAAATTAACGTTCCTACGTTAGTAGTGAAGATTTTTACCGCGATGGCCAGCAAAACTACACCAAAAAACTTTCGCACCGCGGTTAGTCCGGCTGGGCCGAGAAGGCGCGCAATATACTTCAGCGAACGCAACGTGATGTAAACAATTATCAGATTAATGCCGATGGCTATCAACAATGGAACTTTGTCGTAGTTGGCTCTTAAAGAAATGATCGTTGTGAGTGTTCCCGAACCTGCGATCAATGGAAATGCTATCGGTACCAATGTTCCCGATCGCGGGTCTGCTTCGGATTTAAAGAATTCTACTCCCAGAACCATCTCTAATCCTAGAATGAATATCACGATTGACCCGCCTACCGCAAATGAGCTTACATCGAGACCAAATATTTTTAATAACTCCTGCCCCAGGAATACAAACAGGATCATTAAAAGGCCCGAGAGGAGCGTGGCTTTCATTTCGTTGATGCCGCCGAGCCGCTCCTTTATACTGATGAGTAATGGCACTGAACCTACAATGTCTATTATCGCAAATAGCGTGAATGTAACCGTCAACAGATCATCAAACGTCCAGGCCATCACTCTTTTTTATAAAGGTATTATTTCTCCGCTGATCCCTAACGCTGCGCAGTCTCACCTCTGACCTCTCACGCCTCACAAACTCACTCTAACTCCCCCTATAAAATTAAACCCCCTGGTATTATATCCCAGCACCTCAAAATACTCCTGGTCGGTAATGTTTCTAAAATCAACAAACAACCTCACATTATCCTTCACTTTATACTCCCCATACACATCCATCGTGTAATAATTGTCAAGAATACGCGGCGCGGCGCCATACACCGGCTCCAGCCTTTCACCAGCAACTCTTAACGTTGCACCCGTGTACAGTTTGCCAAACCAAACGCCACCATTTACATTGAACACATTTGCTGGCGTTCTGTAAAGGTTATTGGTCGTCTCCACTTTGCCCGTCGGAAACCCTGTGTTATCATATTCCGAAGTAATCGTTCCCTTGATATGCGTATAGTTTGCACCAACGTTCCACGTCTCACTTTTGTAATCAAGTTCTAACTCAACCCCATTCGCTTTCCTGCTACTTACATTACGATATTGCGAAGCAAACGTAGAAGGATCAGTAATGATGAATTCAATCGCATCATCAGTATTGCGATAAAAATACACCCCGCGAAATGAAAGATTTTTAGTTACCGCCATCTGCGCACCGGCCTCAACATTAAACGACTCCTCTGGATTCAACTCCAAATTGCCAAACGAAGGATCATACAATTGATACAACGTTGGCGTCTTGAACGCCGAATACAAATTCACAAATAATTTCACTTTGTTACTCACCAGCACACTCGGATTGATGGTATAAGAAAAATTATCTCCGTACCTCGAGTGATGGTTCCATCTTCCGCCCAATTCAATATTAAACACCTTGTTTGCTTTCAGGATCACAGATGCATATGGACTCACCTGGTCCATTTCCGCAACATCACCCGATAGTGCATCAGAGTACGGGCCAAACATCGAAACCGACAACAAGTCGCTGCTCATATTATGCCTGCGATAATCAACACCCGCAAGCAACTCTACATTTTGCCATTTTTTATTTGCATACAGCTCCGCATATTGCGTTTTGCCATTATAATCTACACGCAGGTAATCAGGCGCACGATGCATCGAATCATTCAGATACAGCCTGTTCACGTTATTAAACCGATAGTTCAACTGAATACTTCCGTTGTCGATATCATAAGTCAATCCCGCACCCGCGCTGATATTGCTTGTTTCAACAGTGTAATCTTTATCGTCCACAAATGCTGCTGCATCTACATCCGTTTTGTACCAGCTATACTGTGCAAATACATTTGCTTTTAATTTCTCACTCAACCGCACCTGCCAGTTACCCGTAACGTTATGTTCAAGAAAGCCATCTTTTTCATAATCAGCTTTGCCTGTTGAATCGTGTGCTGATGAAAAACCTTTGGACGACGTTACGCCATATGCCAATGCTAACTGCGAGGAAGAGGTGGTTTGCCTGAACCCAACATTTGCTTTGTAGGTACCGTAGCTACCGGCCGCGGCAGCGATATCAAAATGTTTTCCTGCAGGGCCCGATTTTCTTGTGATGATATTGATGACTCCTGTTACGGCATCAGAACCGTACAGGGTAGATTGCCCGCCTTTCAATACTTCAATACGCTCAACCTGGTCGGTAGAAATAAAATTGAGATCGAAGTAGTTGTCGTTTACAGAAGGATCATTTACTGGAATGCCATTGATAAGAATAAGCACATTTCCCGCGGTGCCGCCACGAATGTTTGCGGTCATATTGGTGCCGAGGTTACCATTCGAGCCAACAATGGTTGTACCGGATACGTTGTTAAGAATTTCGGCGAGCGTTTTTCCGCCACTGCGTTCAAGTTGATCGCGGCCGACAACAGTAATTACTTTTCCGGTTTCACTTTGTTTTTTTGGATACTTGTTCGCCGTGTATACAACTTCCTCAAGAGAGGAAACAACGGCTGCTGTCCTGCGAAAAAACGCAGAACGGAATAGGTTAAAAGAACAAGGACAGTTAAGAATCTTGGTCATAGTTTTGTTTTTGTCCCATTGTAGCGGGATGAATGATTTAACTATGAACCTTCGGATGTAATGTGGTCAGAAATGAAGTGTCTTCTGCAGCAGACAAATTCATCCCGGCTTTTCTCCCGAAAGCTCGTTGATGTTTGTTGTTACTGGCAGGTCTTCTGGCTCGCGCTGCATCTCGGTGTACCTTCCCGCCATGGTTAGTGGCAGTGGTATTGAGCTTACCGGATGGTTGTTCTTTATTTGAACGAAGCGCTTACAGCTACGGGAATAGCACCGGCATTTCACCGGTTTCCCTTTTAATCCCGAAATTTCGGGAACCAATTACGCGCGCAAATATAAGGGAGGCTTAATTTATTAGTTGCGATTCAATTTTTCACGCTCAAACCATGTCTACCACAAATACCTGGCACTAACCCCTAATGCATAATTTCTATTCGGCGCAGCATTATAGTATCTTCCGCCAAACGCATTAATATCATTTCCTAAACTGTACTTCACATCGAAAATGTTATCCGCCGTACCATACACATCAAACGAAATTCTTTTCGTAAACATTTTACGGTAACCGATTCTCGCAGTACCCAAATTATAAGAAGAAGCATAATCTGTATTCGCATCGTTTAACGGAATAGGATCGCTATAATAGTATGTAAGATTCGCATAAAAGCCCATGTTCGTTATCGCATCGATACCTGCCGATAGAAAATGCCGCGGAATACTCGGTAATCTTTTGCCTGAAAGATCTGCAGTGTCGTCAGTTACTTTTTTAAAGTCCGCATAATGGAAGTCATGCCATGTATGGCTCACCCAAATCTTTACATTCTGAAACACGGGATGATACTGTTCAATCAAACGCAACGAAACAAAACTTTCAATGCCCTTTTGATTCGTTTTACCGGCATTCACAAAAAAATCGGCACCGGCCTGGTCGCGACGTTGCGAAATGGTATTCTTCAACCGAAAATAAAATGCATTAATATCAAAACTTAATCGCCCGTTTAACCTGCTACCCCTTAATCCCGCCTCAAAGTTTGTTCCCTTTTCCGCTTCAAGCTCTGTACTAATAACACCAGTAGAAGGCAACAACTCCGCATTTGTGGGAGGAGAATATCCTTTGGCGACACTTCCATACACAGATAACGATGGCAAAAGTTTTTTCAACACCGCTATCCGGGGAGCAAATTCATTATTATACTTTCTCTTTTGGAAAGAAGCAGGCACAGAAAATCTTTGCAGCTGAACATTCATCAAATTATAACTCAGTCCCCCGGTAATCACCCAACTACCCGCAGTCTCTAATGTGCCCTGAGTAAATACCGACCACTGCCTGGTAATAATCTCATCATCCGTTAGTAACGAATCGGCGTTGCCACCGCGGTTTCTATACACTTTCGATGTGCCAAACCCCTGCTGCGCTTCTGCTCCCCCGATCCATGTAAATACAGAACGATGAATATTTCCGTTATACTGAATCACACGTTCTGCTACCAAAGTGGGGCTCTGTTCTTCGCTCGTAATTTCTTGTAGTAGGATTTATTAATCGTGAATAAGCGCCATACAGCGTTGTATTATTCTGCCACTTACTGTTCCACACCAAAGTATAATTCAACCCTGCCAGGTACATTTTCTGATAGATCGCCGCCTTTGCTTCAACGGCACCCGGTGTTTGTCCCGCGCCCGGCCTCGCAGCTTTTGGATTTTCGTTATACTCTGCAAGCGTAAGCGCACCCGGGGTTTCATAAAACAAATCGCCTTGCAGAAAGTGCGCACGAAGCATACCCTTCTCACCAACCTTTGCCTTTCCATCCCAGCTAATCACTTTCCTGTCCATCTTCGTTTGCACACGATAGCCATCACTTTTCTGGTACATCACATTAATCGAGTGGTTGAGGTCTTCAGTGCCGCCTTTCAAATTTCCAGAAATGCTATTCGTTCCAAAACTTCCTGTTGTATAATTTAACGGAAGCACCCTCTGAAACTTGCCTTCATTGCCCGTTAGCAGAATCACGCCACCCGTACCCGCGCCATACAAACTGCTACCAGGGCCCTTGATAATCTCCATCGAGTTTACATTGTAAAAACCCAACTGGTTAAAGAAGGTATTTCCCCCAGGGTCGGTATACGGTATATTATTATAATACACCTTCACGTTCCTCACGCCAAAGGGCGACCGCAGCGAACTGCCACGAATGTTTAAACGATAACTTCCCGGCGAACGCTCTTCCATTCGTACACCTGGCGTGGTATTCAAAGCCGGCAGCAGCGAAATATTATTGTATCGGTTAAATTGCGCCTTGCTGATCACTGAAATTGTTGCAGGAACATCAATCAGTTTTCTGTTGAATTCGTAACCCTTCACTACCACTTCTTCAAGAATTTCAGACGAATCGGTAAGTGGCGCCTCGTTCTGGCCAAATAATGAAACGGTTAATGTTGTCGATAGGATAAACGTAAAAATTGCCCTCATATTGGTTCCCAAGCTTTTTGTAAAGTTAGGTCCATTTATATTTGCTATTCATTTACAGTTATTTTTGTTCGATGAACCGGCGGTCTACCATTACTACCTTAATCCTGGTGATTATTTTTGCGAGCGCTTCTGCACAGGATTCGTGGGACCTTAAGCGCTCGGTTCAATACGCGCTTGAGAACAATATTTCGGTGAAACAGGCCGATGTTCAGGCAAGGATCGCGGCATTAAATCTCAGGCAAAGCAAGCTCATACAAATCCCTACTGCGAGTATTTCCGGTAGTGCGGGCGTTAACTCGGGCCGCTCTATCGACCCTACAACAAACCTTTTTACCAACACGCAGCTGTTTTCTACGGGATTCAGCCTTTCGTCGGGCATGACGGTTTTCAATTTCTTCAGCATTAAAAACAATATTCTCGGAAATAAGTTTGATAACGAAGCGGCACGCGCAAATGTTGACAAAGTGCGCAACGATATCGCACTGAATGTGGCCACCGCTTACCTGATGGTGCTCGTGTCGGCCGAACAGGAAAAAATAGCGAAACTTGCCGTACAACTGACACTCCAAAATTTCGACAATACGAGTAAGCGGGTAAAAGCCGGTGTTTTACCCGAACTTAACCTCGCTGAAATCGAGGCCCAGCTTGCTCTTAGATAGCTCCAACCTTATCACCGCCAGCAATACCGTAAAGCAAAATATTTTACAACTCAAAGCGATCCTCACTGTAGACGCCGGGCAGACCTTTGTTGTGGAAACGCCGCCTCTCGAAAAAATTCCCGTGCTGCCGATCGAACAACTACAGCCTGAATATGTTTACTCGCAAGCCGTGGTAAACCTGCCTCAGCAAAAAGTAAACGACCTGCGTATTAAAGCCGCTGAAAATATGTGCTGTCTGCGCGCGGACAAATGTACCCGAGCCTGTCGCTTTTTGCGGGAATGGGTACTAACTACGCAAACAATAAAATTCCTAATGTGTTGCAGGTGCCGACAGGCGGATTAGATACTACAGGTGCCAAGGTCAACGTGAACGGAACAGTGTACGATGTAATTGCTCCCGGTTTCAACAACATCATTACATCGAGCACCACGCCATTCGGCACTGCAGTTCAGCGACAACTTTCGTCAGAACATCGGCCTGCAGCTCACCATCCCGCTTTTCAACAATGGCGTTGCACGCACCAACTGGCAGAAAAGCAAGCTGAACGTAACATCACTTGAATTACAAAAAGACCTCGACCTGCTGAATCTTAAACAGGATATTTACACAGCGTATAACGATGCTTCTACCGCTATTCAGAAGTATTATGCGGGAGTAAAGCGTGTGCAAACAGCCGAAAAGGCGTACAATTTCGCGCAGAAGCGTTATGACCTGGGATTATTGCCGACAATTGATCTGCTCACCAACCAAAATAATCTCAACCGCGCGCGTGTAGAACTGGCACAGGCGCAGGTGGATTATGTTTTCAAATTAAAATTGCTCGAATTTTATAAGGGAAAAGGAATAACCGTTGAATAGTTCAACGATCAAATAAATTTGCGAAATGCGAAAAAGAACGTGGATCATTATTATCAGTCTTGTGGTTGTCGGCGTCGTGCTGATAGCGCTAAAGAAAACCGGCGCCATCGGAGAATCCGAAGCCGTTAAGGTATCAACAGAAAAAATAGTCAAAACGTACCATCACCGAAACAGTAAACGCCAGCGGAAAGGTGTATCCTGAAATTGAAGTGAAAGTTAGCCCGGATATCTCAGGAGAAATTGTTGAATTGACGGTACTTGAAGGAGACAGTGTACGCCGCGGACAGGTGCTCGCGAGAATTTACGCTGACATTTACACCACACAGCGCGACCAGGCATCAGCTGTCGTAAACCAGGAACGTGCACGTGTTGACAATGCAAAAGCACAACTACCCGGACTAAAAGCAGCACAGGATTTTGCACAACGCACATTCGACAGGCAAAAACAATTGCTCGAAGAAAAAGTAATATCACGCGCAGAATTCGAACAGGCGCAGAATACATTACAAACCGCCGAAGCAAATTATAATGCAGCATTAGAAACAATAAGAGGCGGACAGGCAGGCGTGGCAAGTGCACGTGCAAGTTTACAAAGAGCCGACAAAGATCTTAGCAGAACATCTGTACTCGCCCCAATGGATGGCATCGTGAGTTTGTTAAGTGTAAAAAAAGGCGAACGCGTTGTAGGTAACTCAATGATGGCCGGCACCGAAATGATGCGCATCGCAGACATGAATAAAATTGAAGTAAGAGTTGACGTTGGAGAGAATGATATCCCTAAAGTAAGTCTTGGCGATTCTGCACTTGTAGAAGTAGATGCATACACAAGCCGCAAGTTTAAAGGATTGGTTACCCAGATTGCAAGCAGCAGCGTACTTGCATCGCAACTGCAAGCACAGGCGAGTTCAAGCACAGACGTTACAAATTATAAAGTGTATATCCGTTTCTTGCCTGAATCATACGCCGACCTTATCGATCCGGCCCGTCCGAAAAATTTTCCTTTCCGGCCAGGCATGAGTGCAAGCGCCGATATACAAACGAACACGAAAGCCAATGTGGTGGCGGTTCCTATCAATGCTGTAACTACCCGCGAAAAAGGAACTGACAATACAACTGACGATAAAAAAGATGAGAAAGCAGCCTGAAGCAGGTCATCCAGGAAAATGCAAAGACCGGTATATCTACAGATCTTGATGAAGTGGTTTTTGTTTTGCAAAAAGATGGTACAGTAAAGAAAGTGAACGTAAAAACCGATATCCAGGATATCAATTACATTGAGGTGCTGAGCGGATTGCAGGAAGGTGCCGAAGTAATTTCGTCTCCGTACAATGTAATCAGTAAAACATTGAAAGATGGAATGAAAGTGAAGGTGGTGCCGAAGGATAAATTATTTGCAGCTAAATAATACTGAATGCAATTTGGAATTATAGGAAGCGGAAGCTGGGCAACAGCCCTGGCGAAAATTTTAACCGACGAGGGAAATTCCATCAACTGGTTCGTACGAAACGAGCGTATCGTCAATCACCTCAACACCCGTCAACATAATCCAAACTATCTCAGTTCTGTCTATTTCGATAAAAATAAGTTTCGGCTTTTTACTGATATAAGAGAAGCGATCGCAAAGTCAGATTGCGTTGTTATCGCCGTACCATCTGCATATGCGATGGAAACGTTGCAGAAGGCGGGCGCCGATGCATTCAAAGGCAAAAAAGTAATTTCTGCAATAAAGGGTATTCTGCCTGAAAATAATCTTCTCCTCAACGAATACCTCGCAAAGGAATTTGGTTTCCCGATGGAGGATTATTTCACGGTGATGGGACCGTGCCACGCTGAAGAAGTTGCCGCTGAAAAACTTTCGTATCTCACTTTTTCCGGCGCAGATATCAACGAAACAAAGAAGATCGCCGAGTGTTTTACTACGCACTATCTGAATACAGTGGTGAACAATGATGTGATGGGTGTTCAGTTTGCGGCTATATTTAAAAAATATTTATGCGCTCGGTTCCGGTATAGCACATGGTCTTGAATACGGAGATAACTTTTTAAGCGTACTAATCGCGAATTGTGCGGATGAAATGGCTGGCTTTCTGCAAAAAGCAGGCGTACCGCATATGGAAGTGGGTGTGCATACTTCGCAGGATCACAAGGTGAGCCCCAACTATGCAGCATCAGTTTATCTCGGTGATCTGTTGGTTACCTGCTATTCACTGTACAGCCGAAACCGCACGTTTGGTAATATGATAGGCAAAGGATATTCCGTAAGCGCGGCCAAACTCGAATTGAATATGGTTGCTGAAGGATATAATGCCAGCAAATGTATCTATTCTATCAACAAAAGAGTAGGCGCCGATATGCCGATTGCTGAGTCTGTCTACAAAATATTGTGGGAGAATGTTCATCCGCGCGAAGGATTCAAAACAATAGAAGAAGTGCTTGTCTGAGTTTAAGCCACTTCAAAAAGCTCCGAAGCAATTCCATCTGCAAATAAGTTTTCCTTCGCGCGTTAATACCAGGTGATCGCTTTGTTCCTGCATCCAGCCGCGTTCGATGAATTTCTCAGAATGTTTGATCAGTTCTTCCGTAGCTTTTCCTCCAAATATTTCACGCGTTTTACTGATGTCAGTGCCTTCCATCGTTCTCAATGAGGTCATAATATATTCATTGAACCGCTGACTATCTGAAAGCGTTTCCTGTTCAAAAGGAACTTTATTATTCTTCAGCGCCTGGATATATAGCGCATTATTTGCCACGTTCCATTGTCGCGAGCTGCCGTCAAAAGAATGTGCAGAAGGGCCGAGCCCAATATATTTCGCACCACTCCAATATGAACTATTATGCTGGCTTCGCTTACCCGGCAATGCGAAATTTGAAATTTCGTAATGTTCGTACCCATTTGCCGCCAAAAAATCAGTCATTATCAAAAACTGCCGTGCCTGGTCGTCGGTGTTCACGTCTGCTGCCTTCTTCTTTTGTGATAAAAGCAGAAAGAGCCGTTCCGGTTTCAACAGTCAGCGCATAACACGAAAGATGAGGGATATTTAGAGAGACGGCCGTCTGAAGATTCGTCATCCAATTTTCATCTGGCAGGGTAGGTGTGCCATAAATAAGATCGATGCTGATATTGTGAAAGCCGGCTTCGTGCGACATCAGAATGCAATTTCTTGCCTGCACTTCGTCGTGCGCCCTGTTCATCCATTGCAGATCACTTTTAAAAAATGATTGGATACCGATGCTCAGCCGGTTTACGCCATTGTCTTTCCAGGTTTGAAGTGAATCGGGGTTGATGTCATCCGGATTGGATTCGAAAGTTACTTCTGCATTAGGATCGATCGTGAATGTTGAATGAAGCGCATCCATGATCATTTGCAGATCGTCCGGACAGAAGAAGTGACGGGGTGCCACCGCCAAAATATATCGTTTTTACTTCATCGTTTCCGATATAGTCTCTTCTAATATCAATCTCTTTCAATAAAGCGTGTAAAAAGTCGTTTTTTAAATTCAGCGAAGTAGAAAAATGAAAATTACAGTAGTGGCAAGCCTGTTTGCAAAAAGGTACATGTACGTAAATGCCTGCCATCCAACGTGTATATTTGATAAGAGATGGCAAAGTTAACCGTATATCATAAGATATCTGGGTTATTGCTCGTTGCGCTGATCCTCACAATATCCTCGAACGGACAGTACAAACTCGCGTTCCGACCAGTGGACCGTGACTCGCTTTTCCTCAGGCAGACGCTCAAGCTGCAATCGAACTTTTCGCTTAAACAATACTGCATTACTTACGTGAACAAGCTGCCCGCACTGCTCAAAACAAAGGGCTACCCGAATGCGTCGATAGACAGTGTAGCATTCGACAGTCTCGAAGCGACGTGCGTTCTGTATGTTGGCGAACCGCTTCGGCATAGCGCCTTCAATACAGATTCGATCGACCGTTCAGTACTTACCCAGGCAGGTCTCGCCAGGAAATCCAAAAAGAAGGCTGCATTCGCCGACGTACAGCAGGTGCAGCAGAAGATTCTCACGCATATGGAGAATACCGGTTACCCTTTCGCAAGTGTAAAAGTGGATAGCGTGGAGTTCCGCACCGACAGCATTTACGCTAAACTAAGCCTCGAAAAAGGTCCGCTGTATAAAATAGACAGCATCCGTAATTATGGTACGGCCTCGATTTCAGCAGGTTTTCTGCAGCAATATCTCGGCATAAAAAATGGCAGCATATACCGGAAAGACAAAATGCAGTCGATCAGTGAACGTATAAGAGAATTGCCATACCTCCAGGAAAAACAACCCTGGAATTTGTCCTTACTCGGAACAGGATCGATACTTAACGTATATCTTGAACCGCGAAAAAGCAGCGAGGTGAACGTGTTATTGGGACTTCTGCCCGCCAATGAACAGCTTGCCAACAATAAAATGCTGGTGACCGGCGAGGCAAACATCAACCTCAAAAATTCTTTAGGCGGCGGCGAAACCATCGGCGTAAACTGGCAGCAGATACAGGTAAAATCCCCGCGACTCAATCTTCTTTTCCAGCAACCGTACCTGTTCGGTTCACCATTCGGCATGAATTTCAGTTTCGATTTACTGAAAAAAGATTCGTCGTATGTAAACATCGGCATACTGCTCGGCGCTGCTTACGCAGTTTCTTCGCGGCAAACAGGAAGTGTTTTCATCCAGCGATTAACCACAAATCTCCTTACAGTAGATACGTTCTCAGTTAAAAATAGTCGCAGACTTCCTCCTGAAGCTGATGTTAGCTCAGTAAACCTTGGGGTAAATTACGAGTGGCTCACTACCGATTACCGGTTCAACCCAAGGAGAGGAAACGAATTTTCGATGACTGCCTCTGCAGGTACAAAGAATATTAAGAAGAACAATGTAATCGTAAAACTTAGCGACAACTTCGATCCATCGTTTAATTTCAACAGCTTGTACGATACGTTTCAATTGAAAAGTTATCAATTCAGGGTACGGCTGAAAGCGGCACGCTACTTTCCTGTTGGCAGGGGCGGCACGGTAAAAACTGCGGTGAATACCGGATGGTTTCAGAGTCCGAATACGTTTAGAAACGAACTTTTTCAAATTGGCGGATACAAACTGCTACGCGGCTTCGATGAAGAAAGTATTTTCAGCTCAGCATTTGGAGTAGGCACGGTTGAGTACCGTTATTTACTCGGTCAAAATTCTTTTTTATCCGCTTTTATGGACTACGGTGTCAGCACAAACAATTCGCTCGAAGTAAAAGCGAACAGCAATTTTTTAGGAGCAGGAGTGGGGATGGCGTTCGAAACGAAAGCCGGCATCTTTAATATTACCTATGCTGCCGGCAAACGCGACGCCGAGAAATTTAACCTGCGTCAGTCGAAGATTCATCTGGGATACGTAAACTATTTCTGATCCTTCGTACTTTCGCACAACCAAACTTATGGGATTAAAGTACCTGGCTGCCCTCATCGGGTTATTACTATGTTCTTACCTTCTGATTGCACAGTCCCCGGATTCCGCAACAAACGCGGGCGATGCTGTTCGGATAGCTGATTCCGTTAGAAAAGTACAGCGCACCAAAGACAGTCTCCTCCTCATTACTCAACAGCAAATAAACATTGCCGCGGATTCTATCCGGAAGATGGTAATGATAAGAAGGCAACGAACACTTGCCAACTTCCAGGAAGCACTCAAAGGTCATCCCAACCTGAAATTCTTCGATCGGCCCGAGCGGCAAATCATCGCTGCCAGGAAAACCGAAAACCGCGACGGCATTTTTTACTTTTTGGTCGGGCTAGTGCTGTACGTAGCACTTGTGCGCTTTTTCTTTTATAAATACGTTACCACCATGTTTACCCTGTTTTTCAGGGCCACTTTAAGGCAGCAACAATTGCGGGAACAGCTCCTGCAGGCGCCATTACCGGCACTTCTCATGAACTGCTTCTTTGTGGTGAGCCTGGCAACGTATTGCACTTTTCTGGCCATTCATTTTCAGCTGCCCTTCGCCGCCGACTTCTGGACCACGCTCGGCTACGCTGTAATCATGATAGCCGGCGTTTACATCGTAAAGTTCCTGTTCCTCAACATCGTTGGTTGGATCTTCGGGATATCGAATGTCGCCAATACATACATATTCATAGTTTTTCTTATAAATAAGATGATCGGCATCTTCCTGTTGCCTGTAATCGTTCTTTCTTGCTTTCCCGATGCCCGTGCTTGTTTCTGTTATGTTAACGGTTTCCTATATTTTAGTAACAGGCATGTTTTTCTACCGTTTTATCATCTCATACAGGCCTGTCAGAAGTGAAATAAAACTGAACAGGTTTCATTTTTTTCTTTACCTTTGCGCCTTCGAAATAGCACCTCTATTATTGATTTACAAGGTGTTAATAACATTTGTTGATCGGAGCCATTAAAAAGAAATCCATACTTGCAATAAATATGGTTAAAAACGGGGTTAACACTAACAACGGCACGTCTATGGTTAAGAGCATCCTTATCACTCAGCCTAGACCGGAGACAGACAGGTCACCCTACTTTGAGCTTGCCAAAAAGTACGATGTAGCGCTTGATTTTCATCCCTTTATTCGCGTCGAAGGAATTCCGTCAAAGGAATTCAGGAAGCAGAAGATCGAAATTTCACAATACACTGCAGTTATCTTCACCAGCCGGAACGCTATCGATCACTTCTTCCGCATGTGCGAAGAAATGAAGGTCGCCATTTCACAGGATACGAAGTACTTCTGCATTACCGAATCTGTTGCGCTCTATCTTCAAAAATTCATTCTCTATCGTAAGCGTAAAGTGTTTTATGGTGCCGACGGTACCAATAAAAGCATGTTCGACGTGATCAATAAACACAAGGAGAATGAGCGTTTCCTCTACCCTTGTTCCGAAAATCAACAGGATAACGAGATCGTCGGCTGGCTTAAACTAAACAATTGCGGGTTTGCCACACCTTTTATGTACCGCACCATCAGCAATGATGTGCGTGAAATTCTTGGCGGCAAAAGCTATGATATCATCTGCTTTTTCACGCCAAGCGGTGTGAAAAGCCTGTTAGACAGCTTCCCCGAATTTTCACAGAACGGAACCCGCCTGGGTGCTTTCGGAAGTAATACCTCCAAGGCCCTCGAGTCGGCTGGCCTCACCCTCGATATAAAGGCGCCACAACCCCAGGCACCTTCAATGGTAGCTGCTCTCGAGCAGTATCTTTCATCTGTTACAAAGAAAAAATAACCGCATAGTAATTTGCCGTTGGCTGCTTATTTGCACTTTGCAGGTATTACAATCTGCACTTCCCGATCATGCCTAACAAACTCATAAACGAAACGAGTCCGTATTTGCTTCAGCACGCCCACAATCCGGTTGAATGGCATCCATGGGGCGACGAGGCGTTACAGAAAGCCGCGAAAGAAAACAAGCCTATCCTGGTGAGCATTGGCTATGCCGCGTGCCATTGGTGTCATGTGATGGAAAAGGAAAGCTTCGAAGACGAAATTACGGCCGCCCTCATGAACGAGAAGTTCGTAAACATAAAAATTGACCGCGAAGAACGTCCCGACCTCGACCATATTTATATGGATGCGGTGCAGGCCATCAGCGGACAAGGCGGGTGGCCCCTGAACGTATTTCTTACGCCTCAACGCAAACCCTTTTATGGCGGAACATACTATCCGCCAGTGCCAGTGCATAATCGGGCATCATGGAAAGATGTGCTGGCGAGCATCTCCGATGCGTTTGTAAACCGCCGCGATGAAATTGAACAGCAAGCCGAAAACCTTACCCAGCACATCGAGGCATCGAATAATTTCGGGATTAACGCTGCCGGTGAATCAGGATTTACAGATGCAGATTTGCAGGAAATGACCGCAAACGCTCTACGGACGGGCGATACGGTGCACGGCGGGTTTGGACGCGCACCTAAATTTCCCCAGACTTTTACGATAAGATTTTTACTCAATAGCTACTTCTTCAGCAAGAACGAACAAGCGTTGAAGCAGGCGTGTTTAAGCCTTGACAAGATGATTGACGGGGGTATCAACGACCAGCTTGGCGGTGGGTTTGCGCGTTATTCCACCGATGAGTTCTGGCTTGCGCCGCATTTTGAAAAGATGCTCTACGACAATGCCCTGATCGTGATGGCACTGGCGGATGCTTACCAGGTCACCCAAAACGAAAAATATAGTGAGGCGATCGCGGCCACCCTCGATTTTGTTGAACGCGAAATGCTTTCGCAGGAGGGCGGGTATTATTCGGCGCTGGATGCGGATAGCGAAGGAGTAGAAGGAAAATTTTATGTGTGGAGCAAAGGCGAGATAGAATCGCTGCTTGGCGAAGATGCGTATATATTTAACCGGTTCTTCAATGTGTCGGACAACGGAAACTGGGAGCACACGAACATTTTGCATGTTACGCTTCCCTTAGACGAGTTCGCGCGTAATAATAATCTTGAAGTTGAAGAGTTGAAGACATTGCTGGCTCGCTCGAAGGAGAAACTTTTGTTGCACAGGGCGAACCGTATCCGGCCACTCACCGACGACAAGATATTGCTCGGATGGAATGCCATGATGAACACCGCTTACAGCAAAGCATTTGCGGCTACCGGTAACGAAAAATACCGGCTGCTGGCTGTACAGAATATGAACTTCCTTTTAGAGAAGTTTAGCGATGGAACAGACGGTAGTTTCTTTCATACATATAAGAACGGCTCGGCAAAATACCCTGCGTTTCTGGATGACTACAGCGAGCTGATCCAGGCACTGCTTCACCTTCAGGAGATCACATCGGATCTGTCGTATCTCGAAAAGGTAAAAACTTTGGTAAAATGGTGTCTGGTGCATTTCAGTGATGATGAAACGGGTTATTTTTATTTTACCAATGATCTGCAGGATGATGTCATAGTGAGGAAGAAAGAGTTGTATGATGGCGCAGTGCCTTCGGGCAATTCGCTGATGGCTTGGAATTTATACTATTGCGGGGTGGTGTTTGATCATGCAGAATGGAGGGAGCGCGCAGTGAAAATGTGTTTTGGATTGAGTGATGTGGTGAAGAAGTATCCGGGATCTTTTGGCATTTGGGCAGCGCTGATGCAATCGATATCGAAAGGAGTACCTGAAATAGCGATTATCGGCGGTAACCTCGACACTACTCTTAGGGATTTATTACGTACTTTCATCCCCTTCCGCATCTTGCAATCCTCACCCATTGAGACTAAGCATTTCCCCTTATTAGCCGGGAAAAAGTCTTCTACTACTCCAATGATCTACCTATGCAAAGACTATTCTTGTCAAACTCCTGTAAATGAAGTTGATGCATTCAGAAAAATGCTGGCTGGAATGTTTAAAGAATGAAGTCTTTTTATATTCAGATAATACAATATAATGGCTTCCGTGTCCGTTTAGTACTGAGGCTGATCTTGTGATTTGAAGTTTTAAATATAAATTCTAAACTTGTGATGAAGTCGGTAACAAATAATTCTTGGTCCATACCCGCAAATATTATGAAAATGAAAAACCTGCCCGCTCTCTTAATCCTGCTTGTAGCTGTGACTACAGTCGGTTGCGGCAAACTTCTGAAGAAGGGATCGAAAGGTCTGCCTAACGACGGTCAGCTCCATGGAGTTGCACCAGGAAGCAAGTACAACCAGACAAAGCCGCCCGGAATGGTATATGTTCCCCCAGGAACTTTCCACATGGGTCCAAGTGACGAAGATGTAAACTTCGCATATACTTCACGCAACAAACAAATCTCGATCAGCGGCTTCTGGATGGATGCCACCGAAATTACGAATAACGAATACCGTCAGTTCGTAAACTGGGTGCGCGATTCAACAGCAGCAGTGTTGATGCAGATGGGTAAAGAAGTGGATGGACGCTTTACTATCGACTGGAAAAAAGCACAAACAATCAAGTGGGCCGATAAGTCAACCATCGAAAAAGTTGACCAACTGATCCTCTCTCCTGAGAACAGGTTGTTCGGCAAAAAAGATGTTGATCCTTCTAAACTGGTGTACCATTCAGAAACTTTTGATCTGAAGGAAGCATCGAAGAGGGAAAACGCAAGCAAGCCCCGTTCACAGTTCATCATCAAACGTGATGAAAGAATCTACCCCGATACACTGGTTTGGATTCGTGACTTCAGCTACAGCTACAACGAACCTGCTACAAAAAGATATTTCTCTCACCCCGCTTTCGGTAACTACCCTGTTGTGGGTGTTAACTGGAAACAGGCTTCAGCCTTTTGCGAGTGGAGAACACATTACCTCAATTCATTCCTCGAATCAAAGAAGAGAACAACCGAATCAGATTTCCGCCTGCCTACAGAGGCTGAGTGGGAATATGCAGCACGTGGCGGCCGCTCACAATCAATGTTCCCATGGGGTAACTACTACCTGAGAAACAAGAAAGGTTGTTTGCTGGCTAACTTCAAACCCGGAAGAGGAAACTATCCTGAAGATGGCGGATTCTACACCGTTCGTGCTGATGCATACTGGCCTAATGATTTCGGTTTGTATTGCATGTCAGGTAACGTTGCAGAATGGACTTCTTCCTTATATTATGAAGGTGCTTACAACTTCCAGCACGACATGAACCCGGATATCCGTTACGGAGCAAAGGATTCTGATCCTCCGAGAATGAAGCGTAAGGTTATCCGCGGTGGAAGCTGGAAAGATGTTGGTTACTATCTTCAGACAAGCACACGCAACTATGAGTACCAGGATACCACAAAATCCTACATCGGATTCAGGTGTGTGATCGACTTACCGCCAACACAGAAAAGGAAATAATAATCTATAAGTAAAATTTTAGCAACTCATTGCCGTTAAAGTTGTGACGCCTGGATAAGGACGTCCGACTTTGCGCGAAAAATAAACCATTCAACTTTTTCAAACATTAAAATCCGTTCCTAAACCTAAAAAACTATTTATTATGGCTGGAGTTTCAAAGACCACTGAAAGAATCGTTAACATAATCGTATGTATGGGTGCAGCGATTGTAATTTTCGGTGCATGGCAAAAAATCACTCACCAACCTTTAGCTGATTTCTTCCTTACAGCAGGATTGATCACTGAAGCTATCATCTTCGTAGTATACGCGTTTCTTCCGCCTCCGGGCTCTGAAATGCACGCAATAGCTGAGGCCCTTCCAAAGATGGCCGGCAACTCAAACTCAGGTAACCCCGCTCTTGCTAAAATGGACAAGATGCTGCAGGAAGCCGATATCAATCCAACAAACCTTACGCGCCTGAGCGAAAGCTTTCAGAAGCTGGGTACACAGGTTGATAGAATCGCTGACGTTTCGGATGTAGTGAAGTCTACAAACGACTACGCTGCAAAAACGAAAGAAGCTACAGCAGCGCTCGATTCAATGAAAACTGCTTACACCGGTGCTACTGCAACTATGGGTCACTTTAATGCAGCCGCTGAAGGAACAAAGCATTTCCACGAGCAGGTACAGGTTCTCACCAAGAATCTTGGATCACTTAATGCGATATATGAACTGGAACTTCAGGATACAAGCAATCATCTGAAAGCAATGAACAATTTTTATGGTCATCTTACCGCTGCATCTGAAACTATGCAGAACAGTGTAACTGATGCTAAGAAAGCTCACGATCAGATCGCGAAACTTGCCGGTAACCTCAGCAACCTGAATACCATTTATGGTAACATGCTGACAGCAATGCAGGGAAGATCATAAGGACTGCGGTTTCGCTATCCATATCCGACCCTGGAACAGATGAATTGAATTGATTTAAAACTGAAAAACCTAATTTCCCATGGCTTTACCGAAAGAGCCCCGGCAGAAGATGATCAACATGATGTATTTGGTGCTTACAGCATTACTGGCACTGAATGTATCGGCTGAGATTCTTAACGCCTTCAAAACAGTAAACAGAAGCCTCGACAGCGCTAACAGCGTGCTCGGTGCCAACAACGATAATATCTACGCATCATTCGCCAGAAAAGCGAACGAACCCCAATCAAAAGCAAAAGCCGCAATCTGGCAACCTAAAGCAAAACAGGTGCAGGCTCTTTGTGCAACAATGTACACCAGGCTCACCGACCTCAGAACAAAGGTGAAAGAGTACGGTGGATTCGTTGCAGGTAAAAAAGATAGCCTCGGTTACGAAGCTAATATCGATGCAGCAACCCGCCTGATGGATAAAGAAGGCGAAGGTCCAAAGCTCGAAAAGGAACTCGCTAAACTTAAAGCGGATCTTTTAAATATCGATCCTGAAATAAAAGCTGAGTTCGCCAGTAAACTTCCTATTGATCTTTCTTATCCTAAATCACAAACAGGAAGCAAAGAACAAACCTGGACTACCAGCTACTTCCACATGACTCCTGCTATCGCAGCAATCACTATACTTAATAAATTCGAAAACGACGTTAAGGCTTCAGAAAATCAGATCGTTACTTTCTGCCATAACAAAATTGGCGAAGTAGAAGTAAGGTTTGATAAGCTTGGTTTCGTTGGTGGTTTGTCTTCAAGCTACCTGATGCCTGGCGAAAAGCTCACGGTATATGCTGCACTTGGTGCAACATCTTCAGGTTCTGCTCCACAGATTTCAATCAACGGTAAGCCTGTTAGCTTAAATGCAGACGGTATCGCTGAATCTGATTTCAGTGTTGGTAGCTCAGGCGCTGCAAACGTTGTGATCAACTATAAAGATCAGGACGGTCAGCCACAAACAATTACTAAAAAGCTGGAGTATACAGTTGGTCAGCCTTCAGGCGTTGCGGTATCTGCAGACAAGATGAACGTATTATATATTGGTGTAGACAACCCGCTTACTATCACCGCAGGTGTCGGTTCAGAAAAGGTGTCTGCTAACATCTCGGGCAACGGTTCAATCTCAAGAGTGCAGGGCGCTAAATGGATTGCGAAACCTACAAAGCCAGGAGAAGTTAACGTGAATGTTGTTGTTGACGGAAAGGCTACTCCCGTAAGATATCGTGTTAAGTACCTACCCGATCCTGCAGCATTCGTTGCAAATAAGAGAGGCGGTCCTATTCCGGCCGGTGATCTTAAAGCTCAGGGTGGTATGATCGCTAAATTGCTCGATTCTGATTTCGAAGCCGCCTTCAAAGTAACCAGCTATAACGTAGGAGCCGTGGGTGGTAAATATCCAGTTTACCAAACTGCACCTAACGATGGCAACAGATGGGGAGGAAGTGCAGCTACAATTATTAACAATGCTACTCCTGGAACCAGCATCTTTTTTGATAATATCAAAGTGGTTGGACCAGATGGTAGAACAAGAGATCTGCCTCAGATGGCGTTCAATTTGAAATAAGAAATAAAATTATAAGAGGATGAAAAATCGCATTATCAGGTTGTGTTTGTTTACGCTGGCGCTTGGGTTCCTGGTAGAATCTGCTGACGCACAGCAGAAGAAACCTTCACGTCCAACGAAGAAGAGAACAACTGCTACCAAGAAAACATCGACCAACAGAACGCAGAATACAACCAATGCGGCACTGAATACTGCTCCTAAAGACACTATCAAGGCTCCGGTTGCCGATCTTAAGATCGATGACCCGCGCCCGTCTTTAAGAAATGACAACGCTATTCAGCGCAATCTTTTGAAAGACAGAACGCCGCTCGATTATGAACACATCCGCGAAGACGACGCAACTTATGTTCAGCGTGTATGGCGCGAGATAGATGTTCACGAGAAGCTCAATATTCCTTTCGTTTACAAAGCAGAAGGAGATGATGGCAACCAAAGATTCATCATGATTCTTTTGAATGCGATCAAAAAGGGAGACGTTACAGCTTTCAGCGCAGCCGGTGGCGACGACAGGTTCACTACCCCATTACCGTTCACGCAGATCGCTGAACTGATGGTAGGTAAACCTAAAATGCAACAGGTTCCTGACTGGACAAACGACCCCGATGGCTCTAAAGGTTTAATGAAGGATACAGTGATCAATGCAGAGTTCAATGCTGATCTCGTTGAACGCTATTGGATAAAAGAAGATGTTGTGTTCGACAAAGAATCTTCAAGAATGTACACTCGTATTTTAGGTATCGCACCTTTGCAGACTATCCTTAATGAAGATGGTTCGTTCAGAGCGGTTACTCCAGTGTTCTGGGTTTACTATCCAGACCTGCGTCCGATGCTCGCTAAATATGATGTATACAATGGAAGAAACTTCGGAGCGAAAATGAGTTGGGAAGAACTGTTTGAAAGCAGAATGTTTGCAAGCAGAATCATCAAGTCAACTATCAACAACCCGAACGACTTTTATATCAGCTCTTATATTAAAGATCCTATTCTTGCATTGCTTGAAGGTGAGAATATAAAAGAGAAGATATTCAACTACGAACAGGATCTCTGGTCGTATTAATTAGTTCCTGAGAAAAAATTAGAAGCGTCGTAGAAATACGACGCTTTTTTATTTTGTATTTATTGATGTTGAACGCCATTTTATTTATCCCGAATTGGGAATTAATAATTTTCAAAATACAACAGTACCTATATTGTTTTTCTATGCCGATTTACTATTTTTACAACGGTTTTTCATAGGATATTGGATTTTAAAAACGGGGCTGGATTTCTATCCTGGCCCTTTTTTGTTTTTAGCAATCTATTATTGCCCATTTCATTAGAAACTATTCAACTTTTCGCGCTTTCGAAATGTTCTGTGATAATTTTCGCTTTCGATGCGCCAACAGCTTTCACCAATTCTTCGTGCCGCAATTCTTTAATTCTTTTTACGGATTTGAATTCCTTTAAAAGGTTGTCTGCAGTGTTTTTGCCGATGCCTTTAATGTTTTCCAGCTCATTTTTGAACGTTCCTTTGCTCCGTTTTTGCCGGTGAAAAGTAATTCCAAAGCGGTGCACCTCATCACGAATACGCCGGATAAGGTTCAGACTTTCACTGTTGTAAGGCAGTTTAACCGATTCTTTATCTCCCTGGAAAAAAATTTCTTCCTCGTTTTTCGCAAGCCCTACCACTGTCATATGGCCTTGCAGCTGCAAATCTGCTATTGCCTCTAATGCGGCGCTTAGCTGGCCCTTTCCTCCGTCTATAATAACTAGTTGAGGCAATGGAGCCATTTCGTCTTTAACGCGCCTGTAGCGCCGGAAAACAACCTCTTTCATCGTCGCAAAGTCGTTGATGCCCGTAACTGTTTTTACATTGAACCGACGGTAATCATTTTTGCTGGGCAATCCATTTTTGAAACACACCATCGCCGACACAGGATAACTTCCCTGGAAGTTGGAGTTATCAAAACATTCTATGTGGATCGGTACTTCTGTAAGCTGCAGGTCAGCTTGCAACTGGTACAACACCTTCTTTCTTTCCATATCATCCTTTCCTTCAAGCTGCAGGATCTTTTTCTTTTTCAATTCATCAAGAAAATAGTTCACGTTCTTCTCCGATAATTCCAGCAACTTCTTTTTATCGCCGCCTTTAGGCACAGTGATCACAACGCCTTCTTCGGGATACTCGATTGGAAAAGGAACTACAATTTCATTCGAGATGCTATTGAAAGTAGATCGCAACTGCGCAATCGCGAACGATAGTATCTCTTCATCGGTCTCATCGAGATGCGCTTCGAGCTGCGATGTATGCGTATGAACAATCGTTCCATTCTGTACAGTAATAAAGTTTACGTAAGCAAGATCGGCTTCGCGAAGAATTGAAAAGACATCTGCATTATTCACATGCCTGCTTACTACCACCGAGCGCGACTGGTAACGTTCAAGATGATCTATTTTCTTCTTTAATATCTCGGCTTTCTCAAAATCAAGATTTGCCGCATACTCTTTCATCTCATGCCGGAAATGCCCTATCACCGGACTTAAATTGCCCTTCATTACATTCTTCACCTGCAAAAGACTCTGGTCGTATTCTTCCTCGACTTTGCTTTGCTTCGCAAGGACCTTTGCAATTGCCCAGGTGATATTCGAGGCACACCTTAAACTTTCCGCGACTAATATTCTTCTCTGTAAGATTCAGATTGCACGTACGCAACTGAATAGTGGCCTTGATAAAGTCGAGGAGTTCGCGCACCTTGGCTACGGAAGTAAAAGGACCAAGATATTCTGAACCATCGTCGAGCTTTCGCCTTGTGAGAAAAATTCTTGGAAAGGGTTCATTTTTAAATACCATGTACGGGTACGACTTGTCATCCTTCAGATCGATGTTGAACTTCGGCTGATATTGTTTTATCAGTGAATTCTCGAGAAGAAACGCATCCTGCTCAGAATTTACGATTGTAAACTCTACACGCTTAATGCGCTGCACCAGTTCGTGCGTTTTGTAAGTCGTGAACGTTTTTGTGAAATATGAACTTACTCTCTTGCGTAGGTTTTTAGCTTTTCCTACGTACAGCAGTTCATCCCGCGCATCGTAGTATTTATATATACCCGGTTCGGTAGGTATTTTATGGGCTATCTGCTGAAATTCTGTTTGTATCATTGGCTACTCGCTGGTGTCCCACACTACTTTTACTTGCTCGTTCTTTGATTTGCCGCTTGCCGCAGAACTTATGGTTGTGATTTGAAAGTTCATTTTCGGCTTCCAGTACATTTTTTTAATGAATGAACTGTCACCACTAACTAAATTCTTTTCTATATAAAGACTCTTTACTTCGTCGTAGACATTTCCTTTTTGCGTTACCACATCTATTCTTTTTACGGTTGACGATTCGTCGTCACTTTTGTAAAAAAATGTAGACGTGTTGGCGCTGCGGTCAAAGAAGGAACTTTCTTTAAACAGTTTTTTAAAAGCTGAATCGTACAACTCCGGAACAAGGAATTCGCCAGCGAGCGTATGAAACTCTTCAAGCTGTATATATCCCGAATCTTTTCTCTTTCCAGACATCGTAAATTTCTTGATACCGATTGGAAGCGAGTCAACATAATCGACTTCATTCCTGAGAAAATCATATACCGGGAAATAAGCGGATTCAGTTTTACCGGAATCCGTTGCAGTAGTGGTGGTGTCTGGTTCCTGCGTAGACGGCCCGGTTTGGTTTCCGCATGCCGATAGAAAAAGCGCCATCGCCGCGGTCATCAGGAATTGACGATTCATCTGTAAAATTAATCAATAACAGTGCAAATAAAAAGCCGCTGTATTAATCACAGCGGCCTTTCGCATCAATCGTTAGATCAATGGCTGATTTAGCGGATAGTCTTGGTTATCCCAACCTTAATACCGTATTCCATCAGGTATTCTTTAATGGGATATTCTTTCTTGTAACTGGAAAGTAACTGGTAACGGAACTGTGGTCCAACCTGCCATTTCACACCACCTCTATCATATGATATGTAGGCTTCTGCGCCGGCATTCATATTCCACTTCCTTACCAATGAGGGCTCTTTTGCGTAATTTTTAAAGTCTGTTGTTATCAGGTACGTACTGCTGTTAAGCAGATAGGTAGGCTGAACAGTGCTCGCCACTTTAAACTGCAGCCTGTCGTTTCCAAACACCTTGTATTCGATCCCTACAGGCACCGAAAGCTGGAAATACTGATTCTTGACTTCTTCTGGCGATGTGCCACCGAAGTTTCCGAGATCAGAGTATGCGACGATAGGGTTGATGCCCGTTTGACTGTTCTGCGCAACCGTAGTCATTTGACCAGGCGCCCTGTATGCTTTTATATCGTATTTCGAATAGTTGAACTGAATGCCACCCTTGAACGTGAATTTGTTATTCAGCTTAAGCAGGCCGTGTGTGCCGAGCTCAAATCCAAGAGCAGGTTTGTGGTTTACCAGGTTATCGATATCGCCGTCTATCCGAACGGCGAGCGGAGCGTTAGTAGTTGATAAATACTTCAAGTCTCTTGAACCCGAAAGCCGGCGGTAATTCACTGTCGGCGCAAACGCCAACTGCCAGCTGATGCGGTTCTTTTTGCCTGTTGCGAGGTCGTACGCTGCGTTATCTGTAAGCCAGTTGATTCCTGCTTTTCCGGTGGCTCGTTTCTGTTCAGTAGGGTGGAGGATAACTTTGCTTGCGTTATTGGTGTTAAGTGCGTCTGCTGGTATTTTGATGTCTGCGTCGTGCACGGGCCAGCTTAATTCGATATTGTATTGTTCGTGGTTGAGGAGTGGTTCCAGACCGCTGATAAGTACCGATGCTTTCTGGTGGGTGATGAGCTCGTTAGCGCCCGGCAACATTTTTAGTGGAATTTCAAATGCAGCGGTAACATTTCCGTCATCTTCAAATATAAAATCCGAAGTGAGCTCCTCGTTGTCCGGGTTGTCGGCAATTGACGAAGTATTAGTAAAAGGGTTGATTTGAACCGTGCCTTTCGGTCTCTGCACTTCAACGGGTGCCTTCTTAATTTGTGTAACAGGAGAAGGGGTTACCAGTTCGGTAATGGCCAGGTAACTGATACCTGAAAGCAGTAAGACAAACCCCGACCAATACCATCTCCTTCTTGTATGAAGCGCTTTATTAATACCCTTCCAAACTCTGTCTGAAGGGTACATCTTGTATTGGTCCGCCTTGTCTTTAATCAATTCCTCAAAGTCAGTATGGTAGAATTTTCGCTCCATCAGCTCTTACGTTTGTGTACGGTACGTTTTCTTGGGATTGGCTCATTTTATCAGGTCATTGTCCACTCGCCGTTAATCCGACCCACTCACTTTTCACCCTCGATGGCAGTATGATATTCTTCCTTACTAAAATGTCTTCAAGCATCTGTTTGGCTCTCGTGTACTGTGAGCGGCTCGTGCTTTCTTCAACATCGAGCATTCCTGCGATTTCCTTGTGAGAGTAACCTTCTATTGCATAAAGGTTCAACACTGTTCTGTAGCCCAACGGTAATAACCGGATACACTCTACAATTTGCTTCGCCTGTACAATCGAGGGAACCGACTCCTCCCTCACCTGCATCCCATTTGCATGGATCAAATCCACGCTTTCATTGAACTTTTTGTTTTTCTTCAGGTGATTGATACATGTATGCACCATGATCCTCCTGACCCAACCCTCGAATGCGCCTTTGTTCTGGAAGGTGTGCACCTGTGAGAACACCTTGATGAACCCCTCCTGCAACATATCTTCAGCGTCTTCGCGGTTGTGGGCGAACCGATAACATACGGACAGCATCTTGGGACTATACCTTGAGTACAGTTCTCGTTGAGCTCCCGCATCGTTTTGTAAACAGCCGGATAAAATGGCTTCTTCGGTCATGAAATCCCCGTTGGTTGCCCTGTAATTTAGACAATTTCCATCACCAAAAGCTGCACCCGAAACAAAAATTTATGGCTAAATGCCGCGTCAGATCAGGATATTTCCTGTCATCTCCGCCGGGATTTCCAGGCCCATTACCGTTAAGATAGTCGGCGCGATGTCGCCAAGCTTACCTGGCTTTACCGTTCCTTTCCACTCTTTGTCTATCACAAATAACGGAACCGGGTTGAGCGTATGAGCGGTATTGGGTGTGCCGTCGTCGTTTATCATGAAGTCGGCATTACCGTGGTCTGCCGTTAAAAACACAGTGTAATCATGCTTTAAGGCCGCTGTAACGAGCCTTTCCACGCATGCGTCTACCGTTTCAACAGCTTTGATCGCTGCCGCAAATATGCCGGTATGGCCCACCATATCAGCGTTAGCGTAGTTCAAAACAATGAAATCTGCCGTTTCATTCTCTATTTGCGGAACAATAGTATTAGTAACCTCCATCGCACTCATTTCGGGCTGAAGATCGTACGTAGCCACTTTTGGCGATGGTATCAAAAGTCGCTCTTCACCTTCAAACGGAATCTCACGACCACCATTAAAGAAAAATGTAACGTGCGGATATTTTTCAGTTTCCGCAATCCGAATCTGTTTCTTGTGATTACGCTGCATCACTTCGCCGATCGTGTTGTTCAAATTATCCGTTTCAAAAATCACATCAACATTCTTATACGTCTTGTCGTACTCAGTCATCGTTGTATAGTGAACGGATAATTTCTTCATTCCAAATTCGGGCATATCAGTCTGCGTAAGTACCTGGGTAATTTCCCTGGGTCTGTCTGTGCGGAAATTAAATGATATCACCGAGTCGCCATCTTTTATGATAGTTGGCGCCCCACCATCCTTAGTGAGTACTGTCGGTTTAATAAATTCGTCAGTTATATTATGCGCGTATGAATCTTCAATCGCAGTTATTGCATCAGTAGCGTATTGCCCCTTACCAAGCGCAAGCGCTTCGTAGGCAAGCTTTACACGTTCCCATCTTTTATCGCGATCCATTGCGAAATAACGACCGCTCACCGTGGCAATTTTACCTACTGTTTGGCGTGTATATTCTTCAAGTTCCTTCACGAAGTTCAACCCGCTTTTCGGATCTGTATCCCTGCCATCAGTAAACACGTGAATCGCCACATCGGTTACACCTTCCCGTTTGCACGTGTCGAGAATAGCTTTTACGTGATTGATATGTGAATGCACGCCACCATCGCTGACTAGTCCCAGCAGATGAAGTGTTTTGTTATTCATCTTCGCTGTGCGAATAGCGTTTACCAGTACTACGTTGTTGTGAAAACTTCCATCACGGATAGCAACATTTATGCGTTGCAATTCCTGGTAAACAATTCTTCCCGCACCCAGGTTCAAATGCCCCACTTCGGAATTTCCCATCTGTCCCTCTGGTAAACCTACCAGCTCACCACACGTAATTAACGTAGTATTCGGATACTTCGAATAAAGCGAAGAAACGAATGGTACTTTGGCATTTTGAATAGCATCTGCGGATTTAACTTTCCCCAATCCCCAGCCATCCATAATCACCAACATTGCCTTTTTTGACATAACGACTTACTTATTAACAGTTTTTAACAACCGCAAATGTAATTATATTGTCTTGTATCAGTTTGGCATGTTTTTCGCAAATTTGTATATAATATGATCAATCTCCGATCTTTCTCTCGATTGCACCTTATTCTTATTTCTTTCGGAATTTTACTATCCTCTTTTTCAGTTGACACATCCATCGACGATGTGCTTTCGGCATTGAAGTCAGGTAACGCTGCCCAGCTTGCAAAATATTTTGATACACGCGTGGATATTTCACTTCCTAACAGAAGTGACAATTTTAGCAGAAATCAGGCTGAAATGATTTTGAAAGATTTTTTCGCCAGTAATGAAGTGAAAACATTTGTAGTAAAACACAAAGGTGAAAATGCAGGTGCGCAATTCTGCATCGGATTGTTGCAAACAAGAAATGGCAATTTCAGAACCAAGTTGTACATGAAGCAAAAGGGTACCCAACAGGTAGTGCAGGAGATTGCATTTCAACCCGAAGATTAGTACATATCTTAATACACACATCGAAAACCCATGCACGGCCATCGCATGGGTTTTTCGTTTACATTCGTTGTATGCTGACATATGAAAAGCAGGTAGACGAGCTTATACTGAATGCACTGGCAGAAGACATCGGAGAAGGCGATCATTCAACGCTTTCCTGTATTCCGGAAGACGCAAAAGGTTCTGCAATTTTGAAAATTAAGGAGGATGGTATCCTCGCGGGCGTTGATGTGGCGAAGAGAATATTTGCATTGAAAGACCCTTCTGCAGTGTTTGGAGATGCCATGGTTGACGGGCAGATTATCCAGGAGGGTGAAATTGCATTTGAAGTGGAATCAGGGATGCGGATTATATTGAATGTTGAAAGAGTGGTGTTGAATATCATGCAGCGAATGAGCGGCATTGCAACGCTTACGGCACAATACGCAGATAAATTAACCGGCTACAAAACGAAGCTGCTCGATACCCGTAAGACCACTCCGAATTTCAGGGTGCTCGAAAAAGAAGCAGTGAGAATTGGCGGAGGCTTTAATCATCGCATGGGATTGTATGACATGATTATGCTGAAAGATAATCATATCGATTACGCCGGCGGGATCAGGAAAGCGATTGAAATGGCGCATGAATATGTGCAACGCAACGACCTCGGTTTGAAAATAGAAATTGAAACGAGAAATCTTGAAGAGGTGAAGATTGTGATGGAGATAGGAAAGGTCGATAGGATTATGCTCGACAATTTCGAGATAGCGGCGCTACGCGATGCATTAAAAATTATCCAGGGAAGGTTTGAAACGGAGGCTAGCGGAGGAATTAATCTTGATAACATCCGGCACTTTGCCGATACCGGGGTGGATTTTGTTAGCGCTGGCGCATTAATTCACCAGGCGCGCAGCTTGGATCTGAGTCTGAAAGCGAAAAGATAGATTTTTATTTTTTTGTTTTTTTATAGTTGTTCTTCACCAAGAATTGAAAGATTTTATCTCTTTGATCTCCCTGGATAATAATCTGCCGATCTTTAACACTACCACCGGTTCCGCAAAAAGTCTTTAGTTGTTTTCCTAGTTTTTCCAGATCATCCTCGGTGCCAACAAAATATTCGACAAGCGTAACGGCTTTTCCGCTTCTGTGTTTGGTATCCAACCGAAGCCTGAGATTCTGTTGAGCCGGATCAAGCGTTACCTCATTAGAGATTTCCTCTTCATCCGGCTTAAATCCAGGATCAGTAGAATAAACTATCCCGGTGTAATTATTTTTCTTCTTCGCCATCGTATTTGTTTTCTGACTTCCTCACTGCCCTTGCGCCAAACTATATCCCTTCTTCTCCCCCCACATATTCAGCAATTCCAAACTCGGAATCTTAAAATCTCCACTCAAACTCACATATAACCCAATCACATCCTGTTGATTCAACGCCTCTCCATCTAAACTTTCGAAACGCGCATTGTACTGATTCACCAAATTAGTAAATCGACTTCCTGTAGGCCACACCTGCGTACCACGGTTGCTGATATTGATAAGCTTAAACTTTACACCTCCGTGCCGCTGACATTTTTTAGCGATGTCTGCCGGCTGCATATTGCTTTCAATAAACATATCCACTCCCACAATCTTTTCATTCTCTCCTTCCACACTCTCCATCATCGCATTTTTTTCGAGATTAAACACTGTGCACGCACTTGGCACATCCACCAGGTCGGGCTTTGGATTATGTGAAGGTTTCTTTCCAAAATTATTGATGATAGCTTCGGCAAACTCAGTCGTATTAACAGATGGCTTCGATTTGTCGCCAAAGTCGCCGGTGTGCACACCACTTTCAAGGGTGTAGAGCAGGGCATTTTCTATCATCACTGCACTTTGCAACAATCCGAGATGTCGTAACAATCCAAAGCCGCTTAACAGCAAGGCTGTTGGATTCGCGATGTTTCTTCCTGCGATATCGGGAGCCGTACCGTGCACCGCTTCGAAGATGGATATATGATCGCCGATGTTTGCGGAAGGAGCGAAGCCCAAACCGCCAACAAGTCCTGCGCAAAGGTCGCTTACGATATCGCCCTGCAGATTAGTGAGCACCACTACGTCGAATGAATCGGGTCGTGTTACCAGTTTCATACACAGGTCGTCTACGATCACATCGTCCGCTTTCAGTTCTGGATATTCTTTTGCTACTTCGTAGAAGCATTCAAGAAATAATCCATCCGTAATTTTCATGATGTTGGCCTTATGTCCGCAGGTAATACGGCGTGTATTTTTCTGCTTGGCCATTTCGAACGCGTATTTAATCACCTGGAGTGAACCGGGGCGCGTAATAAAGCGACGGCTAAGTGCAACGTCGTGCGTAAGCATATGCTCGATGCCACCGTAAGTATCTTCAATGTTTTCGCGAACAATCGTGATATCTATAGGGATGCCTGCTTTACTGAATACGGTATCTACTCCGTGCAGCGTTTGAAACGTTCTTTTATTGGCGTAAGTGTTCCAGGTTTTGCGCGCTGTAACGTTAATACTCTTAACCCCTTTACCTTTTGGCGTTTCCATCGGGCCTTTGAACAGCACACCGAGTCGCTCGATCGCTTGCAGTGCTTCGGGCGTCATTCCGTTATTGAAGCCTTTGTCGAACACCCACTTGCCCATGTCAACAAATTCGTATTCGAGCGGAACCTCGGCCGCATCGAATATCTTCAATACTGCATCCATAATTTCCGGACCTATACCATCTCCTTTCGCTACTGCTATTTTCATGATTGTGCTTGTTTTCGAATTAATCTTCCGTGAACGGTCGGGGGTGTAAAATTAGTGACCTCCGGCTATTTTTATCTACTTTTACCAGACAAACTCACCTGAATGATATCGAAAATTTCTGAAGGCATTGAGGTATCGGTTGAAACTTTCTATCAGCCAGACTATTCCAACCCCATGTCTGGTGAGTATATGTTTGCTTACAGGATATCTATCGAGAACCATAACAGCTTTGCCGTGAAGTTACATCGCAGGCATTGGTATATCATCGACAGTAACGGTACTACACGCGAAGTTGAAGGAGAAGGTGTGGTGGGTGTGCAGCCGGTTCTTCAGCCGGCTGAGAAGTATCAGTATGTTAGCGGATGTAATCTTCGGACGGAGTTTGGTAAGATGCATGGAACGTATACCATGGAGAATCTTAATAATAAGGTCACGTTTGAAGTGAATATCCCGGTTTTTGAGATGATTGTGCCGTTTAAAATGAATTAGCGCTGCGCTGGCTTTCTCCTTATCTTTGCCTCCGGCAGGGGTTTACAAAAAAAAGTTTTTTAGCGTTGCGCTGACTAAGCCTCCGGCGGTTTGATAAATGTTCGTGCCTCCAGCAGGATATTACCAAAAGCTTTGTTCACGCTGGCTTTGCCTCCGGCGGTGTTATGATTGTTCGTGCCTCCGGCAGAAATTCTTTACAAAAAGTTTTTTCAACGCTGCGCTGGCTTTGTCTCCGGCGGGTTTATCTAACCCCGTGCATCATCTTCTTTAGGAAGGGCGTCAGCGCATACAGCACTACAGCCGCGCCTCCACAAAGAACCACAAACACCATAAAAAATTCAAACAGTGTTGTAATCTGGAAGCCGGCAAAAACCGGGAACTCCGTTGGAATTTTACTATCCTCCAGGAACTGTAGCTGGTCGGCGGTTGGTTGAATGCTTTTGTTAAGTACGCCGCCGAGATCGATACCCTTCTCTGAGGCGGCTTCATACTTATCGCCAGTTGGCGGAAGAAGTGCACCTAATGTTCCAGTCAACGCATACCCTGCGGCATTTCCGAGAAACCATACACCCATCAATAAAGATGCAAAGCGTCGTGGTGCCAGCTTCGCTACGAGCGACAAACCGATAGGCGACAAACACAATTCTCCCCAGGTGTGTAATAGGTAAAGAATGATAAGCCAGATCACCCCCATCTTTCCGGCAGTTCCTAAATCTTTCACAGCAAATGCGATGATCAGGTATCCTAAAGCAATCAACCCAAGCCCTATCGCCTGCTTTACCGGGGAAATCGGCTCAATTCCTTTTTTGTTCATCTGAAGCCACATGTAGGAGAACGGAATGGCAAAAATGATTACAAATAATCCGTTGAACACCTGTACCATGCTCGGTGGCATTACCCATCCGAATATTGTTGTGTCTGTTTGGTTGTCGGCAATAAACGTTAGAGACGAACCCGCCTGTTCGAAGGCCGCCCAAAAGAAGATCACGAAGAAGGCAACAATATAGAGTACCAGTATTCTTTGTGTTTCAATTCTTGTTAGAGACCGGTCGGATAAGATTAAGCCGGCAAGTGTTAGACCGCTACTGTAGATGATTGAATAGATGATATTTTGACCACCGACATAAAAAAAGAACGCAACAAGCGCAGCAAATCCTAAAACGGAAATGAAAATGGAACGTTGACTGAATTCCGCTCTAGTGGCTTCGGTTTCGTTCCCCTCGGCGAGGTCGCGTGCCTGAAAGCTTGGCTTCCCTCCAACGGGCGCCCCTTCCGGTGTTACTACATATTTATTTTTCAATAACACAAACGCAATAACGCCTAAAAACATCGCAATGCCCGCTGCCAGGAAGCCCCATTTGAAAGCTGTAAGATCTCTAACATTGTTTGTTTCAACATCGCCAACCCAGGGACAGATAATTTGTCCGAGCAATGCACCCACGTTGATACCTAAATAAAAGATCGTGAAGGCCGAATCAAGCTTTGTTTTTTGCTCTTTCGGATATAGCTGACCGACCATCGAGGATATGTTCGGTTTGAAGAATCCATTTCCAAGTATAATTGTACCCAAAGCAATCCAGGTAAGGTTTGTAGCAAGGCCAAGATTTTCTTCGAAAACTGATCCGCTTGCAAAAAGCAAGAGTTGGCCCACGGCCATGGTAAGGCCGCCCAATTGTATACAGTTCCTGTTGCCGAGATACCGGTCCGAAATATAACCCCCGAGCATCGGAGTGAGATAACATAAACCCAGGAACCCTCCATATATAATATTCGAGTCCTTTTCACCCATCTTCAATGAGTTGGCGAGAAAAAGTACGAGCAGCGCCCGCATCCCGTAAAAATTGAATCGTTCCCACATTTCTGCAGTAAAGAGCACGTACAAACCTTTGGGGTGGCCTTTCGATTGAGTAGGTTGCGTCATTGAAGTGAAATTGACTGGTACAGAGGTAGAGTTTAAACGCGTAAAATAATGATTTAAATTCTAAAGCTTTACCGCACATCTAATTTAATTGGCTAATCCACGATGGATTCACGAAGTTTGCACAACTTGAAAAATCCCCAGAAAAAACCATGAATCTGTTACTATTAGGCAGTGGAGGAAGAGAACATGCCCTGGCCTGGAAACTAATTAAAAGCCCACGCTGCAGTAAGCTATTCATTGCTCCCGGAAACGCCGGTACCTCCGAGTGCGGTACCAACGTAAATCTCAATCCCACCGATTTCGATTCTATTAAAAAGTTTTGCGTAACCGAAAACATCGAAATGGTGATCGTCGGTCCCGAGGAACCACTGGTAAACGGAATCGTGGATTCGTTCGCGGAAGACAACACTGTAAATCATATTCCGGTGATCGGTCCTTCGAAAGAAGCCGCAATGCTGGAAGGCAGTAAGGCGTTTGCAAAACACTTCATGGTAAAGCATGGCATCCCGACGGCAGAGTATCGCGAATTTGATAGCACGAATTACCAGGAAGGCATCCCTTATCTCCAGTCTCACCCCATCCCCATCGTACTTAAAGCGGATGGACTCGCCGCAGGCAAGGGCGTGGTGATCTGCCATTCATATGTGGAAGCCATGGCTGAGTATGAATTGATGATTCAGCAAAGCAAGTTCGGAGAAGCGAGTAAGAAGGTGGTTGTTGAACAGTTTCTCGACGGTATCGAGATGAGTGTTTTCATTCTTACCGACGGCGAACATCACATCGTGTTACCGGAAGCAAAAGATTATAAGCGTATAAAAGACGGCGATAAAGGCCCTAATACCGGTGGAATGGGTGCGGTTAGCCCCGTACCATTTGCTGATGAAGAGTTCATGAATAAGGTGAATGAACGCATCATCTTACCTACCGTAAATGGCCTTAAGAAAGATAACATTAACTATACCGGGTTCATTTTTGTGGGTGTGATAAAGGTGCGCGAAGAACCGTTTGTTATTGAATACAATTGCAGGCTCGGCGACCCAGAAACAGAAGTAGTGATACCGCGGTTGAAGAATGACCTGGTAGAATTGTTCCTCGCCACAGCAAATAAAAAGTTAAGCGAGGTGAAGCTCGAAGAGGATGTTCGTGTAGCCTGTACGGTTATGGCGGTGAGCGCTGGCTACCCTGCTACATACGAAAAAGGATACCCTATCAGCGGCCTCAATTTCAAAGTTCCGGGCACGATGATCTTTCATGCCGGTACCATAGAAAAGGATGGGGAAGTGGTTACCAACGGCGGCCGCGTGCTGTGCGTTACGGCCTTCGGCGAGTCGGTGGATGAAGCGGTAACAAGCGCCGTCGATGTGATGGGCGAGATCGATTACGACGGGATATTTTACCGCAAGGATATCGGCTGGGAGTTCAGGTAACCCTGCAAGCCAAAAGGAATTGGTAAGAAAGTTGCTGAATGCGGCCTTTTGAAATAATAAATGGCCTCATTTGTAGTTTATATTGCAAGTCAATGGTTTACTTTGTTGTTCGGAATATTTCCGTCAATTTTGCAGCCGTTGAGCTTATTTTAAAATCTGACCTAAGATAAAATGGGATTATTCAATTTTCTAACTCAGGAGATAGCGATGGATCTGGGTACAGCCAACACCCTTATCATTCATAATGAAGAGATTGTAGTGAACGAACCTAGTATTGTTGCGCTGGACAGGAACAATCCCAAAACCGTTCTCGCAGTTGGCAAACGAGCGCTGATGATGCACGAAAAGACCCATGAAAGCATCAGAACCGTTCGACCCCTTAAAGACGGAGTTATAGCCGATTTCAATGCCGCTGAATTAATGATACGGGAGATGATCAAGATGATCTATCCCAAAAAGCCTTTATTCCCTCCAAGCTGGAGAATGATGATCTGCATCCCAAGCAGCATTACGGAAGTCGAAAAGAGAGCTGTGCGCGACAGTGCAGAACAGGCTGGTGCTAAAGAAGTTTACCTTTTACATGAACCTATGGCGGCTGCGCTGGGTATCGGAATCGACGTCGAAGAGCCCGTAGGTAATATGATCATTGATATCGGCGGAGGTACTACAGGCATCACGGTTATCGCTCTCGCAGGTATCGTGTGCGACCAGTCGATCCGTATCGCCGGGGACGAATTTACTGCCGACATCATGGAAGCGCTCAGAAGATATCATAGCCTGTTGATAGGCGAAAGAACTGCTGAGCAGATCAAGATCAATATCGGCGCTGCAATGAAGGATCTCGAAACAGCGCCTGAAGATATGCCCGTGAACGGCCGTGACCTGGTAACCGGTATCCCGAAACAGATCATGGTGAGCTACCAGGAAGTTGCTGAAGCGCTCGACAAGAGCATTTTCAAGATTGAAGAAGCTATATTGAAAGCATTGGAGATGACGCCTCCCGAACTCGCTGGTGACATCTACCGCAGGGGACTATATCTTACCGGCGGCGGAGCATTGCTCAGAGGGCTCGACAAACGATTAAGCCAGAAGATCAAGCTGCCTGTGCACGTGGCCGACGATCCGCTGAAAAGCGTAGTACGGGGCACTGGCCTTGCGCTTAAACATTATGACAGGTATCCCTTCGTAATGAGGTAAATAAAAACTCACAACTACAGTGCGTAACATTTTTCTCTTCATCAGAAGGTATTTCAATTTTTTGTTCTTCCTGGTGTTGCAGATCCTTGCACTTTCATTCCTTTTCAGATATAACAAATTTCATGAGGCCGCCTTCATGGGCGTAGCAAACGAACTTACCGGCCGCGTAAGCTCCAGGTACAGTAATGTCGAATACTATTTCCGCCTCAAAAAGATCAACGAATCACTCGCTCAGCAAAACGAACAACTGCTTAACCAGCTAAAAGATAATTACCAGGGAGCCGACTCGCTTACACAGGTTGTGATAGATACAGTTAACAAAGACACATCAGGTATCGCGCGCCGTTATTTGTGGCGCGGCGCCCGCGTGGTCAATAACTCAGTGAGCCTGCAGAACAACTATCTCACCATCCATCGTGGCGAACGCCAGGGTGTAAGGAAAGACATGGGTGTGATCAGTCCGCAGGGAATTGTTGGAATGGTGGTAAACACTAGCGAAAATTTTTCGGTTGTGATGACAATGCTCAACCGGCAGAGCAGCGTAAGCGCGAAAATCAAAAACTCTGGGGAAATAGGAAAGGTGCTGTGGGATGGCAAATCGCCCGGCTATGTTACAATGGAGAATATTCCTAAAAGCGTGAAGCTGGTAAAGGGCGACTCGGTTGTAACCAGCGGATACTCGCTGTCATTTCCTCCCGGGATACTTATCGGAACAGTGAACGAAATCATAGACGATAAAACAAGCAACTTTTATTCGCTAAAGCTTCAGCCTTCAACAAATTTTTATAGCGTTGAATACGTTACGGTAGTAGATAACCTGCAAAAAGACGAACAAAAGCGCCTGGAGGAAGCTACGAGAAAGAACCAATGAGCAAGTTTGTAAAAAATATTATCCGTTTTATTCTGTTCATTTTCGTCCAGGTGTTTGTGCTATTCCAGGTAGATCCGCTTCATCAATTCATCGTTCCTTATCTATACTTCTTATATATCCTTTGGTTGCCCTTCAATACACCAAGGATCACGCTAACGCTGATAGGTTTCTTATTTGGTCTTACGCTCGATTACTTCACGAAAACGCCCGGTCTGCATGCCGCTCCCTGTACCCTCATTGCTTACCTGCGCCCTTTTCTCGTAAACATCCTCATACGCCAGGAAGGTGCCGAGCAGAACTATGCATCACCCTCCATCACGAGCATGGGCCTTGCCCCTTACGCAACATATGTGTTCATTTTAACTTTGATTCACAACGGGTATCTTGTATTTTTGGAATGGATCGAGTTTGGTACCTTCTTTTATTTCGTTGGGAAAGTGCTTGCCAGCACAGGAGTAAGTATCCTGCTTATCTTTGTGACTGAAATCTTGTTTTTCAGGAAAGAAAAGTTCCGGACCAATACAGCCTAACAATCTAAAGTCCTATGCCCGTTTTTAACCAGTCGCGAAGCACGATCATCCGCCTGATATTCCTCGGCGTATTTTTCATCATCATACTACAGCTATTTAATCTGCAGGTGCTTTCGGGAAACTATCGCCAGCTGGCAATGAACAACGCCGTGTTCCGTAAAATTGTTTATCCTAACAGGGGCATAATCTACGACCGAAAAGGCAAAGCAATTCTCAACAACACCATTATGTACGACCTCGTGGTTACACCTAACGAGGTAAAAAATATTGATACTGCGAGCCTGTGTACGCTTCTTCAGATAGACACAGCGGAATTTAAAAAGAGAATGACGGAAGCGCGTATTAAAAACGGTCGTTATCGTCCGTCGATATATGAAGATTTGCTTCCGCCCGATATCCACGCGCGGCTCGATGAAAATATCTGGAAGTTTCCTGGTTTTGCACTTGTCGAACGTCCGGTAAGAGTTTATCCGTTCAATGCGGCTGCACATATTATGGGATACGTTGGCGAAGCCGATTCAAACATCATCAAAAGATCGAAAGGCTTTTACATGATGGGTGACTATGTTGGCCGCAGCGGGCTCGAAGCTTATTATGAAAGTGTGTTGATGGGGCAACGCGGTATCAACAATCTTATTAAGGATAACAAAAACCGTTTGGTGGGCAGTTATGAAAACGGCGCATTTGATACAGCGGCCATTCCGGGACGCAGCCTTCAGACTTATATAGATATCGAAGTACAACAGCTTGCAGAAAAACTGCTGTCGAATAAAGTTGGCGCCGTTGTAGCCATCGACCCAAAAACCGGCGGCATCATAGCAATGGCATCGGGGCCTAATTACAATCCTAACGACCTCACAGGCCCTAATAAACAAAAGAATTATGGAAGATTGGTACTTGATGTTGCCGGACCGTTATTGAACAGGGCGGTACAGGGTAATTATGAGCCGGGTTCCACATTTAAACCCTTAGGCGCGCTTGTGGCGCTCGACCAGGGATTAATTACACGCGATTTTGGTTATCCATGTTCGGGAAGATACTTTGGTTGTGGAAGTGGTAAACCTGCGTGCACGCACAATAACCCCGGCCACGCCGCCAATCTCAGGTTATCAATTGCCAATTCATGCAACTCTTATTACACCCAGGTCTACCGGATGACAGTTGATAATCCGAAAGATCATAACGTAAGAAGAGGATACGCGCATTGGAGAGAATATCTGAATAAATTCGGCCTGGGCAGAAAAATTGGAATTGATATTCCCGGTGAAGTGATTGGAAACGTTCCTGATACCAGCGTATATAACAGGGTTTATCGCGGTTCTTGGAGTTCGTGCACTAATCTAACGCTTGGCATCGGCCAGGATATGATGAATGCAACGCCTATTCAACTCGCTAACGCCATGTGCATCGTTGCCAACAAAGGCTATTATTATCTGCCACATTTTGTAAAGAATATTGACAAAGAAGGCGAGAGTGATACGCTGTTAAGAAGATTTCGCGAAAAGCACGAAGTGCTTACTAAAATTCCGAACGAAGCTTATGAAGATGTGATGGCGGGAATGCAGGATGTGGTGGAACATGTTCGTACGGCGAGCATTCCGGGAATTAATATCTGCGCAAAAACCGGTACAGCAGAAAAATACAGGATCATCGATAAAAGAAGAATTAAGCTAAAAGATAATTCGATGTTCGTTTGCTTTGCGCCAAGAGAAAATCCGAAAATCGCTATCGCGGTAGTGGTGGAGAATTCCGGATTTGGTGCAACCTGGGCAGCGCCTATCGCATCGCTCGTGATGGAGAAATACCTGAACGATACAATACGCACTGTCCGATTGAAAGAAGTTGAAAGGATTGCCGCAGCTAATCTTATGCCGGGCTACTTCGCACGTTTACAGTATATCGAAGATTCAACCAGAGCGTACCGCTGGTTCGATATGACGAAAGACAGCACTTACATAAGAAAATATCTGAACCGCGATTATTACGTTCCGCCGGTTAGAGATGAACCGGAAAAAAGAAGATCGGCCATGAATACGAAACCAACATTGATCGACGACCGCAAGAATATGCTTAAACGACCCACTGCATGAGCCAAAAGAATCCTGCAATTTCACGTGGCGTCGACTGGTTGATGATCTGGCTGTATATAGCCCTTGTGGCCATAGGTATCGTCAGCATCTTTTCCGTTACGTATCGCGAAGGTGAAAGTGTGATCGACGGATTTCTGAAACTGCGGACAGACTATGGCAAGCAGTTCTTCTTTTTTATTCTATCTCTCATCATTGGGCTCACCATACTTCTTACAGATAGTAAATTCTTTACCGCAACTGCAAATATCTGGTACGCGCTGGGCATCTTTCTCCTGTTACTTGTATTTCCGTTTCACACTGAAGTGAAAGGAACGGAGTCAATCATCCGGTTCGGAAGTAGCTTTCAGATTCAGCCCGCGGAGATCTGTAAGATCTTTGTGGCCCTTGCCCTCGCTAAATATTTGTCGAGGGTTGAAACGGAGTTTACAAAGCCTCGTTCGCAATTGATAGCGGTTGGTATTGTGTTACTGCCGGCATTGATTACAATCGCGCAAAAAGAAACGGGTCTTGCACTTGTGTTCTTTGCCTTCTTTCTCGTGATGTTCCGCGAAGGTTTGCCTGCTATTTATCTTATCGTAGGATTTTCTTTCGCAGTGTTGGTAGTAGCCACGTTGCTTGTGGAAAAAAATACGCTTGCCATCGCGCTTACGCTCATTGCCGCCATTGCCGTGTACTTGGTCCGCAGGCAGATTAAAAGAAACCGCCAGGTGTTGATCATCATTGCGGTTATCTGGTTGGTCTGTGTGAGCATTCAAAGGTTTGCTGTGCCGTTTCTGTTTACGCATGTGCTACAGAAACACCAGGTGGAGAGAATATTCTCTCTTATCGGACGCGAAAACCCATACGCCGGGCTGAACAGCGTTGAGGGCGATGAGGCGCCAGCCAAATCGAAGGACACTGATTACAATGTACGTCAAAGTAAAATAGCGATTGGTAGCGGCGGCTTTGCCGGACGTGGGTTCCTTAAGGGAACGCAGACACGCTTCGACTTCGTTCCTGAGCAACGAACCGACTTTATATTCTGTACAATAGGCGAGGGTTTCGGTTTCGTTGGAAGCTCCATCTTCCTCGCTCTGTATCTCTTACTCCTCATGAGGATGGTACACTTAGCCGAACGACAACGAAGTGTGTTCAGCCGGTGTTACGCTTACGGCGTGGCATGCGTTTTCTTCTTTCACATTGCCATTAATATCTGCATGACCATTGGTCTTGCACCTGTAATCGGTATTCCTTTGCCGTTTATCAGTTATGGCGGAACTTCGCTCCTCACTTTTTCTGTGATGCTGGCGATATTGATACGCCTCGATGCCGACAGGCAGATGGTGTTGAGATAGACCGCAACGCGGTCATCCCGGGCGAAGCGAGGGATCTGCTAAAGAATAAAATAGAAAACTTAAGATGAAAATAATTCCACTAAGTGAGGGCTCCTTCACTGTTGACAGAACAAAAGCGTTCGTGCCCTTCGATGAAGAGAAAGATAAATTAAGTGAAAGGCCGGGCGGAAGTTTGTTGGTAGAAGTACAGCCATTTGTTGTGATCACAGATAATGATGTATTGCTGATAGATGCCGGACTCGGATTTGCAAACGACAATGGAGTGTTGCAAATACATCAGAACCTGATGGACAACAACATTAACCCTTCCGAAGTAACGAAGGTGCTGATGAGTCACCTGCATAAAGATCACTCCGGGGGCGTTAGTTGCAGCAACGAGTCGGATGGCGAAAGGCGCTTATCGTTTTCATCAGCCAAATATTATATCCAACGCGATGAACTGGAGTTTGCACTCAGTGAGCACTCATCATCCTACATAAAAAAAGAGCTGGACTGTTTAAAGGATTCGTCGCAGGTTGAGTTACTGCAGGGCAACGGAACCATCGACGACTACATCACTTACGAGATGACGTCTGCACACAGCAGGTATCACCAGGTATTCTGGATAAAGGAAAATGATAAAACAGTTTTCTTTGGCGGTGATGATGCGCCACAGTTTCAGCAAATGAAAAGCCGCTATGTAGCTAAGTATGACTACAATGGTAAAAAATGCATGCAGCTAAGGCATGAATGGTGGCAGAAGGGCCAGGAAGAAAAATGGACCTTCCTTTTCTACCACGACATCAAAAAAGCGACTATCGATTTTTCTTTGCCATAACCTTCTCAACCGCCTCGAGAACGTTTGGAGTATCCAGGCCGTATTTGGTAAGAAGTTGAGTAGGAGTACCACTTTCACCGAATGTGTCTCGTGTGCCGATCATTTCTATTGGTACGGGAAACTCAGCTGTAGCGGTATGAGCGATTGCATCGCCAAGACCACCGATGATGTTATGCTCCTCAACAGTAACCGCACATTTTGTTTTCTTCAATGACGCAATTATGGCGGCTGTATCAAGAGGCTTGATCGTGTGAATATTTATTACCTCTGCTTTGATACCTTTTTCTTCAAGAATCTTTCCTGCTTCGATGGCTTTCCATACCATATGGCCGCAGGCAAAAATCGAAACATCAGTACCGTCAGAAAATTTCTGGGCCTTTCCTATTTCGAATGGTTCAGTAGCTGATGTAAAAATTGGCCAGCTGGGTCTGCCGAAACGCAGGTAAACCGGACCATCATAATCAGCAATGGCAATCGTCGCGGCTTTTGTTTGATTGTAATCGCAAGGAACGATAACAGTCATACCCGGCAGCATCTTCATCAACCCAATGTCTTCAAGGATTTGGTGCGTTGCACCATCTTCCCCTAATGTTAATCCTGCGTGCGATGCACAAATCTTCACATTCTTCCCAGAATATGCTACTGATTGTCTTATTTGATCATACACTCTACCCGTAGAAAAGTTTGCGAACGTGGTGGTGTAAGGAATTTTCCCTCCAATAGTGAGACCGGCACCGATGCCGATCATATTTGCTTCGGCAATTCCTACCTGGATAAATCTTTCAGGAAACTCTTTTATAAACTGGTTCAACTTAAGAGAGCCTGCAAGGTCGGCAGTGAGTGCAACAACATTTGGATTTTTTCTTGCTACTTCCACTATACCATCACCAAAACCGCTTCGTGTATCTTTCTGTCCGGTAGACTGAATATCTTTTAACATCCTTGAAATTTCTGATATCTTTTTTGAAAAATTATTTAGTTGAGATCTGCCGACTTCGTCTGGTAGAACTTCTCATCCACTTTTAACTTCTGCTCCCATTTCCATGCCGTAAGTAGCATGTCTTCCAGGGTATATTTCAAATCCCACCCGAGCTGTGAGACAGCATAATCGTTGTTTGCATATATAGCTACAACGTCACCCGGGCGGCGTGGTCCAACAACATAATTCAGTTTTTCACCGCTAACTTTTTCAAAAGCCCTGATAGCTTCCAACACAGTTACACCATTGCCCGTTCCGAGGTTGAACACTTCGCAACGCTTATTTGTCTTTCCTTCCAAAAGAAACTGAACAGACAAGGTATGTGCATGTGCGATGTCGGATACATGGATGAAGTCGCGGATACATGAGCCGTCGCGGGTAGGGTAATCATCACCAAAAATGGTTACCTGTGGCAGTTTGCCGATGGCAGTTTGGGTGATAACCGGGACGAGGTTGGCAGGCTTACCTAGTGGCAGCTCGCCAATTTGAATTGACGGATGTGCACCTACAGGGTTAAAGTATCTCAGCAGCACGCACTGCGCCGGGTTGGCCTTAGAAAATTCGTTGATGATCTGCTCACCCATCTGCTTCGTATACCCGTAGGGTGACTCAGCAGGTTTAGGTGGCGTAAGCTCGGTAACCGGGATTACATCCGGGTTGCCATAGACTGTGCATGAGGAAGAAAACACGAAGTATGGGATATGAAACTCCTGGACGCACTTCAGCAGGTTGATAAGTGAGACGAGATTATTCTCGAAATACATTAACGGCTGCTCTACGGATTCGCCCACAGCTTTGTAGGCTGCAAAATGAATGATCGCCTCGATATCTTCGTTTTCCTGGAAAATAGCGAAGGTGTCGTCGAAGTTGCAGAGGTCTACCTTATAGTTTTTAACCTTTTTACCGGTGATTTTTTCTACGCCTTCGAGTATTCTTGCCGACGAGCGCGAGTTGTTATCTACTGAAATTACTTCGAAGTCGTTTTCAACCAGGTCTACGATCGTGTGTGATCCTATGTATCCGCATCCACCTGTAACCAGAATTTTCTTCATTATAATGTTTTTGGGTTGTGCTCAGCTTTCATTTACAATTTTCATCAGGTATTCACCATACCCGCTTTTAAGCAGGGGCTGAGCCATCGATTCCAACTGTTTCTTTGAAATAAATCCTTTCCGGTATGCTATCTCTTCAATACACGCGATCTTTATTCCCTGCCTTTGTTCTATCACCTGTACAAACTGGCTAGCCTGCATCAGCGAGTCGAATGTACCGGTATCGAGCCATGCCGTTCCCCTGTCGAGTATAGACACCTGTAATTTTCCCCTGCGAAGGTATTCTTTATTTACATCGGTAATCTCGTACTCGTTCCTCGCGCTCGGCTTCAGTGCTTTCGCTATGGAAACCACTTCGTTATCGTAAAAATATATTCCCGGAACAACGTAGTCGCTTTTCGGTTTTGTTGGCTTTTCTTCAATCGAAATAGCCTTGTTGTCCTTATCAAATTCAATCACACCATAACGTTCAGGGTCGCTTACTTTATAGGCGTAAACAATCCCACCATCCGGATCGGTGTTTTTCTTCAGTTTTTCTCCCAGGCCCGTTCCGTAAAAGATATTATCCCCGAGCACCAGTGCCACTTTATCCTTTCCAATAAATTGTTCTCCAATTACAAACGCCTGTGCCAGACCGTTAGGATCATGTTGTTCCGCATACGACACCTGTATTCCAAGTTGCGAGCCGTCGCCAAGCAATTTTTTGAAGTGAGGAAGATCGTGAGGGGTAGAAATGATCAGGATCTCATTAATGCCGGCAAGCAGGAGAGTAGAAAGCGGGTAATAGATCATAGGTTTATCGTAAACCGGTATGATCTGCTTACTGATTGCGTAAGTAATAGGATGTAAACGGGTTCCAGAGCCGCCTGCTAATATGATTCCTTTCATTTATTTGAGGCTGCCAAAGTAATAAGAAAACCCGTAATTAATAAAGTTAGAACAGAAGTTTTCCGAGATAGTACACAAGTGCGGCAAGCAGTGCACTCACCGGAATGGTAAGGATCCAGGCCCACAAAAGGTTTATTGTTACGCCCCATCTTACGGCCGACAACCTTTTTGTTGCACCCACCCCAATGATGGCACCGGTAATAGTATGTGTGGTGCTTACAGGAATACCAAGATGTTCGGTGATATATAATGTGGCCGCACCGGCAGTTTCAGCGCTCACACCTTCCAGCGGAGTGACCTTCGTGATACGTGTACCCATGGTTTTTACAATCTTCCAACCCCCACTCATCGTTCCCATGGCTATGGCAGTAAAGCTCGCTATCGGCACCCACATATATTGACTCACAAATTCATTAAAAGTAAGATCGTTGCCTCTTTGCTTCTCGTAGAAAATGATGGCTGCCCCGATGATGCCCATTACTTTTTGTGCATCGTTACCACCATGACCAAGACTGAAAAGGGCGGAAGATACAAGCTGCAGTCGCCGGAACCAGCTATCGGCCCTGTACGGGTTAGCCCGCCGGCTTATATTGACGATTATGACCGTTATAAAAAATGCGACGACCATACCAATGAGCGGTGCAAGAAAAATGAAAGCGAAAGTTGGGAGCACCTTTGCGTAGTTGATTACATTCTCTCCATTTTCACTGAGAGCTCCGGCATGGGCAATGGCTGCACCCATGAAGCCACCAAGCAACGTATGCGAAGAACTCGAGGGTATGCCGAACCACCATGTGAGAAGGTTCCATGCGATCGCGGCAATAAGCCCCGCAAAGATCACTTCAAGCGTAATGAAATGTTCATTCACCGAACGCGCGATCGTATTACCGATCTTGAATTCACCGATGAGATACTTTGAAACAAAGAACGCTGCGAAGTTGAAAAGAGCCGCCCACAGCACCGCCTGAAACGGTGTAAGAACTTTGGTGGAAACAATTGTGGCAATCGAGTTCGCCGCATCATGAAAGCCGTTTATAAAATCGAAGATCAGTGCGAGCACAATGATCACTACCAGGAAAGTCATAGCGATTAAGCGTATTTGATGATGATCGATTCGATTACATTGGCGGCATCTTCGCACTTGTCGGTTACGATCTCCATTACCTGGTAGATTTCCCTCTTCTTGATCACCTCTTTTGCATCAGGTTCGGTTTCGAACAAACGCTCGATACTAAGGTCAAAAATATCATCGGCCTGGTTCTCGATACTGTTCACCTTCACCAATGCTTCGGTAATCTTTCTCATATCGCGCATGTTGCGCAATTCGTGCACCGCTGCCCTTACTTGTTCAGAAGCCTGTTCGATCAGGTCGGCCATTTTCTGGATACCCTGATCATTAGGATTAACGCGATAGAAGTTTATTTTTTTTGCGGTTGCGAAAATGTAATCGCAAACATCATCGAGAGAAGTTGCTAGGTAGTGGATGTCTTCGCGGTCGAAGGGCGTGATGAAGTTTCTTCCCAGCTCAGTGAAGATCTGGTGTGTGAAATCGTCGTTCACATGTTCGAGATCTTCTACCTGGGATATAAGTCCTGCACGTTTGTCAAAATCAGGTTCCTTCACAACTTCTTTCAGCACCCTACCCATTTTTGCCATCGTATCGGCCACCTGTTCAAACAAAGTATAAAAGACCCTGTCCTTCGGCATAAAGATCTTCATGATCGACTGCAATCCCATCCTCTGTTTTTTAGTTGTGCGCAAAATTAGAATTAATAAGACAGTTAAGGGTGAGGGCCGAATTGGTAATGATTTCTTAACATGGCCCACTCGCTTTAACTTCGCAGCTGAATCATGACCGGTATGAAGTTAGGACTATTGTCGAACAGACTTTTTTTGCTTGTTTGCGTCATTTTGATGTCGCAGATAGCTAGGGCTCAGTTCCTTGTAGACATGATTGACACGACCGACTCCCGTGAAAAAGGTCTTTGGGCAGTATACCGCAAAACGGATCATTTGCAGATCAGCGGATACTTTCAACCGCAGTTCCAGATAGCGCAGTCAAAAGGTGCTAAAAACTTCAGTGGCGGTGATTTTCCGGAACATTCCGACAACCGGTTTACCATCAGGCGGGGTCGCGTAAGATTCGATTATGCGCACTTTAACGATGCAGGATTGCCCCAGGCGCAGGTAGTGTTTCAGTTTGAAGGATCCGAAAAAGGCGTGGCTATACGAGATTTTTGGGCGAGATATTATGAGAATAAGTTCCAGCTTTTCTCTTTTACTGCCGGGATGTTTGCCCGGCCCTTTGGCTACGAGCTGAACCTGGGCTCAGGAGACAGGGAAAGCATAGAACGTGGTCGTATGTCTCAAACACTCATGAGAGTAGAGCGCGATCTGGGGGCGATGGTCACCCTCGAACCGCGCAAACGTAGCAGCCGGTTTAAATTGTTGAAAATTGACGCAGGCGTTTTTAATGGACAGGGTTTAACAGGTCCCGAAGAATACGACAGCTATAAAGATTTCATCGCAAGAATGTCGATGAAACCATACGCGATTTCAAAGTCGGTCTCGCTTACTGGTGGCTTTTCTTTTTTTGAAGGCGGCCTGATACAAAATTCGAAGTATATATATAAGATGAACGGCGCGGGTGGAAGCAAAAACTTTTCGGTTGATTCATCTGTAACAAACCTCGGTGATAAGGCTCCAAGAAAATACCGCGGCCTGGATGCGCAATTGAAAATAAAAAATGGGTGGGGCAAGACAGAAATACGGGGAGAATACTGGTGGGGAACACAATCATCTTTTGCCGAACAGTCGTTTACTCCCGGCACGTTGCTGAACGATCCTCTTTACATCCGCAAATTCAATGGAGCATTCATTTACTTCCTGCAAAATATCGTTAACGAAAAGCACATGCTCGTTCTTAAGTACGATATCTACGATCCTAATACAAAACTTGCCGGCAATGAAATTGGCGGCCTGGGATCTAACACTCATTCCGGCGACGTTAGATTCAATACCTTCGGCGCCGGCTATATCTTTTTTGCGGACTCACACCTGAAACTGGTTTTCTGGTATGACATGATTAAAAATGAAGCCACATCGCTAACCGGCTTCGCAAGCGATTTAAAAGACAACGTGTTCACACTCAGAACGCAGTTCAGATTCTGACACTTTTCACAAAGCTTGGTAACAATTCGTTAATGTTCGCGTAACATTGACGTAATAGCCCGCGGGTACTTTTGCCTCACAACTAAAAAACAATTTGTGGGATCAAAGCTGTACTTAATTTTTGGTTTACTTCTCTCTTCTTTCTTCGCTTCGGCCCAAACTGTTCAACTCAATGGTAAAGTACTGAACCCAAAGAATGAACCGCTTTCGGGATCAACGATCAGTATAGAAGGACAGGCACGTGCTCTCGCAGCAAACGTGGAAGGTCGATTCACGGTTAATCTTGAGCCAGGAAAGAAATACACGATAACCATATCAAGCGTTGGATATTCAACCAAGTCGATAGATGACGTTGAAGTAAAACAAAACGAAGAGAACACACTCACAATCGTTCTTGAAGAAAGATCAACACTCTCCGAAGTTGTGGTAAGAACATCTGTGAGAAAAGAAAGCACAAGTGCTCTCCTTAATTTTCAAAAAAACAATACTGCATTATCAAGTGGAATAGCTGCTGACTTTATTAAAAGAACACCAGATCGTAACACAGGTGAGATCCTGAAAAGAGTAAGCGGAACAAGTATACAGGATAACAAATTTGTTGTTGTTCGTGGTCTTGGGGATCGTTACAACACAGCGTTTTTGAATGGTGCACAGCTGCCCAGCTCTGAACCCGACAGAAAATCTTTTTCGTTCGATGTAATACCTGCAAGCGTAGTAGATAACATTGTCATCAATAAAACGGCTACGCCTGACCTTACGGGTGAGTTTGCTGGTGGATTGATACAGGTGACAACCAAAGATGTTCCTTCAAAGAATTTCTTATCAGTAGGCGCCACATTCGGGTATAACACGAACTCTACGTTCAAAGACTTTACCGGCAACGAACGCAGTTCAACAGAATGGACCGGTTTCTCTGATGGTCGTCGCGACATGCCGGGAGGTTTCCCTGTTAATCGCGCACAGTTTACTGGCACAAATGCAAACCCAACTTCGTTATCGCAGAAAATAGCGTTCAGCAAGTTGTTCCGCGATGATGTGTATAAGCAAACGACGAGAACAGCCGCTCCGATTCAAACTTACAATTTAGCATGGGGTGTGGGAAAAAGACTGAAGAACGACGCACTGTTCGGGTCTGTTATATCTGTACTCTATCGCAAAAGCGAGAACAAAGCAGTTGTTCAAAGAAACCTTTTCGATGCTAACAGCGTTTCGCTGCAAAGCTTCAACGACGATCAAAACAGGTACGGCATCAACCTCGGTGCGATGGCTAACTTTTCTTATGTTAAAGGAAGACATAAAGTATCGTTCAAAAACTTATTCAACAGGACATTTGAGGACAACTATTATTTCAGGTCCGGTCCTAATGCTGATCGTGGTGGTAATGTAAATCTCTGGTCGTCTGTTCTTAGCCAGCGAACCTTTTACACTGGTATCTTAGAAGGTTCACATCAGCTTACGAACAGTGGTGTGCGATTCAATTGGAACGCGGGATATTCTTATAACAACAAATCGCAACCCGATCTTCGAACCACTGCGTACTTCGATGGTGGTTCAGGATATGAGTGGGACCAGGATGATAGCAGGAGATTTTATTCGGATCTTAAAGACCACGGTGTATCAGGAAGTGCATCACTCGCTATTCCTTTCAACATTAGTGGCGAAAAGCAAACGCTTAAAGTTGGTGGTTCCAGCTTACTTCGCTTTCGTGATTTCAAATCCAGGATATTCAGATACGTAGAAGCATCTGGAAACTTCAATGAAGACTACAGACGTTTGCCTTTCGAACAGATTTTCGCAAAATCAAATATTGCCGACAATGGATTTATCATCGATGAATTCACAAACCCCGACGATAAATACTTCGGTATATCAGCCCTGAATGCAGGTTATGCGATGGTCGACAATAAATTCTCGGAGAGAATCAGGCTCATCTGGGGTGTGCGTGTAGAATTTTTCGAGCAGTATCTCAACTCAAGAGACAGGTCAGCAAAACGAATTACCATTGATAATGAAGACTGGTCGATCCTTCCATCAGTAAACTTCAGTTATAACATCAATCCTAAAAATATTCTTCGCCTTTCGGCTTCACAAACTGTATCGCGTCCTGAGTTTCGTGAGCTGGCTCCGTTCCAGTTCTTCGATTACGAAGCAAACTATGGTGTAAGAGGAGATGCAGAGTTGAAGTCTACAGACATTTACAATCTCGACGCGCGGTATGAGATGTATCTCGGAACAGGTGAAGCGATAACATTCGGTGGTTTCTATAAAAGGTTTGTTAACCCGATTGAGTTTCGATTGAGTCCTGAAAGTGTTCCTTCCCGTCGCAACTATACTTATGGTAACGCCAAAGATGCAGACAGCTACGGAATAGAATTCGAGTTGAGAAAGAATTTAAACTTCCTTGGTTCGAGCGACTTCCTTAGCGATTTCAGCCTGTTCGCGAATCTTACCTACATCTTTTCACAGGTTAGATTCAGCGATGAAGCAGCAGGTAAAGTTGTTTCTGCAGACAGACCGGTTCAGGGCCAGTCGCCTTACCTGATCAATGGTGGAATTCAGTACGCTAACACTACATCGGGATGGAATGCGAATATTCTCTATAACAGGATCGGAAACCGCCTTGCACTTGTTGGTAACTCCGAAATTCCAGACATCTACGAGAATCCTAGAGACGTGGTAGACATGCAGGTATCGAAAAAGATTCTTGCAAAAAGAGGCGAATTGAAATTAACCGTTAGCGACATCTTCAACCAGAAATCGCTCTTCTATGAGAACGTTGATAGTAAGAGAGTGTATGCAAATGGTACAGACAGAGTATTCAGTTCATTCAAGCCAGGCTCTACCATTTCCGTTGGCTTCACTTACGACTTCTCATTATAACCAAACAGATAAAAACAAAATTAAAATTCCGGATATGAAATTTATCAGACAAACTTTAAGCGTAGTAATCGTTGCGATGGCAATTACTTCATGCGTTAAAGTAAATGTTGGAGATGACCTAGGTGGCGGTCCTGTTGACCCGGGTGGAGATCCCAACGAATCAAAAGTTCTTTCAGGTACTATCGATGGAGATCTTACACTTGCAAAAGATACTTACACGCTGAAAGGTTATGTGTATGTGAATAACGGTGCCACGCTTACTATCGCACCAGGAACGATTATTAAAAGCGACATCTCGCAAAAAGGTGCGCTGATTGTTGAGAGAGGTTCGAAACTTGTTGCTGATGGAACTGTTACAGACCCTATCGTGTTCACTTCCGGAAAACCATCCGGCGAAAGGGCTCCCGGCGATTGGGGTGGAATTATCCTTCTAGGTAAAGCACCAACTAATCGTCCAACTTCGCCAGCTCCGATTATTGAAGGTGGTGTTAATCGTCCTTACGGTGGTACAGAGCCTACTGATAATTCCGGAACACTTCGTTATGTACGTATAGAGTTTTCAGGAATTGCGGCAGAGCCAGGTTCTGAAATCAATGGCCTTACGCTTGGTGGTGTAGGTTCAGGAACAACGCTCGAAAACATCCAGGTTTCTTTTGGTGCTGATGATGCGTATGAGTTCTTTGGTGGAACAGTGAATGCGAAGAATCTTGTAGCGTATGGAACGTATGATGATGATTATGATTTTGATTTTGGATATTCTGGTAAAATTCAGTTTGCGGTTTCTCTGAGAGATAAACCATCTGATACAGACCAGGCAAATGGTATTGAGTGTGACAATGATGGCACCGGAAGCACAGCCGCGCCGTTTACTACGCCGCACCTGAGTAACTTAACACTCATTGGGCCTTACGACACAACAGGATCTTCTGCAAACCATGGTTTCAGTAACAGGTGGAGGAGGTCAACACGTTTCGAGCTTAGCAACTCTATTCTTCTTGGACACAGGAAGGCTGGTTTCTCGCTTGAATCTGCAGGTACCACTACAGATTACCTGGCGAATGGTGTTTCTATTTTTAAAAATAACATTATTGCAGTGTACACTAAGCCTGTGTTGGTTGATTCTGCTGGTGCGCGTGCGGTTGTATCGCATAGTTATCCTGATAACCCGATGACGTCCGAAGATCGTGCAGCGATGATTGCTGAAGCGGTTGCGCTTGTTCGTGCGAAGGTTGAGACTGATGGAAATCAGATCCTGGATTCAAGAGATGCCGTGCAGCTTACTGCGCCGTTTAATTTCGCTGCTCCGAACTTTGTACCTGCTGGAGGTTCTCCGGCGTTGAGTGGTGCGGATTTCGCAGGAATGGATTCGTTCTTTACTACTGTTACCTACAAGGGTGCGTTTGGCCCGACAGATTGGACAGCCGGTTGGACGAATTTCAATCCTAAGTCGGCTACTTATTAAGTTTGCCTTCAAGGTTTGTTTAAAGAATTTACTAGTCATTGATCTCTCTCTATATGACATGTCCCGCGGATTCTTCCGCGGGATTTTTTTGTTTTTGGCGGGTGGCAGAGAAAATATCATTGTAGGCCACTTCGTTGCGCCAATAATTCTGCACTGCCGTTTGCCGTCTGCCGTGCTTTAGCCGGCGGCAGCCACGCCCCGCAGGGATTCTTCTTCTCTCCGCTATACATTTGTCGGCGTCATGCCCCGCAGGGAAAATATCATCCCCTCACCGTCTTTTACCCATTGAAACCCTCACCCCTAAATATACTTTTGAGAAAACAATCCAATGGCCACGTTCACACAAACGTTCCGCATCTACGAAATGCTCAACAAACATTTTAACAATGAAGAAGATGCTAAAGCGATGGCCTCAGGAATTGATGAAATGGTCAACCAAAGATTTCTATCAGAAAAAGAAAGAATGGCAACGAAAATGGACATCATGGAACTGAAAGGAGACATCTCCCACGTAAAACTTAGAATGAAACAGGCTTTTCACACACAGCTAAAATTAATCATCCTGATCATGACAGGATTCTCATTGCTGATTGTGTCCCTCTTAAGCGTGTTGTTAAAGAGTCTTTGATTTATCGTCTCTGCGAAGTTCAAGCGTAAACCCGATAGTCGTTCCAACATCAGGAGTGCTCCTTACATGAATAGTTTGACCGTGCGCCTCAACAATGTGCTTACAGATCGCGAGTCCAAGGCCCGTGCCACCTTTATCACGACTGCGGGCAGCATCCGTACGGTAGAACCGTTCAAAAATACGCGGAAGATGATCTTTGTCGATGCCTATCCCATCGTCTGTGATCTCTACCAGCACGTGCCGGTTGTCAGTCTTGTAAACACTGGCAACGATGCTACCATTTTGCTTGCCGTATTTGGAAGCATTTTCAACAAGATTAATCAGCACCTGCCTGATTTTTTCTTTGTCGGCAAAAACGGTAATAGGCGTTTCGCAGCCTTTTTTAATTGAGGTGGTAATATTTTTCTGATGGATTTTGATAGCGAGAGAATCAAAAATCTCGCGAATCTGGTCCTGGATAACGAAGTTTTGTTTGTAAAGAAGCTGTTCACCGCTTTCGAGCCGTGTGATCTCATCAAGATCATTGATGAGCGTTACAAGTCGGTCAGCATTTTTAGAAGTGTTTTCGAGAAACTTTACGCGGATGGCTTCTTCTTCCATGGCGCCGCTTAATAAAGTTTCAACATAGCCCTGGATGGCGAAGATGGGTGTTTTGAATTCGTGTGCAAGATTTTGAAGAAACTCTTTTCGATACGCTTCATTTCTCTGAAGCAATTCGATCTGCTCATTCTTCGTCTTCATCCATTCTTCAACATCTTCTTTCACTTCGTCGATACTTTTTTGTGGAAGAACGTATTTGAAATACATTTCTTCCTTTCGTGTGGCCTTCGTTTGATTAATGAGTTTGTAGATCACTTTAATCTTCCGGTGCACGAAACGTTCGAACGTAAAACTGATAAGACCGTAACTCGCGAGCCAGATCGCACCAAGCGAAATTGCCGCAGTCTCGGGATCAAGAGTAAAAATGTAAATGCACGTAGCAATGGGTATGCTCAGCACCAGCGCTACGATCGCGGAAAGTTGTTTAGTGGAAAGATTTTTAGCCTGGAGCATCAACTAAATTAAGCAATGCCTATAAATCGAATTTATAACCTACGCCTTTAACGGTGGTAATACAATCAATGCCGAGCTTCTGGCGAATCTTGCGGATGTGAACATCGATGGTGCGGTCACCGACGATCACTTCATTACCCCACACCTGGTTGAGGATCTCGTTACGAAGAAAAACGCGTCCCGGCCTGGAGGCAAGCATATACAGTAGCTCAAACTCTTTTTTTGCCAGGGTAGCCGGCCGGCCTTCGATGGATACCTCAAATTTCATGGGATCAATTTCAAGAGAGCCGTTCCTGATCACCGTCAAACCCTCCTCAGGTTTAACCCGCCTGAACAGGGAGTTCACCTTGCTGAGAAGCACTTTTGGGCTGATGGGCTTGCTAATATAGTCGTCGGCGCCTGTTTCGAGGCCCTTGACCTGCGAACTTTCGTCGCTCAAGGCCGTAAGGAATATGATAAGCGTGTCTTTGAAAGCTGGTTTCGCGCGGAGGAGCTCGCAAACCTCGACTCCGTTTTTCTTAGGCATCATGATATCGAGAATAATCAGCTCGGGCTTTACGATTTTGGCTTTTGCGAGCGCCTCGTCGCCGTCTTTGGCGGTAGTAACCTGGTATCCCTCCTTAGTCAGATTGTAACCGACGATCTCGAGAATATCGGGTTCATCGTCGGCTATCAGGATCTTTTTCGGGCTGGGTTCCATTCGCAAAATTTACGCAAAGTTAATTTTCCGCTGGCCGCTTACACAATAAAGAGATTATGAAATTGTTAAGTGAGAGGTAAGCGGTAACACAACTATTAATTGTACCTTTATCGTCAATATCGTTATGAATCCACGGCTACTAATCTTTGTGATACTGCTGCTACCCGCAACGCTGCTTTCTCAGAACGCAAACAGCTTCAAAATCCCCACCGACAGAATGCTTTTTCACGACCTTGTCGACAGGCAACAGAAACTGCTGCTTGAGGATAGGGATTCACTCAGAATATCGAACGATGATGCCGTTAACCTCGAAGTGACCGACGTATTCATCCGCCAGGTGGATGAAATGCAGCAAAAGATTGAATCCGACACAGCTACCACCGGCCAGGTAAAGGTTAAATCACTAAAAAGTCTTGAAACTGTCCTTAAAGGCTACAACCGCTTCAGAAATAAAAAAGACTACCCGGCCACTATAGCCCCCGCACTTTTTGCCGCATTTAAAGAAGCAATGGACCTCGACCGCAACGGCAAAAGTATACAGCCGGTGATCGCAAAAAATGGTTACGGCGTCGGAAAAATACTGGTTGAATGTTTCCTGTTTCCGAACGAAAACGCCGGTGTAAAAGATTCCCGGCAAATGCTGATCAGGAAATATCTTGAGCTTCACCCCGAAGAGATCCTTCCCGAACTGAATAAGAACCCAAACATGCCCGATGCGGACCATTTTATTCAGCTGGCCGCTCACCGCGACATCAGGAAACTGTACGACTACGCCGCATCGAGAAATACACTCGGACAAAAGATCAGGAACCATTCCGACTCGCTCGTAAGGCTTATCGGTAAAATGGCAGCGAGCAGAAGCGGCCAGCTCTACTTCCCGTTTCTCGACAACCTGATGAAGAATAAGATCACCCTCGCAGAAATCGATTCTGTAAAAGACAACGACCTGTTGTATTACAAATTGATGGTGAAGACGAAGATCGATTATGCAGCTCAGCTTCTTCCCCCGCTAAGAGATTCTGCAATGGGCATGCAGGCGCTTACTGAAAGGATGGCGAACAAGGCCAAGCAGTATTTCATCAGGGAAATTAATGCACTCCACGTTGAGAACAACGAGCGCGTTCGTTTTGCGCGAATAGATGGTCTGACCGCCCAGGAACTTTATTACCTGATCGTGCTGGGTGAAGATGAAATATATACATCAAGCTATCTCAACGTATACAAGAGAATTTTTCAGCGCATGTCTGTACAATGTGCCGACAGCTTGCTGCTAAGTGTAAACGGCGACTATTTCAGAAAGTTCATTAAGATGGCGGCCGGTTACAACACCCTGAACGATTTTCTCGGACGAATGGATGCAGTAAATGCAACTACTACCATGAAGGCGTTTGTGATCAGGCTCGAAGCAACACCGGCACTTGAAGAAGCAGTAGACGTTGCTGATTCGTATAGCAGCATCATGGATAAAAACCCTTCGCTCGCAAAGTATATAACAAGAGAGGTTCAAACAAATCTCGACAGAAATATTGCTAACAGCAACAAGAAAGGTGTGGTGATCTACAACCTTCTTAAAACACTGTTTGAAAGCGCAGACACTACTAAAAATGTAGATCTCACAACCAAACTCGGCATCAATTCCATCTACGGCCAGGACTATTCGTCGTTGACAGATGATAGCGGCCGGGTGGTGCAGCAGGTGTTCTTTTATGGTGATGAGGACAAAGACGGACAGCATTCATATGAGAATTTTATGAAGATGTTCCGTAATCCGAAAGAGTGGAAGGTGCAGCAGAACGACGACTTCACCAGCATCATGTCGCTAAAAGGAAAACCTGTTTGGATATTCGCGAACAAGCCTTTGTTAGGTCCCGATGATCCGGATGCAAAGGCCCAGGCGAAACTTAACGACTATCTTTCGGAGAAGCGTATCAAGCCAAGTATTATCATTCACAGGGGTCATAGTTATCACTTACAGTACACGTTGAAGCAGCTTGTTCCTTCGGCCAGGATCGTTGTGCTTGGATCATGCGGCGGTTATAATAATCTGAACGAAGTGCTCACAGTGTGCGAAGATGCGCAGATCATTTCTTCTAAACAGGTCGGTACAAAAACAGTAAACGAGCCGATATTGCAGGCGCTCAACCAGGAATTGCTTGCAGGTAATAATATTGACTGGATCACACTTTGGAGAGACCTTGGTACAAAGTTTAAGGATCAGAAATCACGCGAAAAATTCGAGGACTACATTCCGCCATACAAAAATCTCGGTGCCATTTTCATCAAAGCTTACCGTAAATCAATGGAAGGTGAAGGGGAAGTAGGAATTCGTTAACGATATCTGCACAGCGGAAATTCTTAAATTCGCGTAATGTCCACAAGGTCGGTTGCGAAGAAGGTGTTCGATTTTAGTTTATTGCGAAGGGTTTTAAAGTTCGCGTCTCCATATAAAAGAAGATTTTTCATTTCGCTCACACTTGCGATCCTGCTCGCGCTATTTTCTCCCATTCGTCCTTACCTCGTTCAACTTACCGTTAACGACTATATCAAAGGTGGTGTGAGCGGTTCCGGCGCCGTAAAAATGAGAATGGAACAACTCCTGATCTGGATCACAGTCATCCAGGTAGTGTTGTTACTCGTTGAATCCGCACTCCGTTTTTACTTCTCTTTTCTTACTGCATGGTTGGGGCAAACAGTTGTGAAGGACTTGAGGGTATTGGTGTATGAAAAGATCCTGGGCCTGAATCTGTCGCAGTTTGATAAAACACCTATCGGTACGCTAACTACCAGGACGATCAACGATATCGAAGCCATCAACGACATCTTTGCAGAAGGACTGCTCCCCATCATTGCGGATCTACTGTCGATCGTATGTATATTATTTTACATGTTTTATGTAGATTGGCAGCTTACACTTATCTGTCTCGCGCCTTTTCCGTTATTGATCATCGCTACGTGGTTTTTTAAAGAGAGTGTAAACAAATCGTTTATCCGGGTAAGAAATGCCGTCGCCAACCTGAATGCATTCGTGCAGGAGCATATCACCGGGATGCAGGTTATCCAGGCTTTTTCTGCTGAAGAAAAGGAGTTCGGAAAATTCAGGAACATCAATAAGGAACACCGCAACGCAAACATCAATGCCATATTTGCTTACTCGGTTTTCTTTCCTATCGTAGAAATCGTGCTGGCAGTAGGAACGGCGATGATGGTTTGGTGGGGAGCGGTCCATGCGCTCGACATTCCGCGTGAGCAGGCATCTGACCTTCCTGGCAAGATGGTAGCTTTTTACTTCTGTCTCAATTTCTTGTTCCGTCCGCTTAGGGTAATAGCTGATAAGTTTAACGTGCTGCAAATGGGCATGGTGGCGAGCGACCGGGTGTTTAAGGTGCTGGAAAACGATGATTATATCAAAACGCAGGGTATTCATGTTCCGACGGCTGTGAAAGGAAAGATAGAATTTGAAAACGTGTGGTTTGCGTATACCGATGACCGCTATGTGTTGAAAAATATCTCTTTCAGGGCCGAGCCAGGCGAAACAGTGGCTATAGTGGGGCATACGGGCAGCGGAAAAACGTCGATAATCAGCTTGATGAACCGGCTGTACCACATTCAGAAGGGCTCGATAAGGATCGATGATATCCCGGTTGAAGAATTTCAAGCTCGAGGCGTTAAGGAAAGATATCGGGGTGGTACTGCAGGATGTATTCCTTTTCTCTGGTTCGGTAATGGATAATATTACACTCAGGAACCCGAACATTTCAAAAGAGCAGGTGATCGAGGCGGCTAAACTCATCGATGTTCACGACTTCATCATGCGACTGCCCGGCGGGTACGACTTCAATGTAATGGAACGGGGCAGTACGCTTTCTATGGGGCAGCGGCAGCTGATCGCTTTTATACGCGCACTGCTTTATAATCCGTCTATACTTATTCTCGACGAGGCTACGTCGTCGATAGATACCGAAAGCGAGCTGCTCATTCAAAAGAGCCATCGATACACTTATTTCAGGCAGAACAGCGATTGTAATTGCCCATAGATTGTCGACCATAAGAAAGGCCGACCGCATCATTGTGCTGGACAAAGGCGAGATCAAAGAAGCGGGTACTCATGAGGAACTACTGGCACTCGGCGGGTTCTATTCGAACCTGCATTTCATGCAGACAGAAGTAGACAAGGCAGTATAAAAGTTTTTAGTAATTAGAACGCTTTCCGGACGTTTTTCCCAACTGCATGCTTATCTTTGCGGCAAATTTAGGGACAGGTATGTTTAATGGGAGACTAAGGGCTTTATTACTAACGATTTACAGCATTTTAAGCATAGGTTTTTTCAGTGTTGTCAACGCACAGGAAAAAGATCATATTGGTAAGGAAGAGCACGCCCCAAAGTCGATTCAAAAAGAGGAAAAAGTATTCGATGCTAACGAGGTGATATTCGAGCACGTTCTCGATGCACACCAGTTTCACTTTCTTACTTACAAAGGCGACGACGGTCATGAGCACCACGTGTCAATTCCGCTTCCTGTCATTCTTTATTCTCCGCAAAAAGGTTTCACAACATTCATGTCTTCTGCTTTTCATCATGGCGAGCATGAAGTAGAAGGATATAAGCTCGAAGGGAAAAAGATCGTTCCGGTTGATCCTGAATGTTACGGTTTACGATCTGTCGCTCACAAGGAACGTTGTTCAGATGATTCTGGCGCTTACACTTCTTGTGGTTCTCCTTCTGAATGTGGCTAAAAAATACAAGAAAGGCATTGGTACAAAGCAGGCACCTACAGGTTTTCAGAATGCTATCGAGCCTGTTATCACGTTTGTGCGTGATGAAGTGGCGAAGCCAAATCTTGGTCATGATTACCCCAAGTATCTACCGTACCTGCTAACGATCTTCTTCTTCATTCTCATCAACAACATATTCGGCCTTGTTCCGGGTTCAGCAAACGTAACCGGCAACATCGCCTTTACCGCAGTTTTAGGTGTGATTTCGTTCATCGTTATCACTGTAAACGGAAATTCACATTACTGGGGTCACATATTCAACCCACCCGTACCCGGTGGAATCAAACCAATCCTTGTGCTTGTAGAGGTGCTTGGAGTGTTTACAAAACCATTCGCGCTGATCATAAGGTTATTCGCGAACATGCTGGCTGGCCACATCATCATCATTTGTCTCATTTCACTGATTTTCATTTTTGGTGGATTGAGCGCTGCGATAGGATGGGGATTCTCACCGGTATCGATCGCGTTTTCAGTTTTCATTTACCTTATTGAAATACTGGTGGCGTTTATCCAGGCATTTATCTTCACTAACCTTACCGCGGTATTTATCGGTCAGGCGATTGAAGATGTGCATGATCACCACGATAAGCACCAGATCGGGCCTGATGATCCGGTAATAATTTAGCGTGAACCGTGAAGCGTCAAGCGTGAACCGACAATAAACCGCCTCACGCATCACGCCTCACGAGCAAAACAGGGAGATTTTAACTAGATATAAAAACACACATTTATGGATTTAATGACAGTTTTGTTAAGCGAAGTAGCATGGGCGAACGCCGGTGGTGCTATCGGTGCGGGTTTAGCCGCAGTAGGCGCTGGTATCGGTATCGGTCAGATCGGTAAAGGTGCGGTTGAGGCAATTGCCCGCCAGCCCGAAGCGATCAATGACATCCGCGCTAACATGATCCTGACTGCCGCATTCGTTGAGGGTGTTGCCCTTTTCGCGGTAATCGCAGGTATCCTGGCTATGTTCGTTTAAGCCAATCTTTTACTGCATTCAAAGCACAGGGCGGCGAATGCAGTAATCTTTGATCAAATGATGCCACGGCATCACAAATTATAAAAGAAGAAGAAAATGGATTTACTGATACCTTCCTTTGGATTAATCATCTGGACGCTGCTAGCTTTCCTTATCGTATTTTTTATCCTTAAAAAATTCGCATGGAAACCCATCCTCAGTTCACTGAAGGAAAGGGAAAACACTATCGCAGATTCACTGGCAACTGCTGAAAGAGTAAAAGCAGAAATGGCGCAGCTGAAAAGTGAAAACGAAGCACTCCTCGCAAAAGCGCGTGAAGAAAGAGGACAGATTCTGAAAGAAGCCCGCGACATGAAAGACAAGATCGTTAACGAAGCAAAAGATCAGGCGAAGATCGAAGCGAACAAGATCGTGCTGGATGCACAGGCCGCTATCCAGCAGCAGAAAATGGCAGCGTTAACTGATGTAAAGAACCAGGTTGGCCAGCTTGTAATTGAAGTGTCTGAGAAAATTCTTCGTCGTGAACTTGGTAATAAAACAGAACAGGAGAATTACGTGAAACAACTGACCAGCGAAGTAAAATTAAACTAACAGGAGAGGAATTATAAATGACTAATCCACGTTTAGCAACACGATACGCAAAATCACTGATTACGCTCGCCATCGAGAGAAATGTTCTCGAGGAAACGTATAAGGATATTGAGTTTCTGCATTCGATCTCGAAGGCTAACCCTGAGTTTGCATTGGTATTGAAGAGCCCGATCATTGCTCCCGAGAAAAAAGTAGTTATTCTTGAAAGTGTAACAAAAGGAAATATCAGCGAACTCACTTCTTCTTTCATGAAACTGCTGATCAAAAAAGGAAGAGAAACAAATCTCTATGAGATCACTACTTCTTTTATCGACCAATATAAACAACACAAAGAGATTCATACGGTTAAGCTCGTTACTGCATCACCGATAAGTGACGAAGTGAAAGAGGAAATTGTGAACCAGGTGAGGGACCAGACCAGCATGAAGAATATCGAACTAAATGCGACAGTTGATGAAAGCCTTATCGGAGGCTTTGTTTTGCAGATAGGAGATACGCTCGTAGACGCAAGCATTTCTTACGATCTGAATGTGATCCGCAAGCAATTTTTGAATAACGATTTTATTTACAAGATCAGATAAACATTAAGATATGGTTGAAATTAAATCGGATGAGATCTCGGCGATATTGCGCCAACAGCTAAGCAACTTCAACGCTTCAGCCGACCTCGAAGAAGTAGGATCGGTACTGCAGGTGGGTGATGGTATTGCGCGTGTTTATGGTCTCACCAATGTACGCAGTGGTGAACTCGTAGAGTTCGAAACAGGTGTGCAGGCGATCGCTCTTAACCTAGAAGAAGATAACGTGGGTGTGGTATTGATGGGTGAATGGGCAGGTATCAAAGAAGGATCAAAAGTGCGCCGCACCGGAAAGATCGCATCTATCAACGTAGGCGAGGGAATGCTCGGCCGCGTGGTAAATGCACTCGGTGAAGCAATCGACGGTAAAGGTCCCCTCACAGGCGAACTTTACGAAATGCCACTCGAGCGTAAAGCTCCGGGTGTTATCTTCCGTGAACCGGTGAAAGAACCGCTCCAAACGGGTCTCAAGGCCATCGATGCGATGATTCCTATCGGACGTGGACAGAGAGAGCTGATCATCGGCGACCGTCAGACGGGTAAGTCTGCCATCGCGATCGATACCATCATCAATCAGAAAGAATTTTACGCCGCTGGTAAGCCAGTGTACTGTATATATGTTGCGATCGGTCAGAAAGCATCTACCATCGCAGGTGTAATGAAAACATTAGAGGACAATGGTGCGATGCCTTACACGATCATCGTGGCTGCATCTGCATCCGATCCTGCACCGCTTCAGTTCTATGCGCCGTTTGCAGGAGCTGCTATCGGTGAATTCTTCAGGGATACCGGCCGTCCGGCGCTCATCATCTATGATGATCTGTCTAAACAGGCTGTAGCGTATCGTGAAGTGTCGCTTCTGCTCCGTCGCCCTCCGGGACGTGAAGCATATCCAGGTGACGTATTCTACCTGCACAGTCGTTTGCTCGAGCGTGCGGCTAAGGTGATTACGGATGATGGTGTGGCTAAGAACATGAACGACCTTCCTGATTCTATTAAACATCTTGTGAAAGGTGGTGGTTCGCTTACCGCGCTTCCGATCATTGAAACACAGGCTGGTGACGTATCTGCTTACATTCCAACGAATGTGATCTCGATTACTGATGGTCAGATATTCCTTGAAACGAACCTGTTTAACTCGGGTATCCGTCCGGCGATTAACGTAGGTATCTCCGTTAGCCGTGTGGGTGGTAACGCGCAGATCAAATCGATGAAGAAGGTTTCTGGTACGCTTAAGCTCGACCAGGCGCTTTATCGTGAGATGGAAGCGTTCTCTAAGTTCGGTGGTGACCTTGATCCAGCGACCAAGCTGATTATCGATAAGGGAGCTCGGAATGTGGAGATCCTTAAGCAGGCGCAGTATTCACCGTTTAGCGTTGAAAAACAAGTAGCTATCATTTACCTGGGTACGCAGGGTTTGCTTAGGCAGGTACCGGTTAAGAAGGTTAAGGAGTTCGAAGAGCACTTTTTGTTAGAGCTTGAGAATAAGTATCCTGAGGTGCTTGCGGAGTTTAAGAAAGGTGGACTTTCTGACGAAGCGATTAAGAAGGTTACCGACCTCTCCAGCCAACTCGTTCCGCAGTATAAGTAACGGTTTATAATTTTCTTTTTAGATATTGAGCCGTCCCAACCGGGGCGGTTTTTTTGTGCCTCCGGCAGTGAGCCTGCGGGGCTTTTTGTATGTTTTGCCGGCGTTACTCAGAGTGGTTTGCTTGCAGCCATCAAGTATCATAAGCGCCGCCGGCAGGCATGCCAGTCGCAGGCGATGATCATTTGCGCTTTAGAAAGCCTTACCGGCAGGCGAATCGTCTTTAGTTGCCACTTGAAACGCTTACTGAGGCTCGTTTTTTCGAATCCGGCAGCCCGGCACTTATGCCCTGCAAGGCGCTTCTGTTTTCCGCCGCCGGCAGGCACGCCCGCCGCAGGCGTAAAAATATTTTCCACTTATCGTATATTTACTATTGTAATTACACAAATCCCGTGTAATCTTTGTCGAGGCTTTAACGCTTACCCCAATCCTCGGAACACCAATCCATTAAAAATTCCCTTTCTCTCCAATACCTCCAGGAACTCCTGCAACCATTCCTCTATCCGATTTTATCACGTTGATTATTTACGTTTCTTTTTTAGAAATAAATGAAAGCATTGTACCTGTCTCTAAGGCCTCTCTTCTTCGCGTGCATTCTACTCGCAGCGAAAACTTCAACTGCACAAAGTAAGATCATCGATCCCGTTGTGAAAGTAACAGGAAGATCAGAAACGACAGTAAGCCTCGCATGGGCTGCTTACACAGGCGACGTAAGCGAATACGTTCTCGAACGCAGCACAGACGGAAAAAAATACCAGGAAGTAACAGCATATTATACATTGACGAACGACGAACCGTACTATGAATTCACAGACCGTTTCAAAACTCCATACCCCGGCCCGCTATATTACAGGTTGCGTGTTGAAGGACAAGATGGCGGCATAGTTTACGCACCAGTCACGAGACTAAACCCGGTGAAGTAACCAACAAAAATGATAATCACCGATGCAAACGATATTCAATCAACTATTTTTTTAAAGGGTACGATCAACAAACGGCCGGGCCTTTCCAGGCTTGGCCTCTTTTTCAAAAACCTTAAAATGCTGACGATGTCTTCAACACTTACATCCTTTATGGATCCTGCCGCACTGATCAGGTCAGTAAGAACTTTCTTTGACCTGAAACCCGCTCCCGTAGCGAAGTGCAGCAGAATCAGAAGGAAAAACAATAAATCATTCGAAGAGTTTATTTTTAAAGGGTACGATCAACAAACGCCGGGCCTTTCCAGGCCTGGCTCTTTTAAAGCCCTTAAAATGATCTGTAAAAATTAACCACGGAATGGAATGATTTTTTAAGTTTAGATTGAACTTAAAAGCCGTCCATGGTTATCGACAGTCACGTTCACTTCTGGAAATACAACAAAGCAGATCTTCCCTGGATTGACAGGAACATGAAGATCCTTCAGAAAGATTATCTCCCCAACGAGCTCGAACAAACATTCAAACGAAATAATGTAGATGGCTGTGTCGCCATCCAGGCGTCAACCCAAGAAGTAGAAACGCGCTTTCTCGCAGAGCTCGCCGGCACGCACCCTGTAATAAAAGGTGTAGTAGGCTGGACCGACCTTCGCGCCGACGACGCTGAGAAAAAACTTACCGAGCTTAAAGCTTATTCTTCGATTATTGGCATCCGCCATATCGTTCAGTCGGAGCCCGATGATTTTTTGTATGATGAAAAGTTCAGGGCCGGGGTGTCGTTACTGAAACAGTTCGGCTATACATTCGATATACTCATTTATCCGCGCCAGCTAAAAGCTGCAGTAGATTTTGTACGGGCGTTCCCAGAACAAACATTTATCATCGACCACTGCGCCAAGCCAAATATCAAAGACAAAGAACTTGAACAATGGAGGCAGGGTATCACCGACCTTGCGATGTTTCCGAACGTTTCATGTAAACTTTCAGGGCTGATCACCGAAGCCAACTGGAAAGACTGGCGCCCGGCCGATTTCTATCCCTATCTCGATATTGTGTTTGAGGCGTTCGGCACAGACCGGCTACTGTTTGGCAGTGACTGGCCGGTGATGCTGTTATCCGGCATTTACGTTCAATGGAAAAGCCTGTTAGAGAAGTACATGGAGAAAAATCTGCCCGAAGAAAGGGATGCAGTGTTCGGCCTTAATGCCCAACGGATCTATCAATTTTAATGCTTTTCAGCCCGCTTAGGTGCTTTAGGGTTGGCCAAAAATCGTTATCTTCCGCCTCAAATTAACTGTAATCTGAAACAAGCTGTTTCAATACTCCTGCTTTGTATGCTTGCCTTCAATTGGATAGGCTATCGCCTGCTGAATTCGGCTATGCAAAACAATGCAGACCTGGCTCTCGAATCTAAGATTGAAAAGGCAGATTACGACGACGCTTCACTTATAGAAATCCGGGTTCCGCTTAATGCTCCTTACCTCATTGATGGTTCCGCTGAATTTGAACGCTACGATGGTGAACTCGAACTACACGGCGTGCATTATAATTATGTAAAACGCAAAGTGGTAAATGGAGAGCTCGTATTGTTGTGTCTTCCAAACGAAAGCAAAACAGAATTGCACAATTCGCGCGTTGAGTTCTTCAAGCTCGTAAACGACCTTAATCACACCCAAAGCAAAGGCAAATCATCTGCCTCTTCTTTCAAGAGCGTTACTACAGAATATAAGCAGGAAAATAATTCATGGTCCGTTGCACCGTTACCTCTTACACACGTTACTTATTCATCGGCCAATACATCCTTCATTGAAGCCGGACATAACCTGATTCCGGAACATCCTCCAAAGGCATAGCCTTTTGGGCCATCGGCCCGCTTTCATCTTTTCATTCAATAAATCTCAACAAAGTCATGAGGCTTTCCATAGTGTTTGCTGTTGCAGCGACAGTGCTCGTTGTATCATGCGGCAATAAAGATTACAAAAAAGTAACCAGCGACCCTTTCCTGTATTCAAAAACAGTAAAAAAGCTCAACGACATCGTACTGGAAAATAACTTCCCCCCGATGATTGCATCGAGAAACTATGCGTATGCAAACATCGCCGCCTTCGAGTGTATCGCAGCGGGCGATAGTTCATACAAATCATTGTCGGGTCAGATCACTCATCTTCCGGCCATGCCAAAACCAGAAAAGGGCAAAACCATCGATTATCATCTGGCCGCTATGCTGGCATTTACGAAAGTTGGTAACGCCGTAACCTTTCCGGAAGGCAGCATGACTTCTTACTACGATGAGCTGATAGAAAAAGCAGACGACGCTGGTATGCCTGATGAAGTAATTGAGAATACAAAAGCGTTTTCCGATAAAATATTTGCAGCTGTAATGGACTGGTCGAAGAAAGACAACTACGCCCAAACCCGCTCAGCAAGCAAGTACACGGTTACGGATGAAGATGGAAGATGGGTTCCTACGCCACCATCATACACATCTGCACTCGAAGCACATTGGATGGAAATCAGAACCCTTGTTATGGATTCAGCGGGCCAGTGCAGACCACCAATGGCGCCGAAGTACTTGCTTAAAGACACCAGCAGTGTTTTTTACCGCAATGTGATGGAGGTGAAAAAGATCGGTGAAAATCTTACTGATGAAGAAAAACACATGGCCGACTTCTGGGACGATAATCCGTTTAAGATGAATGTAAGCGGTCACGTAATGTTTGCCACCAAAAAGTTTTCTCCCGGAGGCCACTGGATGAACATCGTAGGGTTAGCTGCACAAAAAGCGGATGCCGACTTCAATACTACCGTATACGCATACGCGAAGACTGCGGTTGCCTTGTTTGATGCATTCGTCAGCTGCTGGGAGGAAAAATTCAAAAGCAACGTTATAAGGCCTGAAACCGTTATCAACAAATATTACGACCCGGAGTGGAGGCCATATCTTCAAACACCACCGTTCCCTTCATACACAAGCGGTCACTCTGTTATCTCTGCATCTGCGGCGGAAGTAATGACCGACATATTTGGCGACAACTTCAAATACACGGATACTTCTGAAATAGAATTCGGCATTCCTCATCGTTCATTTACTTCCTTCCGCCAGGCTGCAATCGAAGCATCTTATTCAAGGATGTACGGTGGCATACATTACAGGTTTGATCTTGAAGAAGGCAACAGGCAGGGAATTACGATAGGAAAACTAGTGGTGGACCGCTTAAGAATGAGAACGAAGGGCGAACCACTCACACGTAAATAACCAAACACTACTACAACCAACTAACTATTATGAAAAAAGATTTTCAACGCTTCAACAACTACACGAAAGGGGCGTGTATGCTGATGCTGTTTTATTGCTTCTCTCCGCAACTAAACGCCCAGACAGATATGGATGCGATCACGCTAAAGCGCAATGTGCTTTGCGTGGGTGGAATGTACGTTAACGACACCTGGACCGAATACTGGGAAGGCTCCTTTAAAAGAAACAACCAGAACATAGGAAAGATAACCACGCAGATGTACGGTGTAATGGGAGCGTATGGCATCACCGACAAGCTCAACGTTTTTTTTGGTGCTCCTTATGTAAAGACAAAAGCGTCGCAGGGTACACTCGCCGGGCTTGAAGGCGTGCAGGATTTATCGTTGTCAGCAAAATATCTTGCTGCACAGCGCAAATTCGGAACGAGTAAATTAAGCGTTTACGCGATCGGCCGTGTTTCGTTACCACTTACTAGCTACGCAGTCGATTTCCTTCCTTTATCGATTGGTTTAGGAACTAAAACCGCATCATTACGCGGGATGGTTGACTTTCAGTTCAGCAAATTCTTTGTGACAGGTTCAGCGGCATATACATTCAGAAGTAACGTAGACATCGATAGAAACTCATACTACACTACAGAAATGCATTATAGTAATGAAGTTGAAATGCCAAACACAACCGATTACAACATAAGAGCAGGTTACAGAAGTAAGTACTGGCTTGCAGAAGCGATTTACTCAGACATGTACACGCTCGGTGGTTTTGATATTCGCAAGAACGATATGCCTTTCCCAAGTAATGAAATGAATGCAAGAAGAATCGGCGCAAACTTCAAGCATACATTGAAACAGGTGCGCGGACTTGAAATTGTAGCAGGCGCCATGTACACACTACATGGAAGAAATGTTGGTCAGTCAACAACCTACAATGGAGGAGTGTTCTACCTCATGAACCTTACCTCTAAGAATAAAACACGTACCACCCAACAACAAAACTAACATTCATGAGAAAGAATATAACCTTAATAGCAACTGTAACGGTCCTTTTTGCCGGACTGATATTTTGGTCGTGTAATAAAAGCGATCTCAACGACCGAACATTAGATTACCCGACCCTTGCACCGGCGAACCTGGATCTTGATGCCGGCACGTGGACACCCGTGCTGCTTGCAGCTCCTGATGAATTTACGATCGCTGCGCCGGCTGCAACCAATGCTCCGGGATATGTTGCGGAACTGAATGAGATTAAAGCGTATCAGCACGACCTTACCGCCGAACAAAAAGCAAGCGTAAAATTCTGGAGTGCAGGTGCTGTACTCAGGTGGAATGAAATTGTTCGTGAACTCGTAGCACGACATAATCTTCCTCCTTATCAAAAAGAAGATGGATCTTATCCTGCACCAAATGCAGCTAACCCATTTGCTTATCCGCAGTTTCCGTTTTCAAATCCTCCGTTTGCCGGCCGTGCATACGGTTATGTAAGTGCCGCAACTTATGATGCACTTATCGCTGCGTGGCATTTCAAGCAACTATACAACAGGGCCGCTCCTTACGCGGTTGATTCAAGCGTTCAGGCACTCGGGTCGAATATCAATCTGCCCTCATACCCAAGTGAAGATGCCGTTGTAGCAGGTGTAACAATTGAAATTGCAAAACTGATGTTCCCCACGGAGCTCGCGTTCATCCAGAAAAAAGCTGATGAGCATATGCTGGCAAAGATCATGAGTGGCGCAAATGTTAGAAGCGACATCGAAGCAGGTTTGGCACTTGGTAAAGCAGTGGCGTCGAAGTATGTTGCCAGGGGCAGAACTGACAGGGCAGGACAAGCAGGAGGCAATCCTGAACTATGGAAAGCGCTTGAAGAAACAACAATGGCTAAAGGTGAAGTTTGCTGGTTTAGTCTCGAAACGCCAAAGCGCCCTCCAATGCTTCCACTGTTTTGCAAAGTGAAGCCATTCTTATTCGATTCAATGACAGTTATCGGCCTGCGCCCACCTCCACCACCCTCCACATCATCTGATGAGTTCAAGAAAGAAACCGAAGAAGTATTATACTACGCTAACAATCCAAGCAGGGAAAGATTAAAGATTGTTCATTTTTGGGCAGATGGTGCCGGAACGTATTCGCCTCCCGGTCACTGGGATGCAATTGCAGCGGATGAATTCGTAAAAGAAAATTATAGCGAAGTACGATGGGCAAGAAACTATGCCTTGCTCAATATGGCATTAATGGATGCCGGCATTGTATGCTGGGATGCTAAATATTTTTATTTCAACCCACGCCCAAGCCAAACAGATCCAAGTATTAAAACACTCACAGGCGTTCCGAACTTCCCTGCGTATACTTCAGGGCATTCAACGTTCAGTGCTGCTGCAGCAACTGTGTTATCACATTTGTTGCCAGACAGGGGTTCGCGTTTTAACGACATGGCCACAGAAGCTTCCAATTCGAGACTGTATGGCGCTATCCACTATCGTAGCGATTGTGTTGCGGGCCTTGAAAGTGGTAAGAAAGTAGGCGAATACGCTGTGCAGCGCGCTATGATGGACGGTGCAGAGTGATAAATAAAAGAAGATGAAAAAAGTTACGGCAATTATTATTGCTTCGGCATTCTCATTAAATCTTTTCGCTCAGAAATCAGATTCAGTGAGAACGAAAATGCTCGACAGCGTTACCATTACATCGTACCTGCGTGAACCAACCATAAGCCGGTTGAATAACATACAGGGAACATTTAATTTTACGGGCAAGAAAAACGAAGTAATCAATGTATCCTTGATGGATGCAGATATCACTAATAAAACAGCCAGGCAGACCTTCGCCAAGGTGCCTGGCGTTTTTGTTTACGATATGGATGGTTCAGGAAACCAGATCAACATCGCATCGCGCGGGCTCGATCCTCACAGGGGTTGGGATTATAACATCCGCAAGGATGGTGTGATTACAAACTCTGATATGTATGGTTATCCTGCCAGCCATTATAGTATGCCGCTTGAAAGTATTTCACGAATAGAAATTGTACGCGGCACAGGCTCGCTGCAATACGGTGCACAGTTTGGCGGTATGCTAAATTATGTAACGAAGCAGGGCGATACTACAAAGAAGTTCAGTTTCGAAAGCGTAAACTCCGGCGGCTCATACAATTTGCTCAGTACTTACAATGCAATCGGTGGAAAGGTGGGTAAATTGAAGTACTACGCATATTACCATAAGAAAAGCAGGAACGGCTACCGGGAAAATGAGCATAGCGACAGCGAAGCTGAAAGCGTGATGCTTCAATACGATTTCACGAACAACTTCTCGGCACGTGTTGAGTACGCACGCTCAATGTATAAATACCGCATTCCCGGGCAGTTGAACGATAGTATGTTCAATGCAGATCCCAGGCAGTCTACCCGTTCAAGGAATTATTACAGTCCCGATATTCACGTGCCATCGATAAAATTGTTCTGGCAACTATCGCCGCAGACACGTTTCGAGTGGACAACATCTGCAATACTCGGAAGCCGCAGCAGCGTGATGTTTGATAAACCAGTAACTGTAAAAGATACTATCAATAGCCTTACCGGCGCATATAATAATCGACAGGTAGATATAGATACGTACAAGAGCTTTACCAATGAATTGAGATTACTGAAGAACTACTCAATTGCTTCGCATAATGCGAACCTCGTTGCGGGCATTCAGTTTATGAACAACAATCTTCACCGCAAACAATTGGGAAAGGGCACAACAGCAAGTGACTATAATTTAAGCCTGGTTGAACCTGGCTTCGGTAGAGATCTTCATTTTAAAACACACAACATCGCGGTGTTTGCTGAAAACTCTTTCGAAGTTTCGCCGACACTAACGTTGAACGCTGGCTTCAGAGTTGAATCCGGTGAAACAGACCTGTCGGGCACGATCACGTATTATCCCGAAAATGATATCCCGGTTAACATCAGTCATCAATTTCCGCTCTTCGGTGCAGGATTTTCTTTTCATCCTTTTCCCGGACTTGAATTTTACGGAGGATGGTCGCAGGCGTATCACCCCATGCTGTTCAAAGATCTCATACCATCGTCTACGTTCGAGCGTGTTGATCCGAACATCAAAGATGCAAAAGGTTTCAACATCGAATCAGGGGTGCGTGGCGAACTTGCGTTCCTCAAATGGGATATCTCAACATTCATTGTAAAGTATAACAACAGGTTTGGTACACTTTCGCAATTGAACAACGACAGCACATTTTATACATATCGAACAAACATCGGTAACTCAACAACTATCGGTGCTGAAATATTTCTGCAGGCAGATTGGTTAGTCAATAATTTCTATTCTATATCGGTTTTCACTTCTACTTCGGCTATGGACGCGCGTTATCGCAAAGCCATTGTAAAAGCGGGCGATCAGAATATAGATGTCGATGGAAACAAAGTTGAATCTGCCCCTGATATCATTTCAAGAAATGGGATCACCTTCAAATGGAGACGTATGAGCTTCACCGCTCTTTATAGTTATACAAGTAAATCTTATGCGGATGCACTCAACACCGAAATTCCTCCGGCAAGTGGCGCGGTAGGCGTTCGTTCCTTCGTATGGATTGCTTGATCTCAACGCATCTTTCCGCGTGTTCGACGGGCTTGATTTCAAATTAAACCTCAATAACATTACTAATAAACAATACTTCACCAAGCGCCCTACATTTTATCCTGGTCCCGGCATCTGGCCATCGGAAGGCAGAAGTCTGAATGTTTCGTTTATCGTGAAAATTTGAGTTTAACTTTGCGCAAATTTTCAGGATGCGGCAGCTACTTTCAGCCATTGTTATTATTTGTCTTTTCAGTGCGTGTTCCGTAAATAATATCACAGAAGACGATAGTCTCTCGAAGTATTTCAAGCAGAAGAATGTTGACGGAACATTCGCCATGTTCAATAACATGACCGGGGAGTTCACCGTCTACAATCTCGACCGGTATCGTGATAGCGCATATCTTCCGGCATCTACCTTTAAAATCATTAACTCACTCATTGGCCTCGAGACGGGCCGAGTGAAAGATTCTGCGACAGTCATTCCGTGGGATGGTGTTACCCGCAGCATCCCTGAGTGGAACCGCGACCTGAAAATGTTCGAGGCTTTCAAATATTCGGCTGTGCCCTGGTACCAGGAGCTGGCGCGACGTATCGGAAAAGACACCATGCAGCACTGGATAGATACGCTCGGTTATGCGCAGCGCTATTCGAAACCGGTGATTAAAGACAATCTCGACACGTTCTGGCTCGATAACACCGTTAAGATTACGGCTGATGAACAACTTGGACTTGTAAAAAAGCTCTATTTTGGCCAGCTGCCCTTTCAGCCGCGCTCGCAAAGAATCGTTAAAAATATCATGCTGAGCGAAGACAACTCCAACTACAAACTCAGCTACAAAACCGGTTGGGCACATACCGAAAAAGGCCATGCATTAGGCTGGATAATAGGTTGGATAGAAGAAAATAAGCACCCATACTTTTTTGTACTTCAGCTCGAATCGCCCGACCACGATTACAATATGGGCCCTGTTCGCCTGGAAATACTTAAGGATATCCTTCGCCAATATGGCTTTATGGAGGGCAAAAGATGAGTAAATTTGCCTGATGGGTTTTCAATTCCAGCATCCGGAGTTTGTATTGGCGCTAATGGTTCTTCCGTTGCTGATCCTACTCTTCTGGTATGTGCTCCGTTGGAAAAAAACCACGACAGCTAAAATCGGTGACGAACGACTCGTTAAAGAGCTTTCAGCAAATCATTCTCCCATCAATTATGTACTGAAGTTCGGTCTCGGTATGCTTGCACTTACAGGTGTAATCATTGCTATGATTAACCCGATACGGTCGGGCAGCATGGACAAAGTAGAAAGAAAAGGTGTAGACGTGATGATTGCGCTCGACGTGAGCAACAGCATGCTTGCGGAAGACATAAAGCCAAACCGACTCGAAAAAGCCAAACAACTCGTTTACAGGTTAATAGAGCAACTTCCTAACGACAGAATAGGCCTCGTTTTATTTGCGGGTCGCGCGTACATGCAGATGCCTTTGACTACCGATCATGCCGCGGCGGAAATGTATGTTCAAAATGCAGCGCCGGGAATAGTACCGTCACAAGGTACCATGATATCCGACGCATTAAAACTGAGCACTGCAGCGTTTAATAGCAAGGAGCGGAAGTATAAGTCGATTGTATTGATTACGGATGGAGATGATCATGATCCGCAGTCGCTGGAAATTGCACAGCAACTTGCGGCAAATGGTGTGATCATCAATACTGTTGGCATTGGTTCTTCGCTTGGTACGCCAATCCCGGATCCTTCAACGGGTCAGTTTAAAAAAGATCCTGATGGAAATACCGTATTATCGAAACTGAACGAGGCACAGCTTAAACAACTTTCTGCGGTGACACAGGGCGTGTATGTAAATCCTGATGAAGTGAATGACGCCGTAGAGGTAATATTGAAACAACTATCACGAATACAGGAATCGGCGGTTGAGGATGCAGCGTTCAAAGATTACATTCACTATTTCCAGTGGTTTGTTGGCGCAGCATTGTTGCTTTTGTTGATTGAGTTTGTAATTTCTGAAAGAAAAATGCGTAAAGCTTGAGGAGCTGTCTTATCATATGTTTTGTGTTGATGAATGCGACCGCTTTCGCGCAGCAGAAGGTGTCGCATGTTATTGCAGGGAACAAGCTGTATCGCGAAAAGAAGTTTGATAAAGCTCTTCCTGAGTATCTCAAGGCAAAAGAAACAAACGCTGCCGATCCGGTAGTGAACTATAACCTGGGCAACGCTTTTTTCAGAAGTGTGAAATTTGATGAAGCAGTTAAGAGCTTTGACAACTCCATTAACACCAGCCCGGATTCTGCGCTCAAACAAAATGGATTTTACAATAAAGGTGTGGCGCTATCCAAACAAAACAAGCTGGAAGAAAGTATTGAAGCTTATAAGATGGCGGTTCGATTAGATCCTGCGGATGAAGATGCGCGCGTAAACCTGCAGAAAGCACTTCTCGAACTAAAGAAAAAGAATCCGCCACCGCCCCCCGAAAAGAAAGACAAAAAGAAACCCAATCCCCAACAGAACAAAAATCAACGACAACAACCTCCGAAAAGCAATCTCAGCCGCAAACAGGTTGAGCAATTGCTTAAAGCGTTGCAGCAACGTGAGCAGCAGGTGCAGCAAAAGATGCAGCAGCGCAACAGGAGTGCGGGTCAGCAAGAAAAAGACTGGTGAGAACAACAGAAGCATATAATCGTTTAAAAACACTTGAAGTAAAAGTTGGCGATCTACTTATCGGCAACCTGCATCCTGTGCGCGTGCAAACCATGACTACAACAGACACTATGGATACGATCGCAACGATCGAACAATCCATCAGGTGTATTGAAGCAGGCGCCGAGCTCGTACGCATCACCGCGCCAAGTAAAAAGGAAGCAGAGAATCTACTCAACATAAAAAACGGCCTAAGAAGTCGCGGATACAGCACACCGCTTGTAGCCGATATACATTTTACACCTAATGCCGCAGAAATCGCGGCAAGGATTGTCGAGAAGGTGCGCGTGAATCCAGGGAATTATGTAGATAAGAAGAAGTTTGAGTTTATCGACTATACCGATGCAGACTACATCGAAGAGATAGACCGGATCCGTGAACGCTTTACACCGCTGGTGAGGATTTGCAAAGAATATGGCACAGCTATGCGCATCGGCACCAATCACGGTTCGCTGAGCGACAGGATCATGAGCCGCTATGGCGATACAGCTATGGGCATGGTGGAAAGCGCGATGGAGTTTCTTCGGATTTCCCGTGATGAAAGTTATCATAACATCGTGCTGAGCATGAAGTCGAGCAACCCGCTGGTGATGGTGCAGGCATACAGGCTGCTCGTGCAAACAATGCGCAATGAATTCGGTGAGATATATCCTTTGCATCTTGGCGTTACTGAAGCTGGCGATGGTGAAGATGGAAGAATTAAATCTGCGATAGGCATCGGCACATTGTTAGAAGATGGTATAGGCGACACCATGCGCGTTTCGCTAACTGAAGATCCGGAGTTTGAAATTCCGGTTTGTATAGACCTGGTAAAGCGATACGAGAAAAGAAGCTTTAGCGATACCTTGTTAGATAAAGCTGATTCTTTACCATTCTCGCCTTTCGATCATTTACGACGCATTACTTATGATGTGTCAAATACCGGCGGAAGCCATGTTCCGGTTGTAGTGGCTGATTTCATGAAAGAGGAACGTGTTACTTACGCTGATCTGGAATCAGTAGGTTACAAGTACGATGCAGCCACTGATAAATGGAACATCAGCGACGGCAGCTGCGGATTACATATACACCGCAGACAAATTGATTGAATTTCGCATTGCCGGGCACCTTCCAGGTAATTTGCGATTATAATGCATGGCTCGATGCCACCGATAAGACACAAGTGCCACCCGTTGTTTCAGGCTGATGAGTTCATCAACGACGATCTTCGCATATTGGTCACTGTTATATCGGCCTCGACTGCAGCAATGAACAAACTGCTAAACGCATTGTTAGATAAAGATTCGTAACCGGCGCAGATGTGATACTTTGTGTATGGTCGTCGGATGCTACACCGATGCCTACCGTAAGACATTTTATCTCTGGGTTGATGACTGAACATATTCAGACACCGGTAATCATTGTGGTTGAAAGTTCCGATACTACGATAGATGAACAGCTGATACATTTTTCAACAGAAGCTGGAGCATTATTGCTGGATGGAATGGGTGATGGCATATGGCTGATGAACGACCCTTCGTTGATTATCAACAGTAAAGTGAGCGGTAGAACATATCTCGAAACGAGAAACAATCACCAATTCATCAACAATACTTCGTTCTCCATACTGCAGGCCACCCGTACGCGCATCAGCAAAACAGAATATATTTCATGTCCATCCTGCGGGCGCACGTTATTCGATCTCCAGGAAACCACTGCGAAGATCAGGGCAGTGACCCATCATCTGAAAGGAGTAAAGATTGCCATCATGGGTTGCATCGTAAATGGCCCGGGCGAAATGGCCGACGCCGACTTCGGTTATGTTGGCAGTGGTCCCGGAAAGATCACGTTGTACAAAGGAAAAGACGTAGTGAAGCGCTCCGTCAGCAGCGACATTGCTGTGGAGGAATTGATCAATATTTTGAAGGAAAGCGAAGTTTGGATTGAACCCTCTTAAACAATATGTTTGATTTTGCCTGCGGCGCGTGGCCTGCGGTCACCTTTAAAATAGAACAAAATAATTAAAAAAGATTCCCCTCCCTTTAGGGAGGGGCCAGGGGTGGGTTTAAAATTTGGCAATAAAAGCTTTCCTTAAAAAAACTAGTAATCCTTCAACTCTTTCAACTGCGCCAGCGCCTTAGCTAACTGCTCATCACTCGGCGCTACGCCGTGCCAGTTATGATCATTCTCCATAAAGTCAACGCCCTTACCCATTACTGTCTTCATCATTATTCCAACAGGCTTGCCTTTCCTGGCAAGTTCTTTGGCGTGTTCTAATCCTGCAACCACTTCATCCATATCGTTGCCATCCATTTCCATCGTCTGCCAGCCAAATGCGTCGAATTTTGCGCGGATGTTACCAAGGTTCAGCACTTTGTTGGTCGGTCCGTCGATCTGCTGACCGTTGATATCAACTGATGAAATAAGGTTGTCAACTTTGTTGGCCGCGGCAAACATCACCGCTTCCCATATCTGCCCTTCCTGCAGTTCGCCATCACCATGTAATGAGAATACGAAGCGGTCGTCTTTATTCAGCTTTTTAGCAAGAGCCGCACCAATTGCCACGCTCATGCCCTGGCCGAGTGAACCTGATGCCACGCGAATACCGGGAAGATGTTCATGCGTAGCAGGATGTCCCTGTAACCTTGAATTGATTTTGCGGAACGTTGCGAGTTCTTTTATATCGAAATATCCTGAACGTGCAAGTGTAGAATAAAAAACGGGGGAGATGTGACCATTAGATAAGAAAGAAAAGATCTTCATTCATTCCGTCCATATTAAACTTCGGATCGTGTTTCATCACACGGAAGTACAACGCGGTAAAGAAGTCGGCGCAACCGAGAGAACCACCGGGATGACCGCTCGCGCAACCATGAACCATGCGTACAATATCTCTCCTTATTTGGGAGGCCATTCCCAATAAATCTTCCATTTTTTACTGTTTAGTAGGCGGCAAAACTACACGAATGAACAATATTTAGAGCGTTATGGTGTTTATTTATTGGGCTGATCTATAATATTATATAGAAATGTTGTTAATACCACTTTCTGAAGGTAATTTGCGACAGTTCTAAAAAAAATATTAAACTGAAGTCCGTAATTTCTCTAACCCAAATCCTGGCTGATGTTTGATGTACTGCTTTCACTAGCCATCTCGTTTTCAATCACTTTTCTAGCCATCCCAGCCATCATCACAGTTGCGGAGACCAAAAAACTCTTCGACGTTCCCGACGAAAGAAAGATTCACCAGGCTCATATTCCATCACTCGGCGGTTTAGGCATTTTTGCCGGCTTCATGCTTGCCTGCCTTTTAAGTATCGGCCTCGGAACGGCTCCCGAGTTCCAATATTTTCTCGCCGCTGCCCTCGTAATGTTCTTTCTTGGCCTTAAAGACGATATCCTTGTTATCTCCCCAATAAAAAAATTCATTGGTCAGGTGCTTGCTGCATTTCTGATCATTTATAAAGGCGGTGTGCAGATCACCAGCATGAACGGTTTTCTCGGCGTTCACGAACTCCCTGAAATGTTCAGCATCTTCCTTACCTATTTCACCGTAATCGTGATCATCAACTCATTTAACCTGATTGATGGTATCGATGGGTTGGCAGGAACTCTAGGAATCATCTCCTCGGCTATTTTCGGAGCGTGGTTTCTGGCAGCGGGCCTCATACCATATGCTGTGCTTGGATTTTCACTCGCCGGCAGCCTTACCGCTTTCCTGATTTTCAACTATCATCCGGCCAGGATATTCATGGGCGACACGGGCTCTATGCTCATCGGTCTTGTGAATGCCGTGCTTGTTGTGAAGTTTATTGCCGTGGCTCAAACGCCGGAAATAAATGTTCCTGTACTTGCCGCGCCGGCTGTAGGTTTTACTGTGCTTCTTATTCCTTTATTAGATACTCTTCGGGTGTTCGCGATTAGCATTTTTCATCAACGTTCACCATTCAGTCCCGACAGGAACCATATCCATCACCTCATGCTTGATAAAGGCTGGTCGCACAATACGATCACTTTTACGCTTGCGGGTTTCAGCATTGCTTTTGTAGGCCTTGCTTATTCGTTCCGCACAACGGGTTGTACCTGGATTATTCTTGCGGGGATCTCTATCTTCTTCGGCGGAATTGCCGCGCTTATACTATACACGCCGTTACCCACGTATGTTTGTTGCACGCGCAACGGGTATTAAAAAGATTGAACATACCGGCACGAAGATCGTTCCACTCACCAAGGATATCGTACTCGAGCAGCAGAACCGCAAAGGATAGATGCCTGCCTAAGGCGATTTAGCGTGCGGCGTTTATGCCTGCGGCGCTTTTCGATTATTTCATGCATTTTGCCCTATTTTTTTATTGATGTAGGTTTGCAGCGATTAATTTTGTTGTATGCCAGAAGAACTAGACCTGATAATTGAGATATCCCAGGATTCGATGGAGAAGGCCATCACTCACCTCGAATCAGAACTCCTGAAAATCCGCGCCGGAAAAGCCACCCCCAGCATCATCGACGGAATCGTAGTAGACTACTACGGAAACCCAACCCCCATTAACCAGGTTGGTAACATCTCCGTTGCCGATGCCCGCACACTCACCATACAACCATGGGAAAAGAACATGCTTCAACCGATCGAAAGGTCGATTATAGCCGCCAATATCGGCCTCAATCCCCAAAACGACGGTCACCTCATCAGGCTTTTCCTGCCTCCATTAACCGAAGAACGCCGCCGCGAACTCGTAAAACGCGCTCAGAACGAAGGCGAACAGTCAAAAGTCGCTATCAGAAGCATCCGCAGGGATGCCATGGAGCAAATCAAAAAGCTGCAAAAAAATGGTTTAAGCGACGATGTAACAAAAGACGGCGAAGACAACATTCAGCAGATTACCGACAAGTTTATTCTTTTGGTGGATAAACATTTAGGAACTAAAGAGAAGGAAATCATGACCGTTTAACTCTTCCTCTTAATTTAGCATGTTCGCTCACCAAACTACATACTATGGGACTGCTAAAAGAATTCAAAGAGTTCGCTGTAAAAGGCAATGTTATTGATCTCGCTGTCGCAGTAATCATCGGCGCGGCTTTCAGCAAAATCGTTGACTCGGTTATTAAAGATCTTATCATGCCGATAGTGGCATACCTCATCGGTACACCCGATTTCAGCCAGGCCTATATCGCATTCGGCGATGTGCCCGCAGGAACGCCTCTAGCCAAAGCACAGGAAATGGCTCCCGTTTTTGCGTATGGCAACTTCCTCACGGTACTCGTGAACTTCTTACTTCTTGCACTCATCATATTTATGCTTGTAAAAGCAATCAATAGATTGAAGAGGAAGGAACCACCACCCGCTACTACCAAAGAAGAAATATCGTCAACCGATAAACTACTTATTGAAATAAGAGATTCACTCAAAGGCAGGACCTCTGCATAATGCCATCTCTTAAAAAAAGTTATATGCGTATTCGGTCTTTAATTCATACTCTCGTCCTTCTTACACTATGCGCCTCTGCATCTGCACAGGATAATACGGTGAAAACTTTGCGCGAAGATTCTAACAAAGGCTTCGAGGATGATACTGCTCACAAAGCAGGCTGGAAAAGAGGTGGCCTGTTCACACTAAACGTAGCACAGGGATCACTTTCCAACTGGCAGGGTGGTGGCGATAAAAACTCCTTTTCAGCAGTAGGATTTCTTAACCTATATGCTGTGCTGAAGGAAGGTAAAAATCTATGGCATAACACACTCGACCTCGGCTATGGATATATTAATACTACAAGTTTAGGCAGCAGAAAAAGCGATGACAGAATTGATCTGCTGTCAAAATACGGGCACCAGATCGCCAGCAAATGGTATGCGGGTGCCCTGTTCAATTTCCGATCGCAGTTCGCAGCTGGCTACTCATACGATAAAGATGTAAACGGGGCCGATGTAAAATCGCTCACATCGAAATTCCTGGCGCCAGGTTATGTATTGTTGTCACTCGGTTTTGATTACAAACCCAACTCCGCATTTTCGCTGTTCCTGTCTCCACTTACCGAACGCTGGATAATTGTTAACGATGATTTGTTATCATCACTTGGTGCTTATGGTGTGGATCCGGGCAAGAAAACGAGAAATGAGCTGGGTGCTTTTCTCAGCGCTGAGTTAAACAAGAACGTGATGGAAAACGTTACGTTTAAATCGAGGTTCGATGCGTTTTCCAACTATAAAGACAAACCAGGCAACGTAGATATTTTCTGGACAAACATTCTGGCCATGAAAGTGAACAAGTACTTGTCGGCAAACATAGCGGTCGATTTGCTTTACGACGACAATGCTATTGGCCGCCTGCAGCTCAGGCAGTTGCTAGGCGTTGGATTTTCAGCTAAATTTTAAATAATGAATCAGCCCTCGTACCAGATAAAGTTAGCGCAGTTCGAAGGTCCGTTCGATCTTCTTCTCTTTTTCATCGAAAGAGACGAACTTGACATTTACAATATTCCCATCACCAATATCATTAACGACTTTCTCGCCTTTATTCATTCGCAGGAAAATCTGAACATCGAGTTATCGAGTGAATTTATTCTTTTCGTATCAACGCTTATGCGTATCAAAGCAAAGATGCTGTTGCCTCGCAAGGAACTCGATGAACAGGGTAATGAAATTGATCCGCGCCAGGAATTGATTGATAAGATTCTCGAGTATCGTCGCTTTAAAGATGCTGCCGCAGAATTTGCAAACATGGAAGCCACGCGGATGTTGATGGTAAAGAGGGGAAATATTCAGAGAGAAGTTTCTGCAATAGGCGAAGAAGCGAGTGAAGGAACAGAGATACAAGCGATCACACTTTTCAAGCTCATGAAGGCTTTTGAGAAAGTGATCAAGCGGCTCGAAGAAAAAAACAACCGCCCCGTTCATACTGTTGTGCGCTACAACTATACGATGGAAGAAAGCAGGGCGCAAATGCTTTCGATGGCGCAGACCGAAAAAGTATTATCGTTCGAGAAAATATTTGATACCTGCAACGAAAGGATTCAAGCCATTTTCACTTTTCTCTCATTGCTGGAACTTGTTCAGCAAAAGTATCTCAGCATCATGATAGGTGAGGGAAAGAATAATTTCCTTATTGAATTCAATGAGGACAGGGAAGAGGAGGCGGAGATGCAAACAGACTTTAGTTAACCCAGCAGGTTACTTACGTACACGAGGTCCTTCATCATTTCGCGCGCCGTTTCTGCAATGCCTTTTGCATCGTAGCCACATTCTCTTTGTAAATCTTTCTGAGAACCATGTTCAACTATTCTGTCAGGGATACCGAGTATTCTGAACTTTGCAGAGTAATTATTGGCCGCCATAAATTCGAGCACAGCACTTCCAAAGCCACCACTTACCGTTCCGTCTTCAACAGTAATCACTCTTGAATATTTTTTAAACACTTCGTGAAGCAATTCTTCATCAAGCGGTTTTGCAAAACGCATATCGTAGTGGCCGGGATCGATGCCTTCTGTTCTTAATTCGCGGATAGCCGCTGCAGCAAAATTGCCGGGATGTCCGAATGAAAGAATAGCGATATCGCGACCATCTTTTATCTTTCTTCCCTTACCAATCTTTATTTCTTCAAAAGGCGTTCTCCACTCAGGCATAACGCCTTCGCCGCGGGGATACCTGATTACAAATGGTGAGGTAGTTGATTCGAGTTGCGCAGTATACATCAGGTTCCTGAGTTCCGATTCATTCATCGGAGCGCTTACGATCATGTTGGGTATACATCTCATAAAAGATATATCATACGCGCCATGATGTGTCGGTCCGTCTTCGCCTACTAATCCAGCCCTGTCTAAACAGAAGATAACGGGCAGGTTTTGTATCGCTACGTCATGCACTACCTGGTCGTACGAGCGCTGCATGAAGGATGAGTAGATGTTGCAATACACCCTCATTCCCTGCGTAGCCATACCTGCACTTAACGTAACCGAATGTTGTTCGCAGATGCCAACATCAAATGCACGGTCAGGCATTTTCTCCATCATATATTTGAGTGAAGAGCCCGACGGCATTGCCGGTGTGATACCGAATATCTTTTCGTTCTTTTCAGCCAGTTCAATAATGGTATGTCCGAAAACATCCTGGTACTTTGGAGGCTGAGGTAGTTCGTATTTCTTCTTATAAATTTCGCCGGTGATCTTGTCGAACAAACCGGGAGCGTGCCATACCGTTTGGTCCTTTTCAGCAAGCGCATAGCCCTTGCCTTTGATAGTAATAATGTGAAGCAGCTTTGGTCCGGGAATGTCTTTCAGATCTTTCAGTGTATCGATGAGCTTCGTAATATTATGGCCGTCAATGGGACCAAAATACCGAAGCTTTAACGACTCGAAAAGATTACTGCTTTTAGAAATGAAGCCCTTGATCGAATGTTCGATCTTGGAAGCCATCTCGCGGGTGAAGTTGGCACCCAGCGGTAGTTTGCCTAATATCTTCCACACATCATCTTTAACCTTATTATAAGTAGGCGATGTGGTGATATCAGTTAAGTATTCTTTGAGGGCACCAACGTTCGGGTCGATGCTCATACAGTTGTCGTTCAGAATGATAAGCATGTCAGTGTCGGCAACGCCGGCGTGGTTCATGGCCTCGAAAGCCTGGCCGGCAGTCATGGCGCCATCGCCAATAATCGCTACCGATTTCCTGTTCTCGCCTTTCGCACGGGCGGCCATGGCCATACCTAATGCAGCAGAAATAGAGGTGGAAGAATGGCCCACGCCAAATGTGTCATACTCGCTTTCGCTACGCTTGGGAAAGCCGCTTAAACCCTGGTATTTTCTGTTGGTAATGAACGAGTCGCGACGGCCGGTAAGGATCTTATGGCCGTATGCCTGGTGGCCCACGTCCCATACCAGTTGATCGTAAGGAGTATCGTAGATGTAATGTAAAGCAACGGTAAGCTCAACCACGCCCAAACTAGCCCCGAAATGTCCTCCATGTACGCTTACCACGTCAATGATGTACTGCCTAAGCTCATCCGCTAACAGCTGAAGCTGGTCGCGGGTTAATTTTTTAAGATCTTCGGGAGATCCAATTTGCTTCAACAATGGGCCGGGCGCGATTTCCATCATGTACCTTTAAACGGCAAATTTAGCTATAAAGTGTGACTTGCCATTTATCCTAAAACTGTGCCCCGAAAAGGGTCAAAAATCTATTTTTACAATACATGAGTGGCGGACGAAAAATTTCTAACTACTGGTTAAGTCAGATTGTAGGCTGGGGATCGGTCGGCCTGTCTTTCCTCTTCTACGCAAACTTTATCAAGAAGGGTATTGATGCCAGTTACCTGCTGAAAGTACTATTCATAATGGTTGCCGGACTCTTTAGCACCCACCTCTTGCGTATCTACATGAAGCGCAACAACTGGCTTTTGCGGCCAATCGAAAAGATAATCCTCAGGCTGGCGATCGCCGTGATCATAACCACCGTGTTCTACAGTCTCCTGGTAATGGTGCTCGACCAGGCAGCAGGCTTCGATGAAAACCGCCGCAACCTTCCCTTCACTACACGATTATTTGTAAATATTCTAAACCTGGGGATATTGATCGTGCCGTGGGTGTTGTTCTATTATTTCTATCACTATCTCGTAAAAAGCAGGCGCCAGCAACTCGATACATTGAAACTTGAGGCGCTCGTGAGAGACCTTGAATTAAAAACAATCAAATCGCACATTAATCCTCATTTCATATTCAACGCGCTTAACAGTATTCGTGCGCTGATAGATGAAAATCCAAACCGTGCAAGAAATGCGGTTACGCATCTCAGCAATATTTTACGCAGCAGTATGCAGGCAGAAAAACTTGAAACAGTTCCCCTCGAACGGGAACTGAATATTGTGAAAGATTACCTCGCGCTCGAATATATCAGGTTCGAAGACAGGCTGAAAGTTGAATACGATGTGAACGATGAAACGCTTAGCCAGCCCGTGCCTCCGATGATGTTGCAGACGCTTGTAGAAAATGCAATCAAGCATGGTATCAATGAGCAGATGTCGGGCGGCGTAGTGAAGGTTACATCAGATTTTAAGAACGACTATCACCAGATGACCGTGCAGAATTCCGGGCATCTGAATGGTCACGCTAACTCTGATGGGTTCGGACTATCAAGCACACGCAACCGCCTCGACCTGATGTTTGGTGGTAAAGCAGAATTTAATATCAGCCAGGAAGGTGAACTCGTGGTGGCTAAAGTACTAATCCCTAAAACGTAGAAAATGATAAAGGCAATTATAATTGATGATGAAAGGCTCGCACGAAATGAGTTGAAGAAGTTGCTGGCAGATTTCCCGGAAATTGAAGTGGTAGCAGAAGCCGCCAATGCGAATGAAGGAATGGAGAAGATAGATAACCTTGCGCCGGAGCTTATTTTTCTCGATATACAGATGCCGGGGAAGACTGGCTTTGATATGCTTGCTGAAATGGATCGGACGCCTAACGTGATATTCACGACAGCATATGATGAGTATGCGCTGAAAGCGTTTGAAGTAAATGCACTTGATTACCTGTTAAAACCAATTGAGCCCAAGCGATTGGCAGATGCCATTCAGAAATTGCAAAATCACGAGGACAGAGAAGATGTCGGTGCTATACCTATGAACTTCAACCGCTCTGTGTTGCAGGAAAACGACCAGGTGTTTGTGAAGGATGGTGAGCGATGCTGGTTCGTGAAATTGATGGATATACGCCTGTTCGAAAGCGTGGGGAATTATGCGAAAGTGTATTTCGGTCCTAATAAACCATTGATATTAAAATCGCTCAACTCGCTGGAAGAAAGACTCGATGAGAAGATATTCTTCCGCGCAAACCGAAAGCATATTGTCAACCTTCGATTAATCGAAAAAGTTGAACCATATTTTAATGGAGGATTGCTTCTCGAATTGAAAGGCGGTGAAAAGATAGAAGTGAGCAGAAGGCAGACGGTGAAGTTTAAAGAGATGATGAGTTTGTAACTATCAAAACTTACCCAGCACCTTCATCATCTCGCTCACAATAGCATCGTTCTTAAGATTCCCGATGCTTCCTTCATGCGTATGATTTAACCCTTTACTCAAATCATATTTGAACTCACCCTTGTTGATTTGGTCACCAACAGTTTTATACGCTTCGCGGAAAGGCACGCCCTTATTAACAAGATCACCAACCGCTTCTACACTAAACAAATACCTGTACTTTTCGTCTGTTAGTATATCGTCTTTGATGGTGATGTTTGATATCATCAGTCCAGTCATGGTGATGCATGAGCTTAATTCGTTGAACGCTGGAAACAGTATTTCTTTTGTCAACTGAAGATCACGGTGATAACCTGAAGGAAGATTGTTTAATAAGAGAGTCAGTTCATTCGGAATCGCCTGTATCCTATTGCAATGTGCGCGCACTAGCTCAAATACATCCGGGTTTTTTTTATGCGGCATGATACTACTACCGGTCGTCAGGTTCTCCGGGAAAGAAATAAAAGCGAAGTTCTGGTTAAGATAAAGGCAGCAATCCATCGCGAGTTTGCTGAGCGTTGCCGCAACTGATGATAGCGCCTGCGAGACAATCTTTTCCGTTTTGCCCCTGCTCATCTGCGCATAAACTGAATTGTAGTTCATTGAACCGAACCCCAGCAATTGCGTGGTAAGCGTTCTGTTGAGAGGGAACGATGAGCCGTATCCCGCGCCACTGCCGAGCGGATTTTTATTTGCGATGACATAAGCCGCAACCAGCAGTTCCATATCATCTACCAAACTCTCCGCATAAGCACCGAGCCACATACCACCGGATGACGGCATCGCTATCTGCAAATGCGTATAACCCGGGAATAAGTTTGTCTTTATTCTTTTCGCTTTGCTCAATAAGTAAATCGAAAAGCGTTTTTACTTCATCCCTGATTCTCAAAATCTCTGCACGCAGAAACAATTTGATATCAACAGCTACCTGGTCGTTACGGCTACGCCCGCTATGAATTTTCTTCCCTGCCTCACCAATGCGGCGTGTAAGCGTGAGCTCGACCTGCGAGTGTACATCTTCAACGCCTTCTTCAATGTGAAAAGTGTTTGACTGTACTTCACTCAATATTTGTGTCAAGCCATTGAGGGCGAGCTCTGCCTCCTTGGCATCCATTAATCCCGTCTTCTGCAACATCGTAACGTGCGCAATCGTTCCCTTTACATCGTGCTCAGCGAGCAGCTGGTCAAATTCATTGTCCCGGCCGACGGTAAACTTTTCTATCTGCGCTGATGTTTCGGTATTTTCTTTACTCCATAATTTCATGCTGCCGCATTTAGTTAACTACGTTGTTGAGCAATGCTATGTACAAATCAATTCCTTCTTCAATCTCTTTCACATAAATAAATTCATCTGCGGTATGACTCCTCGCTGAATCACCAGGACCCATCTTGAGTGCAGGAAAAGGCATAAGCGCCTTGTCGGATGTTGTGGGCGAGCCATAAAACTTGCGGCCTAATTTTGTTCCGGATTGAACGATGACATGCGATTCCGGAATCAAGGATGACCTCATTCTCAAACTTCTTGGTTTAGCATCACTTTTCACATGTTGCTGAACAATCGAAAGTATTTCTTCGAACGTATACAACTCATTTACCCGGATATCGGCGACAAAAGTACATTGCGACGGCACAACATTATGTGCCTTGTTTTCGGTGTTAATGACCGTCACCGACATCTTCACGGGCCCCAGCAGGTCGGATACTTTTGGAAACGAATATTTACTGAACCATTCAACGTCTTTCAGTGCTTTATAAATCGCATTATCGCCTTCGTTTCTTGCAGCATGTCCGGCAACCCCATGCGATGCACAATCCAGTACCAGCAAGCCTTTCTCCGCAATGGCCATGTGCATTTGTGTGGGTTCGCCAACAATAGCAAATGAGATGTTACCCAACTCAGGCAGTATCTTTTCAATTCCGTTATGTCCCGAAATTTCTTCCTCTGCGGTAGCAGCGATCACAAAATTGTATTTAAGATCCGTACGGTTGTAGAAGTGCAGAAACACGGCAAGCAGCGATACAAGCGATCCACCGGCATCATTACTTCCTAAACCATACAGCTTTCCATCCTTAATGATGGGAGAGAAGGGGTCGAGTGTGTACCCGCTATTTGGTTTTACCGTATCGTGATGAGAGTTAAATAGAATCGTTGGCTTCGATGTGTCAAAATGTTTGTTCTGCGCGTAGACATTATTCGCTATACGGGTATGTTCAATTCCCCTAATCGCTAAGAACTTTGTGATAGCTCCCGCAGTACCATGCTCCTCTTTACTGAAAGAAGGTATGGCGATCAGTTCCTTTAGCAGGTTAATTGCGTCGGTATGTAATGTAGTAGCCAAGAAGTGTTAATCAGTTTTTGATAGTGGTGCCTTTCGTGCCTTCAAGTAGTTCAACAAGGTTTTCGGCCTTGCCGATAATCACTTTCTTCACACCCTTGTTAATGGCAGCAAATGCGTTGTCGAGTTTCGGGATCATTCCCGCAAATATTACATTCTCACTTTTCAGCTTCGCATAATTTTCCGGATAAATTTCCGGAATCACTGTTTCATCTCTTTCAGCATCCATCAATACGCCTGCTTTTTCAAAACCATACACAAGAGAAACATCATACACTGAACTCATAGCGGTTGCTATCTCCTGTGCTATCGTATCTGCATTTGTATTGAGCAACTGACCGTTACTATCATGCGTGATAGGCGCAACAACAATGTCGTTTCCCTGGTTGATCAAGCCGGCGATAAACGAAGTATTCACTGCATCAATATCACCGGCAAAGCCGTAATCAATGGCGCCCTTAACGCGTTTGTGCGCCGTAATCGCATTGCCATCAGCACCACTGATGCCAATGGCATTGCAGCCATTTTTCTGCAGCGACGCCACTACATTTTTATTGATGTACCCGGCGTAGACCATGGTTACAATTTTGAGCGTTTCTGCATCTGTGATACGGCGCCCGTCAACCATTTGTTGTTCTATACCCATCTTTTCGGCCAGCCTCGTAGCCAGCTTTCCGCCACCATGGATCAATATCTTTTTTCTTTTACAGAAGCAAATTCTTTCAGAAATGCCTGCAACTTTTCATCGTTATCAATGATGTTGCCACCAATCTTTATCACGAATAACTTACTCATGATGAAAGACTGTTGGATTGAAGGATTTCCGCGATTACTGCCTGCGCCGCCCATACCCTGTTAGATGCCTGCTGTGTTACAATGCTGTTAGGGCCATCAAGAATTTCATCGCTCAACTCCACATTTCTACGCACAGGCAGACAATGCATCACCTTCGCGTTGTTCGTCGTGCTGAGTTTTCTCATTGGTAAGCATCCACTCCGGATCGTTGCTGTATATTCTTCCGTAATCGTTGTACGTGCTCCAGTTTTTCACATACACAAAGTCGGCATCTTTCAATGCTTCTTCCTGGTTGTTGGTGATTGTCGCGCCTTTTGTGAACTGCGGGTCAAGGTCGTAATCTTCGGGATGCGTGATCACGAAGTTTGCCTTTCCCCATGCGTTTATCCACTGCGAAAAGCTATTGGAAACACATTGCGGGAGTGGTTTGACATGAGGAGCCCAGGTGAGCACGATCTTAGGATCGGGCTTCGCCAGGTTCTCCGTGATAGTAATCACATCCGTTAGACTTTGTAAAGGATGAAGCGTTGCACTTTCCAGGCTTACTACCGGTACACCGGAATATTTTATAAACTGCTTAATGAACAACTCACTGTAGTCATCTTCTTTGTTCTTGAGCGACGGAAACGTTCGCACGCAAAGAATATCGAAATACTTTCCCATCACCGGCGCAGCATCCTTCACGTGTTCAACAGTACTTCCGCTCATGATCGCTTCTTCTTCAAATTCAAGCGCCCATCCTTCCTGTCCAACGTTGAAAACGATCGCTTCCATGCCAAGGTTCTGCGCCGCAATTTGCGTGCTTAACCGCGTGCGCATGCTTGGATTGAGGAATAGTAGGCCTATGCGTTTATTCTTTCCTAAAGAGGAAGATTTAAATGGATCAGCTTTGTACGAAAGCGCATTTGATACCAAAGCATTGATGTCGGTAACATCATGAACAGAAATAAAATTCTTCATATCAACTTCTTTTAGTCGTCCTTCGCTGCGCTCAGGATGACGACTTCGTCGTCACCTCCTCCATCACCGCATCAAGAAACTCATCAGCATCTTTCTTCCGCAGCGCAAGTGAGGGCAGCAACCTAATCACATTCGGTTTTGCTTCGCCGGTAAATATCTTATGGTTCCACAGTAAATTTTTCCGCAGATCTTTCAGCTCTGCCGGTACATCGAACCCAATCATCAATCCTTTTCCCCGCACATTCTCAAGTACGGGAATAGCCTTTAGCTCATTCATGATATGCTCGCCCGTGTCTGCGGCATTCTGCATCAGTTTTTCACTTTCCATCACTTCCAGCACTGCAAGCGCTGCTGCACACGCGAGGTGATTGCCACCGAATGTAGTGCCCAGCATACCATGCTTAGCGTGGATCTTTGATGATATCAGAATTCCACCAATCGGAAATCCGTTACCCATACCTTTCGCCATGCTATATATATCCGCATCCACACCGGCATGATCGTGCGAAAAGAATTTTCCTGTACGTCCGTATCCACATTGTACACCATCAGCAATAAAGACTGCATTGTGCTTATCGCATAGCTTCCTGATCGCCACCAGAAACTCATCATCCGCCACTCTGATTCCTCCCACACCTTGTATGCCTTCAACAATCACAGATGAAATTTCATCACCGCATCTCACTAAATGTTTTTTCAAGCGCTTCAACATCGTTAAACGGAAGAAAAATAATATTGTCTGTCTGATTGACTGGCGCCACTATTGCCGGATTATCCGTTACCGCAACTGCAAGAGAAGTTCTTCCATGAAATGCTTTGGTAAACGCAATCACTTTCTTACGGCCGTTATAAAACGACGCAAGCTTCAACGCATTTTCATTTGCTTCGGCACCAGAATTAACCAAGAACAATTGATAGTCGGGCTTGCCGCTTACCCGTCCCAGTTTTTCCGCCAGCTCCTGCTGCAATGGAATTTTTATAGAGTTGGAATAAAAACCAACCTGCTTGATCTGGTCGGTTATGCGCTGTACATAATGCGGATGCGTATGACCAATAGAGATCACCGCATGACCGCCATACATATCAAGATATTGCTCCCCACTTTCATCCCACACATACGATCCCTTCGCTTTGGTGATCGTTATGTCGTTAATCGGATAAACATCAAATAATTTCATCGCCGTTGTTTTTGGAGTTTAAAATGCATTTGCCTTCAATTTCAAACCTGCTGTTTCTTCCAGGCCGAACATCAGGTTCATATTCTGAACAGCCTGTCCTGATGCGCCTTTCAGCAGGTTGTCAATTACCGAGTGAACCACCAGCTTGCTGCCCACTTTTTCCAGTTGAATCAAACATTTGTTGTTATTCACTACCTGTTTCAAAAAGATGGGCTCTTTGCTCAGATGCACAAATGGATGATCGCTGTAAAAAGATTCGTACAAACTGCTCAGCTTCACTTTCACCCAGGTCACAGCGGAGCTGGGAGCTGATAAAGATTCCTCGTGTGAAGTCGCCCCGCCACGGAACAAAGTTCAACTTGTCACCCTCATCCGAAATGCCGGGTTGCAATTGTCCGAGCGACTGCATTATTTCTTTTACGTGCTGATGATTAAGCGTTTTATACGCCTGTATATTATTTGCTCTCCACGAAAAGTGCGATGACGACGACAAACCCTGGCCGGCACCAGTAGAACCTGTTATGCCGGTGGTGTAAATATCATCAAGCAAACCTTCTTTCGCGAGCGGTAGCAAACCCAGTTGAATGGCTGTTGCAAAACATCCCGGGTTCGCAATATTTCTTGCTGAAGTAATTTCTTCTTTATTCAGTTCAGGTAATCCGTAAACAAATTCTCTTCTGTCTAGAGAAGAATTATTCTTCAATCTAAAGTCCTGTGATAAGATCAATGATCCTGATGTGATCAGCGATTTTATTCGCTTCCAAAAACTTTCTTGCCTCGCCATGCCCTACGCATAGAAACATCACATCAATATCATCCTGCACGTCGCCGGTAAATTTCAGATCAGTATCACCTTCAAGATCGGCGTGCACCTTCGATACAGGATTGCCGCTGTTGCTTTTACTATGAACGAATGAAATAGTAGCATCCGGATGATTGATCAGAAGCCTGATCAATTCACCACCGGTATAGCCGGCACCACCAACTATACCAACTTTAAGATTTGCCATTTGCTTCTTCTTTAACCTGGTGATAGATCATTGTCTGGTTGCCAAATATTTTGCTGAAGCCTCTTACATCTTCGCCCGACCAGCCATTATTCATTTCTCCATACTTTCCAAACTTCGTGCTCATCAGATCGTAAGGCGATTCGATACCTGTAACCATAAACCGATACGGCATCAATTGAACATATACATCTCCGGTAACATTGCGTTGCGAACTTTCCAGATAGCTTTCAATGTCTCTCATCACCGGATCAAGAATCTGTCCCTCATGCAGCCAGTTTCCATAGAAATGATGCAAGCTGATCTTTCCAGATAAGCTGCCATTTGGTGAGCACATGTTTTTCCAGTGCATGGTGCGCTTTAATGATCACCATCGGCGCTGCTGCTTCAAAACCTACTCTTCCCTTTATACCGATGATGGTATCACCAACGTGCACATCACGGCCGATAGCATAAGGCCCGGCAATGTTTTGCAGATATTGTATTGCTTCGGTTGGGTGACTAAATTCTTCGTCATTTACTTTCTTCAATTCACCTTTTTTGAAATGAAGTTTTACTTCTTCATTACCGTTTTTAGTAAGCTGTGTTGGCCATGCTTCTTCAGGTAACATCCCTCTCGATGAAAGTGTTTCTTTTCCGCCAACGCTTGTTCCCCACAAACCTTTATTGATGGAGTACATCGCTTTGCTGAAATTCATGTCTACACCTTTCTTTTCGAGGTAGCTGATCTCCTGTTCGCGACTGAGACGCAAATCCCTGATGGGCGTAAGAATTTCGATGCCGGGGATCATGATGTTGAAGATCATATCGAACCTCACCTGGTCGTTGCCCGCGCCGGTACTGCCATGCGCCACTGCCACTGCGTTCAGCTCTTTTACATGATCCGCAATATGCAATGCCTGGCTGAGGCGCTCAGCGCTTACACTTAACGGGTAGGTATTGTTCTTGAGAACATTTCCGAATATCAGATACTTGATGATTGAACTGTAGTATGTTTTAACCGCATTAACGGTTGTGTGTGTTTTTACTCCAAGTTTGTACGCGTGTTCTTCTATATGCTTAAGTTCGGTGGCAGAAAAGCCACCCGTGTTAACAGTAATGCTGTGCACTTCATATCCCAGATCATCATGAAGATATTTTACACAGTAGGAGGTATCGAGGCCACCGCTGAACCCTAAAACAACTTTTTTAGCTGACATGTATAACTGTAATTACAGATTAAAGAAAATTGAGAACAGTGATTTCGTTTTTGACTTCTCTCCACTCTTTTTGAGGAAGGGTCTTAAAAGCTTCCATTGTTTGATACGCATAAAGCGTTCATACAATTTGGAATGTTGGGTGAAATCCTGTACTGTTTCGGCAGGCTCGTAATGATCCTTAGGATCATACAGCATGGCTGTGCACATGCAATTCTTTCTTTCCTTGCTCATGAGGATATCATAGTTCACACAGCTTTTGCATCCGCTCCAGAAAGTATCGTCCTGTGTAAGCTCTGAGTAGGTAACCGGCTCGTATCCCAGTTCCGAGTTAATCTTCATTACCGCGAGACCCGTAGTGAGTCCGAATATTTTTGCTTCAGGATATTTCTTCCTGCTGAGTTCGAATATTTTCTTCTTGATTTTTTTGGCGAGGCCACCTTTTCTGAATGGGGGCGCAACAATTAATCCTGAGTTGGCCACATAGTCGCCTGTCCATGTTTCGATGTAGCAGAACCCTGCCCATATACCCTCCTTGCTGAAGGCGATCACGGCCTTGCCCTCCCGCATCTTTTGCTTGACGTAGTCGGGGCTTCTTTTGGCTATGCCCGTTCCCCTGGCAGCAGCCGAAGCAGCCATCTCGTCGCAGATGATCTCCGCGAAGCTCTCATGAGATTCGTCTGCAATTAAAATTTGAAATTCCTGGTCCTGGTTCATTTTGAGACATGTGAAATGATGATGAAACGCCGGTTAACATGAGCGCATGTTAACGTTCCGGCAATAGTGGTGCCTGGGATGGTAAAAATTAGTATCAACGTCGTACCCTAACGGGAACCGGGGTAATGTAAAAAACTGCACATGGCTGCACAGCGAAAAACCTACGCAGAGCAGCGGCCGCAAGGGCTACTGAAGCGATTATATTGGCAGGTTTTTTTTGCATTTCACGAAGGACTATTCTTTAGTAAAATTTTTTGTCAGTGCAAAGTAAATATATTTTCAGGTTACTGCACTGTTTTTTTAGTTAATTATTGGGGATCTTTCACCGCTACCATGTGAACGGCGGCAGCCATTTCTGTGATCAGGGCGGGGTCTTTTTCGATGGCATTTCCTACCACAATTACGTCAGCGCCGGCCTTACAGTTGAGATAGGCTTTCTCAGGAGTGATGATGCCTCCGCCTACCACCAGCGGAATGGAAATGTTAGCGGCAACTGCGGAGATAAGAGACTCATGTACTGGTCGTTTCGCTCCGCTTCCCGCGTCCATGTAAATCAGTTTTAAGCCGAGCATTTCACCCGCCATCGCTGTGCACATCGCTATCTCGGTTTTGTCGGATGGAATAGGAAGCGCATTGCTGATGTACGACACGGTTGTAGGAGATCCACCGTCCACCACCATATATCCTGCGGAGATGATCTCAAGGCCGCTTTGACGAACAAATGGCGCCGATATTACATGCTGACCGATCAGCAGATCCGCGTTACGTCCCGATATGAGAGAGAGGTACAAAAGAGCGTCGCCATGCTTCGAAATTTGTGAAGGACTTCCGGGAAAAAGCAGCACAGGAATACTGCAGTTTTTCCTGATGCGCAAGATCACATCGTCAAGCCTGTTCGAGATCACCAGGCTTCCACCAACAAACAGGTAGTCCACATTTGCGCTGATGGCCAGGTCGCAAAGCCTGTCAATTCCTGATGGCGTAACTTTGTCTGGATCTATGAGTACGGCGAACGATTTTTGGTCGCTGGTTTTTCTTGCGACAAGGGATGTGTAAACAGTCTGCATCATGAAGGGGACGCTGTTGGTAAACGCAAAAATGCGTAAAGTTTTTAGATATTCAATATTGGGAATTTTACCAAATAATTTTTTCAGAATTAGGTAGTTTTCCTATGTGGATTTTTTTCATAACATCCACCCCTACTATGGAAATGTTCACATCTTCTGAATTATCCACAAGATGTGCGAAAAGCGATTGCAATAATTCCTGTGACAAAGATATTTTCGTCAACCCGCTGCTGATTAGGAACGGAGGAGCTCATTTAACTCAAATTTACTTTACTCTTTAAAATACTTCTGGCTATGCAACATTCACAAAACGGATTGCGGTTTTCGCGACGATTCACAAAAGAAGGGGTTAACGTGTTTGACCAATTCGATTACGACTACCGCACTTCGGTCATTCGCAACCCCAGTGGTGAGGTTGTGTTCGAAATGACCAATGTTGAGGTGCCAAGACAGTGGAGCCAGATTGCTACAGACATCCTTGCACAAAAATATTTCCGTAAAGCCGGCGTGCCGCAAAATGATGGCACAACAGGACGTGAAACCTCCGTTAAACAGGTAGCGCACCGTTTGGCGAACTGCTGGAAGGTATGGGGCGAAAGAAACGGCTACTTTACATCGGCACAAGATGCTATCGTATTTTATGAAGAATTGGTTTATTGCATTCTCAACCAGGCATGCGTACCCAACAGCCCCCAGTGGTTTAACACGGGTCTTTACGAAAGTTATGGGATCAAAGGGAAGCCACAGGGGCACTATTTTGTTGACCAGGCCGATGGACAGCTGAAGAAATCCACTTCTGCTTACGAAAGGCCTCAACCTCACGCATGTTTCATCCTCAGTGTTGAGGACGACCTGGTGAACGACGGCGGTATCATGGACCTCTGGGTTCGCGAAGCTCGCATCTTCAAGTACGGATCTGGTGTGGGAACAAACTTCTCAAGCATCAGGGGCGAAGGCGAAAAACTTAGCGGTGGTGGAACCTCCAGCGGCCTCATGAGCTTCCTCAAAATCGGCGACCGTGCAGCCGGCGCTATCAAAAGCGGCGGTACCACAAGACGCGCAGCCAAGATGGTGTGCCTCGACCTCGATCACCCCGAAATCATGAACTTTATCAACTGGAAACAGGAAGAAGAGAAGAAAGTGGGTGCATTGATCGCAGCAGGTTATCCAAGCGACTATGAAGGCGAAGCTTACAAAACAGTATCAGGTCAAAACTCAAATAACTCCGTAAGAATTCCCAACGAGTTCTTCGAAAAATTACAAAACAATGAAGACTGGGAACTGAAGGCAAGAAGTGATGGCAGGGTGATGAAAAGAATCCCGGCCAAAGAAGTGTGGAATCAAATCGCTTATGCAGCTTGGCGTTGCGCAGACCCGGGTACCCAATACGACACCACCATCAATGAATGGCACACGTGCCCGAACGGTGGACGCATCCGGGCCTCCAACCCCTGCAGCGAGTACATGTTCCTCGACAACACGGCGTGTAATCTTGCCTCAGTTAATCTCCGCCGCTTCTTCGACGAATCAAACAACCAGTTTGATGTGGAAGGCTTCTCTTACACATGCCGTCTCTGGACAACCGTTCTCGAGATCTCTGTGCTGATGGCCCAGTTCCCTTCGAAAGAAGTTGCCCAGCTTAGCTACGACTACCGTACTCTCGGCCTCGGTTATGCGAACCTCGGCTCAATGCTTATGGTAATGGGTATCGCTTACGATTCTGAAGAAGCACGCGGCCTCGCCGGTGCTATCACAGCCATCATGACCGGTATCGCTTACAAAACATCTGCAGAACTCGCATCTGTACACGGGCCATTCCCACGCTTCAGCGAAAACAGGGACGAAATGCTCCGCGTAATGCGTAATCACCGCCTGGCAGCATACGATGCAGACGAATATGAAAACCTCGGCATCAAGCCAGTTGGTCTCAAGGCGCAATATTGCCCTGACTACCTGTTAACCGCAGCTACCAAGGCATGGGACGATGCAGTGCAGCTTGGTGAAAAGTTCGGTTACAGGAACGCCCAGACCACCGTAATCGCTCCAACAGGAACGATCGGCCTGGTAATGGATTGCGATACAACTGGTGTTGAACCAGATTTCGCTCTCGTTAAGTTTAAGAAGCTCAGCGGCGGCGGATATTTCAAAATCATCAACCAGTCAGTTCCGGCAGCGCTTAGAAATCTGAGATACTCTGAAAGAGAAATCGATTCGATCATTAAATATGCAGTAGGAGCGGGCACTTTCGCCGGAGCGCCGCACATCAATCACCAATCGCTTAGCGAAAAAGGTTTCATCGCAGAAGAAATCAAGAAGCTCGATGCTGCTGTTTCTTCAGCTTTCGAAATAGGTTTTGTATTCAACGTGTATACGCTCGGTGAAGAATGCCTTCAGCGCCTCGGATTCTCCCCTGAACAATATTTCAATTTCGAATGGAGCCTTCTCGAAGCCCTCGGCTTCAGTGATGAAGACATCGAAAAAGCAAATGACTTCATTTGCGGAACGATGACTGTAGAAGGTGCGCCGTACCTGAAGAATGAACATCTCTCTGTTTTTGATTGTGCAAACAAATGCGGTAAAAAAGGACAGCGTTACATTCATGCACACGGGCACATCAGGATGATGGCTGCTGCTCAGCCTTTCATCAGCGGTGCCATCTCCAAAACAATCAATCTTCCAAACGAATCAAACATAGAAGAGATCGCTGATGCATACATGCTCAGCTGGCAGCTCGGATTAAAGGCCTGCGCTTTATACCGTGATGGCTCTAAACTTTCTCAGCCGCTCAGCAACAAAAGCGACAAAAAGAAGAAGAGCGACGAACCAGAAACAGCAACTGCAACCGCAGAAGCAGCACTGGATAATCCGATAGCAGAATCGAACATCGTTGACCTGAGCAAGCTCACCGTGAAGGATCTGCTGGAAGAAGTTCAGAAACGTGTTCAGGCATCACCCGACACCAAGCTGAAAAGAGAACTCGCAACAATTGTTGAACGCAGAACGCTCCCGGCAAAACGTCGCGGCTTTACACAAAAGGCTAAGATCAACGGCCAGGCATTGTTCCTTCGCACCGGCGAATACGCCGATGGTACTGTAGGTGAAATTTTCATCGACATGGCCAAAGAAGGTGCAACGATGAGAAGCATGCTTAACTGTTTTGCGATCTCTATCTCAATCGGTCTTCAATATGGTGTGCCACTCGAAGAGTTTGTAGAAAAATTCGTGTTCACACGCTTCGAGCCAGCCGGAATGGTGGATCACCCGAATATCAAGAGCGCAACGTCTATCGTTGACTTCATCTTCAGGGCCCTTGCATATGAATATCTCGACAGAACAGATCTCGTTCATGTGCTCGACAAGCCAGAACTTGGTAACACAGGTACGGACCCATGGGATGAAATTCCAACATCGCTCGAATATGAGAAAGAATCTCCCGCGCTTAGCGACGTAAGGATAGTGCCAACAACTGGTACAGCGGCACCATCAGGCAGCAGCAAACCTTCGCCAGATCAGAAGCCCAAAACGAAGATGGACAAGGCGCCACACATGGATGCAGTGAACGTAGCCGCCAAAAGCATGCAAAGCGATGCTCCGGCATGTAATACCTGCGGGCACATTACCATCAGGAGCGGTACATGCTACAAATGCCTGAACTGCGGCAACAGTATGGGTTGCAGCTAATCAACTTTTAAATACCCAGGACGGTGTTTTTATAATGATCCACCCAGTAAAATGGGTGGATCTTTTTTGTGTTTGTAAATTGCGTCATGACGATCAGCTTCTCATACGATAAAAAGCAGGTGCTACAGGCACTGCGGTATCACTTTCTCTCGCGGCCCGAAATACGGGTATTGCTGATTTTGGTAAATGTGTTTGCGATCGGTTCCGCCATCCTGCTGTACTTTAAAATAATACAACCCGTTTCGTTCCTGATGTTCTCCGTACTCTGGTTTGTTTTGATGCTCGTTATCTGGCGCATACTTCCGGCCAGCATCTACAGGCGTTCGCGCACATTCAGGGATAGTTTCAGCATGAACCTGGATGACGACCAGGTGACGCTGCACACAGAGAAGGGTGAGAAGTCTTGGCCATGGTCGGCGTTCAGTAAGTTTGTTGAAACGCCGTATTTCTTTCACCTCTATTTCGATCCAAGATCATTTTTCCTCGTACCGACAGATGCATTTAAAGACTTAGAAGACAAACAGGAAGCAAGAAGATTAATGCGTTCAAAGATTGGCTGATTAACGCCAGTCAGCGTGGCCGGTATTTACTCTGTTCGAAGAGTTGCCGTGGATCCATAGCCATCAGCTTTTCGAGCGGCAACGATTCATTAGTTTCCATAAACTTCTTTACAATCTGCCAGCCGGTGAACAGGCCGATAAACCCGGGTGCCCCTTCGCCAAACTCCGGCGTGTTCGGAGAATCACCAATGTAGTTCTTGATAAGTGAAGGGTCGTTGTTGTAGATCAAACCATTCTTCACAAAATAATTCCAGATAAAGGCTTCGTTCTGCCGGCAACCTTCGAATTGACCGGCTGTGTAGCCGATCTTCAGTGTATCTGCAATGTTGGGCATCAACTTATCAACCAAATAAATGCGTTTGCCTTTTTCCACCATCTGTTCGATGAGCGTTTTATCATTGCTTTGATCCGGAAACATGTCGTCGATGACATTCTTGATCGAATTAACAGGAATGTATTCAGGCGCAAACTTTCTTGAAATGTAAGCCGGGTACAGAGCAAGGCCCATCTGGCTGGTGTACATCGAGAAATTTTTTCCAAGATGTAATTGCAACCCGACCGCCAGGCCATCTGTAGTAATGGCATCACCGTATCCGCCGGTAGACGCTTCGAAGTAGGCATCCATTGGCCCGATAAATGTGATAAGTTTCTGCGGAAGAGCGTATTTGGGGAAGTAATGCTTTACGTGTTTGAGGCCGTCGACTATTTGTGCCTCTTGTTTAGTGATATCGGGAAACACTTTGCTTACAGAATCATAAACAGGGCGGTAATCGTGCAGAAACTGTTTGATAGCGCGTATAGCCTGGTCGCTTGAATCTGTAATGGGAGGGAGGCCGAGTATATGTTGAGAGAAATCGCGGAAGAACGTGGGATGTTTTTCGTAAACGGATTGAATAGATGGCTCGATATTATTAGTATCAATAGAGAAGAAATCCTTTTCGAAGCGAATGGTTTCGAGCTTTACGTCAATACCCGAAACATCAGGACCTTTGTCGCTTGAACATGAAAACAGAAATACTGAAACTAACGCCGACAGCAACAAGTTTTTCATATTTCGTAAATTTAATCAATGAAAATAGCACTGGCGCAGCAAAATTATCATATTGGTAATTTTGAAGAGAACACAAAGAAGATACTGGAAGGAATTGATAAGGCATTAACAGCAGGGGCGGACCTTGTTGTATTTTCAGAATTGTGTGTTTGCGGATACCCTCCCCGCGATTTCCTTGAATTCAACGACTTTATTGTAAAGTGCGAGGAAGCAGTTGACGCCATCCGTGAGAAAACGGAAAAGATCGGCGTAGTGATCGGCGCGCCTGTACGCAATCCAAAGAAAGAAGGGAAGGACCTGTTCAATGCAGCCATCTTTCTATATAAAAAGGAAATAGTAAGCGTTGCCCATAAAACGCTTCTGCCCACATACGACGTATTTGATGAGTACCGCTACTTTGAGCCCGCGTATTCATGGAACGTTGTAGAGTTCCAGGGCCAGAAGATCGCACTGACAGTATGCGAAGACTTATGGAACCTGAGCGACAATCCGCTGTACCGGTCCGCGCCGATGGAGCAGCTGATCAAACAGAAACCCGACCTGATGGTGAACATCTCGGCCTCACCATTCGATTACGACCACGACGATGACAGGAAAGAAGTGCTCCGCGCCAATGTAAACCGATACAATATTCCGTTAGTGTATTGTAATACCGTTGGCTCGCAAACCGAAGTAGTATTTGATGGCGGTAGTCTCGTGTTTGACGCGAAGGGAAACATCACGAAAGAGATGAAGTATTTTAAAGAAGACTTCGCACTGGTAGATACTAACGTTAAGGCTGAGGCGCCCTCGCAAGGCTCGAAGGTTACGTTGAAAGACCTGCAGCATCTCGACAAAGAAATGCGCGTAGCGAAAGTGAGTGACCCGGATAAAATTATCAGCTACCTCACTGATGAAAACAATATCAAGCAAATCTACCAGGCTCTTGTGCTGGGCATCAGCGATTATTTTGGAAAGATGGGTTTCAGCAAGGCGATCATCGGTTCGTCTGGAGGAGTGGATAGTGCCGTAACCATTGCTTTAGCCTGCGAAGCATTGGGTAGAGACAATGTGCGGGCCATATTGATGCCTTCACAATTTTCAACCGGTCATTCAGTGGGCGATGCCGAGCAGCTCAGCAACAATCTGCGCAACCCATATGACATCATCGCCATCAAAGACATCTACGAATCTTTCCTTAAAAGCCTTGAGCCGGTTTTCAAAGACACACCGTTTGGTATAGCCGAAGAAAACATTCAGAGTCGTACGCGTGGAAACCTGCTGATGGCGATCGCCAATAAATATGGCTATATCCTGCTGAATACCTCAAACAAAAGCGAACTGGCCACAGGATATGGAACGTTATATGGCGACATGGCTGGTGGGCTGGGCGTGCTTGGCGACCTGTATAAGATGCAGGTATATGCGCTCGCGAAATATATAAACAGGGAGAAGGAAATTGTGCCGGCTAACATTCTTTCAAAGGCTCCATCGGCCGAGTTACGTCCTAACCAAAAAGACAGCGACAGCCTTCCTGACTATAACATACTCGATAAAATACTGTATCAATACATCGAAAAGCGCCAGGGTCCCCGCGAATTAATAGCGATGGGATTTGATGAAGCGGTGGTGGCAAGAACGCTAAGGCTGGTGAATACGAATGAATATAAGAGGAACCAGTTTTGCCCAATTATAAGGGTGAGCAGTAAAGCGTTTGGGATAGGAAGAAGAATGCCGATTGTAGGAAAATATCTGGGTTAGTATTACCACAACCGGCATTATAGAAATTACTTTTTCAGGGAAATAATCAGGTTCTGGTCGAATTGCACAGGAAATGTTAAAACTACTCTCTTCGACAAAATAAGCTGGGTGTTGGTAAGCGTAATGATGTTTACATCGCCTTGTAACTCACCTGGAAGATTACCAGAAAAATTAATAGTCGAATCATTATTCTTGAGCTCCCATCCAAAATTCATTGATTGAGGATCGTCGGAGTCGCACTTCAATGCGCCTTCGTCAAATACGCCCGATGCGCTGTCTGCCTTACTAAAACTAAGTGTGTTGTCCAGTTCGCAGGCTTTGAGGCCGCCGGGTACAGGCGAGTCGATCGTGTTATTCTTATCCGAGTCAAACCCAATGGTATCAATGGTCCATGTACCATCGGTGATGAGATCAACGGCAGTAAGAGGAGCGTCGTCGTCTTTGTCTTTATCACATGATACAATAGCTAACCCTGATAACATCAGTGCCGCGATGAGAACTTTCTTCATAATTGTTGATTTTGTTTTTTTTCGATAACTCGTTTACAATGCATTTATTGTGCCCGAAATGGTAATGAAAATCTAAAATAAACTGGCCGGCATCTTGCACTGGTTTGTTCGTATTTTGCGTAAATAATACATATATATGGGTTTTACCGCCAATGACATTACTGAACTGAATGAAAAGATACAGTACCAGAGTGTGTTTATAGACAAATTGAGGGATGAAGTTGGCAAAGTGATCGTTGGTCAGCATTATATGCTTGATCGTCTTTTAATTGGTTTGCTAACAAATGGACACATACTTCTTGAAGGTGTTCCTGGTCTTGCAAAAACACTTACCATCAAATCGCTGGCACAGGCGGTTCATGCAAAGTTCAGTCGCATACAATTTACGCCGGATTTACTTCCCGCGGATGTAATCGGTACAATGATCTACAATCAGCAGAAGAATGAGTTCATTGTTCGCAAGGGCCCCATCTTCGCAAACTTTGTACTGGCCGATGAAATCAACCGCTCTCCCGCAAAAGTACAAAGTGCATTGCTTGAAGCCATGCAGGAGCGACAGGTAACGATTGGCGAACAAACCTTTCCTTTAGATCAACCGTTCCTGGTGTTGGCTACGCAGAACCCATTGGAGCAGGAAGGCACCTATCCGTTACCGGAAGCACAGCAAGACCGGTTTTTGATGAAAGTAGTGGTAGGCTATCCATCCAAATCAGAAGAGCAACAAATCTTAAGACAAAATGTGCAAGGATCGGTTCCGCCCGCGATAAGGCAGGTAGTATCGGTGCAGGAAGTGATACAGGCCAAAGAAATTGTACGCGAAGTGTACATGGATGAAAAGATCGAAAACTACATTCTCGACATTGTGTTTGCTACCCGTACACCCGATAAATACAAACTCGATAAGTTGAAACTGTTGATTGCATATGGTGGGTCGCCGCGTGCAAGCATCAACCTGGCGCTGGCTTCGAAGGCGCATGCATTTCTGAACAAGCGCGGGTACGTGATACCGGAAGACGTGAGAAGTATTTGTAAAGATGTGTTACGGCATCGCATTGGTTTGACCTACGAGGCTGAAGCAGAAAATATAAAGACGGAAGATGTAGTGGATGATATATTGAAGGTGATACCGGTTCCATAATGCTGACAACTGAAGAAATATTAAAAAAGGTTCGTGAGCTGGAAATCAAAAGCAAAAAGCTCACGAGGCACATCTTTACAGGCGAATACCACAGCGCCTTCAAGGGCAGGGGTATGTTGTTTAAAGAAGTGCGCGAATACCAGCACGGCGACGATATACGGTTCATAGACTGGAACGTGTCTGCGCGGTTCGGTCATCCTTTCAGTAAAGTATTTGAAGAAGAGCGCGAACTGTCGGTGATGTTATTGATAGATATAAGCGGTAGCTCGTTATTCGGTACGGTGCACGCTCGAAAGAAAGACCTGGTGAATGAAATAGGAGCTGTGCTTGCCTTTTCTGCTATCAGCAATAATGATAAAGTTGGACTGATTCTTTTTTCTGATAAGATCGAAAAGTATATTCCTCCCAAAAAAGGTCGCGATCATGTATTATATATTGTGAGGGAACTGCTCACATTCAATCCCAAAAATAAAGGGACCGATCTGGCTGAGGCGTTCCGGCGATTCAATAATACTACAAGACAACGGTGTATAACATTTGTGCTTAGTGACTTTATCAACGACAACTTCGAGGATGCGTTGAAAGTGGCGGGTAAAAAGCATGATGTGATAGGTATTAAGGTGTATGATAAAATGGATATGCAGTTGCCTGAAATAGGGCTGGTGGAAACAGAAGATTCGGAAACAGGCGAGAAAAAATGGATAGATACAGATAATATTATTGTAAGGCAGGAGTACCAGCAGAACTTTTTTAACTGGACCGAAGCCTGTAAAAATATTTTTACGAAAGCGGGCTGCAGACCTTTTGCATATATCCACCGACGAAGATTATGTAAAAGTGCTTCAGAAATTTTTTATCAGCAGGAACTGATTTCTATCGAATCAAATAATGAACAATAAAACAAGAAAATGTTCTCTCAATAACGTTGAATAAGATTAATTGATTTCTTTTAACGAATAGTAAATAATAAATAATCAATAATCAATAATCAATAATCAATAATCAATAATAGATAATCAATAAACGAAGTATTCTCTATTTGAGATCTAGATGTCCATTCTGCAAAAACATATTTTCTTACTCACTTTCTGCACCCTTTTGATTGGCGCGGCACAAGCGCAGGTAAGTGTACGATCTAATATTAATAAGGATGCGATACTTATTGGCGAGCCTCTATCGCTGTTAGTGGAGGCTTACGTCCCGATCGGATCTAACGTTACCTGGTTCGTTTCCGATACCATTCCGCATTTTGAAATATCATCACGCGCTGCCATCGATACTGTTCAGAATATCGACAACAAGAAGCTTGCGCAGGGATTTAACATTACAAGTTTCGATTCGGGCCGGCAATATATCCCTCCGTTCGAAATAGTGGTGGATGGACGTTCGTATTTCACGGACAGCGTTGCTATCAACGTCTCCTTCACGCAATTTGATCCTGCCGCGGACTACCGCGACATTAAAACGATCATCGATGTTAAAAACCCTAACGTAGAAAATATTCAGTGGTATGTGTTATCAGGTGCGATCGTGTCGCTGGCACTTGCGCTGTTATTGTATCGCAAAAAGCCAAGAAAAGATCCTGAGGCAGCAGTCATCAATACACCGATACTCACGCCGTTTGAAGAAGCGATCCAGGCGCTCCACAAACTATCATTACGAATCGTGAACAACGGCGAGGTAAAATCTTATTATTCTGACATGAATGATATTCTGAGGAAGTATGTGTCGCAGAAATTCTCTGTGTCAACATTCGAGCGCACAAACGAGGAATTGATACTTGAAATATCGCGACTTGGCATCCCAAGAGAACCGTTTTTAAGCCTCGCACAATCTCTTAGAATGAGTGATGTGGTGAAATTCGCGAAGTATGTTCCCACTGCTGATGACAACCGCGACAATCTGAACATCGTTACTTCATCTATCGAATTACTCGATAAAAATGTTACCAGTGCTGTATAGCTGGTTCCAAAATATCACCTTTGCTTACCCGGAAGTATTTATTCTTTTGCTGTTGGTACCGTTAATGGCCTGGTGGTACATCCGCAACAACAGCAGACTGTCGAGTTCGTTATTGGTGACATCTGTTAGGTCATTCGGAGAAACGCAATCATTCAAAACGGCTTTGCGTCATGTGCCTTTCATTCTCCGCTGTATTTCTGTTATCTGTTTGATCGTTGCGCTCGCCCGTCCGCAAACCCGCAACGACCAGGAGCTGGTGAGTGGCGAAGGCATCGACATCATTTTATGCATGGACGTAAGCGGCAGTATGCTCGCGCAGGACTTTACGCCTAACCGGCTTGAGGCAATGAAACAGGTGGCGGCTGACTTTGTTGACCGTCGCCCTACTGATCGTATTGGCCTCGTTATATTCGCTGGTGAGAGTTTTACATCATCGCCTATAACGATGGATAAAACCACATTAAAAACGCAGATACTAAATGCGCAAACCGGATATCTTGCTGATGGTACCGCAATAGGCGATGGATTAGCTACAAGTGTTGAGCGATTAAAAGAAAGTAAAACAAAAACAAGGATCGTGATATTACTCACCGATGGCGAAGACCAGGGTGGATTGCTTGATCCCAACACTGCTAAAGAGATTGCGAAGTCTGTCGGTATTAAAGTGTACACAATCGGTATGGCCACAGAGGGATTTACATCTGCGCCGATACAATCAGAAGATGGACAGGTGACGGTGCGTAAACAGAAAGTAAATCTGAATGAAGCGTTGATGAGAGATATTGCTGCTGAAACCGGTGGATTATATTTCAGAGCGCGTGATAATGCGAGTTTAGCTGCGATCTATGAAGAGATTGATAAGCTGGAGAAATCGACCATTAAGATTACTGCGTTGAAGCGTTTCAACGAGAAATTTCTGCCTTTTGCGATTGCTGCCGCACTGCTGTTGATACTTGAATTCATTCTGCGTTACACATTATTTAAAAAGTATCCGTGATGAAGGCTACAGTATATAAATCGACGGGTTCGTGGTATGTCACCAAAACGGAGAAGGGTGATTTCATCAATTCGCGCATCAAAGGGATATTTAAGATTGATGGGATTACTTCTACGAATCCTATTGCTGTTGGCGACGAAGTGGAGTTGGCCAACGAAGAGGATGGAGAAAGCACGATGATTACCGAGATTCGTCCACGTAAGAATTATATCACGCGCGTATCTCCTGCCAACAGAAAGCATCATCATATTGTTGCAGCGAATATTGATCAGTCGATCATGTTTGCTACCCTCAAAGATCCGCGTACATCGCAGGGGTTTATCGATAGGTTTTTGATTACATCTGAGGCGTATCACGTACCTGCAATTGTGATCTTTAATAAAGTGGATGTTTACCGGAAGAAAGATCTTGAAAAGTTAGAAGAGCTGACAGAGGTGTACACAAACATTGGTTACAAAGTATTTGCGATAAGCGTAGAAAAGAATGAGGGTCTTGAAGATGTAAAGAATGAACTGCAGAATAAAGTGACATTGATGAGTGGGCACTCCGGTGTCGGGAAGTCTTCGTTTGTTAACAAGATATTTCCATCTTTTACTCTTAAGACAAAAGATGTGAGTAATTGGAGTGGAAAGGGTATGCACACTACTACATTCGCTGAGATGTTTGATCTGCCATTTGGCGGACAGGTTATCGATACGCCGGGAATGCGTGAATTTGGAATAGTAGATATGAGTGAGCAGGAATTATCGCATTACTTTCCTGAGATGCGTGTGTTGCTACCGGAATGCCAGTTTAATGATTGTATGCACATCAATGAGCCGGGCTGCGCAATAAAAACGGCCGTCGATGACGGCCGGATACATTTAGGAAGGTATATAAGCTATTTGAATATTTTCGATAGTTTAAGCGAGAAATATTAGCGGCCCTGCGGGGCATGCCTGCCGGCGGCCGTTTGTTTTTGTTTTTTTACGATAAATACTTCTTTCCTCTCGCTATAAACATTTTCTTTTCTAAAAATTTCGCTACTTCTACTACTGCATCATTATCCTTTCTTGGCGCTTCACGAAACTTCCTCGGATAGATAGAAATACCTGTGTAAATATTGTAGTGCAGCGTTAGAATATGATTCTTGAAAACAAAGTCCCAGGTAAGGGTGTCGAAGTCGTCTTCTTTATTGGTAAATTTAATTTCAAGATCGTCGCTCAGAATGTTGGCTACTTCGTAGAATCTTTTGAGGCCGCATTCGTCGTCGATGATAGCTTCGGTACAGCCGAAGTCGGTGCGTAACGTTAAGCTCATGCAGTACGGATTTAGGGTTATGAATGGTGAGTATATTTTAGGGTATTAAGCTTTGAACTTTTTTGCTTTTGGTGCTTTTTCACCGCTCAGTATCCGTTCTGCACCGAAGGATCTTCCGTTAGCCGGGCAACCGTATTTTGGGCCAAATGCCTTGTTCCATACTCTGCAGGAACTTCCTCCCGCTACCATCACCAGGCAGGTTACCGCGACCATTAATTTTGAAGAAGTAGACATAAGGGTTAATTCTTACTTACAACGCTTTTAAAACTAATAATATTATATGGGATTGTCAATATCTCTAGAAGGCTGAAAGCCAGTTTCAATGCGTATTTCAGGGTTTTTACCTACTTAAACCAACTAGCATACTTAATATAATTATCCGCTATCCGGTTAATCTCCCCATTGATCAACGCAGCGGAAATATTCTTGACCTTTTTGGCCGGTACACCAGCATAAATACTTCCCTCTTCCACTTTCGTATTTTCCAGCACAACAGCTCCCGCAGCAATGATGCTATTACTCCCGATTTCGGCATTATCCATGATAATCGCACCCATTCCTATCAACACATCGTCATTAATGGTACACCCATGCACAATCGCATTATGACCTATTGAAACATTATTTCCTATAACCGTTTTAGTATCGCTGATACGTGCAGTGAATCACCGCGCCATCCTGGATATTCACTTTATTACCAATCCGAATGCTATTGACGTCCCCGCGTACCACCGCGTTAAACCAGATACTACAATTTTCGCCCGTCACCACATCTCCCACAACCGTAGCATTCGGAGCTATAAAATTGTTTTCACCGAACGTAGGACTAACCCCTTCAACAGGAAGAATTACTGGCATAAAATAGTTGTTTAACTTGTGGCGTTGAAATTTCCTTCACAATTTATGGATACCCGGAGACTATTTTTCAGGCATATTGCACAAACCTCAGAGAGCCCTTTAGCGATTCATATCAAAAAGGCGAAAGGCAGCCTGCTTTGGAACGATGATGGTAAAGAGTTCATTGATCTCATTTCGGGTATCAGTGTATGTAATATCGGGCACCGTCATCCGGCTGTAGTGAAAGCCATTAAGGACCAGGCAGACAAATATCTGCACGTATTGGTATACGGCGAAATTGTTGAAACACCACAGGTGCAATACGCACACATGCTTGCTGAACATTTACCTGAGGAGCTTAGCTGCGTGTACTTTACCAACTCCGGCGCCGAAGCAGTTGAAGGCGCCATGAAACTTGCTAAGCGCGCTACTAACAGAACTAATATTATCGCTTTCAATAAAAGCTATCATGGTTCTACGCAGGGTGCGTTAAGTATTTTAGGTGATGAGTATTGGAGGAATGCGTTTCGTCCACTGTTGCCTGGCGTGCATCATTTTGAGTACAACGATTACGAGGTATTGCAGAATATTGATGAGCAGACAGCGTGTGTGATCATGGAAACTGTCCAGGCGGAGAAGGGAGTATATGCGGCGTCTGCCGCGTGGATACAGGCGGTAAGAAGAAAATGCACTGAAACCGGTACGTTGTTGATACTGGATGAAATACAGGCAGGGTTTGGAAGATGTGGAACGCTATGGGGATTTGAGCAATACGATATTGTACCCGATATACTGTTATTGGGAAAAGCGCTTGGTGGCGGGATGCCGCTGGGCGCGTTTATCGCGAGCCCGGATTTTATGGCTCATCTTTCTCACGATCCCGTGTTGGGTCACATTACTACGTTTGGCGGACATCCTGTTTGCTGCGCTGCGGGGTTGGCCGCTTTCAAGGTGTTGGTGAGTAAGAAAATGATTGAGAAAGTCGCCAAAAAGGAGCGGTTGTTTAGGTTATCGTTACAGCATCATTTGATAAAGGAGGTACGCAGTGCGGGTTTGTTGATTGCTGTGGAGTTTGAGAACGAAACCATCGTTAAACATCTCATCGGTTATTGTATCGAAAACGGTGTGGTTTCCGACTGGTTTTTATTTGCCCCGTATTGTATGCGCATTGCTCCGCCGCTGAATATATCTTCGAAAGAAATCAAAAAGGCGTGTGAGGTGATTATTAGCGGGTTGAATAGTTTGGACTATGCTTGATAACTGCCGTAGTCGCATCAGTAGTATTCGAAAGTTCCTTTGAAGTACATCGACTCAATCTTTACCAGTAGCCTTTCTGTATCTCTAAATTCAGCATTAAGTGTTCCTTCCACTTCTGTTTCTGTCATCCTGGTAATATTGAAAGTGCCCGACGACAACTGGTTGCCTAACGAATCCGTTCCTACTGTTGAAACGAGTAGCGTAGGGTATATCGATTCTGATTCTATATAGTTTAGAAAATTGTAGTTAGTGCCCGGCGTCCCTTCAATAAATTGGTATGTACCTGGTTGCAGTACACCAAACAGGTACAACGAGATGCCTCCGATGGCGTCTGCTCCGCTGATGTAGTATATGGTATCGTTGCGAACGGTATCTATTGTGTGGGTGAAAAAAGTTGAATCTCCGCCGGAGGCTATAAAGTTTCGTGGGGCCCTGTCGAGTACGGTAACGGTTGCGGATATTTTGTTGTTGTTTGGCTTGTTGCGTGGGGCGCTGCCGGAGTCTTTCCTGCAGGCTGACCCTGCGAAGATGAGAAGTGTAAGGAGGTGTAGAGGTTTCATGAAATAAAGGTATCATAGAACCCCGAGCGGCATCAATCGATTTGTACTAAATGGGAGGGTTTGTTTAGTAGAATTTGCGGTTGCTGTTGTGAAAATGCTCTACTTGATTCTTATGGGTAATCGATGCTTTTATTTGAGCAATACCAACTGTCCTAGATGATAATCAAGATGGTTTGTTCTGTTGATGATAACGTTTAGCCTGTTGCGGTGCGGTTCGCGGGCGAAGTCTTCTTCGGAAACGGAGTTATGCTTTTTGAACCAGTCTTCTGGGGAGACTTTAGAAAAGATTCCATTTATTGATTGATTGATCTCATTCCACTGTTGACGAAGTTGGCTCAAGCCCGGTCTTGACACGATATCTTTTTCAGCTGTTTCAACGAAAGTTTTATAGAGTTCAGGATGTAATTCGGTGCCTAATCCCAGCAGCGGTAACATCTTATTGTTAATCGCAACCAGATGCCCTAGAAGGTACGCGCCTGTATTCTTTCCCGGTGCAACTTGCTTCTCTAATTGTTCATCGCTAAGTTGGGCAAGCATTTTATTTGTGCTGGCTATTTTGGTATTCCATGCGTCGAGCACCATTTTTATGAATAGTTCTGTGTTCATGGGCTAAAGGTAGTTAAAAGATAAAATTCCAGGCAGTGGCTCAAACTAACACTTGAAATGTTATTGCAGGACTTACACCTACGCTCTGCCTGGAACGTGAGTTCAAAAGTATGAACGCGCGTAAACAACTACAATGGGAAAAACACCGCGTGCACGTAGTATTTAGACGAACACGAAATTATCCTTGAAGAGAAAGCTTCAGCATCTGCTCCTCCAGCACGCATGATGCAGTTTAATACTCCGCAAAAAGTGCATCCTACAAATCTAAAGGACAGCGGGTCCGATCGCTTTCCCGTGCTTCGTGAACGACAATATCAGATGCATCCTGCCCACACTTTTCCCAATAATGCCGTATAATTACATTCATGTTGCTTCAATGGATTATCATCAACTGCTATGGCACTAACGGCTTCTGAACAATTACAGCCTCCAGGTGATAATAGTGCCGCCGGCAAAAACAACATGCGGCTCGTTATTATCGCCTCCACCCTTGGCACGCTGATAGAATGGTACGATCTGTTGCTTGCCGTAACGCTGGCCAGCACACTGTCTATACAGTTCTTCCCTGCCGGTGAAAACAAATTTATCGAAACGCTCGCCATCGTAGCCACCACCTACCTCATAAGACCATTCGGTTCACTAATGTTCGGTAGTATCGGCGATAAAACCGGGCGCAAGTTTTCCTTTTTAGTGTCACTGCTCCTCATGGGTGGCGCCACATTTCTCATTGGCTGCATCCCATCTTTCAATACCATTGGTTGGGCAGCGCCTCTGTTATTCCTGTTTCTCCGGCTTGCTCAGGGGTTAGCCATTAGCGGAGAGTATTCGGGGGCAGTGATCTACGTGGCTGAACATGCACCAGGAAATAAAAGAGGATTCTATACCGGCTTCATACAATCCACACCTTCTGTCGCACTTATTTTATGCCTGCTGGTCATCTTTACAATCAGGTCTAACATGGATGACGAAAGCTTCCAGTCGTACGGATGGCGCTTACCTTTCCTTTTCAGTGCAGTGCTCGTGATCATTAGCTACTTTATCAGAAGAAGACTACACGAGAGCCCCGTGTTCGCCGCACTCAAAAGAGAAATGAAAACAAGCGCCGCACCTATTAAAGAAACGTTCCAGTCGAAAAGGAACATTCGCCTGATACTCGCGGCAATATTTGGAGGTAATGCTGCTCAAAGTGCTATCATGCAAACAAACCAGTTTGTCACCTTGTTTTTCCTGCAGCGCACCGTGCATTTACCCGACACAACGGCTATTCTCGTTCTCGCAACAGGGATGATGCTGGCATCGCCATTCTTCCTTTATTTCGGTGCGCTGAGCGATAGGATAGGCCGCAGGAAAATTATCCTTACGGGCATGATCGCCGGGCTGATCATTATACCACTCACGTTTTATACGTTCCTGGAACTCGGCAATCCGCTACGATTGAATACAGTACAAAGTATCGACACACAAACTACGCTCGTGTTTATCGGCATGACCATGCTCCTCACCATTGCAAGTGCTATGGTATATGGTCCAATGGGCGCGTTTTTGATGGAATTATTTCCCACGAAAATCCGTTACACCAGTATGGCGTTTACCTATAATGTTGGCAATGGTGCAATAGGAGGATCTACACCCGTGATCACTGAACTCATCCGGTCATCTGTGGTGATGAGCGTAGCGCTCACGCCCTATACAGGACTTATATATCCACTTGCATTGGTAATAATTGGAATAATTTGCAACGTATTATTTGTTCCTGAAACCCACCGCAACAAATTGTCGGATAACGAACCCGGGCAATAACAATAATATATAACCGAAACAAGGTATGAAGCTTCAATTTTTATTTCTCATTGCTCTATTGCAATTACAGTCTTTTGAAGGAACCGCGCAGCGGGTAGATATTTTACTCAAAGGCGGCCATGTCATCGATCCAAAAAATAAGATCGACGGTAAGATGGATGTCGCCATAACTGCTGGCAAAATTTCGAGAGTGGCAGCGGACATTCCTGCTGAAAATGCGCAGAAAGTGATTAATGTAACGGGGTTGTACGTAACACCCGGGTTGATAGACATACATGGTCATGTATTTCATGGTACAGAAAATAATTACCTCAGCAACAGCTTCGATGCGCTTCCTCCAGATGGTTTTACGTTCAGGGCTGGCGTTACTACGATCGTTGATGCAGGCGGAGCCGGATGGAAATCGTTTCCGTTGTTCAAGCAGAATGTGATCGACAAGTCTGCCACACGCGTACTCGCGTTTCTGAACATTGTGGGTGAAGGCATGAAAGGCGTAACGGCGTATGAGCAAAACAACGCCGATATGGACGCGAAGTTAACGGCGAACATTGCGATTGAAAACAAACAATACATCGTTGGAATAAAGCTCGCGCACTTTATAGGGCCTGACTGGGGACCAACGCAAAAGGCCGTACAAGCCGGAACGATTGCGAATATTCCTGTAATGGTCGACTTTGGTAAAAGCAATCCTCCGCTGTCTATCGAAGAATTGTTTATGAAGCAACTGCGCCCTGGAGACATCTTCACGCATATGTATCGCTATGATGCGGAGTATGACAGCGCAGGCAAGATGATAGAACACAAACAGGCGATCGTTGATATGAAAACAAAAAAGGTGAAGCCCTTCGTATTTGCGGCACGCAAACGGGGCATCATCTTCGATGTTGGGCACGGTGGCGGGAGTTTTATGTGGAGCCAGGCGGTACCTGCCATGCAGCAGGGGTTTGGTCCCGATGTGCTCAGTTCAGATTTACATACAGGAAGCATGAACAGCGGCTTTAAGGATATGGCCAACCTCATCTCAAAGATGATGAGCATCGGGATGTCGCTGCCCGATGCTATCGCGGCGAGTACGTGGAGAGCTGCCAATGCGATCAAAAGACCGGAGCTCGGAAATCTGAGTGTTGGTGCTGAAGCCGATATTGCGGTATTTAACCTGAGGACGGGAGAGTTTGGATTCTCCGATGCCGATGGAGTAGGTTATAAAGGCAATAAAAAATTAGAGGCTGAGCTTACGATACGCAAAGGAAAGGTAGTGTGGGATCTCAATGCGATTAGTGCGACGCCGTATAAGGATCGGTAATAGAGTGTTGTCGCCACGCGTGTTTTGAACCCACCCTGGCCCCTCCCTGGGGGAGGGGAAATATTTTTTATTTTTAAGAGTAAGAAAAGCGATACGGAACCTACGCAGGCTGTTCAGCAAGAACCTTAGAAGGCGTCAATGCAAATCCTAAATTAGTGCTTACGGCAATCCGGTTCCATGCGTTGATGGTTACTACGGCCATAATGATATCCGCAATAATGGGCTCGTCGAAAAAGGATGTCGCTTTACTGTACGTGTCGTCGGACAATCCCTTATCAGCAATAAGTGTTACCTCTTCAGTCATGGCCAGCATAGCCTTTTCTTCTTCTGTAAAGAGGTTTGTCTCGCGCCAGGCATCCAGTAGAACAATACGCTGCAGCGACTCACCGTGTTTGATCGCCTCTTTAGTATGCATATCGATACAAAACGCACACCTGTTGATCTGTGACGCACGGATCTTGATCAGGTCCTTTTGCGTGGGGGTTAACTGCGTGGTCGCTAAATAACCTTCGAGAGCATACATCGCCTTGTAAGCACGTGGTTGAGAATGTTCAATATTTAACCTGTTTTCCATTGTAAGAGCATTTAATAATTTGAAAGTGTAAAAGTGCAAAATGGAAAAGAAGAAAAACTTAAACTGGTTTAAGAACGCGGTTTTTTGCGGATTTCACTTAAATATTCTGGTGTAAATCCCAGGAACGAAGCGACGAGATACTGCGGTATGCGTTGAACAAACTCTGGGTGCTGATCATTCAACTGGTGAAACATCTCTTCTTTGGAAAAATCATACAGGTATTTAATGCGCATCTGCGCAGCGGAAAAAGCACGCTGGAAAATGAACCTGAAATAGCGTTCCATTTCCGGGTGGGTCGCGACCAGCTTTTCCTGTGAAGCGTAGTCAATACGTAGAAGATGGGAATTCTCTACTGCCTGGATGTAAAACGGCGATGGTAAGTGGCGCTCGAAAGCGAAATTGTCGGTGAGCCACCAGTTCTCGATCGCGAACTCCGTAGTTTGTTCAACACCTTTATCGTTGATGAAAAACATTCTCAGGCAACCCTTCAGTACAAAATAATTGTATCGACAAGGCTTTCCTTCGCCGAGGAGGTTTTCTTTCTTCTTTACGTTTTGCTCCTCGAAGAAAGATAAAATGTTGCTGAACGCATCATCGGTGATGTTGGTGAATTTGTTGATATGATTTTTGAAGGCGTCGGGCATAAGTCGTGTGCTCAAGTTAGACAAATGCATTTTGTTCGAAACGATGACAGGTTGGAGGTCTAAAACGCTAACCTAAAACTTCCAAACACTCCGAACCTCTTACTCTTTTCTGGAGGAAGCGGAGAAGGCAACACCCTCCACACGAAATCTACTCTAAATAATTTTAAGATATTATCCACCCCTGTACCTACTTCTAAGTAAGTATTACCATTAAGCGATTGGAAAGGAAACACTCCACCGGGAGGAGTATTGAATAATTTATTTTCTTCACTCAAGCCGCCCCACAGCGCTCTCGCACTATAAAACTGCCGGAATTTCAATTTTTTCAACAATGGAATAAACCTGAATAATCCATTGCCAATGTTATGTTCGAAGTTTACACCAGCATATTTATCGTGCACAAATTCGTATCGGTTCATTAAGTTGAACGCATACTTGTTGTAATAATAAATTTCGTTACCCGGAGCGATGTCTAATAACATATAAGGCAACTTGCCAAAAGTGCGACCAGCAAATACATTATAATAAATGCTTCCAAACGGCGGCACTTTCTTGTAATGCGATACACCTGCACTTAACTTATGATAGTCGTACCGGCTGCCAAACATCCCGGAGATACCTTTGAAGTATTTTATTTCCGGAATCGGATATGTGCTGCCCAGACTTATCCGGTTAAACGTACTCTCTAAAAACTTCTCTAAAAACGCATATCTCAACCTCACACCGATTTCAGTTGTCTGCAATATCCCGTTCTTCTGTCCTTCAAATATTGAAAGCGTAGGAAGATTGCGAAGCGGTTCAAATTCTTTATGCACACCCGTCAACTGCGCCGAAAATCCGCTCAGCGTTTGTCGATAGTATTCGATCCTCTTTTCATTGATAAACAAAAACTTTATCGGCACGCCATTCTTCCTGATCGCCAATGCAAAGATGTTGTCCTGGCTGATTTCATCATAGTAGGTCTGGCCGAAATCGATATCTTTTTTATACGATGCAGTGATGTATGAGCGGGGATTTTTATTAATCAAATACATCGCATCCATCTTATACTTCCAACGCTTGTCCGTAAACCCATACGCCGCATACGCATGCAAAAACCACTGTTTACTAAAATGCCTGTTGGTGCCTAAATCAAACCTCGTACGCAATCCCTCAAGCGAGTTGTACGATACCCAATTGTACCAGGGACCAATTTCAAAGTTCCCGATGTTCTTATAGCCAACAGCAAGAAAGTAAGCGGTTTCTTTCGCACGCTTAAATGCGGGCAATTGCACAAGCGTGTCGATCATTTTGTAAATACCGGTCTCAGTCTTCGTAAGACCTTCATGCCGTGTGCTATCCCAATACTCCTGCGGCTTCTCACGCGCTTCTTCTGGCATTATCGTTTCTTCCAGCACACGGTTCTTCGCCAATTCAGCTATAACACTATTATCATCTACCACAACATCTTTATACGTTGTTGTTTTTCTTCCAATGAACGCAAACTTCGAACCGCCGAGTGGCGAGATGTCAACCACAAATTTATCCTTATACAGGAACCAGGTTGTGTCGTTGAGCATTTTGTATTCCTGGATCAAACTCAACTGCTCAATGAAGTTGATGTTCGCCTCCTTCGATAAACGAAGGTTCATTTTCTGCACAGCAAACGTTGAATCGTGAATCCAGAAATCGCCCTCGAATGTATTCTGACCTTTTCGCTTAGGCGTAAACGTCATATGGATCAACCTTCTGTTCGCTACAAACTGGCTATCCAGCACCCGGTATTTATAATAGTTATCGCCATTATCACTGATGGGACTCACAAAGTTTTTATCGAATACAGGTAAAAAGTTGCTGTAAAAATTAAGGTTGGCATCCATACCGCCGAGCAGCTTGCCCACACTTTCATTGTTCATCCCGATGGTTTTGCTACCCTTAAATACTTCGCGGCGCTTCAACGGATCTTTCTGGTAGTAATAGTCTGATATACTTTCTGTGAGATAAATTGGCAGGATCGGCTTTCCTTCACTAGTATCTATATTGTCGAATATGAATTTGAAGTTCTTGAGCAACTTCATTTCTTTCCACTTCTCTTTGTTGATGTTCTTGATGTCAAGCTCGAGCTTGTTATATAGTTCGTAAGAGAAGTTGTCGAAACGGTACCGGTCGTTCATCGGCTTCCGTCGAACGATCCTGCGCCACATCAGCCAACCACGATCGATCGTTCTCTTTACCACAACCTCCGATGCATACTTACCACGCTCCAGAAAGATGGTGACGTCAAGAACGTTGTTCACGGCTCTCGACAACAGTGCGCTATCAATCGGCAGGTAGTAATCCTGGTAGCCCACGTAGGTAACCATCAGGGTATCCTGTGGCCACGCGTCCAGGCCAAACGCAAACGTACCCACTGAGTCAGTGAGCTTGCCTGCGTGAGACTTTAAAAATTCAAGGGAGGCGAAGGGAATGCGCTCGTCGCTATAAACGTCTTTTACGATCCCACGGATAACTACATTTTGGGCAAACCCCTGCGCAAATAATGCGAAAGTGAGTACAACGGAAAGAACTATGTATTTGAGGTTAGGCAGATATCGGCACATCAGCACAAAATTAAGTGGCGGCCCGCAATTTCTACGTTAGTACTAAAAATCAACTCCCATAGCAAAGTGCATGAGCGGTTTACCACGAAAAACGCCACGCATTTCCCAACCTGCATCCAGGCGAAGGAAATATCCAAGCAACGTACTCCTTACACCAAAACCGTAACCGCCTACAAATGGACCAATACCCCCCGCCTTGAGCAACACCGTTACATCCGGTGTTTGGCCGGGATAGATCATTTGGGGTCTTTCGATCTTGTTATAAGCACCGTTCCATGCAGATCCGAGATCCACAAACTGAATAACCTGGAAGTTTCTAAGGAATGCGTTATTGATCGGTTTGTTGAATAAAGTGGCAAATACAGGTAACCGGAACTCACTGTTAAGGATAACCGCGTTGTTACCGTTCGACACGTTCTGCTTAAACCCTCTCAGGTTAACCGCGAGCGACTGGTATGCGTAATCCTGGTCCTGCGGTTGCATTTCGCTGTTATACTTGGGGAACATCCAGCCATCTACACCACCGAGGTAATACACGATCTTCTGATTACCCCACGAGAAATCAGCTGCTGCGCGACCTGCCCATATGAAGTTTCTGTAAATCGGCAGGTAGTAGCGGATATCTGTTCCAAGATTGAAGTTGAATTTGCCGGGCTTCACTGTTCCCTCACTCTTCTTGTTCAACTGCGACATGATATCTGTATAGATCTTGAAGCGCAATCCATGCATGATATTAGTAGCCTTCTGGATTGTGTTGTCATGAACGTATTCAACGCGGCCAATAGCAAAAGTCTGCTTATTGAGATCCGGCGATTTCAGCGTCGCCGTGTCGAGACGTGTACCACGTACCACCACTTTATCGGTTCTGATACCTGCAGAAAAACGTAAACTCTTTACCCTGTCGAAAGGATATTTAACGATACCCTGGTAAAAGTTGCTGTACTGTTTTCCTTCGTATACGATATCATTTCCGTCAATGCCCTGTACGCCGCCTATTTCTGTTTTACGATAGTATAAAATTGAATAATCGAGGCGCTTTTTCAGGTAGTCTGCGCGTGCAAGCCACTCGCCACCACCGTCAAAAAGACTTTGATTTACGGGGATAAACGCAGTCGTTCCACCGCTGCCGCCACCGATATTTGCACCGGCACCGAGGCCGCCAATTAGGGGCAGGCGCAAGGCGCCTGTGAACCGGATGTCTTCAAACAAATCGAACACAGATGCTTTCAGCATTCCATTGAATGCGCCACCACTTTGTAATACCACCGGCAGTGAACCTGTAAAGGGTTCATAGCGGTTTACAAGGATGTCGTTGTTGAAGGCGCTGGAGAAATTATCTACCGAGAATTTCAGTTTGTAATCGTATCTCTTGGAGCGCTGCAGCACGTTGTTGATTACTACCGGCTCTTCGAATGGCGAGATGGCCGTCCGGGCAGTATCGCCGGGTTCTGTTTCGAATTCTGATTCGAAAATGTCCTGCTTCTGCACGACAGTATCTGACTGGCGCTGAACGTTGTATTTTCTTGCTTCGCCACTCTTCTGCTGAATTTCAGCCATCGTCCTTTTTCTGAACTCAGTAGGTTTAGGATTAATGTTTCTGCGCTTCAATGCATTATCATCAACCTTCAGCTTATAGAGAAACTTGAGATTTCCTTCCTGCCTTACTTCGCTTACCTGTCCCAAATCACCTGCGATCTTTGTTTCAAGCAATCCGCTCTGGTAGTTTGAAATTGGGAATACATAAGCAGAGTCGTTCGTGATTGAAAAAGCAAAAACTGAATCCGGCTCCTGCTTGCCCGCATTGCGTAATGTAGTATCGAGCTCACGTGCATCAGGGTTACGCAGAATGTTTCCATCGATCATGTACACGGTATCAACACCGGCGCGACGGGTGGTGAAGAAACCTGCGTAACGGTTAGCTACACCATTTTCATCACTCACAAATGTAAAGTGCTGCGTGTTGTATTGCATCGGGTAACGGGCATCGCCATACTTCATGTTGCTGAGCTGCGTGATCTGGCGGAATTCAGATTTATTGAAATTGTCTGCAAGAAATATATTGAACCTGCTTGTTAGGAACACTTGTATCACCGGATGCAGTGTTTGCATTGGGGCGGTTAGATGAAAAGATAATGCCTGATTTATTAGGGAACGTTACAAATGTTGCGTCGAGGTCGGCGTATGTATCATTGGTTACCTGTTCAAATTCATCTTTTTCAATGTCGTACACGAAGATGTCTGACTGGCCATTTTTCACGGCGCTTAACAGCAATTGGTTTGGACGAAGCATAAACTTCATATCCTGTATCTGCTCGAAGTGCGTGATGGTTTGCTTGGTTGTCTTGAACTTCTTCACCATGTCGTAGATGAAGAGTTTCACTTTGCCCTCTTCCCAATAAAGGCCAGCCAGTCTTGTTCCTTTTGGATCCCATGCGAGGATAGGATAGTTGGGATTGACTTCGTTCTCATTGGTCTTAACGCCCGTTTTAAGAAGGATCTTTTTATTGAAAGCGTTATCGTAAAGGGCCACGCAATATTTTCCTTTGCGGTATTCCACGACTGCGTAAGTCTGGCTGCGTGGAGCGGGATTAGCGGTGAACTCAAAATAATCCCGGTTGGGCTTCACTTCTTCCACTACAGATACGGTGCCTTTGGGAAAGTTTTTGCGTGCCGCGGATATCGTTGAAGTATTTATCCTGGCTGGCGGTCATAAAATCACGGAGAACTTCCTTGAATTTCTTCTTTGCGATGCGTTGAGATGCGGTATTTAAGTTTCTATATACTCTAGCCAGGTAGAGAAAATACGTAACGTTTTCTTTCTTATACTTTTCGGCGATGTAGTTCCAGAAAGCGTGACCGGCGAGTAATGGCTTTTTGTAGGCGAACTGGTAGAAATTTCTATAGCTACCGGAAAGCATTGCGGATTTCAGCTGATCGTCGAGTTCGGTGCTCCATGGTTCGGCAACATAATCAACATATCCATCGATCAGCCATTGTGGAAGGTCGAGGAGTGCCTGGTTGGCGGCGAATTCGCCGAGGTCGTCGCCGAATAAAATGTTTTCGACCAATGTTCTTGCGATACCCTGGCGCACTTGCTTACGGAGATTGGCGTGGTTACCATCGAAGTAAACAATCATCTTGTTGTTTACGAGTTTGGTGATACCGCCGGTAGTTTGCCAATCGAGGGTGAGGCCGATGTTTGATTGTCTTAATTCGTCAAAATCGTTGTAGATCGCAATGTTTGCGCGGCGCTGCAGGCCGTATTCTACAAATTGTTCGAGTGCGGGAAGTTCCTGTTCTGCTATTTGCGAAACATATTTGGCGATGGTTTCGCCGTTTTCGTAATAGTAAGAATTGAAATTATCTGTCTGAATGTATTTCCATTTGAACTTTCTGTATTGAACCCTGTTCTTTCCAAACTCAACTGTATTAACCTGGGAAATTGCATCGGATGTTAGGAGGGTCAGGAGGGCAGAAGCAAACACAAATATTTTCATCTTCAACTTAATCTGGTGAAATTGCATAGCCGTTCTTTAGGTTTTTAAAGTTATAACAATCCCTACTCTCGGTGAAATTCTCTTTAACTTCAGTCACAACACTTTATGCTTAAAATAAGGCAGTTTACATTCAATCCCGTCCAGGAGAATACATACGTAATTTTTAACGACAAAGGTGCGTGTGCGATTATAGATCCGGGTTGCTACTTCGAATACGAATACAAAGAATTAACAGATTTCATTGATTCGAATAAGTTGGCGCCTAATTATTTGTTAAATACCCACTGTCATCTTGATCACGTTTTTGGTAATAAGACGATTGCGGAGAAGTATGGGTTGAAGGTGCATATGCATCCGTTGGAGAAGAAAGTGTTTGACTTCGCTCCGGCTTCAGGTGAGATGTGGGGTTTGCCACTCGTTAATTATGCCGGCGAGATCGTTTACATAGATGAATCTTCGGTTATTACTCTTGGTGATGACGAGTTGAGTATCCGGTTTACGCCTGGGCATTCTCCCGGGAGTATAAGTTTTTACTCTCCTGTTGATCGATTTTTGGTGGCTGGTGATGTCTTGTTTCGTTCCGGTATTGGGCGGACTGATTTGCCTGGGGGTGATTATGATGTGTTGATTGCAAGCATTCGTTCGCAGCTGTTTACTTTACCGGATGAAACGTTGGTTTATTCGGGCCACGGCCCCGAGACGACGATTGGGTATGAAAAGAGGAGTAACCCGTTTTTGACTTAACAACTGCGTAAGCTTTTCAATTCACCTCTTGACCCGGCCGCAGGCGAGGCGCCGCAGGCCTAACCCGCTCGGTAGAGCTTCCCTACATATGGCAACCGCTGCAACTCCTTAGCCTCTACTCTCAAAATCAAAATCCCAAACAGCACCATAAAAAACAGGCCAGTGCCATAATATATAATATGATACCCGTTCCAGGCTGGATTTAGCTGTGAGGCGATGACCTCGTGAACAATATATAATAACGCAGAAATTGATAGGTATGCCAGCAACTTCTTCTTCGGGTAAGGAATCGGGTAGTGCTTTTGCCCCTGTAGGTAGCTCGCTACCATCATAAAGGCATAACAAATAAACGTTGCCCAGGCAGCACCGGTGTAACCGAAACCCGGTATCCACCAAATATTCAGCAACAAGGTGATCACCGCTCCGGCGATAGTGATATAGGCCCCGAACATATTTTTATTCGTGAGCTTGTACCAGATAGAAAGGTTATAATAAATGCCAAGAAAAACAGAAGCCATCGCGAGCACAGGGACAATGTGTATCCCTTCAGCATACTCCTTAAACTTAGAGGCGATAAGCAACTGCCAAAAATCTAAAAACAATGCAATCACCAAAAACATAAAACAACAGGCAATCACAAAGAACTTCATCACCCGCGAGTAGATCTTCTTCGCGTCGTCGCGGGCAGACTGATTAAAGAAAAACGGTTCAGCGGCGAGCCGGAATACCTGGATGAAAATGGTAATCAGCACCGCGAGTTTGTAGTTGGCTCCGAATATGCCGAGCTCGCGATCCTGTTCCAGCGCCGTTCCCACAGCAACTTTCCGGAAAATAACACGACTAAGCAGTTCATTCACCATCCCACCAAAACCTACAATCAGCAAGGGGTAAGAATAAACCATCACCTCCCTCCACATTTGCTTGTCAAATACAAACTTCAACCTCGAGATCTCAGGGTATAAGAACAGCAGCGAACAGATGCTCGCCACAAGGTTACCGAGTATAAAATATCCCACACCGATCTTCGGATCATACAGTGCACCCAAAACGGTTTGCGGATTTTCTTCGTAAGCATTTTTAGCAATGAAAAGAAAGAAGAACACGATCGCGATGTTAATGAATATCGACCCCATGTTCACCAAGGCATATCGTGCTGGTCGTTCTTCAAGTCGCAATTGCGAGAGCGGTATAACAATCAGCGTGTCGAAGAAAATTATCCAAATCATCCACGTTACGTACTGCGGATGCTTGTTGAGCTCGAGAAAATCCGTGAGCGGATGTTTGAAAATGAAGAGAAACGCCGTAAGCACGATCGTTGACAAAATGATCGATACACTTAACGTGTTGTAAAGAATTTTCCGGTCCTTCATCTGGGCAAACCGGAAAAAACTCGTTTCGAGACCGTAAGTAAAAATGATGTTGAAAAAAGGTATCGCGGCGTACACCTGGGTAAGGTCGCTGGTGGTAGCGGCATCAAATAAACGGAAGCCGAGAAGGGTTAAACCGTAGTTTAGAAAGCGGCTGAAGATTTTCGGCACACCGTACCATAAAGTGTGTCCCGCTAATTTTTTAATGCCGCTCAATGGGTGTTTTTGGGAGATAAAATTACAGTTTATTGTTGATTTGTCTGATTATCTGATCTTTGCCGCAGATTTTCCCTGAATCAAAATATTTTTTATGAAATCATTTATACTGAGTTCACTGCTTGCGCTAATGCCATTCGTTAGTGCATTTTCGCAGGCCGACCCCATTGAAGGAACCGTCAATTACCAAAAAGGTGAAAAGCGTGCGGCTATCATCGAGCTTCCTTATTCGCCGGAAATAGTTGAAGGAGCGCTTCGTGATAATCTCGCGAAAGGCGGAGTTAAAGCAGAGAAGCTTAAGGGTATGCAGGTGTTTAAAAATGCCCGTCTTACGCCAACTGATGGAGAAGCCGCAGATCTTTATTTTAAAGTGGAGCGTAAAAGCAGGAAAGAAGAAAATGTTTCAGTTGTTTACCTGATCATGGGACGCCCGAATGAAAATGTCGGCCTTCGCCCGGGTGATGATGCATACCGTATCCAGGATGCGAAGAGTTTTCTCGGCAGCCTGAAGCCTAAAGCAGAATCGCATAAGCTGGAGCGCGATATTTCTAAAGAGGATGATAATATCAAGAAGTCTGAGAGGAAGTTGAAGGATCTGCAGGATGAGCAGAAGAGTCTTGAAAAGAGGATCCTCGAGCTACAGGATAAACTCGCACAGCGCATAAAAGACCAGGAGAATACTACTGCCGAGATCGGCCGCCAAAAAGAATCAAGAGATTCGATGATTGGGCGCAGGGTTCCGGCCAATTAATTATTGGTGCGTTGACTCAGTTGGCAGGAAACTTAATGATTGATACCCACCTTCCGCAATAGCTCAGCTTTCTCTCTCTCGAGCTCGAGAATTTTCGCGTTGTCGCGCAGCATCTCTCGCTCGAGCGTATTAAGCTTCTTCTTGCATTTCTTAATTAACGTAGCGCGGAGCATATAGCCCAACCAAAACGCTACCGCAATCGCACCAAAAAGCAGCCCAATATGTACATTGACTGCCAATGTTACCAGGTTCATCATATAGCTTTTTCTACTAGTAGCTCAGCGTAAGATTGCTTTCCACTACTTTTTTAATTTCACTAATCGGCACACGCTCCTGTTTCATGGAATCGCGGTAACGAATCGTTACAGTACCGTCGTCTTTCGACTGGTGATCTACAGTTACACAAAAAGGAGTGCCAATGGCATCCATTCTCCTGTAACGCTTGCCTATCGTATCCTTTTCCTCATAAAAACATTTGAATGAACCCTTGCAGGCATTCATGATTTCTTTTCCGATCTCAGGCAGACCGTCCTTTTTAGTGAGTGGCAGAACAGCCAGTTTTATAGGTGCCAGCGCAGCGGGAAATTTCAAGACCGTTCTCGAGTCTTGTTTATCTGCCGTGCTGAGATCCTCTTCTGTGAATGCTTCGCTGAGAAGCATCATTACTGTTCTGTCGAGTCCTATTGAAGTTTCTATTACGTATGGGATATAACTCTGGTTGAGTTCAGGATCGTGATAGGTCAATTTCTTTTTACTGAACTCCTGGTGGTTTCTCAGGTCGAAGTCGGTACGCGAATGTATACCTTCTACTTCCTTAAATCCTATTGGAAAGTTGTATTCGATATCACAAGCGGCATCCGCATAGTGAGCGAGTTTCACGTGGTCGTGGAAGCGGTACTTTTCTGCAGGAATGCCGAGGCTTCTGTGCCACTTCATTCTTTCCTCTTTCCAGAATTCGTACCATTCTTTCTGTGTGCCGGGCCGGATAAAGTATTGCATTTCCATCTGCTCGAATTCGCGCATGCGGAAAATGAACTGCCTCGCCACAATTTCATTGCGGAACGCCTTACCCACCTGAGCGATACCAAACGGAATTTTCATTCTCCCCGTTTTCTGCACGTTCAGGAAGTTTACAAAGATGCCCTGGGCGGTTTCGGGACGGAGGTATATTTCGTTGGCTTCGTCTGATACGCTACCGAGTTGCGTAGAGAACATGAGGTTGAACTGTCGCACGTCGGTCCAGTTGCCTGTACCGCTTACGCCGCACTTTATACCGAGTGATTCTATTAGTTTTTTAATACCGTCGTAATCGTTTGCGGCGAGTAACTCATCCATGCGGAGTAATACCGCTCTTGCGCCGTTTTCATCGCCTTGTTTTTCCAGTTCATCGGCATGCGCCTCGAGGAGATGATCGACGCGATAGCGTTTTTTGCTGTCTTTATTGTCGATCATCGGGTCGCTGAAGTTATCAACGTGGCCGCTCGCCTTCCAGGTGGTAGGGTGCATGAAGATGGCGGCATCTATACCCACGATGTTTTCGTGAAATTGCGTCATGCTGCGCCACCAATGGTCGCGCACGTTTCTTTTCAGTTCAGTTCCCCACTGGCCGTAATCGTATACTGCGCTGAGGCCGTCATAAATTTCGCTTGAAGGAAAAATGAAGCCATACTCTTTGCAATGCGATATAATAGCCTGGAACCGATTACTGTCTGTAGCCATAGGAGCGCGAATTTACGTGAGAAGTGAGAAGTGAGCGGTGAGAAAGGAGGAATTTTTTATTTGATGCATGGAACACCGGCGGTTTTTTGTCCTGCGGACGGCTAGTAATAGCAAGTATTGCCTGCGGCCCGTGGCCTGCGGCCGGGGGTTCGCACAGTCAGGGGTGGGTTCTCATAATTTGGGATTTCCCCTATGCCGATTAACATCACGAATATTCTTTTTCTCAAAATTCTTAACCAAAGCTTCACTCAAATTAACGCCAGTCTGATTCGCCAAACAAATCAACACCCACAGCACATCCGCCATCTCATCGCCCAAATCCCTATTCTTATCAGACTCTTTAAAAGATTGCTCGCCATAGGTGCGCGCAATGAGCCGGGCGAGCTCACCAACCTCTTCCGTAAGCAACACCATATTCGTCAACTCATTGAAATACCTCACGCCAGTGGTTTTGATCCACTCATCCACCTGTTGTTGCGCGTTCGCAATTGTGATTTCCATAGTGTAAATTTACAGTCGTGAGCGTGCCCATCGACATATCATCCGAAATAACCTTCAAGACTGCACGCAGTGGCGGAAAGGGAGGGCAAAACGTGAATAAGGTCGAAACGATGGTCGAAGGATACTTCGATATTGCTCACTCTGCACTCCTCAGCGAGGCGCAGAAAAAAACAATCTTTTCTAAGCTAAAGAACAGGATAACCGCCGCGGGAATTTTCCAGGTGCGCAGCCAGGTGCACCGGTCGCAGTTGAGCAATAAGGCGGATGTAGTGGAAAAGATGAATGAGTTGCTGCAAGCTGCCCTTAAAAAGGAAAAGCGGCGGATCGCGACCAAGCCAAGTGCTTCTTCAAAAGCAAAGAGACTGGATTCTAAGAAGAAAAGCTCAAAGAACAAACAGAACCGGCAAAAAGTCAGGTATGACTTTTAGCTTCCGCATCATACTAATATTATGTTGCGGGGCTGTGGCTTGTTCTGTAATCATCTCCGCATGTAAAAAGTCTGATTCAACCCGGCGGCGTTCTACTCCAATCAACTTTGTTGTACCTGCTGGCTTCCCGGAACCGGTTTACAATTTTGTTGAGAACCCGGTGACGGAAGAAGGCTTTGCATTGGGGAGAAAATTGTTTCATGATAACCGGGTGTCTGCAGGTATTGATGTCACTTGTGGTTCATGCCACCAGCAGCAGGCTGCTTATACAACCTTCGATCACGATCTTGGTCATGGCACCAACCATCAGCACACCCGTAGAAACGTTCCGGTAATATTTAATATGGCGTGGCATTCAGAGTTTGAATGGGATGGAAAGAATAAAAGTTTGAATGAGCAGGTGCTGGCGTGTCTTACCGCCCCGGAGAAAATGGGGGGCGAGGCTAATGCTATCGTCGAAAAATTAAAGGACGACACCGCTTATACGCGACTTCTTTCTGATGCCTACGGCGATGCGAATATTTCTATGGATCGCATTGGACGCGCGCTTTCGCAGTTTGTGGTGATGCTGGTGTCGGATAAATCCAGATATGATAAAGTAAAGCGCGGCGAGGCCGAGTTTAATTCATCTGAGGCTGCGGGGTATGAGTTGTTTAAATCGAAATGTGCTACTTGTCATGCTGAGCCCCTGTTTACTGATCTTAGTTTTCGAAATAATGGGCTGAGTTCGACGGCGTTTCATGTTGATTTTGGGAGAATGGAGGTGACGGGGAATGCGGCTGATTCATTAAAGTTTAAAGTGCCGACTTTGCGAAACGTTACGCTTACCGGATATTATGTGCATGATGGTCGTTTCATTTCGTTTGGTCAGTTGCTTGACCATTATGCCGAAGGGATTGTCGACCCTCCGCCGACTATGGATCCTTCGTTGGCAGGCGGGATTCCGCTTACGCCCTTAGAGAAATTTTATATCGGCGAGTTTTTGTTTACGCTGAGTGATAGCACGCTTATCAGCGATCCGCGCTTCGCGCAATGAATGTGCCTGCGGCGCGTGGCCTGCGGCCGGCTAGTTTAAGTTTTTGACCTACGGCCGGCCGTACGCAGTACACTATCCATAAAGCTCCTGGTGAATCGATTTTCTATCAAACCCCAACGCCTGTATCCTCTGCTTCGCCTCATCAATCATATTCTTCCATCCACACAAATAAAACGCAGCCGACTTAATATCATTCGCCTTACAAATTTCTTCATAAATCGCATGCACATAACCCTTGCGAATCCCATTCTCAGACCCGTCTTCCCGCGAATAAGTCGGGATATAATTAAACGAATCCATTTGAGAAGCCAGCTCTTTTAACTCCGCATTATACAATCCATCACAAAACAATCTGCATCCAAAAATCAAATAAATATTCTGATGAGGCACACTATGATCACGGATGTAATGCGCCATAGAACGGAACGGCGCAATGCCCGTACCCGTACAAATAAAGAACAGATCCTTATCAATAGGTTCCGGCAGCACAAACACACCCTGCGGCCCACGAAGGATCAATTCACTCCCCACGCTTACTTCATTAAAAAGATAATTAGTACCCAACCCGCCTTCCAGCAACACAATCACCAATTCAAAAATATTCGTTCCATCCGGCCACGATGCAATCGAATAACTCCTCCAACGCTTAGCAGGCTTTTCATGGATAGGAAGGTCGAGCGTAACGAATTGCCCGGGCTTAAAATCGAAGGAAGGCAGTTCAGGAATTTCGATCCAGAACCGCCTGGTAGATGACGTTTCGTTCTCAATCCGGATCACCTTGCCGGTACGCCAGGGTTGTACAGCCATTAGTAAGGGTTTATTTAAAAATACTAATTATTACCTTTGCCCCCGCTGTTATGAACCTGACGTCGTTGCTTTCGTCCTTTTCGAGTGACAACCCCCGCCTTTTCCAATTGGCGGACCGGCTCGGTATGTCCACTCCCCAACACATTTATTGCAAGAACCTGAGAGGCAGTGCACCCGCGTTCCTGGTATCGTCGGTTTTTCAGAATCCAAGGTTCGAGGGCTTAAATCACGTCGTGATATGCGACGATGCCGAAGCAGCAGCATACGTTCACAACACAATAGAAAATCTCACCCGCGCTTTCGACCTGTTCTATTTTCCTTCAAGTTTCCGCAACAGGAAGAACTTCAGCCTGCTCAACTCCAGCCATATCATGCTGCGAACTGAGGCGCTAACGAAGTTGACCGCAGGTGGAAATAAAAAGATCATCATCACTCACCCCGAAGCGCTATTTGAAAAAGTAGTTCTTCCAAAAACGCTATCAGGAAATATTATTTACCTGAAAGTGAATGATGTGATCAACGTCGACGAACTCGTTGCCAAACTGGTAAGCTATGGTTTTGAGCGATCGGATTTTGTGTACGAGCCGGGACAATTTGCAATAAGAGGCGGAATCTTCGACATTTATTCTTTCGGCAACGAAAAGCCTTACCGTATAGAATTATTCGGAAACGACATTGACAGTATCAGGATATTCGATCCGGAAACACAACTGAGCGAACGCAAGCTGATGCAGGTGAGTATCATTCCAAATGTAGAAACGCAATTTGGCGGTGATGATAAAACGACGTTGCTTGAATTTCTTCCTGAAAATACGATCGTGTGGATGCAGGAATGGGAGCTGACGAAAGACCGACTGCTGACACAGGAAGAAGATTTCGGGTTGTTCATCGAGAATGGTGCGCCGGTTACTACAGAAGATAATCCCTCGGAGAGAGTAAATCTTACTGCAAATGATTTTTCGAGCGTTGCAGAATTTGAAAAGCAATTGAACGTTCGGCACACGATTGAATTTGGTGCACGATCAACTTTTAATAATAATGTTGAAATTGAATTCAACACAAAAGAACAGCCCGCATTCAATAGAAAATTTGATTTCTTAATCCGCGATCTGAAAGAGTGGGAGAAGAAAGGTTACGGTTTGTACCTGTTTGCAGAAAATGCACGGCAGCTTGAACGATTGCACAGCATATTCGAGGACCTGAAAGTTGAAATTCATTTCACGCCGATACCGATATCCATTCACGAAGGATTTATCGATAACGATGTAAAAGCTGTTTGTTATACTGACCACCAGATATTTCAACGCTATCATAAATACAAAGTTAAGCAGGCATATAATAAGAGCAAGGCACTTACCCTGCGAACCTTACGTGAACTGCAACCAGGCGATTACGTTACCCACATCGATCATGGCGTCGGGGTGTATAGCGGTCTACAGAAAATTGAAGCGAACGGAAAACTACAGGAAGCGGTAAGAATTATTTATCGCGACAGCGATATTCTATATGTGAACATCAACTCGCTGCACAAAATTTCGAAATACACAGGTAAAGAAGGGTCTGTTCCGAAAGTAAATAAGCTGGGCAGCGATACATGGAACAAACTAAAAGAGAAGACCAAAGCGAAGGTTAAGGAGATTGCATTCGACCTGATTCAATTTACGCACAGCGAAAAGCGGAAGTGGGATTTGCGCATGCGCCGGATAATTATATGCAGAACGAGTTGGAGGCATCATTCATTTATGAGGATACTCCGGACCAGGCCAAGGCAACAGAGGATGTGAAGAAAGATATGCAGACGACATCGCCAATGGACAGACTTGTATGCGGCGATGTTGGTTTTGGTAAAACTGAAATTGCGATTCGTGCTGCATTCAAAACATGCCTCGATGGAAAACAGGCTGCAGTACTTGTTCCCACAACTATCCTTGCATTTCAGCACTATAAAACATTTAAGGAAAGATTGAAGGATTTCCCGGTTACAGTCGATTACATCAACCGTTTTAAATCGGCGCGGGAGAAAAAAGAGACACTCACCAGGTTAGCGGAAGGAAAGGTTGACATTATTATCGGCACTCATGGAATGCTGGCGAAGGACGTTAAGTATCAAAGACCTCGGCTTGCTGGTAATTGATGAAGAACAGAAATTTGGTGTGGCACATAAAGAGAAAATCAAAACATTGCGCACCAATGTTGACTGTTTAACACTTACTGCCACACCGATACCAAGAACATTGCAATTTAGTTTGATGGGTGCGAGAGATCTGAGTATCATCAATACGCCCCCACCCAATCGTCAGCCGATACAAACAGAAGTGCAGGTATTCAATCCTGACTTCATTCGAGATGCTATTTATTTTGAAAGCGAACGTGGCGGCCAGGTATTCTTCATTCATAACAGGGTAATGGGCCTTGCTGAAATGGCGGGTATGATACAGGGATTATGTCCCGATTTAAGTATTGGCTATGCGCACGGTCAGCTTGAAGGCCACGAACTTGAAGAACGCATTCTCGACTTCATCGATAAAAAATATGATGTACTCGTTTGTACAAACATTGTGGAGAGCGGGGTAGATATTCCGAACGTAAATACTATCATCGTTAACAATGCGCATCAGTTTGGTTTGAGCGATCTGCACCAGTTGCGCGGACGTGTTGGTAGAAGTAATAAGAAGGCATTCTGTTATCTGCTGGCTCCACCGTTGAGCACGTTGCCAAACGATTCGAAAAAGAGACTGCAAACACTTGAACAGCATAGTGAGTTGGGGAGTGGGTTCCAGATTGCGATGCGCGACCTGGATATTCGGGGAGCGGGTAATATGCTAGGGGGTGAGCAGAGCGGATTTATGGCCGAGATCGGATTTGAGATGTATCAGAAAATTCTCGACGAAGCCATCAAAGAATTGAAACGTACGTCGTTTAAAAATTTATTTAAGGAAGAAATAGCGAAGCAGGAAGACTTTGTGCAGGATTGTACGATCGATACTGATCTCGAAATATTAATACCCGACAGTTACGTTGAAAGTATAACTGAAAGGTTATCGCTTTATACGCGCCTCGATAATTCGGAGAATGAGGAAGAACTGGTTGCCTTTGAAACAGAAATGCAGGACCGGTTTGGCCCGATACCGAAACAGGTGACTGATCTTTTTGAAACAGTGCGGTGCCGCAGGCTTGCTGTGGAATTAGGTTTTGAAAGATTGTTCCTCAAGGATGAAACGCTTAAATGTTACTTCATCAACAACCCGGTGTCGCCGTATTTTGAGTCGGACACGTTCCGCGCGATACTCGACTTTCTACAAAAGGGTACCAATAAGGCGAAGCTGAAGCAGACCGGAAAATTGTTTATGCTCATTGTTGAGAATGTTACCACTATGAGTGGGATACTGAAATTCCTGAAGGACATGAAACGATTTGTGGCAGGAAATAATTAAATTAGTATCAAACTCCTTAACATGACTGAAACTGATATTCTGGGAACAGAATCACAACCGCTATCTGTTCCAACAAGCGATGAGAAAACGATGGCTATTTTATCGCATATTCTCTGCCTCGTTGCCGGCTTCATTGCTCCACTTGTAATTTTCCTGGTTAAAAAAGATTCGCCGTATGTGCAGGCGCACGCTAAAGAGTCGCTTAACTTTCAGTTGACGATGTTTCTTGCGTTCATTGTGTCAGTAATACTGATGGTGGTGTTGATTGGAATTTTGCTGCTTTTTGTGCTGGGAATACTAAACCTTGTGTTGATAATTATAGCAACGATAAAGGCGGGAGAAAACAAATTATACCGTTATCCTTTCACAATAAGGTTCATCAAGTAATCAGCCGATCAGGCGCTTTTCCATGACTACGTGGGGGAGGGTTACTTCTTCGAATTCTCCTCCACTTATAAAATAGCCGAGTTTTTCGTAGAACCCGGTGGCCGATTTGCGTGCGTGCATTGTAATTTTCTTGAATCCGCGGTCGCGGGCAATATTTTCTGCAAACTGCATGAGTGCGCGTCCGATTCCTTTACCCTGAAGATTATTTGATACTGCCATCTGCCTGAGGCGCACGGTACCCGGTTCGGTTTCGATCAACATACAACAGCCCAGCATTCTTTCCTCTTCGAATGCGCCTATCAGTATGTCGCCCATTTCCTTCTCGAGCTCGTCTTGTTCAAATGTCAGGCCCAGCGGTTTGCGCAGGATATCGTTGCGCAACTGCACCATCTGCCGATACTCCGGCGACCCATAATCTATTAGCTTGAGAGCCATGCATTCAATTAAAAATGTGACGGTTTGGTTATTGCAATATAAACTATATTTTTGCAGCCGTAACTAAACTTTACAAAAATGTCAGACATAGCAACCAGGGTTAAAAAGATTATAGTTGACAAGTTAGGAGTGGAGGAAGCAGAGGTTACCAACGAAGCTTCATTTACAAACGATTTAGGAGCAGATTCTTTAGATACCGTTGAATTGATAATGGAGTTTGAGAAGGAATTTAATATTTCGATTCCCGATGAGCAGGCTGAAACCATCACAACAGTTGGTCAGGCCGTGGCATACCTTGAAGAGCATGCTAAATAACTGAACCTGGTTCAGCATAAAGATTTTTTATTGTCCGCTTTAGCCTTCCCGCTAAAGCGGATTTGTTCTTACCTAAAGTGGAACAGATGAATTTAAAACGCGTAGTTGTAACGGGAATCGGCGCGCTAACTCCCCTCGGCAACAATTTACAGGACTTCTGGAGCGGTTTGATCAACGGTGTTCCCGGTGCGAATCCTATTACTCTATTCGATGCGACAAAATTCAAAACGCGATTCGCGTGCGAGTTGAAAAATTTCGATCCTCTTAATTATCTCGATAAAAAAGAAGCACGAAAACTTGATCGCTTTACACAAACTGCACTTGCTGCAAGCGACGAAGCGGTGAACGATGCAGGTATTCCTGCAGCCAACCTCAACCCAGACCGTATCGGTGTGGTGTTCGCGAGTGGCATTGGCGGACTCATCACCTTCCAGGAAGAAGTAACAAATTTTGCCAAAGGCGATGGTACACCTCGATTTAATCCATTCTTCATTCCGAAGATGATCCTCGACATTGCCGCGGGTCATATTTCTATGCGTCATGGATTTCGCGGGCCGAACTTTTCGGTGGTGAGTGCGTGTGCGTCATCCACCAACGCGGTGATGGAAGCATACAATCTTATCAGGCTCAATAAAGCTGATATTATATTGACAGGTGGTTCGGAAAGTGTGATCAGCGAAGCAGGTGTCGGCGGGTTCAATGCAATGAAAGCACTAAGCGAAAGAAACGACGACTACCAGACTGCAAGCCGCCCTTACGACAACGATCGCGATGGTTTCGTGATGGGTGAAGGTGCAGGTGTGTTGATCCTTGAAGAATTGGAGCACGCGATCAAACGCGGCGCTAAGATATATGCTGAAGTTGCGGGCGCTGGCGCTACAGCCGACGCATATCACATCACAGCTCCGCATCCGGAAGGGCTCGGTGCAAAGAATGTGATGCTGTCTGCACTTGATGATGCAGGTATGCAACCCGGCGATCTCGATTACATCAATACACACGGTACATCAACGCCTCTAGGTGATGTTGCCGAAGTAAAAGCCATCACTGACGTATTCGGTGAGCAGGCTTATAAATTAAATATCAGCTCTACCAAATCCATGACGGGGCACTGTCTCGGTGCGGCTGGTGTTGTAGAGGCTATTGCCTGTATTATGGCGGTGAAAGAAGATATTGTTCCGCCTACTATTAATCACTTTACTGATGATCCGAACCTGGATAGCCGGTTGAATTTTACGTTCGGCAAGGCCCAGAAAAGGGTGGTTAACGCTGCGCTGAGCAATACCTTTGGATTTGGTGGGCACAACGCCTGTGTGATCGTTAAGAAATACCACGGAAAGTAAAGAAAGAGAACGAGAGCTGAGACAGAAGAACTATGCTATCATCTCGAACGGAGCGCCGTATCGGTGCGATGTGAGAGATCTGCGGAGAGTATGTTCTTCGCTTACAGCGACCAGCTGGTAAAAATCCTTTCTCCGCAGATCCCTCGCTGGCGCTCGGGATGACTTACTCGCTAAATGAAGCATCACCACAATGGCGTCGTCATTTTATTTCTCAAGGAAATTATTGTAGCTTGTATTTGTGGGAATCCTGGACCGTTTTATTGGAAATCAAAGCCGGATTGCTTTCAGAAAGAACCTTCGGAATGTTCTGGGTTTTACTCCCGGCAAAGCTGCATTATACAAAGCGGCTCTCACCCACAGATCGGTCCGCGACAGCGCCGATGAAAATAATGAACGACTTGAATACCTCGGCGACGCCATCTTAAGCGGTATTATCGCCGATTTTCTTTTTAAAAAATATCCATACAAGGAAGAGGGGTTTCTCACCGAAATGAGAAGCAAAATGGTTAATCGTAACAAGCTCAATGAGATTGCGATTAAAATGGGTATTAAGAAGATTACGTTGTTTAATAAGTTTGATAACTCTCTGAAGATCAGCCAGATATTTGGAAATACGCTCGAGGCCCTCGTCGGCGCGATCTATTTGGATAAGGGTTTCCGGAAAACGCAGCAATGGGTGTTGGAGAGGATGATTATTCCACATCTTTTCATGGAGGATCTTGAGAATCTAGAGATCAATCATAAGAATAAGCTTTATGGCTGGGCGAATAAAAATGGCAAGGCCCTCGAGTTTGAGACGTTGAACGAGAAGATCGAGGGCGGTAGACGATTGTTTACCATTGGTGCGGTAGTGAATGGGGAGTTGATTGCCGAGGCTAAGGCCTATAATAAGAAAGATGCAAGCCAGATCGCTGCAGCTATAGCTTTGGAAAAGCTGGGCTTGCAGAAGGTGATTGAAAATGGGGAAGGAGAGGGGTAAACATCCCTGCGGGGCTATACAAGTTTTGAGATGTACCCTACGGGGTCTTTTTTATGCCCTGCCGGCGCCGTTTGCAGAATTTAAGCCCTGCGGGCGGCATTTCGTGTATTCATCCCTGCGGGTAGCAGTTGTATTAAAAAAATAATTTAAAATAGAATTCCCCTCCCTGAGGGAGGGGCCAGGGGTGGGTTCTCAAATCGTTATGATTTAATCTCCTGGCAAAGCTCAATTAACACTCCGTTTGTCCCCTTCGGATGAAGAAACACCACTAATTTATTATCCGCCCCGCGCTTCGGCTCTTCCGAAAGCAAAACAAAACCCTCGGCGGCCAGCCTCTTCATCTCAGCAAAAATATCAACCACCTCAAACGCCAGATGATGAATCCCTTCACCCTTCTTACTAATATATTTAGAAATCACTCCGTCAGGGTCAGTCCCCTCAATCAACTCAATCTTACACTCACCAGCGCGAAGGAACGCCGTCGTTACCTTCTCACTTTCAACCTCTTCCTTTTTATAACACTGACTATTTAGCAGCTTTTCGAATAAAGGAATAGAAGTTGAGAGATTACTTACCGCAATGCCTATGTGTTCCAGTTGAAGCATGGGCCGAAAATAGAACCATTTGGAGTAATTTTGAACTATGAAATTTCCGGTGTACCTCGACTATAATGCCACCACACCCTGCGATCCGCGGGTAGTCGAAGCTATACTGCCTTATTTCACCAATCATTTTGGAAATGCGGCCAGTCGCAGTCACGCTTACGGGTGGGAGGCCGAAGAAGCGGTAGACTTCGCCCGCGAACAGGTGGCAAAGTTAATCGCGGCGGAAACAAAGGAAATCGTGTTCACGTCCGGCGCAACAGAGAGTATAAACCTGGCGATTAAAGGAGTGTTTGAAACGTATGCCGGCAAAGGCAACCATATTATTACGGTGGCTACCGAGCACAAAGCCGTTCTCGATACCTGTAAAGCAATAGAAAGGCGCGGCGGAGATGTGACCTACCTGCCAGTAACGGCCGAAGGGCTAATCGATCTGCAACAACTTGAAGCTTCGATAAAGCCTGAAACGATTTTGATAGCGGTAATGTTTGCCAACAACGAAACAGGTGTTATTCAACCGATAAGCGAAATAGGATCAATCGCTAAGAAACACAATGTTTTATTTTTCTCGGACGCTACGCAGGCTGTAGGAAAAGTGACGGTGAACGTGAACGATGATAAAATCGATATCCTTGCTCTCTCAGCCCACAAAATTTACGGTCCGAAGGGAGTGGGAGCATTATATGTGAGAAGAAGGGACCCTAGAGTGAAGCTATCATCACAAATAGATGGTGGCGGTCATGAGCGCGGAATGAGAAGCGGCACACTTAACGTTCCGGGAATTGCAGGACTAGGAAAGGCCTGTGAACTTGCTGCAATAGAATTGGCCGCAGAAGGTGTTAAACTCTCCGGACTTCGCAATAAACTCGAATCAGCGCTGTTAAAGCTTGCAGACGTGAAAGTAAATGGTAGTACCAGGCACCGGCTACCCAACATTACCAACCTTTCGTTTGGTTCAATTGATGGTAATGTACTGATGACGGGATTGAACAAAAACATTGCTGTATCGTCGGGTTCAGCATGTACATCGGCCTCGCCCGAACCATCGCATGTGTTAAAGGCATTGGGGTTGGAAGATGAGCTGGCACACAGTTCGATCAGGTTTTCGTTAGGCAGGTTCACAACAGAAGAAGAGATTGATTATACAATCGAACAGGTTTCAAAAACTGTAAAAAAATTAAGGGAGACAATTTTGTTATGATATACGTTAGCGACAAAGCAAAGAACAGGATATCTGAAATAATGAAGGAGTCACACATCGAAGGGCAGCCCGATTTCTTTCTGCGCGTTTCGGTAGTTGGCGGCGGTTGTTCAGGATTGAGCTACAAGCTCGACTTCGACAATGTATCGAAGCCAACTGACCAGGTATTTGAAGACAAAGGCGTGAAAGTGGTTACCGATCTTAAAAGTTTTCTATACCTCGTAAATACTACTCTTGAATTTTCGGATGGTTTAAACGGTAAAGGCTTCTTCTTCAATAATCCAAATGCGAGCCGAACCTGCGGATGTGGTGAAAGTTTTGCGGTCTAACACCTATTTTCGCGTACATGTGGCCCGTATGTAAAAAAGAATTGCGTCAGTTTTTCAGCAGCCTTACGGGGTACATCGCCATTATTTTCTTTCTTCTGCTTTCGGGCGCCGTTCTCTTTATCCTTCCCGATAATATTCTTGACTTTGGTTATGCCACACTGGAAAAATTCTTCCAGATTGCACCATGGATATTGCTGGTGCTGATACCCGCTATCACCATGCGGAGCTTCTCCGAAGAGTTCAAAACAGGAACATTTGAGCTCCTTCAAACGATGCCGTTAACCAGGTGGCAGCTGGTATCTGGCAAATACTTTGCAGCGTTGATCGTAGTGCTGATTGCGCTGATTCCTACATTAATTTACCCTGTAAGCCTTCAGCAACTGTCAACCGGCGGCGGCATCGATACCGGCGGTACGGCGGGTTCATACATAGGTCTTGTATTGCTATCTGCCTGTTTTGTGGCTATCGGTATCTGCAGCAGCAGTTTAACAACAAATGCCGTAGTCGCTTTTATTGCCGGTGCATTTCTGTGCATCGTGGTATATGGCGCGTTTACAGCTATCAGCAGAATTCCGGCACTGGAAGGCGGCGCAGATTATTACCTCGAAATGCTGGGCATAGATTTTCATTACAGAAGCCTCAGCAGGGGCGTTATCGATACACGGGACGTGATTTATTTTATAAGCGTAATCGCACTGTTTCTTGCGATCACTCACCGCAACCTGGTGAAACGCTAAACGCGAAATGAAAAACCGGAAAGGATGAATAAAAAATACTGGTGGGTGTTGTTGCTGGGTGGTCTGATTGCCATCAATTACCTGGCTTCGCTTATTCACTACCGTATCGACCTCACATCCGAAAACCGCTACACCCTTTCCTCTCCAACAAAAAATTTACTCCACGGGTTGAACGACCAGGTGGTGGTTGATGTTTTTTTAGCCGGCGACCTTCCTGCGGATTTCCGCAACCTGAGAAACAATGCGGAAGAACTTTTGCAGGAGTTTAAAGAAAACAGCAATTCGGTAACATACAGGTTTCATCGTCCAGGTGAAGGAATGAGTGAGCAGGAAAAAGAACAGCATCTGTTGTATTTAGATAGCCTTGGAATAAAGGGCACGAACGTGAAGGTGCAGTTGAAGGCCGGCGAGTCGCAGGAAGAACGGTTGGTATATCCTTCCGCACTGGTTACCTACAAAGACCGCGTGCGCGCAATTGATCTTCTGCAGGGTCAGGATATGACCGGCGGCATACAAACCCTGAATACTGCGGCCGCATTACTCGAATTCAAATTCGCGAATGCCATTCAAAAACTATCGCAGGAGCGGCCCGCTGCCATCGGGTACCTCACCGGCAATGGCGAGCCGCTTAGCTATAATGTGTTCGACCTAATCGAGAGAACCATCAAACCTGATTACGGATTTAGTTTTGTTCCGGTAGACAGTGTCCCTGTGATACCACTCGAATTTGATGCGGTGATCATTGTAAAGCCCACAATGAAATTCACCGACCGCCAAAAATTAAAGCTCGACCAATACATCATGAACGGCGGGAAAGTTATCTGGATGATCGATAACCTTTACGCCGAGATGGATAGCCTCATGCGCACCCAAAGTGATTTCGTGGCGTTCGACCGTGGATTGAATTTAGAAGATCAGCTGTTTCGTTATGGTGCAAGAATCAACCAGGATCTTGTACAGGATATGCAGTGCGACAGGCTACCACTTGCCGTTGGGAATTACGGCGACCAGCCTCAGATGCAGCTGGTGCCATGGCCATATTTTCCGCTGCTTTCATCGTATTCTGATCACCCGATATCAAAAAACCTCAATACGGTTCTCTCTATCTTCCCCAATTCAATAGATACTGTTGAAGCCGAAGGAATAAGGAAAACGATTCTTCTCGCCAGTTCCGATCATTCGCGAAGGCTGAACACGCCTGCAATGGTTTCGCTCAACAGCGTCAGGACAGAAGAAGATCTAAATACATTCAACCAGCAACATCTTGCAATAGCTGTATTGCTCGAAGGAAAGTTTAATTCAATGTATTCAAACAGGCTGCCGGCGTCGACGGCGGATAGTTTGAAGAACGTTTTTAAACAACCCTTCCTTTCGCAGGCAGCATTCGAAAATAAAATGATCGTGATATCTGATGCAGATATTGCCGCAAACGTAGTAACGCAGAATGAAGGCCCTCTTGCGATGGGAACGAACCAGTTTACCAAGATGCAGTATGCTAACCACGACTTCATCGTAAACTGTATTGAATACCTCACGAACCCATCAGGTATCTTATCAACACGTTCTAAAACATTTGTGTTACGGTTGCTTGATCCCGCAAAAACAGAAGATGAGAAGACCAAATGGCAGATCATTAACGTGGGTGTACCCGTGGTGATCATTTTGATATTCGCATTTATTTACCAGGCTATAAGAAACAGGAAGTTCGCAGCATGACAGCAGATCAGATAACATATTTGGTTTTTGGAGCATTCGTGATCATCGCCCTCATATTTGATCTGGGGTTGTTGAGTAAGAAAAACGCAGAGATCACGATTAAGAAGGCGTTGTGGCAGACCGTGTTTTGGGTAGTGCTGGCACTTGCCTTTATGGCTTTTGTATGGTACGAATACGATCAGAAAATTGCGATCGAATATATCAGCGCTTATTTAACCGAATGGTCGCTGAGCATTGATAACATCTTTGTGTTCATCCTCATCTTTTCGTTTTTCGGAATGAAGGAATCGTATATACCAAGGGTGTTATTGATAGGGATACTGATGGCGATAGTTTTCCGCGTGATCTTTATTACCGTTGGTATTGCGCTTGTTGAGAGATTCGGATGGCTGCTGTATATATTCGGCGCCGTGCTGGTGTTTACCGGGGTAAAGATGTTTGCGGCCAAGCACAACGAAGAGGTAAACCTTTCAGAAAATAACGTTTATAATTTCCTGAAACGTTTTTTACCACTGGTTCACGATGATGGCGGAGGAAAATTTAAAGTGACAAGAAACGGCAAAAAGTATTACACATCCATCTTTGTGGTGGTGGTAATGCTCGCTACAACGGATATTGTGTTCGCGCTTGACTCTATCCCTGCAGTGTTTGGTATATCTACCGAAAGGGTCGTTATCTATACTTCAAACATCTTTGCGGTGTTGGGTTTGCGGTCGTTATTCTTTTTACTTCGCGGAGCCGTTGGCAAATTCGCCTACCTTCAGCAGGGTATCGCCATTGTTCTTGTGTTCATCGGCCTGAAGATGCTGGTAGAATTTTTCCATATCCACGTGCCGATTGTAATTTCTTTGCTCGTGATCCTTGTGTGCCTGATTACATCCATTGTTTATTCTATGAGTGTATCGAACCGGGACGACAAAGAAGAGGCGAAAAGAGCTGAGGATATTGACCTGCATTAAAACTCACTGCATTGACCTATCACGCTTCCGACATAGCTAAGATTATTAAGGGTAAGTGGCTCACCTTTCATCAGGATGCAGAAATCAAGGAGTTGCTTATCGACAGCAGAAAGGCGGTATTTCCGGCAGTTTCCTTATTCTTCGCATTAAAAGGGCCGCGACGTGATGGGCATACCTTCATTAAGGAAGCTTTCAAAAAAGGTATCAGAAATTTTATCGTTGGCGAACCGGTGGCGGACATCCCTGAACAGGCGAATGTTTACCAGGCAAGAGACGTGCTCGATGCTCTGCAGGCGCTCGCCATACATCACCGCAATCAGTTCCATATTCCGGTTATTGGTATAACGGGAAGCAATGGTAAAACGATCGTGAAAGAGTGGCTGAATCAATTGCTGAGTGATACTTATAATATCGTAAGAAGTCCGAAGAGTTATAATTCGCAGATTGGTGTTCCGCTGAGTGTATGGCAGATGAATGCAACGGCGACGCTGGGGATTTTTGAAGCGGGTATTTCGCAGAGCAATGAAATGGATAACCTGCAAAAGATCATTCAGCCGGACATCGGCGTGTTCACCAATATCGGCGACGCACATTCCAAGGGATTTCTGAATAACAGGCAAAAGATCAGGGAAAAGCTGCGATTGTTTACAAAAGTAAAGACGCTGATATACTGTAAAGATTTCTCAGAATTGAATGAAGCAGTGGCGTCAATGTATCAGCAACTGAAAACAGGTTCCGAGAAACCATTTAATATTATCAGCTGGAGTGCGGTAACGGATGCGGAGCTCGCGATCAAAGAAATAAAAAAGGAGGACTCCTTTACAAACATTAGAGGATATTACTTCGAACGTGAAGTAAATATCACTATTCCTTTTACAGATGATGCATCGATACAAAATGCGATCAATTGCTGGTGTGTACTGCTGCATCTGCGAATGAGCGATGCTGAGATAGCAACGCGGATGAAGAACATTCATGGCATGGCCATGCGTCTTGATCTGCGTAACGGCATTAATAATTCATCTATCATCAATGATAGTTATAGTGCTGATCTTAGTTCGCTGAAGATTGCGCTCGATTTCTTATCGCAGCAAAATCAACATCCGAAAAGAACCGTTATCCTGACAGACTTTCTCGAAAGTGGAAGAAGCGAAAAAGATTTGTATGAAGATATCGCGCGGTCGGTTGAGCAACATAAGGTTGACCGGTTGATTGGCATTGGAGCGGTTATCTCAAGAAATGCTGCGGCTTTCAGTAAGAACACTATTTCAGAATGGCAATTCTTTAGTTCAGTAGATGATTTCAGGCAGCAATTTCAACATCTGCATTTTGGGAATGAAACCATCCTGATAAAGGGTGCACGTGTATTCGGACTGGAACAAATCAACAATATTCTTGAACGGCAAACGCATCAAACACTTTTAGAGATTGATCTCGATGCATTGCTCTTCAATCTGAAATCATATCAGCAACTACTGCAACCATCTACGAAACTGATGGCGATGGTGAAAGCATTCTCTTACGGCAGTGGCAGTTATGAAATAGCGAGCGCACTCCAATTCAATAAAGTCGACTACCTGGCGGTAGCCTACGCCGACGAGGGAGTTGAATTGAGAAGAGGAGGAATAACGCTGCCGGTAATGGTGATGAACCCCGATGAATCTGCATTCAACACACTGGTGCAGTATGATCTTGAACCGGAAATTTATTCGCCGGAGTTGTTGCTTTCGTTTGAATCGTATCTGAAGAATGAAGGACTGAGTCAATATCCCATTCACATCGAATTAGAAACGGGAATGAACAGGCTCGGTTTTTCAAAAGACGAACTACCGGAGCTGCTGAGCAAATTGCAGTCGCATTTATTTAAAGTGCAGAGTGTGTTCAGTCACCTTGTAGCAAGTGAAGATCCGGATCTCGATTACTTCACAATGCAACAGGCGGAGCTGTTCAGGCAAATGAGTACTGCGATAAAGGAAAAACTTTCATATTCGTTTTTGCGGCATCTTCTCAATACATCCGGCATATCACGACATCCATCATTGCAATTTGATATGGTTAGGATGGGAATAGGTTTGTATGGCATTGACAGTGCGAAAGTGCACGAACTGAAAGAGGTGAGCACATTAAAGTCGTCTGTTGCGCAAATCAAGCATTTGCAACCGGGCGAGTCGGTGAGTTATGGTAGATCGGGACGCGTAAACCGCGAAACGTGGATAGCCACTGTGCGTTTAGGGTATGCAGATGGTTATCCGCGCATTCTTGGCAATGGCCGCGGATACATGCTCGTGAACAACAAGCTCGCACCGACGATCGGAAATATATGCATGGACATGACGATGATCGATATCACAGGAATACTTGATATACGTGAAGGTGATGAGGTAACGGTATTTGGAAAGGGCGTTCCGGTTAGTGATGTTGCAAAATGGGCGGAAACGATTCCTTATGAGATACTTACAGGCATTTCGCAACGCGTAAAGAGGGTATACTTCCAGGAATAAACCTAGCCATCATGTTCATTATCTTTGCCCATCAAAAATTTTAAGCCGACGTGAAGAGCAGAACCGTAGTCATCATCATTCTTGCCATTATATTCGCCGATCAGGGGCTCAAGTACTGGGTGAAAACGACGATGTTGTACCAGGAGCAGATTCCGCTGATCGGTTCATGGTTCCGGCTCTTTTTCATTGAAAACGAAGGCATGGCGTGGGGATGGAAATTCGGCGGGGAATGGGGCAAGATGGCGCTCACACTGTTCAGGCTCGTTGCAGTAATCTTCGGCGTATTTTATATCAAAAGCATCATCAAAAAAGGGATGCACCCCGGGTTTATTATTTGTGCCTCTATGATATTTGCGGGTGCGCTGGGCAACCTGATAGACAGCCTTTTCTATGGAATGATCTACTCCGGTAGCGACGTTGGAACCCCCATTGCAAAGCTCTTTCCGAAAGAGGGCGGTTACGCGGGATTTCTTCATGGCAGGGTGGTGGATATGATCTACATGCCTATTATAGAAGATAAGACTTTTCCCAGTTGGGTGCCGGTGTGGGGAGGCGAGCGCTTTACCTTTTTTTCTCCTATCTTTAATATAGCTGATGCGTCAATATCGATCGGGGTAATCATCTTACTGATATTCCAGAAGAAATTTTTCAAAAAGAACCCAGACGAGGAAAACCAGACTACCTTAGAATCTACTACTCCTGTGAATGACACAGTCCGTGCATTGTAAACAAAAAGAACCGGGAAAATGACATTGTCAAGCAGACTTCTGGGCTTTCTGGCCATCACTCTACTCCTGTTTTCATGTAAAAAAGAACGTAGCGACGAGGACGGCAAGATTCCGGGAGAGATAGAATCCACCTGGAAGTTTTCGACCGACGGCACTCAATACAGTGGCGACATGGATTCTGCAGCTATACAGGCAGCATCTACTTTCAGAGCACTTACCATGGTTGGTTCAAGTGGCGGTGCCACGACCGGGGAGATAGTGATTCAAATTGTTGGTGAAACAATCAGCGCAAAATCATACAACGCTACACAAGTTGCTTTTCAATATTCCGAAGGCGGTCAGTTATTATACCAGCGGGCACCGGGGCAGTCGGGTTCGTTTGATGTAGTGATAACAGAGATCGATTCGGCACACGTTTCCGGAACATTTGGTGGTACTGCCTACGATACGCTTGGTCAGCCACATATTATTGTAGAAGGAACGTTCACAGCAGATCTCGGCCCGGGTTCAGGTCCTGATCCTACAGAAGAAGGCATCCTTACCGTGTGGGCAAACTCTATTTGCACAGACGGCGGTTCGATCGAAGTACTTGTAGAAGGCCAGCAAGGTTTTATTACAGAGGGATTGACTGAAGAGCCTGGATGCGGCGATCAGCGTGCGGCTTCATTTTCATTACCGCAGGGCGTTTATTCAGTCGCTGCTATTTGCGGAACAGATACGACCCGGTATAATGTTACAGTAAATGCATCGTGCGTTAAGCTGCTTGTTGATATGGCAAAGCCTCCGATTGAGGGCGACTATCTTCCATTGACTTTTGGCTCTTACTGGGATTATCTCGATTTGAATAATAACAGTCTCACTCATCGTGTAACTGCCGGCGCAGACACTATTATTGATGGCAGGATGTATTACATGCACATCAGCAATCTTCCTGATACATTCTATTACAGGAAGGATACTGATCAACATGCATACTTTGAATACCTGACGGTCGATTTCAACGGATCAGTTGTTAATCCTCCTACAATTGAACTTGCAATACTGCACGATGATTACGATGTAAATCAGCCATGGGAGGTTGCGGATATTCCGTTAACGCTTTCCGGTCTCCCTGTGAAAGCAAGGTTTAAGTCGCAGATAATACAGAAAGACTTTTCTGCAACGATCAATGGTGTACAATATGACGAGTTGATTGAGGTGCAAACCGATTTGGGCTTCTCAACGAATGGCGGCACTACGTACCAGGATGCAAGTTCTTATGTTCGCGTGTTTGCAAAAGGCAAAGGAATTGTGTATTACTTCGATCTTGAGCGCGGCACCGAGTGGGGCATTACCGGACTATCCATCAATCCTTAATACTTCACCACTTTCCTGTTCAGTATTTCATTGTTCACTGCTACACGCAGGTAATACGACCCTGCATTGAAGCCTCTAATCTGGTCGAGGATCACATGGTTATATCCTTTTAGTACCGATGCTTTAAACTCGCGAATAGTTCGCCCATAGCTATCATACAACGTGATCATTGCATTGCCATCAGCAATGGTAATCAGGTCGAAGGACACATTGCTGGTTGCCGGGTTGACAAGCCTTCGAATCTCAACATTTTTTCCGCTTCTTGTGATCTCTCTTCGTTCCCGCATGGATGAATCGCGCGCGCTTAATACTACAGAGCAGTTGTTTACCATCACCAGGATAGTTGTACTCGCCATAAATGAACAATTGACGTTGCCAAGGTTGGCGGCAGACGATGCGACCACAAAGCGATACTGGTTCATGTGATGCGCACTATCCGCGAGAAACGAAGGCACGAGCTGCGCATTGTATTCGTATCCACCAGTAACCGGCGACGGTGTTCCCGTGCCTGTTCCGGATACGTTCCATGTCGCGCCGTTATCAGTGCTTCGTTCAAACCGGTAGTGCGTATAGTTATTGAAGAATGAAGTAACTGTTGAAGAAATATCCACCTGGTGATTGTAACAAACCTGCGCATTCCCGCTGGGTACAAGATTAAGATTTGGGTTACACGTTACAAGTGCGATGTCATCTATCGCCCAGTCGTTTCCACCACCACCTGATGCGTTATTACGGATTGAAATTGTTATTGATGTTTGTGCAGCGCCGGTCTTGAACAGAAATCCTTTCTTGATCCAGCCGATTGTATCGATTTGTCCTGATGAATACCTGTCAAGATCATCGATGGCGAATGAAAGATTCGGGTAGACCCCCGGTTTAAAAGTTTGGGTATTACTTGAATCTGCGCCACAGTTTGTACAAACGTTTTTTACCCAAAGCGAAAATTCATATGTCGTACTTGGACATAATCCTGTTATCGCCTGCCTGTAAGCTTCACTCGTTGCGTAATCGGCATTTACTACAAGCATGTATCCGCCACGCGTGCCGGGTGCAACAGGTAGTTTACCTGCGGAGTTCAGCGTTCCGGTGTGGTCGCCCATAATATCCCAGTGGCCACTAAACATACGATTGGCACAAGCCAGTACGCTCGGTGGCGAGCCTGCATTACTCGTAACGCACGTATTTCGTTTTTCTGCCGCCTGGTATGTACTTGCCCACGGACTAAGGTTGTTGACGATAGTGTACGTACCGTCACCAATTGCCTGTGCCGGTGTAAGCGCGAGGTACGTATATGCAGGGATAGCGAACGTTGGACCGTATGCACGGTTTTGCGTGGTGCCACTATCAAAAGAACCACCTGCCTCTGCCACGAAGTTTCTACCAATAGAATTCGGACAGATGGGGTCGTTATTTGAAATAAGAATTTTGTACTGGATAGCGTTCACCACTGTATCGGTTGCGCCAACATTGTTTGTTTTCTTGTATCGGATCTGACCTGCGCCAAGAATAATTGTGTCGCCTACTGCACCGGTCACTCTCACTTTAAAAGATGTTGTGATAAGAACGTTACCACCTGCGCGGGGTTTGTCTTTTGTTGCGCCACCGGTAATTACAGTACCTGCACCTGCAGGACCGTTTGTATTATCCGTGGGGGCAGTAGCGGTTCTGCCTAAATTTATTTTAACGTTGTATTCGCCTGCCGGTGGCGTTACCAGGTACGTACCCGGATCGTTTCCTGCGCCTAATGTCCATCGTTTATATAGCAAGCCTTCGTTAGTAATGAGACGAAGTGAGTCGTCTGCGAATGCTGTTTTTACAGGAACGTTATCAATGTATCGAACGTAGTAAATGTTATTTGCGTTGTAGGCGTTAGGGAACCAGATGTTCACCCGAATTTCTAGTGTGTCGCCTGGTTGTACTGTTCCACCAACTGTTTTCTTGGAAAGATTGAGATAACTATTTCCGAATTTTACAGATTGTGCATTGGTCGCCGTAAAGAAAAAAACCGGAACACATAACAGCGCGAGCATACGGAGTATCTGCACGTATATGGGTTTATTCTTTTTCATGGTGATTGGATTCGGGGTAAATATATTTTAATGACACGCGCGGGTCAATAGTATTAAAACTGCATTTATACTAGCGAAAAAATGCGTTAAATACGTGTCATTTTAAAACACATTCCCCGTATGGGAAGCAGTATGTTGAAAGGGATTTAGATTGTTCCCACCATATGCTCAGGCACAACCCATTCGTCGAATTGTTCAGGCGTTACATAGCCAAGTTTAACAGCCATCTCCTTTAACGTGGTCCCTTCTTTGTGTGCTTTTTGTGCAATCTCTGCAGCCTTGTAATAACCAATTTTTGTATTGAGAGAGGTTACAAGCATTAAAGAATTCTCAACATGCTTCCTGATGTTCGCTTCAATGGGTTCGATGCCTGTTGCGCATTTTTCGTTGAATGAACGGCAACCATCGGCGATGAGGCGTGCACTGTGAAGGAAGTTGTAAATCATCATTGGTTTGAACACATTCAATTCAAAATGTCCTGACGCACCGCCAATGTTAATCGCTACATCGTTGCCCAGCACCTGTGCAGAGATCATAGTGAGTGCCTCGCACTGTGTAGGATTTACTTTTCCTGGCATTATAGACGAACCGGGTTCGTTATCAGGAATAAAGATCTCACCGATGCCGGCACGCGGTCCTGAAGACAGCATGCGGATGTCGTTTGCAATTTTCATAAGACTTACTGCAACGGTTTTCAGTGCGCCATGTGCTTCAACAATACCATCATGTGCAGCAAGTGCTTCAAATTTATTAGGAGCGGTTACAAATGGAAGTTTTGTAAGAGCGGCGATATGCTTTGCAACGTTCTCTGCATAACCGGGAGGGGTGTTGATGCCTGTTCCTACAGCGGTGCCACCGAGTGCAAGTTCAGAAACGTGTGCAAGTGAATTTTTTATGGCTTTTAATCCGTGGTCGAGTTGAGATACATAGCCGCTGAATTCCTGTCCCAACGTAAGTGGTGTCGCGTCCATGAAGTGGGTGCGGCCGATCTTCACGACTTTCTTGAACTGCTCGCTTTTCTGTTTTAAAGTATCTCTTAACTCTTCAATCGCGGGAATGACAGATTGAACGAGAATAGTATATGCAGCGATGTGCATGGCGGTTGGAAAGGTATCGTTCGATGATTGTGATTTGTTCACATCATCATTGGGATGAAGCGTTTTTTCTTTGTCGGTTAGTTTGCCGCCATTGATGACGTGACCTCTGTAGGCTACCACTTCGTTTACGTTCATATTGCTTTGTGTACCACTCCCGGTTTGCCAAACCACAAGGGGGAATGCATCATCAAGCTTGCCTTCGATTATTTCGTCGCACACTTTTCCGATGAGATCGCTTTTTTCCTGGCTGAGAACACCGGCTTCAAGATTTGTTATGGCTGCCGCCTTTTTCAGGTAGGCAAAGGCCCTGATGATTTCTTTAGGCATGCGGTTAATGTCGCGCGCGATTTTGAAATTTTCAATGCTTCGTTGAGTTTGTGCTCCATACAATGCATCTGCGGGTACCTTTACTTCACCCATGGTGTCTTTCTCTATCCTGAACTCCATAATCGTTTATTATTTTCCTTTAAAAATGGCTTTTCTTTTTCCCAGGAAGGCATCTCTTCCTTCTTTCAGATCTTCTGTTGCAAAACATTCACCAAACAGTTTTGCTTCAAGTTCATAGCCGTCTGTCGTTTCAAATACTGCGTTAACCGCTTTGATACAACCTGCGAGTGCAACCGGTGCCTTTGTATTGATCACCGTTAACAAGTCTCTTGCTTTTTGCATGAGCGCGTCCGGTTCTGTTACATGATTTACTAATCCAAATCTTAGTGCCGTGTCGGCGTCTATCATGTTTGCAGATAACAGCATTTCCAGTGCGCGGCCTTTGCCTATTAATTGTGCCAGGCGCTGCGTGCCGCCGTAGCCCGGCGTTAATCCGAGATTCACTTCCGGCTGACCGAACTTGGCATTGGATGCTGCGATCCTGAAATGACAACTCATAGCGAGTTCGCATCCTGCACCTAAGGCAAATCCATTTATCGCAGCTATAACGGGCTTCGGCGATCTTTCAATTCCTGCAAATATATCCTGCCCTTTTTTAGACATTTTGGTTCCATCTTCACGAACGCCATTGAACTCTGTGATGTCTGCGCCTGCAACAAATGCTTTTTGTCCGGCGCCCGTAATGATCACTGAACGTATCTCTTCATTCGAATATACCTCCTGCATTACCTCTCCGAGTTCGCGCATTACGGTAGCGTTGATGGCATTCAGCTTATCGGGACGGTTAATTGTTACCGTAAGGATCTGCTCGTCCAGCGAAGTAAGTAAGGTTTGATACATGATATCTTTCTTTAAAAATCGCGGTTGTTCTTTACCCAGTCTTTGATGTAGTCGGCTATTTCAGTTGTAGTAGCGCCAGGCGAAAAAAGTTTTCCTACACCCATGTCATTTAATGTCTTCATGTCGTCTTCCGGAATAATTCCACCACCTGTTATCAGCACGTCGTCCATTCCGTTTTCCTTTATCAGCGACATTACGCGCGGGAAAACGGTCATGTGCGCGCCACTGAGTATGCTGATGCCTATCGCGTCTACGTCTTCCTGCAAGGCGGTGTTCACTACCATTTCAGGTGTTTGACGAAGGCCGGTATAAATTACCTCCATGCCAGCGTCGCGGAGTGATGTGGCGATAACCTTGGCGCCGCGGTCGTGGCCGTCGAGACCAATTTTAGCCACCAGTACACGTATAGGTCTTTCGTTTTTCATTATGGCGTGTTATAATCGTGAGACGGTAAGTGATATTCTTTTTATCGTTTCTTCCTTTCCAATTATTTCTGCGATATCAAACACACCGGGTCCCACTTTCTTTCCCACCAGCATTATTCTTAAAGGCAACTGCACATCTCCCGGTTTAATATTTTTCGAGGCTGCGAGTTCTTTGAAATTCGTTTCAAGTTCTGCGCCAGTCCAGTTTGTTAGATTGTTGAGACCTTCACTCCACTCGCTGAAAAAAGTTCTTTTGTCGCTTGTCCATTTTGGCCGGATGCTGTCTACGTCTACTTCTTCAGGCGTAGTAAAAAAGAAATACGCATTTGGCCAAAGGTCGGTTAAGAAAGTGCATCGTTCTTTTACGAGAGATGCGATTTTCATTAGTTTATCGTCGGTGAGGTTGCCGCCGTGGTCTTTAAGTTTTTCTGCAATTACTTCGTCGGGCGTTCTTTTGATCCATTCGTGGTTGAACCATTTTGCTTTCTCGAAGTTAAACTTGGCGCCGCCTTTATGTACGCGGTCCATAGAGAAATTGGCGATCAGTTCTTCGCGCGTAAATATTTCTTGTTCGGAACCATCGTTCCATCCCAGTAAAGCAAGCATGTTGACGAAAGCCTCTGGCAAAAAGCCCATCTCACGAAATCCACTTGTTACTTCGCCTGTGGCCGGATCTTTCCAATCCATCGCAAATACCGGGAATCCCAGCCTGTCACCATCGCGTTTGCTTAGCTTTCCTTTGCCGTCTGGCTTTAATATTAATGGAAGATGTGCCCATTGAGGCATGTCGTCGATCCAACCAAAGTATTTCCAGAGCATGATGTGTACCGGCGCGCTGGGCAGCCATTCCTCGCCCCTGAAGGCGTGTGAGATCTTCATGAGGTAGTCGTCTACCACTACGGCAAGATGGTAGGTGGGCATGCCATCGCCTTTCAGTAGTACTTTGTCATCGCTTTGGCTGCTGTTGAAATGTACCTCGCCGCGGATCATATCGGTGAAGGTGATGTCTTCGTTTTCCGGCATGTTGATGCGGATAACATGCGGAGTATTGCTGTTAAGCAGTTGCGTTACCTCTTCTTTTGGCAGGGTGAGGGAGTTGCGCATCTTCTGCCTTAATTCGTGATTGTATTGCGGGGAGGGGTTTGCGTCGGTTTTATAATTGTTACGCATTGCCTCGAGTTCTGCAGGCGTGTCGAATGCATAGTAAGCGTGGCCTTGTTGTATGAGTTGTTCGGCGTACTGGCGATACATGGGTTTGCGCTCGCTTTGGCGGTAAGGGCCGTACGGGCCTCCTACAGCGGGGCTTTCGTCGGGCGTCAGGCCGCACCATTCGAGGCAGTTGTATATATATTGTTCGGCTCCTTCAACATAACGTGCCTGGTCAGTATCTTCAATACGCAGAATGAACTGTCCTCCCTGCTGGTGGGCGAAGAGGTAGTTGTATAGCACTGTTCTCACTCCTCCAAGATGCAGACCTCCGGTGGGGCTGGGTGCGAAGCGTACTCTTGGTTTTTTTGGCATAGGCGGCAAATATACATAAAGGGTAGTGGTACACTATTGCATCTGTGAGGGCGTTTATGTTCTAAACGCGTGGGAACCCACCCCTTTCCCCTCCCTCAGGGAGGGGAAAATTTATTAACTAACTAATTTTTGATAGCCTGAAAGGCATCTTAACCATACTACTCCTCGCGCTAGCGCTAAGCAGCCCAGCGCAACTCATATACGAAACCGTATGGGTTGATTACGACAGCGCGGTAGAATACAAGAATCTCCAATTCATTCCAATAAGAACAAAAGACCGGGCAGGCAAGCCCGGCCCGAGAATGATGTCGCTAAGCAAAGCACTTCAGGAAGGGGTCGCAACATTAAGCGAACGAGGCACGGCGTCAACAGAAAACGTACACTGGCTGCGAATCAACAACAAATCCGAAAACTCCATTTACGTTGCCTCCGGTCAAACACTCAACGGCGGAAGACAGGACAGGATGGTCACCCGCGACACCGTGCTAAAACCTACGGGAGGCAAAGACCAGTACATAGCAGTGATGTGCATTGAAGAAGGCCGCTGGAGTGACAAAGAAAAGAAGATACAGTACGGCAACTATGCCAATACCAGCCTGCGGCAGGTACTGAACAAATCGAAGAACCAGGTACTCATCTGGAAAGAAATATTCACACAACTTGGCGCAGCCAACCTTAACTCACCCACGTTCGCATACGCCGCGTTAGCGCAGAACAAAGAATTCCAGGTGGCCGAAAATGAATACCTCGAATTCTTCCGGAATAAATTCAAAAACTCCGACAGTACCACTACAGGGTTTATTTGCGTGACCGGCAACCGCATACTCGGTTGCGAAATATTTGCAGAAAAACAACTGTTCTACGACGAACTGGAGCCACTGCTATTCGGATACATCAACGAAGCCATAATGCGCGGCAGCCAGCCCCTGCTCGTGAAAGAACAAATCAAAGAATTCACAGACAAAATTCTCACCAACGAAACGCTGCAGGATGAATACTGCAAAGCAAACGGAAAAGTTACCCGTGTTAACAATCGCGTAATACAGGTTACAGCCTATCCGCCGGCTGCCCGCTGAGTCATCATTCCATATCTTTGCTTAGGTTAAAGGATTAAGAAGGAGGATTTGGTAAAAACAAATGCAGAGAAGCTTGCCTATTTAAAAAGATAAAGGACGAAGAATTATTGTACTCAAAAAAATACAAACAGTCAACTATGAAAGGGAGAGATCTATGAAAAACCCACAGATCCTTCGTTGTTGAGGAAATTTTAATAGAATGTTTTACCTGGCAAAAACGCCTGGATTGCTGAAAAGCTTTTATCCGCTGGCATGTACATGGAATTTTTCAAGGGGCGAGAAGGTGATGTATTTTACTTTCGACGATGGTCCGCACCCTGTGGCCACACCGTTCGTTTTAGATACTCTGAAACAATACAACGCAAAGGCAACTTTCTTTTGCATTGGAAAGAATGTGATTGAGTACCCCGACATATATAAAAGAATTTTGAATGAAGGTCATTCAGTCGGCAATCACACTTTCAATCACGTAAATGGTTGGAAAACCGCCGACCAGGAATATATTGACAATATTGGCGAAGCGAGGAAGTACATCGATAGCGTATTATTTCGTCCACCATATGGGCGCATAACGAAGTTCCAGGCAAGCGTACTTACAGCGCAAGAAAATCAAAAACAGAAAACTGTTTTTCGCATAATAATGTGGGATGTATTAAGCGGTGATTTTGACGTGGCAGCATCTGCAGAAAAATGTGTGAAGAATGTAACTAAGAATGCAAGAGAAGGATCAATCATTGTATTTCATGATAGTGAAAAAGCATTGCCGAGAATGAAAACCTCGTTGGCTGAAAGCCTGAAGTATTTTTCTGACAAGGGATTTAAATTTGATGCGATAGTATGAGAGGACGTCGCTGGAACTTTCCCAAAATTGGAGAATGTGATGCCTAAAAATAAGTTGGGCCGGGGTAGAAACCCTGGCCCGTTTTTAATCCGTACCCTATGAAAACTGTTTTAAAGGTAGAACTTTTTTAATAAACGCAAATTTATTTATATATGGTGCTGAAGTGGCCATAATCCGCTACAGTATTGTGATTTAGCCGATTTGAAATTGCGTACAAATACGCTGTTTTGACGTTAAATATGGTTCATTTGGAAACTAATTATTCGATAGAAAAAGAGCTTGTGGATACCCATTGTCACCTGTACCTGGATGAGTTCGCATCCGACCTCCAACAGGTATTAGATAGGGCAGAAATGGCGGGAATAAAGCGTATTTATATGCCTGCAATTGACGGCAATCATCAGGAAAAGCTACTCGCACTGCGAAAAACGTATGTGGGTAGGTGTTATTCGATGTTGGGACTTCATCCATGCTATGTAAATGCTGGCTATAAAACAGAGCTTAACCGGATAGAGGAATCGGTTGAGGAAGATCAATATGTAGCGATTGGAGAAATCGGGCTCGACTACTACTGGAGCCGCGAGTTTGACAAGGAACAAATGATAGCCTTTCGGGAGCAGATAGCGCTTGCCCGCGCATATACGTTACCGATTGTGATCCATTCGAGGAACTCGATGGACGATTGCCTGCAGGTGGTGAGGGAAGAGAAGGCGAAAGGCATCAGCGGTATCTTCCACTGTTTTTCGGGAACATATGAAAATGCGATGGACATAATCGAATGCGGCATGGTGCTTGGCATTGGAGGGGTGATTACTTATAAAAACGCAGGACTGGCTGAAGTAGTGGCGCGTGTTCCGCTCGAACATCTTGTACTTGAAACGGATGCGCCCTATCTGACCCCGGTACCGTTCAGGGGTAAACGCAATGAGCCCGGCTACCTTGAATATGTAGTTAAGAAGATTGCAGAAGTAAAAAATATTTCGGTAGAGGAAGTGGCGGAGGCGACGACACGAAATGCGAACAGGGTGTTTAAATATAGAAGCTGATGATTAAAAGAGGAACATTCGGTAAAGCACCGGCGATTGATAAACTGGAGCTGATCAGCAAAGCCTCTCACTATAAAAACGGGAAATTCCACAACATAAGTTTTACTCCAACCCTCGTTGAAGGGTACAGCTATTGGGGGTTGATCTACAAACAATTTTTCAGGAAAGATAAAAGACGGAGACCCACAGATATTATTCCCTCCATCAAAACAAACCTTCACAATCTGCCTACAGACGAAGATGTTCTAGTATGGTTTGGCCACTCGTCGTACTTTATAAAAGCAGATGGCAATAATTTTCTGATTGATCCGGTATTCAGCGGCAATGCGTCGCCTATTAACGGAACGAATAAGTCGTTCAAAGGTTCGGATGTCTACACGGAGGCCGATATGCCATTCATCGATTTCTTGCTTATTACGCACGACCATTACGATCATCTCGATCACGACATCATCGTACAATTAAAAGATAAAGTCGGGAAAGTGATATGCGGTTTAGGTGTAGGTACTCACTTCGAACATTGGGGGTATCCGTCTGAGAAAATAGTTGAGCTCGATTGGTATGCAGATGTTGTTTTAGATGATCAGCTGAGACTATTTGCGACACCTTCCAGGCATTTTTCAGGCCGATCGTTTACGAGGAACAACACGTTATGGGTGTCGTACGTGCTTGAAACATCGTCCTTGAAATTGTATCTCGGAGGTGACAGCGGTTATGATACACATTTCGCTGACATCGGAAGGCTGTATGGTCCATTTGATCTTGCACTCTTAGATAATGGCCAATACAACGAAGCGTGGCGATACATTCACATGATGCCAAACGAGGGGTTGAAAGCGGCAGAGGAATTAGGCGTGAAGCGGCTGATGCCTGTGCATTCGGGCAAATTTGCAATGGCTAATCATGCATGGGATGAACCGTTATCAAAAATTTCGGCGCTCAACAACGGCAAGATTCCTCTCGTGACGCCGATGATAGGCGAGGTCGTTTACCTGAGGAACGATCAGCAACAATTTAAGCAGTGGTGGAAAGGCCTGAGGTAATCAGCGCGGGCGAATTGACTTTTCGTTTTGTGCCCGGAGTCTTTTGCAAAGGATCTTGATAAATCCACGCGCAACTTCCGGACGGTTCTCAATTACTTCGTAGAGTGGCTCCTGGTCTATGCGAAATAAAACGCAGTTGTCAACCGTAGTGGCAGTGGCCGACCTTACTTCAGGGTCGAGCAGAGCGAGTTCTCCGAATACTTCTTTTTCGCCTAGAACGGCAAGCGTTACGTTCTCTTTGTGAATTTTTACCTGTCCCTGGTGAATGATATACATACAATCTCCGAGGGTATTCTCCTTAAAAACGTGCGTGTCTTTTTCATATTCTTCCTCTTCCATTAATGGCGCAAGGTCGGCGAGAATATGTTCGGGTGTGTCATTAAAGAGACTAAGCGATTTCAATATCAGCACTTTTTCCACTAGTAGTAGTCTGTTAGGATCCGATTGTAACATGCCCTAAGTTAAGAGTTTTGAGTCCGCAAATAAAGCTGTTTCCTTTAGCAGCTTGTTATCAGAGGCAGCAAATTTATCGAATATGGCAGCATCAATGGCGTAATCGTGTTTCTTGGAAATATATAGTGAACAGGCCTTGGTCCATGTGTAGTAGTCGATAGGTTTTTCTGAAAGGATGCGCATAATCACCTGTTCGGCTTGCCGGTATTCGGCTTCGGTAAATAATACGCGGAGCGATTGGCAACGTTGCTCGATAGGTGTTGTTTCGAATAATGTGTTGAACGAACGGCCGATATCTTTCTTAACGGTCACCTCAATAATTTCCATCGCGTTAGCTGTACTATCGGCACTTTTTGCTGAGAGGCCATACTTCACCTGGTTCATTTTGTCGCGGTCGTAAAGGCAGCCGAAAAGTGAAAGAAGTATTTCGCGTATGTTTTGAATTTCGTAATGAAGCGAGTTGTTGAGTACTTCGTAGTTCGTCTGTTCTTTCGACAGGGTCTGCTGCATGTTGAGTAGTTCAACGCCATGCACAAGGTATACTCTTGCAATAGATTCTAACTCCTTGCGAGTGTTGTCATCTGCCGAGTATTTACACCTGTGCAATGCGCGGATAACACTGGTGGTGTGTTTCTGTTCACGTAATAAGTTAATGAGTAATTCTATCGCTTGTGTACCTCCGATCTTTCCCAGGAGAGTGACGAGCTTATCTTCTAATCTCAAACTGAGGAAACCATTTGCAATTTGATCGTTGATCAGGGCGACCGCATTTGGGCCGGCATTGTACAAAGCGTTCAAAACCGATTTTTCGTGCGATGTCATCCTGGAGAATAACGCGCGAATCGTTTTGTCGTCTGCGGCGCTACCGGTAGCTTTTATTGCAAGCTCAGAAACCTCGAAGTTTTCATCTTCAATGAGCTGACTATGGTGTGAATGATTGTAAATATTAGAAACCTCTTGAAGGATAGCTATACCTTTTTTCTTTTCTTGAATTGACGAATTGAAAAGAAGATCTGTCAATGCCGACTCCGCCTGTTTACGAATGAGGCCAGCGCTATTAGCGATCATGCCGCTTATTGCTGCATACCGTATGCTGTCGTCCTCGTGATTGAGATAGGGGAGAACTTGAATTTCCGCGGAACCAATCTTACAGTAAGCTTTTATCGCCTCTGTTCTTACACTTTCGTGAATATCGCGGGAAAATAATTGCTCGAGTGCACTTTGAGCGTCGGTGAAATTGCGGCTTGCCACTACATGTATCGATTCAATCTTTATGCGGTCGGATGGGTGATGAAGGAGTTCCAGAATAAGTTCTTCGGCAACCTTATCAATTCGTTTGCTGTTAAGCATGTTGAGGATGCTGATCACCTCTGTTTCGGTCCCTTTAGTAATACGCTGCTTGATCTGCGACATCACGGTTTCATCATTCAATTCAAATTCGTCCCTGCTAAAATACCTGCTGCTGATTGTTTTTATGAGTATCGCTACGTATCTGCGGTTCACCAGTATTACGCCTATGATCCATAGTCCCGCAAGAACAAGCAGGCTATAACATAGATGAATCAGGTCGGCTTTCTTTCCTAAATAGTTTACTGTTAGTAATACCACACCAGTGATGAAAAAAGCAAAGGGGTCCATTATTCCCTTCACGATATTATGCGCCCTCAACCGCTCATGGATAGGCAGCGGTTGCATAAGTGTAAGTAATACTGGCGTATTAAATGAGGTTCTTAATACTTCAACAAGAATCGAGGTAACACCGAACATGTAGAAGATGAGTCGCTGGTCTGATGAAAGAGTGCTTACAGCTATGATCGCGCCAATTAAAATCATCATACCGATTGGCGTAATAAATAACGCCGACTTCACACCCATAGATACGGTGAGACGGCTCGTCAGGAACATTTTGGTAATGAAGGCCACTATTCGGATACTGGCATAGAAGAAAGCGATGAAGGTGGCGAGTTCAACATCGGCGTGATATGCTTTGGCAACTTCACCATACAAACCGTAGTTGAACAGAATTACGCAGCACGATGAGATAAGCGAGATAAGTGCAATGCGGCGGATGTATGTATTTGTAACAATGTTTGATATAACCTTGCCGATTTTTTTAGGCTTGTGTTGCTGATGGCTATGCGAATGATCCTGGTGTTGTTCCTTGAGTTGCTTTTTCGCCCTCAGAATTGCGAAAAACGAAGGGAGCGATGCCATCATGCAGCCTGCGCCGATCAGCACGAGGTGGCGTGTGCCGGTATACGGAACGATGATGAGTGCAAGTGAATAGCCGAAGAATTTTGCAGGAATATCGCCTGCGCTGATCACGGCAAACAGGCGTTTACTTTGTCTAACATCAAACAGCGTGGCTGCAATACCCCAAAAGCCAAGATTGTCTATCAGGTACAAAACATAAAACCATGACATCATCAGGTAGAAGAACCACTTGCCTGTTACTTCATGATCGGCAGACCAAAATATCAACATGCTCAGCGTTGTGACGAGCATGGTGCCAATATTGAATGTTTTGAAAGAGAACGCGTGCTCAAGCTTAGCATACAAATAACCGGCTATCCATAAGAAGCCGGCGGAGCATAACATTACCCACGGTAGTTCGGTAATGGGAAATTCTTCAAGAAATTGTGCAAATGCGGACGTAAAGAAGAACGCGATACCTGCTCCCTGGAAGAACTGAAGCATGTACAGACTTTTTACAGTCGACCACTCATCGGGATACACATTGAGCAGTCTCATCAAAAAACTCCTCGACTTCATATTAGTCTGGTTACGGTTTGTCAGGTTCAAAGTTCATCAGCGCCGAAAGGTGGTTATGCTTCACGGGCCCCCGCAATATTACCGAACTATTGGTGAAGTATCGGTGTTTGCTGAGAAAGTTCACCTGTAGCTCATTCCACTCGTCCAGGTCCTGTATAAATCCGAAAGCAAGCAATTCCGTTTTCAATCTCTTGTTGATAACCGGAAAGTCTTCACGACCGAGGTAATCCAGGTCAGCATCGCAAAGTACCTGCTCAGGCAGGTTCACAGGGGACTGAGGCACTTTCGTTGCCATGATCATCCCGGTCATTAATTTTATTTCGGCGTCATCAAATTCATAATCTTTCAGCTTATCAACCATTATTTCGCACGATCTTTCTTCATGGCCCACATATGTTACTGTGAAACCTGTATCGTGAAATAATGCCGCTATTTTCATTAGTGTTAGCGTTCGCGCATCAGTAATTTTCTCTGCACGCGCAATACGCTCGGTATGAAAGATAACATCCTCAGTATGCCTTATTGAATGGTAAATGAGTCGCGGATCGAGTGTTCGATCCAGCCCAGCGAGAATCGTTGATTTCAATAAGTTGAATGCCTCAGGGGTCATACTAAATATTTGTCATCTGTATGAATGGCTTTCGCTGCAGGATCTGTCTTTTCAAACTCAATAAAGTACATGTCCAGCTCCCCAAGGTTCTTCGCGTATATTTTGCCGCGATGGCTGCATTCAAAACGGTCTTTAACTAATTCGTAGGTAGCCGCCGAAATATTCACTCTCCCTGCCATTGCGTTGCTTTCCATGCGGCTTGCAACATTAACCGTGCTCCCCCAAATATCGTAAGCATATTTCTTAATGCCTACCACGCCCGCCACTACAGGCCCAACATGCACACCGATACGTATCTGCCATGTTTCCATTCCGTGTTCAGTGCGGATTACGTTGTACCTCTCCATGAACTCCTGTATTTCCATCCCGGCCTTTATAATCTTGTATACGTGATCCGGATCGGGCGAAGGAATATTTCCTGCGCACATATAAGAGTCACCAATTGTTTTAATCTTTTCGAGATTGTACTTTTCCATAATGCCATCGAAGGCCATAAAGCACTCGTTAAGTTCCTGTACCACTTCTTCCGGGGTCATCTTGTCGGCTATCGATGTAAATCCCTTGAAATCTGTAAACAAAACAGAAACCTGTTCAAAGTGTCGCGGCTTAGAGCCACCTGTTGCCTGTAATTCTGATGCAACTTCTTTTGGAAGAATGTTTAACAGCAGATGTTCGATCTGTGCATTTTGTTTGTCGAGAATCCTATTTACTCTCGCTTTCTGCAGATAGTTTCGATAGATGATGAACGCGATGATGAGTATCAATCCTAATCCAATCGTTACGCCGATCCGGATCTGTTTTTCTGATTTAATCTTCGCTTCCTGCAAAACAATCTCGCCTTCTTTTTTCGAAAGCTCGAAATCAAACTGCAGCTGGTTTAATTTTTTTCTTGTCTCTAGATTATAGAGCGTATCCTTGATATCGCTGTACAATGATTTTAATGCGAATGCATTTCGAAAATCGTTGCTCTTTGCATAGGCGGCAGACATGTCCTTGTAAAGATCCTTCAACTCTACTTTCACATCATCCATTTGTTCGGCTGTTAACCTGGCTTTACTGTAGTACTGCAATGCAAGTGCAGTGTTGCCTTGTTTTTCATAAACGTCTGCAATACCTCTGAGGCTACGAACGACCTGGAAGTTATCACCAGCCTTTTCTGAAATCTGAAGGGCCGTGTTGTGATTTTGAAGAGCCGTTTCAAATTTACCTTCTCTCAGATTTACTTTTCCGATACCATTGTAAGAAAATGAAGCTTCAGGACTTGTACCGGAGGCTTCTATGGACCTTTTAAACCACTCGACTGCTTTTTGATTATCGTTGTTGTCAAAATAGATCTCGCCGATATTTCCAGTGATTACTATTAAAGCATCTTTATTGTTGCTGCTTTCGACGAGCGGGATCGCTTTGAGAAGATAGTTCAGCGCAACCGGATCTTTTTTGTTATGATAGATTGCGCCGACATTTATTGAACCGGAAATCATGCGGACCGTGTCGCCAAGCTTTTCTGCGAGTTGCAGCGCCTTCAAAGTGTATTCGAGCGCTTTATCGTCAGCGCCCTGGTTGAAGTAAACGGCGCCTATATTTCCAACGATGGTTGCGATGCCTACATCGTCTTTTATTTTTTCGAAAACCTCAAGGGACTGGTTCCAGTAGTCTAATGTTTGAACGTACAGTCCACGCACATAAAACACCATACCAATGTTCTTCAACGCATACGCCTCACCCCTTGGAAAGCCGATATCAGACGCCAGCTTCTTCGCCTGCAGGGCAAGGTTGATCGCTTTTGCAGAATCGGTTCCGATAACGGCCTTGCTTTCATCCAGCAGTTTATTTACTGCGACTGAGTCGCGTTTTTGGCCATAAGCAGTTGAAACGGATACCAGGCTCAGAATCAACAAACACTTCCATACATTCATTGTTACCGCTTTACATCTTTACATTTTCATAAATTTAAACGTTTTCACACCACTGGCACTTCGTGTTTTTATCATATACAGGCCAGGCTTGAGTTTCGAAACGTTTATTTCATAAAAACCTTCACCTTGTTTTCTTGACGTGGCCGACTGAAGCCTGCCCATTCCATCAAATATTTCAATGTCGTTTATTGTTTCTACATCATGTTCCAGCACAAGCCTTACTACGTCAGCGGCAGGATTTGGATAAAGCTTCGACTGGCGGATCATTTCTGCACCTGGTTCAAGCCTGCTGGCGGATTCGAGTGTTGGGTTTACCGTTAAAGTGGCATCCTCAAAAACAATCCTGTAATTATTATCAAAATAGCATCCGCCAATAATGATCGGGTATTCACCAGCCGGTGATGACGCGGTTGCAATCGAATTTGCAGTAACCCCGTGAGTAGGATTAACGATCACTACAGCAATTGCTTCGTTCGCATTCTGATCGTTGAGCAAGTGACCAAACTCATAGCATGAGTAATACCAGCTCGTTTGTTGTGTAATGTAATATACTCCGGGTCTGCTTGGCGCAGTGAACGTAGTGTTCAGGGTTCCCGAAACAGTGCCGATCCCTGTGACATCAAAACACACATCAAACTGGTTACCTGTGAAATCGCCGTTGGTCATACCAATATAATTCTGCGTAACACAACCCGGACAGTAAGTCTGATATCCCGGAATGAAATTCTGGAAATGGTTCATGTTCCAGTTGCCGGTAAGCGTAAGTGTTTCGCCTCCATTTGCAACAAACACGTTCGATATGTTGTTAATTTTTACGTTCGTGTATGTAGTGCGTCTTTCATTTTTATCAATCGCAACAACTTCTCCAGGAATTATTACCGGCTGGCACAATGATGCCGGTGCGTCATCAAAAGCAAAGTCGCCATAGCTTAGAGTGAGTGGTGGATTTGCCTGGCCTTCATTTTTTGTTTTGGAATCCGCTGTGATCTCCAGGATCTTTTTATATATCACTAACTCGCCTAGTCCATAAGTCACGTCAAAGTTGTCATTCACAAATGCCGCCGGAATAATATACTGGTAGCCTACATCAAGCCCGGTGATCATATTCATCGAGAACATTCCGCCCACGTCGCCGGCTTGTACAGTGATGTCATCCTCATCAACCGCCACCATTGTGTTCGCGTTATTATTTATTCCGCTAACATCAAAGTTGTTCACCATCGGTCGAAGCTGCCCGTTCACAAGAGCTTTCAACTGACCATTTGGGAATACCCATGTTTCTCCATTCACTATTGCACGCAGCTGTCCATTTACAACAGAGGTTGAAGTCACGTCTTCAGGCACACCGTTTACGATTGCTTTCAGTTGTCCGTTTATAAATGGCTCCAGTACTTCGTTTACAAGCGCTTTGAGCTGTCCATTCTGGAAAACCACAAAACTCACTTCACCATTCACAACTGCCATCAGTTGCCCATTCACCATCGCAAGCAACTGGCCATTGACCATTGCCTGCAATTGTCCATTACCTATCGGGATGTATGTCTGATTAACAAGCGCCTTCAGCTGACCATTCGCCAGCTGTATTACACTTTCAACTTTCACTGCGGTTCCGTTTACAAGCGCTTTCAACTGGCCGTTAACAATTGCTTTCAGCTGTCCATTCACGTATGCTACCGTTTCGCCGTTTACAATAGCACGAAGCTGTCCGTTTACAAAGCTTACGCTGGTGGTCGGAACATTCTCTACAACACCGTTTACCAGTGCCTTAAGTTGTCCATTCACAATGGCCCTTAATTGCCCGTTGATAACAGCATTGAGTTCGCCCTCCACCAAAATAAGATCCTGCACAAGTTCCAGTTCATTATTAATCAATGCCATCAACTGGCCGTTTACAATCGCTCTTAGTTGTCCATTTGTCAATGGCTGTAATTCTCCATTTACAATCGCAGTTAACTGACCGTTTACCAACGGAGTCAATTCAGCATTGACGAGCGCTTTCAATTGCCCGTTCAATAGCGACACTGGCTGACCGTTAACCGTTGCTTCGAGTCCTGCAGCTCCCGGCGTCATAGGCTGACCGTTCACAATTGCCTGCAGTTGTCCATTAGAAACAGCAAGGTCTATTACTGCCTGTGCATTATTGATGGTAACAATCATTTGTGCGCTGGGCACTTCTACCCAAATTTTATTTCCATCAAGGCCTCTCAATTTTCCGTCATCGAACGATAGATCGGATACCTCAGTAAGGATACCGTTGATCATAGCCTTCAACTGCCCATTAACCAATACCTGTAATTGACCATTTACCATCGCCATCAACTGGCCGTTAACCATAGGCACAGAAGGTGCGCCCGAAGTAGAGGCCCTTGCATTACCGGTTGTCAGGGCCTTCACGCCGAGAAATGCGCGCTCATGTTGTCCATCGACAGGTATAATAGTCGACGTCTGCTGTGCATTTTGTTTGAAGAGATTCAGTGATTCGGCTGATACATCAACAAGGAAACGCTGGTCAGCAATTCGCGACAGGGGAAGCGCGCCTGAGAAAGGTTTGTAAATACCATTCTCAGAAACATATTTTCTTGCATTGAGTACCGATTGAAAACTTGCCAGTGAACTCATATTACTGAGATAAGTAAGAGGAGACAACTGGTTGAAACCATGAAGAACAATCAGGCCGTTGTCGGCGAGATATTTGTTATGTATTGATTTTACTTCGTCCAGTAATTGCGGAGAAACAACTCCGTTCTGATCAAACTGATAATTGTACGTTATCCCCGCAACGTCGTCACCATACTTAAGTACTTTAGAAATCGGTGTAATCTTAAGCGGCATCTTTTCAACTGCCAGTACGCCTGCCAGGAATCCAAAAGTGTATTGCTCCAAAAGTGGATCATCATTTTCAAGAGGCGTGGTGCGTGCCACCGAAATTCCATATGCCCTCGGTGTGCTGAAGGTTGTAGCATTGGTGCCGAATGTGAGATCTGTCAGTTTAAGATCGGAGAGCGTGAGGCTCGTTTGATCAAGATCGGTAGTATCTGTTCCCACAACTACAGACACTGATGCCGTTAATGTTGGATTTTCCTGGCCATACCTTCGGCCTTTATTATCAGCTCTCACAAGTATTGTAATTCCGGACCTGAAAAAACGTAACGCTTCTGACAGACCGCCATCTTCTCCGCTGGCGCTTTTCGGCGGATTGTATAATTGAAACTGCGGATCCTGACCGAATGGAATCGCCGGAACGGTTGCTGTTGCCGTACCGATACCCGTTGCTGCATCAATAGAGATGACTGTAGCGATTGCTACATTATTCATGTAAATCTTAGTAGCCGGCACTAAATATTTCCCCTGGATCTTTATTGCAAACGGTTGGTTGCCGTTCTCTGCGCCGGGATTTACTGCTACGAGAGAGGAAATGATTGGTTTTGCGTTCGCAATTTGTTGAATCGCGGAATCTGCCTGCACATATCCATAGCCTCCCTCGAAAGAGAAGTTGCCGGGCGTGTTAGAAAATTTGCCGGCGGATGTTTGCAACTGCCTCCGCACTTCCCACGGCTTTACTGACGTTTGAAGATTATATTTTTTTCGACCCTGTATTATCAATGCGCCGACTGCTGCCACGTGAGGTGCAGCGGCCGAGGTACCGAAAAAGTTCGGATAATTATCGCCGTCGTTAAATGGTGCTCCACCAAGATTTACTGTTGTGTTTACGCCATTCGGCCCTACAAGGTCGGGTTTGTTACGCTGTACGAAAGTTGCGCCGGCATTTTGACGCGTAAACGTTCCACCTCGTGAGGAGAATGAAGCTACGCCTGGCCAAACGGGAGTGAATGGAGGAATGTTATCATAAAGCATTGCACCGACAGCGATGGCACTGTCTGCATTTGGATGGCCAACAATTGAAGAAGTGCCAGCCTGGAAATCCATAATCGTTCCGTCGCCGCCGAAGATGATGTATTTCATTCTGACATTTATGTTACCCGATGCTCTCACGATCATCAGCTTGGCATTGGTTTCCTGTTCAACAGTGAATGCGCATACTTCGAATGGATCGCCGAAGAGATTGCTCCTGTTGAAACCGAACAGCTGTAGTCCGTTGCCATCGAGCAGGTAGAGGTCCATGTCTGTTTGAACACCAGTGATGCTTCCGAGTGAACTGAATTCATCACTCCACTGTAAAGCGATCGTATAAGTGCCGGGCTTGAGGTTGATGGTTTGATAGATATCTGTAGCATTTGGGCCGAAGCGGTGGATCTGACCGGTAGGGATAATCGAAGTATTCGTAACCCCGGTGAAGGTTGCTTCATAAGATTTGTTGCCGAAATTTCCTGCGGAAGAAAAATAGGTAACACCCTGCGACACTACCTGGTTTACTGCCTGCGCTACCACGCCATCTCTCTGAAAGGGTTCGGTGATGTAGGTAAGGTCATCCACGATAATATCGCATTTGCCTCCGGCTAAAGTTGGAGAAGCGAGCGTTTGTATGGCTCTGGCAAATTGTCCGGCGCTTAAGAACCCGGTATGAAATGCAAGTTTTGCTTTCGGTGCAACATCATGAACAATCTGTAACATCGCCCTGCCTTCGTCGCTACCACGATCGCTCAGATCCGCTATCACCTGAACAGGTGTTGCATTGTCGTTTGCCTGGCCGTTCGATTTTACTCCCGGTAAATCGCCTTCGTTTACATCGGCCTGTGCGCCTTGCTTCGAATTATAGCTGTCGGATATAACACCAATTTTTACATCAGAGCCGTCTAACCCAAATCTTGATCTCACAGCATTAGAACGCATAGTAATATCACCTTGTGTGGTGACGAGCCCCGCATTCGAAATGGGTGGATACAACGGGCGTACATATTCTATCCTGGTGTTACCGGTAAGTTGTGATAACCGGTTAATAGGAAAAAAGCCGGTGATGGTATAAATGTGCGGACCGTTATCAATAGTGCCTGCTACACCGTTGCCGTCAACCATGCCCAGTGTAACGAGCTGTGCCTTCAGAGTAGCATCGTTAGGATCTTTACTGATCACCTCGATCATTACCCTGTTGCTGTTATCAATAATGAAAATCTGGTTATCGGGAGTGGAAGTGATAGGTGCAGGATTTTGTGCGATGGCGGCGAGTTCTGGTCCAATCTTGTTATTAGCTGTGCTAACCTTTCCGTTTGCAGGGGGTGCATAATATGGATCGATGAAACCGGCACCTGTACCTAAAGCCGGCGCCTGGTAAACCAGTTTTAGATTTTGGTCGAGCTCCACTTTTTTGGCGCTCCATAATGCGCCAATGATATGCGGTAAGTTGAAAACGTTCAGACTTTTTACAGAGATCCCTCCGTTCGGGGCCCATATGTTACCGAGCCATACATTACTGCCCGATGGTACTGTAACAGGTCCGATGATGCTGAGGGCGATACCACCATTGGTTGAGCCGGTACCGTGTACTTCCGTAAAGATGCGGTTCGGGAAGTTCCCATTCTTAGTGCTCACTGAAATTCGTCCCCACTTCGCATCTTTTATAATGAATATGTTGATGGCTCCGGTTGTAGTTTGTTTGAAATCGAAAACAAGTTTGTTGGCGCTGCTGCCGTTGTCTACCTCATTGAAAATGTAATTACCCGGACCATTGAACGTGATTGTTTTGCTACCTGTGAGCGCGAGTTTTTTATACTTGCCAGGTGAAATGATCTCTGAGCCGGTAACATTCTTAGTGCCAACCTGGTTGTCGAAGTTGCTGTTATTGGGCATTGAAGGCAGCCCAGGAAATGCAAGGGTGTTTGTAAAGCCGCCCGTAGGGCTTGGGCCTATGTAGTTAACAGAAGTTGGTGCGGGAACAGCTACCTGGCCCTTTACGAATGATGCGTTTGAGCCTGTTAGTTTCTTTAAATTTATTTTGCCTTTTGCGGTTAGGTTGCCTGTGAAGTTTAATTTGTAGTCACCACTGATAACGTTGCCTGTGTAGTTGTTTGCGGTTTTAGCAGCGAAGATGTTGCCGGTAACTTTTCCGAGATTGCCAAATGTTGCGATGTTACCGCTGTAAATGTTCCCGGTAATGCTGAAGAGATTGTTTACCGCCACGCGATGATTGCTGCCAACGTTTCCCTGGATGATAACGGTGTTGCCAATAAATACACCTTGCGAGGTATTGTAGCTGGAGGGAGAGGCGCTACCGCCCCACACCGCGAAGTCGGTTAGCTTGAGAGATTGCGCTGAAGTTTGAAGGGCGGATAAAAGAAGCGCAGCTGCACACAGCGGCTTAAGAAACGCCGAAGCATAATTTCTCATTACACGGTTAGGTTGTGGTTATAGTACTTGATTCCTGAAATCAATGGGAATTCATAGAAACCTGAAGGCGGAAGGAATACAATCAAAAAGTGTTCGCAAATGGGAAGCAATCCTAAGAGAGGGTATCAAATTACGGTAGGCTGAAATTATGATAAATAATGATGCGACTGGCAATGAATTATACTATTTTTGCAGCCCTTTTAGGAGAGGTGTCCGAGTGGCTGAAGGAGCACGCCTGGAAAGTGTGTATAGGGGAAACTCTATCGCGGGTTCGAATCCCGCCCTCTCCGCCAAAAAATGAATGACCCGCGTAAGCGGGCAATTTTGTTTTAAGTGAGCGTCCAGGGAGGTCGATTAGTTTTCTAGTACCTTTTCCATCTGCATACTACGCGATCCTTTTATCAGCAGGTAAGCATTTTTAAACTCCTGCGATTGGTACCATTCTTTTGCATTTAACGAATTGTCGAATGTTTTGAAAGGTGTTGACAATTTTAAAAAGTCACCACCCACAAGTATTACATCCTTCCACTCATGCTTTCTCAGAAGCTTTACAATCTCTTCATGCTCCTGTAGACTTTCATCTCCCAGTTCCGCCATCGCGCCGAGTATCAACACTTTATTTTCCGCATTTATTTTGCCGAAGTTTTCAATGGCCGCGCGCATGCTCGAGGGGTTGGCATTATATGCATCGAGAATGATTTTGTTTGAATCTTTTTCAAGAAGTTGCGAACGACTGTTTGACGGCGCATAAGCTTCCAGCGCATTTTTTATTTTTCCGAAATCGATATTGAAATATGTTCCCATAGCAGCTGCAGCTAACACATTTGGAAAGTTATAAGAGCCTACCAGCTGGGTGTCAATCTTTATATCTTTTATTTCTAAAGAAAGAAAAGGTTCATTTTGAATGGTTTTGCCAATCAACGTCGCAGCATTTTAGTTCCATATTTATAGATGTTTTGGATACCCGCACTCATCTCTCTCAAATATTCATAATCCCACATCACGAACGCAGTGCCGTCTGCAGAACGTATATAATCGAATAGTTCGCCTTTTCCTTTTTTAACGCCTTCATATCCCCCAAATCCTTCCAGGTGCGCCTTGCCTACATTTGTAATCAGCCCATGCGTGGGCCGCGTGTATTCGCAATACGATGCAATCTCGCCGCGATGATTAGCCCCCATTTCGATCACCGCCATTTCTGCGTCCTCCCGAATCTTTAAAATCGTTAGCGGCACGCCGATATGATTGTTCAGATTTCCGGAAGTTGTATAGGTTTTGAATTGAGTGCTCAATACAGCATGAACGAGTTCCTTTGTAGTGGTTTTGCCATTGCTTCCTGTAATAGCAATGAAGGGTATGTTGAATTGATTTCTGTGGTATAGCGCCAGTTGCTGCAGAGTGGCCAGTGCATCATCAACCAAAATCATTTTTGCATTGGTGTTGTAGGATGCGTCATCGATTATCGCGAAGGCTGCGCCGCTTGCCAGCGCGCCTTCTGCAAAAGAGTTGGCGTTGAAGTTTGGACCTTTCAGCGCAAAGAAGAGATCGTTTTTCCGGAGCTTTCTTGTATCGGTTTGAATGTTAGGATACTGCTTGTATATTTCGTAGAGTTCGATGATGTTCATTAGAGTAAAAATAAAAAAAGCCACCGTTTTACGGGTGGCTTTCTCTAATATTTAAAAAGTCTTATCTCTTTCTGTTATTCTGTCTTCTCTGCTTGTACTCGATACCGGTTTTTCTACCGTTACCTTCAGGGCTACCGAGCCTGTCCATCGCGCAACGGAAACCAACAGTGCTGCTTGCCTGATCTTCTTCAAGGAAGCGGCGTGTACCAGGAGAAAGCCAGTAAGGACGATCGTTCCAGCTACCACCTTTAATTACTCTTGATTTATCGCTGATCAGCGTTGTCTGACCATAACCGCGACCAGTTGTTGAATCGTAGCTAACACCTACAGTAAGCGAGTCACCATCGAGGTAGTTAATAACATTACCCTTCTGGTAGTTACGGCGCTTTCTGCTTTCTTCGTCGGTAACAGCAAGTCTCTTCACACGGCCAAGGCTATCTTTTTCAAATTCGCCTTCAGCAGTTTTGAAATCCTTCTGGAATTTGTTACCACGGAAAGGTGATACATCATCCACGTCAACCAGTGAAAGAGGACGGTAAACGTCGCCCACCCACTCATTCACGTTTCCTGACATATTATATAAACCAAATGAATTCGGATAGAATGAATTTACCGGTGCAGTGTATACCGCACGGTCATTAAGACCACCGGCCACACCCATGTTATCACCGCTTCCTCTCTTGAAGTTAGCGAGGAAGGTACCCTGCCAGCTACCACGACGTGTATCGCGGAGGCCGTTAGCGTTATGGCTCCATGAGTAAACCTGTTTGTTAGTGATCAACTCTTCACCACGTTTACCTTCTTTGCGGCTCACCTGCGGGTTTTGACCTACAAGGGCGATCGCTGCATATTCCCACTCAGCTTCTGTCGGAAGCCTGTAAGCAGGGAGAAGGATACCGTCTTCAAAAGTTACCTGCGACTCTTGGTGTACCGTTCGGGTTCTTCAAAGGATTTTTCTTTGAGCGAACGCCGGGTCCCGGAGTCGGTGTGGTAAGTCCTAATAAGTATGATTTGGTGTTGAAAGATTCTGATCCCTGGCCCTGGATGTTCTTCAGGGTGTTCTTATTGATGAAGTTTTTGTCAATAAGCGCTTTTTCGTTTACACGATCGCTTCTCCAAAGGCAGAAGTCATAAGCCTGCTGCCATGATACACCTACAACAGGATAATAGTTGTAAGATGGGTGGCGGAAGTAGTATTCTACCAGCGGCTCGTTATAAGCCAGCTCACTGCGCCATACCAGAGTATCGGGAAGGGCTCCGTCTCTAACTGAAAGAAACTCGTCGCCATCAAATACGTTGTTGATCCAGTAGATATATTCACGGTAGTGGATGTTAGCCACTTCGGTTCTGTCGATGTAGAAGGAGTTAACCGTTTTCCTGGTAGGAATGTTATTCCAGTCGCTCATCACATCTTCTTCTGCCGCACCCATTGTAAAGGTACCGCCCTGAACAAAGACGAGGCCGGGGCCAGTCCGCTGTTCTTTCTCACGGGCTACCTGGTAGCCGCCCATGTTTTTGTCGTTATAGTTCCAACCAGTTACGTCGGATTTCTCGGATTTCTTGCCAAACAGGTTGAAGTTCTTACAGGAAGACATCACCGTTGCACAGGAGGCGAGAATGAAAAGGTTTTTCAGATTCATTTTTATAGACTTTTGCCTTTGTTCAATTTAGTTAAACGGGGTGGAAATGCAAATATTGTGTAGAGGTGGGGTCGAGCGAAATTACTTTAGTTCAATTAATAACATACGGACGAACCGGATTTGAAACGTTAAAAATAGGCTATTTTCGCGGCGTCTAGAAATGGGAATTTTCCATGGATATGAGGTACCGGAAAACAATATTTGCATCCTGAAGGCGTTGAAAGCGAGGACAATTATTAAAGACCCCGGGCATTTCATCCGGCTTCGAACCTAAATTGACAAAATTTCAAGTATGAAAAGAAGAACCAACTGCTTGGTTGTAACCTTATTCCTGGTGGCCGGATTTACCTCTCTTAAAGCCCAATCTGACAGTCAACCCATAAATGTTGTAACCACTGCGGTGCCATTTCTTAGAATATCCCCGGATGCACGTGCGGGCGGGATGGGTGATCTTGGCGTAGCTACAAACCCAGACGCAAATTCGGGTTTCTGGAACCTTGCAAAAACTCCTTTTAATAAAAGCGAATTCGGTGTGGGTCTTACCTACACTCCCTGGTTAAAAGACCTGGGTCTTAACGACGTATATCTTTTATCATTCGCAGGATATCATAAACTCGATGAACAACAGGCGCTTTCTGCTTCTGTTCGCTATTTCAGCCTCGGTAATATTCAGTTTACCGATGGTAACGGTAATGATTTCGGTAGCGGCCGTCCGCGTGAATTTGGCCTGGACGCGGGTTATTCGCGTAAGCTGTCCGATAACATGGGTATTGGTATCGCACTTCGCTTTATCCATTCTAACCTCGTAGGTGGTGCACCTGATCAGGGCTCCGCATACCAGGCAGGTAATGCGGTGGCGGGCGACATCTCTTTCTTCTACACTGGTGCCAACGAAGGTGGCCAGGGATGGAACTTCGGTGCTGCGATCACTAACCTCGGATCCAAGATCGGCTACACACGGGATGCGACTCAAAAAGACTTCATTCCAACAAATCTCGGCCTTGGTGCCGCATACACAAAAGTGTTCGACGAAACCAGCAAGATCATGTTTGGAATCGATGCACATAAGCTTCTTGTTCCTACGCCTCCTTCATTAACGGGCACAGATGAGGTTGAAGATTCAATTCGCATCTCAAACTATAGGAACAAAGGTGTGGTAGGCAGCTGGATGAGCTCCTTCGGCGATGCACCCGGTGGTTTTGGTGAAGAATTGAGAGAATTTCAGTTGTCCTTCGGTACCGAGTACTCATACAACGACCAGTTCTTTGCACGTGCCGGATATTTTTACGAAGACAAGGACAAGGGTAACCGCAAATATTTTACAGTAGGTGTGGGTATTAAATACAATGTGTTTGGATTGAACTTCTCTTACCTCGTTCCCACAGGAGCAGGAATCAACAGGAACCCATTGTCGAATACGCTTCGCTTCGGCCTCATCCTCGATATGGATGATACGGGCGGATCAGACGAATCAACCACTCCAGTTAACTAACGGAATAATGAGTTATCGCATTGGATCAGGGATGGACGTACACCAGCTGGTGGAAGGCCGTCCCTTTTGGCTTGGCGGCGTACTCATTCCTCACCACAAAGGAGCGCTCGGTCACAGTGATGCCGATGTGTTACTTCATGCGATCTGCGATGCACTGCTTGGCGCATTATCCCTCGGCGATATAGGTGCGCACTTTCCGGATACTGATAGTCAGTATAAAAACATCGACAGCAAAATACTTCTTCAGAAAACTTACGACCTCATTACTGCTAGAAAATATTCGATCGTTAATATCGATTCATCTCTTTGCCTTGAAAGTCCGAAGATTAAAAAATACTCCGGAGAGATGAAGAGGGTTATAGCAGGAATACTCAATATCACTGAAGACGATATTTCAATTAAGGCCACCACTAATGAGAAGATGGGATTTATTGGCAGAGAAGAAGGCCTTGTTGCGTACGCTACAGTATTATTGAAAGCAAATTTGATTTGGCTCTGGTACATATATTTGCACCATGCCAAAAGTCAAGGTTAAGGTAATCAACCAATCTTCTAATCCTCTCCCCGAATATGTTACAGAAGGCTCCGCAGGCATGGATCTCCGCGCGAACCTGCAATCGCCGGTTACCATAAGGCCCATGGAACGGTTGTTGATACCTACAGGTTTATTCATCGAACTACCTCTTGATTATGAAGCCCAGGTGCGGCCAAGAAGCGGGCTCGCCATTAAACATGGTTTAACCTGCCTTAATTCGCCGGGTACCGTAGATGCAGATTACAGGGGCGAATTGAAGGTTGTGCTGATTAATCTTTCTAACGAGGACCATACCATTTTGCATGGAGACCGAATAGCACAGATGGTGATACACAAGGTTGAAAAAGTAAAATGGAAAGAAGTGAAAAAGATATCAGATACAGAGAGGGGTGAAGGAGGGTTCGGACATACCGGAAAAATTTAAAATATGAAGAACCTTTTAAGGTTAATGGCTTTGTCTTTGGTGGTTGTATCTGTTTTCAGTTGCCGTTCAACTAAAACGATACAAACGGCGATGTCGAAAAAAGATTCGGCGCAGGTGATAATGCCCGATTCCGCATCGAAGACGGACTCGGTAAAGTTCATGCAAGACGTTTACCAGGCGGTGGAGAAAAACAAGCTCACCGATTTTCAAACGTTCTCTGCAAAAATAAAAGTAGACTTTGAAGGGAGCAATGGAAAGAAGAACGACTTCAACGCCTTCATCCGCTTACGTAAGGATAGCGTTATTTGGGTTTCGATCAATGCGCTGTTGGGGATCGAGGCATTCCGCGTGCTGATTACCCCGGATAGTGTAAAGGTGATCAACAAACTCGATAAAGTGGTGCAGTTGCGGTCGGTGAATTATCTGAAAGAGATAACAAAGCTGCCATTTACTTTCAAAGAACTTCAGGATCTTTTATTGGGCAACCCAATATACTTCGACAATAATATCGTTTCGTATAAGAAAGATGCAACCGGCCTTTCGGTAGTAAATATCGGAACGCATATTCAAGCACCTTTTAACGCTGAATCCGGAGAGCATGATCGTTCAGCACAGTAAGCTTGATGACGTGGACCAGGCGCGTGCGCGCACTGCAGACATATCGTACGGCGACTATGAAACACGCGATGGAAAACCCTTCTCAACATTCAGAAAAATAACCGTATCAGAAAAGTCAAAACTTGATATCGAGATGAAATTCAAGCAATTTGATTTTAATATACCGTTAAACTTTCCTTTCAACATCGCAAAAAACTATAAATTGCAATAAGCGCCGGGTCAAGGCGTTGATAAGCAAAATTCACTGTTGATGCGCCTTACTTTAATCACTGTTGCATTCGTATTATTTGGCCTGAGCAGCTTTCGTGCCGTGGCTCAGAACCAGGTCTGACCTTGAAAAGCAGCGCGCGGACATCCAGGCGGAAATCTCCGAGGTAAAGAGGTCACTGGATCTTACAAAGAAGAATAAGAAGGCATCATTGGGTCAGCTTGCATTGCTTCAGAAGAAAATTCGTTTGCGCCAGGCAGCCATCAACAATGTCAACAGGCAGATCGATTTTATCCAGAACGATATCAGTACCTCGCGCAGTGAGATCACGAGACTTAAAAGAGACCTTGATACGCTGAAAGTGCAGTATCAAAAAAGTGTGATCTACGCATACAAAAACAGGAGCAACTACGATTTTCTGAATTTTATTTTCTCCGCTTCTAATTTCAACGATGCGTTGAAGAGAGTGGAATACCTGAAATCGTATCGTTCCTACCGCGAACAGCAGACTTCAAATATCATCAGTACACAGGATCTTCTTCAGCAAAAAATCGGGAGCCTTGAGCGTTCGCGTAAAGAGAAAGACGATGTGCTAGCAAAGCAGGAGAGGGATAAGGTGGAACTGGTAGAAGAAAAGAAAGAGCAGGACCAGGTGATCACGAAACTGAAATCGCGGGAAAAAGAATTATCAAGAGAACTTACTTCAAAACAAAAAGCTGATAATAAATTAAGAGCTTCTATTAAGGCGGCTATTGATCGTGAGATCAGGATTGCGCGGCAGAAAGCTTTGGAAGAAGAAAAACGTTTGAAGGCGGAAGCACTCGCTAAGGCTGAAAAACCTTCGGCTGCGAAAACGGAAACTTCACCAGGCGCCGCTACTACTGCAGAACCTAAGAAGGAAGAGGTGGCTGTTGCGAAGAAGAGCAGTGTATTTGATGATACACCGGGCGGCGAAATTATTTCAGACAACTTCGAAAAGAATAAAGGCAAACTCCCATGGCCGATTGAAAAAGGAAATATCAAGATTCCGTTCGGTAATTATTCTATCACAGGAACGAAACTTGTTTGGTAACAACCCGGGTCTAACGCTGGAGACTGAAGAGAATTCACCGGTGCGTGCAATATTCGACGGTGAAGTTGTTTCAGTGTTCGATGTGGAAGGGGAATCGAACGTGCTTATTCGTCATGGTAAATACTTTACTACCTACGGAAATCTTTCCAGCGCAGCCGTAAAGAAGGGGCAGAAAGTAAAAGCTGGTGAAGTGCTCGGCAGTGCCGGTGCCAATGCGGATGGAAATGGAGAAATAGAATTTCTGCTGTTGATGGAAAACCGCAACCTCGATCCGGCTGGATGGATCAGAAGAAGATAATCCGTTATAAAAACTGGTCGTAGAGCTTTTCGTATTTCGGAACGATGTTCTGAATGTCGAACTTCGTTCGCTTGTGCGTAAGCGTTCTTTTTAAACTGCGAGTTTCGCTTCGTCTGACAATAGTTCGATAGCATACGTGCTCATCTCATCAACATTTCCAACATTACTCATATATCCGGTTACGCCGTGCTCATTTATTTCGGGAAGTCCACCTGCATTTGTCGAGATCACAGGCACACCTGCTGCCATTGCTTCGAGGGCAGCGAGACCAAAACTTTCATAATCTGAAGTAAGTAAGAACAGGTCGCCGATTGCGAGAATTTCTTCCATTTGTTCCTGCTTTCCTACAAAACGAATATCATCGCAGATGTGAAGATCGCGGCTAAGGCTTTCTGCGGCGGGTCGCTCGGGACCATCACCAACAAATAATAATTTAGAAGGAACCTCCTTGTGCACTTTCGCAAAGATTCTTACAACATCTTCCACGCGTTTGATGCGTCGGAAGTTAGATGCGTGTATGATGATCTTTTCGTTGTTTGGTGCAATCACTCTGCGAAACGCATCGATCGGTTTCTTATTAAAGCGCCTTACATCAACGAAGTTCTGAATGACTTCAATTTCTTTTTCGATCTTGAAAATCTTGTTTGTTTCTTCGCGGAGATTATATGATACAGCCGTTATCGCATCGCTTTCATTGATAGAAAATGATACTACCGGCGCGAATGTTTTATCGCGACCAACGAGTGTGATATCCGTTCCGTGAAGTGTAGTGATAACTGGAATATGTTTGCCCTGTTTTGCGAGAATGTTTTTTGCCATGTACGCTGCAGATGCATGCGGGATGGCGTAATGCACATGCAGAAGATCGATATCATTGTTTACGATAACATCCACCATTGTGCTGGCGAGTGCTGTTTCGTAAGGTGGATAGTCGAATAGAGGATATGTGGGAACACGAACTTCGTGGTAGAAAATATTTGCGTTGAATTCGCTGAGCCTTACCGGCTGTTGGTAGGTGATAAAGTGAACCTGGTGCCCTTTGTCGGCCAATGCCTTTCCTAATTCTGTCGCCAACACTCCGCTACCCCCGAAAGTGGGATAGCAAACAATTCCGATTCTCATAACTGCTTAAAACATTAAGGGGCCGAAGGTAGAATACAATTTCCATAACTTTAAAGGATTAACAATCTTCACTTATGAGGCGGTTCTTGTTTTGGATCTTTTTAAGCATCTTCCTGATTGTGGCCGGAATTATCTACTACAGGTATTATATGGTGTTTGGTGAAGGGGTGAAAAGTGGCGAGTTGAATTATGTGGTGAAGAAGGGTTATGTGTTTAAAACGTACGAGGGCAAGTTGATTCAGTCGGGCATACGGTCGCGCACCGCGGGCACCATTCAATCTTACGAATTCGAATTTTCTGTCGCGAATGCGAGGATCGCGGAAAATTTAATGTTGAGTTCAGGTAAGGAAGTGACACTGCATTATAAAGAATATCTCGGCTCAATTCCATGGAGGGGTTACACGAAATTTGTAGTTGACAGTATCATCTCGATTCAGGGAAGTGCCGAGGTAACTATTACGCAAGCAACAAAAATACAACTGGCTTCTTGTGCAGATCCGGGGTGCTTTGCTTCCACTCCTTAATTGTTTTTGTTGAAATCATTTCAGTTGGTGAGGTAAGATCGCAGGCAACGCAAAGTTTTGTTGCAGGTTGGCAGGTTTTCAAAAGCGTTTCAAGCAGCTGATTATTCCTGTATGGTGTTTCAATGAAAATTTGTGTTGAGTTGAATTTAGTTGAATCGCTTTCCAATTGTTTTATTGATTTCGATTTCTCCACGTTGTCGATTGGCAGATATCCAACGAACCTGAATTGTTGTCCGTTGAGGCCGCTGGCCATCAATGCGAGAAGTATAGAACTGGGACCCACCAGGGGTACAACCGTAGCATTATGTTTGTGCGCGACGCTTATCAAAATTTGACCGGGATCGGCAACGCCGGGGCAGCCCGCTTCGCTAAGCACGCCAATATTAATATCTTCTTTCAACGCCTGGATGAACTGGTATCTCGCTTCCTCTTCTGCTTTGTGTATGGTGAACCATTTGTAATCGTCGATCACCATCTCCTTCCAGATGGATTTCAGGTAGCGACGTGCGGAGCGTTCGTTTTCTACAAAGAACACCTTGCAGTCTTTAACCGCATCCAAAACATAAGCGGGAATAGTATTGCCAATGCCTTCTGCGAGGACGGTCGGGATAAGATACACTTTACTCATAATTCCGATTTCTGATGATACATACTGATGGTGGCCGCCACAACGGCATAAGCAGGTGCGAGTATCCAACCCGCGAATGGAATAAGGTGCATCAGGAAAAACATCATGCCATTGCCAATGGCAAGCCCTTTGTGGCGCGTAATATATTCTATGCTCTGCGAAGGTGTTAGTTTATGGCGCTCACAACTGTAATCCATCATCGAAAAACCATAATAGTAACATTCTACAAAAAGCATGATCACCGGCGTAATCCATCCTATTACAGGAAAAAATGAGAGAATTACGATTGAAATTGTGAACACCGCCTGCCACATGGTATTTCGCAACGCCAGCTTAATGCCGCGAAAAATATCCTTCATCAGCTGTTTCAGGCTGAAAGGGAAATCTTTTCCTTCCATGATTGCTTCCGTTTTTTCACTGAGATAGGCGAACACCGGCGAGCCGATGATGAGAAAAATATATTTGAACAATGAAAAGTAGAAGAAGATCAAAATTAAACGCACCATCATTTCACCCATCAAAAAGAAGAAGCTGAGAAGGTCGCTGTCCTGGCGGTGAACCCATTTATCGATACCAAGACTTCCGGTAACATACGAAACGACAGCGTTTGACGACTGCCAGAACGCATACATTCCAAAAAGAAAAAGCAAGGTGTAAAAGATGCCTGGAATGATGATCCATTTCCAAAGACGGTGCTTGCGGATAAAACGATGCGCTTTGAAGTACGACTCAATAGCTATAACGATTTCCTTCAGCAAGCTTCACAATGTATATGGGTTAAAAACATTCGGTTTCTTTACTATCTTCAACCGGCCAAATTACACAAATATTCCACTGTTTTGATATCCGGTTTAATTAAAAGTCGTCGCGATCTGATTTCATTGCTTGCAGGTGCTGCGTTATTTTTTCTGATGTTGCTCATCAATCCTTTCAATGTTTCTCACCAGGCAAATCTTGTGCTTGCAGTTGCGGCACTTATGGTAACATGGTGGGTTACCGAAGCAATACCGATGCCTGTTGTGGCGATGCTGCCATTGATTTTATTTCCATTGATGGGCATCGAAACCATCAAGCAAACCGCGCAGAGCTATGGTGATTCCATAATATTTCTATTTCTCGGCGGATTTATGATTGGCCTCGCGATAGAAAAATGGAACCTGCATACGAGGATAGCATTGTTCATCATCAGGGCAACGGGTACAAGCGGCGACCGCATCGTGCTTGGATTTATTCTCTCTGCGGGATTTATCAGCATGTGGTTAAGTAATACAGCAACCACAATGATGATGTTTCCGATTGCTTCAAGTATTATTCATGTTGTGAACGAGAACAGGCAGGGCGCAGGCAACCTCAAGAATTTTTCGCTTGCCGTAATGTTAGCCATTGCCTATGCATCGAACTTTGGAGGCCTCGCTACTATCATCGGAACGCCCCCAAACGTGGCCTTTGTGGCGTTCATGGAAAAGAAGTATCACTACACATTTCAGTTCATCGACTGGATGATCATCTGCGCGCCCATCGCGATACTTTTAATGATTTCGTTATACTTCGTGTTGACCAAAATGCTTTTTCCCAACCAGCTTAAATCTGATCCATCAACAAAACTTGTCATCAAACAAAAAATTGAAGACCTCGGTCCGATGCAGGTAGCAGAAAAGCGCGTGCTTGTTATCTTTTGTTGCACCGCGTTTTTATGGATCACAAAAGATCTAATCAACGCTACAAAAATTGTTAACCTGGATGACACCATGATTGCGATTATTGGTGCCACTGCTTTGTTCATTGCTCCCTCCGGCATGAAAGAAAAAAGCACCCGCATCCTGGAATGGAAGGATACCAACCGCATGGCGTGGGGCATTCTGTTACTCTTTGGCGGGGGGATCGCTCTTGCAGGTGCCCTCGAAAAAGCGGGATTAATCGATAGCCTCGGTCAATGGATGGCAGGATTCGGCGGCAGCGGTGGCCTTGTGCTGATAGTGGTGGTAGCGCTGATGTCGATCTTCATCAGCGAATTGATGAGCAACATTGCCCAGGTGATTGTTTTCTCGCCCGTAATTGGCGGCATTGCCGATGCGATGGGTATCAATCCGCTTTTACTGGGCATCCCTATGACGCTGGCGGCCAGTTGTGCGAGCATGATGCCTATGGGCACCCCGCCTAACGCTATCGTGTTTGGCAGCGGGCATATCAAACTGAACGAAATGGTGAAGGCCGGATTTGTAATGAATATAATCGCAGTAATTTTGATAGCCCTGTTCAGCTACTATGTGTTACCCCTGATTATTTAGGCGCCCGCTGCGCAGAATCGTGTGTTTTAACAGAACCGGGAATTCCAATTCTCGGGAAGAGCATCTCAAAAACGGAAAAACATCTCATAGCAACCCGCCCGAAACCCCCTATAACTCAACTTAATAGGATGCGGCATCAAATAAGCTATATCATGGCAACTCTTTCCGACCATGAAAAAGCATCGTTTTATACTTTTCCTATCAGCGCTCACAGCGTTCGGCGGCGCTGCTTCAGCCCAGACGTGTGTGAATGAAGTTATTCAGTTCCGCGAAACGTTTGGTGCGGGTACTACAAGTGCACCTCTTGCAGCTGGAAGAACGAATTATCATTACAATGGCGCTACCTCATTGGTTGATGGCGATTATGAGTTGAGCAATTCTTCGCAGAGTAAACCAGAATGGCATAATGCCCCAGATCACACGGGGGATATTAACGGCCGTATGATGGTTACTAATGCAAGCTACACTCCAGGCGAATTTTACCGCGATACTGTATATGGTCTTTCCTCAACATCTACTTATACTGTGTACTTGTATGCAATGAATGTAAACACCCCCGGCACATGTTCGCCAAACCCTATTTTACCAAGATTACAGTTGATAGTTGAATCGTATAACAGCGACGGATCGTTCACAGAGTTATCATCAATGGTTTCGGAAGATCTTCCACAAGCGGCTACCCCTACATGGGAGAGAATATCAGGCACTATTTACCTGCCGATATCTGTTACAGCGGTTAGATACAGGATTATTAACAATGCTACCGGCGGTTGTGGTAACGACGTTGCGATTGATGATATCACATTCTCACAATGTGCACCGAGCCTGTTGCCCATTACAAATTTAGAATTGAAAGGTGTTGTTGAAAATAATGTAGTGAACCTGGATTGGTCTGCACGTCACGATAACGAGATTGTTTCTTTCGAAATAGAGAAAAGTGCTGATGGCAGGGTATGGTCGATGTTGCGCAAAGTAAACGTTGCTGCAAGCTTCAACACGCTTCACAAGTATTCAGATAAGGATGATAAGCCATTCGCACAGGCGGGTTTTTATCGCATCGCGGCAGTAAATGCAGCAGGTACAAAAAGGTATTCAAATGTTATCCGTATAGGGCAGAAGGCTGTCGATGGTACACTCAGCGCCTTTCCGAATCCGTGCGACAACAAGCTTACCGTTCGGTTGTCGTCATCTGGCACCAACCCGGTTGCCACACTGCGAATATTTGATATGACCGGAAAACTGCAGAAGTCACTTCCTGTAAACATTCACGAAGGGGTAAACGACCTGCATGTAAATACTTCAGACATCGCTAAGGGCATATACTTCGCGAGCATCGCCGACCGCGACGGTAATTTAATTTCGCACACGAGAATTGTTAGAAGGTAATCATCAAGCTTAAGCTTCCTGGCCTATCCACACAGAGCCGCCTATGCTGTCCCGCGATGCTCCGGTTACCGATGCCAGCGTATTGTTTTCTTCCCTCCACCTCAAAATGCCGATGAGTGCCATCACAATCGCTTCCTTATAATTGATAATGTCGGCGGAAGGCAGTTCTATTTCTACTCCCTGTTGTAAAAGAGTTTCTCTTAATCTTTCAACCAGGAAAGTGTTCAAGGCTCCCCCGCCTGTAACAAGCATTTTTTGTTCGCCGGTCAAACTGAAGTTGCTCTGAAGTTTTGCAACCGAAGCGGCCGTCTGCGTGCTGATATGCTCGACATAAGTCCGCAGCTTATCTTCAAGTGACAAACCGCTATTCTGCACGAGCGGGTAGATAACGCCGGTACCGAAATCATTCGAAAGAGATTTCGGGTAGGGCATATTGTAATATTCAAAGGCATCTAAAGTTTTTAAAAGAGAGGCACTTACTTTTCCGTTTGCGGCAATCGTTCCTCCATCGTCAAACTTTTTTCCTGCATGTTTCGCGAGAAGATTGAGAACTTTGTTTGCAGGACAAATATCAAACGCAATATATTTTGATGGATGGTTGAGCGAAATGTTTCCTATGCCGCCGATGTTCAGATAGAAGAGATAGTTGCCGAGCAGCAGTTTTTCTCCGATCGGAACGATAGGGGCGCCCTGGCCTCCTAACGCGATATCCATCGCCCGCAAATTATTTACAACATTTATGCCTGTGGTTGCCGCGATGGCCGCACCGTTTCCCAGTTGTGATGTAAATTTTTTGGACGGTGCATGAAAAGTGGTATGTCCATGCGACGAGATCAACTGTACCTGGTACTGAACGTTGTTTTCTTCAATAAAACGGTTGATTAACTCACCGCAATATGTTCCGTATTCGGCATCAAGCAGTTGATAGTCATATGCATTTAGGGATGTTGCCTTCAATAAACGATCGGTCCATTCTTTCGAATACTCATAACAAACTGCATTGCGCAGCTGGTATGTCCACTTGCCTGAAACTTCCTGCAATTCAACAAGAGCGATGTCCAATCCGTCGAGAGAACTACCGCTCATGGTACCAATAACACGATATACCATTGTTATTTTTTAAGATTAGATTTGTCAGGCAAATTAAGGAGCTCGGAACAAACATGGTTAGAAATCTCAGCACCACCTATTCAATTGTGGGGGAATGGATCGGCGAACTAAGGGACGTTGACCTCCAAACCGACAGAATGCGATTTCGGCGCAACCTCGAGAGGATCGGTGAATTATGTGCTCTCGAGATCAGCACGAAGCTTACTTACGCTGAAAGAGAAGTACAGACCCCACTTGGTATTGCCACCTGTAAAACACTTGCCGACCAGCCGGTGCTCGCTACGATTCTGCGCGCAGGACTACCGCTTCATAATGGGCTATTAAATGTATTTGACAAGGCCGACAGTGCCTTTATTTCGGCCTACCGCAAACACCGGCTTGATGGTTCATTCGATATAAGCCTTGAATATATTTCCTGTCCGGATGTTGATGGACGGGTTTTAATTATTTCGGATCCGATGATTGCAACAGGCGCTTCGTTGGTGCGAACCATCCAGGTTTTGCGCGAAGAAGGTAGCCCGAAGGAAATACATGTTGTCTCCGCTATTGCATGCACTGTTGGCATTGAATATATCAAGCGTGCGGAGCCCGGAGCCACCATCTGGTGTGGCGACATCGATGAAGAACTTACTGCTAAAGGATACATCGTTCCTGGCCTCGGAGACGCAGGTGACCTTGCATTTGGTCCTAAGCTACAAGCATAGCGTTTTTGTTACCCTTATTAGCACTTTTTTTGTAGTTTAGGCGTTCCTTAAGTGTGAACCTGCTGATGCGCAAAACCGGACTGCTGATACTATTTACCTGCCTGATGAAGCTGGGTTTTTCCCAGGATCCTAACTTTTCGCAGTTTTTCGTTTCACCGTTAACACTTAATCCAGCTTTAACCGGCAAATTCAATGGCGACTTCAGGGTGGCGGGAAATTACCGCGACCAATGGCCCGCTATCAGCAAAGCCTTTATCACTTCAACCATCTCTTTCGATCTGCCCATTTTACGGGGCAAGCTTTCCGACCTCGACACCTGGGGAGTAGGGGTGATGGCGATGACCGATAAAACAGCAAACGGTATTCTTTCAGGAAACTTTATCTCGGTTACTACAGCTTACCACAAGGGAATTGACGAAGACGGTCTTCAACAGATAGGCATAGGTTTCCAGGGAACGTTCGCAAACAAACGGCTCGACGGAACGAAACTGAATTTCCTTGATGAACTCGATCAGAATGGCGGATGGACGGTTCCCAGTCGCGAAGAGATTGACAACCGCCAGGTGAACACGAGCTATTTCGACTTTTCTGTCGGTGCACTTTATAATGGTTCAACCGATGGCTATAACAACTTTTACCTCGGGGCTTCGGGATATCATCTGAACAGGCCGAAAGAATCTTTTACCGGGGATGTGTTTTATCAGCTTAGTCCGCGCCTTACGGTTAATGCGGGTGGCGCCATTCCGATTGCGGATAGAACGCGAACAATTTATTTGAGCTCGATGTACAGTCGCCAGGCAGGCGCAACAAACTTCGTAGCTGGTGGTGCCGCAGGTTTTCTGCTAAATGACGACGAAGAAAATCCGATGAATTTTTTCGCAGGCGCATGGGCTCGTTTCAATAATGTAAGTGATGCATTAATCCCTTATGTGGGCCTTGAATTTAATGGCTTTAGATTCGGAGCATCTTACGATGTGAACATATCAAGTCTCAAAACTGCTTCCGAAAGCCGCGGAGGGATTGAAATTTCTCTTATCTACATCAAACGACCTGCAGGATACAAAGCGATTCCCTGCCCGAGCTTTTAATTATAATCCCAGCACATCTTTCAGCCTCGCATAACCCGTTTTGCTAACGGATACTTTTACACCGTTTTTTAGAATGGCCACGTAGCTTTCCTTTTCATAAGGATCGATGCGGGTGATCTGCTGAACATTTACTATGTATGAACGGTGGGTGCGTACGAACAGGTTTCCATCCAGCGATTTTTCAAAGTGTGTCATCGTCCGGTTTTTAAGAAAGCCACCTTCTTTTGTGTGAATGCGCACGTAGTCATCTGCAGCTTCCAGGTAATGAATGTCTTCAGTCGGAATGATTTTTATTTTGCCGGCAGTCTTTACAACAACGCGTTGTTTCTGCTGAGGTGAAAGGGAGAACGATTCTGGCAACGCCGCAGGCAGTGTTGCATCGTTGTTGTGCTCAAGAAATTTTTCAACTGCTTTATTGAAACGCTCGCGGCTAAATGGTTTGAGCAGGTAATCTATAGCATGTGATTCGAATGCTTTGATCGCATATTCATCAAAAGCCGTTACGAAAATTACTGCTGGAGGTTCTTCGATAAGTTCAAGCATTTCGAATCCGTTGATCTTCGGCATTTGCACATCGAGGAAAATCAGCTTCGGCTTGTGTTGCATAATGGCTTTCATTCCTTCGAAGCCATCATTACATTCCTGCACAACGTTGAGTTGTGTAAACGGTTCTATATATTCTTTTATAATCGAACGGGCCAGTGGCTCGTCGTCAATTAGGATTGTTGATATCATTACGCGGAATTTTCACTATGGTAGAAAATATACGGTCGTTAACATTGGTTTGTAAAAGATCACTGCGCGCAAACAATAGATACAAGCGGCGTTGTACTGAACTGAGTCCGAAACCTGTTCCTTGTTTTGGGGAGGAAGTCTCGGGATCAAACGGATTTTTAACTGTTATTTCAAGATGTTTGTCAATTGTTTTTGCGCTTATTTGAATGGTGATATTATCCGTTGTGTCGTAGAGTCCGAATTTGATGGCGTTTTCTACGATAGGCTGCAACAACATTGGCGGAATTAAAAAGGCCAGGCTGTCGTCGTCGTAAGTTATATCGGTAGATAATCGATGGCCGAATCTCATCTTCTCCATGTCGAGATATAACTGCAGATGCTGCAACTCTTCGGAAAGGGTAGTAAGTTGATAATCTTCTTTCTTAAGTGCGCCTCTCAGAAAGTCGGAAAGCTGCTGAATCATTTTCCTGGCCTGTTCGGGCTGTTTGCCTGCGAGAGCGCTGATTGAATTAAGGCTGTTGAATAAAAAATGCGGCTGTAATTGCTGACGCAGTTTGTACAATTCAGCATCGCGCGCAAGCTTTTCGGCGTCTGACTTAAGCGAAGCCTCAAGCTTTTTTTCTTCGAGATCGTACCAAAGCATGCTCATGATCACGGAGCATCCTATTACAAGAAAAGCCATATCAAACCGTACAGGGATGGAGCGCATTACAAATGTTTTGTAATCGGCATCAACGGTGAATAAATGTAACAGTCCCAATTTCACGACTGCTGTCCAGATAATACTGATCACCACGCACCAAACGAGCAGGTAAAAATAATTTGTATTCTTCGGCCGATAAAAACCGAGGGTGTGTACCACAAGTGTGGTGGCCGCCGCCAGTAGGGCATTTGAGCCAATGCTGTCTATGAGTGCTGTAGTCCACTCAATATCGAAATTGAGCAACATCGCGTAGTGCACGGCCGACCATAGCACCCAGCATGCGGTGAAGATCCATCTGTTCCGAGTTGTGCTTAATGGTGATGTTGCCAAAGGAGAGAATATTTAAACTGCTTCGCTAAGTTTCTTGTAAAAAGCTGAACCTATGTTACCCGCTTTTTTGTTTACCGTGTCGATGAATCTTTTCGCGTTGTCGTATTCGTTGACCTTAGAATATATCTCCATGCCGTCGGTAAGCGATGGCAACCTGTTTAATTCCGGAACATTGATGAATGACCACTTCACCATCTGATTCTTCTGATTCATAAAAGAATCTTCTTCTTCACGTCCCAGCTGCGTTGCTTTTTCGAAGGCTTCATCTTCGTTCAGCGCATAAATCAACCGGAGCTGCTCGTCGAACTGCGGCATATGATTTCCATCGCCGGAGATAATTCTGAACACCATTTTCGCAATAAACCAGTTCATATCAAAATAATTTCTTTGTTTACAATGAGAAGCTGTTCACTTCTATTCCGCCGAACATCAATGTGCCCGACAGGATAATTGTTTTTTCAGGAACGGTACTGGACTGCGGACGCTTATCATCCACACCACCGAAAATGGCAGTCACCTCGGAGCGTAGTTCCCAGTTTGGAGGCATGATCAATTTTGTTCCGCCAAAAATCATTGTTACGTCAAGTACTATTGGTGAGTTGAAATCTGCATTCATCAGGTTCAACTCTGCACCACCAAATACGCAGGTGATGTCGCCGCCTTTGAATTGTTTGGATAGTACTCTTTTCTTGATACCGGCAAATATTGATGTGATGTCAAGAACATTTTCCTGTGTTGAATCGCCATCAACGGGTGCGGCGCCAACTGTTTCTGTTTGATGTGCACCTAGCGGTCCCCCGAAACCGTGAGGTCGGCCGAACTTGTTCATGCGGCGCCTGAATCTTTCATTTCCGCCACACATTTTTTTAGGTGAGATCACAAACAGTAAGCCGACTGTAATGATAATAATTGGCACAGCATATTGTCTTAACCTGATGCCCGGGTAGATATCATCGGAAAGGAATACAAGACCTACAACTACCATTATTAACCAGCTGAAATCTTTGAAGCCATGCCTGATGCCAATCACGAGACCAACAACGATCAGGATCATTTCCCAGCTGATCAGCCAGGCTGGCAATGGATAACCAAACTGGCGCATCAACAACACGCCGCCGACAATTAAAAGTATCAGGCCTGTAAACCTGTTGGCGGTTAAAAATTTGTTTCTGCGTTCTATATTTTGCTCTTGCATCTCTTACTTGTTTCCACAAAAGTATAACGGGGTAGTACGCCGGGAAAGGGGTAATAGGCAAAAGAGCCATAAAACGTCGGTGAATTGCGGAAAAAAGGCGGTGAAAAGGGAAAGGAAAGTTATTTACCGTACATAAACTGGAAAGAATCGCCATCAAACAACCCTTTATCGCTGAGTTTAAACGATGGAATAACGAGTAACGCCATGAACGAAAGCGTCATAAAAGGTGCGCTTAAGGTTGAGCCCAGGCTTTTGGCCATCCGATCGATTCCGGTGTATGCTGCAGCCACTTTATAACCATCATCAGCGCTCATGAGGCCAGCTACCGGCAGTGCGAGTATTTGCCCTGATTTGCCCGATACGCAGCTTACACCTCCCTCGTACTGGATAATGAGGTTGATTGCTTTCGCGATACTTATATCATCGGTGCCGACGGCGATGATGTTATGACTGTCATGTGCAACCGAAGAAGCGATCGCGCCGCTTTTGAAGCCGAAGTTTTTGATGAACGAAATGGCAGGAAGTGCTTTTTGGTAACGGTTAACGACAACGATCTTTAGAATGTCGTTTGAGATGTCCGATACAACGATGTTATCTATGATTTTTGGATCGACCGACAGCTGATTGGTGATAAGCTGGCCGTCGAGGGCTTCAATTACCGGAAGTTTGTGATCGATGAGATATTTGTCGGCCGAACAAATAAGCGATTCGGGTGAAATCGCTTCACAATGAAAGTGGTTGATCAACTTTGCGTCAACCGATTTTATTTTCGTTTTCCCTTCTTCGGCGACACAAACTCCGTTGATGAAAGTTTGTTTGACGCTGAATACTTTTAGGTTGTCTACCAGAATGAAATCAGCTGGATCACCTGCTCTTAAGATGCCTGTTTCCAGTTTATAGTGATGAACCGGGTTGATGCAAGCCGCTTTCAAAACGTGAAAAACATCGATGCCCGCTGCGATAGCTCGTGAGCAAAGTAGATTGATATGTCCCTGCACAAGACTATCGGGATGTTTGTCATCGCTGCAAAACATGATCATGTCAGGATAATCATGCAGTAGCGCAATAAGTGCATCGAAGTTTTTTGCTGCGCTGCCTTCGCGAATAATGATCTTCATGCCGAGAGCAAGCTTCTCGAGCGCTTCCTCTTTTGTAAAACATTCGTGGTCCGTTGAAATGCCTGCTGATACATATTTTTTCAACGCGTCGCCGCGTAATCCGGGCGCATGACCGTCTACTGGTTTCGATGCTGAATGAGCTGCAGCAATCTTATTCAATACTTCCGGATCGTCGTGAATTACGCCAGGAAAATTCATCATCTCGCTGAGGTATTTTATTGCAGGTTTGGCCAGCAGATCATTCACTTCTGCGGCATTCAGCGATGCACCAGCCGTTTCGAACGTAGTTGCCGGAACGCAACTCGGTGCCCCAAAATAGAATTTGAAATTGACCGTCGCTGCATTTTCCAGCATGTATCCCACACCGTTAGTGCCGCACACATTTGCGATTTCGTGAGGGTCGCTTACCGTTGCTACGGTGCCATGCACCACGGCGAGGCGTGCGAATTCGGAAGGGACCAGCATGGAGCTTTCAATATGAACGTGACTATCGATAAATCCTGGAAGTATAAAAGGGAGGTTTTCGACTGTATCATTTGAGATTTTCACGATGTGCTGTATAACCCCGTTTTCTACATGAACGGTGCCCGCGAAAATATTTTTCGTTTCGACAGATACAATGTTACCGGCTATCCTGAAAGTGTTCATTCGTCCTGGTTATTCATTAGATCGGGCCTGCGTTGTTGCGTTCTTTTGAGAGATTGGTCGTGGCGCCATTCGCCTACTATTTTTGGGTCGCCGCTAACTAATTCATCAGGTACTTTCCATCCGCGAAAGTCTGCTGGCCGCGTATAGACTGGTGGCGCGAGAAGTTGATCCTGGAATGAGTCGAAGAGTGCCGAGGTTTCGTCATTGAGCACTCCGGGTAGTAATCTTGCTATCGTGTCAACCAGAACCGCTGCCGGCAGTTCGCCACCGCTCAAAACATAGTCGCCTATCGATATTTCCTTCGTTACGAAGTGCTCGCGTATCCTTTCATCTATCCCTTTATAATGGCCGCAAATGATCATGAGGTTGTTTTTGAGCGAAAGAGTGTTTGCGGTTTTTTGATCGAGGCGGTCGCCATCCGGACTCATGTAGATGATGTCATCGTATTTAGTGGTTTGGGATAATTTTTCTATTGCGTTCGCCAGTGGTTCGGGCATCATTACCATGCCGGCACCGCCGCCAAATTGATAGTCGTCTATTTGGCCATGCTTGTAATCTGTGTAGTCTCTGAGATTATGAAGGTTGATAGTGAGGAGGCCTTTTTCTTTCGCTCGTTTTAATATTGAGTGATCGAAAGGGCCTGAGAAGAGGCCTGGAAGGACTGTGAGAATATCGATTTGCATGAGGGCAAAGGTAACTAACGCGGTGCTTTAGGAACCACCCTGCACCTTCCTCAGGAAGGGTGAAAACAAAAAGCTTTTTAAAAATGAAAAACGGACAGGTTCTTAAGGCCTTGCCTTGGAAGCTACACTTCTTGAAATGCGTGATTCGGCAGGATGCGCTCTAAAAGAAGATGGCTTATCTGCGGGAGCAGAAGATTTTTCTGCAATGTTCAGCAATTGGTGAACCCCTGCTGGAATCAGATAACCAATCCAGCTATTCGTTAAAATGTATTTAGTTTTTTCCAATACAAAGTATTTCATAGTTGCGGGTAGATAATTTGAACGGAATTATTGAAATTAATTAATAAGACGCACGAATCCGAGCAAATCGTCTAAAGATGTACTCATTTTTTCAACAAATAAGGGGAACTTCTTAGTGGCGGTCAATTACGAGTTGTCGTCGCCTGTAAAATCTTCAAGATCTCTTCTTTGCTTTTTAGTCGGCCTCCCGATCTTACTTAGCCTTTTACCAGAATAAAAAGCAGATGCTTCGAACTTCAATCGCTCCAATTCTTCCGCTGGGGTAATATCTATATAGTTCTTTACCGCCTCGGTATACTGTACACGTTTATCAATAATTGCTGTCACCTTAATCACCCATCTTCTCCCTTCAGTCTTCACCTCAAATTCATCACCCACATTTACGGTCTTGGCCGCCTTTACAGAGTGCCCCAGGTGCTTCACCTTCCCCTGGTCACATGCTTCCGATGCCTGCGATCGCGTTTTAAAAAGCCTGATCGCCCACAAGTACTTATCCAGCCTCACTTTTTCGTTCATGATTCCTCTGCAAAATATTTATGGAAGTAGGGTATCGTCTCGATGCCCTTATAAAAGTTTATAATATCAAATTTTTCATTCGGCGAATGAAGATTATCACTATCCAATCCAAACCCTAAAAACACAATCTTCGTTCCAAGCGCTTCTTCAAATAAAGCGCAAATAGGAATGCTACCTCCACCGCGAACAGGAACCGGCTCCTTACCAAGCGTGGTCTTTATCGCTTTCGAAGCAGCTTTATACGCCGGCGAATCGAGAGGCGTCATATATGGCTCACCGCCATGGTGTTCCTTTGCAGTAACGGTTACACTATCCGGAGCAGATTCTTCAAAATATTCGATAAGTTTTTTCGTGATGTCTGCCGACGATTGGTTTGGTACTAACCGTGCGGAAATTTTCGCAAAAGCCTTTGCAGGCAACACGGTTTTCGCACCTTCGCCCGTATATCCTCCCCAGATACCATTCACTTCAAGCGTTGGACGAATACCAGTTCTCTCCATCGTAGTATATCCTTTCTCGCCCCAAACTTTCTTAATGCCGAGGTCATTTTTATATTCATTCTTATCAAACGGTGCTTCTGCCAGCTGCTTTCTTTCCTGCTTTGAAGATTCAACTACATCGTCGTAGAAACCTGGAATAGTGATGTGATTATTTTCATCATGCGCAGATGCGATCATCTTCGCAAGTATAGTAATTGGATTTGCTACCGCACCGCCGTACACACCACTGTGTAAATCGCGGTTTGGACCTGTTACTTCTACCTCGATATAACTTAAGCCACGTACACCAATATCCATTGAAGGGTTTTCGAGACTAATCATCGCTGTATCGCTGATCAACACGACATCTGCTTTCAGCAATTCTTTATTCGCCTGAACAAACTTCGCAAGGTTTGGTGAGCCAACTTCTTCTTCACCTTCAATCAAAAATTTAAGATTAACAGGCAATGAATTGGTCTTCGTCATCATCTCCAACGCCTTTACATGCATGTAAAACTGCCCCTTATCATCGCATGCGCCACGCGCGAATATTTTTCCGTCTTTTATTACCGGCTCGAACGGCGGGCTGTTCCAAAGGTTAAGCGGATCAGCAGGCTGCACATCATAATGCCCGTATACCAGGACCGTTGGATTAGAAGGCGCAGTAAATTTCTCTGCATACACTACAGGGTGACCGGCAGTTTGATGTAGCTCGGCACGGTCCGCACCGGCGGTAAGCAGACTTTGCTTTACTGCTTCTGCGCAAGTAACCATATCATTTTTATTTTCACTTCTCGCGCTGATAGAAGGAATGCGAAGAAGTTCGAGCAGTTCATTTAAGAATCTTTCTTTGTTTGTTTCGAGGTAATCTTTCCAGGCGTTCATAACTTCTTTGGTTTATTTATTTGTTCTTAGGTGTTGGGCGACTCTTGCGTTTCTGTTCCGTGTTTGGCATCTTTCAACAGATTCTTCGTGCTCCACTGAATTCTTCTTTCAAAAGGTTTTTGTCGTACATGGCAATCATGTTTGCTGCAAATGTTGCACTGAAAGTACAAACACCCATCTGAGTGCACAAACAACTCTATCGTATCTCCAAACTCATTTTTTATCAGCACTGCAAGCTTATCGATTTCGCTGTGTGCCTCGTGCACATTGAGGTACCACGGAACAGTAAGGTGACAATCCACATGCAGCTGGCCGCCATATTTTATCACGCGGAGATTGTGCAGATCCACCCAATTTTCCTGCCGGTTTCTATCAAGCATCTCCACCATCTTCTGCAACAGTCCCAGGTCGGCTTCGTCCATAATACCAGCGATGGATGAACGGATGATGCGGTAGCCGGTTACAATTATCACTACTGCAAAGACTAGCGCAATTGCTGCATCGAGCCACAACAGGTCAGTAAAATAGATAAGAATTAAACCCGCGATAATGCCAAGCGTTGAGTAGGTGTCGGACTGCAAATGGCGCCCGCTTGCTATTAATGCAAGGGAGTTGTTTTTCTTACCACGGTAGATGCTCATTGATCCCATCAGGTAATTGATCACAGCGGTGATCGCGATCAGGATCATACCATAGTCAAGTCGGCTGATCGGATGCGGATAAAAGAAATTATACACCGACTTATAAATGATCGCCAGCCCGGCAATGATAATCAGGCTCCCTTCTACGCCAGCGGATAAGAACTCGGCTTTGCCGTGCCCATAAGGGTGGTTCTGATCCCGTGGCTGGGCGGAAATGTATAAACTGAAAAGACCTATGAAACCGGCGGCTACATTGGCTATACTTTCGAGCGCATCAGTCAGAACTGATACAGACTTTGTAATTGAATACGCAGTGATCTTAATCGCGAATAGCAACACCGCAACGGCTACAACAACTTTCTGAATGAGGAGGTTTTCCCTTCTGGGATCCAAAATATTATTAGATATATGTTGATCTCAAAACTTATTTCGAACCACTTTCATATCTCTTCTGAACAAAATCCCAGTTCACCACTTTCCACCATGCTTCAATATAGTCCGGGCGTTTGTTCTGATATTTCAGATAGTATGCGTGCTCCCAGACATCGAGGCCAAGGATAGGATAGCCTTTTACTTCGCTCACATCCATCAGCGGGTTATCCTGGTTGGGTGTAGAAGCCACAGCGAGCTTTTTGTCGGCCCCTACTAACAGCCATGCCCAACCGCTACCAAAGCGCGTTTTTGCCGCATCGGAGAATTTTGTTTTGAATGCGTCGAACGAGCCGAACGCAGCATCGATATCGGCTGCAAGCTTGCCCGACGGTTTTCCTTCGCCCTGTGCCTTCATCAGCTTCCAGAACAATTCATGGTTGTAATGACCGCCACCGTTGTTTCTCACCTTAGGTGAATACTTGGAAACGTTTTTCAACACATCCTCTAATGCCTTGGTTGTATCTATCTTTTCAGCATCGGCAGCTTCTTTCAAATTTTTCGCATAAGTCGCCGCATGTTTTGAGTAATGCAGTTCCATCGTTTGCGCATCTATAACCGGCTCAAGAGCATTGTACGCGTAGGGGAGGGGATCCTGTGCAAAACCGGTAAAGTCCGGCGTATAAATTCCACCAGCCGGCTTAGCCGACACATATCCCGGCAACGCCGACAATGAAGTAATGGCTAAACCTGCTTTAGCGGTTGTGCCGATAAATTTTCTTCTTGAATGATTACCCCCTTCCATAAAAAATAATTTAGATTAAAATTAAGTCAATTCTTCTTGTCTCTCCTTCAGAGTGCGGCGCTTGAATAGCGATCCGACTTTCCGGAAAAAGCGCATATACAATTCCTTGTTCATCAGTTGCGAATCGTGCATCGCCTTGTATGTAAAGAAAATTCCAATCGGCAACAGAATAAACGTAGCCATCCACATGCCCGTAACCGGTTGCACGAGATCTTCCTTTACAAACTTTTTACCAAAGTTGTTAAGAAGGAAAAAGATCACGAAAAATATAACGGCAAATACCACCGGCAACCCGATCCCGCCTTTCCGCACGATCGACCCGAGCGGTGCGCCGATCAGGAAGAGCACAAATACCGAAAGTGCCATCGTAAATTTATTATGCCATTCGATGAGTTGCAAACGCATTTGTTCGCGCTGGTTGTTGTATTCCATCGAAGTGATCTGCATGCGAATTTTTGATAGATGCGGCATATGATACTGCCTGCTCGAGTACCCTGCGCCTGGCGCTATCGGGCAACATATCGGCAACAGTGGCGGCCCCTGCCTTCTGCGGTTTTACTTTTACCCAGCCACTATCGATAATTTTATTGAATGAAAGGAAAGGCTCAAGATCGTCCTGTACGCGATTTTTAAATGTGGAGTTGCGTTTTTCAAGCGAATCAATTCCTTTACCAAGTTGCCTTACACTGAGCATTTCATAGCGGTCCTTGTAGGCGCTGTCGGAAGTAATGTTCAGTTGAAGGGAACTGAGGTCCAGAACTTTTTTATATTCTTTAAATCCAAGGCGGATAAATTCTGTTTTGGTCGATAAGCGCTCGCCTTTTTCCTCGTATCTCCAGCCGTCTTTCAATGTAAAAATAAGAAACTTCTGATCAGGAGATACCTTCATAATGCCGCGGTCGGCAACGATGATATTATCCTGCAGGTGGTCGGTGATTTCGTAGATGATCACATTGTTCAATGTTGAATCATTTTTCTTCTGACCCACCTTTATCGCATAGCCGGGAATGGTAGTATAAAACACACCTTCTTTTAAATCGAAAGCCGGTTTTTTATTAACGATATCCGTGTGCAGGCTCCTCATTTTAAGGTTGGCGACCGGTATTACATTGTTATTGAAAAGAAATGCGAGACCGGAGAGAAATATCGCAATAATCAGCAGCGGTCGCATGAAGCGAAGAAGACTAATGCCTGCAGATTTTATCGCAACGAGTTCGAATGTTTCACCAAGGTTTCCGAACGTCATGATCGACGATAGCAATATTGCTAGAGGAAGTGCAAGCGGTACAAGTGTTGCGGACAGGTACACCATCAGGCGCAGGAAAATGGGCCCATCGACTCCTTTTCCAACGAAATCGTCTATCCATAACCAGAAGAACTGGAGAATAAGAACGAAGAGTGTTATAAAAAAAGTGGCGATAAAAGGCCCGATAAAAGCCCTGACAATAAGTATGTCTAATTTTTTTATCACAAGTATTGATGAAGTCCCTCTAAGCCGTTAGTTTCCCAGACGGTGAAAAAGATCTTTAACCTGGTAATCCCATAACTGGCTTTGGTCTTTCACTTCACCTTTGTCTGCAAAATCTTTGATAATTAATATCGTCAGGTTGGTCACTTCTGACTTCTCTATGCGAAATTCAAAAAATTCATCTTTAGGCAAGTGCATCCAATGAAAGCGAATATATTTTTCCTGTTCGCTTTCGGTCACTTCTGCTTTATCTGTTGTGCCGTTCCATGAAAAACTGAATACCTTATCCCTTTCATCCACTTTATCTGCAAACCATTCCTGCAGGCCCGCCGGGGTACTTAAGAATTCATATAAAATAGACGGAGAACATCTAACCGGGAATTCCAAAGTAAATTGTTGTTTTTTGCTCATCTACACGCTATTATCATTTTTGTAAGCTGATCCGGTGCAATTATAGAAAAATATACCATACGCCGAAATTTATTTTGCTCGTCAGCAGAAGAAAGTCCGTTTCATCGTGAATTGCCCATTACAACCAAATTCTTTGCTGATTCCCATAGAGTTACAAATAATAGTTTTGAATGCAAGATAAAATGTGTTAAATCACCATTTGTGCAGAATTAGCAAATCAGTTTGTTAAAAACATAAGAAAAACGACACTTTATCGTTTTAAAATCGGGCCCGTCAAAACGGCTTTATAAACCCCCAAGCCAATAGCTATGAGCATGCGCCAACTCAAGATCACGAAGTCGATAACCAATCGTGAATCACAGAGCCTCGAAAAGTATCTGCAGGAAATAGGTAAAGTTGAACTGATCGGACCGGAAGAAGAAGTACGTCTCGCGCGAATGATCAAGCATGGCGACCAGGCGGCGCTTGAAAAGCTTACCAAAGCTAATCTCCGCTTCGTGGTATCGGTGGCAAAACAATACCAGAACCAGGGCTTATCGCTTCCCGATCTTATTAACGAGGGTAACCTCGGGTTGATTAAGGCAGCGCAGCGTTTCGATGAAACACGCGGATTTAAATTCATCTCTTACGGAGTATGGTGGATCCGCCAGAGTATCCTCCAGGCATTGGCAGAACAATCAAGGATAGTACGCTTACCACTCAATAAAGTGGGTCTTACAAACAGGATCCAGAAAGCATTTTCTCAGCTCGAACAGGAGTTTGAAAGAGAGCCATCCCCGGAAGAACTTGCTGAACTCCTTGACCTCGACACAGAGGAAGTATCAGCTACAATAGGCATCGGCGGACGCCACATCAGTATGGACACTCCACTGTCAGAAGGAGAAGACAATACGCTGGTGGATGTACTTGAGAATCCGAATGCTGAAAGAGCGTCAGAACAACCTTGAACATGTTCAATCACTGAAAGAAGAGATCGACCGCTCTTTCAAGGTGCTTACTGAGCGTCAGAAAGAGGTGATCTGTTACTTTTTCGGAATAGGTCAGGATCATCCGATGAGCCTCGAAGATATTGGCGACAAGTTTAACCTTACCCGTGAACGTGTAAGGCAGATAAAAGATAAGGCTATCACCAAATTGAGAACTAATTCGAGAACCCCGGAGCTGAAAGGATACCTCGGAAAATAAATTTACCGTATCGACATAAAAATACGCTGACTGGACTTACGGACGAAGGCAAAATGCTCTGTGCTTGGCACGGTGTTTTGCCTTTTTATTTTATATTTTTTTCCGGTAGGAGCGAAAAACAAATTCTCCTGTACTTCATTTAATTTCGCGGGATGTTTGAAAATCTTACGGAACGGCTTGAATCGGCCTTTAAGCAGATCAAGGGTGAGGGACGGATCACCGAACTGAATATCGCAGCCACTGTAAAGGAAATTCGGCGCGCACTCGTTGACGCAGACGTCAACTACAAAATAGCAAAAGATTTTACCGACAATGTAAAGGACAAGGCCCTGGGCCAGAAGGTACTCACTGCTGTAAGTCCCGGCCAGCTTATCGTGAAGATCGTTAAGGATGAGCTTGCTGAGCTCATGGGCGGCACGGAAAGCGAATTTGTGACCAAAGGAAACCCGGCAGTGGTGCTGGTAGCCGGGTTGCAGGGTAGTGGTAAAACAACATTCACCGGTAAGCTTGCGAGCTACCTGAGAAATAAGAAAGGGATTGTCGCCTATGCTGGTGGCTGCAGACATCTACAGGCCCGCGGCTATAGAGCAGCTGAAGGTGTTAGGAGAACAGATCAACGTGCCGGTGTATAGCGAACCAGATAACAAAGACGCGGTTGATATAGCGAGAAACGCACTGAAAGACGCAAAAAGCAAGAACAGGAATATCTTGATCATCGATACGGCAGGTCGCCTCGCGATCGATGAAGCGATGATGACCGAAGTAGCCAATATCAAATCGGCCGTAAACCCACAGGAAATTCTGTTTGTTGTGGATTCGATGACCGGTCAGGATGCGGTGAATACAGCAAAAGCCTTCAACGACAGACTCGATTTCACCGGCGTGGTACTTACGAAGCTGGATGGCGATACGCGAGGCGGGGCCGCCTTATCTATCAAGTATACGGTTCAGAAACCTATCAAATTCGTAAGCAGCGGCGAAAAGCTAGATACGCTCGACGTATTCTACCCCGAGCGGATGGCTCAAAGGATACTGGGCATGGGTGATATCACTTCGCTCGTTGAAAAGGCCCAGGCGCAGTACGACGAAGAGCAGGCAAAACGGCTGGAACGGAAGATCAGAAAGAACCAGTTTGACTTCGAAGACTTCAAACAACAGCTGGAACAGATAAAGAAAATGGGCAATATCAAGGATCTGTTAGGCATGATTCCCGGTATTGGAAAAGCCGTGAAGGATGTTGACATCAGCGACGATTCGTTTAAGGGCATTGAGGCCATAATCAACTCAATGACAATACTTGAGAGAAGGAACCCGGATGTGATCGACTTAAGCAGGAAGAAGAGGATTGCCCAAGGATCCGGAAAAGATATTAACGAAGTGAATGCCTTCATGAAACAATTTGAACAAATGAAGGATATGATGAAGATGATGAACAAGATGCCTATGGGCAGGATGATGGGAAGGAAATAGGATACCGCTCATCCTGAGGGAAACTATTATTCCCCGATAATTTTGAAAACAACTTATCGGTTATTACATTTGCAGACCTGACTATTCAGGAACGAGAAACCGTATTCATTCACGCATTTAAATTTCTATTTAAAATGCCAGTTAAAATTAGACTGCAAAGACATGGGTCGAAGAAGAGACCATTCTACTTCATCGTTGTTGCCGACGCCCGTGCACCCAGAGATGGTAAATTCATCCAAAAGATCGGCACTTACAATCCACTTACTGTTCCCGCATCTGTACAGCTTGATCGCCAGCGTGCGCTCGACTGGCTGCATAAGGGAGCACAACCCACCGACACTGTTCGCAGAATACTTTCCTTCAAGGGAGTTTTGTATCTGAAACATTTGCTTCGCGGTGTTAAACTTGGCCTTTTTGATGATGCAACTGCTATGGAGAAGTTCCAGAAATGGCACTCCGAGCATGAAGTAAATATCAAGAAACGTCAGGATGCAAACGCCGTTGATCGCAGAGCTCGTCGCTCCGGTGCCCCTGCAAGAAGACCCGCTGAACGCGGCGAATCTCAGCAACAGTAAGCTTAATTAAAAAATGATAGTTAAATCCCGGTGTACAACCATCGGGATTTTGCCATTTTTACAGACGCCCGGACCAAACAATTATTAAAATGATCAACTATAATTCCATTGGAAAGCTCGTTGCAACATTCGGCTTGAATGGAGAAATCATTTTGAAACATCACCTGGGAAAGAAGACTTCTCTCAAAGGCCTCGAAACATTATTCGTTGAAAAGAACAAAGACGAATTGCTTCCGTACTTTATTGAATCAACGAAAATTAAAAACGATGACGAGATATATCTCAAGCTCGAAGGAATAAATACAAAAGAATCTGCCCGTACCCTCGTGCAAAAACAAGTATGGCTGCCGGACGAAGATTTTCAGAAATATGCAGGCAAAGTCGGCACCTATCTCACTGCTTGGTTATCATATCATTCACGACAATACTGACCTTGGCGAAATCCTTGAAGTAATTGAGCAGCCGCACCAGGTTTTATGCAGAATTCTTCTGGAAGGAAAAGAAGCGCTCATCCCCGTTCACCAGGAAACATTACAGAAGATTGATAAAAAGAACAAGCAGGTACTGCTCGACCTGCCAGACGGATTGCTTGATATTTTCCGCTAACTTTAGTTTAACACAAATATTCAGTCCACCTATCCTGTAGATTATTATCTTCGCCTAAGCCGTAAAATTTTTAATAACTATAAATCCTTTTGTATGAGTTTACGTTTAGGGGACATCGCGCCCAATTTCCAGGCTAGAACAACTGCGGGAGACCTGGATTTCTATGAATATTTAGGAAATGGATGGGGAGTTCTTTTTTCTCATCCTGCAGATTATACGCCGGTGTGTACTACAGAGCTGGGCAAAACAGCTTTATTACAACAGGAGTTTGCAAAACGAAACGTAAAGGTCCTTGCTGTGAGTGTTGATGCACTTGATAAACACCACGGTTGGATAAAAGATATAAATGAAACGCAGAGTGTTGATGTACAGTTTCCGATCATCGCTGATGAAGATAGAAAGGTTGCAAACCTTTATGGTATGATCCATCCTAATTCATCTGAAAACTTCACTGTTCGTTCACTGTTTGTGATCGGACCAGACAAGAAAGTTAAGCTCACGATCACTTATCCTGCATCTACAGGAAGAAACTTTGTAGAAGTTCTTCGTGTGATAGATTCACTCCAGCTTACTGCTAATTACAGTGTGGCTACACCTGCAGATTGGAAAGGCGGGGAAGATGTAATTGTGGTACCTGCTGTTTCTACTGAAGATGCTATTAAGAAATTCCCTAAGGGTGTGAAGGTTGTAAAGCCTTACCTGCGTTATACGCCGCAACCCAATGTGGAATAAGTATTAGTTGTAATGATTTTTTGAAAAGGTCCCGGTATGTATCGGGACCTTTTTATTTTTTCTTTCGAAGCTGCTGTAATAGCGCAGACATATCTTTTGGAAGTGGTGCTTCCAGGTCAAAGGTTTTTCCCTTTTGATCTTTGAACTTCAGCCGGCGTGCATGCAAACCCAAACGGCTAAGAAGCGGTCGCTCATCGAGTTCGTTTTTAGAGAGATTGTAATTCTTTTTAATTGAGGAAAGAAAAATGGGCTCGCCATCACCATACAACGGATCGCAAACGATAGGGTGACCCACATACTGCATATGCACACGTATCTGGTGTGTTCGACCTGTATGAATTTGAAATGACACCAGTGAAAATTTTCCGAGTTCTTCTATAACACTATAATCTGTAATGGATTCTTTTCCCCTTTTGTGAATGATCATCAATGTTTTCTTCACCGTGTTCTGGGCTATCGGTGCATTAATCGTTTTTTGTTTTTCTGCTAGCGTTCCTTTTACAATGCCTTCATAATATTTTTCAACAGTTCTTTCCTCGAACGCCTGCGAGAAAAATTTATGCGTCGCTTCATTTCTCGCAAATACTATCAAGCCGCTCGTTTCTTTATCGAGACGGTGTACGGTGTAAATTTCACCATACTTTTCACGCAGTAATTTTTTTAAAGAGACTTCATCGCCTTCGCGATCGGGAATACTAAGCAATCCCGGGGGTTTATCGACCACAACAAAATCTTCATTCTCAAATACTATCGGGAGTGATTGTTTCTTCATTACTTTTTCTTGCCGTAAGAGGCATTCATGTACTTAAGCAGTCTCACTTCTTTCTCCTGCAAAAATCTCCACTTGCCCCGTTCAACATTTTTCTTAGTGAGATTGGCGTACATCACGCGGTCGAGATTGCGCACATCGTAACCGAGTTTTTCAAAGATTCTTCTTACGATCCTGTTCTTGCCGCTGTGAATTTCTATTCCGATAACTGATTTGTCCCGTGAATCGGCATATGCGAGAGAGTCGGGAGTGATGAGGCCATCTTCGAGGTTAATACCCCCGAGTAGCTGGTCGAAATCTTTCTTAAGAAGAGGTTTGTCGAGCGTTACTTCGTATATCTTTTTTACCTCGTAGCTGGGGTGAGAAAGTTTTTGAGCAAGCTCTCCGTCATTTGTTAACAAAAGTACACCTGTGGTATTGCGATCGAGCCGTCCTATCGGATACACACGTTCAGTTGTTGCCTTCTTCACAATATCCATCACTGTTTTTCTGCCTTCAGGATCTTCAGTTGTGGTGATGTGATCCTTTGGGTTTGTTTAGCAGGATGTACACGAGGTTCTTAGCTGCAGATATTTTTTTACCCTGCACTTTTATATCATCCGAGCCGGTTACTTTATGCCCGGGCTCGGTGATTACTTTTCCATTTACTGAAACCTTGCCCGATTTTACAACGTCTGCTGCGTCGCGACGCGAACAAATACCTGCGTGCGCAATGAATTTGTTGAGCGGCATTTCACTGCTTTGTTTTCCTTCTTTCGAGGCGGTTTCCGGTTGCTCGTTTGGCCGGCCTTTGCAGGCATTTTGACGCAGCTTGCGGCAGGTCCAGCCTTGGTAACAAGCTGAACAGGCGTGCGCTTGGCTTTCTGCTGGGCAAAATATTCCTTCGTTTCCTGGCGCACTTTCTTCTTCTCCTGGCGGATCCTTTCTTTCAGCTTTGCGCCTTTCTCTTCTTTGTTCTGAAACTTCTGGAAACTACTCTTAGCCATTATTTATTTTTTTGCAAGGTACACTGTCTTGCCCGGTACAGCTACAGCATACAATCCTTCATCATTAGGTGTAACGGGTGGTGCCGCGTTCCAATCAAGTGTCTTCGGCTGAAGATCGATGCCGGAATTAAGCGCCTCATCAAAATCGATAACCTGTCCGCTGTAAGTGGCCATACGACCCAGGATAGAAGTCATAGTGCTTTTCGCGCCTCTTTCTGCATCCCAGAACTTGTACTCTCCTTTTGCTATTGCCGCAAATAATTCATCGTGTTCTGTTTGATAAGGATCATTCTCTAATTTCTCCTTATCGTATTGATAGATTACTGCGCCTTTGTTGTCGGTCATGCGTGCAGCATCGCAGAAAATCTTGCCTTTAGTTCCTACGAGCAGCTCATCTACTTTAGCCATTGTGCCCGGGATATGACGGCACTGACTATTCAGGATCGATCCGTCAGCGTATGTGAACTCCACATAGTGATGATCAAAAATCTCACCGTATTCTTTCCCTTTTCTCACTTCTCTTCCTCCCATACCCTGCGCTTTTACGGGATAGCCTCCCTTGAACCAGTTGATCACATCAATATTGTGGATGTGTTGTTCGTTTATATGATCGCCGCAGAGCCAATTGAAGTAGTACCAGTTGCGCATCTGGTATTCCATTTCTGTCTGGTGGTACTGGCGTTTTCTCACCCACACACCATCGTTATTCCACCATGCCTGCGCTGATATAATGTCGCCGATCTGATCTTTTCTTTTGAATAGTTCCCTGTATGAATTCTGGTAGTGGCGTTGGAGACCTACTACAACATTAAGTTTTTTCTTCTTTGCGATCTCTGCTGTGTCAAGCACTTTCTTGATGCCCGCAGGATCAGTAGCCACAGGTTTTTCCATGAACACATGCTTGCCCTTTGCAATAGCTTCTGCAAAATGCGTGGGACGGAAACCCGGAGGCGTAGCAAGTATCACAACATCCGCCAAAGCGATTGCTTTTTTATATGCATCAAAACCAGTGAATTTATTTTCTTCAGGAACAGCAACTTTAGCTTTTACTTTTCCGGAAACTTCGCCTGACGTAATGTTGTCATAACACTTGTCGAGATTGTCGCGAAATGCATCGGCAATGGCAACCAGTTGCACATTCTCCTTCGTAGAGAGTGCCTGTGTTACAGCACCTGTTCCGCGGCCGCCACATCCAACAAGAGCGATCTTGATGGTATCGGCAGAGCCTGAAAAATAATTTCCATTAGAAAGAAATGGCGAAGCGAGCAATCCACCAGCGATAATGGACGATTGCTTTACAAAATCCCGGCGGGAATTTTCGTTAGATGTATTCATGTTCGTTTTGTTTGTTATTTATTGAGATACTTTTGATAAAATTCGTCAGCCTCTTCGGCGGTCGGTTGTTTCAATGGGCTAACAATTCTAAATCCGATCGCTGCTGCGTCCGTAAGCCACCACTTGCTCTTTGGAATCTGCGGATCGCGCCGGTTCCAGCTGGCATCTGACTTGAATCTCGCTGCACTTCTCATCATTCCCGCACTTGTATTAAATCCGCCGCCTTTCAATGTTTTCGGATACCTGGAAGTTGGTTCAGTAAACGGATCCTTGTCAGCGGCGGTAGTAAAGTACTGTTCGCTGTACTGGTCGAGCGTCCATTCTGCAACGTTTCCGAGCATATCATATAGTCCCCACGCGTTCGGTTTCTTAGTTCCGGTTTTGTGATATTTGTTTTCACTGTTTCCTGCAAACCACGCGTAATCGCCAATTGCGGCAGAATCGCTTCCAAATGGATAAGGCGTTGTCGTACCTGCTTTGCAAGCATACTCCCATTCCGCTTCTGTCGGCAGGCGGTAAAACGTGCCGGTGTTTTTATACAACCATCTGCAATACATCAGGGCCGTGCGCTGTGACATGCTGTTGAACGGAAAACCTCCTTGCTTACCCATGCCCCAGCTAAGGTCGATATATTGTGTGGTAGGGCGTGTTACTGCATCTACATCAGAATTTCTTGCTAGTGATTCATCGTTGAAAAAAACGAGAAACTCATCGTGCGTCACCTCTTTTTCGCCCATCCAGAAAGCTGAAAGCGATATATCTTTTTGCGGGCCTTCATCTGCGCCACGCCCGGCTTCATTGTCGGCGCTTCCCATTTTAAAGGTCCCCTCAGGAATCGGTATCATGTTGAATGTTACTTCCGTTCCCGGAACCTTGGCGGTGTACGGTTTAAAATCCGGCGTTTGACCATTTACAGAAGCACAAGCGAGCGCTAGCAAAAACGCCTGTACCAATTTATTCCTCAGTTTCACCATTTTCTTCAATCTTTTCATCAACAGCATTCGCAAGTATTACGGATGTTATTTTCTTTAGCGGGTTTTTATGGTTCTCCCGGTAAAAGCTTCTTTTTTCAATTATATCGAGGCACTCAAACACCGATTTAAGGAACGATGAATGATCGGCAGTGTTTTGGCCAGCGATATCGAACGCAGTTCCATGATCAGGAGACGTTCGCACACCCGGCAATCCTGCTGTAAAGTTGACGCCTGATTCCGCCGCGAGCGATTTGAAAGGAATTAGTCCCTGGTCGTGGTACATGGCGAGCACAGCATCAAATTGTTGATGATGTCCACGCGCGAAAAACGCATCCGCGCTGAAAGGGCCAGCTATAATATAGTTGTTTTTTGCTTCCCTGATAACAGGTTTAATGATCTGCTCTTCTTCTTTACCGATCAAACCCCCATCACCTGCATGAGGATTTAATCCAAGCACCGCGATCTTCGGACGGTCGATACCAAAATCGCGGATAAGCGAATGATTGATGATAGAAAGTTTAGAGAGAATGCTTTCGCGGGTAATGTGGCGCGCCACTTCTGCCACGGGTACGTGTTCGGTAACAAGGCCCACCCTGAAATTGTCTGCAACCATCAGCATTACCACATCATTTACCTGGTAGAGGTTTTTGAGGTAAGGCGTATGGCCGGTAAAGTTGAATTCTGCTGATTGTGTATTATTCTTATGAAGCGGCGCCGTAATAAGACCCTGGATCCTGTTTTCTTTCAGGGCCTGTGCAGCAGCCACCAACGACTTCACGGCATAACTTCCTCCTACTTCATTCAGTTGTCCCGGCGTTACATTTACTTCTTCTTCCCAGCAGTTCACGATGTTCAGCTGCTTGAAAGCGGCCTTAGACGGGTCGCGAATGATCTGGTAATTGATATTGGCATCGCCTGAAAGCCGGCGGTAAAAATTGATCACCTTATTAGATCCAAACACTACCGGCGTGCACATGTCGAGCACGCGTGCGTCGGTAAAAGTTTTGATGATGAGTTCTGGTCCGATTCCATTTATATCGCCTATCGAAATACCTATGACTGGCTTTTGCTGCATGATTTCCTTCAAAAATTAATAGGGATAAAAGTACAATAAAAGGAGGAATGGAAGGATCGGGGTATTTTTGCCGGACGATGCTGACATTAAAAAAATCCCTGGGCCAACATTTTCTTACAGATGAAAGTGTATCTCGGAAAATTGTAGGGTTTTTAACGGAGCAGCCCGTAAAAAATCTCGTTGAAATCGGGCCAGGAGGCGGTGCTTTGACCAGGTTTCTCCTTGAGCTGAAAGACGTTAACTTCAAATGCATAGAGATTGATGACGAGAAGGTGAGGTTTCTTGAGCAGTCATATCCCGCTTTAAAAGGGCATATTATCCATGAGGACATCCTTTCCGTCCGGGCGCCGTTTAGTGAGCCATTCGCCGTTGCAGGCAACTTTCCTTATAATATATCTACCCAAATAGTCTTCAGGATCCTCGAATGGAAGGATTCGGTCGAACAAATGATAGGGATGTTTCAAAAAGAAGTTGCACAGCGCATAGCGGCGGGTGAGGGTAGTAAGGTTTATGGTGTAACGAGCGTACTGACGCAGGCGTTCTTCAACGTGGAATACCTTTTTGAGGTGAGCGAGACTGCTTTCAATCCTCCGCCAAAAGTAAAAAGTGCCGTGATAAGGTTTACGCCATTGGTGGAGAGACCATCTATCAAAAGTGAAAAACACCTGGCGTTGCTTGTGAAAACAGCATTCAATCAGCGTCGAAAGACTTTACGAAATGCAGTAAAATCGCTTTTTTCTGCTGATGAACTAAAAGATGAGATTTTTAATAAAAGAGCAGAAGCGCTCAGCGTCGAACAATTCGGCGCGCTTACCTTCAGAATGAACCATTGATATGGACGCAACTAGCAGTACTGGCCAACCGAAGGTATTGATTACCGCAAAAGTGCATGATTACCTGCGGGAAGAGCTAACAAAAAAGCGGTATGATGTTATCTACAATAAAAACATCAGCTACGATGAGGTCGCGGCAATTATTGATGATATCACAGGCCTGATCGTTACTACAAGACTTAAAATCGACCAGCATATACTGGCAAAAGCAAATAAACTGAAATGGATCGGCCGCCTCGGCAGTGGGATGGAGCTGATTGATGTGAAGTACGCTGAAAGCAAAGGCATATTGTGCGTGAGCAGTCCCGAAGGGAACCGCAATGCTGTGGCGGAACACGCGCTTGGGATGGTGCTGAATCTTTTAAATAAGATTTCCGAAAGCATGGCCCAGGTGAAAGAGGGAAAATGGATACGGGATGCCAACCGTGGAACAGAGCTTTCGGGCAAAACGGTTGGAATAATTGGTTACGGAAATACCGGGTAGCACGTTCGCAGGGCTATTAGCACCATTTAATGTAACAGTGCTTGCTTACGACAAATACAAAAACGGATTTGCAAAAGGATATGTGCGTGAGGCGGAGCCCGAACAGATAGCCCGGTACGCAGATGTTGTGAGCTTTCACGTGCCATTAACTGCCGAAACGAAGCACATGGCCAATGATGCTTTTTTTTCATCACTGCAACGGAAGCCGGTATTTGTAAATACCTGCAGGGGCAAAGTACACGATACCGGTGCGGTAATAAGGGCTTTGCAGGCGGGATGGATATCGGGGGCCGCCCTTGATGTACTTGAAAATGAAAAGCTTGAAACGGTTACGCGAGAAGAGAAATCACAGCTCGATTGGTTGCTTCAACAGCCTAACGTGGTGATTACACCGCACATTGCCGGGTATAGTCATGAAGCGTTCTTTAAGATGTCGAGCGTTATCCTGGAGAAACTGCGGTTATAATAAAATATCTTACTTTTGTTGATATACGTGCAACGCTTCAGGTACAAACCGGGGCGTTGTTCTTTTTGCTGTTACTGGAAGGTAGCGGCATTTTTTTCATTATAAAGTGCTTGTTATGAGTGATATTATTTACGTTTCGAAAGACACTCTGGAGCAATTGAGAGAAGAATTGCACAGGATGAGAAGTGTTGACCGCCCGGCTGCAGCCAGGGCTATTGCGGAAGCGCGCGAAAAAGGTGACCTGAAGGAAAATGCGGAATACGATGCAGCAAAAGAGTCGCAGGGGCTTCTGGAAGCAAGGATAAAAAAGCTTGAAGGTGACGTGGCAAGCGCGAGGATATTGGAGGAAGGTGACATCGATACCAGCAAGGTTTCAATCCTGACTAAAGTAACTCTTACCAATCTGAATACTAAAAAGCAGATTACCTATAAAATCGTGTCTGAAAAAGAAGCCGATCTGAAAGCGGGCAAAATTTCTGTAACCTCACCTATTGGTAAAGGCCTTATGGGAAAAGCAAGGGGCGAAGTTGCCGAAGTGCAGGTTCCTGCCGGCATGATGAAATTTCAAATTGACGAGATCAGCGTTTAGCATGACCATCTTTTCAAAAATTATTGAGGGAACAATCCCGTCTTATAAAATTGCGGAAAGCGACAGGTTCGTCGCTTTCCTTGATATCTCGCCGATCGTAAAGGGGCATGTACTTGTTGTTCCGAAAATTGAGGTAGATAATATGTTTGATCTGCCGAAAGAATATCTCGCAGACATGCTCGTTTTTGCACAGCCGATAGCAAAAGCGATCGAATCTGCATTTCAATGTAACAGGTGTGGTATTTCGGTAATTGGTCTTGAAGTGCCTCATGCGCATATGCACCTGGTGCCAATTAACAGCGCGGATGATTTAAACTTCAACCGTAAAAAGCTTTCTCTGAGCAAGGAGGAATTCATTGAGGTGCAGAAGCAGATTACTGCCGCATTGTAAAGCGCCTACTTCACTTTTATTTTGCCAGGATTTTTTTCGATGAACTGTTTCCAGTTTTTCGTTTTTGGCGATGCGCTTAATGGTATCGCCGCACCCTGGAAATGATGGCATACTGCCACTGCCAGCGCGTCGGAGGCGTCGTAATACTGGATAGTAGAATCTTTCATCAGCATTATCTGCTGCAGCATTTTCCAAACCTGTTCTTTATCCGCGTTGCCATTTCCCGTAATCGATTGCTTGATTTTGCGCGGAGAATATTCACATACCTCGAGCCCTGCACCTATGGCGGCGGCGATGGCCACACCCTGCGCGCGGCCCAAGCTTCAGCATACTCTGAACGTTTTTTCCAAAGAAAGGCGCCTCTATCGCAAAGCAATCTGGTGTAAAAAGGCGAATCAGCTCATCAACTTTACTATAGATCAGTTGCAGGCGCCTGTAGTTGTCGAGCTTTGGATTAAGGCGGAGAACATCCATTTCTCGCATATGGATCACCGTGCCATCCACCTGGATGATGCAGTACCCCATCAGGAGCGTTCCGGGATCGATACCAAGAATTATTTTACGGGGCTTTTCCAAACAGCAGTATTCGATTAATTTGCTATATCAATTGTTGATCCCTAACAAAAATATCAAATTAATCCTCAACTATTTCTGCGGCCCCCTGGTCTTTTGTGTTCTTATCTTTTCGATGTACCATCAGCTTCAACATCAAAACAACTGGCAATCGTCTCTTTTAAAAATTCATACTGCTTTGATGACTGGAGGAGTGCAGATCCTGCTTGTTGTTGGCCTTATGCTGCTGAACTGGGGAATTGAAGCGAGAAAATGGCAGATAGTTGTGAGCATAAACTCGCCGGTTTCGTTTAATACAAGCTTTAGAGCGGTGTTTGCCGGCAATGCGCTGGCGTTTTTTACACCGAACCGTACCGGCGAATATTTTGGAAGAATGCTATATCTCGAGTCAGGCAAAAGAATGGCGTCCATTCCTCTAACACTTGTTTGCAGCATCGCTCAGCTGATCATTACAGTTGTTGCCGGAGGAATGGGATTAATTGTGATGGCAGAAAAAATAGCGGTAGAAAGTGCGGTGGTCCACTCATGGCTATCAATCATGTTATACTCGACGGCAGCGATATTTGTATTTTTAACAATTCTTTACTTCAGGCTCAACTACGTAGCAAAATATTTATCCGGAAAAAGATGGATGTTGCGCTGGACCGGTCATTTGAGGGTTTTGGAAGGTGTTAACGCAACTCTGCTGCTATATATACTGTCTTTATCCATAGCACGGTATGTTGTGTTTATCCTGCAATATTATTTGCTCTTTCGTGTTTTTGGAGTTGAAGTAGACTGGTGGCAGGCTTTTTGGGCAGTAAGCGTAGTATTTTTTGTGATAGCCATTATACCTACGCTCGGTTTTTTACCGGAACTGGGCATTAGATGGCAGGCGGGGATTGGGGTGTTACAGCTTTACAGTGCTAACGTAGCAGGTATCTTTGCCACATCGCTGGCGATTTGGATCATAAACCTGGCAATACCGGCGATGGCAGGGGGATTGCTTATTCTGAGTTTAAAAATATTTCGTAAATAACGATCATGGGATTCGAAATTTATTGTTGAAGGAAAACAAGGACCGGCGTTACATGAAACTGATACGTGTTTTAACCATTATACTATTCGCATCGATTACATTTCCACTCAGAGCGGGCGACGGCTTTTGCGACGTTAGGAACAGCGCCTTTAATGCTGGCGAAGCCATTACTTTTAAAGTCTTTTATACCGTGGCCGGCGTATACGTTGGAGCAGGCGAAGCCACCTTCAATTCCTCGCTCAAAATGCTCAATAATGTTCCTGTGTTTCATGTGATCGGTGACGGCAAAACATTCAGCTTTTACGATAACTTTTTCAAGGTGCGCGACCGATACGAAACGTACATCGACACCGCCACGCTTCAGCCACTTAAGTTTGTAAGGAATGTGTATGAGGGAGGTTATAAAAAGTACGAAAACGTTACATTCAATAAAGTAACTAATACCGCGATAACGAATGATGGGGTTTTTAAGGTTCCATCGTGCGTGCAGGATGTGTTGAGCTCAATTTATTACGCCAGGAATATCGACTTCAACGCCTACAAGCCGGGAGATAAAATTCCCTTCACACTCTTTCTTGATAAGGAGCTTTTTTCAATGTATATCCGCTACATCGGCAAGGAGACTATCAAAACAAAGTATGGGAAATTTAACGCCATCAAATTTAAGCCGCTCCTCATTAAAGGAACCATCTTCGAAGGCGGAGAAAAAATGACGGTTTGGATCAGCGACGACAAGAACAAAATTCCGGTTAGGATTGAAAGCCCTATCAGCGTTGGCAGTATCAAGGTGGATATGATGGATTATAAAAATCTTCGCCACCCTCTCACATCGCTAGTCAACCGCCGCTAAGAAATATCAGCTATTGTAAAAGTCCTTCCGCTTCGTATGCCCTTCTCCGTTACCTGGAGCTCGCAGCACTCATTTACGGGATCGTGTTCAAAAAAAAGAACATAGTTATTTGCTGAGGCTTCTTTCAGGAAGGCGCGCTTTTCATCGATCGTTGTGAGAGGAAACATATCATAAGCCATTACATAAGGAATGGGAATGTGACCCGTTGAGGGTAACAAGTCCGCCATGTAAACGATGGTCCTGCCTTTATAATTTATCTGCGGAAGCATCATCGCATCGGTATGTCCGTAAACAAACCTTATAGAGATGTTTGACGAAAAGCGTATGTTTTGTTCCTCCGCAATGAATTTCAATTTTCCACTTTCCTGTATCGGTAAAATGTTTTCTTTAAGAAACGACGCCTTTTCCCGGTCGTTTGGCTGAACGGCCCACTGCCAATGCTTTTCATTGCTCCAATACGTTGCGTTTGGAAAGGCGGGGATTAAGTTTCCGTTTTCTCTCACAACGGCTCCCCCGCAATGATCAAAATGAAGGTGTGTGAGAAATACGTCTGTGATATCATTACTGCTGAAACCTTTTTCAGCAAGAAGCTCGCTGATACTTTTCGTTCCTGAGCGGGAATAATGGTTAAAAAACTTTTCTTCCTGTTTATCGCCCATGCCGGTATCTACCAGGATAAGCCTGCCATCGTCCTCAATGAGCATACAGCGGAGCGCCCAATTGCAAAGGTTGTTTTCATCGGCCGGGTTCAGTTTATTCCACATTGATTTTGGAACAACGCCAAACATTGCGCCTCCATCAAGTTTGAAATAGCCTGTATTAAGCACTTCTATGTTCAATGGGCTGATTTTTTTGGGTGCGGAAAGTCCATACGAGAAAAAGAAATCCGAGAAAGAAGAAAAGCACGAGCGCCAGCACGGAATTACGCATGGATCCGGTGAGTTCTTCAACATAAGCGAAGCTGAACATGCCTAACACCAGCGCGATCTTTTCGGTAACGTCGTAAAAGCTGAAGAACGAGGCGGTATCCTTCGTTTTCGGCATCAGGTTCGCGTAGGTTGAGCGGCTGAGAGATTGTATACCGCCCATTACGAGCCCAACCAGTGCGCCCAAAATATAAAACTGAACATCGGTCTTAATAAAGTAGCCGCCAATACACAAAAGCACCCAGACTGATACGACCCAGATGAGTGTTTTGATGTTTCCTATTTTTTCAGACAGTCGCGAGATGAATATTGCACCAGGAATAGCGACGAGCTGAATGATCATAATGGTGATGATCAGCTTAGTTGTAGGCAGATGTAATTCTTTGGCACCAAACTGTGCGGATGCGAGGAATACGGTTTGTATGCCGGCGCTGTACCAAAAGAAGGAGTACAAAAATCTTTTGAGCACAGGCAGGTGTTTTACCTGTTGCCAAACCTTTTTTAACTCTAAAAAGCCGGTCTTAAACACATTGCCGTTATTCCGCACGACATTAATATTGCCTTTCGGTAAAACGTTCAGCGTTATCTGTGCAAAGCCAAACCACCAGATGCCTACAAGCACAAATGAGATTCGTGCCGGCATAAAGTCTTTTTCATAAGCGGTGTTAAGGCCGAACATTTCGGGGAAAAACACAATGATGAAGCAAACGATCTGGAGGAGCACGCTGCCGATGTAGCCCCATGTGTATCCACGGGCGCTTACGCGGTCGCGCTGATCTTCGGTAACAAGGTCGGGCAGGTAGGAGTTATAAAAGACAAGGCTTGCCCAGAAACCTATACATGAAATGATCATACAAGCAACGCCAATATGCAACGCCTGCGACGAGAGAGTAAGATTGTTCCCATCCTGTGTTTGCGCAAAGAAGTAAAGCGCCGCACAAGAAATACTTCCGATAGTGCAGAAGAAGCGCATGAAATTCTTCTTGTTGCCTCGCGTGTCGGCGATGGAAGTAAGTATGGGCGACATAAGTGCAACGATGATAAATGCGGTACCGAGCGCATAGTTATAAAGGGCTGTGTTAACAAACTTCCGCCCTAAGAATTGTACGGTGTTACCGTTTTCAGCATTGCGTGTTACCGCCTCGAAATATGTTGGAAAAATCGTTGAGGTGATAACAAGGTTGTATGCAGAATTCGCCCAGTCGTACAGACACCAGGCATTGATAAGTTTCTTTGAATTCAATTTATTTGAATGATGAGTGTTTAGTTCAAATGCTAACCTCTTATCACACCGGTGTAAATCAGTATCAGCAGGGTAATGCCTGCAATAATACGGTACCAGCCAAACAGCACGAATCCATGCTTCTGTAAAAATCCGATGAAAAATTTGATAGCTACGATCGCTACCACGAAGGCTATGACGTTACCGGTTAAGAATGCAACAGTGTTTTCAGTTGACGCAAGGATCATTTGAAATCCTTTCATCTCCTGTCCGCCGGGGTCTTTCCAGTCTTTGAGAAATACAGAATATCCGGTAGCTGCCGCCATGGTGGGTACGGCGAGATAGAACGAAAACTCGGCGGCGAGCTTCCGCGTGAGGTGCTGTTGCATACCACCGATGATGGAAGAAGCGCTGCGGCTTACGCCGGGTATCATAGCGAGGCACTGCCAAAAGCCGATGGTGAATGCTTTCCTGTTGCTGATCTCTTCTTCTTTGTCGATGTTATGCCGGGTGAACACCTTGTCGATAAACAGGAAGATTATCCCACCTACAAGGAGGGTTATAGCTACTGTTGTCGGGCTTTCAAGCATAGCATCAATCTGGTCGGAGAAGAGCAGGCCGAGCACTATAGCGGGTATAACGGCGATGATAAGTTTAAGGTAGAATTTCCATTTGCTGAAATCGAAGAACTTTCGCCAGTATAATACGACAACGGCTAAGATGGCGCCGAGCTGAATGGATACTTCGTAAAGTTTGGTGAATTCGTCTTTTTCAATACCGAGAAGGGCAGAGGTAATGATCATGTGCCCGGTAGAAGATATAGGGAGATATTCGGTGAGCCCCTCGACGATGGCTACTATAATCGCTTCGAAAAGATTCATGAATGTTAGCCCTTCTTGGGTTTACGAAAAATAGCAAAAACTTCGAGGGCGAGGCCCAGGAGAATAAGGATCGGTGCCAGCGTGATGCGGGTGAAGCTGTAGACCTCTTTTGGGTTGAAAACATTCGGGTCATCACTCTTGCCCCCGGCCATAAGGATCAGGCCGAGTGCAATTACGGCAAGACCGGCAATGATCCACACATAATTTTCTTTTCCAAAGAGATTATTTGCTGGAACCTGGGGCGATTTCTTATCGTTCATGAGGTAAAGTTATAGTATAAGTTAATACAGATCGTCGAGGCTCATCTTGAGGTATTTGATTACGCTGCGATGGGTGCTCAATACACTGATTCCAATGCCCAAAAGGAACAGGAAAGCAAACATCAGTAAGAGGTTTGTGTTATCGCGGAGATCTTTGAGATAGGGGAGATACAGCTCAAACAATACGATGATCACGTAGATGAGGGCTATCGAAATGAGCGCGGCGATAGCTCCGTTGATAACAGCCCTGAGATTCATGGGCTTCGATATGAAGCTGCGGGTTGCACCAACCATCTGCATGGTTTTGATAAGGAACCGGTTGCTGTACATTGCGAGGCGGATAGTGTTATCGATAAGCACAATTGAAAGGATGGAGAAGACCACTGCCAGCACAACGAGGCCGAGCAGAAGCCACTGCATAATCGGTCCCATCTTTTCGACTAACGATGCCGGGTAGTTTACACTTTGAACGACTGTAGAACGCTGAAGCAGGTCGTTCTTGATATTCTTCAGACTGTCTTTCTCGACGTAATTGCTCTTTGCAAAAAAATCTATGGAAGCAGGTAATGGGTTCTCTTCGAGCAGCTCTTCAAAATCGGCCTCGCCTTGCTGAAGCCATCTTTTCTTGGCAGTTTCTTTATCTACGTATTCTATTGATTTGGCGTAGGGTTGTACGGCAATGAAGTTATGAAGTGAATCAATTTCGCGTTGCTCAACATTGTTACGGAGATAAACGTGAACCTGGACTTCTTCTTTGAGATTGTCGATATAATGGCTTGCATTAAGCAAAACCCAACCAAATATTCCAACGAAAAACAGCACGATTGAAACACCGAGGATCGCCATGAAATAAGAGGGTTTGGAGCGCTTTGCAGATGCTTTTCCGGTCTGGACCATTTGGATTTTTTTAGATGGTCAAAAGTAGTTAATTATCTTATGTTTGCACAAATCGAACGCATGGAATATGATTTCCGGGAGATAGAAAAGAGATGGAGAGATACCTGGAATAAAAACAACGCTTACAAGGTTTCAAACGATACAGATAAACCGAAATGTTATGTGCTTGATATGTTCCCTTACCCCTCCGGTTCGGGTTTGCATGTGGGCCATCCGCTGGGTTATATAGCATCAGACATCTACGCACGTTACAAAAGATCGAAGGGGTTCAATGTGCTCCATCCAATGGGGTACGATAGCTTCGGTTTGCCGGCTGAACAGTATGCACTTGAAACCGGTCAGCATCCTGCTGTTACTACGGAAAATAATATAGCCACCTTTCGCAGCCAACTCGATAAGATTGGCTTCTCATTCGACTGGGATCGCGAGGTCAGAACCAGCGATCCAAAGTATTATAAATGGACGCAGTGGATATTTCTGAAGCTGTTTAACAGCTGGTACAACCGCGATAGCAAAAAGGCGGAGCCAATTGAAACATTGGTCCCCCTTTTAAAAGGTTTCAATGAAATGTCGGAAGCGCAGAAAGCCGACACACTGATGAACTACCGGCTGATGTATTGCAGCTACGGAGAAGTGAACTGGTGCGAAGCACTGGGAACCGTACTGGCAAACGACGAGGTGATCAATGGCCGCAGCGAACGCGGCGGTTATTTGGTAGTGAAGAAGAAACTGAGACAATGGTACCTCCGAATTACCGAGTATGCAGATCGTTTGCTCGAAGGACTGAACCGGATCGACTTTAGTGATGCAATGAAAGATATGCAGACGAACTGGATCGGAAAATCATCGGGTGCCGAGATCGATTTCAAGATACAGAACAAAGAAGATATTAAGGTGCGTGTTTACACCACCAGGCCCGACACGATTTTCGGCGTCGACTTTATGGTTATTGCACCAGAGCATGAACTGGTAAAACAGGTTACTGCTAAAGATCAGGAAGCGGCAGTTGAAGAATACCTGAATTATGTGCAGAGCAGGAGCGAGCGGGAAAGGATGGCTGAAAAAAAGATCAGTGGCGTATTCACCGGTGCGTATGCGCTGAATCCATTCGACCAAAAGCCTATTCCTATCTGGATTTCAGAATATGTGCTGGCCGGGTATGGAACCGGTGCGATCATGGCGGTACCCTGCGGCGACGAGCGCGATCACAAATTTGCCCGGCATTTCGGCTTGCCGATCACGAATATCATTGGCAGTTATTATAACGGTACAGATGCTAACCCGACCAAGGAAGCAAAGCTCGAAAACAGCGGCTTTCTTAACGGGATAAAAATGACCGATGCCATAGACATTGTGATCAACAGGCTCGAGCAAGAAAAAATCGGCGTAAGGAAGGTAAACTTCAGGATGCACGATGCGGCGTTTAGCCGCCAGCGTTACTGGGGGGAGCCGATACCTATCCGCTGGATCGATGGTATTGCTGTGCCGCTTAGTGAGAGCAGTCTTCCGCTCGAGCTTCCGAAAGTAGATTCATATGCGCCGGGGCCGAATGGTGAAGGGCCGCTTGCGAATATTCCTGAATGGGTAGCTGATAACCTGGAGACGAACACGATGCCCGGCTATGCAGGTAGCAGCTGGTACTTTTTGCGGTACATGGACCCGCACAACGATAATGAGCTGTGCAGTCGCAAAGCCTCCGACTACTGGAACCAGGTTGATCTGTATATCGGAGGTACCGAACATGCAGTTGGCCATTTGCTCTACAGCCGAATGTGGACTAAGGTGCTATTTGACCTTGGCTTCATAAGTTTTGACGAGCCTTTCAGGAAACTCGTCAACCAGGGTATGATCCAGGGTGCCAGCAGGTTTGTCTATCGTGTGAGAGGTTCCAGCAAGTTCGTCTCGCACGGGCTGATTGGAGAATATACCACGGACCAGCTTCATGTTGACGTAAATATTGTAGATGGTGTTGAATTGAATATAGAGGCTTTCAAAAAATGGAGAAAGGAATTCAACGACGCTGAATTCGTTCTCGAAAACGGTAAGTATATCACGGGCACCGAGGTGGAGAAGATGAGCAAGCGGCTGTATAACACTGTAAACCCAGATGATATTGTAAACCGCTATGGCGCCGATACGTATCGCATGTATGAAATGTTCCTTGGACCAATCGAAATGAGTAAGCCTTGGGACACCAAAGGCATCGAAGGCGTATATCGGTTTTTAAAGAAGTTGTGGCGACTGTTTTTTGATGATTTGAAAGGAAAGGTCTGGAACGATGAAGAACCTTCAAGAGAGGAGATGAAAATCCTTCACAGAACGATCAAGAAAATTCAGGAGGATAATGAGCGCATTTCTTTCAATACAGGTGTAAGCACATTTATGATCGCGGTAAACGATCTGAACGATGCAGGCTGCCACAAGAAAAAAGTGTTGCAGGAATTGTTGATACTATTGCACCCCTACGCTCCGTATATTACAGAAGAACTGTGGTATGCACTCGGCAACACAACATCTGTCATCAACGCGGATTTTCCCGTGCTCGATGAAAGCTATCTGAAGGAATCTGCCTTTACATATCCTGTTGCCATCAATGGAAAGAAGCGCACCGAAATAAAAATTGATCTGAATATTTCCCAGGAAGATCTCGAGAAAATAGTTCTTGAAGACTCAACTGTACAAAAATGGCTTGAAGGCGGCGCAGCAGACCGCATCATCTATAAGCCCCGCCAAATGATCAACGTAGTCGTTAAAAAGTAGGACAAAAAGATTGGCGCCTGTCGCCGTTATATTCGCTGAAGAATCCATTATGCATCAGTGCAAATTCATATGCACCGCGTCCGTTATTGTATTGTTTCAGCGGTGATGTTGTTTGATCGTAGCTAAACATCAGCCTTATGTTCTTGTACTGAAAACCTAACATGGGAATTACTGCATCTCCGGGTCGCACATACAAGCCACCGATAAGTTCCATCTCACCATCACCAGAAAGGTTGTATTGAATATTTCCACCACCTACGATTTCTGATGAGTTGGTTTGCCTTGTGTAATATGCCATCGGGTTAAAGATCACTTCATCGTTTAGTTTATAGCTTGCGTTTGCGAAGGCAGTGTATCTCATCGGTACCCTGTTATCTTCTCCATTTCCGGGATCAAAGAACGATTCACGCGCGCGGTTAAGATGCTGAACAGAGATGCCTCCATTCACGTATAGATTTTCAGTGGGGAAATATGCATAGTTCAGACCAAACTGCACATCAAAATAATTGATGTTTGGGTTATCCAATATTACGCTCGTCGGTATGTCTTTGCTGAAAAACCTGCCGTCAAACTGGTCAGGAAATTTCAGGTCCGCGGAATTGATTCTTTTATTTACCCATCCCGCGTTGAAACCTGCTGATAGCAAATGCGCTTCACCAATCATCTGGTGATAGGCGAGAGAACCATATAATTTCGTAGAGGTAAGAGAGCCTGCGCCTGCAACATCGCGCAACAACATTCCACCTACACCCAGCCATCCCGACTCTATGCGGTCGCGCAACAACTGCACATCGCCCCAAACGCTCATCGTTTTATAGGGAATGCTCATTATAGTGGACCACTGATTTCGGTAATTGGCTCCGAGCCTGTAATCTGCTTGCGGAATAAATCCAGTGTTCGCTGGGTTGGTGCTTAGCGGCGAGTTGAACCACTGCGAAAAATGCAGGTCCTGCGCGCTTGCAACAAAAGTTGAAAGCAATATCACTACGATTGCCGGTACACTTCTGATCATTTTATCCTCCTTTCACTTACCTTATTAATGTAATGTCGCCCGTTTTTCGCTTAGTCGTTCCGTCGGTAAACTGTACGTCGAGCGTATATTGGTACACGTCTACCGGTTGTGGCTGACCTCTGTACATTCCATCCCAGCCGATCTTTCGATCGATACTATGGAACACTACCTGTCCCCAGCGGTTAAATATCTTCCAATCCATGCGAGCGATACCAAATCCTTCGACACGAATCGTCGAGTTTCGTCCAAATCTGCCCGGTGTAAATGCGTTCGGTACATCGAGGAGCGGTAATATGTCTGCCTGAACCTCGTGACACACCGTATCGGTACATTCAAACTCGTTATAGGTGATAAGGCATGCATTATAAGTACCCGTTGCATTGTACTGATGAAGAACGGTGTCGCGTGTTGACTTCACCACTGAATCTCCATCGCCAAAAAGCCATTTATATCTTGCGCCTCCCGTTGAGAGGTTACTGAAAATCGTTGGTTTGTTCTGAACAGGCAAAACAGGAAGGAATGAGAATTCAGCTGTTGGCCTGTTGGATACTGTGATCGTTACTGCAGTGTCATCGAAAATGTTACATGTTCCTGAGTCTACTGCATGTAAAGTGATAGTATACGTTCCCGGATTTTCGTACCTGTGCACAGGATTCACTTCATTAGATACGGGAGAACCGTCACCAAAGTTCCACGTAAACGTTTGCCCGGCCAAAGAAACATTCGTGAACAGCGCATCATATGGAGCGCAACCTGCCGACGGCGTTTCAATTCTCGCTTCAACAAGAGGGTTCACGAAAAGTAACATGCTGTCCACTGCCGGCGAGTTACAGTAACCGGTGTCTACCAGGTACAATTTTACGCGGTATGTGCCTGGAGCGAGGTAAGATTTATCAACAGGATTAAGACCTGCATATATTGGAAGAGATCCATCACCAAAATCCCACACGAAACTCGAATCAGTGAAATTAGATGGACCTGTAGCCGTTGTATTATTTGTAAAACGGTAATTGAGCTCGGTGCATGGTTCAAGTTTGTCGGATGTAAAATCCAGGAGGGCCTCGTTATCACCTACCACGACTGTTGTAAATGCAGTGTCTCGCTCGTTACAGGAATTCGTGTCGATAGCTATCAGCCTGATGTTATACCGGCCCACATTATTGAATGTGTGCGATACCTGGCGGTCCGTTGTCGGAAAATCCGGAGTTCCATCTCCGAACGACCATATATAGCTCACCGCGTTCAACACAGTATCTTCTAATGTTACTGTGAAAGGGGCGCATCCGAGGGTATCGCGCACACCGGCAACAGATGGTCGCGGACCTGCAGCAACACCCGCAAAGTTAAATGCAATCTTTACGGCTGCCAGGTTACAGCCGTCTTCGGCTAATGCACCGTTAACCGGTCCCACAACACCCGGGGTGGTTGGGAATTGGGCGCCGCCTGCACAGTTCCCGCAGATAGCCTGGTAGATCACACCACGTTGATCGTAGCGGCTCGTTCCGCCGTCTACGTGTTCACCGTAACGTCCACCGGTTTGCCCGAAATAGGTCCCGTAAAGCAGTCGTGACGCATTCTTCTGAATACAGATGAAATAGAAATCTTCGTTATCGGTAGTGGCTTTGATGGCAGAATCGGCGGTTATAGGCATTCCGCGAACGCCCGACTGGTCAAATGGATCAGTGGCTCCGCCCTGCCTTATCCATCCGCCCCATCCGGAGATATAAATGTTTTCACACTGGTCAACAAGGAACGCCACAGGACTCATATTTGGCTTCGCGCTTCCACTCCCGAATACAGTTGAGTATTCAAAAGTCGTAAGGTCGGATGATAATTTTGAAACAAACTGCGAGGATCCCGGGTTGGAGTAAACCACATTCGAGGTAACCGGCCATCCGCCTCCTCTCGAAACACCCATCACATAGGGGAAGCCCTTTTCGTCGAACTTCAAACCATAAATAACGTCCACGTTACTTGTGCCGAGATATATTGACTTTCTGAGAGTGCCTCCGTTGTTACTGATCCTACTTACGAATGCATCGGTCTGACCACCTTTGTAAACAGATCCTGTCGGACCCGCGCCGATTCCGGGAAATGTGCTGGAAGTCGTCGCACCGCCTACATAAATATCACTATTCAGCGGGTTGATATCAAGTACAAAAGCGCCATCGTCGCCGGCACCGCCGAGGTAAGAGCTCCAGATGAGATTATTGCAGCTGGGATCTATTTTCAATACCACACCATCCTGCTTGCCACCAGAAGTTGACTGAAAACCGCCGCCTCTGATGGGGAAGTCGGACGATTGCGTTTGTCCGGCGACATAAATATTTCCTGCACCGTCGAGAATTACTTCGCTTCTTGAGTCGTCACCGTAGTTTCTGATGAGGGTTGTATGATTATCGTAGTTGCCTGTCTGTTGAATGTCTTCAATATTTACCCCATCCAGACCGCTACCGCCTATCTTAAGTGACCCTGTAATGCCCCCGCCACTTGCAGTGAGCCTGGTTACGACGATATCGCACGATCCTCCACCAATTGTATCACCGGGATAGTTAGGGGAATACGACCGGCCCATCACTACAAGATTTCCCTGCGCATCGCTGAATAAGCTGTGTGGGTATTCGTTAGCGCTGCCGCCGATATAAGTGGCATAAAGGCGTTGCGATCCGTTCGCGCTGAATTTCATGATACCGATGTCGGTTTCAGTATGCGACGAACTAGTGCCATTGCCGTACCGCTCCTGGAATGCACCGGGCGTAACCGGAAAGTTCGGACCAAACACTATCCCGCCTGAAAACAGGGAGCCATCTGGACCGGGCGTTGCTGTGAAACCATATTGATTAGAACGGCTTCCGGTAAAGGATGCGAATATTAGCGAAGGATCTATAACTAGAGTTGAGTTTTTTGAAAATGTGCCTAACTGGAATCGTACCGTATTCTCGGGTCCTAATACATATTTACAGTCTACCTGCTTTCTTCCGGTGGTGTTGTCTGCCTGGAAACTATATGGATATAATTCTTTCAGATCTCCTACAGAAGTTTTGATGATAAGATCGTTGTTTTTAATCGAGAGTTTGTCGGCACCTGTGTATTTCATCACGATCCTCGAAGGATCGCCTCCAGGCTTTACAATGAAGTCATATTTCAATTTGCTGTCTTCCGAATAATATCTGACATCTATGTTTGGATAAACATTTTGATAGGTGATGGCGTTGAACAGCCGTGCACCGCTTACCCACTTTTTCGGATCGTTGCCAAGAAAGTAGTTGTTATATGATGCGACAGGCTTTTCGGGAATCACGATAGCGTTGTCATTGGCTCCAACAAATTCAACAACGTAAGAATGTGAGCGGAGAACCTTTGTTCCCTGCCCCAGATTTTTATCGATCACTTTCCCGGAGAGGTCCTTGCTGTAATCAATTTTTTTATCTTTTTTGTCGGACTTTACATTATCGTGTACGTGGCTGTTAAGGACGCGCATATCATCCGGGTGCCGGAGAAAAACGGTGAAACCTTTTTTCTGCAGAAAGAACGCACCTGAAGCCAACTCACCAGTGAACTGCACCCGGCTGTCCCACTGACCTTTATTCTCAATAAATTCAAAAGTAGACGGACCTGTTTGAGCGGATAAACTGGGTAGGAGAGATAGGATTAAACACGCAACAATTACAGCGTTTCGGATCAAAAGATTCTTTTTTACCAATGTAATAAAATAGTACGTTAAAGTCATGCCAATGTTGAGAAAGTTCCGGTCTTTAAAAACTTACGAAATCTTGCTCCATGGCGTTTTTCCGGTTAGCAACCGCAGGTATTCTTTAACAGAATAATTATCAGGCGATGACAGGTCGGGATCTTTATCGAGAAGATCAAGCGCCAGGTTCCTGGCGTTTTCGAGTAATTGTTTGTCTTGGAGGAGATCCGCCAGTTTCAGATTCAATGCTCCACTTTGCCGTGTCCCCTCAATTTCTCCCGGGCCTCTCAATTCCAGGTCTTTCTCCGCAATCTTAAAACCATCTGTGGTTGCAACCATCGTCTTCAGACGCTCCCTGGCTTCCTTTCCCAATTTCGGCCCGGTTAATAAAATGCAAAAACTTTTTTCTGCACCTCGTCCCACCCGTCCGCGAAGCTGGTGAAGTTGTGACAATCCAAATTTTTCAGCGCTTTCAATCACCATTACAGATGCATTCGGAACGTCTACGCCTACTTCGATCACCGTTGTTGCCACCATTATCTGAGTATCATTTTGCCTGAATCGTTGCATGTTGGTTTCTCTGATATCCGCAGCTTGCCGGCCATGAACCATGCTGATGTAATACTTCGGTTCAGGAAACCATGCTTTCACGTTTTCGTAACCCTTCAAAAGATTTTCGTAATCAAGTTTTTCCGATTCTTCTATCAGGGGAAAAATTATATAGGCCTGCCTTCCTCCGCTAATTTCCGACTTTATAAAATCCATCACCTGCGGTCGCGCATGATCGTACCGGTGAACGGTCTGAATTGGTTTGCGATTCGGGGGTAGTTCGTTAATAACACTGTAATCCAGATCACCGTAAGCGGTCATCGCAAGCGTTCGGGGAATCGGTGTCGCAGTCATCACCAAGCACATGGGGCGGAATCACAGCTTTCGTCCAAAGCTTCGCCCGTTGCGCTACCCCAAACCGGTGCTGTTCATCTGCCACAGCAAGGCCCAGGTTCTTAAATTCAACCGTGTCTTCAATAACGGCATGCGTGCCCACAAGGAAGTCCATTGTGCCTTCACGCAATTCGTTCAGTACCTTTTTACGCTCAGCACTTTTCACGGTTCCCGTTAACAAACCAATATTTACGGGTAGTTCCTTAAGAAGGTTGCTGATACTCTGAAAATGCTGGCGTGCGAGTATCTCCGTCGGCGCCATCAGGCAGCTCTGAAACCCGTTATCGGCGGCCAGCAGCATACAAAGTAATGCGACAATGGTTTTGCCACTGCCTACATCGCCTTGTAACAGCCTGTTCATCTGCCTGCCGGTGCCAAAATCCTTCCTGATCTCCCTGATCACGTTTTTTTGGGCGCCGGTCAGCTCAAAAGGGAGATGATGGCTATAGAAAGAATTAAATAGTTCTCCCACCTGGCCAAATACGACTCCTTTGGAATACCGGTGCCGCTGAAGCTTTACCAGCCCCATCCTTAATTGGGCTATAAAAAGTTCTTCGAATTTCAGCCGTTTCACTGCTTCTTCATAGCCTGCGGGGGATTGGGGAAAGTGAATGGCGGAAAATGCCCGGAAACGAGGCACCAGGCCAAGCATCGAAACAATTCCTGCCGGCAGGTTTTCCGGCACGTCCGCTTCGCGTAAATGGGTAAAAAGGGTATAGGTAAGTTTGGCGATCTGTCGGCCCCCGAGGCCTCTTGATTTTAATTTTTCCGTGCTTGGATATACTGGTTCCAGGAAGTTGCGTCCGTCCTTCATCTCGGGCGCAAACGGCTCCAGTTCGGGATGCGAAATCTGGGGCTTCCCATTAAAGTAGCTTACTTTGCCATACACAAGGTAATTCTGTCCAACAGTCAGGGTCTTCTGAATCCAGGTGACGCCCTGGAACCAAACCAATTCAAGTGTGCCGGTTGCATCTGCTACTTCAGCCATCAGGCGTTTTGCGCGTTTATCGCCCAACACATCGCAACTGATGAGCTTACCCGCGATCTGCACCCAGTCGGTGTCAGGTGTAATGCTGTCGATAGGTGTTACAACTGTTTTGTCGATATGCCGGTAAGGGAAATGTTCGAGGAGATCTTTAAATGTAAATATGCCCAGTTCTTTCTGCAGCATCTCCGCCCGTTGTGGGCCGACGCCTTTCAGATATTCTATCGGACTGGATAATATGTAATCATTTCTTTTGGACATAGATCTCTATCCACGCATGCGATGACGGATTTCTTGGCACCGGGAAGGTATCTACCCGGTTATAGTTTTCCAGCAACGCTTCCCTCACACTGAAAGGATAGATATTATTTGAGTAGGGAACATACTCAAAAAGCACAAGGTCGTAATAATTATTTTTCACGCGATCCGCGAACATATTTGTTTCCTTTTCGAACATGCCCACACCCCTGTGAAACCATAGAGGATAGTTCGCTGCCTGCTTCGAGTTCAAAAGGAATTTCGGCGGCGAGTGTCGTAAGCTCCGACATGTTCAGCACCTTCAATTTCTTTCCACTCTTAACTACCGGTGAATTCATCAGTCGGTCGATACCATCTACGGTAGGTCCCGGCAGCAAAACTTTATTTAATGTGGGCAATGAACTAAGGCGCCACTGATGAAGCGGAATAGCCGTCGTGTCAATCTCAATCATATAAGTGTTGCGGTTCACTACATCAGCATAAGTATAACCTTCATGGGTATGCGTAGTATATGTTTCAGGTGTTGACGGGATAACGAAACGCTCAATGTATTTCCAGTAACTCTGGCTCCATACAAGAAGAATACACGCTGTAATTACAAACGTGGTTTTCCATGTATTGATATTAATTGGAAGAAGGGTGCCGAGTAACGTGAGTATAAAAACGATTGCGAACGAATGATAAAAGATATTGTTGTCAACCGGCAGATAACTCGTTACCTGGAATATGGCGGCCTCGGCAATAATGCCCAGGGTAAGCAAAGTAAACAGCATCATCTGTTTATTGAGCAGGAAAGCCTTAAAATCTTTGACGTAGGCAAATAACAAAATGATAATTAATGCGAGGTAGAACTTAATCCATTGCGACTGCAACAAGAACTCGTTAACGATATCTGAAATGGAGATGCGCGAGCTGTGAGGCGGTTGTCCATGGTTGAACCAATACCCGAATGAATATTTTGTGAGGGGAATAATGATGAGCAAACCGGTTAAGATCAATCCGCCTAAAAAAGAAGCTGTGGGTTGCCATCTCTTTTCGATAATGGCGTCGTATACGAGCAAAGCCAGGCAAACAAGCAGGGCAAGTCCGCCGCCATCCTGTTTTGTAAAGAAAGAGAAGAAGACGAATGCGCCGGCAAGTGCAGGCCAGATAAGGCGCCACTTCGTTTGTACCCCTGTAAGAAAATAAATGAGAAAAGCAAGACCTACGAACTCATAAAATATTACCGTGTTATTATACCAGGGCCAATAATTTGGAAGCGAGTAGGTAAGGCAATAAACAAGAATGCCGCAGAAACGCACGGCCGGAGGAACTTTGAGCCTGATCATGATCCAGCGGAAGCAAAGCGCTCCCACAACGTTAATGAGCACCTGCGCTTTTACCAGGGTGATCATGTGTGCGCCGAAGATTTTAAAGAATACTGCGGGAATTACCCAATACATGTATCCTACAGGCATACCAAAATCGCGGAACGGCACCTGCCCGTTGATCATGCGATATGCCCCTTCCCATGAGAGGTAGCTGTTTAAACGGTAAGGAAGGTTGGGAAACAAAGGTATCAGGGCAACCACAATAATAATAAGCACTTCAGCGATAGAAAGAAGGCGTTTCATCTTGTTCATTAATGCAAATCTAACAGCCAATAATATTGCATCAAAGCCTTTTGTGAACTATCTTGTGGCGCCTGCGACCATGAAGCACTATATCAAACTTTTGAGGCCTAAACACTGGGCCAAGAATCTTTTCCTGTTTCTTCCATTGTTCTTTGCAGGGAAGTTTTTCGAACCCGATAAAATACTCCTGCTTACAGGCGGTTTTTTCGCCTTCAGCTTCCTTGCAAGCAGCATCTATATTATCAACGATTACCGCGACATTGAGGACGACAAAAAGCATCCGGAGAAGCGAAACAGGCCGTTAGCGGCAGGTTTGGTGAACAAAACCGCATCAATCATACTCAGCGTACTGCTTACGATCAGCGGATTGCTTCTCGCATTCCTGGTCGACCAAAGCGGAAAGTTCCTGTTCATCACCAGTATTTATTATGTGCTGAACATGATGTATTCGTTCGGATTGAAAAACATTTCAATCATTGACATCCTCATACTGGCATCAGGCTTTGTGTTACGTGTGAAGGGAGGAGCTGAACTCGCAGGTGTAAATACAACAGAATGGTTCCTTATCATGACGTTCCTCCTTGCCTTGTTTATGGCCCTCGCCAAACGAAGGGACGACGTGATGTTAAAGCTTACCACAGGTGCTGAAATGAGGAAATCGATGAAGGGTTATAGTCTCGAATTTCTCAACACGCTTCTTGCACTTTTTTCCGCGATACTCATAGTATCCTACATCAATTTTACGGTTACACCTGCAGCGCATCAGAAATATGGCTTCAGGTTATTTTATACTGCACTGTTCGTTATCGCCGCGCTGATGCGTTACCTGCAGATCACATTTATTCACAACAAGGCCGGCTCGCCAACAGACGTATTATATAAGGATAGATTTATCCAGGTAACACTGGTGCTATGGGCATCAAGCTTTTTTGTGATCCTGTACTTGCGCGACCTAACATTTTTCAAGAAATGAAGCAGAAGATTGCGAATTGGGGAAATTATCCCCGCATGGATAGTGAAGTGAGAAGCTTCAGTTTCACCAGCCAGTTATCGAAACTGATGGATGGAACAAATCATTTTATTCCGCGCGGAAACGGGCGATGCTATGGCGATGCGTCCCTTGCTCAAAACACTATTTCGACTCTGAACTATAACAGGATCCTTTCTTTTGATATCGTAAACGGAACGTTTGAATGCCAGAGCGGTTTAACGCTTGATAAAATACTGGAGGTGATCGTTCCGAAAGGCTGGTTCCTGCCTGTTACGCCAGGAACGAAATTCATCACAGTAGGAGGAGCAGTGGGTAGTGACGTCCATGGAAAAAACCACCATGTAGACGGATCGTTCTCAAATCACATATCGGAGATGGATGTGATGGTGGCCGACGGTTCTGTGATCACCTGTACACCTACAATATACCCGGATCTTTTTGAGGCCACCTGCGGTGGAATGGGGCTAACGGGGATGATCACACGAATAAAGTTTCGACTGAAAAAAATTGAAACATCTTATGTTCGACAGAAGCAAATCAAGGCCGCCAACCTGGAAGAACTGATTGCTTTATTTGAAAAGTATAAAGACTACACTTATTCAATGGCCTGGATCGATTGCCTTGCAAAAGGTGATCAATTCGGGAGAGGAATTTTGATAGTAGGAGAGCATGCAACTGAAGCACGAACTAAGTGAATCACAAAAAAACAAGAAACTTGCCGTACATGGCAAAATGAAAATAACTTTTCCGTTTAATCTTCCGTCGTGGGTATTGAACACGCTCACCGTCAAGGCATTCAATTTTCTTTATTACGGTAAGAACTTTAAAAAAGAAATCAATAACGTAGTTCCCTACGAACCATTCTTTTATCCGCTTGATGCAATACTGCACTGGAACAGGGGATATGGAAAGAAGGGCTTTGTTCAATACCAGTTTGTACTTCCGTTAACAGCGAAGCAGGGCCTAATTGCAATACTAAACAGGATAAGTGATGAGGGACTCGGCTCATTTCTTGCAGTGCTGAAGGTTTTTGGTAAACAGGAAAGTATGATATCGTTTCCGGAGGAAGGTTTTACACTGGCACTGGATTTTCCCGTACGTGATGGGTTGTTTAAATTTTTGGATGAACTCGATCAGATCGTGCTGCAATATGGAGGCAGATTGTATATGTCTAAGGATGCACGCATGAAACCGGAAGTACTGGTGCAAGGCTATCCGCGACTCGAAGAATTCAAAGCTGTAGTTAAAAAATATAATCCGTCTTTCAAGTTGTCTTCTGTGCAATCGGAGAGATTATTATTGACGCAATAAATTGACACAATGCCAACAGCTTTAATACTTGGTGCGGCTTCGGACATGGCGACTGCCATTGCAGAGAAATTTGCTTCAAAGCGATTCAACATACAACTCGCTGCGCGCAACGTTAACCGCCTCGAACCACTTCAGTCCGACCTTGCCATCAAGTATGGTGTACGCGTTTCGATTCACGAATTTGATGCCCTTGCTTACAACACGCACGCCGCTTTTTATTCGGAGATCGAGGAGAAGCCCGATGTGGCAATTTGTGTGTTTGGGTTGCTTGGCCAAAACGAAAAAGCCGTTGATGACTGGGATCAGGCAAGTCAGATTATTCACACGAACTATACAGGCGCGGTTTCTATTCTTAATATCATTGCGAGAGATTTTGCTGCGAGGAAAGAAGGTTCAATCGTAGGTATCAGTTCCGTGGCCGGAGAACGTGGCCGGCAGAGTAACTTCCTGTATGGCAGCGCCAAAGCGGGATTTACAGCATACCTCTCCGGTTTAAGAAACAGTTTATATCATAAAGGTGTGCACGTTGTTACGGTACAGCCTGGATTTGTTTATACGAAGATGACAGAGGAACTTTCTTTGCCAAAAATGCTTACGGCCCAGCCGGAAGAAGTTGCAGAAGCGGTATTTAATGCCGTGCAAAAGAAAAAAAATGTTGTGTTCGTAAAATGGTTCTGGAAATATATTATGCTGATGATTCGAAACGTGCCTGAAGTGATGTTTAAAAAGATGAAGTTGTGAACCGCATCATCGCTTTTTTCGATTTCGATGGCACCATTACCAGCAAGGATACGTTGCTGGAGTTTATCAAATATGTGAAAGGCGATGCATCCTTCTATTTTGGATTTCTTCTAAATTGCCCGATACTTGTATTTTATAAGTTGAATATTATTTCCAATCAGCGTGCGAAGGAGATCATGCTAAACTATTTCTTTGGAAAGATGAAATCTGAAGAGTTCAGCAAGTATTGCGAAGATTTTATGTCCGAGAAATTACCAGGATTGCTCCGCGAAAAAGCAATGGGTGAAATCAAGAAAATGCAGGACGTTGGGGCCGAAGTGGTTGTAGTTTCCGCATCGCCGGAAAACTGGTTGCAAGCCTGGTGTACAGCAAACGGTGTTAAATGTATTGCCACTAAACTCGACACTCGCAATGACCGTATCACAGGCCGTATAAATGGATTGAACTGCCACGGAAAAGAAAAAGTCCGCCGCATCAACGAAGCCTTCAATCTTTCAGATTATTCTTCGATATATGCCTACGGCGACACCCCCGGCGACCGCCACATGTTAGCTATCGCAAACTATAAATTCTACAAGCCTTTTCGTTAGCGCAGTTATCGCTTAATGAACTTTGATCTGAATCTCCCTTTTCGGTCAATCATAACATCTACATAGAACAATCCCTTTCCAAGCGCGGCCGTTGGAAGACGTTGCAGGAACTGATTTTGATTTTTTACGAAGTTGACGCGCTTCACTTCTCTTCCCATATTATCGTATATCACTGCAACGGAATTGCCACGATGGTAGGTATTTAGCTGAAGTATTACGTCACTTGTAGCAGGGTTAGGATAAACCACCACCTCCTGTACGGTTGGCAATGGTGAATTGGAAGGTTCATCAGGAATGGTGTCGGTACCTGGTAGGGTATCAGGATCCGGACCAGGATCAATCATTCCGGTCACCGATACAGTTATTTCATCGGTATCCGTTTCTCCGCGGTTGTCCGTTACCGCTAGTTTAAATTTGTATCTGCCAGGTACCAGCCCGCTTACTGTTGCAATAGCTTCATCGTCGTTATCGATGATTTCATGATCTGGTCCCTCAACTTTCGTCCATAAATATTCAGTAATCTCTCCGTCGGAATCGTTTGAAGCAGAGCCGTCGAGTAGAAGTTCATCTGGCAGATCGATTGTGATATCCTCTCCTGCTTTAGCAACAGGCTTTTCATTTGGCGACGCATCACCCTTCGCTACACTTACTACAACAGTATCGAGATCCCATTCCGCCCGGTTGTCGACTACTTTCAGCTGGAATTTATAGGTGCCTGCGGCATTCAGCCCACCCACTTTAAGGTTGGCTGTATTGCCTTCGGACAATGTGCCTTTCACAGGCCCAGAAAGCCTTGTCCAGATATACCTCACAATGCCACCGTCACCATCGCTCGAAGCCGATCCGCTGAGCGTAATCGAGCCATCGGTTGTGGTGATATACTGATCTTTGCCCGCATTAGCGTTCGGCTTTTTATTCGGCGCATATGTTTTGTTCTGTGCCAGGAACCATTCGAACATATTTGGATTCTGGTAGTCGTGCGCAGTATCGAACGCGCGCTTAACCCAAACATAGTGTCCGCCGGTTGCATACATGATCACGTTAGGCGTTACTGAGGGCGAGCACGAGTTAATTGACTTCAAAGCGTTTATTGTGCAGCTTGCTGGAGCATCTCTATCGTCGAGCACGTGAATTGCCATCACCGGCAGAGATGCTTTTGCAATATTGCAACCGTTCGTCATCATGCAGGGTGCTACCACCGGGGCGATGCCGGCAAGTTGTTCAGCTCTGACTTGTGATGAAGAGGCAAAGTTCCATGTACCGCCGCCTCCCATACTTAATCCTGTCACAAAAATTCTGTTGGGGTCTATATTAAGATTAGCTTTTGCGTATTTGATCAACTCGTCCGTGTAGAAAGGCTGCCATGCTCCATACTTTTTGCTTAGCTGCGGCGACAGCACAACAAACGATTCAGTTTTACCCATCCACGTAAAGCGCATCTTGTTGCCTCTTTTTATGTAAGATGGTATGCCACAGCATCCTACCCTTCGGAGATCTGATGTGCCGTTCCCTTTTTCCCCTACACCGTGAAGGAAAATTATCAGGGGATGTTTCGGACCGGAATAGTTTGGTGGAAGAAATTCAAGAAAACCAATGCGTTCGCCATTGGAGGCAACAACGTGCCGTTCAAAGCTTTGCGCCATGCTTAATACCGGAATTAAAACAAGGAACAGGGTATAAAATCTTTTCATGCCGCGCAATCAGGTTTATGCATATGAACATTTCCTGCGCAGTTGACTAAATCAATCCTGGCAGGATGAATTGGTTTTCAATAAAGATTTAAAGGAGATTGATCTAGGGACAAGGCCCTGTGATTAGCAGCTTTTACGGGGCAGAATTGGCGGGAGCATGCACAAACTCTATACCAGAAGAGGTATTTGGAGGTTGATTCAAAGCAACTTGTGTATTAGAAAAATAAAAAGGGATGAATTGCTTCATCCCTTTTTGTTATAGGTCAGTGCGTTATGGTCGCTTTATAAACTTTGTGATCTTTCTTTCTTTACCCCCTACAATCACTTCGAGGTAATATAAACCGGTTTGTAAATGTCCGATCTGAATATTCTTAAGTAACGTCGGCTGAACCTTATCGGTGTTTTCGATGTGCACAACATTCCCGGATGCACTGTAAATGGTTATCCTGGCCGTTCCAAGTGTGTCGCTGGTCAACTGAACGTTTACGTTCGATACCGCCGGGTTTGGATATACCCTGAAGTCTTCGGTAAACCTTTGTGTATTAATAACCGAAACCCGGATAGTGTCTTTTGCAACTGCCCCCTTGTTATCGGTAACAGTCAGAACAAAAGTGTACTCACCTGTTTGAAGATTATTAATCACCGTTGATGGGCTTGCAGGGTTAACGATCGTTGGTGTGGATGGTCCTTCAACCATGGTCCAATTGTATTCTGCAATTGTACCGTCTCTATCGGTTGAATTTGCACCGTTAATTGTTAAACTCGTGTCAGGGAAGCTGATCGTTTGGTCAGTTCCTGCATCTGCAAGAGGTTCAGCGTTCACTGGTGGTGGTGGTGGAATAATCACTGTTGTATCAACCGGTGGCTCAACTACAGGTGCCGGGTGTACAGTTATGATCACTGCATCGCTTGCCCTGTCGCCATCATTATCTGTTACTGTTAATCTGAAGGTGTATTGTCCTTCAACCAATCCGCTTATAGTTGTAAGAGCTGCGTCGGGCGTTACTATGTTGGAACCCGTTGGTCCGCTTACATACTGCCACCTGTATTCGATTATGGCTCCGTCGAGGTCGCGTGTGTTGCTTCCATCAAGTTGTACTGAGTCAGTAGGCAATGTAATTTCTATATCCTCGCCTGCAACGATAACCGGCAGTCTGTTCGGAACATCTGCTGCTGTCACGGTAACTCTTACCACATCACTTGCCTTGGATCCATCATTGTCGGTAACTGTTAATCTGAAAACATATACACCTTCGGTTACTCCGGTTATGGTCGTTGTAGATGCAGTTGCTCTCGCTATGGTAGCTGTGCCTGGTCCGCTTACCTGCTCCCACTTGTACCCTGTTACCGTACCATCAGGATCGTATGAATCGGTACCATCGAGTTCAATTACCGGGTTTGGCAGTTGAACCGTCGATATCTGTACCTGCATCAGAACCGGGGCGTTCGTTTGGTGCAGCAAGCACTATTACTTTGATTGTGTCAGAAGAAAGTGCGCCATCATTATCCTTCACCTGTAAGCGGAATGTATAGGTACCCTCCACAAGGTTTTCGATGATAGTTTCGGAAGCTTTCGGTGATACCACATTCAAGGCTGCAGGGCCGCTTATCTTAGTCCATGCGTAGCCGGATATCGTTCCGTCTTCGTCTGTCGACTCGCTACCGTTCAGCGTAACCTGGTTAACAGGTAACGTGATGGTAATATCATCGCCTGCTTTTGCTGCCGGTACCACGTTTGGTGGCGGCGGAGGAGCAGCTTCTTCTTTTACTGTGATTGTGATAGTATCAGCATCTGTTGCCCCGTCATTATCTTTCACTTCCAGTCTGAACGAATATGTTCCGGCTTCGAGACTTGTTACGCTAGCTGTTGCTGACGTAGCATTAGTAAGATCATATGTTGATGGACCACCAATGAACGTCCATGTATATGATGTGATGTTTCCATCGGCATCTGTTGATGAACTTCCATTCAGGTCAACCGTGTTCACCGGAAGTGTAATGGTCTTGTTTACACCCGCCTGTGCAATTGGAGCAACATTTGGTGGTGGTGGCGCAGCATTAACCTTTACAATTATTGTATCAGCATCAGTTGCACCCTTGTTATCGGTTACAACAAGTCGGAAAGTGTATGTGCCTTCAACAAGATTGGTTACGCTGGTGAATGAAGCGTCGGCATCTGCAAGAATAAACTGAGACGGACCGCTGAGTTTCGCCCATGCGTAAGACACGATCGAACCGTCTGCATCAGATGATGAGATGCCACTTAATGATGTTCTGTTCACAGGAAGCGTAATGGTAATATCGTTTCCGGCTTGCGCAACTGGTACTATATTCAGTGCAGCATTCACTCTCACAATTACTACATCTTCGCCATATGCACCATCGTTGTCTGTTACGCGCAGCTTGAAAGTGTATGTTCCTTCAACCAGGTTACTTACTGCTGTAGATGCGCCTGAAGCACTTTGTATTGTTGCCGCCGGACCTGATAATTTCGTCCAGAGGTAATTTCTGATTGTTCCGTCTTCATCGGAAGATGAAGATCCGTTCAATGTAACCGTGTTTACCGGCAATGTGATTGTGATGTCTGAACCAGCTTTTGCAACTGGTGCTACAATTGGTTTAGGATTCACCGTCACCTTTACATCGTCCTGTGAAGATGCTCCGCTGTTGTCAGTTACTTTCAAACGGAATACATATACACCTTCAACCAGGTTGTTCACATTTGTATTTGAAGCTGATGCAGTTTCGATCGCTGCCGCCGGGCCAGATACTTTTGTCCACTGATACGACGCGATCGTTCCATCACCGTCAGTTGATCCGTTACCACTCAGTTCTATTGTGTTTGTTGGTAAGGTGATCGCCATATCGCTTCCTGCCTTCGCAACAGGCGCAACATTTGGTTTTGCATTTACTGTAACAGTGATCTGATCTTCTGAAGAAGCACCGTCGTTATCTGTTACTTTAAGTTTGAATACGTACGTTCCCTGAACAAGATTATTGATAGCTGTTGACGATCCGGATGCATCAGCAATTGTTGCAGCAGGTCCTGAAACTTTCGTCCACAGATAGGTAGTAATTGTGCCATCAGCGTCTGTCGATGTATTACCATTTACGTTCACCGTATTAGTCGGCAGAGTAATAGTGATATCAGTTCCGGCTTTCGCTACAGGTGCAACATTTGCAGCCGGGTTAACGATAACGGTGATCTGATCTTCTGAAGAAGCGCCATCGTTGTCGGTTACTTTTAATTTGAACACATAGGTTCCTTGAACGAGATTATTAATTGCTGTTGATGATCCGGTTGCATTTGCAATTGTTGCAACAGGTCCGGAAATTTTCGTCCACAAATATGAAGCGATTGTGCCATCAGCGTCTGTTGATGTACTACCGTTCAGCGCTACCGTATTAGTAGGCAAAGTGATAGTAATGTCGTTTCCTGCTTTGGCTACAGGGGCAACATTTGCAGCAGCGTTTACAACAATCGTCACCTGGTCTTCAGCCGACATGCCCTTGTTGTCGGTCACCTTCAGCTTGAATACATAAGTACCCTGCAGAAGCCCGATTACGGTAGACGTTGCGGCATTTGGTGTTACAATAGTTGCAGCAGGACCTGAAACTTTGGTCCAGAGGTAAGTGCTTATTGTGCCGTCCGGATCGCTCGAAGCGGTTCCGTTCAGGTTAGCGATCGTAATAGGCAAAATGATGTTGGCATCGATTCCCGCCTTAGCTATAGGTGCAAGGTTTGGAACAGTGGCGCCATTAGACACTACAACAGTCAGCGTATCGCGCGACACGCCGGCACGGTTATCAACTACATTAAGCTGGTACTGGTATGTGCCTGCTGTAGTAAGACCGGTTACAGTGGTAGATGAGTTTCCACCGAAGGGAGTGGTGATTGATCCGGCAGCGGGGCCAGACAATTTTCTCCATACATATCGTACAAGCTTGCCATCCGCATCAGTGGATGCAGATCCATCCAATGTTGCGGTAGCAGTACCGGTAGTTATATTAATAGTGTTTCCTGCGCGGGCAACCGGCAGTTTGTTTACGGCAAGCGATTTGTTCTGACCGAGAAACCACTCATAAACGTTTAGAACACCATCAAACCTGTATGAAGTGTCGGTATACACTCTATCCCAAACAATGTGACCACCAGTTGGCCAGATAGTCAACTGAGGTTTAGGATTGAGGTTAGTTTGGTTTAACCTGTTGATTGCATTATACGAACACTGCACGGATGCTGTAGGGTCATCGGCAGCGTGAAACGCCCAGATGGGCAGGTTAGCTTCTGTTGCGTATTTTGGGTTTGAAAAGGTACAGGGGGTACAAATAGGTGCAGCTGCTGAAATCTGGCTTACATCACCTTCAGCTGTTGACAGAAAACGGAAAGTTCCTCCTCCGCCCATACTCAGGCCGGTGAGGTAAATTCTGTTCGGATCAACATTCAGATTTTTCTTCGCGTAAGCAATCAGCTCCTTGATGAACACGGCGGGCCACATACCATACTTTTCAGGGCACTGTGGAGAAATTACCAGGAATTGCTCAGACTTACCATTCCAGTTGAATTTCATCTTGTGTCCCCTCTTGATGATCCGGGGAATACCGCAGCAAGTAACGTCTTGAAGCATGGTAGTTCCATTGCCTCTTTCGCCAATTCCATGAAGGAATATGATCAGCGGATACTTTGCTGCGCTGGGATTGTAATCAGTTGGCTTGTACTCGAGAAAACCGAGGTAGTCACCGGTGGAAGAATTTAGGCCCTTTTCGATTTGCTGAGAGAATCCTTTGAGCATTCCCGCAATTGTGAACATACAAATCAATACAAACCTACGGACATAGGTACAGTTTTTCATGGGTGGATATTTCGGATATTTGGATTTCGGCAACCGGATTTCTCCGGTTAAAATGTTCCTTTGGAAAAACGACTAACAGTCAATTTCCTTGCGTCAAAACAACGAAATGTTTAATGTTTTGTCAAGTATCTCCGCCAAACAAATGATACCCGTAAAGCCACATAGGTGTAACCGCTTAATTCACATAACTGCTTGAATAACGATGTTTTGAAGGTCGAGTAGAAGTACTCTTACTTTTTAGTAGTTCCCGATTTGCCTGTGAACGATTTTGGAGTGTGTACAAACTCTTTTCGGTTGGCCTTTATCGTGAGTGCGGCCTTTATGTAAGTGAATAAGACTGCCGGAACATAAAGAAAAGCACTTAGTGTAGATCGGGTAAAAAATCTTCTGGGTATCGCAATGATGATCGACATCATGTAGCATATAAATAAGGCCAGCCACCCGGTGATGTCTATTCCGGTAAGATCGGGGTGGAGGAAGTATTGTATAATACAGCAAATAAAAATGAAAAAGAATATTGCCAGGAAGATAATGCGTGGTGGAATGAGGTTGATAAAAAGCTTGTTCCAGTAATCCTTTGTTTTATCTCGTACGTGTTCGCTTTTAGAGAAAAAAAGTTTGAGATGAAGTATTTGCGATTCGAGCCAACGCCTCCGTTGTTTTTCCAGGACGTCTCTGTTCGATACTTTTTCGTCAAGTACAACTGCATCATCGAGATACTGAACGACTATGCCGTTTTTCATCATCTCAAAATCCACCTCTCTGTCGCACGCGGGGTTATCGAGAATGCCAGGCTTATTGTACACTTGTTTTAACGAAGAAAAGTCGAAAGCCATTCCGGAACCAATAAGCGATGAAGAAAAACCGAGAGCGCGTTGCGCTTTTCTAAAAAGATGATTATTGATCTCTTCACTTATTGCATCAAGGGTTGCAATAGGTGTATTTCGATTTTTCGCTGCACGATGACCCTGCACAGCGTGATAACGATTTTGAAACGCGCCGTTTATTTTTTCAAGAAAGCCCGCAGTCATCACATTGTCGCCATCCAGAACCAGCGCGACATCGTATTTTGATTCATCAATCTTATTCAATAAATAATTCAGCGATCGTGCCTTGGATCCAACAGCGAAGAATACTTCGTTAACGTCAGCACGAAATTGTTTTATTTTTTCAATCGTTGCAGGTTGCAATTGGTCAGCTGCGAGAAACACATCAAATTTATCCGCTGGATAATTGTGCTCCACTGCCTGCTGAACCGTGTTCACAATTACTTCGTCTTCTTTGTAAGACGTTATGAGGACCGCAATTCTTTTTTTTTCGGAGGATGATAACGTGACTTTTTTGCGGCTCAGCGAACCTGCTATGGAGATGAATAGAAAGTATGCAACATTTACAGCGAGATAAATGAAAACAACAGCAAATAAAATATGAAGTGCCTGGTACATCATATTGTTGAATGGCTCGTGGACCTGAGGTTCCACAAAATACCTTTCATGAAGTAGCGCAGTTGCAGGAATTCTTTCTTATAAAAAAATGTTGCTACTGTTTTCGGAACTACAAAGAACGCGAACACTAATGTGAAAACACCAAGCTGAAATCCATTTGAATTTCTGCGCATGTAAAGAATCCTGTTGCGCGTATGATAGTAGACTTTTATCGGGTTTGTTTTTCCAACCGTCAGCGATTCTTTATGATATATTTCTGCGTCGGCGGTATACCATATTTTGTAGTTCGCCCGAGTTATCCGAGCCGACCAATCCCATTCTTCGTAATAAAGGAAAAACTTCTCGGCAAACATACCGACTCTTTCCAGTAATTCTTTTTTCACCATCATCGCGCATCCATGCGCTGCAGATGTTGTTCTCGACTGATCGTATTGTCCACGATCTTCTTCCATCAACCCAATACTGGTTGTTCGGCCAGTATATACATTCATTGGGTTGAAGCCCGCGTATTGGATGATATTAGGGGATGAATAGTATTTAATTTTCGGACAGGTTACACCAATGTCTTCCTGTTCGTAGAATGGCCGCAAGAGTTTCGTGAGAAGATCGGGCGTTACTTCGGTATCGTTATTTACGATGAAAAAAAATTCGCCTTTTGCCTGGCGCATGCCCCAATTGTTGCCGCCGGCAAATCCGAGATTTCGTTTACTGCGCAACACACGTGTATGTGGAAAGTTTTCACGCATGATCTGCGCGGTCGGGTCTACTTCCGATGCCATATCGCATACGAGTATTTCGTAATGCGGATACTGCAGGCTTCTTGTAGATTCAAGAAAGGCGCATGTAATGTCCGCCTGGTTGTAATTCAGCGTAATTATGGAAATTAAAGGAGCTTCTCCTTTATACATATGCCCTGCATTTAACACAATATAAGGGCTATTGGCTAAAAATTAAATCAGGCATTCGTGCGCTGGATAACCGCTGATGGCGTGTTTGCCATGATCCAGAGATCGTAAAAGAAGTTGGAATTGTCGGCATAGTTGATATCAAGAGAAATTCTTTCTTCCGCCGACATCTTATGCTTATTTTTCTTTTTGATCTGCCAGAGACCGGTCATGCCTGCCGGAGCCATAAAACGTTTAGCCCATTCGTCGGTGGTCAGTGTAGCCGCCTCGTAAAGTGGCAATGGCCTGTTACCTACGAGCGACATGTCGCCGCAGAATACATTCCAGAGTTGCGGTAACTCATCGAGGCTGCATTTCCTGAGAAATCCGCCGATACGGGTAATCCTGGGATCGTTATCGATCTTGATGAATACCGGACCGTCTTCGCGGAGAGGATTATACATATTGAGATGGGAGAAGTCAGCGATCTTATCGTTCGCTTCTGCCACCATTGTCCTGAACTTGTAGAAATTGAAGATCTTGTAACCTCTTCCCGCCCTTTTCGAAGTATAGAAAACAGGTCCTTTCGATTCGAGCTTCACGGCAAGCATTACGAGTAAAAACAGGGGGCTTAAAATAACCATGAGCAATGCAGAAACAATGACATCGAAAGTTCTTTTCGAGAACTCGTTTGCCGAATTGTGAACAGTGGCCACTTCTTCGTTTACGTGTTTTTGTACGGTGCTTATGCGTTGTTTAACCTTCTTCCAGAATTTGACTTTCTGAACCAGTTTATCGGCGCCAAGTTCTTTGAGGGAGATGATATCATCTACAAACCTGTCGGTTCTGAAAGCATTTGCTTCTGCGTCGCTCATTGATGAACCTTCGATGAGGAAGGGAACGGTTTTCAGCTGGCGCTGCGTACTCAGAAACTGGCTGAACAGCATCAATGAAATCTGACCAAGACCAGACTCTGCAATAATCACATCGGGCGCTGAGCCTGTACCTGCGATCATCTTTTTGAGCATTGTGCGGGCCTGTTCGGGGGTTTCGGCTGCATAACCGTTGGCAAAAGAGCGGATGAGACTGTCGATTACACCGGATTTTTTTCCGATGTAAAAGAAATTAAGTTGCTTCTGAACGGTAGACGCAGGGGTTGCTACAGGCTGAAATGAATAATGCCTGTACGTTCGTGAAGGTGTGGGTTCGTTTTGTAAAACTCTACTCATAAGTAAGCTGATATTGTTTTGAAAGCTGGACATTTGGCATCTGAACATTTTAACTTAAGGACGTTGAATGAGTTCCCCAGGTTGTTCTGTTACCGGATGTCCTGTTGATGCTTTCCATCAGGACTACGGGGTTGAAGGGTTTCATAAAGTAGTCTGAGATACCAAATTCCTCACATTTCAATTTCGTTTCGTTTTTATCTAAAGAGGAGATCACCATTAATGGTATGCTCCTGTAGAGAATGCTTGAAGAAAGTTCGTCTATCAATTCCCAATCCTTCATGTCGGGAAGTTGAGGATCACAGATAATTAAATCAGGAATGTTTCTTTTTGAAAGCCAATACATAGCGGTGCATCCGTCGGGTGCTGTGACAACCTGGTGCTCCTTACCGAGAACGGTTTGTAGAAGGAACCTGATCGCCTTACTGTCATCAATTGCGAGAATTTTCTTTTTCATCTTAAGTTTAATCGTATAAAAAATCGCAATTTTTCAACAGGAGTTCTATCTGGATCAACAAACGTTAACACAGGTATTGGGATTCAATTATGGTGCCTTAATTCAGGCACGACGTATTGAGTGTAGTAATTTTAACTACTTAGAATAAAATGGATTCTTCTGAGTTGAATTTGTGGAATTATCTCAGGTTCTGGGGGTTCACAAGGATGGACCTAATGGGATCGAAACCGTTGCTTTAACCTGATTTTCAAAGGATGTGGAAGAGGTTGGAGTTGCGATGGTAAAATTAGTAAGTTAAATGACAAAAGCAAATAAATCGCGTTCCTATATTTTTAACTTACCTCGCTGCCTTTTTCCATGCGGCTTCCTGCCGGCCGCGAACGTACCTGGCAAAACCCCCGAACACGCAGAAATGCATAAAAACTACATAAAAAGGAAGGTAGAATGGACCCGGATTACGATTGGATTTCGCGAGCAGCCAGCCTGCAAAGGCGAGTAAGTAAAAAATTGCCTGAAGCAAGGCAAAATACCCGTAGCCCATACCCCCTCCGCCATACCACAATGCTATATTGGCCACGAAGAGAATAACCAGGGCTATCGGGCAAAGCGTCCATCTTAATACGCGGTGAGATATATACTGAAAAGAAAGGATGGGGTAACTAAATACATTAAACAATTTTTTAAGGATGAGCCATCGCCTGGAAACCTCCGGCAGAGATTCGAACTTTGCGTTCCATCTCATCTTTAATCGACAACGAGCCCTTCTCCACGGCAACCGCCCCAGGCTCATAACGGACGACATGACCATCTGCACAAAGTGACAACGACTGCACGAAGTCGTCAAGCACGATATTTTCGGGAAGGGTCGTATATAATGCGCTTCGCAGGCTGAAAAGCTCTCCCGCGGCGCCAACGATTGAGTAGAGGCGCGAATCGAGTTTTTTGAGAAAAGACTCGTATTTCCAGTAGAATCCTTCGCCTTTTCCAACAGCATCGTCTGCACCTGATGCATATACGCGTTTCTCTCCGGATACGCCAGCTACACGCGGATCAGCGTAATGCCTTACAAGGAGGCCTATGCTTTCGGGATTAACAAAAGTATTGGCATCGGTGAATACTACGAGCGGCGTGTCGATGATCAGCATTGCCCGGTTAATAGCGGCAAGCTTGCCCCGGCGGGCTGTTTCATGCAGATGTATGATAGATGGGTATTTCCTGATTATATCCCCGGTTCTGTCTGATGACCCATCCGTAACGAATACATATTTTATTTTTTCGGAGGGGTATTTGATCGCCAGGCAGTTGAGAATTTTTTCTTCAATTATCGCTTCTTCGTTAAAGGCGGCAACCAAAACCGTCACCGGCTCGTATGTAGATGGGTGTGTGGCTGATGACTTTTTAAGGAACTTCTTTATCCCATTCAGAATCAACAAAATAAGCGGATAGCCGAAATAAGTGTAACAGATAATGATAAAGGCGACCCAGAAGATTGTTTCCGACACTGGAAGCATAGCCTACCTAGATAAGGAAAAGAATAATAACTGCCAAATAATTTCACTTTCTCGTTTTTGTTACTATTTTTGATCTCGGTTACACCCTAACCATATCCGACAATCTCTTGAAAGCCCTGCCGTTTTCTTTCCAGTCTTGATCGCCCCGTGACCCAATTCCTTCACTAGTCGCGCTGGATTATCAACCAAAATATCCCATAGACGCCTGTTTATGCTTCGGCATAGGCTACCCTTTAACCGTTAACTATAGGATTAATTATGAAGAGAATTCTACTTCTCGCCATCATTGCACTGGGATTTATTGGTAAAGCTGCTTCTCAGAACGTTTTTGACCCCAACGATGCTATTGTGAGATATAGCTCAGGCGCAGCATACGGCAGTGCAACTAAACCCGACTCTAATATTGTAGGTCTGCAAAAGTGGGTTTCATCATCTACCAACGGTGTAAGTTCAGGAACGGGATCGTTCAATGCCGCTTCCTTCAAATCTTACTTCATCAATTATTTCAACACGCGTCTTGCGTTCAGGTTGAAATATCCACGCAGCTTCAACAATCCAGACAGTATTGCAGCAGGGAAAAAATACCCTGTTATGATATTTCTGCATGGTGCTGGCGAGGTGGGTTGCCAGTCGAACGGTGGTATATATAACAACGAGAAACAATTGGTGCTCGGAGGTAAACTGTTTATGGACCGTGTTGACAACAACCAGTTCGACGGTTTTCTTTTTTACCCGCAGCTGCGTGCGAAAGATGCAGGATGCTGGGGAGAGTGGGGCGGTGCACCAAGTCCGAACTTCAATACGATTATCACGCTGCTTGATTCGATGTATAAATATGTGCGCCTGGATATAGACAGGGTTTTTGTAGACGGTCTTTCAGGGGGTGGTGTAGCTACATGGCGACTCGCAGAAGCGTTCCCGACAAGGATCGCTAAAATTGCTCCTACTTCAGCTGCAGGACTCATCATGGATTATCCTGCGTTTGTGCATATACCAATATGGCTCGCAACGGGCGGCAAGGATACAAACCCTGCTCCTGCGATGGCGAGTTATTCAGAAACGAAAGTAACAGAAATAGGAGGTAGCATCAGACGATCGCTGTATGCGGATCTTGGTCACTCTTCGTGGTATCGTCACTGGGAGGAACCGCAATTTGTTGCGTTCATGAATGATGTACACAAAGCAAACCCTCTCATATTTTTTAACAGGTTTGAATTTTGCCCGGACTCCGGTGTAAATGCAAAGCTCGGTATAACACCGGGCTTCTACGAGTATGAGTGGGCGAGAAATGGCGAAACAATTGCAAAGCGCACAGGAAATGTGAACACGATCCTGCGACCTGAATTTATCAGGTCCTATACAGGCAATGAAGTTGTAGTGAAAGATTTTGGAACGTACAGTGTGCGGTTCAGACGAGTTAATAACGGTGTGTGGTCAGAATGGTCGAGGAAGCCTGCGGTAATACAATCGAAAACTGTAACGCAAACACCGCCAATAGAAGTTGTAGGGGTGAAGAGTAAAGCACTTCCTTCGCTTGACGGAAGGAACACAACAACATTACAATTACCTCCAGGGTTTCTGAACTATCAGTGGGTTCGTACAACAGACAATGTGCTTGTAAGTACCAACCAGATTTTCGAAGCACCAGTAGGAACTTACAAGGCAAGATATACCGAGCAATTCGGTTGCGGTACATTATACTCTCCGGTTTTCAAGGTTGTGAACGCTTCAGGCACACCGAAGCCGGATGCTGCTAAAAACCTCAGCGTAACTGTTGCATCACAAACAACATTGCGCCTCGACTGGAACGACAATCCGAATGCGGGAACAAACGAAACAGGATTCGAAATTTACAGGGGTACTAAAGCTGGTGGTCCATACACCCTTATGTACATTACAGCGCCAAACGTTGTAACGTATAATGATGCTTCACTTAATCCTAATACAACTTATTATTATGTTGTTCGTTCGGTAGCCGAAACAGGTGCTGCAGCTGCGAGCAATGAGGCAAGCGCGAAAACTGATATTGACTCGCAAGCACCGGCTGCTCCAACAGGATTACAGTACAGGGGTAGTACATCATCAACAGTGAGTTTAAAATGGAACGCTGCAACTGACAACGTCGGTATCGGCCGTTATGATATTTATGCAAATGGTGCGAAACTTTACAGCACTACTAATCTTTACTTTATTGTTGGTAACCTCGATAGCCTTACGCAGTACACGTTTACTGTGAAAGCAATCGATAAGGCTGGCAACGCTTCCCCTGCAAGTAACCAGATAATCGGCTACACGCACAGGCAGGGATTGAACTACAAATATTATCATGGTTCTTACAGCAACCTGCCAAACTTCAACACTCTTACGCCTGTAAAAACCGGCGTGATGGATACTGTTACGTCGGGTGCGGGGATAAGAACTCAAGACGACAATTTTGCATTCATGTGGACAGGCGTGATATACATTCCTGTAACTGCAAGCTATACTTTCGAAACACAGTCGGATGATGGTAGCAGATTGTATATTGACGTGCCATATGCATCAAATGCAACTCCACTTGTTGATAATGATGGTGCACACGGCATCCAGGCGAGAACTGGTACACGTACTCTCACACAAGGCTATCATACAATTGTTGTTACTTATGCAGAAGTAGGTGGTGACAATGAAATGCATCTCTACTGGTCTAACAATGCTGGCCTTGTAAAAGAAAGGATTCCGAAAGATTTCTTCGGTCTTGAAAGCATTGCCGGCGGTATTACTATCAATGCGCCAGCTTCGCTTACAGCAACTACAGTTTCTTATAACAAAATTGCTCTTACGTGGACAGATAACAGTGCAAATGAAACCGGGTTCGAGATTGTTCGTTCAACATCACCTGATGGAACGTTCGTGCCGGTGTTTACAACCGGTCCGAATGCAACAGCATACAATGACTCTGCACTGGCAGCGAACACCACTTTCTACTACAAAATACGTGCAGTAGGAAATGGCGGCGAATCAGCATATACTGGTTCATACCTTGAAGCAAATTATAAGTTCAACAACGATTATACTGATGCAAAAGGTGGAACATCGTTAAGTAATAGCAATACTGATTTCTCATCTTCAGATAAGGCCGAAGGTTCACATGCAGTTGTGTTTACCAACAACGACTTCATCAACTTCGGTGGTAGTGCAAGTGCGTTTCCATCTGCCGGTACGTATACTCAGCGCACAGTTGGTGTGTGGATCAAACCATCTGGTACCAACAGCCGCAGAATGATATGGGAATTCGGGGGTAATGATAATGGTATGGGTCTGCGCTTTAACAGCGATGACCTTGTTGCCGGTATCGCGAGCGGTTCGTCAAGAAGCACTATTACACTTTCGAATTTTGCTTCAAGTGCAAACTGGTTAAGCAACCAGTGGAACCACGTTACAGTGGTTTACAGTGTAAGTTCACTTACAATGTATCTCAACGGTGTCCAGGTAGCTCAAACAACAAGCCTGTCGTTCACGTCCGTCGGAAGTTCGTCGAACCAATCAAGACTTGGTGCACCTTCTTCATCAAATAATAACAACGCAAGCGTATTCAACGATCAGTCGTACACAACGTACCTGGGTAACATGGATAACATGTATATCATTAAAGGCGCGCTTTCTGCGAGCGATATTTCTTTATTGAGAAACAACATCTATACATCGGCTTCAGCTACTACGGCGGCAGCTCCTGCGGCGCCACAGGCACCATCGGGCCTTGTTGCCAACGTACAATCCACAAGTACTATCAACCTTACCTGGAATGATAACAGTACAACGGAAACCGGTTATGAAGTGTGGAGAGCATCTGGCGATAAAACAAACTATCGTTCAATTGCAACAGTGCCGGCAGGTAGCGGTCAACTGACCTTTACTGATTCTACACTGTTCGCAAACGTTACTTACTATTTTAAAGTTCGTGCGAAGAGCGATGTAGCGCCATCAGCATACAGTAACGAAGTTTCTGGTAAAACACTTAACACCAAGCCGGTGGTTAAGAAAGTGGCCAACTTCACAATGAAGTACGGTACCACATTTACGCTTCCGATAAATGCAACAGATATCGATGGTGATGTATTGGTGTTTTCTACTGTAAACATGCCTACGTTTGCAACACTGCAACCAGGAAGTAACGGTAACCTGAACATTGCGTTCAGCCCGAGCATTACACGCAGAGGTACCTATACAATGTCTGCCATTGTAAATGATGGTAACAACGGTGCCGACACTACAACATTTACGTTTATTGTAAATACGAATGATGTTCCGGTGATGGGCCAGGTGCAGGACATCACATTGAATGAGGGTGGCACTGCAAACCTTGCGGTGTCCGCAACGGATAATAACGGAACAGCCAACATGATCTGGTCGTTTGAAGGATTACCGCCATTCGCAACATTTACAAATAACAACAATGGAACCGGTAGCATCGCATTCAAGCCAGGATACTCGGCCGCAGGCGAATACCAGGTTACCATAATAGTGAACGATGGATTTGGTGCATGGGCAAGCCGCACATTGTTGCTCACTGTAAACGACAGGGAACCCGAAGAAACACTTCAGTTCAACTTCAGATCTACAAGTGCGCAGGTTGCGGGATGGAACAGCCTGAATGTTGCTTCGTCAACATTTACTCACGGCACTATTCTCGATATTAAATCGAATGTTTCGCCAGTAACTATTACGCATGTGAGTGGCCCTGTAAATGCATCTACCCAGGGTACAATAACAGGAAGCAACACTGGTGTGCTGCCGGATGCGGTGATGAAGGATATGATTGTTTGGGGATTCAACCTTGGTACTAATGCATTCGATACTGTTGTAATCAAGGTATCAGGTCTGGATGTTACAAAGAGCTACAACTTCATATTCTTCTCAGGTTACAACCTTAACGGTACAGCTGCGAATGTGGCGAGGTTCAAGATCGGTAGTGAAGTAGCTACCATCAATTACTTCCTGAACACAACCATGACCGATACAATTGAAAGCGTTGTGCCTAATGCAGCGGGTGAAGTATTGATTCAGTGCATTGGAGATCCTGCAACAAGCAGGGGTGGATTACTGAACGCAATGATCATTAAAGCAAAATTTGATGACGGTTCAGTGCCAGCCAAGCCAACAAATTTCAGCGGTGCGCACGTTCAGAACTCTGGTGTGAAATTGAAATGGGACGACCGTTCCTTCAATGAATTCGGATACAGAGTGTACAGGTCACAAACACGCAGCGGAACATATACACTCCTTAATGAAGGTGCATCTAACAAAGACAGCACTAATTATATGGACGAAGCGATTGCGCCTGAAACAACCTACTACTATTATGTAACAGGATACAATGGTGCAGGAACAGGTGTTTCGAGCGATACTATCAAAGTGATCACTGGCAATAACAAACCGGTGATTGGCGCGGCGGGTGATATCTACCTGAAATCTGAATCTACATCGGCGATTGATTTCCCTGTAACAGATGATGCCGGAGATGTTATTGCTGTAACACTTGAAGGAAATCCTTCATTCATCAGTCTTCAAAATCTCGGTTCGTCGAACTACAGGTTCAACGCATCACCGATCACGGATCATATCGGCTGGTATAAGATGACCCTGAAGGCAACCGACCAGAAAGGTGCGGTAGCGGTGAAGGTGATCAACATAAGTGTGTCTGATAAAAATACAAGGTCAGTGTATGTTAAGTTCGGTAGCGTTGGAAAGAATGCGCCGACACCATGGAACAACTGGTTAGGTACAAGAACAGCAAACAGTGTGATATCGAACCTCAGAGATGAATCGAACACAGTTACGCCATTTAACATCACAGCGCTCACATCATGGAGCGGCCTGAGCGAACTTGGTCACATGACAGGCAATAACAGCGGTGTGTTCCCTGATTCAGTACTTCAGTCTGGTATCTCCGATGGAGCAGGTCCGAAATCGTTCAGAATTGGCGGCCTCGATGACACGAAGAAGTATAACATCGTGATTGTAGGTAGCCAGAACGAAGGAACAAATGCAACAGTTGAGTACTCATCGGGTACAACATTGGATACGTTGAACGCAATGTATAATACGAACCAGACAGCTAACCTGAATGGATTGGTATCAGCAGGCGGGCAAATCACTATCAATGCACTTAGAATTGGTGGAAGTGCATCGTCGATACTTAACGCACTTGTTATTGAAGAATACGATCCGTCGATCTCTCTTATGAATCCGCTCAACCTTTTTGCGGAAGCAGAAGGAAGAACAGCGATCAATCTCAGCTGGTCTGACAGAACCGTAGATGAAGCTTCTGATGCAGGATATGTACTGGAAAGAGCAACTGACTCACTGTTCGCACAGAATTTTGTTTCAGTCTCCCTTCCTGGTAACACAAGTGTGTACAAATACACAGGTCTTACTGCTGGTACTAGATATTGGTTCAGGGTAAGAGCGAGGTCTGCCGCGAATGCATTGTCTGAATACAGTAATCGTGCAAAAGCAGTAACTGCTTCGAGCATGGTGATGGTAAACTTCAACTACACAATGCCTGATGCTGAATTCCCATGGAACAACATCTATGCATCACCAACATTCGAATCGACTTTTGAAAATATCATTAACCATACTGGTGCGCAGACAGGTATTAGCCTTACGCTCACCAAAATTTTCAACGGAGAATTTACAGCGGGTGTGGTAACAGGCGACAACTCAGGAATCGGCGGACGTGTGCCGGATGCGGCACTTGCTTCTGACTTCTGGCTCGATAATACTCAGCTCTCTGAGTTTAAAGTGTCTGGGTTAAATCACTCAAGACGTTACCGCGTAGGATTCTGGGGTAGCTCAAGTTCTAACGGTTGGTTCAAGGGTAACTATACAGCTACATATACTGTAAACGGTCGCACGGTTTACCTGAACTCATGGATGAATAAAGACAAGATGGTGTATATCGATAACATCGTACCGGACGAAAACGGCGAAATACTGCTCGACTTCTCAACTATTGAAGCTGCAGCGTACGGATTCAACGGCGGATTTATTATCGAAGATTACTCTGCATCACTTGGATCGGGCAGCGGACTTGCGAGCAACAGTATGGTGGAAAATGCGCCGATGGTAATCAGAGACGAGAACGGTAACCAGGATAACAGCGCTAACACAGCAAGAAATGCAAATGCGGCATCTGTTGTGAAGATGTATCCGAATCCGTTCACTGATTATGTAAACGTTGACTTCAACAACACATCAGGTAATAACAACATCAGTTTAGAGGTGTATGACCTTTCAGGAAGGATCAGCTACCGCCGCAACATTGGAAAACTGCCTGAAGGCGGAAATACAATCAAGCTTGGCGCAGTTGAATCAGGAATGAAAACAGGTGTATACGTAGTAACACTTAGTGTTAACGGAAAAACTATTCAGGCGAATAAAATAATGAGACTGAATCAGCATTGAGCCGTAGGCACCCTATAACAAAAAACATATATCTTTCCCCCTCGAAAACTATTGACAGTGAAAGTGATGGATCTTTTTTACAAGCCCTCAGTTTTAAGTGAGAGCCGGTATGCCTGGATAGATTACGCAAAAGGAATATGTATTATCCTTGTAACCTTCAGGCACGTACAGGAGGGCTTGCATCCTGCGGGAGCATTATACCCTTATCCCGCACTAAAGTTTGCAGACGTATTTTTCTTCAGCTTCCGTATGCCTTTGTTCTTTATTGTTTCCGGCATATTCCTGGGAGGCACGTTGAGAAAGAAAAGCGTAGCCGACTACATTGGCGGACGATTTAAGACCCTTGTATGGCCCCTGTTACTATGGGGATGCATCCAGATAACGTTGCAGTTGGTATTTAAAGACTATGTAAACGTTGACCGGCAACCTGCAGATTATCTCAATCTGCTGATCAAGCCAAGAGAAATAGAACAGTTCTGGTATCTGCATACATTATTCCTTACCGGTTCGCTGTATGCGATAATGAAGGTGTGGGGTAAGTTTAAAATGCTGCACCAGTTTCTGCTTGGTATCGCGTTGTATTCGATTACAGGGTACTGCCGGTATAATGATATGTTCGAGCACTACTTCATTCTCGATATCTTCTTCTACTACATATTTTTTGCGGTAGGTGATTATTTCGGAAAGATGATCCTCGATGCCAAGAACTTCAAGATTTTCAGCTCCACGAAGACCTTCCTGATTTTCACGCCGCTTTTTGTGGCCCTTGAGCTGTATTTCACGAAAATTAACCTCGCGCATGGCATTGGGTCGGGGTACAGGCAGCCGGACTACTATGTGCAGAATCAGATGCCTGCGTTGTTCCTGATGGTAGGATTGATAGGCGGAGCATTTTTGATTCACTGCTCGTTTTTGCTTCAAAAGCTCAACATCCTGAAGTTCGTAAGGGTGGTCGGCTACTACTCATTGCATATTTATGTAATACATCTTGCGGTAACGGCGGGCAACCGCATTTTCTTCAGGCATGTGCTCGATTACGATAATTTTGTGGTTTTGCTGATTACCAGCACAATATTAGGCATCAGTGTTCCGATAATAGTAGCCAACGTTACAGAGAAGCTTGGAATGTGGTGGTTGTTTACGTTGAAGAATCCGAACACAGACAAAAGGCACCAGAATGGCGTATGGAAAACCCTTCCGGGTAAAATTGCTCCGGAAGAGCCAGTTTCGGCGATCAACCCGCAGGTGATCGAAAAGAACTAGGCCGCTGGTGTAATCAAAATTGGAATAACTGATGCAAACCTCCGTACTCGCCGCGCAACCAAAGATCGCTCCCATGAAGCAAACCGCCAGTCCGGCAAAGGCTAAGATATTTTTTCCCAACCTCGACGGCTTGCGTTTCGTATCATTCTTTGTCGTTTTCCTTTATCACAGTCTCCTTTCAATATTAAGCTACCTCAAGGACTCATCTCCCGAAGTATATAAAGTGATGGACTTCCTGTTCCGTCACGGTAACCTGGGTGTAAACTTCTTTTTCGTACTAAGCGGATTTCTGATCACGTATCTCCTGATCAAAGAGAAGGAGTTTACAGGCCGCATACACGTTCCTAATTTTTATGTAAGACGGATACTTAGGATCTGGCCGTTATACTACATGTGTGTAGTGGTAGGTTTCATAGGATTCGGCTTATTGAAAAAGTTCAGTGGCGAGCCGCTTCTCGAAAACGCGAACCCGTGGTATTATGTGTTCTTCGGCGCCAATTTCGACATTATGCACACCTGGCCCGAAAAGCCGGATGCATTACTGCTCTCGGTGTTGTGGTCGGTTGCGGTTGAGGAACAATTTTACCTGACGTGGCCGCTGATCTTAAGCGTGGTGCCCCTGAAGAAATTTCGTTTTGTATTCCCCGCGATCATGGCCTTTTCGCTCGTATTCCGTTCATTCTATACCGGCTGATAACGATCACGACTTTGCCGTAAGGTATTTTCATACATTCTCGGTGATTGGCGATATGGCGCTGGGTGGATTATTTGCCTACCTGGTATCGTACGAGAACAAGTTTAAGAACTTCATCACAAATATGAGCAGGGCTACGATCATTATGATCTATGTGCTGACGCTGGTGTTCACGCTTTTTAAGGATCAGATTTTTGTTCCTGGTGTAGCAGTGGTGTTCGAAAGAGTTGTAATTGCCGCGTTATTCGGGCTCATTATTCTTGAGCAGAACTATGCCAAGAATAGCTTCTATAAAATGGGCAAGTTCAAGCTCATGAGCAAAATGGGCGTGTTTACTTATGGTCTGTACTGTCTCCATTTCCTTGGATTATACTTTGCTATAAAATTCATGAATTCGATGCACCTCGACGGTTCATTAAGCACTGTTGCTTTCGCGATGATCCTCGTGGCACTGCTGCTGTCGATAGGTATCAGTCTCGCTTCATATCATCTGTATGAGAAGTGGTTCCTGAGATTTAAAGATAAATTTGCGTTTATTGTGAAGAAATAGCGTTCAAAATGATCAAACCCATCGGCAATTTGCGCGGAGCAGTAGTGGTGTGGTTGATTTCATACGCTTTCTTTCTACTTACGCTGGCGAACAACTTTTCAGCTTCCCACGATTCTATCCATTACCTGCTGAATATCATCAGCGGTCAGCATTTGTTTCATCAACATCACCTCTTGTATTTCTACTATGCACACACGTGGATGGAACTTTTTAAGCTCATTTTTCCATCGGTCCCCGAGTACTATTTGATAGAAAGTTTTACGGCGGTGTGGGGTAGTGCGAATCTTGCAGTTTGTTACCTGTTTTTTCGCAATCGTTTTGGTGTTTCGTCAACGATGGCGGCTATCGGGATAGCGCTTATAGCCTTTTCCTATGGCGCCTGGTTTTATAGCGTAAATATAGAAGTATACGCCCCACCGATATTTTTCCTGTTAAGCGCACTTTATATTATTACGAGGAACCAGGCTGAGTCGGCCGACGTGTGGAAAGTTGCGGTGCTTCAAAGTATGGCGATATTATTTCACCAGGTGAACGTATTGTTTACACCCGTTGTGCTTTACTGGATATGGATGAACAGAAGAACGTTCAAACTTGTTCCTGCGATTATTCAATATTCTTTACTGGGTATCGTGTTGGCAGGCGGTGTGTATGTTTTCTGCGGAGTTTTTTATGAACAAAAAAATACTGTTGGGGAGTTTATTGGTTGGATACGCGGCTATACATCTTCAGACTATTCATTCTGGCAATCACTGTCAGCGAAGACGCCGGTTAATGCAGCTGCCGGATTTTCGCGTGCCTTCATTGGGGGACACTTTATTTTTCAGCATCCATATCTCCACGGCGCTGTCAACGATTCGTTCAGATCGCATGGGTTAAAAGATGAGATTTTTCTATCAAAGGGAATTTCTTCTTCGGTAACGTGGCTGCTGTCCATTTTTGCGTCGCTTATCGCTTTGGTGCTTTTGCTCATGAGTATTCGCTTTGCGTCTGCTTTTAAGAGGTTACATCAATACTACAATGTTATCCGGCCATTATTACTGTGCATTGTTGTGTACTCGATTTTCTTTTTATTCTGGATGCCTGAAATTCTTGAATTCTGGATCTTCCAGATGATACTTGTATGGCTATTATTAGTAGGGATGTTGCCTGCTTATAGATTTCCGCTGAAACTTTCGCCGAAGATTGGTTTATCGGTTATCGCGGTTTTGCTTTTTTGTGTTAACTACTTCGGGAGCATGCGCTGGCTGCAAAAGAAGGAAAGCGATTGGTATTATGTTGAAACCATGAAATTGGACAGGACGTTGACGGGCGCGGATGTTGTGATCGTAGAAGATGAATGGATATTGAAAGATTATGTGAGATATTTTAAAAGGGCACGCGTTATCGTTACAGATGAACCGGGATATAACAAAACAGATGCTGAAAAAATAGTGAATGAGGCTGTAGCCAATAAAAGTAAGGTGTATATGTATCGCAAAACTGGCGACGGCGCGCCCGGGTGGGTACTTATTCAGTAGTTTTAACCGAAATTTGAATTCCTATGTCGTCAACCCTGTTGTTCAGCTTTGTAATTGGCTATTTCCTCATTCTGTTGGTTGTTGCCTACTACACTTCCCGGAATTCAAACAACGATTCGTTCTTTATTGGCAACAGGAATTCGAACTGGATGCTTGTGGCATTCGGAATGATCGGCACGTCGCTATCCGGTGTTACGTTTGTTTCGGTGCCCGGTACAGTGGGCCCCGACGGGTTTGCTTATTTCCAGGTAGTGATTGGTTACCTGATAGGGTACATGATCATCGCTTTTGTACTACTTCCACTTTACTATAAGCTCAATCTTACATCGATCTATAATTATCTCAATCACCGGTTTGGTACGGTTTCGTATAAAACAGGCGCGTTGTTCTTCATTATTTCGAGAACGCTTGGAGCAACGGCCCGGCTTTATCTCGTTATTAACGTACTCCAGATTTTTATACTTGAAGCCATGGGCGTGCCTTTTATGGCGACCACATTCATCATTTTGCTGATGATTTTGCTGTACACATTCGAGGGCGGTGTAAAAACAATTGTATTTACTGATACTCTTCAAACAACATTCATGCTGCTCGGGCTGATTGCCTGCATTATCTATATTGTCAACAATATTCCATTCGATGGCTCGCAGGTAATCGGTGAGCTGTCCAAACGTGGAATGACGAGGATCTTTAACACCGACGTCAACAGCCCTGCCTTTTTTCTTAAACAGATTATCGGAGGAATTTTTATAACCGTGGGCATGACCGGCCTCGACCAGGAAATGATGCAAAAGAACATCAGCGTTAAAACGTTGCGCGATTCGCAAAAGAACATGATGACCTTCAGCATAACGATGGTTGTGGTTAATTTTTTGTTTTTGATACTGGGAGGACTACTTTATTTATTTGCTGAAGCGAATGGCATTAAAACCGGCAACGACGATTTGTTCCCTACCGTGGCGCTGAGTCACATGCCTACCGCGCTTTCGATCATATTCATCATTGGGTTGATATCGGCATTATTCCCAAGTGCAGATGGCGCATTGACCGCCCTTACCTCATCTTTTTGTATCGATATGCTTGGTTTGAAAAGGAGAGACGACCTGGATGAGAAAGGCAAGAAGCGTCTCCGGTTAATTGTACACTTCACCTTTGCAGTAATATTTTTTGTGATGGTGCTGTTGTTTAAAACGATCGATAACAAATCGATCATCGGCGTGATACTGAAAATAGCAGGCTTTACCTATGGCCCGTTGCTTGGACTGTTTGCATTCGGAATTTTTTCAAAAAGAAGCATTACCGACAAATATTCGCTGTATGTGTGTCTTGCCGCGCCGATCATTATATTTTTCATTGATTATGGATCGCAGTTTGTGTTTGAAAAGTTCCGGATAGGTTATGAACTGCTCATCTACAACGGACTCCTTACGTACCTTGGATTAATGCTGATCAGCAAAAAAACCACGGAGGAAAATCATGCAGCTACTTGAACCACTTGCAGAAGCTTACGCTGAGCGATTCAGCTCACCGCCTGATCCGCTCATAGAAGAGGTAGCGGCTATTACGGAAAGCACGCATCCGCATGCAAACATGATGAGCAGCAGGCTGCAGGGAAAATTTTTAGAAATCTTTAGCATTTTACAATCACCTTCAACAATCCTCGAAGTAGGCACATTTACAGGCTTTAGTGGGCTATGTCTTGCCAAAGGCCTCAAAGATGAGGGAAGGCTCCATACCATTGAGCTTCGGGAGGAAGATGCCCGCACTGCCCGGCAGTATTTTGACCGATCGAAATATGGAGAAAAGATAATTTTGCATGTAGGAAATGCGTTAGAGATCATCCCCCGGCTTCAGGAGAGATGGGACCTTGTGTTTATCGATGCAGATAAGGCAGGTTACGTTGAATATTATGATCTAATATTGCCTGAAGTAAAGAGCGGTGGGGTGATACTTGCTGACAATGTGTTCTTCCACGGGGAAGTGCTCAGGGATCCGCTAAAAGGCAAAAACGCCATAGCCATCAGCAAGTTTAACGAACATGTGAAAAATGACCACCGTGTTGAGCATGTACTAATACCGATCCGCGACGGTTTAATGCTCATCAGGAAAAAATAAACAAGGGCCAGATGCGAGTTTTTATTGCTTTTTTGATGTTTTCTCTCAGTGCAGTCTTAGCAAAGGCACAACCTACCGTTGATATTATCGACTATATCAACACTTACAAACAACTCGCGATGGAAGAAATGCAGCGCACAGGCGTGCCGGCTTCCATCACGCTCGCGCAGGGAATCCACGAAACATATGCCGGCAAAAGCGTGCTGGTGTTAAAATCAAATAATCATTTTGGTATAAAATGTAAATCATACTGGACGGGTAAAAAAGTCTATCATGACGATGATGCGCGCGGTGAATGTTTTAGAAAGTATGATGAGCCTTCGCAATCGTACCGCGACCATTCTGATTTTCTAAAAGCCGGTGCCCACTATTCTCCGCTTTTCAAACTGGATGTGGAAGATTATAAAGGCTGGGCACATGGCCTTAAGAAAGCAGGATATGCAACAAATCCTAAATACGCACCGATAATAATTAGACTGATAGAAGAATATAACCTTCAGCAATATACGCTGATTGCAATGGGCAAGATGGCGCCTCAAGATGAGGTGATTGCTGTAGCACTAAAGCCTGCTACCGAAATTCCTGCAGATATTTCAGCGTTCATTAAGCAACAGGATCCGATGGATGAGATACCTCCGCCACCGCTTTTGTCGACTTATCCTTCGGGAGAATTTACAATCAACAATACAAAGGTGATCTATGCAAAGCAGGGCACCAGCCTGCTTTCAATAGCCCAAGAGTATGACATTCCACTTCATAAACTTCTTGAGTTTAATGATATGGAAGAAGAGGAAGTGCTTGAAAAAGACCAGCTCGTTTATCTCCAAAGAAAGCGCCGTACCGGAAATGCGGATGTTCACATAGTTTCAAATGGCGAATCACTTCACGACATCAGCCAGGCTGAAGCAATCCGACTTGCCGACCTTCTGGAATACAACAATCTTCACAAATCCGTTCAGCCCAATGCAGGCGACAAGCTTTATCTCAAAGCCATGTCACGAGAAAAATTGTAAGCAATGGCTTATATACGGGTACATGATAAGCAATTCGATTCGTTCTTAACACAAGAAGAAATTCAAACCCGTGTAAGTTTCATAGCAGAACAACTGAACGCAGATTACGCGGGGAAAAGACCGTTATTCATCGCCATACTTAATGGCTCGTTCGTATTTGCATCCGACCTTTTTAAAAAGCTTCACATAGAAGCCGAGATTTGCTTCATTAAACTGGCATCCTATAAAGGCTCGAGGTCTACCGGACATGTGGTGACCGCTATCGGACTTGATCATGATATTCATGGAAGGGACGTTGTTATCGTGGAGGATATTGTTGATACAGGCAATACCCTGAGGGAGTTTCTTCCGCAGCTTTATCATCAGCAGCCTGCTTCACTACGAATTGTTGCGCTGCTGCACAAAGCTGAAGCTACCGTACACCCTGTGCAAATCGATTACCTGGGTTTTACCATCCCGGATAAGTTTGTGGTAGGTTATGGCCTTGACTATGACGGCCTGGGAAGGAACATCCCGGAAATTTATAAACTGGTTGAATAAGCTGCTGCTAATATTATCACTACTGATTGACTTTGCCACTGCATCCGCCCAACTTTACCTGAGAGGTGAAGTGAAGGACGAGAACAACATTCCACTGGCAAACGCTAAAATATTACTCCACTCGTCCGGATATCTCTATCACTCAGGAAGTGAAGGTTCGTTTGGTATTACAATACCGAAGCGCTTTGATTCCGTTACGGTATCCCTCTCGGGCTATCAAACTGTAGAAGCCAAAGTTGACGCAAGCAAATACCTCGTGCTTCAACTACGTGTGCTCCGAACCACGGCCACCATGCAGCATAACAGGTTGATGTCGTTCACAAAGGACCTGCAGTTAAAAGACAGAACGCATTGGGCGGCATCCGGCGAAACATATAGTTCACTTGTAGAGAACGAATTTGTGGAAGCAAAAAAGTACCCGGAAACAGGCTTTGCGGTTCGCATTGATAAAGCGTCTTACAGCAATGTGCGCCGTTTTCTGAATATGGATACACGCGTTCCACCCGACGCGGTGCGCATCGAAGAGATGATGAACTACTTCAACTTCGGGTATACCAACCCGTTACCTGATAGCACGTTCTCCATCACTTCGCATGTTAGCGATTGTCCATGGAACCCTAAGAGTCAGCTGCTTTTTGTTCAGGCGTGCGCGAAGAAAATTGATCCGGACAAAATACCGGCGAGCAACCTTGTTTTTTTGATAGACATTTCGGGATCGATGGACCTGCCCAACCGGTTGCCGTTATTGAAATCGGCTTTTAAACTGTTGGTTGATAATTTGCGCGAACGGGATACGCTCTCTATCGTAGTATATGGAAGTACGGTAGGAGTGTGGCTGCCACCGACGTCAGGGAAGGAGAAAAACAAAATCAGAAAATCAATCGAAGAACTCTACCCCGGCGGCTCTACGCCCGGACAATCAGGAATATTATCCGCATACAGGCTCGCGAAAAGTCAATTTATCCAGGGAGGAAACAATCGCGTGATCCTCGCCACCGACGGCGACTTCAATGTAGGCCAAACGAGCGAAGAGGAACTGGAGAAATTAATCACCTCGTACCAGGAAAGCGGAATCTACTTAACATGCCTTGGAGTCGGAATGGGAAACTACAAAGATTCTAAGCTCGAGATACTTGCTAAAAAAGGAAATGGAAACTTTTCTTACCTCGATAATGAAGCAGAAGCGGAGAAGGTGCTCGTAAAAGAATTTACCCAGAATGTTTATTCTGTTGCAGATGATGCATCGTTGAACATACACTTCGATGACGACTACGTTAAAGAGTATCGCTTAATAGGATTCGATAACAAACTCAAAGCGTTATCTGATTCAATAATGGAAATTGAGGGAGGAGAGGTGGGCTCGGGCCATTCGATGCTATCAGTCGTTGAAATAGTACCCACTTTGAAACTGAGCAGTGCGCTGCAATTTTCGGGCAGCCAGCCAATCATCAGTAAAAACATTGGCCAGGTATTACTCAACTACAGATTGCCTGGCGACTCGATTAAAAGATACTCCGGTTATGCTGTTCAATACAACTATGTTCCTTATGCAGAACTTCCGGCTGCTTACAGGTTTGCCTCTTCTGTTGTAATGTTTGGGTCGTTGCTGAAGGAATCTGCGTATGCAAAACAGATCACATGGAATGAAACAATCATTACGGCACATGAATCTTATGACAAGACGGATCCTGTGCAAAAGGAGTTCATCACCATTGTTGAGAAGGCTAAAAAAATTTACAGTAAGAAAAAGCGAAAACTTCTTTAGGTAAACATTTCCCTCACCTTGTCGAAAAAGCTTTTATCAGATTTTTCAGGACGGGGCTGAAAATTCGGAGAGGTGCTGATTTTTTCCAACGCAACTTTTTCTTCTGCACTCAGATGCTGCGGTGTCCACACGTTCACCGAAATCAGCTGGTCCCCTTTTTCGTATGAGTTTACTGCAGGAAATCCCTTGCCTTTGAGCCTGAATATTTTTCCGCTTTGTGTTCCGGGTGGAATCTTAATTTTTGCGCGTCCGTCGATTGTGGGCACTTCTACCTGTGTTCCAAATACTGCATCAGTGAAAGAGATGTGCAGCTCATGGCCAACATTAATTCCGTCACGATGCAATTCCGGGTGTGCCTCTTCTTCAATCAATATCAGCAGATCACCGTTAGGACCTCCGCGCTCGCCCGCGTTACCCCGACCACCAACACTTAACTGCATGCCTTCCTGAACACCTGCAGGGATGTCGATGGTAACGGTCTCTTCGCCGTATGTTCTTCCTTCGCCTTTACAGTTGCCGCATTTGTGAGTGATCGTGCTTCCTTCGCCACCACATGTTGGACATGTAGTAACGGTTTGCATCTGGCCGAGAAAGGTGTTGCTTACTTTTCTTACCTGGCCACTTCCTCCACACGTTCCGCAGGTTTGTAAACTGTTTTTATCTTTTGCGCCCGAACCGTTACATACGTTGCACGAGACATATTTTTTTACTTTGATCTGCTTTGTAACGCCCTTGGCAATTTCTTCAAAGTTCATCTTGATCTTCACACGAAGGTTGCTACCGCGAACGCCCCGGTTCCTGCCTGACGAGCGCCGGCCGCCGCCGAAGAAACTTTCAAACCCGCTATCGCCAAAAATATCACCGAACTGACTGAAGATGTCATCCATGTTCTGGTAATGGCCGCCACCACCACCACCGTTGCCACGCATCCCTGCATGGCCAAATCGGTCATACTGCGCCTTCTTATCAGAATCGCTCAGCACTTCGTAAGCTTCCGCTGCCTCTTTAAATTTTTCTTCTGCTGCTTTATCACCGGGATTTCTGTCGGGGTGAAACTGCATTGCAACTTTCCTGTATGCTTTCTTAATCTCATCAGAAGAAGCGGTCTTGGTTACATTCAAAACCTCGTAATAGTCTCTTTTTGACATGTTTTTTGCTGTACTTATTTACCTACCACCACTTTGGCGAAACGTATAATTTTATCATTCAGATAATAACCTTTCTCAACTTCGTCGATCACTTTGCCTCTCAGGCTTTCATTGGGTGCTGGAATTTCGGTTATGGCCTCGTGAAATTCCGGATTAAAATCTTTGCCAACTGATTCCATGGCTTTTAACCCGCGGCTCTGCAAGGTGGCTCTAAGCTTATTAAACACCAGCTTTTCGCCTTCCTTGATCGCTTCAATGTCCTGCGTTACGAGCATTTGCTTTTCCGCGCGCTCACTATCATCCAGCACGGTTAGCAAGGACGCTATCACGTCCTTAGATGCGGTCTGGATAAGTTCGAGACGCTCTTTAGCTGATCTCTTTCTGAAATTATCAAAATCGGCACTAAGTCGCAGGTATTTATCCTTCAGCTCGTCCACCTGCTTCTGCAGGCTCGACACCGCACTTTCGGCACCTTCAGTCGCATCCTGTGCACCTGCCGGACCTTCAGTTGTCACTTGGTCCTGGACATTCAAATCGTCGGCATTTTGCGCCTCTGTCATCATTTTGTCGTCCATAATGTAAAATTTCGGCAAAGGTAAGCTTGTCAAGAATTTTGCCAAGGAGATTTTGAGGTCAAAATGTCGGGGATACTACTTGGAAACCTGAAACTTGCCTGAATCTATGACCTTTCCATTGCGGTCGCGGAGCTGAAAAATGTAAATGCCCCGATAAAACTCGTTGAGATTGACAATAGTTTTGGGGGTAACAGTGGTTAACTCGAACACTTTCTTTCCTACGAAACTGAAAATCTGGAAGCTGTAATTTTTGTCGTAGTTGTTTTGAAAGTCGAAGTTGATTATTGAAGTAGCCGGATTGGGATAGAATTTGATGATCCTGGAAGAAGGAAGATTGTTATTGGTAGCAGGAACCGACGCGCCGGATTGGCTAAGGGCGGTTGAAGCTGTAACGAGTGAAAATGCCAAAATGTAAAAAATCTTCATTCGCGGACGATATTTTTACAGGTACCGGAAAATGTTCCTGTTACAATAATACAATTTGTTAACGACTTTTCCCCGATCCCAAATCACTACAGTCAGTTAAATTTTAACATGTATGTGAGTGACAGATAGCCGTTATAACGAGTTAAAGGCCAAATTATGCGCGAAGGGCTTACGTTTTCGGTTTTTACGCTCTAAACAGCTGACAATCACCACACTTCTACTGAATATTTACCATATGAAGATGATCGATACCCGTTGATGTGGTTCGGTCTGCCTTCACGTAATCATTTCCGCTGTCTTTTATCACCCAGCGACCGTTCAACTTTTGAAGAGGATCGCCTGCTGAAGCAAACTCCGAAGTGATAGAGTAGTCAGTGAGATTTCCTATCCACGTGCCCCGCGTCGTCTCAGTGGGTTTGATCGCGTCAACCGTTTCATCATCGTTAAACTTAAACTTATACCCTTCAAAGTCGGTTGTAATTGATACACTATCTATCTCGAGCGATTGCACTTTCCAATATCCGTTGGTAATGAAAGACATCACTGCCTCCTCCTTCTTGTCTTCAACAAATTTCTTACAGGAAAACCCAGCTGACAGAAACATTATAACTATGAATATGCGCACAAAATTCATTTTCAAAACGTCGTGATTTGTTTTCAAAATTTAATCTTTTTATACGAGAAGTCAATATGGGGCAGTTTTCACGAATTGCTTTTTTTTAATCATATTGCACCTGATGAAACAAAATCGGCGCTTTTTTATTGTGGATGATGATAGTGATGATCAGGATCTTTTTATTGAAGCTGTAAATGAGGTTGATAGTACCATAGAATGCGTATCGGCATCGAATTGTGAAGAAGCGCTCGATTTACTCAGGAATAGAAAGATATCAATGCCCGACGTGATCTTTCTTGATCTTAACATGCCGCGACTTAATGGCAAACAATGCCTTGTAGAATTGAAACGCGAGGCACATCTTAGAGATATCCCCGTAATAATTTACTCTACATCTTCTGAGAAGAGAGACATCGAAGAAACGAGCAGGTTAGGTGCTGCACACTTTCTCACCAAACCGAATAAGTTTGAAGAATTATGCAAGGCCTTATCTTTCGTCGTGTCAAAAGACTGGGCGTCACACTAACATTCGCAACGGCTCCTGCAGTAATCCCTGTAAAGTTTGAAGGAATGCGGCACCCGATGCGCCGTCAACCACCCGGTGGTCGCAGCTTAAGGTAACTTTCATTACATTCCCTGGAACAACTGCCCCGTTCTTCACTACAGGTACCTGTTGAATGGCGCCTACAGCAAGTATACAAGCATCCGGTGGATTGATGATAGCGGTAAATTCATCTATACCAAACATTCCGAGGTTAGAAATTGTAAACGTATTTCCTTCCCAGTCTGCCGGTTGAAGCTTTTTCTCTTTTGCTTTTTTAGCGAAGTCTTTTACTTCTGCACCTATCTGCGATAGCGATTTTGTATCCGCGAAACGAACAACAGGAACAAGTAATCCTTCTTCTACCGCAACAGCTACCCCGATGTTCACATGATGATTGTAACGAATTTTTTCTCCCAACCAACTGCTGTTTACTTTCGGATGCTGCTTCAATGCCATTGCACATGCTTTAAGCACGAGGTCGTTGAACGATATCTTAACAGGTGAAATTTCGTTTAGCCTTGTTCTGCTGGCTACCGCATTGTCCATGTCTATCAGGATAGTTACATAGAAATGTGGTGCACTGAATTTACTTTCTGCAAGACGTTTTGCAATAACCTTACGCATTTGCGAAACGGGAACTTCTTCGAAGCTCACTTCACCTGCAGGTGATTTCGCTGGTTGATATGCCGGTGCGGCCTGCTTAGGTGCAGAATCTTTTTTCGATGGAACAAAGGTGTCTATATCTTTCTTTGTAATCCTTCCGTTATCGCCACTGCCCTGAACCTGTGCAATGTCAATTCCTTTTTCCTGGGCCAATCTTTTTGCAAGAGGAGAAGCTTTTACTCGTTCGTTGCCTTCTTTTGGAGCTCTCGTGAGTGCTCAACTGTTGCTACTGCTTCTTTCGAGCGGCCTTCTACCGCAAGCTGTTCTGCGTTAGATTCTGCTGGTGCCGTCACTTCTTTATCCGCTGACTTACCATTTGAAGACGGCGCCGCTGCGCCACCGCCTTTAGCAGAGGCTACAATTTTATCTACTTCTACTTTATCTCCGCCAATAATTGCGAGCAAGTTCATTTACCGCAATCTTGTCGCCTTCTTTTGCCCCTACATATAAAAGTTTTCCTTCTTTGTAGCTTTCGAGTTCCATCGTTGCCTTATCGGTTTCGATGTCGGCAAGTACATCACCTTTCTTCACTGCATCACCAACTTTTTTATGCCAGGATGCAATCACACCTTCTGTCATCGTATCACTAAGACGTGGCATGAGTATTACCTCTTCCATTTTCGAAATATCGAGAGAGGGGCCTGATGGTGGCGCAGGAGCAGGTTTGGCATCTTCTTTTTTCGCTTCGGCTTTTGGTTCTTCAGCCTTTGGTGGCGCGGCGTTCGCAGCAGCTCCACCGCCGTCTTTCAACAAGCCTGCAATGTCTTCGCCCTTGTTACCAATGATAGCAAGGAGGTCATTTACCTGGAGTTTTCCGCCTTTATCAGTTCCTATATGTAAGTAACGTTCCGTCTTTATAACTTTCAAGTTCCATGGTAGCCTTATCGGTTTCCACTTCGGCAAGCAGGTCGCCCTTTTTCACGGCGTCTCCCACTTTTTTATGCCATTCCGCAATTACGCCTTCGGTCATCGTATCACTCAGGCGGGGCATTAATATCACTTCAGCCATATAAGATATTCAATTGAGGGGTGAAATTAGTTAAAATGACGGAAACATTGACCCATCAAATCACTGCCAGTTTTAGTAGTCGAGATCAAGCTTCAGCTTGTCCTTCAGTTCTTTGATCAATGGATACTCCTCAGCCATCATAATAAACTGATCTTTCTTCGAAAGCGTTTTTTCGGCTGCCACTGCCTCTACCGGGGTGTCGGTTACTTTCACCGTAAAATTCACCACGCGGTTTGCAAATGCTTTCTGCAGATGTTCCGATAACTGCCTTTTTTCCTGCTCTATGAATTTCTGTTCAAGATTGTTGTTCGTGATCACCTCGAACGAGACGTCGCTCAGAATGTTTAAGATTGCGAGTGTAAAACTTTGAACAGCGGGATTCTTATTTTCCCTGAGAATGTTCGTGTAATCGTTCCACGACTCCTGCAATTTGTCCTGGCTTAAAGGAATCGGTTGTTGGATGTCGGCCGAATTGTTTCTCTCTGCAATTTGTCTTCCTGATCTTATCGAGCTGAGTCGATTTTATACTTACCGGAGGTGTAACGGGCGCGGCTTCTGCAACGGGCCTCCTTTCTGGTGCAGGTGGTTCTGATATGACGGGTGATGGAGGTGCGATCGTTTTCGGTGCAACGGCTTCTCAATGACAAGCTTCGGCTGTTCTTCTTTTTTCTCGGCGGGCCGAGCCGCACTTTTTATGACCGGGATATTTCTAAATGCAACAGGACTCGCTACTTCAGCCCGTTTTTTTTTACTCACACCTTCCGGTGCAGGCTGATAATTCGAGCGCCTGCAGCAGGTAGGTGAGCCTTATTAAAGCAAGCTCAACATGCAGCCGCTTGTTTCTTGCCGTTTTATAGTTGATCTCTGTTTCGTTGAGAATATTCAGCGCGCTTACCAAAAATCCGGCATCTGTTCTTTTCGCCGTAGAAATATATTTCTCTCTGAAGTTTTCTACAACATCCAGCAACACCTGCAATTCTTTCATCCTTCGCTACAAGCACATTCCTGATAAATTCCGACATGCCACCCAGCACCAGTTCTTCATCAAAACCTTTGCGCATAATATCATCGAACAACAACATCGCTCCTGCGAGATCCTGCGATAGCATGCAGTCCATGAGTTTGAAATAATAGTCGGCATCAAGGATATTCAGGTGCTCAAGTGTGTGCTGATAATTTACTTCGCCATTGGTGAAGCTTACAATTTTATCGAGCATGCTCAATGCATCGCGCATGCAACCTTCGCTCTTTTGTGCAATAACCTGCAGCGCAGGTTTGTCGGCCTTTATCTTTTCTTTTTTGGTGATTTCCTGCAAGATGTTCAACGGTGTCGTTGATCGTGATTCGCTTAAAATCGAAGATCTGGCAACGGCTGAGGATAGTGGGTAGAATCTTATGTTTTTCTGTAGTGGCGAGAATGAATATCGCGTATGGTGGCGGCTCTTCAAGCGTTTTAAGAAATGCGTTGAATGCCGAGGAACTTAGCATGTGTACCTCATCTATAATATACACCTTGTATTTTCCTGCCTGCGGCGCAAACCGCACCTGGTCTACAAGGCTTCGAATATCGTCGACGGAGTTGTTGCTGGCAGCATCAAGCTCATGAATATTCAGAGATATGCCTTCATTAAAAGAAACACACGAACGGCATTCGTTGCAGGCTTCGCCGTCGGCCTGTTGATTTTCGCAGTTGATGGTTTTCGCGAGGATTCTTGCGCACGTTGTTTTACCCACCCCACGCGGACCGCAAAAAAGAAATGCATGCGCGAGCTGGGCATTCTTTATAGCATTCTTTAAGGTTGTTGTGATATGGCTCTGACCCACTACCGTATCGAACGTTTGCGGACGGTATTTCCTGGCCGAAACAATGAACTTGTCCATGCTGGCGAAGATAGCGATTCGCTAAAAACTTGGATGTTCTTTAAACTCTTTCGTTCTATCAAACAAATACCTGTAAGTAACCAGCGTTCTGCTCCTGTAAGTGCCAAGCGACAGCGCAATATTCACCATCTTCGGATTAAATTCTCCGATCCATTGCATCTCATAATCGTCATATAAATTTTCGCCCTGGATCACTTTTGCGCCTTCAATAATCATAAACGAATCAATTCCCTTTCCCTGCCATTTCGGAACAATTCCAAACACGAGCCCCGTAAATTTCCGGCATGGTTTCGTTTTCTTTACCCAAAGAAATTTAAGTTTTGCCAGCAGGTTGAATTTTCCGTTCAGGTATTTGAACCACTGGTTCAGATCGGGCAGGTTTACCCAGATCGCTATCGGCTCATCTTTATCGTACACATACCATATCACCTTTTCGTCCATCACCGGCTTCATTTGTTTGAAAGTTTTCATCACCACTTCTTTCTTCAATTCTTTCAAACCACCATGACCCGCCCAGGCCGCATTATATACGGTTGCAAAATCGGTCAGCGAACTTCTCGAGCTGCGCTTTTTACGAGGTGGCGCGCCGTGATATCAGGATTTTTGGAGATAGCTGCGTGGCGTTCATAAAACTTTTCGCTCAGTTTGTCCATCACGCGCAGCGAAAAGCAGAGCTGGTTGTAAAAGTTCCGGAAGCCGTAAGTTTCAAACAGATCTTTATAATAAGGCTGGTTATAATTCACGCAATAAGGCGGCGGAGCGAAGCCTTCTACAAGCAGTCCCCACCAGCGGTCGCGTTCGCCGCAATTGATGGGTCCGTCCATAGCCTGCATTCCGCGTTGAAGCAGCCAGTGTTTGGCCACATCAAAAAGCATATCGGCCGCTTCCTGGTTGTTGATGCAATCAAAAAAACCGATGCCACCAACAGGCAGATCATCACCCTTATTTTTGTATTTCTTATTTACAAAAGCGGCAATGCGTCCAATCGCCTGTCCGTCTGCATCTTCAAGAATCCACCGTGTGATTTCTGCGTGCCGGAGAGCCTTGTTTTTAGTCGCGGTCGAACACAAGGTTGATGTCTTTATCGAGCGGGCGTATATAGTTAGGATCTTTTCCATTAATTGTTACGTTCACAAGTAAAAACCGCCTCGCCAGGCGATCATCCGTAACCTCCGTTAACTGCATGAAAGGTTTTAAACAAATGTAGCGGTAATTTTTTTGCTGAATTGTTCAGGATTCACGGCTCGTGCCTTACCTTTGCCCCCGAAATAAAAAGCCTTGTTTATATTGAATTAATTCAATTTCAGGCATTTATCGAACTTCAGAAAACAAATTCTCATTATGCCAAACGTTGGTAAGATCAAGCAGATTATCGGGGCGGTTGTGGACGTGCAATTCAATGGTAAACTTCCGGAAATTTATAATGCTCTCGAGCTGAAAAGACAAACAGGTGAAGTACTCGTGCTTGAAGCACAGCAGCACCTTGGTGAAGACAGTGTACGCTGTATTGCGATGGACGGAACTGAAGGTCTTGTGCGCGGAATGGAAGTAACGGATACCGGGGCCGCTATCGCGATGCCTGTAGGTGATGCAATCAAAGGACGTCTGTTCAACGTTACAGGCGATCCTATCGATGGTCTTCCTCCAGTGTCTAAAGTGAATGGCCGTCCTATTCACAGTAAGCCGCCGGCATTTGAGAATCTTAGTACTTCTGCAGAAATTCTTTTCACAGGTATCAAAGTAATCGACCTTATCGAGCCATACGCAAAAGGTGGTAAGATCGGTTTGTTCGGTGGTGCGGGTGTAGGTAAAACAGTATTGATCCAGGAACTTATCAATAATATCGCGAAAGCATATAGTGGTGTATCGGTATTTGCAGGCGTGGGCGAAAGAACACGTGAAGGAAATGACCTGATGCGTGAAATGATCGAAGCCGGTATCATGAAATACGGCGACGAATTCAAGCACAGCATGGAAAACGGAGGATGGGACCTTAGTAAGGTTAATCTCGAGGAACTGAAAGAGTCGAAAGCAACATTCGTATTCGGACAGATGAACGAACCGCCCGGAGCGCGTGCGCGTGTTGCGTTGAGCGGTCTTACCATCGCTGAATATTACCGTGATGGTGATGGACAGGGACAGGGTCGTGATATCCTTTTCTTCGTTGATAATATCTTCCGTTTTACGCAGGCTGGTTCTGAAGTGTCGGCACTTCTCGGACGTATGCCTTCTGCGGTGGGATATCAGCCAACCCTTGCTACAGAAATGGGTGTGATGCAGGAAAGAATCACTTCTACAAAAAATGGTTCTATTACATCCGTACAGGCGGTTTATGTACCTGCGGATGACCTTACCGATCCGGCACCGGCCACAACGTTCGCTCACCTTGATGCGACAACGGTATTGAGCCGTAAGATTGCCGATCTTGGTATCTATCCTGCGGTGGATCCGTTGGATTCTACTTCGAGAATTCTTACTCCGTTGATAGTTGGTGACGCACATTATACATGCGCCAACAACGTTAAACTTATTCTTCAGCGCTACAAGGAACTGCAGGATATCATTGCGATCCTTGGTCTGGATGAACTTAGCGACGAAGACAAGCAAACAGTTGCGCGAGCACGTAAAGTGCAGCGCTTCCTTTCGCAGCCGTTCCACGTTGCTGAACAGTTTACTGGTTTGAAGGGTGTGCTTGTACCGATCGAAGAAACGATCAGAGGTTTCAACATGATCATGAACGGTGAGGTGGATGAATATCCTGAAGCCGCGTTCAACCTTGTTGGTACGATTGATGATGCAATTGAGAAAGGAAAGAAATTGCTTGCGCAGGCGCAAGGGTAGTAAATCTTTATTTGAATTAAATGAATTTAGAAATATTAACTCCTGAGAAAAAGCTATACAGCGGCAACGTATATGGCGTACAACTTCCCGGCACAACCGGCCTGTTCGAAGTTCTGGAAAAGCATGCGCCGCTGGTAAGTGCTTTGAAAGCAGGAAGATTAAAGGTGTTGAAGGACAGAAACAACCAGGTGAGCTATTTTGATATCCAGGGAGGTTTTGTAGAGGTGCTGAACAATAACGTTACCGTACTCGTTGAAGGCGCAAGTCCCGTTGAGGCTTAATACAATTTAAGCGCTAAGAAATTCAATGGTCCAATTATCCACGAAAATCTGTTAGTTGGAACCTCCGGCAGTTCAATGCCGGGGGTTTTTAGTTTAGTTGAGGATCGGTTGGAAAGTTTACCATCATACTGTAGTCGCCACCCAGGCTTTTCACAGCTTCTTTCCATAATTCGTCTACATCTTTGAAGAATACGAGTTTTCGGTTAGCCTCGAGCGTTAGCCACGACTTTTGACTGAGTTCCTCGGATAGTTGCCCTTCCGACCAGCCTGAGTAGCCGATAAAAAAGCGGATTCGTGCAAGGTCGATTTGGCCCTTCCGCAAAAGATCGATTGCCAGTTCAAAATCCCCTCCCCAGTAAATGCCGTTCATTATTTCGTAGCTGCCGGCTATTTCTTCGGGATATTGATGCAGAAAATGTATTGTGTCCATTTGTACCGGTCCACCGTAAAAAACAGGTATTTTCATGTCGCCCATGTCGTTCATAAGTTCGTCGAGGGTATGGCCATATGACCTGTTTAGTACGAAGCCAAAACTGCCCTGTTCGTGATGGTCACATATGAAAACGACCGTCCGGCTGAAGTTCGGGTCCTTTAAAAAGGGCTCCGCGATGAGCAAGGTACCAGGTGCAGGCTTCATCATAATTGTAAATTAGGAAAATATAAACAAAAAATACTGCCAACTATAGGGGTATCAGAGGTGGCGATGTGTGAACTGCCAACTGTTTCTTTAAATTTGCCAAGTGAAGAAAATATTTCCCGTTATAATTATTCTCATCAGTGTTTCACTTGCCGGAACGATATACGTTCAGTACAACTGGCTCGACACGATGTTGGTGAATAAGCACGAGGAAATGCGTTACAAGATCAACCGGGCACTGGATGACGTAGGAACGGAGTTGATGGAACAGAAAAGCACGCTTCCTTCCCTCAAAAATTTCAGGCTTAAGCCCGGGCAATTCACCTTTCCTTCCGACCAGCTGCAGAGGGAATTAATGCGGCCTGCTACAATTGCCCAAAAATTTACTGCGTCCGAACTTCAGAATAAACTTCGAAAATCGTTTGTTAACCAGGGCCTCAAAAACTTACCTTTTGAGTTTGCGGTACTTGTTGACGATGGATTATTCAATTATGAATTCCAACTGCGGTCACAGCGTTTTACCGAGGAGTTGGAGGACTCTGTAAATAATTTTACATGGCAGTATATGTTGCAGCCGCCGCCAGGAAGCGATCTCGAAAACCTGGTTCCGGTGCAGCAGATGATTTTAATCGTTCCCAATTTTAAGTCGATCGTTTTTAAGCAAATGAAGTGGATGATCATTGGATCCGTTTTTTTCACGCTTGTGATCATCAGTGCTTTTTATATAACCGTTCATGCGCTGATCAGGCAGAAAAAGCTTAGTGAGATTAAGAATGATTTCATCAATAACATGACCCACGAGTTTAAAACTCCGCTGGCAACGATATCGCTTGCGGTAGACGCGTTGAGAAATAATAAGGTGATAGAAGACCGGACGAGGATGGAGTATTTCAGTGGTATTATCAAGGAAGAGAACAAGCGGATGAACAAGCATGTTGAAACTATTTTGCAGGCAGCGCTGATGGATCGCCAGGAAGTGCAATTGAGCAAGACACCTGTGCATGTGCATGAATTAATCAAAGATGTAATATCGAATTATACTTTGCAATTGCAGGATAAGGAAGGACGAATTGAGCTTGATCTTGCTGCTGATCTGGATTTGATCAACGGCGATGTTGTGCATTTCCGCAATCTGATTTCGAACCTCGTTGACAATGCTGTGAAGTATTCGAAGGACAAGCTGGTGCTGAAGATTTCGAGCATGAATTACGGGAAAAATCTTGTGTTGAGATTTGAGGATAATGGTATTGGAATGAGCAAGGAAACAGTGCGGAGGATCTTCGAAAAATTTTACCGCGCTCATACGGGAAACCTGCATAATGTAAAAGGATTTGGTCTGGGCCTCAGCTATGTCAAAACGATTATCGATGCGCATGACGGGAGGATAAAGGTTGATAGCTCGCCTGGTAGGGGATCGTCTTTTACCTTGGAGATTCCTTATATGAAGGATAAAACAATTTCTGAACAGAGCCCCGCTGTTTCTATTTCTTAAATAAGAGGCAACTATCTCCATAGCTCAAAAAGCGAAAATCGTTATCTAACGCATAAGTATATGCGCGTTTCCAATCTTCTCCGATAAAAGCTGCTACCAGCAATAGTAGTGTAGAGCGTGGTTGATGAAAGTTGGTGATCAGTATGTCGACCAATCTGAATTTATAAGACGGTGCAATCATCAGGCTCGTCTTTGTTACAAGCGAATCTTTTTTATTTTTTTCGAGCCAGTCTAAAATGGCGTGAAGCGAATCTTCGGTGGAGATTTCGCCAGGAGAGTCATACGGTTCCCATTGATCAATTCGCAGGTCCTCTTCTTTTAACGCGGGATTGTTTTTGATCTTCAATCCAATCCAATAAAGACTTTCTAATGTTCTCGTGGACGTTGTGCCCACTGCGATCAATGGTGCATTTCCTTTATTTAAAATCTTTTTCAACAGCGATGCGTGCACATCAATATGCTCGGCATGCATTTCATGCCCGGCCATATGCTCACTTTTCACGGGTTTAAAGGTTCCTGCACCTACATGCAGTATCACGTGAGCGGTTTCTATCGAGGAATCTGACAATTTTTGCAACACTTCCGGGGTAAAATGTAAACCTGCAGTAGGTGCCGCAACGGAACCAGCATGATGTGCGTATACCGTTTGATAACGCTCGAGGTCAGATTCGTCCGGTAATCTTTTTATGTATGGTGGCAAAGGAGTTGAGCCGGCGAGATGAAGAATTTCGGAGAAGGGCATGATTTTCGGGTAACCATGACAGTTGTATCAAAAAATGGTCGCTGTGTTTGGAAAGAATTTTCGCATAAAGCGTAATTCCATTGCCGAGATCTTTTTCGAGAGTGTTTTGATGCTGCCATGAGGACGCACGTCCCACCATACACTTCCACACAACCGATTTCTCCTGGGCGAGGGCGATAGTGATATCAGGATAAAGCCCGGAGGGCTCAAGACAAAACACTTCGATCCTGGCGCCAGTTGTTTTATGAAAAATTATACGTGCCTCCACTACCCGGGTGTTATTCAGTACCATTAGGGCGCCTGTAGGGAGAAAAGTGGGAATATTCCGGAAGGTGTCTTCGGAGATTTGTTCATTTTTCCAGATCAGGAGCTTTGAATCGTCCCTGTTTTGAGTGGGAAAGGGGGCGATGCGCGATTCGGGCAACGGGTAGTCAAAATCCGCTATTGAAAGGTGCTTTGGGTCGTTCATTTGGTAGTTAATCACACGGTATCCACATCAATGCACATGTAATTCACATTTTTTATCGATTCACGCCTTGCGGTGTGCCCTGAAAACCAATGTGGTATTGGCTTTCGATGAAAAAGAGTGGTGTGGAAAAATTAAATAAAACCATTTCAACCACTTTGGTGGAGAAAAATGTTATTTTGTGTCAGTTTATGAAAATTTCGGGTCAAATCTGGCTATAAATGATTGGTTTTCTCGGTGAATACGAAGCCACAGTTGATGCCAAGGGTCGCTTTCTGCTGCCTGCAGCCATCAAGAAAAAATTGCCAGAGGATACTCCGGGGGAATTTGTCATAAACCGAGGTTTTGAAAAATGCCTCTCCTTATATCCTGTAAAAAACTGGCAGCCAATATTTGAGGGAATAAGCAAACTGAATGACTTTGATCCGAAGGTACGCGAATTCAGAAGATATTTTTTCAATGGCGCCACTGAGTTAGAGTTGGATAGTGCCGGCCGTTTGTTGATTCCACCCAACCTGCGAGAACATGCGAGCATCGAGCGCGACATTGTGATCGTGGGATCTGTTCAGAAGATCGAAATCTGGGACAGCCGTAAGTACAAAGAGTTCTTTGAGACGATGACAACCACCGCCTTTAGTCAGCTGGCTAAGGAGGTGCTCCCTAACGGCTTGCCACAATGAGTGAGTAAATGAAAAAGGACGATCATCCTGGTTATCATGTGCCGGTGCTGCTGAACGAAGCGGTTGATGCACTAACAATCAAAGAGGATGGCGTTTACATTGACTGCACATTTGGCGGAGGAGGACATTCAAAGGAAATTCTCAGGAGACTAAGCGCACAGGGCAGGTTAGTGGCATTCGATCAGGATGCCGACGCACGGAAAAATTTGCCGGAAGATGAAAGGATCATTTTTGTTCCACACAACTTCCGCCACCTGCAGCGCTTTCTGAAGCTTCATAAACTATCACCGGCAGATGGCATTCTTGCCGATCTCGGAGTTAGCAGCCATCAGTTTGATGAAGGTGAACGCGGATTCTCGATCCGCTCGGATGAGTCGGAACTCGATATGCGAATGGACAGGCGCCAGGATACAACAGCAAAAACAATTTTGACTGAGTATGCTGAACAACGACTCCACAAACTTTTCGAGCAGTATGGTGAAGTGACGAATGCAAAAACGCTCGCACGCACCATAGTAGAATCCCGGAAGACAACACCATTCAAAACTGTAAGCGACTTCAAGCATGCAGTTCACGACATTGTAAAAGGTAATCCGAACAAATATTTCGCGCAGGTATTCCAGGCATTGCGCATAGAGGTGAACGATGAGATGGGTGCATTGAAAGGAAATGCTTGAACAGGCGCCAGCGGTATTAAAGCCGGGAGGGCGAATAGCAGTCATCACTTTTCATTCAATAGAAGACCGGTTGGTGAAACAGTTTTTCAGGGATGGAAGTTTCGAAGAAAGAGACGAGTATGATTTGTACGGCACTTCGAATAAATCATTACTGAAAGTGATTACGAAGAAACCGATAGTGCCAGGCGATGAGGAAACGGGAAGAAACCCCAGATCGAGGAGCGCGAAGCTGAGAGTAGCAGAGAAGAGAGAAGAGGAGAACAAGAAAGACTAAGACTAAGAGTACAACATACATGGAGGAAGTAAAAACGAAAGAATCAAAATCAGAATGGAAAAGGCTGCTGAACTATCAGTGGATCCTGAAAAACTTTCCCTTCTTTTTATTTCTTTCCTTCCTCGCAGTGGTTTACATATACAACGGACACTACGCAGACAAAACAGTCAGGAACATAAACACGGTAAGCAAGGAACTCGAAGAATTGAACTACGAATTCAAAACGCTTAAGAGCGAAGTAATGTTTCGTAGTAAACAGAGTGAACTGTTAAAAGCAGTGGAGCCTCTGGGTTTAAAGGAACTAACCACACCACCAGTGGTTTTGGTGGATAGCACATCAGATCGTGAATGATTTAACTTAAAACGCGACTTGGAAATAAAACGCGATATATTATGGAGAGTGTCCCTGTGCTTTGTGTGCATAGTAGCCTTCAGCCTCCTCATCCTCGGTCGCGTAATCTACATTCAGCAGGTTCAGGGAAATTATTGGAAAACACAGGCACGTCAGCAGCAACAAAAGTTCATTGAAATTGATGCAGACAGGGGAACCATCTATAGTGAGGATGGTAATATGCTCAGCACTTCGATTCCTTACTTCGACATATACGTTGATTTCGGTGCCGACGGTTTGAGAGAAAAAGAAGGAAAACGTTTCATTCAGAATATCGATTCGCTTTCGCTAAGTCTCGCGGGGTTTTTCCGCGATAAAAGCAAATCCGAATACAAAAGAGAGCTGCAACGCCAATACGCGGCCCGTAACCGATACTACCTGCTTAAAAAGAACATCACTTTCGAGCAATACAAAGTGCTTAGAAAGTTTCCACTGGTACGCCAGGGCAAAAACAAAAGCGGCTTCATCGCCGAAGTAAAAACCAAGAGACTTAACCCTTATGGTCTCCTTGCAAACCGCACCATCGGCCTTTCAAGAGAATTCATAGACAGCGATGGAAAGATCAAAAATCTGAATGTAGGTCTCGAAAACACTTACGACACCGTCCTCAAAGGTGAGAGCGGAAAAAAGCTCGTCCGTTACATTGCCGGCGGCGTGTATGTGCCTGTTGAAGGTTACGTGATTGAACCGGAACAAGGCAAAGACATCGTTACCACGCTTGATGTAAACATCCAGGACATCACCGAAAGCGCATTGCTGAAGATGATGGAAGAAAATGAGTGTACTAACGGAACAGCGATCGTAATGGAAGTGAAGACAGGAAAAATTAAGGCAATAGCAAACCTGGGAAGACGCGAAGATGGTACATACTGGGAAGATCTTAATTACGCCATCAGGGCGTCAGAACCCGGTTCAACCTTTAAGCTCGCATCGATGCTTGCTTTGCTGGAAGACAAATACGCCACACTCGACAATCATGTGAATCTCGAAAACGGTGTATGGCAGGTGGCGCGCAGAACAGTATACGACAGTGAGCGCCATAATAAAACCGACGTTACACTAAAACAAGCTTTTCAATACAGTTCAAACGTGGGTATGGCTAAAATGGTCTGGGCCAACTACTCACGCGATCCATCGAAGTATATCAATCATCTGAAAAAACTTCGCTTCAATGTATCGTCAGGGATTGACCTGCTCGGCGAAACGCAACCTATTGTGAAGTCTCCCAAGTCAAAAACATGGAGCGCAACATCGTTGCCATGGATGAGCTTCGGTTATGAGGTGCTTGTAAGTCCGCTGCAAACGCTGATGCTCTACAACGCTGTAGCGAACAATGGAAAAATGATGAAGCCTTACCTGGTTAACCAGGTTTCGCAGGCGGGAATTGCAGCGAGAACATTTCAACCTGAGATAGTAGAGGAGGCGATCTGCAGCGAATCGACACTTAAACAATTGCAGGAAAGTTTGTTCTCGGTATGTCATGAACAAGGTGGAACAGGCTTCGCGCTGTTTAAAAATTCGCCGTACCATGTAGCAGGCAAAACGGGAACTGCATTGGTAGCAAATGGAAAGAAAGGTTATAGCGATCATATCTATCAATCATCATTCGCAGGGTATTTTCCTGCATCGAATCCAAAGTATTCGATGATTGTAGTAATAAAGAACAAACCATTCGCAAAAAAATATTACGGAGGTGCTGTTGCGGGACCGGTCTTTAAAGAAGTGTCAGACAGGTTGTATGCGATGTTATCCGACGAGGAGCGCATGCGCGAACCGGTGAAAAATATTCCTGACAGTTCAAATTATTCTTATGCTGGTTTTGGCACCGACATAAAGAAAGTGCTGAAAGAGCTTGGTAATGAATACAGTGATTCATCAGGGAAAGCTGAGTATAATGTTATCGCTGGCAAAAAAGGCGAGCATGTAATGAAATCGAAGGAGATATCGAACAATATGCCCGACGTAAAAGGCATGGGGTTGAAAGATGCGCTTTTTGTTCTTGAAAACAGGAATGTGAAAGTGCTGGCGAAAGGAAAAGGAAAAGTGGTTGCGCAGTCCGTTAATGCGGGCACGCCGATATCGAAAGGTCAGATTGTGGTGGTAGAATTAAACTAATTGGTGAATGGCATTACTGCAGGACATACTCTTTAAAGTAAAGATCCGCTCGGTCGACGGCTCCACAGCTGTTGATGTGAAGGACCTGCAGATAGATTCAAGAAAGATAACAGAAGGTTCTGCATTCATTGCGATAAAGGGTTCGTCCGCAGATGGCCACCAGTTCATTGACACAGCGGTAGGAAAAGGGGCGAAAGCAGTGATCTGCGAAAAGATGCCCGGTACGCGGAAAGAAGGCGTTACGTATGTCCAGGTGGAAACATAGTGCGGAAGCTGCCGGTTATATGGCGCATAATTATTTCGGACAGCCATCCGAAAAACTAAAGCTGGTTGGTGTAACAGGTACAAACGGCAAAACAACTATTGCCACACTTCTCTTTAAGCTCTTCTCAAAGCTTGGATACAGTTGCGGGCTGTTGAGCACAGTGGAAAATCACATTGGCAACAATATACTTCCAGCCACGCATACAACGCCTGATGCTATCAGTCTCAATGCGTTGCTGAGGCAAATGGTTGATGAAGGGTGCTCGCATGTTTTCATGGAAACAAGTTCGCATGCGGTTCATCAACACAGAATAACTGGATTGCAATTTACCGGGGGCCTCTTCAGCAACATCACTCATGATCACCTTGATTATCATAAAACGTTTGAAGAGTATATCAGGGTAAAGAAGTCATTTTTCGATTCGCTGCCATCGTCGGCATTTGCTATATCAAATGCAGATGATAAGCGTGGAACAGTGATGCTGCAAAATACAAATGCATCCAAATATTATTATAGCCTGAAAACGATGGCGGATTTCAAGGGTAAAATTCTTGAAAACGGTTTGACAGGATTGGTGATGACGGTTAATGACCAGGAGGTTCATTTTCGATTGATCGGAGAGTTTAATGCCTATAATCTTCTCGCGGTGTACGGTGCGGCGGTTTGTTTAGGCGAAGAAAAAAGTGAAATACTTCTTCATTTGAGTGCGATGACCGGGGCAGAAGGAAGATTTGATTATTACGTCTCAAAAAATGAAAAAGTTATTGGCATCATCGACTACGCCCACACGCCCGATGCGCTGATCAATGTGTTGCTCACCATACAGAAACTGAGAAAGGGACACGAACAGGTGATAACCGTTGTAGGATGCGGGGGCGACAGGGATAAAACAAAGAGACCAATAATGGCTGAGTCGGCCTGTGAGTATAGCACAAAGGCAATATTTACTTCGGATAACCCCCGCAGTGAGGATCCACAGGAAATATTGAAAGACATGGAGGCCGGCCTGAGTACTGCAGCAAGAAGAAAATATATTTCGATTGCGGACAGGAGGGAGGCGATCAAAACTGCCGTAAGCATTGCAAAGACCGAAGATATAGTGCTGATTGCGGGAAAAGGCCACGAAAAGTACCAGGACATAAAAGGCGTAAAACATCCTTTTGATGATAAGCAGGTGTTAATGGAAATGTTTGAGTTACTCGGAAAATAAAATTGAATGTTATATCACTTGTTTGAATGGTTTCGCGAAGAGGGAATAAAGTTCCCTGGCAGCTCATTCATCCAGTTCATCACATCGAGGGTGTTGCTGGCTGTGATCCTTTCTCTTGTGATATCAGCATTGTTTGGTAAAAAACTGATTGCTTATCTGCAGCGGAAACAGGTTGGTGAAAGTGTTCGGGATCTTGGCCTTGCAGGCGAGCAACAAAAAAAGGGTACGCCAACAATGGGCGGCCTCATCATTATCCTTGCCATCCTGATACCTACGTTGCTGCTGGCGGATCTGAACAAAGCATACATCCGCCTGATGATATTCAGTACTCTCTGGCTCGGTTTGATCGGTTTTATTGACGATTATCTGAAACTGAGAGCGAAACAGATTGCGAAGAAGCAGGGCATCGCTTATAAAAAAGGTGACAAAGATGGTTTGGCGGGATGGTTCAAGGTGTTGGGCCAGGTGGTACTTGGAATACTGGTAGCTACTACTCTAATATTTAATGACAATGTGCAGGTGTGGAGAGAATATACAGGAGAACGAAACGACAGTATCAAGGTCATCAAGCGCGAACTGGATCAAAAAGAAAAATTATATGTAATTCCTGACAAGCCTGTCACAACAATTCCATTTGTGAAGGGGCACGAGTTCAACTATTCGAAGTTGCTGCCTCCTGCTTTGAGGGATTTTACATGGATATTATATATAGTGGTGGTGATATTCATTATCACTGCAGTATCAAACGGAGCAAATATTACTGACGGTCTCGACGGGCTTGCTACAGGAACGAGTGCCATTATCGGTGCATGTTTGGGAATATTCGCGTATGCGAGCGGCAACCTTCGGTTTGCCGAATATCTCAACATCATGTACATCCCGAACCTTGGCGAGCTGTCGATATTCATTGGAGCCATGATCGGTGCATGCGTTGGCTTTTTATGGTACAACGCGTATCCCGCACAGGTGTTTATGGGCGACACCGGTAGTTTAACACTGGGTGGAATTATTGCGGCGCTGGCCATCATCGTAAGAAAGGAGTTGTTGATACCGATTTTCTGCGGAGTATTCCTGGTAGAAAATCTGAGCGTGATGATTCAGGTAACGTATTTCAAATACACGAAGAAAAAATATGGTGAGGGAAGAAGAATCTTTCTAATGAGTCCGCTTCATCACCATTACCAGAAGCTCGGTTATCATGAAAGTAAGATTGTAACGAGATTCTGGATCGTAACGATATTATGTGTTGTGTTTTCTATCGTGACGTTGAAGATCAGGTAACGTATGAAATGCTTTGCTGAAAAACCCATGGTTCTGTTAACCGTATTCTAAGAACTACCCGAGAGCGTATTGAAGAGCTAAATCCAAACTACTGAAGAACCCCCTCAATCCGGAAACCGAAAATGAATCGGATCAAATGAGCAAACGTCTTGTAATTCTTGGAGCGGGTGAAAGTGGTGTGGGCGCGGCTTTGCTGGGGCAACATCACGGATATGAAGTTTTTGTTTCAGATGGCTCACCTATCAAAGACAATTACAAAAAGGACCTTGAACAGAACAACATCCGGTACGAAGAAAAACAGCATACTGAAGAGCTGATCCTGAATGCCGACGAAGTAATGAAGAGCCCGGGAATACCGGAAAAGGCGGCGATCGTAAAGAAGATACGGTCGAAAGGAATAAGAGTGATCAGCGAAATAGAACTGGCGTACAGGTATAAAGGCGATAGCAAGATTGTGGGGATAACAGGAAGTAACGGTAAAACAACTACTACTTCGCTCATCTATCACATTTTCAAAACAGCTGAACTGAACTGTGCGCTGGTAGGTAACATAGGTTACTCGTTCGCGAGGCAGGTGAAAGAAGATCCGAAAGAATGGTATGTAGCAGAGATCAGCAGTTTTCAACTCGACGATATTCATGAATTCAGACCGGATATAGCTGTAATGACCAATATCACTGAGGACCATCTTGACCGGTACGATTACAAATTTCGAAAACTATATCCGGAGCAAGTTCAGGATCACGATGAACCAAACCAATGAAGACCATTTTATCTATTGCGAGGATGATCCGGTGACTAATAAATACGTACAGGAGCATCCAATCCAAACTAACCTATTACCATTCACTATGACCAGAGAACCCAACCGAGGAGCATTTATCATAAAGGACCAAATGACGATCAAAACGAACGACGAGAAAATGCAGATGAGCATATACGATTTTACACTGAAAGGAAAACATAACCAGTATAACACCATGGCGGCAGGACTTGCGGCATCAGATTGTGGGAATAAGAAAATCGAAGATCCGGGAGGCGGTTCAGTCGTTTGAATCACTCGAGCACCGCATGGAGTTTGTGTCTACCATAAGGGGGGTTGAGTTCATAAACGATAGCAAGGCCACAAACGTAAACAGCACATGGTACGCTTTGGAAAGCATGCGTAAACCGACGATCCTCATATTGGGTGGTGTTGATAAAGGGAATGATTATGAAATGCTGCGCGAACTGGTGAGAGAGAAGGTGAAGGCGATTGTTTGCCTGGGTCTTGACAACCGGAAAATTCACGAGGTGTTTCAGAATGACGTTCCGCTGATGGTCAATACCGGCAATGCGGAAGAAGCCGTTAAGGCCGCTTTTCATTTTGCAAATCCAGGCGATGTGATACTGTTGAGCCCGGCCTGCGCCAGCTTCGATCTGTTTAATAATTACGAGGACCGCGGTCAGCAATTCAAAAAAGCTGTAAGGAATTTATAACATGAACGATTTTATCAACATACAAAAGAACCACTTCCAGAACATCGGTCAGCGCACAAGCGGTGACAAGGTGATCTGGGCAACGGTTGTGTTGCTTGCGCTGGTATCCCTGCTCGTGGTATATAGTTCCACAGGCTTACTCGCGTACAGGTATAATAAAGGCAACACCGAAATATACCTGTTCAAGCAGGTAATGTTTATCACCATTGGGGTGGCCATTATATATTTTGCCCATAGGGTTAATTATACGCTGTATTCAAAATGGTCGAGGATTTTGTTTTTAATAGCGATCCCTCTTTTAATATGGACACTATTTTATGGGGTACGGTTGAATGAAGGAAGCAGATGGATCAGGCTTCCGATCATCAACCTAACTTTTCAAACATCAGATCTTGCCAAACTTGCATTGTTCATGTATTTGGGAAGATTGCTGAGCCGGAAACAAGACGTAATTAAAGATTTCAAAAAGGGATTTGTTCCGGTAATTATTCCCGTGATCGTTACCTGTGCGCTGGTAGCACCTGCCAATCTATCAACAGCTTTGCTTATCGGTGCAACCAGCATGATCCTGATGTTTATCGGTCGGGTGAGCATGAAGCACATTGGTGCCACGATAGGTATCGCCGCCATACCGGTGATGATACTTGTTATTATCTCCATGGCCTATTACGATACTGATGAAGGAAAGTCGAAAGATTTGCCGGCGGTGCTGGAAGCAGGAAGGATGCCAACATGGATAAAGCGTGTCCAGAATTTCGTGTACGATGCTAAGCAGTCCGACAAAGAAGAAAATTACCAGGTAAACCAGGCGAAAATTGCCATCGCCAAAGGTGGTTTCATCGGCCTCGGACCAGGAAATAGCGAACAAAGAAACTTTTTACCCCATCCTTATTCCGATTTTATCTACGCGATAATCATAGAGGAATACGGAATGGTAGGCGGAGTATTTATCATATTTATATACCTCGTGTTTTTGTACCGGAGTATACAGATTTTCAAGAAATGTCCATATGCGTTTGGTGCGTTTCTCGCACTGGGGTTAAGTTTTACCCTCGTGATACAGGCGCTGATCAATATGGCGGTGAATGTAAATCTGTTTCCTGTTACGGGGGTAACGTTACCGCTGGTAAGTATGGGAGGAAGTTCATTTCTTTTTACCTGCCTCGCGATTGGAATTATATTAAGCGTAGCAAGAAACGTGGAGCAGGAAGCCGCTGAAAGTAACAAGCGTCTCGCTGAAATTAAAAACGATGCCTAAAAGAATCATCATAGCTGGCGGCGGTACGGGCGGACATATATTTCCGGCCGTGGCCATTGCTAATGCGATGATGAAGATCGATCCACTGCTTACCATCATGTTCATTGGTGCGAAGGGAAAGATGGAGATGGAGCGGATACCAAAAGAAGGGTATCGGATTATAGGAATTGATATAGCAGGGTTTAACAGAAGTTCTTTGATAAAAAATGTTTCACTCCCGTTCAAAATCGTAAAAAGTTTTGTGCAGGTGAGCGAGATATTCAGAGGTTTTCGTCCCGATGCGGTGATCGGTGTGGGCGGTTATTCAACTTACCCGGTATTGCAGGTATGCGCAATCGAAGAAATTGCCAACGTTCATTCATGAAGCGAATTCGTTTGCCGGGAAATCTAATATCCTGCTGGGAAGAAAGGCGACGAAGATTTTTGTTTCGGGAGATGGAATGGATAAATTTTTTCCTGCGGATAAGATTATGATCACTGGTAACCCGATACGCAGTGTGATTGCGGAAGGAAATACTACAAGAGAAGAAGGAATAGATTATTTCCAACTTGATCCGTCAAAGAAAACAGTGTTGGTGACAGGAGGAAGTCTTGGTGCAAAAAACATCAACGAAGCGATCGCCGCGTCGATCGGAGAATTTGAGGCAAACGACCTTCAGCTGATCTGGCAAACGGGCAAGCCGTATGCAGACCAGGCAAAGAAAGTTTCTTCCGGAAGGAAGAATATTTGGACAAACGATTTTATTGTAAAGATGGAATATGCTTTTGCTGCGGCGGATATAGTGGTGTCGAGATCAGGAGCGATGTCGGTTGCTGAGCTAAGTGTAGTAAAAAAGCCCGTGATATTCGTACCCTTTCCTTTTGCAGCCGAAGATCATCAGACCGTGAACGCGAGACAGCTCACGGACAGAAACGCGGCTCTGATGATCGCGGATGCAGAAGCCCGGGGAAGCCTGGTGAAAACGGTTATTGAACTGGCAGGTAACGAAAAATTGCAGGAGGAATTGATGAAGAATATCGAAAAGTTCGGCGTAAGAAATGCCGATGAAGTAATTGCGAAAGAAATTTTGAGATCAATCTGATGGCGAGTCTGAATCAAATAGACAGAATATATTTTATCGGAATAGGCGGTATCGGGATGAGTGCGCTTGCGCGTTATTTTTCGTTCCATGGAAAGAAAGTGAGTGGTTACGACCGTACCGAGACCCATCTAACCAAACAACTCGTTGCCGAAGGAATCCCGGTGGTGTATGACGATAGCGAAGAACTGGCTCCAAAGGATGCAGACATGGTGGTGTATACGCCGGCGGTACCTGCGGAACACCAACAACTGCACTATTACAGGAGTAGTAATATTCCTGTGTTAAAGAGGAGTGAGGTGTTGGGAATGATCACCGAAAGCTCTTTTAATATCTGTGTTGCCGGAACGCATGGCAAAACAACCATCAGTACGATGATCGCACATATTCTGCGCGACACCGGATATGGTTGCAATGCATTTCTTGGCGGGATAGCCGCGAATTACAACAGTAATTTCTGGAGCAGCGAAAGAAATATGTGTGTGATCGAAGCCGATGAGTACGATAGAAGCTTTTTGAAATTGAGCCCTGATATAGCGGTGATCTCTGCGATGGACGCCGATCACCTGGATATATATGGTACTGAAGAAGCAATGCAGGATTCCTTCATTGAATTTTCCGGCAAAGTAAAAAACGACGGTGTGCTTTTTGTGAAGGAGGGCATCGCGCGTAGCGAGGAATTTAAAGCGCCAATGAAAGTTACCTACAGCCTGAAGCATGATGCGGATATAAAAGCAGAGAATATTCGCATAGTGAATGGCTATTACATTTTTGATGTGAAATTGAAAGATGAATTGGTAGAGGACGTGGCGCTGAATATGGGTGGAATGCATAATGTGGAAAATGCGAGCGTTGCGATAGCCGTGGCGAAGCAACTGAATATCGATACAGAAGCAGTTAAGTCAGCAGTAGAAGATTTCAGGGGAGTGAAGCGCAGGTTTGAATACATCATCAAGAAAAAACACCTGGTGTATATCGACGATTACGCGCACCATCCTGAAGAGTTGGACACGCTGATAAAGAGTGCGATGAAGTTGTTTCCTGACAAACGCTGTGTTGTGATTTTTCAGCCGCACCTCTTCACCCGTACCCGCGACCTGGCGAACGATTTCGCAAAAACACTGGACCAGGCACATCAGGTAATCGTGCTGCCGATATACCCCGCGCGTGAAGAACCGCTGCCTGGTATCACAGCGCAAACGATTACGGGCAAAATGACGAATGAAAAAATAAGAATACTCGATAAGAAAATGACACTGGCGCAGATCAAAGCGCTCGTGGAGAAAGGTGAAACAAAAGACCTGCTACTGATAACGGCAGGGGCAGGAGATATTGACACGCTGGTTGACCCTATTAAACAACTATTAAGTTCATCTGTAAAATGAGCATAACAAAAAATATCAGGAAGATCATGTTCGTCTGCTTGTCGGTGGTGGCAGGAGCAGGGCTGATCGTTTTGATCATCGCTGCCGTAAACTCAAGGAACCACCAGGTATGCAAGGGCTATGAGATTGAAATTAAAAACAGCGGGAGCCAGCAATTATTCATCGACAAGAAAGACATTGAAAAGGTGTTGACTGCAAATAAAACAGTTGCATTTACGAATAAGCCTGTTAATTCTATTGATTTAAGTATTGTAGAGGCAAGAATCAGAAAAGAACCCTGGATTAAAGATGCGCAGCTATATTTTGACAATAGCGAGACGTTAAAAGTGATTATCGAACAGAGGCAGCCGATAGCGAGATTGTTTTCTTCTTCAGGTGGGAGTTTTTACATAGACAGTACAGGGAAAAGAATGCCGTTATCTGAAAAAGTATCGGCGAAACTACCGGTGTTCACCGGCTACCCGGTTGATTCGAAGAAAGACAGAACGCCAGCAGAAATAAAACTGATACGTGAGATAAAAGAAATGAGTTTGTTTCTATTGAACGAACCTTTCTGGATGGCGCAAATATCACAGATCGACATCACACCGCTGAAAGAATTTGAAATGATCCCAACGGTAGGAAACCATGTGATAGAGTTTGGCGATGGTAGCAGATACCAGGAAAAATTCAAAAAATTGTTTGTGTTTTACAAACAAGTGCTGGCCGAATCGGGGATGGATAAGTATGAACGTCTCAAGATCCAGTACGATAACGAAATCATAGGCGTCAAAAACAACAACAACTAAAAAACAGCATACCATCATGAACACTGAACAACCCATTATCGTAGGATTGGATATCGGCACCACGAAAATCGCCGCTATCGCAGGTCGCAAAAACGAGTTTGGCAAACTCGAGATTATTGGTTTTGGCCGCGCGAATTCTAACGGCGTGAAACACGGGCAGGTTTTAAATATCGACGAAACAATTAAAGCCATCCGGATGGCGCTCGACAATTGTTACGCATCCAATCCGAATCTCGACATCTCTGAAGTGTATGTTGGTATTGCGGGTCATCATATAAAAAGCTTACAAACACGCGGAGATATTGTAAGACATCAGAATGAAGAAGAGATTTCGCAGAAAGAAATTGACCAGCTTATTGCTGACCAGTACAAAACATACATTCCTGCAGGCGATCAGATCATAGATGTGATACCACAGGAATTTACCGTAGATAATTTTCAGAATATTCCAAACCCAATCGGATATGGGGGCGTGAAGGTGGGAGCAAATTTTCATATCATTACCGGCGACAAAAACGCTATCCGTAATATCAACCGCGCGGTTGAAAAAAGCGGGCTGCGCACAAAGGATCTCGTTCTGCAGCCGCTTGCATCGTCATCCGCAGTAATGGGGCAGGAAGACCTGGAAGCGGGTGTGGCAATTGTGGATATCGGCGGTGGCACAACCGACCTCGCGGTATTTTATGAAGGTATTTTGAAACATACGGTGGTAATTCCTTTTGGTGGAGAAAACATTACGAACGATATTAAGACCGGATTAGGTGTGTTGAAAACACAGGCCGAACAGATGAAGGTTCAATTCGGTTCTGCTTTATCAAATGAAGCGAAAGCGAATGCAGTGATTACGATTCCTGGTCTCCGCGGCATGCCGCCAAAAGAGATCAGTGTAAAAACACTGGCGAACATCATCCAGGCCCGTATGAGTGAGATAATGGATTTTGTAACATTCCACCTCAAACAGGTAGGTCTTGATAACAAAATGCTCAACGGAGGCATCGTACTCACAGGAGGCGGCGCGCAGTTGAAGCATCTTATCCAACTTACAGAATATACAACAGGCCTCAATGCAAGAATCGGTTATCCGAACGAACATCTTGCACCCGGGCATATTGAAGAGCTTGCCAAGCCAACGTATTCAACCTGCATTGGGTTAATATTAAAAGGCTACAGCGACTATGAACACAATAGAAAGCAGTTTGAAACGAGGCATGTGAAGGTTGAAGTACCAGAGATGCTGAAGAAGCAGGAAGTAGTAGCAGACCTTCCTCTTGACATTGAATCCGAGCCAGAGAGAAGAAGTAGAAAGGGTCTCAAGGATTTCTGGGGCAAGTTTAAAGTCACATTGATTGATCTCTTCAAAGAAGAAGAGGACCATACCCTATAATTTTTCCGGTCTTATTCTATCTACTAACCTAACAATTAAATACAATGATCCATTTTGATCTACCTAAGGAAAAATCGTCCATCATCAAAGTCGTTGGTGTTGGAGGCGGTGGCAGCAATGCGGTGAATCACATGTTCAGCCAGAATATAGAAGGAGTAAACTTTATCATATGCAATACCGATGCGCAGGCTATCGCGCAAAGTAAAGTGCCTAACAGGGTACAACTCGGACCGCACCTTACACAGGGACTTGGTGCCGGTGCAAATCCCGACATTGGCAGACAGGCAACAGAAGAAAGCCTGGAAGAACTGAAAAGAATTCTTGAAGTGAATACCAAAATGGCCTTTATCACTGCCGGCATGGGTGGTGGTACCGGAACAGGAGGTGCGCCAATCATTTCAAGGATTTGCAAAGAGCTCGGCATTTTAACTGTCGGTATTGTTACTACTCCTTTTTCGTATGAAGGAAGGAAAAGGCAATTACAGGCGGAAGAAGGGATCAAGGTGATGAAGCAGTATGTTGACACGTTACTCGTGATCAGCAACGATAAACTTCGCCACCAGTTTGGTAACCTGAAAATGAAGGAAGCCTTCAACCGTGCAGACAATGTTCTTGCAACCGCCGCAAAATGTATTACAGATGTAATTAATAGTACAGGTCAGATCAATGTTGACTTTGCGGATGTTTGCACAGTAATGCGCAACGGTGGCGTGGCCATCTTAGGAAGCGCAGCATGCGGAGGCGAAAACAGGGCGCAGCGTACGATTGAAGAAGCGCTCACATCACCCTTGCTGAACGACAATGATATCCGTGGTGCAAAATGGATCCTTATCAATATCAATTCATCTGAAGGAGATCATGAATTCACGATGGACGAAGTAGAGATCATTCAAAATTATTTGCTGGAGCAGGCAGGTGAGGGCACAGATGTTATCCTGGGTATGGGATATGATAGTAGCCTCGGAGATAAAATCGGCATTACCCTTATCGCAACCGGCTTCGAGCACAAGGATCCGTTTGATAAAGTGAAACCCACGCAAAAACCGGCGGCGGACCCGAATCAAAAGATAGTGCTTACGCTTTCTGCTGCCGAAGAGAAGAAACCGGTAGAAGTGGTTGAGGAAAAGGCAGTTGAAGCTCCAAAAGTGCATATTGAAGAGCCAATTCCGCTTAAGGCGGAGCTTGCCCCCGTGTTGAATGAGCCAGACGAGCTAACCGAGGAGCATCGTGAAATTCCCATAGTAGAAAGTAAAATTACTGTGGAAAACAAAGTCGAAACAATACGTGAGCAAAATACAATGGAATGGGTATTTTCGGGGAGTCCTTCCCCGGTGCCTGCAGCATCAGGGGGATACCTTGCAAGGCCTTCCAATATTTATGCTGAAGCTGACTTAGGGCCTTCCAGCCCACAACCTGTGAAGGAACCAGTCCTTACCGCGAAAACAGAACCGATCATGGAAGAAGAACCTTCCGCGGCAATGCAATTAGTGTTAAAGGATGACATTCCAGTAGCGGCGGATGAGTCAAGGGCCTATCAAACAAAAGAAAATGTTCCGGTGCAACCGTCTGTTGAGGAACCTGCGATGCAGGACGAAGCAGAACAACACAAGCGCCGCGCAGCAGAACGAATACAGAAATTGCGCAACCTTTCGTTCAATATAAATGCTGCTGACCCGAACAATGAGTTTGAAACCGTGCCGGCTTATATCCGCCGCAATTTAGATCTCTACAATAGCATCTCTCACGTAGAGAATTTCTACAGCAATTATGAAGTAAAGTCAGATGACCGCAACAGTGCGCAGATATCTACTATAAATACTTTCCTGGACGGAAAGAAGCCGGACTAAGGCTTCGCCGATTTTATCATGTTGCAGCCAGTAACTGCAACATGGTAATTAAGATTGATTTCTTATTCTGTTTTTAGTTGTTGCCCCCTGATTTTTCAGGGGGCATTTTTATGTTAGGTAGGCTGTTGTCCCCACAAAAAACCCGCCGAAGGCGGGTTGACAATTATTTAGGAATGGTCTCTTTATTCTTTTGTAAGATCTTGCTTGCTTAGCCAACCTCTTGAAGTAAAACCAAGGTCATTAGTGTAAATAACAAAAATAAACCCGTTCTTCTCTTCGAGAGCTTCAATGGTTTTATTCGCGTCACCTGCAATGAAGGTTCCTCTCATAGAATTCTCATCCGGGGAGTTATAGAAATTTGCTTTTGAAGTAACCTTGTATTTCGCAATTACAGGTTTATTTTCTTCAACGCGCTTTGGAGTAACGGCAGTTATCGGTTTCGACGGGCTGTCTTCCCGAATTACCCTGTTCACTTCTTCTTCATCATATTCCTCGTCAGGCACAACTGTTACCGCTGCCTTTTGTGATGTTTTGGGCGTGGCGGCTTTCTTTTGACCGATAATATTTGGAACAGAATCTTTTGATTTGGCGATTGGCGCAGCAACTACTGCCGGGGGAACCTCTTCTTTCGCAACTGTATTATTATTATTAGCAGTGGTAGTCGGAGGTACGATTAACCTTGGCGTTGCCGCGGCTACAGGTGGCACCGCCTTTCCTATTCCGAGGTAATTAAATGGCTTGTCGAAATAAATGCCATAGCCAACATAGCCAGCCATTAAGAGTGTGATCACAAGCAGCAAATAAAAAGCGCCCTTCGATACACCACGACTGCCGGACCAATACTCACTGCGGAATTCCGGGTTGCCAGATGGAGTTGAATTCAGCTTCAGATCCTGTATTTCCTGATCAAGCAGCTTATTAAAGAACTGTTCTTTCTCAAGACTCTTCCTGAGCTTTTCGTTTTCGCGCAGCAACTTGTCAGCGTCGTTACTGCTAACATAAGTTCGGCGCGGTTCTCTTTCCGTTTCTTCTTCGAATCCTTCTGTATACATGGTATTGTAGTTTAGGACATTGTGTTATAAAACATAATATCAATAAACAGTCCAATTTCAGGTAAAGTACGCACGAATTTGGCGATAAGCGCGGCGGAAACTGGTTAAGGTTTTTACAAAAATATCACGATTCAACAGTTCTCAACTCTTTCCTGCCATAACGATCACAATTTCGCCTTTAACCGTGGAATCTTTGAAATGACCGTGTACTTCAGTGACTGTTCCTCTTATATTTTCTTCGAACATTTTGCTTAACTCCCTGCTCACGCTGCAGTTGCGTTCGCTACCAAAATACTGCGCAAAGTCCGCGAGCGTTTTAACAAGCCGAACGGGCGATTCGTAGAAGATCATCGTCCTTTCTTCGGTCGCGAGCCTGGTAAGTGCGGTGTGCCTTCCCTTCTTTAGGGGTAGGAAGCCTTCGAAGCAAAACCGGTCTGAAGGCAGCCCGCTGTTTACCAGTGCCGGAACAAATGCTGTTGCACCTGGTAAACATTCAACTTTTATGCCTGCCCTTATGCATTCGCGAACAAGTAAAAAGCCAGGATCTGAGATGCCGGGAGTGCCTGCATCGGTAATCATCGCCATTACTTTTCCCTGGCCCAGTTGAACAATAAGATGTTGCAGCACCTGGTGTTCGTTATGCTGGTGAAACGGCGTAAGGGGTTTCTGAATTCCGTAATGATTGAGAAGTTTTGATGAGGTACGGGTATCTTCGGCGAGTATAAGGTCCACTTTTTTCAGCGTCTCCAGGGATCTCAAAGTGATGTCCTGCAAATTGCCGATAGGTGTGGGAACTAGATAGAGCACGTTAGTTTTTTAATTCCACTTCGAAGTACTCCATCACTTCGTTAGCGAGTAATTTCCTGGAGGCCTCTTCTGCAATTTGTTTTGCTTTTTCTTCTGAATCGGCATCCACCTGGAGCTGAATGTTTCTGCCGATCCTTACATCAGATACGGCTGGCAGCCCGAGATTTTTCAAACCGGACATCACCGCTTTACCCTGTGGGTCAAGCAGTTCTTTCAGCGGCATTACTTTTACCTGAACGGTATATATCATTTCAATTCTTTTTTAGTAGTTAACGACAAAATTAAATACACAATGAATACCACGGGCACCGCAAGCCACTTTAAAAAAATTGCGGCGATTACAGCAATCGCTGCAAGAATTATTTTAGGAAGATTGTCTTTTGTTGTAGCACTTCCTGTAAACTTCAACGCCATGAAGCGCGCTTTGCTGATCATTAAAAAACTTAGCAGGATGATAACAGCATAAAGTACCCATTTGTTCACCAGCAAGTCGGCCACATTGAAGTAGTTATAAAATAATACCAATGGCAACGATGCTACAAATAATCCTGCTGCAGGGCTTGGTACACCCTGAAAGTCGCTGCTTGTATCGGTATCCAGGTTGAATCGTGCAAGCCGCCATGCAGCCGCCACAGGAAACAAAAGTGCAGGCACCAACGCCCACATACTTACATCAAGCCCGTTTTCTTCCTGTATAAAACTGATGCGGAGCAGTTGATAGAGTATGATGCCGGGTGCCACTCCAAAACTTACAAGGTCTGCAAGAGAATCGAGTTGCTTGCCCATATTGGATGTTGCTTTAAAAAGGCGTGCAACAAATCCGTCCAGAAAGTCGACGACTGCCGCGAGGCCGATAAAAGCAGATCCCCACCACATTTTTTCAGGAAGCTGCGGCACCCATGTGCCCTGGTCGGCTTCTGTAACGAGAGACTCACCTGTCTGCAATACGAAGATGATTGCAAGGCATCCGAAAACAAGGTTCAGTAAAGTAAAAAGGTTAGGAATATGCCTGGTCATAAATTTATTTCTTCATCAGCGCTTCGATCTCTTCAACTGTTATCGGAGTTTTCGCCATAAGATCTTTGTTGCCTGAAGCCGTTATCCATACGTTGTTCTCAATACGAATACCTACCTGTTCCTGCTCAATATAAATTCCCGGCTCCACGGTAAGCACCATGCCTTCCTGCAATGGTTCAGTCCTCGTTCCCAGGTCATGCACATCGATACCGAGATGATGCGAAATGCCATGATATAGATATTTCCGGTACGCCCTGTTCTCCTTATCATCGTTCTTTGCTTCTACTTCGTTAAGAATGCCCAACCGGATAAAAACTTTTGTTGCTTCGTCGCCAACTTTGTCGGTATAATCTGTTATCGTAATTCCCGGTTTCAGGAGTGCCTTTGCAAAGTTGTGCAAATGTAAACATGCATTGTACACCTCGGCCTGCCGTTTCGTAAATTTTCCATTCACTGGCACAGTTCTCGTAAGGTCGGCACAGTATCCGCCATATCGCGCGCCAAAGTCCATAAGGATCAGCTCGCCATCTTTACACTCTTCACTGTTCGTAACATAGTGAAGCGTGCGGGCTCTGTCGCCAGATGCTATAATGCTGCTGTACGCCTCGCCTGACGAGCGCTGCGATAAAAATGAGCTGACGATCTCCGCGTGAATTTCGTATTCCATTATCCCCGGGCGGATCATCTTCAACACCCTTTCAAACGCATTTTGCGTGATGTCTACCGCCTGTTGCATCACTTCTACTTCTTCCTTTGTTTTTACACCCCTCAGCTCCTTCAATATTTTCGCACTTCTCTCGAACTTATGCAAAGGATACTTTTCTTTCATCTCTTCTGCAAAGCGATAATCTCTCGTTTGAATAGCAGATGACTTACGGTCGTTCTCGTTCGAATTAAGATAGATTACATCGGCCAGGTGTATCCATTGCTGCAAAAGTGCTTCGAGCGAGTCGAGCCAGATGACTGTAGGAAACCCGGAAATTCTCTTCGCTTCATCTGCGCGCAATCTTTTGCCGTCCCATTTTTCTTTGAGTTCGTTGGGGCGCATGAGCACCAGCACTTCGCGATATTTCGGATCGGGATTATCCGGGAATATAACAATCATCGTTTCTTCCTGCATGATGCCGGACAACCAATACAAGTCGGAGTTTTGCTGAAAGGGGTAGAGGGCGTCGCCATTGAGCGGCATTTCATCATTACTGTTGAAAATGGCGATGGCATTTTTTGCCAGCCTTTCTATGAACCGTTTCCTGTTGTTGATAAAAATGGAAGGATTCAGCGGCAGGTGCTTCATCAATGGACAATAGTTTTTAAACGCTTTTTAAAGTGTGTAAAAATAGGAGATTTAGTTTTGGTTTACCTGATTGTTTAACCGCTTGCCGGCGCTACAATACTAACACTCGTTAGTTAGAGGAGATCGCGTATATTTGCCTGTTTCATTAGAAATTATCAAATTTGCAAGCGTTTTCGTGCTTTGTTTTAGATAAAAATGCAGTCTACCTTTGTGTCCTAACAAGTGCTTACCATATGATGGTCTCTACGATTGCCGCAGAAAACAAGCAGGTCCGTTTGGGCCTGCTTTTGTCTGAAAACACCCACTACCAGTCATCTCCAACAATACTAGTGCAGGATATCATTCGACGAAGTGAAGGATACCTGAGTGACTCGGGTGCGGTCGTCATTAACACCGGTGAATTTACCGGCAGAAGTCCCAGGGATAAATACATCGTGAAGGACCACCTTTCAAGTGGCATCATTGACTGGAACAATTTCAACAATCCAATCGACAACAAATATTTCGAACGCATTTTCGATGCGTGTATGAACTATCTCGAAAGGCTTCCTGAGTTATGGGTGAGAGATTGCTATGCCTGCGCACATCCAAGTTACAAGTTGAACATTCGCGTGATCAACGAAAAGCCCGCAGGAAATTTATTTGCGCATAACATGTTTCTGAGGCCACAGCCATCGGAATTAAAAGATTTCAAACCTGACTGGCATGTTATCGCCGTGCCCGATTTGAAACTGGATGCAGAACAGTGCGGAACCAGGAGTGCCCATGCTGCAGTAATAAGTTTCAGGCATAAAATGGTGCTTATCGCAGGTACAGGCTATACCGGTGAAATCAAAAAAGGGATCTTCACAGTGCTAAACTACCTGATGCCTCATCAGCAATATGTGCTCAGTATGCACTGTTCGGCGAATATGAGTGAGGCGGGTGACACTGCGCTATTCTTCGGATTAAGCGGTACGGGCAAGACAACACTTAGCGCAGACAACTCGCGTATGCTGATTGGTGATGATGAACATGGATGGGCACGGGACAGCATCTTTAATTTTGAAGGCGGTTGTTATGCTAAGGTGATCAATCTCAGTGAAGAAAATGAGCCGGAGATATTTCACGCGATACGGCCCGGGGCGATGCTGGAGAACACAGTCTGCTTTCCGGGAACGAGCCAGGTTAATTTCTCTTCATCATGTATTACCGAAAACACGCGTGTATCGTATCCTGTCGAATTCATCAATAACGCCAGGAAGCCTTCTACAGGAAACATTCCTTCCAACATATTTTTTCTTACATGCGACGCGTATGGCGTACTGCCACCGATAGCCAGATTAACACCGGCGCAGGCGATGTATCACTTTATATCGGGTTATACAGCGAAAATTGCGGGAACAGAAGCCGGAGTGACTGAACCCATTTCTACTTTCAGTGCTTGCTTTGGTGCCCCGTTCATTCCGCTTCATCCGGGAAAATATGCGGCGATGCTCGGTGAGAAGATCAGCAAGCATAAAGTGAACGTGTGGCTGGTGAACACCGGCTGGACCGGAGGACCATACGGCGAGGGATCCAGGATGAAGCTGCAGTTCACCAGGGCAATGATAAGGGCTGCGCTAGCCGGTAAACTTAAACATGTGCAATACGACCGCCATCCGGTATTTGGAATCGACATTCCATCGAGCTGCGAAGGCGTTCCATCTGGCATGTTGTACCCGAGAGACACATGGAAGGACAAAGATGCCTATGATGCTCAAGCTTTAATGCTTGCAAAAAAATTCATTAAGAATTTCGAAAGGTACCAGGATGGAGTAGACGAAGAAGTGAGGGCAGCACAGCCGATCATTTAACGTTTGACTATATTTTCAAAATAATAACTTTGTATTGCATGCTGTACAAAGTATTACTTCTTGCATTACCCTTATTCTTTTTTGCTATAACCGATAATAACCTGATCGAGTGGAGCGCTTCAAGGAAACTTGCGTGGGCAGATTTTAAAGGCGCGCCGGATCCTGCCTCAACAAATGCGGCGCTCACCAACAGTACCATCAAAGCAGAATTTGGCTATAACGAAAAGGGACTGACCCACTCCATTAAATGCATGTTCAATAAAAACCTTTCGTGGGCAAGAATTAAGAACGACTACATTTTAAATCACGAACAAGGGCATTTTGATATCACGGAAGCTCATGCAAGGTTGCTTCATAAAAATCTTTCGGAGTATAAGTTTAATAGTAAAACTGTTGGGGACGACATCAACAGGATTTATGGTGCAACGATGAAAGAGCATGTAACGATGCAGAAGCAATACGATATGCTTACAAATCACTCGTTAGATTCTGCAGAGCAAAGAAAATGGGATGCAAAAATTTATGCTATGCTTAAAGAGTTGAAGGCATTTGCTGATTATAAATCGTCGGTTGGAGCACCAACTGCAGAGCGTTAAAATAATCCATACAACATCGAGTCAACTTTTCCGATCACATCGCCCAGGTGTTCATCATTCTCGGGGAACTTATTTTTGTCGATGTCAATCACAAGTAAAGGTCCTTCGCGGTAGCTCTCTATCCACTTGTTGTAAAAGTCGTTGAGGCGCTTCAGGTAATCGAGCCGAATATTTTCTTCATATTCCCGTCCTCTCTTTTGAATCTGCGCCACAAGCGTAGGTACGGAGCCTTTTAGATAAATAAGGAGATCCGGTGGCTGCACCATAGACTTCAACGTCTCAAAAAACGAAAAGTAATTATCAAAATCGCGCTTCCCCATTAACCCCATTTCATGAAGGTTAGGCGCAAAAATGTGCGCATCCTCATAGATTGTTCTATCCTGGATAACAGTTTCCGTTCCCCTTTGAATGTCGAGGAGTTGATTAAGCCGGTTATTTAAGAAGTAAATCTGCAGATTGAAACTCCACCGTGGCATGTCTTCATAAAAATCGAAGAGGTAAGGATTGTGATCTACATCCTCGAACTGCGGAATCCATTTGTAGTGTTTGCTCAGCAGTTCTGTGAGGGTGGTTTTACCCGCACCGATGTTGCCGGCTACAGCTATATGCTTGGGTTTCTTGCTTTTTGCCATTTGTCCTCTTAAATATAAACAAATATGAAATGTACACTAAAAATAATCGAGACCCATTGCCCTTTTCACCTGGTCCATGGTGGTTTGTGCACTGTCGCGCGCCTTCGCTGCACCACGGGCCATTACCTGCTTAAGGTAATCTTCGTCATCGAAAATATCCTTTGCTTTCTGACGAATGGGTGAAATAAATTTGATCATATCGTCTGCAAGTTGCTCTTTCAAATCGCCGTAGCGTATGGTTAGGTTGTTATAATCGTCGTCGAACTTTTTAATTACTTCATTGCTGCTCACGAGGGCCAGCAGTTGAAACAAATTTGAGATTGCCTGGCCTTTCGGAGTTCCGGGTATTTCAGGAAGAACATCCGTTTTCGCTTTCTTTATTTTTTTTCTGATGAGATCATCGTCGTCGGAGAGATATAACGTAGCGTATTGATTTTCGCTTTTACTCATTTTACCGCCGCCATCTAACGCCGGAACTTTTACAAGATCTTCACCGTAATTGAATGCGAATGGTTCAGGAAAAATATCTCCATAACGGTGGTTGAAACGGTTTACAAAATTGCGGGCCATTTCAAGATGTTGTTCCTGGTCCTTGCCAACCGGCACGAGCGATGCGCGATGTAAAATAATATCGGCAGTTTGGAGTACAGGGTAGGTAAGAAGGCCGGCGTTTATATTTTCGGGATGCTGCCGAACCTTGTCTTTGAATGTCGTTGTTTTTTCGAGTTCACCTTTATAGGCGAGCATATTGAGATACAGGTAAAGTTCTGCTGTTTCGGGCACATGACTCTGGCAGTAGAGCGTAACTTTTTCCGGGTCTAAACCGGATGCGATGTTTTCTGCAAGAACGCGGTGAACGTTTGTTTTAAGTTCTTTTGTGTCAGGATGAGTGGTCAGTGAATGGAGGTCGGCGACCATAAAAAAGCAGTGGAATTCTTCCTGCATTCGCACGTAGTTTCTGATGGCACCGAAATAATTGCCGAGGTGAAGAAAGCCGGTGCTGCGGATGCCGCTCATTACTATCTTTTTCTTTCCATCCATTTCCATAAGACGGCGAAGATACGGGTTGCATAACTTCGCGCAAATGCAACTGAAGTTTCAAATAAATTCAACAGATAAAGATTCAAAGGCCCGTGCCGGTGCTTTTTCCACCGATCACGGCGAAGTGCTAACCCCAATCTTCATGCCCGTTGGCACCGCGGGAAGCGTAAAAGCCGTAAGCAACGACCAACTACAAAACGACGTAAAGGCCCAGATTATCCTGGGCAACACTTATCACCTATACCTCCGCCCATCGCTCGACGTTCTCGAGCAGGCAGGTGGTCTGCATAAATTTAATGGCTGGAACAAGCCAATACTTACCGACAGCGGCGGGTACCAGGTTTTTTCGCTCGCCGGTTCAAGAAAAATAAGTGAAGAAGGCGTGATGTTTCAATCACACATCGACGGTTCAAAGCATTTATTTACTCCGGAGCTAGTGATGGATATCCAGAGAACGATTGGTGCTGATATTATCATGGCGTTTGACGAATGCCCGCCATACCCAAGCGAATACAGGTATGCGAAAGACTCGATGGAGTTAACTCACCGGTGGCTCACACGATGTATGAAGCGTTTTAGTGAGACAGCAGACAGATACGGATACAGCCAGAACCTGTTTCCAATTGTGCAGGGAGGAGTATATAAAGACTTACGGATAGCATCATGCGAAGCTATTGCGGCAGCAGGCGCGCCGGGCAATGCAATCGGTGGATTAAGTGTGGGCGAACCCGAAGATGTGATGTATGAGTTTACGTCGTTGTGTTGTGAAAACCTCCCTGCCGAAAAGCCAAGATACCTGATGGGCGTGGGTACTCCCTGGAATATCCTGGAGTGTATTTCTCTGGGTATTGATATGTTCGATTGCGTAATGCCAACGAGAAATGGGCGTAATGCAATGTTGTTTACCTCTAACGGTGTGATCAACATCGACAACAAAAAATGGGAAAAAGACTTCTCTGTAATCGACGATGGAATAGATAGCCCGGTAAGTAATTCGTATTCGAAAGCTTATTTAAGACACTTAATAAAATCCAAGGAGATTTTAGGTTTAACGATTGCGAGTGTTCACAACCTTGCTTTCTACATGCATATTGTTACAGAAGCCCGTAAAAAAATTATAGAAGGAAGTTTTTCGAGTTGGAAGAATGAATGTATTGAGCGGTTCAAAACGCGGTTATAAAAAATTCTAATGTTTTTTTTGTTCGAACAACCACTCGAGGAACTTCGGTTCAGCAAATGCATTGTTCCAGCTATCATGCCCTACACCCGGATATTCCGTGTATTTAACCTTTGCGCCGGCCGCCTTCAAATGATTTACCATCAGCCTTGAATTACTGACGGGAACAACCGGATCGGCGCTACCATGAAATATCCAAACGGGATAATTCTTCGCGTAGCTGGCAACTTTCGAAGGGTCGCCTCCGCCGCAGATCGGCATCGCTGCAGCAAAAAATCCTGGCTTTCTCCACAAAAGTTCAAAGGTTCCCATTCCTCCCATTGACAATCCGCCGATATAAATTCTGTTTTTATCTACCTGCGGCGTTTTAGCAAATGAATCAATTAGTTTTTCAACCAAACTAAGCGCCTTTCCAATCGGTGCGCCGGAGGTGTATTCAAAGCCGCCGAGTGAATCACCTGCCGATGGTTCGGAACGTTTTATCCTTGCCCAAAAATCAGTTGCAGGGCACTGCGGGAAGATAACGAAGGCCGGATATTTTATGCGATTCACCGAATCAGCGAAAACTTTAGCTCCATGTACAAGTTGCGCCTCATTATCTGAGCCACGTTCGCCTGCACCGTGCAGGTACAGTACAACCGGATATTTTTTATTTACATCGTATTTGGAAGGATACATAATGCGGTAAAGCAGCGTATCCTTTCCCTGTTTAAAAACCTGCTTCTTATAAAGTGTAGAATCCTGGGCACCTGCGGTGGTCACAATTAACAGAGTTATAATTAATGAGGCAATTCTCATATGGTTAAGGTACAAAGTTTTAAAGTACTTTTGAAAGCTGAGCGGCATGTTAAAAATCATTGACTGGTATATTATTAAGAAGCAGATCACTACGACTATTTTCATCGTGATCCTTTTTTCCGTGATAGCAGGTGTTGTAGATGCCAGCGAAAAAGCCGACGATTTTGTGAAATCGGGCAAGTCCGCTTACTACATCCTCACAAAATATTTTGCCGGATTTATTCCTTTCATCATTTCGCTGATCTTTCCGCTGATGGTGTTCATTGCAGTGATCCTGTTTACATCTAAGATGGCCGGCAGGTCTGAAATAGTTGCAATGCTCGCCGGAGGCGTGAGGTTCAATCGTATACTCAGGCCTTACCTGGTAGCGGCGCTTATTCTCGGTGGCGCCTTCTGGTATTCTACTCAATATCTTATTCCCAAAGCCAACGTATTGCGCGCCAATTTTCAATCTACCTATGTTGACGCAAAAAGTTCGTATGAGGTGGGGCAATACCTGGCAAAGGGTTCTAATTTTTATATTCGGGTCGATTCGAATACATATGCGGGTATCAGAAACTACGATACCACTTCTAAATCGGCATATGGCGGATTTTTTCTTGACAGGCTGCAGGGCAACAACGTGGTGTACAACCTGCGGGCACAAACGATGCGCTGGGATACGGCGAAAAAATCGTGGAAGCTGGAGCGCGTGATGGAGCGGCATATTAACGGGTTGAAAGAAGACGTGAAGTCAACCAACATGATGCACATCAACCTGAGAGTCAAGCCCGACGAAATTAGATTTGATAAGTACCTGAAAGATAAAATGACGACCCCCGAGCTGAGGAAATTCATCCGGCTCGAGGAGCTCAGGGGATCCGAAGGGTTGAACGATTATAAGGTTGAACGTTACCGTCGCGATGCCACGCCTGTGTCGGTAGTGTTGCTTACGATTATGGGAGCGGTGGTGGCTTCGCGTAAAACGCGTGGTGGCAGCGGCCTTCATATGGCGGTCGGAATTATTCTCGCAGCTGCGTTTGTTGTGATGGACAAATTCTCGCTTACCTTCTCTACAAAAGGAAATCTCCATCCCTTTCTTGCGGCGTGGATGCCTAATATGATATTCAGTATTGTTACCGTCTACCTCTATCGTCGCGCTCCCAAATAATCATTTTTTCCGGGTTTAATAATTATTATCAAGCTGTTAATAAGTAAATTCGCCTTCCGATCGATGGCGCTTGTGCATTTCGGAATTAAATAAATGTCATAACAATGGGAAATATGAAAGAGCGGTTCAGAGCGGTATCTGAGGGGGCAGGTGCAGAGATAAAGGCCATCATCAAAGACCACGGTACTAAAACGATAGGTGAAGTTCAGCTTGCACAGGTGTTCCAGGGTATGCGCGGTATGACCGGTCTTGTTACCGAAACATCGCTTCTCGATGCCCACGAGGGTATTCGTTTCAGAGGATATTCTATCCCGGAGTTACAGAAAAAGCTCCCCAAAGCGCCCGGCGGCAGCGAACCACTTCCCGAAGGATTGTTTTACCTGATGCTTTTAGGCGAATTGCCTTCCGAAGAGGATGTAGTGAACCTCAGTTCTGTGTGGCAGCGCAGATCTCATGTTCCCAATCACGTGTTTGATGTCATTGATGCGCTTCCATTGACCACTCACCCGATGACGATGTTCGTAAGTGCTATAATGGCGCTGCAAACCGAAAGCAACTTCGCTAAGAAGTATGCTGAGGGCATGAGCAAAAAAGATTACTGGGAGTGGACGTTCGACGATTCGATGGACCTTATTGCCCGCCTTCCGAGGGTTGCGGCCTATATATATAGAAGAAAATATAAGAACAACGATCATATCCATCCAAACGGCCTGCTCGACTGGGCAGGTAACCTTGCCCACATGCTTGGTTATAACGACAACAGTTTTAAGGAGCTTATGAGGCTGTATATGACGATCCACGCCGATCACGAGGGTGGTAACGTTTCCGCACATACGACACACCTTGTTGGCTCCGCACTGAGCGATCCATACCTTGCGCTTGCTGCCGGTATGAATGGTCTCGCCGGTCCGCTTCACGGCCTTGCGAACCAGGAGGTAATCAAGTGGATATTCGAAATGCGGGAGCATCTTAAAAAAGATAACCCTACAAAAGAGGAGATCAGCGAGTATGTAAAGAAGACCCTGAGCGAAGGAAAGGTTGTGCCGGGGTACGGCCACGCAGTCCTCAGAAAAACAGACCCTAGATTTACCGCACAAATGGAATTTGGCAAGAAGCACATGCCTGATGATCCACTGGTACAAACAGTATGGAACATTTACGATGCAGTACCGCCGATACTTAAATCGCTCGGGAAAGTTAAAAACCCGTGGCCGAATGTTGATGCACACAGTGGTGCATTACTCGTTCATTACGGCCTGAAAGAATATGAATTTTACACCGTACTGTTTGGCGTAAGCCGTGCGCTCGGTGTGCTTGCCAGTTTGATATGGGATAGGGCGCTTCAGATGCCGCTTGAACGGCCGAAGTCTGTAACAACAGAACAGGTGAAAAGATGGTTGAAGGGTGAGGATGAGATTTGGGGCGAGTAACAATATATTTGCACAAAATAAGGGGGATTAGCTCAGTTGGCTAGAGCGCTTGCATGGCATGCAAGAGGCCACCGGTTCGAATCCGGTATTCTCCACACAAGCGAAACATTTGTTTCGCTTTTTTGTTATTCGTAAATGAAGTTCCCGATTATATAAATGGAATAATTTGGTTTGAGTGATTTTTACACTCTGAATGACAACTTTCAAGAAATCGATACGGAAAATACACCTGTGGCTTGGATTGGCCTCGGGCCTGATTATCGTGTTTTTGGGCATTACAGGATGCATCCTGGCCTTTCAACGGGAAGTTGAAGACGTTACGCAGGACTACCGTTTCGTACGCGCTGAGTCGAAAGAATTCATGGCTCCATCGAAGCTGCAATCCATTGCCATGACCGCCCTGCCTGGCAAAGAAGTACACGCCGTAGCTTACGAAGGAAAGGACAAGGCCGCCACCGTGATTTTCTTCGCCTTAGAACCCGAATATTATTACAACGTTTACCTGAACCCATACACGGGCGAAGTGCTCAAGGTAAAAAATATGGATCGCGACTTCTTCCGGGTCGTTCTCATGGGGCACTTCTATTTATGGCTTCCCGAACAAATCGGCCAGCCTATTGTAGCAAGCGCAACGCTCATATTTGTGATCATGCTCATATCCGGCATCATACTATGGTGGCCAAAAAACAAGGCAGCTACAAAGCAACGTTTCACTATCAAATGGAGCGCAAAGTGGAGACGTAAAAATTATGACCTGCACAATGTGCTCGGTTTCTATGCATCGTGGGTGGCCATCATACTCGGACTAACAGGGTTGATATGGGGATTTGAATGGTTTGCGAAGTCGGTATACGGTATCGCCGGGGGCAAAGGTTCAATCGTTTATGAGGAGCCGATATCAGACACCGCAAAAAAGATAAATCTTGCCCAGCCGGCAATCGATGTCGTTTGGCAAAAGATGAAAGCCAACTATCCAAATGCTGAAGTAATAGAAGTGCACCCTCCGGTTACTGATGCTTCACCGATCGCTGCAAATGCTAACCCTGACGCATCAACGTACTGGAAAGCTGACTATATATTTTACGATCAGTATACCCTCGAAGAATTGCCGGCGAAGAGTATATATGGAAGATTAGCTAAAGCTTCTCTCGCCGACAAAGTTCTCCGCATGAACTACGATGTTCACACCGGAGCCATCATCGGAATTGCCGGTAAAATATTGATGTTTTTTGCGAGCCTTATTGCAGCATCCCTTCCAATCACAGGGTTTTACATTTGGCGCGGCAGAAACAAAAAAAAGAAGGCAGCGAAACTATTGCTACACGAACCGCATATGATGGCGACAGTTTAAAGCTACCTCTTAACCCAGCCCTGCTGATCTTTGTACTTCACAAAGTAGAATCCACTCATTAACCCGTATGTATTTAAGGTAGTACCTGCAGGTATTGCCGTCATCGACGCAGCATAGTCAAAAGGTTGGTCCAGTAACTTCGTTATTGAATCAGTTTTAATTTCTCTGAAGGGTTTGTCAGTCACAACATCACTCGACACATAGCCTGCGCCATTCGGCAATTGTACCCTGTACCATCTACCTGTTGCACCAAGCACCTGCATCGCCCCACCATTTTCTATAGCGAACATCGTTTCTGCTTTCACATCAGGAAGTTTATAAACACTTACTTTTTTATTCGCCCTGATAATTTTGTTGAGATGATCCTTCGAAGCTGTAATTTCTTTTATTGCAACACGTCGCTTATCAATAAAAGGTAAAGGGTCAACCGCTCCACCTCTTGCATATATTCCAAAATGAAGATGGGGAGGTGTATTGATAGCATTGCCCGTGTTGCCTACAAGTCCGATTGTATCACCTTTTGACACATTTTGTCCAGACGAAACAACCTGCGAATCGAGGTGCGCATAATATAATGTGTAGTCCTTTCCTTCCGGACGCATGAACACCACTTTGCCTCCCAGCCGGTTCGTTGTAACTGACCGAACATAGCCATCAGCTGCTGATACCGCGGCTGTTCTAAACTTCGCACCAATGTCAACGCCTTCATGATTTCTTCCTGCATCACGTTTGTCGTTCCAAACACTAATGATCGCTGGCTTACCGCTTTCACTTACCGGAAATGCAAGCGAAGGTTCGGTATTTACTGTGAGCATGTATTCCATTGAGGCAAGTAACTCAGGTTGCAGCCTGATTAGATACACGCCATCCTTCTCGACTTCATGTGATATAGAAAATACAGAGTCTGCTTCGGCAATTTGTTTGCGTTCATTGGTTGAAGTATCAACAGACCATAACTCCACGAAAATCCTGGGTGAATCAGAAGAAATGACTCGCACAGAAATGTTCAAGGTGGCACCACGTTGCAAATTGCAAATTAGTCCTGCCGCTGCGGGTTCATTCGCAGCGAAATATCCTGCTTCTTTATGAGGAAGAGTAATCGCTGACGGATCTGCCAGGCTTTTTTCAGCGGCATTCAACCACTGCCTTGCAAGTGATGACTGTAGTAATCCGGCTTTTTCAAGACGTTGTTTGTAAGCCTGGTGAGCCGTTTGCGATCCACCAAATATTCCCTTTTTACCAGGATGGCACGATAAAACGAACGTTGTGATGACAACACACACTGCAATGACACTCCTCATCAGTTTTTAGCGAAAAAGTTGCAAATGCCAAGCCAGCGAAACGGTCCTTATCAGGAAGAAGCGGCCTGCTGTTTTTCGAAGTCAAACGTTAGGTTGCCATTTGGATCGGGCCCGTACTTGTTTTCTCCTTTTGTACCTTCTGTTGCCATATACACGATCAGCCAGATAGAACCAATCAGGGGAATGAGCGCAATCAAAATCCACCAACCTGATTTGTTGGTGTCATGTAAACGTCTTACAGATACTGCCAGGCCAGGTAAAAACGCTGCAAGTATATATAGAAGATAAACAAAGCCATAAGGTGAGCCGGCAAAACTTGATCCGATCATTGTATCCAGGATAAGCGCAACGATTGCGAAAATAATGTGGAAGAGAACAAAGTACCAGTATTCGCTCCTGTTAGAACGTCCGCTAAATTGAGCGTACTTTTTGAATGCAAGCAGATAGTATTTCATGTGACAAGTAGGGGTTTGTTAGATCAAAAGGTAGAAAAAATAATGAAATAATACAATAGGTGGAGGGCGAGGATACTTAATACTGCAGCTTAAACTTTACTCCTCCGTTAATTACAAATCCTTCTGTATGTGTCCAAATTTCATCAAAAACCGGATCGAGATGTGATCCGTTTACTACATTTTTGTATCTGCTCTGGCGTGTATCAGTAAAATTTTCGAAGTTCACGAAAACAGAAAACTGCCTGATTGTTTTTTCGGCCATGAATCCGAATTCCGAAAATGCCGGAACGGATACGCCGTTGCTGAGTCGCTGCCTGCCAGTAAAATATCCTTCTAATCCAACTTTAATCACACCTTCTTTTTCATAAATAAGTGCCGAGTTCAATTTGTGTTTCGGTACGCGCGGTAGATACGGATTTCCAGGTAAGAATTTGGCTTTGCTTGAGGTAAACGTATAGCCGAGAAAAAGTTTGTAGTTGTCCTTGTAAACGAACCGTGCATTTGTTTCGGTGCCTTTTGTTTGTAATGGCCCATCTGCATTGCGAAAACTGAAATTTCCTGTTGGCGTTGAACCAAGCACCAATGCATCATCAATCGCTGTATAGAAGAACATATGGTTGAACGAAAACGAAAAATCATCGCCGAAGTACGTTCTGAAATTAATATCCGCTGTACCACCGTAACTTTTTTCCGACTTCACATCGTTCAGCTGTTCAACGTTTCTGTATTGTATCGTTTCGGTTTCTTCCGTAAAAATGGTTGGCGTTTTATATCCCATTCCACCGCCAATTCTCGACGACCACTTCGGACTAAACTTTATCAATAACGAAATTCGGGGCAATACAAACATTTCGTTTTTTGAATAAAGCATATTGCCATACCATGCATTGTCAATTCGCAAACCGCTTTCAAGCTTTATTTTTTCTGATGCATCCCATGTGTACTGCGCATACGCGCCGGCGGTTCTGTTCTTATTATCACGCTTGCCGCTATTGTTTAGTTTTTCCCGAAACTTGTCGTGAATAAAGTTTGCACCGGCAACAACCGAATGATCGCCTTTATTGGCGAGATACGATATATCGGTAAAGGCGTTAAAGTTAATGCCGGTGAATGTGTATGATGGCATGTTGATTGTGCGGTCGAATATTGAAATACTCTGCTTTACGACGAGGTGATTGGTACCGTTCAATTGCTGATTCCATTCGAGCGTGCTGGTGTTTCGTACTGTTTCGTTGCCTTCAAAATATTGATGTGTGTCGTCTGCCTGCTTTTTTATCACCTTCAGGTCGCCGCCTTTGCGACTGCCTTTTGTAAAGCTGTTGCCAATTACAATCATCGATTTTGCCGAAGGGTATAAAAACAGCTTTGGATGAACCGTAAGTTCATCAGACTGTGGTACCTCTGTAAATTCATCGTCATCAACATCGTAAGCTTTTTGCCGGTTATAAAGCGCAAGGATGGTATAACCGGCTTTATTGCGTTTGCCGGATGCAAACACACCGCCATTCGTTTGGCCAATGTTGGATTGATTTACCAGTGCATTTATTTCGGAACGTTCACCAGGGGTCCGTGAAATAAAATTAACCACACCGGCAATCGCGCCGCCGCCAAACAATGGTGAAGCAGGACCTTTAATAATTTCAACCTGTTTCAGATCGAGCGGTGGTATCTCCAGAACGCTGAGTCCGCTTGCAAAGTTGCCAAAGTTCGGGAACCCATCTTTCAGTAGTTGCGTATATCGTCCATCAAGCCCTTGTATTCTTATGCTGGAATTACCTGAAGTAGCAGATGTTTGCTGCACCTGAATGCCCGTGCTTTCATGCAACAGCATTGCCACATTTGCCGGTCGCATATTATTCTTCTCGTCTATCTCTTCCAGCTCAATGGTTTCGACCCTGGTAGGAACATTGCTTATCGTACGACTGGTCCGTGTAGATTGAACGGTAACTTCTTCAAGTGTATCTTCCTTTAACGGCGCAGGCTCCTGCGCGCCGGATATTATGGCCGATAAAATAAAAACAATCAGCAGAAGGGTGCGCATTACTTTGGTTTCAGGTGCGCGAAGTTCAGGCTTTTTAGCTTGAGATTTGTAGAGTTAATTGTAAGGTTTGTATAATCTTTTCCTGGAAAAAAGATACCGGACATTACCGTCAGGCCGCGGTCTGCAAATAGTTCTACCGACGCAACATCAATAATCATCACTATGTCTGCCGACGAGCCCGTAGCAATACGTGAAGCAACGGACCTTGATGCAAAACCTTTTTCAAAATCAACCTTGCCTGAAACGGTGCGGTCGATATAATATTCGTTCTTTTCTTTGTCGTATCCAATAACGGTTTTCTGGGCGGAATCATTAGACAGCGTAACAGCAAAACTTTCAAGCTGATCTGTATTAAACTGGAGCACAGCCGCACCGTCAAGTGTCGCTTTGTTTTCTTTAATTGTGCCCCTTCTTTCTTCGAGTGCGCCCATTTCTTTAGAAGGCACAGATGTGACATAAAACTTATCGCCAATTTTTTCGAGGCCGAGATCCCTCGGAATCGTTGTTGCGCTGCGCCACTTTTCTGTCGGCACTACGTTGGCATATTGCCAGTTACTCATCCATCCTAAAAATATTTTTCTCGAGCCTGTATTTGAGAAAGTAACACCGGCATAATCGTCGGGTCCCCAGTCAATCCACCTGATATCGGTTTGATAAGGTGTGAACGTATGTCCATCAAATTGTCCGGTAAAATATTGGGTTGCGGATCCGCCGTTAGGACCGCCGGGATTTATACTTACGATCAATACCCAGACGTCCTGTCCGTTGTATGTTAAGGGAAAAAGATCCGGGCATTCCCACACGCCGCCATGGGCGCCAACGTCTTTTCCGAATTCGCTTTCCTTTTGCCAGTTTTTCAAATCAGCAGAAGAATAAAAAGTTATTCTATCGAGCGTAGCCAGCGTCATGATCCATTTTTTTGATGGCGCATGCCAACTTACTTTCGGATCGCGAAAGTCCCTGATCCCGGGATTTTTTAAGACTGGATTCTTTTCGTATTTCGTCCATGTTTCGCCTTCATCCAGGCTGTAAGCAATGCTTTGATTCTGGAAGGTGCTTGTTCCGGCTTTTTCTCCGGCCGTATCATGGTGAGTGAAAATTGCTACGAGCGGAATCTTTCCATCTTTCCCAAATCCCGATGTATTTGCTGTATCCGCAACGGCGCTTCCGGAAAAAATGTAACCAAGACTATCGGGATAAAGAGCAACCGGTTTATGTTTCCAATGAATAAGATCGCTGGATGTTGCGTGGCCCCAGTGCATCGGGCCCCATACTGTGCTATCGGGATAATATTGGTAGAAGAGATGATATTGATTATTGAATTTTAATAAACCGTTCGGATCATTCATCCAATTGGCAGCCGGAGTGAAATGAATAAGCGGGCGATGAGGTTCTGTAACCTCATCGTTAACGTCTGCTTTCTCAACCGCCGTACAGGCAATTAAAAAAATAAAGAAATAAAGAATATAGTATCCTCTCATTGAATTTGTTTTCAGCGTAAAAAGCCGCCGGACGCAAGGCCAGCGGAACGCTACTTTTTAACTAATCTCCTTTCAAGTTCTTCGAGTGATACTCCCTTTGTTTCAGGAACTTTCATTAGCACCCAAATCAATTGCAGCACCATCATAACACCGAAAAAAGCAAAGATCGGCCATGGGTTATCTTTAAATATTCCGTCGTCGGCGTCAAGGAACACTGGCGTTACCAACGTAATCAGGGCCGCAAAAACCCAGTGTGTGCTTGCACCGAACGATTGCCCGATAGCGCGTACTTTGTTCGGAAATATCTCAGAAATGAATACCCATATTACAGCGCCCTGGCCAATTGCATGCGCGGCGCAGAACAGGAGGAGGAAAAACATCATGAAAGCAGGACCGCTATGCGAGTAGAACGACCACGCTACCATAAAGAGGCTTATGATGTAGCCGATGGAGCCAATGATCAGCAATGTTTTTCTTCCAATTTTATCAATTAAACGCAAGCCAACAAACGTGAACACGATATTTACTCCACCGATCGCTATTGAATTGAACAGTGATTCTTTTGAAGCGAGGCCCGCGCGTTCCAGTATTTCAGGTGCGTAGTACAGGATGAAGTTTATACCGGATAGTTGGTTGAAGAATGCCACCATAAAAGCGAGCCACACGATCGTGCTGTATTTACGGCTAAAAATTCCGGAATCTCCTTTTGCGGTTTCATGTTGATAGCTGGCGAGCACACTAGCAATTTCGTTATCAACATTGGGAATGCCGAGTTTTGTCATGATCTTCTTCGCCGATGCCTGGTCGTTTTTGTCGGTAATCAGCCAGCGCGGACTCTCAGGAACTTTCAGCACCAGCAGCGAGTAAATAATCGAAGGAACGGCAAGTACTCCGAGCATCCAGCGCCAGTCGTTTGCACCACCGACGCCTTCCAGGAAATAATTCGAAAGAAAGGCGACTAAAATGCCGAATACAATATTGAATTGATAGAGGGCAACGAGTTTGCCACGATTGTTTGGGGTAGAAATTTCCGAGATGTAGGTTGGTGCCGCTACAGATGATACGCCTATTCCCAATCCGCCAATGAAGCGGAACAAAGAAAACGTGTAGGGGTCCGGCGCTATCGCGGTGCCGAAGGCGGAAAGAGTGAACAGCACGCCTATCCATACTAATACCTTTTTGCGGCCATACTTTTGTGTTGGAATACCGCCGAAGATGGCGCCGATTACGGTTCCCCAGAGTGCCATCGACATAATAAAAAAGCCGTGAAACAGCGGGGAAGTGTGCCACAGTTCTTTTATAGGTAAATTGGCACCGGAAATTACCACTGTGTCGAATCCGAAAATAAATCCGGCCAGTGCAGCAGTGAGGGAGATGGTAGTTACATAAGCGGAGTTGCCTGATCGTGTGTTTTGAATATCCGGTTTAGCAGAATCGGCGGGTATATACATGGCTTTCGTTGTACCATCAAATTAAACTATTTACAGGAACGATGCGCATAATCAAAAATTTATTGGTCATCACGCTACCGGTGTTGATTGTTCTCATGGTTTTAGCGGAGTTGGTTATCCGTACATTTTTTCCCGTTGCTGATCCATACAGCCGATTCAAAAACAAAGTTGAATACCCATTTATCCCTTCGCAGATGCCGTTAAATGCGAGGTATACGCTTTACTCGGACGAAGGATTAACCGGTATGGATTCGGTGATTACGCATACAACAAACAATGTCGGATTCCGGGGCGACCCCCTCATTATTCCAAAACCTTTGAACGAAACGCGCATAATCATAATGGGGGGAAGTACAGCTCAATGTTTATATATCGACGACGCGAAATCGTTAAACAAAGTTTTGCAAAACGAATTGCAGGAGAGTTACCCTACGCGTAACGTAAAAGTATATGCGGCAGCAAAATCCGGTGATGCGAGCGATGAGCATCTAGCAATGTTGACTCACCGTATTGTTCATCTACAACCGGATCTTGTGATTCTGTTCAGCGGTATAAACGATCTCAGGAAAACAATCCAACGGTACGATTACCTTCATTTGACACCGGTTAAGACGTATTCGCCTCGTAATATTTTCCTGGCGGCAACCAGTTTTCAGATCGGAAGGCGGTTATACTACCTTCTTAGCCGGCCGGGCCATGAGGAAATCAGGGAATCAGTACCTCTTCACACGAACTACAGGCAGCTGTTCGATATTCAGGAGGCTACGCCAGTGTCGGACTCGATACCTTATATCAATACTGATGCCTACGGCGAAAATCTCACGAGTATAGCAGGTATTTGCCGGGCGAATGGCGTTAAAATTGTTTTTATGCCCAACCAGGGTACATGGAACAGCAAGGTTGACACGACTATCGGCCGGCAGCACTGGTTGCTTACCTGTGGGGGAATAAGGTACAAGGAGGAATATCTCAGCGCAGCTCTGGACACCTTCAACCAAAGAATGAAAGTTATAGCTAATGAACAGCATATAAACCTGTTCGATTTGCCATCGGTTATGCCTAAAACAAGCCGGTACTTTTACGACGATTGTCACTTCAATGTAAATGGCGCAGAAGAAGCGGGTAAGAAACTTGCGGTATACCTGGCAGAGTCAAATTTATTGGCCGATTCTGTTTCTACTTTTCCGTATAAATAGTAGTAAATTTGCGGAATGAATACAGGAGACTTTCAGCAGGATAAAGTGGTGATGGAAGACGAGCTCGACGCGATAGAACGCCAGGTTCAGGGTGATTACAAATATGGTTTTGTAACCGATATTGAAGCAGATGAAGCGCCTAAAGGACTGAATGAGAACATCATACGTTTTATCTCGGCAAAGAAAGAAGAACCTGAATGGATGCTGGAATGGAGGCTTAAAGCTTACCGCCACTGGCTGAACATGAAAGAGCCAAACTGGGCGAATATCAAGTATCAGCCCATCGATTACCAGGACATTATTTTCTACTCTGCACCTAAACAAAAGGTTAAACCTAAAAACCTCGACGAAATAGATCCCGAACTGAGAAGAACGTTCGAAAAGCTCGGTATTTCGCTCGATGAACAGAAGCGTTTGACCGGCGTGGCCGTCGATGCAGTAATCGATAGTATTTCGATAGGTACAACATTCAAGGACCAACTCGCCGAACTGGGCGTCATCTTCTGCTCTATGAGCGAGGCGATCCGGGAACATCCGGAACTTGTCAAGAAATACCTCAGCACTGTAGTTCCTGTTACCGATAACTATTTTGCAGCACTCAACTCTGCTGTATTCAGCGACGGGTCGTTTGTATACATTCCAAAAGGCGTAAGGTGCCCGATGGAGCTCTCTACTTACTTCCGTATTAATGCGGAAAACACCGGTCAGTTCGAGAGGACATTGATCGTTGCCGACGAAGGGAGCTATGTTAGCTATCTCGAAGGATGTACAGCGCCTATGCGTGATGAAAATCAGCTGCATGCCGCTGTAGTGGAACTCATAACGCTCGACAACGCAGAAATAAAATATTCAACGGTTCAGAACTGGTATCCCGGGCGATAAGAACGGAAAGGGAGGTATATATAATTTCGTAACGAAACGCGGTATTTGCCGCGGCGCCAACTCCAAGATTTCATGGACGCAGGTGGAAACCGGTTCAGCTATTACCTGGAAGTACCCGAGCGTAATTTTAAAAGGCGATAATTCTACCGGTGAGTTTTACTCCGTTGCAGTGACCAATAATCATCAGCAGGCCGACACCGGCACCAAGATGATGCACCTCGGTAAGAATACCAGGAGCCGCATTGTGTCGAAAGGAATTTCGGCAGGGGTTAGTAATAACAGCTACCGCGGGCTGGTACACGTAAGTAAGAATGCCTCCAATTCGAGGAACTTCTCACAGTGCGATTCATTGTTGCTTGGAGATAAATGCGGTGCGCATACCTTTCCTTATATCGAAGTAAGAAATAACACCGCAGTTGTGGAGCACGAAGCCACAACATCCAAGATCGGTGAAGACCAGATATTTTACTGCAACCAGCGCGGAATTGATACCGAAACTGCTGTTGCCCTCATCATCAACGGGTTTGCCAAAGAAGTGATGAACCAGTTGCCCATGGAGTTTGCTGTAGAAGCCCAAAAGCTTCTGGCGATCAGCCTGGAGGGAAGTGTGGGATAAGCTTTTATTTTTTTGTTTTTATAATTACTCTAGAATATGCTGTCAATAAAGAACCTGCACGCAGGAATTGAAGAAAAAAAGATCCTGAAAGGAATAAACCTTGAAATAAAACCGGGAGAAGTTCATGCTATCATGGGCCCGAACGGTTCAGGAAAAAGTACGCTCGCTTCTGTGCTTGCAGGTCGTGAAAATTATGAAGTAACTGATGGGTCCGTTACATTCTTGGGCAAAGATCTGCTTGATCTTAAACCTGAAGAAAGGGCAGGCGAAGGGTTATTCCTTGCGTTTCAATATCCAATTGAAATTGCTGGCTTAACCACTACCAACTTTATCAAAACCGCAGTGAACGAGATAAGGAAATACCGTGGCGAACAGTCGCTGGACGCAGTACAGTTCCTGAAAATGATGAAGGAGAAGATGGGCTTGATGAATATGGACCAGTCATTGCTTAGCCGTCCACTGAATGAAGGTTTTTCGGGGGGTGAAAAGAAAAGGAACGAAATATTCCAGATGGCGATGCTGCAGCCTAAGCTGGCCATTCTCGATGAAACCGATTCCGGTCTCGATATCGATGCGATCCGCATTGTGGCGAACGGAGTAAATAAACTTCGCGGCAAAGACAAATCTGTTCTTGTGGTCACCCACTATCAACGTCTGCTCGACTATATTGTTCCCGATTTTGTGCACGTGTTATACAATGGACGAATTGTAAAATCCGGTCCAAAAGAACTTGCATTCGAATTAGAAGAAAGGGGTTACGATTTTATTAAGAACGCAGTAAACGCCGGACAGGAGGCTTAAGGAATGAATACGATCGATAACATAAAAGAAAAGTTCAACGAACTCCAGGCTGTCAACGGGCACAATCTTAAATCGCTCGAGCAGTCTGCATTCGACGCCTTTAATAAAATGGGAATTCCTACTTCACGACATGAAGAATGGAAGTACACCCGTATCGGCAGCGTGTTCAACAAGGCTTTGGAATTTAAGTCAGCATCGACTGTGTCCGCAGCTGAGTTAAGGGAATTTTATCTACCCGGACATGATGAAGCGAATCAAATCATATTCATCAACGGTATCTACTCCACTGAGTTTTCAAATATTCGTTCAAAAGAACTAACTGTTCAGTTGATCGGCGAGGCCGCAGGGAATGAGTTCAGCCCAATCGTTTCAAAGCATCTCGGCAACAGTGGAAAATATTCTAAAGATGGTATCTATGCATTGAATAGCGCATTTGCACACCAGGGAGTATTTATTCATGTGGCGGCGGGCAAAGTGGTATCTAACCCGGTATACATTTATCATATTATCGATGCGCGGGATGCTAACGTGCTGGCGCAACCGAGGAATTTGGTGTACGTAGGCGAACGTTCGGAAGTTGAATTTGCCGAAACGCACCATACGATCGGTGTATCAGACAGCTTTACCAACGAGGTATTTGAGGTGATCGTAGAGAAAGACGCTAACGTTAGCTTATATAAAATTCAGAACGATAACGAACAATCTAACCAGGTAAGCACAACGCATTTCAGGCAGATCGGCAAAAGCAATATACACGCGGTTACCATCTCGCTGAATGGCGGCATGGTGCGTAACAACCTCAATATTACGCTCGAGGCGGAACATGCGGAGGCGCACTTGTATGGCTTATACTTTTTGCAGGGCAATAGCCATGTAGACAACCATACCACGGTTGATCATGCTAAGCCAAATTGCATGAGCAATGAATTATATAAGGGCATTATAACTGATGATGCTACCGCCGTATTCAACGGTAAGATATTTGTACAGCCGCAGGCGCAAAAAACAAACGCATATCAGTCTAACAAGAATATTCTTTTGTCTGCGGGTGCAAGCGTAAACACAAAGCCGCAGCTCGAAATCTTTGCGGACGATGTAAAATGTTCACATGGGTGTACGGTGGGGCAGATGGATGAAGAAGGATTGTTCTACCTGCGTTCAAGAGGAATCAGTGAAGACACCGCCCGTTCGCTTCTTATTCACGCCTTTGCAATGGACGTGCTCGAACATATTAAACCAGCCACCCTCCGTAGTTATGTTGACAGACTAATTTTTGAAAGATTAGAATTCGAACATCATGATGCCATCAGCAGCGATACAGAAAAGTTTTGATGTTTATTCGATAAGAAAACATTTTCCCATCCTCAATCGCGAGGTGAAAGGAAAACCGCTGGTTTATTTCGATAATGCCGCATCCTCTCAAAAACCTCAGGAAGTAATTGACGCTCTTGTTAATTATTATTCCGGTTTCAATGCAAATATTCACAGGGGAATTCATTCCTTGGCCGAAGAAGCGACAGCCGCCTACGAAGCCACCCGCGACGCTGCAGCTGAATTTATCAATTCGCCTTCCAGGGAACAGATCATCTTTACCAAAGGAACGACCGAGGGTATCAACCTCGTGGCCCAAACTTGGGGACGTGCAAACGTGAAAGAGGGTGATGAAATTATCATTTCCACACTGGAGCATCACTCCAACATCGTTCCATGGTATATTTTAGCACAGGAGAAAGGTGCAGTATTAAAATCCATCCCGGTATCCGAAAATGGCGAACTGGTAATGGAGGAATTTGATAAGCTGCTTACTGAAAAAACGAAAATTGTTTCGGTAGGGCACGCTTCCAATTCGCTCGGTACCATCAATCCGGTTAAAAAAATTATTGAAAAAGCGCATGCTGCAGGTGCCGTGGTACTGATCGACGGTGCGCAATCCAGCGTGCATCTCGATATTGACGTTCAGCAAATGGGGTGCGATTTTTTTGTTTTCTCTTCTCACAAATTATATGGTCCAACCGGGGTAGGGGTATTGTATGGAAGAAAGGCGTTGCTTGAATCGATGCCTGTGTACCAGGGCGGTGGAGAGATGATCAAAGAAGTTGAGTTCACCAGGATCACTTACAACGATCTGCCCTACAAGTACGAAGCAGGTACCCCGAATATTGCAGATACCGTAGCACTCAAAGCGGCGTTTGATTTTGTGAATAAAGTAGGGAAGGAAAATATTCGCCGGCACGAGAACGAGTTACTCGCTTACGCTACTAATCAGCTCGAGCAGATACCCGGATTGAAAATTTACGGTCGTGCGAAAGATAAAGTGAGCCTCGTATCCTTTGTAATTGATGGTGTTCATCCGCAGGACCTCGGCATTTTGTTAGATAACAAAGGCGTCGCTGTAAGAACAGGCCATCACTGTACGCAGCCGCTGATGGATTTTTATTGCATACCGGGCACTACGCGTGCCTCTTTCGCCATGTATAATACGATTGAGGAAATAGATATACTGACAGAAGGCTTGCAAAAGGCTATTAAAATTCTGAAATGAGCACGCTGAATGGACAAAAGACAATACAGGAAATTGAAAGCGAAATAGTTGAAGAATTTTCGCTGTTCGACAGCTGGGATGATAAGTACGAGTATATTATTGATCTCGGCAAAAGACTTCCGCCATTGGAAGCTCAGCACAAAACCGATGAGAACAGGGTGCGTGGATGCCAGAGTACAGTTTGGCTGGTGGCTGAATATAAAAATGGACGGATATATTATCGGGCAGAAAGCGATGCCATCATCGTCAAGGGGTTAATTAGTATGCTCATAAGGGTTTTGTCGGGACAAACGCCGGATAGCATTGTTGCCGCGAAGCTTGAATTTCTCAGTGAGATTGGAATGATGAAGCATCTTGCGCAAACACGCTCCAACGGCTTGCTATCGATGGTGAAGCAAATGAAAAATTACGCGCTTGCCTTCAAACTTAAACATGAAAGTGCATGAGTATGGTAACCGCAGAAGAATTGAAGCCGAAAGTGATCGACAAGTTGCAAACGATTTTTGATCCCGAGATTCCTGTTAACATCTGGGAGCTCGGATTAATATACGAAGTGGACATCATGCCGGTGAACAACGTACAGGTTGTGATGACGCTTACAGCGCCGAGTTGTCCAGCCGCGCAATCGTTGCCTATTGAAGTAGACCAGAAAGTGAGAGAGATTGATGGCGTAAATGATGTTTTTGTGACCGTGACCTGGGATCCACCATGGAATAAAAGTATGATGTCGGAAGCCGCTCAACTTGAGCTCGGGTTTTTATAAAAAAGATATGAAGATTACCGCACAGGAAGAATATGGTCTCCGGATCCTGATACGGATTGCAGGATGCCGCGATAACGAGGGAATGAATATTCCGCAGTTGAGCGTGGCTGAGGGATTGAGCAGCCACTATGTGGCTAAACTCACACGCATTTTGCGAATGGAGGGGTTCATCAACAGTACACCGGGTGCAAAGGGCGGATATATTCTCGCGATGCCAGCCGACAAGATCATCATCAATGACGTACTGAAAGCATTGGGTGGCGCATTGTTCGATGTAAAATTCTGTGGTACACACTCGGGCGCTATGAAGCTTTGTACAAACTCTGTCGACTGTTCATCGCGCTCATTATGGCAGATGATCCAATTTATTGTCGACAAATTTCTGGACAAGATTACTTTGTACGATCTCGTAAATAAAGAAGCGGACTCGGCAAAAGTATTCCTCAAACTGCTCGAGGAAAATACCCATATCAAACCAACAATCGAGTTGTCCTGATTTAAGCGTCTACAGCTTCCTCTTTCTTCTTCACAATAAGTTTTGTAACCGGTTTTCTTTCCACCGCAGGGATGAGAGATGCTTTCTTTTTGGTAAGAGAGTATAATGCTACGCACAAAAGGAATCCTGAAAACGCGAGCCCTGCTCCCACATATTGCGGCGATGTATAACCGAAGCCTGCAATAAGAGGGAGGCCTCCGAGAAACGCACCAAGCGCGTTACCCATATTAGAGCTTGCCTGTATGGCCGAAGATGCGAGCATTTCAGATCCTTTCGCTGCCTGTATCATTAGCATCTGCATCGGCGAAATAACTGCGAAAGCAATTAGGCCGGTAACGAAGGTCATGATGAGAGCAGGAGCCTGGAACTGCGTTACTAACGCAACAACCACCAGTGATAACACCATTGCGAGCAACAAAAATGCGGTTGTTTTAAGTGGAGAAAACCTGTCCGCCAATCTTCCTCCCATAAAATTTCCTACAGCCATACCAACACCTGCAACGATCATGATCGGTGTGATAGCGTTTGATGAAAAGCCTCCCACTTCGGTCATCATGGGCGCGATGTAGCTGATCCATGCGAAGAGGCCTCCCGTACCGATAGCCGACACAGCGATAATCATCCATGGCTCCGGTTTTTTGAATGCAGCTGCGCTTTTCAGGAAGCCTTCGCTTGCTGTTGCTTTCAGAGCGGGCATCCATTTGTGAATGCTACCGGCTGCGATAAATGCAACCAGTGCAATCATGAAAAATGATATTCTCCAACTGAGATTGTGACCAATATAGGTGCCGATGGGTACGCCGACAATATTGGCGATGGTTAAGCCTGCAAACATGATCGAAACTGTGCGGGCTTCTCTACCAGGTTCAGATAGCCTGCTGGCTACAACTGCGCCCATACCGAAAAACGCACCGTGCGGCAACCCCGCGAACAGTCTGCTCACAAGAAGCAATTCATAGTTTGGAGAAATAGCGAACATAGCGTTGAAGAAGCCGCACATAAGCATGAGGCCCATCAACACTTTTTTAGGAGAGTATTTGCTCGTGATAGCTGCCATCAACGGCGCTCCTATAACTACGCCAAGTGCATAAATAGAAATCAGGTGTCCTGCAGATGGTATGGAGATGTTGAGCGTGCGGGAAACATCCGGCAATACGCCCATCATCATAAACTCCGTCATACCAATACTGAAGCCACCGATTGTAAGGGTAAGTAGACTTGGCTTGAGTCCCTTAAGCAGAGGGATAGTTTTCATAGTTAATTTCTTTTACAGGTTCGCCGCTGATTGCAGTTGATTTTAGGAGCATATCGATGGTTGCCTGGTTATAAGCGACTGCTACGTCGTTATTAACCGCAACGGTGATCAGTTCATCGAACCAGCTGTCTTTTACAAGCGCCTTGTTAGGATTGCCAAAAAACAGTATGATATCGATCTTGCCTTCGAGGAGCAAGTCGTTGAGTTGCTGGTAGCCGCCAGACTTACCATGATCCAGGTTCATTACTGGTACGTTCAGCGTGCCTTCAAGTATTGATGCGGTGCGGGCCGTTGAAATAATCAGGTGATGTTTCAGGACATTCTTATTAGCGTACGACCATTCGATCAGGTCCTTTCGGGTGTCGGCGTAGGCTACTATGGCGATCCTTTTAATGTTTTTGAAATATGGTGAGTTCATACAAATCTTTTTTGCAGGGTGATTAAAAACAGGCAGTGACAATCGTTGGAGATTCGGGATCATCAGATCCCTTCGTGATGGCTTAGAAACGACACAAAAGTACAATTTATTGTTTAAACGTTTAAACAGCCGGCTGAATGTTTAACATTTGATAACATTGGAGCGTTCAATTCTGAAATATTAGTGGACTGATTAGTAGGGAAATACGCGGCTAAATCCTTAGCTTCAGGGTTTAACGATTAAACAGATATTGCCGGTCTATGGCCAAAAAGGTCTCTCTTAAGGACATTGCAAAAGAAGTTGGCGTTTCTACCGCCCTGGTGTCGTATGTGCTTAACAACCTTAAAGAGGGCCGCATAAGAAAAGAAATTGCGCAGAAAATTCGCGATGTAGCGGCCAGACTTAATTACCGCCCCAACCAGATCGCGAAGAGTCTGAAAACAAATAAAACCTTCACGATCGGGCTGATCGTTGCGGATATTTCCAATCCATTTTCTTCTACGCTTGCGCGTATTGTGGAAGATGAAGCCAGTAAGGTCAATTACACGATGATCTTCGGAAGTTCCGACGAAAGCGAACAGAAGGCAGCGAAAGTGATAGACACATTACTGAACAGGCAGGTTGACGGATTGATCATTTCTCCTCCGCAGGAATCGCAGCCTCAGATAGAGGAGTTGCAGAAAAATGAGGTTCCGTTCGTTTTGCTTGACAGGTATTTTCCGGATCTTAAAACAAACTACGTTGCGCTGAACAATCATGCGGCCGGCGAAATGGCTACGCAGCACCTCATTGAAGTAGGTTGTAGTCGTATAGGCGTGATCGGTTACAAGACCACACTGCATCACCTGAAGGAACGAAAACGTGGTTATCAGTCTGCATTGAAAAAGCATGGCGTCCCGTTCAGGAAGCAATATGTGAAAGAAGTTGACATCGCCAACAACAAACTGGAAATTGAGAAAGCCATTAAAGACTTATTAGACACTCCCGGCGGGGTTGATGGTGTGGTATTCGCATCGAATATCATCGCATCCTACTCATTGCGTTATATCAACACGCTATCATTAAGAGTGCCTGATGATCTTGCGATTGTAAGCTTTGATGAAACCGAAGCACTCGATCTCTTTTACGCACCGCTTACCTATATCAGGCAGCCGCTCCGCGAGATGGGAGCGATGGCCACGAAGATTTTACTTGAATGTATTGCATCGAATAACAGAACAACACAGGTTGATATGGAGCCGGAACTGATTATCCGCGCATCAACCCGCAAGAAGTGATGCAAATCTTTTCAGAATGGTATTTACATATTTCAATTGCGCTTCTTCGGGCTTCTCATTTGTGAGATCTATTCGCTCCGTTACTTTTACTTCATCGTTCTCCGCGATGGAAAATATTGAAAATAGTTTATTATCTGATTCGGGTACCGCTGTGGCATACCCTGTAACAGATATTCCCCAGTCGCTTCCAAACAGCTTATTTACGCCGGTTGCCATTTCGTTTGCTGTCTGTTCCGACACACAATTACACTTTTCGGCGTTCGATCGGTCCACTTGCAAATGACTGACCTTTTGATCGATGTTATAGGTGGTAATTCCACCCTCGAAAAATTGCAGCGCCAGGTCTGCAGTTGAAAACGCCGCCTGTAAAAATCCGGACGTCACACTTTCTGAAACTGATACTTTTTCTTTCTTGCCGAGGAGATGCTCCCTGATCAAATCAATCGCACCCGTATCAAACATTTTTTTTGTCGCAAAAATACAACTCTATGTCGCAAAAATACAACCCTTTGGCAAGCGATAGGTCTACCTTCAACCTCTGAATCGTTCACAATCATCTAAACTTTCACATCATGAAAAAGTTATTCATTATCGCCTCTGCCTTCGCGCTTTTTTCATTCATCGCGGCCGATGGACCGCTTACTAAAAAAGAAAGAAAATATGCTGCTGATCTTTTGAAGGACAGTGAAAAAAATCTCGAGAAATCCATTGCAGGTCTAAGCGAAGCGCAGCTCAGTTTTAAAGCGTCTGATTCAGCGTGGTCCGTTGACGGATGCGTGAAGCACCTTGCTGTGTCTGAAAAAATTCTGTGGGGTGCACTGGAAGAGTCGCTCAAGAAACCTGCGAACGCGGAAAAGCGAGCAGATATAAAAGTAACGGATGACCAACTGGTAAACTTCCAGGAAGGCAGGCAGACAAAATTGAAAACGCTCGACGTTTTGAAACCTGAGAATACAACTTACGCTTCGTCGGCTGAAGCCCTGACTTCAATCAAAGAAAGCCGTAAGAAAATAATTCAATTTCTGAATTCGACGCAGGATGATATGAGAAATCATGTCGTGGAGCTTCCGTTTGGCTCATTTGATGCTTACCAGGTGGTGTTGCTGATTGGATCGCATTCAATAAGGCACACTAAACAGATTGAAGAGGTGAAAGCATCCGCTGGCTTTCCTTCGAACTAAATTCCAGTCGCAAATGCGCTGATCACAAAAACAACGAACAGGGTTATTACTATAACTTCTTTCATAGATCGTCTTTTTAAGAGCCGGGCCGAAGGTCACCGGCTCTTTTATAATGTAAAAAGACGTGCCATTTACCCCGCATCGCCTGTTTCGTAGCGTTGAAGCTTGTGTTTCAGCATATTCAGTTCGTTTTGCAGCTCTCTCATTTTGGTGACCATGTGGCGGATCGCGTCAATTCCTTCCGGGTTAATCCCCATTTCGTGGTGCCAACGGGTATACACTTCCAGATCGTGGAGCTGCTCTTCTTCTATGAACTCGTCGTCGTTTTCGACAGTTATGCTGATCAATCCCTCATTCTGTAGCATGCTGATGAACGAGTATTCAATGTTATGCACAGAACAAAAAGTGGTTACGGCGAACAATTCTCTTTCCATACAGGCTATTTTTTAGAGAGATCTTTCAGTTGCTGAAACAGTTCTTTTTCCTTTTCGCCCAGGCTTGAGGGCAGTTTCACGTTATAGGTAACGATCAGGTCGCCGTATTGGCTTTCCTTTTTGTACACCGGGAAACCCTTGCCTTTCAACCGGACCTTAGCGCCCTGCTGCGTTTCCGGTTTAACCTTAAGCTTGATCGGACCGGCCAGCGTATTAACCGTAATCTCGCCGCCAAGAACCGCGGTATAAAGGTCAATTTCTTCTATCGTAAACAAATCATCGCCAACCCTGTTGAACTTTGGATCATCGGCTATAACAAAGGTGATGTAGATGTCGCCATTGGGACCACCGTTTACGCCCGCTCCACCATGCCCCTTCAACTTGATGACCTGGCTGTTGGCGATACCCGCCGGCACAGTTATCCGGACTTTTCTTCCATCTACATCCAACATCTGTTGATGGGTTTCGTAGGCGTCTTTGAGGGAAAGATGTAATTCAGCGTTGTAATCCTGGCCGCGAAACTTTACCTGGCTGCCTCCGCCGCGCGGACCGCCGCGGTTGCCAAACAGCGATTCGAAAAAATCTGAAAAGTTTTCGTCCCCAAATTCACCGGTGTATTGCTGACGGCCAGGATCAGCACCTCCCGATTGCCGGCCCTGCTGCTGGCGTGCCTGTTCAAATTGGTCGGCGTGCTTCCAGTTTTCGCCGTATTCATCATATTTTTTTCGCTTTTCCGGGTCGCTCAGCACCTCGTTGGCCTCGTTTATCTCCTGAAACTTGATGTGGGCCTCCTTGTCGTTTGGGTTCAGGTCTGGATGATGCTTCCTGGCGAGTTTTCGATACGCTTTCTTAATCTCCTCGTCGGTAGCGTTTTTATTCAACCCCAGCGTTTTGTAGTAATCGATGTACGCCATACTGTAACTCTAAAGGAATAGTTAATTCCCGCTATTTTAGTTTATAATATACAAAAGAAATGCTCATTTTGCGTTCTAGGGCGTTGAAATACGTTAAAAACAAATTCTCATTATGATCAGATCATTACTTGTTATTTGCGCTCTTTTTGTCGGCCTTAATTCGTTTGCCCAATCGGATGTTGTTCAGTGGAAGTTTGAATCGAAGAAGGTAGGAGACAAGAAGTATGAGGTGAAGCTGATTGCCGTTGTGAAAAATCCATGGCACATCTATTCTATTTCCACACCCGACGGAGGACCTGTTCCCACGAAGATTTCTTTTACGAAGAATCCTCTCACTTCACTTGATGGAAATGTAAAAGAGGTTGGAAAGCTCGAAACTCATTTTGAAGAAGTTTTCGATGTGGATACTAAGTTTTTTAATGATAAGGTTGAGTTTGTTCAGCTGGTTAATGTGCGTGGCAATGCGAAAACTAGTTTGACCGGCTCTGTAGAGTTTATGGCTTGTAACGATAAGGAGTGTTTGCCACCGAAGTCAGTGCCGTTTACGGTTGCTTTAAAATAAGCAATAGCTCAACAAATTTTAGTCAAAAAGCCCGGCAAGTTCGAGGCTTTTCTTTTTTAATTTCCTTATCTCAACATCTTCTATAACAGGTTCGGGAGTAAGAATCAAAGAATTCCCATTCTCTCTCCACCAGCTTTTCTCGGCAAGCTCACGGAACGGAAGTACACCAACAATATACTTTCTTTCTTCCATCGCATGCCATTCTTCCACCCACTCGAAACTGTCCTTTGAAATGTATTTCAGGTCATCAAAACTGATGTAAACTTTTACAAAGAAATCGTGGGTAAGCTCATGCGGATGATGGTGATATAATTTTTTATACTCGTATCTATACTGGTAACGAAGAGCCGAAATATCGCTTAACACAGCGGAGGCAGTAGGAAAACTCCCTGCGCCCTTACCATAAAAGAATTGCTTGTCGGCAAATCCGCTTTCTATCACCACACCATTGTATTCATTTCTTACAAATGCAAGATGATCATCGCTCCTGATGAACTGTGGTAACACGAACGCCGCTACTTTTCCGTTGAGCAGCTTTTGCGCCTGTGCAACAAGCTTGATGTGGAAATTCTTTTCTTTCGCAACTACTGCATCGCCTGCCTGAATATTATTGATACCTGTAAACACAATGTTTTTAGGATTTTCAAGAATTCCATAAGCGTGCGCAAGCAATAACGTCCATTTGTTGGCAGCGTCATATCCTTCCACGTCGAGCTTTGGATTGCTTTCCGCAAAGCCGAGCTGCTGTGCCAGTATCAGCGCCTGTTTGAAGTCGAGCCTATCCTCGAACATCTTTGTAAGAATAAAATTAGTGGAGCCATTTACGATGGCCTTGATAGAATGCAGAAGGTCGTTATCGTAATATTCTTCCAGGTTTCTGATCACCGGAATTGATGCGCAGGCTGCAGCTTCGTAAAGAAAAGGTTCGCCTGTCGTTTGCTGCATTTCGAGTACTTCCGCAAGGTGTTCTGCAAGCATTTTTTTGCTCGCACTTACTACTGCTTTACCATTTCTGATGGCTTTCGAAACAATCTGAAAAGCCGCTTCCGAATCATCTATCACTTCAACGATCACGTTGATGTCGGGATCGTTAAGCAGTTCATCTTTGTCCGTTGTAAAAAGTTCTTCGGGAGCGTTCCTTTGTTTACCGGGATGCTTAATGCAGATTTTTTTGATTGAAGCGTTGAGGGAAGGTGTCTGGTGCATTACCTTGTAAAGTCCTTCTCCTACTACTCCAAATCCGAATAATCCAATGGTCAGTTGTTTGTGGGCATCCATACTAATTCGTAGTTTCTAATTTTTGTGAGGCAAGCAAATCTTTACTGATAAATTCAGTTATATGTTTCTGAATCTGTTCGAATTCGAGCAAAAATCCATCATGGCCATAATACGAATCGATCAATCGGAACTTTGCTCCATCGATGTGCGCTGCAAGATACTCCTGTTCTTCGACTGGAAAAAGCAAATCAGTTCTTATTCCTATGGAAAGCGTTTTCGCCCTGATTTTGCGCAGGGCGTCTTCAACAGAGTTTCGTCCTCTGCTTATGTTGTGTGAATCCATCGACTGGCTAAGTGCGTAGTAGCTGAACGCGTTGAAGCGGCCCGCCAGTTTTTCGCCCTGGTACCGCTGGTATGATTCGCTGTTAAAGTGATCGATTTTCTCATCAGTAATTTCAGCCTGGCCGCTGCGATACGTTTCGTAGCTGCGGTAAGAAAGCAAAGCCACGCTTCGTGCGGTCTTCATGCCTGCGAGTCCCGCCGCGGGATCGTTTTCTTGCCACGACGGATCAGTTTCTATACAAAAGCGTTGGGAAGCATTGAAAGCTATTCCCCATGGTGAGTGCCGGGCATTGGTGGCTATCGGGAAGATATAAGTAAATAATTCAGGTTCTTCGATGGCCCATTCCAGCAATTGCTGTCCACCCATCGAGCCGCCGATGCCGACATGTATTTTTTTTATTCCGAGAAATTGCCTCAACGGTTGGTACGAGCGGATCATATCCCGCGTAGTAAAAAACGGAAAGGTGTGGTAGAAAGGCTGTTTGCTCCCGGTATTTATCTCGAGCGGGCCGATTGAACCATAACAGCTGCCCGGCATATTTACGCACACGATAAAGTATTCAGCAGGGTCGAATAATTTCCCTTCACCCACGAGGCCCGGCCACCATTCGGCAGGATCGCTGTTAGCGGTGAGTGCATGAAACACCCACACAACATTATCGCCCTGTTCGTTAAGTGTTCCGTGAGTGGTGTAAGCAAGGTGATAGCCTTGCAGCACTGCTCCTGCTTCGAGGGTAAAGGGATGATTATAATGAAATGTCTCAGCCATTTATCCTACCAGTTGTTTTGATGATACCTTTTCAAAAGCCTGGTCAAAATCGGCCTTGATGTCTTCTATGTGCTCCAGGCCTACACTGATACGCACTGCATTTGGAATAACACCAGCTGCTTTTTGCTCTGCTTCGCTCAATTGTTCATGAGTGGTCGATGCAGGATGAATAACAAGCGTTTTGGCGTCGCCAACATTTGCAAGATGGCTCGCAAGTTTCAGGTTGTCGATAAACTTCGATGCGTTTTCTTTTCCGCCCTTAATGGCAAAATTCAGAATACCACCGAATCCGTTCTTCAGGTATTTTTTTGCGAGAGCATTATAAGGGTTTGTTGGCAATCCGGGATATTCAACGTACTCTACATCGCTGCGTTGTTCGAGCCATTCTGCCAAAGCAAGTGCATTCTGGCAATGACGTTCAACACGGAGCGAAAGCGTTTCGAGACCCTGTAAAAACAAGAATGAATTGAAAGGAGCCTGTGACGTACCGAAATCGCGCAAGCCTTCAACACGTGCACGTATTGCAAATGCTACGTTTGGCAGGCCAAGTGGATTTCCTTCGCCGAATACATCCCAGAATTTCAAGCCGTGATATCCTTCCGAAGGTTCAGTGAATTGCGGAAACTTGCCGTTACCCCAATTATAATTTCCTCCATCAATAATCATCCCGCCTATTGCAGTACCATGACCGCCAACCCACTTAGTAGTTGATTCAACAACAACATTTGCTCCCCATTCCAATGGGCGGAAAAGATAACCACCGGTTCCGAATGTATTGTCTACAATCAGTGGCAGATCATACTCTTTTGCGAGGTCTGCAAATTTTTGGAAATCGGGAATGTTAAGCCGCGGGTTACCGATCGTTTCCAGGTAAATGGCTTTTGTATTTTTGTCGATGTGGGGCACGAAGCTTTCAACATCATCGCCATTGGCGAACCTAACGTCAATGCCCAGCCGCTTGAATGAAACTTTGAACTGGTTGTATGTTCCACCATACAAATAGCTGGTAGAAATAAAATTATCGCCTGACTGAAGAATATTGGTTAGTGCAAGAAACTGTGCTGACTGCCCCGAGCCCGTTGCTAATCCCGCTACACCGCCTTCGAGTGCGGCGAGGCGCTGTTCGAATACATCGGTTGTGGGATTCATAATGCGGGTGTAAATGTTTCCAAATTCGCGCAAGCCGAAAAGATTCGCTGCATGTTCGGAATTGTCGAATCCGTATGAGGTAGTTTGATAGATGGGCACAGCTCTCGATTTTGTGGTAGGGTCTATTTTCTGGCCCGCGTGAAGCTGAAGCGTCTCGAAGCGAAGATTGCTCATAACATTAAGTTTAATTAGTGAGAATTACTGAAGAAGTTTGTTGAAAATATGTAGGGAAGGACCCGTTGAAATTAATAGTTATGCCTTGCGGCATGGCATACAACAACACGTACATTTCGTGTCGAAATGCACAGCACGCATTATTGTTGGCTGAATTAAATTCATGGAGAACGAATGTAGAGGTTTTAGGGGAAATTCTATCTTGCACTGCATGAAAATCTTTGATTTAACATCTTACCTCGAGTCTGTTGCGCCTCTTACTTTACAAGAGCATTACGATAATGCAGGACTGTTAACCGGCGACCCAAACCGGGAATGTACAGGAGTACTTTGCACACTCGATGTTACTGAAGATGTAATCGCTGAAGCCGTTAAGAAAAAGTGCAACTGCATTGTAGCACACCATCCGCTAATTTTCAAAGGTTTGAAGACATTATCCGGCAATAGTGTTGTTGAAAGAACGGTGATCGCAGCGATAAAAAACGATATCGCTAGTCTACGCTTCCCATACGAACCTTGATAACATCATCAACGGCGTGAATGGAAAAATTGCCGGTAAAATTGGATTGAAAAATATTAGCGTCCTTCAGCAGAAAGCGGCCACGCTGAAGAAGCTTTCCACTTTTGTCCCAAAAGCTCATATTGATAATGTTCGTGATGCGTTGTTTGCTGCAGGGGCCGGGAAGATCAGCAATTATTCTGATTGCAGTTTCAGTCATCCCGGCACAGGAACATTTAAGGCGGAGGATGGGGCCGAACCGTTTACTGGAAAGATAGGAGAGCGGACCTATGAGGACGAGATAAAGATTGAAGTGATTTTGCCGGGCTATTTGAAGGCTGCCGTGCTGGAGGCGTTGTTCACTGCCCATCCTTACGAAGAAGTGGCTTACGACGTGATGGACCTCGACAATGGCCATCCGGGCACTGGCGCCGGAATCGTCGGCGCGGTTGAAGCTATCAGCGAGGCCGATTTCCTGGCCCTTTTGCATTCGGTGTTCAACGATAAGGTTATACGCCATACGCCATTAACCGGAAAAACAATCAGAAGAGTAGCTGTTTGCGGGGGAGCGGGCAGTTTCCTGATTGCCAAAGCCTTGAATGCGGGTGCCGATGTATTTGTAACGGGAGACGTTAAGTATCATGAGTTTTTTGGCGCAGAGGGCCGGATGTTGCTTTGCGACATCGGCCATTATGAGAGCGAGCAGTTTACAACCGACCTTTTTATAGAGCTTTTGAGGGAGAAATTTCCTACCTTTGCCGTCCTGAAATCTGAAATAATCACCAACCCGGTGCTGTATTTCACAGGAAAATAACCGAAAACAGGCATACACATATGGCTAACGTTAAAGATTATTCTGTAGAAGAAAAGTTGTCGTCCCTCGTTTCCCTCCAGAAAGTTGAATCCAAAATCGATGAAGTACAGGTACTGAAAGGCGAGCTTCCAATGGAAGTTAGCGATCTCGAAGATGAAATTACCGGTCTGCAGGCCAGGCAAACGCGCATCGAAGAAGAGATCAATGGTATCCAGGAGTTCATCAATCAGAAGAAAGAACTTATCAAGGAAGCTGAAGGCCTGATCAAGAAGTACGAGAAGCAGACCGAGAACGTTAAGAACAGCCGTGAGTTTGAAGCAGTAAACAAAGAAATGGAAATGCAGCAGCTTGAAATGAAGCTCGCTGAAAAACATATAAAGGACGCTAACGAAGAGATCGCTGAAAAAGTTCAGGTTCTCGATAAGGCTAAAAAGAATCTTGCTGCGAAAGAATCTGTTCTTGTAGGTAAAAAAGGTGAACTCGAAAAGATCATCGCTTCTACCGAAAAGGAAGAAAGACACTTCAATAAATTATCCGAAGAAGCCCGCGAAAAAGTAGAAGAGCGCCTGTTGAACTCATATGACAGGATCCGCGCCAACTACCGCAATGGTCTTGCTGTTGTGCCTGTTGAACGCGATGCGTGCGGCGGATGTTTCAACGCTATCCCCCCACAACGCCAGAGCGAGATCAAGCAGCGCAAAAAAATCATTGTTTGCGAAAACTGCGGAAGAATTCTCGTTGACCGCGACCTTTTCGATTCTATCGAGATAAAGTAGTTCTCACTACCATCAGCATATTATATTTGCATATAGCCATATGCTGAAGAACCTGTATATCCATAACTACGCGATTATCGATGAAATCAACATCGATTTCTCATCCCGTCTCAATGTGATCACGGGCGAAACCGGGGCAGGTAAGTCTATACTTATGGGAGCATTGTCTCTCATATTGGGCGAACGCTGCGATACTTCGGTTCTGCTTAATCGTGAAAAGAAATGCATCGTCGAAGGAAATTTCTCTACAGAGAACAGGAAAGATCTTATAAGCCTTCTTAAAGACAACGACCTGGAAAATGACGGTGTCGAATCGGAAATCGTCATTCGCAGAGAGATTGCGGCAAATGGGAAATCGCGTGCATTTGTAAACGATACACCCGTTAACCTCGATTTGCTCAAACAGGTAAGCTCCTTACTTGTAGACCTTCACCGGCAGTTTGATACGCTTACATTGTCTGATACCGGGTTTCAGCTGAAAGTAATAGATGCGCTTGCGTCAAACAACATTCTATTGCAGACGTACCAGGAGGCATACCGCAAATGGAGGAACGCAAAAAATCAGTTGAATGCCCTGGAAGGGCAGAAAGCCTCATTCAATAAAGAGTACGATTACCAGAAATTTTTATTCGACGAGTTGGATGAAGCTTCTTTCAGTGAGAATGAATTGGAAGACGCCGATATAGAGCTTAAAGTATTAAGCAACGCCGAGGCGATTAAGGGCGTTCTCGATAATGCCTGTGAGTCTTTGTCCGGCGGAGAGAAGCCTTTTGTGCAGCAACTCAAAAGTATCCAGCATCAACTCGACGCGTATGCCAAATATCACACAGGTCTATCGGAAATTGTTAAACGACTGCACACCGCACAGATAGAAATTAAAGACATAGCCGAAGAGATCGAGAGAGTGAATGATGAAGTAGTGTATGATGCGGCAAAGATTGAAAAACTGAATGAAAGGATTTCGCTTGGATACAAACTTTTGAAAAAGCATGGTGTGCAAACAACTGCGCAGCTGCTTCAAATTTATGCCGACCTCGATCAGAGATTACAGCAGGTTTTAGGTATCGACGACCAGATCATAGCAAAACAAAAGGAGACGGAAACGTTATTTGCGGAAGTAGAACAACTGGCTACCAGGTTATCCGACAAGCGTAACAAACAGGTAAAACCATTGCAGGATAAAGTGAACGCGCTGCTGCTGCAGGTAGGTATGCCGAACGCACGATTGCAGGTGGCGATCGATATTAAAGAAGTAGATTTGAACGGAAAGGATGATGTCGAATTTCTTTTTGATGCTAACAAAAGCGATCGGTTTGAACCGGTTCGCAAGGTGGCATCGGGTGGAGAGTTAAGCAGGCTGATGCTGTCGATTAAGTCGCTGGTGGCTGAGTCGATGGATATGCCAACGCTCATTTTTGATGAGATAGATACAGGTATTTCTGGTGAAGCGGCGAAACAGGTGGGGTTGATTATGAATAGGCTTGCAGGACGACGTCAGCTCATAACCATTACACATCAGCCACAGATTGCAGGGAAAGCAGATGCGCATCTTTTCGTGTATAAAGATATTGTGAAGGATAAGATAAGAACGGCGATCAGGCAGTTGAATGGTGATGAAAGAATAACCGCAATCGCAAAGATGCTGAGTGGGGAGAAGCCAACAGCAGCCGCTCTTGAGAATGCGCGGGAAATGGTGGGCAATTAGTTGCCAGGAATTCAAAAGCAAAAATTCAGAACATGTCATACAACCTTTTAAAAGGAAAAAAAGGAATCATATTCGGCGCACTCGACGAAAAGTCTATCGCATGGAAGGCCGCATTGCGTTGCCATGAAGAAGGCGCGCAGCTCGTACTCACGAACGCACCTGTGGCATTAAGAATGGGCGAAATCAACAAGCTTGCTGAAGCTGTTAAAGCTCCGGTGATAGGTGCCGATGTTGTAAACATGGACGACCTGAAAAAGCTTTTCGAAGAATCGATGAAGCACTTTGGCGGCAAGATCGATTTCGTTCTTCATTCCGTTGGCATGAGCCTCAACATGAGAAAAGGAAAAGCATACACAGAGCTGGACTACGGTTTCTCGCAAAAAACATTTGACATATCTGCGATATCGCTTCACCGCGTTTTGCGCACTGCATGGGAACTTGATGCATTGAACGAATGGGGCAGTGTTGTTGCACTTACTTACATTGCCGCACAACGGGTATTTCCTGATTATAGCGAAATGGCCGATGCAAAAGCATTACTGGAAAGTATTACCCGCAGTTTCGGATATCATTATGGTATCAGAAATAAGGTGAGAATAAACTCAGTGTCGCAATCGCCTACAAGAACAACGGCAGGCAGCGGAGTAAAGGGGTTTGACGGATTTATTACCTACGCGGAAAAGATGAGTCCCCTTGGAAATGCCAGCGCCGACGGCTGTGCAGACTATTGCGTGACGCTTTTCAGCGATCTCACAAAGATGGTTACCATGCAGAACCTGTTTCACGATGGTGGTTTCTCTTCCACCGGTGTAACGGCGGGAGTGATTGAAGCAATGGAAAAAGCTGGCGAATAATATGACTATGCTCCGGGCCGAAAACATTCATAAAAATTACGGACAGCTTGAAGTGCTGAAGGGTGTAGATCTGCAGTTGAATAAGGGCGAGATTGTAAGTATTGTAGGGCCTTCCGGCTCAGGAAAAAGTACACTGTTGCATATTCTCGGCACACTTGACCGGCCAAACAAGGGAAATATTAGTATTAATAATTATAATACGAACAGTCTGAACGACCGTCAGCTTGCGGCTTTTCGAAATGAGAATATTGGGTTTGTTTTCCAGTTCCATCACCTGTTACCTGAGTTTTCGGCTATCGAAAATGTGTGTATACCCGGGTGGATCCAGGGCAGGAAAAAGAAAAAAGACGTGGCGGTTCGCGCCACTCAATTGCTTGAATCACTTGGCCTCGGTGCCAGGCTTGACAATAAACCGGGAGCGCTGTCAGGTGGAGAGCAGCAGAGGGTTGCCGTAGCCAGGGCGCTGGTCAATGAGCCTTTACTCATTTTCGCTGATGAGCCTACCGGAAACCTCGACTCTGGCAATGCGAGAGAGCTTCACCAGCTGTTTTTCGACCTCAGGGCTCAAATGAACCAGACTTTCCTGATTGTGACCCACAACGAGGAACTGGCAAAGATGAGTGACAGGGTGCTGCATATGAAGGATGGGAAGATGGCTTAGCGCGAGCGCACGCCGCAGGCACACCCTCACGGCGTGAAAACCTCACGGCCGCAGGTGAAAAATCTTATTTTGATATTTCAGCTTTCCCGTTACTTTTGCGCAAATTATCCGCAACCATGTTTTGGACACTTGAACTAGCCTCTTATCTCGAAGATGCACCGTGGCCGGCGACGAAGGACGAACTGATAGATTACTCCATCAGAAGTGGAGCGCCTATTGAAGTGGTAGAAAACCTTCAGGAGCTTGAAGACGAAGGAGAGATTTACGAAGGCATCGAAGACATCTGGCCTGACTATCCGAGCCAGGACGACTTTTTCTTTAACGAGGATGAGTATTAATCCTCGCTTTCCATTCTGTTTCCTTTACTCCCGTAACATGCGCAATAAAGCGCGCAACAACGAAAAGATAATCGCTTAGCCTGTTCAGGTATTGAATTACGAGCGGATCAACGAACATTTCATGTTCGATCATGTTCACACAATTCCTTTCTGCCCTGCGGCAAACACAACGTGCAATATGTGCGGATGAAACCGCCATGCCGCCACCCGGCAGAATAAATGACTTCATTTGTGGAAGCACCTTATTCATCTCGTCAATCTCCGCTTCCATCAGTTTAATATCATCATCCCGTAAGTCAGGCAACTTCATCTTCGGCTCCTTATCGGGATCACACGCGAGCGACGAGCCGATAGTAAATAACCTATCCTGAATTTCGTTTAAAAACTTTTTCGTTCTGTCGTCTGTTATCTGATCGCATAAAAAGCCAATGAAGCTGTTCAGTTCATCAACCGTACCATAGCTCTCAATGCGAATATGACTCTTAGGCACACGTGTGCCACCTATTAAAGATGTCTGTCCGAGGTCGCCGGTTTTTGTGTAAATTTTAGTGGACATATTGTCTCGTGACTCTGTCTGTTTCTATAATGCCGTCTTTCAATCGAATTATCCTGCGCGCAAAATTTGCTATGTCTTCTTCGTGTGTAACGAGTACAACTGTATTGCCGCCCTCATGGATACGATTGAACATTTCCATGATTTCGACAGATGTTTTACTATCAAGATTACCTGTAGGCTCGTCGGCGAGGATAATAGAGGGGTTATTTACCAGCGCTCGCGCAATCGCTACACGCTGGCACTGACCACCCGATAGTTCATTTGGCTTATGATGGCTGCGATTTTCAAGTCCAACTTTCTTCACTACTTCCATGGCCTGTTCGTTGCGTTGCTTTTTCGGAACACCTGCGTATACAAGCGGTAGGGCTACGTTCTCCAATGCAGACAACCTGGGCAACAGGTTGAACTGCTGAAACACAAACCCTATTTCTTTATTTCTTACTTCGGCCAGTGAGTCATCTTCCATTTTGCTCACATCCTGGTTGTTGAGAACATAAGTGCCAGCTGTGGGAGAATCGAGGCAGCCGAGGATATTCATCAATGTGCTTTTGCCGGAACCCGATGGTCCCATCAATGCAACATATTCGTTCTTCTGAATGTCGAGCGAAATGCCTTTAAGAACACTAATGGCCTGCTTGCCCATGAAGTAACTCTTTTCGATTGCTTCCAGGTGTATGATAGGGTATACACTCATTTTTTGATCACCTTTGGCACTTTGAAGAATGTGCCATCGCTGTCTGGTGCATTTTTTAGCGCCTCGTCTCTCGTTACAGATCCCTGCACAACATCATCGCGGAGTATATTTACGTTGCTGCTCATGTGAAGTAACGGTTCAACTCCGTCGGTATTCACTTCCTGCAGCTTTTCTATAAATGTGATCATCTCCTGGAGGTCGGATTTGATTTCCTTTCTTTCCTGTTCGGAGAAACTGAGGTGCGACAGTTTCGCCAGATTGTCAACCAAAAGATCATTCACTTCCATACTGGCGAAGGTACTAAATCCTTATTTTCGCGGATGCTTTTCTATTTGTTCTGTGCAGTAACCTTTATTCAGGTTCTCTATTACTGGTTACTATTCAGACACGTTTCTTTCTTCAGGCAAAAAGCAAAGCAAAAATCCCAACAACATCCCGTAAGCGTAATTGTTTGCGCCAGGGACGAAGCGGCCAATCTTGCCAAAAATCTTCCTGGCGTGCTTGTTCAACAATATGATTCTACCCGCGAAGTGATCGTGGTAAATCATAACAGCCAGGATGAAACGAAATACCTGCTGGAAGAGTTCAAAAAAACATTCAAGGATCTTCATATCGTAAACCTCACGCAGGAGGCCATCGGCATTCCGGGTAAAAAATATCCTTTATCGATCGGGATCAAAGAATCCAAGCATGAAATTGTGCTGCTTACTGATGCAGACTGTGTTCCAGCCAGTGAATTCTGGCTCACAAAAATGCAGGACGGGTACGATGAAGGAACAGAAGTAGTATTAGGATACGGCGGTTACTTTAAGAAGCCGGGCATATTGAACAAGCTCATCCGCTTTGAGACTTTTCATTCTGCTCTTCAGTATTTCTCGTTCGCTATTTCAGGAATGCCGTACATGGGTGCCGGAAGAAATCTTTCGTATAAGAAGACGCTTTTCTTTCAAAACAAGGGCTTTTCATCCATCAATCATTTAGCCGGCGGTGATGATGATCTCTTCATCAATAAAGTGGCGAATAAACACAACACGAGGGTGGTGCTCGATAAGGAAGCTTTTACGCTTTCTCAACCGAAGGCGACATTCGGAGATTGGTTTCGACAGAAAAAGCGGCATCATTCAACAGGAAAATTTTACAAGCCCGTTCATAAGTTTTTCCTGGGCCTATACTCACTCACACATTTTTTATTTTACCCGCTTTTCATTGCATCGCTGTTCTTTTTCGATTGGCGTTTAGTTTGCTCGGTATTTCTCGTACGATTAATATCGCAGGCGCTCATCTTTTACAAGGCCATGGAACGACTCGATGAAAAAGATCTCTTCGCGTGGTGGTGGCTATTTGACGTGTGGATGTTCTTTTATTATTTCATGTTTGCACCAGCACTATGGAGGAAGCCAAAAACAACCTGGAGCTGATCACCGGATATTTCGGCGATTTTACACCGCAACAGTTTCAACAATTTGCTGCACTCGATGAGTTATACAAAGAGTGGAATAGCAAGATCAATGTAATATCCCGAAAGGATGAGGATAGTCTTTATGAGAAACATATTCTTCACTCATTAACTATAGCGGCGATCTTCAGTTTTCAGCCGGGGATGCATGTACTTGATATAGGCACAGGGGGAGGTTTTCCCGGTATTCCGCTCGCGATATTCTTTCCGGAAGTGCAGTTTTATCTCGCAGATAGTATTGGAAAGAAAATAAAGGTGGTGCAGGCCGTTGCGGAGTCTATTGGCCTAACAAATGTTTTTGCAAATCACACGAGGGCCGAGGAAATAAAAAATAAGAAATTTGATGTAGTAGTATCCAGGGCAGTTGCGCCACTTGGAGAGCTTTGGAAATGGGGAAAGCCGCTTCTCAAAAAGGCATCGGTAAGACATGTTTCCACCGACACCGATACAATCGTGCCGAATGGCTTAATATGCCTAAAAGGCGGCGATCTAGCGGCCGAAATCGCTGATAGCGGGTGTCGTCCACGGATAATGGAAGTTTACCAGGTCTTCAAGCGCGAGGCCTTCAAAGAGAAGTACGTACTTTACGTACCTCTCTAAAAGGGAATATCAATCTTATTATTCCGTCGTTCCACGTCGGCCATCCGTTGCGATGGATCGATTTCAACCGTCTTGATCGCGTTTAATTTCTTGTTTACTGACACTATGTAGGTAGGATGCGTCCACTTCCACGAAGGAAAAACGGTTCTTGGAACGTTATTTTCTTCTTCAGGTTTTGCGCCGAACATCAGATAGGTGGGTACATATGCAATTTCTTTCGTGCCGTCTTTGTAACTAAAAACAACATCCAATGGCATCGGCATTTCTCCATTCTTTTTTAAACGAATCATGCTTTTGCCTCCTTCTTCCCACAAGCTATCAATGGCGTAGTCTATGTGCTTTGTTGTATTCACCCAATAGTCGGTGTACCAATCAAGTTGCAAGCCACTAACACGTTCTGCTACACGCAGGAAGTCTTTTGGCCGGGGATGTTTAAATTTCCATTGCCTGTAATATTCCTGCATTATTTTCATCAGCGTTTCATCTCCAGCAATGTAACCAAGCTGTGAAAGGAATATCGCGCCTTTGCAATAAGCGCCGATCGTATAACCCGTCCGCGTTTGGTATTCGTCGGCCTGGGTTGTCAGCGGTTCTTCCAAGCCGGTTTTCCAGATCGAGTAGTAGCTGGCGTACACATCCGAGTGATATTTCGGTGTAAGCGCAGCGAGTGAATCCAATATTCGTATCGATCCCGGACGGTCTGCGAGCTTCTTACGCTGGATAACTTCGTTGAAATAGTTTTGAACGCGGTCGGTGGCCCATTCCGCGAATCCTTCATCCATCCAGGGATAAAGCGATTCGTTGTTGGCGAGCACACCCTGGTACCAGCTGTGCATCAGTTCATGGAAAGTAGTGCCTAACGATGGATTCGTAATGAGTGTGGCCATCGCGTACTCCATCCCACCGTCACCACCCTGGATAATTGAGTAATGCTTGTATGGATATGCACCGAAGTTCTTTTCTATGAAAGGATAAACGGCAACGCACGCGTCACCTATTTCGTTCCATTTGTCGTCGCCGCCAGTTTTAAATACCAGGTGAAAATCCGGACCGCCTGGGGTTTTCTTGATGATGTGTTTGAACTCAGGATCAGCGGCCCACACAAAGTCGTGAACGTTTGTAGCACTGAAGCGCCACTTCAACTTATCGCCTGCGGCACGTGTTACTTTCGTTCCTTCTTTTTCATAGCCATAGCCGATCTCCTGTGCATTTTGAAGGTAACCGGTGGCACCGATCAGGTATGTTTTATCGATGTTGATCGTTACATCAAAATCGCCCCAAACACCATAGAACTCTCGTTCAACGTAGGGCGTAACGTCCCATCCGTCGCGGTCGTACTCGCATAATTTCGGATACCATTGCGACATACTGTATCGTACGCCGTTAGCTGCATCTCTGCCCGACCGGCGGATTTGTTTCGATACCTGCGCTTCGAAATCCATACTGATCGTAACCGTTGTTTTTGGTGCAATGGGTTTGGTGAGATTTACTTCCATAATGGTTTCATGGATGGTAAACTTCTGCGCAACGCCATTGATGGTAAGGGAGCCGATCTTCTGGTACCCGATTTCATCCGGGGTGAGTTTCGATATGCGGTCCTTAACACGTGGATCCCAATCGGGCTGGCCATTCAGCTTGGCATTGCCAAGAAAAAGGCTTTTATTATCCATCATACTTCCGGGCTGAAACGCATTCCAGTACAGGTGATAAAAAAGCTTATGCAGCGTATCAGGAGAATTGTTAGTGTACTCCAGCTTTTGTTTGCCGGTGAGCTTGTTCGTTACTACATCCATGTTTACATCCATGGAGTACCTGACCCGCTGCTGCCAATAACCTTGTTGGGAATAAGAGTAAAACCCTGCCGTAAGCAGAAACAATAAAAAGAAACTTTTCATCAATTGTATTTTAGTGCCGGGCCAATGCTTTTATAGCGTCAGCTTGTCCTTCAATAATCTTCCTTCACTACTAAAATATAGATTCCTCTTTTTAATATCACCTTTCTTTACTTCAATCTTGTACTGAACTTCATCTTCGGGTAATTCGATCCGGGTAACCTGGCCCATATCCCAGTCTGTATACTTACTTTTGTCAAAGCCCTGGTTTACTGCATCGGGCAGCTCTTCAGCATCGATGCCTTCTTCTGTGGATTCCCATTCACCTTTGTTGCTGAAAGAAGCAATATAAATGCCGCTGTCAAGGCGATAGCTCGCCGTGAAGCCCGAAAGTTTGTCTCTCCATTCCACGCTTGTGGCGTTGGGATATTTTTCTGTGAAGGCGTTAGTTACCTCTGCAGGTATTTTACGTATCTGTGCGAAAGCGCTTGTTGAAAAAACGGCCAGGAGCGCGATAAATCCTGAGACGTATATGATCTTTTTCATGTATAATTATTTATTAATCAGCGGCAACATTAAGTACATTTTATTAAAAGAATATCTTAAAATTTGATGACGAAAATACAAATTGGTATGGAGACAGTTCTGATAACGGGCGGAACGGGAATGATAGGAAAGGCTCTTTCAACATTGCTCGTGTCGAAAGGATATCACGTAATTATTCTGTCGCGAGGCGATCATCAAGGCGTGGAAAATGTGACGTTTGCCAAATGGGACGTAAGTAAGTCTTATATCGATCTAAAGGCGATTGAATCCGCCGATCATATAGTGCATCTTGCGGGCGAAGGCATTGCGGATAAACGATGGTCAAAGAAGCGAAAGAAAGCGATTGTTGAAAGTCGTGTTAAAAGTGGTGAATTGATCGTTAAGGCGCTGCACGACAATTTAAATAAGGTGAAAACCGTCGTTTCCGCTTCGGGCATCGGATGGTATGGAGAAGATAAGATTGGCGGTCGTCCTTTTAAAGAATCGGATGCTTCGGCGGATAATTTCTTAGGCGAAACGTGCAGGATATGGGAAGAAAGTATAAAGCCTGTTGAAGAGTTAGGGAAAAGATTGGTGATATACCGGACCGGAATTGTGCTAGCGAATGAAGGAGGAGCTTTTCCGGAGTTCGTGAAGCCTATGAAGTTTGGTATTGCGGGGATACTTGGAAGTGGAAAACAAAAGGTGAGCTGGATACATGTGGATGATATTATCCGGGCATATGCCGAGGCGATTGAGAATAGCAATTTGCGTGGTGTGTATAACGCGGTGGCGCGTGAGTCGGTGTCGAATAAGGAGCTGACATTGCGGATTGCCCGCGCGCGGAAGAAGCCATTTATTGCGATGCATGTGCCCGCGTTTGGCCTGAAGGCTTTATTCGGAGAGGTTAGTGTGGAGGTGTTGAAGAGTACGGATGTGGATGGAACGAGGCTGCGTGATTCTGGGTTGAATTTGATTTATCCTACGATTGATTCGGCCATTAATGATTTAGTTAAGAAGGGTTAAGATATGCTGCAGGCTCGTGCTTCTCGTGGTACAGGCTGGAAAACTCTCCAACCTTAGCAAACCCGCTTTCATCAAAATCTAATTTATTTAAATGCAAATCTGCCACATCAGAGAGTAACACCCGCCTGTGGCGGGGATCCAAAAACCCTCCATGCTCGCCGGCCCGCGCATGCGACCAATATTGAAACTCGGGATCGCAGATTGTGCCGCGCGGATACATGATCCCCAATTCGCGACCTCCCCGCAAATCAAGAACATCAGGATGAACAAGACCTATCGTATGCCCGTACTCATGGGCGGCAGTAGTGGAAGTTTGCTTTAAATTATCTACCAAAAAATACCCGGTATTGCATCCAATTGCGTCTACAAACGAAATGTTTCCAACAACATAATCTTCAAGCCGGAAAAAATTCAACTTCGGATCATCGTTATACCAAACCGTTTCAGGCTTTAACCGGGGGTCGAAAAAACCCTGGATATCGAATCGTAAATGAAAAGATTTTTTACGGATAGTAACAGACGCATTCGGTTCGTTCCAGTGAGTTTGAATATCGAGCGCTATCTGGGTAGCGAGATCCTGTGTTGCGGCATCTCCATAAAAATAAAATATGGAACGTATCACCAGCTCACCGGCTGCGCTATTCAACTCCGCTTCACCCATTTTTAATTTCTTATCGGCCTGCCCGTTTTAATCACACTTTGAATGCGCTCGAGGGTTTTTTTCTCTCCACATAAACTTAAAAACGCCTCGCGCTCCAAATCCAGCAGATACTGTTCGCTCACAAATGATGTTTCACTAAGATCGCCGCCGCACATTACATACGCGAGCTTTCTGGCTACCAACGCATCGTGATCTGTTGCATACCCGGCGCGCCACATTCCGTTAATACCTGCATATAATGCGCCAAGCGCCGAGCGCCCCAGCACCCGGATATCCTTTCTTTGAACAGGCAGCTGATATCCACTGTCGAAGATTTCTATGACTGACCTCTTTGCTTCAGCAATTCGTCGCGACTGATTGATCACTACTTCGTCGGTTCCTTTTCTCAACATGCCTATTTCATATCCTTCAAATCCGGAGGTGGCCACCTTAGCTGTCGCGATGGTGAGAAAGCGATTTTTTAGCGTGATGGTTTCCGGTTCGTCGTCATGCATTTCATCGGCCGCGCGCATAGCAAACTCTTTCGAGCCGCCGCCTCCAGGTATAAGACCAACGCCCAGCTCAACAAGGCCGATGTATGTTTCGGCTGCAGCACAAAGTTTATCCGCATGGAGACTGAGCTCACATGCGCCACCAAGCGTAAGGGCGTGAGGTGCAACAACTACCGGGATCGAAGAGTACCGTGCACGCATCATCGTTTGCTGAAACATGCGCACAGCCATATCAAGCTCATCGTACTCCTGTTCCACCGCAAACATAAATATCATTCCTACGTTTGCTCCTGCACTGAAGTTTTGTCCTTCATTCGCAATAACAAGTCCCTTATATTTTTCTTCGGCAATACCGATCGATTTCTGAATGCCTTCAAGCACTTCACCACCTATTGTGCCCATTTTCGTATACCACTCCAATCCGAGCACATCATCTCCAAGATGATACAACCTGCACCCACTGTTTTTCCAGATAGTGCTGGTCTCGAAATTCTTCATCACGATAAATACATTCTCTCCGGGCACCGGCACGTACGAGCCTGAACTAACGTCGTAGTATAACCGCTTTCCGTTTTGTACTTTGTAAAATGATGAATTTCCTTTTGCAAGCATTTCTTCTATCCATGCTGCAACGGTGTAGCCTGCTGCCTTCATTTGCTGAAGCGTTTCTGCAACGCCTAGTGCATCCCAGCTTTCGAACGCGCCGATTTCCCAACCAAAACCAGCCATCATCGCATCGTCTACCTGGTAAATGTGGTCGCTGATTTCCGGAACGCGATGAGAGATGTAAGAGAACAAGCCATAATGAAACTGCCTGTAAAATTCGCCCGCCTTATCAGTGCCCTGTGTAAGCACTTTCAATCTTGATTTGAGATCATCAACCGCCCTGGCCGCGTCTATCGTTGCAAACTTTGTCTTCTTCTTTGGCTCGTATTGTTTACTTGAAAGATTTAACGTAAGTATTTCTTTTTCGCCACCCGTACCTTTTGTCTTTTTGTAAAAACCTTCGCCGGTTTTATCACCGAGCCGCTTATCATCAACCATCTGCTGTAACCATGCAGGAATCATAAAGATGTTCCTGGCTTCATCATTCTTACAATTCTCGTATACACCTTTTGCCACTTTCACCAGCGTATCGATGCCTACAACATCTGCTGTGCGAAAGGTGGCTGATTTAGGTCTTCCTATTACCGGGCCGGTCAGCGAATCAATTTCATCAATGCCCAATCCTAACTTTTCTACCAATTGAAAAATCGACATGATGCCAAACACACCAATTCTGTTCGCGATAAATGCGGGAGTGTCTTTGCAAAGCACCGTTGTTTTTCCGAGGCGCTGGTCGCCGAAGTGCATGAGAAATTGAATGACCTCCGGATCGGTAAATTGGGTTGGAATTATTTCAAGAAGACGTAAATACCGGGGCGGATTGAAGAAATGCGTTCCGCAAAAATGTTTTTTGAAATCATCGCTGCGGCCTTCCGCCATCATATGAATAGGAATACCCGATGTATTCGACGTGATGAGGGTTCCACGCTTTTCGGTACTTTTCTACGTCCTGAAATATTTGCTGTTTGATATCGAGGCGTTCAACTACAACTTCAATGATCCAGTCGCAACCCGCAACATCTTTCATATTATCGGCAAAGCTGCCGGTGCTGATGAGCTTCTGCGCGTTTTTGGTGTATAATGGAGATGGGTTCGACTTTACTGCGGCCGTTAATGACTCAACAGCAAGTTTCTTATCCATATCCAAAAGCAAAACAGGAATTCCGACGCCTGCAAAGTGGCAGGCAATTCGTGATCCCATGACACCACTACCCAGTACAGCCACTTTCTTTATGACGCGCTTTCCCATACAGATTTTTTTTAGGATACTCCTGCTCCCGCCGGTATATCATCATCGCCACTCACAAAATATAACTTACCAGCCGAATCCGCCATTAATATCATCCCATTACTGGTAATTCCTTTCATTTTTCTTGGCGCGAGGTTCACCACCACCACAACCTGCTTACCCACAATGTCTTCCGCCTTGTGATGCAGGGCTATACCGGATACCACTGTTCGCTTTTCGAAGCCAAGGTCTATCTCGAGCTTAAGAAGTTTATCCGCTTTCTCCACTTTTTCTGCAGATATGATCACCCCTGTACGGAGGTCCAGTTTCGCAAAGTCATCGTAAGTGATTTCAGGTTTCACCGGTGCGTAGTCTGCAGCTGGTACCTGTTCTGCTTTTCTTTCCGAAGCGGCATCCGCCTGAGTGTAGTTTTTCCATCTGTTTCTTAATTTCTTCGTCTTCTATTTTTCTGAATAACAATTCCGGCGGGCGCAGACTGTAGCCCACACTGAGCAGTTTCAATTTTCCTGCATTTTCCCAATCGAGCATCTTATCTACCACCTTCAGCATGTGCTGAATTTTTTTCGCAGTGTCGGGAAGGAACGGGTTGATAAAAATTGCCAGGTTCGCCGTAAGCTGCAAACACAAATGCAGGCAATTATCGATCAGCGCCTGCTTCGATGGATCTTTTTCGAGTTCACGCGCCACGATCCATGGCTGCTTATCCTGCATATACTTATTTCCTTTCCGCGAAAGGTCTATTACTTCGAATAATGCGTCACGGAACCTGAATGTTTCGAGGAATTTCTCAATATTAGTTCTTGCATTTTCGATGTCGCTTATGAGAGTTTTATCGCTTTCGTCGAGAATGTTGCTGTGTAGTGGCGGCACCTTACCCTTAGTGAGTTTATGCATCAACACCATTGCACGGTTCACAAAGTTGCCGAAGATGCTAACCAGCTCACTGTTATTTCTTTCCTGGAAATCCTTCCACGTAAAATCGTTGTCTTTTGTCTCTGGCGCGTTACTGCACAGTACATATCGCAGCACGTCTTGCTGGTTAGGGAAATCCTGCAGGTATTCATGCACCCACACGGCCCAGTTGCGGCTCGTTGAAACTTTATCGCCCTCTATATTCAGAAATTCGTTCGCAGGCACGTTTTCAGGCAAAACAAAGTTTCCATGCGCCTTTAACATGGCGGGAAAAATGATGCAGTGAAATACGATATTATCCTTGCCAATAAAATGCACAAGTTTCGTATCGTTTTGGCACCAGTAGTCGGCCCATTTGTCGGTGAGCTCTTTTGTTGCGCTAATGTATCCGATAGGCGCGTCAAACCACACATAAAGTACTTTTCCTTCCGCATCCGGCAATGGAACTTTGATACCCCAGGTACTATCGCGCGTCATCGCCCTTGACTGCAGGCCGTTGTCGAGCCAGCTTTTGCATTGGCCATATACGTTGTTCTTCCACTCTTTATGTCCTTCCAGCAGCCATTCCTTGAGCCATGGTTCATAATTCTGCAGCGGGAAGTACCAGTGCTTCGTTTTTCTTTTTACCGGTATGGCATCGCTCAACGTTGAGCGCGGATTAATGAGTTGTTCAGGGCTTAATGACGAGCCGCATCTTTCGCACTGGTCGCCGAAGGCGTTCGGGTTTGAACAAACGGGACAGGTACCGGTAATGTAACGATCAGCGAGAAATAGCCTGGCCTTTTCGTCGTAGTACTGCTCGGTTTCTTTTTCTTCAAAGAGGCCCTTATCATAAAGTGTTTTAAAGAAGTCAGACGCGGTATCGTGATGGACCTTATTGGAAGTGCGTGAGTAGATATCGAACGAAATGCCCATCTGCTGGAGGCTGTCCCTGATCATTGCATGGTATTTATCAACCACTTCCTGGGGCGTAATGCCTTCTTTCATTGCTCTGATCTGGATAGGAACGCCATGCTCATCACTTCCCCCTATAAACTTTACGTCGCGTTTCTGCACACGCTGGTAACGGGTATATATATCCGCTGGCAGATAACATCCCGCAAGGTGCCCGATATGTATAGGCCCGTTTGCGTACGGCAGGGCAGCGGTAACCAATATTCTTTTGAAATCCGTCATGCCGGCAAAGATAGGGAGAGCAAAAAGTTTTTATTTTTATATACGTGGACAGAAAAAACTTCCTAACATCGGTTGTTGGTTTAAGCTCAATTGCTACGGTTAAAGAAACCGCTGGAGTTCCCCTGATTCCGGTGATTCCCCGCTACCTGGCGCCCGGCGACACTATCGGTATCACATCGCCAGCGGGGTACATCACCTTGAAAGACATCGAGCCGTCGGTTCAGCAAATGCAGAGCTGGGGATTTAAGGTGAAGATTGGCGGAACGATTGGCAAGCGCAACTTTGGCTTTGGCGGCACCGACGAAGAGCGGACAAAGGATATGCAACAGATGCTCGACGATCCGTCGCTTGCGGCAATCATGTGCGCCAGGGGAGGATATGGCGTGGTAAGGATTATCGATAAACTCAACTTCAACAGTTTTCGCGACCGCCCGAAGTGGCTTATTGGGTTTAGTGATGCGACAGTTTTCCATTGCCATCTTAACAAGAATCTCGGCATAGCCAGCATTCACTCCAAAATGTGCAATAGCTTTCCGGACGACTGGAATGCGGCCGACGAACTCCAAAAGCAAACGATATTTTCCATTCGCGACGCCCTTACCGGGGCGTCTATAAAATATGAGGTGGTACCTTCTCCTTATAACAAGTATGGCAGTGCGCAGGGAGTGTTAGTAGGCGGAAACCTTAAAACGCTGGAAAGCTTATCGGGCACAGCATCGGATCTTTACACTAACGGAAAGATTTTGTTTGTTGAAGACACCGGCGAATATTTGTATAGTATCGACCGTATGTTCTGGAACCTGAAGCGCACTGGAAAGCTTGTTGGATTGAAAGGGTTGATCGTAGGTGGATTTAAAATAAAACCTGATGATCCGGGCGAAGAGTTTGGGAGTATCTTACAAAATATTGTTTTGGACAAATTAAAAGACTACAACTTTCCTGTTTGTTTCGATTTTCCGGTTGGCCATCAGAAAAATAATTTTGCGTTGAAGTGCGGCGTCCAATACCAGATGGATATATCATCACAGTCATGCGTAATCGAAGATATTTCCTGAGAAAAATATGATTATTACTCCTCCATACCTCAAGCCGGCCGATACAATTGCAATTGTTTGTCCTGCGGGCTTTATGCCTTTTGAAAAAATGCAAGCGTGTATAGCAACGCTTGAGAGCTGGGGCTACAATGTGAAAACAGGGAGCACAGCCCAATCAACTTCACAAAATTATTTTTCAGGTACTGATGAAGATCGGCTGGCTGATATGCAGCAGATGCTGGACGACGATAACATCCAGGCAGTATTGTGTGGCAGAGGCGGGTATGGATTGACGAGAATTATTGATAACATCAATTTTAAAAAATTTAAGTCGAAGCCGAAATGGGTGATAGGGTTCAGTGATGTTACGGTGTTATTGAATCATATTTATGAAACCTGCGGTGTGGCTACGTTGCATGCGCCGATGGCGGGCGCTTTTAATGATGCAGAGCCGGGAAACAGGTTCATTGCTTCGTTGCAAAAGGTTTTAGAAGGAAGAAAAATTCAATACGCTGCGGACGTCCATCCTTTTAATCGCAAGGGTGAAGCGGTGGGAGAGTTGGTGGGTGGCAATCTTGCGCTTTTTGCACATTGTATTGGAACGGACTCGGATATCAAAACGCGTGGAAAGATCTTGTTCCTGGAAGATGTGGGTGAATATCTCTATAACATCGACAGGATGCTACGGCAACTCGACCGCGCCGGTAAATTGAAAAAGCTCGCGGGTTTGATTGTTGGTGGGTTTACCGATATGAAAGATACTGAGCGTTCTTTTGGACAAACTGTAGAGGAGATCATTCGTGATGTGGTGGCCGGCTATGATTTTCCGGTGTGTTTTGGGTTTCCTGCGGGGCATATGAAGGAGAATTTGGCCCTTAAAGTAGGTGTCGGCTATAAACTGAAGGTCGGGAAAAGCAAAGTTTCTTTAGAAGAATAGTGTTTGCAAAACCATCAAATCGGAATTATTTCGCCCTTGTTCTTTTTTATCTTTTCAGGAATCGAAGCGATGATTTCTTTTTCAAAAATCTCTACCAGCTTCTTCTTTACAAAATCCCGGTGTACCACTATACTTACTTCCCGCATAGGGGAAGGCTTTTTAAATTCACGAAGCAACTGCAACTGAGAAGGCCGTAAATCAACCGTTGCCAATTCGGGAAGAATGGTAATACCATCATTAATCTCCACCATCCTTCTTAGTGTTTCAATGCTGCCCGCCTCATACTCAAAAAAACTATTTTCCTTTCCGGCTTTTTGCAGCTCGCACAAATTCATGATCTGTGAACGGAAGCAATGTCCCTCTTCAAGCAACCATAGTTTACGCGGATCAATATCTTTCGATAGGAGATATTGTTTTTTATAAAGACTGTTCTTCCTGGATACATAAGCGATCAGCTTCTCATAAAATAACACGCGCTCGCCGATCCCTTTCTCATTTAACGGTGTTACAAGGATCGCTACATCGAGCCTGCCATCGCGCAAACGGGAAATAATCGACTCGGTTGTCATTTCATGAACGGTCAACTTCACACTCGGATATTTTTGAGTGAACGACTGTACAAACAATGGAAGGAGATATGGGGCGAGAGTGGGTATTATTCCAACTTTCAGGTCTCCGGTATGCGAGCCGTGTTTTCGGTCAACGATATTCTGAATTTCTTCCACTTCAGAAAGTATGCGGCGGGCCTGTGCAATAATTTCTTTCCCGCTTTCTGTGGGAATAACGGGCTGCTTGCTCCTGTCAAATAGTTTAACGCCAAGCTCATGCTCAAGCTTCAGAAGTTGCATACTTAATGTGGGCTGAGTAACGTGGCAGTGGTCGGCGGCTTCGGCGAAATGCCTGAGATTGTCTACGGCTACTACATACTGAAGTTGAACGATCGTCATTATAGATTTTATCTATGTAAAGATAAAACTCATTCTTCGTCTTCTTCAAAAACCCTTTTCATGGCAGGAGCGGTAACGGGCGCAACGATCAGCGGGAATTTTTCGACGGTAACATTGGCGGTATCGAGCCCGAATCCCTTTTCTTCTGAAAGAGAGATTTCCTTGAACCAGAAGTACAGTTTCATAACTACCCGCTCGAAGAAGGGAAGCTCATTATCCTGGCTTAGGTATTTTTCAAGAACGATGAATTGAAAATCGCCGACAACATTATTTCTTTCGAGCGATTCATACCGGCTTGTAATATTCACTTCTTTGTTAGCCACGAGATCGTACACCACTTTTCTGAACATCAGGTTGATTTTGGGGTCTACACGGAATCCCAGCCTGAATTCAACCCTGATAATGTCGTTCGGGATAATGTGATCCACTTTGTACTCGGAAGTATAGGGGTCATCGAGTGTATCCACGTGCACGAACCAATAGATATCGGCGCGTTTGGGCTTTTTGTTAAGTATTGAGTAGATAATCTTATGCTCTATTTCTTTTGGATTATTAGCGCTCGTGAGGTACACAAGGTGCGTGGCATATTTGGGAACCGTTTTATCGTTGCTAAGCTCCTGGATTTGCGGAACGTAATGTTCGAGTCTCACAAATTCCACGTATCGGTTCTTGATGCGCCGGCTGCGGAACCAGATATACATCACTGCGAACATGATCCCCCCGACGATGAGAGTAATGTAACCACCGTGGGTAAATTTCTGCATCAGGGCCGCGAAATAGGCAATTTCCACGATGAAAAATCCGATAAGAAATATATAGATCAGCGCAGAGTTTACCCGCTTAGCCACCATGTAGTTGGAGAAAAGGATGGTGGTAGTGATCATTGTTACGATGATAGCCAGACCGTAAGCGGCTTCCATCCTGGTCGATTCCCGGAAGTAAAGCACCATCCCCACGCAACCCAGGAACAGCATTACGTTGATAGCCGGGAATAAACAATTGTCCCTTTTCGTCTGATGGGTACCTGATCCGGAGTTTGGGCCAGAGGTTGAGGCGGATGGCCTCACTGATGAGGGTAAATGATCCCGAGATCATCGCCTGGCTGGCAATAATGGCAGCGGTTGTAGCGATCACCACACCCGGGATAATAAACCATTGTGGCATCAGGTCGAAAAAGGCATTGATACCAAGCGCCGCTTTTACTTCAGGGGTAATTAACCTGCCGTTGTTGTGTGCCAGCAACGACGCGCCCTGTCCAAAATAGTTAAGCAGCAGGCATGTCTTTACATAAATCCATGATATACGGATGTTGCCCCGGCCGCAGTGACCGAGGTCGGAATAAAGCGCCTCCGCGCCGGTGGTACAAAGAAACACCGCTCCCAGCAACCAGAAGCCGCCCGGATAGTTTGTAACAAAATTGATCGCGTAATATGGGTTGACGGCCTTGAATATCGAAAGATCATCGAACAGGTGGTACACGCCAAGCACCGCCAGCATCGTAAACCAAACGGACATAATCGGTCCGAAAAGTTTGCCGATGGATGCCGTTCCAAATTGCTGCAGAAAGAAAAATGCAGCAAGAATGCTTAGTACGATAATAACGATGGAATTATCCATCAGACCGAGCGTGCGGAACGTAGGCAGCTCCCTTAATCCTTCAACTGCCGACGTTATGGAAATGGGTGGAGTGATGATACCATCGGCGAGCAGCGCAGCGCCGCCAAGCATAGCCGGAAATACCAGCCATCGTTTTCTGCGCCTTACAAGCGCATAGAGGGCGAATGTGCCACCTTCTCCACGGTTGTCGGCTCGTAGTACCAGGATTACGTACTTGATTGTAGTCTGAAGAGTAATGGTCCAGATAATACAGGAAAGGGCGCCAATGATAAGCTCTTCGCTGATGCGGTGGTTGCCTATAAGTGCATTGAAAACATAAAGAGGAGAAGTTCCAATATCACCGTAAATAATGCCTAGCGCGATTAACAGTCCGGCAGCGGTAACTTTGCTGGTGCTTTTGCCCACAAGATCAAAGGTATAGTGAAAAAATAATTTATCTTAAAAATCCTTTAATGTCTAGCGTACAGTCCGTTGCCTTATGTATTTGCCCTAACTTCATTTTAGGAAAAAAGTGTACATGAGTTTTAAACTAACATTAGTTCAGATTATTGCTGTTCTTGCCTTTTTTACCACCTCGGCGCAAAAGATTTCTTATTCAGAACCCGAGCGTGAGGATAACAAGCGCACCAACTTCGAAATCCTGGGAAAGATCGGGAGCAACTACCTTATTTACAAAAACAATCGCAATCAGCACGCCATGTCTGTTTACAGCTCAGACATGCGTTTGATCAGCAAAACTGACCTGGCACCAAATGAGCGTTGGATAAATGTTGATTTTATTACCTACCCGGACCATGCGTGGATGATTTACCAGTTTCAACAGAAGAGCGTGTTGTACTGTATGGCGATCCGGATAGATAGTGCCGGAAAGTTTCAAACCAAACCGATAGAGCTCGATACTACGCGCATCGGCTGGGCCGCCAATAACAAGATTTATAACACCATTTACAGCGACGATAAGAAGCAGATAATGGTATTTAAGATAAACAGCCGCAACCAGAAGAACTTCGTTTTTACCACAATGCTGTTCGATGAAACGCTGCTCCGTAAGTCGAAGCACCAACTCACTTTAGCGATGGAGGAGAGAAACGACTACTTCACTGATTTTCTTCTCGACAATGACGGTGGGCTGGTTTTCGGAAAGTTTGTGCGAAAAGGCGGGGGCGATTACATTACGAATCTAAGCCTGATAACCAAGTCTGCAGATGCGGAAACATTCTCTGCGTATGATCTTAAAACCGGCGACAGGGTGCTGGACGATGTAAAGATCAAGATCGATAATACTAACAAGCGTTACTTGTTTTCCGCTTTATACTATAAACAGCGGCGGGGAAACATTGAAGGTCTCTTTACTATTTCCTGGGATAGAACTTCCTCGACAGTGTTTACAGAAAAGCTGCTTGCATTTTCAGACGAGTTGCGTGCACAGGCTAAGGGGCAGGATGCCAACCTGCGTATAGCTTTCAACGACTATTTCATTAAGAATATCATCGTGCGGAAAGATGGCGGCTACCTGGTAACTGCTGAGGCCATGTACACTTCTACAAGGGGGGGATCGGCGTTTAACCGGTGGGATTACATGAGCTGGAACAATCCATGGTCGTCCCCCTATAACTCGTACTACTACTCACCCTATTACTATAATACTTACGGGGTGCCCTGGAACAGGTGGGGAGGCTCCGCGACAAGATATCATGCTGAAAACATAATCCTCCTATCGTTCAACAAAATCGACAGTCTCGAATGGAGCAACGTGATCCCGAAGAGTCAGTTCGATGATCAGAGTGATGGTTTGATATCGCACCAGATCATGAATACAGGCGGCGAACTGCACTTTCTGTTTAATGTTTACGAAAGAAGAACGCTGCTGTTAAACGACCAAAGTATAAATGCGGACGGAAAAGTAACACGTTACCCGACGTTTAGAAACCTTGACAGGAACATTGAATTCATGCCACGATTCGGCAAACAGGTGAGCGCAAGAAGCATCATCATGCCGTGCCAGTTCAGGAACTATCTTATTTTCGCTAAAATTGATTTTTAAAACTAGCTAGTGGTAGGAATCTTCCGGCAAAAGAATCCCGGTAACAATTTACTGTTGCTCGTATATGGTCTTGTACTCAAATTCGGGATACTGCTGCGGCCGTTGCCGCCCCTGAGGCAGGAAGAGGATCACTATCTCTATAATTTAATTCTACGTCTTCTTGATCCGTTGCACCTGCCGGCGTTTTTTTATGGCATTGTTGCATTTCTTCTGATTTTTGTTCAGACAATGCTGATCAACAGGATCTGTACCGATCAGAAGATGCTTCCCAAGCCCAATTACCTGCCGGGGATGGCGTATATGTTGTTGTCGTCGCTGTTTATTGAGTGGAACCATTTTTCTGCGCCCCTTATCATCAACACATTTTTGATACTGATGTTTTACCGGATGATCAACCTGTATAACACCAATCATCCATTGTCATCGATCTTTAATATGGGTGCGCTGATGGGTATCGTAACGCTGTTGTATCAGCCAGCGATATTCTATGTGCTGATGATACCGCTTGCGTTATTCATTATGCGACCTTTTCGTGTTCGCGAGTGGCTTACGGGTTTTTTAGGGCTTACCGCGCCGTATTACTTTCTAGCGCTTGAACCGTTATTTACCAACAGGTGGAACTGGAATTATTTGGTGCCTTCTGTGCATATAGATTTTCCTGCGATGCCTTCTTCGATCTTCGTTACGCTGAGTATTATTCTTCTGATACTTCCGTTTATCGCGGGAGGATATTTTGTTCAGATGAATCTTAACAAAATGCTAATACAGATTAGAAAGGGGTGGAGTTTGCTGTTGTTGTTTCTCATTATTTCTATGTTTATTATCCTGGTGAATGGGGGAGTGAATTATGTGAATTGGATGTTTGGGTTGATGCCGCTTGCTGCCTTTCATGCGGCTACGTATTATTATCCGAAGAATAAAGTGATTCCTGTGGTACTTCATTGGGTTACGTTTTTGTATGTTATTTATTTGGTTTATTGGGTAGGGTAGCCTGCGGCGCTTTTTTTTTGCGAGCGCATTGCAAAGGGCTTGCTGTGAAATAATTCGAAAAGCCTTTTTAATAGATAAGTAAACAACTACGCACCGCCGCAGGCAAATTGCCAGCGCAGCGAAAAGCATTTGCATCACAAAACGTGAACGCAGCCCTTTCCACAAACAATTAAACCACCAATAGCGCCGCAGGCAAAAAAAGCGCCGCAGGCAAATTGCCAGCGCAGCGAAAAGCATTTGCATCACAAAACGTGAACCCGCCCCTTTCCACAAACAATTAAACCACCAATAGCGCCGCAGGCAAAAAAAGCGCCGCAGGCAAAAAAGCGCCGCAGGCAAATTGCCAGCGCAGCGAAAAGCGTAACTTTGCAAAAACGGATAGGATGAAATTTGGAATCGTTGTATTTCCGGGATCGAACTGTGACAGAGACATGCAAGAGGCGCTTCAGAACGACCTGAACCAGGAAGTAATCATGCTGTGGCACAAAGACAAGGATATCAGCATGTTTAACAACGACGACTGCATCGTTCTACCCGGCGGGTTTTCCTACGGCGATTATCTCCGCTGCGGCGCGATCGCCAGGTTTAGTCCGATGATGCAAAGTGTTATCGGGTTTGCTCAAAACGGCGGGAAAGTACTGGGCGTTTGTAACGGTTTCCAGATACTTTGCGAAGCTCACCTCCTCCCCGGAGTGCTGATGCGAAATATAAACCAGCAATTTTTGTGTAAGAATGTTTACCTCAAAGGCGTGGGCTCCGATTCTCCCCTTATGATCCCTATCGCTCACGGCGAAGGAAGATTTTTCGCAAACGACGACGTTCTCGATCAACTTGAGTCGAACGGCCAGGTGATCTATAAATATTGCGACAAAGAAGGTAACATCACCAAAGAATCCAACCATAACGGCGCTTCAAGAAATATTGCTGGAATTTGCAATAAAGACAGAAATGTTTTCGGCATGATGCCACATCCGGAACGTGCTTGTTCTGATGCGCTCGGAAATACCGATGGAAGGACAATATTAAAGTCTTTGTTATTTTCCAGCACAGCTGAGTTTCAGCCGCTTGCCCAGGCATTGGTTTGATGTTTTTTCTGTTTCTTTACCCATGCAATTTTTCGCGAGACCGGTTTATCTCTTTCTCTTATGCCTGCTTTCCTTTTCAGCCTTTTCGCAGGACTCAACCGCGTATCAATGGAGCGTTTCAAGCAAGCGTATTGACGCTAAAACCTATGAACTAACATTTCGCACTCCCGGCAATTCTTCATGGGAGTTATATGGAGCTAACGAAGTGCTTAGCGAAGTTCCTTCTACAACAGTGGAATTTGATTCTTCTATCACCGCAGATAAAACATTCAAAGATTCAGGCGATGCTAAAGTAATTACGAGTACGCTTTTCGATAATCAGAAAGTAAATATTCATGAAGGAGCCGCTGCGTATACCGCGATCGTCCATTTCGCAGATGCAGTTCCTGCAAAGCTGCTGGGTAAATTTTCATATACCTATGGTAAAGGCGATGAATTTTACCCGGGCAATATTTACTCTTTTAGCGTGGCGCTCGAAGGTGGCGTTGAATCTTCTGTGCGGATCAAAATCAATAGTATCGATCTTAATAACCCGGTAAACAATTGTGGTGATGACGATACAGGTGGAAAAAGCCTGGTAACCGTTTTTTTCCTGGGATTGCTGGGTGGATTTATTGCGTTGCTAACGCCTTGTGTGTTTCCGTTAATACCCCTTACGGTTTCGTTTTTTACCAAGAAAACCAAGGATAAGAAGAAGGGTATTGGAAACGCGTTGCTGTATGGTGTTTTTATTCTTCTTATTTATACGCTGTTCAGTATTCCTTTTCATCTTGTAGATAATGTTCAGCCTGAGATTCTTAATAATATTTCGACGAACGTTTGGTTGAACCTTTCATTCTTCGTGATTTTTGTGGTGTTCGCTATTTCTTTCTTTGGATATTTCGAAATCGTTCTTCCTTCCGGGTTTGCCAATAAAATTGATTCGAGGTCGGGTATGGGAACGATTGGCGGAATATTTTTCATGGCGTTAACGCTGGCCATTGTTTCGTTTTCATGCACCGGGCCGATACTAGGTTCTTTACTGGTGGGCACAGCTGCTGAAGGCGCCTGGCCGCTGACTGCTGGTCTTGCAGGCTTCGGCTTTGCACTTGCGCTTCCGTTTGCATTGTTTGCAATGTTTCCGGGATGGTTGCAGTCGCTGCCAAAAAGTGGCGGATGGCTTACGTCGATTAAAGTGGTGCTTGGATTCCTGGAAGTGGCGATGGCGATCAAGTTTTTGAGTAATGCGGATCTTGTACAGCAGTGGGGTGTGATTAAGCGTGAAATCTTCATCGGTGCGTGGGTGATTATCGGCATTCTGCTGGTGCTTTACCTGTTTGGCAAAATCCGTTTTCCCCACGATGCGCCGGTGAAAAAGATCAGCGCGACCCGTTGGGTATTCATTTTAATTTTTGGTGCGTTTACTATCTATTTAATTCCGGGCTTAACGAATACGCCTGCGGCGAATTTGAAATTGATAAGCGGGTTTCCTCCGCCACTTTGTTATAGCGTGTATCATTCGCCGGTGAATTGCGATAAAGGTATTGAGCCCCTTCGCGATTACGAGCAGGCGCTTGCTTTAGCTAAAAAAGAAAATAAGCCGTTGCTGGTTGATTTTACCGGGTGGGCCTGTGTGAACTGCCGGCGCATGGAAGAAAATGTCTGGACGGATGAAAAGGTGATGGATTTGATGAGGAATCGTTTTGTGGTGGTTTCGCTTTATGTTGATGAGCGCAGGGTGCTGCCAGCGGCTGATCAAACAGAATTTAAGACAAAGCAAGGGGTGATGAAGAATATTGTGACGGTAGGGGATAAGTGGGCGACGTTTCAGTCGGAGAATTTCAATAAGGTTTCGCAGCCGCAGTATGCGATTCTGCATCCTTCAGAAATAGTTTTAACGAAGACGAAGACTTATACGCCGTCGGCGAAGGAGTTTGAGGAATGGTTGAAGTGTGGGTTGGATGCGTTTGCTAAGCGCAAGTAAGTTTTGCTTCGCTAAAAGCGCCGGAGCCATGCCGGCCGCAGGCATAAAAAACGGTGCAGAACTTGGCCGCAGGCATAAAAAAACCAAGCAAGTACGCAGACAACGGTGGCCAAAAAACCTCAGCAGGCAGGCCATGCGCCGCAGGCATAAATGCTGCAAGCCGGACACAGGCATAACAAAACGCCTCACAAACAACAAACATTTCAGGCATGCCGGCCGCAGGCCATGCGCCGCAGGCATAAATCGCTGCAGAAGCCGGACACAGGCATAACAAAAAGCGCCGCAGCAATAACAAACATTTCAGGCATGCCGGCCGCAGGCCATGCGCCGCAGGCATAAACCTCAGCAGGCACGGAGTCACAGTCACAAACGACAAACATTCAGGCATGCCAGCCGGCAGGCCATGCGCCGCAGGCATAAATCGCTGCAGACGCCGGCCACAGGCATAACAAAAAGCGCCGCAGCAATAACAAACATTTCAGGCATGCCGGCCGCAGGCCATGCGCCGCAGGCATAAACCTCAGCAGGCACGGAGTCACAGTCACAAACAACAAACATTCAGGCATGCCAGCCGGCAGGCCATGCGCCGCAGGCATAAAAAAAACCCTCCGAACGGAGGGTCTTAAAAAATTTATTTAATCAAAGAAATTATAACGCAATCTTCTTCTGCGTCATCATCTTGCGAAGGTTGATTAAACCGTAGCGCATTCTACCAAGAGCAGTATTAATGCTGCAATTAGTAAGAGAAGCAATTTCTTTAAAGCTTAAGTCAGCATAATGACGGAGGATAATCACCTCGCGCTGGTCTTCCGGAAGAAGATCAAGCATCTGGCGAACTTTCTCGTGGCTCTGTCTCTTCATCATTTTCTCATCAGCGCCTTCTTCAGTAAAGTTAATCACCTCAAAAATGTCGCGATCGTCGCTCGTTTTGATTGTTGGAGTGCGCTTAACTTTTCTGAAATGGTCAACACAAAGGTTGTGAGCGATACGCATAGCCCATGGAAGGAACTTACCTTCTTCGGTGTAACGGCCGCCGCGAATTGTGTCGATAATTTTGATGAGAACGTCCTGGAAAATGTCTTCGGCTAAATACTTGTCCTTAACCAGGAAAAGAATCGAAGTGTACATTTTGTCTTTGTGACGGAGGACGAGAATTTCAAGTGCGTTTAAGTCACCATCCTGAAAATTCTGGATGAGTTCATGGTCAGTTTTCGTACGTAAAGAGGAATTCATAAAACTTCTACAGTTTTGAAAGTGATAGGATATTATTTATATGGATTCTAAGAGTGTGCTTGGTTTTTCTTGAGTAGAAGAGTGTAATCGATAGGCTGTCTGTTTTTTGTTGCTTTGATGAGACAAATTACCGTCTAAAGATAGACACTTTCGTGAAAAAACCAAACTTTAGCAATTCTTTTATAGGAAATGTTGAGAAGCGCTAAATAATTATACTTAGTATTCGTTGCGGCGCGATATTTTTGCAGGTTCAACTATGGCCAGTTCTACGAAAAAACGAATTACGAGGGGAAGTAACGGCACCAGCGAAGCGAAAGATTCAATAATAATCAAAGGTGCCAGGGTACATAATCTTAAAGAATGTAACGGCAGAGATACCACGAAACAAACTTGTTGTTGTTACAGGTGTTTCAGGCTCTGGAAAATCATCACTTACCATTGACACTTTATTCGCCGAAGGACAACGTCGTTATGCAGAAAGTCTAAGCGCATATGTTCGCCAGTTCATGGCGCGCATGGTAAAACCCGATGTTGATTATATTAAAGGTCTTTGTCCCGCAATAGCAATCGAACAAAAAGTAATCACCCGCACACCACGTTCAACTGTGGGCAGCATGACGGAAATCTACGATTACCTACGGTTATTATACGCGCGTACGGGTCGTACAATTTCGCCTATCTCCGGCAGGCAGGTAAAAAAAGATGATGTAAGCGATGTAGTAGAAGCAATTACCACACGTGCGAATGGCGATAAAATACTGGTTCTTGTTCCGTTCAGGCAGCATGCAAACAGAAATGTATCCGAGGAGCTTAATATATTAATGCAAAAAGGTTTTTCGCGCTTTATGTATCCGGCGAAACGCTTCGGATAGAAGATATAATGGAAGAGAAATCGCCAGCTTTTAAGAAAGGCTGGAAGCCCGGTAAGGATGCGTATGTTCTTATTGACAGACTTGTTGCAAAAGATTTTGATGAAGACGATAAGCATCGCATAGCCGATTCCGTTACCACCGGTTTTTATGAAGGCGAAGGCGCAGCTTTATCTATTAATAAATGAAAAGGAACAACTTGCATTTCTCAAATCGGTTTGAGCTTGGACGGAATGATGTTCGAAGAACCGGTTCCCGACCTGTTTTCTTTCAACAACCCGGTTGGTGCATGCCCTACCTGCGAAGGGTTTCAGCCTTGTGCTTGGTATCGATGATGACCTTGTTATTCCCGACAAACGTCTAAGTGTGTATGAAGGTGCCGTAGCGCCATGGAAAGGCGAGAAACTGGGCAAATGGCGCGAGGATTTTATTAAAACTTCCAGGTCGTACGACTTTCCTATTCACAAGGCGATAATGGATCTTACCAAAGAACAATATAAATTGCTGTGGAAAGGAAATGCAGTTGTATCCGGTATTGATGATTTTTTTAAAGAAGTAGAATCGAATCTATACAAAGTTCAATACAGGGTGCTGCTTTCACGATACAGGGGACGAACATTATGCCCCGAATGCAATGGATACAGGTTGAAGAAGAGAGGCCCTGTATGTGCAGGTGAGCGGTAAACATATCGGTGAGCTTTGTGAGATGCCCGTAAAAGACCTGGCGAAATGGTTCGAGACCATTCAGCTTAACGGAACATGAAAGACAGATAGCGAAAAGGATACTGATAGAAATAAATCTGAGATTAAAGACATTGTTAGACGTTGGTCTGGGTTATTTAACCATGAACAGGTTGGCCAATTCATTAAGCGGTGGTGAAAGTCAGCGTATACAATTAACGCGGTCGCTTGGCAGCAATCTTACCAATTCACTTTATATTCTCGATGAACCATCATAGGTCTTGCATTCGCGCGATACGGAAGGCTGATAGCGGTATTAAAGGAACTGCGCGATCTTGGCAATACCGTTGTTGTGGTGGAACATGATGAAATGATGATGCGCGAAGCCGACTATATTATTGATATGGGTCCGCTGGCATCGCATCTTGGAGGCGAAGTGGTTGCTGCCGGAGATTATGATGGTATCATCAACAATGAAAAAGTTTCACAGGCAAATATCTTAGTGGAGAATATGAAGTAGTGAAACCGCGCACGGTGCGAAAGTGGAACAGCTCGATAACGGTGGAAGGTGCGAGAAAGCATAATCTGAAAGATATTACTGTTGAGTTTCCCTTGAATGTATTGTGCGTGGTAAGCGGTGTAAGTGGTAGTGGCAAAACAACGCTGGTTAAACAAATACTATATCCTGGTCTTAAAAAAATAAAGGGGAGCCTGCGGAAAAAGTGGGATTGCATAAGGCGGTGACTGGTGATATAGAGTCGATTTCCCAAATAGAAATGGTTGACCAGAATCCTATCGGTAAATCATCGCGAAGCAATCCGGTTACTTATATCAAGGCATACGATGAAATCCGCGATCTGTATTCGCGACAGCCGTTGAGTAAGATGAGTGGATTTCAGCCAAAACATTTTTCTTTTAATGTTGATGGTGGAAGATGCGATGCATGTAAAGGCGAAGGCGAACAGGTTGTGGAAATGCAGTTTCTTGCTGATGTGCATCTAACCTGCGATGTATGTGATGGTAAACGATTTAAAGAAGAAGTGCTTGAAGTACAGTTCCAAGGCAAAAGTGTTTACGATATCCTTGAGATGAGTGTTGATGAAGCGATTGAATTTTTTAAAGATGAAAAAGATCTGTCATAAAAAAATTCAGCCGTTAAGCAGTGTGGGATTGGGATATATAAAACTTGGTCAGTCCTCAGATACGTTGTCGGGCGGAGAAGCGCAGCGAGTGAAGCTTGCTTCATTCCTTGGAAAAGGAAAAGGGCAGGGTCATATTCTTTTCATTTTTGATGAGCCAACTACGGGCCTTCATTTTCATGATATCAAAAAACTGCTCGGTTCTTTTGATGCGTTGATTGAACAGGGGCATTCGATTCTGGTGATCGAACATAATACGGATGTAATTAAAAGTGCGGACTGGTTGATTGATCTTGGGCCGGAGGCCGGCGATGCAGGAGGAAATTTAGTATTTGCCGGTAAGCCGAAAGATATTGTGAAAGTTAAAGAAAGTTATACTGGAAAATTTTTGAGTGGCGTTAACTGTAACCTGAGTCCATGCTTTTGATGAGTTTCTGATCTCTATAAATTCCCCTTGCAGCAAGAAAAAAAAATATCACCATCAGAATAGGCAGCAATGCACCAAGCTGATAAGATCCAGTTTGCAATTGATTATCTGTTTTAAAACCTTCTACCCTAAAATATTCAAGAAAAATAAATCCGATGGAAAGTATCACACCAAACACCGCAAGTTTGAACTGAAGCTTTCTGTTTTTAAAAACAAAGAGGCGAGATAATCGCAAGAATACCCAACGCTATAATAAATATTACGAGAAGAAAATCGTTTCCAAGGTCGAAGATATGTTCGACACCCGCTGCCGTTTTGCCTACATACAGTGTAAGCGTATAGGTTGCAAAGCAGCGAGTGCAACAATAACCAGCCAGAGGCTTTGAATGCGTTGAATCATAAGAATATTTTATGTCGGGCGAATTATCCCAATTCGGGATATAGTGGAAATCCATTCATAAAGGCATTTACATCTTTCGCAATTGCTTCGAGTTTCGCTTCATCATCAGCGTTCACCAGGGCCCTATCGATGTACTCCACAACCTTGTCCATATGCTCCTGTTTCATGCCTCTCGAAGTAATTGCCGGCACGCCCACGCGTATACCTGAAGTTACAAAAGCTGACTTATCATCGTAAGGAACCATGTTTTTATTTACGGTAATGTCGGCTTTGCCCAGAACCTGCTCAGCTTTTTTACCACTAATATTTTTATTCCTAAGGTCGATCAGCATCAGGTGGTTGTCTGTTCCTCCGGATACGATATTATACCCTCTCTTCACGAAGCTTTCGCTCATTGTGCCTGCATTGGCGATCACTTGTTTTGCGTAGACAGTAAATTCATCGCTCAATGTTTCGCCGAAAGCAATTGCTTTGGAAGCGATGATATGCTCAAGCGGTCCGCCCTGTATTCCAGGGAACACCGCCATATCAATAAGATTGCTCATCATTCTCACATTGCCTTTCACGTCTTTCAATCCGAACGGATTCTCAAAGTCTTTCTTCATCATAATTATGCCACCCCTCGGACCACGTAATGTTTTGTGCGTGGTAGAAGTTACAATGTGACAATGATCGAAAGGAGACGTGAGCAAACCTTTCGCGATCAGACCTGCAGGGTGTGCCATATCGCACATTACAAATGCATTTATGCTATCAGCGATGCTGCGGATGCGTGCATAATCCCAGTCGCGGCTGTAAGCAGAGGCACCGCAGATAATCACTTTTGGTTTTTCTTCATTGGCTACTTTTTCCATCATATCATAGTCCACCAGGCCATCTTCTTTCTTCACGCCATAGAAGACAGGCTGATATAATTTTCCGGAAAAGTTTACTGGTGAACCATGGGTAAGGTGACCGCCCATACTGAGGTCAAGGCCAAGAATTTTGTCGCCTGTTTGCAGAAGTGCCAGCAATACGGCTGCATTTGCCTGGGCGCCGGAATGCGGCTGCACGTTCGCGTAGTCGCAATTGAATATCTGCTTTGAGCCTGTCGATGGCGAGTTGTTCGCTTTCGTCCACTACTTCGCAACCTCCGTAGTACCTGCGTCCGGGATAGCCTTCCGCATATTTGTTGGTCATTACATTTCCCATCGACTGCATTACATCCAGGGAAACAAAATTTTCCGATGCGATCAGTTCAAGTCCGCGTCGTTGACGTTCAAGTTCTTTCTTGATCAGGGCAAAAACCAAAGTATCCTTTTGCATGTATAAATGGGAATTAGATATGATGAATCAGGCCGCAAAAATAATGAAGCAGGGTTACAAAAATGCAGTACTTTCACGAAAGAAATGAAAGCTATCATCCCGGTGGCAGGTGCTGGTACGAAGTTGCGTCCGCATACTTACACCCAGCCTAAGGCACTCATCCCGTTAGCCGGAAAAACCATTCTCAGCATTATTGTAGACCAGTTGAAAGAAGCTGGCATTAACGACTTCATTTTCATCATTGGTTACCTTGGCGATAAGATCAAAGACTACGTTACTGAAAGATATCCCGACCTCAATACGCACTTTGTAAACCAAAACGAGCGTAAAGGTATCGGTCATGCCATACAGCTTACACGAAATATTGTGGGCGACGACGAGGTGTTCATCGTTCTCGGCGATACCATCTGTGAATACGATGTAGCCGACGTACTGTCGCGGCCTACCTCCGTTCTCGGAATCAAGCGGGTAGATGATCCCGCGCGACTTTGGTGTTGCTGAAATCGGCGAGGATGAGTTTATATCCCGTGTGGTAGAAAAGCCCCAGATACCCAAGTCTAACATGGCCCTTGTGGGCATTTACCGTATTAAAGAAAGTCATCAGTTGTTTGACTGCCTCGAGAACAACATCCGTAATCTGATCAAAAGTCGCGGCGAGTTCAGCATCACAGATGCAATACAGTGTATGATAGGCAGCGGGGCAAAGTTTCAGTCGTTCAAGGTGCAAAACTGGTTCGACTGTGGTAAGAAAGAAACGCTCCTCGAGTCGAACTCTACGCTGTTGAAGAAGTTTGGAGGCGTTATCGCCCGCGACCATCATTTCGAAAATACTATCATCATTCCGCCTGTAAGCATGGCGCCCGGTTGTGATATCAAGAATTCCATCATCGGTCCGAACGTTACCATCGGAGAAAAAACTAAAATCAGCTATTCCGTCATCAAGGACTCAATTATCGGGGGATTCTCTAACCTTTCCGATATCGTGCTCACAAAATCTCTCATCGGCAGCGACACCGAGGTGAAGGGGGAAAGCAGGAGCCTGAACATTGGAGATAACACGGAGATCGACCTCGGGGAATCCTGATTGTTAAAGGCTTTTAACGGCGGGGGTGCTTGGCGGTATCGGGGAATTCAGGTACTTTCATGCTTACTGTAACATTTTTACCTATTCAGATGTCATACTTATAAAATAACCCGAAACCGTTTTGTATGCTACGTTTGAAACTTATTATCCTCTGCTTCGCACTCCTTCCACTTTCAAATTGCGTTTTTGCCAACCAGGGCGGTGATGGCGACAAAGTGCCACCCAAGGATCCTGCACTTACCGGTTCAGTATCAGATGCATCTTCTAAGAAGCCCGTAAAAGGCGTTACTGTGTCAGTAACTGCAAAGGATGGGGTGAAGCTGATCACTACCGATGCTTCCGGAAAATTTATCATTCCTAAACTCCCTGCTGGCGAAGTAACCATTCAGCTCGAAAAGAAGGGCTACAAAACTTATCGTCGCGAGAAAGTGATCGTGAAAGAAGGAATGCAGATAAAGTTAACCTTCGACATCAGCAATCTGAAAGAAGATGAAGACACAGACCTGTTTCATCCATTGTTCCGGATAATTGAAAGCTGATCACGATCTCACCATCCACTTCCACATTTCTTTCCATGTAATCTTCTTCCCGTAGAGCAGAATGCCTGTCCGGTATATTTTCGCGCTCAGCCATGTTGTAAAAAGAAATCCGCCGATCAATAACAGCATACTTAAACCGAGCTCCCAGTAGGGCACAGTAGAAGGCACCCCGAACGGTACACGCGCCATCATTACTACGGGCGAAAAGAAAGGAACCATAGTGCTCCATGTGGCCAGCGAACTCGTTGGATGAGCGATTACCTGCATCATGATTGCGATAGCGAGAATGATAGGCATCGTTACCGGTAGCAACAGGCTTTGAACATCTTGCGAATCTTCACTGAGCGCACTGCCTACCGCTGCAAAAAGGGATGCATAAAAGAGGTAACCAAAGATGAAGTAAAAAATAAAACAGAAAAGCACAAGGGGAATATTGACTGACATCAGACTCGCCTGCAACGCTGATGCTTCAGGTTGCGATGCTTGTTTGCCTGCTTCACCCAATACTTCAGGCGGCAATATGGTGAATAGCACGAGTAGTAAGACGACGACCAGCACCAACCACATCACGAACTGGGTTAAACCCACGGCACCGATTCCAATTATCTTGCCCATCATCAGTTGAAAGGGTTTCACAGAAGAAATAATGATCTCCGCGATGCGGTTATTTTTTTCCTCGGAAACCCCGCGCATCACCATCGTACCATAAATTAAAATAGACATATAGATGAGAAACGACGATGCGTACCCTACGCCGTAGGCAATACCGGAACGTTCGTTGTTCGTGATAGCATCTGTTACAGCAGTTGCTTCTTTTAGTGATTTTTTAGTTGCCTCATCTTTTGGGTTCAGGAAGATGACCGCGCTGATTAATCCCACAAATAATAATGGAGTGAGAAAGGTTGAAATGATGAACGTCCGGTTTCTCACGCGGGTAATGTATTCTCTTTGTATTATCAGCCAGGTTTTTTTCATACGACACTATGCGGTTAATTTTTGAAACTGACGACTGAAGGGTGTGCCTTCAACGAGCCTTATAAAAATGTCGTTCATTGAAGGCAATAGTTCATAAAACCCGATGATGGTGATATTTTTCTGCAGATAATAATAAAGTACATCGTTCGGCCTGCAGCCTTCTTTCATTCTAACAATAACCTTTTGATCCTGTATTGATATTATTTCGAAGGCTTCTGGTGAATGCTCACCAGGAATACTTTCGAGTACCACTGCAAAAAGATTCTCTTTATACTGTTGCTTTACACCTTTGACTGTGCCATCCAGAATTTTCTTGCCCTGGTTCATTAATATGATATGGTCGCAAATTTCTTCTACCTGTTCCATGCGGTGCGTACTGAATATAATACTGCAACCTTTTTTGGCGAGCTTGTAGATTTCTTCTTTAATAAGATTGCTATTTACCGGGTCGAGGCCACTAAAAGGTTCATCGAGTATTATTAATGAAGGTTCGTGCATTACTGTGATGACGAATTGTAACTTTTGTCCCATACCCTTACTAAGGTCTTCCACTTTCCTGTTCCACCATGTTTCCATCTCGAGGCGCGTGAACCATTCTTTTGCTTTTGCGATGGCATCATGACGGCTCATTCCTTTCAACCGCGCGAGGTATACTGCCTGTTCGCCGGTTTTCATCTTCTTATATAATCCTCTTTCTTCAGGCATGTACCCGATTTCTTTCACGTGGTGCTCGGGATCAAACGGTTTACCGTTGAGAATAATGTTGCCGGCATCCGGATAGAAAATACCGGTTATCATGCGGATGAGTGTCGTTTTGCCCGCGCCGTTAGGACCTAGCAGCCCGAATATACCTCCACGCTCAACAGTAAACGATACATCATCAACCGCTTTTTGCGTGGCGTAAAACTTTTTTATCTGGTCAACCTCCAGGATGTTCATTTGGTAAAAATAGATGGTCGGGCATGCTTTCGACCGGATAACTCTTTATTTTTTCAGAATCTTTTGTGCGATGGCCAAGGCAACCCGTTCTCCATCCATTGCTGCGCTCACGATTCCGCCTGCGTAGCCGGCACCTTCGCCACAGGGGAACAGGCCCTCAACCTGGGGATGTTCAAGAGTATCGGGGTTACGCGGAATCCGTACCGGCGATGATGTTCTCGACTCTGTAGCCACTACTATTGCCTCGTTCGTAAAGTATCCCTTCATTTTTTTTCCGAAGTAGATGAAAGCGTCTTTGAGAGACGTATATATATAATCAGGCAGCACCTCATGCATCAGGGCAGCGTTAATGCCCGGCAGATAAGAGCAATCGGGGAGGGTAGAGGACAATTTCTTTTGTGTGAAATCTGCCAGTCGCTGGGCGGGTGCGACAAAATTGCCACCACCTGCGCTGAATGCTTCTTGTTCCACGGACCGTTGAAACTCCATTGCCGCGAGCGGACCGTGTGTATTAACTAACGGCTGTATGTCACTTTCGTTTACTGCGACTACGATGCCAGAGTTTGCAAAGGGATTATTTCTTTTTGAGGGCGACCAGCCGTTCACCACAATTTCACCCGGCGCTGTGGACGCGGGTGCGATGATGCCCCCGGGACACATACAAAAGGAAAAGACTCCGCGACCCTCTACCTGTTGAACCAGGCTATATGATGCCGGGGGCAGGAGATTGTCGCGAACCGGGCAGTGGTATTGTATTGAGTCGATCAGTTGCTGCGGATGTTCTATGCGTACGCCAAGTGCAAAAGGCTTAGCTTCAATGAGGATGTTCTTGCGGTGCAAAAGCTGGAAGATATCGCGGGCAGAATGGCCCGTTGCGAGGATCAGTGCTTCACCATCAATTTTTTCGTTCGACGATGTGACAACGGAAGTTAGTTTGTTGTTCTTAATTATTATGTCGGTAATTTTTTTTTCGAAAAAAAAATCTCCGCCACAATCAATTATTTTTTCTCGCATAGCGGTGATTATCTGCGGCAACTTATTTGTGCCGATATGCGGATGTGCTTCATATAAAATATTTTCATCTGCACCGAAGTGAACTAATAAATCGAGTATGTGATTTACGTTGCCTCGCTTCGTACTTCTCGTGTATAATTTACCATCACTGTACGTACCTGCTCCACCCTCACCGAAACAATAATTGCTATCAGGGTTGATGACACCTAGTTTATTGAGTGCTGCGAGATCGCGGCGGCGGTCGCGAACATTTTTTCCGCGTTCGAGTATTACCGGTTTAATTCCCTGTTCAATGAGTTTAATTGCTGCGAAAAGTGCGGCAGGTCCCGCGCCTGCAATGAGAACTTTTTTTGCATCGCGTGAAACGCAGTCCAGGTGCAGGTTTGAGCGTTCTCTTATAATGAAGGGTTCGTCTACATAAACTTTAAGTTGAAGTAGAACAGTTGGTAGTTTGCCGCGGGCATCTATAGAACGCTTGATATGAGTTAAGCCGGTTATAGATTTTTTTTCGACTGATAGGTGTTTACTTATATAATCTTTAATCGTATCATCTGATGCGGCTTCTGACGGTAATAATTTGATTGTGAGTTGATGCTGCAAGAGTCTTAAATTTATTCTTTTCTGCGCTTAAAGTTGAGACAATATTCCGCATAAAATTTTTGATCGCCCGAAGGAAAATATATAATCGAAACTGCAAAAAAAATTTTCTGACAAGTGATGAATAAAAAATTTTTTATTCAACAAAAAGTTTTGATATTCGTTCCCCTGCGTTACTTTTTTGTGTTCAAAAAATAATCGCCCTGAGGACCAGCATTTGTGACTAATTTTCTTTACTCAACATAAGTTTTCAAATTTAAAATGGTAAAATCTTTCGACAAAGTTTGGAGCAATTGTTTGGAGATTATAAAGGACATAGTTGAATGGCAGCATTTTACAACCTGGTTCGAACCAATCAAGCCCGTTGAGTTAAAGAACAATATCCTGGTGATACAGGTACCCAGCCAGTTTTTTTTCGAATACCTCGAAGAACATTATGTAAATTTACTTGCGAAGACCCTCAGAAGAATTCTGGGTAAAGAAGCCAGGCTTGAATATCGCATAATGGTAGACAGCGGCAATCACCAGAGTAAACCTCTTACCGTAGACGTACCTACTAACGGTTACAAAACATACGCTAATAATGAAATGGATTTCCCACTGATCATACACAATCCTGTAAAGAATCCATTCGTGATCCCCGGTCTGAAGAAAATGCAGATCGATCCGCAGCTTAATCATATATATACATTCGAAAATTTTATTGAGGGAGATTGCAATCGTGTTGCGCGCCGTGCCGGTAAAACCGTAGCAGAGAAGCCGGGTTCAAGTTCTTTCAATCCTCTTGTATTATATGGAGGTGTAGGTTTGGGTAAAACGCATCTCGGTCAGGCTATCGGTAACGAAACGAAGAGACTTCATCCGAATAAGGTTGTATTATATGTAAGCTCTGAGAAATTCATCAACCAGTTTCAGGATCACGGAAGAAATAATGCGATCAACGACTTCATCCATTTTTACCAGATGGTTGATGTGCTGATCATTGATGATGTGCAGTTCTTCAATCGCGCTGAAAAATCGCAGGATGCATTTTTTGCGATCTTCAATCACCTTCATCAAAGCGGCAAGCAGCTAATTCTTACATCTGATAAAAGCCCGAAGGATCTTGAAGGTGTACAGGAACGTTTGCTTAGCAGGTTCAGGTGGGGATTGAGCGCTGACCTTCAGACTCCCGATTACGACACGCGTATCGAGATACTGGAAAGGAAAATGAAGAACGATGGGTTAGAAATGCCTAAGGAGGTAGTGAAGTACCTCGCCTATAATATTAATAGTAACGTACGCGAGCTTGAAGGAGCCCTGATATCGCTGCTGGCACAGTCTTCGCTTAACAAAAGAGAAATAGATCTTGACCTGGCGAAGAGAGTATTAAGAAATTTTGTGAAGACCAGCAGTAAGGAAATAACGATCGACACTATTCAAAAGATGGTGTGTGAGTTTTTTGATGTGCCGTACGATAAGCTTTTGCAAAAGACGCGCAAGAGGGAGATTGTGCAGGCGCGGCAGATCACAATGTACCTGGCAAAGGCATTTACAAAGAATTCTCTGAAAACGATAGGTGAACACTTTGGAGGAAGAGATCATACGACTGTGATCCATTCCTGCCAGACGGTGAAAGACCTTATGGATACAGATAGTACGTTTAGAGAAAGCGTCGTAGAGTTGCAGCAGAAGGTGCAGCTTGCCGCCATGTGACGATGCGAGGCATGGTCATTCCGGGCGAAGCTAATTAAGAAAAACACCCTGGTGCATAGAACAGATTACAGAAGCCTTTACGAAGGCTTTTTTTATTGCGGCAATTTTAGTTATTTTTGCCGCCTTCCGGAGAGGTGCCTGAGTGGCCGAAAGGGCCGGTTTGCTAAACCGTTGTACGAGCTTAAACTTGTACCGAGGGTTCGAATCCCTCCCTCTCCGCAACATGAATTGTCCCGCTCCAGCGGGATTTTTTATTTCCGGATGATCGCTTCAGCAAGCCCTCCCTCTCTATTTCTTCTTCTTTTCCAGTGCTATACCTCCCAGGATATGCAGCGTGATCTGCGCTTCGGCGGTTTCCCACTGAATATCAAACGGCATGGGGTCTTTCTTCTTTGATCGCGCGGCCGCTTCTTCAATTATTTCGTAACCATCGATCAACTCGCCCTGTTTATAAAAAACACTCTTCAACGGCTCATCAATCACTTTTTTGATCTTCTTTGCAACCTTCTTTTTTACCGCCTTTTTTTTCGTTGCGGCCTTTTTCTTTGCCATGACATATGTTTGTTTTTAAAGGTATGAATTCCGCCGACTTCTTATCAGCTTACGCTTTTGTACCTTGGACACACAACCTGTTTGTCAGGCAACGAATAATTCTCAGTCTTGATGAGGTCCAGGATGTTGTAAGCCTTCGTGTGGCAGAATGGGCACGCATGCACATCGCCGATGGAATCGATGTAGAGGCTGCGGCCGCGGGCGAAGCACCCGATCCTATTCTGGTGATAACCGTGATAAAGCATGGTTGGAAAATTTTTATACCTGCCTGCGTAGTTAAAGTCCAGAAAAACTTCTTCGAGCTGTTGAATGTGTGACTGGTGCAACAATACATCCCTGCCGCTGTAATTGCCTGCATTTTTAGGCTCGAGTGCCTGCACAAAATGTACGCCCAGTTCTTTTGCGAAATCCATATAGGGAAGTAAACTGTTACTGTCGAGAAACTCCCGGGTAGTGCATACATTAAGACATACAACGAGCCCCGCCCGCTTTCCCGCGTCAACACCCTCGACAGCATGTGTAAATGAATCGGCGCGATGACGAAACCTGTTATGCAATTCAGGTATGTAGTGGTCGATACTAATGATCACCCCTACGCATCCCGCGTTCTTTAGTGCGATTGCATTTGCCGGGGTTAAGTTAAATCCGGAAGTAACTACCCAGCAAGAACTTTTTCTGCTTGCATATTGTATAACATCAACTAAATCCTTCAATCGAACCATCGGCTCGCCTCCACTGAAATGAAATTGAAGCACGCCGTCTTTCTGGAGCAATTGAACTGTTTTAAGCAACTGGTTTTTTGTAAATGCTTCTTTGCCGTTGAGATTAGCTGCTTCAAAACAGTGCTCGCATTGCAGGGGACATTTGCGTGTAATGGCAAAGAAAGCAAATGAAAGATGAGGCTTTTCCCATAGTGGCATTGCAAATCTTTTTATCTCATCTTTTACAAATTCATTGTATTCGGCAGAAGGCCACGGAGGTGCATACATATTACTGTAATACCTGTCGCCTATCCTGTGTATTTTTTTCATATTTCCGCCCCATATATTGCGCCTGATGTTCGCCATCAGCGACCACGATCGAAAAATTTTTACCGGCGACTTTAGTACACGGCAAACGATGTAAAGTATATTCAGCTTAATGGCTATCCAGACCAGTTCGTTCCTTAGGCGGCTCATGTGTTTAGTTTTTTGCGGTTGATTCCGAGATCGACTTTTCTTTATTATACATTTCAACGCTGAACTTTGATAAGCCTCCGGGCTTTTTAAATTGATTGAGGAAGGCAACTTTCGGCTTTCCTTTAAAGTCGCGCAGCGTTTCATACCAACCTTTGCTATGGAGGATGTAGGTGTTGGTTTGTCCTTCATTGGGTGGATAATACTTGTAAGTGATCGTTGTTAAGTTTCCTGGCTCTGGCTGTACCAGATAATTACCGTCGGCAGTTGCGAGCTCGTTTGAAACGTTTATGCCCGCTTCATCAAGTGCTATCAAAGGTGGCTGCTTTTCAATATTGAAAATTTCATTATCGCTTTCATCCATAGCCGCATAATCCAACTCCCAGAACAGAAATCCGCTGCTGAGCTTTATTTGCGTAAACGGTTCTTGTATGTTCGACAAGTCGAGAGGGACAACTACATCACGATAGGCCACCGGCCCCGATGTTTTAAGACTGGTTACTGTTTTCCATCCGGCGGCGGTTTTCAGTGATACTTTCAGCGGTACCATCTGATCATCTATCCATTTGGTCAGCTCTTCCGAAGATTTCTTTTTCTGACTTTCAACAAAGGTGTTGTAGTAGTCACCAAAGCCTTCGAGCATTTTACCATACAGCTTGTCGAGCCAGAATGTGTTCTTCACCCTTAATACCAGCTTTCCTTTTTTAACGCCGGCGGTTTTCCTGAATTGAAGAATTACCTCACTGCTACCATTTGGTGATGATGAATCATTAAATTCCATAAACCGCCCGTCTTTCTCTGCAAGGAGCGCTGTAACATCAATATGATTCGCTGTTAACGCCACGCGTGGCGAAAAAGCATTCCTGATAGTATAAACATCGCCCTCCTGATCTGACAGAACCGAAACGTTTTTACTATGCGTTACAGTGATCAGCTCTGCGAGATCCGTGTGCTGCACCTCTTTCAATTCATTACTTATTTTCAGCTGGAGATCGCCATTGGGTGTTGGCGCCATGTTGAGGCGGATATAGTCGTGTCGTAACAACTGCGGATAGACGGCGCCACCGTAGATTTCGCCCTGCATTGAAAATTGTTTGCCATCGTACGGGCTCACAAAGGGACACGAGGTAAGTGCTGCCAGAAGCAACGCACCTGCACCGATTGATGCCAGTACCGCTATCACTCCTCCAACATGACTCCCGATACTACGAACGTGATCCTTCTCGATTATTTCAATGTTGTTCACCTTGTCTGCTGCAAAAGTGTAGGCACCAGATTTTGCTGTTGTATCGAATGGTATGTAAAGATGCACTTCGCTAAGCACAGCCCGGGTTGATTTTGTGGCTCTGTACTGCATGTTTTCATGTTCACCGTTTCTCAGATGAAGCTGATGAGAAAATGGAAGGTCCTTAAGCTCGCACTGGATGGTACGCTGGTCGGCGCTCACCCGGATGTTGTTCATATGCCACGCGCCATCGCCAACCCTGAGGATGAAATAGCGCGATTCGCTCTTGAGCGAATTGATGTCGGCTTCCGACGCAGTTGCTGGTCGCCTGGATATTTTATAGTAATTACGGAAGCAACTTATTGGCATTATCAGCAGCAATGCCATCGTGAACATGAAAATAATTCGTTGAAGGAAAATGTTCCGGTGCATATAGAAGGTTTTAGGGGTGCATAAAAGGAAAACAACGCTTCATTGAAATTAGAACCGTTGTGAAACGGTTCCTAATTGATAACTGCAAATGCACTGCACCAATAATTGCAAATAATACTAATACCGGAATAAGGTGTACGGCAGAAAGGAGCGAAAACGACTTATAAATAGTATAAGAAATCTTTCTGAATTACCAATGAAAAAAATCATTTTAACGTCAAACAGCGGTAGAAGCGTCTTATTTTTTACGCTTCTGTTTATATTTTTTAACTTCAGAGTTCCTACATTTTAAAACTAAGGTTTATGGATAAAAAGAAATCAAACGTAAGTCCTGAAACCCGTTTAAACACAGGCCATGCGCGCCAGGTTCGCGATGAAGTGGAAAAAGCTCACAGGCAGGCCGAGCACGATATTGATGCCGATCCCGAATTTAGCGCACACTCACCTAACGACGATCTCGATGAGGGCGAAACCGCCAGGCTCGGTGAAGACAAAACAGGGTTGATTTAAGGATAGCAATGAAAAGACTGGCAGACAACCTTCTTCCACACGGAGGAGAGTTGTATTATTTTCCGGATGCAATTCCGCGCGATAAAAGCGAGGATTACTTTAAGCAACTGTTTTCTGAAATCAGATGGAAGCAGGAGCCGGTGAAAATTTTCGGAAAAGAAGTCATGCAGCCTCGTCTTACCGCATGGTATGGAGACGAATCGAAGCCGTATTCATACTCCGGAGTTACTATGCATCCCAATCACTGGATAAATCCTCTGCTCGATTTGAAGTCGATAGCGGAAGATTATGCGGGTGTAGAATGTACCAGTGCGCTCCTGAATCTTTATCGTGATGGCAACGATGGAATGGGATGGCACCGTGACAATGAAAAAGTTCTCGGTGCAACCCCCGTAATTGCATCAGTAAGTTTAGGTGCGGTGAGAACCTTCCAGGTGAGAAGCTATAAGGATAAAAAGCCAGTAATTTCTCTCGACCTGCAACCGGGAAGTTTGGTGATTATGAAAGGTCATTCGCAACAGGTATGGGAGCATCGTGTGCCGAAAACAAACACGCTGCGCGGCGCGAGAATTAATATTACGTTCCGGAAGCTTTTATAAGTGAGAGATCGTCACGTTGTGCTTTACCGGGAAGTTTACCGAGTTCGCGATGAAGCACAATTTATTTGCATCGTGATGTAATTCCAGCGCGAACTGTTTCTTCTCCACATCACTAACGGTCATGTTAATGTTCAGCATTACTTCCGTAAAATATCCTCCCTTCACTTTATCTTCCACCATTGTACCGGTTGCATTATCTTGATAAGACGTAACTATTATTCCGTTGGTCGCGCAGAGATGTAAATATGAAAGGAGGTGGCATGAAGACAATGCCATTACCAGCATTTCTTCGGGATTGTGTTTTGTTTTATCTCCGCGAAATGCCGGATCCGACGATCCGGTAACGTCTTGTTTACCATCAATAGCAATAGTATAACTCCTCTCATAGGCGCGGTATGTGGAGGTGCCCTCGCCCGTATTGCCCGTCCATACGAGTTTCATGTTGTAGGTGTGACTCATGCCGTAAATGTATTGTCATTATTTTTCCGGGCCAATATCCAGTGTGCGCGTGCGTCGAGCGTTTTTGGCCTTCCTCTGAAAAAAACATTCCACAGACCCCATGAGTGAAAGATTTTATCTCTGAAAGAATAGTGTTTCAGAAAGTTTGAGTAGAAGCCTGTATAGCCTTTATCTACAATAGTGAAGTTGTGTTTTTTTAAAGTGTTTGCTACTACGTCTTGCGAGTAGAGCACGTTGTGGGTATAGTCTTCATATTGCCATCTTAAAGAGTTGCCGAGTGAAGGTGCAGTGGTGCAGATGTACATCCAACCACCCGGATTAAGGTACGCCTTGATGTCCTGCAGATGCTTGTTGAAGTCGGTGCAGAAATAGAGACACGATCTGTACAAAATCATATCAAACGTTTCCCGGTCGGCCCATGAATCGTTAATATCTGCATGAATAACTTTGATGCCGGTTAAATATTTGGCCATTGCATTAACACTGCCTTCGCCGTATTCTGTAACTACAATGTTGCCCACGTGCGGGCGGATGAAATGCGCAAAGGTGCCTGGCCCGCCGCTGATATCCAGCAATTTCATCGACGAGACATCGATGCTGTGTTTTTTTGCGAGCGCAAGAAGGTCTGATGCTTCGGCGAGATAGCGCTTTCTCTTTACCTCAAACATTTCATCGCCTGGTGTTTTATCCAGGATCATGTGAAATAACTTGCCATATGTTTGGTAAGCCTCCTCCTCTGCATTTTGTCGCTTCAAATAGGAAGGCAGAATTCTTCTTCCGATTTTTGAAACAACAGGCATCTTTTCAATAACGTTCAGCAAACCATTTAACGGGTAGCTCGACTTGTTCTGTCGCCACATCGTACCACATGAAGTACAGCGAAACCAGTAATGTTTAAAGTTTGAATACCTGATTACCCTGCTGCTGGTGTTATTGCAATAGGGGCACGTATTGTCTACCGCCATCGTTAGGATGTTTGGGACAAAAAAACGAAAAAACTTCGTTCAGCGGGATTAAACTATTCTGCTACGGCGTGCTCTTCGGTTTGTTTTGCGAGGACCTCGTGGAAAAGTTGCTCATCTAGCAGATCCTTGACCGAGTTGATTACAAAATCAGGAGTGTAACCGTAATGATCCAGATCGCTTTTGTTGGTTACACCCGACAGTGTAAGCACTGTAGTGAAACCCATGGAGCCTGCTCCAAGAATATCGGTGCCCATTGTATCGCCGATCATAATTGTTTCGGCGGTTGCGAGGCCAAGCGCCTTGCGCGCCATCCGCATCATAACTGGACTTGGCTTTCCAACACTGAACGCCTGCTTTCCTGTGGCTACTTCAATCATGGCAACAAACGCTCCGCAGCCAGCGCGGTATTTACCGTTGCCAACGGGACAATTAGGATCGAGATTGGTAGCGATAAGTTTCGATCCGTTCATGATCATGTTGATTGCTTTATCAACAGACTCCAGCATGATGGTTCTGCCTTCACCGATGATCACAAAATCGGGATGATCTTCCACAATTGAGTAACCTGCCTGGTGAAGTTCATTGAGCAGACCACCTTCGCCGATAACATAAGCGGTACCGTTTTGTTTTCGCAGCGAGAGGTATCGAGCCGTAGCCATTGCACATGTAAAAATATCCTCATCGTTTACATTGAAACCAATTTTACGCAGTTTGTAAGCAACGTCGCGACTGGTTCTTTGGCTGTTGTTCGTGAGAAACAGAAACGGGTATCCGTTTTCGCGGAGGTTGTTAATAAATTTTACTGCGCCTGGTATAGGGTCGCTACCCTTGTAAATAACGCCGTCCATGTCTATCAAAAATCCCTTCCTAACCATATTAAAATGTTTTTAATTCAATGAAATGATTAATGTGGCAGGAATCGCTGGTGGCAAGAAATAGATGGCAGCGAAATTGATATTATACTGAGAGAGTGTGAAGATAGGAAAGATTGAGAAGACTGGCGATGGCGGACGTGAGAGGGGAAAAGTGAGTAGCAAAAAAAAGCCCACCGGGCAAATGCTTCGGTGAGCTAAGTCGGGGCGGCAAGATTCGAACTTGCGACCTCCTGGTCCCAAACCAGGCGCGATAACCGGGCTACGCTACGCCCCGATCGAAAACGGGGTGCAAAAATAAGGGATTTTGTGATTAGCAGAAACACTTATTTTCTAAAGAGAGATAGGAGATTTACGATTAACGGCTAGTAATTAAACTACATTTATGCAAGCCTCTAATGAACCGATAAACCTGCCATGAAAGTTATCAGTATACTGGGTATGATCGTCCTGTTCTTTTCATCGTGTCAAAAGATCATGGAATTTTATTCTGTCAGCAGCACGGTAGAAGGACCGGCAAAATGCCGCCTCAAGGAATACACTACTGAAATGTATGAGAGTGTAAACCGCACTCTCATCCGGTACGATCAAACCGGCAATCCTGTTCGCATTACTTACTACGCCGACTGGTGGCCTGACGGAAAGGTCACCGAACGATTTAAATACGATAGCCTCGGCCGACTTACACTTCATGAACCAGATCCGTTCATGGGTAACATGCGGCAGTATGTTTATGAAGGTTCTTCAAAGTATCCAACAAGCGACACCGCAACCGATTTCCAGGGCAAGAAATATCTTGAAACGTTCAAGACCGACGCCGCTCACCGCATTGTTGAAGAAGAGATTGAATGGATATATTCCCCTCCTGATCTCGAAGACGATTTTCCTTTTGAAACAGAAGTGCACCGTTATTATTATGATCTGCAGGGGAACCGCCAGGTAAACCCTTACGATTATCCATGGCATAAGTCACTCAAATATTCCACGAGGCCAAGCATTTACAGTCTACACCCGGTATGGCAGATCATTCACCGCGACTTCAGCAAAAACGGAATAGACAATGTAAGTTCGTTCAATGAGAACGGCCTGCCGTTGACGTTTCGATACGACGAATTCGCGTACTGGAGTCCCTTCCTCGATATGAGTCAGAACTCAGTTGTTGTTTACGACTGCAACGCTGCAGTGCTCGTTAAGTAACTGTGCTGTACCGAATTCACGCATCTCAATGTATCATTAGCGAACAACAAATTTGCGGGCGCAAAGATTATCTCGCTGACTTTCACCTATTTATTTTTCGGTATGGAATTGCATGCCTGAATCCCATAAGTGTTCGTTCATATTTACATGGAAGCGCAGGGGAAACAGGTGGAACATCGCTTAATGGATCGGTGTTGGTTGCATTGATTACATTTTGTTCACGCTTGTGTTGGTGATCCCCTCGCTTCCTTTTTCCTTCACTTCATATGCCATTCCACTATCGTGTTATTTCCTTTGCCATCATTTTTAAGCTGGTAGTGTGCGCCTAAAGATGCTGCGCGATCCTGCACACTGAAGATGCCTGCATCTTGCCTTTGGTGCGATGAAGCGGCCCCTCCGTTATCCTCGATACGAAGCGTTACTTTGCCTTCGTTCTGCGTGATAGATATTTTCACCTGTGTTATTGACGGGTGAAACCTTACCCCTGTGAGCGTTTCCTGGCACATGCGGAAGAAGTCTAACCTCACATCTTTCGGGATGGCAGATTCATTGAACTTTCCCTGGTAAGCGCAGTGAACACCTGTTGAGGAAGAAAATTCACTGCAGTACCATTCCAATGTTGCACCGAGGCCAAGGTCATCAAGCATCGCCGGGCTCATCGAAAAAGATATCCGTCTTATAGTGTCTACCAGTAAGTCTGCCGTTACCCTTGCATGTTCAAGGCGGTTTGCAATTTCAGGTTGTGCCGCCTGCAGATTCGATTTGATCCAATCTACATCCACCCTCACCGCGGTTGCCAGTTGCGCAAGGTCTTCGTGGAGCTCAGCCGCAACGTCCTTCTTCTCTTTTTCAAGGTTGCTCTTGAGTCTAAGCGCCTGATTCTTTAGTTTCAGAAATTCTTCTTCTACCTGCTGCTCAATCTGTTTTCTATCAGTGATATTTTTTGCAATGGCCAGTACAAGCTGCCGTTCTTTCAGGAATACCGACGTCCATTCGAGCCAGATTATCTCCCCCGTGCTTTTGATGTAGCGGTTCCTGAAGTTGAGCATCGTTTCGCCTTTCAACAATTTAGCTCTGCGCGACATTGTCGGTTCACGATCATCAGGGTGAATGAAATGGGCTATCGGGCGCGAGAGCAATTCTTCGGCGGAGTATTGTAACAATGCCGGCACTGCAGGGTTGAAATTTTTGAGGTATCCTTGTTCATCGGCTATGCAAACCAGGTCGGGCGTGGATTGAAATAGTGCGAGAAGATCTTCCGTCGGAAGATTTAAGCTGCTGTCAATCATTTTTGGGGTTAGTTAAAAGGGTATGTAAAGTAAATAAATATCGGCGAATCTGCTTGGCGAGGCATATTAAAAATATACTGAATTACGATTTCATTCGTACATTAGGTGCCTAATCCCCTTGATATGATCAAAAATCTCTTCGTTGTAGCCTTCAGGAACCTTAAAAAGTATCCGGGTTATAGCCTGCTGAATATTTTTGGATTGATGATAGGGATAACGTTTAGCCTGTTCCTGATTTTTTATATCAGGGATGAGTTGAGCTATGACCAATTCCATACGAAGGCAGATCGTATCTACAGGCTTAATTCTTTTATCCAGGAATCGGATCGCGAAGAGATGAGTTCTGCCATCACACCATTTCCTACTGCTCCTGCATTACAAACGAAGTTTCCGGAAGTGGAGCAGGCAGTGCGCCTGGTTCCCAGCCCAAGAATATTATTTAAAAACGGCGACGTCCGGCTGTTCGAAGAGAAGATATATTACACAGACAGCAACTACTTCAAAGTGTTTACCGGGAAAATTATTGAAGGCAATCCGAACACTGCGCTGATCGCTCCCAAAAGCATTGTGTTGACGGAATCGGTGGCGAAAAAATACTTTGGCAAAACAACAGGTTTGCTTGGCAAAACGCTTGTGAACGATAATAACGAGTCTTTCACTGTAAACGCAGTGATGGAAGATGTGCCACGCAATTCGCATTTGAGGTTTAATGTGCTGATATCACGCGCTACGCTACCGGTAGACTTTTCCTCGCACTGGGGCAACTTTGGATTCTTCAATTATGTTTTGCTGCGGGAAGGAACATCACCTACGGCGTTCGAAAAGAAGCTGGGCGTGCTATACGATGAGTTCCTCGGGCCCATTTTTAAACAGTTCAACGTTAAGATAAGATTTGAGATACAGAAGATCACTGATATCCATTTGCTTTCAAAAGTGCAGTCGGAGCCGGAGCAAACCGGCAGCATGTCGTACATCTATATTTTTTCTGCCGTAGTCGTATTCATGTTAATGATCGCGTGTATCAATTATATGAATCTTACCACTGCGCGTTCTGCACGACGCGCAAAAGAAATTGGCATCAGGAAAGTAACAGGCTCATCGAAGTTGCAGTTGGTTATGCAGTTTCTTATCGAGTCGACAGTAATTACGCTGATCGCATTAATTCTGAGCATCGGTCTCATCTTCGCCTTCCTCCCTTCTTTCAATCTTATTTCGGGTAAACAGATTGGCTATTCAGCACTGTTTGAGCCGGACACTTTTCTTATACTGCTTGCCATTGTACTTGTGGTAGGATTGATCGGAGGAAGCTACCCGGCGTTCTATTTGTCCAGGTTGCAGCCGGTGCAGGTGCTGAAGGGTACGATGTCGAAAAGTTCGAGCAACGTGGTGTTGAGAAGGGTACTGGTGGTTACACAATTCAGCATTGCGCTGATCATGCTGATTTGCACCTGGGTGGTAGACAGGCAGCTGAACTTTCTCCGCTCCCGGGATCTTGGCTTCGACCAGGAGCAGGTGGTGTCTTTAAGAGCAAATTCAAACAAAGATGTGCGCAGCAGCGTTCTTGCTTTTAAGAACGAGGTGCGCAAGAATCCAAACGTAAAGTCGGTAAGTTCATCAACGGGTATACCCGGGTCTGAGATCAATTTTATACTGTATTCAATAGAAACGAAGAAAGGATTTATAGACCAGGGCGTCGATAATTATAATGTTGACGAACATTATTTCAACACGATGGGAATAAAGTTGGTGAAGGGGAGAGCGTTTACCTCACCGGCCGATACGCTTCGAAGCATTATCGTCAATGAGAAAATGGCGCAGCATTTTGGCTGGACCGAACCACTGGGTAAGAAAGTTCGTTTCGCGGGAGATACTTCTAATTTTTATCTTGAAGTGGTAGGTGTAATAAAAGACTTTCATCAGAAGTCGCTTTACAACCAGATCGCACCATTGATGCTTTTCTATCAACCAAACGGGCAAAATGTTCAAATCAAAATCGCTCCGGGTGATGTAGATAAAACAATTGCATCTATTGAAAAGTCATGGAGCACGATATTCCCTGATCTTGAATTCTCTTATACATTCCTTGATGAAGATTTTAATTCCCAGTATGCAGCAGACCAGAAAAGAGGTACTATCTACGCATCCTTTTCAATGCTCACTATTCTTATTACCTGTCTTGGCCTACTCGGATTAATTGCATTTACTACCGAACAACGACAGAAAGAGATCAGTATACGGAAGATATTAGGCGCAGGGCTGCCACAGCTGGTGCCACTCATCACCAAAAACTTTGTTGTGCTCGTGGGCTTGTCGTGCCTCATAGCATTTCCTGTTGCTTACATATTCATGTATAAGTGGCTGCAGGTATTTCCTTATAACACCGGAATGTCGGTTGCTCCGTTTATCTATTCCGCGTTAACTGTACTGCTAATTACGCTTGGAACCGTTATGTTTCATACGGTGAAGGCTGCCATTGCAAATCCTACCAGGAGTCTGAAGTCGGAATAGCTACTGAAGCGTTTTTCGACTAAAAATAAAATAGAATGGAATACCGATGGCGATCAGGGATAAACCTATAGCTGCTTCACGCGGGCGGGTGATGACGGAGTTAACCACTAACGCCGCAGAAAACAAAACGAAGATTGCTGGTATCAGGGGATAGCCCCACACTTTGTAGGGACGGGGCTCGTTTGGTTCGCGGATACGCAGAATAATGACGCCAAGAGCAGATGCACCATAGAAAATGAACGCGGCAAAAATCAACATATCGGTGAGCTGGTCGAAGGTGCCGGACATCACGAGTAGCGACGACCACACACCCTGCATCCACAAAGAGGCCGAAGGTGAATCTTTCGCATTTAATCGCGCCGCCTTTCTGAAAAACAGGCCGTCTTTCGCCATCGCGTAGTATATTCTCGAATTGCTGACGATACTCGAATGCAAACATCCGAAGGTGGTGATCACTATCAGGATAGAAATCGACAATGCACCGCCATCACCCGAAATCTTTCTCATCGCTTCCACAGCAGCGATTTTATTTTGCGATTGAAAAATTCCTTTGAGTTCATCCGTCGAAAGAATGGAAAGATAAGTTGCGTCCACCACGAGGTATACGGCCATGACGGCGAATACACCTATCGCAAGGCTCGCGGGAATATTTCGTTGCGGGTTCTTTACCTCTCCGCCAACGAACGCAATGCTGTTCCATCCTTCGTATGCAAAAAATGCGGAGAGCATGGCTGTGAGAAACGGACTGAATATGAAGGGTGTTGTTGAATCATTTATAATTCGGCCAACATCCGTTTGTGGGTTGAACGCACCCGATACTACTATCACCGCTATGCCGATAAGTACGAGTGTAAGAATGGTCGCACTTAACCTTACGCCGATTTTGATGCCTCTGGTATTGAATAACGTAAGCAACAATATCAGTGATATGGCAGTAAGTTTTACGTTAAGCGATTGAAAAGGGTAGAAGACGCCAAACAGGTTAACATCTGAAAGTGATGGAAGTAACGCCGGCGAATTGATTATCTGGTGAAGGGACTGCGCAAATACATATGCGAGCGATGCAATAGTTCCTGTTTTGATCACGGTATAGCTTGCCCAGCCATACGTGAAAGCGAAAAACCGGTTGTATATACGCGTGTGATATTTGTATTCACCGCCTGCCTCAGGCATCATGGCACCCAGCTCGGCCACGCACAGAGCGCCGAACAATGTAATGATGCCCGCAGCTAAAAAGCAGAGCAACACGAGCATTGGTGAATTGACTTCTGCCATCATCGGCGCAACCTTTTTATACACGCCTGAGCCGATGATGTTGGCGATTACAAATATGATAGCAAATTGTAGGGAGATAGTGCGTTTAAGCGGCATGACTAAAGATAATGCATGAACGCTTATTCGGAACGAAGAGCCTACCGGGTTTGACGATCCTTATCGATGAGGCCTTGTCTTAGCTGGCGTCTTTCAGACAATTCTTTCTGAACGATGTTTCCGAAATCCTTCTCGGATCTGAAAAATGTATTCACCTTATCAGGGTTCAGCACTCTTGAAAATTCGTTGTTATACTTTTTTCGGATGCGGAGATATTTTTCCTGGGTGTCAAGTTCAGATACGTTTTCGCGACGTTGTTCGCGCCTCACTTCGCGCATTTCAGTAGCGTAATTATTGTAAATGGGCCAGAAGCGCTGCGCTTCGTCGGGCGACAGGTTTAACTTCTTCGTGATATAGGCAATTTTGAGCGCCTCTATCCTGCTGCCATCGTTTTCCTGAGTCAAATTATTCCGCTGTGAAAAAAGAGAAAGGGTACAGATTAAAAACAATATGGTTAGTAAATGTTTCATCGTTAGTTAAATTTTTCTTTCACGGAATGCTGGTCTACATATTTTTCCAGCTCCGTATCCGGAATGTCGGCCAGCATTAACATCACATCGTCGGCACTTAGTTCGCCTGTGCTGGTGTTGTCATATGGTGCGAAGATGGAAGCTGACTCCACAAAGTTCGCCAGTTCATTTTCACTCAGCTGATTCACTTTACTGGTTATATCGCCCTGTACCTCTGTGTGAGGCTTCACGGCGAGTTCTGTTTTTACCGGTTTAAAGAACATCCAAGAAGCCAGGCCAATGATGCCGATGGTAACGGCAGCCGCGGCCAACCTGAATGTGCGCCTCGGCTGAAACATCTTCACCACGCGGGCGGGCTCCATTTCTGATGAGGTAACCTGTGGTGCCAGCGATTCGAAATAACCAACCGGAGTGCTAAAAGGCATTTTCTTGCTTACACCACCAAGAAGAGGAGATATTATATCGATCTCTTCACGCACCGAACCTGCATTTTCCGTTTTTATCCTTGACAGGATCATTTGAGGCAAATTTTCGAAATATCCCGCGGGAACCCTGTAAGGGTGCTGATTATCAATGCCTGCCACATTTGGCGCAGCATCAATCAGCTCATCGAGTATTTCTTTTCTGCGGTTCATATTCTTTAGATGCTTTTTAACATTTAAGGTTTAATGGTTGAGGATAAAATCTTCGATTTTTTTCGCTGCATGATGATAAGACGCTTTTAATGCGCCTTCGGATGTTTCGAGTACCTGGCTTATTTCGCTGTATGGCATCTCATCATAATATCTCAGGTTAAAGACGAGTCTTTGTTTCTCCGGAAGTTGCTGTATGGCTAGCTGCAGTTTCCACTCCAGTTTAGCCGCATCGAAATCTTTATCTGCTTTGATCGAATTGCTGAGACTCTCTTCTACGTCGCCGAACGGCACGGCGGCCTTCTTTTTCTTCTGCTCCAGGAAGGTGAGGCTTTCATTTGTGGCAATGCGGTAGAGCCAGGTGTACAGCCGTGCATCCTCCCGGAAGTTGGCCAGGGCGTTCCAAACCTTGATGAATACGTTTTGGAGTACATCGTTAGCATCATCGTGATCAACGACCATCCTGCGAATGTGCCAGTAAAGTTTTTCCTGGTATTTTTTAATAATGGCGGTGAAACCGGCCTCCTTAGTGCTCTCGGTTCTGAACTGCATTAACAATAAGTCATCCGCCTGCTCCGACATAATTCGGTTTTCGTTCCGCAATATTAGCTACTCTTCGCGATGCGACAATATTCTGCTGGTCACGAGTAGTTGCCCGGTATGGCGCATCGTGTGTTCTGCAGCGTGAAATATGAGGCCGAGCACTGTTGATGGAAGTTTTTTCCGCCCCACAAATCGTAGTTCGGTAAGTGAATCGGGATCGATTGATTTTAATTCGTTTACAGACCGGGTGATTTTATCGTTGAGAAACTTTAAAAGAGTTTTTACTGACAATGCCGTATTCTCCAGACCTTCTTCGGATAGATATTTAAGCTGCGAGTTGGTAATGTCAAGACCTTTTGAATAGGAGAACAGACGGTCTAAAACGCCCGGGATGTGCTGAAGGTGAAAGCCGACCGACGCCATATCCATAGGTTGCTCCCAAAGTTTTTCATTCGGGAAGTTTTTCAATTTTGCCTGAATTTCTTCATTTGCCTGCATTAATGCGTGAGCCACAGGCTGTAACAACGCTGGGACATCTTCGATAGGACCTCTTAACCAAACTTCAGGTAAATTTTCCATGGCATACGTATTGCAAACACGAATATCATATAAATGTTTGAGGATGAAAACACTTGGTATTGTATTAATTGTTGTTGGAATCGCGATGATCCTTATAAGAGGATTTTCTGTTGTTACAGAGAAAGAGGTTGTTGACCTCGGTCCGCTCGAAGTGAATAAGAAAGAGAATAAATGGATCGGTTGGCCAACTTATGCCGGGGGCATTGTGGCGCTTGTGGGGGTTGTATTAGTTGTTACCGACAAGAAACGAGGATAGTTACAAATTCCTCTTTTTTAGTTCGCTCACGGCGTGATCCACGGCGCGGGCCGTCATCGCCATATACAGCAATGAGGGACTTTGATTTCCGGTGCTCGCCATCGCCGCACCATCGGTTACAAAAACGTTTTTACATAGATGCAATTGATTAAACTCGTTAAGCATTGACGTTTTTGGATCCCTACCCATCCGGCATCCACCCATCTCGTGAATATCGAGGCCAGGTGCCTGGTGGTTGTCACCTGCATTAATATTTTTTACTCCTCCCACTTCAAGCATCGCCGACGCCTGTTCAAGGAAATCCCTGATCATCTTTTCATCGTTATCATCATATCCAACAGAAGTAATGAGAAGTGGAATGCCCCACTGATCTTTTTTATCTGCACTCAGCCGAACGTGATTCGATTCTTTCATTATGGTTTCCCCCTGCATATACATATACGCACCCCACAGACCCGGCTGCGTTAATTCGGTTTTGAAATCGGCACCGATCGTTTCATCGAGCATTGATCCATCACTTCTCATCCTGTATGCCCCCATGAAAGAAGTAAATCCACCTACGTAGTCTGTATCCTGTTTTTTAAGATTACGGTAATTGGCAACAATTGGTTCAGTCGGATTTCTTCCATACACATATACATCCTGCATTCCCTCCATCACACCATTTACAGATGCACGATAATTATGGAACGCAACATACTTGCCCAGTGTTCCACTATCATTTCCTAATCCATTTGGAAATCTTTTCGAAGTGGAATTGAGCAACACGAGATTCGAATTCAGCGCAGAGGCATTTACGAAGATGATCTTCGAAAAATATTCCACGGTTTCTTTTGTATTTGAATCAATGATACGTACACCCACCGCCTTATTCTTTGCTTCGTCGTAAATAATTGACTGAGCCACAGAAAATGGACGTACCGTAAGATTGCCAGTGTTTTTTGCCCATGGAAGGGTAGAGGATACCGAGCTGAAATATCCTCCAAACGGACATCCCCTCATACACCGGTTACGCGCCTGGCACTTTGATCGGCCCTGCTGAAGATGAATTTCTTTTGGCTCGGTAAGATGTGCCCATCGTGCATGAACCATATGCCGGTCTTTAAATTTCGTGCTGATTTTGTCGTGCATGGATGCTTCCGCACAGTTGTATTCGAAAGGCGGGAGATATTCTCCGTCCGGCATACTTTCAATGCCGTCGCGGGTGCCGCATACGCCGATAAATTTTTCGACGTGCGAGTACCACGGAGCAATTTCTTTATATCCAATCGGCCATCCGGGCCCATAACCGTAACGAACGGGCGCAGTAAATTCATATTCACTCCAGCGTTGGCATGCGCGTCCCCAGGTTAACGATTTCCCACCAACCTGGTAGCCGCGAATCCAATCGAACGGTTTTTCCTGGATGTAAGGATGGTCGGCATCTTTAATGAAAAAGTGTGCAGTGTCTTCGCCGAAGCCGGATGCTTTCGTGATCAGCGGATTCTCCTGTAAGAATTCTTTCGACATCTGGCCGCGGTGTTTAAATTCCCACGGGGCTTTGGTTGCAGTCGGATAATCTTTGTTATGCTCTACGTTTCTACCTCGCTCGAGTATTAGGGTTTTTAATCCCTTCTCACAAAGTTCCTTGGCTGCCCATCCGCCACTAATGCCAGAACCAATCACAATTGCATCGAAAGTATTTTGCATAACACATCATTTATGTAAGCTATCGTAATGAAGCGCTGCGGCGCCGAGAATTCCACTGTTTTCCAGTTCCGACACTTCTATTTTCAGATTTTCAATCGTTCGTTTGTACCAGAATGTTTTCAATCTTTCCCAAACACCCTTCTCAAAAAATGGATATGCGTGTCGCACGGAGCCACCAAGAATTATCTTGTCGACCTCCAGCGCATATAAAATCGTTTTAATCGCATTCCCGAGGTGAGCGCCAAGTTCCCCGTACATTTTCAATGCACTCGCATCGCCTGCTTTCGCTTTTTCGAAAATCACTTCGCCATCTACGTCATACACGTTTTTAAAGAACTGGCCACTTGCATAGTATTCGATATAATGATCAAGATAATCGATCATGCCAAATTCTCCCGCGCCGCAATTTTTACCTGAGTATAATTTTCCCTTGAGAATGATTCCCGATCCAAGACCGGTTCCGATAGTCAGACCGACCATTGAATCGCCTTCAACGCCTTTTCCGAAATAATATTCACCGACAGCAAAACAGTTTGCATCGTTGTTGATCAGAACCGGGATCTGAAACCGTTCTTCCATCAATTGCTTGAGTGGAATTTCGGTCCACGATGGAATGTTCAGCACATCAAACACAATTCCCCGCTCTTCGTTTACCAGTCCGGGTACACCAATTCCGATTGCGGTTACTGATTTGTCAATTATTTTTTCTGTTAGGTTGAATAATTGTTCGACGATTGTTTCTGCCGGTGCCTGCGAATTTATTTTTTCCGATGCGATGTTTACGAGCTGCCGGCCATTTACCAGGCCGCCCCTGATGTTGGTTCCGCCCAGGTCAATGCCTATCGTATTTGTGTAATTCATTTTGTAGGATTAAGCCAAAGGTCAATTGGCTTTTTTACATCGGCCTTAAATGGAAGCATGATCTTTTTTCCTGATCCTGCAGAGGCGTATGCTGCATAAAGTATTTCGAGTACCACACGGCCGTCATCGCCGGTAACGAGTGGCTCTTTGTTATTTTGTACGCAGTCAACAAAATGTTTCAATTCGTGGGGATAGCCCTGGTTAAATACTTCTTCAAAAACAGTAAAGCTCCAGCCAACTGTTGTATCAGCTTTTTCCATCGCGTAACCATAGCCGTGCTTACTGTACGATATTGCGGAGTTCCCCATAAACAGATCAGCGTAGATCACGCCGCCCGTGCCGTGTACCTCGCTACGGTCGTCCATTCCGCCATGCTTTGCCCAGCTGTTTTCTGCAACGGCCGTCACGCCGTTTTCAAATTCAATAATTACGATCGAGTTGTCTTCTCCCTTCGTTCTTTCTTTATGCAGCACGGTGCTCATGCTTGCGTACACGCTTATAGGCTTTGCATTTCCGAGCATCCATCTGAACCATTCCATTGCGTGGCACCCCATGTCCATCAATACTCCGCCTCCTGAAAGATTTACGTCGTAGAACCAATCCGTATGAGGCCCTGAATGTTTTTCTGCCTGTTTAAGCATGTATACTTCACCAACAGCGCCTTCCTTTACGAGTTGCCGGACTCTTTCGTATTTGGGGGCAAAGCATAGTTCTTCAGCATACATCAGTTTTACATTCGCCTTTTTACACTCGGCGATCATTTCGTCTGCTTCTTCAAGCGTAACGGCGAGAGGTTTTTCGATGATGATGTGCTTGCCTGCCTTTGCAGCCTTGATACATGCGTCGGCATGAAGAAAATTCGGCAGGCAGATGTCAACGATTTCGCAATCGGTTTCTGCGAGTAATGTATCTATGTTGTCGAAGTATTTCGGAATATGATATTTCGCCGCGAAATCTTTAGCTTTTTCGATTTTTCGTGCGTAAACCGCTACTACCTCGGCCTCGGGAATGAAGCGATGATAGCTCTCCATATGTATGTCAGTGATAAATCCTGCTCCGAGAATAGCGATTTTTGTACGCTGCATGCTGAAATTAATTTAGAAGGAAAATTTACGCTTGAGGCGGCAATTTACCTAATTTCATCGCATGCAGAAGCAGCCAACCATCAAAGAAATAGCGAAGAAGCTGAATATTTCCATCTCCACCGTTTCACGGGCACTGCATGATCACCCGAGCATAGGATTAAGAACAAAAATGCGCGTGAAAGAACTTGCGAGAGAGCTGGATTACGAACCCAACCAGACTGCTATCTTTTTTCAGCAAGGCAAAACTTTCACCATAGGAGTTATTTTGCCGCAGCTTTCCGAAGCTTTCTTTTCAGCAGCTATCAGCGGTATTGAAGATGCTGCCGCAAAGAAGAATTACACCGTGCTGCTGGGTCAGTCACACGATAGCGAAGAAAGGGAAAAGCAAATCGTAGAAACGATGAAGAAGCATCGTGTAGATGGACTGCTTATTTCGATGTCAAAAAACACGGAGAACTACGACCACTTTATAAATCTCAAAAAATATAATATACCGGTCGTGTTTTTCGACAGGATACCGAAGATGGAGAGCATCCATTACGTGGCCTGTAATATGGAGTCGGGAACCGTGCAGGCAGTGAGTTTTCTGCTGGAAAAGGGCCACCGTATTATTGGTATGATCAACGGTCCGGAGAAACTGCCGGCAAGTATCGACCGCCTCGACGGATACATTAAAGCGCTGAAGAAGCACCGGCTCAAGTACGATCCGAATCTTATCATATCATCCGATTTAACAAAAGAAGGTATTGAAGATGCGATGAAGAATCTTTTAACCCAGCGCAGGAAACCCACTGCTATCGTGGTATTTAACGATTACGTTGTTCTCGATGCGATTCAATATGCGCGAAAGCTTAAGCTGAAAATCAACAAAGACATCACATTCGTGAGTTACGCCAACCTTCCCTTAAGTCATTACACCGCCTATCCGCCTTTGGCATCCGTTGAGCAGTTTCCATATATACAGGGACAAAAAGCTACTGAAACACTTCTTGATGTGTTGGACAGGAAGAAAGACGAACCGGAAAGCAACACGTACTACAGGATAATACTGGAATCGCAGCTGATAGTAAACGAAAAATAGCTCAGGCGACTATTCCGAGAAATTTGTCGATAGTAGCCTCATACTCCTTCATGCTGGAAGGCTTGGTGAGTACCATCGCAGCACCGAGCTCGCGACAGGTTTCACGCATTTTATTATCGCTGTAAGTGGAGTAGATAACCACATTGATATGAGGAGAACCGATCATCCGACTTTAACCGGCCGAGCGTTTCGGTTCCGTTCATCTTAGGCATGTTATGATCGAGGATAATGAGGTTTGGCAGCTGCTCAGGCGTATTTACTGTTTCGAGGTATTCTATTACCTCTTTACCATTTTCGAATGTATTCAGCAGCGACACATTGTGCTTTTGGCCAAGCACTCTAACAAATATTTCCCTGTCGTCTGCATCGTCATCCGCAAGTAAAATTTTCTTTATCGCCATCCTTTTTTAAAGTTCAATTTTGTTTAGACGGGAGTATAATAACAAACGTTGCGCCATTATCTTCCTGGCTGTCCGCCCGTATCAGGCCGTTATGTTTTTCGATGATCTTTTTGGTGATCGCAAGACCGATCCCGGTGCCTTCAAATTTGTCTTTTGAATGCAGGCGGTGAAAGAGGTTGAAAATTGACGAAGAGAACTGAGGATCAAAGCCAATGCCGTTATCCGATACTGTGATTGAATAATACGGACCGCCCTCCTGAACCATGCTCATGAAGGATCTTTTCGCGAGCGGACGGCTTGAAATCCTGATGAGTGGAGGCTCAGAATTTTTTGAAAATTTTAGTGAATTGCTGATCAGATTCTGGAAAACCTGTCGCATTTGGCCCGGAATAACAGGAAGTGTTGGAAGGTCATCAACGATAATTTTTGCGTGTTTTTCTTTTATTATGAGCTCAAAATCTTCGAGGGTTCCGTTTACAATTTCAGTAAGATCGGTTGGTTCAAAGTTGTTGATCTCCGATAATTTAGAATAATTCAGCACGTCTGTGATCAGGGATCGCATGCGATCGGAGGAGTGAATTATCTTATTTATTAGTGGATCGATGTCTGATGTGACCGGCGTTTGTGCATCCTCGATAGTGTCTTTGACCATTTTTGAGAACATCTGGATCTTGCGCAGAGGTTCCTGCAGATCATGCGAAGCGACTGATGCGAACTGCTGGAGATCATTATTGCTCGACTCGAGTGCGTCGTTTATTTTTTCCAGTTCCTGGGTGCGTTCTACCACCTTTTTTTCCAGCTGCTCATTCATTGTTGACAGCTTTTGCTCTGCTACCTTCAATTCGGTAACATCGAACATTGATCCGAGCATCCGGTAGGGAGTGCCATTTTCATTATGCAGAATGTAGGCACGGTCGAGGATGAATGCAAATTCGCCATTTGCTTTCCTGAACCTGTATTCCCTGCGCCACTCTTTAGAGTTGTTATTGATGGCTTCGTAAAGATCGCCGACAACCGCCTTTACATCCCCGGGGTGCACTTTGCTCAGCCAAAATTCCCTGTTGGTATGGCCGGTGTTTTCGTAACCGAATAATTTGAAAAATGTTTCACTCCACCACACCGTGTCGCGCACAAGATCCCAATCCCATAAAGCGTCGTTCGTAGCGTTTGCCACCAGTCTGAATCTTTCTTCGCTAATTGAAAGTGCCTTCGTTCTTTCCACAACCTTCGACTCAAGCTCTTCATTTACTTTTTTAAGGTTGTCTTTCGTAGAAATCAGTTCCAGGTAGTTCCGTTTCAGTTTTTGCTCAGCACGTTTTTTGGCGGTGATATCGGAAACAGTGGCTACAAAACCATCCATCATCTTTACCGCTATCAGTGAGTACCACTTCAGATCTTCCTCGTGATATATGTCTTTATGGTAGGAACTGTCATTTTCCACTACCCCAACCAGCTGATCGAACACCGGCGGCATGGCAAGAAAAGGAACATCTTTTTTCAACGATGCGTTACCTTTCTGAACAACACTTTTACCCAGGAGATTTACTGCCTCACTATTGGATATCTCTAAAGTAAAATCTTCTATCCTTGGTCCCAATCTCACTGCGCGGAATGCAACAATGTATCCGGGGCTCGAGTTGAGAACCGCCCGAATTGTGTTGTTGAGATGTGTAATGGTGGTGATGTCTACAAACGCGATCACTACGCCGTTAATTTCCCGATCCCTGTTGAGATAGGGCAGGATGCGCATGAGTAAATTTTTCCCGTTGTTTAGCTGTACTTCTTTTTCAACTGTACCCTGAGTTGACATCACGCGGCGTACATCAGAGTGAAAATCGTCGTATCGGATATTATTGGAGATGTGCGAAAGGGGCCGACCTATGTCGGTTTCAATAAAATTAATCATGTTGGCCGATGCCGGATTGTACTTCCTGATGTTTAGATTTTTGTCAAGAAATATCTGGGCGATGTCGGTGCTTCTGAAGTAGTTGTTAAGATCATCGTTCAATTCTACCAGTTCTTTGATCTTTAACTGGTGCTCTGTGTTAAGTGTATGCAGTTCTTCATTGAGTGATTGAAGTTCTTCGTTTGAACTCTGCAGTTCTTCGTTTGCAGAAAGAAGCTCTTCGTTCGAACTTTGCAATTCTTCGTTCGTGGTTTCAAGATCCTCAACGGCCAGGTCGAGGTTGTTGCGTACTTCTTCGAGTTCACTCTCGAGCGTGACTATATATGAGTCTTTGCCGTGCCCGTGTTCTTCCGAAGTGATTTCTGTCACCTCGCGCTCGATTATTTTTTGTTCGTTAATAATTATCAGCGTGTAAGGTTCCATCGGGCGGATCACGGCCTGCCAATGAACGATCTTGTTCTCTCTTTTTAGTTTGAGGTTATTTAACGTAATTGTTTTTTCATCTTTCCATGCTCTTTTTATTTCTGTACTCATCACAAAATACAGTTCTGGGGGTATCATGCCGAGCAGGTTGAGCTGCAATGTTTTTTTCGGAAGGGTGAGGAATTTTTCATAGTTACCGGCGCTTTCCCGTATGCTATAGGTTCTATCGATAAAGAACGCTGCAATGCTAAGGTCTTCTTCGAACGATGTTTTTATAGCGTCCCATATGTTTTTAATTTTCTCGGGTGTGCCGGCTCCGTCGCTTTTCCTGTAATTTCTGTAAGACCGTTGTGCGATATGCGCGAGGCTCTGGGTAGAAATTTTACTGTCGCGCACCTTGCGGTACAATTTCCACTTATTGCTTAGTTCGTCAACGTGTTCGCGGATGAACATAGAATGTTCGCTAGGCCCAAGAAAAAGATAGCCATTACGGGTAATAGCAAACAGAAGCAGTGCAAATATTTTCTGCTGAAGATGCGGGTTGATATAAATCAGCATGTTACGGCATGTAACGAGATCGTTATTGATGAAGGGAGGATCTCTTATTACATCGTGCTTGGCAAAAACAATCTGTTTTCTGATTTTCTGGCTAATCTGGTATCCATCATTTGTGCGTCTAAAATATTTATTCAGATATTCTTCCGGTACATCGGTTTCTATTGTTTTGGGATACAAACCTTTCGATGCAATGTCAACACTTGCTTCGTCTATGTCGGTAGCAAAAAGTTTGATGTCTATACTTTTGCCTGATTTCTCAATCGCATTGTTCAGCACCATCGCGATAGAATACGCTTCTTCACCTGTACTGCATGCACACACCCAGACCTTTATTGCACTGCCTTCCGATTTGCTTTCTACAAGCTGTGCAACGGCTTTAGTGGTGAGCTCGTCGTATGCTTCTTTATCGCGGAAAAACCTTGTTACGCCAATCAGGAAATCGTTGCCCAGCTGCTTACACTCTTCTGGGTCTTGTCGTAACAGTGCCAGGTATTCATCGGGAGTGGCGATATCGTGCTGAACCATTCTCCGCACAATCCGGCGGATGATCGTTGGCAACTTGTAATAGTGAAAATCGAACCCGACGGCGTTGTGAATGAGTGTAAAAATTTCATTCAGTATTTTTTCGTCGAAATGCTGAGGCTTATTCAAAGCGGGATCGCGAATGTAATTAATGATCTCGTCAGGCATTTCAGACGGCGCAAGGATATGGTCGGCGATGCCGAGCTGGATAGCACTGTTCGGCATCCCATCGAATTTGGCCGTAGAAGGCTCCTGCACTAACACGATGCCACCGTTGTTTTTAATGGCCTCGATTCCGCGGCTGCCGTCACTGCCGGTGCCAGACAGGATAATGGCGATTGCTCGCTCGCCTTTATTTTTCGCAAGCGAATGAAGAAAGGTATCGATGGCAGTGTTTGGTGCCTGGATACTCTTTTTGTCTTCGAGCTTAAGCTTGTCGTTTTCGATCGTGATAAGCTTGTTATTCGGAATTACGTAGATGCAATTTCTTTCGATCGGCGTGTCAGCCGTGGCCTCATACACTTTCATTCGCGTGTGCTTGGACACGAGCTCTACCAGCAAACTCTTGTAATCGGAAGAAAGGTGTTGAATGATGACAAACGTGACACTTGAGCTGTTCGGCATATGGTCGAAAAACTCATGGATGGCCTCGAGTCCACCAGCGGAGGCACCGATGGCTACAACAAAATGAGAATTAGCTACGGACATCAGGCTTTAGGGTGAATTTTTCCGGTTGAAAAATCTCGTACGAATTCTTGCAGGTTTTGTGCCATTTGGATTTCGTCATCCCGCCATGGCGCAGATACCCCTTTAACCTGCTGCTTCCATAATTTAAACGAAAATCGGGGGTGATAAGTCCTCATATCGTCCTCGAAATTGATGCGGGTTTCAGGATCGCCACCCCAGTTGATAGTATGCTCAACCTCTTGCCTGAAAACCAGCAGGTATCTGCCAGCTTCGGGATCGATAGGCACGGCCATCAAACCGCTGGCGAAATTTGAATATTCCGCTGCATAGTGATATTCGTTTGAAAGGTTTTCTGTCACAAATATCCTGTCGCTTGCCCTTGATTGTATCCAGAGAAGGAGGTCTTCGATCTCTGTTTCGTCGGGAACGTTACCTGTTTTTGTGACCCGGCCGTCGGTTACCAATGCCGCGCCACCTGCTTTGAAAAGTTCGAGCACGTTATTATTCTTTCCAAAAAGTCCGGTAACAAGATCGCCTGTACGATATGTTTCTTCAATAAGAGAAGAATATATTTCCGAGAGCGATGATTTAAAGCGGTGTACTTCGTTTGATTCGAGCGATGATACACGGGAAGAAAAGATGCCCGATAAAAGTTCGAATATTGCGCACATCCTGTAGCTGACTGTCATCGGTGTTTTGTTATGACAGGCAATCAATCCCCATAATTTTCCGTCTTTCATAATACGGGTAGACATTGAAGCCTTCACCTTCATGTTCCGGAGGTACTCCAGGTGCACAGTCGTTACGCCGCGCACATTGCAATCCGACAAATCGATGAAGGTATTACTAACAGGGTTAATCACTGGATATAACTTAACCGGAACGTAGTCGATATCGGGAATAAACCGGTATGGATTTTTTTCGTACAGATCGCGTGCCTGCTTCGGAATATCCGATGCCGGAAAAGTAAAATTGAGATACGATTCCATATCAGGCTCCTGAGCTTCGGCTAATACATTGCCGTTCCATTCTTCGTCGAACCGGTAAATCATTACCTTATCGATCCCAGACGCTTCCTTCAACCCCCTTGCCGCAACAGATGCTGCTTCCTTCAGATCGGTTGCCTGCTCGATCTGGTTCATCACTTCTCGCAACTGGGAGTAGACATTCATAAATGACTGGTCGGCCGCTTCCCTTTCCGATTGAAGATTTATTTCAATAATGTAGTAAGTCGGTTTGCTATGGATGAACCCAAGATATCTTCTGCCGGCAAGTTCTATTGTTTGCGGAGATTTCTCTTTGGATGAAGGAAAATGAGGAACTGCGGGAATGAAGTCGGTGATTGGCCGGCCGATAATTTTTTCGTTCGCGCTGTTCAGCACAGGTGCCAGGTTTTCACTCACCTGGATGATTTCCCCTGTTTCGCGGCTTACAAGAATCAGCCCACCGTAAGGCTGAACCACATTGATCATGTGTATCGGCAAGCTGCCACAAAATGTGGAGTCGTAACTTTTAATTTCTCGCATTAGTGATCCATTCTTTAAATTTTGAAAAAGTTATTTTCGCGGTTTCGATCACTTCTGTTTTTTCTTTTTCGTTGCAGCATTTGTTAAGGATCTCCTTGAATCTTTCCCATCTTCCGAACGTTTCTTCGCCATAGGCGTTGAAAAAAGTAAATCCTTTTGCGGGCGATAAGTTCAACTGCCGCGAAATCATTTTTGTAATGATCTGACCACCGAGTGTAGAGCCTTCGGTTACATACATGGCACCCATGGACGATGCCGGTGTGACTATCCGGGGGATATCCGCGCACACGGGAATATCATTGCCGGCGTGAGCATTTAGCTGCTGAAGGTCGTTGATGATGGAGTCGGAAATTCTGAGTGAAAAATTTTCTGCGTTGAGACTTTTGTCGGCGTACGTAGTGAGGAGGTCCTGCAGCGGTTTGTAATAACCATACATCAGCCTGAGCAGGTTTGCATAGTCGTTTAAGTCCTGGATTTTCCTGATCCGCGCTACCAGTTCTTTCTCAAGTTCTGCATGTTCCTCCCTGGTACTTTTCTTCAATAATTCTGAAAACATATGCACAATTCGGGTCACTAACTTAGGCTGAAATTCGCTAACTTTTCAAAAAATCATTATTGTCATGCTGAGGATGCTGCCGTCGTTAATATTTTCTTTTTTATTTTGTTGTGTGGGTCTTCCTGTTTTTGCTGTTGACGAGCACAAAATACTGGAGATTGGTTCGCCCGCGCCGGATTTCAATTTGAAGGGTACGGATGGCAAAATGTACAACCTTGCCTCCTTTAAAGGCGCCAAAGTTCTTGTGATTGTTTTTACCTGTAACCACTGTCCCACTTCCCAGGCCTACGAGGACCGCATCAAGAAGATTGTGACTGACTATAAGGCCGAAGGGGTTCAGGTGGTGGCCATTTCCCCTAACAGCACTGAGGGTCTCAGCCTAAGCGAGCTAGGCTATACCGACGTGTCGGACACTTATGAAGAAATGGTGTACCGCGCGAAGGATAAGAATTTCAATTTTCCATATTTGTTCGATGGAGAGACACAGTCGGCATCAGAAAAATATGGTCCGGTTGCCACTCCCCATGTTTTTATTTTCGATGCTGCCCGCAAACTTCGCTACCAGGGTAGAATAGATGATATGGAAGATCCTGAGAAAACGCCATCCATTCATGATACCAGGAATGCGATAGATGCATTGGTTGCAGGCAAAGAGGTACCGGCCGCTACCACCAAAGTTTTCGGTTGCTCTACAAAGTGGAAGGATAAAAGCGAGTGGGTAAAAAAGACCGACGAAGAATGGGCGAAAAGACCCGTTACACTCGAACTGATAGACGACGAGGGAATAAAAGAGCTGTTGAAAAACAACACTGATAAAGTGCGCCTGATTAATATATGGGCCACATGGTGTGGACCTTGCGTAACGGAGTTCCCGGAATTTATAAAGATCAACAGGATGTACAATGCCCGCGATTTTGAATTTATTACTATCAGCGCAGATAAACCTGAGAAAAAAGACAAAGTGCTGAATTTTCTGAAAGAAAAGCAGGCGGCGAATAAAAACTATCTCTACAGCAAGGATAATAAATATGCAATGATTGAGGCGGTAGATCCTAAATGGCAGGGAGCTCTTCCTTATACTGTGCTTGTTGAACCCGGCGGAAAGATTGTATATGCCAAACAAAGTACCATCGATCCCCTTATCATGAAAAAAACGATAGTTGAAAATAAATATATCGGAAGGGTTTACTAGAAATGCGGAACAGTTATTTTCGTTTTAAGCAGTTTACCGTTCACCAGGATAAAACTGCAATGAAAGTATGCACTGATGCGTGTTTGTTTGGCGGAAGGATAGCATCGTTGATCGAGGGATCATCTATCCAGAATATTTTGGACATTGGCACGGGTACCGGATTACTTTCGCTGATGCTTGCGCAGATTTGCAGCGCAAACATCGATGCAATAGAAATTGATAAGGACGCTGTTAACCAGGCATCGGAAAATTTTCTTGCCTCGCCCTGGAAGGACCGGTTAACGGCTTATCACGACGACGCAAAAACTTTCGATAAAAGTACCCGTTACGACCTCATCATTTCTAATCCACCCTTTTACGACAAAGATTTGTTATCGGACGATGAGCAACGCAATACGGCCTTACACAGCACCTCATTTACCTTGGCTGACCTCCTGCAAACAGCGAACAGGCTACTGGCGAACAACGGCCATTTGGCTGTGCTGATACCCTACCGAAGAATGCAGTATTTTGATGATGAAATACAGACCGCCGGCTTTGCAATAGAACAGAAAGTGCTGGTGAAACAAACTCCCACGCATGATTACTTCAGATGTATGTATTGGCTGCAACGCGGAACTGTCAACGATCCTTCGGAACAGGAAATTATTATCAGATCGCCTGATAAATACACTGAAGAATTTTATTCATACGTGAAAGACTATTACCTGTAACATTTAATACATTTGAAAAAACTTGTTTATGAAAATACTGTTGCTGGCCTCCACTTGCGCGATACTTCTCCTCTTCTCATCGTGCAGCGATCATTCGGCCACTGATGCGGAGAATGGTAAAAGCGATTCAACAGGGGTGAGAAGCGATTCTACAACCGCTCCAAACACCCGAATTGAAATCCTGGATCCGGAAGGAGCGGCACTTATTGATTCTACTGCAAAGGTTGAGAATCTAGCCGGTGGTTTTCAATGGACAGAAGGGCCCTTGTACGTTGCGGATGGCGACTATGTTTTGTTCTCCGACATTCCGAATAATAAAGTGATGAAATGGAAAGATGGCGAAGGGGTTTCAACATTTCTCGATCCTGCAGGGTACACGGGTGCTCAAGGCACGGGTCCGAAAAATGAGCCGGGTTCTAACGGTCTGACACTCGATAAAGATGGTAAGCTCGTGCTGGCACAACATGGTGACAGAAGAATCGCGAGAATGAAGTCGGACCTCAGTGATCCTGAACCTCAGTATGAAACCATAGCGGACAGGTATAATGGAAAACGTTTCAATAGTCCTAATGATGTAGTGTATCATCCGAACGGAAACCTGTACCTCACTGATCCTCCCTATGGACTACAGGGTGGAGAAAAAGATTCAGCAAGAGAGCTGGATATACAAGGTGTTTTTTTAGTGCGCCCGAATGGAAAAGTTGAACTGCTGACAAAAGAATATAAGTGGCCAAATGGAATAGCGATAACTCCTGACGGTAAAAGCGTTCTTGTCGGATATTCTGATGGTGCGCGTCGTGCGTGGATGAAATATGATTTGAATGATAAGGGGCTGCTCGCAAAAAAATCGGTTTTTTACATTGTGGATAGCAGTGATAAGTCAGAGGGCGCACCGGATGGAATGAAGATCAGTAAGAAGGGATATTTGTATGCTTCTGGTCCCGGTGGTGTCTGGATAATTAATCCTTCAGGCAAGCCTGTTGCAAGAATTTATACTGGCCAGGCTACTTCAAATACGGCATTATCAGGAGACGAAAAGACGTTGTATATAACGTGCGATGACTTTTTTTATAGAGTTGCGTTGAGGTAGTTCTATCTATCAACTACGGTTATTCTTAATGTATCCGTGCTGAATTCGGCACGATCGTCGATAACACGAAGCTGGTAAGTATACACGCCAGGGTATTTTAATCCTTTTACGACAGGGTGGGCGGTTACTTCATCAGAAATATAATCGTACGAGGGACCCGATAATTTTTGCCAGACGTGGCGAATAATTCTGCCGTCGGGGTCTGACGAGGCGGATCCGTCGAGGATGGCTACGCCTTGCCGGGTAGTAACTGTTATATCGTTGCCTGCTTTCGCAACCGGTTTACGATTCGGCGGATTGTTACGGTTTTGCGCGAGCATCCATTCGTATACATTTGGATTAAAGTAGGTGTAGCCCGTTTCATACGCACGGTACACCCACACGTAGTGGCCGCCGTTGTCGTAAATGATCATGTTAGGATGTATCGTGGCGCCACAATCATTGATGCTCTTAACAGCATAAATAGTACAATAGGGGCTCGCCTTATCATCGTCCCATGCATGTATAGCCAGTACCGGTAATCTAGCGTTGGCGATATTGCACCCATTCATCATAAAACACGGTGAAACAACAGGAACAATACCAGCTAATTGCTTTGCCCTGCTCACAGACGAAGCAGCATACACCCACGAGCCACCGCCACCAAGACTAAGACCAGTAAGAAAAATGCGATTTGTATCGATGTTGAGGTTTTCTTTCGCATACCTGATCATCGAGTCGACATAATAATTTTCCCACGTGCCGTAACGCGAATAAAGCTGCGGGTAGAGGACTACAAAGCTTTCTGTTTTACCGTTCCAGGTAAACTGCATTGAGTGCCCTTGTTCGATATATTTCGGGATGCCGCAGCAGTTTATCTTTTTTAGGTCTTCTGGTGAGCCTGTACCTTTTTCACCGATACCGTGCAGGAAGATTATGAGAGGATGTTTTGCTTTCGGATCTTTACTATAGGCAGGAGGAAGGAACTGGTAAAAGCCTATTGTGCCTCTTGGTCCTTCCATACTTTTTGCCGTTCGCTGAGCTATGGAGTAAAAAGGAAAGGCCAGAAGCGTTGCTACAATAAATATCTTCATCGGTTCTTGAGTTCCAGGAGCCGAAAATAAACTGAAAAGTGTATAAATAATAATTAAATAGCCAGATTAACGGGAAGACTTCTTCTTAGCACTTTTTTTCCTGGCAGTCTTCTTCGTAGCACTTTTCTTCCTGGCAGCCTTCTTAGCGCCTTTCTTCTTGGCAGCCTTCTTTTTCGGCACCTTCGATCCGGATTCGCGGGCCTCCGAAAGCCCGATGGCTATTGCCTGTTTGGGATTTTTAACGGTTTTACCGCTGCGTCCAGATTTCAATTTACCCTCTTTCATTTCATGCATTGCACGCCCAACTTTCTTTTGAGCACCCTTTGAATACTTTGCCATTGGATAGAATTTCGAGAATTACAGAAAAAGTTGTGCCCGTTTAAAATGCAAACCCCGCCGTTTGGCGGGGTCGCATATATTGAACCTGGAACCTCGTAGGAGAACTTTACTAGTCGTTAACCTTTAAAAGTTTGCTGTTGTTCACAACCTTTCCGTTCACCTTTACTGTTATTATGTAAACACCAGGCTTCATACTCTGGCCCTGGTCAACTCTCAGGGTATTGTTACCTACAGATACATTTTTGAAGTCTCTGCGCTGTACAAGCTTACCCGTAACATCGTACACTTCGGTAGTAATCCTGTTGGATGCGGCATCGTTATACACATCCACGTTGAACGACTGACGGAACGGATTCGGATAAACGCGTCCTTCGTTTGGTACTTCAATCATTTCTGCCGGCACCTCTACCACGCTGTTCAGCGCACTGCCACCCTGTACATCAGTATAGTCTTCTATCAATACACCAGAGTTGAATGCGTACAGTGCAGCCTGTGTTGTGGAAAAATTAAGGAGCACTGATCCGTCTTCTTCGGGCACTACATCTCCAATCCATACAACCTTACTCGTGTTCGTCCAGGAGTTGAGGTATACGGTTCTTCCATTGATGGAATAAGCAGCTGTATAGTTGTCTTTGAACCATCCGTTCGGTCCAGAGCTACCTACAAATCCAAACCGATATCTTCTGGTTGCATTAAGGCCGGTTATCCTCATCTGTGAAAGCTGCGTTTTATCGAGCCAATAGTTTGATTGTAGTACCAGGTCAGGAACAATGCCTGAGTTATTCCCTGTGATTTGTCCCGCGTTGAATTCGCCGTTAAAAGGAGCTTCGATCCTGAGTGTTACACCTGAGATCTGAAGATTCTGATTGATCAGCTCATCAAAGGTCTGGAAATCATCCGGCGGATTTTGCAGGTTGTTCCATGGCGATGGTGCATTCGTAACGTCTACATTAAAGTTTACGGCCACGATATTTGACGGAGTAATAGTTTTGGCTCTATTACTATAAGCTGAAAATGTACTTCCGGATTTGGCCCTTACACGATACCAGTACTTGGTATTAGGTGCAAGCCCTGTGTTACGGTAAGTCGTTACATTTCCACGAAGTGTAATCGTTGCAACGTTCAGCGTAAACAGAGAGTCTGTTGCACGGGTCAGCTGGTATCCATCAACTGCCGCCTCGTTATTCGTTCTGTCCGACCAGCTAACGTCGATGGTTGTGCGATTTAATGCTTCAGCATACAGGTTAATAGGGTTAAGCAATGTTATGGCCGGCGCATACTCTTCGAGTATTATTGCGTTCAGATAACTTACGCCGTTCAGCCTTCTTGCACTAACCGTTATTGCACCGCTAGTCGGAGTCAACGAATTGAGGTTAGCCGTTTGCTGCGTATTATAAGTTGCTACCAATGTATCGCGTTGTGTGCCAATTGAATATTCTGTGCGTGACAGCAATCCTTCATTCTGGCTGCCAACAAACACAATGTTGTACCGCAATGCATTGTTCAGTCCATTGAACCTGATGGTTCGGGCGGTTGTTGAACTGTCGGCGATACCGCTTCTCAGTGCAGAGTCAGGAACTACGCCTGTATTGTTGCCTGTTATGTGTCCGAGTTCAGTTAACCTCGACCATGCAGTTACCGATGTAACAGATATGGCGCTTACCGCATTCGTTTCATCTCTCAACTGTGTTCTTACGCTATTGGCCGCTCGTGTTCCGCCCCAGTTATTCCATGGAGCAGGAGCAATTTCATTTACGTTACCAAGGTTGATGAAGAACGATCTTACGTTTTTGTCGGCAACGCTCACTGTAAACGAATCGGTAGTGATGGCTCCTTTGCTGTCTCTCGCCGTTACTACAAGATTGTGCCAGCCGATATTGTCAACAGTCGGTGCCAGGCTTATCCTGTAGTTGTTGCCACCAAGACTTTGCAGATTGATGAAGGACGGCTTTTTTGGAATAGAAACTGAAACATTATCACCTGCATCTGTGATAGAAAAATCCTGAGACAGTGTAGCGTCCGTTTTAACAAACATGTTGTTCACTGGCGTCATGGCAGGCGCATTGTTACCGGCAATTACACCGAGGCTCTCACTTCTTTCGCCTGTTCCGTTTGCATTTATTCCTACTACATAATAGTAATACTGTGCAAATGGCGTAACTGCGTTGTCGGTAAAGAGATTCGCCCGCGCAGGAAGCGTTGTGAGTAGCGAGAAGTTCAGGTTATCGGTGCCCTTCCATATCTGGATATTTGTTTCGTTAGTTGAGTTATTCACCCAGCTAAGCGTAATGGACGAAGTAGCAATATTATCGGCAGCAACATTTGTTGGAGCAAGTGGTGTTCCGGGCGCCGCATCTGTTGTAGCAGTGACAAAGTCGCTCAGTGGCGATTCACTTTCCAAACCATTCGCCCTCATCTTATAGAAATAAGTAGTAGAGGAGGCGAGGCCCACGTTTGTATACGTTGTTGTGTTTGCAGGCACTGTAGCAAACGGAGTATAGGTTCCTGTTGACGTAGTAGACCTTAAGAGCTCGAAACCTGTTTCATTGGGCGAATTATCCACCCAATCAAGTTTAATGCTCTTGTAGTCAACCATCGTACTGGTTAATGCTGAAGGCGCAATCACCGGAGGTGCAGTTGGTACTGCAACATAACTGAAATAGATATCAGCTATTCTTCTCCTGTTCAGGTTGCCGGTAGTATTCGACCAGTACAACTCCATCGTTTCGGTTCCTGTTCTTTCAAAGTAAGTGATGGCAACCTGGTGGTAACCTCGTGTAAGTGATATTTCACCCGTTTTTGTGGTTGGCGCATGTATGCCATCGTTATCAATCAGCGGCACCGCATCGAAAGCATAAGCCTGATCAATGTAGAACCTGCTGCCTTCGTCGGAGTTTGTTTCGAATGTGTATGTTGATGTTTCAGGAACGAACAGGTAACCCGTCCAAAGAATACCGTAGTTGTCTGCTGATGTTCTGAAACGTGTTCCTGTGTTCACAGAATCAATTATTCCCTGTCTTACCGCAGGTGCTGTTGTAAAGTTTGGCAGCGTTGTAAACTGCCCGGTAATGTATTTATAGTTCAATCCCTGCCGGTGCGTAAAGGCAACCAGTTGTGAACTTGGAGCAGACGAATTTCCCGCAGCGTCTACAGCCTTAACGGTAAACACATAAGTTGTTAAGCTATCAAGGTTACGAACAGTATAAGATGTACTTGTTGTGCTGTAGAACTTAGTACCATTAATATAGATGTCGTATCTCCTTGTGCTAACGTTGTCCTGCGCTGAGCTCCAGCGGAATGACACAGAGTTTTGTGTAGCGCCACGATATTCAAGACGCAATGGTGCACTTGGTGCCTGTGCATCTTTAATAGTTTTCGACGCAGCTTCATTACTGTTTGCAGAAGCAGCAGTTTCTGTTACAGCGCGAATGATATAATAGTATGGAGTGTTTGTTGCGAGGTTATTATCCTGGTACGTTACTGCATCGGGTGCCGTAATAGAAATCAGTGTGTATGGCCCTCCCGATGTTGTTGCACGATACACTTCGAATCCTGTTTCATTAATAGCGGGTGCTGCGTTCTGCTGCCAGTCTAATTTATTACGTGTGGTAGATAGAGGCACCGCAGTAAGCGTTGTGGGCGCATCTGGTTTTGGAGTGGCTGTTGATGAGTAAACAGTAAAGTTTGGAGAGAACAATGTTGAGCAACCAAACTGTTCTGAGTATCGTGCACGATAAGTTCCTGCAGGAGCAGCGAATGTATCTACATTGCTTAATAATGTAAGGTCTGTTGACCGGTACCACTGATAATTAAGGAAGCCCGGGGCAAGTTGAAGTGTGGCAGTTGTTTTGCCATCAGGAGATGGAACGATTTTACTTTGCAACCCTGGTTTAAATGATATGTTACCTGTCTGAGTAACTCCTTTTATTCCTACCACAACCGGGTTTGGTGTCCAGGCCGACCAGTTTCCTGTTGCTGTTCTTCTGAAACGAACGCGATAAGTACCAAGACTCTTTACAGTGATTTCGTTTCCGGTAAAGCTCGTTACGTGCGTGGCGATAAGAATCGTATTCGTACCGTTTTGTCTTCTTGCAATGATCTGTCCGTCTTTTTCCCACTCGTAAGAGGCAAAACCAGGAGTAAGGCCCATGCGCGCAGCAATAGTTTGCCCCGGGCACCAGTCTTTATGATTGAAATATACAAGAGGTTGTGCCTTGTGGGTGCCATTCATAAATGGAACATAATCCGGCTCTGCCCAGTGTTGATTCCATACACCGTGACCAAGTGTTGGAAAAATGGTATAGCGAATATTACCTCCAAGATTAGTAAATATTGTAAGCGTTTCCTGTGCCTGTTCGGGAGATGGGTTCGTATCACGACCACCTGTTGCAAACCATACCGGAATATGAATCATGGATGACAGGCTTGTTGTCATCGCACTCATCGCAGATGGGCCTACTCGCGCAACGCGGGTAGGAAATGTTCTTGCATAACGCCATGTTGTACGTCCGCCATCGGAGAGGCCGTTCACAAAAAGTCTGTCCTGGTCCATCCGAACATATTTTACCAGTGAATCGAGTACAGCGTTTATCGCATTATCGTATGCAGTGCCCCAGAAGTTGGAGCAATTGGCTACGTATGCCTGCGGATAAAGTAAAAATCCATCGAACTGGTTGTTGTCAACCCGGTCCATGAACGTCTTACCTCCATGTAGTAATTGTTTTTCATTATTATAAATACCACCGTTTGATAAACATCCGGGTTCACCTGCACCATGAAAGAACATCATGGTCGGGTAGCGTTTGTTTACACTATCGGGGTTTGTGTAACTGTTCGGAAATTTCAGCCTGAAAGGCATTCTTCGTCCTGCGACATTGATGAAGTACGCCTTGTACGATGATGCATCGAACGAGGAGCTGACACCATTCGTGGGAACGCTCACCCATTTCTGCAGTCCAAGAACAGCAGGGTTAGGGCGTGTAGCAGATCCAAGCGGTGTGGTTGAGTCGTAGCGTACTTGTGGGTCGGCGGGGTTAAAAATGTTTTGGGAATAGATTGTAGTGGTAACAAAAGCAGTCAGAATTAGGCACAGTACATGTGTTCTCATCATAATTTTTTTAGAGATGCTATCATGGAGTTGGACGAAACAAGAGGGATTATAATAGGATACAGGTCGCGAAGTGCGAAGTCCATTTGTTAGTAGTAAAGAAAAAATTCTTGAAGAAAACGATCAGACTGGCGTCCTTGATAGATATAGGGATTACTCAAATGTATAATATTTAATCAGGATATGCCTTATAATTGTCAGACTAAATATTCAGTGCAGCGGGTATCTTTTCAAAATTGTCCTGTTGTTTATAACCTTTCCTAGAAAAGGTAAGTAAATTGTCACTTCAATAAAGGGCCGTCAGATGTACCGAATTCCGCTGTGTTTACCTATCCTACTGCTTTCCATTCTCTTAACACTGGTAAACTCTGAGGTCTCAGCCAATAATTTTCCGAATAGTCCTTTTGAGAACTTTCAACAGATTGGAGATAGTACCATCACCGGAAAAGTTACGGATAGCGTTGGCAATCCGCTGGTGGGTGCGTCAGTATTTATAAAAAACCGCAGCGGCGGAACCACTACCGACGGACAGGGTAATTACATACTGCGTAATGTTCCTCCACGTGCCACGTTAGTAATAACTAGTATAGGTTACACGCGACGCGAAATCAGGTTGCCATCCGGGCAGACCTCTCTCTCCGTAAGTCTATCTATGGATCCCGGAACAACGTTAACCGATGTAGTGATCACCGGTTTTCAGCGCATCGACAAAAGTAAGTTTACCGGTGCGGCGGTAAAACTTGATATGGACCGCATAAAAACCGCCGGTCAAACCGATGTAAGCCGCATGCTCGAGGGCAGGGCGGCAGGTGTGGCGATCCAGAACGTATCAGGTACGTTTGGTACAGCGCCGAAGGTGCGCATCAGGGGCGCCACTTCTATAACGGGTGAGAACAAACCATTATGGGTAATTGATGGAGTGGTACTGGAGGATATTGTAAACATTTCCAACGACCAGCTCGCAAGCGGTGATCCAAACACGATGCTGGGCTCCGCAGTTGCAGGGTTGAACCCGAACGATATCGAAACTTTCGACATCTTAAAAGACGCAGCCGCTACCGCATTGTATGGTGCGCGCGCAATGAACGGGGTTATCGTTATCACTACAAAACGTGGTAAGTCGGGCACTGCCAATATTAACTACACTGCAAATATTGGAATGCAGTTGAAGCCTACTTACGGCCAATACGATATAATGAACTCTGCCGACCAGATTTCTGTTTACGCAGAGATGGAAAGGAAGGGTTATCTCGACTACAACAGCATCGCGAACCGGTCTGATGCGGGTATTTATGGTAAGATGGCTGATCTTTTGAGGGAAATCGATCCAAATTCACAACAATTCAAATTACTCAATACCCCTGAAGCACGCAGGGATTACCTCATGAAATATGCCGGTGTAAATACCGACTGGTTCGACGTTCTCTTCAGAAATGCGTTGTCGCAGGAACATTCTTTAAGTTTTTCGCACGGTTCAGAAAAGGCTCAGTCATATTTTTCTATGAGCTATTACAATGACCAGGGTTGGTCAATTGCTGACAAGGTTAAACGCTACACTGCGAATATCCGGAACACTTATAATCTTTCTGACAAGTTCACAGTGGGCTTTAAAGTACAGGGGTCTGTAAGGCAGCAACAGGCTCCCGGCAGTATCAGCCGGCGAACAAACGTGGTTAGTGGATCGTACGACAGGGATTTTGATATCAACCCTTTCAGCTATGCTCTTAACACCAGCCGCGTACTCACCGCATATGACGAGAACGGCGAGCTGGCGTATTTCAGACGAAATTTCACTGATTTCAATATTCTAAACGAAGTACGGAACAATTACATCAAGTTAAGCCTGATGGACCTGAACCTAACCGGCGATATGCAATATAAATTCACACCGTGGCTCACTTACAATTTTATTGGCGCCATCCGGTACGTGAAGTCAACACAGGAACACCAGGTTACCGAAAACTCCAACCAGGCAAATGCGTTCCGGGCCGCACCTAATTCAACAATCGCTGCTGCAAATAGGTTTCTTTACACGGATCCGGATGATCCTGAGGCACCGCCAATTGTAGTGCTGCCCTATGGTGGTTTTTACAACAGAGACGAGGATGAACTCAGGAACTATACCATCCGCAATACGATGAACCTGAACAAAACCTTCCTGGATGTTCATGAATTACGAGCGCTGGTGGGGCAGGAGATAAAATATTCCGACAGGCAGAATTCAAATAATACGGGCTTCGGCTACCAGTACGAAAACGGTGGTGTACCCTTTGTAGACTATCGTATCATCAAGCAGTTTGTTGAGAACAGCCTTCAGTACTATGGTATGGGTAACCAGTACGAGAGATTTGTTGGATATTTTGGTAACGTTGGTTACACCTATAATAAGAGATATACGATTGATGCAACGATTCGCCGTGATGGATCGAACCGCTTAGGACGCTCTGAAAAGGCAAGATGGCTGAATTCATGGACTGTTGCAGGAAGATGGAACATCGACCAGGAAAACTTTATCTCAAACATCGGTGCCATAAGCTATCTCACCTTAAGAGGAAGCTATGGACTGAACGCGAATTACGGCGCGGCCACCAATTCTCTTGCTGTTCTCCGCACAAAACTTACCAACCGGCCCTATCTTAACGACAGGCAACTTGCGATAGATCTCGAGGACCTCGAAAATGCCCAGCTCACATGGGAAAAAAAGTACGAGGCTAATGTGGGAGTAGATGTAGGTGTATTTCAAAACAGGGTTACACTTTCTGTGGATGCCTATTATAGAAAAAGTCTCGACCTTATCAATTTAATAAGAACGTCGGGCATTGGCGGTGAAGCGCAGAAAGCTGCAAACTACGCTGATCTGAAATCACAGGGTATCGAGTTTAGCCTTGGTGGCGTTCCTTATGTAGCGAAGGATTTCAGGTGGGAAAGCAACCTCATCTTTTCTTACAATACAAACGAAATTACCCGGGCAGAAAATTTTCCAATCCTGTTCGACCTGATCGTTCCCGAAGGCGGTGCAAAAGTTGGGTACCCTGTACGCGGCCTATTTTCGATTCCTTTTGCAGGGCTGACCGAAGCTGGCATCCCCACATTTTCGGACGATAAGGGTGGCACAGGAACAAACGTATATCTGCAAAGCGATCAAACACAGTTTCTCAGATACGAGGGGCCGGTGGACCCTACAATAACCGGAGGATTCACCAATACATTCTTCTACAAAAACTTTTCTCTTTCCATACATCTTTCTTACCAGGCTGGTAATAAGATAAGGTTAAGGCCTTCATTCAAAACCGAATACTCTGACCTCGACGCCTTACCAAACGATTTCAGGAACAGATGGACGTTGCCCGGAGACGAACTGTTGACAAACGTTCCGGCCATTGCGGACAGTTATTATGCTTTCGACCTCAACAGTCAGCAGGCTTATCCGTATAATTATTATAACTATTCCAACGCAAGAGTAGTAGACGGCTCGTTTGTAAGGCTTAAGTCGGTAACGCTTCAGTATGGTCTTCCGGCATCACTGATCAGCAGAACGCCGTTTAAGTCCATCTCTATGAACCTTGTGGGAAATAACCTCGCGTTATTATATGCCGATCCCGATCTGCATGGTCAGGATCCGGAGTTTTTCAACGCGGGTGGTGTTGCGCAACCTTTAAGTAAACAAGTTACCTTCTCCTTAAGAGTAGGATTTTAATTAGTGAACATGAACAAGTGTTATTTATATATCGTTGTTGTGCTGGCGCTTGGAGTGAGCTCCTGCAAAAAGTACCTTGACAAGGAGCCCGACAACAGAACTACAGTAAAAACTCCCGAGCAAATAGCGCAACTGCTTACCAGCGCTTATCCTCGTGGCAGCTATATTTTATTTACCGAATCCATGTCGGATAATGCTGAGGATAAGCTCGGAGCCGGCGTGGGAGTTGACTTTGTTGACAGGATCAATGCACAGTCGTACCGCTACCAGGTGGTAGAGGAAAGTCCAGATGCGGAAGATGGTCCCGACTATTATTGGAATGCATGTTACCACGCGATTGCTGCGGCTAACCAGGCGCTTGAATTAATATCTACTGCACCTGACAGCACGGTTTTAACGGCGCATAAAGGTGAAGCGCTACTGGCCCGCGCCTATGCGCACTTTATGCTGGTAACGTTATATGCAAAAGTATATGATCCGGCAACTGCTGCGTCTGACCCCGGAGTGCCTTACGTTACGGCTACTGAAAAGCAAGTTTTCAATCAGTACTCGAGGAATACGGTTGCATATGTTTACGAGATGATCGAAAAGGATCTTACGCAGGGCTATCCACTCATCGATGACCAGATATACGGAACAGCTCCGCGCTTTCATTTTAACAGGAAAGCCGCTGCCGCCTTTGCTGCGAGGTTTTATCTGTTTAAACAGGATTATGCGAAAGTTGTTGAATATGCATCCACAGCTTTAGGAAGCGTAGTAGTAGAAAACCTCAGGCCATGGAATTCTACGCTTACAGACCTTCAGTATTACCAGCTGGAGGCTGAGTATACAAAATCAACAACCAAGGGCAATTTGCTTTTGCAGGAAGCACTATCAGAATGGGGGAGATCTTATCCCTCGATCAGGTATGGTCTCGGTGATAAAGTCGCCAACCAGCTTTTTGCGCGGCCGAATGTATCAGGAGCCTTTTACGCCTACGATCTGTATGGAGCGAGCCCTCAATCGTACAACATCCCAAAATTCTATGAGCATTTTGTAAGAGAAGATATCAACGCAAACACCGGTGAAGGTTACAATACCATTCCATTGTTAACCGGCGAAGAAGCACTTCTGAACAGGGCTGAAGCATACCTGAGATTAAACAATCCAAATGCGGCAGCGCAGGATTTGAATTCATTCATATCGCAGAACATGGACGATTACGACCAGTTCGTAAATAAAGTTACGCCTTCCCGTTGCGGCCAGTACTACGGAACGTCGTCCAGCGTGGGAGTGTTGCTCGCGATTCTTGATTTCAAGCGGGCGTTTTTTATGCACGAAGGAATGAGGTGGTTTGATATTCTTCGTTTACACATACCCGTTACACACACAACAGCGGCTGGCGAATCGATTGAACTTTCGCCTGACGACAATAGACGCGTGTTACAACTGCCGGCGTTAACAAAGCAGGCAGGACTTGAACCCAACCCGCGTTAAACATCTTATTTATGAAACTATTGAAGAAAATATTTTTCATTCTCGTTACAACGTTCGCGCTGGCGTCGTGCGGTAAAGACGACGACCTAATGGTTCGAACGCCGCCGGGCCTTGGTGGGGATACCTTTGAATCCACTGCGATCGACGCATGGTTGTTCGACAGCCTTACCGCCCCTTACAACATTGCCGTAAAGTACAGGTGGGACCCCTGGGAGCTGGACCTTGATGTAACGCTCACACCTCCTGATGAAAGCAAAATCATCCCCGCGATGTCTGCCATTAAAAGAGTTTGGATAGATCCATACAACGCAGAAACAGGCAGCGATCTTTTCATGAAGAAATATTCTCCCAAGCAGTTTAAGCTTGTTGGGAGTGTTGAGTACAACTTCAATGGCACAGTGCTTCTCGGCCAGGCAGAAGGAGGAAACAATATTGCATTCTTCGATATCAACCAGAATTTCGACCGTGATCCTGAGTCAGCGATCATGCGAATGATACAGACTTCCCACCACGAATTTGCGCACATCCTTAATCAGAATGTCCTGGTTTCGCCAGACTTCAAAGGGCTATCGGGACGCGCAGGCTTCGAAGGATACACGGCCACGTGGTTCAATGTTGCTGAAGAAGATGCGCTGCAGAACGGATATATTTCTTCTTACTCAATGGCTTCCTCTGACGAGGATTTCGTTGAGATGGTATCACATATGCTCACACTTGGCAAGAGCCGGTACGAGGAGCTGATTGGTACAGCAAGTGAGGAAGCGCAGGCAGTGTTCAGAAGCAAAGAGCAATTTGTGGTGAACTACTACAAGGAAGTTTGGAATATTGATTTTTATAGTTTGCAGACAAGAGTAAACAATGCATTGAACGCTTTGGCCCCCGTTGCGCCGATAGCCGAGGAGTATGGTGCAGGCAAAACATACACTACCGCAAGTGTAGACTTCAACAACCTGGCCCTGTTGCCGCAACGTGCAAGTTTTTCAATTATGTGCCAGGATGCTGCTGACAACGTTGCAGCGATTCCACAACTTGGTTTACAACTTGATTCATTCGCATTGGTGTCAGCTGATGCCGCCGCAATGATTCTTCGAATGTATATCAGCCAGGACGGTACCGTGTTTCTGGCCGATTTCAATTTTACAGAAACTGTTGTAAACGGCGTGCACGACTATACTTATGTTGATGGCAACCCGAACGCCGACGAAATAAAAGATGAGGTGCAGGCGATACTTGATTACTATTCGAACAACACATTTACTGTGTCGTGGTTTGCTGATCCGTCGGTGTCTTTGTACCCGCGGGCCAAGTTTACCACGGCGGTGTCGTCAACGGATTATTTTACAGCCTTGTTATTACCTTAAACTACTACTACCAAAATGATAAAGTGTATATCAATATGTGTTCTGGCGGTGATGGTATTTTCGGGCTGTGTGAAAAAAATAGATGATATTTTTCCTGAAACACCTGATGAACGAATCAAGAAGGTACTCGATGCATATAAAGCAACATTGATGCAGGCGCCGGGATGGAAGCTTTTCGTTTATCCAAATGCGTTAGTAAGCGAGGGAATTGAAGTTGGCGGACTCAGCTACTACATAACTTTTCCTGATTCAAACAGAACAGTCATGGTGTCTGACTTCAGTACCGAAACATCTACGGTTCCCAAAGAAAGCAGCTGGCACCTAAAGGCTACGCAGCGCCCGTCGGTTGTTTTTGACACGTATAGCTATATTCATGTTGCCGCCGACCCCGATGAAACTATTTCTTTCAGTCCTGTGCAGCAGGGTGGTTTTGGATGGGGAACGGACTTTGACTTCTCGTTTAAGGAAGCGGCCCCCGGAGATACGTTGTTTCTCGATGGAAACTTCAATCATAGCGAGGCTATGCTGATACCGGTTACGCAGGAAGAGATTGATGCGGCATTCAATGGTCAACTACAGCACATCGTTGCAGAAACAGAAACGTATTCATCGTCTAATCCATTTCTATATTTTCCTGCGACCGATAATACCAAAATCGGCATTTCATTCAACGCCTTTCTGAAACGATTCAACTTCACCTACCTGGGTTCTGGAGACTTACAAACGTTGAATGTTCCCTACAGCCTTACTACTTACGGTGTACATTTTAAATTTCCGGTAACAGTCGGGGGTTATACATTCCAGGACCTGTTCTGGGATGATGCACTTAACAGGTATTACATTAACACTGGTTCAGGACGCGTGGATGTTACGAATTCGTCGACGCCATTATTTCCGTTTTACACTGTAATAGGTAAATACATAACTGAAATAGCGGTGCCCACTACGCCGCTGCCAGGGCAGTCGGGAACGTTTGCCGCCGTATATGATGAGATCAAAACCAATCTCATCACTTCGCCATACCAGCTTGATTTAATGGACATCGAATTTATTTTTGATGACGCCAGTAAAACTATGGCGATGCTTATAAATGTTGAGCAGGACGGAATACCTTTTATCGCGGCTTACGTATATAGTTATACAGCATTGACCACATCCAATATTACAAGCTTTACGAGAACAGATGCGAACGGCAATGCATCAGTTGTTGAAAACGAGATGGCGCCTTTACTTGATTATATAGAGGGCGACTCGTTCAGGATTGATTATTTCACCGGATCAAATCCTGTGTTGGGGCAGTTCACTAGTCGCGTCCACGCAGATTTTTTCTTTACCGGGAATCTCCGGTAACTTTTTAATTGAGATGTATCTTTTTGATTTATATTTAGGTTCACCTCCAAAATCAATTTTATGACAAATAAGCGTCTCTTTTTTCCTCTCCTGATCTGTACGTTGGTAATCTTTGCCGGTTGCTCCAAAGAAGGTGATACCGGTCCCGCTGGTCCTGCTGGCCCTGCTGGTCCCGCTGGTCCTGCCGGTCCTACTGGCCCTACCGGATCTGCCAATGTAATTTATTCTGACTGGCTGGAAGTGCAGTATGAACCTAACGAAGACAGTACTAACTGGAGCGCAGTTATTCCTGCTCCGAAGCTCACTCCGGAAATTCTTAGCCAGGGCGAAATAAAGGTTTACCTGAACTTCAACACCGTTGATGATCCTGTTGTATTTCCTTTGCCATATTTTGATGGTGCTGCAATTATTAATGCACTGTACTTCGCTGATACTATAGCGTTAGTATCAACTGTTGATGCGAGCACTACCGAAGAAGATGGCGAAACGTTCTTTCATTACAGGTATGTGTTGATACCGGGCGGCGAGCTTGCTCTTATGCCGAAGAACGTGCGTTTGGATAATTATGGTGAGGTGAAAAAATACTTCAAGCTGAAGGACTAAAAAATTATCTGATAACAATATGATCCCCGCGCTAACTTCGCGGGGATTTTTATTTTCATCATACATGACCAGGATCGGTCTCATATCAGACACACATAACTACCTTGACGATGCCGTTTTCAAACACTTCGATAAGTGCGACGAAATATGGCACGGCGGAGATTTTGGTAATATAAGCATCGCCGAGAAGCTCGCCGCCTTCAAACCGTTACGAGGTGTGTACGGAAATATCGATGGATACGATGTACGAGCCGAATATCCTGAACTATTAAGATGGATGTGCGAAGAAGTAAACGTAATGATGTGCCATATCGGTGGTTACCCTGGTAAGTATACACCGATAGTGAAGACAGAGATGAAAAAGGTTGCGCCGAAATTATTTATCAGCGGCCATTCGCATATTCTGAAAGTAATGTATGATAATCAGTTTGAGTGTTTGCACATGAACCCGGGCGCGGCCGGTAAGGAGGGTTGGCATAGGGTACGGACGATAATCAGATTTGCCATTGACGGTAATAATATCAAAGAATGTGAGGTGATAGAACTGGGGAAACGGTAGTTTATAAAAGAGGCGGTGGATCATCTATATACCGGTATCTTCTATCGTTTGCAATTCGTGAAGCTGGTTCAGATTTTTCTCGTGGTGAGGATGGCGCATTCCATTCCAGCACTTTGATGTTTGATTCGAGTTGTTTAATCTGAAGATGCATTTCTTTCATCTTTGAAAACGATTCACCTTCGCGCATTGCGGAATCGAAGCTGGACCTCAGTTCGTTGAGGTGGATCTTCATTGTTGTTACATCTGTGTCTGAACTTAATATCATAACATAAATATTAAGGGGTGAACAATACAAACGTTCTTTTCTAAGTGTTGACTTATCAATAAGTAGGAAACGCTGTTTGCGTGAGTGGTGCTTACGTACAACAGGTGAGGACATTAAAGGTACGTTACACATCTGGTCGTTTCCAAGAAAATTTTAGTTAAACGGGGGTTAAAGGGGGAATTTAATTTCTATTTTTGTTTTTCGGAGAGATGCCAGAGTGGTTGAACGGGGCGGTCTCGAAAACCGTTGTACAGGCAACTGTACCGAGGGTTCGAATCCCTCTCTCTCCGCACGTGATACCGCAATTTGTGGTATCATTCCTACAGGTAGAAATCGGCTGGATGAGCAAAAGACGACGTTTATGAATGCCGGAAAAAATATCATTGTTGTAGATGACGATCCCTCGATTCAGGATGCTGTGCGCATAATGCTGGAACGCAAAGGGTACGGCATCACTATTTTTGGCAGCGGCGAGCGTTTACTGATAGGCCAGTTCGACCATCCGGATTTATTTATTGTAGATAAACAATTACCAGGTGTGGACGGACTAGACGTTTGCCGGTTTTTAAAATCGCAGGATGCAACAAAAGATATACCGGTGCTTATACTGTCTGCGAGCCCTCATGCGGGCCGTTTAGCGAAGGCCGCGTGTGCGAATGAATTTCTTGAGAAGCCATTTAAAATGCAGGCTCTCCGCGATGCCGTGGAGCGATTGATTGCATAGTTTGATGGGGTTACAAATTATCCACTCCGTAATTACAATAGACCTTAACCACCTTTCCTGTATCGTTAAATTCAAACACTTCCAGGGCCTGCCGGGCACTTACAGAAGTGTATTGAATAGCCAGCGTATTTGTTCCGGTATACAAACGCTGAAATGCAAAGTGCAGATCCGGATATGCGTTAAGACCAACTTCGAAATATTTTCTAAGCTCAGGTTTATTTGTAATAAATCCTGTGTCGTTAAATTTTAATAATGTAATGAAAGGAGAATGAAATTCTATTTCTTCAGTGTAATGCGACATGATCTCGTCGATATCATGACTATTCCACGAATTGATCCAATGCTGAGCAAAAGTTATCGCCGTATCCGTATTCATTTCTTTAGTTGTTTATAAATCTGAGAAATTTGATAAATGGTCCAACGTTTTCTTTGTACTGTTTTGCCATAACACGCGATATCTGTGCAATATGACAAAGGTCGTGGGCAGTCCACGTAGACAAAAGCTGTTGCAATTTTACTTCACCGAGCGTTGGATGCTGCGCGGTTTTTTGAAGATCGTTTTTGCTCAGGTTAAAGTTTTTCAACTCTTTCACCGATGCTTCTCTCAATTGAGTGAATTCTTTTACCAAATCATTTAACGTTGTATTCTTCGACAAATCGAAGTGTGCAGACATATCAATCGGCACGAGTATTTTTTCCGGATTCTGCGATAGAATAATCTTTGCCCGAACTAACCAGTTTGTTTTTTCGCAGATAATGAGGTGTGCAACTATGTCTTTTGCGCTCCAGGTATTTTCGCCTTCATTGTTATTCGTCCACTCGTCGTTAAGTTGTGTTAACCATGCTGTAAGTACGCCAGGCGTACTTTCTAAGATTTGTAAGGTGCTCGTCAGGGAAAAGTTCATTGTTTATTTTTTATTTTTAGATATTCGGCAGTGAAGTGTGCGCGGTGTTTTGGTTCGGAAAACTTGTCAGTGTTGTATTGCTCCGAATTTCCTCTTGCAATAGATAGTGAATCCCATCTTTCAGCAAGCATTTTTCCGATGAATACAATCTGACCTACGTGATACGGATAGTGAGCCAATTGCCGGTTGATGGCTTCCATTACCGTGTGCCCCTGGTTTCGGATGTAAATAATCTTCAAAAGATCGTCGTCTTTCAATGATTTCAAAGTGTTCAGCAACACGGCCCAACCTTCATCCCATTTTTCGATCATTTCTTTTTTGTCGGCTATATCATTTTCAAATTCAGCGTCCCTGTTTCTTGTTTTTTTTTCGCCATCCGTGGTAAGAAAATCCGTCCATCGGCTTAGCATGTTCCCCCACAAATGTTTTACAATAATCGCGATGCTATTGCTGTCGGCGTTGTATTGCAGGAATAGCGTATCGTCCTCCAGTTGAGCAAATGTTCTTTCACCCAACAGTTTGTAATACTCAAATTGTTTGATAGCACTTTCGAGATATCCGTTCATAAAGAGTGCAGCTTTTCTGGTGCAAAGATGGGGGTAAGTGGTTAAATCGTTAATTTCAGTGCGAAACCAACCTCCTTTATTCATGCTGCGCATAGCCTTTCTATCGCTGCTGGCTACTATTACAGTGCTGGCTGCAACTTCGCAACCCGGATTGCCACCGCTTACCGATTCTATCGATTCTAAAATACTCGGAGAAACAAGGGGCATACAAGTAGTCTTTCCCAAAGAATACAAAGAAGACGAAAAATTAGAGGTGGTATATATTCTTGATGGAGAATGGTATTATGAACTGGTGCCTTTTGCGTTCAACTTTGCTCAGTCCGCTAAATATACGCCCAGAAACATTTTTGTTCTCATTCGCAACAGGTACAAAGATGGCGTGAATATCCGCAACCGCGACTTTTCGCCCACAAAGATTCCTGAAGATCCGATGAGCGGCGGGGCGGATAACTTCTATAATTTTTTAACAAAGGAAGTAGTGCCTTACATCGAGAAAAAATATTCTACGAACGGCCAGCGTACACTTGTTGGAAGTTCGTACAGCGGATTATTCAGCGTGTATGCATTTATGAAGGATCCAGCGTTCTTCAACTCGTTTGTTGCCTCTGATCCGAACCTTATTTTTGATAACGAGTACATTTCGCGTATTACGCCCGGTAAGATGGATTCATTACCAGCCAACGCGGGTACGTTGTTCGTGGGATGCATTACGAACACATCCCGGATGATGGCGTCGTATCAGTTTGATTCGGTGATGAAGGTACATGCGCCTAAAAGCCTGCACTGGAAAGTGGTTCAATATCCGGATGAGTCGCATTACAGCGTACAGCTAAAGGCATTTTATGATGCTGCGCGGTTTTCCCATAAAGGATTTGGCCTATCGCCTTCTTATCATCCTGTAACTGGAATTGTTGACAGGGAAGAACCCTTTCCTATTTTATTTACCGGCTCTGCACCAGGGGCCAGGGTAACAACGGATGGTTCGGAACCGGATAGTTCATCGCGGGAAATAGTAGAAGGCGAAAGTGTATCGCTTAAGGTGCCGGGAACCGTGCATGTGAGAACTTTCGGAAACAGGCCGGTGTATTCATCTGAGTCAGCGTCTGTGTTCGAAAAGGGAAAGATAGTGCCTGGTAAATCGAACAAGAAAGTTAAAGAGGGGTTGCGATATGCTGTATATACTGTAGACACGGTTAGTCTTTCGGCTAAGGTTCCTGCAAAAGCTGAAAAAAGCGGATCTGTCGATTCAACTTTTACCCTTCGAAATTTGGTAGGCACGAATGCGACTTTGATTGTTGTAGATGGGTTACTGGATATACCGGCTGATGGTGAGTATGTATTCTATACGAACGCAAACGAAGCGATGGAGTTTGAGCTTGCCGGACGACAGCTTTTGAAGGCAAAGGGCAGGTCTGGCGGAGAATCATTTGTAGCTACGCTCGCGAAAGGCAAGTACCCGGTTAAAATTTCTATGGCCGCAAAAACGGGCGATATGTCTCCCATATTTATGATATTTCAGGCAAAGCGCGGTGTGGCCAAATGGTGGGAGGGTGCTCCCTGGAAAGTGATGTAACGCAGTAAACTTACAGGTGAATTATGAATTTGAGGCAGGCTATTCTCGAGGAACATTCAAAAACGCAGACCAATAAAATTGTTGCCTGGGTCGGATCCTCGCAGGAGCGCTTCGACCAATTAATGAATTTGTTTCTCAATGATGAATACCGTGTGGTTCAGCGCGCCGGGTGGTCGCTTAGTTACTGCGCGATCAAACATCCTTCATTCGTTCAAAAACATTTCAAGGCATTTTTCAGATTGTTGAAAGATGAAACTGCCCATCCTGCCGTGCGCCGGAATATTTTGCGCCTCCTTCCCTCAGTGAAGATTCCAGTTAAGTATCACGGAGAAGCGATAGACCAGTGCGTCAGGTTCCTGACAACTCCCGGAGAGAAAGCCGCAGCCAAGGCCTTTTCGTTGCATGTGTTACAGAACCTCGCGGCTACTTATCCCGATATCATTGGTGAAGTATCTGCTATCATTCATGATCAATGGGATCGCGAGGCACCGTCATTTCGTTCTCGCGCGAAGAAGTTTTTAAACCACTTCTCTCTTCGTCAACCCCAGCATTAATACAATGGACAGCACCACCAGCAAAGCTAGTCTTACTAAGCTCAATGTCTCCCAAAGCGAAGCACGCCCCACTAAGTTGCCGTCTACTGTTTCTGCAAATGATGTACTTGTAATGGCGATCAGTTCGGGAACAAAATAAATGGAAGTAATAACTAGTACTGCCAGATAGGATCCCAGGACAATGAATATGTTTCTTCTACGGGCGGAGCGCCAATGCAAGATTAATGTCACGACGAAGAGCAATAAGTTTACCGGGTGAACCAGCATCCAGAATAATTCGGGCTTCAATCCGTATTCGCCCTGGAACATAGCCAGCGAAAAAGGCGGCGCGGCGGACCATGTAGGCACCACATTCAGATGTTCATACACAGCCCCGCCAATCACGATTGCAAAAGCGAGACACAATATCGAATACAAAATATCTTTTTTCATTTTTTATTTATTGAGGTTTTAGTAGCAGGAGGCGCATCTTTAAAATGATCATACTTGCCAAGCATTTTGCCGGCAAAATAGGTGAGAGGCACGATCACCTTTTTCACGAACCATGGTATATCAATCGTGTATTCCGATTGATACCGGGTCATCAGAAAAGCTGCGTCAAAGATTTCAGGTTTTCCTGATTCGTTTTTATTCTGCGCGGCATAAATCGCGCTTAGAAAATACACTATTGTATTGGCCGGCTTTATATACCCAGTGCAATGCAATAGCTCATCGCCAGCATTCCAGAACCGGTGCGCAACGCCTGGCTTAAACACGATAGTTTCTCCAGGTCCGCCAAACTTCTGCTCACCGCCCTTCACCACATAACCAATCTTTCCTTTCACAACTGTAAGCGCTTCTTCCTGCAGCAAGTGCGTGTGCATAAGCGGACCTGCTCCCGGCGCCACATAATTTTCTACGTATAACGTTTCACCACCTTCTTCCTGTACACTCCGGAGAAACGTAAGCTTCTCTCCTATACAGTTTTCAATGGTGTGGGGTAATGAAATTTTCATTTTCTTCTAATTTTCACCGAAACTATTGTAAATTTGGACAATGTCCAACACCATCATGAATACGCGGGAGAAAATCGTGGATAAAGCGTTAAAAATGTTCAATGAACGGGGAATTGAGTACGTTGGATTGCGGGAATTAGCGGGTCTTTTAGACATGCGCGTGAGTAATATCACGTATTACTTTCCCACGAAAGACGATCTCGTATTCGAGATTTCAAGTCGCCTTGCCGTTTCTAATTCGGAGATTATCGTTGAGGACAGAAATATCACTATGGCGGGATTTCTGAAAATGCTGAACCGCGTTTTCGAAAACCATTACAGGTTTCGCTGCCTGTTATTAAGCTTTGTACATGTAATGACGCAAAACAAAGTGGTGGCTGACGCGTATAAAAAAACGCAATCGGTGCGCAGTGCTACCATTTCTTCTAATATAAATGCATTGGTAAGTAACGGTTATCTGAAAGTACGGGATGGAGAGCTGGACTTTCTTGTAAACGCGGTATCGCTTATCAGCCGGTTTTGGATATCTGAAGCTGCTATCTCAGCGCGTCATATGCATAAAGAAGAACAAATGAACCATTATCTTAAACTTGTTTCGCAGCTGTTGCGGCCGTATGCTACGGCTAAAGCAAAGAAGCAGATGGAGCAGCCCTTTCGCGAGCTGCCTTAATTTTATGCCACAGGAAATAGGAGATGAAGAGAAAAGATATTGGTAGTATCATGATTAAGATCATCGGGTCGAAGCCTATTGATAATGCAGAATAAGTGGCGCCGACCAAATCGAAGCACAGCCCGGCATATGCCCATTCTTTCAGGCGGTTGAGTCCCGGGGTTAAAATGCCTATTATGCCAAGTAATTTTGCCCATCCTATGAACGGAATAAAATATTCAGGATAGCCGAGCCCCTTTGATGTCATGTTAATAGAGTTTTCACTTTTCATGATATCGGGGATAGCGGTGGATAACATGAACCCTGCAAAGAGTATTGTGATTATCCAGTATGCCATTTTTGTCTTTTTCATTGTTGTTTGCTTTAGACAAATGTAGATGTTCACATTTTCCTGAAGCGGTGGCCAACGTGACAAATTGGAGGCTGATTGCGACACGTGCGATCGATTGTTCTTTATACAATTCAATCATCATTTTGAACAACTCATACAGGTATGCTGAAGAACTGTAACCTCGTGGCATTAGTTTCGCGAGCTTAAACCATAATATATAATCACATAAAAGAAAAATAATGTCAACAACACCAGTACAGCAAACACCAGTGAATCCTAATAAAGCATTGTGGGAAAAAGGCGACTTCACCCGGCTGGCAGCAACTATGCGCAATAGTGGAACGGCCCTTGTAAATACACTGAATATTAAACCGGGAATGAAAGTTCTTGACCTCGGTTGTGGCGACGGCACTACGGCTATACCAGCGGCGCGGCTTGGTGCTGAAGTACAGGGCGTAGACATCGCACGAAACCTGGTAGAAGCCGGCAGTAAACGCATAAGAGAAGAAGGTTTAAAAAACATAACCATCCGCGAAGGCGATGCTACCAATTTGCTTGATATCGCAGATGGAACGTTCGATCTTGTCGTGAGCATTTTTGGAGCGATGTTCGCGCCAAGGCCCGGCGACGTTGCAAAAGAAATGGTACGTGTTACACGAAACGGAGGAAGAATAGTAATGGGCAACTGGATTCCGAATGATCCGACTTTAGTAGCGCAGATACTAAGCATTAGCTCGGCTTATGCACCTCCGCCACCAGAGGGATTTATCAGCCCGATGCTATGGGGTGTCGAAAGTCACGTTACTGATCGATTTGTACAAGCTGGCATCGTACCAGGAAACATTTCTTTTTCTCGCGAGACATATACTTTCGAGGCGCCATATTCGCCAGCTGCCTTCGTACAACGCTTCAAACACTTTTATGGTCCGACGATGAACGCATTCGAAGCGGCAGAAAAAAATGGAAAAGCAGATGAATTACAACATGCGTTGGAGGAGTTGTTCGACCGCCAAAACACAACTGGCGATCCTAACAATACAGCAATACCGGCGACCTTTATGAAGGTAACAGTTTTGAAGTAAGGATCCTTTTAGCAAATGTTTTTAGGGCTTAACCACCAGCGTCACACTATCCGGCGTGCTAACATAACCTCTGCTATCATTAGCAGTGAGCTTGAATACATACGTGCCGATCTGAAAATTTTCAATCTTTGTTTTCGATGACGTGGGCGTCGCGATTTTGTATTGCGAAGGACCACTTACATATTCCCATTTGAATGAAGTTAGCCATCCACTGCTGGTGCGCGATTTTGTACCCCATAAGGTTGGATTGTAGTTCCACGATTTTCCGACTGTAACGGTGTCGGATATACGCACCGACACATCGTCTCCGCCGTTATCTGCAGTAGCTTTGGGTGGTATAAGACTCAGCACGTCCAGGATCATTGGCTTCAAACGACCTGTCCATGTCGCATAAGTTGTATTCGCGAAATGTATACTGTCTGGTTTAAAGTTGTTGATGTTGTCGCCAGAAATGTTTGGCCGGATGTCGATCCACTTATTAATTCGATTGCCGCCGCTGTCGATTAGCACTTTTGTTTTCATGTAATCGTTATAAGTATCGATAACTGGTGCGTATCCCTTGTTATACAGCTTTGGACACGTGATCATGCTGTGAACGATGAACCTCACCTCGGGAAGTTTCCGGCGTATAACATTGTAGGTGCTGTCGAAAAATTTGATGCCTTCGGTCAGCGCAACATTAGGATCTGTTGCGCGCAGAAACACATTTTCTTCTCCATACATTACAATCACTTTGGGCTGGTAGTCGAACACGGTAGACTGGATATACGGCAACGTTTCTTTATGCGTTTTGCCACCTACTCCACGATTGATAATCGGAATTCCCCGCCACGTGGCGTCCCACGAAACGTATCTCCAGTTAGACATCAGAGAATTGCCATATGCCAATACTGCAATCCCGGGAGTTTTTGCGGCATAGATGGTGTCGGATTGAGTTGGATAGTAGCCGTTGACACCAGCTTTCTGATCGCGAATAATTTCAAACGACGTTGCATCGCTCGATTGCATTTCGCCATTAATCGAAGAAGTGGAATAAGTTTCGAAGTTTTTTTTGCATGAAAACAGGCATACGATGGCCAGTACAGTGATAATTCTGCTCATTTGGTGTTAGGGTTAATGAAATGGGGGTTTCTGTAGGTGGATGGACCTATTTCTTATGCACTTTTAACTGCATAAGCCGGTAAGTAGTTCATGGATGAATTAAGGAGGAAAGATGTTGGCGTTGTGACTATACAAGCGCACGTGGAAGAAGAGAAAATAGCATTCTCATGAATAAGGTGTTTAGGGTTTGTGTGTTTGGTTCTCGCGCCTAAGAAACGACATTTATTTGATATGAAAGTGGATAATCGGTTCGCTTCAATGAGGATTAATAAATTTTAATTTCGCCGGCCATTTGTAAGGCGTAACACTTGATCAAAGTGAATAAGAGGGCAAATGGCCGCAATATCTACCTGTTTGCCAAACCAGAAAAGAATTTTATTGATTAGATTTAATTCCGGAATCAGCAGTAATTGATTGGTTAACCATAAAAACATAATCATATGCCGATTTTTATGGATCGACACGACGTTTCAGACGTGGTAACAGCAGAAGTTGTTGCTCAATTACACCAGGAAGACCTTAAAGTTCAGGATCAATTTGGGTGCAAATTTTTAACGTATTGGTTTGATGGAACCCGCGACATGGCCTTTTGCCTTGTAGACGCCCCCAACATTGAATTTGTAACTGAAATGCATGAAATGGCACATGGAGGCGTGCCCAATCAAATAATAGAAGTTGATCCGGCGGTCGTCGAATCATTCCTAGGCAGAATTGAAGATCCTCAGAAAGTAAGAAACTCAACGGAAAACATCATCGACGATTCTCCTTTCAGAACGATAATGGTGGTTAACTTCGATTACCTGCAGAATACAGAAAAACGTTTAGCTGACAGGATAGAAATTTTCACTAAGGAATTATCGTCAATTATTGAGTTTTTTGACGGCAGAACGGTTAAACAAAAACCTGATACGTTTCTTAACTCGTTCGAATCTGTTTCAAAAGCAGTAAACGCAGCGACTAGCATCAGGAATAAATTTTCACAACCAGGTTATCCAAAAATCAAAATTAGTCTCACAGCAGGCGTGCCGGTGACAGACCAGCCGAAAATTTTTGAAGAGACAATAAAAACGGCGGAAAGACTTTGCCGGCTTGTTAACGGCGAATTGATCATATCATCGACTGTGAAGGAAATTTATAATAAGGAAAATGCAAAACCTTTAAAGGAAAATAAACATGTCAGGCACACTACGATTGTTGACGAAACATTTCTTTCCTGCCTGGCCACCTTCACAGAACTTCATTGGCACGACACCAACCTAAAAGTTGCAGATTTTACTAAGCCCACCGCTTGCAGTAAGTCGCGCCTGTACCGGAAATTAAAGCAGCTAACCGGGGAGTCCCCAAACGGGTTCATCAACCGATATCGTCTTGAAGAAGCGTTGAAGATTTTGACCAAAAGCGAAAAATCGGTTTCAGAAGTTGCTTTCGAAGTGGGTTATACCAGTCCCTCGTATTTTACAAAATGCTTCCACAAAAAGTTTTCTTACCTCCCCTCATCCTACTTACATCAAGTTTAGCAGGTATAGGAATACCAGAATTTTTTTTGGTCTGAAACTGCCAATCTTTGAATTATTTGTTGCAGCCTTTCTTTTCAACCGCCTTTAAATTCATTGTGTTTTATATAAGCATGCTGAACCAGGCCTGGCTTTTCATTTTTGACCTTCACCATTAAACACGAGTATCATGAAAAGAAATTACGCTAAGGCGACATTTGCGTCAACGCTACTTTTTGTACTCTTTGCCTGTCAAAAAGATATAAATGAACCCACCTTAACAACGCAGGTGGAGCAGGAATCTAGAGTGTCACAACCGTCTTTGCCCGACAAATTAGTCTCGCTTAATGCAGTAAGTTTGGGAAGCTCAGTTGGCCCTCGTGGTGACATTTTCGTGCCGGATGGCGCCTCTGGCACTATCATTCGCGTTGATCCGAAAAGCGGCAAACATTCTACTTTCGCCAGTGGACTTCCGCAATTGCTCGCGGGGGTTGGTATCGGCGGAGTTACTGACGTAGCATTTTACGGCGGTAAAGCATACGCCCTAGTTACTATAGTCGACGATCCAACCCTTTTCCCGACCGGGCAGATCAACGGAATTTACCGGATAGATGGCCCTGCAAGTTTCAAGGTTATCGCCGATATTGGCGCATACAACTTAGCTCATCCGCCAACTGGTTTCACGTTCTTTATTTCTACCGGGGTATCGTATTCAATTCAGCCTTTTCATGGCGGCTTTCTTGTTACTGACGGTCACCTGAACAGGGTACTGTATGTTACGCCAGGTGGTAAAATCTCCGTAGTGAAAAGTTTCAACGACATTGTTCCGACTGGCCTGGCTGTAGAAGGCAACAGGGTGTACATGTCTCAGGCGGGCCCCGTACCTCACCTTCCCGAAAATGGTAAGATCGTTTCCATCAATACGAAATCAGGAAACGTAACGAACGTTGCTTCTGGCGCTCCATTGCTCGTTGACGTGGAGTTTGGCCGCGGAGAAACAATTTATGCACTTTCACAGGGCACCGGAAGTGGCGGACCAGATGGTTCTCCTGCTTTGCCCAATACAGGCTCGCTCCTTAAGGTGAATCGTAATGGATCGTTTACCATCCTTGCGGATGAACTAAATCAGCCAACGTCAATGGAAATCATTGGGAACACTGCATACATCATTACGCTGAATGGTGATATATGGACGGTGGACAATTTAGGTGGTCATTCTAACTGGCCACATAAAAATCACTTTCACTCTGGCCACCACTAATACGAGAACCCCGCACCCGCGGGGTTTTTTGTAATTTTTGCTTCTTAAAAACATAAAATTTTCTAAAACCGGTTACAATTTTCCAATTAGTGTTTACATTGATTAAAAGGATGCGGATGGCCAGATTAATTTGTATAATGTTACTTGGAGCAACGTTGATGGCCGCATGCTCAAAAGATACAGACAACACACTTCCGGAACAGAACCAACCCTCATTAAGCTACGGCGATTCAATCCTCTACATAAAAGATGGCGATGCTGACAACATCGTGCTGCCTGCCAATACCGCTGCCGGTCACTATTTTGGATTTCCGGAAGGCATTGAACTTGATGAGAAAACAGGCGCAATCAATGTAGATAAAAGCGAAACCGGCCTCCGTTACCGCATTTCGTTTGTACCCGACGGGCAAACCGACACTACACTTTCGACCATCGTGCTGCTATCCGGTATCAACTACCTCGACAACATCTATTACCTCGATGAAAATGATACTACCGCAACACCTATCTATAACGGCCGACTTGAGAATACGGTACCCGGCACAAACGGTCAAAGTCTTTTCGACGAAGGCGGCGGATGCAATGGCAATGGGGTGGCGGTAAGCACTACCGATGGGTCTATCAATATCGCAGAAAGCCTGCGCAAAGGGGTGTTTGGGAGCGATCCATCGAATGGCGACCAGAAAGAAGTTGAATTACTTTACCGCATAAGCGACGGTAGCAAAAAAGCGTTGAATAAGGTGAAAGTGAAACTATATTACTTCGATACTCCCGCGGATATCTCAGAAGATCTCGTACAATTAATGAACGACCGCAAAGGAATGTTCCTGGGTGTTCCCTCACAACCGCCATTCTTCGAATACTCTTCGCCCAATAATGCCCGGTTTATCAGCCAAAACAGCGTGTTGGGTACTGCCAAACCGCGACCACCATGTATATTCGTGGTAGGCAAAAGGGCCAGGTAAATAGGTCCGGAACGCACCTATGTCTTTGAATACGAACTGCAAACTCTTCCTGTGCTTTCTATGCTTGTTTTTCTGCGTCAATAGTTCCTTCGACAGACAGCAGCAAAGCGATCCCGAATATTTAAGGTCTTACAGGAAGGCTGAATCGCTCTACAATCGTCAAAGCCCTAGCGAAACCGATGACAGTTTAGCCCTCGCTCAATATATCAAAACTATTCGACTGCACGAGGGAGCGCGGGATGCGTTATTATGGAATAGCTTTTTCAGGGCGGGGATCCTTTATCAAACAAGTGGCGACTTTGCGAATGCAATACCCTATCTGAAAAATGCGTTGGCGGTTAGTGCTGAAGCACATATCGCCGACAGCCTTTTATATCTGCCTAATTTATACCTCGGAAATTCATACTACTCGGTAAGCTTGCTCGATTCAGCGGTCTATCACTACCGGATAGCAGAGCAATTTGTTGTAAAGTACCCGACACTCGAAGGGCGCGAGCGATTGTATAATACCTTAGGCGCGGTTAATTACGAAGCAGGGGATTATGCGCAAAGCATCAGGTATTTTGAAAAAGCGCTGCAGGTGCTGATGCTGGAGCAACCTCATAACACAACGCTCCTTGTGAATTACAAGAATAATATCGCCGCTTCATTTCGCCAGCTGAAGCAGTATGATAAGGCCCTGGAAATGTTTCGTGACTTATTGAAGTATGGAAGCAACAGGAATGAGTTACTTCACAATATCGGTTCGGTTTACCTCGAAAAAAATCGACCTGCAGAAGCTATTGCGTGGTTAAAGAAAGTACGGTACGAAAGCCAAATGAAGTACAATGATCTTTCGTTGTCGTATTTCCAAATGAAAATGTATGATTCTTCGAAGCTCTATCTGAATAAGGCGCTGGAATTAAATTCAAGAAACGGGGGCCGTAAAAATATTCATCATGCACAATCGCTTCGCTACCTGGGCGATTTATTCCTGCTTGAAGGAAAAATTGATTCTGCTTTGCAACAATACCAGCGGTCGATTATTCAACTCGTTTCAGATTACAATATTGTTGATCCGCAGAAAAGCCCTGTTTCATTTGATGGACAGTATTTCGTCGTGGAACTTTTTGAATCCCTGCTGCAGAAAGCAAAGGCCTTCCGGCAACGATTTGCTGCTTCAAATGACCAGGCCGATTTAATTGCGTGTACTGATACTTACAAGTCGTTGTACAACCTGGTTGATCACGTGTCCCGAAATTATGAATCTGAAGAGGCCAGATTCTTTCTGCAGGATAAAAAACACCTCACCCACAATGAACCTATTGATGTAGCACTTCAGTTATATCGACTAACCAATAACAGACGATATGTTGAGGAGGCATTTGAATTTGACGAAAGAAACAAAGCGGTTATTCTTGCATTGCAGGTTCAGCAACACGAGGCGCGCCTCAGGTCTTCAATTCCTCCCGATCTGTTGCAAAAAGAGACGACGATAAAACGGGAAATACAGCAACTTAATCTTGGCCAGGAAGAATCGAGTGCGAACCTTGACCGGCTGCGCGATCTTCAAATACAACTGGCACAACTGCAAAAGCGCTTTGACGAAATACCGGCATACAAGCAGGCGAGAAATGTCAATACTATTGTCACAGTTCCCCAGCTACACCGCCTGATACCAAAGAATGCCGGAGTGCTTTCTTACCATGTCGGGGATAGCACGCTCGTTACGTTTTTTATTACAAAAGACTCTTTCAGCTTCGCGACGTCGGTTATAGACAGGGAATTCATTGAATCGATTCACCCGTTGTATATCTCATTACAAAACAGATTTCAATATAATAAGTCAGTAGCAGAAAAAGCGATGATGGAAATATACAATCACGTTTTGTTGCCTTTCGAAAAAAGGATCGTCGGCTGCGAACAGTTGATGATTATTCCTGATGACGAACTTGTTTGGGTACCATTTCAGGCGCTTTCAAATGCAAAGGGTGAGATATTGATTGAAAAGCATAGCATCATTTATAATTATTCGTGCAGCATTCTTAACGAGCTTAGTGCGCTACCGTCAACATCAAATAATAGAATACTCGCGATGGCGCCCTTCACGGAAAAAGGACCACTGTCATTGCCGGGAACGACATCAGAGATTGCGAGAATATCCGGCAGAAAGGCAGTTGCGTCAGCTGCGACAAAGCAGCTTTTTCTCGACAGCGCGGGTGCTTACAACATCATTCACCTGGCCACTCATGCTTATGTAAATGATAGTGTGCCAAACAACTCATACATACGTTTCTATCCTGGTAAAGGCGATTCTGCCGGTCAAAATAATTTGTATGCATCTGAGATCATGGATGCTTCTTTGCAGGCTACTCATCTGGTTATTTTGAGTGCTTGTGAAACGGGTTCGGGACAGTTGATCAGGGGAGAAGGCCTGATGAGCCTTACAAGAGCGTTTACTTATGCTGGTTGTCCGCAAGTAATTGCTTCATTGTGGAAAGCGGATGATTTTTCAACCGCGGATATTGCAGGTGGTCTTCATACCTATATTGCTGAGGGCCTTGGTCCTGCTCACGCGTTGCAGAAGGCGACACTCGACTACGTCGATAATGATAAAATATCACGTAGCCAGAAAATTCCGGCGTACTGGGCTCACCTGCGTTTGATCGGCACCTTTGATGGTGCTGTTAGTAGTAATTCAGAAATGATAATCCTGGTGGTCGCGTTAGTTTCTTTTGTAGTCTGTTTGGTTATTTATTTTTCCAGGAAAGCACCTTCAGCTTAAAAAGGAACCACGCTGAAACTTCATCGTGGTAAAGATGATTTTCATTTTTGCCGATTTCTAAAAATCTCTTATATGCCAGGTCTGTCTCACCGGCTTTTAAATAGGATAGCGCCAGGTAGTACTCGCTGTCATCGTGAAGAGTGTTGGTATTTTTTGGGTTAGAGAGAATTTTGTTGAAAGATTCTATTGCTTTTTGCGGGTCGTTATTCTTCAATTCCGTTTGACCGCGCCTAAATAAATTGACGGCATCGGCGTTTTCTAACGAATCGCCTGACCGTTCCGGCGCAATGTTATAGGCTACATATTTATCGTTGAACAGTTTGTTAGAAGTTGAGCTGATAAAAATGTAGGCCGCCGCCATCGCCACCAGTGTGATTAGAACGGCAGCCGATCTAGCGAGTAAAGGGCGCATGCTCCTTACCTTGCCGGGAGCTGAGGTATCGGCGTTTAAATTAGGTACAATCTCCCGGTGGAGTTCACTTATCCGTTGCTTGAGCCCGTAAGCTCTAAGTGCATTGGTTAATTCCTCGTTATCATCCTGCTGATTATTCATATTGTAACGCGCTTTTTAGTTGTTGAGCAAGCGCCGGGTCGGCCTGTACTTTATCTTCAAGGCTTTTCATACATTTTGCTTTCTTGTTTCTTACGACTTGCTCGTTTTTATAATCAAGCTTTCCGAGAATGTCCTGCATCGAAAGCTCTTCATAATAAAATGCCAGCAAAATTTTTTTGCAGGCTTCGCCCAGGCTGTCTATTATACTAAAAACCTGTGTTCTCGCTTCCTGCTTACTCATCATTCTGGCTACATCAGGTTCAATGCGCGGCATTTCAGAGCTAAAGCTCTGGTTGCGTTTTTCCTGTCGGCCTCTTCTTTTAAGTTCATTAAGCCATAAATTCCTTGCGATAGCATGAACAAACGTTCTCACACTCGAATCGCCCCTGAACTTACCGGCCTTTACTATTTGAATGAAGGCCAATACCGTTTCCTGGAAAATATCTTCAGCGTCTTCCCGTGAGCCATGGTTTTGCTGTATATATGAAACGATCATAAAAAAGTACTGTTCATATAAAAACTTAACTGGAGCATCGATCGAAGCTGTAGACTGCAATGATTGAACTAACTCCTGATCTGAAAGAATAGCCATTCCACTCCGTTAATTGGTAATCCCCAAGGTGGGTTTTGTAACCGAAAGATAAAAATTTAAAATATTTCGCCTGGTGGTTACGTCGAGGTCTTCTGTGTATACCAATATTCAAACAAAATGATATGAAAAGGTTTCTGCTAGTGGCGCTTTCTTTCTCACTTCTCGCAACATCATGCTCGAAGGATACTCTCTCCAGGATTGAAGACAATTTAAGTAGTTCAACCGGCGATGACCACGGCGGTGGCTCCGGCAGCGGGCGCGGCCCGAATATTTCGGCCGCGGACGTTCCTGAAGCGGTAATTAATGTGTATCAATCCAAATATCCCGATGCTAGCGGTGCAGAGTGGAAAAAGCTGGATACCGGCAACTATAAGGTGCAGTTCTTTTTGGGAGACGCAAAGTTCGAAACAACTTTTACTGCTGCAGGCGATATCGTTAAAGAAGAACGCGACAACTAAAAATTATCAACCATTCTCTAATAATCAAAAACAAAAATGTATGAAAAAGATCTTTTCTGTACTGGCAGTTGCATCCATTATTATGGCATCGTGCTCTAAGGATGCATTGACCTCTTCACCTTCTTCGCTTTCTGCAACGACTGTAGATGCGAGTCATGGCAGTGATGATCCTTCTGGCGACGACAGGGGCGGTGGGCTCAGTGGTGGCGGGGGGACCAAGATATCCGCGGCGAGTGTGCCAACGATGGTGATGAACGCTTATAAAAGCAAATTTCCGGGGGCTACGCGGGCAGAGTGGAAGAAGCTCAATGGAAATTACAAAGTTCAGTTTTATCGCAATGGTGTTAAGTGGGAAGCGATTTTCTCGCCGGCTGGCAAGTTGCTGAAGCTGGAAAGAGACTAGTTAGTGTTGTAATCCGTTCCTGGTAAAACCCTTCCCCGGAAGGGTTTTATCGTTTCTGCTAGAACCGATAAAAAGAAAAAAGTCGCTGCGAGCTAATGCTGCAGCGACTTTCAGTCGTTTAGACTCTTTTTAGGAATCTTTCTGGGTACCGCGTAGGGGAATCGAACCCCTCATTCATCCGTGAAAGGGATGCGTCTTAACCGATTGACCAACGCGGCTTTCGATTTCGGACGGCAAAGATAACCAGACACATATTTTCTTCCAAAACTTTATTGATAGTGTCGTAATTTCGCATCCTTATTTTCTTAAACTCAAATTCTTAGCTATGAGCACTGTAAAAGTTGCTATTAACGGGTTCGGACGTATCGGACGACTGGTTTACCGCCAGATTTACCAAATGGAAGGCATTGATGTAGTTGCAATAAATGACCTTACCAACCCTAAAGTACTCGCTCACCTTCTAAAATACGACAGCGCACAAGGCCCGTTTAATGTTGATGTGAAGTCAACCGACAACTCAATTATCGTTAACGGCGATGAAATAAAGATATATACCCAGAAAAATCCCGCTGAAATTCCCTGGAAATCTCACGATGTAGACGTAGTTCTTGAGTGTACAGGCTTTTTTACGGATAAAGACAAAGCCCAGGCGCACATCACAGCAGGTGCTAAAAGAGTAGTAATCTCTGCGCCAGCAACCGGCGATCTCAAAACCATCGTGTTCAACGTTAACCACGACACACTCGACGGTTCTGAAACCATCATCAGTTGCGCATCATGCACCACGAACTGTCTCGCGCCGATGGCAAAAGTTCTCGATGATAAGTATTCTATCGAAGCTGGCATCATGCTCACTGTTCACGCTTACACAAACGATCAGAATACCCAGGATGCTCCGCACCCAAAAGGCGACCTCCGCCGGGCACGCGCTGCAGCTCAGAATATCGTTCCAAACAGCACTGGCGCCGCAAAAGCAATCGGACTGGTTCTTCCTAAATTAAAAGGAAAACTCGACGGTAGCGCTCAGCGTGTACCAACCCTTACAGGTTCACTTACAGAGCTCACAACCATTCTTAATAAGAAGGTTACTGCTGAAGAAATAAACGCAGCCATGAAGGCAGCAAGCAACGAAAGTTTCGGTTATACTGAAGACGAAATTGTAAGCAGCGATATCATCGGAAGCCGCTTCGGATCAATCTTCGATGCTACTCAAACAAAAGTGATGAATTCAGGCGGCCACCAACTGGTGAAGACTGTTGCGTGGTATGATAATGAAATGAGCTACGTTAGTCAATTGGTAAGAACGGTGAAATTTTTTGCCGAATTGATTAGCAAGAAATAGTCAGACGGGAGACGTCAGACGTGAGAATATCTTAAAATAACAGTATGCCTGAGTTTTCCAGCTACAATTTTTCAGGGAAAAAAGCACTGATCCGCGTTGATTTCAACGTACCGCTCAACGATAAATTCGAAATAACCGACGATAACAGGATGCGTGCCGCCATTCCAACGATCCAAAAGATCCTGAAAGACGGCGGAAGCGTAATATTGATGTCGCATCTTGGCCGCCCGAAAGATGGCCCTACCAATAAATATTCGCTCAAACACCTTGTACCACACCTTAGCCAATTGCTCGGCGGTACAAAAGTTGACTTTGCGGATGATTGCATAGGTCAACAGGCGATCGAAAAGTCGAAGGCGCTGAAACCCGGTGAAGTGTTGTTGCTGGAAAATCTCAGGTTTTATAAAGAAGAAGAAAAAGGCGACAAAGGATTTGCGAAAAAACTCTCAGCACTTGGTGATGTTTATGTGAACGATGCATTTGGTACCGCTCACAGGGCCCACGCCTCTACTGCTGTGATAGCAGATGATTTTGCTGCCGATAACAAGCTTTTCGGTCTTTTGATGGAAAGCGAAGTAAAGAGTGCGCAGAAAGTATTGCAAGGGTCTGAGAAACCTTTCACCGCTATCATGGGCGGCGCGAAAGTGTCAGACAAAATTCTCTTAATAGAAAATCTTCTCGAAAAAGCGGATCATATTATTATCGGCGGAGGTATGTCTTATACATTCTTCAAGGCACAAGGTGGAGAAATAGGAAATTCTCTGGTAGAGGAAGACAGGATCGATACCGCAAGAGAGATTCTTGAAAAAGCAAAGGCGAAGAACGTTCAAATCCATTTGCCTGTTGATAGTATTCTCGCCGACAAATTCGATGCAAACGCCAACACTAAGGAAGGCGATAACAAAGCTATTCCTGCCGGCTGGATGGGACTCGATATTGGCGTGAAAGCGCGCGAAGAGTTTAGAAAAGTAATCCTCGCATCGAAAACCATCCTCTGGAATGGACCGATGGGTGTCTTTGAGATGGAGAAATTCCAGGGTGGAACTAAAGCAGTTGCAGAAGCTATCGCCGAAGCGACTTCGAAAGGCGCGTATTCATTAATCGGAGGCGGAGATTCCGTTGCTGCAATTAATCAATTTGGCTTCGCTGATAAAGTAAGTTATGTTTCTACTGGCGGCGGTGCAATGCTGGAGTTTTTTGAAGGAAAAGAACTTCCGGGCATCGCGGCAATAAACAAGTAAATGTTTACTGCTTCGTTACTTCCACGATAACATCCTCGTTATTTCCATTACTCGTACACAAAAATATTCTCCCATCACCCGCAACGCATACATCTCTCAAGCGCCCGTACTTATTAGTTAAGAACTCTTTTGTATCTACAACCGACTTACGGTCGACTGACATTTTCAATTGCATTAAACGCTCATTCTTTAACGTAGCGACCAGGATCGAGTTCTTCCATTGAGGAATTGAATCGCCGAGATAATAGTCTATGCCGGAAACTGCAATCGTAGGCGTCCAATGCATAATAGGCTCCCTGACATTATTCGCTGCACAAAAATCTAATTCATCACTCTCATCGCAAAGCCCGCGAACATCCGGCCATCCATAATTTCTGCTCTTCTCGATTATATTGATCTCGTCATCGCTATCGGGTCCATGTTCCGATGACAGCAAAACATCCCCCGCAAATACCAGCCCCTGCGGATTGCGATGTCCGGTGCTCCAAACCGGGCTCGACGGATCGGGATTGTCTGCCGGAATGGTTCCATCAAGATTTACGCGGAGAATTTTTCCATTCCGCGAAGCCATATCCTGGGGTAGTGATTGATCCGAAGCATCTCCGGTTGTGATATATAATTTTTGATCGCCCGGAGAAATAACCAGCCGGCAACCATTATGAATACCTGCAGCTTTTAGATCGTCGATTATTGTCAGAGGATTCACTAAATCACCATTCACATAATCATATCGTACTACCTTCCCGGTATATGCGCCGTTTTTATCGTAATCGTACGCTACCCATAAATTGATCAACTGCGCACTACCCATCGCCATTACCATTCCAAGCAACCCTCCTTCACCGCGCGATACCACTTCACTTAATGTTTTAACAGGTATCACCTCGCCTGTCTGAGGATTAACGCGACTAATTTTTCCTCCACGCTCCGACATCCAGAGCATATCATCTGGTCCCCACAACAATTCCCATGGAAAATTCAGGTTCGGGGTCAGCACCCTGTCTGCAAGGTTTACCACAGTATCTTCATCCGGAGGATCCGGCAGTGTGTTGGTATCGTTTTTTTTATTACAGGCCAGCGCCGCGGTGGCCAGCGAACAACAGAAAGCAATGCGTAGAAACATATCGCAGATTTAGTTAACGAAATTGAAAAAACCGTACCGCCTAGAAAAGTTGAGAATGTCACGTGCAAATCTGTAATTTTAAACAATAAAATATTCAAAATCATGAAATCACGCAATCTCATTTTGATCGTTGTAATTGGTCTGATCCTGCTCTTGGGCGGTTGTGGATGCAGCGGCTACAACAGCATGGTAGGTCTCGACGAGAACGTCAAAGCAAAATGGGCAAATGTGCAGAGCGACTACCAACGCAGGGCTGACCTTATTCCGAACCTGGTAAGCACAGTTAAAGGCGCAGCAAATTTTGAACAGGAAACATTAACGCGCGTTATCGAAGCACGTGCAAAGGCAACGCAAACTACTATTAGTCCGGAAAATCTTACACCTGAGAATATCGAACGCTTTCAACAGGCACAGGGCGAAGTGTCTAGTGCACTTAGCCGTTTGCTGGTAACAGTTGAGCGCTACCCTGAACTTAAGGCAAATCAAAACTTCCTGAATCTTCAAACGCAACTTGAAGGAACGGAAAACAGGATCAAGGTGTCGAGGAACGACTTCAACGCATCGGTGCAGGAGTACAACCAGGTGGTGCGCCGCTTTCCCAATGTGATTTATGCCGGCATGCTTGGATTTCCGACTCGTCAGCCATTCCAGGCCGATCCGGGCGCACAGACAGCGCCGTCAGTAAATTTTAATACGGACAGTGCACGATGAGATTGAATCTGTCATTCAGGAGCAAAAGTCTTTTTGACGCTAGTGAGAGCAGCCGGATCGTAGATGCGATCCGGCAAACTGAACAGCAAACGAGCGGCGAGATCCGGGTGTTTATTGAAAGCAGGTGCCGGTTTGTTGATCCGCTCGATAGGGCAGCAGAGATTTTCTGGAACCTGAAGATGGATCATACCAAGCATCGCAATGCAGTATTAATATATGTTGCAGTAAAAGATCATCAATTCGCAGTTTTCGCTGACTCAGGTATTCATGAAAAATTGGGAAATGAATTCTGGCAGAAAGAAGTTGGATTGATGACGCGGCACTTCAGGGAAAATCACTACCTCGACGCAATACTTTTGGTAATCTCCGATACGGGCAACGCGCTAAAGCAACATTTTCCTTATGATCCGAACGCAGACAAAAACGAACTGCCCGACGATATAGTTTTCGGTAAATGATGATGAAAAGAAAGATAAAGAGTGTTATCTGGCTGCTACTATTGGTACCAGCCTTTGCTATATCGCAGCAAATACCAGCTGTTCCTAATCCACCACGACTGGTGAACGACCTTGCCGGTGTTTTGTCTCCTGAACAGGAAGCGGCACTTGAACGAAAACTTGTTGCATACGACGATAGTACCTCGAGCCAGATCGCGGTGGTGTTAGTTTCTACGCTGAATGATTATCCGATCGAAGAATATGCCCTGGCGCTATACCGTCAATGGGGCATCGGTAATAAAAAAACTAATAACGGTATCCTGATATTAGCGGCCATAGAAGACCGGAAAATAAGAATTGAAGCTGGCTACGGACTAGAAGGAGCAGTGCCCGATATTACCGCGAATCAAATTATCACGAACGACATTGCTCCTTCTTTTAGAAGTGGCGATTATTACGAGGGTCTGGATAAGGCTACGAATTCGATAATGGCAGCTGCCGCAGGAGAATACACCGCGCCAAAAAATTACAACAACAGGACCGAAACGCGCAGAGTGCCGATGGGCCTTATACTCGGTATCATTATTTTGATTTTCTTCATTATTAGACGCAGCGGAGGAGGAGGTGGTGGAGGATTTATGAGCAGAAGAGGTTTCGGACCAATCATCTTCCCTGGCGGCTTTGGTGGCGGAGGCAGCTTCGGCGGCGGTGGATTCGGTGGAGGAGGCGGAGGTTTCGGTGGCTTTGGTGGAGGAAGCTCCGGCGGTGGAGGAGCTTCAGGAAGTTGGTAATTCAAGAAATTCGCTCAGGAAAATAGCAATAAAAAAAATCCCGGTGTTTGCCGGGATTTTTAGTTTAAATTGTGGGAGGCGATTATTTCGCCGCTATCTTCTCATTGATATAATTTACCTGTTCGGTTGCTGATGCATCGCCAGACTCCTGTTTCTTCTTCGCAATATTGCTCAGCAAATTGTTTAAGTATGGAGTGATACCGTGAGTTGGAGGGAAGGCATCTCTGAATTTCACAATCAGGTCTATTCCTCTCTTCACTTTGTCTGTGTCTTTTGTCTTAACGATAAAAACACTCAATGGCTGAATAAGATTGAACTTGCTTTGAGAAACAGGCATTTTTTCGAAAGCATTAGTGATTGCTTCAAAGCCCGACTCATCGCCCGATACCATCAGAATTCCTGTAACGGCTTCAAGCAACCTGCCTTTCATCTTAGACTTCAGCAACGATTTCGCCTGGCTTATCGCCGCAGTGCTATCAAGTTCCATCAGGCCCTCTAACGCAGCGCCGGAAACAGAATAAGATGAATCATTAACGTTCTTTTCGAAGACACTCTTATACTTTTCGTTGCTGTACATCGCCAGGATTCCTAATGCGGTAGCCTTTACTTTAGGGCGCGGATCAGCAGAAGCCAGGTTGGCAATGACCGGCTCTACATCCGTCACAAGCTTTTCATTTTTTAAATCAAGCTTTGTTAGTGCATACGAGCGGATGCCTTCATATTTATCGCTCAACGCAGATTTAAGGAGGGCAACAGCTTTTGGATCCTCATTTTCTGCCGCAAAATCTATCGCTTCTTTTTTATCGAGGTACTTTCCTGCGTATTTAAACTGGTGCACATAATTCTCGAGCGTTTTGTTATCGGTTTTTTCAACGAGCAACATTTTATCTGCATCAACATTTACCAGGTCAGGATGAGAAGTGAAGTCGAAATTCAGCGTGTCAATTTTGTTCGACAACCATGCTTTATGACGTATTTTTTTCTCGCCGTTATAAATGTCAACGGCTATTGGCAGTCTGAAAACTTTGTCGTTTTGCTTTACTACAACCTTTACTTTTTTCGCTGCATCATCATATACATAACTAATGTCCAGTTTCGGATGGCCGCTTCCATAATACCATTGGTTCCAGAACCAGTTAAGGTCCAGACCCGTTGTTTTTTCAAATGCAATTCGAAGTTGATGCGCTTCAGTTGTTCCGAACTTATTTTCGGTGAGATATAAATTCAGCGCTTTAAAAAATGCGCTGTCGCCAACATAATTACGCAACATGTGCAATATGCGTCCGCCTTTATTATAGCTCACCGCATCGAACATGTTCTCTTTGTCTTCATAATAAAATCGCACGAGATCTTTCTTGTCGCTCTGGCTTTGCAGGTAGCCATTCATCTCCTGGAAATTGTGGTCATCGGCCGCATCTTTACCATACTTATATTCCTGCCACAGGTATTCGCTGTAGTTGGCAAACGATTCGTTGAGCGTAAGGTTGCTCCAGCTTTCAATTGTTACATAGATCGCCAAACCATTGGTGAAATAATTCATGTGCGATAGTATTTTCCCAGATGTTGCCATCTTTCAATTCACGCGCATCCTGCTGTGCACTTTCCTGGTGAAGCGTGGCAGTAGTATTTTCCATTGCACCGCTAACATAGTCGCGCCCTACGATCTGTGCATATTTCACCCATGGGTAATCAACACCAAGCGCTTTCGAATAAAAACGCGATCATCTCTGGTGTATTACCGAAAATTTTTCTTGCAACGGGTGCGTATTCCTTCTCAACATAATAACTCACTTCCTTGCCTTTGTACTGGTCTTTAACAACTGCATAATCGCCTACGCCCATAAAAAATAAGATAAGGTGCGTGTGGCAGATCCATCTTCCACGTGATCAGTTCTTGTGCCGTCGCTATTATTTTTCTGAGACATGAGCTTACCATTGGAAAGCGTTACATATTTTGCGGGAACGGTCATGGTCAGTTCCTGGGTGGTTTTCTGATTTGGCTTATCAATGGTGGGCAGCCAAACTGAGGTAGCTTCTGTTTCGCCCTGTGTCCAGATTTGCGTTGGCTTTTCTTTATCTGTTCCTTTTGGATTGATAAAATACAAGTCCTTTTGCATCGGTGATGGCGGCACTTCCTTTTACTTTTAAATCATTTGGCCTCGACACATAATCAATATA